>NZ_JBKJHF010000001.1:0-3242780 GCF_046614475.1 Devosia sp. XGJD_8
GTCGAGATCGATGCCGTGGATCACCTGGATATCGCCATAGGCCTTGACGATCTGCCGGAGCTGGATGTTGGTCGCCATGGTGATCTCCTAAGCTGCCCGGAACTGGGCAGGCACCCAGCTCTCGTAGAGGGGATGGCCGGGCCCGATGGGCAGGGCCACATCCTCGCCGGTCGCCGACGAATGGTAGAACGCGGTCACCAGTTCGAGCGAACGCCGCGAATCGGCGCTGTTGACCGGCAGCTTGCCGGCGCCGGTCAGGGCCTCGTGGAAGCGCGCCATCTGGGTCTGGAAGCGGGAGGGAACGTGCTGCCAGTCCTTGAGCAGGTCGGCGATTGCCGCTTCGGTGGCCGGATTGCGCGCCTGGATCTTCCACAGCTTCTCGCCCGGATTATAGGCGGCGTGGTCGCTCTCGAATGTCACATTCTCGAAGGCGAGGCGAATGCGGGTCATGTCGTCGGCCGAACCCAGCGTCGCGGTGAAGCTCGCCAGCGCGCCGCTTTTCATCAGCAGCGAGGCCGAAATGGTGTCTTCCACCTCGATCGGGTTGACGCGGGTGGCGACACGCCCGAAGACGCGGTCGATATCGCCCATCAGATAGGTAAAGAGGTCATGCGGATGGATGGCATGACCCATCAAGACGCCGCCCAGCTCGGTGGCCCATTTGCCGCGCCAGGGCACGGCGTAATAGGGCGCGTCGCGCCGCCACAGCGTTTCGACCGTGCCCATATAGGGCTTGCCGGCGAGGCCGGCATCGATGATCGCCTTGGCCTGTTCGATGCCATTGCCGAAGCGGTACTGGAAGACCGGCATCAGCATGCCCTTGGAATTCTTCTCCTCGGCGATGACGGCATCGACCTGGGCCAGCGAACCGACCAGCGGCTTTTCGCAGATGACATGCTTGCCCGCCTTGAGTGCGGCCATGACCATCGAATAGTGCAGGCCCGGCGGGGTGCAGATATCGATGATGTCGATATCGTCCATCGCCAGCACGTCATCGAAGCTGGCAATGCGCCCCTCGATGGCGAATTCGTCCGCCACCGCGGCAAGGCGCTCGGCATTGAGGTCGCAGAGCACCTTGACCTTGAACTTGTCCGCATTGGGCAGATAGCCTTCGACGATATGGCTGCGGCCAATGCCGACACCGATGATGGCGACGTTGAAAATCTTGCTCATCGGGCCCACTCCGTGCCGCGTTCGGCCAGTTGCTGCGCCGTCAGCGCCAGTTTCATTGCATTGAAGCACCGCTCCTGCGGCATGGCCGTCTCGGTGCGGTTGCGCACATCGTCCAGGAACTGACGGCCAAAGGGACGCTCGACATTGGAGCAGTCGATGTGGCGCGGACCCTCATGATTGACCAGGAACAGGTGGTCGGTGCCCGGCTTGCCGGCAATGTCGATATACTTGCGCAGCTCGATATAGCCTTCGGTGCCCAGGATGGTCAGGCGCCCGTCGCCCCAGGTGGGCAGGCCCCTGGGCGTAAACCAGTCGACGCGGATATAGCCCGACGTATCGGCGGTGCGCACATGGGCGTCGCCCATGTCCTGCAGGCCGGGCTTTTCCGGGTGAGCGCGATTGGCCACGGTGGCCGAGACCACTTCGGCGTCCATCGCGTTGGAGAAGAACAGGAACTGTTCGAATTGGTGGCTGGCAATGTCGCACAGGATGCCGCCATAGCGCGACCGGTCGAAGAACCAGTCGGGCCGGTTGTTGAGGCGCAGCGAATGGGGGCCAAGGCCCACCGTATTGATGACCTTGCCGATCGCCCCCTGGGCGATCAGGTTGCCGGCCTCGACCGTGGCACGCACCTCGAAATGCTCCGAATAGAGCACGCCGTAGATTCGGCCGGTTTCCTTCTGGACCTTTTTGAGCTCATCGAGCTGGGCAAAGGTGGTCATGCCCGGCTTGTCGGTCAGCACATCCTTGCCATGCTGCATGGCCGCGATCGAGATGGCGGCGCGGTCGGCCGGAATGGCCGAGGTCAGCACGACCGCGATCGCGGCGTCCTCGAGAATGGCGCGCGGGTCACCGACCCGCTTGGCCTCGGGATACTTGGCCGAAAATTCGGCGGCAAGATCGTCTTCGACGGCATGGAAGGCCACGAACTGGCCGCCGGCATCCTTGAGGCAATCAACCTGCCCGTGGATGTGAGGATGATTGATGCCTATGGCGGCAAACTTGATGTCAGTCATGTCTAGCGTTTCATACCGGTGGTGGCGATGCCCTCGATGAGCAGTCGCTGGAAGAACAGGAAGAACAGGAAGATCGGGACGAGGCTGAGCACGCTCATGGCAAACAGCCCGCCATAGTCGCTCTCGCCCGTACTGTCGGTGAAGGTGCGCAGGCCCAGCATGACAGTGTAGGACTTCATCTCGCTGAGATAGATCAGCGGTCCGAAGAAGTCGTCCCAGGTCCAGATGAAGGTGAAGATCGCCGCGGTTGCCAGCACCGGCATGGAGAGCGGCAGGATGATCTTCCAGTAGATGCGCCAGGGCGAGCAGCCATCCATGCGGGCGGCCTCGTCCAGTTCCTTGGGCAGGCCGCGGAAGAACTGCACCATCAGGAAGATGAAGAAGCCATCGGCAGCCAGGAACTTCGGCACCACCAGCGGCAGGAAGGTATTGACCCAGCCCAGCTGGCGGAACAGCACATATTGCGGGATCAGCGTGACCTGATAGGGCAGCATGAGCGTCATCAGCATCATGGCGAACCAGAAGTTCTTGAACTTGAAGTCCAGCCGGGCAAAGGCGAAGGCCGCCATCGAGCAGGCCAGCACATTGCCCGCCACCGACAGGCCCGAAATGATGAAGCTGTTGATGTAGAAGGTGCCAAAGCTGGTGCGCAGCCCGTTCCAGCCGCGCACATAGGCATCAAGACTCCAGGCCGAGGGAATGATGCTGGCCGAGGTGAAGATCTCGTTTTCGGGGCGGAACGACGCGGCCAGCAGCCACAGCAGCGGATAGAGCATCAGCACTGAAGCGCTGAGCAAAGCCACGTGGATCAGCACCGAGGTCAGCCGCTTGCGGCCGGGCGCATCGGCGCCAGTGACAACGGTCAGCTTGGCGGGAACATCACTCATCGTAGTGCACCCAGTATTTGGACGTGAGGAAGGAGAAGGCGGTGAACAGGCCGACCAGGGCCAGCAGGACCCAGGCCAGCGCCGAGGCATAGCCCATGCGGAAGAAGCCGAACGCCTCCTGGTAGAGGTAGAGCGTATAGAACAACGTCGAATTGATCGGATTGCCGGTGCCGCCCGAGATGATGAAGGCCGGCGTGAAGCTCTTGAAGGCCTCGATGGTCTGGATGATGGCGTTGAAGAACACCACCGGGGTCAGCAGGGGCAGCGTGATCTTGACGAACTGCCGCCACTTGCTGGCGCCATCGAGGCTTGCCGCCTCATACATGTCGGTGGGGATCTGCCGCAGCCCGGCCAGGAAGATGATCATCGGCGAGCCGAACTGCCAGATGCTGAGGATGATGAGCGTCCACAGCGAGGTCTTGGGATTGGAAATCCAGCTCGGCCCGATGATGTCGAACATGGCGAGGAATTTGTTGACCAGGCCGTCGCCGGCGAAGATCTGGCGCCACAGGATGGCGATGGCCACGGACGCGCCAAGCAGGCTCGGTAGATAGAACAGCGCCCGATACATGGGCAGGCCCTTGATGCCGCGATTGAGCAGCATGGCGACGGCCAGCGCGAAGGCGAGCTTCAGCGGCACGGAGAAGACGACGAAGAACATGGTCACCCGCATCGACGCCCAGAATTTGGGGTCATTGGTGAACATGCGCATGTAGTTGTCTGTGCCGACCCAGTCTGGGGACGTCAGCAGATCGAAATCGGTGAAGCTGAGATAGAGCGAGGTCAGCATCGGGCCGATGGTCAGGCCGAGAAAGCCGATGAGCCATGGCAGGAGGAAAAGGTAGCCCGGGGCATCGTTGTGCCAGATCCGGGACCACAGTGAGGGGGTGGCCGCGCGCTCCGTTGCGGGAGCGCCCGATTCAAGAGAGCGCGCGGTCATGTCTTATGCTCGGCTGAGGATGTCGTTGGCACCGGCGACGAGATCGGCACCGGCCTGTTCGGGAGACTTGGCACCAAAGCCCACTTCCTGGCCCAGCGTACGCAGCAGGGATTCGGAAATTTCACCAGCAGCAGCTGGCGGGGATGGCGGCAGCGGGCCAAGCAGGTCGCCAAGATTGGCGACGAAGTTCAGCGCGATCTGGTTGGTTTCGTCGAGGGTCGGCGCAACGATATCGCGCGTGGCAGCCGAGCACGGAATGCCGCGTTCGACACCCAGAATCTTGACGGCTTCCGGATCGGAGATGAAGAAGTTGAGGAAGTCGGCCGCGGCTTCCTTGTTGGCGGAAGAACCGCCGACCGAGAAGAACATGGACGGCTTGCGGTAGTGACCACCGCCAACGCCGGCAGCGATACGGGGGTAGCCAACCATGTTCAGCTTGTCCTGAACGATGGCCTGGAAGCCCACGAGCTGGTTGGAGTTGGACGGCATCATCGCCGCCTTGCCCTGCACCACCATCGTGGTTTCGAGCGGACCGGTATCGAGTGCCTGGTCTTCAGCCGAGACGCAGACGCCCGCATCGCGCATCGTGGACCACAGCTGGTACCACTCGACGGCGTCGGCTTCTTCAAAGCCCAGCTTGCCATCGGCGGTGTAGAGCGCCTTGCCGCGCTGACGCAGCCAGTTGTCCAGCATGGGTTCGGAATAGGAACCGTCCTGGATGGCCTTCATGCCGCCACGGATATTGGCTGCCTTGAAGGCTTCGCCGATGGCCATCAGGTCATCGAGCGTCCAGGCATTGGTCGGCGCCTCGATGCCGGCTTCCTCGAAGGCCGAGGCATTGTAAAGCGTTGCCACCGAATTGGCGCCCAGCGAGATGCCATAGAGCTTGCCGTCGACCTTGCCGCCTTCGAGCTGGTCGGCATCGAAGTCGTCGAGCTTGAGGGCGCCGCCCACGAATTCGTCGAGCGGGGCGATGGCGTTGCGCTTGGCGTATTCAACGATATAGCGGTAGTCCATCTGGATGATGTCGGGGGCATTGCCGCCGGCCGTCTGGGTCGCCAGCTTGGGCCAGTAGTCGTTCCAGGCGAGGAATTCGCCCTCGACTGCAGTGCCCTTGGCGGCGGTGTAGAGGTCGGTTGCGCCATAGGTGCGGTCGGCGCGGGCCTGGCCGCCCCAGAAGGTCAGGCGCAGGCTCTGGGCCTGGGCCCAGCTTGGCATGACGCCAGCGGCACCAGCCATGGCAAGCGCGGAGCTGCCCATCAGGAATTTGCGGCGATCGATACGGATACTCATCAGGTTTCCTCCCATGAATTGGTCGTCCCGGCGTCCGGAACGTATTCGCTTAGCAGCCTCCTCGCCGCTAAGTCACTAACCAGTTACATATCCGCCGCATTCCGACGACCCTGTCAAGTGCGGGCGGTAGCGCTTTTTGCTGGACTAGCCTGGAGCAATTTACGCAAATAACCGACTGGTTACGACATAGCATAGACCTTCGCTGCTAGGCAATTACTTGTATGGAAGATGAACCAAGCCGGCAAGCCCTCTGTCGCAATCCTCGATTGCAGCGCGGGTTCGCCAGGAATCTCGATGTCTGCGGCCCCTAGCCTCACGCTCGGGCGCCATCCTCCCCGGCTCTTGAGCGGCCGGTTTCGTCTTGTTGATCGAGACAGTGGCGTAGTCTGGACCAAAAGAAAAATACGAAATAACCTGTCCGATATAGATTTCTTCTATGTCGAAGGGACCGCGCATGGACAAGCTGCTCAATCAGTTTCTCGCCGTGGCCGAGGCCGGCACGATCAGCGCGGCAGCGACCGCTCTCTTCATCACCCAGCCGACCCTGACCTTCAACATGCGCAAGCTGGAGGAAAATCTCGGCGTGCCGCTGCTCGTCCGCTCGCCCCGTGGTGTTGAGCTGACCGAATATGGCGAAACGCTCTATCAGAACGGCCGCCTGATGCGGCGGCTCTATGACAATACGCTCAATGCCATCGCCCATCAGCGCGGTCGCACGGAGCAGGGGCTGCGCCTTGGTTCGGGCTATTCGTGGTGGACCCTGTTCATCCGCGACATGGTGCTGGACTATTCCCGGACCTATCCCAATGCCCGCATCCATGTGAGCCTGGGCAACCAGCTGCGCTGCATGGACCAGTTGCTGAGCGGGGACATCTCACTTTTCGTTGCGCATGAGATCGAGGGCCTCAGTCGCAGCACCGGCGCCAGAATGGTGCCGCTGACCCGGGTAGGGCAGGGCTATTTCGTGCGCGATGGCCATGCCCTGCTCAGCCGTCCCCGCTCGATCGCCGAGATCGAGGCCTATCCAGCTGTCACCAGTTCACTGCCGGAGGTCCGGCATCAGCGCTTCTTTGAAGCCTGGAGCCGCACCACCTCGGGCAGCGCGCCCTTTGACCAGGGCAAATATGTCTTTGCCTCCAATTCGCTGGCGGCGTGCCTCGACTATGTCGAGCGCAGCGATGCGGTGATCAGCCATACCGAGGTCATGGCCGATGAGTTCGTCCGCCGCGGCCTGCGGCGCATCACGCTGACCGAGCCGACGCGGCAGAACCTGATCGGCATCTACATCCTGCAGGAGCGGGCCGAGGAGCCGCGCGTCGCCGAGCTGATCGCCCGGTTGCGGGAGGCGGCAGGCGCCGTCCTGCCGCCGCTCGACTAGGCAGGCTGGGTGCGCAGATAGTCCAGCACCATTTGCACAGCCTGGGCTTCGCGTTCCTGCACCATGTCGATGCCGCTGAGGTCGCGCGCAAAGATCACCGACAGCGTCGCCATGTTGGAGACATAGAAAAAGCCCAGCGCCGCGATGGAAATGTAGAGCTGCACCGGGTCGACGTCCCGGCGGAAAATGCCGACATCGGCACCACGCTCGACAATGGTGGTGATCTGTCCCACCAGAGGTGAATGCAGGGCCTGAATGTCGGGCAGGGTCTTGAGAAACCGGGCATTCTCGAGGTTTTCCGTATTGAGCAGGCGCGGAAACCAAGGATTGGCGAGGAAGTGCCGGAAGGTGAAGCGAACCAGCCGGTCCATGGCATCCACCGGACCATACTGGTCGAGGCTCAATGCCCGCTCCCCGCGGCGGATTTCCTGATAGGCATCGAGCAGCACTGCCCGGTACAGGTCCTCCTTGTTGCCGAAATAGTGGTAGAGCAGCCGCTTGTTGGCCCCGGCCAGCACGGCGATGGCATCGACCCGCGCGCCTTCGAAGCCCCGCGCGGCGAATTCGGCGCGTCCGGCCACCAGGATCGCCGCCTTGGTCTTCCCCGAATTGCGCGCCCGCTTCGCCGGCGCCTCGGCCTCAGCCTTTGGCTGGGCTTTCCGCACTGCTGCGGCTGAAAATGGCTCTGACACGCTTGGATACCGCCGGAATGGACATGAGGATGGTGAAGACGATGATCAGGCAGATAACAGCGCTGATCGGACGGGTAAAGAACGGCGTCGGATCGCCGTTGTTCAGCAATAGTCCGCGGCGCAGGTTGAGGTCGAGCAGGTCGCCCAGCACAATGCCCAGCACCAGCGGCGCCATCGGATACTTCATCTCCCGCAGGATGAACCCGACAATGCCGAAAAACAGCATGACATAGACGTCGAACATGCGCTGGGTGATGGCAAATGAGCCCACCACGCAGAGCACGTAGATGACCGCCATGAGCCGCTCGCGCGGCACCATCAGCACCTTGATGAAGACCTTGGTCAGCGACAGGCCGAAGACCAGATTGGCCAGCGTCGCCAGCAGCAGCATAGCCACCACCTGGTAGAGGAATACCGGATTTTCCACCATCAGCATGGGCCCCGGCCTGATGCCGTGGATATACATGGCTGCAATCAGCACGGCCGCGGCGGCCGAGCCGGGCAGCGCCAGGGTCAGGGTCGGGATCATGGCGGCCGACACCACCGCATTGTCGCCGGTCTCGGCGGCGATCAGCCCTTCCTGGCTGCCCTTGCCGAATTCTTCGGGATGCTTTGAGGCGCGCTTGGCCGCGGCATAGGAGCTCCACGAGCCGACATCCTCGCCTACGCCAGGAATGATGCCGACAAAGGTGCCGATAATCCCCGAGCGCAGGATGGTGCGCCAATATTGGAAGATTTCCCGGAAGGTGGGTACCACGCGATCATTGACCGCGGCGACCCTTCCAACCGCCTTGCGCTTCATGGTGGACAGGATCTCGGCAAAGCCGAAGGCGCCTACCATGGCGGGGATCAGGTCGACGCCGCCGCCCAGCGCGGCAATGCCGAAAGTGAAGCGCTGGTGCGCATGCAGCGTTTCCATGCCGATCATGGCGACCAGCAGGCCCAGAATGCCGGCAATATAGCCCTTGAGCGGGGTGTCGCTGCCCGACATCTGGCCTGAAATGATCACTCCGAACAGCGCCAGCCAGAAGAACTCGTAGGAGCCGAATTTGAGGGCCGCTTCCGAGAGGAGCGGCGCAATGATGGCGAGGAAGAAGATGCCCACCATGGTGCCCAGCGTCGACGAGGTCGTCGCCAGCCCCATGGCCAGCCCCGCCTTGCCCTGCATGGCGAGCGGATGACCATCCAGCGATGCGGCGGCATTGGCCGGCGTGCCCGGGATATTGAGCAGGATGGCGGTGCGGCTGCCGCCATAGATGGCGCCGAGATAGACGCACATCAGCGTCAGGATCGCCTGGTCGGGCGCCATCTTGTAGGTCAGCGTCACAAGCAGGGCCACGCCCATCGTGGCGGTGAGCCCCGGCAGGATGCCGATCACCAGCCCCAGCAACGTCGCCCAGACGACGTTGAACAGGGAGGCGGGGGTGAGGAAATGCCCAATCCCCTGGCCGAGCAGCACCAATCCGTCGAACATCAGGGCTCCTCGCTAAGGCAGGCGAACAAGAAAGATGCGGGCAAAGGCGAGGTAGATCCCCCCGCCCCCGGCAAGGGCAATGGCCAGCGCCCAGAGCACGCTGCGCCAAAGGGCGACAGGCGTGTCGGTGAGATAGACCTCGAACAGCACGATGAAGCCGAAAATGAAGATCATCGAAGCCGCCCAGAACGGCAGCCAGCCCACCAGCACCAGCGTATAGACCAGCGCCAGCGCCAGCACGGCGAGCACCCGCCGCGTCTGCTGCGTGCCAAAAAGGGCGATAAGGCCCTGCCAGCCGCCCGGCGCCTCGATGCGCCAGGATCGCAACCCGAGCAGGCCCCCGCACAGCGTCAGCAACACGCCCAGCATGATCGGCACGAGGCCCGGAATGGTCGCCGGATGGATGCGCCGGGCCTCGAGCCGCGGCATGGTCCAGGACAGATAGGTCACCAGCAGCCCAAGCCCGATCAGCAACACGGCCGTGATCAGGTCGGCGCGCGCGCGGATGGCAAGATCGGTGCTGTCGTCAGTTGAGGATTTCAAGCTCGCGTCCATTGCTAGGTCAGCGTCTCACACTCTCCCCGTAGGGAGAGTGACGACTGGTTTAGCGGAAGGTCGGGCAAGGGCTGCTGCGTCACCCCATGCTTCCATGTGGAGAACCAAGGATGCCCAGAATCCGGGCATCCTTGACCCCAGGTCTACTGCGCCACTTCGGTCCTTGTTTCGCAGTCGATGCCGATCGTGGAGGGATCGTTGACGGCCTCGCCGCGCTCCACGGAGGAACACGCCTCGAGGATCACCACCGGCATGGCCAGGGCGCGGGCCTCGGCACCGAAGGAGGGCGCAAACACCGCCCCGAAGGTCTCGGCATAGGTCCTGATCGCTTCGGAATTCATCACCTTGTCGGCCCAGATCGCATCGAGCGTTGCGATCACTTCATCGGGGACGCCGACCGGCACGAAAATGCCGAAATAGTCGGGCGCCAACTCCATTTCGGGCAGGTAGTCGGTGATCGGGGGGATCGGGTCGACGCCATCGAGCACCAGCGGCTTGTCCGACAGCACGGCCAGGGCGCGCAGACGTCCGCCACGGATCAGTTCGGTCTGTTCCACGGCCAATTGTGTCGTCACCATCGCTTCGCCGGAGGCGGTGGCAATGGCTGCGGGGCCGCCGCCATCATAGGTGATCATGTTATAGTCAAAACCCGCCTCGTCGCTGAGGGCGGCAACGGCCGTGCCGCCCGAAGAGGTGACGCCTGCCGTCGCGACGGTGATTTCGGCGCCGCGTGTCTTGAGCGCTTCCAGCAATTGGCCGAAATCGGTGAACTCGCTGTCCGCCGGCACGCTCACCACCGGCACATTGGCGACCGACAGGTAGATATGCCAGTCGTCGATATCGGTATCTTCCAGCAGGCCCGTGACCGAATAGGTCGCATTGTTGGCAATGGCATTGGCGGTCCAGGTATAGCCGTCGCGCGGGGCGTTGAGCACTTCCTGGGTGCCGATCGCGCCAGACGCGCCGGGCTGGTTGACCACCACGACCTCGACGCCCAGCGCCTCTGCCAGGATCGGCGCGGTGACGCGCGAAATCTGGTCGGTCGAACCGCCCGCGCCCCAGGGCACGATCAGGTTGATGGGCCGGTCAGGCTGCCACGCCTGCGCTGCACTCAATGATGTGCCCAGCAACAGCGCCGATGCGCCGCCTGCCAGGACGAACAACAGTCGTGTGTTCATCGTGTTTTCCTCCCTTGCTGCGTGCGATCCGGATATTTCCGTGACCCACCCTGCCAGACTGCTGCCGTCCCGGCGCTGCTGTCAACCAATAAGTAACTGTCCGGTTATTCGGGGTCGGGTCCTCGATGCCGATTTTTCCGTGCAGCTTCCGCAGCATGGCCGTTGCGCGAACAGTGGCGCTGGCGCAACATGAACTGCTGGGTGGCATGGGGGTTGGAGTGGATCTGCAGTCGGCAATAGTCATGGCGCTGGCGCTCGCGCTGGGCGCCATCGTCAAGGGCGCCACCGGCATGGGCCTGCCGTTGATCGCTCTTCCCGTGCTCGCCACCGTCTTCGGCCTGCAGCACGCCATCGGCCTCATGACCATCCCGCTGATTGCCACCAATGCCTGGCAGGTCTGGCGCTTCCGGCAGGAAGCGCAGTCTCCCCGGCTCGGTTTCTTGCCGCCATTTCTTGTCGGTGGCGCCATCGGAGTCGCCCTGGGCACCTGGGCGCTGACCACGCTGCCCGAGCGTGCGCTGGTGCTGACCCTGGGCATTATCCTCCTCGCCTATGTGGCGCTGCGTCTCGCCACGCCGCATTTTGCACTGGGCCTTGATGCGGCGAGGCGCTTCGGGCCGCTGGCCGGCGCGGGCGGCGGCATTCTGCAGGGCGCTACCGGCATTTCCGCACCCATTGGCGTCACCTTCATTCACGCCATGGCCATGGAGCGGCCCGCCCACCTCTTCGCCGTTTCCGCCATGTTCCTCACCTTTTCGGTCGTGCAGCTGCCCGCTCTGTGGGCTGCCGGCGTCATGCGCCCCGAATGGCTGCTGCAGGGCCTCTTGGCGCTGGTTCCCATCCTGCTCTTCATGCCGATTGGCCAATGGGCCAGCAGCAAGCTCAGCCGCCAGGCCTTCGACCGGATGATCCTGCTTTTCCTCGGCGTCATTGGCCTCAAGATGGTCCTGGGCCTCTAGGTGCGAAGATCGCAAGCGATCCCCGCTTGACGGCCCCACCCCGTCGCGTGTAGCTAAGTAACTAATCAGTTACACGCCGAATGCGGCTGGGGAGGAATTTCAATGGCGGATCGACGGCTCGGACTAATCATGCACGGTGTCACCGGGCGCATGGGTTACAACCAGCACCTGGTGCGCTCCATCCTGGCCATTCGCGACCAGGGCGGTGTCATGCTGTCCAATGGCGATCGCCTGGTGGTCGACCCCATCATCGTCGGCCGCGATGCCGACAAGATCGAGCGCCTCGCCAAAAAGCACGACATCAAGCGCTGGAGCAGCGATCTCGATGCCGTTCTGGCCAATCCGGAAGACACCGTGTTCTTCGATGCCGGCACCACGCTGATGCGCGCCTCGCTGATCGAAAAGGCCCTGGCCGCCGGCAAGCATGTCTATTGCGAAAAGCCGACTTCAGATTCGCTCGAGATCGCCGTCAACCTCGCCAAGACCGCCCGCGCCTCGGGCCTCAAGCATGGCGTGGTGCAGGACAAGCTGTTCCTGCCCGGCCTGATGAAGCTCAAGATGCTGCGCGACTCCGGCTTTTTCGGCGACATCCTCTCGGTGCGTGGCGAATTCGGCTACTGGGTCTTCGAGGGCGACTGGCAGCCCGCGCAGCGCCCCTCCTGGAATTATCGCAAGGCCGATGGCGGCGGCATCATCCTCGATATGCTGTGCCACTGGCGCTATGTGCTCGACAACCTGTTCGGCGAGGTCAAGGCCGTCTCCTGCCTGGGCGCCACCCACAT
This sequence comes from Devosia sp. XGJD_8, assembly GCF_046614475.1. Lineage (NCBI taxonomy): Bacteria > Pseudomonadati > Pseudomonadota > Alphaproteobacteria > Hyphomicrobiales > Devosiaceae > Devosia > Devosia sp. XGJD_8. The sequence goes on from NZ_JBKJHF010000001.1 coordinate 12,328, forward strand.
TCCCGAGCGCGTCGACGAGAAGGGCAATCGCTACAAGGCCGATACGGACGACGCGGCCTATGCCACCTTCGAGCTGGAAGGCGGCGTCATCGCCCAGATCAATTCCAGCTGGACCACCCGCGTCCGCCGCGACGATCTCGTCACCTTCCATGTCGATGGCACGCATGGCTCGGCCGTTGCGGGCCTCCACAAGTGCTGGAGCCAGCATCGCGTCAATACGCCCAAGCCGGTGTGGAACCCCGACCAGCCGCAGACCATGAACTTCTTCAACGACTGGGAAGAAGTGCCGGACAACTGGCCGGCGCAGAACGGCTTCAAGGCGCAGTGGGAAATGTTCCTCAAGCACGTGGCCGAGGATGCCCCCTGGGAATACGGCCTCGAGGCCGGCGCCAAGGGCGTCCAGCTGGCCGAACTCGGCCTCAAGAGCTGGGCCGAACGCCGCTGGCTCGACGTGCCCAAGCTGGAATTCTGACACACGTCGTGTGAGGCACAGCCCTCACCCACCCACTGTGTCACCCCGGCCTTGAGCCGGGGCCCATCCTGAGGTGTTTCGGCGCGCCGTGAACGCTGGGCAATCTCAGGGTGGATCCCGGCTCAAGGCCGGGATGACATCGAGTTTGTTGAGACTTTTGAGGAAGTCGAACATGACCAGCATCAACCTGCCCAATGCCGACCGGTCCATCACCAGCTACACGCTGAGTGGCGAGCCGATCCCCTTCGTCAAGTTCAAGGCAAGCGACTTCAACCGCATCGCCTACGCGGCAGCCCATGTCGTCGCCGACCCGATGGCCGGCAACGATCCGTGGCTCACCCCCGCCATCGATTGGGATACGACCCTTAAATTCCGCCACCGCCTTTGGGATCTTGGGCTCGGCGTAGCCGAAGCCATGGACACCGCCCAGCGTGGCATGGGTCTGGGCTGGGCCGAGGCGCAGGAGCTGATCCGCCGCGCCCAGGCCGAGGCTCGCACCCGCGACGACAGCCTCATCGCCTATGGCGCCGGCACCGATCACCTCATGCCCGGCCCCGACGTCACCATCGACCAGATCATCAAGGCCTATGAGGAGCAGGTCGGCTTCGTCGAGGGGGAGGGCGGCCGCGTCATCCTCATGGCCAGCCGCGCCCTCGCTGCCGCCGCCAGGTCGCCGGATGACTATGCCCGCGTCTATGGCCACATCCTGTCCCAGGTCAGGCAGCCGGTGATCATGCATTGGCTGGGCGAGATGTTCGACCCGGCGCTGCAGGGCTATTGGGGCAATATCGACCATGACGCAGCCATGGATGTCTGCCTCGACGTCATCGCCGCCAATGCCGACAAGGTCGACGGCATCAAGATTTCCCTGCTCTCGGCCGAAAAGGAGATCGCCATGCGCCGTCGCCTGCCGGCCAGCGTCAAGATGTATACCGGCGACGACTTCAACTATGCCGAGCTGATCGCCGGTGACGATCAGGGCTATTCCCATGCCCTGCTCGGCATTTTCGACGCCATCGCCCCGGCCGCCTCGGCGGGCCTCGCCGCTTTGGGCAAGGGCAATACCAACGAATTCTTCGATCTGCTCGAACCCACCGTGCCGCTCAGCCGCCACATCTTCGCGGCGCCGACCCGCTTCTACAAGACCGGGGTGGTCTTCCTCGCCTATCTCAACGGCCTGCAGGACCATTTTGCCATGATCGGCGGCCAGCAATCGACCCGTTCGCTGCAGCATCTGGCCGAGCTTTTCCGCCTCGCCGACAAGGCCCGCGTGCTGGCCGATCCCGATCTTGCCGCCCGCCGCATGAAGGCGGTCCTGGCCATCCACGGGGTGACAGCATGACCCAGCGCGCCATTTCGCTGAACCTGGCAACCACCCGCCAGGTCTGGGGCTTTGCCGAAGCCGTCGACGGGTGCCTGCGCGCCGGGATTACCGCCATCTCGCCCTGGCGCGACCAGATCGCCGCCATCGGTCTCGATGAAGCCGCCCGCATCGTGCGCGACAACAAGATCCAGGTCACCGGCGTCTGCCGCGGCGGCATGTTCCCGGCCGAAACCGCCGCCGGCCGCCAGACCCAGATCGACGACAACCTCCGCGCCATCGATGAAGCTGCCGCGCTCAATGCCGATTGCCTCGTGCTCGTCGTGGGCGGCCTGCCGGGCTCGTCCAAGGACCTGCCCGGCGCCCGCCAGATGGTGACCGACGGCATTGCCGCCATGCTGCCCCATGCCCGGGCTTCCGGCGTCAAGATCGCCATCGAGCCGCTGCACCCCATGTATGCGGCCGACCGCGCCTGCGTGAACACCATCGATCAGGCGCTCGATATCTGCGAGACGCTCGGCGAAACCGTCGGCGTCGCCATCGACGTCTACCATGTCTGGTGGGACCCTCGGCTGGCCCAGGCCATCGCCCGCGCCGGCCGCATGAAGCGCATCTTCGCCCACCATATCTGCGACTGGCTGGTGCCGACCAAGGACATGCTGCTCGACCGCGGCATGATGGGCGACGGCGTCATCGACCTGCCCGCCATAAGGAAAATGATCGAGGACGCCGGCTTCTTCGGCCCGCAGGAAGTGGAAATCTTCTCCCAGGACAATTGGTGGAAGCGCCCGGGCGATGAAGTCCTGGCCGTCATCAAGGAGCGTGTCGCCACCGTCTGCTGAGATCCCTCTTTCGTCGCCGCGACAAACAGTTAGTCTGCGGCGACAACCCCGGGAGGAATCGCGCCATGACCGTCACCCTGCATTTCCATGGCGCGGCCGGCACGGTGACCGGTTCGTGCTATCGCGTCGTGCATCCGGAAGGCCAGTTCCTCGTCGATTGCGGCCTGTTCCAGGGCAATAGAAGCGTCCGCGAGCTCAATCTCAAGCCCACGCCCTTCGATCCGAAATCCATCGATTTCCTGCTGCTCACCCACGCTCATATCGATCACGCCGGGCTCCTGCCCAAGCTCTATCGCGAGGCCTGGCGCGGGCCGATGTGGATGACCGAGCCGACCGCGGGCCTGCTCGAATACATGCTGCCCGACAGCGCCGGCATCCAGGAGTCGGAAGCCGAGCGGGAAACCAAAAAGCACAACCGTCGCGGCGACGAGCCCGCCAAGCCCCTCTACGCGATGGAAGATGCCACCGAGGCGCTGGCCCATCGCCAGGTCTGCCAGTATGGCGAGTGGATCACCCCCGGCCCGGGCATCCGCGCCCGCTACTGGAATGCCGGCCACATCATCGGCTCGGCCTCTATCGAAGTGGAAGTCGCCGACGGCGACAAGACCATCCGGCTGATGTTTTCGGGCGATATCGGGCCCGACGAAAAGGTCTTCTACAACGAGCCCGAAGGCCCGGCAGGCTTTGATTACATCCTCTGCGAATCCACCTATGGCGGCCGCGAGCGCGACGATTACACCCTCGTGCAGCGCCGCGAGGCGCTCAAGCTGGAGATCAACACCGCCCTGTCGCGGGGCGGCAACCTGGTCATCCCGGCCTTCGCCGTCGAGCGCAGCCAGGAACTGCTGCACGATATCGGCGTCCTCATCAAGAGCGGGGAAATCGATCCCCAGCTGGTCTTTCTCGATAGCCCCCTGGCCTCCAAGGTCACCGGCGTCTATCGCAAGCATGCCAAGATGTTCGATGATGTCGAGCTGGGCGCCGACGAGCTGTTCAACGATCCGCGCTTTCGCATCATCGAGGCGGTCGAGGATTCCAAGGCGATCAATTCGATCCGGGGTGGCGCCATCATCATGTCGGCCTCGGGCATGGCCGATGCGGGTCGTATCAAGCACCACCTGCGCAACAATCTGATCCGTTCGAACGCCACCGTGCTCTTTGTCGGCTACCAGGCGCCGGGCACGCTGGGCCATGTCATCCTGTCCGGGGCGAAAGAGGCGCGCATCCACGGCACCCTGGTGCCGATCCGCGCCGCCATCCGGTCCATCGGCAATTACTCTGCCCATGCCGACCATTCCGAGCTGATGGCGTGGATCAGGGAGCGCCTGCCCGCGCATGGCGCCATCTTCCTCACCCATGGCGAGGACGAGGAGCGCGCCGCCTTGCGCAGCGCCATCATCGAGATCGGCATTGGCGGCGACCAGGTGATCCTGCCGCTGCTGGATGACTATTTCGAGCTGACGGCCGCTGGCGTCGGTGCCAAGGCGCGGCCGGCCACGCCGCGCATCGACCCGCTGCAGGTGCATTCGGACTGGCACAATGCCTTTGCCGATTTCACCATTCGCCTGAGCCAGACCCTGCAATCGGGTTCGGAAGCCGAGAAGCTGGCGGTCATGCAGGCGCTGCAGCAGCGGCTGTCCGAGCTCGGGGCCCCGCCGTCACCGGCCCATGTCGCGACCCCGATCACCCCGGTCGAGAGCCGGGGATACGACGAGTAGTCAGCCTCAAGGGTCGATCACGCCGCCGCCTTGGGGGCCAGCCTTCCGGCCATCACCCAGGTCAGCACCAGCAGGGGTATCAGCATGGCAAAGGCCGAGCGGATGCCGAAGCCCTGTGCCACGGCGCCGATCAGCACCGGCGCGCCCATATTGACGAACTGGAAGATCAGCGTCGCCGCCGCGACATTTTCCGAGGCGGGGCGGTCGCCCAGCCGGGCAGCTGCCGACAGCATCAGCGGGTAAAGCACGCAGATGCCGATGCCAACGAAGCCAAACCCCGCCAACGCCCACGGCGCGCTCGGCGACAACACCAGCAGCATCATGCCGGCAATGGCGATGCTGGCCAGCACCCGCGCCACGCCGACCGGCCCGAAGCGATCGATCCAGCGATCGGCCAGCAGCCGGCCTAGCGCCATGGTGACCAGCAGGGCCGGCAGGGCCAGCGACTCGATCCAGGCAGCAATATCGAAACTGTCGCGCAGGAAGATGATTGACCAGGCGCGCGCCGACCCTTCGGTCAGCCCCGCGCCCAGTCCGAACGCGACGAGGCCAAGCGTTGCCAGCGTGGGCCAGGCCAGCCGCCGCTTGTTGTCGCCGGCATGGGCGCGCGGTGGCGTCACCGGCATGGGTGCGACGACCAGCCAGACCAGCAGGCTGATCACAGGCACCAGCGACCACATATGGATCCAGGGCGCGACATCGAGGCCCCGCAGCGCCGCGCCCAGCAGCGACGTCACCAGGAAACCGATGCTCCAGGCACCATGACAGGTATTCATGATGCGCATGCCCGAGGCCGCCTCGATGCGGTCCGCCTCCACATTGATGGCGATATTGGTTAGCGAAAACCCGACCCCGTTCAACGCCAGCAGCAGGAACATCGCCACCGGGTTGAGGATCACCGTGACCAGCGCGGCGCTGATCGTCACCAGCGGCATCATGACGAGGATGACCAGCCGCGGGTTGAAACGCTCGATGATGCGGCTCGAGAACAGGAACATGGCCAGCCCGCCCAGGGGCTGGCCGATCAGCACCAGCCCGAGCTGGGCTTCGCTGAGGCCGATCAGCAGCTGGATGTCGGGAATGCGCGTATGGATGGCGCCGAGCGCCAGGGCATGCACGAAGAACAGCGCGACGACGCGCCAGCGGACAATGGGCATGGAACTCACTTCGGACCGGGGTCCATCAGAATATGGATGCGGTCTGCGCCCAGCCGGGCCAGCTTGAGCATCAGCGCCTTGCGCCGCGCGGGGGGCAGGGGCGTATCCGGGCTGTCGCGCAAGATGGCTCCGTCATGCCCGTCCGCCACGATCAGCCCCTCCCTCTCGGGAAAGATCTCTCCATCCAGCTCAGGTGGCTTGGCAAAGAAGAACTTGTCGGAAAATTCGCGATATTCCGGCCATTTGCGATCCACCTGGAAGTCGATCAGGCTCGACTTGATCTCGATGATCCAGATCTCCCCCTTGGGGCCCACCGCCAGCACATCGGCGCGCCGCCCATTGGCCAGCGGCACTTCGGCATAGCAGGCCATGTCATGCCGCTCGCGCAGCATGCGCATCACCCCGCGCTGCACCCGCAAGGCGGTTGCCGATTGGCGCAGGTCGACGATGGGCGGCAGGTCGGTCATGGCTCAGCCGAGTGGCGTTGCCGGTTCGGGCGGCAGGCCGGCTGGCGTCGCCACCGCGCGCGTGCCCAGCGCCCGGCTCGCAATCAGCCCCGCCAGGATCACCGGCAGCACCACGAGATAGGAATTGCGGATACCCAGATACTCGGCAACGAAGCCGAGCAAAGGCGGGGCAAGGAAGAAGACGATGAATGTCACCTGTCCCAGGGCCGCGACATTGACCGCGCTGGGCCGGTCGGTGCGCTGGGCCGCCGCCGATACCGCCAGGGGATAGACAGCCGAACAGCCAATGCCCATCAGGGTAAAGCCTGTCAGCGCCACCCATGGCGCGGGCGCCAGGCCCACGGCAAGCGCACCGAGCGCCGCCAGCGCCAATAGGCTCATGGCCGTGTGCCGCGGCCCGAAGCGCGCCACGATCGGATCGGCCATCAGGCGTGTCGCTGCCATGAAGCCGGAAAACAGCGTCAGCCCCAGCCCGCCGATGAACGGCTCCACGGCAAAGACGTCACGCATATAGATGGCCGACCAGTCGATGCCGGCCCCCTCGACGAGGAAAGCGGCAATGCCGATCATGCAGAGCGGCAAGAGGCCCCAATGCGGGAAGGCGATGCGCGGCGTGTCCCCGGTATGCATGTTGGGGCGGTGCGGCGCATTGACCATGCCGCTCATCATCCAGATGCCGACAACAAACACCACGGCCACCGCGAGCAGCATATGCAGCTGCGTCGACAGCCCGGCCTGGCGCAGGGTGGCGCCCAGAAGCGCCGTCACGAAAAAGCCCAGGCTCCACGAGCCATGCGCCCGGTTCATGTAGTGCCGGCCATACTGGGCTTCCAGCCGGTCGGTCTCCACATTGAGGTTGATCTCCAGTGCACCGGCCAGCAGCCCGGCGAGGAACAGCCCGGCAAACACCCATTCCGCCGAGGGCAGCCAGGGCAGCACGGCATAGATCGTGGCGGTGCCCAGCACGGTGATGAAGGCGGTGGCGCGCGCGCCCAGATATTCGATCAGCGGGGCCGAAAACGTCAGCGAAATCAGCGAGCCGATCGACATGCCGATAATGGTCAGGCCCAGCTGGCTATGCGAGACTCCCAGCTGCACCTGCAGGTCGGGCAGGCGCGACAGCAGGGCGCCGAGCGAGAAGGCGAACAGAAAAAAGCACGCATAGATGCGGTATTGCGGAGCGATTGTCATTCGGCGGCCACCGTCTTTGCCTTGCGACGCGGCCCGAGCGCATCAGCGAAGATCAGGCCCAGGATCACCAGCGGAATGCCGATGCCGAAGGCCCAGCGAATGCCGAAATGCTCGGCGACATAGCCCAGCAGGGGCGGCCCCAGCAGGAAGGACACAAAGGAAATCTGCGCCAGCGAGGCCACATTGACCGCTGCCGGTCGGTCGGTGCGCTGCGCCGCGGCCGACATGGCGAGCGGGAAGAGGGCGCTGGTCCCGACCCCGATCAGGGCCAGCCCGACATAGGCCAGCCACTGTAGCGGCGCGAAGAAGACCAGCACCGTGCCGATGCCCAGAATGGTCAGCAGGCCCCGCGCCACCACGACCGGGCTCCAGCGCTCGACGAAGCTGTCGGCAAAGAATCGCGTCACCGCCTGCGCCCCGGCGCCCAGCGCCACGGCAAAGCCGGCCCAGAACGGCGCGGCGCTGAAAATGTCGCGCATATAGATGGCCGACCAGTCGATGCCGGCGCCTTCGAGGATCATTGCGGGCAGGCAGACCAGCACCAGGACCATGATGGAAAGCGTCGGCCGGGCAAAGCGCGGCGACGCATCGGTGCTGCCGCCGGCGCGGTGTTCGGCCGGCTGGAAGCGGCCGAGAAACACCAGCGTGGCCAAGGTGATGACCGGGATCATGATGGCCAGGTGCACCTGCGGCGAGATGCCCGCCTGGGCTACGAAGGACCCCACCATGCCGGCCGAAAAGAAGCCGAAGCTCCAGAAGGCATGGGCGCGGTTCATGATGCGGCGGCCGATGGCATGCTCGACCCGGTCGGCCTCGAGATTGATGATCAGCTCGATGCAGCCGATGGTGATGCCCACCGGCATCAGCAGCAGGAAGAAGGTCAGCGGCGTCGGCGCCCAGACGGCGATGGCATAGAGCACCGACAGCAGCGGCAGGGCGGCCAGCAGGGTGCGGCGATAGCCGATACGCTCGATGATCGGGCCGGCAAAGGTCAGCGAGATCAGCGTGCCCAGGGCAGCGCCGACCAGCGACAGGCCCAAGGCCCCTTCGCCCACGCCCATGAAACTCTGGATGGCTGGCAGGCGGGGATAGAGGCTGCCCATGCAAAACGAATAAATGAAAAACGCCCCAAACACTTTGATCTGGGGCGGCAAATTGATGCCGAACGACATGGCTGAGTCTACTCGCGAAAACCGTGCCTCAAACTAGGCCAAAATCCGCCGCCGGGAAATAGAGGCCGGAAACGATTTCCGTCGATTCCTGCAACGTTGCATTTCTGTCGCAGGGCAGGTCCGTCAGCCCCGCGGAACCTCGCCCCGGAACAGCGCGCCATGCCTTTGCATCAAAGCGGTGATTCGCTCGCCCACTGCCCGCACCGAGGGGTCGTGGCGCTCCTCATGGTGGCTCACCAGCCACTGGTCGGTTTCCAGCTCCTTGATCGGCGTAGCGACGCGCACGAGGCGCGGATCGCTGTCGCCGACAAAGCAGGGAAACACCGACAGCCCCGCGCCATTGGCCACCAGTTCGCGCACGCTCATGGCGTCGTGCCCGCTGACGGCGATGCGGTCGCCATGGCGCGCCTGCATCCAGCGGGCGGAATGGGTCTGGCCTCCTTCGCCCGCCACGCCAACGAAATAGCCGGCCTTGATGCCGTTGATCAGGTTGACGCCCGAATAGATGGCATAGGCCACCCGGCCGATCAGTCGCCCGGCCAGCCATTGCTCGGTCGGACGCTGGTTGCGGATGCCCAGATCGGCATGGCGCCGGCCGATATCGACCTTCTGGTTGGCCGTCACCAGTTCAAGCCCGAACCGGTCCTCCACCGTCCAGATCGTGCCGATATGGCTGGCCACGAAGGCCGAAGTCCATGATCCGGCCGACAGGCGCACCACCCGCTCGCCCAGGGCGCCTTCTTTCCAGCGCCTCAGCGACAGCATGGCCGCCTCGACATCCTCGGCGCGCGCCAGCAGGTCCTCGCCGGCCGGGGTAAGCTGGTAGCCGGTCTGGCTGCGGTGAAACAGCGGCTCGCCGAGCTGGCGTTCCAGCGCCGTGATGCGCCGGCCCAGTGTCGCCGCGCTCAGCCCGGTTGTCGCGGTGGCGGCGCTGAGCCCGCCCAGCCGCGCCACGTCGAGAAAGAGCCGCAGGTCGTCCCAGCTGAAGTCCATTTTTCATTTCTGCAAAGGGCATTGCGATCTCGACTATAGCGAAAGCCCAGCAAAATGAGCAAGTCTTGCCCTGTCGACGCCAGGGCTGCGTCGGCGGGCCAAGCCGATACCGCCAGACCTGAAAACCGGAAACGCCGCGTTTCCGCATGGGGCCGGCTTTGCCCTGTTGCCAAGGAGCATTGCCATGTTTGAACCCCTGATCCGCAAATTCGTTGACTGGCGCCTGCGCCGCCTCACCATTCACAAGCTGCACAGCCTCGACGATCGGCTGCTTGCCGATCTCGGCACGCGGCGCGACGAGATCGACCGCTTCGTTGCCGGCCTCGACATCTGCCGCTGAACCCTCGGCCCAAGGAGACCATCATGAAGACCAATACACTCGGCAGCTTCGGCCCCGTCAGCCGCCTGACCCTGGGCGGTGGCGGCATCGGCCAGGTCTGGGGCCCGACCTCGGAAGACGATGCGGTGGCCACCCTGCGCCATGCCGTCGATCAGGGCATCGACCTCATCGACGCCGCACCCGGCTACAAGATCTGCGAAGCCATGATCGGCCGGGCCTTCGAGGGACGATTGCCGGCCGGCGTGCGGGTCACCACCAAATATTCGCTCGGCACCGTGCCGGCCGCCGAGGTCTATGACCGGTTCCGCACCTCCCTGCAGGCCAGCCTCAAGGCCATGCGCCTCAAGCGCGTCGACATGTTCCTGCTGCACAGCGAAATCCGGCCCGATGACTTCGAATACCCCGCCGGCCAGCCGCCCCGGGATGAGCGATCCACCGCACTCTCGCTCTACCGCGAGGCGGTTCGTCCCGCCTTTGCGCGGCTGGTGCAGGAAGGGCTGATCGGCCATTGGGGCATTACCGGCATCAATCATGCCGCGGCCACCATCGACGCCCTGGCCGATGCGCCCCGACCGGCCGCCGTGCAGGCCATCGCCAATCTGCTCGACAGCCCGGGCGAAATGAACGGCACCGGCCTCGCGCCACGCCCGCGCGATGTCATCGCGGCCGCCAGGGCCGCGGGCGTCGGCGTCATGGGCGTGCGGGCAGTGCAGGCCGGTGCCCTCACCAATGCGATCGATCGCGCCGAAGATTCGCCCACCAGTGTCGACTTCGAGCGCGCCGCGCCCTATCGCGACCTCTGCCGCGCCTGGGGCGAGGACCCGGCCATCATCGCCCACCGTTATGCGCTGGGCATTGAGGGCGTCGATACGCTGGTGCTGGGCGTCAAGAATGCCGCCGAACTGGACCAGGCCTTGGAGGCAGAACGGCGCGGGCCGCTCGATCCTGCCCAACTTGCCGCCATCGAGGCATTGGGCCTGCGCTGAATGAAAAAGGGCCGCCCGGCAAGGGCGGCCCATTACGACATCGGCTGATGTCGCCGGGAGGTCAGCTCTGCGCCAGGCAGACCGAGGTCGTGCCGGCATTGCGGAAGCCGAGTTCGGTGGCCGCCGCCTTGCTCAGGTCGATGATGCGCTTGCCGTGGAACGGGCCGCGATCATTGATGGTCACGCGCACCTGCTTGCCGGTGCGCTGGTCGGTCACGGTGACCTTGGTGCCGAAGGGAAGGGAACGATGCGCCGCCGTCATGGCGTTCTCGTTGAAGGTTTCTCCCGATGCGGCCGTCTTCCCGTGGAAGCCGGGACCGTACCAGGAGGCGCCGCCGCATTGGGCATAGGCTGCAGTGGAGAAGGAGAGGAGGGCTGCAGCAACTGCGGCGACGGAAACGGCTTTTCTAATCAAGCTAGGAACTCACTTCAGTTAAGGTGAGTTGTTGATTAATGGCCGTCGCGGGCCACAATGTGCCCATACTGGCCATGACTGGCCGGCATGACCCATCTGTTGCGCCTATGCCTCAGGTTTTCCGTTCCCATTTCTGCCGTGTTGCTGAACATGTCGGGCAGATCTGAGGAAATGAATCCACTCATCGCCCGCATATCGCTCAAGCAAGCCACCGAAATCCCCGTTTCAGGATTCATCTTGCGCGCTGTGGCCGTGATGCCACGGTTCCGCTTCCAAGACGCTGAAAGCGCATTTTTATTCGCGTTCCATCAACATTTCGGGCCGCCGCATGGCCTCCCGGCACTCAATAAGGCGAGACTGTGGCCGCTGGGGCCACGTTGCTAACGCTTTACCAAGGAGTTGGGGCTCACACTCTCCGCGCTTAGGACGCGGGGCAATGCTTCTACAAACAATAGACCATCCCGGCGCGCTGCCGGCCGTCGCGGCCGCGCGGTCGGACGAGTATAACGGTATCAACAAGATCGGGCGCCTGGTGCTGCTCTGTGCCGGCGTCCTGCTGGTGACCGTGACCTTGCTCGTCGGCTCGGCCCTGCAGATCCTGCAGGCCATCGAACGCGCCGATCTCGACGCCGAGCGGTTGCGCGCCGCCAATGCCATTGATGCAATTTCCGGCCCCAACGGCCCCTTGACCGAAGCCGGGATCGACCTGCTGGCCCGCACCACCGGCCTGCGCGATGTCCATCTGTCCACCGAAGTCAGCACCGAGCGCGGCCTGCAGCAGATTCCCCTGCTGGCCGGGGAGGCGCCATCCGGCAGCTTTCTCACCTGGACGCCGACGTCCCGCGCGGACGAGCTGTTTCGCGGCTACGCCCCGATCCGCATCCCGCTGGTCGGCGGCCTGCTGCTGGTCGTCTTCCTGCTGCTGGTCAGGCTGCGGACCCTGGTCGCCGATATCGAGCGGCAGCGCCGCCTTGCCCATCATCAGTCGCGCAGCGATGTGCTGACCGGTCTGGCCAATCGGCTGGCCTTCGAGACCGCCCTGGCCGATCTCACCGCCGACGCGCGCCCCTTTGCCATCATCGCTTTCGATCTCGATGGCTTCAAGATCATCAATGACAGCTTCGGCCATGCTGCTGGCGACAATGTGCTGCGCGCGGTGGCGGACCGGCTTTCCGGCCTGCTTCATCCCGGCGAACTGCTCGCCCGCTTCGGTGGCGACGAATTCGTCCTCCTCACCACCGGCCGGCTGGACCATCTCTCCCTCTCCGACCTGGCGCGCGACTGCATCGCCCTGATCGAGGCGCCGATCGATCTTCCCGGCCTGTCCGTGCGTGTGGGCATCAGCCTCGGTCTCGTCGTGAGCACTGCGCCCCATGCCATGCCCGCCAACCTCATGGCCCAGGCCGATGCCGCGCTGTACCGGGCCAAGTCCAGCCAGGGCAGCAGCTTCCGCTTCGCCGACGACGACCTTGCCGCACGGCCCCAATTGAGCGCGTCGGCCTGATCCCATTCATCAATGAATGGCAGTCCTGCAACTATCGGCAAATGCCAGACACGCATGAATGAAGTAGCGTCCTCCAGCAGAGAAAGGAATGCTCATGTCCCATTTATCAGACGCAATCGGCCCAGTAACGCGAGACGACGCCAGCGCGATTTTGCTGCAGCGCCTTGAAGGCGGCGTCATGCTCGTGGGGGCTGTGCTTCTCTATGCCTGGCTGGGCCAGTCGTGGCTGGTCTTCGCATTGCTGTTCCTCGCGCCGGATCTGGCCATGCTCGCCTATCTGCGCTCCACGGCGCTAGGGACGCTCGCTTACAATCTGGTGCACACCTATGTCGCGCCCGCCCTGCTGGCACTGCTGGGCCTCGTCATCGGGCCCGTTGCCTTTGGCCTTGCTGCCATCTGGGTTGCCCATATCGGCATTGATCGCCTGCTGGGCTACGGCCTCAAGCATCGCTCCGGCTTCCACCAGACCCATCTCGGTCCGATCGGCAAGGGCCGCCATCGCGGTCAAGCCACGTAAGACCAGCCGGTCTCGACCGGACGCGCAGGTATGGTGGTTGCAGCTGTCAGGGCCGGGGCCTTGGCGTGAGGCCATAGAGAAACAGGTGCTCGAGATAGCGCGCCGCATCCTCGAAGCGCCCCTCGCCACCCCGGCTGGGGCCGAGCACGGCGCGCACCTGCACGTCGAAATCGGCATAATGCTGCGTCGTGGCCCAGATCGAAAAGATCAGGTGGTAGGGATCGGTCCGGGCCAGCTTGCCCTGGTCCATCCAGCCGAGCAGGATCTTGGCCTTTTCGTCGACCAGGTTCTTGAGATCGACCTCGATCATCTCGATGATGCGCGGCGCCCCCTGCAGCATTTCATTGGCAAACAGCCGGCTTTCGCGCGGATAGTCGCGCGCCATTTCCAGCTTGCGCCGGATATACGAGCGGATCTCGGGGAAGGGGTCCCCGTCGGCATTCATTTCCTGCAGCGGGGCCAGCCAGGTCTCCAGCAGCGCGGCCATCAGCCGGCGGTGGATCTCTTCCTTGCGGGGAAAGTAGTAGAGCAGGTTGGGCTTGCTCATCCCCGCCACTTCGGCGATCTGGTCGATGGTGGCGCCGCGGAAGCCATGCACCGAAAAGACCTCGAGCGCCGCCTCCAGAATGATGTCCTGCTTCTCGCGCTGGATGCGTGTCAGCGGACGCGGCTTGGCATGGGGATGTGCCGCCGCCTTGGCATCAGCCTTGTGCTGGCGCTTGGGTGTCGCGGCGACCTCGGCACTTTTCACTTTGTTCAGCGGCATTTTCGCCTTGCTAGAAAGTTTGGGAGTGCTAACATTTTTCCAACTGGTCAAAATTTCTGGACTTAACGGCCTCACGTCAAGAGCCAAACGACCGACCGGTGCAGAATCAATGGGAGCGCGACTTCGTGTCCAATTCAAATGCCGTGGTGCCGAACGATCTGAGCGCCTTCTGGATGCCCTTTACCGCGAACCGGCAGTTCAAGAAATCCCCGCGCATGTTCGTCGCTGCCAAGGACATGCACTACACCACCTCTGATGGCCGCCAGGTGCTCGACGGCACGGCTGGCCTCTGGTGCGTCAATGCCGGCCATGCAAGGCCAAGGATCGTTGAAGCCATCGCCAAACAGGTGGCCGAGCTCGATTACGCGCCCGCCTTCCAGATGGGCCATCCCAAGGCCTTCGAGCTGGCCAACCGCATTGTCGATATCGCGCCCAAGGGGCTCGACCACGTGCTGTTCACCAATTCGGGCTCCGAATCGGTCGAAACCGCCCTCAAGGTGGCTTTGGCCTATCACCGGGTGAAGGGCGAAGGCGCTCGCTCCCGGCTCATCGGCCGTGAGCGCGGCTATCATGGCGTCAATTTCGGCGGCATTTCGGTGGGCGGCATCGTCACCAACCGCAAGATGTTCGGCTCGCTGCTGACCGGCGTCGACCACATGCCCCATACCCATAACCTCGCCAGGAACGCCTTTTCCAAGGGCCTCCCCGAACATGGTGTCGATCTGGCCGATGAACTCGAGCGCATCGTCACCCTGCACGATGCCTCCACCATCGCTGCCGTCATCGTCGAGCCCGTCGCCGGCTCCACCGGTGTGCTGATCCCGCCCGCCGGCTATCTGCAGCGCCTGCGCGACATCACCAAAAAGCATGGCATCCTGTTGATCTTCGACGAGGTCATCACCGGCTTCGGGCGCCTCGGCACCCCCTTCGGCGCCGATTATTTCGGCGTCACGCCCGACATCATGGTCACCGCCAAGGGCCTGACCAATGGGGTCATCCCCATGGGCGCAGTTCTGGTTTCCTCCGAAATCCACGACGCCTTCATGCAGGGCCCGGAACACGTCATAGAGTTCTTCCACGGCTATACCTATTCGGGCAATCCGATCGCTTCGGCCGCCGGCCTTGCCACCCTCGAAACCTACAAGGAAGAGGGCCTGCTCACGCGCGGCGCCGAACTGGCCCCGGTCTGGCAGGATGCGCTCCACTCGCTCAAGGGCGAGCCTCATGTCATCGACGTGCGCAATATCGGTCTGGTCGGCGCCATCGAGCTCGAACCCATTGCCGGCCAGCCGACCAAGCGCGCCTTTTCGGCCTTCCTCAAATGCTTCGAGGATGGCTATCTGATCCGCACCACCGGCGACATCATCGCCATGTCCCCGCCGCTCATCGTCAGCGAAGCGCAGATCGGCGAACTGATCGACGGCGTGCGCGCCGCCCTGCGGAGTATCGAATAATGAACACGATCGAAAACGCCGTTGCCGGCAAGCGCTATGTCTCTTCGGGCCGCCGCGTGCCGGTCTTCAATCCGGCCACCGGCGAGGTCTCGGCCGAGCTGCCGCTTTCGACCCTGAGCGAACTGAACGACGCTGTCGCCTCGGCCAAGAAGGCGCAGGTCGCCTGGGGCAATACCCCGCCGATGAAGCGCGCCCGCGTCATGTTCAAGTTCAAGGCCTTGCTCGATCAGCATGCCGATGACCTGGCCCGCGAGATTTCCCGCGAGCATGGCAAGGTGCATGACGACGCCTTGGGCGAAGTCGCCCGTGGCATCGACTGCGTCGATTTCGCCTGCGGCATTCCCCAGCTGCTCAAGGGCGAGTTCTCGCGCAATGTCGGCCCGAGCATCGATTCCTATTCCGATCGCCAGCCCCTCGGCGTCGTCGCCGGCATCACCCCGTTCAACTTCCCGGCCATGGTGCCGATGTGGATGTATCCGGCCGCCATCGCCTGCGGCAACGCCTTCATCCTCAAGCCGTCGGAACGCGATCCCAGCGCCTCCATGCTGGCCTGGAACCTCTTCATGGAAGCCGGCCTCCCCGAGGGCATTCTCAACGTCGTCCACGGCGACAAGGAAATGGTCGACGGCATTCTCGACCATCCCGACATCAAGGCGGTCTCCTTCGTCGGTTCGACCCCGATCGCCGAATATGTCTATCAGCGCGGCACGGCGGCCGGTAAGCGCGTCCAGGCCCTGGGTGGCGCCAAGAACCACATGGTCATCCTCCCCGATGCCGATCTCGATCAGGTCGCCGATGCGCTGATGGGCGCCGGCTACGGCTCGGCCGGCGAGCGCTGCATGGCCATTTCCGTCGCCGTTCCCGTGGGCAAGGAAACCGGCGATGCGCTGGTTGCCAAGCTCAAGCCGCGCGTCGAAAGCCTCAAGATCGGCCCGGCCACCGACAAGGACGCTGAAATGGGTCCGGTGGTCACCAAGATGCACCGCGACAAGATCGTCGGTTACATCGACGCCGGTGTAGAGCAGGGGGCCGAGCTCGTGGTCGATGGCCGCGGCTTTTCGCTCCAGGGCTATGAAGGCGGCTATTATGTCGGCGGCACGCTGTTCGATCACGTCACGCCCGACATGACCATCTACAAGGAAGAGATCTTCGGCCCCGTCCTCTCGGTCGTTCGTGCCAATGACTACAATGAGGCGGTCAAGCTCATCAACGACCATGAATATGGCAATGGCACCGCCATCTTCACCCGCGACGGCGACGCTGCCCGCGAGTTTGCCGACAAGATCGAAGTGGGCATGGTCGGCATCAACGTGCCGATCCCGGTGCCGGTCGCCTACCACTCCTTCGGCGGCTGGAAGCGAAGCCTGTTCGGCGACCACTCCATCTACGGCCCCGAAGGCGTCCACTTCTACACCCGCCTCAAAACCGTCACCACCCGCTGGCCCGCCGGCATCAAGGGCGGCGCCGAGTTCTCGTTCCCCAGCGTCAAATAGGAAGCATGCCCCATGTCTGCCCCAGGAGAAAACCTTCGCATCAATGGTGATCGGCTCTGGGACAGCCTCATGGAGATGGCCAGGATTGGTCCCGGCATTGCCGGGGGCAACAACCGCCAGACGCTGACCGATGAGGACGCGGAAGGTCGCCGCCTGTTCCAGCGCTGGTGCGACGAGGCGGGCCTCACCATGGGTGTCGACCAGATGGGCACCATGTTCATGACCCGCCCGGGCACCGACCCCGATGCGCTGCCGGTCTATGTCGGCAGCCACCTCGATACCCAGCCCACCGGCGGCAAGTATGATGGTGTCCTCGGCGTCCTGGCGGGGCTCGAAGTCGTGCGCTCGCTCAACGATATGGGCATCAAGACCAGGCACCCCATCGTCGTCACCAACTGGGCCAATGAAGAGGGGGCCCGCTTCGCCCCCGCCATGCTGGCCTCCGGCGTCTTTGCCGGCATCCACACCCAGGATTACGCCTATGCCCGCAAGGATCAGGCCGGCCTGACCTATGGCGACGAACTCGCCCGCATCGGCTGGCGCGGCGAGGAAGTCGTCGGCGCCCGCAAGATGCACGCCTATTTCGAATACCACATCGAGCAGGGCCCGATCCTCGAAGCCGAAGGCAAGCAGATCGGCGTCGTCACCCACGGCCAGGGCCTGTGGTGGCTCGAATTCACCCTGACCGGCAAGGAAGCCCATACCGGCTCGACGCCGATGAACATGCGGGTGAACGCCGGCCTTGCCATGGCGCGTATCCTCGAAATGGTCCAGGCCGTTGCCATGGATCACCAGCCCGGCGCCGTCGGTGGTGTCGGCCAGATGAAGTTCGCGCCCAATTCGCGCAACGTCCTGCCCGGCACGGTGGTGTTCACCGTCGACATCCGCTCGCCGGACCTGGGCAAGCTGACATCCATGCGCCAGCAAATCGAAAGCAAAGCGCAAGAAATCTGCCAGCAATTGCGTGTTGGCTACGCCATGGAAGCGGTGGGCCATTTCGATCCCGTCGCCTTCGATCCGACCCTGGTCGCCCGCGTACGCAAGGCGGCCGAAGACCTCGGCTACAGCCACATGGACATCATCTCCGGCGCCGGCCATGACGCCTGCTGGACCAACAAGGTCGCGCCCAGCACCATGATCATGTGCCCCTGCGTTGACGGGCTGAGCCACAACGAGGCCGAGGAAATCTCCAGGGAATGGGCGGCGGCCGGCGCCGACGTGCTGTTCCATGCGGTGGTCGAAACCGCCGAAATCGTGAACTGAAGGATCAGCCATGGCCAGCAAAGTCATCAAGAACGGCACCGTCGTCACCGCCGACCTCACCTACAAGGCCGACGTCAAGATCGAGGGCGATACCATCGTCGAGATCGGCCCCAACCTCTCCGGCGACGAGACCCTGGACGCCACCGGCTGCTACATCATGCCGGGCGGCATCGATCCGCACACCCATCTCGAAATGCCCTTCATGGGCACCTATTCGGCCGACGACTTCGAATCCGGCACCCGCGCGGGCCTGTCCGGTGGCACCACCATGGTGGTCGATTTCTGCCTGCCCAGCCCCAACCAGAGCCTGCTCGAAGCGCTGCAGATGTGGGACAACAAGACCGGCAAGGCCTCTGCGGACTACAGCTTCCATATGGCCATCACCTGGTGGGGCGAGCAGGTCTTCAATGAAATGGCCGATGTCGTCGATCGCGGCATTACCAGCTTCAAGCATTTCATGGCCTATAAGGGCGCGCTGATGGTCAATGACGACGAGCTGTTCTCGTCCTTCCAGCGCTGCGCCGACCTTGGTGCCCTGCCGCTGGTGCATGCCGAAAATGGCGACGTCGTCGCTGCCATGACAGCCAAGCTCCTCGCCGAGGGCAATAATGGCCCCGAGGCCCATGCCTATTCCCGCCCGCCGGAAGTCGAGGGCGAAGCTACCAACCGCGCCATCATGATCGCCGACATGGCCGGCGTGCCGCTCTATGTCGTGCATGTCTCAAGCGAGCAGGCCCATGAAGCCATTCGCCGCGCCCGCCAGAAGGGCATGCGCGTCTATGGCGAGCCGCTGGTGCAGCATTTGACGCTGGACGAGAGTGAGTATTTCAGCCCCGATTGGGACCATGCCGCACGCCGCGTCATGTCCCCGCCGTTCCGCAACAAGAGCCACCAGGATTCCCTCTGGGCAGGCCTGCAGTCGGGCTCTCTCTCGGTTGTCGCCACCGACCATTGCGCTTT
Source organism: Devosia sp. XGJD_8 (assembly GCF_046614475.1). Taxonomy (NCBI): domain Bacteria; kingdom Pseudomonadati; phylum Pseudomonadota; class Alphaproteobacteria; order Hyphomicrobiales; family Devosiaceae; genus Devosia; species Devosia sp. XGJD_8. The sequence goes on from NZ_JBKJHF010000001.1 coordinate 31,359, forward strand.
CACCACCGCGCAGAAGCGCAATGGCATTGGCGATTTCTCCAAGATACCAAATGGCACGGGTGGCCTCGAAGACCGCCTGCCGGTGCTGTGGACCGCCGGCGTCAATACCGGGCGCCTCACCATGAACGAGTTTGTCGCCGTAACCTCGACCAATATCGCCAAGATCCTCGGGCTCTATCCCAAAAAGGGTGCGGTCCTGGTCGGCGCCGACGCCGATCTCGTGGTCTGGGATCCCAAGCGGACCAAGACCATTTCGGCATCCGCCCAGCAATCGGTCATCGACTACAATGTGTTCGAAGGCTTCAAGGTCACCGGCCTGCCGCGCTTCGTGCTGAGCCGCGGCAAGGTCTCGATCGTCGAGAGCGAGGTCAAGGCCGAGCCGGGCCATGGCAAGTTCGTCAGCCGCGAGGCGAAGAACCCGGTCAACCGGGCGCTGAGCCAGTGGAAAGACATCGTCGCGCCCCGCAAGGTCGAGCGCAGCGGCATCCCGGCGACAGGGGTCTGATGGTGGCGCGACGCTGGGGGGCAGCCATGGTCATGGTGCTGGCAGGCGCTGCCAGCGCAGCAGGGGCCGAGCTGGCACTGCAGGGCAATTATGGCAATGCCGAAGGCTGCGCCTACCTCAAGACCAATACGCTCACCAATGATGCGCTCCGCTACCTGACACCACAGGGTCTTTCCTCCTATGGTTCGGGCTGCGACTTCGTCGCGGTTCATGCCGATGACCGGGGCAATCAGCTCACGCAGGGCATCTGCCACTACGAGGGCGAGGATATGCTCGGCGCCGAAAGTCACATCATCACCCCGCCCGACGCGGCGGGCGCCGTCCGCATCTTCACCGCCGACGGCGAAATCTGGGCCGAACTGGAGCCGTGTTCTTGACCACTTCCGCCGTTGTCTCCGCCCAAAATCTCGGCCTGACCTTCAAGACCAATGATGGCGATGTCGTCGCGCTCAGCGACGTCAATCTCACCATCGACAAGGGCGAATTCGTCTCCTTCATCGGGCCGTCCGGCTGCGGCAAGACCACTTTCCTGCGCACCATTGCCGATCTGGAGCGACCCACATCGGGCACGCTCACCATCAATGGCCAGACCCCGGATCAGGCGCGCAAGAGCCGGGCCTATGGCTATGTGTTCCAGGCGCCGGCGCTCTATCCCTGGCGCACCATCGAAAAGAACATCGCCCTGCCGCTCGAAATCATGGGCTATTCGCAGGCGCAACAGGCCGAGCGCATCAAGCGCACCATGGATCTCGTCAATCTCTCGGGCTTTGAGAAGAAATATCCCTGGCAGCTCTCCGGCGGCATGCAGCAGCGCGCCTCCATCGCCCGCGCTCTGGCCTTCGATGCCGACCTGTTGCTGATGGACGAGCCCTTCGGTGCGCTCGACGAAATCGTCCGCGACCACCTCAATTCCGAACTGCTCAAGCTCTGGGACCGCACGCAGAAAACCATCTGCTTCGTCACCCACTCGATCCCCGAGGCGGTTTATCTGTCGACCAAGATCGTGGTCATGTCGCCGCGCCCGGGACGCGTGACGGATATCATCGAGAGCGACCTCCCCAGGGAGCGCCCGCTCGACATCCGCGAGACCCCGGAATTCCTCGCCATCGCGGCGCGGGTACGCGAGGGGCTGCGGGCCGGGCACAGCTATGACGAGGACCACGTTTGAACCGCGTCCTCCCCATCCTCACCGTCCTTTTCGCCATCGTCGTCATCTGGTACACCGCTGCCATCGGCATGAATGCGCCCTGGCAGACCACGCTGAACACGCGCGCTGAGCTGACGGATGTGCCCTTCACCGATTTCGCCCTCCAGACCTGGGCGCAGGATCGCCCGGTCCTGCCGGCGCCGCATCAGGTGATCGGCGAAATCTGGAATGCCACGGTGGCGCTCGAGTTCAACTCGCGGCGCTCGCTCGCCTATCACGGCTGGATCACCCTCTCCTCGACGCTGCTCGGCTTCGTCCTCGGCACGGCGCTGGGCGTCGCCCTGGCCGTCGTCATCGTGCACAATGAAGCGGCCAATCGCTCGCTGATGCCTTGGATCATTGCCAGCCAGACCATTCCGATTCTCGCCATCGCGCCCATGGTCGTGGTCGGGCTGGGGGCGGTCGGCATTACCGGCACAGTGCCGCGCGCGCTGATCTCGATGTATCTTTCCTTCTTCCCAGTCGTGGTCGGCATGGTCAAAGGGCTGCGCTCGCCCGAGGCCATTCAGCTCGATTTGATGCGCACCTATGATGCGACGACTTGGCAAACCTTCTGGAAACTGCGCTGGCCTGCGGCCATGCCGATGCTTTTCGCCTCCATGAAGGTGGGCATCGCCATCTCGCTGATCGGCGCGGTGGTCAGCGAATTGTCCAATGCCGCCGGCGGTGGCCTCGGCGTGCGCCTGCTCACCGGCTCCTATAATGGCCAGACCATCCAGATCTGGGCGGCCCTGTTCATCGCCGCGGCCCTGGCCGCCGTGCTGGTCATGATCGTCGGCGCCGCCGAAAGGGTCGTCAATACCCGCATGGGAGCGCGCCCATGAGCCAGCTGCAGTTCTTCCTCGCCCTTGTCGCCGGGGGTCTTTCCGCCGCAGCCCTGGCCCTCAGCCTGGTCACGCCCTTCGAGCAAGCCCTCCTGCTCAAGGCGTTCCTGGGGCTCGGCTTCCTGACGTTGCTCCGCTTTTTCCTGCCCATCGGCCTTTGGGCCGATGGCGCGCTGGCCCTGCTTGGCGCCGTTGCGCTGCTGACCAGCGTCGGCATCTTTTCGCCCGCGCCGGCCTTCTTCTGGATGGCGCTAATCGCCGCCTGGCTGTTTGCCTGGCTGTTTGTCGAGCGTCTGTCCAATGTGCTGGCGCCCCGTCTCGCCGACAATGCGGGCCTTGGCCTGCTGATCCCGATCACCTTCGGGGCAGCCCTGCTGGTAATCTGGGAAGTGGTCACGCGCGGCGCCAATGTGCCGCCGGTTCTCCTGCCGGCTCCGTCCATGATCGGCGCCCAGCTCGCCAATTCCGCCTCGATCCTCTGGGCCGATTTCGTCCAGACCTTCATCAAGTCGGTGCTGCCCGGCTATGCCATGGGCTGTCTCGCCGGACTCGTCGTCGCCATCCTGGTGGACCGCTCGCCCTTCCTCAAGGCAGGCCTGCTGCCCATCGGCAATTTCATGTCGGCGCTGCCCATCATTGGCATCGCCCCGATCATGGTCATGTGGTTCGGCTTCGACTGGCAGTCCAAGGCTGCTGTCGTCGTGGCCATGACCTTCTTTCCGATGCTGGTCAACACCGTGGCCGGCCTCAACGCATCATCCGCCATCGAGCGCGACCTGATGCGCACCTATGCCGCCGGTTACTGGCAAACCCTTATGAAGTTACGGCTTCCCGCTGCGGGCCCCTTCATATTCAACGCCCTCAAGATCAACTCGACTCTGGCCTTGATCGGCGCAATCGTAGCGGAATTCTTCGGGACGCCCATTGTGGGAATGGGCTTCCGGATATCGACCGGGGTGGGGCGTCTCGCCATCGACCTGGTCTGGGCAGAGATCGCCGTTGCAGCGGTCGCGGGGTCTGCCTTCTACGGGGTGATCGCCCTCATCGAGAGGGGCGTCACCTTCTGGCATCCGTCTGTCCGTGGTGGACGGACGTAACAGGGAAAAGGGAACGACAATGAACAAGTTTATCGGAGGTCTGCTCGTAAGCGCCCTGGCGCTTTCGGCCGCTCCTGCATTCGCACAGGATGCGCTGACACTGCAGCTCAAGTGGGTCACCCAGGCGCAGTTCGCCGGCTACCTCGTTGCCGAGTCCAAGGGCTTCTATGACGAGGAAAACCTCGACATCACCATCCTGCCGGGCGGCCCCAACATCGCCCCCGAACAGGTGATTGCCGGCGGCGGTGCCGATATCATCGTGACCTGGATGGCGGCCGGCATGGCCGCGCGTGAAAGCGGCGTGCCACTGGTCAATATCGCCCAGCCCTTCAAGCGAAGCGGCCTGATGATGATCTGCCCGACCGAAACCGAGATCAAGACGGTTGCCGATTTCCCGGGCCACACGCTGGGCGTCTGGTTCTTCGGCAATGAATATCCGTTCTTTGCCTGGATGAACAAGGAAGGCATTGCCACCGACGGTTCGGAAGGCGGCGTCACCGTTCTGCAGCAGAGCTTTGACATCCAGCCGATGATCCAGGGCCAGGCCGACTGCATCTCGGTCATGACCTACAACGAGTATGGCCAGGCGCTTGATGCCGGCTACGGCCCGGAAAACCTGACCATCTTCAACTATACCGAAATGGGCAATGACCTGCTCGAAGACGGTCTCTACGTCATGGAAGACACGCTGGCAGATCCGGCCAAGGTCGACGCCTATACCCGCTTCGTCCGCGCCTCGATGAAGGGCTGGGCCTATGCTGCCGAAAACCCCGAGGAAGCCGCACAGATCGTCGTCGACATGGACGATACCGGGGCTGCCACGCTTGAGCACCAGCTCTACATGACCGGCGAAGTAGCCAAGCTGGTCGACCCGACCGATCCCAAGCTCGACATGGCCACCTACGAGCGCACAGTCAAGGCGCTGATCGACCAGTCGATCATCAAGGCTCAGCCGGAAGGCGCCTATACCACCGTGGTCACCGACGGCCTCTAGGCCAATCGGCATTGCAGGGAAAAGGCGGGGCGCGATCCCCGCCTTTTTTTGTTGAATCGCTGGGCGATTCTCCTCGCGATCTTGTTACGGCGGCCTGCCTCAATCTGCACATATTTTGCGCAACTTCGGAACGAATCTGCGCGCCTTCGGTTGATGGACCACCTGCGTCAATCAAGAAGAAGGCACATCCCATGAACTCCATCATCTACATCGTCGGCCTCATCGTCATCGTCATGGCCATCCTGTCGTTCATCGGCCTTGCCTGACCGCTCCAGCGGCAACAGCAATCCCAAACAACCGTCAGGAGCCCTCCACCATGACCATTGACGCGCCCGCGGGCGTAGCCATCGTTGAATCCACCACGACCGATCGCGACAACTCTTCCTATGTCGATTGGCCCGCCATCATCGCCGGCATCGTGCTCGCCTCCGCCATCAGCCTCGTGCTGATCAGCTTTGGCTCTGCCGTTGGCCTCAACTTCCTCGACTTCGGTTATGGCGACGGTCCCAACCCGATCTTTGTTGGCATTGCCGCCGCAACCTGGTTCCTCTGGGTCCAGATCTCCAGCTTCATGGCTGGTGGCTATCTTACCGGTCGCCTGCGTCGCCGCTATTTCGACGCCAATGAAGACGAGAGCGACCTGCGCGACGGCGCCCACGGCCTTCTGGTCTGGGCCGGTGCCGCAATCCTCGGTACCGTGATCGCCGTTGGCGGTATCGGTGCAGCTGCCAATGCTGTTGGCTCGGCCGCCGCAACGGCAACCACTGCCGCTTCCAATGTTGCCGAAGGCACGGCGGATGCTGTCGATCCGAATGCCTACTTCATCGACACCATGTTCCGCTCGACCCAGCCGGTCGATGCCGAAGCAGCGCGTGGGGAAGCCGGCCGCATCTTCGCTCAGGCCGCTCTGGGTGATGGTACCGTCGCCGATGCCGATCGCACCTATCTGGCCAACGTCGTTGCCGCCAATACCGGCATTGCCCCCGACGAAGCCCAGGCCCGCGTCGATGCGGCGATCACCAATGTCGAACAGGCCCGCCAGGACGCACTCGAAGCGGCCCGCATTGCCCGCAACACGGCCATCATCGGTGCCTTCCTGCTGGCTGCCTCGCTGCTGGTCTCGGCCATCGGTGCCTTCTGGGCAGCCCAGAAGGGCGGCAACCATCGCGACGAAAACACCGTCTTCGCCGGCGTCTTCCGCCGCTTCTAAGAGCTAACGAAAGGAATTCACCATGCTACGTGGTCTCGGTCTTTGGCTTCTCGGCGTGCCGATCTGGCTGATCATTATCATCATCTTCTTCCTCAACTGAGGAAGCGCAAGGCGGGGAGCAATCCCCGCCTTTGTTTTGATCTCGACGCTTAGTTGAACACCCGCCGGCACTTGAACTGGCCGAACTCGACCCAGCCTGTCGCCAGCACCTCGCCCTTGAAGCTGACCCAGCACTCGTCCAGCGATATCGGCGCGCTGGCCCCGGTCAGCAGTACCGCATTGCCATGCCGCACGGCGGTTGCCTGGCTCGCATCAAGCCGGATTTCCGGCAGGTCGGCAAAGCCGGCCCAGACCGGTTTCAGCAGCGCGTCGCGCTCATCCTGTGCCAGTGCTTCGAGCTGCTCGATCGTCACCGCATCCGCGTCGTGGAACGGCCCCACCGCGGCGCGATGCAGTATGCTGACATGCCCGCGCGTGCCGAGGGCCTCGGCAATGTCGCGCGCCAGCGAGCGCACATAGGTGCCCTTGCCGCAGGTCACCTCGAGCACCGACTGCTCGGTGCCATGCTCCACCAGCACGATGTCATCCACGTCGATTTGCCGTGGCTGCAATTCCACTGCCTCGCCAGCGCGGGCCAGGTCATAGGCGCGCTCGCCATCGATCTTGAGCGCCGAAAAGATCGGCGGCCGCTGCATGATCGTTCCGATGAACTGCGGCAGCACGGCTTCCAGCGCCGCCCGCTCCGGCCGGATTTCGGAGGTCGCAACCACCGCACCCTCGGCATCGTCGGTCGTCGTGGCGCTGCCCCATTTGATCGCAAAGCGATAGATCTTGGTGCCGTCCTGCACCTGTGGCACGGCCTTGGTCGCCTCGCCCAGTGCAATGGGCAGGATGCCGGTGGCCAGCGGGTCGAGCGTGCCGGCATGGCCGGCCTTGGCCGCGCCAAACAGCCAGCGCACCTTGCCCACCGCCTGGGTCGAGGTCATGTCATAGGGCTTGTTGAGCACCACCCAGCCGGAAATGGCGCGCTTGATCCGCTTGGGCTGGTTCACTCAGTCTCGCCGTCTTCGTCGTCGAGGTCTTGCTGCACCTTCTTGGAGCGCAGCAGCGCGTCGATGCGGCTGGCTTCTTCAAATGTCTCATCGACGAAGAACCGCACTTCGGGTGCAAACTTCATGTTGATCTGCGGCGCCACGTGTCCGCGCACGAACTTGCGGTGCCGGTTGAGCGCCGCGACGATTTCCTCGGCATGCAGCCCGCCCAGCGGCATGACAAAGGCATTGGCGATCTTGAGGTCCGGTGACATGCGCACTTCCGGCACGGTGATCACCGCGCCGCGCAGGGCGTCATCCTCGATTTCGCCCCGGGCAAACATCGCCGCCAGGGCGTGGCGCACCAGTTCACCGACGCGCAGCGAGCGCTGGGTGGGGCCGCTTGACTTGTTGTCTCTACTCATGAGGGGGAATTAGGCCCTCACCGCGCCGTCGTCAATCGGCCAGACTCAGCGTGGCCTCGGCCTGCAGCTGGTCGGCACGCGCCTGCAGCGCCTCCGGGGACACCGGCCAGGTCTCTGGCTTGGATGGGTCGAACACCGGCCCGCGCCACTCCTGATAGACGATGGCCACGCCCTTCTCGGTCTTGGAAAAGCTCATCACCATCACTTCGCCGTCGCCGGCATGGCCGGCCAGGCGGTCGAGATAGGCGCCGCACACAAAGCCCAGTGGCGCCAGCTGGTCGCCCTCGTCGTCGCCGAACTGGAAGAACCCGGTGAGCTCGGGCTTGCAGGTCTGGCTATAGCCATACATCACTGCGCTGCGATAATCGGTCAGCGGCCGGCTCGCCTCCAGCGTGATGCGCGCGCCATAAAGTGTCTGCCACGCTGCCTGGCTTTCCCCCTTGGGGTAGATTTCGAGCAATGCCTGGTTGGCATCGGACACAAAGCTTGTCTCCACCAGCGGCGTCACATTGCCAGAGAGCCGCTCGGCCGGCGTCAGCCAGTCGGGCAGCGGCAGCCTGAAGCTGTGCCCATTGGTCGCCAGCACCAGCCCATTGCCCACCTCGGTCAAGGGGGGCTCGCTCGCCACCTGTGCCACGGCCGGCGCGACCGCCATCAGGCCTGATACCATCATGGCGATGCATAGCTGCTTGCGCGACAATGCCATTGTCAAAGGTCTCCTCACCCCAGTTGCCTGCAGTGCCGCAATCCTCCACTGCGGCCGGCCATGTCCGAGCCATAGGTGGCAAACCCGCCCCCCGGCAAGTCAAATTATATCGATTGCGGTAAATGCAGCGGGCTCAGGCCCGCATGCCGCGCCCATGCACGCCTTCGGGCAGGACCCGGTGCGGCGGCTGGTGGCCGTCCATGAAGGCGCGGATGTTGACGATGACCGTCTCGCCCATTTCGATGCGCGCCTCGAGCGTCGCCGACGCCATATGGGCCGTCAGCACCACCTTGTTTGCCTCCGCCAGGGCCAGCAGGCGCGGGCTGATGCCATGCTTGTTCTCGAACACGTCGAGCGCGGCCCCGCTCAGGTGGCCGGACTCTATCTCGTCCATCAGCGCCGCCTCATCCACCAGCTCGGGCCGGCTGACATTGACCACAAAGCTGCCCGGCTTCATGCGCTTGAGCCGTTCAGCCGACAGGATATGAAAGGTCTCGCGGGTCAGGGGGGTGTGCAGGGACACGATATCGACCGCCTCGATCATGGCGTCGAGATCGGGCCAATAGGTGGCCTCCAGCGGATTTTCGACGGCCGGCGGCCGCCGGTTGCGCGAGAAGTAATGGATATTGAGCCCGAAGGCCTTGGCCCGCTGCGCCACCGCAGTGCCGATGCGGCCCATGCCGACAATGCCCAGCGCCTTCCCACGCAGCCTGTGGCCCAGCATCGAGGTGGGAGACCAGCCGGCCCAGACCCCATCGCGCACCAGCATCTGCGTGCCTTCCACCAGCCGGCGCGGCAGCGCCAGCATCAGCACCATGGCCATGTCGGCCGTGTCCTCGGTCAGCACGCTCGGCGTATTTGTTACGGTGAGCCCGGCCGCCCAGGCAGCTTCGATATCGATATTGTCGACGCCATTGCCGAACTGCGCGATCATCCGCACGCTCTTGGGCAGACGGGCAATGAGCGCGGCATCGATCCGGTCGGTGATCGAGGAGACCAGCACGTCCTTGCCCACAAGGCCCTCGACGATGTCGTCTCCGGTCAGGGTCACGTCGCCTTCGTTGACATGGGTCTCGAACAAGGTCGCCATGCGCGCCTCGATGGTCTCGGGCAGGCGCCGCGTCACGAGAATATGGGGTTTCTGGCTGGTCATCAGTTCCGGGATCGGGGGCGGCCTGCTTGTGGAAAACCCCACCCTTCAGTGCCCATTAAGGATCGTTGGTTAGTGATAGGGTAATTCCATTTGTCTGCAAAGTCATGTTTGACGAGACCCTTCGCGCCGGCCTTGGCCGTCAGTTTCTAGCGCTTTTCCGCCGCCTGCCCTGGCTTTTCCTGGTCACGGCGCTGTTGCTTCCGCCTGCCTGGGCGCAGGCCAACAATCCCAGCGGCCTGCCTTTGCCGCGCTTTGCCACCACGCGTTCCGAGCCGATCAATGTGCGCGTCGGGCCGGGCCAGAAATACGACATCGCCTGGACCTATCTCAAATCCGGCATTCCGGTCGAAATCGTCCAGGAATTCGATACCTGGCGCAAGATTCGCGATGCCGATGGCACCGAGGGATGGATTCACCAGAATCTTCTCGCCGGCACCCGTGCCGGCTATGTGACGCCCCTCTTGGCCAATGGTGAGATCAATCTGCTCGCCAGCCCGTCCGACGACGCCGCCGTGCGCGCCCGGCTCGGGCCGGGCCTCAAGGTCACCATCAAGCAATGCGATGGCGTCTGGTGCGAAGTCAGCGCCAGCGGCCAGGACCCGGCGGCGCGCGCCACCACCTATTCAGGCTACCTGCACCAGGAAGAGCTCTGGGGCGTCTATCCAGACGAAGTCTTCGACTAGCCCAATTCCGCCATTGCATTGGCGGTCTGCCGCGCCACCCGAACGGCCTCGTCCTGCTTGGGGCAACTGGCGCAATAGCGATCCGGATCGATGAGATAGTCCAGGCAACATCCCTTGCGCCTGACGATCAGCAGGCGCCGGCCGCTGGCGGTGTCGATCGGCTCCAGCCGCCCCTGTCCGCTCAGTCCGGTTGCCTCGAGCCACTGTTCGGACCAGGATTCGATCGTGTCGACAGGCAGGTCGCGCCGCCGCTGGCTCAGCCAGACCATCAGGCTCAGCATGCGGTCGGCCAGCAGCCGTCGCGCGGGCAGGGGGCGCAGCTTGGCGAAGCTGTTGACCTCTTCCAGCATCACCCCCGCCATGGCCTTGAGCTGTCCGCCACCCAGTTCGATCAGTGCCTCGGTCGATCCGGGTGCCTGCGCTCCAGGCTTTAGCCGATAGCCATCGACATAGATGCCGCGCCGTTGCTGGCTGATGCCAAACAGGACAGGCATGGCGCCATGCAGATGGGCAGCAATGACCGCGAGATAGGCCGGCTGCCACAGCAGGTTCGTCCACAGCCGCACCGCGTGAAAGGCCGGCCCGGCCTGCGGATAGGTGCTCGCCAGCGCCTGGTGCAGCTGGCCCAGCAGGACTGAATTGTCGGCGCCGGGCTGATACCAGCCCTCGCGCGGCCCGCCGGGCTCGCCCTTCATGAAGCCGGTGACCTGCGCCGCCGTCGCGATTAGCCGCGTAGTCGCGGCGTCGCCAGTGTCTTGCGGAAAAAGAAAGGAACGCACCATGGGCGCGTTCTAGCCTCCCTGGCGCGACGGGGAAAGTGTCCTAGACGGCGCGCGCCGCCGCAATCGTCGTTCGCACGGCATCCACATCGGTCAGCGTGATCTCGTATTCCCGCTCCATGGCCGTGCCGCCCATGCCGACATGGGGATTGCGGAACGCCATGCCGCTCTTGATCGTGTGCAGCGCCGCAAAATGCATCTCGTCGACGCCGGTCGCGCGCCGCACCAGACCGATATTGCTGGCATCCAGCGCCCCGCAGGCCATCACCACGATGCGACCATCGGCGATTGCCGCCGTGTCCTTGAGAATGTCGATACCCTCGATCGCCGTGTCGCGCTGCCCGCTGGTCAGCACCCGGTCGACGCCGCAACGGATCAGCGCCTCGATGGCCTCGCGATAGTCCGCCGTCATGTCGAAGGCGCGATGGCAGGTAACCGACATCGGTCGCGCCGCCTCTACCAGCGCCTTGGTCCGCAGCTCGTCGATTCGCCCATCCGGCGTCAGGCAGCCAATGACCACGCCCGCCACGCCGAGCTCTTTGAGAGCCTTGATGTCGTCAATCATGCTGGCGAATTCGAGCTCGGAATAGAGGAAGTCGCCGCCACGAGGCCTTATGATGACGTGGAAGGGAATGGTCGCCACCCGCAGTGCCTCGCGCACCACGCCCATGCTGGGCGTCAGCCCTCCCTCGAGCAGGCTCGCGCACAGCTCCACCCGGTCGGCCCCGGCCGTCTGCGCCGCCACCAGGCCATCGATGCCTTCGACGCAGATCTCGATCTTGAACGGGTGTTTCGACATCATTGGTCTCCAATTGGTACTTCATTGGTAGTGCCGCCGCCTGCCGCCCGCAAGGCGCCCGTCCGACTTTCTTTGGTTGTTTCGCACAATCGCAATTCCTGTTGACGCGTAGAAATGGTGTGCTACAAGACTAGCACACTAGATAGGCATCACACATGGATGATTTTCACAGCAGCCAGCCGATCTTCGTGCAGATCCGGCAACGGCTTGCCGAGATGATCCTGCGCGGTTCGGTCGGGGAGGGCGAGGCACTGCCCTCGGTCCGCCAGATCGCCGCCGATCTCTCGGTCAATCCGCTGACGGTCACCAAGGCCTTCGAGGCGCTGGTCGATATCGGTGTGGTCGAAAAACGAAGGGGGCTAGGCATGTTCGTCAAGACGGGAGCGCGGGCCGAGCTGCTCGCCCATGAACGCGACAAGTTTCTGAAAGAGGACTGGCCGCGCATCGCCGCCCAGATCAAGGCGCTCGATCTCGACCTCGATACCCTCCTCACCCGTACAACCGCCAATCAGGGGCAGACCCATGAGTGACCTTTCCGTCTCGGCCCCGGCCGCTATCGAGCCCATCGTCTCCGCCCGCGGCCTGCGCAAGAAGTTCGGCCGCAAGGAAATCCTGCATGGTCTGGATTTCGACATCCCCCCGGGCCGCATCTATGGCCTGATCGGCCACAATGGCGCCGGCAAGACCACGACGCTCAATGCCATGCTGGGCCTGACCAGTTGCGAGGGCACCATTCGCGTGCTGGGCGAGGATCCTTTCGCCAGGCGCGCCAAGCTGATGGAAAACGTCGCCTTCATTTCCGACGTGGCCAGCCTGCCGCGGTTTCTGCGGGTCCGTGAACTCTTTGCCCTGCTCTCCAACATCCATCCCAATTTCTCGATCGACAAGGCGCGCAGCTTCCTCGAGGGCACCGACATCAAGCCCGAAATGAAGGTCAAGCACCTTTCCAAGGGCATGATCGCCCAGCTTCATCTGGCCGTGGTCATGGCCATCGATGCCAAGCTGCTGGTGCTGGACGAGCCGACCCTGGGCCTCGACATCACCTATCGCAAGCGCTTCTACCGGCGCCTGCTCGAAGACTACATGACTGAGGAGCGCACCCTGCTCATCACCACCCACCAGGTGGACGAGATCGAGTTCATGCTCTCCGACATCATGTTCATCCGCGATGGCGAACTGATCCTGCACATGCAGATGGAGACGGTGAACGACAAGTTCACCCAGCTGGTGGTCAACGACGATGCGGCCCAGGCCGCCGCCCGCGCCTACCGTCCGGTCTATGAGGAAACCCGCTTCGGCCAGACCGTGATGATCTTCGACGGCGTCGATCGCAACCTGCTCGAACCCTTCGGCAAGCTCTCGACCCCGACCCTGTCCGATCTTTTCGTCGCGCTGATGCAGCGTCCCACAGCCAATCCGGAGACCGCCCGATGAAGGCTTTCACCGCTCTCGTCCACCGCGAGCTCATCGAGCATCGCGGGGCCTTCCTGATCGGTCCGTTGATCCTGGTGGCAGTGCTGTTCGGCGCCACCATCCTGGCCTTCACCGTGGGTCGCGTCGATGCGCGCTTTTCCGGCGCTCTTTTCACCGTGGCGCCGCTGCGCGTCTTCGAAGTGGGCTTTCTGGGCTTCGGTCTGGGCTGGTCGCTCTATCTCATCTCGGTACTGTTCTTCTACTGCGCCGATGGCTTTGCCGCCGACAAGCGCAACAATTCCATGCTGTTCTGGAAGTCGATGCCCGTCACCGATTTCAAGATGCTGCTCTCCAAGCTGGCGGCCGCGCTGACCATCCTGCCCGGCACCGTCTATGGCGTGGCCCTGCTCAGCGGCGTGCTGCTGTTCGGCGTCGCCTATGTGACCATGTTGATCAACGGCACCGGCACCATCGCCACCCTGGCCAGCATTGTCGGCATCTATGGCCAGGTGGCCCTTGCCATCCTGGTCGTGCTGGCCTGCGGCCTGCTCTGGTACCTGCCGGCCATGGCCCTGGTCGGTGCCATGGCGACGGCCGTGGGGCGCTGGGCGATCCCGATTTCCCTGCTGTTGCCCGCGCTGCTCTCGACTTTGGAATGGGTCACCCTGGGCGGGTTGCATCCCTTTGCCACCCATACCTGGCGCTTCATCGAATATCGCAGCGCCCTGCCGGATCCGCCTTATGCCGAAGACTGGCTCACTTCCGACCAGCCCTTCAGCGGCGTTACCTTCGCCGCCGACCTGGTGGCGGACATGGACTGGCTCCAGGTGGGTATCGGCGCCGTGTTCGCCCTGGCGGTCATCTATCTCGCCAGCGAATACCGCCGCCGCGTCAACGACAATTGACCGCAGCCGGCTTTCCCGGCAACTCTGCCGCCGCGCCCCCCCATGGCGCGGCGGCTAACGTTTGTGGAGGTCTGATGCGGGCCCTTGTTGTTCTTGCCCATCCTTTGCACGACAGCCTCTGTGCCCATCTGGCGCACCAGGCCATCGACGCCCTGCGGGCCCGCGGCGCCACCGTCGATATCCTCGATCTTTATGCCGAGGACTTCCAGCCGGCCCTGACCGCCGCCGAGCGGCGCCTGCATTACACGACGCCGGAGCCCGGCGCCGATATTGTCGCCCTCCAGCAGCGCCTCGCCGCCGCCGATGTGCTGGTCCTGGTGTTTCCCACCTGGTGGTTTTCCCTGCCCGCCATCCTCAAGGGTTGGTTCGACCGCGTCTGGGCGCCCAAATTCGCCTTCGAGCATGGCACGCCGCTCAAGCCACTGCTGACCAGTCTCAAGTCGTGCCTCGTGGTCACCACGCTCGGCTCCCCGTGGTGGATCGATGCGCTGGTCATGCGCCAGCCGGTGCGCCGTGTGCTCAAGACCGGGCTGATCCTGGCCTGCGCGCCACAGGCCAGGTTTCACATGCTGTCATGTCACGCGGCTGAAACCGCCGATGCAGCCCGCGTTGCGCAGTTTGCCCGCCGCACCCGCGAGGCCATCGCCCGCCTCTAGGGGCGTCGACTGACCGCCCGTACCGGCTCGAACGGCCCCGCGCCGACCACCTGCCGGTCGACCAGCGCCGTCTCTGCAGCGAGGATCGTGCAGGTAAGGCCGCCCGGGGCATAGTCGAACGTCACGGTCGCGCCGAGATCGGCCGCCAGCGCCCGTTCGATCATGCGTGAGCCGAAGCCCCTGGTTTCCGGCGCGGTCACAGGGGGCCCTCCGCTCTCGCGCCAGGTCATCAGGATCTTGTGGCGCTCTGTCAGCGCCCAGCCGATATCCACCCGCCCGGCCTCGCTGCTCAGCGCGCCATACTTGCTCGCATTGGTGCACAGTTCATGCAGCGCCATGGCCAGCGACAGGGCAGCCTTGGCATGCAGCTGCACGGTTGGCCCCGCCAGGCTGAATCGCGGTTCCTCGCTGCCCGAAAAGGGGCCGATCGCCGTGCGGATCACCGCTTCGATATCGGCGCTCTCATTCTCCTGCGCGGTCAGCAGCTTGTGCGCATCCGCCATCACGGCCAGCCGCCCATAGAAGGCCTGCAGCGCCGCTTCCGCCGTATGCGCGTCGCGGAAGCTCTGGCGTGCCACGGCCTGCACGGTGGCGAGCAGGTTCTTGATGCGGTGGTCGAGCTCGCGCGCCAGCAGGTCGCGGTGTTGCTCCGCCTCGAGCTGTGCGGCCTGCCGCCGCCCCAGCTCGTCCAGCAGGTCGTCGATCGCGGCGCCCACCTGGTGAAACTCCGCCCGCCCGGCCAGCATGCCGCTGCGCGCAGACTGGTCTCCGGCGCGCCAGGCGTGGATGGTGGCAAGCAGGCGCAGCACCGGACGGCGGATGAACCGCCGGCCGATGACCAGCGCCAGCACCATGGCCAGGATGCCCCCAACGCCCGCCAGCAGCAGGCCGCGCAGCGTCGCCTCGTTGATCGGCGCCATCGCCTCCGATACCGGAATGCCGGTACTCACATAGAGCCCTGGCCGCTGCGACGCTGGCTGATAGCCGATAATGCGCTCGGTGCCGTCCTGGCTCATGATTTGCAGCGTGCCCGGTGCCGTGCCCGTGACGCGCGCCATGTATTCCTCGGGCACCTTCATGCCCACGAAGCGCTCCGGCTCGGGCTCTCGCGCAATGATCGTGCCGTTGCGGTCGGCAATGGTCATGGCGCTGCCCTGCGCGAAGGGCCGCTCCTTGAGCACCCTGCCCAGATAGTCGAGCCCGATCGTGGCGATCACGAAACCCTGCAGCGAACCGTCGGCTGCGGTGCGCTGGGTGCCCATCAGCAGCGCCGGCCCGGCAGTCACCACGGTATATTCGCCCACCGCAAAGAGCTGGTCGGCCAGTGCGTCACGCAGTGGTGCGCTGAGCGCCGGCCGCAGGTCCTCCGGCTGTCCGCTGGTCGCGCAGACCGATTGGCCATCCATGTCGGTGATATTGAGCAGGCTGATCTGCGGCAGCAGCGCGCTCAGCCGGTCCATATAGGCCCGGCAATTGGCGCCATTCTCCCCGACCCCCGGCGCATTGGCGACGGCGATCATCAGCGCGGCCGCACCGGTGAGGATGCGCTCGACCTCGAGCGAGGCCTGTTCGCTCATCCGCAACGCCTGGGCATGCACCTCGGCCTCCCGCGCCTTGCGCAGGGAAAACTCGTTGAAGCCCAGAATGGCCAAAGCCGGCAGCCAGGCCACCATGGTCAGCAGCAGCAATCTCTGGCTGAGCGACAAACCCGGCGCTTTCATGCCCCCTCCGACACGCAGGCGCCCGCCTGCGCCCCGCTTCAATTACCCAGATTGCGCACCATCGCGCCAGCCCAAAACTGCGTCTGGCGCCGACGCCGGGCGGCAGGTCAATGCGCATAAAATTGCCGCGCCTCCGGTAACCGTGCCTCAGACTGCAGGGTCTAGCATCCTGGTTGGGAAGGGGGTGAGGAAGCTGCGTCATGACCCCGACATTCCCTGATCTTCGCTATGAAACGGCCCGCGATCACCTGTTGCAGGCGCTGGCCATCCTGCCCACCGATGGCAATGAGGTGATCAGGCTTTTGATCGAAGAGGCGTCCCGCCGCTGCGAGGCAAAGGCCAATCCCGATCATCCCTTCATGGACCTCGTGCTTCCCGATCGGCCACCCGGCCTTCCGACCCCGTGAAACACCGGAAGATCAGGACGGCAGTGCGGCAGCCCGGTTAGCGGACGAAACCAGCCGCCCCTTGCGCCAGGCTCCTGGCGGCAGTCCCACCACCTTCTTGAAGGCGCGATTGAAGCCGGCCTCGGATTCATAGCCCACTTCGGCGCCGGCCTGCGCGATGCTGACCGACGGATTCTCCAGCCGGCGGGCCGCCAGCTGCATGCGCCAGCGCGCGACATACTGCATGGGGGAGGCGCCGGTATAATGCGCGAAGCGATCGGCAAAGACCGAACGCGACAGACCGACGGCGCGAGCGAGGCTCTCAAGCGTCCAGTTCTCGGCCGGCTGCCCGTGTATCAGCCGCAGGGCATGGCCAACCTGCGGGTCCCGCAGTCCTGCCAGCCAGCCATGCGCCTCCGGGGGCAGGGCATCGACATAGTCGCGCAGCACCTCGACGAACAGCAGTTCGGCCAGCTTGGCCAGCACGGTTTCCCCGCCCGGGCGCAGGCTCTGCGTCTCCGATACGGCATGGCGCACCAGATGCGCCAGCCAGCTCTGCGCGGCAGTGCCATGCCCGTGCAGCACGCGTGGCAGTGACTTGATGAAGGGGTTATACGGGTGGATGTCGCAGCCAAGATAGCCACAGATAAAGCGGCAGGTGCCGGCGCCGGAACCATCGTTGACGATATAGGGCAACTGCCGGTCGACCGGGTGGTGATAGACCGCCAGCGAGGGCTTTGCCCGCATGCCGACGCTCGAGCAGAAGGCATGCGCGTCGTCCATCGGGAAGGCGACAATGTCGCCGGCTTCAAGCCGGATCGGCTCGGACGCCCCCTCCGTCAGTTCCGCCCAGCACGATCCCTCGATGAGGGTGTGAAAAAAGAAGACATATTGCGAGGTCGGCATGACGGCCGCGGCAATCGCCGACGCCTTGGGCGCCTCGGCCACCCAGGGTTCGCGAAACGTATTGTCGAAAAAGATCGCGCCGGTCAGCCGCACCGCCGCGAGCACGTCGGAGAGAACATCCATCCCTCGCCTCCGGGAGAAAGGGCGCCTCCTTCCGGCATAGCCCTTTCCGCCCTTCAGCCTACGCTCCTCCATGCGCCTGGACAAGCTGCCGACCTGGCCGGACGCCTGAGCAACAGAACCGGACGATCGGTCATTTTCCGGCGCCTTGCGCAGGCCTAGCATCCGCGCCCGGCAGCAACACGGCGGAGGAGGAAAAGGCCATGAATACGGAAACCATCAACAGCTTTGCGGCGGGCCAGCGCGGTGCGGTGCTCGCTGGCGGCCACCCCGATTATGAAACGGCGCGCGGGCTCTACAACGGCATGATCGACAAGCATCCGCTGATGATTGCCCGCTGTTCCGATGTCGGGGATGTCATCGACGCGGTCAATTTCGGCCGCGAGAACCAGCTCGCCATCGCAATCCGCGGCGGCGGCCACAACGGCCCGGGCTTCGGCAGCGTCGATGATGGCCTGGTGATCGACCTGTCGACCATGACGGGCGTGCGCGTGAACCCCGCCAACAACACGGTCCGCGTCGGCCCGGGCTGCACCACCGGCGATGTCGACCACGCCACCCATGCCTTCGGGCGCGCCGTACCCTTCGGCATCATTTCCACCACCGGCGTGGCCGGCCTGACGCTGAGCGGCGGCCATGGCTATCTCAGCCGGCAATACGGCCTGGCCATAGACAGCCTCATCGAGGCCGATGTCGTGCTGGCCGATGGCCGCTTCGTGACAGCCAGTGAAACGGAAAACACCGATCTGCTCTGGGCACTCCGGGGCGGCGGCGGCAATTTTGGCGTGGTGACCAGTTTCCTGTTCCGCACCCATCCCGCCAAGGACGTCTATGGCGGACCCATCGTCTTCGACTTCTCCGATGCCGCCACGGTCATGCGCTGGTACCGCCAGTTCCAGGCCAGCGCGCCCAGGGATTTCTGCATCTGGCTGGGCCTGCAGACCGTGCCCAGCGGCGAGCCCTTCCCGCGCGAACATTGGGGCAAGCGGATGTGCATCCTGCTGGTCGCCCATAATGGCGATGGCGCCAAGGCCGCCGTCGATGCAATCCGACAGGACCTGCCGACCCCGCTCTTCGACTGGGCCGGACCCATGCCCTATCCGTCCCTGCAGGGCATGTTTGACGCGCTCTATCCCAAGGGGCTCCAATGGTACTGGAAGGGAGACTTCATCAAGTCCCTCCCCGACGCTGCCATCACGGCCCATCTCGAACATGCGGCAAAGCTGCCCAGCGAGATCTCGGCCATGCATCTCTACCCCATTGATGGCGCGGTGCATGACAAGGCCAGCGGCGACACCGCCTGGAACTGCCGCGACGCCACCTGGTCGATGGTCATCGTCGGCGTTGACGCCGATCCGGCCAAGGCGCCCAGGCTCAAGCAATGGGCGCGGGACTACTGGGCAGCGGTGCATCCCTACAATCTCGATGGCGCCTATCCCAACTTCATGATGGATGACGAGGGCGAGGGCCGGCTACGCGCCACCTATGGCGACAACTATCCAAGGCTCGCCGCCATCAAGGCAAAGTTCGATCCGCAAAACCTGTTCCGGGTGAACCAGAACGTCCGGCCCGCCCACTAACCTGCCGCAACGCGTCGGCCGTCGACCCAGACGGCCGACAGATTGGCGCGGGTCGCGCCATAAAGCACCTTCTCGAAGATCGCGACCGGGTCGGTGAGATCGAACAGGCGGATGCCCCCGGCGCGCCGCGTCGTATCGACGGCTATGGCATCGAACCTATAGCCGGGTGCAAACCTGCCGATCGGCAGCTCCAGCGCATCCCCGCCGCCCGCCGTAGCGAGGTGGAAGGCAGTGACGAGACTCACCGCCGACCCCGGCCGCCCCCGTTCCCCGGCCGGGCGTGCCGGATCGACGCCTTCTTCCAGCATGCGCGCACTTTGCACCGTGGTGCGGCAGGCATTGAACATCGAGGCCGACGGACCGCCCGAAATGTCCGTCCCCAGGCCCACACGCACCCCGCGCTCCATGGCGGCACGCAGCGGGAAGACGCTGTTGGCGAAATAGATGTTGGACAGCGCGCAGTGGGCCACCCCGCTCCCACGCGCGGCCAGGCGGTCCATGTCGTCCGTGGTCAGGAAATTGCTGTGCGCCAATACGGTCCGCCGCGTCAGCAGGCCGAACCCATCCAGCGCCGCGGCGTCGGTCATGCCATAGCGCTCCAGCACATGCCCATGCGCCCAGTCGCTTTCCGAGCAATGGGTCTGCACGTGGCAGCCGCATTCCGCCGCCAGCGCACCGAGTTCCCTGAGCGTCGCGTCGGTGCAGGAGGGGATGAAGCGCGGCGTGATGACGGGCAGCACCCTGCCGTCGCCATTGTCCCTGTGCTGCCTGATATGCTCGATGACCGCCCGCGTATCCGCCACGGCCGCTTCCGGGCTGGCGTCGCGGTAGCCATCGGGGCAGGCTGCCGGATCGTCCATCGCCACCTTGCCGACCAGGGCGCGCTGCCCCTTCTCGATGCAGATGTCGGCAAGCAGCTGGCTGGCCTCGCGATGCTGCGTGGCGAAGTAGAGGGCCGTGGTGGTGCCATTGGCCAGCAGGTCATCCACCAGCATGCCATAGCGCTCGGCCGCAAAGTCCAGGTCGGCGTAACGCGCCTCGAGCGGGAACGTATATTTGTGCAGCCAGACCTCCAGTGGCTCGTCCAGCGCCAGCCCCAGCTGCGGATATTGCGGCGCATGCACATGCAGATCCACCATGCCGGGCAGGACATAGCTCCCTTCCGGCAGGCGCAGCGTCTTCCCGGCAAATTGCGCTTCAAGCGCCCCGCGCCGCGGATCGCCTTGCGGCGCCACCGCCGCGATGGCGCCCGCAGCGTCTACCACCACCAACGTATCAGCCAACACCTCGAGCCCGTCCGGGCTGGGTGCATGAAAGAAGGTGCCCAGCACTGCCCTGTCGCGCAGATCATGCATATCGGTCGTCACGAAATTAGGCTCCGCTTCTGGACACATTGGCACGCCGAGGCACCCGATCGCCCATGCGCCGGATCTCGCTGCCGTGTCGACCCTATCGCGCACGGCGCCTTTGCATAAGGCGATCACGCGACACATCGCCATGCGTCAGTCGCAACGCATCTTGGCTATTGCGAATGATTTGCAATTGCATTATTGATCCGGCATCGGTTTCTGGAGTGATCAATGCATCGTCGCGTGTTTTCCGTCCTCGCTCTGTCCGTGGCTCTGACTGCCGCGCTCCCTGCCCTGGCGCAGGATCGTCTCAAGGCCATCACCTCCTTCACCATCATTGCCGATATGGCGCAGAACGTGGCGGGCGACGCTGCCGACGTCGTCTCCATCACCAAGCCCGGCGCCGAGATCCACAATTACCAGCCCACACCCGGCGACCTGATCGGCGCCCAGGATGCCGATCTGGTGCTGTGGAACGGGCTCAATCTCGAACAGTGGTTCGAGCAGTTCCTGTCCAATCTGGGCGATGTACCATCGGCCATCGTCACCGAGGGCATCGAGCCCATGGGCATTGGCGAGGGCCCCTATGAGGGCAAGCCCAATCCGCATGCCTGGATGTCGCCCACTGACGCGCTGGTCTATGTCGAGAATATCCGCAAGGCCTTCGTCGCGGCCGACCCGGCCAACGAGGCGACCTACAATGCCAATGCGGCAGCCTATTCCGCCGAGATCACCGCCACCGTCGAGCCCATCCGCGCCGCCATCGCGGCTATTCCCGAGGAGCGCCGCTGGCTGGCCACTTCCGAGGGCGCCTTCAGCTATCTGGCGCGCGATTTCGGCCTCAAGGAGCTCTATCTCTGGCCCATCAATGCCGATCAGCAGGGCACGCCCCAGCAGGTGCGCCACGTCATCGACCAGGTCCGCGCCAATGCCGTGCCGGCCATCTTCTCGGAATCCACCATTTCCCCCAAGCCGGCCGAACAGGTCGCCCGCGAAACCGGCATCAAATATGGCGGCGTGCTCTATGTGGACTCGCTGTCTGAACCGGATGGCCCGGTCCCCACGTATCTGGAACTGCTTTCGGTTACCGCCAACACCATCGTGCAAGGTCTGACCCCGTGAACGACGCCAACCAGCCCGGCCTTGCGGTCAGCGACATCACTGTCGCCTATCGCAACGGCACCACGGCCATCAAGCATGCCAGCTTCTCCATTCCGCGCGGCTCGATCACCGCTCTGGTCGGGGTCAATGGTTCGGGCAAGTCGACCCTGTTCAAGGCCATCATGGGCTTTGTGCCCCTGGCCGGTGGCTCGGTCGAGATCCTGGGTGTCCCCGGAAAGCAGGCGCTCAAGCGCAACCTGGTCGCCTATGTGCCGCAATCCGAGGATGTCGACTGGAACTTTCCCGTCCTCGTCGAAGACGTCGTCATGATGGGCCGCTACGGCCATATGGGCATGCTGCGCCGCCCCAAGCCCGTTGATCACCAGATGGTCACCTCGGCCCTCGAGCGCGTCAACATGGTTGAGTTCCGCCACCGCCAGATCGGCGAACTGTCCGGCGGCCAGAAGAAGCGCGTCTTCCTCGCCCGTGCGCTGGCACAGCAGAGCGAGGTCATCCTGCTCGACGAGCCCTTTACCGGCGTCGACGTTCAGACCGAGGATGCCATCGTGACCCTGCTGCGCTCCCTGCGCGACGAGGGCAAGGTCATGCTGGTCTCGACCCACAATCTGGGCTCGGTCCCCGAATTCTGCGACCGGACCGTTCTGGTCAAGGGCACCGTGCTGGCCTCCGGTCCCACCAGCGAAATCTTCACCCGCGAATGGCTCGAAATCACCTTTGGCGGCGCCCTGCGCCACTTCGTCCTGGCAGGATCCGGCCTGCATGACGATGACGATCCACGCCACATCTCGGTTCTGACTGACGATGAGCGGCCCCTCGTCATGTATGGCGAAAAGGGCAAGATGACCACGAGGCAATCGGACCCGGTGGACGAATGATCGACACCCTCCTGCTCCCCTTTTCCTATGGCTACATGATCAATGCCATGTGGGTCTCGGCCCTGGTCGGCGGCGTCTGCGCATTCCTCTCGGCCTATCTCATGCTCAAGGGCTGGTCGCTGATCGGCGACGCGCTGAGCCATTCCATCGTGCCCGGCGTGGCCGGCGCCTATATGCTCGGCCTGCCCTTTTCGCTCGGCGCCTTCTTTTCTGGCGGCCTGGCCGCCGGGGCCATGCTCTTTCTCACCCAGCGCACCAAGCTCAAGGAAGATGCGGTCATCGGGCTCATCTTCACCGCCTTTTTCGGCCTCGGCCTCTTCATGATCTCGCTGTCACCCACCTCGGTGAACATCCAGACCATCGTCATGGGCAATATCCTGGCCGTCACGCCCGAAGACACCTTGCAACTTGTCATCATTTCCGTGGTCACGCTGGCAGTCATGTTCGTCATCTGGAAGGACCTCATGGTCACCTTCTTCGATGAGAGCCATGCCCGCTCCATCGGCCTCAATCCGCCGCTGCTGCGAGTGATCTTCTTCACCCTCCTGGCAGCCTGCACCGTTGCCGCCATGCAGACCGTGGGGGCCTTCCTCGTCATCGCCATGGTGGTCACCCCCGGCGCCACCGCCTACCTCCTCACCGACCGCTTCCCGCGTCTCATCCTCATCGCCATTGCGGTGGGCGCGCTGTCGTCCCTCGTCGGCGCCTATTTCTCCTTCTTCCTCGATGGCGCCACCGGCGGCGTCATCGTCGTGCTGCAGACCGCTGTCTTCCTCCTCGCCTTCTTCCTTGCACCCAAGCATGGCCTGCTGGCCAATCGCCGCCGCGCCGCCCAAGAAATCGCGAGGTAGGTCGCCCGATGAACGAGTTCCTCACCTACGCGCTCTGGCCCTTCCAGTTTCCCTTCATGACCAATGCCATGCTCATTGCCGTCATGGTGGCAGTGCCCACGGCCTTGCTGTCCTGCTTCCTCGTGCTCAAGGGCTGGTCGCTGATGGGCGACGCCATCTCCCATGCCGTCCTGCCCGGCGTTGTGCTGGCCTATATTGTCGGCATTCCCCTCGGCATCGGCGCCTTTGCCGCCGGCATGGCCTGTGCCCTATCGGTCGGCTATCTCAAGGAAAATTCCCGCATCAAGGAAGATACGGTGATGGGCGTGGTCTTTGCCGGGCTCTTCGGCCTTGGCATCGTGCTCTACACCTCGATCCAGACCGATGTGCATCTCGACCATATCCTGTTCGGCGACATTCTTGGCGTCAGCCCGGCCGACCTCATCCAGACCGGAATCATCGCGCTGGTCGTGACGCTCATCGTCCTCGCCAAGTGGCGCGATCTCCTGCTCTTCACCTTCGATCCGCAACAGGCCGGGGCCATCGGCTTGCCGGTGCGCGTGCTGCACTATGGCCTCCTGGCCCTGCTTTCGCTCACCATTGTCGCGGCCCTCACCGCCGTTGGCATCGTGCTGGTCATCGCCCTCCTGGTCGCCCCCGGCGCCATCGCCTACCTCATCTCCAGGCGTTTCGCTCCGATGATGCTGATCGCCGTCACCGTCTCGGTGCTGAGCTCGCTGGTCGGCATCTATGCCAGCTTCTTCATCGACTCTGCCCCGGCCCCCACCATCGTGCTCCTGATGAGCCTCACCTTCATCTTGACCTTCGTGGTCACCACGTCGCGAAGGCCGGCGCCTCTTCCCCTCTCCCCTTGAGGGAGAGGGACGACATTTCTGCGCTCAGCAGAAATGTCAGGGTGAGGGGTACCGCGCTATCCCATGCCAGACGTCTGAAGTGACCCCCATCCGCCTTTCGGGCACCTCCGCCCTCACGGGGTAGAAGGGAAGGTCCCCCACTTATCCCCGCCCCGCCATCCGGCCCTAGACTCTCCCCCAAAGGAGACTCCCATGGACCATACCCCCCGCCTCACCCTGCCCTTCATCATGCCGAGCCAGGCCCAGAAGCACATCACGCATAACGAAGCCATCGAGGCACTCGATGCCTTGGTGCAGCCCGCCGTCGAAAGCCGCACCGTCGCCACCCCGCCCGCCTCGCCCCTCGCCGGGGACGCCTGGCTCGTGCCCGCTGGCGCCACTAATGCTTGGGCAGGCCACACCGACGAGATCGCCGCCTGGCAGTCCGGCGCCTGGCAATTTCACGATCCGGCGCCCGGCTGGCAGGTCTATGTCAAGGCCGAGCAGACTCTCTATGTCTTCGATACTGGCGCCTGGACGCCGCTGGCCTCGCTCGGCTCGGCCCTGCCGCGCCTGGGCGTCAATACCAGCGCCGACAGCACCAACCGTCTCGCCGTCGCGGCCGCGGCAACGCTCTTCACCCATGCCGGCAATGGCCACCAGCTCAAGCTCAACAAGGCTGCCCCCGGCGATACCGCGAGCCTGCTCTACCAGACCAACTGGTCCGGCCGCGCCGAAATGGGCCTGGCCGGCGACGACCACTGGCGCCTCAAGGTGAGCCCCGATGGCGCCTCCTGGATCGATGCGCTCACCGTCAATGCCACCACCGGCGCGGCCATGGTTGCCGCCACCCTTCGCCCCGCCACCGACAACGCCGTGACCCTGGGCGGCGCTGGCGCGCGCTGGTCCGCAGTCTGGTCCGCCACCGGCACCATCCAGACCTCCGACAGCCGCCAGAAGACCGATATCGAACCCAGCGATCTCGGCCTCGACTTCATCCTGGATCTGATCCCAATCAAATACCGCTGGATCGTCGGCGGGAGGGAAGACGGCCAACCCCGCCCCGGCCGCCGCACCCACTACGGCCTCATGGCGCAGCAGGTGCAGGACGCACTCAAGGGCCGGGATTTCGCCGGCCATGTTCTGGCCGATCCCGCTGACCCCGATAGCGAACAGGGCCTGCGCTACGACGCCTTCATTGCGCCCTTGATCATCGCGGTGCAGGAGCTGGCAGAAAGGCTGGGTAGGCTGGAAACTAGGTCTTGAGCCCGCGGATCAGCGCCTTGATCGCCTTGCGATAATCCCCCAGTTCTTCCGGCGCCGCCATTGCGGCCCGGTCGAACAGGGCGTTGAGCAGATGGGCCAGGGGCAGGGCGGGCAGGTCTCTGATCGCCTTGGCCTCCATCGCCGCCTTGACGCCCTCGATCAGTGTGCGCAACCCGTGCTGCGCGTCGATGGCGTCCAACTCGGCCCGTCCCAGTACGGCCGGCGCATCCACCAGTAGGATTTGCCGCCGTCCAGGCTCCTGCATCGCATCGAGAAAGGCATCGCCCCCGGCGATCAGTGCCCGCACCGGCCCCGGTTCGTCTTCGCCCTCGGCCGCGGCATTGATCGACATCGCCAGCAGCGCATGCTCCTGCTCGACCACCGCCCGGAACAGGGCGGTCTTGTCGGCATAGTGGTGATAAAGCGCCCCACGCGTCACTCCCGCTGCCGCCACGATCTCCGGCGTACTCGTCGCGGCAAAACCCCTCTCGGCAAAGAGCCGCCGCGCCGCCGCCACCAGCTGTCGCTGCGTCTCCCCTCGCCGTTCCGCCTGCGTCTTCCGTGCTTGCATACATGCAACCTGTATGTTACTGATAGATACAAGCAGAATGTATCTAAATGAAGGTTCCGGCAAGGAGATTTCGCATGCAGACCCATAGTCTTTACCCGTTGATCCAGGTCGTGGACGTCGAGAGCACGGCGCAGTTTTACGAAACCCATCTCGGCTTCAGCCGCATTTTCTCCAGCAATTGGTATGTCCAGCTGCGCGCCACTGCCGAGCATCCCTTCGAGATCGCCCTCATCGTGCACGATCACGAGACCATTCCCGTCGCGGGACAGGGCCCGACCAAGGCCATGCTGCTCAGCTTCTATGTCGACGATGCAGCCGCCGAACATGCGCGCCTCGCCGCTGCCGGCGTGCCGATTGTCCAGCCCTTGCGCGACGAAGTCTTCGGCCAGCGCCATTTCATCGCCGCCGATCCCAATGGGCTCCTCCTCGATATCATCACCCCGATCGAACCCGATCCGGATTGGCTTGCTGCTAATTCTGCGTGATCCAAATAAAATCGGTTGACCGTCTGGCGCGGCGCAATTCTCCCCGTTAGTTTGCACTAACATTTTAGGGAGGATTGCGCTGTGACCACCAAGCGCCTCGGTATCGGCTTTATCGGTACCGGCAATATTTCGTCGGCCTATCTGCGGGCCATCACTGGCCACGAAGCCATGGCCGGCTTCCCCGTCCTCGATATCAAGGGCCTGGCCGACATGCGCCCTGAGGCCTCCCAGGCCCGCGCCGCCGAATTCGGTCTCGCTTCCATGAGCATCGACGAAATGCTGGCCAGCCCCGATATCCAGCTCATCGTCAATCTCACCATCCCGCGCGCCCATGTCGAAGTCGGCCTCAAATGCCTGGCCGCCGGCAAGCATGTCTATTCCGAAAAGCCGCTTGGCATCACCTATGCCGAGGGCCGCAAGCTGCTCGACGCCGCCAACAAGGCTGGTCTGCGCATCGGCTCGGCCCCCGACACGTTCCTAGGCGGTTCGCACCAGCAGGCCCGCGCCGTGGTCGATAGCGGCGCCCTAGGCCAGCTCGTCGGCGGCACCGCCTTCATGCAGGCCCCTGGCCATGAGGCCTGGCACCCCGATCCGGCCTTCTACTACGATATCGGCGGCGGCCCGGTGCTCGATATGGGCCCGTATTACATCACCGACCTAGTGAACCTGCTCGGTCCGGTCGCCCGTGTCTCGGCCATGGCATCGCGCCTGCGCCTGCAGCGCCCGGTTCTGTCCGAGCCCAAGAAGGGCCAGATCATGGACGTGAAGGTGGACACCCACGTCACTGGCTCGCTTGGCTTTGCCAATGGCGCAATCGTCCAGGTCGGTATGAGCTTCGACGTTGCCGGCCACAAGCATGTGCCGCTCGAACTCTACGGCACCGATGCCAGCCTCATTGTGCCTGATCCCAATTTCTTCGGCGGTGATGTCGAGCTCAAGAAGCGTGGCCGCGACGAAGAATGGAGCAAGGTTGAAGTCACCCAGCCCTATGCCGATGGCAATTACCGCTCGCTCGGCGTCGCCGACATGGCCACGGGCATACTCGAAAACCGCCCCCATCGCGCCAATGGCGATCTGGCCCTGCACGTCCTCGAAGTCATGGAAGCCTTCGAAACCGCCTCCCGCGACGGCCGCACCGTCGACATCAAGACCCCCGTCACCCGGCCAGAGCCGCTGGCAACGTCATTGAAGGACGGCCGGATCTAAGGCCACGGACTTTTCAGTCGACACCCTCCCCCTTGCGGGGAGGGATCAAGGGTGGGGGGTGTCTAGCCCGGATATTCGGGCCAACCGCCACCCCACCCAGCCTCCCCGTCAAGGGGGAGGTGCCGCGCCGTGGGCGTGGAGAAATCGAGCCCCCCTCACCAGCGCCAGGTCAGCCCCGCCGCATCCTCGGCATTGAAATGCAGCGTCACCTCCACGTCCACGTCCGGCTGGTGGTCACCCGCCACATATTGCCGCTGCAGCAGCGTCACCACCTCCTGGTCGGGGTCGAAGGCACGATAGAGATAGTCGAAGCAGTCTTGCGTATCGCCTTCGCGATTGCCGTAGATCTCCGTCTTGAGCGCCGCCAGCAGGCGCCCGCCAATGGCGCTGCCATCGCTGCGCCGCGTGGCGCGCACCGTCGGCACCCAGTCATAGCCGGTTTCGCAGACATAGCGTCCGTCGCGGAATTCGCCGTGGTCGGTAAAGGCGACATCGGTCTCGGCGTCCCAGGCATTGCCGATTTCGTAGGTCACGCCGGTCTCGCTCACCTCGAGATAGATATCCGTCCAGGCGCAACTATGCGCCTCGTTGCGATAGCACCAGCGCTCGCTGGCCCGCATCAGCTGCGCCACATCCTCGATCGCCACCAGCTTGCCGGGCTTGTAGCGCTCGATCACGGCCTGCGTTTGGGTGTCCAGCCCCATGGCGGCCGCGCTCCCGGCCAGCGTCAGCGCCAGTGCGGCAAGCAGCGTTTTCATCCCGTCTCTCCCGGTCATCTCATGCCATGGTGACCTTAGCATCGTGTCCGCAGGGGAAAAGCCTCAACGCGGATCAGGGTTGACAACCGTCATCAATGTAACAATAAAAGTTACATGAAACGCTCCGGCCGCCTCTCGCTCGCCCTTCACGCCCTCGTCCACCTGCACAAGCAGCCCGACGCGGCCATGACCTCCGCCACCCTCGCCCAGTGCCTGATGACCAATCCGGTCGTCGTGCGCCGGGTGCTGGGAGAACTGCGCGACGCCGGCATTGTAGGCGCCACCAAGGGCCATGATGGCGGCTGGCGCCTGCTGCGGCCCGCCGCCGAGATCAGCCTGCGTCAGGTCTATGCGGCCATGGGCGAGAGCCTGCTGATCCGCACCGAAAGCGATCCGGGCGACATCGCCTGCGGCATCGTGCGCAGCGTCAATTCCGTCATGGGCGAGTTCATCGCCGATGCCGAAGCCCTGCTGGCCGCGCGTCTCGAGCGCGTCTCGCTCGACGACATCGCCCGCCAGGCCACGCCCCATCCCCTCCACCCGCATCAGGGAGTCCAGCACCATGGATGACGTCATCATCATCGGCGGCAGCTTTGCCGGCCTGGCCGGCGCGCTGCAGCTCGGCCGCGCCCGCCGCCAGGTTACCGTTCTCGATACCGGCCTGCCGCGCAATCGCTTTGCCGGTCATTCCCATGGCCTGCTCGGCCACGACCACAAGCCGCCGCAGGACATTCTCGCCGCCGCCCGCGAGCAGCTCGCTCGCTACCCCACCGTCAAGCTGGTCAATGCCCGCGCCGATGCCATAACCGGCGCGGCCGATGACTTCACGGTGAGCACCAGCGATGGCCAAAGCCTCAAGGCGCGCCGCCTGCTCCTGAGCTATGGTGTCTCCGACCAGATGCCGGCCATTCCCGGCTTTGCCGAATGCTGGGGCAAGTCCATCGTGCCCTGCCCCTATTGCGACGGCTTCGAAGTGGCCGGCCAGCATTGGGGCCTGCTCTGGTCCGGCCCGCACAGCCAGCATGCCGTGTCCCTGTACCACGACTGGACCGACCGCCTCACCGTCTTCGCCGACGGCCACGACATCGCTCCCGATATTCGCGCCGATCTCATCGCCCGCAATGTCGATATCGTCGACGGCAAGCTGGTCGAAATCGCCCAACAGGGCGGCCGGCTTGCCACCGTCAATCTCGACACCGGTCGCAATGTCGCCCTCGACGTGCTCTTCGCCCATCCGCGCAACCGGCCCTCGTCCGGCCTGCATGAGGCGCTGCGCCTCGCGACCCTCGACACCCCCGTGGGTATTGCCCTCAAGGTCGATGACCGGCGTGAAACCAGCGTCCCCGGCATCTATGCCGCGGGCGACCTCGCCAACCCCATGGCCAGCGTCACCCTCGCCAGCTCCCACGGCGCCATGGCCGCCATCTTCGCCCAGCAATCCATGCTGGCGTGAGGGTCCTGTAACCACCTCTCCCCTAGGGAGAGATGTCGCCGCGAAGCGGTGGGTGAGGGGTTCAGCGCCGCGCACCGGCACCACCGCGCCGCACCACCCTTGCCATCACCTTAGAATGGTTCTAATCATTGTTTAGAACCATTCTAACAAATGATGCGCCATGTTCTCGCTCCGCCCCGACAATCGCCGCCCCTTCACCAGCCTCTCCGAGCGTGAAATTCTGTCCCTGGCCGTGGCGGCCGAGGAGGAGGATGGCCGCATCTATTCCGAATTCGCCACCCGCCTGGCCGAGACCTTTCCCGGCTCCGCGGCGCTGTTCGAAGGCATGGCCGCCGAGGAGGACGAGCATCGCCGTCGCCTGCTCGATCTCTATGTCGAGCGTTTCGGCACCCATCTCGTGCCGATCCGGCGCGAGCATGTGCGTGGCTTCATGGCCCGCAAGCCGCTCTGGCTGATGAAGTCGCTGACCATCGAGGCGGTCCGTCAGCAGGTCTGGGAGATGGAGGAGGGCGCCTATCGCTTCTATATGGAAGCGGCCAAGCAGGTCACCGACGCCGGTATCCGCAAGCTCCTGGGCGATCTTGCCGCGCAGGAGCGCCAGCATGCCGATGCTGCCGACCGCATCGACGCCGACATGCTCGGCGCCGCTGGGCGCGACGTCGAAAAGGATGCCTCGCACCGCCAGTTCGTCCTGACCTATGTGCAGCCGGGCCTTGCGGGGCTGATGGATGGCTCGGTCTCGACCCTCGCGCCGGTCTTTGCCGCCGCCTTCGCGACTGGCGACACCCATCAGACCTTCCTTGTCGGTCTCGCCGCCGCCATCGGCGCCGGCATTTCCATGGGCTTTACCGAGGCCGCCTCCGATGATGGCAAGCTCACCGGGCGCGGCTCGCCCATCAAGCGCGGCCTCGCTGCCGGCATCATGACCGCGGTCGGCGGGCTCGGCCACGCCCTGCCATACCTCATCGCCGATTTCACCGTCGCCACCACGGTCGCCATCATTGTCGTGCTGGTCGAGCTCTGGGCCATCGCCTTCATCCAGAACCGCTACATGCAGACCCCGTTCTGGCGCGCCGTCCTCCAGGTCGTCCTCGGCGGCTCCCTCGTCTTCGCCGCCGGCATCCTCATCGGCAATGCCTGAAAGCCCTGAGGTACCTCGCCCCTCAGAAGAGAGGTCGCCCGCAGGGCCGGGTGAGGGGGGACGATGCTGGTGTGTCCCCCATGCTCTCCCACTCACCCATGTCACCCCGGCCCTGAGCCGGGGTCCATTCTGAGATTGCGCCGCGGCCGCAAGGTGGATTAGCTGCGGCCACCCTCGGTCCTAGCCGTAGCTGGCTGCGATCAGGCTCGCCGCCTTGCTCCCGATCGCCATGGCCGGCGCATTGGTATTGCCCGATACGATGGCCGGCATGATCGAGCAGTCGATCACGCGCAGCCCCTCAATCCCTCGCACCCTCAGGTCCGGCCCGACCACGGCACTCGGATCGCTGTCGAGCCCCATGCGCAGCGTCCCCACCGGATGATAGTTGGTCTTGACCGTCTGCCCGCAATAGCGCTCCAGCGCCGCCGGATCCGCCATCACCGCAGCGCCCGGCAGGAGCTCCTCGGCAATCCGGCTCTTGAACGGCTCGGTCTCGAGCAGTTGCCGCGCCGTTTCCAGCGCCTTGATGGTCAGCCTCAGGTCATCGGCATCGCCAAAGAAGTTGCAGTCCACCAGCGGCTGGTCCCTGGGGTCGGCCGAACGCAGCGTCACCGAGCCGCGCGCCTTGGGCCGCAACAGGCATGAGGTAAAAGTCACGCCCCAGGTCGGCTTGGCCGCGCTGACGTCGCGGTCGAGATAGACGATGGGCGCGCAATAGAGCTGGATGGTCGGTCGCTCCCCGCCATCGGGGTCGAAGAACAGGCAGGCCTCGATACCCGTCGTGGTCACCGGGCCTGAATTGAACAGCAGATATTGCAGCCCGTTGCGAACCATGTTCCAGCCCTGGTCCTGCCCGAAATAGCCCGATGGGTCCTTGGTCGTGGCGATCACCGGCACTTCGTGGTGGTCCTGCAGGTTCTGCCCCACCCCTGCAATGTTGGCCACCACGTCAATGTCATGGGCGCGCAATTGCGCCGCCGGCCCGATGCCGCTCAGCAGCATCAGCTTGGCGCTGTTATAGGTCCCCGCCGCCACCAGCACTTCGCGCTCCGCCCGCGTAGTGTGGGTCGCGCCGTCCTTGTCATAGACCAAGCCGACGGCCCGTCCATTTTCGACCATAATGCGATCGACCCGCGCGCCGGTGACAATGGTCAGCCTTTTTTCGTTGGCCAGATCGTCGAGAAAGGCCTTCCTGGCGTCGGAGCGCTCCTTGTAGCGGCCCCATTGCCCATAGGTATGCTGCATGATGCCGACGCCGGCCTGCCGTGCCCCGTTGAAATCGGGGTTATAGGCATGGCCCAGCCCCTGTGCCGCCAGGAGGAAGTGCTCGGTGGTCGGCGAGAGATGGCCGGGGTCAGAGACCCGCAGATTGCCGCCAATGCCATGAAACGGGTCATTGAACCGGCTATTGGCCTCGATGCCGGTGAAATGCGGCAGCATGTCCGCATAGGACCACTCCCCGCTATTGCCCAGCCCCGCGGCCCACCCGTCATAGTCCTCGGCCTGCCCGCGCATATAGACCATGGCATTGACGGCGCTGCCGCCACCCAGGGCCTTCCCGACCGGCACGATCGGCGCCCGTCCGCCCAGCTGGGGCTGCGGCACCGTCTTGTGCATTTCGAGGTAATCCTCGCGCGCCAGATATTTCATATAGCCTGCCGGCATGGCCATCAGCCGGTTGGTGCTGGCCGGTCCCCGCTCCAGCAGCAGCACCGAATAGCCGAATTCCCGCACCAGCCGCATGGCCGCGACGCAGGCCGCCGAGCCGCCCCCGGCAATGACGAAGTCATACCCCATCACGCCACTCCCTTGAGCGTATCGAGCCGGTTGTCGAGGATCACCCCGACGCTTTCGCATTCCCGCGCAATCTCGCCGATGAAGTCGGCCAGCATGTCGCGCTCCAGCGCCGCCGTCGAGCGTACCACCATGGCGGTATCGCGATGCAGCGGCTCGAAATCGGCCGGCGCGATCTCCACCAGCCGCCCCGCCTTGACGTCGTCGGCAATGGCCGAATTGACGAAGAAGCCCAGCCCCTGGCCCTTAACCGCCAGCCGCCGTGCCGGCCCGGTGGGCAGTTCGACACTGGTCTCGGCCAGCCGCACCAGGGCCGCCGCCGTCTCGGGCTCTGCCTGCCACCAGCGCAGCGAGATCACCCGCGGCACCAGCGCCAGCACCTCCTCGATACTGGGTGCGC
Source organism: Devosia sp. XGJD_8 (assembly GCF_046614475.1). Lineage (NCBI taxonomy): Bacteria > Pseudomonadati > Pseudomonadota > Alphaproteobacteria > Hyphomicrobiales > Devosiaceae > Devosia > Devosia sp. XGJD_8. The sequence continues at coordinate 64,563 of NZ_JBKJHF010000001.1, forward strand.
TCGACAAGCGCGCCGCAATCTCGGGCGCCACCACCAGCGGCACCCGCTCGCGCATCACCACCAGCGGAATAAGGTCGACCACCAGCGGGTCGATATTGGGCCAGCACAATATGCCCATTTCGACGTCCCGCTCATGCAGCATGGCGACGATCTGGGCCTGCCGACCTTCGTTCACCACCACATCGACGCCGGGATACTTCTCCTGGAAGCGCAGCAGCGGCTCGGTGATCAGCGGCGAGACCAGGCTGCGCAGCGAGGCAATGGCGATGCGTCCGCGCTCCACCCGCCGCAATGCCTCGCGCCCCTCCTGCGCCGTGCCGATAATGCGCCGCGCAAAGGGCAGGAAGGTCATGCCCTGGTCGGTCAGCGTCACCGTGCGCCCGCGCTGGAACAGCGTCACGCCCAACAGGCTCTCCAGCGCCCTGATGCGCATGGAGGCCGTCGCCTGGGTTATGTTGAGATGCGCCGCCGCGCGGGTAAAACTCTGCTCCCGCACAATGCGGTCAAAGGTGCGAAGCTGGTCGAGGTCCATCGATTTGACTTATGACGCTGGGTAAATACTGGGACGCAGTGGAACCTAGCATCGGCAATTCCGATGGGGAAGCGGTCTACCGCCCCGTAACACACGCCCCTCAACCTGGCCGCATGCTCGGCAATGCGTGACTCCCCCAATATCGCGGCTCGGGCGGCAGGCGTAATCTTGTTCGCCATGGTGGAGGGGACGACATGGAAGACGACGCAACACTGCCCGATGCCAGCGCCGGCCCGCTCGATGGCCTGCCCTCCATTCCCGATATCTTCGGTAGCGTGGTCGATCTGGTCACCGCCGGCGCCAATGGCCTGGCCGCCATAATTTTTGTGTCCGTGATGATCGTGATGGTGTTCTCGCTGATCCTGGGCACGCGCATGACCAGGGAGATGGTGGGGCTGACCAAGTGGTATCTGGTCGTGGGGGCGGTCTGCGTGGTCGTGTCCCTGGCGGGGAGCTTCACCGATCGCTACTTTCGCGCGGCCTATGACCTGCATGTGTCGATCTCGCCATCGCTTCGGACCGCGGGGTTGCCCGACCCGGTGATCCGCGCCGATACCATGCTGGTCAACCTCAACGAGGTCTTCCCGGTTAACGACAATATCGGCATCACCGTGATGATCGACGAGATCATCAGCGCCATCCGGACGCGCGACGAGGCGGTCGTTGCCACGGTGCAGCAGGCCAATGTCATCGTGGAAGAAAACAACAAGCTGCAGGAAACCCTGACGCAGCAGTCCGTGCAGCTGGAATCGGTCCGCAGCAGCTTCGAGACCTTCAAGGCCGGGCTTGATACCACCGCGCCATCCTGGGCGGACGGCCAGCTGGACGCCTTGGCGCTGAATCTCGACGCCATCGAGACGCCGATCGAAGCCAGCAACTTCCAGCGCTATGACCCGATCGCGCTGCCCGAAGAGGTCTTGCTGCTGGCGCCCGGGCCGGCCATGTAGCGGCTAGCCTGCCTTGTTGCGCGCTCGCGACGCCTCGGCCAGCGCCCGCTTCTCCGCCTTGCGTTCCGCTGCCAGCCGCGCCGCGTCATCGCCCAGATGCGCCGCGCCCCTCTGCCGCGCCAGGTCCATCTGCTTCTGCCGTTCGGCTGCCGCCTTGTGCTTGTCGGCTTCGCCCACGCAATGGGGACAGCTGACGCCCTCGACATAGTCCGCGCTCGCCCGGTCCGCCGCCGTCAGCGGATGCCGGCAAGCCCGGCACAGCGTGGCATCGCCTTCTGTAAGTCCATGGCCGACCGAAACGCGCTCGTCGAACACGAAACATTCCCCGGCAAACCGGCTTTCGTCCTGCGGCACCACTTCGAGATATTTGAGGATACCCCCCTTGAGGTGGAACACTTCCTCAAAGCCCTGGCTCAACAGATAGCTCGATGCCTTCTCGCAGCGGATGCCGCCGGTGCAGAACATGGCGACCTTCTTGTCCCGCTTGGGATCGAGATGGCTTGCCACATAGTCCTTGAACTCGGTGAAGTTCTTCGTCGCCGGGTCCAGCGCCCGTTGGAACGTGCCCAGCCCCACTTCATAATCATTGCGCGTATCGACCAGCACCACGTCATTGCGCTCGATCAGCCCGTTCCAGTCCGCCGGCTCGACATAGGTGCCGACCTGTTTGGCCGGATTGGCCTCGGGTGCCCGCAGCGTCACGATCTCCGGCTTGAGCCGCACCTTCATGCGCAGGAACGGCATCTCGGCTGCGGTCGAATACTTGACCTCCGCGCCCGTCAGCCGCCCGCCCAGCATCTCGCCCGCAAAGAGCCACTCCGCCAGCGCGTCGATCGCCTCTGCCGTCCCCGCCACCGTGCCATTGATCCCCTCCGGCGCCAGGATCAGCGTGCCCCTGATCCCGCGTGCGCAGCAGAACGCCGCCAGCGCCGGCTGGATGGCTTCGGCATCGGGCAGGTCGGCGAATTTATAGATCGCCATCACCTTGTATGGCTGATGGGTCTGGGGCAGATTAGCGTTCATATCGATTTTGCGGCCGGTTCATCGGCCCGCTCATATCATTGCCCGCGCCACGGGCCAAATCGAGAAATCGTTCGGAGACCATCCATGACCTATCGGGCCGATACGGCACGCTATGATACCATGCAATACCGCCGCTCGGGCAAATCGGGGCTCAAGCTCCCCGTCATCAGCCTCGGCCTCTGGCAGAATTTCGGCGGCACGCGCGACTATCCCTCCGCCATGGAAATCCTCGGCCATGCCTTCGATTCTGGCATCACCCATTTCGATCTGGCCAACAATTATGGCCCTCCCGCCGGCTCCTCCGAAGAGCTGTTCGGCCAGGTCATGGCGCGCGATTTCCGCCCCTATCGCGATGAGCTGATCGTCTCCACCAAGGCCGGCTACAATATGTGGCCCGGCCCCTATGGCGAATTCGGCTCCCGCAAATACCTGTTGGCCAGCCTTGATCAGTCGCTCCAGCGCATGGGGCTCGACTATGTCGACATCTTTTATTCCCACCGCTTCGATCCCGAGACCCCGCTCGAGGAAACCATGGGCGCCCTGGCCCATGCCGTGCGCTCAGGCAAGGCGCTCTATGTCGGCATTTCGAGCTACCCCGAAGCCGAAACGCGCGAGGCCTACCGCATTCTCAAGGACATGGGCGTCGCCACCACCATCCACCAGCCCAGCTATTCCATGATCAACCGCTGGATCGAAAACGATCACACCATCGACGCCTGCGGCGAGCTGGGCATCGGCATGATCGCCTTCTCGCCCCTCGCCCAGGGCGTGCTCTCGGGCAAGTACAATTCCGGCAACACCTCCGGCACCCGCGGCGAAAATCCCAATGGCAGCCTCCGCGCCAGCCATATCGAGCCCCGCGTCCTCGCCGCGGTCGACAAGCTGGGCGACATTGCCAGGAGCCGCGGCCAGTCCATGGTGCAGCTGGCGCTCTCCTGGGTGCTGCGCCGCCCGGAAATGACCTCGGCGCTGATCGGCGTGCGCAACCTCGATCAGCTCAAGGACAATCTGGGCGTGCTCAACAACCTGTCCCTGACCGAGCAGGAAATCGCCGCCATCGACGCGGCTACCAAGGACGGCCAGATGGAACTCCATCCCCGTCCCACCGGCTGGCTGCGCTAGGCAGCGGCCCATTCGGCGCCCGGCTGCTGCACGATGTGGCCGGGCGACACTTCCTGATAGTGCCGGGTCGGCGGCACATATTCCGGCGCCCGCACCGGGCTGCGGATTTCGTCATTGTCCGGCACGCGGCGGAGATGGCGCCGCGCCGGATCGGCGATCGGCACGGCGGCCAGCAGCTTGCGCGTATAGGGATGCTGCGGATTGCCGAAAATGGCCGCACGCGGCCCGATCTCGACGATCTCGCCCAGATACATCACCGCTACGCGGTGGCTGACGCGTTCCACCACGGCCATGTCATGCGAGATGAACAGATAGGCCAGGCCCAGCCGCTCCTGCAGCTCCAGCATCAGGTTGATCACCTGCGCCTTGACCGACACGTCCAGCGCCGACACCGCCTCGTCTGCGACGATGAGGTTGGGGTTGAGCGCCAGGGCGCGTGCAATGGCGACGCGCTGGCGCTGGCCGCCGGAAAATTCGTGCGGGTAGCGCTGCGCCATGTCGGCGCCCAGCCCCACGCGCTCCAGCAGTTCGACAACCCGCGCCCCGACATGGCGTTGTGTTTCCAGCCCATGGGCCAATAGGGGTTCGGCAATGGCTTCGCCGATCCGCATGCGCGGGTTGAGGCTGGAAAACGGATCCTGGAAGATCATCTGCATATGCCGCCGCCGCGCCGCCAGCGTGCGCTTGGACAGGGTGAGAATATCCTCCCCTGCCACGCGGATCGCCCCGCTGGTCGGCTCGATCAGCCGCAGCACGGACCGGCCGGTCGTCGATTTGCCGCAACCCGATTCGCCCACCAGGGAGAGCGTCTCGCCCTTCTGCACCGAAAAGCTCACATCCTCGACGGCATGCACGCGCCCCATGACCTTGCCGAACAGGCCCGAGCGGATATCGAAGCGCGTGGTGAGATGCTCGACATCCAGCGCCGGCGCGCCAGTCTGGACGGTATCGGCCCGGTCCGGGGCCGGCGCCGTCACGCCAGTCTCCACGTCGACGATCGGAAAGGCCGTGGGCTCGCTGTGCTGCGCCATGGAGCCCAGCTGCGGCACCGCCGCCAGAAGCGCCCGCGTGTAGTTCTGCCGTGAATGGGCGAAGATGTTCTCGGTCGTATCCTGTTCCAGCGCCCGCGAGCGGAACATCACGACGGTGCGGTCGGCGATTTCGGCGACGACGCCCATGTCATGGGTGATGAAGAGGACACCCATGCCCTCCTCTTGCTGCAACTGCTTTATGAGTTCGAGAATCTGCGCCTGGATGGTCACGTCGAGCGCCGTGGTCGGCTCGTCCGCGATCAGCAGCTTGGGCTTGCAGGCGAGCGCCATGGCGATCATGACGCGCTGCAGCATGCCGCCCGAAAGCTGGTGCGGATGCTCGTCGAAGCGCCGCGCGGAGGAGGGGATGCGCACGCGCTCGAACAGCCGGATCGTCTCGGTCCGGGCGTCGGCCCGGCTCATGCCGCGATGCCGGATCAGGGTCTCGGCCACCTGCCGTCCTACGGTCAGCACCGGATTGAGGCTGGTCATCGGCTCTTGGAAGATCATGCCGACAGCATTGCCGCGCACCATCTGCATTTCTGTTTCGGAGAGGCCGAGCAGGTCCCGTCCGTCCAGCAGCACCTTGCCCGTCACGCGGCTGGTCCTGTCCGGCAGCAGGCCCATGATGGACAGGGCGGTGACGCTCTTGCCCGAACCGGATTCGCCCACCACGGCCACGATCTCATTGGCCTCGATGTCGAAGCTGACATTGTCGACCACCTTGTTCCAGATGCCGTCGCGGCGCAGTTCGGTGGTCAGGTTCTGAACGGATAGAATGGGCACGGGGCATGTCCTTCGGATCTGGGTCTATAGAACAACCAGCCGGTGGTCAGTGTCAACGTAATATGCTACGTGATATGTTAGTGTGGAGACCCGACATGCATGATGCGGTTCGCAGCGCCGTCCTGCTCACCCCGGCCGAGCTCAAGTCCATGATGGATGCGGGGCGCGACCTCATCATCCTCGCCGTCCAGTCCATCAATCCCTATACCGGCGCCGATTCCATCCGCGCCACCCGCATTCCCGGCGCCATCGACACCGAGGCCTATGCCGATTTCCAGTCGCCATCCGCGACCGAGCGCGGCGCAAGGCCCTTGCCCGACATTGCCGAGCTTCAGGCCAGGGCGCGCACCTGGGGGCTGCGACCCGAAGCAACGATTGTCGTTTATGACAGCGATCGCAGCATGGTCGCGGCGCGGGCCTGGTGGGTGCTGCGCTGGGCAGGCCTGCCCGATATCCGCGTGCTGGATGGCGGCATGCCGGCCTGGCTTGTAGCCGGCCTGCCGGTCGAGTCCGTGCGTGGCACAGCCACACCCAGCATGGTCGAACTGACCCCTGGTCACATGCCCGAACTCGATGCCGATGCGGCGCTCGCCCTGGTCGAAACGGGTGTCCTGCTCGATGCCCGCATCCGCCCCAACTATGTCGGCGGTCCGACGCCTGCCGGTGCGCCGCCCCGCGGCCACATACCCGGCGCGCTCAGCGCCCCGGCGCCGGACAATGTCACCGACTATGGCAATTTCGCCGATAGCCATGCTTTGCGCGAGATCTATGCGGCGCTGGGTGCCGATGGCACGAGGCCCGTCGGGGTCTATTGCGGGGCAGGGATGTCCGCGGCCCATTCGGTTCTCGCCCTCGCCGCCATCGGCATAAAGGCCAGTCTCTATGTCGGGTCCTGGTCGCAATGGGCGGCCGATCCGGTGCGCCCCGTGGCGCGTGGCGGCCGGCCGCGCTGAGCTGAGTGAAACATCCTTTCCTGCCGTGCCGGTCGGCGCGGCAGAAATGTTCAAAGTACCGGCAAGAACGCAAATTTGCGACGGCCAAACCGGCGCGTCGCGCTCATTATTTGTGCAACAATACTGCCATACCCAAAAAGGCGGCAGCCGCACTTTACAAGCAAAAAGTTGTGGGATATCTCGTAGTATATCAGTGGAGATATGAAGGCTCTGCTGCAATCCGCTGTTCCTCGCTAGACCGCGAAAGGGTCACCGATGAAGCTCCTCAAACTCTTGGCTGGCGCCGCAATTGCCCTGCCGCTGGTGCTGGGCACGGCCCATGCCCAGAACTCCGACCCGCTGAAGACGCTCGTGATCGCCGTGCCTTCTGACGCCGTTGGCCTTGAGCCCGGCGCCAACAGGGCAGAGCCCGTCGGCAGCGAAGTCATTCTCAACGTTTTCGATACGCTGGTCGCCTGGACTTCCCCCGACTTTGCCGAACTGGAAGGCCGGCTTGCCGAAAGCTGGACCGTCTCGGACGATGGCACCGTGTTCGATTTCACGCTGCGTGAAGGCGTCATGTTCCACGACGGCACCGCTTTCGATGCCGAAGCGGTCAAGTTCTCGCTGGAGCGCACCAAGGAGATCAACCCCTACGTCGAGGCCACCTTCGGCCTCATCTCCGAGATTGCCGTGGTCTCGCCGACCGAGGTGAGCATCACCCTGAGCGAGCCCTACCCGGCATTCCTCTCGATCCTGGCGCAGCCGCAATCCGCCATCGTCAGCCCCACCGCGGTTGAAGCCGAAGGCGAAGGCTTTGCCACCAAGCCGGTCGGCACCGGTCCCTTCAAGTTCAACAGCTACCAGGCCGATACCAGCATCGTGCTCGATGCCAATCCGGATTATTTCCGCGGCGCGCCCCAGCTCGAACGCATCATCTACCGGGTCATTCCCGATGCCTCGACGCGGCGTCTGGAGCTCGAAAACGGCGGCGTCGACATTGTCCAGCAGCAGGGGCAGCTCGCTGCCATTGCCGCCGAGGACGTGGCCGCCCTGCAGTCCAACCCCGATGTGGCGATCCTCGAAGCGCCCAGCCAGATCATTCGCCAGCTCGAATTCAACAACAACAATCCCGACAGCCCCGTGGCCGATATCAAGGTGCGCCAGGCCATCGTGCATGCCATCGACTATGACGGCCTGCTGCAGGGCGTCTTCGGCGGCACTGCCGAACGCGTCTATGGTCCCCTGACCACCAATAGCTGGGCCTTCAATCCTGCCATCCAGGAAAACGCGCCCACCTATGACCCCGATCTGGCCCGCTCGCTGCTGGCCGAAGCCGGTGTCGACCCCGCCAGCCTCGACTTCACGCTCTATAGCTTCCAGGGGCCGCTCTGGGGTGCCGTGGCCACTTTCGTCCAGGCCAACCTTGCCGATATCGGCATCAACGTGACCATCGCCCAGACCGAGTTTCCGGCCTATCGCGCACTGCAGACCGCCGGCGAGTTCGATCTGGCTCTCGATGGCCGCCAGCCCTGGTACAATGACCCCGATGCCCATATCACTATCGGCTACCTGTCCAGCCTGGCCGACACGGCTATGACCTTCCGCATGCCTGAAGATGCCGAACTCGACACCCTCATCACCCAGGCGCAGCAGGAAGTCGATCTGGAAACCCGCAAGCAGCTCTATTTCGAAATCCAGGAAAAGATCGCTGCCAAGGTTCCGGGCGCCTACCTGTTCAGCCCCAAGCTGATCGTCTTCACCCGCGCCAATGTGAAGGGCCTCGTGATCAACAGCGCGCCCCCGCTCAACGAATATTGGGGCGTCAGCAAAGGCTAGGCTACACTCCGTCCCTCACCGCGGCCTGCTCCGGCAGGCCGCGGCTTCTCTTCCGCTTGTTGTACTGAGGCAGGACATGGCGAGTTTTCTGCTGCGCCGGCTACTGGCGCTGATCCCGGTCCTGGCTCTGGTTCTGGTCATCGTGTTTTCGCTGGTGCGGCTCATTCCGGGCGATCCGGCGGTGACCCTGCTCGGCCCCGGCGCCACCGACCAGCAGATCGCGGCCCTGCGCGGCCAGATGCGGCTCGACGAGCCGGTCTATCTGCAGTTCCTCAACTATGCCGGCGGCCTGTTCCGCGGCGATTTCGGCACCTCGCTCAAGAGCGGTGCGCCCGTGCTCGACGAGATCCTGCTCCGCCTGCCGGCGACGCTCGAACTCTCCATCTGCGCCACGCTGGTGGCCATTCTCTTCGGCGTGCCGATCGGCGTGCTCTCCGCCACCCGCCCCAATTCCATGTTCGACCATGCGACGCGCATCTTTTCGCTGGTCGGGGTCTCCATGCCGGCCTTTCTGCTGGCGCTGATCCTGCAGCTGATCTTTGCCACCTATCTGGGCTGGCTGCCGGTATCGGGCCGGATGAGCCCCTATATCGTCATGCAGCCCATTACCGGCTTTGCCATTCTCGATGGCCTCATCACCGGCAACTGGCAGGCGGCGTGGAGTGCCGTGCAATATCTCATCCTGCCCACCGCCGTGCTCGCCGCCTTCCTCGCCGCGACACTGGGGCGCTTCGTGCGCAACACCATGCTGGAAGTGATGTCGGAGGATTTCATCCGCACGGCCCGCGCCAAGGGCCTGTCGAAGTCCCAGGTGGTGCTGGAACATGGCCTGCGCAATTCGCTGCTGCCGGCCATCACGGTGATCGGCCTCAAGTTCGCCGAAATGCTCGGCGGCGCCATTCTCACCGAGACCATCTTTGCCTGGCCCGGCATCGGCCGCTTCATGTTCGAGGCCATCAAGAACCGCGACTATCCGGTGATCCAGGGCACGACCCTGGTCTTCTCGCTGCTCTTCGTTCTGACCTCCATTCTGGTCGACCTGCTCTATGGGGTGCTCGACCCCCGCGTTCGCAAGAGGATGAAATGAGCCAGTTCATCGCCTTTCTGCGCCGCAATCCCCTGGCCACGCTCGGCCTGACCGTCCTCGTCCTGCTCGTGCTGGCCGTGGTCTTCGGCCCCATGATCAGTCCCTACGGCCCGACCAGGCTCGACGTGCTCAACAAGCTGCAGGGTCCCAGCCTCAGCCACTGGCTGGGCACCGACAGCCTGGGCCGGGATGTGCTCACCCGCGTGCTGCATGGCGGGCGCTTCACCCTCGCCATCGGCGTCGGCGTGGTCGGCATCGCCTTTGCCGTCGGCGTGTTCTTCGGCACGCTGGCCGGTTTTGTCGGCGGCGCGGTGGACATGATCATCATGCGCTTCGTCGATGCCATCCTGTCCTTCCCGGCTCTGGTGCTGGCCATCGCGCTGGCCGCCGCCTTCGGCCCCAGCCTCAACAATGCCATGCTGGCCGTCGCCATCACGCTGGCGCCCCAGTTTGCCCGCGTGGCGCGCAGCCAGGCCCTCTCGGTTTCGGTGAAGCCCTATGTCGAGGCCGCCATATCGCTCGGCCTGCCGACCCGCCGCATTCTCTGGCGCTATATTTTCGCCAATGGGCTGGGCCCGCTGCTGGTGCAGGCCTCGCTCAGCCTGGGCAGCGCCATCCTGCAGACAGCGAGCCTGGGCTTTCTCGGGCTTGGCGCCCAGCCGCCCCTGGCCGAATGGGGCGCCGACGTCTCGGCCAATCTGCAATATCTGCGCGAAAGCCCCTGGGTGGCGCTGTCGCCGGGCATGGCCATCCTGCTGGCCGTGCTCTGCTTCAACCTCATCGGCGATAGCCTCGCCGACTGGTTCAATCCACGCCGCCGCAACGAGCTCAACTGATGCTGACCATCGCGCTCGAGAAGCTCGACTTCTTCCCGGCCAACCGGGTTACCGACGACACCTCCATCCTGACGCTCAAGAACCTGGTGTTCGAACCCCTGCTGCGCTGGCAGCCCGGTGGCCGCGTCGGCCCGGCCCTGTTCTCCCGCTGGACGCATGACGATGCCGGCCGCCGCTGGCGCTTCTTCATCCGGCCCGAGGCGCGGTTTCACGATGGCGAGCTGTGCCGGTCCCAGCACATTGTCGATTTCATCGCGGGCATTCTCAATTCCACCGACATGTTCGGCATGAAGTGGTCCTATGCCCGCTATCTGGCGCAGGCCAAGATCAGTGTGGCGCCCGACAATTCCGTTCTGGTCGACAATCCCGAGCCGCTGGCCGACATTCTCGACATCTTCTCCGAATTCTATATCTGCCGCGAAAATGCCGCCGGCGAAGCGGTGCTCGGCACCGGCCCCTACCGCGTCGAGGAGTTCCAGCGCAGCACCAGCGCCACCCTCGCCTCCGATACCGGCAAGCGCATCCTCGTGCGCTGCGAACCCAGAGCCGAGGGGCGCTACGAACTGCTCAAATCCGGCGCCGTCGACGCCGCGCTCAATCTCGAGCGGATGCATGGCATTATCGACTTCGATCCCCGCTGGCGCTGGGTCCGGGCGCTCAACACACTCTCGGTCATGTATTACCTCAATTGCCGCGAAGGCCTCTTCGCCTCGCCCGAAGCGCGGCTGGCGGTCAACCACGCCGTGGACAGGAGGCAACTGATCGAGACGCTCTTCCAGGGCCTGGGCGCCCCGGCCGCAACCATTGTCAGCCCCTTCCATCTCGGCATGGCCGAGCCGATCGCCCCCATCGCCTACGATCCCGACCGCGCGCGGCGCCTCCTCGACCATGCGGGCGGCCCGGCCGAGGTCAGCCTGCGCACCCCGCTCTTCATGCCCGAGCGGGCGCCCGGGATCAGCGCCTTCGTCGCCGAGGCGCTGGGCCGGGTCGGCCTCTCGGTCACCATCGAGACGGAAACCGATCGCCCCGAATATGCCCGTCAGGTCGGCCGCAAGGAAATTGGCGACATGGCCATCTTCGATTCCTCCCCGCAAAGCACCTATCGCGTGCTCAACGACAAGATCAGCAGCGTCACCCAGGGCGTCTGGTGGCAGGGCTATGACGACGCCGAGACCGAGCGTCACATCGCCGCCGCCAACCGCGCCGTGGCGGACGATGATCGCGAGCGCGCCTATGCGGCCTGCCTGCGCCGGCTCAATGCCGCGCCGCCCTGGCTCTATCTGATGCATCCCACCGACATTCTCGCGACCCGGCCCGACCTGTCGCGGCTCACCATCGACCACAAGGGCACTCTCGTCATTCCATGAGCACAGACATGCGCAAAGACTACGGCATCACCTTCTTCTACTATCCCGATATCCATGCGGTGACGGCCTTCTACGAGACCGTGCTGGGCTTCGAACTGGTGCTCGACCAGGGCCTGGCCCGCATCTATCGCATCGCGCCCAACAGCTATTTCGGCATTGTAGACGGCAATCGCGGCCATCTGCGCCACCAGGAAAAGAGCGCCGTCCTGCTCACCATCGTCGCGCAGGATGTCGAGGCCTGGCACGAAAAGCTCAGCGCCGCCGGTGTTGCCGGGCTGACCGAGCTGCGCCGCGGCAATTATTGCGATCATTTCTTCTTCGAGGATCCGGCCGGCTATGCGCTCGAGATCCAGCGCTTCCACAATCCCGACGTGGCCAAGCTCTTCGCATGAGCGCGCCCGATTTCACCCTCAGGGTCAATTTCAGCCACGAGGACAAGGAAGCCAAGGGCCTCCGCTCGCTGCGCGATCCCCAGGCCGCGCCCCGCAAGGTGGTCTACTTCACCGCGCGCGAAGCCGTCGACATGTTCCCCCGCCTGCTGCTGCTGGGCCCACGGGGTGCCGGCAAGTCGGTCTTCGCCAGCAAGCTGGCGGCCGAAACCGGCGCAACGCTGCTCAGCCTCGGCGGTCCGCATGATCTCGATCAAGCCCCCGCCGGCGCGGGACCGCTGATCCTCGACGGCATCGACCGCCTTGGCCCCGACGGCGAACAGCGGCTCAATGCCGCCCTCGCCGCGCAGGGCGACCGCCCCATCCTGCTGCTGGGCGATGGCGCAGTGGTCCGCAGCTGGCGCCTGCCACCGGGCTTTGCCGTCCACGGCCTGCTGCCGCTCTCGCATGATGATCGTGCTGGCTATCTGCAGGCCGCCGGCATCGCTGCGCCCGCCGCCCTCTCCGGGGCGGCCGCCAACCCCGCGCTCTTCGCCCTTGCCTTGGGCCTGTCCGGCCCCGCCGACAGTGCCGAGGCCCTGATCGACGCCGCCTTCACGCACGATGGGGATGCCACCGCCTTCGCAGCATTGGCGAGCGGCCGATCGACCAATCGCGCGGTTGATGGCCTCCTCGCCGCCCGCCACATGCAGGGCCTCCCGCCCCACGAAATTGCCCGTCATTTCCTCGCCGCGCCAGAACTCTGGTCGGACAGCCTCGCCAACCTGCTGCGGCGTTCCCCCGACCTGCGCCAGGCTCTCGCCGCCCTGTTGCTGGCCGGCGAGAGTGATGCCGCGCTCAAGGCGGCGCTCCTGCTGGCCGGGAACGAGCCTGACCCCGCCGTCGCTGGCAAGCTGCTTGCCCTGATCGAAGAGGGGCGCCTCTCGCCGCTCGAGCGCGATCGTGCCGCCCGCTGCCTGGCCCGCTGGGGCGATCCGCGCGACCTCGACGCCCTCTGCGCCATCCCGGGCGGCAGCTTCGTCATGGGGTCGGACACCCATCCCAATTCCAGCCCGGTGCACCCGGTGACTGTGGGCGATTTCCGCATCGGCCGCTTCCCCGTGACCAATGCCGCCTATGCCCGCTTCATCGCGGCAACCGGCCGCAAATGGGTCTCGCCTGAGGCGGGCAATATCGAGCGCAGCAATGCCCCGGCCACCGACCTCACCTGGCACGATGCCCGTGCCTATTGCGCCTGGCTGACCACTGTCTGGCAGGCCGAGGGCCGTATCGCCGCCCATGAGGTGGTGCGCCTCCCCACCGAGCCCGAATGGGAGCGCGCCGCCCGTGGCGAGCAGGGCGATGGCGGCGACGAGATCGTCTATCCCTGGGGCTTGGGCTGGAACCCGGCCGCTGCCAATTCCGAGGAAAGCGGCCTCAATGCCCAATGCGCCGTGGGCCTCTTTCCGGCCGGCGCCTCGCCCTATGGGTGCCTCGACATGGCGGGCCAGGTCTGGGAATGGACCACCACGGTCTGGGGCGATGACATGACGACGCCCACCTTCCGCTATCCCTATGCCGACGATGGCCGCGAAAACCCTGCCGCCGGCCCCACCATGCGGCGCGTGCTGCGCGGCGGCTGCTTTTCCAGCACCAGCCTCAAGGCCTGCTGCACCTATCGCGGCAGTCTCGAGCCCGACGGCTCCTGGCGCGGCAATGGCTTCCGCATCGTGGTCGCGGCATCCTGACGGCTATGCGTCTGGCAGCATTGGCAAATGCCCAGTGTCGCTGACGAGCGCCTGAGAAATGCCGTTCAGTTCTGGAGCAGAATGGCGGCGACGCTAGGCCGCCACGGCCACCTTGAGCCGGCCCACCAGCGAATTGGTGCTGGTCCCGATGATCTCCACCTGATGGATGGCGCCGATCAGCTCGGGCGAGCCATCCAGATGCACGGCCTGCAGATAGGGCGAGCGGCCGCCGACCTGGCCCGGCATGCGCCCGGGGCGCTCGATCAGCACCGGCATGGTCTTGCCGACGCATGACCCGTGGAAGGCCGTGGTCTGGGCATTGACCAGGTCCTGCAGCCGCCACAGGCGCTCGTTCTTGACCTCTTCGGCAATCTGGTCGCCGAGATTGGCGCCGGGCGTGCCCGGGCGGGTGGAATATTTGAACGAATAGGCCGAGGCATAGCCGACCTCGGCGATGAGCCGCAGCGTGTCCTCGAAATCCTGGTCCGTCTCGCCGGGGAAGCCGACGATGAAATCGCCCGACAGGGCCATGTCCGGCCGCGCCGTCTTGATGCGCTCGATGACGGCCAGGTATTCGGCCGCCGTGTGGCGCCGGTTCATGGCCTTGAGAATGCTGTCGCTGCCAGACTGCACCGGCAGGTGCAGGTAGGGCATCAATATATCGAGGTCGCGATGCGCCGCGATCAGCGCGTCATCCATGTCGCGCGGATGGCTGGTCGTGTAGCGCAGGCGTTCGAGGCCATCGATCTCGGCCAGCAGATAAGCCAGCTCGCCCAGGCCCACGCTGCGGCCGGCGTCATCCACGCCGTGATAGGCGTTGACGTTCTGCCCCAGCAGCGTGATTTCCTTGACCCCGGCTTCGACCAGGCCCCGCGCCTCGGCAATGACCTGGGCCACCGGGCGCGACACTTCGGCGCCGCGCGTATAGGGCACCACGCAGAAGCTGCAGAACTTGTCGCAGCCTTCCTGCACGGTGAGGAAGGCGGTGAGGCCGCGCTTGATGGTGACCTCCTTGCGGGCCGCCGGCAGGTGCTCGAACTTGTCTTCCTCGGGGAAGTCGGTGTCGATCACCGCCTGCTTGAGGCTCGGATGCATGTGGCGCTGCGCCTCGGCGCGCGTGATCATCTCGGGCAGCTTGTGATAGGCCTGCGGCCCGAACACCATGTCGACCACCGGGGCGCGGCGGGCGATTTCCTCGCCCTCGGCCTGCGCCACGCAGCCGGCCACGCCGATCATCATGTCGCCACCCAGCGCCCGCCGCTCGGTCTGCAATTCCTTGAGCCGGCCGAGCTCGGAAAACACCTTTTCCGAGGCCTTCTCGCGGATATGGCAGGTATTGAGCAGCACGAGGTCCGCCTGGCCCATGTCGAGCGTGGTCTCATAGCCATGCGGCGCCAGCGCGTCGCTCATGCGGTCGCTGTCATAGACGTTCATCTGGCACCCATAGGTCTTGATGAACAGCTTCTTGGTATTGGCGCGCGTCTCGGTCATGGGCGGTTATTTATCAGACTTCGAGCCGCCCCCAAGGGGCAAATCGCTCCAGTGGAGCGATTTGAGGCGCTTCGAGGCAAGCGGCGCCGCCGCTGAAAGGCTCCGGTGGAGCCTTTCAAGCCGAGAAGGCCTTGAGGCCTATGGCCGAATGGCTGCGGCAGTCTCAAAGCCGCTGCAACCCTCATGGCTCCTGCGGTGTTCTGTTAGTCAACAAGGGAGCCGATCATGACCCAGCCAACCAAGCCCAAGACCGACGATGCCGCCGCCATGAAGGACGGCAAGAAGCCCGGTCCCAAGGATGCACCCGTGCAGGTGCGCAATGCCGGCGAAGACGCCCAGGCGGACAAGCCGAGCAAGTGGGACGAGGTCGACGAAGCCGTCGACGAGAGCTTCCCCGCCAGTGATTCCAGCGCGAAATACTGACCGGCGTGGCATTTGTGCCAGTATTGGCACGCATTCTACAGCAAGGACTTATGCCGCTATCGACAGGGCGCGCCGTGGCGTTATGGTCACGGTGCGGCCTGTGACGAGTGATGTAACCCGGCCGCAGAGAGTGCGGCATGGCAGGGGCAGCCCCCGAGAGTTCTGACACGTCCCCCCCGGCACGCCCGCAGCGCGCCCGCTGGTCTCGCTCGAAGCCGATTTTCTTCTACCTTTTCGCTTTGGTGCTGGTGATCCTCCTGCCAGCGCTGGTGCTGGCCCTGGTCCTGCTCAACCATAATAATCGTGCCCAGGAAGAGGTCGTGCGCGGCCTCACCACCGCCACGGTGCAGGCCATCGGCCATTCGGTCGATCGCGAGGTTGCCGGCATGGTGACCACCCTGCGGGTGCTCTCGACGAGCCCGGAATTGAGCGGGCACCAATATGCGGAATTCCACGAAAGGGCCCGCGTCGCCCTCGCCGGCACCGGCGCCTACCTGATCGCGCTCGACGCCGATTTCAACCAGTTGCTCAATACCAGGGTGCCCTTTGGCGGGGCGCTGGGGCCGACCTCCCACCCGACCTCAGCCACTGAGGCGCTCGAGCGCGGCACCGCGACGGTTTCGGGGCTGTTCTTTGGCCAGACGGCGCAACGCTGGGTCTTCAACGTCCTGCTGCCCGTGCCGGACAACCAGGAGGCCGTGCTGATTGCGCTGACCCGGGACGCGGCCAATCTGGCGCGGGCCCTGCAGTCGCGCCAGTTGCCGGCGGGCTGGCATGCCGCCCTGGTCGACGGCGAGAATCTTGTGCTTGCGGCCACGCCCGATACCGGCATGGCGACGGGAACGGTGCTGCCCATGCGCCGCACGCTCGATCAGCCCGCCGATGCCTGGCACCAGGAAAGTCTCGATGGCGAGATGGTGGTCACCTCCGAATGGCAGTCCAACCTCTCGGGCTGGCGGGTCATCGCCTGGGCCTCGGTCGATACTGTCGAGCGCCCGCTGGGGGAAACCCTGTTCTGGCTGGCCGCCTGGAGCATTGTCATTGCCGGGCTGGCGGGCCTTCTGGCCCTCGTCATCGCGCAGCGGGTCGGCTGGTCGGTGCGCGGCCTGCGGCGCGATGCGCAACGGCTGGGCCGGGGCGAGCCGGTCAAGTCCAAGGCCTATCCCGTGGCCGAGATTGCCGAAGTCTCGCGCGCCTTGGCCGAAGCCTCGGCGCAGCGGCAATCCGCCGAAAGCGAAGTCCGCTTCCTGATGCGCGAGCTGGCGCATCGCTCCAAGAACCAGATGACCGTCATCGCCGCCATGGCCAAGCAGACCGCGCGCGGCGCCGAGGATGTGCAAAGCTATGTCCAGGCCTTCGAGCGGCGCATCCTGGGCCTAGCGCGCTCCACCGATCTGCTGCTGGCTCACGGCCGGGCCGGCGTGCTGCTGGGCGAAATCATGGAAAGCCAGATTGCGGCCTTCAGCCCGCCCGATCCGGCCCGTGTCAGCCTGTCCGGCCCCACGGTCCGGCTCAATGCCCAGGCGGCGCAGATCATGGGCATGGCCGCCCACGAACTCTCGACCAATGCCGTCAAATACGGTGCCTTTGCTGGCGACAGCGGCACGCTGACGGTGCGCTGGCGCATTGTCGATGACAAGCTCGACTTCGACTGGCGCGAGACCGTGCCGCAGCGCCTGCCGGCCACCGAACGCTCGGGCTTCGGCACCACGGTGCTCAAATCCATGGTGGGCCGGGCGCTGGGAGCCGAGGTCGAGCGGATCTGCCATGACGATGGCATCGAGTGGCGCTTTTCCATTCCCCTGGCGGCGATCGATCCGGCTATCGCCCCGGCGCCCATCGACGAGGGGCCGGACGAATAAATTCTGGCATTGCCGCGCTCTTTGCACTATAGGGACGCCAGTCTCTGGTCCTTGGACCTTGAGGCTTTTCATGGCCCCTCCTGGACGACATCCCGGCCGGGGCGACCCAATCCTCCTTTGAAAGGATATGTCCGATGTCGATCACTGCCGAGCGCAAGACCGAACTGATCCAGGAATATGCAACCAAGCCGAACGACACCGGTTCGCCGGAAGTCCAGGTTGCCATCCTGTCGGAACGCATTGCCAATCTCACCGAACACTTCAAGGGCCATGGCAAGGACAATCACTCCCGCCGCGGTCTGCTGAAGCTGGTTTCGACGCGCCGCCGCCTGCTTGACTACGTCAAGAAGGTCGACGACAGCCGCTACAAGACCCTGATCGAAAAGCTGGGCCTGCGCCGCTAATCGCGCCAAACTGAATTGCGGGTGCGGGGCTTCCTCCGCATCCGCCTTCGCCCGTTCATTCACCGTTCAGACATGCGGCGAATATGGGGCGATAAAGCGTAGACCGGCGAATGCCGGAGCATGGCAGGATTATTGGCCGCTCCCCCTTTGCCTCACGCTCGCAAAATCATTTCGTTGGTTTTGATCTCGTGAGGCGCCCGGAAATCCTGGGGAGCTGCTTGTTGTCTTGCCCATGTTTCGTCGTCGCCAAAGACGTAAACCGCGCCTGATTTTGAGCCTGGCCTGCACATGGGGTGCAGGGCCAGGTGCGGGCGCACCGGCCGAGTTCGCGGGACCTCTACGCCCCCGCGCTCCCGCTCCGCCGGCAGAATGGAAAGACGAAACACATGACGATCAATTTTGATCACCACAAGGTCGAGCTCAACTGGGGCGGTCAGCCCCTGACGCTCGAGACCGGCAAGATGGCCCGCCAGGCCGATGGCGCTGTGCTCGCCACCCTGGGCGAGACCGTGCTGCTCGCCACCGTCGTCAGCGCCAAGTCGGCCAAGCCCGGCCAGGACTTCTTCCCGCTGACCGTCAACTACCAGGAAAAATACTTCGCCGCCGGCAAGATCCCGGGCGGCTATTTCAAGCGCGAAGGCCGTCCGACCGAGAACGAGACGCTGACGTCCCGCCTGATCGACCGCCCGATCCGTCCGCTCTTCCCCGAAGGCTACAAGAACGAGACCCAGGTGGTCGTGACCGTTCTGCAGCACGACATGGAAAACAACCCGGACGTGCTCGCCATGGTTGCCGCCTCGGCTGCCCTGACCATTTCCGGCATTCCCTTCATGGGTCCGATCGGCGCTGCCCGCGTCGGTTATGTCGATGGCCAGTATGTTCTGAACCTCCCCGTTGACCGCCGCAGTGAGTCCAAGCTCGACCTGGTCATGGCCGGCACCGAAGACGCCGTGCTGATGGTGGAATCGGAAGCCAAGGAACTTAGCGAAGAGATCATGCTGGGCGCCGTGATGTTCGGCCATGCCGAAAGCCGCAAGGTGATCCAGGCCATCATCAAGCTGGCCGAGCTGGCTGCCAAGGAACCCCGCGATTTCCACGCTCCGGACTATTCCACGCTGGAAGCCGATGTGCTCAAGGTTGCCGAAGCCGACCTGCGCGCCGCCTACAAGATCACCAAGAAGGAAGACCGCTACGCTGCGGTCGACGCCGCCAAGAAGGCCGTCAAGGAAGCCTTCGCTGCCAAGGTCGAAGCTGGTGAAGTTTCGTCCGAAGACCTCGGCGAAGTGATCCACAACCTGCAGGCCAAGATCGTGCGCTGGAACGTGCTCGATACCGGCCTGCGCATCGACGGCCGTGACCTCAAGACCGTCCGCCCGATCGTTTCCGAAGTCGGCGTTCTGCCCCGCACCCATGGTTCGGCCCTGTTCACCCGCGGCGAAACCCAGGCGCTGGTCGTTGCCACGCTCGGCACCGGCGAGGACGAGCAGTATATCGACTCGCTCGAAGGCACCCAGAAGCAGAACTTCCTGCTGCATTACAACTTCCCTCCATATTCGGTGGGTGAAGCTGGCCGCATGGGTTCCCCGGGCCGCCGCGAAATCGGCCATGGCAAGCTCGCATGGCGCGCCATCAACCCGATCCGTCCGTCGGTCGAAGAGTTCCCCTACACGATCCGTATCGTGTCCGAGATCACCGAATCCAACGGCTCCTCCTCGATGGCAACCGTCTGCGGCACCTCGCTCGCATTGATGGATGCCGGCGTGCCGCTGGCCCGTCCCGTGGCGGGCATCGCCATGGGCCTGATCCTCGAAGGCGAGAAGTTTGCTGTGCTCAGCGACATTCTCGGCGACGAAGATCACCTCGGCGACATGGACTTCAAGGTGGCCGGTACTGAAGCGGGCATCACCTCGCTGCAGATGGACATCAAGATCGCGGGCATTACCGAGGAGATCATGAAGATCGCCCTCGAGCAGGCCAAGGGCGGCCGTATCCACATCCTGGGCGAGATGGCCAACGCCATCACCGCGTCCCGTTCGGAAGTGGGCGAATTCGCTCCGCGCATCGAGACCATGAAGATCCCGACCGACAAGATCCGTGAAGTGATCGGCACCGGCGGCAAGGTGATCCGCGAGATCGTCGAGAAGACCGGCGCCAAGATCAACATCGACGACGACGGCACGATCAAGATCGCCTCCTCGGACGGCGCCCAGATCGAAGCCGCCATCAAGTGGATCCGCTCGATCACCGACGAAGCCGAAGTTGGCGCCATCTATCAGGGCACCGTGGTCAAGACCGCCGATTTCGGCGCGTTCGTGAACTTCTTCGGCGCCAAGGATGGCCTCGTGCATATCTCCCAGCTGGCCGAACAGCGCGTTGCCAAGACCACCGACGTGGTCAAGGAAGGCGACAAGGTCTGGGTCAAGCTCCTCGGCTTTGACGAGCGCGGCAAGGTCCGCCTCTCCATGAAGGTCGTCGACCAGGCGACCGGCAAGGAAATCGCCCAGGGCGAAGCTGCAGCCGAGTAAGCAAACCGCAAGCATGCTGCAAGAAGGCCCGGAGAAATCTGGGCCTTTTCCATGCGTTGCAGGCCGGCAACACTGCGCCGACCATCACATTGGCGCGAGGAACCCCTTGCGCTGTCGCCCGTTTGGCGAGTGAGGCTTTCCTGCACTAGCGAAGCTGACGGTCACGGCTTACCCCCTGATCGAACACCAAAATTTACGTCACCCGCTTACCCAGGGATCTACCTTGCTTTCTCGTCGGTTGTTTATGATCGGCCTCCCCGCCGTTGCCCTTGCTGCCTGTTCCTCCACCCGGACCCCGGTCGTGCAGGAGCCTATGATCGATCCCTATTATCAACGGATGTATGGCGAGGTCATCGGTGAGCCCCATCGTGTCGCCGCCATGGACCTGCGCCGCGTCGACCCGGTCTGGTGGCGCCAGGAAGTGCCCTATATGACCAGCGAGCGCCCGGGCACGCTG
Organism: Devosia sp. XGJD_8; assembly: GCF_046614475.1. Classification (NCBI taxonomy): domain Bacteria; kingdom Pseudomonadati; phylum Pseudomonadota; class Alphaproteobacteria; order Hyphomicrobiales; family Devosiaceae; genus Devosia; species Devosia sp. XGJD_8. The sequence goes on from NZ_JBKJHF010000001.1 coordinate 85,343, forward strand.
GTCGTCGATACCCCGGCACGCTTTCTCTACCTCGTGCTCGAAGGCGGCCGCGCGCTGCGCTACGGCATCGGCGTTGGCAAGGACGAGTCGCTGGTCTTCCGCGGCACGGCGTCGATCGGGCGCAAGGCCGAGTGGCCGCGCTGGACGCCGACCAAGTCGATGATCGCGCGCGAGCCGGACCGCTATGGCCCCTATGCCGGCGGCATGGAAGGCGGCGAGACCAATCCGCTCGGACCACGTGCGCTCTATCTCTACAAGAATGGCAATGACACGCTGTTCCGCATCCATGGTACGACCGAGCCCTATACGATCGGCACCAACGTGTCCTCGGGCTGCATCCGCCTGATGAACCAGGACATAATTGATCTCTATGCCCGCGTGCCGGTCGGCGCCCGCGTCGTGGTGATCAACTAGACCAGGAATGCCCGGGTCACTGCCGCGGCAGCGGGGAGCCTTGTTTCGGAATCCGTAGTCACCGAAGCGAAGTTTGCCGCTGTCGCGACAATGACCCGGGAACGAGAATTGCCAGGGCTCGCTCCGGAGACGGAGCGGGCCTTTCTATCGATCGGGCCGCCGCGCCGCCACGGCCTCCAGTGCCAGCAATACGCCTGCAGCATGTGCCCTTGTGGCCGCTTGCTCGTCCGGATCGAAGCGATCCCACACCATGTAGCTGCGCTTGAGGCGCGGATTGGCTGAGAAGCGGTCCCGGTTGCGCACCAGGAAATCCCAGTAGAGCGCATTGAAGGGGCAGGCATCCGCGCCATGGCGCTGTCGCGGGTTGAAGCGGCAGCCCTGGCAATAATCGCTCATGCCGGAAATGTAGTTGGCACTGGCGGCATAGGGCTTGGAGCCCAGCAGGCCGCCATCCCCGAACTGGCTCATGCCCAGTGTATTGGGCAGCTCCACCCATTCGAAGGCGTCGATATAGATGGCCAGGTACCATTCATGCACCTGGAACGGATCGATGCCCGCCAGCATGGCGAAATTGCCGGTGATCATCAGCCGCTGGATGTGGTGGGCATAGGCCGTCTCCAGCGTCTGGCCGATCGTCTGCCGCAGGCAGTTCATGTCGGTCTGTCCGTCCCAGTAGAACCAGGGCAGGTCGCGCCTCGCCTCAAGCGCATTGCGATCGCGATAGCCTGGCATTTCATGCCAATAGACGCCGCGCACATATTCGCGCCAGCCGATGATCTGTCGGATGAAGCCCTCGACGCTGTTGAGCGGTGCTGCGCCTGACAGATATTCCGCCTCGGCGGCGCGGCACAGCGCCAGCGGATCGAGCAGGCCGAGGTTGATATAGGGCGACAGCACCGAATGGTAGAGTGTCTCCGCGCCGGTCAGCATGGCGTCCTGGTAGTCGCCGAAGCGCGGCAGCATGGCGCTGAGGAAATGTGCCTGCGCCTGTTCGGCATCCCGGCGCGTCACTGCGTAGCCAAACCGCTCCAGCCGGCCGGGATTGTCGGCGAACCGCGCGTTGACCAGGTCGATGACGCCCTGCGTCCGGGCGTCTGGCGCAAAGCTCAGCGGCTTGGGCATGAAGAGGTCGGGCCTGGCCGGCTTGCGGTTCTCGCTGTCGAAATTCCAGCGTCCCCCCAGTGGCTGCCCGCCACCGTCCAGCAGCAGTCCGGTCTGCCGGCGCATCTCGCGATAGAAGAACTCCATGGTCCATTCGCGCCGGCCATCGGCCCAGGTGTCGAACATGGCATGGCTGGCGATGAAGCGATCGTCCTGTGCGATGTCGACCGGGAGTCCGGTGTGGGCGCTCCAGCCGCGCTGCAGCTCCCGCACCCGCCATTCCGCCGCCTCCGTGGCAAGAATCCGCGTGGCGCCGTGCCGCCTGGCGGCCCGCGCCACCTCGCCATCAAGGCTCTGGCTATTGTCCGGATCGGTCAGTTCGACATAGTCGACCGTCCAGCCAAGCCCGCGCAGTTCGTCGGCGAAGTGGCGCATTGCCGAGAGCACCAGGACGAGCTTCTGCTTGTGATGCCACGCATAGGTGGTCTCGGTGCCCACTTCCGCCATCAGGACGATGGCCGAGGCCGCATTGCTGGCCCGCAGGGCGGCTATGTCGGGCGTCAGCTGGTCGCCAAGGATAACCACGAGATCCATGAGGGCTCCGGATATGGGGCTATCCCTCAAACGAAACGGGCGCCCGATTGGACGCCCGTTTCAGCAGATTTTTGCGCCGCTCTAGAGCGAGCGCTGGACCGTCTCGACGCGGAAGCATTCGATGACGTCGCCGGTGCGCATGTCTTCGTAATTCTCGAAGGCCATGCCACATTCCTGGCCTGTCTGGACTTCCTTGACTTCATCCTTGAAGCGCTTGAGCGTCTTGAGCTTGCCTTCGTGGATGACGACGTTGTCGCGGATAAGGCGCACGCCGGCGCCGCGTTCCACGATGCCCTCGGTGACCCGGCAGCCGGCGACCTTGCCGACCTTGGTGATGGTGAAGACCTCGAGGATCTCGGCATTGCCGATAAAGGTCTCGCGGCGTTCCGGCTTGAGCAGGCCGCTCATCGCATTCTTCACGTCATCAACGAGGTCGTAGATGATGTTGTAGTAGCGAATTTCGATGCCGTCGCGGGTGGCGAGATCGGTCGCCTGCTTGTTGGCACGAACGTTGAAGCCGATGACAATGGCATTGGATGCCGAAGCCAGCGTCACGTCGCTTTCGGTAATGCCGCCCACCGCGCTCATCAGGATCTGCGCCGACACTTCATCGGTCGAGAGCTTGTTGAGCGAGGCCACGATGGCTTCCACCGAACCCTGCACGTCACCCTTGATGATCAGCGGGAACTTGGCGATGCCGGCCACCTTGAGCTGATTCATCATCTGCTCGAGGCTGGTGGCGCCGCCGCCGGCCGTCTTTTCACGGATGGAGCGCTGGCGATATTCGGTGACTTCGCGGGCACGGGCTTCGGTCTCGACGACTGAGAAGCGGTCGCCCGCGCTCGGCACGCCGGTAAAGCCCAGCACTTCCACGGGTGTGGAGGGACCGGCCTGCTTGACCTGCTCGCCCTTGTCATTGATCAGGGCGCGAACACGGGCAAACTCGGTACCGGCAACGAGAATGTCGCCAATGGAGAGCGTGCCGCGCTGCACCAGCACGGTCGCAACCGCACCGCGGCCGCGATCGAGCTTGGCTTCGATGACGAGGCCCTCGGCGCGGCCGTCGCGGGCCACGCGCAGTTCGAGCACTTCGGCCTGCAGCAGGATGGTTTCGAGCAGCTTGTCGAGACCGGCCTGCGTCTTGGCCGAAACCTCGACATCGAGCACGTCGCCGCCCATCGATTCGACGAACACTTCATGCTGCAGCAATTCGGTCCGCACCCGCATCGGGTCGGCATCCGGCTTGTCCATCTTGTTGATGGCCACGATGATCGGAACGCCGGCCGCCTTGGCATGCTTGATGGATTCGATGGTCTGCGGCATGACGCCGTCATCGGCCGCCACCACGAGCACGGCAATATCGGTTGCCTGGGCACCACGGGCACGCATGGCGGTGAACGCCTCGTGGCCCGGGGTATCGAGGAAGGTGACCTTGGAGCCGTTCTTCTCGACCTGGTAGGCGCCGATATGCTGGGTGATGCCACCGGCTTCGCCCGACACCACATTGGCTTCGCGGATCGCATCGAGCAGCGAGGTCTTGCCGTGGTCGACGTGGCCCATAATGGTCACGACCGGTGCACGATCGGTCAGATCCTCGGCCTTGTCGTCCGCCGGGATGTCATAGAGGCCTTCTTCCACGTCCGCATCGCTGACGCGCTTGACCGTGTGGCCCAGTTCGCTGGCGATCAGTTCGGCGGTATCGGCATCGATCACGTCATTGATGGTCGCCATCGTGCCCTGCGCCATCAGCATCTTGATGACGGTGACGGAGCGCTCGGCCATGCGGTTGGCCAGTTCGGCAACCGTGATAGCTTCTGGGATGATGACTTCGCGGCTGAGCTTGGGCGCATCCTGCTGGTTGCGGCCCATCTTCTTGTCGCGACGGCGACGCATGGCGGCCAGGGACGGACCCTTGTCGCGATCGCTCTCGGCGCCGGCATTGGTGACGGTGAGGCGACCACGCGCATTGGCGTCGACGCCAGCACGACGGGTCGGACGTTCCGGCGCAGCGCGGGACGCGCGGCGGGCATTTTCGAGTTCAGCTTCGGTGGTCGGCCTTGTGGCCGGCGCGCCGGTGCGAATCTTGCGGCCATCGGCCTCGCTGGGCGGGGCCGGCGGCACATTGCCGATCGGCGCCATGCCGGCACCAGCCGGGCGACGTTCGCCAGCCGGACGGGTTGCCGTGCCCGAGGGACGGGCGCCGGGGGCACCAGCCGCACCTGGCTTGATATAGGCATTGGCGCCGCGTTCGCTTTCCGGACGCGTATTGCCACTGGGCCGTTCACCGGCCGGGCGCGTCGGACGAGGCGGCTGACCGGGACGGCCGGCAACGACGCGCACGCTGGACGGGCCGGCATTGCGCTGCGATGCAGGCGTGAAGGGGACAGCTTCGGCCGGAGCCGGCGCTTCTGCCGCTCCTGCTGCACTGGCCTCGGCCGGCGGCGGGCTGGCTTCGGGTTGCTCGACCGGAGCCGGGACTTCCTCGGCCTGGCGACGCTCTTCTTCCTGACGGGCGGCTTCCTCGCGCACCTGACGGCGGCGCGCATCGTCTTCCATGCGGCGCGCCTCTTCGGCGGCGAAGCGTTCCTGATCCTCGGCGGCGCGGGCACCGGCCATGGCCAATGCCTGCCGGCGGGCCTCGGCCTCGGCGGCACTGAGGCCGAGCGGCGCGCGCTGCTGCTGCGGCGGACGGCCGGCAGAGGGCCGCTGCGCCTGCGACGGGTTACCGGCAGCCGGCTGCGGCCGATGCGGAGCGCTCGGAGCATTGGGCTTGGGAACCAGGCGCGTACGCTTCTCCACGACAACCGTCGATCGAGAAGGACCGCGCGACATGCCTGGACGGTTGCCCAGGCCTGGGCCGCCCTTCAATGTCAGCGTCTTCTTCGCGCCAGTGTCGTCGGTGCGCTTGTCGTCGTTATCAGCCATGTATCTCGCGTCTTTCGTCGGTGGCCTCGGGCAAAAGGTCACCGTCAACCGCAGGGCGGTCGGTGTCCTTTTCCGTCGGTTTGGCAATGTAAAGGGCCAGTCTACGGGCCTTTTCCACTGCCGCTTGGGCTGCCGCCCCTCTTGTGAGGGCAGCATGTATCACATTTTCCAGTCCGAGTGCCAAACCCATTTGCTCTGAGGAGAGCAATTCGAAATGGGGCACGTCGAAGCCTTCGATATCTTCCTCGGCCGCCGCATAGTGCAGCGCCTTGAGCGGACCGACCATCTTGCTGCGACCATCCTCGGCGGCATCGGTCGCCGTGATCAGGGCAATGAGCTTGCCCGTGTCGATCAGCGCCTTGACCTTGGTGGCGCCAAAGGTGAGCTGGCCGGCCTTGCGGGCCATGCCCAGCGCATTGAGATAGCGCTGCTGCAACCGCAACTCGGTCAGTCCGGGCAGGTCGTCCGGCAGCTTGACCTCGGTCTGCAGGCTCCGGGCAAAGACCTTTTTCTTGACCGCCTGGGCCACAGCATCACGGCTGAGGCTGATCCAGACGCCCCGTCCCTCGGCCTTGGCTTCGGTGTCAGGCACCAGTTCGCCGTCGGGCCCGAGCACAAAGCGTATAAGTTCTGCCACGGGCCTCTCGGCCCGTGTCAGTGCGCACATCCTGGTCGTTTCCTCGCGTCGGGCCATCAGGTCCCTCGCTCCGAAACGGCCTAAGCCGTCGCCTCTTCGGTGAAGGTATCACCTTCCACCGGTGGCAAATCGTCCTCGTTGATCCAGCCGGCCTTGATGCGGGCCTGCAGAATCATGTCCTCGGCTTCCTCGCGGCTTACCGGGAAGTCCTTGAAGGTGCCTTCAAACCGCTTGGTCTCGCCATCCTTGCGTTCGCTCCAGCCGATCAGATCGTCCGAGGCGCAGCCGGCAAAGTCTTCGACCGTCTTGACGCCGTCCTTGCCCAGGGCAACCAGCATGGCCGCGGTGAGACCAGGAATCTCGTAGAGTTCGTCTTCGACGCCAAGCGCCTTGCGCTCCTCGTCATGGGCCCGGTCGATGGCCGCCAGATATTCGGTGGCGCGGTTCTGGATTTCGCCGGCGGTCTCTTCATCGAAGCCATCGATGGAGGCAATTTCGTTGGCGTCGATATAGGCCAGCTCTTCAACCGAGGAGAAGCCTTCGGAAGCCAATAGCTGGGCAACCATCTCGTCAACGTCAAGGGCCTGCATGAAGAGGCTCGACCGTTCGGAGAATTCCTTCTGGCGGCGTTCGCTCTCTTCCTGCTCGGTCAGGATGTCGATATCCCAGCCGATCAGCTGGCTCGCCAGGCGTACATTCTGGCCCCGACGGCCGATGGCCAGCGACAGCTGTTCATCGGGCACGACCACTTCGATGCGCTCGGCCTGCTCGTCGAGCACCACCTTGGCGACGTCGGCCGGCTGCAATGCACTGACCACGAGGTCGGCAATGGTATCGGTCCAGGGAATGATGTCGATCTTTTCGCCCTGCAGTTCGGCCACCACGGCCTGGACGCGCGAACCACGCATGCCGACGCAGGCGCCGACGGGGTCGATCGAGGAATCCGAGGACGTCACGGCGATCTTGGCGCGGCTGCCCGGATCACGGGCGATCGAGCGGATGGTGATGACGCCGTCGTAGATTTCCGGCACTTCCTGCATGAACAGCTTGGCCATGAACTGCGGATGGGTGCGGCTGAGGAAGATCTGCGGGCCGCGCTGTTCGCGGCGCACGTCATAGACATAGGCCCGGACGCGATCGCCATAGCGGAACATTTCGCGCGGGATCAGCTCGTCGCGGCGGATAATGGCTTCGCCACGACCCAGGTCGACGATCACATTGCCATATTCGACGCGCTTGACCGTGCCGTTGACGATCTCGCCGATGCGATTGAAATACTCGTCATACATGCGCTCGCGCTCAGCATCGCGCACCTTCTGCACGATGACCTGCTTGGCCGACTGCGCCGCGATGCGGCCGAATTCCATCGGCGGCAGCGGCTCGGTGAGAAAGTCGCCGACCTTGGCCTCGGGCGACTTGACCTGGGCGTGCTTGAGATCGATCTGGCGGCTGGGCTCCTCGACTTCCTCGACGATTTCCAGCAGGCGCCACATGCGGGTTTCGCCCGAGCGCGGGTTGATCTCGACCTTGATCTCGGTCTCGGCGCCATAGCGGCCTTTGGCAGCCTTTTCCATGGCGTCCTGCATCGCCTCGATCACGACCATGCGGTCGATGGACTTCTCGCGGGCAACAGCATCTGCGATCTGCAAGAGCTCAAGACGGTTCGCGCTAACGGCCATTTAGTGTGTCTCCTTGGAGATAGATTCGTCGTCGTCGTCACTGGCGAGCTCGACCGTCTCGGTCTCGTCGTCGTCGATTGGGTGGGCTTCCTGATCGATGCGCGCCTTTTCCATGAGCGCATCGGTCATCACCAGCTTGGCCTCGGCCAGGGTGGAAAACAGTAGCCGGTGGTCCGGATCGGTCCCGGCGGGGGCGTCCGGCAGGGTAATGGTCACCGCCTCGTCGTCCACCGACTTGATGAAGCCGCGGAAGCGCTTGCGGCCATTGATCATGTCGGCCAGCTCGATCTTGGCTTCGTGGCCCAGATGGGCGGCGAAGTCGCGCTTGCGCACCAGCGGCCGATCGATGCCGGGCGAGCTGACTTCAAGATGGTATTCGCGATCGATCGGGTCTTCCACATCGAGCACCGGCGAGAGATCCTTGGAGAGGGCCTCGCAGTTGACGATTGTGAAGCGCCCGTTCTCGTCTTCGGCCATGATCTGCAGCGTCATGCCGTTTTCCTGGGTGATCTTCACCCGGACGAGCGAGAAGCCCAGGCCATTGGCCACCGGCTCGACGATGCGGGAAACGCGAGCCTCGAGGCCCGTTTCCTTGATGTAGCGCTGTTCGGTGAGGTCGAAACTCATCGGTCCCTTGGGTAATAAAAAAGAGCGGGGCCGGGCGGCTCCCACTCTGCAAACTTGCTGAGATGTTGGAGCCTCTATAGCGCGGAACCGGGCCGGAGGCAAGGGCGCGTCGCGGGCCGGGAGACGGCGCAGCGTCGGGCGCCCGGATCGTTGCCATGGTGAAACCCGGTAGCACAGAGGAAACCAGGATACCAAAGAACCCCTTGATTTCATTTGTAAAACCCTCGCATTTCCAAACCTGACTTCAAGAGGCATATTCTGCAAAATCGTCTCTTGAGGGGGGCAGAGGGCACGATCATCTCTGGGGTGTTCAACACGAAAGGAACATCTGAAATGATCAAGAACAGCCTTATCGCCCTCGTTGCCGTTGCCTCGCTGGCCAGCGTCGCCGTCCCTGCCTATGCCGAAGGCGACGTCTTTGGTGACGGCTCGGGTGAAATGAGCGACTTTGTCGCCGATTCCATCGTCAGCCGCCTGCAGGCCCAGGGCATCAACGCCACCGATGTCGAGGAATGGGGCGGGCTGATCCGAGCCTTCGTCGTCCTCGAGGATGGCAGCCAGGCCATGCAGCTCTACACGCCTGGCCTGCTCGAGCCGGTCGCGCTCTAGTTGCTTGCCCCGGCGCCGCCGGTCTGCCGGCGGCGCCCGTACTTCTATTCGGCGTGGACGAGCCTGATGGCAGGCTCGCCCCCCGAAGCGTCAAAGCGTTCCCGCGCCGCCAGCACCTGCTCCCGGTTGCGCTCGGCAAAGCGGCGCAGGCCATCCGCCAGATCCAGCAATTCCCGCCCCAGTTCGGTCAGTTCATAGTCGACCCGCGGGGGAATTGTCGCAAACATGGTGCGGGTGACGAAGCCGTCGCGCTCGAGCTCGCGCAGCGTCATGGTCAGGGTCTTCTGCGAAATCCCGCCGACCCGCTTGATCTCGTTGAAGCGCATCGTCTGTCCGCGCAACAGAGTCACGACCGTCAGCGTCCACTTGCCCGGTCTGACCATCAGCACATCGGAATCGTGCTGGTTGGATGCGGAAAGAACGGACATGACGCGCCTCGGAAAATCAGGATCGAGGTTGGCATATGGGGCGGCTTTGTGGCGCTTCCAGTGCCCCGCCACATTAAACTTTGACATAGGTGCCATTCACGGCGGTGGCTAAACCAGTGTGAAACTGAAGTAAAAGCTGACCAGCCGGCCCTCGCGGCGGGCCTTCTGCTCGTAGCGGGTCGCCTGCCAGCCGGGATAGGGTTCGAGCCAGCTGCCGGGCCGTTCCGGCGCGAAGCGGAAGGCCGGCGCGCGCAGGATATGGGCCAGGGTCCAGTTGGCGTAATCCTCGATATCGGTAGCAAAGTGAAAGACCCCGCCCGGCCGGATGACCCGCGCCAGCTCGGCCAGCGTGGTGGGCGACACGAAGCGCCTTTTGTGGTGGCGCGTTTTGGGCCAGGGATCGGGATAGAGCAGATAGACCTCGTCGAGCGAGGCATCGGGCAACGCCACCAGCAGCTTGAAGGCATCGTCGGTGAATAGGCGGATATTGGCCAAGCCTTCGGCGGCGATGGTCTGCACCATCTTGCCGATGCCGCCGGTAAAGACCTCGCAGCCAATATAGCCTGTGTCGGGATGCCGACCGGCCTCCAGGGCCAGATGCTCGCCGCCGCCATAGCCGATTTCGACGATGATCCTTTCGGCGTCGGGGAAGAGCGCACGCGGATCGAGCGTGCCGCTGAGCTTGATTTCGAGATCGGGCAGGGTGGCGTCGAACACGGCCTGCTGGCCGCCATGCAGCTTCTTGCCCGAGCGGCGGCCGAAAAAGGCGCGCGGCTCGCCCGAGCGGGTCTTTGGAAGCTGGTGGTCTGGCTTGGTCATCAGTCTCACATCAAAAAAAGAACCTCGCCCTCGCCGCAGCGGGGACAAGGTCCATTGTAGCAGGCACAAAGCCGAGGGGGATTACTTCACAGCGGCCTTGAGGGCGCTGACCAGATCGGTCTTTTCCCAGCTGAACGAGCCGTCACGGCCCGCCTTGCGCCCAAAATGGCCATAGGCGGAGGTCTTGGCATAGATGGGCTTGTTGAGATCGAGATGGGTGCGGATGCCGTGCGGGGTGAGATCCATCACCTTGCCCAGCGCTGCCTCGACCCGGGCCTCGTCAACGGTGCCGGTGCCGTGCAGGTCGACATAGATCGAGAGCGGCTGGGCAACGCCAATGGCATAGCTGAGCTGGATGGTGGCGCGATCGGCCAGGCCCGCGGCAACCACGTTCTTGGCGAGGTAGCGCGCCGCATAGGCTGCCGAACGGTCCACCTTGGTGGGATCCTTGCCCGAGAAGGCGCCGCCGCCATGGGGAGCCGCGCCACCATAGGTGTCGACAATGATCTTGCGGCCGGTCAGGCCCGCATCGCCATCGGGACCGCCGACCACGAACTTGCCCGTCGGGTTGACGTGCCAGACGGTGTCCTTGGTGATCCAGCCTTCGGGCAGGGCCTCGCGGATATAGGGCTCGACGATTCCGCGCACGTCGGCCGAGGTCAGGCTCTCATCCAGATGCTGGGTGGACAGCACGATCTGGGTGACGCCGACCGGCTTGCCGTCTTCATAGCGGACAGTGACCTGGCTCTTGGCGTCGGGGCCGAGCTTGCCGGCGGCGCTGTTATTGGCCTTGCGGGCAATGGTCAGGGTCTCGAGGATCTTGTGCGCGTAATAGATCGGCGCAGGCAGCAATTCGGGGGTCTCGCGGCTGGCATAGCCGAACATGATGCCCTGGTCGCCGGCGCCCACATCCTTGTGGCCCGATTCGTCTACGCCCTGCGCGATATCAGCCGACTGGCCATGCAGCAGCACGTCGATCCGGGCGGTCTTCCAGTGGAAGCCCTCCTGCGCATAGCCGATGGCCTTGATGGCCTTGCGGGCTGCAGACTTGAACTTGGACGGATTGACCACCGGGTGGCCGGCGGCATCGAGCACGATCTTGCCGTCCTTGCCCTTCTTGAGCAGGGTTTCGGGCACGCGCACCTCGCCGGCAATCACCACGCGATTGGTGGTGGCCAGCGTCTCGCAGGCGATGCGCACCTGGGAGGGATCCATGCCGGCCTTCTTGGCCTCGCGGAATACCAGGTCGACGATTTCATCGGAAATCCGGTCGCACACCTTGTCCGGATGACCCTCGGACACCGATTCCGACGTGAAAAGATAAGAAGACCGCGCCACCCAAATTCCCCTGAACTTGTCAAAAACCACTCAAAATGAGCAATTCCGAGGGGTTTGTGACATTGCCCGCCCGCGCGGTCAAGCGGGATATAAAGAAAGCTTGATATGTTGCGTGGCGGTTTTGGAGCATGGATTGGCGGTGGTATCGGCGGTGCCGCCAAGTCGCGGGCATGCCAAAGCGCCGCCTGAATGCGGTTTTCACGAGATGGACGGACCCCGAGGCACCTATCGCCTCTGGAAATTAAAAAACGAGACGGCAGCCGCCTCGGGGTGCCGGTTTTTGGAACAGTCCCGGTTATCGCGCAGCATGATCGCTCGCCATGCTGCGGCCAGGTCTCGAACCTGCGCGAGAGGCAAAGCCCGCGCCCGGCTCACCCCGCCACTGTTCGCCTGCAGGCCGCCCATGCGGAGTGATGGGGAGGATTTTGCCACAGGTTCTGGAGGCGGGGATAAGTGGGGATGAACGCCGGAGGTCCCAGATCTGTGGGTGGGTGCCCACGCCAGCCGAAGGCGTGCGGCCTATCCAGGCCGCTTCCTGCGATTGGTGCGGCTGGCGGCGAGGGAGATCAGCATTCCCGCGAGCAGAGCGAGCAGCAGGGGCCAGTGGCGGAGCTGGCTGAAGACCGTGCCCGACAGGCGCTCATGCGGGCGTACATCCAGCGCGGCCATCTGCATGGGCGGAAGCTGGGCGGTGATGCGGCCCACCGGGTCGGTGGCAAAGGTGAGGCCGGTATTTGCTGCGCGGATCAGGCTCATGCCCTCCTCGACGGCGCGGATGCGGGCATGGTGGGCATGCTGGGCCGGGCCGATGGAGCCATCGAACCAGGCGTCGTTGGTGATGTTGAAGAGGAATTGCGCACCGGCGGTATCGCCGAGATCGCCGGAAAACAGGATCTCGTAGCAGATCAGCGCCAGCAGCGACGGCGTGGCCGGAAGGCTCATCAGCCGGCGCCGCGCATCGCCATGCGCCCAGCCCTCGGCGCCCGGCACGAACTGCTTGATGCCCAGCCGCGCGAAGAATTCGCCATAGGGCAGGAATTCGCCAAACGGCACGAGATGGGACTTGTCATAGGAGGCAATGACCTCGCCATTGGTATCGATCGCCAGGACCGCATTGAACGGGGGCCCCGAAGCTTCCGTGGCGCCGGGCTCGTATTGCTGGCGCGGCGCGCCGGTCAGCAGGGTCGTGCCCTCGGGCAACAGGCGGGCAATGCGCGCCAGCGCCTCGGGATAGGTGGCGAGGAAAAACGGCAGGGACGATTCGGGCCAGACCAGATGGGTGATATCGGCAAGGCCCTGGTCAGCGGGGTCCATGCGCATGTCGCTCAGCATCAGCAGGCGATCGATCAGCGCCACCGGATCGACATTGCCGAAATCGGCATGTTCATAGACCAGGGGCTGCACGAGGCGCAGGGCGATATCGGTGCGTTCGGTGGCGATGGTGCCGGAAAGTCGATTATAGCCATAGCCGAGCTGGCCGGCGATGACGAAGAGGGCAATGAAAAAGGGCAGCAGGCGCCGCGACAGGCTGCGATTGTCGGCCGGCCAGATCAGAGCCGGCGTCATGGCCAACAGTGCCGCGACCAGGGTGAGGCCATAGATGCCGATGACCGAGGTGATCTGCATCATCTCGTCGGTCGGGGTCAGCGCATAGCCCAGAAGGTCGAAGGGAAAGCCGGTCAGCACGTGGCCGCGCGCCCATTCGGCCATGGTCAGGAAGGTGGCGAGTGTCACGACGCGCCAGGGTCCGTGGCTCCAGAACAGATGGGCCAGCGCGCTGGCCACGCCCCAGAAAAAGGCAATCAGCGCCGCCAGCGCCAGGATGGCAAAGGGCATCAGCAGCAGCATGATGCCGCCATCGACGAAAAAGGCGGCGCCCAGCCAGTGAAAGGCCACGGTGAAATAGCCCCAGCCAAAGGCGAAGCCGATGGCAAAGGCCGGGCCGAACAGCCGCCGCCAGCCGCGCGGGCGCTCGGCGCCATCGAGGCACCAGACCCAGAGCGGGAAGCTGATGAACAGAGCCGGCACGATGAAGAGCGGCGGCACGGAGAGGCCGGCGATGGCGCCCGCCAGCACCAGCAAGAGGAAGCGGCGCCAGCCATGGCTCAGCATGGCAGTCTCGGCCAGCCAGGTCATATCGGGGCCTTGAGCGAATCAGGGTGCATGCCGGCAAGGTCGCTGTGGCGAGGTGGGGCGTCAAGGCGGTGGACTTGGCGCCGTGTCGGCGCTAGGAGGCAAAGAGGCCCCTTCATCCGCCCTTCGGGCACCTTCTCCCACGGGGGGAGAAGGGGAGCGCCGCGTGCAGTGATCGCATGCAGCGCGATACGGTTCGGGGGCGGGAGCCAGCGTGCCTGATATTTTGCCCATCACGCTTGCCATCGACACTGCCGCGCCGCGGCTGCAGCTGGGACTGCTGCTGGCGGATGGAGGTGTGGATGTGTCGATCGACGAAATCGCCAACGGCCATGCCGAGCTGATCTTTGCGCGCATCGCCACGCTGCTGGAGCGCAACGGGCTGGGCTATGCCGACCTTGGGCGGGTGGTGACCACGACCGGGCCGGGATCGTTCACCGGACTGCGCATCGGCCTGTCGGCCGCGCGTGGCATCGGGCTGGCGCGGGGTCTGCCGGTGGTCGGGATATCGAGCCTGGTCGCGCTGTCGCTGGGACAGGCCGGACCGAGCTCGGTGCTGCTCGATGCGCGCCGCGGCGAAGCCTATCTGCAGAATTTTGCCGGACCTGGCGCGGCGCTCACTGCGGGCGCCATCATGCCGATGGAGGCGGCGCGGGCCGCCGTGTTGCCCGGTGCAGCAATGATCGAATCCCCCATCGTCGATATTGCGCTGCTGGCGCGCCATGGGGCCGGGCTCGACGCCGCAAGCCACCCGCCCGAGCCCAACTATATCCGCGATGCCGATGCCAAGCCGCAGACGGCGGCACGGATCGAGAGGCGCGGCGCATGATCAAACTGTGGATGGCGCCGGCGGGTCTGCATATCGAGCCGGGACGGGTGGCGGATGCCAAGGAACTGGCGCGCATCCACGCGCTGGGCTTTTACCGCGGCTGGCCGGTGGGAGAATTCGAGAGCTTCCTGGCTGACGACAGCACGCCGGTCTACGTGGCCTGCGATGCCCGGCGCCGCATTGCCGGCTTTGCGCTGATCCGCATCGCGGCCGACGAGGCGGAACTGCTGACCATTGCCGTCGACCCCAAATGGCGCGGCAAGCGGATCGGCCAGGCGCTGCTGCGGGCCGCCTTCGACGACCTGCTGCGCAGCCCCGCACGCCGCATGTTTCTCGAAGTCAGCGAAGACAATGGCGCGGCCATCAAGCTCTACCAGCGCGAGGGCTTTGCCACCATTTCCAGCCGCAAGGGCTATTATCCCAAGCCGGATGGCAGCCAGGCCACCGCGCTTGTCATGGCGCGTGATCTTGGGTAACCCGGATCGCATCGAGGAAGCGGGGAGCGTGGCGTGAGCAAGAGCCAGACCGAACCGACGCTGGAAGAAGCCTGCGTGGCCAAGGGCATGCGCATGACCGACCAGCGGCGCGTCATTGCCCGCGTGATCGAGGCGGCCGCCGACCATCCCGATGTCGAGGAACTCTATCGCCGCGCCTCGGCGGTGGATGACCGCATCTCGCTCTCGACCGTCTATCGCACCGTCAACCTCTTCGAGGAGGCGGGGCTGGTGACCAAGCATGACTTCAAGGACGGACGCGCCCGCTTCGAGCTGATCCCCGACGAGCATCACGACCACCTGATCGATATCCGCAGCGGCGCCGTCATCGAGTTCCGCAATGAAGAGATCGAGGCCATCCAGGACGTGATCGCCAAGCGGCTGGGCTATCGGCTGGTGGACCATCGACTGGAGCTCTATGCCGTGCCGATCGAGGCCGGTACCAAGAACCGCAAGTGACGGTCCGGGCCGAAGGGTAAAAGTTTAGCGGGTAAGGCTAATGCCGGCCTGCGCTTGGTGCTTAAGACTTTGTTAGCTATCACCGCTCTCCACACTGGAGGCGGACATGGCCTGGGAAATCCTGGCAATCTGGGTCATCGTGATCCTGGCGATCACCTGGTTCGTGCGCGACGAGAAGCGCCGCAAGGCCGACCTGGAGATTGCCCGGGCGGCCCGCTACTATGCCCATGCCCCCAAATACCGGCATCGATCGGCCGAGCGGTTCGATGCCGCGCCGCCGGCGCCGGCCCGCCGCACCGGGGGGCTGACCGAGACGCAGCGCGCCTTCTTCAAGACGTGGAAGCGCTAGGACGATCCGCCGGCCAGATTGGCCTTGAGCCGGGCGATGATGTCGGCGGCCTTGACCATGAGGGCCATGTCGATATCGGCTTCGCTGGCATCGGGCGCCACATCGGCCCAGACGGGAATGGCCAGCTCATGCGTCTGCTCGCGCTCGCCGACGGTTTCGGACAGCACGGCGCGGACATGGCCGGTCATGCGCCCTTCCAGACGCGGATGCGCCTGCTTGTCGCGCACGGTGATATCGATTAGCTGCAAAGTCATTCCGGCCCCTGAGGGAGCCCCCAGCCGAAACGCATAGTCGGGCATGGTTCCCAAGACGTTAACGTGCGTCTCGGGGCGTGGGTTCTCCACAGTCGGTAATGCCGCAAAACGGTTTCGGTTCCACGCCAGAACTAAACCTTGACTGCATGCTCCACGCGGCCGGCATCGCCGAAGATGCGGATGTAGCGGGCGATCTCTTCTGGCGTGCCAGTGGCCTTGGCGGGATTATCGGACAGCTTGACCGCGGGGCGGCCGTCGGCCTCGCTGACCTTGGCGACGATGGAGATCGGATCCAGGCCCGGATTGGCCCCGTCCGGGGCACAGCCCTCGAAATCATTGGTCAGGTTGGTGCCCCAGCCAAAGGCCATGCGAACCTTGCCGTCGAAGTGGAGATAGGCCTCCTCGATCATGTCGACGTCGAGGCCATCGGAAAAGATCAGGAGCTTGTCGCGCGGATCGCGGCCGCGGGACTTCCACCAGGCGATGATGCGCTCGCCCCCTTCGATGGCCGGCGCCGAATCGGGGCGGAAACCGGTCCAGTCGGCGACCCAGTCGGGCGCGTCGCGCAGGAAGGCATCGGTGCCGAAGGCATCGGGCAGCACGATCTTGAGATTGCCGCCATAATAGCTCTCCCAATCCTGCAGCACCTGATAGGGCGCAGCGCGCAGGGCCTCGTCGGTCCGGGCCAGTGCCGCCAGGACCATGGGCAGTTCATGGGCATTGGTACCCAGCGCCTCGAGGTCATTGTCCATGGCCAGCTTGACATTGGAGGTGCCGGTAAAGGCCTCGCCAATGCCTTCCTTGAGCGCCTCCACACACCAGCGCTGCCAGAGGAAGGAATGGCGGCGGCGCGTGCCGAAATCGGAAATCTTCAACTCGGGCAGCTTTTGCAGCCGCTCGACCTTTTCCCACATCTTGGCCTTGGCGCGGGCATAGAGAACGTCGAGCGTGAAGGGGCCGTAATGCTTCATCGCGGCGCGCGAGCGCAGCTCGTTGATGATGGCGAGGGCCGGGATTTCCCACATCGAGGTTTCCAGCCACAGGCCAGGAAATTCGAGCACGAACTGTCCGTCCTGCTTTTCCAGCCGGTACTCGGGCAGCCGGAAATCCTCCAGCCACTTGAGGAAGGCCGGCTCGAAGATCTGCTTGCTGCCGTAAAAGCTGTTGCCCGCCAGCCAGATCATTTCCTTCTTGGAAAAGCGCAGGGTGCGGGCGTGATCGAGCTGGGCCCGCAGCTCGTCGATGTCGATCTCGTCGGCCAGGCGCACCGACCTTGTGCGGTTGATGAGCGAGAAGGTGGCATTGACCCCGGGATAGAGCCCCCAGATCATCTGCAGCATCAAGAGCTTATAGAAATCGGTATCGAGCAGGCTCCGCACGATCGGATCGAGCTTCCACGTGTGGTTATACACCCGTCGGGCAATGTCAGTGTAGGTCGCCATGGGTGTCTCCAACTCGCGGCGAGGGTTCTAGCGCGCAGTGCGTGGGTTTGGGAAGCGCCGAACCGGGCGAAGCCGTTCGGTGGCCTTCAACGCCCGAGCTGAAACCGCTCGAAGCGGCCCAGGGCCTCGTCGATGGCGGCGCGGCCTTCGGCGCCCGGATCATCGAGCCAGGTCCATTGCTGGACCAGCAGCTTGCCCGCCGTGCGGTCGGCCTTGAGATCGACGGCGGCGACGATGCGGTCGCCCATGAGGACCGGGAGGGCAAAATAGCCCAGGCGCCGCTTGGCGGCCGGGATATAGGCCTCGAAGAGGTGGTCGTAGCCGAAGAACAGCTTGAGCCGCTTGCGCTGGATGATCAGCGGGTCGAAGGGCGAGAGGATATGAACCAGGGTCGGTGGCTCGCTGGCCGGTGCGGCGAGCGTCTCGGGCATGGCCCAATGCGGCACCTTTTCTTGCCCTGCAATCACCACCGGGACCAGCAGCTTGCGGCGGACGCGACTGTCGATCAGCTCGCGGACCGCCGTCTTGCGCGGGGCGTCGAGGTGGCAAATGGAATCAAGGCTGACCACGCCCTGGCTGCGCAGGGCCCGATCGAGCAGATAGGCGGTGATCTGCCGCTCCGTGGCGGGCCTGGGCGCCGTGGTCCAGCCGAAATGGCGCTCCATCAGGTCATAGGTCTTGACCATGCCCTGACGGGCCGAGACGGCCACCTTGCCCTGGAAGAACATCATTTCCAGCACGCGCTTGCTCGGCTTGCGGCTGGCCCAGGGATGATCCTTGTCGACCAGGGCGTCATCGCCGATATCGCGGATGGAAAGCGGCCCATCGCTGCGCAGGCGCTTGACCATCCGGCTGACCTCATCGGCGGTCACCGCGCCGAACCAGCGGCTGGGCGTGACGCGATACTGCTTCATGGCGGGAAGGAAGAAGGGCAGGTCGGCCGTCGGCAGATAGCTCAGCGCATGCGTCCAATATTCGAACACGGATTTGTCGGCCGATTGCAGCTGGGCGAGGTCGGCGCGCCGATAGCCGGGAATGCGGGAATAAAGGATGTGGTGGTGGCAGCGCTCGATGACATTGATGGTGTCGATCTGCACGTAGCCGAGCTGAGCGATGGCCGCGAGCGTCGCCGCTGGTCCCTCGCCAAAGGGGGCTGCGCTATCGAGCTTCTGCGCAGCTATCCACAGATGGCGGGCGCGATTGGTGTCGAGGACGAGGGGAGTTTTGGCCAAGGCGGAACCCGAATCTGTGAGTACAGAGCATGAACGGATCGCCCCGGCACCGTCAATCTGGCGCGTCGCTGCGGAACCAGCCCTCATCGATCAGGCCGCGCTCGCCATGACGGGCCAGGCGCTGGCGCAGGCTGTCGAGACCGGGCCGGGTCCAGCCGGGCGGCTGGGTGACCTGGAGCCAGGCGTCGAAATAATCCTGGGGGGCATAGACATGGCCAAAGCCGATGGGCGCGGTCTGCGCCAGCGCCATGTCGAGCAGGAGCTGGAGGAAGGTGACCACCGGATACCAGTCGAGCAGGTCCGATACGCCTTCGGCCCGCGGTCCGCTGAGCCAGACCGGCTCGCGCCACAGCATGGCGGGCTCGAAGAAAACGATCGGATCGCTGGGATATTGCAGAAAGACCGTGCGCAGCGGCCCCCAGGGCCGTGCATCGGAGCGAAGGTCGCCATCGCCATTGGAAAAGCGCACCACAGACCCATCGCCCACGCTGGGCAGCCACCACGGGGAGCCCGGCTCGCGATTGATCGTCGCGCTCAGCCAGGTGGCGGTGGCGAAAGGCGGCCCGACCCAGAGGGCGCCGTCGAACGGGTCGGCGAGAATGTCGTAGAGCGAGGATGAGGCCGCCGAGCTATAGGCGCCCAGGCTGAGTCCGTGCAGGTAAAGCCGCGGTCGGGCGTCTTCGGGCATGTCGGACCAGCGCGCATAGACGGCGCTGAACAGCGAGCGCGCCGTTTCCACGCCCACATCCGGTTCTGACACCAGCGACAGCCAGCTGGTGAGATAGGAATATTGCACGGCGACGCTGGCGACATCGCCACCATGCAGGAATTCGAGCGTATCGATCGCCGCTGGCTCCACCCAGCCGGTGCCCACCGGCATGATGAGGACCAGGATCGAGCGGTCGAAGGCGCCGACGCGATCCATCTCGCGCAAGGCCAGTTCGGCCCGTGTCTCCGGCGTTTCGGCCGAGCGCAGGCCGACATAGACCCGTAGCGGCTCTATGGCCGGCCGGCCGGTGACATCGGCGATCTCGTCGACGCTCGGCCCCGATTGCACATAGATGCGGGCATCGAGCCCGATCGTATCCCAATCGATCAAGGAGGCTGCGCTGCCCGAGCGCAGGGGATCAACCGGCGCGGGCGCCTGGCTGGCGGCCAGCCGGTCGAAATCGCCATAGAAGCGGTCGGCGGCGTAGAGCAGGCCGCGACCGACCACGCCTTCCCCGATCGTCGCGGCAAGGACGCCCACCACGAGGATAGCGCCGGCCAGCGCCACCCGGCGCGGAATGATCCGGGCCAGCCAGGTCGCAATGAGCCTGACGCCCTGCACCAGCAGCGTTCCCAGTCCGATCAGGATGGCCGCGGGAACAACGGCAATGGCCGCCACGAACCAGGGCTGGCGCGCCTCGACCGGAGCGACGCCCATGACGGCGCGGATGGAATTCTGCCAGCCGGTGGAGAACCACAGGAAGGCGACGGCGAGGATCAGGCAGGCCAGCGCGACAATGCGCCCGATCCAGCGGGCCAGGCGGGGGCTGGGCCAGCGCAGTTCGAGATAGTCCCACAGCCATTCGAGGAAGACGCCGATGCCATAGCCCGCGGCGAAGGCGCAGCCGCACAGGATCCCCTGCGTGGTGAAATGACGGGGGATGAGCGATGGCGTCAGTGCCAGCGCGAAGAACAGCAGACCCAGTAGCCAGCCGCCCGTCGAGACGCGATCGAGCTGCCGCCACAGCACCCGGCTGCGTGGCAGTACGATCATGACCCGAGCACCGATCGGGCCAGCATGACGGCACCCCAGATGGCAAAGCCGGCAATGGCCAGCCCGACCAGCGCAATGACGCCGCCGAGCAGGACGCCCAGCCCGTCGCGATTGATGCGCGACACGCAGATCACCGCAATGCCGGTATTGGGCACGGCATTGATGAAGGGGATGGGCAGCACCATGGGCAGACTGACAAGGAGGATGAAGGCACCGGTCAGCCGTTCCGAGCCCGGCCCGGTGAGCTGGCGCAGCCGCGGCCGCGATATGCCGGCGATGACGCGGGCCAGCCATTGCATCTGGCGGACCATGCGCTCGAGCAGCCGCTCGGGCAGGACGCGCCGGCCGATCCAGCCGCCCAGGCGCAACGGTCGGCCGAGCAGCCGGGCAATCGTGGCGGTGATGATGGCCAGCGCAATTGTGCCACCATAACCGGGCGGCCCCGGGATCATGTTGAGGACGCTCAGCACCAGGATGACCATGGGATAGGAGGCATTGCCGAGCAGTTCGACCAGCTTGCCCGCAGTGATGCTGTCAGCCTGGCTGACCCGTTCGGCAATCGCGGCAACTCTGGCTTCTACTGGAGACACGGGACCTGGTGGCTGGCGATCGGACAGGCCACGACCTTAACGGCGTCGGTCCGGCGATGACAACGCCAAAGCCGAAAGTAGGTCAAATCGAGTCTGTGAAGAAAAGCGGTTCGCCCGCATGACTATGTCGCTACGACGCGACAGCCTTCGCCAGAAGATGTCCGAGAATTTCGGGCAGGCCACTGGGCGTGCTGGGTCGAAAACCACGAAGTCGCGAAGGTTTGGTGGAGCCTAGCGGGATCGAACCGCTGACCTCTTGCATGCCATGCAAGCGCTCTCCCAGCTGAGCTAAGGCCCCATTCCATGGGTCTTTGGAGGGCATGTGCCGTCCGAAGCGAGGCGGAACCTATTGGATGATCCGTCCCCTTGCAAGTGTCTAAATGACACTTTTTTGTTCAGCCGGCTGACGCCGTCAACCGGCTGAAAAATCGTTGCGAATCAACGGTCTTCGTCGCCACCGACGTCAAAGCCGAGCTCGTCGTCCTCGTCTTCGTCTTCCTCGAGGAAGACGTCTGCCTCGTCGTCGCCGAGTTCTTCGTCGACCTCGACGTCCTCGACGTCTGGGATATCCTCGTCGCCGGCTTCTTCGGCATCGGCGTCTTCAAGGCTGACGATCTCGGGTGCTGCCACATCCTCGACCTCTTCCTCGACTTCTTCTTCATCTTCCACGTCTGCCTTGCGGGCAGTCACGGGAGATGCCTTGCCGACCAGCAGCTGTTCGAAGAAGGAGCGCGGATAGCTCTTGCCCGTATAGGGCGAGACGATCGGGTCCATATTGAGGTCGTAGAACTTCTTGCCCGTCTCGGGATCGGTACGTTTGGTGCCGCGTTCGGAACTGGCCATCGATGTTCCTCGTCGTAATGTTTTGGGGGCCAAAAATCCTAGGACCTGCCCCGTTCGGTCAGTCCGGTTATGGGCAAACCCGGCCCCTGTCAAACCGAAAATGTGGAGAGCTGCCTCCCGCGGGCGAGGGGTAGTGGCCTTGCCGCGCCGGGCCATGCTAAAGCCAGCTCACCCATGACCGATACCAGCGCAGAGATTTCCGCCAGTCCCGCCCCGCTTGCCAGCCACGGCGCCGCCCCGCTTGCCGGGCGATTTGCCACGCCGGGCGACAGCGCCATATCGCATGGCGCGCTTGTGGTTTCTGCCCTCGCCGTGGGCCGCTCGACCATCGAGGGAATCATGGAATCCGCCGAGGTGATGGCCACGGCCGCCGCGCTGCGCCAACTGGGCGTGCGCATCGACGCCAGGGACGACGCCTGGCACGTGCATGGCCTGGGCGTGGGAGGCCTGCTGGCGCCGCAGGCGCGGCTCGATCTCAAGACATCCGGAACCGGCCTGCAGCTGCTGCTCGGTCTCGTGGCGCCGCTTGCCTTTGCCACCCGGTTCACCGGCGGGCCGGAGCTGATGCGGCTGCCGCTGCGGCCGCTGCTCGAGGCGCTGGAGCCGATCGGCACCGCGATCGAGGAAGCCGTCGATGGCGGCCTGCCGCTGACGCTGCGCGGCCCGACGGCGCCGCTGCCGATCCAGCAGGTGATGGCCGAACCGGCCGAGCCGATCAAGTCAGCGCTGCTGCTGGCAGCGGTGCAGATGGCCGGCACCAGCAGCATCGTCGAGCCGGTGCCGACCCGCGACCATATTGAAAAGCTGCTGGCTGCCTTTGGCGCCAGCATCGCCATGGCCGGCGACGAGGCCGGCGCGAGCACGATCAGCGTGACCGGGCTGACCGAGCTGCGCCCCCAGCACCTCCGCGTGCCGGGCGATCCGTCGTCGGCTGCCTATGCCGTGGTGGCGGCACTGATCGTGGCGGGGTCGGACCTGATGGTGTGCGACGTGCTGGTCAGCCCCACGCGTACCGGCCTGATCGACACGCTGCTCGAAATGGGCGGCGATATCCAGTTTCTCAACCAGCGCGAGATCGGCGGCGAGCATGTCGCGGATCTGCGCATACGCTCCTCGCGCCTCAAGGGCATCAGGATCGCGGCCGAACACAGCGCCACCATGCTCGATGATATTGCAGCCCTGGCCATGGCCGCCGCCTACGCGCAGGGCGAGACGGTGATCGAGGGGCTCGACTCTCTGCGCCAGCAGGGGGGAGACCGGCTGGCCGCGATCGCCGCAGGGCTGGCTGCCAGCAAGGTAACGGTTGCCGAGGGCGACACGAACCTGACCATAGGCGGAGAAGGCAAGGTCGAGGGCGGCGGCACGGTCGCCAGCCGGGGCGACCCCGCCATTGCCATGAGTTTCCTCGTGCTGGGACTGGCCAGCCGGCACCGGGTGACCCTGGACGATACCAGCGCCATTGCCGCGCATTTCCCTGGCTTTGTGGCGGC
This sequence comes from Devosia sp. XGJD_8, assembly GCF_046614475.1. NCBI lineage: Bacteria > Pseudomonadati > Pseudomonadota > Alphaproteobacteria > Hyphomicrobiales > Devosiaceae > Devosia > Devosia sp. XGJD_8. The sequence goes on from NZ_JBKJHF010000001.1 coordinate 108,391, forward strand.
CTTGACCGCGGCGGGCGCCCGGTTCGAAACCGTGAAAGGACGATCGTCATGATCATCGCCGTCGATGGCCCCGCAGCGTCGGGCAAGGGCACGCTGGCCTCGGGCCTGGCCCGCCACTACAACCTGCCCTATCTCGATACCGGCCTGCTCTACCGCGCCGTCGGCCGGGCAGTGGAGGCCTACGAGAATTCGCCCGAATTCGAGCAGCGCGCCATCGCGGCGGCGCAAACGCTGGACGAGAGCGATATCGAGCCGGAATATCTGCTGTCGCCCAAGATCGGCACCCTGGCCAGCAAGGTCGCCGTGATCGGGGCGGTGCGGGCCGCCCTGTTCGACTATCAGCGCGACTTTGCCACCCAGGAGGGTGGCGCCGTGCTGGACGGGCGCGATATCGGCACGGTGATTGCGCCGGAAGCGGATGTGAAACTGTTCATCCAGGCCGATTCAAAATCCCGCATGGAGCGGCGGGCCCGCCAGCTCGAGGCCCGCGGCCAGGTGGTTGACCGCTATGCGCTCTATCACCAGATAGAAGAGCGGGATGCGCGTGATATGCTCAACCCCAATGGTGGCTTCTACAAAGCCGAGGACGCGCACTTGCTCGACACGACGCTTCTCGATATAGAAGCCGCACTCCGCGCAGCCATCGCGATTGTCGATGGGACCATGGCGCACAAGGCAGGGCTCTAGAGGTCACTCAGAAAAAGTTGCAAGACTTTTTCGGTTCGAGTGACCGCCTCTGGTCAGCTCAAATCCAACCTTGTGCGGTTCGGCCCCGGCAATCACCCAGCGAAGCCACCGGACACTACCGCAAATCAACCTCTCGATCGGGCGCTCGCGCGCCGGCATTTCCATTTGGGAAATGGCGGGCTTTCGGTCTTCAACCCCAACCACCGGCGCAACGGAGATGATATTTGGCACAGCAAACTGTGACGAAAGAAGATTTTGAATCCCTTCTGATGGACTCGTTTGTCGATAACGAGCCGTTGGAAGGCGCCGTCGTCAAGGGCACGGTCGTCGCGATCGAGAAGGACCTGGCGATCATCGATGTCGGTCTCAAGACCGAAGGCCGCATCGCGCTCAAGGAATTCGGCCAGGCTGGCCGTGACGGCACCATCAAGGTGGGTTCCATCGTCGAGGTCTATGTCGACCGCGTCGAGAACGCTGCCGGCGAGGCTGTCCTCAGCCGCGAGAAGGCCCGCCGTGAAGAGAGCTGGGTCAAGCTCGAAGAAATGTACAACAACAACGAGCGCGTTGAAGGCACCATCTTCAACCAGGTCAAGGGCGGCTTCACGGTCGACCTCGAAGGCGCCGTTGCCTTCCTGCCGCGCTCGCAGGTCGATATCCGCCCGATCCGCGATATCGCGCCGCTGATGAACGTGCTGCAGCCGTTCCAGATCCTCAAGATGGACAAGCGCCGCGGCAATATCGTCGTGTCGCGTCGTGCCATTCTCGAAGAGTCGCGCGCCGAACAGCGTTCGGAAATCGTCCAGCAGCTCGAAGAGGGCCAGGTTGTCGACGGCGTGGTCAAGAACATCACCGATTACGGTGCGTTCGTTGATCTCGGCGGCATTGACGGCCTGCTGCACGTCACCGACATCGCATGGCGTCGCGTGAACCACCCGTCCGAAGTGCTGACGATCGGCGAGACCATCAAGGTCCAGATCGTCCGCATCAACCACGAAAGCCACCGCATCAGCCTCGGCATGAAGCAGCTGCAGGCCGATCCGTGGGAAGGCATCGAGGCCAAGTATCCGATCGAGGCCAAGTTCACCGGCCGCGTCACCAACATCACCGACTACGGTGCGTTCGTGGAACTGGAGCCGGGCATCGAAGGCCTGATCCACGTCTCGGAAATGAGCTGGACCAAGAAGAACGTCCACCCCGGCAAGATCGTCTCGACCTCCCAGGAAGTCGAAGTCGTCGTGCTGGAAGTCGATCCCGACAAGCGCCGCATCTCGCTCGGCCTCAAGCAGACCCTGGCAAACCCATGGGAAAGCTTCGCCGAGAAGTTCCCGGTCGGTTCGGTCATCGAAGGCGAAGTCAAGAACAAGACCGAATTCGGCCTGTTCATCGGCCTCGACGGCGATGTGGACGGCATGGTTCACCTGTCCGACCTCGACTGGCAGAAGTCGGGCGAAGTGGCCCTGGAAGACTACAACCGCGGTGACATGGTTTCGGCCAAGGTCCTCGATGTTGACGTCGAAAAGGAACGCATCTCGCTGGGCATCAAGCAGCTCGCCGCTGGCGAAGCTTCGGCTGCCTCGGGCGATACCGGCGAGGCCGGCGGCATCCGCAAGGGCGCTGTCGTCACCGGCACCGTGATCGAAGTCAACGATGGGGGCATCGAAGTCCGCATCGCCGACACCGAGATGACCGCGTTCATCCGTCGCGCCGATCTCAGCCGCGATCGCAACGACCAGCGCCCGGAGCGTTTCTCCAAGGGCGAAAAGGTCGACGCACGCGTCACCCAGTACGATCGCAAGACCAGCCGCATCCAGCTTTCCATCAAGGCGCTGGAAATCGCCGAGGAAAAGGAAGCCGTCGCCAATTACGGTTCGTCCGATTCGGGCGCATCGCTGGGCGACATCCTGGGCGCAGCGCTCAAGGGCCGCGACGAGAAGTAAGTCTCGACGCGCACCAAACTGCCGGCCCGCGCTTCACAGCGCGGGCCTTTTGCTTTTTAAGAAGCGGATGAACACAGCAATGCATTGGCGCGCCCTGACCACGCTCGACCTGCCGGCGGTCGAGGCGATCGCCGCGAAGGTGCATCCCAATTTCCCCGAGGACGCGGCGGTCTTTGCCGAGCGCCTGCGCCTCTACCCCGAGGGCACGCGGCTGCTCGAGCTCGACGGCCAGCCATCGGGCTATATCCTATCCCATCCCTGGCGCTTCAAGCAGCTGCCCGAGCTCAACGCGCTGCTGGGCGCACTTCCGGCCGATGCCGATACCTATTACCTGCACGACCTGGCCTTGCTGCCCGCCGCACGCGGCACCGGCGCCGCGGCCATGATCGTGGGCGACATATTGCGGCATGCCCGGGCGGCGGGCTTTGCCAATATGAGCCTTGTGGCGGTGAACGGTTCGCTGCCCTTCTGGCACAAACACGGCTTCCGCCCGGTGGCGGCGCCCGAACTGGCGGACAAGCTGGCCAGCTACGAGACGGCCGCGCGCCTGCTCTCCAAGCCGCTTGTCTAGGCACAAGGCTTGCCAAAATGGGCTGGAGCGAGTCTAGCTGCGCGCGTCGCAAGCATAGAGGCAGCCATGATTGACGAGCCGGTTTCCCAGCCCCAGCGCGATCCGCACGGCGTGATCGCCGCCGAGACCTATCGTCGCTCGCGGGGGCTGTGGCGCGTGCTGGCCTTTATCGCGCTGGCCATCGCCATCATCGTGGGCCTGGGCCGCTTTGCCATGCCGCAGGGGGCGGCCGGCGACTATGTGGCGCGGCTGGTGATCGACGGCACGATTGCCACCGACCCCGGCCGGCTGCGGACCATCGAGGCGCTGGCCGAGGATGGCGCCGTCAAGGCGGTGATCATCGCCATCAACTCGCCCGGCGGCACGACGGCCGGCGGCGAGGAGCTCTATGAGGCGCTGGGCCAGTTGCGGGCCAGCAAGCCGACGGTCGCCGTCATCAAGGAACTGGGCGCCTCGGCAGCCTATATGACCGCGATCGCCACGGACCACATCTTTGCCCGCAGGCTGTCCATCGTCGGCTCCATCGGCGTGCTGTACCAGCACGTCAATGCCGGCAAGCTGCTGGAAACCATCGGTGTCGATCTCGACAAGGTGGCGTCGGGGCCCCTCAAGGCAGAGCCGGACTTCGACGAGCCGATGGAGGGCGCGCCGCGTGCCTCGATTGCTGCTCTGGTCGATGACAGCTTCCAGTGGTTCGTCGATGTCGTCGCCGAACGGCGCGGCCTGACGCGCGGCGCGACGCTGGCGCTGGCCGATGGCCGCATCGTGACCGGCCGGGTGGGCATGGAGGCAGGCCTGATCGACGCCATTGGCGGGGAAGCCGAGGCGATTGCCTGGCTCGAGGCCGAACGTGATGTGCCTGTCGACCTGGAGGTCAAGACGGTGTGGCCCGAGCCCGAACAGGGCTTTGACCTCATCGGAACCTTCCTCAACGGGCAGGCGCGCAGCGCGCTGGGCCTGCCAGACGGGCCCATCACGCTTGACGGGCTGGTCTCGCTTTGGCAGGTTGGCTCGCGCTCCTGATCTTTGGAGCAGGGACGGCCTCGCAACTGGAGCCTGGGATGATCAAGTCGGAACTCGTCGAGAAGCTCGCGGCGGAAAATCCGCATCTGTTCCAGCGTGATATCGAGAATATCGTCAACGCCATCCTCGACGAGATCGGGGATGCCATGGCACGGGGCGACCGTGTCGAACTGCGCGGCTTCGGCGCCTTCTCGGTCAAGAACCGGCCGGCCCGCATCGGGCGCAATCCGCGCACCGGCGAGCAGGTCGATGTGGGCGAGAAATATGTGCCGCAGTTCAAGGCCGGCAAAGAAATTCGCGAACGGCTCAACCGTTCGTAACGGGGCCAGGGCTCCATAGGCACCAGACATATGGTCAATAAAATCGTTGGTTGGGTGGTGCTTGTTCCGCTTTGCCTCGGGCTGATCGTTTTCGCCCTCGCCAACCGGCACTTCGTCGCGATCAATTTCAATCCCTTCGCGCCCGTCGAGAGCGCGGTCATTCCCGGTTATGGGGTGCCGCTCTTCGTGGTGCTCTATGTGGTGCTGCTGGTCGGCGTCCTGCTGGGCGGCACCGCCACCTGGTTTGCCCAGGCCCGCCATCGCCGCGGTGAGAAGCACTGGCGGCGCGAGGCCCACCAGCTCAATGGCGAGCTGGAAACGTTGCGGCGGCAGCAGGGCCAGGCTATTGCCGGCCCGCAGGCCGAAGTCGATGACCTGCTGGAGCTGCGCTGAGCGACCCTATGGCCGATCCCCTGATTATCAAGATTTGCGGCATCAAGACTCTCGACATGCTGGACGCCACCATTGCGGCGGGCGCCGACATGGTGGGCTTCATGCATTTCCAACGCTCGCCCCGCCATGTGACGATCGAGGAGATCGGTTCGCTGATCTCGGCGGCGCGTGGCCGCATCGAGACCTGCGTGGTGCTGGTCAACCCCGACAATAGCTGCGTGGCCGAAGTGGCGGCGCTGGGACCTGACTGGATCCAGCTGCACGGGCCCGAAAGCCCGCACCGCGTCGAGGCCATTCGCGCCGAAGCGGGGGTGGAGATCATGAAGGCCCTGCCCATCGGTTCGGCCGAGGACGTGGCCCATGTCGCCGATTTCGTCGACATTGCCGACCGCATCCTGGTCGACGCCAAGCCGCCCAAGGGAGCCGACCGGCCGGGCGGGCTGGGCGAAACCTTCGACTGGAGCCTGCTCAAGGCGCTTGACCCGTCCATCGCCTTCATGCTTTCCGGTGGCCTGACACCGCAGACGGTGGCAGAAGCGATCAAGACGGTCCGGCCCTTTGGCGTGGATGTGTCCTCGGGCGTGGAATCGGCGCCCGGCGTAAAAGACCAGCGGATGATCGAAGCGTTCATCCGAAACGCGCGCGCCGCCGTATAAGCCAAGCCCACCGGTCCGATTGGCCGGATGCGGCCAGATATCGAAGGATGGACCGCGTGGATACCGAAGGCCTCAACTCCCTGCGCAATGGCCCCGACGACCAGGGCCGTTTCGGGCTCTATGGCGGGCGCTTCGTTGCCGAAACGCTGATGCCGCTGATCCTGGACCTTGAGGCGCATTATCGCGCCGCCAAGATCGACCCGGCCTTCAAGGCCGAACTGGACGATCTGTCGGTGCATTATGCCGGCCGTCCCAGTCCGCTCTATTTCGCCAAGCGGCTGACCGAGCATCTGGGCGGCGCCAAGGTGTGGTTCAAGCGCGAAGAGCTCAACCATACCGGCAGCCACAAGATCAACAACTGCCTCGGGCAGATCCTTCTGGCCAAGCGCATGGGCAAGACGCGGGTGATTGCCGAGACCGGGGCCGGCCAGCATGGCGTGGCGACGGCCACCGTCTGCGCCAAATTCGATCTGCCCTGCACCATTTTCATGGGCGCTACCGACGTCGAGCGGCAGATGCCCAATGTGCTGCGGATGAAGATGCTGGGCGCCGAAGTGCGCCCCGTCACCGCTGGCGCCGGCACGCTCAAGGACGCCATGAACGAGGCGCTGCGCGACTGGGTGACCAATGTCGACAGCACCTATTACCTGATCGGCACTGCGGCGGGGCCGCATCCCTATCCGGAAATGGTGCGCGACTTCCAGTCGGTGATCGGTACCGAGCTCAAGGCGCAGTTCAAGCAGAGCGAGGGCAGGCTGCCCGATGCGGTGGTCGCCTGCGTGGGCGGTGGCTCCAATGCCATCGGCAGCTTCCACGCCTTCCTCGACGATCCCGACGTCGCGCTCTATGGCGCCGAAGCGGGCGGGCATGGCATCGACACCGAGAATGGCCACGCCGCTTCGATGACCGGCGGCCGCCCCGGCGTGTTGCATGGCAACCGCACCTACCTGCTGCAGGATGGCGACGGGCAGATCCTGGAGGGCCATTCCATCTCGGCCGGTCTCGACTATCCCGGCGTCGGCCCGGAACATGCCTTCCTGCATGACAGCAAGCGCGTGACCTACGCGCCCATCACCGACAATGAGGCGCTCGACGCCTTCCAGCTGTGCACACGGCTCGAAGGCATCATTCCGGCGCTGGAATCGGCGCATGGGCTGGCGCAGCTGATGAAGGTCGCCCCGACCATGGGCAAGGACCAGTCGATCGTGCTGTGCCTGTCCGGGCGTGGCGACAAGGACGTGGAAAGCGTCGGCAAGTATCTGGGGCTGCTGTAGTCATGTCGCGTATCGAAAAGCGTTTCGCCGAGGTCAAGGCCGCCGGCCGTCCGGCCCTTGTCACCTTTGTCATGGGTGGCGATCCTGACCTTGCCACGGGCCAGGCAATCCTCGAGGCGCTGCCGCAGGCGGGCGCCGACATCATCGAGCTGGGCATGCCCTTCTCCGATCCGATGGCCGATGGCGTGGCGATCCAGCTGGGCGGGCAGCGCGCGCTGGCCGCCGGCCAGACGCTGCGCGGCGTACTGGGCATGGTGGAGGATTTCCGCCGCAAGGACGAGACCACGCCCATCGTGCTGATGGGCTACTACAACCCGATCTACATTTTCGGCGTCGACAGGTTCATCGAGGCGGCCAAGCATGCCGGCGTCGATGGGCTGATCATCGTCGACCTGCCGCCCGAGGAAGACGAGGAATTGTGTATTCCCGCGCTCAAGGCCGGGCTCAACTTCATTCGCCTCACCACCCCGACAACCGACGACAAGCGGCTGCCCGCCGTGCTCAAGAACACGTCGGGCTTTGTCTATTACGTCTCGATGACCGGCATTACCGGCGCGGTGATCAAGTCGCGCGGCGCGGTGGGCGACGCGGTGGACCGCATCAAGAGCCATACCGACCTGCCGGTGGCCGTCGGCTTCGGCATCAAGACAGCCGAGGATGCCGCCGAGATCGGCAAGCATGCCGATGGCATCGTCGTGGGCACGGTGCTGGTGGATGCGGTGGCCAGGTCGCTGGTCGATGGCAAGGCCACGGACCGGACGGTCAGCGCCGTGCGGGATCTGGTGGCAGACCTGGCCTCGGGCGTACGGCGCGCACGCAGCTAGCTGTCCACAGGCTGCGTTCCGCCTTTGCCCCGGGCGCCCCGCTCTGATAAGATTTGCCACAATTGACCCCTAGGTGACATCCGTCCCTTCGCGAGGCTCGCCATGAACTGGATCGATAACTTCGTCCGCCCCAAAATTCGCTCGTTCCTCAATACGAAGCGCGATACGCCGGAAAACCTCTGGGTCAAGGATCCCGAGTCCGGGGAGATGGTGTTCTATCGCGATCTCGAGGCCAATCAGTGGGTCGTGCCCAATTCGGGCTACCACATGAAGATCAAGCCGGTGGACCGGCTCAAGACCTTCCTGGACGATGGCGCCTATGAACTGGTCCCGGTGCCATCGGTGCCGGTCGATCCGCTGAAATTCCGCGACCAGAAGCGCTATCCCGACCGCCTCAAGGAAAACCGCGCCAAGACCGGGTTCGACGATTCCGTCATCGTCGCCACCGGCAAGCTGTTCGAGCGCGATATCACTGTCGCGATCCAGGATTTCGATTTCATGGGTGGCTCGCTCGGCATGGCGGCCGGCCAGGGCATCATCACCGGGCTCGAAACCGCCGCCAACCGGAAGACGGCCTTCGTGCTGTTCGTCGCCTCGGGCGGCGCGCGCATGCAAGAGGGCGTTCTGAGCCTGATGCAGATGCCACGCACCACGGTTGCCGTGCTGCGGCTGCGCGAGGCGGGGCTGCCCTTCTTCGTGGTGCTGACCAATCCGACCACCGGCGGGGTCACCGCCTCCTACGCCATGCTGGGCGATGTGCATCTGGCCGAGCCGGGCGCGCAGATCGGCTTTGCCGGCGCCCGCGTCATCGAGCAGACCATCCGCGAGAAGCTGCCCAAGGGCTTCCAGCGCTCGGAATATCTCTATGAGCACGGCATGGTCGACATGGTGGTGCATCGCCACAACCTGCGCTCGACCATCGGCTCGCTGGCGGCCATCCTGACCAAGGCGGAGACCTCGGGTGCCCTGACCAATACGGCGCCGACCGTGGCCCGGGCGAGCCTGCGCGACGCGGCTCTGGCCGCCGAAGGCGACGACGGTGACCTGGTCACGCCGCCCGTAGGGGCGCACGCCGAATAGGCAGCGCCTTTACTCGCACTTAAGGACAATTCGCCTAATTTTGCGGCAATGCGCCTGGCGCGTGATTCCACGCGCCGCGCCTTTGCCTCCAGGTGAATCGTCCCATGTTCAAGTTCTCCATGCCGATTGCCCGCAAGTTGCCCCTGGCGCTGCTGGGTTCGGCGCTTCTCGTCAGCCTGGGCGTGGGCTCGGCCAGCTATTTCATCGGCAGCCAGGCGCTGCGGACCGCTGCCGAAACCAATCTGATGACCCTGGCCAGCGAACGCGCCAGCCAGGTTTCGACCTATCTCAAATCGGTGGAAGACGATCTCGTCGCGACCTCGCGTTCGGAGGCGACGGTGCAGGCGCTGCGCGACTTCGGCGGCGCCTGGCTGCAGTTCAAGGTCGATCCGACCGCCGAAGTGCGCAAGCTCTACGTCGATGACAATGCCAACAAGGACAACCTGGCGGCGCTCGACACGCTGGGCACGACCGGCGCCTATGACGTCACCCACACCCGCTTCCATCCCGGCTATCGCACCCAGATCGGCGCGCGCGGCTATCGCGACCTCTATCTGTTCGATCTCAAGGGGTTCATGGTCTATTCGGTCAACAAGGCCGAGGATTTCGGCACCAGCTTTGCCGAAGGCGGGCCGCTGGCCACGTCGAGCCTGGGCCAGGTATTCCAGCAGGCGGTGGCCATCGAAAATCCCGATGACATCGTCTTCGCCGATTTTGCCGCCTATGCCCCCGCTGCCGGCCTGCCGGCCAGCTTCTTTGCCAAGCCGGTCTTCAACGGCCAGGGCCGCAAGGTGGGGGTCCTGGCCATCCAGCTGCCATCCGAGCGGCTCGACGCCGTCATCGGCGATCGCACCGGGCTGGGCGAGACCGGGGAAGTGCTGGTCGCCGGCCCTGATGGTCTGCTGCGCTCCGATTCCAGCTTCACCGAGGCCAACGACGCGCTGGTGACCGGTTTCACCGGACCGATGCTCGACGCCGCGCTGGCGGGGACGCCGGCTCAGGGGGAAACCAGCGCCTATCGCGCGACCAATATGCTGGTCGCCGCGGCGCCGATCACCACGCGCGGCCAGAGCTGGGCCGCCGTCGCGGTGATGGCGACGGACGAGGTGCTCGCCCCGGTCGCCAATATGCGCAACATGATGCTGCTGATCGGCGCCGGCCTGCTGGCCGTGGTCGCCGCGCTGGGGCTCTGGTTCTCGCGCAGCATCACCAAGCCGATCAGCCGGCTGACCGGCACGATGGAGGCGCTGGCCGAGGGCGATCTTGACGTCGAAGTCCGCGGCGCCGACCGCACCGACGAACTCGGCGCCATGGCGCGGGCGGTGGAAGTGTTCCGCGAGAATGGCCTCAAGGTGGCGCAGATGACCGAGGCGGAAGCCGCCCAGGTGCTGGCCAACCAGGCCGAACGCGCCCGCATGATGGAAGGGCTGCAGCGCGCCTTCGGCAATGTGGTCGATGCCGCCATTGCCGGCGACTTCAGCCGCAGGGTCGAGGCAGAATTCCCCGATGCCGAACTCAATGCCCTGGCCCGCTCGGTCAATTCGCTGGTCGAGACAGTCGATCGCGGCCTGACCGAGACCGGCGAAGTGCTCGCCGCCCTGGCCGATGCCAACCTGACGCTGCGCATGCGCGGCAATTATGAGGGGGCATTTGCCCGGCTCAAGGCCGATACCAATGCCGTGGCCGAAAAGCTCGGCGACATCGTCGGTCAGCTGCGCCAGACCTCGGGCGCGCTCAAGACGGCGACCGGGGAAATCCTCAGCGGCGCCAATGATCTGAGCGAACGCACTACCAAGCAGGCCGCCACGATCGAAGAGACATCGGCGGCAATGGAGCAACTGGCCTCGACCGTGCTGGAGAATGCCAAGAAGGCCGAATCCGCCAGCATCCAGGCCAAGTCGGTTTCCGCCACCGCCGAAGAGGGCGGCCAGGTCATGGCCCAGGCCACCGACGCCATGGATCGCATCACCCAGTCGTCGGGCAAGATCTCCAACATTATCGGGCTGATCGACGATATCGCCTTCCAGACCAACCTTCTGGCCCTGAACGCCTCGGTGGAAGCGGCGCGTGCCGGCGATGCCGGCAAGGGCTTTGCCGTGGTTGCCGTGGAAGTGCGCCGGCTGGCACAATCGGCGGCCAGTGCCTCGGCCGACGTCAAGGTGCTGATCGAGCAGAGCGCCAACGAGGTCAAGGGCGGCTCCCGGCTCGTCGCCGACGCCGCAGCCAAGCTCGCCGGCATGCTCGGCGCCATCAGGGACAATACCGCGGCGCTCGAAGCCATTTCGCGCGAAAGCCGCGATCAGGCCGGCTCGATCGAGGAGGTCAATGTCGGCGTCCGCCTGATGGACGAGATGACCCAGCACAATGCGGCGCTGGTGGAAGAGACCAATGCGGCCATCGAGCAGACCGAGGCCCAGGCCAGCGAACTCGACCGCATCGTGGATATCTTTACCATCGATGCAGCGCCCTCCCGGGCTGCTGCGCCCAAGCCGGTACACGCGCCCGCGCCTGCACAAGGCATCCGCGGCATGCAGGACAAGCTCAAGGCGGTGGCGGGTGCCTACCTCCGGCGCGGCAACGCAGCGGTCGACAAGGACTGGGCAGAGTTCTGACGGCGTACTGAGCCATTGAGCGGCGGGGCAATCGGCGCTACCCCATCAGGGCCCGCCGCCGCCCTGGTTGAGTCTCCATGTCCCGCACCGATGCCATTCTCAAGCGCCTTTCGGCCCTGCACCCCAAGCTGATCGATCTCAGCCTCGACCGCATCCTGCCGCTCCTTGAAGAGCTGGGCAGCCCGCATGAACGCCTCCCGCCGGTGATCCATGTCGCCGGGACCAATGCCAAGGGCTCGACCATCGCCTATCTGCGGGCGTTTCTGGAGGCGGCCGGCAAGAGAGTGCATGTCTACAACTCGCCGCATCTGGTGCGTTTCAACGAGCGCATCAGGCTGGCCGGCACGCTGGTGAGCACCCGCCGGCTCAATGCTGCGCTGGAGCGGGTGGAGGCTGTCAATGCCGGCCGGCCGATCACCTTTTTCGAAATCACCACGGCAACGGCTTTCCTGCTCTATGCCGAGACGCCAGCCGACTACCTGCTGCTCGAGACCGGGATGGGCGGCACCTATGACACGACCAATGTGGTGGCCAGGCCGCTGGGCGTGATCATCACCCCCATCGATTTCGACCACCAGGGGTTCCTCGGCAATACGATCACCGAGATTTCGGCCAACAAGGCCGGCATCTTCAAGCGCGGCAGCAAGGCGGTGATCGGCCTGCAGCGGCCCGAGGCCCGCATCGTGCTGGAACGAACGGCGCGCCGCCTCGGCATAGTGCCGCTCTGGCAGAGCGAGGACTTCCATGGCGCGGCCCAGGATGGCCGGCTGGTCTATCAGGACGAGGCTGGCCTGCTCGATCTGCCGCCGCCGGCGCTGCTGGGCGGGCACCAGTTCGACAATGCGGCGCTGGCCATTGCCGCCAGCCGCCATTTCGGCCTTCCGGTGGATACCGCAGCCTTTGCCCGCGGCCTGCGCAATGTGGTCTGGCCGGCGCGCCTGGCTCCGCTGCATGGCAAGCTGCGCGACCTGCTGCCGGCGGGCGCCGAACTGTGGCTCGATGGCGGGCACAATGCGCATGGCGCGGCCGCCCTGGCCCAGGCCCTGGCCGATATGGACCGCCGGCGCCCGGCGCCGCTGGTGTTGATCATGGGCATGATGAATACCCGCTCACCGGCAGAATTCCTCGCGCCATTCAAGGGCCAGGCGGCGCAGGTGCTGACCCTGACCATTCCCGGCGAGCCCAATGCGCACCCGGCCGACTATATTGCCGAGCAGGCGCGTCAGGCGGGTTTTGCCGCCCAGGCCAGCCGATCGGTGGTGACGGCGCTGAAGACCGCCGCGGCGCAGCCCAATGCCCGCGTGCTGATCTGCGGCTCGCTCTATCTGGCGGGGGACGTCTTGGCGCGCAACGGCACGCCGCCGGACTGACCGCTCAGTATCTGCCCTGCTCGCTGCCGACAAAGGGGTCGACCGGATTGGTGCCGGCAAAGGCGCTGCGCCCCATGATGGCTTCGACGACCGCCGCCTGCAGCGCTTCGCTTGAGCCATAGGCGTTGATATAGGCGGGCACGCGCGGCGCATCGTAGAGATAATAGGGGTAGCCGAAGGAAATCATCAGCGTCGGCAGGTCATGCCAGTACCTGTGCATGGCGCCGAAGACCGAGCCGGTGAGCTTGTGCCAGTCGAGGAAGATGCGGCTGCGGGTGAGCAGCGTTTCCTCGGCCAGGAGATAGAGCACGAGGTCGAAATCCCTGGGGTCGATCGCCATGCCGGGGACATGGACGGTAACCGCAAAGCCCTCCTTTTCCAGCCGGTCGGGCAGGCTGAGGGGCAGCGGCTGGGGCGCGAATGGCAGCACCGCCCCGCCCGAAAAGACCAGCACCCGCTTGTGCTTGGCCAGCGAGAGCGGCAGCAGCTTGTTGACATCCTTGACCAGCGTCGGCACCCGGGCGGTAACGGCCTGGGCGAGCTGTCGGCTCGCATCAGTTGCCACCACGCCGCGTGCCGCCTCCATGCTGGGCGCGGGCTTTTCCTTGTGGAGGCCCAGGGCGGCCTTGAGCGCCAGGATGCGCGTCACGGCTTCGTCCACCCGGTCCTGGCTGAGGCGCCCATCGGCAACGGCCTTGACCAACCGCATCAGGTCCGCATTGGCATCGTCGCTGAAGAGGATGACGTCACAGCCCGAGATGATCACCTCGGGCAGCACCACGTCGCGCGGCCCCCAGTCTCCCATGCCGGCCATGGGCGTGGCGTCCGAGACGATGAGGCCATTAAAGCCAAGCTCGCGCCGCAGCAGATCCTCGTTAAGGACCCTGCTGAGCGATGCGGGGCGATAGGCCTCGGCGCCGGCATCGGGATCGAGAGCGCGGACGAAGGCCGGCAAGGCGATATGGGCCGACATGATGCTCAGCACGCCATCGGCAATGGCCTTGCGATAGAGCCGTCCGAAGCTGGCCTCCCATTGCGGCATGGTGAGCGGATTGACGGTGGTGACCAGGTGCTGGTCGCGGTCGTCAAAACCTTCGCCCGGCCAGTGCTTGACCGTAGCGGCGACGCCATTGGCCTGTAAGGCGGCAATCTGCGCCATGGCGTGGCGTTCGACCTTGTCGATGTCGCTGCCATAGGAGCGCGTGCCGACAATGGCGCTGCGCCAGGCGGCGTTGATGTCGATGACCGGGGTGAAGCTCCAATTGAGCCCCACGGCGCTGGCCTCGCGCGCCATGATGGTGGAAATGGCCGTGGTCGCCTCCACATCATCGACTGCCGCCAATCCCAGAGGATTGGGAACGGACGTGCCGAAAGGCAGGCTCATACGGCTGCCTTCCAGATCGGCGCTGATCAGCAGCGGAATGGTATTGCCGGCATGCAGCGTGCCGAAGAGGCCGACTTCGGCATCGAGATCGTCGGAATAGATGCGGGTGATACCGCCGGGCTTGAAGCTCCTGACTTCCGCCGCCACTTCCTCGGGCGTGCCGCGCGCCAGGAGCACGAAGAGCTGGGCCAGCTTGTCGCGCGGGGAGAGGCTGTCCCGCGTGGCCGCGACCCAGGCGATGGCCGCGTCATTGAGATGAAACGGCGCGGCGGAAAGATCGATCGGGGCCAAGGTGCTTCCTCCAGGTCTTCTGTTTTGTTCTGTGTAACAGAGGCAAGACACAAAAGCAGCCAGAGGGGCTGCACGGCGCACGGGAAGCGGCAGGTCCACAAACGAAAACACCGCCGGGTCGCCCCAGCGGTGTCTTGCTAAATTCGTGTCGCCAGAATCAGGCGGCGTGGCTCTCGAGCCACTTGGTCAGGCCAGCCTTTGGCGTACCCGCACCGATCTTCATGTCGGCGGCCTCGCCGCCCTTGAACAGGATCATGGTCGGGATCGAGCGCACGCCATACTTGCTGGCGGTACCCGGATTGTCATCGACATTGAGCTTGACGATCTTGACCCGGCCGGCCAGCTCAGTGGAGAGCTCATCGAGCACGGGAGCGATTGCGCGGCACGGTCCGCACCATTCTGCCCAGAAATCCACGAGAACTGGCTCTTTGGAGTTGAGGACTTCCTCGCCGAAATTGGCGTCGGAAACGTGAGTGGTCATGTTGTTGCCTTTGGGTTGAAAGCGGCGGTCTCTGTGCGCCTAAAGCTGGGTAGAGTCCAGCCCAGGGGCAAGATGGCTCACCGCATGGTGAAGCCCCTTGTCGCCGCCACCAGAGTGTCTGACGGCAGAAACATCAATGATTCCAGTTGTGTCCACAGTATTGCCGCATGTACGGCCCGTCCCGGGAAAAGCTGACCTGCAACCAACGCATACAATCCGAGCTGGGTAAGATAGTTCCCCGGCACGTCGCCCGGCCCCCCGGGCACCGACGCATCGGACTTGTAGTCGACCACCGTTACCCCCCCTTCGTCAACCACCAGACGATCGATCCTCCCCGTCAAACGAATGGGCTGCCCATCACGACTGGCATCAAGCAGGAACGGCACTTCCGCCCGGCTGGCGGGGCCGAAGATGGGCGCCATCCCCGGCCGATCGAGAATGGACAGCGCCTTGGCCGCGACACGGGCATGTTCGGCAGGCGAATCGGGCAGCAGGGCCTCGAGCGCCTTGCGGGCGATGGCGGGACGGATGTCCGGCTCAAGCCGGCCCAGATGCTGCAGCAGGGCATGAAGCGCAATGCCTTCCCTGCGGGCCAGCTCGGCGTCGCGGGCCAGCTCGGCCAGGCCATCGAGCGCCACGAGGGGCGCAACGCGCTCGCCCGCCAGCGAAGGCGACACCAGCGGCACGACCGGCGGCGCGGGCACCGGGGCAAAGGCGATGGGCTGATTGGCCAGCGGGACGAGCTCGGCAAGGCGCTTGACCGGCTGCGGCGCTATCCGCTCGCGCGGATAGACCAGTGCGGTCTCCTGCCCTTCGGCATCCAGCTGGATTTCGCTATCGGGGCGCAGGGCGCGGTCGATGGCCTGGTACCAGGTACCGTCCAGCTGGCTGTCAATGGTCCTGCCCGGGGTCAGCGCGCCGGTGATGTAGAGCTCATCTTCGGCACGGGTCATGGCGACATAGAGCTTGCGCCAATATTCCTTGCCCAGATTTGCCTCGACACCGTCGCGCACGGTCCGGCTCTGCGGCACATGGGACTTCTTGCCCGAGGCATGCACCAGCAGCGGCCCGGGCGCCTCGGCCAGCAGATAGACCGGCCGGTTGGTCTGGTTGCCCTGCGGTTTGCTGGCAGCATCGGCCAGGATGACGATGGGGGCTTCGAGGCCCTTGGCGCCATGCACGGTCATCACCCGTATGCCGGTGCCCGCCTCGGCCAGTTCGCGCTTGATCGACACCTCGCTGCGGCGCATCTCGGCAACGAAGCCCTGCAGCGAGGGTTGATCGCCCTGCTCATGCGCCAGCGCCAGTTCGAGCAGTTCGGCAAAGACCTCGTCGACCTCGTCGCCCAGCCGCTGGTGGAAACGGCGCAGCCCGCCTTCGGCGTAGAGCACCGTGGTCAGGAATTCGAACGGCCGCTCGAAGTCGAGCGCCCCGCGCCAGTTCGACAGCTGGGCATAGGCGGCGGCACAGGCCGGGTTCGTGCTGGCCTTGAGGGCCTGGTACAGGGTTTCGCCCTTGGCGCGCGGCTGGGCCAAAGCGAAGAGATCGTCTTCGGAGAGGTCGAAGAGTGGCGAGCGCAGCAGGGCCGCCAGCTGCAGATCCTCGGCCGGGTTGAGCAGCACATCGCAGAGCGCCAGGAGGTCCATGACCGCGATGTGCTTTGACACTGCGAGCCGGTCGGCACCCGGGGTGGGCAGTCCTTCCTGTCGCAGCGCACGGATGATCTCCTGGAACACGGCGCCACGCGACTGCACGAGGATCAGGATATCGGCGGGCCGCACCGGCCGGCCGCGATGGGCCAGCGGGCGCTTGGTGTCGATCCAGCCGCGAATCTCCCTGGCGATGCGCTGGGCGATCTGGCGCGGCGCGGTGAGATCGCCCCCGGTGGCGGGCTCTTCCGGCCAGGCACGGGCGCCGGTATCGGCCGGAGCCTGCTGCACGGGCGGCCACAGGGTAACACTGCCACCGGTGGTGGGGCGGGCGGTGTCGTGATGCACCTTTTCCCGCGCCAGCAGCGCAGCCTGGATTTCGCTCTGATCGCTGACCTTGTCCACCGCAAGGAGGATTTCGGGCAGGGTGCGGAAACTCATATGCAGGCGCAGGGGCGCGAAAGGCACGTTGACCACGCTGGCCTGTTGGCGGAACAGGTCACCGGTCTCGCCGAACAGGCGCGGCTCGGCCCCTTGGAAGGAGTAGATCGACTGCTTCTGGTCACCCACGGCAAAGAGCGAGCGCAGCCGGGTGATCTCGCCCGCTCCATCGAAGAATTCGGCGGCGATGGCCTTCACCACGCGCCATTGCTGGGGATTGGTATCCTGGCTTTCATCGACCAGGACATGGTCGATGCCGGCATCGAGCTTGTATTGCACCCAGGGGCCGACCTCCGGATTTTCCAGCAGGTCGCCCATCTTTTCGATCAGGTCGTCGAAATCGAGCAGCGAGCGGGCGCGCTTGTGGCCCTGATACCTGCCGGCGATCAGCGCCAGCACGTCGAGCAGGGCCTCGCTGCGCTCGATGACGAGGCTGGTGCGGCGCTCCTCCATCAGGGCGGCCAGCCGTTCCGCCTCGGCCAGCGCCAGCCGGGCCAGGGCTGGATCGGCCTTTTCCAGCGCCTTGCCGGGGAAGTTGGCGGGCGGGATGTCGTCATTGGTGAGGAAGGCGGCGCGCCAGTCTTCCGGGCGTGGCGCCTGGGGATCGAGAGCGCGCAGCTTGTTGGCCAGGGCCTTGCCGCCCAGCGCGATAAGCGGGCCGATCTCGGCAGGTCCGACCAGCCGCTCATCGACAATGGCGGCGGTGATGGCCTGGCTGGAGCGGGGCTGCGGTGTGCCGAGCAGCGCGCGCAGATTGGCCTTGGAGACGTCCGGCCTGGCCAAGACGGTCTTGAGCTTGCGCGCATCGCTGAGAGCGAGCTCGACCGCTTCGCTCAGCGCGAAATCGCTGAGCAGGCCAAAGAGCGTTTCCACCGCCGCGGTGGCGCCTTCGCCGCGCAGGCCGGCGGCCAGCACCGCCTCCCGTGTCTGGGTCAGCAGCTGGCTGCGCTCTTCGTCCTCGATCACCTTGAAGTCGAAGGGCACGCCGGCTTCGAGCGGAAAGCGATGCAGCACGCTTTCGCAGAAGGCGTGGATGGTGACGATCTTGAGCCCGCCCGGCGTGTCGAGCGCCTGGGCAAAGAGGGTGCGCGCGCGCTCGATTAGGTCCGGCCTATAGGCGGCACCCTCGACCTCCTTGAGTTCCTTGACCAGTTCGGCCTCGGGCAGCGTGGCCCAGCGGGCCAGCTCCTTGGCGACGCGGCCGCGCATTTCGGCGGCGGCCGCCTTGGTATAGGTGAGGCAGAGGATGGACTGCGGCCGAGCGCCGGCCAGCAGCAGGCGCAGGACGCGGCGGGTGAGCACGAACGTCTTGCCGGAACCGGCATTGGCCTCGACCCAGATCGACATGCGTGGATCGGCCGCCTGGGCCTGGCTGGCGCGGGTCTGCGGATTGATGACGGGCTTGCCGCGCTCGCTGCTCAAAACAGGTCCTCCTCCTCATCGTCCACGGCAGTCCATTCGTCCATGCGGGCGAGATGGTCATAGGCGCCGGGGAAGCGCTGCGTCTTGAGCGGAAGGAGCCGCGACGGCATGGGCGTGTCGCGGAACAGGAAGAGGTCGACATGGCGCTGCAGACGAAGTGAAATTTCCTCGGCGGCGCTCATGATGGTGTGGCCCTCGCCCAGCGCGAACGGCTTGGGGTTGAAGGCCTCGGGGCCCAGGCCGATCTTGATATAGGTCAGCGCCGAGCTGTCGGCCGGAGGCAGGCCCGCGAGGGCTCCCGCCCGCGCCATCTCCGCCTCGAGCAGCAGTTGCGGGGCCTCGAAGGCCTTCATCACGCCTGAGGCGGGCACAGAGCCGGTCTTGAAATCGAGGATCTGCACGGTGCCGTCGATCATTTCGTCGACCCGGTCGGCCCGTCCCTTGAGGGTGAAGCCGGTGGGGAGCGGCCATAGCCCGTCGATCTCGGCATGACGCTTGCGCACGCCGGCATCACGCTCGCGCTCGAAATCGAGAAACTGCCGCGCGGCGGTCTCGAAACGGCGGAGCCAGATGTCACGGCGCTCGGCAATGCCCTCGAGCCCGGAAAAGGCCTCGAAGGCAAACTGCTTGAGCGTCTCGAAGGCATCGGGCGCCATGACATCATGTCCCTCGATGACAAAGCGGGCGAGCACATCGTGGATGATGGTGCCGCGTTCGCGCGCCTCGGGCGTTTCGCCCAGCGCGTCGAGTTGGCGCAGGCGCAGCACGTGCTTTGCATAGATATCGTAGGGCGAGCGCATCAGCGCCTCGATTTCGGTCACCGAGAGCTGGCGCGGGCGCAGGGCCGCGGGCGGATTGGGCGCCGGGCGGCTGGCGGCGCGCGCCTCGGCGACGGCATCGAGGCGGCGCGCCTGGTCGAGCCAGACATGGCCGCGCTGCTGCCAGGCCTTGGCACTTTCCTCGCCGGCAAAGGCTTCCAGCCGCTGCACGAAGCGGCTGGGCAAAGCCGGACTGGTGCCGACGCGGTCGGAATAGGCGATGATGACAGTCTCGTTGCCCAGGCCTTGCGCAAAGTCATGCG
Source organism: Devosia sp. XGJD_8 (assembly GCF_046614475.1). Classification (NCBI taxonomy): domain Bacteria; kingdom Pseudomonadati; phylum Pseudomonadota; class Alphaproteobacteria; order Hyphomicrobiales; family Devosiaceae; genus Devosia; species Devosia sp. XGJD_8. Next base: position 127,887 of record NZ_JBKJHF010000001.1, read on the forward strand.
CGGCAAGGCCTTGCCGGCGCTCGGGGGGCTCGAGCCCGGCTGCCAGCCGCATGCCGCGGCTGAGCCAGGGGCCGGGATCGGCTGTTTCGGGCCATTTGTCTTCGTTGAGCGCGCAGAGGATCAGGAGGTCCGGATTTTGCAGGCGCGCTTCAAGCTGGCCCCATATGGCGATATCGGCCCGCCGATCCTCGCGGGTGCGGACCTGAAAGCCGGCCATCAGCGCCAGGAGAACGCGTTCGAGGCCCTGCGGAGGAAAGCTGTGCCCCTGCTCGGCCAGCGCCTGCATCTGGCTGGCCCAATCGGCCAGCTCCTTGCGTCCGGGAATGTCGGCGCCGTCGGCGACGATATCGAAGGCGGCGCAGATCGCGGTGGCGAGGGCCCCGGCCTTGATGCGGCGTTCGGCCAGCAGCGCCATCAACGGCGCCAGCGCCGTCTCCATGCGGACGAACAGCGCTTCGATGGCTTCGGCCTGGTTTGGGTAAAGCCGCCGCGCGACATGTTCCGTTGCCTTGCCGACATTGGCATGGAGCAGCGCGCGCAGGCCCGCCAGACCCGGATTGGGGCGCTGCCCGCGCAGCAGGCCCAGTTCGATATCGTCGGCCAGGGCCGCGACGTCGGCGCGGCGCAGGCCGAATAGTGCAGCACGGTTGCGCAGCAGGGCAACGAGATCGATCGGGGCGCAATTGCCGGTGGCAAGCGTCAGGATCTGCCGCAAGAGCCGCCCGGCGGCCGACTGGAACAGGGGCGTGCCGGCGGCATCGTCAACGAGGATATCGAAGCGCTTGAGCTCGGCGGCGATGCGGCGGGCGAGGTTGCGATCGGGGGTGACGATGCCGACGGTCCGCTTGTTGGCGAGCCAGTGACGCGCGGCCAGGGCGACGGCGCGGCCCTCCTCGTCTTCATTGCGGGCCTTGATGACGGTGAGGCCCTCGCAGGCCATACCCACTTCAAGACCCATCAGTCGCTGCCCGGACCATTGGGCGGTGTCCCGGGTCAGCGCCAGGGCGCGATTGACCAGCGTGGTGCGCAGGTTCTCGACCGGCGCCAGCTCGGTCACCGACTGGGCAGAGACCCCGAGCAGGCGCAGCAGCTTGGCCAGCCCATATTGCGGATGGCCATGCGGGTTGTTGTTGTTGTCGAGCAGGGCGGCATGGTCGGCCGCGCTCATGCCGCAATCGAGCCCGGGCAGCACCACGACGCCGCGCGGCAGGGCATTGATGGCTTTGAGCAGGCGGGCGGTGGCCGGAATCGAGCCGGTGGAGCCGGCCGCGATCACCGGTCGGTCGCCATAGACGAGGCTTGCGGCCTGGGCCTGACGGTCAAGCCGCTGCCCGCGCAGGGCGGCGATATCGGCCTTGCCCAGCGCGTCCAGATGCGCGGGCCAGTAGGTCAGCGCAATATCGAGGAAGGCCAGCGTCTGCTGCCAGTATTCGCCCAGATTGGCCTCGATTTCGGGGACGATGGCGCGGATGTCGGCGGCAGTCCGCTCCTCGGTCAAGAGGTCATCGATCAGCTGGCCGAGCGAGTCCGCCATAGAGAGGATTTCCCCCGCCGTGGGCGGGCTGGAAAAGGCCCGCTGTCCGGCAGGGGAGTTGGCCCATTGATCGACAAGGCTGGACAAGGACAGCCGGCGTTCGAGCGGGGTGGCTGGTGGCAGTGGCGTCGGCGCGTCGAAGGGCGGCAGGAAGGGCTCTTCGTCTTCGACTTCGCCGCCGAAGGTGCGGATGTCGGGCAGCAGGCCGTGGCCAAGCCGGGCAAATTCCTCAGCCAGCGCCAGTTTTGCGCGGCGGGTTGGCACGACGATGGTGACGTCGCTCAGCCAGAAGGGATCCGTACGGTCGGTCCCCGAAAGCAGCGTGCCGTCGCTGACTTTCTCGGCCAGGAGAGGCAGGAATTTCGCGTGCGGCGCGATGGAGAAGACGCTCATGGCGCCAGCCGCCGCTCGGCCTCTGCCAGCCCTGCCGCATCGGTGACATTGAACCACGGCGCGTCGAGCACCACGCCATGCAGCGTCTCGCGCCCGAGAGCGGCGTCAAACAGATCCTCAAGGGAGAAGGCGCCATCCGGTGTTGCAGCGAAGAGGCCCTTGCCCAGCAGCGCAACGCCGGCATGGATGACCGGCGCGCCATAGTCGCGGGTGATCAGGCCCTGGGGCGACAGGCAGAAATCGTGGCTGCGGGCAAAGCCGGCGGCGTTGCGCGGATGCACGCAGAGCAGGACGATGTCCTCCTGCGCCGTGTGGCGGGCCACCATGCGCTGCAATGGGGCGTCGCTGCCGGCCGGCCAGAAGCCACTGGTCTGCATCACGAAGAACGGATCGGCATGCAGCATGGGCAGCGCCTGCCTGACGCCCCCGCCGCTGCCGAGGGGGACCTCCTCCCGGCTGACTTTGACGAGGCCGCCGAAATGGGCGAGCACGCCCGTGTCACCCGGCAGGCCGTTGGCGACAAAGCGCGTGGCTCCTTCCGCCCGGGCATTGGCCATGACGCGCTCGACCAGGGGCAGGCCGGCGACCGGCCACAGGACCGTGTCATTGCCGGCGGTCAGCAGCATCACGTCGGGGAATCGGGTGGTTTCGATCATGGCCGGATAAGACCGGGGCGCGCTCGGGATGTCCAGTGCGCCTCCGCTCAGTCCGCGCTGGTGGCGGGGTGGCCATCGATATGGCCCAGGCTGCGCTCCGGATCGATGCGGTCGCGCACCAGCTGCTTGAGCTGCTTGACGTCGGGAAATCCGCCGTCGCGTTTGCGTTCCCAGACGAGATCGCCATCGAGGCTGATCTCGAAAATGCCGCCGGTGCCGGGCACGAGGGTGACCGCGCCCAGTTCGAGGCTGAATGTGGACAGCACTTCCTGGGCCATCCAGGCGGAGCGCAGCAGCCAGTTGCACTGGGTGCAGTAGGTGATGGTCAGCTGCGGCTTGGCCTCGTCCACGTCAGGCCTTCTGGCGCTTCTTGTGGTCGGCCGGTTCGACCAGGCTCGCCAGGATGGCGTCGACCAGGTCCAGATCCTGCCGCTTGCCGGCGGCCTGTTGCTGCAGGTCGACGAGATAGGAGGTGGTGTAATAGAGCCGGCGGGCCAGCATGGTGGCGATGTGGAGCGAAAATTCCGGGCGGCTGTCGAGGAAGGTCAGCGCATCGGGGATTTCATAGGCGGTGACAGCCGACAGCGCCTTGACCGTGGCGGAATGGGGCATGTCGAGCAGCACGGCCATTTCCCCGAAGATCGAGCCGGGCTCATCGACATGGGTGACCTGGGTGCGTTCGCGGATGACCTCGACCTGGCCGTCGACCAGCACATAGAGCCGGCCGAGCCGCTCGCCCTCGGGCAGCATGACCGTACCCGGCTTGAACGTGACCTGCTTGAGGCCTTCGCAATATTCGAGAATGTCGGCCATCTGCACCTCCGCCCGATTGGGCTTTGTATATCGTGCAAACTCCTGGCCGGTCAAAGCAAAGCCGCCCGGGGGTGAACCCGGGCGGCCTTGGCGTGGCTTAGTTCAGCCAGATCACGGTGCGGCTGGTGCCATCGACCAGCGCGGGGCGCTCGCCGACATAGACATAGGAATAGCGCGAATCGGGAACCGGGGTGAGTTCGACAGTCTCGGGCAGCACATAGCCGACCACGACGTCACCCTCGACCTCGGCCGAAGCGACCGGGTTGGCCATGGCGTAATCAGCCGTGGCCTGCGGCACGAGATAGCCCGGCGACTGCACGAAGGCGCGGGTTTCCATGTCGACGATCCAGACGCGGTCATTGGCATAGATATAGCCATAACGGTCATCGCCCTGGATCGGGTAGATGGTCACCTCGGCGGGGACCACATAGCCGATCTCGGCTGCGCCATCGATATAGATGGGCTCGACCGGATTGGCGGCGACATATTCGATCGAGGCGGTCTCGATGCCGGTCTCGGCACCGATGGTGGCGCCGGCAAAGCCGCCGATCACGGCGCCGATGGGGCCGCCGAGGAAGAAGCCGAGGGCCGCGCCGCCAGCGCCACCACCGGTCGCGCCGATCACGGCGCCGGCTTCGGCATTGGAGCTGGACTCAACGCCGACAACCTTGTCCTGGGCAAAGGCCGGGACTGCAGCGGCGAGCGAAAGTGCGGCCACGGAGGCCAAAAGGAGGTTCTTCATGTTATTATTTCCTTCGTATCGGAGGGCCTGAGCCCTCTTGCTTGCGGAGCGCGGTGCCGGGCGGCGCCGCGCATCTGTTCCGCCCCGTGGCCCATCAACGGGCTCATGCCGGGTTCGTTCCGATGACGAAGCAATTGTGCGTTCGCGCCGTGGCGCGATGGCCTCAGGCGCGCGCGACCGAGAGCTGCAGATCGTTTTCGCTGACAATGCGCTGATGCGTCTCGGTGACGGACTGCACCTTGTACTGGATGACATGCCCCTCATAGGGGAGCAGGGCCACGATCTTGCATTCGCCGGCCTTGCGGCTGGACGAACCGCGATTGGGCAACAGGTCGAGCGTCTGGCCGATTTTGTATTTGTGCATGCTGAATCTCCAGAGATGCAGGCGCCGCCCGATGAGGGGCGGCGGCCCGCTTGTGGACTAGAGAACCGACAGGTTCGTCGCGCTGGCGCGGCCGTCGCGGCCCTTTTCGACTTCGAAGGAGACCTTCTGGCCTTCATTGAGGCCCGACAGGCCCGCACGCTCGACAGCCGAGATATGCACGAAGGTGTCGGCGCTGCCGTCATCCGGCTGAATGAAGCCGAAGCCCTTGGTGGAATTGAAGAATTTGACAGTGCCGTTGATGGCCATGATAGCGATCCCGAAAAGCCCGGTCGAAAGCGAACGAGCGTTATTCCCGCGGCAACATGCACACGGGATTGCATAAAACGTTCGCAAGATTGGGGGTTCGCCGCGTGGCTAGCCGTGCAAGGCTGAAAACGTATCCGCCCTTGTAGCACGTCTGCCCCTCCCGCAACAAGGCAAGCCTCTGGACCGGACGGCGCAGGGCGCCTCCGGGTTTCGCTAGCGGACGGACCCCGAGGCGGATGCCGCCTCTGGTATTTGTAAAACGAGACGTCAGCCGCCTCGGGGCGCCGGTTTTTGGAACAGTCCCGGTTATCGCGCACGATGGTCGCTCGCCACGTGCGGCCAGGTCTCGAACCTGCGCGAGAGGCAAAGCCCGCGCCCGGCTCACCCCGCCACTGTTCGCCTGCAGGCCGCCCGTGCGGGGTGATGGCCATGATTTTACGAGAGCTGGCGCAGCCGGGGATAAGATTGTTCCGGCACGGCCAAGCCCCCGGCGTCCGGCCCCGCAGCGCGCTCTCCGCCATGGGGATTGGCAGAATCGGCAGGCGGACCGGACCGGGCGGCCAGGCCCGCCCGGTAGCCGTCCTGATAAATTCCCCGCCGACGCTCATCGATCAGCCGGGCCAGCTTTGCGCGGCGCCCGGTCGTATCGGCCCTGGCTTGGTGCAGTGCTGCGGCGGGCGGCTTGAGGCGCATGACCGGCAGCTTGTTGCCGTCCAGGTTCCACATCGTGCAGTTCAAGCTTGCGTCCAGAACAGTGTGGAGGCTCTCCCAGGCGTCGAGCGCCGCCCGCGCCTGTCCCAATTGCACCGCCAGCCCCGCCAGATCGGGCGCCGCCACCGGCAGCCGCTCGCCGCGCCGGCGGATGAAGGGTGCGCAATCGCTGAGCAGGCCCTCGGCAGTGATGCGCACCGCCTCGGACACCGGCGCCTGGGGCTTTTTCGCGCCCAGCGCGATTACGTCCTTGTGCAGGGCGGAGAGGCTGATCCACAGCGCCTCATGCCGCTCGGCCATGGCCTGGGTTGTGATCTCGTGTGGCAACAAAACCTCCTTTGCGGCGACATGCCGGGGCGGAAGTCTAAGGCGGGGTGGAGGGAGGGGGATAAGATTTTCTTCCCTGCTGTTGGTAGGCAGCAGCACTAGTGGAAGACTACCGGCGAATAAGGTATGCAGAGAAGATGGGGGGCCGCTTGTCGAAGATCGCGCTGGCAGAGTTTACGCCGATTGAGGGGCTAAGCAACGGGGACACGCTGCAGACAGCCGCGCAGCTTCAGCTTGGTCCATGGATTAGTCCCACCGCAAGACTCATCACGTACAGCCCCGATGAATGGGAAACGTTCATAGACGAGTGGGTTTTTTCACTTAAACAGAAATACTCGGATGTACTGCGCTATACCGGCTCAGGCGACATGGGGATCGATGTTGCTGGATTTTCAGATCAGAATTATCTAAACGGGATTTGGGACAACTTTCAGTGCAAGCACTATGGCGCTCCACTAGGTCCTGGGGTGTTGTGGCCAGAAGTAGGCAAGATCCTTTGGTATTCCTTTAGCAAGCACTATGCACCGCCAAGGGCATGCTATTTCGTTGCCCCGCGAGGAACGTCCACAAAATCGACAAGACTTCTGGGTGATCAGAAAGCGCTCAAAGACGGTTTGATCAAGGCGTGGGAAAAATCCGTGCGGACCCACATCGCTTCTGCTCCCGTCGAGTTTGAGGGCGAGTTTGCGAAGTATGTGCTTGCCTTTGACTTTTCCATCTTCAGGCCGATGTCAATTCGTACGGTCTTGGAGCAGCACCAAGCGACTCAATACTACCTTCCACGCTTTGGGGGCGGACTGCCGACAAGGCCAAGACCGGGTTTGCCGCCTGACGCACCTGCTGGCCACGAGAGCGGTTATGTCGCAAAGCTCTTGGAGGCGTATGCAGATCACTTGACGGCTCCGACGCTATCAATTCACGATCTACATCAGCATCCGAAACTAGAGGACCACCTTAAGCGATCTCGTGAGGCATTCTACCAGGCTGAGTCTCTTCGCATCTTTGTGCGTGACAAAGTTGAGCCCGGTACCTTCGAAAACCTCCAGAGCGAGATTTTTGGCGGTGTTATTGATACTCGTAATGCGGAGTACAAGGACGGCTACGAGTGCGTCGTGCAGGTGACTAAGGCTGCACAAGATATGGACTTGGGCGCACATCCACTAAGCGCAAGCGTGTTTCCCACTGACAAACGCGGCATCTGCCATCAATTGGCCAATGATGACCGGCTTGGGTGGCTGAAATCATGACAATGCAAACATTCAATGGGCCTCTGGAGGCCGGTGTGCGCGCCGTCGCCGTTCTTATGGCGCTCTATCCACGCTCTTATGATCTGCAGCGCATGACCGCCTTGGATTACCTGTTGCTGAGGACCCATGAGTTGGGTGGCCCGCCCGACCTGCATCCAGCGGCGCCAATCAGATCACCTGCCACTGAAGTGCGTCGGAGACTCATTGAGTCTGCTCTTTTGCTTATGATGTCGCGCGGTCTTGTCGAGCGGGAAGTTAGCAGTAAGGGTATCAGGTACTTAGCTGGTGAGGTTGCGGCCCCCTTTCTGGATGCTACGCAGTCCCCTTACCTTGGGGAACTACGATCGCGAGCAGAATGGTTGGCGTCGCTTGTCGGAGACTACGACGATGGCGACTTTGACGAACTCATGAAGAACCTATTCGACGACTGGGTTGCCGAGTTCCATGCTGTGGAACGAAGCTCAGGGGCCGACGAATGAGTGCTCTCAGGCTGCGGTATCTCTCATTTTTTGGGCCGAATCGTGCTCCGGCCACTGTGGAATTCCGTGATGGCCTAAATGTCATCTATGGCGCCTCCAACACAGGCAAGTCCTTCATCGTAGAGGCAGTGGACTTCATGCTCGGTGGCAGGGGACCACTTAGGGACATTCCCGAGCGGGTTGGCTATAGTCAGGTGATGCTAGCAATTGAGACGGAAAACAGCGCGTTTTCGTTGCTCAGAAGTACCGAGGGCGGCCCCTTTCGAGTCTTTGACGGGATACACTCTGACAAGCTTCCCGACGGGGAGGGGCGTATCTTGTCGGATCAACACAATGAACGTCGCGAGGACAACCTGTCGGTTCAGCTGCTAAAGTGCCTATCGCTTACCGATAGGCACATCCGACGAAACAGGCGCGGCGATACCCAAAGCTTAAGCTTCAGAAATCTTGCTCGGCTTGTCGTTGTCAACGAAGAAGAGATAATTCAACAAAGGTCGCCGTTGTCGGACGGCAACTATGTTGCGGATACCGCGAACGCTTCGACATTTAAGCTCTTGTTGACCGGGGTCGACGATGGCTCGCTAAAACAGGCCGATACATCTTCACCTGCGCAACAAACGCGCGGCGCTCAACTTGACCTTCTTGACGATCTAATTGGTGACTACAGAGAGCGAATTAAAAAGCTCGCCGGACCACCGCGTGAACTGGAAGAGCAGCTGGAGCGCTTAGAGGGCACCCTACTGTCGCAATCGCAAGACTTAGTTGCTACCGAGGCTCAGTTCAGGGATGCGTCTGCCAAGCGTCGACATTTGTTTAAGCGTCTAGAAGACGACAACAATCGTCTGACGGAGGTGCTAGCACTTCTTGAGCGATTTGCGTTGCTGGCTCAGCACTACGTTTCGGACTTGAAACGACTTGAGGCCATTGAAGAATCAGGGAGCTTGTTTGCCGCGCTCGGCCCTGGTCCCTGTCCACTCTGTGGCGCAGCCCCCGAGCATCACGGTTCGCACGACGACTGTGGGGGTAACGTCCTCCCTATAGTGGAAGCCGCGCGTTCTGAGATGACCAAGATACGGACACGCCAAGGTGACCTGGGCATAACTATCGAGGGCCTTGAAAAGGAGCGTAATACACTTCAGCGACGCATACCTCGAACGGAGCAAAGCATTTCGGAGGCCTCGATCCGGTACGCTGATGTGGTTGCCCCGCTTAAATCCGCAAGGCAAAAATACAGCGACCTTTCAGACAAGCGTGTGAACGTTCAGAAGGCTCTGTCGGCGTACAGCACATTGCAAGATTTAGAGGAAAGAAAATCCTCTCTGGAAAGAGAGTCTGCGACAGACGGTTCAAATACCTATGAGACGGGTCTGTCTGCTTCCGTAGTCGATAAATTTTCCGTCGTTGTCCTGGAATTACTAAAACTTTGGCACTTCCCATCCGCCGATAGACTGCATTTCGACATGAAAACCAAGGACTTTGTCATCAACGGCAAGCCACGGGCATCCTATGGTAAGGGCCTTAGAGCTATTACTCAAGCCGCGTTCTCAATAGGTCTATTGGAATACTGTAAGCGCGAGGACACGCCCCACCCCGGTTTTGTAGTTCTAGACTCCCCCCTCCTGTCCTACAGGGAACCGGACAACCCAGAAGACGATTTGAGAGGTCACGATCTGGACTCCAGCTTCTACAATGCATTGGGCCAACAACAAGGTTGGCGACAGACGATCATTATAGAGAATACAGACCCCCCTGCCAGCGCTGAACGCGCCGGCCACTATATCGTTTTCACCGGTGTCAACAATCGCGGCCGCTTTGGTCTATTTCCACCGCGCTAGCCCCCTCACCCGGCGCTGCGCGCCGACCAACAGAGGCGGGTAGCGATGGGGCTCGGTTCAAGGCCGGGATGGCTCGGGGACTGGCAACGATGCGCAGTCTCGTCCATCATCAGGGCGCAAGGGCGTGCCGGGCTGGAACGAAGTGCGCGCCGCCGCCTTTGTCTTCATTGCGGGCGCGCCACGCGCCACGACACCTTTTTTCCAACCAGAGGATTTGCACCATGAAGCGCAGCGCGACGGCGAAATGGACTGGCTCACTGACCGAGGGCAATGGCACGCTGGACTCCCAGAGCGGCGCTCTTTCGGCCCTGCCCTATACATTCAAGGGGCGCTTTGTTGACGAGAGCGGGCAATCGGGCACCAATCCCGAGGAACTGATTGCCGCGGCGCATGCCGGGTGCTTTGCCATGCAGCTGGCCCATTTCCTGGCGGAAAACGGCACGCCGGCCAGCCAGTTGCAGGTGTCGGCCGCCGTGGAGCTGATCCCGGGCACCGGGATTACCGGCAGCGCGCTGACGCTGGTGGGCAAGGTGGACGGCATCGACGCAGCCAAGTTTGCCGAAATCGCCGAGCGGGCCAAGGCGGAATGCCCGGTCTCCCGGGCGCTGGGGGCGATTGCCGTTACGCTGGATGCGAAGCTGGGGTAGGGGCTCGGATAAGGCCCCCTCACCCGGCGCTGCGCGCCGACCTCTCCCCCAAAGGGAGAGGTGAGAGGCGGGGGCCGCCTCGAAGCTAGACCAGCTTGCCCCATTCGGGGCGCCAGTCGGCGTCGTCGACGATGACGGCGATGGATTTGAGGCCCTCCGCCTGGCGCAGGCTTTCGGCGGCCTCGAGGGCGGCGGGCACCGGGCGGGGGAAATCGGCGATCACCTCGACGGCGGCCACATCGGCCACGGTGCGGCCCAGAGCGCGGCGCACCGTGACGATGACGGCGTCGCGCGGCTGGCGCTCATGAGGGTGGATGCGCTTGAGTTCCGTGGTGATCATATTGGATGGGTCCCCGCCGTGTTGGCTCAACAAGGGCTGAGCGAGTCGGGGGTTCCATCACGAAGTTGCGTTGTGGGGTTGCGTGCCTGCGGAAAGCCCGGGCCCTGCGCGCATAGCGCTCCGGGCCTGGCTGCCTAAAATCGCTCCACCGGAGCGATTTTGCGCGAAGGCGCCGGCAGCCAGCTAATCGTCACCCATCTTGAGTGCCTTGATGAAGGCTTCCTGCGGGATTTCGACATTGCCGTATTGGCGCATGCGCGCCTTGCCCTTCTTCTGCTTTTCCAGGAGCTTGCGCTTGCGCGTGGCATCGCCGCCATAGCACTTGGCGGTCACGTCCTTGCGCATGGCGCGGACGGTTTCGCGGGCGATGATCTTGCCGCCGATGGCGGCCTGGATCGGGATGACGAAGAGATGGGGCGGGATCAGCTCCTTGAGCTTTTCGCACATGAGGCGCCCGCGGCTTTCGGCGACGGTGCGGTGCACCAGCATGGACAGCGCATCGACCGGCTCGGCATTGACGAGGATCGAGAGCTTGACCAGGTCCCCGACGCGGTGATCGGCCAGGGTATAGTCAAAGCTGGCATAGCCCTTGGAAATGGACTTCAGCCGATCGTAGAAATCGAACACCACCTCGTTGAGCGGCAGGTCATATTCCACCATGGCGCGGCTGCCGACATAGGAAAGGTTGCGCTGGATGCCGCGGCGATCCTGGCAGAGCTTCAATATGGAGCCGAGATATTCATCCGGGGTGAGAATGGTCGCCTTGATCCAGGGCTCGCGGATTTCCTCGATCTTCATCACGTCCGGCAGGTCGGCCGGATTGTGCAGCAGCATGGATTCGCCATTGGTCATGGCGATTTCGTAGACCACCGAGGGGGCCGTCGCGATCAGGTCGAGATCGAATTCGCGGGAGAGCCGCTCCTGGATGATTTCGAGATGCAGGAGCCCCAGGAACCCGCAGCGGAAGCCGAAGCCGAGCGCGGCGCTGGTTTCCATCTCGAAGCTGAAGCTGGCATCGTTGAGGCGCAGCTTGCCCATGGCGGCGCGCAGCTCGTCGAAGTCGGAGGCATCGACCGGGAAGAGGCCGCAGAACACCACGGGCTGGGCCGGACGGAAGCCGGGCAGCGGCGTGGTGGTGGGCTTGCGATCATCGGTGATGGTATCGCCGACATTGGTATCGGCCACTTCCTTGATCGAGGCGGTGAAGACGCCGAGCTCGCCCGGGGTCAGCTCCTTGACCTCGACCAGCTTGGGCGTGTTGACGCCGACGCGGTCGAGCTCATAGACGGCCCCGGAGGCCATCATGCGGATGCGCTGGCCCTTCTTCATCACGCCATCGATGATGCGGACGAGGACGACGACGCCCAGATAGGTATCGTACCAGCTGTCGACCAGCAGCGCCTTGAGCGGGGCATTGATGTCGCCCTTGGGGGCGGGCAGGCGGTGGACGATGGCCTCGAGCACGGTGTCGATGCCGAAGCCCGACTTGGCCGAGATTTCGAGCGCCTCGGAGGCGTCGATGCCGATGACATCCTCGATCTGGGTCTTGACGCGCTCGACATCGGCGGCGGGCAGGTCGACCTTGTTGAGGACCGGGACGATCTCGTGATTGGCGTCGAGCGCATGATACACATTGGCCAGGGTCTGCGCCTCGACGCCCTGCGAGGCATCGACGACCAGCAGGGACCCCTCCACGGCGGCCATGGAGCGGGACACCTCATAGGCGAAATCGACATGGCCGGGCGTGTCGATCAGGTTGAGGATATAGGTCTCGCCATTATTGGCCTTGTAGGTCAGCCGGACGGTCTGGGCCTTGATGGTAATGCCGCGCTCGCGCTCGATATCCATCGAATCGAGCACCTGCTCCTTCATCTCGCGCAGGTCCAGCCCCCCCGTGGTCTGGATCAGACGATCGGCCAGGGTGGATTTGCCATGGTCGATATGGGCGACGATGGAAAAATTGCGGATGTGGGAAAGCGGCGTTGTCATGGTGTGGGCTGATAGCAGAAGGCGGGGGTGAGGCAAAGATGGTTTCCGTGGCGTTAACAGCGGGCGGGCTGGTGCCTTTTGCCCCACTCGCGCGTTAGGGGCGCATGCACACGCTTTTCAGACTCATCGCCCTCGCTCCCCTGCTGGTCATCCCCCCGGTGGCGGCGCAGGATATTCTTGGCCCCCTGCAGGACATGGTGGACCGCCTGACCCAGCCGGATGAGCCGCCACGGCGGGTGCCGCGCACCACGGCGCCCAAGCCCGATCTCGTGGCCCCCGTGCCGCGCCCGCGGCCGCCGGACCTGCCCAATGAGCCGGTAGTGGATGCGGTGGAAACCCCCGTGCCCCGCCCGGAACCGGAAGCCGCCCCGGTGGCGGAGCAGGAAGCCGAGCCCGCGGTCGAGGCCGCACCCGAGCCCCCCGTTGAGCCAGAGCCAGAGCCAGCGCCAGTGGCCGCGCCTGAGCCTGAGCCCGAGCCGGTGGCGGAGCCCGAACCGGCCCCGCAGCGGGTCTATCAGGTGGCCTGTCCGGCGGTGATCATGGGGCTGGTGGAAGCCGAGATGGCGCCGCCGCTGAGCGAGGGTATCTGCGGGGAGCAATCCCCGCTCGTGGTCACCGGCGTGATGAGCCGCGGCCGCATGGTGCCGTTTTCGAGCCCCGTCACCACCAATTGCCAGATGGCCAGCGCCCTGCCCGACTGGGTGGCGAGCGTCGACGGCTATGCCGAGGCCATGCTGGAAAGCCCGCTGGCCAGCGTCGATACCGGCACCAGCTATATGTGCCGCAACCGCAATAATGGCGAGGGCGGCTTCACTTCCGAACACGGCTTTGCCAATGGGCTGGACGTCATCGGCTTCACGCTGGAAGACGGACGCGCCATCACGGTCGATACCGACTGGATCCGCGCCGTTGCGCCGGAGGGCAGGCTGCTGCGGCTGGCACATGACGCGGCCTGCGGCAGTTTCACCACGGTACTGGGGCCCGAGGCCAATGCCGAGCACAGCGACCACCTGCATCTCGACCTGGGCTGCCATGGCGAGAGCTGTACGGCGCGGATCTGCGAGTAAAGAAAGCCCCCAAAAGCACAGATCGTCACCCTCGGGCTTGACCCGTGGGGACTTCACTTAACGAGGGATCGGCAAGTGTAGAGCCCTCGGGTCAAGCCCGAGGGTGACGATCGAGTTGGGAAAGACTACTGCGCTGCAGGCGCAGCTTCTGCTGCCGGGGCCGCCTCCGCGGCAGGAGCCACCGTGCCGGCCGGGGCGGGGGCGGCCGGGGCAGGAGCGGCCAGGTCGGCATAGATGGCGGTGACGGCGTCGACGCCGAGGCGGTCGGCGCTGCCCTCGGCGCAATCGGGCGTGGTCTTTTCGACATCGGCCTTGACCAGGCCATAGGCCTTGGCGGCGGCCGCGGCGTCCATGCTGAGCGCGGTTTCAAGGCGGACCCGATCGGCCGCCATGCCCTCTGCAATGGCCGGCTCGATCGGCACGGCGCATAGCTCGATCACCGCCTGGGTGGCGTAAAAGCCGGTCAGCATATTGGCCTGCTTGGGCGTGGTATCGAGGCTGGCCGCCGGATCGATGACGATATCGGTCGCGGCCGGCGGGGCCGGTGCAGCGGCGTCCTGGGCGACGGCACTGCCGGTGAGCAGAGCGAGCACGGCCAGCGCGGCGAGGGGTCGGATCATCGGAAGCTCCTTGAAGGCGGGGTCAGCCCCACCTTCAACGGCCCGAATGTGGCCTCAGCACGGCGCGCGGTCGCAGGCAGGGTGATGGGCGGGCAAATCGGCCCAGTCATGCAGGCTCATGCTGTCGGGATCGAGCGGGGCGCGATCGGCGGCGAAGAGACCCGCGACGAGGCGGGCGAGACGGGTAACGAGACTAGACATTTTGTGACCTCCTTTCAGGTCGGATGTGGACAATGATGCCGTTGTGCGCCCGGACCAGTGCAGGCGCAATGGACAAGGTCGCTGACAGAATATAGAAAATCTATATGGCAAACCCATTTCCCATTCCGCTCAATGCGCTGCGCGCCATCGAGATCGTGGCGCGGCGCGGCGCGCTGGCCCCGGCGGCCGAGGAGCTTGGCGTCACCATCGGCGCGGTGAGCCAGCATCTGCGCCGGGCCGAGGAGCGGCTGGGCATGGAGCTGTTCGAGCGCACGCCCGCCGGGCTGCGGCCGCTGCCGGCCCTCAAGGCCGCCATGCCGCAGCTGACCTCGGGTTTTGCCGCGCTGCAGGACGGGCTCGCCAGCCTCAAGGGCAGCGACGAGGGCGTGCTGAACCTGACGGTGGGCAGCGTCTTTGCCTCGCGCTGGCTGATCTGGCGCATCAACAAGTTCACCCTGCTCAACCGCGATATCGAGGTGCGGCTCAACGTGACGGCGGCCATGCTGGACCTGAGCCGGCCCGACGTCGATTGCGGCATCCGCTATGGCGATGGCCAATGGCCGGGCGTGCGGGCGGAACTGATCGGCGGCACGCAATACCAGCCGGTCTGCGCCCCGCCGGTGGCGAGGCTGCTGACCCGCCCGGCGGACCTGGCCCATGTGCCGGTGATCCAGGACGAGACCACCATGCTGAGCTGGGACGCCTGGCGCGCCGCAGCCGGGCTCGACCCGGCGATCAGGTTGACCGGACCGGTCTATTCGGACGCCTCGCTGGCCTTTGACGCGGCGATTTCCGAACAGGGCGTGCTGATGGCCGCCGACATGATGAGCGCAGACGCGGTCAGCGACGGCCGACTGGTGCGGCCCTTCGACCACGCGGTGGACGGCCCGCTGGGCTATTGGCTGGTTACGGCCCAGGGGCGGCGGGAGAGCCGCAAGCTGCGCGCGTTTCGGGAATGGCTCAAGGTCGAGGTGCCGGCCAGCGTCAGGGGCTATGTGCACCAGAGCCGGGGGTAGGGCGGCCTGTTCAGAAGCGCCAGCCCGAGCCCCGAATGCGGGCGGGAGCTGGCGCGGATTTCGCCCTAGAGATCCACGACCGGCGCAAAGCCGCCGGTGATCGAGCGGGAGGCGTCCCAGATCTTTGGGTCGGGGGCAATGCGGGGGTCTTCCATCAGGATTTTCCAGGCGGCGTCGCGCACCTGCCGCGATGGCCATTCGATGATGGAAAAGCCGATAGTTTCGTCGTCCCTGGTCGCGACGGCCCGCTGGAAGTCGGTGGTTTCGCCAGCGGGCACGTCATCGCCCCAGGTGTCGACGACGCGAAGGGCGCCCTGTGCAATAAGCAGCGGCGCCTGGGCCCGGGCGGCGGCGCGATAGGCCTCCTTGTTGGCTGCGGGGACTGGAGAAATCATGCCATCGACATAGCCCGGCTTGCCCTGGGCGCCGGTGTCGTGGAGCACTTCGAAGCCTCCATAGATCATGCGCGAGGCGTCGAACGGCATTTCGGACATGGCCTGCACGTCAGGATCGCTCATCATGGCCTCGCCGGCCTTCTTGCGGGTGGCCCGGTCGGGATACTCGACCCAGGAAAAGAGCGGCACCTCTCCCTCTTCCAGCTTGGTCGCACGATAGAAATCGGTCTGCTTGCCGTGCGGCACGTCCTCGGCCCAGGTTTCGACCAGGCGCGTGGCGCCGAGCTTCTTGAACAGATCGGCACCTTGCCTGGCATGCGCGATGTATTGGTCTTTGTTGGCGGCCGGAACGGCCAATACGAAGCCATCGATATAGGACATCATGCGTCTCCTCTCGGGTTGCGTCTGTCTCAACGACGAACGGGAAAGCGCAGTTTCGACGAGGCGCGGACGATTTCCCCTCCGGAAGGCATCGGTCAGCAATCCACCCCATGCCGGTCATTCCCGGATGCCCGGGCCTGAGCGTTACGGCCACGTTGATCGTCAATGACCAAACGGTCAGTAATGGGGACATAAGCGCTGTTAGACCGAATGCCGGAACTGGAAACTGCAATGCTCAAGGAAGCGGAGGCCGTGATCGCGATCGCGACGCACATCTTTGGGCAGGAGCTGGTTGCCGCCTATCTTCATGGGTCAGCTGTCTCGGGTGGCTTGCGGCCACGAAGCGACGTTGATCTGATAATCGTCATCAGCCGGCCAATGTCTGCTGCGGACCGCAAGAGCCTTGCAGCCGCATTGCTCAAGGTATCCGGCCGCTACCCCAACCCGCCGGGCGAGCCGCGCTGCATCGAACTCTCGGTTGTGCTGGCGTCTGACCTTGCCGCGCCCGGCTATCCGGGACGAAGCGAATTTCTCTATGGGGAATGGTTGCGCGCTGACGTCGAAAGCGGCCTCGTTCCTGAGCCATTTTCCGATCCCGGTGTGACGCTGATGCTTGCCCAGGCGCGGCAAGAGGCCGTGCCATTGATCGGCCCCGACCTGTCAGACCTTCTGCCTGAAATCCCCGCCGACCAGGTTCGTCGGGCAATGCGCGAGGCCATCCCGTCCTTGGTGGCTGGCCTGGAGGGTGATGAACGCAATGTCCTGCTGACCCTGGCCCGGATGTGGCGAACGGCTGAAACCGGGGCGTTCGTCGCCAAGGACGCGGCAGCCAGCTGGGCAGCGCCGCTGCTCCCCGCTGGAATCGCCGATACACTAGGATTTGCGGGAGATGCCTATCTGGGCAAGGTCGCGGACGACTGGTCGACGCGGCCCGCGGAAGCGCAACTGGCAGCGGACTATCTGCAGAAGAAGGTCCTGAGCCTGCTGTAGGGAAAGTCCGTTTCACTGCGCCACTTCCCCGATAGCCGAGAGTGCCGGCCGCCCTGCGATCTCAGGATAGATCCCGGGACGATACCGGGCGGTGCGGGGCTGAGACAGAAGGTTGACTCCTGGCCGCGTGAGTCGTATTTAGCTATTTACGTAATTAGCAAAGTACGCAAATATGGATGACGCGCTGAGCACTACTTTTGCTGCCCTGGCGGACCCGACGCGGCGGGCGATCCTGGCGCGGCTGGCGCAGGGGCCGGCGACGGTCAATGAGCTGGCCGAGCCCTTCGCGATGACCCTGCCTTCGGTGTCGCGGCATGTGAAAGTGCTGGAAGAGGCGGGGCTGGTGAGCAAGGTGCGCGAGGCGCAGTTCCGCTCCTGCCGGCTGGAGGCGCTGCCGCTGGAGGCGGCGGATAGCTGGCTGGCGGAATACCGGCACTTCTTCGGCGCCCGGCTCGACCGGCTCGAGGCCCAGCTCAAGACCATGATGGCCACCAAGACCCAAACGGAAGGAGACCGCTGATGGCGTCCACCGATACACTGGAGCGCGGCTTCACCCTGACGCGCCTGCTCGATGCACCGCCCGAACTGGTGTGGCAAGCCTGGACCGACCCGGCGCAGCTGGACTGGTTTTTCAACCCCGGCACCACGCCGACCCAACCGACCACGGTCGACCTGCGCGTGGGCGGTGCCTGGCGGCAGCACATGGTGGAGAATGCGACAACGCAATACATCACCGGCGGCATCTATCGCGACATCGTGCCCAATCGGCGTCTGGTCTTTGCCTGGGGGGCGAGCGGCGGCTGGCCCGATACCGACGAGCCGGACGGGCCGGAAGTGACGGTGGAGCTGGAGCCGGTGGGCGCGCGGACGCGGCTGACGGTGACGCTGCGGCTGCCGGACGATCTGAGCCAGGGCGCCGTGCAGGCCTGGCTGGACAAGGGGCTTGAGGCGGGCATGACCATGACCATCGACCGGCTGGTGGCCCGCCTAAGCCGGGCAGCCTAGAAGGACAGCACGCTGTCCGAGCGATCGAGCAGGGCGCGCAGCAGGCCCTGGCGGGTATTTTCGTTATGCTCGACCATGGCGGCGCGCGCCCGCTCCGGATCGCGTTCGCGCAGCACGGCGACGATGCGATGGTGGTCGTTGGTGGTTTCCGGATTCACGTCGCGGGCCTGTGCGCCCATATAGAAGAAGCGGCCGCATTCCTCGAGGTGGCTGACCACCAGGTTGTGCAGGCGCGGATTGCGCGTCGCCCGGGCGATGGCGGAGTGGAAATCCTCATTGGCCTTGACGAAGGACTGGGTGCTGGTGTTCTCGCCGCGCACATAGCTGGCATCGGCCAGCGCATCGAGCCGTTCAAGTTCGGCTTCGGTGAGGTTGATGGCCGCCAACGCCCCCGCCGTGCCCTCCAGCATGGCGCGGACCGCGAAGAGATCGTTCATGTCCTTGACGGTGACACTGGTCACCCGGTAGCCGCGGCGCGGAAAGGCCTCGACCAGCCCCTCGACGCCCAGGCGCGACAGCGCCTCGCGCACCGGCGTCTTGCTCATCGACAGCACGTCCGCCAGCTCCAGCTCGCTCATCTCGCGGCCGGGCGGCAGGACGCCGGTGATGATCTGTTGGCGCAAGGCGTCGTAAGCCTGGTCAGTCAATGACTTCCTTGCCTTGTCGGGTGAGCCGCTGATCGCCACGAAAACGTCCTTGTACAGCCTTTGACGGCTCGATTCTTCAGGAATTGCCTCAACATAGGGCAACGGTTGGTCTTTGGCTACCAAAGCTGCAAACGGCTTTGACGCCCCCTCCTTCGTAGTATATTACGTGGAATATTCAAAGCGGGATCATGCCTTGTCCTCCATTCTCGTCATCAATCCCAACAGCTCGGTTTCGGTCACCCAGTCGATGCAGGCATGCCTGTCGATCATCACCGAGACCAGCCGGCACGCCATCGCGCTGACCGAACTGGCCAAGTCGCCGCCCGGCATCGAGACCGATGCCCATGTCGAAATGGTCGTGCCCAATATCATCGAGCGCATCGCCGACGAGCATGCCGACGCCTATGTGCTGAGCTGCTTTTCCGACCCCGGCATCGACCGCGTGCGCGCCACCACGTCGCGACCGGTGATCGGCATTGCCGAAGCCGCCTATCTCGCCGCGCTCGGGCTGGGCCGCCGCTTCGGCATTGTGTCGCTGGGGCCGTCCTCGATCGCCCGGCACCTGCGCTACCTGCAGGCGCTCCAGATTTCCGGCCGGCTGGCGGGTGACCGCTCGATCGACATGACCATCCCCCAACTCATGGCCACCGATGTGGTGGAAACCGTGCTGCGCACCGGAAGCAAGCTGCGCGACGAGGATGGCGCCGATGTCGTGATCCTGGGCTGCGCCGGCCTCGGCAGCTATCGCGCCGCGCTGGAAGCCGCCCTGGGTCTGCCCGTGGTGGACCCGGTGCAGGCCGGGGTGGCCCTCGCCGCGACGACCCTCGACCTCCAATATCGCATGAAGGCGCGCTGAACATGGACGAAGTGATCCTTGGTACGGTCGTCACGCCGACCGGCCCCATCCCCAATGGCTGGCTGGCGATCGAGAATGACCGGATTGCCGCCATCGGCACCGGCGCGCCGCCCCAGGCCAGGGCCAGCTTCGATGCAGGCGCCGGCTTCATTATTCCCGGGGTGATCGATGGCCAGACCCATGCCGGCAGCTATGGCGGCCTGCCGGGCATTGCCTCGACCACCCGCTCGGCCGTCGCCGGTGGCGTCACCACCATTGTCGACATGCCCTATGACAATCCGGCGCCGCTCAACACGCTCGAGCGGCTGAACGACAAGACGGCGGCCATTGCCGAACATGCCCATGCCAATGTCGCGCTCTATGGCACGGTCATGCCGGGGCAGGACATGAGCTCGGTCCTGCCGCTCATCGAGGGCGGCGTGGTCGCCTTCAAGATTTCGGGCTTTGAATCCAGCCCCACGCGCTTTCCGCGCATTGCCGCCGACCAGCTGCTCGATCTCTTCGAGGCCCTGGCGCCCACCCATGTGCCGCTGGGCATTCACAATGAAGACCAGGAAATCGTGCGCGCCCGCATCGCCCGCGCCCGCGCCGCCGGTCACAATGGTATCGAGGCGCATTCATCGAGCCGCCCGCTTGCGGCGGAACAGGCCTCGACCGCGCACTTCCTCGAGCTGGGCGCTTTGAGTGGCGCGCATGCCCATATCGTGCACCTCACCTCGGCGCGCGGTTTTCACCTGGTCGAGACCTATCGCCGCGACGGCTTCCGCGCCACGGGCGAGCTCTGCGTGCATTATCTCTGGTTCGACCCCGACCGGGACGGCGAGCTGGGCGCGCGCATGAAGGTCAATCCGCCCATCCGGCCCGGCCAGATCGAAAAGCTCTGGGCCGATGTGGTCGAGGGGCGGGTCGCCTTCGTCAGCTCCGACCATTCCAGCTGGCCGATCGACAACAAGTTCACGCCCTCGATCTTTGATGCCGGCGCGGGCGTACCCGGTCTCGAAACCCTGCTGCCCGCCTTCTATACCGGGGCAGTGCAGCGCAATCTCGATGCATTGACGCTGACGGTCTCCCAGCTCTGCGAGCGCCCGGCCCGCTTCTTCGGCCTCTGGCCGGAAAAAGGCGCGCTGCAGCCCGGCGCCGATGCCGACATCGCCATCCTCTCGCCCGAACCCATGGTCTGGGACGAGAGCAAGGCGCATGACGAACTGAACTGGAGCCCGTTCCACGGGCGGCGTTTCGACTGTCGCGTCACCCGCACCTATGTCGGCGGCAAGCTCGCCTGGAATGGTACGGACATCGTCAACCAACCCGGCGACGGCCGCTATGCGCCGCGCCGCGCCTCCCAATGGTTCGCCTGATAGGATTAGTGCATGCCCTTGATCACCACAGAGAGCAAAGGCGTCTTCGTCATTGCTGTCACGCCGTTTACCGATACGCTTGCCGTGGACATGGCCAGCGTCGATAGCGTCACCGATTTCTACTTCGACAAGGGCGCCGATGGCCTGACCATCCTTGGCATGATGGGGGAAGCACCCAAGCTGACCCAGGGCGAAGCGCTCGATATCACCCGCCGCACCCTGGCCCGGGCCGAGGGCCGTCCCGTCGTCGTCGGCGTGTCCGCGCCCGGCCTTGCCGCCATCGACGAACTGACCAGGGCGGTGATGGATATGGGTGCAGCCGGCGTCATGGTCGCCCCGCCCGGCACGCTCAAGACCGACGATCAGATCTTTGCCTATTACCAGAGCGTGGTCGACACCATCGGCGCCGACGTGCCCCTGGTGCTGCAGGATTTCCCGCTGGTGACCGGCATTCACATCAGCTCTTCGCTCTTGGGCCGCATTGTCGAGGCCATGCCCTCGATCGTCATGCTCAAGCATGAGGACTGGCCGGGCCTCGCCAAGATTTCCGACATCCGCGCTGCCGAAGCCAAGGGCCGCCGCCGGCTGTCGGTGCTGTGCGGCAATGGCGGGGTGTTCCTGCCCGAGGAAATGGAGCGCGGCGCCGATGGCGCCATGACCGGCTTCGCCTTTCCCGAAATGATGGTCGATGTCGTGCGCCTCGCCGGCGCGGGCGACATGGAGCGGGCCCAGGATATATTCGACGCCTATCTGCCGCTCGTGCGCTATGAGCAGCAGCCGGGCCTGGGCCTGGCGGTGCGCAAGCACACGCTGCACAAGCGGGGCGCCATTGCGAGCCCGCAACAGCGCCGGCCGGGCGCGCCGCTGGCGCCCAGGGCCGTGGCCGAGGTGGATCGTCTGATCGCCCGGCAGGAGCGCAAACTGAAGGATATTGGCTGATGGATTTTGGACTGACCGGTAAGCGCGCCCTGGTTCTGGGCGGCAGTCGTGGCCTGGGCGCCGCCAGTGCCGACGCCCTGCGGGCCGAGGGCGTGACGGTGCTCGCCGCCTCCCGCTCTGGGGACTACAAGGTCGACCTCGCCGACCCGGCCTCGGTCGCGGCCCTCATCGAGCGGGTTCGCGGCGAAGGCGGGGTGGATATCCTCGTCAACAATAGCGGGGGCCCCAAGGCCGGCCCGGCCCAGGGGCAGTCCAGCGCCGACTGGCTTGCCGCGTTCCAGACCATGGCCACCTCGCTCTATGCCATTACCGACGGCCTGCTGCCGCAGATGATCGAGCGCGGCTGGGGGCGCATCATCACTATCGGCTCATCGGGCGTACTGGCACCGATCCCGGGCCTCGCCCTCTCCAACGCCGTGCGCGGCGCCGTTGCCGGCTGGTCCAAGACGCTGGCCGCCGAAGTGGCGGCGCAGGGGATCACCGTCAATATGGTCCTGCCCGGCCGCATCGATACCGACCGCGTTCGCGAGCTCGACAGCGGCAAGGCCCAGCGCAGCGGCAGCACGCTGGAAGACGTGCAGGCGGCATCGCGCCGCGACATCCCGCTGGGGCGCTATGGCCAGCCCGAAGAATTCGGTGCCGTCGTGGCCTTCCTCGCCAGCCGGCAGGCCAGCTTTGTGACCGGCAGCATGCTGCGCGTCGATGGTGGCATGATCCGGGGGCTCTAGGCGTGACCTTCGACTTCGATTCCGGCATCGACCGCCGCCAGACCGGCAGCAACAAGTGGAGCAGATACCCCGCCGATGTGCTGCCCATGTGGGTGGCCGACATGGATTTTGCCGCGGCGCCCGCCATTGTCGAAGCGATGATGCAGCGCCTGCAGCATCCGGTATTCGGCTATTGCTCGGCGAGGCCCGAGCTGCGCGCGCAGATCGTCGCCGACATGGCGGCCAATTATGGCTGGTCGATCACGCCGGAGGACATCGTCTTCCTGCCCGGCGTCGAACCCGGCTTCAACATGGCGATCAAGGCGCTGCTGGCGCCCGGGCAGAGCCTGGCGCTCCAGACCCCGATCTATAAGCCCATCCGCGTGGCGCCGGAGCATTGGTCGCTGCAGCCGATCGCGCTGCGGCTCGACCGCCCCATTGCCGAGCAGCGCGCCGAGCTGGCCCGCGCCCACGCCCTGCTGCTGTGCAATCCGCACAACCCGACAGGCAAGGTCTATGGTCGCGCCGCGCTGCTGGCCCTGGCCGAGGCCATGGGTGACCGGCCGATCATCTCCGACGAAATCCACTGCGAACTGCTCTATGATGGCCGGCGCCACATCCCTATCGCCAGCCTCGACCCGGCCATCGCCCGGCGCAGCATCACGCTGATGTCCGCAGCCAAGACCTACAATATTCCCGGGCTCAAGACCGCTTTCGCCATCATCCAGAACCCGGAGCTGCGCCAGCGCTTCGAGGCCTCGCGGCTGGGCATGGTCGACAGTGTCAATATAATGGGGCTGGAAGCCACCCTGGCCGCCTTCCGCGACGCTACCGACTGGCGCGACGCCATGCTGGCCTATCTGGAGGGCAACCGCGATGCGCTGGCCGGCGCCGTCGCCGAGCATCTGCCCGGCATCACGATGGAAAAGCCGGAAGCGACCTACCTCGCCTGGCTCGATTGCTCGGCCCTGGGCCTCGATGATCCCGCCGCCCACTTCCTGACCCATGCCCGCGTCGCCTTCAGCCCCGGCAGCGACTTCGGCCCGGCCTATGGCCAGTTCATCCGCTTCAACTTCGGCTGCACGCGGGCACGCGTTCTCGAGGCCGTGGAACGGATGGCGGCTTCTCTGTAAGTCGGAATTGGCCGCTGACAGCGACGCTGGCCTTCCCGCGGACCGCGCCACGCTCCAGCGCCGAACATCACGGAGCCGAAAAAACGAAAGGCCGGGCAATGAGCCCGGCCTTTTGATCGTTTCTTCCTTTGGGAAGATTGGAGCGGGCGATGGGATTCGAACCCACGACCCTAACCTTGGCAAGGTTATGCTCTACCCCTGAGCTACACCCGCGCTCCGTTGTCTCCATCCTGCCTTGGCAGTCCGGCGACGCGCGCCTATATGCCCAATCGAAGCGCCCATTGCAACCCACATTTTGGCACGATCGTCATCTTGTCGTCGCCTTGTGGGTCGAGGGGCTTGTCACATCGCCGTTTGCGGGCGCAATAAGGTCCGCGAATATCCCAGTCTGCCGCGTTTCAAGGGCCCAGTTTCCGTCATGTCCACTCCGTTCAACGGCGTTGCCGCTCCCCACCAGACCACCCCTCCCGCCGGGGCGCTGATCAAGGATTCGACCGATTCCGCCTTCAAGGCCGATGTGATCGACGCCTCGCTCGACCAGCCGGTGCTCGTCGATTTCTGGGCGCCCTGGTGCGGCCCCTGCCGCCAGCTGACCCCGGCGCTGGAAAAGGTGGTCAACGAGAAGGCCGGCGCGATCCGGCTGATCAAGATCAATATCGACGAAAACCCGCAGATTGCCGGCCAGCTCGGCATCCAGTCCATCCCCGCCGTCTTTGCCTTTTCCGGCGGGCGCCCGGTCGATGGCTTCATGGGCGCCATGCCCGAGGGCGAGGTGCGCCGCTTTGCCGACAAGGTGATTGCCGGCGCCCCGGCGCCGCAGCCGGCAGCGGATTCGCTCGAAGCCCAGATTGTCCAGGCCATCGAGGGCGCCGAGGCGGCGCTGGTGGCCGGCGATCTCGGCCAGGCGGCGCAGATCTTCGGCATGGTGTTGCAGCACCAGCCCGACCATGCCGTGGCGTTGATCGGCCTCGCGCGTGTCTATATGGCGGCCGGGGAAACCGAGCAGGCCAGCACCACGCTCGACATGGTCCCCGAGGCCGAGCGCAAGGGCGAGGCCTACAATACCCTGGTCAATTCCATTCGCCTCTTGGCCGAAGCCGCCGATCTCAGCGAGACCGATGCCCTCGAGGCCGCCGTCGCCGCCAATCCAGATGACCATCAGGCGCGTTACAATCTCGCACTGGCACTCAATGCCAGGGGGCAGCGGGTCGAGGCAGCCGAGGCGCTGGTCACCCTGTTCAAGCGCGACCGCACCTGGAACGAGGATGGCGCGCGCAAGAAGCTGCTCGAATTCTTCGAGGCCTGGGGCCCCAAGGACCCGGCCACCGCCAAGGGCCGCCGCCTGCTGTCGGCTGCCCTGTTCTCGTAAGGCGTTGCTGCCGGCCCCGGGGGCCGGTGGCCAGCGCGCTATATATAAGGAACGCATCATGCTCAGGCGTCCCGCTTCGCCGGCCGATCTGCCCAAGTCCGTCCCGATCTTTCCGCTGTCGGGGGCGCTGCTGCTGCCCTTCTCGCACCGGCCGCTCAATGTGTTCGAGCCGCGCTATATCGAGATGGTCGACGCCGCCTTGCGCGGCGACCGGCTGATCGGGCTGATCCAGCCAGAGGATACCAGCGAGGAAAGCCCCAAGGGCCGCAGCCCGCTGCAGGCGATCGGCTGCCTGGGCCGGATCACCCATTTCGAGGAGAGCGGGGAGGGGCGCTACTTCATCATCCTCGAGGGCGTGACCCGCTTCCGTCTTGCCCATGAGCTGACCGTGATGACCCCCTATCGCCAGGGCGTCATCTCCGCCGACGATTTCACCACCGACTTCACCCGCGATTTCGGCGAGGAGGCGGTGGATCGCGAGCGCTTCGTCAAGATGATGCGCGACTATGCCGAATTTGCCAGCATCGAGCTCAACTGGGACGAGATCGAGCGCACCGGCACGGCTGACTTGGTCAATTTCTGCTGCATGGTGGGGCCCTATGGTCCGGCCGAAAAGCAGGTGCTGCTGGAAGCCCAGACCCTCGAGCAGCGCGCCGAAACGCTGATCGCCATGACCGAATACGAGATTGCCCGCGGCGCCTCGGGCAGCCCCTCGCCGCTGAACTGACCATGAGCGGAACGCCAGACACCAGCCCGCGCCATGTCTTCGACGTCAAGACGCTCGAAATGCTGGTCTGCCCGCTGACCAAGACGCGGCTGACCCTTTCGGCCGATCGCAGCGAGCTGATTTCGGTGGCGGCGCGGCTGGCCTTTCCCATCATCAAGGGCGTGCCGCTGCTCAGCCTCGACGAGGCCCGCAATGTCGAGCCCGAAGCCCTGCGCCAACTGCCCGAGCTCGGGGGCGAGCACTAGGGCGGGGCATATTGATAGCGGTCGATGATGTGCTCCTGCACGAAGCGGCCCTTGGACTCGGCGTCGCACAGGGCATGGAAGATCTCCTCGGGCACCGCGTAATAGGCATAGGGCCGCTCATTGCCGCGGAACCAGATGAAGAGGGTCGCGTCCTCCCCATCATACTCGGCACGGGCAATGGCCTCCGAGTCGAACCAGACCATGGCTAGATCGGCAGGCCGCTGAGCAGCCGCGGGCCGCCGCCCGAAATCCCCGAGGCCGTTCGGATCAGCGCCGACTTGACCGGGCCGGCCCGATCGACGAGCCCCAGCCCGAAATCGCGCAGCGCCCGGACCGGGGCCACGTCGTTGGAAAACAGGCGATTGAGCCCGTCGGTCATGGCGGCCATGGCGGCCGTATCGAGGCGGCGCCAGGCCTGGTAGCGCTCCAGCACCTCGGACCCGCCATGGTCGAGCCCGAGGCGGATGGCCTCGATGACCACCTCGGCCAGGGCCGCGACATCCTTGAGGCCCATATTGAGGCCCTGTCCCGCAATGGGGTGGATGACATGGGCCGCATCGCCCACCAGCGCCAGCCGTGTCCCGACAAAGTCGCGCGCGATCTGCAGGCGCAGCGGAAAGCCCATGAGCCTTTCCTCCACCGTCACCGCGCCCAGCGTCGAACCCATCACCGCCTCGATTTCGGTGGCGAGCGTCGAGTCGTCCATGGCGAGGTAGCGTGGGGCATTCTCGCTGCGCTCGGTCCAGACCAGCGACGAGCGGTTGCCCGGCAGCGGCAGGCTGGCAAAGGGGCCCGACGGGCGGAAATGTTCATAGGCGACGCCCTCATGGGGCAGGGCATGGCCAATGGTGGTGACGAGTCCCGTCTGCCCATAGTCGTGCCCGGTGACGCCGATGCCGGCCATGCCGCGCAGGGCCGACTGGCCGCCATCGGCCGCCACGACCAGCGGGGCCGCAAGGATACGGCCATCCTCCAGCACCAGCCGGGCCGCATTGGCCTCGGCGGCAAAGCCGGTGATGGTTGCCGGCGCGATGACGCTGATCCGGTCGGCCACGGCATCGAGCAGCACCTGGGCGCTGACGCTGTTGGGCACCATATGGGCGAAAGCCTCGCCCGGCGTCACATCGCCGTCAAAGGCCAGGAACAGCGGCCGGGAAATGTCGCCTTCCCCCGAATCGGTGATGCGCATGGCCGTGATCGGCTGGGCCGCCGCCGCCATCCGGTCCCAGACGCCCAGCGCCTCGAATACGCGCCGCACGCCCGCCGCGATGGCCGAGGCGCGGGCATCGCGCGGCACCGAGAGCGGGCGGCGGTCGACAAGGCCGACCTTGATGCCGCGCGCCGACTGCACCAGCGCCAGCGCCAGCGTCAGCCCCGCCGGTCCGCCGCCGACGATCAGCACATCATAGTTTTCGCCGCTCTTGCTCATGCCCGTTTCTCCATGCCGCCATTGTCTCCGGCGCGGCGCGCCATGCAAGCGCGCTGATCGCCGCGGGGCATGCCTTAATTTTGCCCAGATCCGCCAAGTTTTGCACAAACATTGTGCATTTCCCGGCTGGCATTTTCGATCGCTGCCTTGCCCATTCGTTAACTCGTTGAATTTGTGTCCAATTTCGCCCCGCGATCAACTTGGCACGGCGCTTGAGTCTAGTTTGCCATTCCAGACCAAGCGCCAAGTCGCAAAGGGGCTCACATGAAACTGGTGATTGCAATTATCAAGCCATCACGCCTCGAAGAGGTTCGCCAGGCTCTCAATTCCTTGGATGTGCACGGGATGACCGTCACCGAGGTAAAGGGTTACGGCCGCCAGAAGGGGCATTCCGAAATCTACCGCGGCACCGAGTATGCCGTGCATTTCCTGCCCAAGCTCAAGGTCGAGATCGCCGTTGACGACGCTCTCGCCGACGCGGTGTCCGCAGCCATCCGCGATAGCGCCCAGACGGGCCGTATCGGCGATGGCAAGATCTTCGTGCTCGATCTGCTCGCCGTCACCCGTATCCGCACCGGTGAAACCGGCGCGGCTGCCCTCTAAGCGTCATCGGGAGAAACAACAGATGAAGACGTCTAAGATTCTGGGGAGCGCCGCACTCGCCTCCCTGCTGCTGGCCCTGCCGGCATTTGCCCAGGACGCTGCCGCGCCTGTCGTCGAAGAAGCCGCTGCCGTCGTCGACAAGGGCGACGTGGCCTGGATGCTGGTCTCCACCATGGTCGTCATCGTGATGACCATTCCCGGCCTTGCCTTGTTCTATGGCGGCCTTGTCCGCGCCAAGAACATCCTGTCGACCCTGACCCAGGTGTTCCTGGGCTTTGCCATGATCTCCATCCTCTGGGTGGCCTATGGCTATTCGCTGGCCTTTGCCGGCCCGACCGAAGGCGGCCTGTCCGCTTTCGTGGGCGACTTCTCCAAGTTCTTCCTGGCGGGCGTGACGCTCGAATCCACCGCGGCGACCTTCTCGGCCGGCTTCGAACTGCCCGAAATGGTCTTCGTGGCCTTCCAGATGACCTTTGCCTGCATCACCTCGACCCTCATCGTCGGCGGCATCGCCGAGCGCATGAAGTTCGGCGCGCTGATGGCCTTCCTGGCCATCTGGTTCACCTTCTCCTACATCCCGATGGCCCACATGGTCTGGTCGGGTCCTGGCCTGCTGTTCGGCCTGGGCGCCTATGACTTTGCCGGCGGTACCGTGGTTCACATCAATTCCGGTGTGGCCGCTCTCGTCGCCGCCATCGTGCTGGGGCCGCGCCTCGGCTACATGAAGGAGCCGATCGCTCCGCATAACCTGGTCTGGACCTATGTCGGTGCCGGCCTGCTCTGGTTCGGCTGGTTCGGCTTCAACGCCGGCTCCAATCTCGAAGCCAACGCCCTGACCGCCGTTGCCCTGATCAACACCGTGCTGGCTCCGGCCGCTGCGGCTCTGGCCTGGGCCATCGGCGAAAAGGTGACCCGTGGTCACTCCTCGACCCTGGGCGCCGTCTCGGGTGCCGTTGCGGGCCTCGTGGCCATCACCCCGGCTGCCGGCTTTGCCGGTGTCGGCGGCGCCATCGTGCTCGGTGCGGTTGCCGGTATCGTCTGCCTGTGGGCGGTCGTGAACCTCAAGCCCATGCTCAAGTATGACGACAGCCTCGACGTGTTCGGCATCCACGGCGTGGGTGGCATTGTCGGTGCCCTGGGCACGGCCATTGTCGCTGCGCCTGGCCTGGGCGGCTACCCGCTGGGCGACGCCGCTGCCTACTCGATCGGCGGCCAGTTCATGATCCAGCTCACCGGCGTGGCCATTGCCATCGTCTGGTCGGGCGTGGTGGCCCTGGTTGCCATGTTCATCGTCAAGGCCATCTTCGGCGGCGCCCGCGTCCCCGAATCGGCCGAAAGCGATGGTCTCGATCTCTCGAGCCACGGCGAACGCGCCTACAACTAATACCAGCTTCCGGGCGGCGTCCGCGCCGCCCGGTCTCCCCAAGTTGATCGTGGCGTGCGGCTCGTGTCCCTCTTGGCCCGCCACAGAGGCTTCCCACTCGCAAAACTGCACGGGCCGCACTCCACGATCAACGCGACTCCCGCGGTCTCGCTCCTCCCTCGCGACCCACGCGGCAACCTGGCCCGCCCCTCCGGCGGGCTTTTCTTTGGGTTGCGCCTCTT
Source organism: Devosia sp. XGJD_8 (assembly GCF_046614475.1). Taxonomy (NCBI): domain Bacteria; kingdom Pseudomonadati; phylum Pseudomonadota; class Alphaproteobacteria; order Hyphomicrobiales; family Devosiaceae; genus Devosia; species Devosia sp. XGJD_8. The sequence continues at coordinate 157,524 of NZ_JBKJHF010000001.1, forward strand.
CATCTCCCCCAAAGACAGAGGTGAAGAGGGTGCCCGCCACCCGCCATGGTTAGCCTTGGGTTAACCCGTCCTCGGTAGCATGCAGCCAATGTGGGCCCGGTCTTGTCCGGGCAGTATTGAGTTCGCCCATGCCCAGTTCTCCCTCGCCCGTGCTTGATGAAATCCGCTCCGTGCCGCAGCGCGGCTCGCGGGGTGCCAGCGCCAAGTCCATGCCCGTGCCGCCACCGGCCCTGGCGATTCGCATTCCGGTGCGGCTGGCGGGCCTGATCTTGCTGGGCCTCGTGGCGATCTGCCTGGCGGCGCTGGCCTCCTGGTCGGTCGATGATCCGAGCTTTTCCTATGCCACCGCCAAGGTGCCGGCCAACTGGCTGGGCTTTCCCGGCGCGGTGATCGCCGATGCGCTGTTCCAGGTCTTTGGCCTCGCCGCGCTGGCCTTGCTGGTGCCCCCGGCGCTCTGGGGCTGGTCCTTCGCCCGTCGCCGCATGCCCACCCATATGGGCCTGCGCTTCCTGGCCTGGATCGGCGCAACCCTGCTTGGCGCCGGCGTGCTGTCCTTTGTCGCCATGCCGGCCAGCTGGCCGCTGCCCACCGGTCTCGGCGGGCTGATCGGCAACGGCTTTACGGGCCTCGCCGCCATGGTCACCGGCGAACAGCCCCAGGCCGTCACGGCTGTGCTCTTTGCCATCATTATCGCCATTCCGGCCATGGCCGCCTTCTGGATCGCCATGGGTCTCGGCCAGAGCGAGCCCACCGGGCCGCAGAAGAAGGCCTCGGCCGCTGCCGGCCGCAAAGGCGTTGCCGCCCCGGCGGAAGAGGATGAGCCCGAGACCAATCCGATCGTCGATATCGCGCTCGGCGCCATGGTGCATCTGGGCTATTCGCTGCGCACCGCCTTCCGCCGCGCCCGCGCCAGCCATGCCGAACGCCGCGCTGCCGACGCCGCCTCCTGGCGCGATGATGATGTCGAGCCCAGCCTTGATGGCAAAGGGGCGCCCGACAGCCGCCGCGAGCCTTCGCTGGCCCCTGTGACGCGCCGCATCCATGCCCCGGCCGAGCCCGAATTCGACGCGGCGCCCGAGATCTCGCCGCGCATCAATGCCCGGCCTAGCTATGACGATACCGAGCTCGATTATCCCGACGAGGCCGATGACGTGCCCTTCGTGCCCGATCTGCCGGTCGCGCCGGCTAATCACCGGCAGCAGGGCGATTCGCGCTTCCATCCGGTCGATCCGGCCAAGCCGCGCGTTGCCGCGCCGGCGCCCCGCCCGGCTCCCGGCCAGCGCATGATGCGCGAGGCCCAGGCCAGCTTCCTCGACGAGCCCGGCGGCTTCGAGCTGCCGCCGCTGAGCCTGCTGTCCGAGCCCAAGCATCTGGGCCCCTCGCCCGAGCATGCGCCCGAGCGGCTGGAAGAAATGGCCCGCCAGCTTGAAGGCGTGCTGGAAGATTTCGGCGTCAAGGGCGACATCATCAATGTCCGCCCCGGCCCGGTCGTCACCCTGTTCGAACTCGAACCCGCGCCAGGCATCAAGTCGAGCCGCGTCATCTCGCTGGCCGACGACATTGCCCGCTCGATGAGCGCCATCTCGGCCCGCGTCGCCGTGGTGCCCGGCCGCAATGCCATCGGCATCGAACTGCCCAACCAGAACCGCGAAACCGTCTATTTCCGCGAAATGCTGGCCTCTTCCGACTTCGAGAAGATGAAGGGCAAGCTCCCCATCTGCCTCGGCAAGACCATCGGCGGCGAGCCCGTCATCGCCGACCTGGCGCGCATGCCCCATCTGCTGATCGCCGGCACCACCGGCTCGGGCAAGTCGGTGGGTATCAACACCTTCATCCTCAGCCTGCTCTACCAGATGACACCCGAGCAGTGCCGCATGATCATGATCGACCCCAAGATGCTCGAACTGAGCATCTATGACGGCATCCCCCATCTGCTGACCCCGGTCGTCACCGACCCGCAAAAGGCGGTCGTGGCGCTCAAATGGGCCGTGCGCGAGATGGAAGATCGCTATCGCAAGATGAGCAAGATCGGCGTCCGCAATATCGACGGCTTCAACCAGCGCGTCACCGAATCCAAGGCCAAGGGCGAAGTCATCACCCGTACGGTGCAGACCGGCTTTGACCGCGAAACCGGCGAAGCCATCTTCGAGAGCGAGGAATTCGATCTCGAGCCCTTGCCCTATATCGTGGTCATCGTCGACGAAATGGCCGACCTGATGATGGTGGCGGGCAAGGATATCGAAGGCGCCATCCAGCGCCTGGCGCAGATGGCCCGTGCCGCTGGCATCCACATCATCACCGCCACCCAGCGCCCCTCGGTCGACGTCATCACCGGCACGATCAAGGCCAACTTCCCCACCCGCATCTCCTTCATGGTGACCTCCAAGATCGACTCGCGCACCATTCTGGGCGAGCAGGGCGCCGAGCAGCTGCTGGGCAATGGCGACATGCTCTACATGGCCTCGGGCGGCCGCACCAAGCGCCTGCACGGCCCCTTCGTGGCCGACAGCGAAGTCGAAGCCGTGGTCAGGCATCTCAAGAGCCAGGGCGCGCCCGACTATCTCGACTCCATCACCGAGGAAGAAGACGAGGGCGGCGAATATGGTGGCGATGCCGCTGGCAGCGACGACTATGCCGGCTCGGGCGACGAGCTCTATGACAAGGCCGTCCATATCGTCCTGAGCGACAAGAAGGCCTCCACCTCCTATGTGCAGCGGCGCCTCGCCATCGGCTACAACAAGGCCGCCACGCTGATCGAGCGCATGGAGCGCGAGGGCGTCATTTCGCAGGCCAACCATGCGGGCAAGCGCGAAATCCTCGTGGGCAGCGACTAGCCGGCGGCCGATGCGCCGGCATCCATCCAACCGCCTGACGACATCCCCGCGAAAGCGGGGATTGTTGTTTGCGGCCCCTTGCCGCAGCGGTCGCGCGGCCGCGACGGAACCACCTGTTGCCGCAATTGCTTTCTAGGTTAGCTTCAACAACGACCACCACCCGGGATCGATATCCATGATTCGTCGCGATGCCCTGCTGCTCGGCCTTTCCGCCGCCTTCGCCCTCAGCGTTCCCGCCTGGGCGCTGGACCGCGCGCTGACGCCCGAGGAACAGCAACTGATCAACGATATCGGCGCGCATAATTCCGCGATCCGCAGCATGGTCGGCCGGTTCCTGCAGATCGATACCAATGGCGGGCGCACCGAGGGGACCTTCTTCCTCGAGCGCCCCGACAAGATCGCCTTCCGCTATGCCCCGCCCAGCCGCGAGGAAATCGTCTCGATCGGCCGCGGTTTCTACGTGCTCAACCGGCGCGACGAGACCTACTACGCCTATCCGCAGGACTCGATCCCGTTGCGCCAGTTCCTGGGCGACGAGGTCAACCTGCTCAATGCCAATGTGGTCGATGTCACCAATTCGGATGGCTACATGGCCATCACCGTGATCGACGAGACCATTGCCGGCACCGTCCAGGTCTCGCTGATCTTCGATACCGACAGCAAGGAACTGGCGCAGTGGAGCCTGGTCGAGCCGAGCGGGGCCGAGCTGACCTTCTCGCTCTATGACGTGGAAAAGGGCGTGGACATTCCGCGCGCCTTCTTCTCCATCCCGGCCAACTACAAGCCGCTCGAGCAGTAAGGCGTCTGCCTCTCCCTCGGGGGGAGAGGCGATCGCCTAGCGCCCCAGGGCGTAGATTGCGATCAGCCCCGCCGCGCCCACCACGATCCGCCACCAGGCGAAGGGGGCGAAGCCGTATCTGCTGACAAAGCCGAGCAGGTAGCGCACCACAAGGGCACCCACCACGAAAGCGGCGGCAAAGCCGACCGCCACATTGAGCGCGATGGACGTGTCGATCAGCTCGCGGCTCTTGTAGAGGTCATAGCCAAAGGCGCCGACCATGATCGGCAGGGCGATGAAGAAGGTGAACTCCGCTGCGGCGCGCTTGGAGGCGCCGAACAGCATGCCGGCCACCACGGTCGAGCCCGAGCGCGACACGCCGGGCACCAGGCTCAGCATCTGGAACAGGCCGATGATCAGCGCCAGATGCCAGGGAAACTGGTAGATGTCGTCATATTTCGGCTGCAGCGGCAGCCGGTCGATGATCAGCAGGATGATGCCGCCGATCAGCAGCGTCCAGCAGATCAGCACCGCCGATTCCCAGAGGTCGCCCTGGATGAAATCGCGGAGCAGCACGCCCGCAACCACGGCGGGCAGGCAGGCCAGCACCACGGCCAGCGCGAACTTCCAGGCATGCGCCTTGCCGAGCAGCGCATCGCGGATCAGCAGGCCCAGTTTGGCGAAATAGACGGTGACGATCGCCAGGATCGCCCCCAGCTGGATCAGCACGATAAAGGTGGGCGGCTGGGTGAGGCCGAAGAAATGGCCGGCCAGCAGCAGATGTCCGGTGGAACTGACGGGTAGGAATTCGGTAAGCCCTTCGAGAATTCCAAGGATCAGCGGCACAAAAAGACCTTGATCGGCGTTCATTTGATCCCCTAATTCAGTCCAGCGGGCCTATGGTGTCGGCAAGCTCTAGCGCGGTTCGCAGCAAGCGCCAAGCGACAGCCCCGCAGCGCCCTCAAAAAGAGACGAGCGTCAAAAATGCCGAGCCTGATCCATCATCCACTCGACCCGTCCTCGCGCCTTATCCGCCTGATGTGCGCCGAATATGGCGTGCCGCTGGACATGGAGGAGATCAAGCCCTGGCTGCGCGATGCGCAACTGCTCGAGATCAATCCTGCCGCTACCCTGCCCATCCTGATCGGCGAGAGCGACCAGCCCATCGTGGGGATCCTCGCCACCATCCATACGATAGAGGATCTCTATACGCCGAGCGCCGTCGCGGGCCTCATCCCTGCCGAGCCGGGCCAGCGCGCCGAAATGTGGCGCCTGCTCGAATGGGTCATCGTCAAGCTCAATGACGAGGTGACCCGCTATGTGCTCGAGGAAAAGATCGTCAAGCGCGACCAGCGCGGCGCCACGCCCGATCCGGCCGTGCTGCGCGTGGCCAAGGCCAACCTCAACGAGCACATGCTCTATTTCAACTGGCTCTTCGCCACCCGCTCCTGGCTCGGCGGCGATGCGCTGACGCTGGCCGATTTCGCCCTGGCGGCGCATCTGTCCGTGCTCGACTATCTGGGCGATATCGACTGGGGCAAGGCCGGGGAAACGCGCGACTGGTATTCCCGCATCAAGTCGCGCCCGGCCTTCCGGACCCTGCTCAACGACCGCGTCGTCGGCATGCCACCGCAAAAGGGCTATGCGGATCTGGATTTCTGAGCTGCCGCTCGGCGGGGTAATGAGGGCTCATTGAACGCAGTACCGACATTGCCAGCCCAAACCCTTGTCGCCGAGCTGCGCGCCCGTGCCACGGCGCTCGGCTTTGACAGTTTCGGCATTGCGGCCGCCAATGCGCGGCCGGACCTGCCGGCCAAGCTCGACGCGGCTTTGGCCGCCGGCTGGCATGGCGACATGGACTGGATGGCCGAGACTGCCGAGCGGCGCGGCAGCCCCAATGGCATGTGGCCCGAGGCGAAATCGGTGATCCTGCTGGGCATCAATTACGGCCCCGAGACCGATCCGCTGGCCATTCTGGGCGAGAAATCGCTCGGCTCGATCTCGGTCTATGCGCGCAACCGCGATTATCACGAGATCATCAAGGGCAAGCTCAAGGAAATCGCCGGCCTGTTGGCACGAAGAACGGCGGCCGAGGTCAAGGTCTTCGTCGATACCGCGCCGCTGATGGAAAAGCCCCTGGCCGAGGCGGCGGGGCTGGGCTGGCAGGGCAAGCATACCGTGCTGGTCAGCCGGGAATTCGGCTCATGGCTGTTCCTGGGCGCCATCCTGACGTCTGCCGAGCTGCCCGCGGACGCGCCGCATGCGGAAAGCTGCGGCTCCTGTACCAGATGCCTCGATATCTGCCCCACCAATGCCTTTCCCGCCCCCTTCCAGCTCGAGGCACGGCGGTGCCTTGCCTACCTCACGGTCGAGCACAAGGGCCCCATTCCAGTGGAGTTTCGGGCGCCCATGGGCAATCGCATCTATGGCTGCGACGATTGCCTCGCCGTCTGCCCATGGAACAAATTCGCCTCGATCAGCCGCGAGGCGCGGCTGCGGGCCCGGCCCGAGCTGGAGCGGCCGGCTTTGGCCGAGCTGGTGCAGCTCGATGACGCGCGCTTCCGGGCCCTGTTTGCCGGCTCGCCGATCAAGCGGATCGGGCTGGCCCGCTTCCTGCGCAACGCGCTGATCGCCATTGGCAATTCGGACGATGCAACGCTGATCCCGCTGGTCGAGGCAAGGCTCGATGCCGGTGATGCCCTGGTGCGCGGCGCAGCGGTCTGGGCTTTGCGGCGACTGGCGCCGGCGCGGGCGGCTGAACTCAGCCTTGCCTATCGCGCCCGGGAAAGCGATAGCTCGGTCATGGGTGAATGGACCGGGGATATTGCATGAACGCCTTCTTTTTCGGCCTGGGTTTCTCATCCACCGCTGCCGCGATGGCAATGCGCGCATCGGGCCAATATGCCGCTATCGGCGGCACCGTGCGCAGCGCCGAAAAGGCACAGCTGCTGCGCGCCAGGGGCCTTTCGGGCCATGTCTTTGACGGTACGGCGCCCGGCCTGACCCTGTCGCCCGACCTGCGGAAATCAAGCCATGTGATCTTCTCCATCGCCCCGGGCGAGGACGGGGATCCGGCGCTGTTGCACCACCGGGCCGATCTCGACGCAGCGGAGCACCTTGAATGGCTCTGCTACTATTCCACCATCGGGGTCTATGGGGATTTCGGCGGCGCCTGGATCGATGAATCGGCGCCCCTCGTGCCGCGCAATGCCCGCAGCGACCGGCGCGTCGTGGCCGAGCAGGCCTGGCGCGATTATGCCGCCGGGCGCGGCGTCAGGCTGACCATCCTGCGGCTGGCCGGCATCTATGGTCCCGGCCGCTCGACCTTCGACAAGCTGGCCGACGGCACGTCGCGGCGGGTGGTCAAGCCCGGCCAGGTGTTCAACCGCATCCATGTCGACGATATCGCGCGCGTCACCGCACTGGCTGCAGCGGCGCGTCTCGACGGCACCTTCAACCTGGCCGACGACGAGCCGGCGCCACCCCAGGAGGTGATCGTCCATGCCGCCGGCATGATGGGCGTGGAGCCGCCGCCGGAAATCGCCTTCGAGACGGCGGAGATGACGCCGATGCAACGCAGTTTCTATACCGACAACAAACGTGTCTCCAATGCCGCCATCAAAGAGGCGCTGGGGATCGAACTGCTCTACCCCACCTATCGGGAAGGGCTGGCCCAGACTTTCGAGACGAGACAATGAGCGCACCAAAGCCTGCCAAATCCGCCCCCGAGCGCATCGTTCTGGAGGGTCGCTTCGTGCGGCTCGAACCATTGGACGGCAAGCATGCGAAGGACATCTTTGAGATATCGACCATGCCCGGTGGCGCGGAGCGCTATCGCTGGCTGTTCAGCACGGCGCCCGAAACGCTTGCAGAGGTCGAAGCACGCATTGCCGCCACCACCTGGGGCGAAGACCGCTATGTCGCCGTCGTCGACCAGGCGAGCGGCAAGGCGGTGGGGCAGCAGGGTTGGATGCGCATCCGGCCCGCGCATGGCTCGATCGAAATCGGCGGCGTCTATTGGGGCCTGCCCATGGCGCGCACGCCCCTGGCCACCGAGGCGCTCTATCTCTTCGCCCGTCACGTCTTCGACGATCTGGGCTACCGGCGCTTCGAATGGAAGTGCAACAACCGCAACGAGCCGTCCAAGGCGGCGGCGCGCCGCTTCGGCTTCCAGTATGAGGGCCTGTTCCGGCAGGACATGATCATCAAGGGCGAGAGCCGGGATACCGCCTGGTTTTCAATGATCGACAGCGAATGGCCCGCCCTGCGAGCGGAATATGAGCGCTGGCTGAGCCCGGACAATTTCGATGCCGACGGGGTGCAAAAGAGCAGGCTGGCGACGCGAGGTTAGGACGAAGCCGACCTCTCCCCCAGATGGAGAGGTGAAGAATCAACCAGCCGCATTACCGCATCTCTCAGCCGCTGCAGGTCCTCGTCCCGGCTCATGCGGTGGTCGCCGTCGGGGATCAGTGTCAGCGTCACCGGGTCATGCAGGATGTGGGTCACCAGCTTGATGGCATGGGCCTGCGGTACGTCCTCGTCCCTGCCGCCCTGCAATATCGTGATCGGACAGCCGGTTTCGATGACGCCGCCGAACAGCAGATGCTGCTTGCCGTCTTCGATCAGCGCCCGCGTGATGCGATAGGGCGTCTCGGAATATTCGCTCGGCTGGTCGATAAAGCCCAGATTCTGCAGCGATTCATGTTCCTGCGGGGTGAAGCCGGGGAGCATGAGCTCATGCGTCATGTCGGCGGCCGGCGCGATCAGCACCATGCCATGGGCGGGCGTGCCGCGGGCCAGCAGCTTCCGCGCAAGCAGCAGGGCCAGCCAGCCCCCCATCGAGGAGCCGACGATGATCTGGGCGCCCTGCGTCAGCGCAAGGACGGCCTCGGCCTCTTCAAGCCAGCGGCTGATCGTCCCCAGGTCAAAGTCCCCGCCGGACAGGCCGTGGCCGGAATAGTCGAAGCGGGTGACCGCCAGGCCCGTCTCTGCGCCCAGCGCATCCAGTGCCATGGCCTTGCTGCCCGCCATGTCCGATCGAAACCCGCCCAGCCAGAAGATCCCGGGCGCCTTGCCGGCGCGCTGTGCCACGGCAATGTCGCGCGCTGCCGCGCCCTCGCCAACAGGGATGCGGAAAGTCTTTGGAGGTGATATGGACATGGCAGTCTCTCAAAAGGCGGAAACGAGTCGTTGGCCACGCCAGCCCGGGATTGGCGACCGTGGCGTTTCAAAGGCGCAACTGGCCGGAATTTCTGGCAGTTTGGCAGTTGACTTATGGTCCGCGTAACACGATTTTATGCCCGCTTTCACCACCCGGCTCAATAACACAAGGATCCTTTGCCATTCGCCGTCCAATGAGACCAGTCGCGCCCCAGAAAGATGGGCCGCTCTCGAACGAAGATATCACCAGCGCCGATGTTCAACTCATCGATGCTGAAGGCGAAAATCGCGGGATCGTCAACACCCGTGAAGCGCTTGCCGAAGCGCAGGAACAGGGTCTCGACCTCGTCCTGATCTCTCCCAACGCTGTGCCGCCGGTCGCCAAGATGCTCGACCTCGGCCGCTTCAAATACGCCGCGCAGAAAAAAGCTGCCGAGGCGCGCAAGAAGCAGAAGGTGATCGAGGTCAAGGAAGTCCAGCTGCGTCCCAATATCGACACGCATGACTACGAGACCAAGATGAAGGCCGTGCAGCGCTTCCTCGACGAGGGCGACCGCGTCAAGGTGACCATGCGCTTCCGTGGCCGCGAAATGGCGCACCAGGAACTCGGCATGCAGCTGCTGATCAAGGTCCGCGAGCAGATGGATGCCATCGCCAAGGTGGAAAGCCAGCCCCGCTCGGAAGGCCGCCAGATGGTCATGGTCCTGGCGCCCAAATAAGGGTCTGCCGGAACGGAATTGGAAAAGGGCAGGTCCGCTGGACCTGCCCTTTCTTTTTTTGAAGCGGGTGAAGCTTACGCCGCCAGCTTGATCCAGTTGGGGGCAATCCCCGTGCCCTGGCCGAGGCCATAGCCGAAGCGGATATTGAGCATGCCCAGCGGCTCCAGCAGGCGGGCCGCGTCGATGCCGCCGGTCTTCTCGACGGCAAAGCCGGCCAGTACTGCCAGCTCGACAACTGCGGCCACGGCAGCCTCGTCATTGCCGGCGATGAAAGCCGGAACGGCGGCGGTCTGGGCGGCCGGGAGGTCAAAGAGACCGGCAAAGATGGTGTTGAACGCCTTGACCACCTTGGCATCGGGAGCTGCGGCCTGCAGCTGTTCGGCGGCCGACGTGGTGTGGCCGATGGCCAGGCCCGAGAAATCGGCCTTTACCGGGTTGGAGATGTCGACGACGATCTTGCTCTTGAGTGCAGGATTGCCCGCGGCTTCCAGCGCGGCCTCGAAGGGCAGCGCCAGCACGACAATGTCGGCTCCGGCAATGGCAGAGGCCTGGTCGAGGACCACTGCGCCCGCAGGCAGGGTGGCGGCGAAAGCAGTGGCGGCAGCATGATCGCGCGACGCCAGGACGAGGTCGGTCTTGCCGGCAAGACGCTTGGCTAGCCCCTTGCCCATATTGCCCAGGCCGATGATTGCGATGGTGGTCATGTGACGTCTCCCGTGGGGTTTAAGTTCGATGACCCAAAGATGGACCACCTCAATTGCAAAGAAAATTGCATGGATGGTGCAATCAGAATTGCGTATTGTTATCGAATGGCTGAATTGGAAGAACTCAGGACCTTCATTGCCGCGGCCCGCATAGGCAGTTTCGCCAAGGCGGGGCGCCAGCTCAACCTGTCGCCGGCCATGGTGGGTCGGCGCATTCAGGCGCTGGAACAGCGCTACGGCGCCAAGCTGATCGAGCGCACCACGCGCAACCAGCGGCTGACCGAGACGGGGCAGGCCTTCTTGGCTCGTGCCGAAGCGGTGATCGAGGCGACCGCCGCGCTGGACGAGATTTCGGCGGCGGGGACGCTCACCGGGCGCCTGCGCGTCAGCGCCCCGACGACGCTTGGCATACGCCGGCTGCCCGCAATCATCGCGCAGTTCACCGAGGCCCATCCTGCAATCGTCTTCGAGATGAGCCTCGCCAATCGCCGGGTGGATCTCGTGGCCGAGGGCTATGACCTTGCGGTGCGCGTGGGGGACTTACCCAGTTCCAGTCTCGTCGCGCGGCGCCTCGGCACCTATGGCTTTGTCTGCTGCGCCGCGCCGGCCTTCATCGCGCGGCACGGTGCGCCACAGCACCCGACCGATCTGACGCGCTGTCGCTGCATCCTCAATCTCAACCTCGTGCCGCGCAATCGCTGGAGCTTCCTCGATGCAGGCGGCACGGCAGTGACTGTTGAGGTCATGGGCGGCGTCGAGATCGACAGCGACGAGGCGCAGCGCATGCTGGCCATCGATGGCGCTGGGGTGGTCTATCTGCCGCTCGACCTGGTGCAGGACGATATCGAGGCCGGGCGTCTGGTGCCGATCTTGCAGGGCTGGCGCCTGCCCACCATGCCCATCCATACGCTCCACCCCTCGCGCGATCTCGTACCACGCCGGGTAACCGCCTTCATCGCTGCCCTGGTGGAGGAGTTTCGCGACGCTAGTTGAGCGCCGCGTCCACCTCGGCCGCCATGGGAATGGCGGGCTGGGCACCCGGCTTGAGGCAGGCAAGGCTTCCCGCGGCGGCGGCGCGGCGGAGCGCCGCTTCCAGACCATAGCCGGCGTCGAGCCCGGCGGCGAGATAGCCGCAAAAGGTGTCGCCGGCCCCGACCGTGTCGACCGGTCTGACCTTGATTGCCGGCACGGCGATGGGGCCATCGGGCGTGCGGGCGCGGGCGCCCTCGGCGCCGAGCGTGACCACCACGGAGCGGCCGGTGCGGTTGACCCAGTCCTGCATGGCCGCGTCGAGCTGGTCGATGGGGCGGCCGCTGAGCAGGGAAAACTCGGTCTCATTGGCGACCACGATATCGGCCAGCGGCGCCAGCTTTGCGGTGTCTGGAAGGAAGGGGGCCGTGTTCAGGATGCTGCGCGCACCCTTCTCGCGGGCGATTTCCAGCGCCCGGCGGGTGGCCGCCTGCGGCACTTCCTGCTGCACCAGCAGCGTATCGCCTTCGGTGAGCCCGGCCAGCGCTGCTTCGGCATCGTCGGCCGTCACCTTGCCATTGGCCCCGGGCAGGATGGCGATGACATTTTCCCCCTGGGCGTCGACGAAGATCATGGCAATGCCGGTCGCGCCATCGACGACCTTGAGCGCCGAGAGGTCCACCCCATCGGCCTTGAGCAGGGCCAGGGCCAGGTCGGCAAAGGCGTCGTTGCCCACGGCCGAGACATGCCGGACCTGCGCGCCGGCGCGGCGCGCGGCCAGCGCCTGGTTGGCGCCCTTGCCGCCGGCGGCCATGGAGAACGTGCCGCCCGCCACCGTCTCGCCCGGCTTGGGCAGGCGACTGACAGTGCCGATCTGGTCGAGATTGGTCGAGCCGAAGACGGTGATCACGTGAGAACCTTCTCTATGGTGTTCCAGTTGCGCATCGTGTCGAGCACGGGCTTGTCCAGCCGCCCATAGAGCGGCTTGAGCACATCCTCGACGCCCTCGGTATAGCGGCCATTGGGCTGGCGGTAACCGGCGATATAGATGTCGCGCGGGTCGATGCGCAGGATTTCGGTATGGCCGGGCCGGTCCTCGACCTGCAGGCCGGCCGGCAGTGCATGCTCGAACATCAGCACATGCCTTGTGACATCGGCCTTGGGATCGAGACTGGCAAAGGGGTGCCCTGCCAGCATGGCCCTGATCTCGTCTTCCGAGCGCAGCACCACGCCCACCGCAAAGCCGAAGCGGTCGGCCATGAGCTTTTCCAGCCGCGCCTTGAGCACCGCGGCGCTACCCTCGGCAGAAAACCGCACATTGCCGCTGGCCAGCACCGTCTTGACCTCGGCAAAGCCATCGGCTTCGAGACAGGCCCTGAGCTCGGCCATCTTCATCTGCCGCTTGCCCAGATTGATGCCGCGCAGAAAGGCGAGCCACACGCCCATCAGGCCTTCACCTTCTGCGGATGGAGGGTTTCGCCTTTTTCGAGCATAGCGACGAAGCCGGCAATCTTGCGGGCGCGGGCGGAAGGCGTCTTGAGATTGATGACGCGGAAGATCAGCGCGAAGCGATTCTGCGCCGAGAGGGTGCGATAGAATTCCATCGCCCCGGGGCTGGCCTCGATGGCGGCCAGCAGGTCCGCCGGCGGATCCATGGTCGTCCGGTAGGAGGCGTCCCAGCGGCCATCGGCCTTGGCCAGCTCGACATGTTTGAGACCATGCGCGGTCATTCTGCCTTCCTCGACGAGGCGGGCGACATTGGCCTTGTTGATATCGCTCCAGGCACTCTTCCTGCCCCGGTGCGTGTAGCGCTGCACGAAGGACACATCGTCCCAGCTCTTGCGGATGGCGTCGATCCAGCCCCAGCACAGCACCACGTCGATCGCCTCGGCCGCCGAAATGGTCGGCCGGCCGCTGCCCTTCTTGAAGATGCGGATCCACACTTCGTCATCGCTGGCATGATGGGCCGCCAGCCAGTCGTAGAAGGCTTGGCCATCGGCAAATTCGCGAACCTTGTCGGGGTCGACGACAACCGGCGCCATGCTAGTCCCCGGTCTTGGCCAGGATGGCTTCGAGCCGCGGATCGAGCAGCTCGGCGGGCGGCAGCTGGATGCCGAACTGGCCGGACAGCACCTCGCGCAGCTGCGCCACGCTGGTGAGCACCATGACTCCCGGGGGCTGGCCCTCGGCATGGATGGTCAGGCGAGTGTCGCGCAGCGCCAGCCGCCGGCCCGCTGGCGAGAGCGCGACGCGCAGCTCCTGCCGGAAGGCCGATGCCGGGTCGGTGGAGAGAAAGAGGTTGGATGCGGCATAGTCCGCGTCGGTCTTCTCGGCCATTTCGAAGGCGTAGAGCGCCTTCCAGTCGTCGCCGATCTTCGCTTCCAGCCGCCATTCCGGATCGCCCCCGGTGAGGCGGAACGGGCCATGCGGCGTTGCCTGCTCGGCATCGGCCTTGAGGCGCAACGGCGCCGTCAGGGTCATGCCGCCAAAGCCGACATCGGCAATATAGGTGACCCCGTTGATATCGACGGCCAGCAGCATGTGATGGGGCGTCGGGTCGGTGGCTTCGGGATTGTTCCACAGCACCCGCGCGGCGAGGCCCCGCACGCTGAAATCCAGCTCGCGCAGCACCGCCATCAGCAGCAGGTTGTGCTCGTAGCAATAGCCGCCGCGCTTTTCGGTCAGCAGCTTCTTCTCAATGCTTGGCAGCTCGAGCTCGACCGGCAGGCCGAGCAGCGGATTGAGGTTTTCAAAGGGGATCGCTGCAGGATGCAGCGCGTGGATCGTCTCGAGTGTCGCCAAGGTCGGGGCGATGGATCCGGCAAAGCCGATTCGGTCGAAATAGGCTTTGAGATTGACCTTTTGGCTCATTGGCCACCCTTGCCGTTATTGCCGTTCGGCCGGCAATATGGGCGATCAGCGGGACGCTGTCACCGTCACGCTTGGCGATTTTCCTGCATGCAGGGGGGTGGACAACGGCTCGTTTGACAAGATTGCGGCCCCGCCAGAGCCGCGAATCCGCCCGTCAGGCCTGGGCCTTGCGCACGCGGATGACCACGTCGACATGGCTGACCATCATGCCCTTTGGCGCCTCGGGCAGGGCCGCAAATTCCACCGACGAGGCGGGGATGTCGATCATCCGCTGCTCGTCTTCCACGTAGAAGTGATGGTGGTCCGACGTGTCGGTATCGAAATAGGACCGCGAGGCATCCACGGCCACTTCGCGCAGCAGGCCCGCTTCATGGAACTGGTGCAGCGTATTGTAGATGGTCGCGAGCGAGACATTGACCCGGGCTTCGCTGGCCTCGCCATGCAGTTGCTCGGCGCTGACATGGCGATGCGGGCCGCCGAACAGCAGTTCGGCCAGAGCGACGCGCTGACGGGTCGGGCGGAGACCGGCCATGCGCAGGACAGCGGTAAGGCACGGCTTGCGCGACGGGTGCGACCGGACGGTCTGGGAACGATCAGTCATAGGGTCCTTGAGCAGCAAAGGGCCGGAAATTGCTGACTTCCTTATAACTATCGCAGAAAATTCACACAAGCGGCACGGGCGCCGCAGCCGCGCCTTTGCCCCTCTTGGTCAACAGGGCCTGACTTGACCCTCTCGACGCGCGCCTATACGAGACCAAACCACAAGGTTAACCGGGGTATCAGGCATGGCCGAACGGCAAAACGCATTTGGGTATGAAGAGCTGCTGGCCCATGGTCGCGGCGAACTGCCCGGCCAGGGCGATGCCCGCCTGCCGGCACCCCCCATGCTGATGTTCGATCGCATCACCCATATCGACGAGACCGGTGGCGTCCATGGCAAGGGCCAGGTGCGCGCCGAGCTCGACGTCAATCCGGACCTGTGGTTCTTCAAGTGCCATTTCATCGGCGATCCGGTCATGCCCGGTTGCCTGGGCCTCGACGCCATCTGGCAGATGACCGGCTTCTTCCTCAGCTGGATCGGCCAGCCCGGCCGTGGCCGCGCCCTGGGTGGCGAAATCAAGTTCACCGGCCAGGTGACGGACGACGTCAAGCTGGTCGAATACGGCATCGACCTCAAGCGCGTGATGAAGGGCCGTCTGACCCTCGGCATCGCCGACGGCTGGGTCAAGGCTGACGGCAAGGTGATCTACGAAGCCAAGGACCTGCGCGTTGGCCTGTTTACCGACAGCCAGATGATGGCACAGAAAAGCGCCTGACCGCCTTATCTTGGGCCCAACGATTCCATAACTGAGAGGCGTCAGCCGCAATGGCGCCCGAAACCGACTGAAGCGAGGATGTTGATGAGACGAGTTGTCGTAACCGGCATGGGTATCATTTCCTCGATCGGCAATTCGCTCGATGAGGTCACCGAGAGCCTGCGCAATGCCAGGCCGGGCATTGTCGCCGCGCCGGACTATGCCGAGCTGGGTTTCCGCAGCCAGGTCAAGGGCGATCCGGGCCTCGACCCCTTCGAAATCCTCGACCGCCGCGTCACCCGCTTCATGGGCAAGGGCGCGGCCTGGAACTACCTCGCCATGCAGCAGGCCATTGCCGATGCCGGGCTCGAGGAAAAGGACATTTCCAACCCCATGACGGGCATCGTCATGGGCTCGGGCGGCGCCTCGACCCGTACCATTGTCGAAGCCGCCGACATCACCCGCAAGAATACCAGCCCCAAGCGCATCGGGCCGCTGGCCGTGCCCAAGGCCATGGGCTCCACTGCCTCGGCCACTTTGGCCACGCCCTTCGGCATCAAGGGCATCAACTATACCATCACCGCGGCCTGCGCGACGTCCAAGCACTGCATCGGCAATGCCATGGAACAGATCATCATGGGCAAGCAGGACATCGTCTTTGCCGGCGGCCATGAGGATCTCGACTGGACCCTCTCGGACCTGTTCGACGCCATGGGCGCCATGAGCTCCGACTTCAACGACACCCCGGCCAAGGCCAGCCGCTGCTATGACGCCGCGCGTGACGGCTTCGTCATCTCGGGCGGCGCCGGCGTGCTGGTGCTGGAAGAATACGAACATGCCAAGGCGCGTGGCGCCAGGATCTGGGCCGAGCTGATCGGCTATGGCGCGACCTCGGATGGGCTCGACATGGTTGCCCCCTCGGGCGAAGGCGCCGAGCGCTGCATGCGCATGGCGCTCAAGAACGTGCCGCAGAAGATCGACTACATCAACCCGCACGCCACCTCGACCCCGGTGGGCGACCTGCGCGAGATCGAGGCGATCCGCGCCCTCTTCGGCAACGAGGACAAGTGCCCGCCCATCTCGGCCACCAAGTCGCTGACCGGCCACAGCCAGGGCGCCACCGGCGTGCATGAATCGATCTATTCGATCCTGATGATGAAGCACCGCTTCATCGCCGAAAGCGCCAATATCGACGTGCTCGACCCCGCTTTCGAAGACATGCCGATCCTCCGCCAGCGCCGAGACAATGTCGATCTGGGCGTGGTGCTGTCCAATTCCTTCGGCTTCGGCGGCACCAATGCCGCCCTGGTCTTCAAGCATCCGGACGCTTGAGGGCGGCTAGTACGAAAACTCGCTGAACCGCCCGCCCTTGCCGTCATAGGTCAGGACCCGACCGATCAGCGGTTCGCCGATGCCGGTGAGAAGCTTGATGGCCTCCATGGCCATCAGCGTGCCGATGACGCCCGTCAGCGGGCCCAATATGCCGGTGGCTTCGCAGCTGGGCAGGTCGGTATCGTCGGCTTCTGCGGGATAGAGATCGGCAAAGGCCGGTCCGCCCGGCGCGAAGACCGTGACCTGCCCGTCGAACATCGAAACGGCGCCCGACACCAGCGCCTTGCCCAGTTGTGCTGCGGCCGCCGCCACCACCCGGCGGGTGGCCAGATTATCCGTTCCGTCCAGCACCAGGTCGTAGTCCGCGATGATGGCCCCGGCATTGCCGGCCTCAAGCCGCTCGGCATGGATGGCAAGCGTGACATGCGGGTTGAGCGCGCTGGCAAAGCGCCCGGCGCTGTGGGCCTTGTTGTCGCCAATGCCCGCCTCGGTATGGATCACCTGCCGGTGCAGGTTGCTCAGCGACACCGCATCGTGATCGACAATGCCCAGCATGCCGATGCCTGCCCCGGCCAGATAGGCGATGACTGGGCTGCCCAGCCCGCCCGCGCCGACCACCAGCACGCGGGCCTGCTTCAGCGCCTGCTGGCCCGCCCCGCCCATGCCCTTGAGCACCAGATGGCGCGCATAACGCCGCGTTTCGGCGGGGGAGAGCGGGTCAGAGGCCAAGCGGCACCGCGATGAAGCGCCGGTCGGGACCTTCGAAACTGCCGGGATAGACGGAAATCAGCACCACGGCGTCGTCAACCGAATCGGCCTGGAACGGCAGCACCACGCCATGGAGCCGATAGGTCACCGGGCAGCCGCGCGAGCGCGGCAGGTCACCATCGCGGTGGATCTGGCGCGATCCCTCGTCATTAACCAACGTCAACTGGTAGCCCAGCGGATCGACCCCGAACCACTCCGTGCAGGGCGCCGCAGCGGTGACGGGAAAGCTCGACAGGCGCAGTTCGTGATCGCCCCGGACCGCACCCGGCTCGTAGCCGGGCATGCCAAAGCGCAGCCGGTCGGCATCGAGGCCCGGGGCCCCGTCGCCAACCAGCGCAACCAGTTCGGCAGGCCTGTCTATGCCCAGCGTCGCCAGATCCTCGGCGGCGGTGGCCTGTGCCTCGGCGCGCACCACGCTCAGCGTCATCGCTTCGCTTTCGCCCCGCACCCGCACTGGCGTGCCGACCACCCACTCGTCCTCGGCCAGGTCGACGACGTAGATGCTGGAATAGGCAAAGCCCGAGCCGTCCTGGATGCCATACTCCTCGAAGGCGAAGTAACGGGCATCCGCGGAATAGCCGATGAGGTCGATCAGCGCCCGGTCGCCGGCCATGGCCGGGCCAACCAGTGCCGCAAGGCTCAGCAGGCTAACGCCCAGTCGAGCCATGCCCGCGGTCACCGCGTTCGGTTTCATCCAGCGTCTCCAATTGCGTAAAAAATACCTGGCTGACCGGCGCCACCACCATCTGGGCTATGCGCTCGCCCCGGCGCACCGCAAAGGGCGCCTGGCCGTGATTGATCAGCATGACTTTGACTTCGCCACGATAATCCGCGTCGACCGTGCCGGGGGCGTTGAGCACCGTCACCCCGAATTTTGCTGCCAGCCCGGAGCGTGGCCTGATCTGCGCCTCGTAACCTTC
Source organism: Devosia sp. XGJD_8 (assembly GCF_046614475.1). Classification (NCBI taxonomy): domain Bacteria; kingdom Pseudomonadati; phylum Pseudomonadota; class Alphaproteobacteria; order Hyphomicrobiales; family Devosiaceae; genus Devosia; species Devosia sp. XGJD_8. The sequence continues at coordinate 175,874 of NZ_JBKJHF010000001.1, forward strand.
CGGCAGGGCCATGGCAAAGCCCGACGGGATCATGGCCGTGCCGCCAGGAGCAATCTCGACCACCTCGTCGGGGCCGAGCGCCGCCGCAATATCCACGCCCGCCGCACCCGCGCTCTGCTGGCGGGGCATGGGCAGGCCCTGGCCATGCGCCAACCAGACCAGGCCGATAGGGACCGCGTCAGCCATCAGGGCGCGCGGACCACGGCATAGAGTTCGTCGGGCAGATCGACGGTACCGTTGATCAGATCGAGGAAGGGGATGACCTGTTCGGCCGAGCGCTTGTCGCCCGACAGCGTCATATTCGTCTCGGTCACCTCGGCGCCGGAAAAGCGCACGGTGACGGCATGGCCGGTAAAGAAGGCCTCGACCATCTGCCGCGTCTCGGCATCCATGGTGTCGTCGGCGCCGATCTCGGCCTTCATTTCCGCCGTGGGCAGGGAAATACGGACGAGGCCCGGGCCGGCCGCGGCAAAGACGATCGCCTGCTCGTCATTGCCCATGGTCAGGTCGGCAAACCAACCCTCCTCGACAATGGTGCAGGTGGCGCTGCCATCGGCGCCTTCGGTGAGCTCGCCCTCGGCGCAGAACTCATCCTCGGCCGGCGCATCCGCTCCGGCCTGCTCGGCGCCCATTACCACCATGGAGTAGAATTCGGCGCCCATGACCTGGGTCATCGTCGCCTTGGCCGTGGTCTCGCTGGTCAGCGCCACGTCGACCTTGGCGTCAATGCAGCCGGTCAGCGCTGCGCCCAGCAGCATTGCAATGGTGAATTTGCCGAGCTTCTCGATGGACATGACGCCTGTCTCCCAAGGTTTCTGCGCGCAATCTATGGCTAAGTCATTGACCGGGCAAGGCGCTCACAATGGCGCCAGGGTGAGGCGCCACAGCACGGCCAGCAGCACCAGTCCGGCCAGGCCCAGCACGCCCAGCATGGCCCAGCGCATCAGCCGGTCGCTGCGGGGCCGCAGCTTGCCGGCATGATAGTCGGCCAGGGCCAGCTCGGCCTGCGCCGCGATCACCGGCAGGCGCTGCGCCGCTTCGGCAAACACCTTGAGCTGCTCTGTCAGCGCCTCGATCCGGCCGATCGGGCCGGCTTCCTTGCGCAGCCAGTCGCCCACGACCGGCTCGGCCACCGTCCAGATGTCGAGCTGCGGGTCGAGCGCCCGCGCCACGCCTTCCACCAGCACCATGGATTTCTGCAGCAGCACCAGTTCGGGCCGGGTCTGCATGGAAAAGAGGTCGGTAATCGCAAAGAGCTGGCCCAGCACGCGCGCCATCGAGATATCGGAGGCGGTGCGGCCATGAAGAGGTTCACCGATCGACCTGATCGCCAGGGCAAAGTCGTCGACCGACTGGTCCTTGGGCACATAGCCGATGTCGAAATGCCGCTCGGCGACGAGGCGATAGTTGCGGGTGATGAAGCCGTAGAGAATATCGGCGAGGAAGCGTCGTTCCTTGCGATTGATGCGACCCATAATGCCGAAGTCGACGGCAATGACATCGCCGGTCCTGGGGTCGGCGAACAGGTTGCCCGGATGCATGTCGGCATGGAAGAAGCCGTCGCGGATGGCGTGCTTGAGAAAGCTCTGCAGCAGCTTGGTCGCCAGCGCCTTGCGGTCAACCCCGGCTGCGTCGAGCGCGGCATGGTCGCGGATCGGGATGCCGTCGACCCAGCTGGTCGTCAGCACATTCTGCGCGACATGGTCCCACGAAACGGTGGGGATGACGAAGCCGGTATCGTCCTTGATATTCTCGGCCATTTCCGAAATGGCCGCGGCCTCTAGGCGCAGGTCCAGTTCGAGCCGCGCCGAGCGGTCGAGCGTCTCGACCACTTCGGTCGGCCGCAGGCGCCGCGTCGAGCGCACCATGCCCTCGGCAAGCCGCGCCGCGGCATAGAAGCTTTCGATATCGGCCATGAAGCGGGCTTCGACGCCCGGCCGCAGGATCTTGACCGCGACGGTCTTTGCCATCCCGTTGGCGGGCCTGAGCCGCGCCCTGTGCACCTGGGCGATGGAGGCGGCGGCGATGGGCGGGGAAAGCTCGGTCAGTTCGGCCGCCTTGCCATCGAGCGCGGCAACCAGGATGGCCGGCACCAGCGCCGCGTCGAACGGCTCCATCTTGTCCTGCAGGCCCGACAGGTCATTGGCGATCTGCGCGCCGACCACGTCCGGCCGCGTCGCCAGCGTCTGGCCGAATTTCACATAGGTCGGCCCCAGCAGGTTCAGCGCCTTGTTGAGGCGCTCGACATGGCCGGTCCGGCGCACGCTGGGCCGCTCGATCAGCCGGCCGAGCCAGATGCCGAAGCGCAGCGGCGCCAGGGCCGGCGGCAGCTCGCCGGGAATCGACAGCGCACCCTCGCGCGCCAGCACGTAACCGGCCCGGATCAGGCGAAAATAGGCACCAAGCAGCATGCCTAAATCTTCCAGCCCGAGAACAGCGTCGCGATATTGCCCGAATAGGGCGTGTGCTTGACGCGCTTGAACCCGGCCTGGCTCAGCATGGCCGAGAAAGCCGGCGGCGGGGGGAACTTGCGGATCGACTCCACCAGATACTGGTAGGGCTGCGCATCGCCGGTGACCAGCTTGCCCATGGGCGGGATCACCCGGTCGGAAAAGGCGGAGTAGACGGCGTCAAAGCCCGGGACGTCGACCTGGGAGAATTCGAGCACCAGGATGCGCCCGCCGCGCTTGAGCACACGATGCGCCTCGTCCAGCGCCTTCTGGATGCGCGGCACATTGCGGATGCCGAAGGCGATCGTATAGGCGTCAAAGCTCTTGTCTTCGAAGGGCAGTTCCTCGGCATTGGCCTCGACGAAGCTGGCCTGCGCCGGGTAGCGCCACGCCTTGGCCCGCTCGGCGCCCACCCGCAGCATGTCGGCATTGATGTCGGAGACCACGACCTCGGCATAGCCCACTGAGGCATTGATGATGCGCTCGGCAATGTCGCCGGTGCCCCCGGCCATGTCGAGCACCCGATAGGGCCGCGTGCCCGCCTTGGGCGGCGCGAGGTCGGCGACCATGGCCGCCTTCCAGACCCGGTGGATGCCGGCGCTCATCAGGTCGTTCATCAGGTCGTAGCGGTCGGCGACATTGTGGAACACGGCATTGACCATGCCCTGCTTGTCGTCCATCGCCACGGTCTGTTCGCCGAAATGGGTGGTCTCGCGCGGCTCGGTCATGGCTATCGCCCTGTGCATTTTGTATGGGAGGCAATACGTGTCGTATCGGCGCGCACCATATTCAACCCAATCCGGCTTTGCCATGGCACAAAGCCGCACAGGTAAAAGAGACCACAATGCCCGAACTGCCCGAGGTCGAAACCGTCCGCCGCGGGCTGGAGCCCTGGCTGGTCGGCGCGCGCATCGACCAGGTGACGCTCAACCGCAAGGATCTGCGCTTTCCCTTCCCCGAGGGGCTCAAGGCGGCGCTGGAAGGCCAGGCCATCGTATCTGTCGGCCGGCGGGCGAAATATCTGCTGCTCAAGCTCTCCAGCGGCCAGACCCTGCTCAGCCATCTGGGCATGACCGGCTCCTGGCGGTTTGCCGAGCACAGCATCGACAAGCCGCCGCGGTATTATGAGCCCGGCACCGAGCCCAAGCACGACCATATGGTCTGGGACATCACCCATCCCGAGCATGGCAGGAGCCATCTGATCTATGCCGATCCGCGCCGCTTCGGCTTTATCGACCTCTACGATGACCTGGCCGACAGCCCCTATCTCAAGGACCTCGGCCCCGAGCCGCTGGGCAACGACTTCAATGCCGGCGAGATGGCGGAGAAGTTCACCGGCAAGAAGACGCCGATCAAGGCGGCCCTGCTCGACCAGCGCGTCGTGGCGGGGCTGGGCAACATTTATGTGGCCGAGGCGCTGCATCGCAGCCATATCCTGCCCACGGTCCTCGCCGGCACGCTGGTGACAGCCAGGGGCAAGCCCAAGGCGGCGCTCGAGGATCTGGCCCATGCCGTGCGCCAGGTGCTGGTCGAGGCCATCGAGGTGGGCGGTTCGACCTTGCGCGACTTCCGCAATGCCGAGGGCGGCTCGGGCTATTTCCAGCACCGCTTCGCCGTCTACGACCGGGAAGGCGAGCCTTGCCCGACCCCGCTCTGTACCGGCACGGTGCAACGCATCGTCCAGTCGGGCCGCTCGACCTTCTTCTGTCCGGTCTGCCAGAAGGCGCCCTAGCTGTGCCGGATGAGGGGGCGCCATGGTTGATTGAACCCCTCGCTTGCCCTTGGGACACCCTCTCAGGCAAGGGGAGAGTGGAAGAGGTGCCATGCAAGCGCCCGGCCCGTGAATCCAGTTGACGCTTGCGCCCTTCTCCCCTATAGACCGCCCAACTTGGCGGCTGTCGATTGCCGCCGATTTCATTTCATCCCGGACGCCTGCAGCGCTTGTAGCGTGTGATCGGCCGGTTGGACGCCAAGAGGACCGTTATGGCCAATACGCCGTCAGCCAAAAAGGCTACCCGCAAGATCGAAGCCCGCACCGCGGTCAACAAGTCGCGCCGTTCGCGCGTCCGCACCTTCATCCGCAAGGTTGAAGAGGCCATCGTTGCCGGTGACCACAAGGTCGCCATGGAAGCGCTGCAGGCAGCCGCTCCCGAGATCAATCGCGCGGCGACCAAGGGCATCGTTCATGCCAATCTGGCGGCCCGCAAGATTTCCCGCCTCAACAGCCGCGTCAAGGCTCTCAGCGCCTGATCGGCTTCGCCGCGGCGCCCCTCGGGTGGCAGCCGGCGGCTTTTGAAATTGGGCTCCGCAAGGGGCCCATTTTCTTTGTATGGTAGCCAGCAAGCTTTTTCCGATTTGACGGCCATGTGTCACGTATGTGACACTATCGACCTAGGTCCTAAAAGACCGCGCGGAATATGGTTTCTCAAGTTCCGTCAATGACTTGCATTAATGTCGGACATTGTTGGAGCGCGCTCGTGCCACCGTGTCGCAGCGGAAAGCACGCCAGGGGGAAATAATTTTTTTGGCGTCTGAAGGGGTCTCGCGAGAGGATTCTGTGTTGAGTCACAGACCCTTGCTTTGCTGGACTTTGGTAGGGCCGGGAAGCCAAAAAAGACAACGTCGGAGTCAAGCCCTCATTTTGCAGATTCCACGGTTGCGGCCCCAAAATCGTCCCTCTAAAGTGATCTGGTCAGCGGCGGAAAGGACACCGGTTACGAGTGTCCTGCCAAGCTGGTGGGGTCATTTTCGGGGCGTTGTTTTCAGCATCTCGGCAGTAATGCCGTAGGGGTTTTGTATCGGTGGCGATTGTGTTGGCAGCGACTATAGCGGCCGGTCCGATCAGGGCCGGCAGGATTTAGTAAGGTTTTCGGCCAGGTCTGGCCGGGTTCATGACAGGACTAGAAAAGCGGCCGGCGGGTAACGCCGGGCAGCAGACTTGCGCCTCCTCCTGGGGGGCGCCATGGCGAAGCTGTGGCCAAGGACCAGAACGGTTCGTGGTTCCGGATATGGGGCAGAAACACCGTGCGGGCTTTGCGGGCCGGACGGAATCGAAGAAGCAAATGGGGCAAACCAAGATGATGCGACAGGCAACCGCCGGAGGAAGCGATTGGGCTCAGGCCAATCCCTCTTCCTCCCTTCCGACCACCCAAGGCGAAAAACCTGTCATGAGCACATCCGACACTCCCGAAGGCCAGCGCGAACTCTGGAACCGGGTGCGCGCACGCCTCAAGGCCGGTGTCGGTGAGGATGTCTTCGCGTCCTGGTTCGCCCGCCTCGAGCTCGAGGAAATGGTCGATGACGTGGTCCATCTCTCCGCCCCCACCCGCTTTCTCTGCTCCTGGGTGCAGTCCAACTATGCCGAGCGCATCCTTGAGGCGTTCCGCCTCGACAATGAAGAGGTCAGCCGCATCCAGGTGACCCTGCGTGTCAACGGCCAGGCCCGCCCGCGTCTGACTCCGGTCGCCGAGCCGACGACCAATCATGAGACCGCCGCGCCTACCATTGCAGCGACGCCGATGCCGACCAGCCACCCGCGCCTGGTCCGCGACAATTCCGCCGCCAAGGGCGATGCCCTGGCCGGCAGCGCCATCGATGCGCGCATGACCTTCGACACCTTCGTGCCGGGCTCGGCCAACGAGATGGCGCTGGGCGTCGCCAAGCAGATCGCTGCCGCCGCCGCCAACAACACGGTGACCTTCAATCCCGTCTACATCCATTCCACCGTGGGCCTGGGCAAGAGCCACCTGCTCAATGCCATCGCCCATGCGGTGCAGTCGGCCGATGCGACCAAGAACATCGTCTATCTGACGGCCGATCACTTCATGTACCATTTCATCACCGCCGTGCAGCGCCAGTCCGCGCTCGGCTTCAAGGAATGGCTGCGCCGGGTCGACCTGCTGCTGATCGACGACATGCAGTTCCTGCAGGGCAAGTCGGCCACCGAGTTCGGCCATACGCTGGGCACGCTGCTCACCGGCGCCAAGCAGGTCGTGGTGGCCGGCGACGCGCCGCCGCGGGATCTCGAAATGCTCGATGAGCGCGTGCGCTCGCGCCTGTCGGGCGGGCTGGTCGTGCCGATTTCCGGCTTCGATCTCGAACTGCGCCGCTCCATCGTGCAGCGCCGTGCCGACCAGGCGACAGCCCGCTACGGCATGCATTTCCCGGCGCCCGTGCTCGATTATATCGCCCGTGCCGTCATCAGCCACGGCCGTGACCTCGATGGCGCCGTCAACCGGCTCGTCGCCGCCAACCAGCTCACCGGTGAACTGATCACCGTGCCGCTGGCCGAAAAGACCCTGGGCGACCTCATCCGTTCGCGCGAAGCCCGCCGCGTCCGCATCGAGGACATCCTCAAGATCGTCTCCCGTCACTACAAGGTGCCGCGCAACGAACTGCTCTCGGCCCGCCGCTCGCGCGACGTGGTGCGGCCCCGCCAGATCGCCATGTTCCTGGCCAAGGCGCTGACCTCCCGCTCGCTTCCCGAAATCGGCCGCCGCTTCGGCGGGCGCGATCACACCACCGTGCTCCATTCCGTGCGCAAGGTGGAACAGATGATCAAGGACGATATCGAGCTGGCCCAGGAAATCGAACTGCTCAAGCGCATGCTCGAAGAGTAGGGGCGGCGCATACGCGCCACCCTCTCCTTGATAGCGCGCGTTACTTCGCTGTCGGCAGCGGCCGCGCCATGAATTCCGCAAATGCCGCCTTGTGGTCCGGATGCCAGCGCGACAGCGCCGGCCGGTTTTCGATGATGTCCAGCACATTCCACAGTATGCGCTTGTGATCGGTCTCGGTGCTGGTCTCGTCGTCCGGACAGAGGATGAAGAACGCGCCCCGCGCGATAGCCGCCTCCATGAAGTCGATGACCTGTTCCGGCAGCCAGGCGCCACTGCGGTGCTCGGCCTCGCCGGTCGTGGTCCAGCCCGGGATCAGCAGATGCGCGCTGATGTGGCTGCCCGGGCGCTCGCGCAGGTCGCGCGCCAAGTTCTGCGAATAGGCATTCACTGCCGCCTTGCTGGTATTGTAGGCGGGGTTGCCCGGTGGATTGGTCAGGCCCTGCTTGGAACCGGTATTGACGATCACCCCTGGCCGGCCCGCTGCCAGCATGCCCGGCAGGAAAGCCTGCACGCCATTGACTATGCCCAGCACATTGACGGCGAAGAGCCGCTGCCAGTTCTCGATCGGATCGAGAATGCCCCCGGCGCCACCCGAAACGAAAGCGGCGGCATTGTTCATCAGCAGCGTCGGGCTGCCCCAGCGCGACTCGACGTCGCGGGCCAGGGCGGCCATGGCTGCCGCATCGGCAACATCGGCCGTGCTGGTCAGCACCTTGTCGGCGCCCAGCGTTTGTGCCAGCTCGTCGGCCGTCGCCGCGAGCTTGGCCGCGTTGACGTCCACCATTGCGATGCGCATGCCGGCCCTGGCGGCGCGCCGCGCGGCGGCCCGCCCGATGCCGCTGGCGCCCCCGGTGATCACGGCTATGCCGTCGGCAACAAAACTCTCGGCCATCGCGCTCTCCCAATCCTGAATGCTGTTGCAGGGAGTCTATCCAATAGTGCACCGCGACGCATCATCTGCCGGCAATGGCATGGGTGGTGAAAACGGGGATTTCTGCGTGCCGAGGCCGGTCTCGCCCTTGCTAATCCCTTACGAAATTGTAAATGTCCAACCCCCGGCGTGCCGGGGGTTTTGCTGCAGACGTGCAGCCCGCGTAGTCCAGGTTCGTTCGCGCTTTCGAACCGGAAAAGTGGTCGCCACTTTTCCTGAAAGCGCTCTAGGGAAGTTGCCGCATGAAAGTCACGCTCGAACGCAATCATCTGCTCAAGTCTCTGAGCCATGTGCATCGGGTGGTGGAGCGCCGCAATACCTATCCGATCCTGGCCAATGTCCTGTTCAAGGCCGGCGATGACAAGGTCGAGCTGCGCGCCACCGACCTCGACATCGAGGTAACCGAGAGCGTGCCCGCCATGGTCTCGACCGCGGGCACCACCACGGTCCCGGCCCATACGCTCTACGAAATCGTGCGCAAGCTCAGTGATGGCGCCGAAGTGCGGCTCGAAACCGATGGCGGCGAGAACATGGTTCTCACCTCCGGGCGCTCGCGCTTCAACCTGGCCTGCCTCAGCCCCGACAGCTTCCCCGATCTCAAGTCGGGTGCCTTCGGGCATGAATTCACCATGCCCGCCGCCGCCCTGCGCGAGCTGATCGAGCGCACCCAGTTCGCCATCAGCAACGAGGAAACGCGCTACTACCTCAACGGAATCTATTTCCACACCGTGGACATTACCGGCACGGGCACCGTGCTGCGCGCCGTGGCCACTGACGGCCACCGCATGGCCCGCGCCGAGATCGAGGCGCCAGCCGGCGCCAAGGGCATGCCCGGCATCATCGTGCCCAAGAAGACCGTGGGCGAAGTCCAGAAGCTGCTCGATGGCGCCGATGGCGACGTCGCGGTGGAGGTCTCCGACACCAAGATCCGCTTCACCGTCGGCTCGGTCGTCCTGCTCAGCAAGCTCATCGAAGGCACCTTCCCCGACTATGATCGGGTCACCCCCAAGAACAACGACAAGCAGATGAATGTCGACCGCGCGAGCTTCGCCACCGCCGTCGACCGCGTCTCGACCATCGCCTCCGAGCGCGGCGGCAAGGCCGTCAAGCTCCAGGCCAGGGATGGCCTGCTCGAACTGTCGGTCACCAATCCCGACCACGGCACGGCCAGCGAGGAACTGGCGGTGGATTTCGACACCGACGGCTTCGAGATCGGCTTCAATGCCCGCTACCTGCTCGACATCATCGGCCAGATCCGCTCCGAAAACGCCGTCTTCATGTTCAACGATGCCGGCTCGCCCACGCTGGTCAAGGACGATGGTGAGACGCGGGCGCTCTATGTCCTGATGCCGATGCGCGTTTGAGGGCAGCCGCATCCTGATCAGACAAAGGCCCCCACACCCGGCGCTGCGCGCCGACCTCTCCCCCGAAGGGAAAGGTGAAGAGGGCCTCGATGCTGCCGCAACACCACCTCTCCCTCTGGGGGAGAGGTCGACCGAAGGGCGGGTGAGGGAGCCTTCCACAGGCACTATGCTCGTATGACCCGCCACCTCTCGCGCATCCGCCTCACCGCCTTCCGCAACTATGCCGCGGCGGCGCTGGACCTCGATTCCCGCCATGTCGTCCTCACCGGCCCCAATGGCGCCGGCAAGACCAATCTGCTGGAAGCCATCTCCGTGCTCTCCCCCGGCCGTGGACTGCGCGGGGCGAGCTTTGAGACGCTGCAGTCCCAGGGCTCCGATATCCCCTGGGCGGTGGCTGCGACGGTCGAGACCGATGACGGCCCTGCCGATATCGGTACCGGCGCCTCGCCCGATGGCGGGCGGCGCGTGCGCATCAACGGGGCCAATGCGCGCTCCATCGAGGCGATGAGCGATTATCTGCGCGTGCTCTGGCTGACGCCGGCCATGGATGGCCTGTTCTCCGGTCCCGCGGGCGACCGGCGCCGCTTTCTCGACCGGCTGGTGACAACGCTGATCCCCAGCCACTCCGCCTCGGTGTCCGACTATGAAAAGGCCATGCGCCAGCGCAATCGGCTGCTCGAAGACAATGGCGAAATGGCCTGGCTCAATGCCATCGAGGCGCAGATGGCCGAGCTGGGCGCCTCGATCCACCTGGCGCGCATGGATAGCCTCACTCATCTCCAGGCCTTGATCGAACAAAGTCTCGACGATGAGAGCTTTCCCGCCGCCCATCTGGCCCTGACGCCCCTCTTCGAGGATGGCGCGCAATACCCATCCTCGGCGGCTCTCGAAACCGCTCTGACTGCCGCCTGGCGCGCCTCGCGCGGGGTTGATCGGGCGGCCGGACGCACCATATCAGGGCCACACCGTGTCGATCTCGAAGTGACCTATGCCCAAAAGGCCATGCCGGCCGCTTTGGGCTCGACGGGAGAGCAGAAGGCCCTGCTCATCGGCCTCATCCTGGCCCATGCCAGGCTGGTCAAATTGCGCACCGCCATCACGCCCTTCCTGCTGCTCGACGAGATTGCCGCCCACCTCGATCCCGACCGTCGCCGGGCGCTGTTTTCGGCGCTGGACGGGCTGGGAACGCAGTGCTTTCTCACCGGCACCGACCGCCTGCTGTTCGAGGCGCTTGGCAGCCGCGCACAGACCATCACCGTCCGCGACGGACGGCTCCACCACGACTAGCTGTTCATCCCCGGCAATCGCCCCGAAAACGGCCATTTTGCTTGGGTATGGACCCCCGTTCCGCTAGAACAAAACACCTGCGAAAACGACTGATTCGGACCCCATGACCGATAGCGAAATTCCCGATCCCAACGAATACGGCGCCGACAGCATCAAGGTGCTCAAGGGGCTCGACGCGGTGCGCAAGCGCCCCGGCATGTATATCGGCGACACGGATGACGGCTCGGGCCTGCATCACATGGTCTACGAGGTGGTCGACAACGCCATTGACGAGGCGCTGGCCGGTCATGCCGATCTGGTGACGGTCACGCTCAATGCCGATGGCTCGGTGACGGTGATCGACAATGGTCGCGGCATCCCCACCGACATCCACAAGGAAGAGGGCGTCTCTGCGGCCGAGGTCATCATGACCCAGCTCCATGCCGGCGGTAAGTTCGACCAGAATAGCTACAAGGTCTCGGGTGGCCTGCACGGCGTGGGCGTGTCCGTGGTCAATGCCCTGTCGGCCTGGCTCAAGCTCAAGATCCGCCGCGACGGCAAGATCTTCGAGATGAGCTTCAGCCACGGCAATGCGGATTCGCCGCTGATCCAGACCGGCACCTATGTGGCCGACAAGCAGCCCGGCACCTATGACGGCCGCAGCGGCAGCGCCATCACCTTCTTCCCCTCGGCCGAAACCTTCACCATGGTCGAGTTCGATTTCAAGACGCTCGAGCATCGCCTGCGCGAACTCGCCTTCCTCAATTCCGGCGTGCGCATCCTGCTCAACGACCTGCGCCATCCCGAGCCGGTCCATGTCGAACTGTTCTATGAGGGCGGCCTCGAGGCCTTCGTGCAGTATCTCGACAAGTCCAAGTCGCCGGTGATCGAGCGGCCGATCACCATGATCCACGAAAAGGATGGCATCACCGTCGAGGTGGCGCTGCAGTGGAACGACAGCTACCACGAAAACGTGCTCTGCTTCACCAACAACATCCCCCAGCGCGATGGCGGCACCCATCTGGCCGGCCTGCGCGGCGCGCTGACCCGGCAGGTGACCAGCTATGCCGAAAGCTCTGGCATCGCCAAGCGCGAAAAGGTCTCGGTGACCGGTGACGACACCCGCGAGGGCCTCACCTGCGTGCTCTCGGTCAAGGTGCCGGATCCCAAGTTCAGCTCCCAGACCAAGGACAAGCTGGTCTCCTCCGAAGTGCGCCCCGTGGTCGAGAATATCGTCAACGACAAGCTGGGCCAGTGGTTCGAGGAACATCCCAACGAGGCCAAGGTCATCGTTGGCAAGGTGGCCGAAGCCGCGGCGGCGCGCGAAGCCGCCCGCAAGGCGCGCGAGCTGACCCGCCGCAAGGGCGCGCTCGAAATCTCCTCGCTCCCCGGCAAGCTCGCCGATTGCCAGGAACGCGATCCTGCCAAGTCCGAAATCTTCATCGTCGAGGGTGACTCGGCTGGTGGCTCGGCCAAGCAGGGCCGCGACCGCTCCAACCAGGCCGTGCTGCCGCTGCGCGGCAAGATCCTCAATGTCGAGCGCGCACGCTTTGACCGCATGATCTCGTCCGAACAGGTCGGCACGCTGATCACCGCGCTGGGCACCGGCATCGGCCGCGAGGAGTTCAACGCCGACAAGCTGCGCTACCACAAGATCATCATCATGACCGACGCCGACGTGGACGGCGCCCATATCCGCACGCTGCTGCTGACCTTCTTCTACCGGCAGACGCCCGAATTGCTGCAGCGCGGCCATGTCTATATCGCCCAGCCGCCTCTTTATAAGGCCATGCGCGGCAAGTCCGAGCAGTATCTCAAGGACGAGGACGCGCTCGATCGCTACCTGATGGAAGCCGGGCTCGATGACGCCGTGCTCAAGACCCGCGACGGCGTCGAGCATGCCGGCCCCGACCTGCTCGGCATCACCCAGCAGGCGCGCGACATCGTCCACGCCATCGACAACCTCAATACCCGCTACAATCGGAGCCTCGTCGAACAGGCCGCCATCGTGGGCGGGCTCGATCCCGAGGGCCTCAACGATCCGACCCGCATCTCGGGCACCATGGACCGCATTTCCAACCGGCTCGACCGCATTTCCGACGAGCTGGAGCGCGGCTGGTCCGGTGTCATCACCGACGAAGAGGGCCTGGCCTTCTCGCGCACGGTGCGTGGCGTCACCGAGACGCACCAGCTCGACAAGGCCCTGCTGCAGAGCGCCGATGCGCGCAAGCTCCGCCAGCTGGCCGAGCGGCTCGATGAAATCTATGGCGGCGTGCCCACCCTGACCCGCAAGGGCGAGACCATCCCGATCTTCGGGCCATCCTCGCTGTTCAAGGCGGTGACCGATTCTGGCCGCAAGGGCGTGTCGCTGCAGCGCTACAAGGGTCTGGGCGAAATGAACGCCTCCCAGCTCTGGGAAACCACGCTCGACCCCAATGCCCGCACCCTGCTCAAGGTCGAGATCGACCAGATCGACGAAGCCGACCAGATTTTCACCGCCCTGATGGGCGACCTGGTCGAACCGCGCCGCGATTTCATCCAGGACAACGCGCTGAGCGTGAGCAACCTGGACGTCTAGGGTGCGGGCCGAAGGGCCAAAACGCTCCAGTGGAGCGTTTTGAGCGCCCTGGGCCATGGGGGCTTCAGCTTGCTTGGGCCGCATCAGGCTGCCGAGCAGACCGGCGCGTTCACCCCTTTGAACAGTGCGTTGCGCAGAACTGGCTTGGTTGCGGGCCGTCGTCGGCATAGCTAAAGCTCAGTCACGACGCACGCGTTCAGGTTCACTCCCATGAAAAAGATCGGTTTCCTCTCCTTCGGCCACTGGTCGCCCTCGCCGCAATCGGGCACCCGCACGGCCGGCGATGCGCTGCTGCAGTCCATCGACCTGGCTGTCGCGGCCGAGGAGCTGGGCGCTGATGGCGCTTATTTCCGGGTGCATCACTTTGCCCGGCAGCTCGCCTCGCCCTTTCCGCTGCTGGCCGCCGCCGGCGCGAAAACCAAAACCATCGAGCTTGGCACGGCCGTCATCGACATGCGCTACGAGAATCCGCTCTACATGGCCGAGGATTCAGGGGCCGCGGACCTGATTTCCGGCGGACGCCTGCAGCTCGGCATCAGCCGCGGTTCGCCCGAGCAGGTGATCGATGGCTGGCGCTATTTTGGCCATGTGCCCGCCGAAGGCCAGACCGATGCCGACATGGCGCGCACCAATGCCGAGATCTATCTCGAAGCGCTCAAGGGCCAGGGCTTTGCCCAGCCCAATCCGCGTCCCATGTTTCCCAATCCGCCCGGCCTGCTGCGCCTTGAGCCGCATTCGGAAGGCCTGCGCGACCGCATCTGGTGGGGTGCGGCGACGGACGCCACCGCCGTCTGGGCCGCCAAACTGGGCATGAACCTGCAGAGCTCGACGCTCAAATTCGACGAAAGCGGCAAGCCCTTCCATATCCAGCAGGCCGAGCAGATCCGCGCCTATCGCGCTGCCTGGAAGGAAGCCGGCCACGCACGGGAGCCCCGCGTCTCGGTCAGCCGCTCCATCTTCGCCTTGGTCAATGACATGGACCGCGCCTATTTCGGCAGCGGCCGGCCCGAGGAAGACCAGTTCGGCTATATCGAACCGGAAAAGCGCGCCGTCTTTGGCCGCGGCTATACCGGCGAGCCCGACATGCTGATCAGGGAACTGGCCAGGGACGAGGCCATTGCCGAGGCCGATACGCTCCTGCTCACCGTGCCCAACCAGCTCGGCGTCGACTACAACGCCCATGTCATCGAGAGCATTCTCAAACTCGTCGCTCCGGGCCTCGGCTGGCGCTGAGGTCACGCCGGCGCGTGGCGCCTTTGCGCGTGGCCCAGCCACAGGATGGCAGCCGCGGCAAGCGCCAGCCAGGGCAGCAGCACCAGGTTGAGGCTTTGCCAGCCCATGGTCTCGTGCAGGATGCCGGCGCTTAGGGAAGCGGCAAGGCCCACCACGAATATGGTGAAGTCATTGGTCGCCTGGGCCTTGCCCTTCTCGGCCTGGCTATAGGTCCGCGTCAGCAGCGCCGTGCCGCCCACATAGAGAAAGTTCCAGCCGACTCCCAAGAGGATCAGCGCCGAGGCGAATGAGACAAATCCGGTTCCGCTCAGGCTCAGCAGGATATGGCCCGCCAGCAGCATGACGCCGGAAAACATGATCTTGATCACGCCGAAGCGGGCAATCAGCGTGCCGGTGAAGAAGGATGGCAGGAACATGCCCAGCACATGCAGCTGGATCACCGTCGCCGTCGTCCCCAGGTCATGCTGGTGATGCGTCATGGCCAGCGGCGTCGCCGTCATGGCGAGGATCATCACCCCATAGCCCGTTGCCGCCCCGAACAGCGCCACCAGATATTTCGGCTGGGTGACGATCGCCCTGAGCGGCCGCGCCGCCTCGGGGACCGCCGTGGTTTCGACTTCGCGCGGGATGCGCAGGCCCAGCAGCAGGGCCGCCCCCAGCAGGGACAGGGCCGCCAGGATCAGGAAGGACCCCAGATATTGCGGCTCCAGCAGTGGTCCGCCGATGCGGCCCAGCTGGGGACCCAGCACCGCCGCGATGACGCCACCGGCCAGCACGAGTGAAATGGCGCGCGGCCGAAACGCCTCCGACGCCACTTCCGCGGCCGCGAAGCGGTAGAATTGCGCAAAGGCCTGGTAGCCGCCGACAAAAAACGTGCCCAGGCTCAGCAGCGGCAAAGACCCCCATGCCACGCCGGCCGCCGCCAGCAGGCCGCCCAGCGTGCCCAGCAGGGCCCCGGCAATGAACCCGCCCCGCCGCCCGATCCGCGCCATCCACATCGAGGCGGGCACGGTCAGCAGCGCAGTGCCCAGAAACATGGCCGCGATCGGCGCGGTGGCCCATTCGGGCGACGATGCCAGCTGCGCGCCCGCCAGCGCGCCGATGGTCATGATCAGCACCGAGACCGTCTGGAACAGCGCCTGCGCCGATGACAGCAGCAGGACCTGTCGATGCATCGGTCCGGCGCCTGGCGAAGTGCTCATGGCGCCGAAACCTCCGTCGGCAGGCCCGCGGCGATCCATTCCGGCATGCCCCCCTCGAGGCGCTGCGCCGCGATCCCCTTTTCCCGCAATCGGGCGACTGCCTCGAAGGAGAGAACGCAATAGGGCCCGCGACAATAGGCGACCACCTGGCGGTCCGGCCCGATCGAGGCCAGCCGCACGTCCAGCTCGTCCAGCGGCACATTGATGGCGCCCGGCACATGGCCCAGCGCATATTCGTCGGCCGGCCGCACATCGAGCACCGTGACCAACCCGTCCGCGATACGCGCCTGCAATTGCGCCCGCGATACCGGCTCGAGGCTGTCGCGCGCGTCGAAATAGCCGCGCACCACCCGGTCCACCTCGGTCAGGTTACTCTTGGCCACCTTCTGCAGCGCGCCCACCGCCTCCAGCACGGCACGGCCCGCCATGGCATAGATGACGAACTTGCCCTGCCGCTCTGCGGTCACCAGCCCGGCGCGGCGCATGGCCTGCAAATGCTGGGACGCATTGGCAATCGGCAGCCCCAGCTTGTCGGCCAGCCGGTCGACGCTGCGCGGGCCTTGCCCCAGCTGCTCGAGAATTTCCAGCCGCTGCGGATGCCCCAGCGTTCTGGCCACCAGCGCAAACTGTTCGAACAGCGCGAATTTGGGGGAAGGCGGGGCCATGACCGCTCCAATCAATCATTCAACGATATTATTGAATAAACCGCTGGAGGACGGGGTGCAATCCCCTGCCGCATTCACCGGTCAGGGCAGGCGATAGGCCGATTGCGCACAGCCACTGGCCTGCCAATAGGCGTCGACCGGGGTGAAGGTCCCACGCGCTGCCGCTTCGATCCGTGCCGCAAAGGCCATGGCTTGGCATTCATCGGTCCCGGCCACGACATGCACCATCTCGTGCAGGATGGTGAGCTCCCGCAAGGCGTCGGCACCCGGCGTAAAGAATTGCGGGCACAGCACCAGCCGCACCACGCCATTCTCGGGTGGCAAAACCACGAAGGCGGCGAAACGCCCGCAGGATCCCTCGGCCTGTTCGCGGATGTCGATGTCGAGCGTTACCGTCCCGCCCCAGCGGGGCGATCGGAAGCGCTGCAGCGTCAGCGCGTCGCGATAGGCAGTGATGTCGACATCCGTCGCGTCGGCATCGAGCCGCGGCAGGGCCGCCTCGAAAGTGGCGATGGCCGCGTCGAGTGCGCGGTCGAACACGACACTGTCCTGCGCAATGGCTGGACTGGCGCAAAGGGCAAAGGCGATGGCAATGATCCGGCGCAGCATGGAGGTTTCCTGTTCGGCCGGCAGCTATACCGCTTCGCACGGCGCGAACAAGGCAGGCGCGCCGCCTCGATCGCCTGTGACAGCCCCGCAACACCCGGCCATCCCTCGCAAAACCCCACATAAACCGGCCACAATTGCCCCGGAGAAGGGATGAGTGATCGCGCGGGGAGCGCCTTGTCGTCCGTGACGAGCCCGCGAGTCGGTCATGATCGCCTTAACCCTTCGCTAACCTCTTGTTCCCTGATGTGAGCGAACAGGGTAGAAGCGGCAAAAGGCACCAGTTTTTCTAAGGTCTGCTTGATGGATTTTCGCATTTCCGCTGATGACCGCGTGGGCAGCCAGCCGGCCCGGGGCGGCAAGCCTCAGGCCAAGGCCAATAGCGGCAAGGGCCGTAGCAGCCGCGTCGAGCCCACCATGGGCCGCTCGGTCGGCGTCTTCGTCGACGACGAGCGCTCCGGTGGCGCTGCGCCCGGCGGTCCCGGCGGCAAGCCCCCTCGTACGCCCAAGCGCGGCAAGGCCCAGCGCAAGAAGCCCCGCGGGTCGCGCGCCGGTGGCTTTCTCATGGGCCTGCTCTGGTGGGGCTTTGTCGCCTGCCTGTGGGGCGGCATCGCGGTCATCGGCGTCATCGTCTATTACGGCGCCCAGCTGCCCTCGTCCAATACCTGGGCCATTCCCGATCGCCCGCCCAATATCCGCATCCTGGCGGCCGATGGCAGCCTGATCTCCAATCGCGGCCAGACCGGCGGCGAAGCCGTGACCTACCGCGAACTGCCCTATTATGTCCCGGCCGCCATCATCGCCAGCGAAGACCGCCGCTATATGAGCCATTTCGGCGTCGACCCGATCGGCCTGATCTCGGTGGCGCTGGAATCGGTGCAGGCCGGCGACGTCACCCGCGGCGCCTCCACCATCACCCAGCAGGTGGCCAAGAACCTCTTCCTCACCCCCGACCAGACCCTGGGCCGCAAGGTGCAGGAAGCCATTCTGGCCGTCTGGCTCGAGCAGAACTACACCAAGGAAGAGATCCTCGAACTCTATATGAACCGCGTGCATTTCGGCTCCGGCACCACCGGCATCGAAGCAGCGGCACAGACCTATTTCGGCATCTCGGCGCGCAACCTGTCGCTGGGCCAGGCGGCCATGCTGGCCGGCATCCTGCCCGCGCCATCGGCCTATAATCCCAAGTCCCATCCCGATCGCGCCATCGAACGCCAGCGCCTGTCGCTCGCCGCCATGGCCCGCGAAGGCTACATCACGGCCGAAGAGGCCCAGGCTGCCCAGATCGACCCCAGCCAGTCTGTCCGCACCCGCGTTGCCGGCTCGGAAGACTACGTTGCCGACTGGGTCGAAAGCCTGATGACCGCCTATATCGGCGAGATCGAATCCGACGTGGTGGTCCAGACCACCATCGACTTCAAGATGCAGAAGGACGCCGAATTCATCGTCAAGGAGTTGGTGGCCTCCGAAGGCCCCAAGCGCGGCTTCAACCAGGGCGCCCTCGTCGCCATGGATGTCGACGGCACTGTGCGCGCCATGGTGGGCGGGGTGGACTACCAAACCAGCCAGTATAACCGCGCCGTCACCGCCAAGCGCCAGCCCGGCTCGACCTTCAAGCCCTTCGTCTATCTGGCCGCAATGGAAAAGGGCTATACGCCCGATACCCTGGCCGAGGATGCCCAGTTTGACTACAATGGCTGGAGCCCGCGCAATGCTTCGGGCAAATATGCCGGCACCGTGACCCTGCGTCAGGGCCTGGCCTATTCGCTCAACACCATCACGGCGCGCCTCGCCATCGACGTCACCCCCCAGGCGGTGATCGACGTGGCCACCCGCATGGGCATTTCCTCGCCGCTGACGGCCGTGCCCTCGATCGCCCTGGGCACGCAGGAAGTGAACCTGCTCGAACTGACCAGCGCCTATGCCCCCTTCGCCAATGGCGGCTTCGGCGTCATCCCCAATGTCATCACCCGCATCGAGGCCAAGGACGGCACCGAGCTCTACCAGTCCTCCGATGCCGGCCCGGGCCGCGTCATCGCGCCCAATATCCTGGCCGAGATGAACGACATGCTCAAGACCGCCGTGGAAGTGGGCACGGGCAAGGGCGCCAATCTGGGCGGCTGGGACTTTGCCGGCAAGACCGGCACCACCCAGGACGCCAAGGACGCGCTGTTCATCGGCTATACCTCGGCCATGGTCACCGGCGTCTGGCTGGGCAATGACGATGCCACCAAGACCACCCTGTCGGGCGGCAATGTGCCGGCCGCCATCTGGTCCGAATTCATGACCAAGGCGCATGCCGGCAAGCAGGTCGCCCCCATTCCGGGTGGCAGCTATGAAGGCCAGCTGGTGGCCCAGCAGGTGCTGGATCCCGCAACCGGCCAGGTCGCCATCGATCCGGCCACCGGCCAGCCCATGACGCAATATGTCGATGCCGGCACCGGCCAGCCGGTGCAGACCACCACCGACCCCGCGACCGGGCAGTTGCTGCGCCTCGATCCGGCAACCGGCCAATACGTACCCGCCGCGGCTACGGCTGCGGTCAACCAGCCGATCCAGACCGGCCAGATGGTCGACCCCAGCACCGGCCAGCCGGTGGGCCAGCAGATCGATCCGGCCACCGGCATGCCCGTGGGCAATACCGGCGGCATGCTGGTCGATGCCAATGGCGTCCAGATCGACCCCGCCACCGGCATGCCGGTCGGCCAGGTCGTCGACAACGGTCAGGCCATCGATCCGGTCACCGGCTATCCCCTGCAGGGCCAGACCAATGGCGTAGGCCCCGCGCCCATCGATGCCAATACCGGCCTGCCAATGACCCTTGTGGTCGATCCGGCCACCGGTCAGCAGGTCTGGGTGCCGAGCGCTCCCGCGCAGCAGCAGCAGGTGCAGCCGCCCGCCGCACTGGGCCAGCCGGTGCCCATCGAGAACGAGCGCAGCCAGCGCACGCTGATGGACCTGATCTTCGGCGACCAGCAGAACTGACGGCCGGCGCCTCTGGCGCAAGATCGCTCCGGTGGAGCGATTTAGGTCGTCAGGCCCGGAGCGCTATGCGCGCGGGGCACGCGATCTCCGCAGACCCGAACCGCACAAAAAAGGCCGCCCCTCGGGGCGGCCTTTTCGCTTATGCGACGACGATCGGACTGCCCGATGTCACCCGGTCATGCAGGTCGATGACATCCTGGAACAACAGCCGCACGCAGCCGCTCGAAACCGCCTTGCCGATGGTGGCGGGGTCCATAGTGCCATGCACGCGATAGAGCGTGTCGCGATTGCCCTGGTGGATATAGAGCGCGCGGGCGCCCAGCGCATTGAGCAGGCCCGGCGGCTGGCCGTTGCGATAGATTTCCAGCTCAGGCTGCCGGTCGACCATTTCCTTGGGCGGGGTCC
This sequence comes from Devosia sp. XGJD_8, assembly GCF_046614475.1. Classification (NCBI taxonomy): domain Bacteria; kingdom Pseudomonadati; phylum Pseudomonadota; class Alphaproteobacteria; order Hyphomicrobiales; family Devosiaceae; genus Devosia; species Devosia sp. XGJD_8. The sequence goes on from NZ_JBKJHF010000001.1 coordinate 196,178, forward strand.
AGACCGGCCACTTCCGCTTGTAGGCGATATGACCCTCCCCGCTCCATTCAAAGCCCGCCCGGCCCAGCCCCACGCCATAGCGCATGGCCCGCCCGTTCGGCATGGTCCAGTAGAGGAAGTAGTTGCCCGTATCGACCACGACGCGGCCGGCCGGCTGGCCGGTCGGATTGTCGACCTCCTGCCGCCAGTAGATCGGGTCGACCATCGATACGTCGGCCGCGGGAACCGGATAGTCCTCTTCGGGCCGTGCGGCATACATGGCCAGCACATCGGGCGGCACCGCATGGCGCACCGGTCCGGCCGGCACGACGGGCGGGGTGGGTCCGGTCGTGGTGCAGGCGGCAAGGGCGAGAGCGCTGACACTGGCGAGGCCCGCCAGCACGGCGCGGCGCGACAGGGGCGCGTGAATTATAGACGACATGAAAACATCCTTGGCCCCGAAAGGGGCCGCAAGCATAGGGAACAGGGAATGATGGATGTGTTCAGGCCTGCTTGGGCGGCCGCAGCGGTCCGGTGCCGAACCAGTCCGCCATGTCGGTATCCGTGCCGGGCACGGGCCGGGCTTCCGCCGGGCAGAGCGGCAGCGGCATCACCGTTACCGGAATGCCGTTATGCGACCCGCAGGGCATGACAATGCCCGAGCCGAGATCGATCTCGCCGCGTTGCACGGCCACGATCACCGGAATGGACTGGTTGTTGGCGTCCACATGGTTCAGCACGACCAGGGGCGAGCTGTGATAGCGATGCGCATGCGCGGTCGTCATCCCAGCAAGGGATGCGAAGGCAAAGATAAGCACGATGATGGTGACGAAGCGGCGCATGCCCTGCTTCTAGGCCGCGGACAGTGGCCGGAGCGAGGCCATCACGCAGCTTTGACCCTAATTGCCATGCGCCATAAGCTGCCGCCCATGCGCCTTGAGCCAGGCGCGGCCCTTTTCCATGTCGGGCAGGGTACGCTTCACCGTCGCCCAGAAGGCCGCCGAATGGTTCATCTCCACCAGATGCGCCACTTCATGGGCCGCCACATAGTCGAGCACGAAGGGCGGCGCCAGCACCAGCCGCCAGTTGTAGTTGATATTGCCCGTCGACGAGCATGAGCCCCAGCGGCTGGCCTGGCTGCGCATCTTGACCGACTTGACGGTCACGCCCAGCCGCGCCGCATGCACGGCACTGCGCGCGACGAGGTCGGCCTGCGCCTCGTCCTTGAGCCAGTCGGTCAGCCGCCGCGCCTGATGCGCCGGATCGCCCGGCACGAGCAATATCGGCTCGCCATCCATCTCGCTGACTTCGACGCGCCCGCGCACCCGTCCGGTCCCCACGATGCGGTGGGGCACCCCGCGCAGCGGCACCACCCCGCCATCGCCGAACAGGCTCTGCTCCGGCGCCCGCTTGATGCGGGCCGCCAGCCAGTTGTGGTGCCGGTGCAGAAATGCCTCCGCCTCGGCCCATTTGCCATGTGGCGGCAGCGTCAGCACAGGGCCGCCGCTATGGGGAATGGACAGCCGATAGCTGCGCGCCCGCGCATTGACCCGCACGGTGACACTGACTGGCGCGCCATCGACCGCGATGACGGTGCTGCTCGGAATCTTGGGCTTGGCGCGGAAGAAGAGGTTCATGGGTGTCCGTGGGAATCGCCCGGCGATAATAGCGGGAAACGGGCACTTTGACTCCCCCACGCTCTTCCCCCTCTCCCCTTGTGGGAGAGGGACGGCCCGACGCGTTCAGCGGAGGGTCAGGGTGAGGGGGTTGCGCTATGCCAAACGAAAAAACGCCCCCTTGCGGGGGCGCCAGTTCAGTCGTTGGGAACGACCGGCTTCAGGAGGGTAGAAGGGACGGGCAGGGGCGGCCTTAGCCGTTATTGCTCCAGCCATTGTTGTTCTGGTCGCCATTGTCGGGCTTGTTCTGGTCATAGCCCTGGCGCGAACCGCGGCGCTCGTTCATGAAGCGATCGAATTCTTCCCGGTCCTTGGCCTTGTTGAGGTTGGCCATATATTCGTGGAAGGCGTCGATCTCGGCGTCGAGGCGGGCGCGCTCTTCCTCGAGGCGCTTGAGCTGTTCGGCGCGATAGTCGTCAAAGGCTGCATTGCCGCTCGAATTCATGCCGTAGCTCCGGTTGTTGTTGGTCCAGCCGCGATGTGCATGCTTGTTGGAGCTGCACCAGGCTTTTCCCTTGTTCCAGTAGGCCTGGGCCTTTTCCGGCGAGCCGCCGAACTTTTCGCCCCACAGGATATAGCCAAGCACGGCAAGGCCGATTGGCCAGAAGACGATAAAGCCCACGACCATGAGGGCGATGGTCAGCGGGGACCATTGAGGTTTGATGATTGCTGTGGTCATTTCGGTTTCATTCTCCCAGTCACGATGCCCAATAGGTGGCCCCGTCCGGGGTAGGATCAATGCTGTGCCTGGGGTTTTTGGCCCTTGAAATGAAACTTTTGCTTCCCTATGGCGGGGGCAGATTTGCCCCGGAAGGGCCCCAATAATGTCCATGACCCAGGCCGATGGCCTGCCCTTGCCCTCCACCTGGCGGCCCCTGCGGCTGCAGACCCTGGTGCTGTTGCGCTGGCTGGCCGTTGGCGGACAGGTCATCGGCGTGCTGTTCGTGGCCTTCGGGCTGGGCTTCCCGCTGCCGCTGCTCGAATGCTTCGCCCTCATTGCTCTTTCCGCGGCGGTCAACCTCTGGCTCGTCTTGCGTCTGGGCACCTCGCACCGGCCCAGCTCGCTCTCCACCGCCAGCCAGATCGTCTTCGACCTCTGCCAGCTCGGCGGCCTGCTCGCCTTGACCGGCGGGCTGCAAAACCCCTTCTCGCTGCTGCTGCTGGCCCCGGTCTCGGTCTCGGCCACCACGCTCCCCCAGCGCGCCGCCTATCTCATAGCGCTCCTCGCCGCGGTGATTGCCTCGCTGCTGGCGGTCTGGCACCTGCCACTGCCCTGGGAGCCGACCGAGCGCCTGGTCTTTAACCGCATCTATGTCATCGGCATCTGGGTCTCGATCGTCTGCGGCGTGGTCTTCATTTCGGCCTATACCAATCGCGTCGCCCATGATGCCCGCCAGATCGCCGACGCCCTGGCGGCCACCGAGCTGGCTCTGGCCCGCAAGGAACGCCTCTCGGCACTCGATGGCCTCGCCGCCGCTGCGGCCCATGAGCTGGGCACGCCCCTCTCCACCATTGCCCTGGCTGCCAAGGAAATGCGTGCCGAGGCCGAGCCGGGCAGCGACCTGGCGGACGATGTCGAACTGATCATCGCCCAGGCCGCCCGCTGCCGCGCCATTCTCGCCAAGCTGCGCAATCTGGGCAGCGATGGCGGCGATCCCTTCGCCGCCGTGCCGCTCACCGATCTGCTGGCCGAAGTCGCCCGCCCCCATGAAGGGCGCGGCAAGGCCATCCTGTTCTATTATGAAAGGGCCGCCGGCCCGCCGCCGGTCTTCCAGCGCAGCGTCGGCCTGCTCTATGGCCTGGGCAACCTCATCGAGAATGCCGCCGACTTTGCCCGCAGCTCGGTGCGGGTCGAGGCGGCCTGGGACCAGGAAGCCATTTCCGTGTCGATCACCGATGACGGCCCGGGCTTCGCGCCCGAACTTATCGCCCGGCTGGGCGAACCCTATCTCACCAGCCGTCCCCGCGATCCGCATGGCCCCGATGCCAACAAGCCCGGTGGGCTGGGCCTGGGCGTCTTCATCGCCAAGACCCTGCTCGAGCGGACCGGTGGTCGCCTCGCCTTCGAGAATATCGCCGCGGATGGTCACGCCCGGGTGCGCATCGTCTGGCCGCGCGGCGCGGTCGAGGCACCGATCCACTGAGGCTGTTTTGACGTATCAAGCGCAAACGCTTATGTGAGGGGCTATGAGCACGATCGAAGATCTCCTTGCCACCGACCCCAGCCTGCTGCTCGTCGACGACGACGCGGCTTTCCTGCAACGCCTCGAGCGCGCCATGGCGCGCCGCGGCTTTGATGTCCGTATTGCTGGCTCCGTGGCCGATGGCCTGGCGGCCGTGGCCGAACGCCCCCCGGCCTATGCCGTGGTCGATCTGCGCCTTGAAGATGGCAATGGTCTGGAAGTGGTGTCGGCCCTGCACCAGAAGCGGCCCGATGCGCGGGCCGTGGTGCTGACCGGCTATGGCAATATCGCCACCGCCGTAACCGCGGTAAAGCTTGGCGCCATCGATTATCTGAGCAAGCCGGCCGATGCCGACGATGTCATCAATGCCCTGCTCGCAACCGGCGAGGACAAGCCCGAGCCGCCGGAAAATCCGATGTCGGCCGATCGGGTGCGCTGGGAACATATCCAGCGCGTCTATGAGCTCTGCGACCGCAACGTGTCCGAGACCGCGCGGCGGCTCAATATGCATCGGCGCACGCTGCAGCGAATTCTCGCCAAGCGTGCGCCGCGCTAGTTCGTTACCTTACGAGGCGCGACTATAGGTCAGCGTCTGGCACAGGATGGCCGCGCGGCAACCCTGGATGTCGATCGTGTCCGGGCTGGTCTGCGTCACGGTTGCTTCCGCGCTCATGCCGCCAGCGGCCAGCGAACCCTTCCACTCGTTCGGAGCGGTCTGCGGCGCCTGCATCACCAGCTGGCCGACAAAGGCCAGGTTCTCTTCCGTGGCCGATTCGCCCTCGAGCGTGTTCAGCACGCCGCAGAGGTCGGTCCCGGTCTCGCCGCACAGCGAGAAGGTGAACGAGGTGCCGTATTCATCGACAAAGGTACCGCTCGGATCGGCCACATTGGCCGCCGCTTCGGTGGTCACTTCGCCTTCGGCCGGCGCTGCTGCGTCCTGTGCCAGGGTCGGCAGGGCAACGGTGGCAAACAGTGCGCCGATAACAAGACTTGTCTTCAACATATGCATGGGTAGTTCTCCATGCGACGGCGCCCGCCCCACGCAGTCGCTCATTGATTGATGCACCCCCAACGCCGCTTCACCGGCAAGGGTTGCGCTGCCCTGACAAAACCGCCTCAGCGCCTGAAGGTCGCCGCAATCTCGATATGGGTCGAGTAGACGAACTGGTCGACAGCCACGACATCGCTCATGGCATAGCCGCCGGCGATCATGATCGCGGCATCGCGGGCAAAGGTCCGTGCATCGCAGGCCACCATGACCACGGTCTTGATCTTGGATTGTGCGAGTTCACGCACCTGCGCCTCGGCCCCGGCCCTCGGCGGGTCCAGCACCACGGCCTCGTAGGGTAGCTCGAACTGCGTCAGCGGATCGCGGAACAGGTCGCGCGCCTTGGCCGTCACCTCGCGCAAGCCCTTGGTGAAGCGCCGCGCCTTGTCCAGCGCCGCAATGCCCGCCTTGTCGCTGTCCACCGCAAAGACCGGCCGCTGCTCGGCCAGCCGCAGCGCGAACGGCCCCACGCCGCAGAACAGGTCAGCCACGGTCTTGGCCTTGCCCACGGCATTGACCACATAATCTGACAGCACGGCCTCGGCCGCCGCCGTTGCCTGCAGGAAACTGCCGATCGGCAGCTCCACCCGCGCCCGGCCCATTTCCACGATCGGCGGCTGCGCCTGCAGCACCATTTCGCCATTGAGCGACAGTCGTGCCAGCTTGAACCGCGCCACCAGCGGCGCCACCCGGTCCATCCGGGCCTGCTTCTTCTCGGTGCGGATGGCGACGTCCAGCCCGCTCAGCGTGGCGGTCAGGCTCACATCGGCTTCCCCCACCGCCTGCATCACGGCCCGGGCAATGTCGGGCGCCCGGGCCAGCCCCGGCACCACGATGGGGCAGGTGTCGAGGTCATGCACCTGGTGGCTGCGCAGCCGCATATAGCCCGCGCCTTCGGCCCGCGCATGCAGCGTCGCCCGCCGCCGTCCCTCGCCGCCCGCGTCGATGAAGCGGCTGACCTTGGTGTCGATGCCGGCAAAGCGCAGTGGCGTCTCGATGAGCCCGATCTTGAACGCCTCGTAGCTCGCCCGGTCGAGATGCTGCAGCTGGCAGCCGCCACAGGCGCCGAAATGCGGACAGAACGGCTCGATACGATTGCTTGCCGGCGTCACCACGCCCAGCAGCGTTCCCCGCTCGCCATCAATGTCGATTTCCACCGTCTCGCCCGGCAGAGCCAAAGGCACGAAGACCTTGCGGCCCTCGATTTCGGCAACACCCTCGCCCTTGTGGCCGAGGCTGGAAATGGTGGTGGTAAAGGTCATGAGCGTCCGGGCTTGCTGAAGGGGTTCAGTAGCGGGTTTGTGCCCAAAGGTCACCCCACCCCAAATCGTCATCCTCGGGCTTGACCCGAGGGCTCTTCACTTGCCGGGCGAAGGCTGAAGTATAGACGCCTCGGGTCAAGCCCGAGGGTGACGACCGCTGGGTGTAAAGGCTCTAGGGTCGGCTCGCCCATTCCAGCAAACTCGCCAGCCCCACAAACGGCACCCCGGCATGCTCGCTCAGTCCCGAGGCACAGGTGCTCACCGTCGACACCCCCAGCGTGCAGCCAGTCGGAATATCTGCCTTCACAAACCGGGTCGCATGCGCGTTGAGCTCGGGGAAGAACAGCCCCTTGTCCCCGGCATAGCCACAGCAGGTCACCGAACTCAGCACCGCCACCTCATCCGCACAGGCCCGCGCGATGGCCTCGGTCATCGGCTGTTCGGCCAGCCTCTGCGCAGAGCAATTGTGATGCACCGCCACCACCGGCAGCTTGCGGGTGATCGTCAGCCGCGGCAGCACCTGGCTCAACAGGAACTGGCTGGAATCGAGCACCGGCGCATCGCCCGGAAATTCCCGCAAATGCTTGGCGCAGGTCGAGGCGTCGGTCACGATGCTCAACCGCCCGGCATCCGACAGCGCCGATAGTTCGCGCTTCAGTTCACCGCCGACGCTGGCCGCCTGCTCGGGAAAGCCCTTGGACTGGAACGGCTGGCCACAGCATTGGCCATTGAGATGCTCGGGCACGATCACATCGAACCCGGCCCGCTCCAGCAGCGCCAGCATGGCCTCGGGCACCGCCTTGAGGTCATGCTCGGTTTGCGGCGCGCCGAACATGCGCGTGGCGCAACTGGGGAAGTAGACAATGGACTGTCGCCCGGTCTGCGCGATCGGCACCGGAAAGCCGGTCCTGCGCGGGTCCTGCCGCGTCTCGGCGACCTTGGGTACCCCCGGGCCATGGTGCAGCGCCCGCGACACGCGCGGCACGCGCGCGCCGGTCAGCCGGCGGGCCCCATCGGTCAGGGCCTCTATGGCCGGTGCCGGGATAACCTTGCGCGCCGCATCGGCCAGGGCCACCCCGCCGCGCATCATGGTCTCGACCGCGCCGCGATGGTCGGCGGCAAAGCCCGCCACGGCACGCGCCGTGGAACCACGCCTTTGCGTGCGCTGGCCGATGATCATCGTGCCAGTCTCGATGCCGACCGGGCAGCGGATCGAGCACAGGTTGCAGGCCGCGCAGGTGTCGAGCCCGGGATACTGGAAATCGTCGTCGAGCCGCTTGAGCCGCGCCGGGTCCTCGCCGCTGGCCCGCAGCCTTTCGCGCTCGCGCGTCACCGCGATGCGCTGGCGCGGCGACAGGGTCATCTGGTGGCTGGGGCAGGCCGGCTCGCAGAAGCCGCATTCGATGCACATGTCCACCAGCTCGTCCGCCAATGGCATGACCTTGAGATGCTTGATATGCACCTTCTCATCTGCATTGAGCAGCACGCCCGGATTGAGCAGCCCTTCGGGGTCGAACAGGGCCTTGATCCGGTGCATCAGCCCATAGGCCTTGCTCCCCCATTCCGCCTCGACAAAGGGCGCGATGGCTCGTCCGGTGCCATGTTCGGCCTTGAGCGAGCCGCCATATTGCACCGAGACCAGCTCGCTCAAGGCCTTGGAGAACATGTCGAATTTCTCCGCCGCGCCGGGCAGGGAGAAATCGTCGCTCATCTGGAAATGCAGGTTTCCCGCCAGGGCGTGCCCGAAGATGATGGCATCCTCATAGCCGTGCTCGTCCAGCAGGGCGCGCATGTCGGTGACGAATTCGGCGAGGCGCTCGATCGGGGCCGCCACATCCTCGGTCAGCATGGACGTGCCCTTGGGCCGCGCCGCGCCACCCGAGGCGAAGAACCCCTTGCGGATGTCCCACAGCGCATGGCTGCGCGCTTCGTCGGTGGAAAAATCGATATGGGTCGCATCCTCGCTGGCAAGGATCGCCACCGCTTTCGCCACTTCGACGTCGAGCGTCGCCGCATCGGGGGCGGTGACGTCGATCAGCACGGCCGGGGAATTGTCCGTCAGCCAGGGCAGCAGCGGGGCCATGGGCGGCAGGTGTTCCACCGTCGCCAGCGCCCGCCGCTCGATATATTCAGCAGCCGTGACGCCCGTCGTCACCTGCACGCCGCCATTGGCCAGCTTGATGATGGCGCGCCCCGCCGATTGCGGATCGGGGAAGGGCACCAAAGCCGTCGATTTGAACGGATGCTCGGGCACCGTGTTGTAGGTCACCTCGGAAACAAAGCCGAGCGTGCCCTCCGAGCCCACCATCAGGTGGATCAGGATGTCGAGCGGGTCGTGGTAGTCGACCAGCGCATTGAGCGAATAGCCCACCGTATTCTTGATGGCATATTTCCGCCGGATCAGCGCGACCAGTTCGGGGTCGGCCATCACCGCGTGATGCAGCTGGTGCAGCCCGTCCAGCATCGCCCCATGGCTGGCGCGGAACGCATCGCGGCTGGCCGTGTCGCCGCTGTCCAGCATGGTCCCGTCGGTCAGCACGATCCGCAGGCGCGCCATGGTATGATAGGTGTTCTGCGTCACCCCGCAGCACATGCCGGATGAATTGTTGTTGACCACACCACCGATCTTGCAGGTGGCCTGGCTGGCGGGATCCGGCCCGATCTTCTTGTTGAATTTCTTGAGCGCCGCATTGGCATGGGCGACGATGATCGCCGGCCCCAGCGTGATCTGCTCGGCCCCCGGATGGATTTCAAGCTTGCGCCAGCCATCGCCCAGCACCGCCAGCACGCCATCGGTTACCGCCTGGCCCGACAGCGACGTACCCGCCGCCCGGAAGGTGATGGGCAGGCCCTCGGCCCGCGCCGCCGCCATCACCGCGCGCACCTCATCCTCGGAGTTGATGAAGACCACGGCTGCCGGAATCAGCCGGTAGGAACTGGCATCCCCGCTCCAGGCATAGGTCATCAGCGGGTCGGTATACATCCGACCCTTGACCGTGCCCTTGAGCCGGGCAACCAGCCGCTCTCCGGCTGCCTGCCGGTCAGGTGTAACGTGATGGACGGGGGAGGGGGCGATACTGGCTTGCTGCATGCGCCAGCACTAACATGTTAGTTCGAGACTGCGAAGGGCCTTGTCAGCCGCCTCGCCCAGGGATTTGCTTGCGGCCATGGGTGCGGCGCGAAGTCCATCTGGAAGCGTGCGCCTAAGGGAGGACAGACAATGCCAATGGTCAACTGGCCGGCGGTGATCGCCGCGGCGCTTTCAATGTTCGTGATCGGGGGGCTCTGGTACTCGCCCCTGCTGTTCGACAAGGCCTGGCGGCGCGCCGGCAATATCAGTGACGCCGATATGGCGCGGGGGAATCCGGCGGTGATTTTCGGCGTGGCCTTCGTGCTGACGCTGATCATGGCGGCCAACCTGGCCTTTTTCATCGCCGGCCCGGAGACGACGCTGAGCTTTGCCATCGGCGCGGCCGTTGCAGCCGGTTTCGGCTGGGCGGCGCTGAGCGTCGGCGTCATCACCCTCTTCGAACGCCGGCCGTTGAGCTACTTCCTGATCAATGGCGGCTACCTCACCATCGGCTTTGCCGTCATGGGCCTGATTCTGGGTCTCTGGCGCTGAGAGACCATACCCCACCCGCGCCCCCCTGAAGGGGAAGGGGCACGAGCCCTCGAGAGCCACCAGCCAGTCCCTCCTCCTCTTCAGGGGGAGGCCGGGTGGGGTTTCTATCGTTCAGATGTCCACTTCGTCTTCGCTCAGCGCCTCGATTTCGGCCGCTGCGCGCTTGAGGATTTCGGCAGCGTGGCGCTGCTGGTCCTCGGAGGTGCGCCGCGCCTTCTTGATCGCCGCCTTGAGGTCGCGCCGGGCCTGGTTGAGCTCGGGCACCACGTCTTTGAGGTCGCGGTCGGTGTCCGGCGCCGGGCCGGGGGCCCAGCCGGGACCATGCCCGCGATGCGGAGGATGTTCGCCCGCTTCGCCCTCGCGGCCAAACGGCCAGTCGGCCTTGGCGAATTCGCGGAAGCGATTCATCTGCTCGCCCGCCTTGGCCAGGAATGCCAGGGTGGATTCGATCGCCTCGCGATTGTCGCTGAGATGCGCGCGTCCCTCGTCGGTGATCGTATAGAGCTTCTTGTTGCCGTCGGTCTGCGACGTCACATAGCCGGCTTCCTCGAGAAAGGTCAGCGCCGGATAGACGATGCCGGGGCTGGGCGTATAAAAGCCCGCCGATTTTTCCTCGATCGCCTTGATCAGGTCATAGCCGTGCCGCGGCTGCTGCTCGATCAGGTAGAGTGCCACCAGCCGCAGGTCGCCCGAGGCCAGCATGCGGCCGATGCGGAAATTGCCGCCCATATTGCCCCAGCCCTCGCCGCTTTCGATGCCGGCGGCAAACCGACCCCAGCCGCGGCGGGCCATGGCTTCCATGCGGCGCCAATTGGGCTCGCCGTCTCTCCAGTTATTTCCCATGATGGGTCTCCGATATATCTTGAACTGCATTGGCTCAGAAGATCGGGGCGCCTCATGGCATTTTCAAGATATATCTTAAGATAGTGATCAACGTGTCATGCAACCTTCGGCCGGGTGCCGCGTTGACATACGGGTCAGTCCATCGATGGAGGAGACGATGCGCGTGAACCAGTCCGAGCCGGACAGAAAAAAGCCCGAGCGACCCAAGGGTCTGCCCGGACTGTTGCTGTACGGGATACTGACCATTCTCGGCGCTCTAGCGCTGGTCGTGGTCGCCGAATAGACGCCTAGAGAATCGGCGCCGGTGCGTTGTCGCGGTCGAACTGCCCGTATTTGCGGAAGCGGTACATGTAGCTGGGCAGGATGGCATCCATTGCCGTCGGCGTGATGCCGAAAGCCGCCAGCGTGCGCTTGTCCCGGCTTGCCGCCTCGGACACCACATTGTCCACCCCGAGCAGTTCCACCTGGTCGGCGGTGATCAGCGGCGTGCCCGGCAGGATGGACAGCGGCAGGGCCAGCAGCTTGGCAATGCCCGGCGACAGCGGCAGCATCGGCCGCTTGCGCGCCGCTTCCCGCTGCACCCGCTCCATCAGCGCACGATAGGTTTCCACCTGCGGCCCGCCCAGTTCATATATGCGCCCGCCCTTGACCTTGCCCTCGGCAGCCAGCGCGAAGGCCTCGGCCACGTCGCCGACATAGACCGGCTGGAACTTGGTGTCACCGCCGATCAGCGGCAGCACCGGGAAGAAGCGGGCCAGCGCCCCCATCAGGTTGAAAAAGCCATCGCCCGGCCCGAAGATGATCGAGGGCCGCATGATGACGGCATTGGGAAAGGCCTCGAGCACGGCGGCCTCGCCATCCAGCTTGCTGGCGGCATAGCGGCTGACTTCGGCGGCCTTGTCGACGCCCAGCGCCGACATATGCACCAGCGTCGAGGCGCCGGCCGCCCTGGCCGCTTTCGCAACATTGCGGGCGCCATCGACATGCACCGCCTCAAAGCTCTGCTTGCCGGCCGAATGGCCGATGCCGACCAGGTTGATGACGATATCGGCGCCCTGCACCGCATGGCGCACGGAGGCGGCATTGCGCAGATTGGCCTGGATCGGCTGGATCTGCCCGACGCTGCCATACATTTTCACATGCCCGGCCAGCTCCGGCCGGCGCACCGCCACGCGGATGCGATGGCCGCGCCGCGCCAGCAATTGCACGATCTGGGTGCCGACAAAGCCCGCGCCGCCGAAAATGGTGACGAGTTTGGGTTCGAGGCGATCCATCTTGGGCTCCGGCAAACAGGCATGAAACGTTCCCGCTTCTATCCCAAGGCCGCCGCCGCTGTCGAGGGCCGGAGCGGGAAATCGGCTTGACTCCGGCCGGCATTTGTTCTTGTTTTGTTCACTAAAGACACAGGAGGGGTGCCCCATGCCCGAAACCAGAACCTATCACGGCCAGTGCCATTGCGGCGCCGTGCGCTATACCGCCACCACCGATCTGTCCACGATGGGCGACTGCAACTGCTCGCGCTGCCGGCGCCTGGGCTGGGTCATGCAGTCGCTGCCCGCTGCCGATTTCACGCTGGAGAGCGGCGAGGATCAGCTGTCCATCTTCCAGTTCAGCACCGAGACCATCGATCACCTGTTCTGCCGCACCTGCGGCATAGAGTCCTTCGCCCGCGGTTCGGACGGCAAGGGCAACGAGCTGGTGATGATCAATGTCAACTGTCTCGAGGATGCGCCGCCCATCGATCGCGCCGCGATCAAGCATTGGGATGGCGCCAACTGGTGAGCGTCGCGAATAGGTGATTGACATCGGTCGGCGCGCCCCCTAGTTACACCACCGCTTGCCCAGATGGCGGAATTGGTAGACGCGCACGGTTCAGGTCCGTGTACCGCAAGGTGTGGAGGTTCGAGTCCTCTTCTGGGCACCAATTTTCAAAACCCCGGTCCCGACGAAAGTCGCGGCCGGGGTTTTTCTTTGGCCATTGTGGGTTTCGCAGTCGGGGCGACCGAGGGGAGGGGGCGATGATCCCCGCGGGCCGCCTCCGCCTTCCCATCGCCCCGATGCTGTGTCATCAGGGAAGACCACCGAATTCTTGCGAGACTCCCATGGCCATTCGATTGCACCGCGGCGACCTGCCGGACCTGTCCCGTTATGGCCGCGAAGTCGCGATTGATACCGAGACCATGGGCCTGCACCCCCATCGTGACCGGCTCTGCGTCGTCCAGCTCTCGCCCGGCGATGGCAGCGCCGACGTGGTGCAGATCCCCCAGGATGCCACCGAGGCGCCCAATCTGGTCAGCCTGCTCGCCGACCCTGCCGTCACCAAGATCTTCCACTATGCCCGCTTCGACGTTGCCGCCCTCCAGAACCGCTTCGGCGTGGTGACCGGCCCGGTCTATTGCACCAAGATCGCCAGTAAGCTGGTGCGCACCTATACCGACCGGCATGGCCTCAAGGACCTGGTGCGCGAGCTGCTCAATGTCGATCTCTCCAAGCATCAGCAGAGCTCGGACTGGGGCGCCGAAAAGATCAGCGACGCCCAGCTCGATTATGCCGCCTCCGACGTGCTCTACCTGCACGATCTCAAGCGCCATCTCGATCGCATGCTCAAGCGCGAGGGCCGCATGGAGCTGGCCCAGTCCTGCTTCGATTTCCTCAAGACGCGCTGCGAACTCGATCTGCTGGGCTGGGGCGAAACCGATATCTTCGCCCATAGCTGACCTTTGGGGGTAAGCATGACCCTGCATGGTGACTCTGCCCAGCGCCTGCAAACCTATCGGCGGCTAGAGGCGCGCAACCGCATCGTGTCGATCCTGCGCATCGGCGTGCCGGCACTGGGGGTCCTGGCTCTGGTTTCGCTGATCGGGCAGATCTATATTTCGAGCCTGGGCAGCCGCTTCGGCGTCGGCCAGATTGCCGTGACGCCCGACAATGTCATGGTCGAGGCCCCCGAATATACCGGCCTGCTCGATGACGGCACCGCCTATCGCATCTCGGCCAGCGCCGCCAAGGCCGCGACCGAAACCATCGACCAGATCGGCCTCAGCGATGCCGCGCTCACCATGACGCGCCCCGACGGCGTCGTCATGACGGTCGATGCCGCCGCCGCCGTGCTCGATACGACCCGCCAGCTGGTTTTGGTCGAAGAGGAGGCCGACATCGCCAATTCGCTGGGAACCAAAGGCATTATCGGCGATTCGGTGTTCGACTATGCCACCCAGCAACTGGTGGGCAATGGCGCGGTTACCATCGACTATGCCGACGGCACCCATCTGGTGGCCGAAGGCATGACCTATGATGCCGTCAGCCTGGTCTGGACTTTCACCCGCGCCACCGTCACCCTGCCCGATACGCCCGGAGCCAAGAAGACCGAGATGCAGACCCAAACCGAGATGCAGACCCCATGATCAAGCGCCTCCTGCTGGTTCTCGCTCTGGCATTCGCGGCCCATCCCGCTCTGGCCCAGCAACCGGTCGAGATCACCGCCGATCTCTTCACCGTCGACGAAAACACCCAGGAAGCGGTGTTTACCGGCAATGTCGTGGTCATCCATCCCAGCGTGAAGGTCTGGGCGGAAAAGGTCGTCGCCACCTATGGCGAGGGCGGCACCACCGATATCGAGACCTTCGAGGCCACCGGTTCGGTGCGGCTCGAAACACCCGAGCAGAATGCCACCGGCGATCGCGCCGTCTTCACCCCCGGCGACCAGCTGTTGCGGCTCACCGGCAATGTCCAGGTGATCAATTCGGGTGGCACCATCGATGCCGCCGAACTGGTGGTGAACCTCGAGACCAATGTCTCCACCTTCACCAGCAGTGGCGGCGGCCGCGTCACCGGGGTTTTCACCTCGCAATGACGCCCGCCACCGACAAGCCCCGCATCGACCAGACCGGCTGGCTGGTGGCTCATGGCCTCGCCAAGAGCTTCGGCAAGCGGGCCGTCGTCCGCGATGTCTCCATCGCCGTGCGGCGGGGCGAGGCCGTCGGCCTGCTCGGCCCCAATGGCGCCGGCAAGACCACCGTCTTCACCATGATCATGGGTCTGCTCAAGCCCGATGCGGGCCTCATCAGCCTCGATGGCCGCGACATTACCCGCCTGCCGCTGTTCCAGCGCGGCCAGCTCGGCATCGGCTATCTGCCCCAGGAGCCCTCGATTTTCCGCGGCCTCACCGTGCGCGGCAATATCATGGCGGTGCTCGAAAACCACGTGAAGGGCCGCGGCGAGCGCCAGGCCCGGCTCGAGGCCCTGCTCGAGGAATTTTCCATCCAGCACCTGGCCAAGGCCAATGCCCTGGCGCTCTCGGGTGGCGAGCGGCGCCGCGTCGAAATCGCCCGGGCCCTGGCGGCCGATCCGGTCTTCATGCTGCTCGACGAGCCCTTTGCCGGCGTCGATCCCATTGCCGTCAGCGAGGTCAAGGGCCTCGTCCACCAGCTCACCCGCCGCGGCATCGGCGTGCTGATCACCGATCATGCCGTGCGCGAGACGCTGGGCCTGGTCGATCGCGCCTATGTCATCCATGGCGGCAAGGTGATGATCCAGGGCAAGCCCGAAACCATCAGCGCCGACCCCGACGCCCGCCGGGTCTATCTCGGCGAAGGGTTTGAGCTCTAGGCGCCGACCCGAAGGGGCAAATCGCTCCAGTGGATCGATTGAAGCGACTAGGCCATGAGGCCTATGGCCAATGGCGAAGGCTTTTCCCTCCTTTGACGGGGTGTTGGGAGCCCCGATATCCCGGCCAAACCACCCCCACCCTTGATCCCTCCCCACAAGGGGGAGGGAGACGATGAACACCGAAAGCGGAGCCGACGCCTCCCTCGCCTTGATGGGGAGGGACCGAGGGTGGGGTGGAGTCGCGCGCACCCATGGAGCAGAAGAACCACTTGGCACGGAACTTGCCCTCCCGCTTGCCCGCTGCCCAAAAATGAGTCATGGTCCGCCCGGGAAGAAGCCGGAAACGGCATGGATTAGGGTCGAGGGTCACTAGCTCAATGGCACTTTCGCCGCGTCTCGAATTCCGCCAGGCCCAGAGCCTGACGCTGACGCCGCAACTGATGCAGTCGATTCGCCTGCTGCAGCTCAGTCATCTTGAACTCAACGATTTCGTCGATGCCGAACTGATGCGCAACCCGCTGCTCGAGCGCGAGGATGGCGCCGAGCCCGGCGATGCCGAACCGGCCGAAATCCCCGAGCGCAGCCAGGAAATCAGCGCCTATGAGGATACGGTGGATCGCGGCGACCGCATCCAGGATGCCAATTCCATAGCCGACGGCTACGATACGGCCGTCGAGAATGTCTTTCCCGACCAAGGCGCGCAGGACCAGCTCAATCCCGCCAGCCGGCTCGACCGCAATGGCTCGAGCGAGGCGGGCGAAGCGCCAGATATCGACCAGTTCATCGCCAGCCGCCCGCTTCTCAGCGAGCATCTGGAAAACCAGTCCAACATGATCCTGCGCACGGTGGCCGATCGCCTGATCGCCCGCCACCTGATCGACGGGCTCAACGAGGCCGGCTATCTCACAACCGATCTCACCGCGCTCGCCGAACAGCTGGGCGCCGAGCTGGCCGATGTCGAAGCCGTGCTCGAAGCACTGCAGGGCTGCGATCCGGTGGGGGTCTTTGCCCGCTCGGTGCCGGAATGCCTCGCCATCCAGCTGCGCGAGCGCGACCGGCTCGACCCCATGATGATGGCTTTGCTCGACAATATCGGCATGCTGGCCGAGCACAACATGGCCGGCCTGATGCGCGCCGTGGGCTGCGACCGCGAAGACCTCTCCGACATGCTGGCCGAAATCCGCCAGCTCGATCCCAAGCCGGGTCTCGCCTTTGATTCCGGCCCCGTCGAATCCGTGGTGCCCGACGTCTTCGTGCGCCGCGGCCCCGATGGCGCCTGGCAGATCGAGCTCAATACCGAAGTGCTGCCGCGCGTGCTGGTCAACCGTGTCTACTACGCAAGCGTGACCAAGAAGGCGCGCGACGCCGGCGAAAAGAGCTTCCTGTCCGATTGTCTCGCCACCGCCAACTGGCTCACCAAGAGCCTCGACCAGCGCGCGCAGACCATCCTCAAGGTCGCTGCCGAGATCGTGCGCCAGCAGGATGGCTTCCTCACCCACGGCATCGCCCATCTCAAGCCCATGACGCTCAAGATGGTGGCCGAGACCATCGACATGCACGAATCCACCGTCAGCCGCGTCACCTCCAACAAATATATGGCGACGCCGCGCGGCCTCTACGAGATGAAATACTTCTTCACCACCGCCATCGCCTCCAGCGACGGCGGCAGCGACCATTCGGCCGAAGCGGTGCGCCACCGCATCCGCCAGCTCATCGATGCCGAAGCGCTCAGCGACATTCTGTCAGACGATACCATTGCCGACCTGCTCAAGCAGGAGCAGGGCATCGACGTGGCTCGGCGCACCGTGGCCAAATACCGCGAGGGCATGAATATCCCCTCCTCGGTCATCCGGCGCAGACAAAAGAAGAATCTCGAAAAAGTCTGAGCGTGGAGTGTGGGACGTCCACCTGGCCTCCCCTGGAAGAGGGAGGAACCGCGCGGTGGTCGAGGCACAATGCTGCACATCACCAGATCTGTCCCTCCCCCTTCCAGGGGGAGGTTAGGTGGGGGTGCTCCAACCCGGTCAAATCACCCGCTTTCCCATCCGCCCGCGAAGGCTAAGGCCATTCTATGGCGAAGTCCAAGCGATAAACGAACCGGTCGGGGCAGTTGCGCATTGCTTCCCTGGCGCGGGCGGGTCTAGCATCGAGTTCGCCGGATACCCATCTTGGGTAAGCGGCAGCGTGATCCCGAAAATCCGGGAGTCCGGCTTTTCGAGAACCTCGCGTCGAACCAAGCGACAGAAGGAAGAGGAAGCCATGACTTTACGCGTTTCAGGAAAGAACATGGACGTTGGCGATGCCCTGCGCGGCAAGGCGCAGGATCATTTCGCCGCAGTGGTCGGCAAGTATTTTGACGGCGGCTATGACGGTCATCTCACCCTCACCCCCGATGGCATCGGCTTCCGCGCCGATTGCGTCGTGCACCTCGATACCGGTGCCACCCTGCAGGCCAGCGCCCAGGGCGGCGACGCCACCAGCGCCTATGAGGTCATGGCGGTCAATATCGAGAAGCGCCTGCGCCGCTACAACCGTAAGCTCCGGCAGCGTCCGCGTGGCGCCAATGGCGATGCCGAAACCACCGCGCAATATACCGTTCTGGGCGCCGGCAGCGAGTTCGACGAGCTCGATGAGGACTATGCACCCCCGGTGATCGCCGAGACCACCAAGAACCTGCGTCAGCTCAGCGTCGAGGAGGCCGTGATGGAGCTTGATCTCACCGGTGGCCAGGTTGTGATGTTCCGCCATGCTGGACATGGCGGGCTGAATGTGGTTTACCGCCGCTCCGACGGCAATATTGGCTGGATTGACCCAGCCCTCGGGGCCAATTGAGCGCCCCCGGCGCCACATCAAGCGAAGTTGATCCAAGGCAGATTTATGGAATTGGCCGATATCCTGGCTGACCGCGCTGTGCTTTGCTGCACGGACGTAAAAACAAAACGCCAGTTATTTGAAGAACTTGCCGCGCGAGCGGCGGAGATCAGTGGGCACCCTGCCGACGACATCCTCAATTCGATCACCAGCCGTGAAGAACTGGGATCGACGGGGTTGGGCAATGGCATCGCCATTCCCCACGGCAAGATTGCCGGCCTCAAGCAGGTCATTGCCCTGTTTGCCCGACTGGACCAGCCGATCGAATATGATTCGGTCGACGACCAGCCGGTCGATCTCGTGGTCATGCTGCTGGCGCCCGCCGGCGCTGGCGCCGATCATCTCAAGGCTCTCTCGCGCGTGGCCCGTCTGCTGCGCACCGAGGCGGTTGTCGATGAACTGCGCCGGCTCGACGATCCAGCCCAACTGCGGGCGGTGCTCACCGCCCCCTTCGAAACCTACTACGCGGCCTGATTTCATCTGCTCATGACAAAGCCCCCGGACCGTAAAGTCCGGGGGCTGCATTTCAGGCATGGCCGCCGCTGCTAGTGCAGCGTCGCCAGCCCCAGGTTCTTGTCGCCGAGCCAGTCCAGCACGGCATCTTCCGTATCGGTGACCAGCAGCGGCGTGCCGTCGGCGGACATGACCAACTGGTAATCGGCCTCGTCCTCGAACGGGGTGTCCTGGATCATGGTCGACAGCATGGCGCCGCTCACCGGCCGCACATAGGCGACGGCATCCCCGCCCAGCGCAGCGAACTGCGCCTCGGTCAACGACTTGAGCGGGTGGATCAGCGCTTCGGCCGCAGCTTCGTTATTGCGTTTCTCATACATGTGTCGGCCCTTTCCTCAAACTGAGCGAATTTCGATACGTCGGGCGATCTTGGGCGTCCGGGGACGCTCTACAACAATAACGAGCATACCATGCCCTAAAGTTGCGTCCTTCACGATCATGCCATCGGCCAGAAGAAAAGCGCGCTGGAACTGCCGTGCGGCAATGCCGCGATGCAGGAAGTCCCGTCCGGGCTCGTCCTTCTGCTTGCCGCGGACCACGATCTGGTTGTCCTCGGCCAGCACATCGAGCTCGCTGACCCCAAAACCGGCGACGGCAATGGAAATCAGGAAGCGCTCCGTGCCTTCGGCATCGGTCGTGCGCTCGATATTGTAGGGCGGGTAGCCATCGGCGGACTTGGTCAGCCGATCGACACGCTCCTCGAAACTGTCGAAGCCGAGGAGAAAGGGTGCTGAAAACACCGAAATACGCGACATCCACGCCGTCCTTGATATCAAGCAACGTATCGGCGCGGACCCATCAACTCTTGGCATCACACGCTTGCAGCAGATATGGGACAAGCCATTGTCCCATTCAAGTGCATCGGCAGGACCCATGGATCAGACCGTCGCCGTCATCACGCCCGCCTGGAAGGCCCAGGACACTATCGTCACCACGGTGCAGAGCGTCCTCGACCAGACCTGGCCCCATTGGGAACTCTGGCTCATCGCCGATGATGGTGCCGATTACGCGGCTTTCCTCGCAGGGGCCGGCATCCGCGATCCCCGCATCCGGTTTCTCTCCAGCGGCGGCACCGGCCGCGGCGCCTCCAATACCCGCAATGTGGCGCTCGAGCAGATCACCGCGCCCTATGCCGCCATTCTCGATGCCGATGATCGCCTCAAGCCATCCAAGCTCGAACGCGCCGTCGCGGCCCTGGCCGATCACGCCATTGTCACCACCGCCCTCGACGTGATGACCGACAGCTTCACCCATCTCCGCCATGTCGGGGACGGGCCTGACCGCCTGTTGACCCCGGGGGCGCATAAATGGGTCAGCCTATCGATGGATTCCATGCTGGTCTGGGATCGCCGCCGCGCCGATGGCCGCTACGATCCCACCATGAGCAACATGACCGACCTCGAATTCCTGCTCCAGCTCTACCGCACGGCGCCTGCCTCCTTCCATCTGGGCACTCCGCTGCATGACTACATCAAGCGCTCGAGCTCGATGAGCAATGGCAGCAATGTCGCCGCCGGCATGATCCGCTCCAAGACCGAAATCCTGCGCCGCCTCCAAACCGGCCACTATGGCCTCCCCGCCCGGGACGTGGAGGGTCTCGTCGCCTTCCTCACCATTTCCCTCGCCGCCGAGGCGCGCTACGCGGCTGCTCTCGCCGCGCAGCCGGGTCTGCTGTTTGAAGATCACCTCCAGCCCATGCTCGCGGTCGCTGCACACTAGGCCGCCTTCTGTCGCGCCAGGCGGGCAGGAAAATGCATGCCATATGTCGCGCAGGCGCACCGTCGCTCGTCTAGCTTGAAGCAGCCTCGCAAAGGAGACGACGATGCTCAAGAAGGATGGTGTCATCTGGCACACCGCGATCAGCCTCGACGGCTTTGCCGCCGACGTGAACGACAGCCTTGCTTTCATGATGGGTGATGATGTGGGGCCGCCACCCGACAATCCGTTGGTCGAAGAGGTCATGGCCAGTCTTGGCTGCACCCTCGGTGGCCGCCGCGGGTATGACATTTCACAGGATTGGGACGAGGTGCCCAAGGCCTATGGCATGGACGATATCCCCGAATATGTGGTCACCCGCCGCCCCTTTCCCGATGATCCGCGATACAGGTTTGCCGATGGCAATGACCTGCCTGCCGCCGTCGCCATGGCCAGGGCCACCGCCAATGGCAAGATGGTCGTCATTCTCGGCCCTACTCTGGGTTCGTCCCTGCTGCGCGTCGGCCTTGTCGACCAGATCCTGCTGCAGGTGGCGCCCGTGCTGATCGGTGCCGGCGTTCCGATCTTCGCCGATACGGGCGAGCCTCCGGTGCAGCTTGAACTGATTCATTCCAGCCAGTCGGGGCAGGGCGTCAACCTGCTCTACCAGCCGCGACTGATTTAGCCCTGCGAGGACTTGCCACTCAGGCTCTTTCCCCCTATAGAGCCCACTTCTCCGGACCGCCCGGCCAAAAGGCATGCCGTGGCGGTTCTTGAATGCGATGGGCCCAAATCCATCCACTTACTCTAAGGACCCGCAAAATGCCCAAGATGAAGACGAAGTCTGGCGCCAAAAAGCGCTTCAGCTTCACAGCGACCGGTCGTGTCAAGGCAGGCGTCGCCGGCAAGCGCCACCGCCTGATCAACCACAACGCCAAGTACATCCGCACGAACCGCGGCACCAAGATCCTGTCCAAGGGCGACGAGGGTCTGGTCAAGTGGTACATGCCGTACAACCGCTAACGCTGAAAGGAAGCTGACACATGTCACGCGTTAAAAGAGGCGTTACCAATCACGCCCGTCACAAGAAGGTCTTGAAGGCTGCGGAGGGCTATTATGGCCGCCGCAAGTCCACGATCCGTATCGCCAAGCAGGCCGTCGAAAAGGCCGGCCAGTACGCGTACCGCGATCGTCGCGTCAAGAAGCGCAATTTCCGCGCGCTCTGGATCCAGCGCATCAACGCTGCCGTGCGCGATTACGGGCTGACCTATGGTCGATTTATCGACGGCCTCAGCAAGGCTGAGGTTGCCGTTGACCGCAAGGTGCTGAGCGATCTCGCGATCACCCAGCCCGAAGCGTTCGGCGTGCTGGTCGCCAAGGCCAAGGCAGCGCTCGCGTATCTCGAAAAGGTCGATGCTACGACCCACGCGCGCGTCACCGCCTAACACTCCCCAGCTCTGCTGAGGTCAAAATAGCGCCTTGCGCCGCCTGTGAAGGCTGGCGCGGGGCGTTTTTTTTGCTCTTCGAGCCGGCCGTAGGCAAAATCGCTCCGGTGGAGCGATTTTAGGCGAGAAGGCCACGAGGGCTATGCCCGAGTGGCCCAGCCATGGTTTAGGCACGAGACGACACTTGCTGCATTTTGGGCCTGACTCCCGTCACCCAAAAATGCTCTAACGCAGCCAACACGACCCAACGAGACCGCCATGTCCCTCGATACCCAGATCGCCACCCTTCGCGCCGACCTCTCGGCTGCCATTGCCGCCGCTGGTGACGAGGCCGCGCTCGACGCCGTGCGCGTCGCCGCCCTGGGCAAGAAGGGCAGCGTCTCGGCGCTCCTCGCCTCGCTCGGCTCCATGGCCCCCGAAGAGCGCAAGAGCGCCGGCCCCGCCATCAACGGCCTCAAGGTCGAGATCGCCGGCCTGATCGAAACCAAGAGCAGCCAGCTCAAATCCACCGCGCTCGACGCCCGCCTCAAGGCCGAAACCGTCGATATTACCCTGCCGCTGCAGCCAGCCCCCACCGCCCGCGGCCGCATCCACCCGATCTCTCAGACCATCGACGAGATCACCGCCATCTTCTCGGATATGGGCTTCTCCATCGCCGAAGGTCCCGATATCGAGACCGACTATTTCAATTTCACCGCGCTGAACTTCCCCGAAGGTCACCCGGCGCGCGAAATGCACGACACCTTCTTCATGAAGCCCGGCGCCGACGGGGTGAAGAAGGTGCTGCGCACCCACACCTCGCCGGTGCAGATGCGCGTCATGCAGAAGACCAATGAAAAGCCGGCCGCCGGCTACATCACCCCGGCCATGGATCCGCCCATCCGCGTGGTCATGCCCGGCCGCACCTATCGCAATGACAGTGACCAGACCCATACCCCGATGTTCCATCAGGTCGAGGGCCTCGTCATCGACAAGTCGAGCCATATCGGCCAGCTGCGCTGGGTGCTCGAGGAATTCCTCAAGGCCTATTTCGAGGTGCCCAACGTTACGCTGCGCTTCCGCCCCAGCTTCTTCCCCTTCACCGAGCCATCGATGGAAGTCGACGTGCAATGCGATCGCTCGGGCAATGAGGTCAAGATCGGCGAAGGCAGCGACTGGCTTGAAATCCTCGGCTGCGGCATGGTCCACCCCAATGTGATCCGCAATGCCGGCCTCGACCCCGATATCTACCAGGGCTTCGCCTGGGGCATGGGCATCGATCGCATCGCCATGCTCAAATACGGCATGCCCGACCTGCGCGCCTTCTTCGACGCCGACCAGCGCTGGCTCGACCACTACGGGTTCAGGCCGCTGGACTTGCCGACGCTGTTCGGGGGGCTGAGCAGCTAGCATGCTTGGCTTTTCGGAACTGATCTCTCAGTCGACACCCTCCCCCATCAAGGGGGAGGTGCCGCGCTGTGATCGGGATGCGCTTCGTGGTGATGAGGCTACCTCTTGACCACCCTCCCGCCCCAATACGCCGACGCCATCCAGTTCAGCTTCGGCGACTCGCCCGAGCTGGCCGATGAGCTGCTCGCCCTCGTCCTCGCCGGCAAGAAGACCGCGACCTGCGGCGCCCTGCGCGATTATGGTGCGGGCGGCGAGCCCATGCCCGAAGTCGGCCGCCGCGACGTCGTCCTCAATGGCGCGGGCGAGCCGGCCTGCGTCATCGAAACCCTCTCGGTCGAAACCCTGCGCTTCGACGATGTCGATCCCGCTTTCACCGATCGGGAAGGGGAGGGCGACTACGCTGCCTGGCGCGCCGGCCACGAGGCCTATTTTGCCCGCAATGGCGGTTTCTCGCCCGCTATGGAGCTGGTCTGCGAGACCTTCCGCCTCGTCACCGTGCTGCCGGCCGGCCGCGATGTCTATAACCGCGTCGCCTCGCCCATTTTCATCGTCACCGATATCGAAAGCGACGGCCCGACGCCCTTGCACAATTCCATGCTGAGCTTCGCCTCGGTGGCCATCGAGGCCGATGGCACGGCCCATGGTGAATTCGAAGCCGTGCTGAGGCCGCGCCCCGATCGCACCACCAACGAAACCACCATGGAATGGTGGCAGACCCAGCCTGAAGCCTGGGAAGCCGCGACCAATGGCGCGGAAGATCCGGCCGTGGTCATGCCGCGCTTTGCCGACTGGGTCGAAGGCCTGCCCGGCCCCAAGGTCTTCGTCGCCGCGCCGATGATTTTCGACGGGCTGTGGATGGACCACTATCTCGACGAATATGCCGGCACGCGCGCTTTGTCCGGTCCCTTCAAGGGCCGGCAGATCTTCCGCGGCGGCGGCGTCTGCCTCTACACCATGGCCGGCACCCTGCGCGGCGCGCCCTATCTCGATTGGGGCATGAGCAAGCTGCCCGCCGAATTCTACGGCCACATCGCCCACACTCACAAAGCCATCGACGATGCCCGCGGCTTTGCCAACGTCCTCGTCGAACTGATGAAAATTTCCCGTGCCCTGCCGCCGATCAACGGCAGCAAGTCCGATTTCCGCTAAGGTGCCAAACACATGAAATTCACCCTCGACTGGCTCAAGGAGCACCTCGATACCGATGCGTCCCCCGACGAGATCGGCAAGACGCTGACCCTGGTTGGCCTCGAACTCGAGGGCATGGAAGATCAGGGCAAAGCGCTCGCGGCCTTCGTCACCGCCCATATCGTCTCGGCCGAACAGCACCCCAATGCCGACAAGCTCCGCGTCTGCAAGGTGGACGCGGGCACGGGCGAGCTCATCGACGTGGTCTGCGGCGCCCCCAATGCGCGCACCGGCCTCAAGTCGGTCTTCGCCTTCCCCGGCACCTATATCCCGGGCAAGGACATGACCATCGGCAAAGGCAATATCCGGGGGCAGGTCAGCAACGGCATGCTTTGCTCCAATGCCGAGCTGGAACTGTCCAACGACCATGACGGCATTATCGAGCTGCCCGCCGATGCGCCCGTCGGCGTCAAATATACCGACTATGCCGGCATCAATGGCGTGGTCTTCGACATCTCCATCACCCCCAATCGCGGCGACGCCACCGGCGTCTATGGCATAGCCCGCGATCTGGCCGCCTTTGGCCTGGGCACGCTCAAAGCCACCGACATGTCCCCGGTCGCCTCGAACGGCCCGAGCCCCATCGCGCCGCTGCCGCACCAGTTCGGTTCCGATGAGCCCAAGGCCATCCGCAAGTTCGCCGGCCGCTATATCAAGGGCATCAAGAACGGACCGTCCCCCGCCTGGCTGCAGCAGCGCCTGCGCGCGGTGGGCCTGCGCCCCATCAACGCCATCGTCGATATCACCAACCTGGTCTCGCTCGGCTGGGGCCGCCCGCTGCATGCCTATGATGCCGACAAGCTCAATGGCCAGCCGGTGCTGCGCAATGCGCGCAACGAGGCCTTCGACGCCCTCGACAACAAGGTCTATACGCTCGACGAGACCATGACCGTCATTGCCGACGATACCGGCCCGCTATGCCTCGGCGGCATTATGGGCGGCATCCGCTCGGGCGTGACCGATGCGACCACCAATGTCTTCATGGAATGCGCCAGCTGGGATCCCGAACTGATCGCCCGCAGCGGCCGCAAGACCGGCATTGTCTCCGACGCCCGCTATCGCCTCGAGCGCCATGTCGATCCCGCGCTCACCGAACCCGGTCTCGAACTCGCCACCCGCCTCGTGCTCGAGCTCTGCGGTGGCACCCCGCTTGAGCCCGCCATTTCTGGCGAGGATGTCTTCCCCGACACCGTCGTCGAATTCCCCCTCTCCGAGGTTCGCCGCCTCACCGGGCTCGACGTCGAGCCCATGGTGGCCACCGCCATTCTCTTCCGCCTCGGCTTCGAGATGACGGGCAAGGGCGATACGTTCACCGTCAAGGTGCCCTCCTGGCGCCCCGACGTGACGCAGAAGGCCGATCTGGTGGAAGAGGTCATGCGCATGGTCGGCGTCGACAACGTCCCGGTCGAGCCGCTGCCGCGTCTCAACCACGTCGCGCCGCGCATGCTGACCACCATCCAGAACCGCCGCCGCATCGCCCGCCGCGCTCTTGCTGCCCGAGGTCTCGATGAGGCCGTGACCTGGTCCTTCATCTCCCATGACGAGGCCACCCGCTTCGGCGGCGGCCAGGAAGGCCTGCAGCTGGCCAATGCCATTGCCTCCGACATGACCGACATGCGCCCCTCGCTGCTGCCCGGCCTGCTCGCCGCCGCCCGCCGCAATGCCAATCGCGGCCTGGCGGACCTGGCCCTGTTCGAAGTCGGCCAGGTCTTCCTCTCCGACGCGCCCGAAGGGCAGCACACCTATGCCACCGGCATCCGCACCGGCACGGCCCGGCTCGAAGGGTCGGGCCGCCACTGGTCCGGCAAGGCCGAGCCGGTCACCGTCTTCGATGCCAAGGCCGATCTGGCTGCCGTGCTCGATGCGCTGGGCTATGACATCGACAAGGTGCAGCTCTTCGCCGAGCCGGCGCCCTGGAGCCATCCCGGTCGCGGTGGTCGCATCGCGCAGGGTCCCAAGACCCTGGGCTGGTTCGGCGAACTGCATCCCGCCTGGGCCACCGAGCTCGATCTCGATTTCCCCGTGGCTGCCTTCGAGCTCGATCTCGATGCCCTGCCCGAGCCGCGCAAGAAACCGACGAAAACCAAGCCGGCGCTCGATCTCTCGGCGCTGATGCCGCTGACCCGCGATTTCGCCTTCGTCGTCGACAAGGCCGTCACGGCGGGCGCCATCCTCAAGGCCGCCCGCGGCGCCGACAAGGCGCTGATCCGCGACGTCAATGTCTTCGACGTCTTCGAGGGCAGCCATGTGGGCGAAGGCAAGAAGTCCGTCGCCATCGCGGTGACGCTCCAGCCCACCGACAAGACGCTGACCGAGGAAGAAATCGACAAGATTTCCGCCAGCATAATTGCAGCAGTCACCAAGCAATCTGGCGGCGTGCTGCGCACCTGATACTTCCTTACCTCTCCCCTCGGGGGAGAGGTCGGCGCGTAGCGCCAGGTGAGGGGGCCTGCGATTTGGCGCTGGCTCCCTCTATTCTTCCGCCGTCAGTGCGTTACTCTGTTTCCTGCAAAGCGGCCCGGTCGCGGGCCGCTCCTGAGGAGGGCCAGCGTCATGGCGCATAAGTTCAAGATCACAGCCGCCGCCAACGATCAGTTCAAATTCGCCTTTGTTTACAATGCCGAACCCATCGTCTGGTCGGAAAACTACCAGCAGAAGGCCAGCGCCAAGTCGGCCATCGAATCGGTCAAGAAGAACGCCCCCGGCGCCGCCACGGTCGATCTGACAAAGGGGGAGACAGGCAAGGGCTATCGCTTCGAGATCGACGCCTCCAAGGACGAACAGTTCTTCGTCCGCTTCGTCGCCTCCAATGGCGAAACCATGGTCCGCTCCGAGCGCTACAAGCAGAAGGCCAGCGCGGTCAACGCCATCGAATCCGTCAAGAAGAACGGCCCGGAGGCCGAAGTCGTCGACGAGAGCTGACAAGCGGGAAATCCCCGTTTCCAACCCCTCTCCGTCTGGTCTAGTCTCCCGGCAAACCTATGCACCGGGAGACTGCTGCCTCATGCCAAACCTGAACAAGCTGCTTGCCGCCGCCGCGGCCATTCTCGCCCTGGGCGTCGCTGCCCCGCAGGCGCAGGACCTGCCCGATCTGGCCGGCCGCGAGATCGTCGCCGTCACCGAAAATGCCTATGTCCCGCTCAACTTCGCCGATCCGGCCACCGGCGAGGGCATCGGCTTTGAATATGATCTCTTCAACGAGATCGCCAAGCGCCTCAATGCCGGCGTCCGCTGGGAGCTGACCTCCTGGGATGTGATGATCCAGTCGGTGCGCGACGGCCAGTTCGATGTCGGCATGGATGGCATCACCATCAATGACGAGCGCAAGGGCCAGGTCGATTTCTCCGACTCCTACCTCACCTCCCAGCAGCTCATGCTGGTGCGGGCCGATGAGAGCCGCTTCACCGACGCCGAGAGCTTTGCCGCCGATGCCAGCTTCCTGGTCGGTGCCCAGGCCGGCACCACCAACTTCTACGTCGCGGTCTACAATGTGCTGGATGGCGACGAAGCCAATCCGCGCATCAAGCTGTTCGACACTTTCGGCGCCTCGGTCCAGGCGTTGCTGTCCGGCGACATCGATACCGTGCTGATGGACCAGACCTCGGCCAATGGCTATATCGGCGCCAATCCGGGTGCCTTCAAAGTCGTCGGCACCCCGCTCGGCACCGAGGATTTCGGCTTCATCTTCCCGCCCGGCTCCGACCTCGTCGCCCCGGTCAACGCCGCCCTCGCCCAGATCAAGGCCGACGGCACCATGGATGCCCTGCAGCAGAAGTGGTTCTACGAATACAATTCCGCGCAGTAGTTGAGGCGCTGAATTCCCACTCGACACCCTCCCCTCGCGGGGAGGGGAGACGATGAACCCCAATACCCGCGCTGGCGCCTCCCTCCCCCTTGATGGGGAGGGATCGAGGGTGGAGTGGGGCCACACACGCCGGATGCGGCCTTCGCCCACTCCGGCGCCGGAAAACACATGACCTACACCCCCCGCAAGCCCTCCATCCTCTCCCGCATTCCGTGGTGGCTGCTCGCCATCACGCTGCTCTTCGTGCTCGGCCTGTGGGGCATAACCGGGGATACCGGCTATTCCCAGATCTTCCGCGCCCTGTCCGGCGGCATTGCCACCACGCTCTGGGTCACCGCCGTCGCCTTCTTTGCCGCCACCATTCTCGGTCTGCTCATCGCCCTGGCGCGCACCTCCGGCAATCGGATCCTCGTCGAACTAGCCACCTTCTATGTCGAGATCATCCGCGGCATTCCCGTACTGGTCTTCCTGTTCTACGTCGCCTTTGTCGGCGCCCCGGCCATGGTGGGCGGCGTCAATTGGCTGCTGCAGCCCTTCGATACCGCCATCACCGTCCGCCAGTTCGATTTCGTCTGGCGCGCCATCGTGGCGCTCACCATCTGCTACTCCGCCTTCATCGCCGAAATCTTCCGCGCCGGCATCGAGGCCGTGGACCGCGGCCAGATCGAGGCGGCCCGGGCGCTCGGCTTTTCGCGTTGGAAATGCTTCCGCCTCATCATCTTCCCCCAGGCCCTGCGCACCATCCTGCCGCCTCTGGCCAATGACTTTGTCTCCATGATCAAGGACAGCGCGCTGGTCTCGGCGCTCGGGGTGCAGGACATTACCCAGCTCGGGAAGGTCTATTCCTCGGGCACATTCCTGTTCTTCGAGACCTATAATGTCGTGGCCTTCCTCTACCTCACCATGACCATTTCGCTGTCCCTCCTGGTCCGCTGGCTGGAGCGGCATCTGCGCCAGAAGCGCTACTGAACCCGCCCGCCCTTGCGGTGGTGGCACCGAAGGGCCATCTATGCCCCGACCTACAGGAGCCCCGCTGATGCACCGTCTCGCCGCCCTCGCCATGACCGCCATTCTCGCCGTCACGCTTGCCGCCTGCGGCGACAGCCGAGAGGTGGGCAGCGTTGGCGTCGACTGGACCGGCAATGACATCGCCATCGATGCCGTCGCCGATCCCGAAGTCGACGGCGTCACCTGCCACCTGGCCTATTTCAACCGCTCCTTCATCGATCGGCTGCAGCAGGGCAACTGGTTCGAGGACCCCTCCTATTCCGCGCTCGATTGCTCGGTCACCGGCCCCATCACCATCGGCGACATCGCCACCCGTTCGGGCGGCGAGGAAATCTTCCGCGAAGGGCGCTCGCTGATCTGGAAGTCGCTGCGCGTCAGCCGCATCTATGACGCCGCCAATAACTCGCTGATCTACCTGGCCCATGCCCGCGAAATTCAGCAGGGCAGCGGCAAGATGAGCCTGTCGGTCATTCCGCTGGCCGGCGAGCAGGTCACCTGGAGCAACGGCGCCCCCGCTTCCACCCGATAACAACTTTAGCCAAATGCGAGTTCATTCCGCCATGGAATGAAAACATCCCGCGCCCACCCTGAATGGACGGGCGCATCTGGGAGGGTCGCTATGGGACGGTTGATGGCACTGCTGGCCGACAATGCGGCCAACCTGCTCTTTGCGTCGGCGGCCTTTCTCATCGTCTATCTCATCGCCCGGCTGCTCAATGCATCCCCGCTGGTAGCGATGTGCTTCGGTGTGCTGCCGCCGCTGCTGGCCTATATGGTCGGCAATCCCCGCAGCCCGGTCAGCCTGCTCGCGCTGCTGAGCTAGGCGCTGTTCTCCCAAGGCTGCGCCGTTTGGAACGCCATGGCGCTGCCCTCGCTCACAACATAAAAGCATTTCGCCCGCGACAGCTGCTTTTGGCGGCGCGGCAGCCGATATTCAAGTCAACCGCATAAGGGCCTTGGGCCCAATAAGGAACAGGCAAAAAGATGGCAATTCTGATTGGCGATACCGCCCCCGATTTTACCCTCGATTCCACCGAAGGCCCGATCCATTTCCACGACTATATCGATGGCGCCTGGGCGGTGCTGTTCAGCCACCCCAAGAATTTCACTCCGGTCTGCACCACCGAGCTGGGCTATACTGCCAAGCTCAAGCCTGAATTTGAAAGGCGCGGCGTCAAGGTGCTGGGCCTTTCCGTCGACAGGCTCGAAGATCATGCCGGCTGGGCCAAGGACATTGTCGAGACCCAGGGCACCGCGCTGAACTTTCCGCTCCTGGCCGATACCAAGGGCGAGGTGGCGCGCCTCTATGACATGATCCATCCCAATGCCGACAACACGTTGACCGTACGCTCGGTCTTCGTCATCGGCCCCGACAAGAAGGTCAAGCTCAAGATCGAGTATCCCGCCTCCACCGGCCGCAATTTCGATGAGGTCATCCGCGTCATCGACAGCCTCCAGCTCACCGCCAAGCACCAGGTGGCGACCCCGGTAAACTGGAAGAATGGCGAGGATGTCATCATCGTGCCCGCCGTCACCAACGAGGCGGCCAAGGCCAAGTACCCCGAAGGCTGGAAGGAACTGAAGCCCTATCTCCGCATTGTTCCCCAGCCCCGCGCATAGCGCGAAAAGAGCGTTTTCTCCCTGACGAAACTGGGCGGCAGCAGAAGCTGCCGCCCTTTCTTTTGCGCCCGCTTTAGGCGGGGCTTAACCCGCCATTGCTATGGCTTTGCCACTGGGGGCAGGGTGGCAGATGGGTTGGTTGCGGCATAAGGGGGTCGAGATCGTCCTGGTCTGGGCGGTCATTGCCATTGCTCTGGCCATTACGGCTTTGCGCGGCGGCGACGTCCCCTTCGTCGCCGGCGACGATGCCATGCGCCTCGTCCAGGCCATGGACCTGCTCAACGGCCAGTCCTGGTTCGATACCACCCAGTATCGCGACAATGCCCCTTTCGGCGCGCCAATGCACTGGTCGCGCCTCGTCGACGCGCCCCTGGTCCTGCTCATTGCCCTGTTGACGCCATTCGCCCATGAGGCGGCGCCCTATTGGGCGGCCTTTGTCTGGCCCCTCCTGGTGCTGCTGGCCACCGTGGCGCTGCTGGCCGAGCTGACCGAGCGCCTGGCCGGCCCCGCCGCTCGCCTGCCGGCCCTGGGTCTGTTGGCCATGGCCATCGCCATCTATACCGAATTCATGCCCGGCCGGGTCGACCACCACAATGTGCAGATTGCGCTCACCCTGGCACTGATCCTGGCCAGCCTGCTGGGGCGCTGCAGCACCCTCTGGGCGCTCGCCGCCGGCATCATCGCCGCCACCGCCCTCGCCATCGGCACCGAGGTCCTGCCCTCGGTCGTGGCAGCGCTTATCTGCTTTGCGCTCTATTGGCTGGTCGAGCCGCAGCGCAGCAGGCCCGCAGTCCTTGCCTTTGCCGCCGCCTTTCCGGCTGGCCTCCTGATCCATCTCCTGGCCTCCGGCCCCGTCGAGGCCTGGCTGGCACCGGCCTGCGACGCGCTCTCGGCCACCTATGTCGTGGCCGGCGCCAGCTATGGCCTGGTCATGCTGGCCGCCGTGCTGGCCGGTCCCTTCCTGCGCCATCCTCTGGCCCGGCTGGGGCTGCTGGCCGGCCTGGGCCTGCTGACGCTGGTCGTGGTGCTGTGGCTCTTTCCCGAATGCCGCAATGGCCCTTATGGCAATCTCGATGCCGATCTGGCGACGATC
The DNA here is from genome assembly GCF_046614475.1 of Devosia sp. XGJD_8. Lineage (NCBI taxonomy): Bacteria > Pseudomonadati > Pseudomonadota > Alphaproteobacteria > Hyphomicrobiales > Devosiaceae > Devosia > Devosia sp. XGJD_8. The sequence goes on from NZ_JBKJHF010000001.1 coordinate 228,026, forward strand.
CTCCTGTCCGAGATCGGCGAGGCGCAGCCGATCTGGATCTGGGGCAGCCAGATGCGCGCGCAGATTGCCCTGCTCATCATGCCGGTACTGGGCATGGCCGCCGTCCTGCTGGTGACCGTGCTGGCGCCCGCCGGGCAGCGCTGGCGCTGGCTCGTGCTCGCCGGCTTCTGCCTCGCCCTCTTCCTGGTCTTCTGCCTCCAGGTGCGCGGCTTTCGCCTGCTGACCATCGCCGTCCTGCCCGGCCCTGCCTGGCTGGTCTGGCGCGTCTGGTCCTGGTTCCGCACGCGCCAGACGCTGGTTGCCGCCGCCCAGGCCGGGCTCACCGTGCTGGCCTTCATGAGCGCGGCCCACTGGACCCTGTTCACCTATGCCTATGCCATGCTGGCGCCCGAGCCACCCTCCCCGGAAGGGATCAGTTGGCACGCCTGCCTTGAACGGTCTGCCTACGAGCCCCTGGCGGCCCTGCCGCCGGGCCGGCTGATGTCCTTCCTGCTGATCGGGCCGACCCTGCTGCTCGAAACGCCCCATTCCATCGTCTCGGCCGGCTATCACCGCAATGAGGCCGGCCTGCGCGACATGGTGCGCTTCTATGCGGGCGGCGAGGCCGAGGCGCGGGCGGTGGCCCGCGAGCGGGGGCTTGACTACCTGGTCTTCTGTCGCGGTCTCCCGCCCAGCCAGGCGCTCCATGGCCTCCCCGATTTTTCGGGTCTGTCCTGGTCCTGGCTGGTGCCGGTCAGCCCGCCCGATGCCACCCTGCAGATCTACGCCATCGACCTATCGCGATAGCGATTACCCCGCCGCAAAGCTCGATTCGGGGTCCTGCGGGCGCACCAGGCGCACTGTTTGCCAGGCCGCGGCAAAGGCCAGTGCGGCCATGGCGGCGCCCAGCAGATAGACCGGGATGATGGCGCTCCGGATCTCACCCGTCGAGGCGGCGGTGGCCAGGCCCGCCGAATTGGCGGCGACGCCCGCCAGGGCCGCGCCGATGGCATTGCCGGCCGATTGCGTCGTGGGCATCAGCGCCGAGGTGCGGTCCCGTTCCCCATCGCTGGCCGCTTCCATCATGGTGAGGTTGAGATAGCCGTTGCAGCTGCCAAAGCCGCCCCCGATGATCAATTGCCCGATCACCACCACGGCCACCTGGTCCAGCTGCAACCCGGCCAGCACCAGGATCAGCCCCGTGCCGATCATGGCCGGCCCGAGTTTGATCAGGATCTTCCGCGTTTCCTTCTGCCGCACATTGGCCACGGCAACGGCAGAGATGCTCCAGGCCACCGCCAATACGGCCGCGATGACGCCGGCCATGGTCGGGCCGAAGCCCCACATCTGCTGCACCACCAGCACCAGATAGACCGCCGAGCCGGCCCCCGCCACGTTGATGAGCAGCGTCATCCACAGCCCCGTCCCCACCACCGAGATCGGCCGGAACGCATCCAGCGGCATCAACCGGTCGCGGCTGCGCCCGTCAAACCAGACCGCGCCAGTCAGCAGCAGGCCCGCACCCAGCAGGAGGCCCGTCGCCTGCCAGGGCCCGGTCACCGCCGCCAGCGCCACCAGCATGATGCCAACCCCGATGGCCAGCAGCCGCAGCCCGGGAAACTGTACCGGCTTGGCCGCCCCCACGTCCTTGGCCGGCACTACGAAGCCCACCATGGCGGCAAAGATCAGCACCAGCGGCACGCTGAACAGGAACGCCGCCCGCCATGACACCAACTCGGTCAGCAGCCCCGCGACCGCCGGCCCGCCAAACGCCGCCACGGCCCAGATCATCGCATTGAGCCCGAACACCTTGGGCACCAGCCGCGAGGGAAACAGCTCGGGGATCAGCGCAAAGCAGATCGAGGCGACTACGCCCTCGCCCAGCCCCTGCAGCGCCCGCCCCACCAGCACCTGCGGCATGTGCCCCGCAGCGGCCGCAATCAGCGTCCCCGCCAGGAACACGCTTGCCGAAACCAGCAGGCCAAGCCGTGCGCCCAGCCGCTGCTTGAGCAGCGCCGCGCCCGACCCGCCGACAATGGCAAAGACCAGATAGAGCGTGATGGCCCAGGAGATCAGCGCGACGCCGCCCATTTCCTGCACCGCCGTGGGCAGCGACACCGTCGCCACGAAGGAGTTGAATGCCAGCAGGGCCACGCCCAGCCCGATGATCAGCGTGACCGGCGCAAAGCGCGGCGTGAAGATCTCGGCCCAGCTGCCGCTTTGCGAATCCGACATGATCCAGCCCGTAATTAAAAAAGGACAATCTTGGTATATTCAGTCCGAGGCAAAAGCAATGCGCTTGTTTGGGCGGTTGGCAAAGCGGTCATCGCCGCTCATCGGTTTCCACCCCGTCTTAACCCGTCTAGGGTCATCCTGCCGCCGCCCCAGCCCAGGACATCCCCTTGATCGGCCAGACTTCCGCCCGCCGCGGCATTGATCTCCGCCTCTTTGCCATGGTCTTCCTGGCAGCGGTGACCATCCTGCTGGTCCGCACGCTCTATGGCCGGGTCGGCCTGCCCTTTTTCGCCGATACCGACGATGCCATGCGCATGGTCATGGTGCGCGATTTTCTCGGCGGGCAGGGCTGGTACGACCTCACGGCCCATCGCCTCAATACGCCCTGGGGCGCCGAGCTGCACTGGTCCCGCCTGGTGGACCTGCCCTTGGCCATCCTGGTCATGGTCTTCACACCGCTGTTCGGCATGGATGGCGCTCTGGTCGCTGCCGGTTCGGTCTGGCCCATGCTGCTGCTGGCCGTGCTGCTCTGGGTCAGTGCCCGTCTGGCCCAGCGCCTCGTCGGTCCCGAGGGCGTGTTGCCCGCTCTCGTCCTGCCGGTGCTGAGCCCCGCCATCACGGCCGAATTCATGCCAGGCCGGGTCGATCATCACAACGTCATCATCCTGCTCACCCTCATCATGGTCTGGACCGGCATCGAGGCCCTGCGCCGGCCGCGCTTTGCCCTGCTCTGCGGGCTTTGCGCCGCCACCGCTCTTGCCATCGCCACCGAGGCGCTGCCTACCATTGCGGCGGCCATCCTCGTCATGGGCCTGGCCTGGACCTTCGACACCGCCCGCGCCGCCGCCATGCGCGGCTTCGGCCTCGCCTTTGCCGCCGGCGCCATCATCCACCTCGCCATCTTCCGCCCGCCCTCCCGCTGGCTCGAGGCGGCCTGCGACGTCATCTCCCCGGTCTATGTCGCCGTCGCCCTGGTCGTGGGCGCCGTCTTCACCCTTGCCAGCCTGCTGCCGTCGCCGCGCGCGGCCTGGCAGCGCTTCCTGCTGCTGGCCGGGCTGGGCCTCGCCGGTCTGGCGCTGGTTGTCGCCGCCTATCCGCAATGCCTGGGTGGCCCCTACGGCAATCTCGATCCCTGGCTGCAGGCCAACTGGATCGGCGCCATCGTCGAGGCGCGCCCCTGGTTCACCAACCTGTTCGACCTGCCCGCCTATGCCGTGGCCGTCGGCGTGCCGGCCTTGCTCGGCACCATTGTCGTGCTCTGGCGCCTGTGGCGCGTGCGCGAGGGCCGGGCCGAGTGGGCCGCCCTGCTGGTCTTCCTGGCGCTCACCGCCATCGTCATGCTGGCCCAGGTGCGCGGCGCCCGTCTTGCCGTCATGCCCGCCATGCCGGCCGCCGCCTGGCTCATCGTCTCTGCCCGCCGTCGCTACCTTGCCGCCCCGCGCGCCCCCGCCATTGCCGGCCTGGTGCTGAGCTGGCTGGCCTTTTCCGGGGTGGTGCTGTCGCTGCTGGTGACGGCCGTGGTCAATGTCGTGCCCGGCCGCGCCCAGACCGTGTCCGAGGTCCGCGCCAGCAAGGAGCCATGCCTTGTTCCCGCGGCCTTCCCCGATCTGGCGGCGCTGCCGCCCGAGCGCATCATGAGCCCCATCGATCTGGGCGCCCACCTCCTGCTCTATACCCCGCACGAAGTGGTCGCGGCCCCCTATCACCGCAACGAGAAGGGCGTCCTCGACGCCTTCCGCTTCTTCAACGAGCCGATTGCCGAGGCCCGCGCCATTCTCGATGCCCGCGGCATCGGCCTCGTCGTGCTCTGCCCCGCCATGCCGGAACTGCAGGGCATTCCCGGCGCCGCTGAGGACAGCTTCGTCAAGCTCCATGCCGCCGGCACGCTGCCACCCTGGCTCGCTGATGTCAGTCTGCCCGACACCCCGCTCCAGGTCTTCGCGGTCATGCCCGAATAGCCTTGGCGCCATACCGCCCCACCCACCGGCCAGCTCCTCCCCCTTCCAGGGGGAGGCCGGGTGGGGGTCTCTCAGCGCGAGATGCCCGCCAGGTCCAGCCCCAGCTCGGCCCGCACCTTCCGGCTCAGCTTTCCCGCCACCAGCCGATGCGCCTCCCTGATATAGGCTTCCACCTCATCGCCGCTGAGCGGGCTGGCGGCCGAAATCGCCACCCACCCCGCCCGCGCGAAATATGGCGCCGGCCGCACGCCATCGAGTTCGGTCAGCATTAGGTAGGCCAGCTCCGAGACCTTGAGCCACACCTCGCCGGGGTCCTGGTCGAGCAGCGCGAAGATCTTGCCGCCCACCTTGGCAACGGAATCGTCGCGCCATTGGCGCACCAGGGTCGCCTTCGGCAGCGTCAGGATGAACGCCTCGAAACCGTCGCGATGCATGATGGCGGGATAGCTGTTGGCCAAGGAAATGGTCCGGCAAGACGAAAAACGCCGACCCGGTGTCCCGGATCGGCGTTCAGTCTATTCATTCATCGTTCACAGTGGTGACTATTCTGCGGCAGCCGTCACGCCCAGCCCGATCGGGCAGGACACCCCGGTGCCGGCCAGTCCGCAATAGCCGCGCGGATTCTTGGCCAGATACTGCTGGTGATAGGTCTCGGCATAGAAGAACTCGGCCGCCGGGGATATCTCGGTGGTGATTCGCCCCAGCCCCTTGGCGTTCAGCGCTGCCTGATAGGCCTGCCGGCTCTGCTCCACCACCGCCGCCTGTTCGGGCGTGGTCGTATAGATGGCCGAGCGATACTGCGTGCCCACGTCATTGCCCTGACGCATGCCCTGGGTCGGGTCATGCTCTTCCCAGAAGGTCTTGAGCAGCATCTCGAGGCTGATCGCCTTGGGGTCATAGACCACCTTCACCGCCTCGGTATGGCCGGTGCGGCCCGAGCAGACTTCCTCATAGCTCGGGTTGGGCGTCGCCCCGCCCTGGTAGCCGACCGCGGTGACGATCACCCCCGGCAATTGCCAGAACAGGCGCTCGGCACCCCAGAAGCAGCCCAGGCCCAAATAGATCGTCTCGGCGCCTTCGGGATAGGGGCCCTTGAGCGCCTGGCCGTTGACGAAATGCTCAGCCGCCACAGGCATTTGCATGTCGCGGCCTGGCAGCGCCTCGGCCGCGTTGGGGATCGTCGTCGGTTTGGATTTGAAGAACATGATATCTTCCTTTCACAGCCCTATTCGCTTGCGCCGGCCTCCAGGTTACAGCCCGGCTCAGATCTGGTCCTGCCGCAGGAAACGCTCCCGCCGCGGTGCGCGCCCGGCCAGCGCCAGCGCAATTCCGGGCAGTCCGAACACCGCAAAAGCCGGATAATCCAGCACCGCCTTGAGCGCGGCATCGAGAAGCGCGGCAAAGAACCGGCTCTCGAAAAACCCGGCCACTGCATCGAGGCTTGGCGGATGCACCTGCATCCACAGATCCGCCAGGCTCGTGTACACCACCGCATTGGCGGCCAGCGATTTGGTGCCGTCAACGACAAGCAGGACCAGCGCCAGGCCGATTAGCCAGGTGCCCAATATTCTCAGGATCAGCCGCATTCCCATCCCCTGTGCTGACGGGGATAAGTTGGGGCTGGCCCACCCGTTCCACCCCGTGCACAAGTTTGTTTGTGCCATGGCGGGCCGCTCGCTCACAAGATGGCAGGCCCCTGCGACAAAAACAATTGTCATCCCGGCGTCGTGATCCCTTGCGCCCCCGCCCGCGATAAGTATATTGCGCCTCGCTCGCGCCGGCTAACCCCGGCCCCTCCGGCCTTCCAGACCGGAGACAAGGCGATGCGGAGAGATGGCCGAGTGGTCGAAGGCGCACGCCTGGAAAGTGTGTAGGCGGGGAACCGTCTCAAGGGTTCGAATCCCTTTCTCTCCGCCATTTTCCACCACCTACCTCATCGGCAAAGTCCACACCTGGTCCGACATTCAGCACTGATTGAATGCAGCGGCAGGTCGCATCGATCCTTCCGATGCTGCGGGGCACAGATCGAGAGCCGCATCGCGATCCGCAAATGGTCGATCAAGTCTTGACGCTTTGGCGGGAAACGCGATGTTGACCACGTCAGCCGCCGTTTGGTTTCCGGCACTTTCCGGAATTGTCAACGGTGTCAGTTGACAAATGGACCGTGTGCGGTAACGTTCCCATGACGTCTTGGAGCTGTTGCGGCCGACGTCATGGGATGGATCATGGGACAGAGCCGGACACGTCGGCCCACCATTATTGATGTTGCCGAGCGCGCAGGGGTGTCCAAGAGCACCGCGGCGCGGGCCCTGGCCGGTTCGTCCAATATTACCGACGAGACGCGGGAGCGTGTGGTCGCCGCCGCGACTTCGGTGGGCTACGAGCGCAATCACCTGGCCGTGGGTATGCGTTCGGGGCGCAGCGGCATGCTTGGCCTCGTGATCCCCGATATTGCCAATCCGTTCTGGGCCGATGTGGCGCGCGGTGCCCAGGATCGGGCGGCTCGGGCAGGTGCATCTCTGCTGGTGTTTTCGTCTGATTGGGACCCCAATGCCGAGGCAACGCACCTCAAGACGCTGCGCCGGGCGCGGGTCGACGGCGCCATCGTCAATCCGGTGTCCGACAATTTCGACGATCTGGACCGGTTCGGTTTGCCCTGCGTTTTCATCGGCTCGAGCGCCGAGCGCTTTCCCGATATTTCGAGCGTCGGATCGGACATTGCCCAGGCTGTGCGACTGGGGCTCGACCATCTCGTGGCCAAGGGACACAGGGCGCCGGCACTGATCCTGGGGCCCAAATCGCGTCTGGCGCGGGCCCGCTTCCTGCGGGCGGTGCATGAGCACTGCGTCGAGCGCGATGTCGATCCGGCCATCCTTGCGATCGAAGACGGCGAATATACCGTCGAAGGCGGTCGCCAGGCGATGCGCCGTTTGCTCGACCGGCCGCGGGTCGGCCATCTTGCGGTGTTCGCCGCGAACGACCTGATGGCGCTGGGCGCGATGATGGCGGTGCGCGATGCCGGCCTCGATTGCCCGCGCGACGTTTCCATTCTGGGCTTCGACGGCATTCCATCTGGCGAATTCGCCTGGCCGGGTTTGACCACGGTGGCAAAGCCTGGCCGGGATATCGGCGAGAAGGCCGTTGAAAGCCTGTTCGACGAAATACAACACAAGCCGGAACACCGGCGCATCTACATGCCGTGTCGACTCATGGAGCGAGGCTCACTCGCCGATCTGTCGATCGCGGCACCCCAGCGCGTTGCGGGGGCAGGGAGGGTCTGACCATGGTTGCCAGTGACGGACAACGGGTTACTGCTGCGCTACCTGATGGGAACGTTCCCGCAGATGGCATGCAACGCGGTCAGCCTGCTGGCGGTTTGCCTGCAGATAGCTTGCAGCAAGCTGATGGTTTTCTGCGTGCTGTCCGCCAATGGTGGCCGTACTACGCCATGATGGCGCCAGGCCTGCTGTTCTTCTTCATCTGGCACTATGTGCCGATCTGGGAAGCCAAGATGGCCTTCGAGCAGGTCCGCATCATTCCGCCCAATATCTGGGTCGGGCTGAAGAACTTCCAGCAGCTGTTCTCGTCGCCGATCTTCTACCAGGTGCTGGCCAACACCCTGATCATTTCGGGCATGAAGATTCTCTTCGTCTTCCCGGTGCCGATCATGGTGGCGCTGCTGCTCAACGAGGTGCGCAACGGCAAGCTGCGCGGCGTGATCCAGTCAGCGATCTACCTGCCGCACTTCCTGTCCTGGGTGGTGATTGCCGGCGTGTTCATCGCGCTGCTGTCGCCGACCGATGGCGCCGTCAATCAGGTGCAGCAGGCGATGGGCTTCGGCACCACCAATTACCTGACCAATACCGGCACGATCCGCTGGGTGCTGGTGATCTCGGAAATCTGGCGCTCGGCTGGATGGGACAGCCTGCTGTACCTTGCAGCCATCTTTGCCATCGATCCGGCGCTCTACGAGGCCGCCGAGATGGATGGCGCCAGTCGCTGGCAGAAGATCTGGCACGTCACCATTCCGGGCATCATCCCCACCATTGCGACGCTGTTCATCCTCAACATGGGCATGTTCCTGAGCGCCGACCTCAACCAGGTCATCAACTTCCAGAACGACGTCAACGCCTCGGCCATCGATATCCTCGACACCTATGTCTACCGGATGGGGCTGTCGACGGGCGAATACGCGCTGGCCACGGCCGCGGGCCTGTTCAAGGCGGTGATCGGCATGATCCTCGTCGTTACCTCCCATCTCGTCAGCAAGCGCCTGACCGGCAAGGGAGTGTGGTGATGGCCAGCCAATCGCGCCGGACGCCGCTCGAGCGGGTCGAATATGTGCTGATCGTCTCGACGCTGCTGCTGCTGGTGGTGTTCACCCTGCAGCCACTGCTCAATCTGCTGGCCCTGTCATTCACCGACCCCAGCAAGGTCGCCGGCTTCTCGGGTCTGTCGATCATTCCCGACGGGTTTTCGATCGATGTCTGGGCCCTGTTGCTGCAGCATCCCAATGTGCAGCGCGGCCTGTTCAACTCGATCTGGATGACCGCCACCAGCGTGTGCATCGGGGTCTTCGGCACGGCGCTGATGGCCTGGGGCATGTCGCGACCCGGTCTGCCGGGGCGCCGGCTGATCTTTATCCTGGTGCTGGTGACCATCGTCTTCGAGCCCGGCATTATCCCGGACTACTTCCTCATGAAGCGCCTGGGCCTGCTCAACACGCCCTGGTCGGTGATCATGTATAAGGCGATCAGCGCCTGGTACCTGATCATCCTGATCCGCTTCTTCGAGGAAATTCCCAAGGAGCTGCTGGAAGCGGCCGAGCTCGATGGCGCCAACCCGTTCCAGACCTTCTGGATGGTCGTGCTGCCGCTGGCCAAGCCGGCGCTCGCCACCATCGCGCTGTTCTATCTCGTGCTGCACTGGAACGAGTTCTTCCGCTCGATGATCTACCTCAACGACCAGACCAAATGGCCGCTGCAGGTCGTACTCCGGCAGTTCGTCATCGAAGGCGACAAGATCGCCATCGTGGGCGCCAACAATGCCAACAACAATATCGGCCTGGCCCAGATCAACATCCGCGCGCTCAAGGCCGGGATGATCTTCATCACCATCCTGCCGATCCTGGCGATCTACCCGCTGATCCTGAAGTTCTTCACCAAGGGAACGATGTCGGGAGCGCTCAAGGGATGAGAGCGCAGACGACCACCCCAACGGGGTGAACAAGAATTCCGCGCAAGCGGTGAACGACCAAGACCAAGAAACCAAGGAGGAGACTAAAATGACGCTGAAGAAACTGCTGCTGGCGACAACCGCCATCGCCACGCTGGGGGCGCTTGCCGCACCGGCCTTCGCCCAGACCACGATCCGGCTGGTCAGCAAGGACCTGCTCACCACCAACCCTGACGATGTCAAGGAGATCGAGGCCATCGAGGCCGCGCTCAAGGCCCAGGGCCACGACATCGACATCCAGACCATCGACCTGCCCGGCGGCACTTCGGCCTATGTCGATGCGCTCGGCGTGATGCTGCTGTCGGGCGATATTCCCGACATCATCTACTTCCAGGGGGGCGACCAGAAGATGGCCGAGCAGGGCATCCTCGAAGACCTCAATCCCTGGATCGAAAAGTCCGAGCACATCAAGGCGGCGCTGTGGCCGCATAACGTGGAGCGCCTCGCCAACTATCCCTACCTGCTCTATGTCTATCCGCCGCGTGCGCCGCAGCCGGTGATGCGCCAGGATTGGCTGGACCAGCTGGGTCTTGCGGCCCCGACCACGGTGGAAGAATACGAGGCCCTGTTCCAGGCCATCCACGACGCCGACCTCGATGGCGACGGCACGCCCGGCAACACGCTTGGCCTGACCGGCTTTGGTAACACCACCGAACTCGACTCCGTGTTCAACCAGGCTTTCGGCATCACCGGCACCTGGATGAAGAATGCCGATGGAGCCTGGGTCAATGCCCGCGTCACCGATGCGGAAAAGGCCAAGATCGAGTTTTACGCCCGGTTGGCCGAGAAGGGTCTCTACGACAAGGAATATGTGACCAACACGTTCGACGTGAAGGAAGACAAGTTCTACACCGGCAAGGCTGGGGTGATCTTCGGCTCGTCGCCGGAAGTCATCGACATCTATGCCGGCAAGATGCGTCAGGCCCATCCCGGCGAGGACATCGAGCTGGCCCTGCTGCCCGTTCCCTCCGGCCCTGGTGGCCAGGGGCTCGCAGCCGTCGACGTATCCAAGGAAGCCCGCGGCTGGGCGATGTCGTCGCTCTCCGAGCACAAGGAAGAGGCCTTTGCCGTTCTCGATTTCATGGCCTCCAAGGAAGGCCAGGATATCGACCGCATGGGTTTTGCGGATGTGCACCACACGGTGGGCGCCGATGGCACGGTGACCTTCACCGACCAGATCTCGACCTGGTATGCGCGCTTCTTCAATGCGGCCAACTGGACTCCGCCGACGGCTCTGCTGTCCCCCACGGCGCAGTCTGCGCTCGACACGATCAAGGCTGACTTTACCGCCGACAATGCCTTTGTCTGGCCGGCCGACTATGCAGCCGATGTGGACGCGGCCGAGCAGGTCTATCGCTCCTGGGTAGCCCGGTTCATCACCGGCGAGGCTTCGCTCGACCAGTGGGACACATTCGTGAGCGAGTACAACGCCGCCGGTGGCCAGCGCATGGCTGAATACGCGGCGACAGTGCTGGGCGACTAGGATAAGGGCCCAGAACCCCTCCTTCGGGAGGGGGTGGGTGGGGGTTCTGAACCATCCACGATCTCCCAACGGTGGAGAGGCCGGAACCCCCAACCCCCAGATCCCTATCGACTGAACCATCGTCCACATGCCCGATGGCACAACCGGAATGAAAGTCGAAGCGTCATGACCCAATCCCTCCAATCTCGCATTCGCGGCATGCTGCATGGCATTGCATTGGGCGATGCGCTCGGTGCGCCGGTGGAAAAGCTCTCCGCCGCCCAGATCCGCGAGCGCTACGGTCGGGTGACCTCCGTGATGACGCGCTGGCACAAGATGGACCTACCGCCTGAGCAGCGAAACCACCGCGTGCGGGGCGACGGCATCGTCACCGACGACACGCTGATGACGCTGGCGATGATGGACATCTATGCCGATACGCGCCGGCATCTTGACGCCTGGGACATGGCCGACGGCATGGTGCGCCAGATCGCCTGGATCAAGCGGTGGGTACCCGAGCTGCAACGCGAAGCGATGCTGATCGACCGCCTGTTCTACCCCGAAAAATGGATTTTCCAGCGCCACCAGCTTTCCAGTTGCGACCCCCGCCAGGGCGGCATCGGCAACATGGTCAACTGCGGGGCTGCGATGTATATCGCTCCGGTTGGCGTAGTGAACGCCGCCGATCCGAAGGCGGCCTATGACGAGGCCATCGCCTTTGCCGCCGGCCATCAGGAGAGCTATGGCCTCGAGGCCGCCGGGGTAATGGCCGCTGCCGTTGCCGCGGCCTTCGTGCCTGGCGCAACGATCGACGCCATCGTCGACACCGTCATCGGGCTCGCCAAGGACGGTACGCGCACGGCCATCATAGCCATAGCCGAAACGGCGCGTGCCCTGCGCGCCAGCGGCACCGACCATGCCAGCGCCTGCGATGCCTTCCACAGCGTGATCGCCCGCTATTCTGTGATGGGCGACGACGTCAATCACATGCCCGAAAAGGTCGGGCGACCCACCGATGCCTATCGCCCGAGCCGCTTGCAGGCCATCGAAGAACTGCCTCTCGCGCTGGGCTTCTGCCTGCTCAATGACGGGAATTTCCGGCGTTCCATCGAGGACGGCATCAATTCGGGCCGGGACACCGATTCCATCGGGGTGATGGCTGGCGCAATCCTGGGGGCGCTGCATGGCGAGAGTGTCATCGATGCCGCTGATCGCGCCCAGATCGACGCTGCCAACCGCCTCGATCTGCTGGCTTCCGCCGATGCCTTTACGCGCACGGTAAGCGACATCTTCGCGACCGACCGCGCGATTGCCACCAAGCGCGACGCCGCCCGCGCCGCCCTGATCGTACCAGCACAGGCGCTGGTTTCCTGACCACCTTTGCCGAGAAAGACGGACTATGCTCTCCGAAATCCAAATCCTCGAAAAGATCTATGCCGGCTTTATCGGCAAGGCGATCGGCGTGCGCCTGGGCGCTCCCGTCGAGCCGACCATCTGGAGCTATGATCGCATCCAGAAGACCTATGGCGAGGTGACGCAATACCTGCGCGATTTCAAGAATTTCGCCGCTGACGACGATACCAACGGGCCGGTCTACTTCATCCGCGCGCTGCGCGATTATGGGCTCAATGCCACCGCCGAGGATGTGGGCAAGACCTGGCTCAACTACGCCGCCGAAGAGCATGGCATGTATTGGTGGGGCGGCTTCGGCGTCTCGACCGAGCACACCGCCTACCGCAACCTGCGCGCCGGCATACCGGCGCCGCAGTCCGGCTCGATCGCCCAGAACGGCACCACCGTGGCCGAGCAGATCGGCGGGCAGATCTTCATCGACAGCTGGGGCTGGGTGAACCCGGGCAATCCGCAGCGGGCCGCGGACATGTCGGCCATGGCCGCCAGCGTCGCCCACGATGGTGACGGCCTCAACGGCGCGCGCTTCTGCGCCGCGGCGATTGCGGCTGCGTTTGAAGCCAAGAGCATAGACGAGATCATCGAGACGGCGATGGGCACCATCGACGCAGCCTCGACCTATGCCAGGGTCTGCCGCGCGGTGATCGATTTCTACACGGCCAACCCGGACGACTGGCGCGCCTGCCGCGACATGCTCGAAGCGGAGTGGGGCTATGACCGCTATCCGGGCGTCTGCCACATCATCCCCAATGCAGGGGTGACCATCATGGCTATCCTTTATGGCAAGGGCGACCTGCCACGGACGGCAGAAATCGCCACCATGGCGGGCTGGGACACCGACTGTAATGCGGGCAATGCTGCGGCCATCGTCGCCACGTTCCAGGGCCTGCATGAAGGCTGGGACAAGTATCGCAAGCCGATCAACGATTTCCTGGTGGCCTCGGGCATCGTGGGATCAATCAACATTGTCGACATTCCCAGCTTTGCCCGCGAACTGACGGTGCTGGCGCTGCAACTGGCGGGGCGTGACGTGCCTCAGCTCTGGCTGGAGGATTTTACCCGCCGCGGGCTGCGGTTCGATTTTGACCTGCCGGGTTCCACCCATGGTTTCCGTACCGAGGGCTTCAACCAGATTTCGCTGCGCCACTCCGCCGAGCGCCATGTCGAGGGCTCGCGCGGGTCGCTGGAAATCCAGCTCGACCGGCTGGAGCGCGGGCAGGGCGGACGGGTGTTCTGGAAACCGTTCTACCGCCGCAGCGATTTTGACGACGAACGCTACCGGCCCATGTTCACCCCGGTGGTGGATGGCGGGCAGACGGTCAGCTTCAAGCTGTGGCTCGACCCCTGGAACGGCGACGGCAACCTGCGCGTCGCGCCCTATGTGCGGCGGACCATGAGCGGGGCCATCGAGGAGACCGGGGCGTGGGATGTGCCCTCGGCGGCGGGATGGCAGGATTACAGCTTCGTCGTGCCGGCGGGCGATGAAGCGATCGACGAGGTCGGCATCTCCATCGAGTATTTCGGGCGGCTCAAGTTTCTCGGGCGGCTGTTCCTGGCGGACTTCAGGGTCGAAGGCGCCGGTCATACGGTGATCGAGCCCAAGACCGAGACGCAGGAATGGGGCGCGATCACGCGGTTCACCTACAATCGCGGGCACTGGACGAAACAGGATGGCCGCATCCACGGACACACAGCGGGCGATGCCGACATGTGGACCGGCCATTACTATGCGCGGGACGTGGTGGTGAAGGCCGATATGCGGCGGCTGGCGGGGGCGTCGCAATTGGTGACGGCGCGGGTGCAGGGCACCGGACGGTTCTATGCGGCGGGCTTCGAGGGCGACGAGGTCGTGATCCTCAGGGAGGATTTCGGCAGCACGGTACTGGCGCGGGCGCCGTTCAGGGTGGAGACGGGCAAGAGCTACCAGCTCGCATTCAGCGTCACGGGCGATGCGCTCGGCCTGGCCGTCGACGGCGTGCCCATGTTGAACACCACCGATGCCAGCTATGCCCATGGCATGGCCGGCATTCGCCTGGCCTCCGCGGGCCGCATGAGCGTGGGGCGTATCGAGATCGTCGAAACGGTTTAGGCCACCAAGGAGACCAGCATGTCGGAAATCGAACTCGCCCATGTCGGCAAGCGCTATGGTGCGGTGACCGTGCTCAACGACATCTCGCTGCAGATGGGAGATGGAGAATTCGTTGTGCTGGTCGGCCCCTCGGGCTGCGGCAAGTCGACCCTCCTGCGCATGATAGCCGGCCTTGAGGACATCACCTCAGGCCAGATCACCATCGGCGGCAAGGTGGTCAACAACATGCCGGCCAAGGAGCGGGACATCGCCATGGTGTTCCAGAGCTATGCGCTCTATCCGCACATGAAGGTGGCCGACAATATGAGCTTCTCGCTGCGTCTGGCGGGCACCCCCAAGGCCGAGATCAAGCGACGCGTCGGCGAGGCGGCGGATATCCTGGGGCTTGAAGACCTGCTCGACCGGCTGCCCCGCGAACTTTCGGGCGGCCAGCGCCAGCGCGTCGCCATGGGGCGCGCGATCGTGCGCAACCCTCGGGCCTTCCTGTTCGACGAGCCGCTGAGCAATCTTGACGCCAAGCTGCGGGTCAAGATGCGCGGCGAGATCAAGCGGCTGCACCAGCGACTGGGCAAGACCATGATCTACGTGACGCATGACCAGACCGAGGCCATGACCATGGCCGACAAGATCGTCGTGCTCAATGGCGGCCGCATCGAGCAGGCTGGCGCCCCGCTCGAGCTCTACAACAATCCGGCCAACCTCTTTGTCGCCAGCTTCATCGGTTCACCCGAGATGAACCTGTTCGACGCGCGCTATCAAGGAGGCACCGATGTGCAGGTGAAAGGCGGGCAGACCCTGCCGCTGGGGACCACCCTGGATATCCCGGCGGGCACCGAGATCGTCTATGGCGTGCGGCCGCAGCACATCACGCTGGGCGAGGTCGGCGTGCCGGCCAGGGTGCTGGTGGTGGAGCCGACTGGCGATGCGCAGGAGGTCCTGGCCCGGATTGGAGAAGAGGATATCTCCGTGGTCGTGCGCGATCATGCGCCGTTGCGCCCGGATGAGACCATCCATCTGGTGATCGATCCCGCCAAGCTCTTCGTGTTCGACAAGGCAACCGGGCTGCGCCTGCGATGAGCCACGCCCGCAAGTTCTTCGACCCTGCCCAGACCGGGCCGCTCGAGGGCATCCGGGTGCTCGATCTTTCGCGCCTGATGGCGGGCAACATGCTGAGCCTACAACTGGCCGATTTCGGCGCCGATGTGATCAAGATCGAGCCGTCCGAGGGCGATCCGCTGCGCGACTGGAAGGACGACGGGCATTCCCTGTTCTGGAAAACCTATGGCCGGAACAAGCGCTCGGTGGTGTTGAACCTGCGGCAGGCGCCGGCAATGGCGGCGCTGTGGACGCTGATCGAGACGGCTGATGTGTTCATCGAGAACTACCGGCCCGGGACGCTGGAAGCGATGGGGCTGGCGCCCGAAAGGTTGCTCGAACGCAATCCGGACCTGATCGTGGTGCGGATATCCGGCTTCGGGCAGACCGGCCCCTATGCGCAGTTTCCGGGGTTTGGCACCATTGTCGAGGCGATGAGCGGCTTTGCCGATCGCACTGGGTTTCCAGATCGCGAGCCGGTGCTGCCGCCCCTGGCGCTTGCCGACATGATTGCGGGCATCTATGGCGCCTCGGCCACGATGATGGCGCTGTTCGCGCGCCAGACGGGCAGGGCACGCGGGCAGGTGATCGACCTGTCGCTGCTTGAGCCGATGTTTTCGGTGTTGGGACCGGAAGCATCAATCCACGCGATCACCGGAAAGGTCAAACAGCGTGTCGGCAGCGCTTCCAATACCGCCTCGCCGCGCAATGTCTACAAGTGCGCCGATGGCAAGTTTCTGGCGCTGTCCGGCTCGACCCCGGCCGTGGCGCGCCGTATCTTCGAGGTCATCGGACGCTCGGACATGAACGAGGACCCGCGCTTTGCCACGAATTCCGACCGGGTGAAGCACCGCGCGCTGGTCGATGAGGCGGTGGGTGCCTGGTTTGCCAGCCACAACAGCGCAGAAGCTCTGGAAACCATGCGCAAATCCGGCGCAACGGTGGGGCCCATCTTCAACATTGCCGACGCCATGGCCGATCCACATTTCGAGGCGCGCCAGATTATCGTCGATGTCGAAGACGCGACCTTCGGCACCCTGCCGATGCACGATATCGTGCCGCGCCTTTCCGCCACGCCTGGAGCATGGCGGCTGCCGGCGCCCGAACTTGGCCAGCACAATGACGAGGTGCTGCTGGCAGCCGGGATCGATCCCCAGTCCATCAGGATCGGGGCCACTTGATGCGCTCTCTCCTCTACGTTCCCGCGCATTCCGAACGTTTCGTTGCCAAGGCGCATGAGCGCGGGGCGGACGCCATTATCCTTGATCTCGAGGACTCTGTACCCGAAGACACCAAAGATCAGGCGCGCCTCGGACTCGCCGAAGCGGTGACCATGGTGCGCCGGGGCGGCGCGACAGTGATGGTCCGCGTCAATAGCGGCGATCGGCAGCACGACGATGCGCTTGCTGCCTGCCACGCCGGCGCCGATGCGCTCTATGTGCCCAAAGTCCGGAGCGCGGAAGAGCTCGGCACGTTGGCGTCAGTGCTGGAAGGTGTGGAGGCACAGGCGGGCAGGGCGCCAATGGGTCTTGTCGCCTTGATCGAGGACCCGGCAGCCGTGCTCAGCGCCAGTGAAATAGCGAAGGCACCGCGCCTTGTCGCGCTCTCTCTGGGTGGCGAAGACCTGGCGCTGGCGCTCGGTGCCCAGCCAACTCCCGACGTGCTGCACCTGCCCAAGCTGTTGGTCCACTACGCGGCAAAGGCCGCGGGGCTGCTCTCGTTTGGCCTGCTGCGCAGCGTGGCTGACTACTCCGACCTGCCCGGCATCACCGGGGCAGCCCGCGAGGCAAGGGCGCATGGCTTCGACGGGGCCACCTGCGTTCATCCAGCCGTTGTGCCGCTGCTCAACGCCGCCTTTGCGCCAAGTGCGGAGGAGCAGGCATGGGCCAAGCGCGTGTTGGAACGCGCCGCTGCCGGCGACGGGGCCTTTCAAATGGACGGCAAGATGATCGACGCTCCAATTATCGCCCGAGCCCGGGCAATTATGTCCCCAGACCGGACCTTGCCCCGGCGATAGTCTGGGCCACTACGCCCGAGCCGTGTCCCGCATCGTGGTTTCCACGATTGCCTAGCTGTCACTGACTTCCAGGCCATCGCGGAAGTCATTCAGACCGGCGTCAACCGAAGACGGTGCGTCGATCCAGTGCTGCATGGGAGCTCCCGTTGCCGGGTCACGTCCAGGGATGGGGAGCATCATGATGCGTTTGGCAGCATCGCGGCGCAGATCTTCGGTCAGGTGGTCATGGCGGATGTTATCCCAGTCGCGACCGTCAGCATATCCGCCCGCCATGCTGACGTCCTCGGAGTGGCCAACCATCATATGCGAGACACCGGCCGGCATCACGATGACGTCGCCGGCACTGACCCGCAAGATGGGGCCGCCTTCACCGAAGATTTCCACCTGCATCCAGCCACGCGCAACCCCCAGGCATTCATGCGTGGTGGAATGGAAATGGCGGTAGGTATAGACGCCTGGGTAATGCCAGTTGTTCAGCCAGCCATTTTCCCTGAACCGCGCCACCACCAGGTCCTCGCCGCCCCCCGGCACGGCTGAGCGGTGGACCAGGAGTGGGTAGCGGCTGTTCGGGATCATGCCGTTCGGTTTGGACCAGAATTGCTCGGTTTCGCTGGTACTCATCACTGTCCCTCCCTGGGGTCCGGCAGCAGCAAACCGGCAATGGCGCTGGCCACGAGAGCGTGGTCTTCCACATCGGGCAGGCCACTCACGGCAGCAGCGCCCACCACGCCGACACCCCGCACCACGACGGGCACGGCGCCGCCGCTGGCCGCAAAATCGACCTGCGGCAGGCGAAAACGATCATGGAAGTCCCAGCCATGCTGTTCGCACAGCAAACGCATGTAGAGCGAACTCTTGTGGTAGCGCAAAGCGACAGCCCGCTTTCGCCGGGTCCAGTCCGGATTGTCAGGCGTGGCTCCCGGCAGCAGGGCGAAAAACACCACGGTATTGCCGTGGCTGACTTCTATCGCGACCGGCAAAGACCGCGCGCTCGCCTCAAGCTGCATCCTGAGCCCCAGGGTCCACGCCGTCGCATAGTCGAAGCTCGGCAGTTCGAGCTGGCTCTGCTCATTGTCGAGATCAGCCAGGCTTGGTGGTGTCATGGCTAGACCCCCAAGGCCTTGATATGGTCGATGGAACGCCGTGCGAAACGCTGCCAGTCGCTGGGATTGTCATGTTCGGTGACGATGTGATCGGCTCTGGTCTGGCGGAACAGCGGCACCAGGGCGGACCAGTCGATGATGCCGTCGCCCGTCGCGGTCCAGCCATCATCGGCCAGCGTACCCTGGGGCGCGGTGTCCTTGGTCTGGATGGCGATGATGCGGTCGGCGTAGCGCTTCAGTTCGGCGGCCGGGTCGGCACCGGCACGGGTGATCCAGCCGCAGTCGATTTCGAACCAGACATCGGGCCCGCCTCCCTCGAAGATATGGTCGATGGGCCGGGTGCCATCGGGCAGCCGAACATATTCGAAATCGTGGTTGTGCCAGGCGACCTTGATTCCGTGGGGGGCTGCCACGTCCGCGCCTTGCCCCAGCTTGTGTCCCAGACCGCGCCAGTAGTCGGATGTATTGCGGCGCTCCTCCGCCGTGACATAGGGCGGTATCATCACCGTGGCGCCCAGCGTCAGCGCAATGTCGATGAAGCGGTTCGGCTCCTGCACCAGCCCGGCCAGCGGCATGTGAAAGCCGTAGCAGGCCAGGCCCGCGTCATCGAGCTGGCGGCGGAACAGTCTTGGATCAGCCTCGTAGGCCGGCAGCCACGGCTCGATTGCGTCATAGCCCATGGCCTTGAGCAGGGGCAATTGCCCTGCCAGCGGCGGAAAATTGCGCGAGGAATAGAGCTGGTAGGCGATGGGATAGGACATGGTGCCTTCAGATGGTTGACGCGCGCCTGCCGCCCCGACGGGCGGAGGCGCATGGGCGCTAGGGCTGGGCTTCCTTGTCCTTGTCGAACTCGAGCAGCTCGATCATCACGCCCAGCTCCTTGACCGTGTCGTAATAGGCGTAGCGCCCATGGCTGCCGTCGAATTCGCCGCGCTGCAAAAGTCCGTGGCCCTTGGATTCAAGATAGGCGTTGCGCTTGGTCAGGTTGCGGGTGCGAAAGGCGATGTGGTGGCAGCCAGGGCCCTTTTGCTCCAGCAGGTCGCGCCAGGCGCTCTTTTCCGGGCCCGGCTGCAGGAATTCCACATCGATATTGCCGAACTTGAACATCATGATGCGGCAGCCGACATCGGCTGGCTGGCCCATGTAGATGGCCTGAGCCTCTGCCGGCTCGGCTGCACGGCCTTCCTTGGGCAGGGGCTTGCCGGTGAGGTCCGCGAACCATTGCGCGGATTTCACCACATCGTCGGTGACGAAGCAGATCTGCATCACTTCGTCTTCATCAAGCAGGCGCTTGTCCATTTCAAACGGTCCATTTCAGCTTCTGGGAGAGGCCGGCGGCCACGGTGGTCGCCGGCCCAGGGAGGGACTCGTGTCAGCCCAGAATGGTCTCGTAGTTCTCATGCATCTGGGCGATGGCGTCTTCCACGCTCATGTCGGGATCGCTCCAGAAGTTGAAGACAACGTTCCAGATCGAATCCTGCCAGTCGGCGTCGGCGGTGTTGTGCGGGTTCTGCACCTGCTGGGATGGGTCATCGAGAATGCGCAGCACCTCGGTCGAGCAGGCGTCGAGGCTTTCGGCCGGCGCGTCGAGGCGCACCGGTGTCGAGCCCTTGGCGGCAGCGAACTTGGCCTGTCCAGCCGGATCGAGCACCTCGGCGGCAAAGTCGAGTTCGGCCGTCTTGACGTCCTCGGCGGTGCCGCCGAGCAGGCCCCAGGCATCCACCGTCACCACCACGGCCTGTGCGCCGGGGATTTCAATGCAGCCGAAATCGGTGCCGGCAACCTTGCCTGCGCCAAGCCATTCCCCCTTCATCCAGTCGCCATGGATCTGCATTAGTGCCTTGCCGGTGATCACCTCGTTGGTGGTCTCGTTCCAGGGGCGGTTCTGTGCTTCCGGACCCGCTTCATTGGCGAACAGGCGCAGGGTTTCGAGCGTCTTGGCAAAAGCCGGGTCGTCCAGCGCCGTCGGATCGACCTCTTCGCCATAAAGCTTCTTGTAGATGTCTGGGCCGGCAATTGCCGCGACCAGGGCATGGGTCAGATAGCCCACCTGGAAGGGCTGGCTCCCCACGGCGAGCGGCGCATAGCCGGCGTCGCGGATCTTCTGGAAATCGGCAAACATGGCGTCGACCGACGTCCAGGCGGCAGGATCGACCCCGGCCGCCTTGGCCACTTCCATATTGTAGTAGACCATGCCGTCGATATGCAGCGCCTGCGGCACTTTGACGATCTCGCCATCGACCGAGATCGACGCTGCAACCGCAGCCGGCAGCTTTTCGACGATCCCCTGCTCGTTGAACCACTGCGTCAGCGGAAAGCCCAGACCCATGCCGGCAATGTCGCGATAGACGCCTGGATTGGATTCCATGAACACATTGGGCGGCTGGCCGCCGGTGATCAGGCTCATCAGGTTCACATTGGAGCCGGTATCGTGCGGAATGGCGATATCGGACCAGGCGTGGCCCTTGGCCTCGAGGCCGGACTTGAGGACGTTGAGGGCAGCGATTTCCGGCGGGGCAGACCAGCTATGGTAGATGACCAGGTCGGTGGCCATGGCACCAAACGAAGCGGTGCTGAGCATGAGACCGGCAATTATGCCGGCAAGCCTCTTGGTAGACATCGTTCTCTCTCCCTAGTTTATCTTCTTACATTCGCTGCCCGGACCGGGCGTCGAACAGGTTGGCCTTGCCTTTGCTGAAGCTCACCGTCACCGATTGGCCGGGCGTCAGCCGCGCGGCGGAGTCGGGCTCCACGCGCAGGGCAAGCAGATCGTCTTCGAACATGAAGTAGGCGCTGGCATCGGGCCCGGTGCGCTCGGCATATTGAACCGGGACGGTGAAGCTGGCCGCGACCGGCCCGCTCGCCGCCAGCACGAAATGTTCCGGACGCAGGCCGGCAATCACCGCTGCGCCGTCCTGCGGCGAGGCCGCAAAGGGATAGTCCGACACGTCCAGGCGCACTCCCGAGTCGAACACTGCCTCGACCTTCCCGGCCGCCACGCTGAGCCTGGCCTGGCGCAGGTTCATCGCTGGTGAGCCGATGAAGCCGGCGACGAACAGGTTGGCCGGCCGCTCGTAGATTTCGTCCGGCGTGCCGAACTGCTGGATGACGCCGCCATTCATCACCGCGATCTTGGTGGCCATGGTCATGGCCTCGATCTGGTCATGCGTGACATAGACGATGGTGGACTTGAGCTGGTCATGCAGCTTCTTGATCTCGAGCCGCATCTCGGTGCGCAGCTTTGCGTCCAGGTTGGACAGCGGCTCGTCGAACAGGAACACGGCGACATTCTTGACCAGCGCCCGGCCGATGGCGACGCGCTGACGCTGGCCGCCCGAGAGCTGGCCCGGCTTGCGATGCAGCAACGGCTCGATCTGCAGCAGTCTGGCCGCCCAGGCGATGCGCTTCTCGATCTCCTCGCGCGGCAGCTTGCTGGCTGATAGCCCGAATTTGAGGTTCCCGTGCACGGTCTTGGTCGGATAGAGCGCATAGGACTGGAACACCATGGCCAGCCCCCGGTCCTTGGGATCAAGATCGGTCACGTCGCGTTCCCCGATCATGATGCGACCGTCGGTAATGTCGAGCAGGCCGGCCAGCAGGTTCAGCAGCGTGGTCTTGCCGCAGCCCGATGGGCCGAGCAGGACGAGGAAGTCACCGTCGTCTATGGCCAGGTTGAGGTCGTCGAGAACCTTCATCGCGCCGTAATTCTTGGTGATGTGCTCGAAGCTGACACGGGGCATGTCGATCAACCCTTGATGGCGCCGGCGGTAATGCCCTGGACGAAGAGCTTGCCGACGAGGAAATAGATGACGAGGGGGGGAATGGCGGTGAGCAGGGCCGCCGCCATGTTGTCGTTGTAGCGAACCGTGCCGGTCGAGATGGTGATGAGATTGGCCAGGTTGACCGTCATCGGCTGGGCGCCCATGCCCCCGAAGGTCACCCCGATCAGGTAGTCGTTCCAGATCGAGGTGATCTGCAGGATGAGCACCACAATCAGGATATTCCCGCTCATGGGCAGGATGATCTCGACGAAGATCTTCCAGAACGAACCGCTATCCATCACGGCCGCGCTCATGATCTCCTGGGGAATGTCCTTGTAGTAATTGCGGAAGATCAGCGTCAGCACCGGCATGGCCAGGACGGCATGGATGATCGCCACGCCCCAGATGCTGCCATAGACCTTGAGCGTTGCCGTCATCGAGATCAGCGGGAACATGATGATCTGGAAGGGCACGAAGGCGCAGATGAACAGCACGAAGAGGAAGGGTCCTGCCCATTTGACGTTCCACAGCGCCAGCGCATAGCCGGTGACGATGGACAGCCCGATCGACAGGATCAGCGAGGGAACCAGGATGAAGACCGAGTTCCAGAACCCGACCTTGAGCCCCTCGCATCGCGTTCCCGAGCAGGCCGAGTTCCAGGCATGGTCCCAGGCTTCCAGCGTCCACACATTGGGCAGGGCGAACATGGCGCCTTCGCGGATCTGGTCCATCGTCTTGAACGACGTGACGACCACCACATAGAGCGGTACGCAGAAGAACAGCGCACAGATGGACAGAAAGGCGATGATGGCGATGGACCGGCCGGTAATGGCCTTTTTCCGGCGCGGAAAATAGGGCGCGCTGCGCACCGCGATATCGGCCCCGACGGCCTTTTGGGCATTGCTCAGATCGTTCATGCGCGCGCTCCCGAGCGGCGTTGCTGCCAGGCGGTGAGCAGGACCAGCGGCAGGAAGATGACCGCGGTCAGCACCAGCATCATCACCGCGGCGGCGGAGGCAAAGCCGAGATTACCCTTGGCCGACAGGGCCTGGATGGTGAAATAGGCCGGCACATAGGTCGACTGGCCCGGTCCGCCATTGGTCATCGCGACGATGACGTCATAGGCCTTGATCACGCCCAGCGAGAGCAGTATGGCGCAGGTGACGAAGGTGAACTTCATCATCGGAATGATGATCTCGGTATAGAGCTTGAACATGCCCACGCCATCGAGGCGGGCGGCGCTCCAGATTTCCGAATTGATCGACTTCAGGCCGGCCAGCATCAGCGCCATGTAGAACCCGGCGCTCTGCCAGACCGAGGCAAGAATGACGCCATACATGGCGGTCTCCGGCCGGGCCAGCCAGCTGGCATTGACCCAGGTCAGGCCGATGGAATGGATGAAATGCTCGGCCCCCAGTTCGGGATTGAAGATCCAGCGCCAGGCTGCGCCCGTCACGATCAGCGAAATGGCCAGGGGATAGAGAAACACCGTGCGAAACAGGCTCTCGCCGCGTTTTTCCCGATCGATCATCGCGGCCAGCACAAAGCCGAAGACAATGGCCAGGGCACTGCCCAGACCGAGCACGATCAGGTTCTGCAACGAGATCATCCAGGCATCGTCCTTGAACAGACGCTCGTATTGCCGGCCCCATTCGGACCAGTCGATCGCATATTCCGGCAGCCGGCGACTGCGCGTCAGCGACAGGTAGATGGTCCACAGGATGGCGCCAATGAAGGCAACCAGAGTCACCAGTCCAGCCGGCACCAGGGCCAGTTGGGGTGACCATCGGCTCCACCGAAAGGTCATGCTCGTCCTCCCTTGCACGTCGCGACGGATTTTTCCGCTCTTCGTCGTGTCAGCTCTTGCGGGCAGTATTATCGTTAAACTAGGTTCATGCAGAACGATCCGTCAATAGACATTTCGCTTGCCCGATGGATGTTTTGATCGACCAATGATGGGAGCGGGTCGCCAGCGATCCTCTCGATGTGGAGGAAAATGATGAAAAATCAATATGATATACCTGCCATGGGTTTCGGAACCTATGGCCGGACCGGGGAGGCGGGTATTGCCGCAATGCTGGTTGCGCTGGAGACCGGCTACCGCCACCTCGACACGGCGCAGGACTACGGCACCGAAAAGGAGGTTGGCCACGCCGTGCAGCGTTCGGGCCTGGACCGTGGCGAGATTTTCATCACGACGAAGATCGCCACCGGCAACCTGGGCGCAGGCGCGCTGCTTCCCTCGCTGCGGCAAAGCCTCGACAACCTGCAGACCGACCGGCTGGACCTGACGCTGATCCATTGGCCATCGCCAGACAATGCCGTGCCCCTGCCCGTCTATATCGAGCAGCTGGCCGAGGCCCATGCCCTCGGCCTGACCGGGCTGATCGGCGTTTCCAATTTCACCATAGCCATGCTCGACCAGGCTCGGACGATCCTCGGCGACCTGCCGATCGCCAACAATCAGGTCGAGCTCAACCCGCTCCTGCAGAACAAGAAGCTCGCAAGCTATTGTGTAAAAAACGGAATTTCCGTCACGTGCTACCTGCCCATCGCGCGCGGCATTCTCGGCGACGTGCCGGTCATCGCTGAAATCGCCAGCCGCCACGGCGCGACGCCGGAGCAGGTGGCCTTGGCTTTCGAGTTCGCCAAGGGCTACATCGCTATCCCCACATCGGGCCAGCCCGAGCGCATCCGGTCCAACTTTCTGGCAACCAAGCTGGTCCTTTCCGATGACGATATTGCTGCTATCGAGGCGATTGATCGCGGCCAGCGCGTCATCGATCCAGCTTGGGGACCGGACTGGGATTGAGATCATTGGCGGCAGTTGACAACGTCGCGGCTTGGGATAATAGCTGTCGTATTAACGTTCCTACTTGGTCGCCCTTACTGTCATGTCAGGGCGGTCCGCTGGCCTGTCGCCAGCGGAAACGATCAGTCATGCCGCAAAGTCGGCGGGAGGAATTATGAAGGGCATTACCAGTCTCGGGCATGTGGCGATCAACGTGATCGATCTCGAAAAGTCACTGGACTACTACGTCAACAAGCTCGGCTTTCCCGAAATGCTGCGGCTCAAGCGCGATGACGGCGAAACCTGGCTGGTGTATCTGCGCATCACCGACGAGCAGTACCTGGAGATCTTCCCGGGCGCCGAAAACGACCGTGCACCCGCCAGCTGGCACACCAATGGCATGACGCATATGTGCTGGACCATCGATGATCTCGACGCCACCTGCGACCGCATCAAGGCTGCTGGCATCACCTTGCTCTCCGAACCCAAGGCCGGGCTGGATGGCAATCGCCAGGCGTGGCTCGAGGATCCGGATGGCAACCGCATCGAACTGATGGAAATGCACCCCGACTGCCTGCAGTATCAGGCCATCCGGCGCCTTCACGCAGAAGGTGTCTAGTTTGCAGAAGGTGTCTAGTTTACGGCCGCTTCTGATGTGTATGGTCGCCCATGATTTTGATCCTTCCATTTCGGCCCCGTAAACGCGCCCGTGGGGCGGCCTGCGCCGCCTCCCTGCCGCCTTGGGCATGTTGAGACCATGGGCAAGTCCACCATCCGCCTGAAGGACATCGCCGACCGCACCGGCTTTTCGGTCAATACGGTGTCGCTTGCGCTGCGACAGAGTCCGCGCATCCCAGAAGAGACCTCGCTTCGCATTCGCGAGGCTGCCGAGGCGCTCAACTATTTGCCAAACCACGTGGCCAAGTCGCTCGTCAGTCGCGAGACCAAGACCATCGGCCTAGTGTTGACTGATATCACCAACCCGGCTTTGACGCAGGTGGCGCAGGCCATCGAGATGGCACTCTCCGAGCGTGGTTATTCCACGCTCTTTGCCACCTCCAACAATGATCTCGATGAGGAAAAGCGCGTCATCGAGATGTTCCGCTCCCGGCAGGTGGACGGGATGCTGATCTATCCCCGCAGCCACCGCGAACTGGCCCATATCCGCCGGCTTCGCGAGGCCAATTATCCGGTGGTGCTGCTGGTGGGCGATCCCGATGCCGGAATCGACGCCGTCTGTGTCGACGAGCGGCGCGGTGCCTATCGCGCGGTGCGCCACCTGATCGATATTGGCCACCGCCGGATTGGCATCATCGATACCTCCAATGCCAGGGGGAACCTCGAAAAGCGCGACGGCTACCTCCAGGCTCATCAGGAGGCAGGCATCGCGGTCGACATGGAATTGCTGGCCGATCCGCTCGGCAATTCGGTGATCCGGGGCTATTGGGCCATGGATCGCCTGATGAGCATGCCAGTTCGGCCGAGCGCGGTATTCGCCGCTAATGATTCCCTCGCCATCGGCGCCCTGCGCTGGACCCAGAAGAACAATCTGCGCGTCCCCCGGGATGTCGCCATCATTGGCTTCGACAATATCGAATTCGCCGAACATGCGGCCACGCCGATCTCTTCGGTCAAGTATGAAGTCGACATGGTGACCGAGCTGGCAGTGGAGCGGCTGCTGCAACTGATCGCGGCGCCCGATGGCCTCCCCGAGCCGCGGGTCACTCTGATCGATCCTGAACTGATCGTGCGCGACAGCACTGCGGGCAGGGGAGACTAGGCACGGGCCGGCTTTGGTTTTCTGAGGAGGAAGCGAAATTCTAAGCGTGGAAATAACAGGCGCGCGCCAGGCTCTGGTATCGCAGCAACCCGAGCCGCAGGCCGCGGGGGATGTCGTCAAGATCGAGGTGCTCGTGGCGCCGATGTGCACCGAGTGGCAGTCCTGGCGTGCCGGCAAGCTGGGCGGCGAACTCGGGCATGAGGCCGTCGGCGTGGTGGTGGATGCTGCCGCCTCGACGCGGCTCAAGGTCGGCGACCGCGTCATCGCCATGCCGCATTGGGGCTGTGGCCAGTGCCCTTCTTGTCTCGCGGGTGACCACATCCACTGCACCGAGCAGCGCGATCTGCTGGCCGAGACTGGCTCGAGCTGCGGCCTGGGTGGCTATGCGCAATATCTGCTCAAGCCAGATTATCTGCTCTATCCGGTTCCCGACGACATCGACACCGATCATGCGGCCATGGCGCTTTGCGCCCTCGGTCCCAGCTTCACGGCCATGGAGCGCATGCAGCTGTCGCCTGCCGATACGATCGTGGTTTCGGGTTGTGGCGCAGTCGGGCTTGGGGCCATCGTCAATGCCCGCACTATCGGGGCGCGCGTCATCGCGCTCGAACTCCAGCCCTTCCGGGCCGAGCTCGCCCGCGCGCTTGGCGCCGAGCATGTGCTTGATCCCCGCGCGCCCGATCTGGCCGAGCAGGTCCGGGCATTGACCGGGGGCTATGGCGCCAACGCCGCCATCGAGACCAGCAATAACGAGGCCGCGCCACCGGTCGTGCTCGAGCTGGTGCGGGCACGTGGCCGCCTTGCTTTCGTCACCTGGAGCGGGGCACTGCCGGTCAACCGCATCACTGGCAAGGGCGTCGATATCTTCGGCTGCTGGCACTGGAACCACGACCAGGCGGGCGAGCGCATGATGCAGCGGGTGCGCGATGCCCGCCCGCTGCTTGACAAGCTGACGACGCATCGCTTCGCCCTGGCCGATGTCAACGAGGCCTTTGCGCTGCAGGAAACCGGCCAATGCGGCAAGGTCCTGCTTTACCCCGGCCCGCCCGCACAGGAAGACCGCGCATGACCCTCAGACTCGGCGGATACGGCATCGACTATACCGGCGACCCCGAGGCCTATGCCCGGGCGCACGTCGCCTTTGGCTATAACGCGGCCTATATGCCCAATATCAGCATCGACAGTCGCGACGAGATCGCCGCCCTGGTCCAGGCCATGGCGGATGCCGACGTAGTGATTGCCGAGGGCGGCGCCTGGAAGAACCTGATTGCCCATGACCCGGACCAGCGTCAGGCCAATCTCGACTATGCCGTCCACCAGCTGGCCCTGGCCGACGAGCTGGGCGCCCGCGCCTGCGTCGCCTTTCACGGCACGGTCGGGCACGCCGGCGATCCCTGGCAGCTCAGCGACAACTATGATTACGGCCCCCATCCCGACAACCAGAGCGAGGCCGGTTTCCAGCGCGCGGTGGAGACCGCCCGCTATGTCATCGATGCGGTCAAGCCAAGGCGCGCCAAGTTCTCGCTTGAAATGGTGCCCTGGCTGGTTACCGATACGGCCGAGAACTACCTCAAGCTGCTCAAGGCCATCGATCGCCCGCAATTCGGCGCCCATATCGATGCGGTCAATATGGTGATCACCCCGCGCCTCTACTTCAATACCGGGCGCATGATCCGCGAGGCCTTTGCGCTGCTGGGTCCCTGGATCGTCTCCTGCCACGCCAAGGATATCGTGATGCAGGGCGGGCCTGGCACGATCTCCTTCCACTTCGACGAAGTGCCCCCCGGCCAGGGCAATCTCGACTATGGCGCCTATATCGCCGAGATCGAAAAACTGGGGCGCGACGTGCCCCTGATGCTCGAGCATTTCGATGTTCCCGGATACCGGCGCGGCTTGGCCCATATCAAGGCAGTTGCCGGTGCGGCAGCCTAGCCGCATCCATCATTCCTGTCCGACTTCGAGGTTATTGCAATGGCTATGACGGTTCTTTTCATCGGCGGCACCGGTCAGATTTCCCATCCCTGCGTCGAGGATGCCGTCGCGCGGGGTCACAGCGTCAGTGTCTATAACCGCGGCAAGCGGCCGGATGCGCTGCCCAGGGGCGTGACCTCGATTGTCGGCGATCTGGGCGGGCCCGAATATGCCGAGCTGGCCAAGGCGAAATACGACGTCGTCTGCCAGTTCATCGCCTTCACGCCCGATCAGGTGGCGCGCGATATCGAGGTGTTTTCCGGCCACTGCGGCCAGTACATCTTCATCTCGTCCGCCTCGGTCTACGAAAAGCCGGCCCGCCACTACGTCATCACCGAGGCGACGCCGGCCATCAATCCCTACTGGCCCTATAGCCAAGCCAAGATCGCCTGCGAAGACCTGCTGGCCGGTTCGGCGGGCCTGCCCTGGACCATCGTGCGGCCCAGCCACACGGTACGCACCGGCCTGCCCGTCATGATCGGCGACAGCGACATCATGGCGCGACGCATGCTCGAGGGCGAACCCACCATCGTGGCCGGCGACGGCAACACCCCCTGGACCCTGACCCGGTCGGCGGATTTCGCCGTGCCCTTCGTCCGGCTGTTCGGCAAACCGGCAGCACTCAACAACATCTTCCACATCACCAATGATCGCGCCCATATCTGGGATGACATCCAGAACGCCATCGCCCGCCTGCTCGGCGTCGAAGCCAGGATCGTGCATGTCCCCACCGATACCTTGGTGCGCTACAATCCCGAATGGGTCGGCCCGCTGCTGGGCGACAAGTCATGGACGGCGATCTTCGACAATTCCAAGGTCAAGGGTGTCGTCGGCGATTTTTCCTGCGCCCAGCAGCTCGATGAAATCCTTGCCGAGCCCATCATGCATCTCAAGCAGCGGCTCGCGGCACACCGCCCGCCCAGGGGCGACCTCGATGCCCTCGTCGACCGCATCTGCATGGCGCAGGCAGGGTTGGGCTGAATTGGAGGATAGTCGATCGAGCCTGCTGCGTGATCCGCCCTGTCCGCTTTGGGAATAGCGGATGTTGATCGTGCGGACGAAGGGGGCGCCACGCTGCCCGGCAGGGCAGGGGCGCCAGCAGACTTCCAGCGTCTCGCGGATGCAGGCGGTGAGCCGGCGCCCTGCTATTTTGGCTTAGGTTCTCGTTCGCTTCCCCGCATTGAAGACGTGCAACTGTCCCTCGCGTGGAGAAAGGTAGACCAGCTGGTTCGGCGCCACGGAGACCTCGCCCTCGGTCTTGACCGTCATGGAGCCGACCCCTTCCACATCCACATAGCTCAAGGTTTCCGAGCCCAGATGCTCGGCGTGGCGCAGACGGCCCTGCCAGAGTCCCGATGCAGCCGAAATATCCAGATGCTCCGGGCGGATACCGACCAGGTCCCCGCCCAGGGCCTTCGCCGCCTGGCCCTCGAGGAAGTTCATGCGCGGCGAGCCGATGAAGCCGGCGACGAACGGGGTTGCTGGAGCCCGATAAAGGTCCATGGGTGCCCCCGCCTGTTCGATGCGGCCGCCATTGAGCACCACGATCCGATCGGCCATGGTCATGGCCTCGACCTGGTCGTGCGTCACATAGACCATGGTGGCCCCGATGCGGGTGTGCAGCTCTGCCAGCTCGACGCGCATCTGCGCGCGCAAAGCGGCATCGAGGTTGCTGAGCGGTTCATCGAACAGGAAGACCTTTGGCTTGCGCACGATGGCGCGACCGATCGCAACGCGCTGGCGCTGGCCGCCAGAGAGCTGGCGCGGCTTGCGCTCAAGCAGCTTGTCGAGCTGGAGGATCGCCGCGGCATCGGCGACGCGCTTGGCCACCTCGTCCTTGGGCAGACCCGACAGTTTGAGGCCGAAGCCGATATTGTCGGCCACCGTCATATGCGGGTAGAGCGCGTAGCTCTGGAACACCATGGCAATGCCGCGTTCGGACGGATCGCGATGCGTCACGTCCTCGCCGCCGATGGTGATGGTGCCAGCCGTAACCTCTTCAAGGCCCGCAATCATGCGCAGCAGCGTAGACTTGCCGCAGCCGGAAGGGCCCACCAGCACGGTGAATGAGCCATCCTCGATGGTGAGATCGAGTTCGGGAATGACCTCCACCGCACCATAGCCCTTGCGAACGGATGAAAAACGCACGTCAGCCATTGTTGGCCTCCTCGGTGTCGCGACTGCGGGTGAAGACCGTGCCCTCAAGCGCGTTAAACCCGGTGTCGGAGAATAGGGACAGATCGGCGGCGCCGACCTTGTAGTAGCGGAAGCTCAGCGCGTGGAAATCGTTGATGTAGAGGATGCCGAGCCCCAGCACGGGATCGATGACGAGATCGAGCCGATACTGGCCGTCCTCGGGCACGGGATAGCGCACCGACGGCGCGAAGTTGGCGTCCCCGTTGTAGAGGAAGCTGGCCACGCCGCGGGCATCATCCAGCTCGATGGAGCTGACACGGCCGCTATTGGCAGCGGTCAGCGCAATGCCGAAATGGTCACCCTCGGCGATGTCGAGCGAAGCCGTGATCAGCAGGGGCGTATCGGCCAGGCCGAGGTCGGCTTCATCAGGTCCGATCGCCTGCCGTTCGCTGTCGAACTGGGAGCGGATCATGTCGGGCAGGTGCACGCCAAGCGTTCCGTCGCCGGTGCGCTCCAGTTCATGCACCACGAGGTCCCCGCCCCAGACGAAGTCCATGGCGTCCTTGCGCAGCTGCTTGTGTGGCACCCAGCCGAACAGCAGCCGCTCATCCTCGCCTCCGGCGGATTTGCCGGCATAGAACGCCTTGCCGTCCAGGGCGTCGAATGGGCCGTAGGCATAGGGGCCATCGCTGCTGGCTGCGCTCAGATAGCGGACCTGCCGGGAATCGCCGCGCTGGTCCGAATAGAGCAGGAACCAGTCGTCGCCCACCGGGAACAGGTCTGGTACCTCCAGGTTGAGGTCTGAGACCTCGCTGTAGATTGGAGCATCCGCCACCCAGTTTTCGAGATCGGGCGACGTGTAGAGGCCGACGGCTGCCTTGCCCTCGTGGCGGGT
The DNA here is from genome assembly GCF_046614475.1 of Devosia sp. XGJD_8. Classification (NCBI taxonomy): domain Bacteria; kingdom Pseudomonadati; phylum Pseudomonadota; class Alphaproteobacteria; order Hyphomicrobiales; family Devosiaceae; genus Devosia; species Devosia sp. XGJD_8. The sequence continues at coordinate 259,943 of NZ_JBKJHF010000001.1, forward strand.
GGTCATCAGCATCCACCAGGCTTCTGCCTCGGAATTCCAGAACACGAAGGGGTCGCGAAAGTCCCATTCGTCGTATGTCGGCAGGCCCGAAAAGGTGTTCGCCTCATGCTTTTGCCACGGGCCGTCCAGGGCGGACGCAGTGGCATGCATGGTGACTTCGTTGGGCTGCGCCTCAGGGTCATGGCCGGTATAGAAGATGTGGTACTGCCCGTCGTCGGCGCGCACGACGCTGCCCGAGCCCGTCCAGTAGTCTGGCGCGCCAGACTCGCCCACCGGAATGGCTTCGACCGGCGTGGAATAGCTGGAGAGATCAGTTGTTTGCGTCAGCCACCAGGGATGGCGTCCCTGGTTCTGCAGGTAGAACACGGAATAGACGCCGTTCTCTGCATAGGGATTCGGGTCGCCCACCCCCGCCGTTTCGCCAGCAAAGTAGACCGCCTGCTGCCCATGGCCGGCTGGGCCAAATAGGGTCGTGGCGAGCAGTGCCGCGATCAACCGGACCTTCGCCCTAGGCATTTTCCGTCTCTTCCCGGGTCACGATCGCAACCTCGCCGGCGGGATGTTCGGGGAAGAACAGGTTGGTGATCCAGACCAGTCCATCGCTTGACCCCAGTTCGACCAGGCCGCGATCGACATAGAGTTCGAGCGCTAGCGGCCCCTCGGCGGGATAGGCGAGATCGACGGCATAGTCGTGCGCGAAGTCGGGCATGCCGGTAACACCGGCACGGATGGTCCTGATGGTCGCGCTGGCGCCGGATATTCGCTGCACAATGAAATGGGGCGCCTGCTCGCTAAACAGGGCGATGTTGGTTTGCTGGCCGACGGCCAGATTGACTGCGATATCCTGCCGATAGGTGCCGGTCGGCCCGGCGAGCGCCGCAAATGCCTGTTTCACGGATGCCGGAACGCGCTGGGCAAGGCGGAGGCCTTGTCCTGTCTCGACGAGGTGCATCTCTTTGGGCAGGGACATGACGCCCCGAAAGGCCTGGGTTGGGGTAGCGCGGGCATAGGTCCAGTTGCTGGCCCAGGCGATGCTGACCGGCGCAGCGCCCATTCGGTCGAAGAAGGTCTGGGCGGCATAAGAGTCTCGCCCGTAGTCGAGCCACAGCTCTGTCTCGGGCGTATTGGCATTGACGAAGCGGTGGCCATCGAACTGGCCGAGGAAATACTGGCCGCCCGAACCGTGGCCATAGGCGCCGGAGCCGATACCGACCAGCAGGATCCAGTGTTCGAATCCGTCTGGAGCCCGCATGGCGACGAGGTCGGGGCATTCCCATGGACCGTCGCTGTGCCGACCTTCTGTCTCGCCGAAGGCGCTTTCGAAGGTCCAGTCGATCAGGTCCGTCGAAGAGTAAAAGCCGATGCTCTGGCCCTGGGTCACAGCCATGATCCAGCGGGCGGTGCCCGCGTGCCAGATCACTTTGGGATCCCGGAAGCACTCGATCCCCGGATTGGCGACGACAGGATTGCCCGGTTCCGAGGCGAAGGTGGTCAGAGCCCGGTCGGCATGCACCAGGCACTGCGTCTGGAAGTCCCGGTCGCCGTGCCTCTGATGCGCGGTATAGAACAGCTTCAGTTCGCCATTGCCTGTCTCGATCGCGCTGCCGGAAAAGCAGGTGCCCAGTTCGGTTGGATAGAGCGCCACCGGAAGTTCTTCCCAGTTCACCAGGTCGGTGCTGCGGGCGTGGCCCCAATGCATCGGCCCATGCAGGGTGCTGTCCGGATCATGCTGAAAGAACAGGTGATAGGCGCCATCGACCCGGATCATGCCGTTTGGATCATTCATCCAGCCGGCGCGCGGCGCGAAGTGGAACTTTGGACGGAATTTTTCGGACACGGCTGACTAACCTTTGACACCCGAGCTCATCACCGAGGCGATGAACTGGCGCTGCATGATGAGGAAGAAAAGAATGACGGGTATGGCCATCGAAACCGCGAAGGCCATGATGTTGCCCCAGGCAGCCTGGTTGGTGCCGAAATAGGCGGACATTGCAACCGAGAGCGGCCGGTATTCCGGCCCGCGCGTGACCATGACCGGCCAGAGATAGGCATTCCAGATTTCGAGGAACTGCAGCACGGCAATCGCCGAGATCACCGGCTTGGAGAGCGGCATGGCGACGTAGCGGTAGATCTGGAAGAAGGAAAAACCGTCGATCCGCGCCGCCTCGATCAGCTCCTTGGGCAGGCGCGAGAAGAATTGGTAGAAAAGGAATATGGACATGGCGTTGGCGACGCCGGGAATGATCTGCACCTGATAGCTGTCGATCAGTCCTGCCCAGCTCGCCAGCATGAGCTGCGGCAGCACCAGACTTTCCCCGGGGACGGCGAGGGTGGCCAGGATCAGGATCATGACCAGCTTGCGCACCTTGAGCGTGCCCTGCGCCAAAACGAAAGCGGCCATGGAATTGAAGAGGATCGACAGCAACAGCGTTGATCCGGTGATCAGCAGCGTGTTCCACAGATAGCGCGGAAACGGATGCACGGGATCGGTCCACACCTGCACATAGTTCTCAAGCGAGAAGACCTGGGGAATGAAGGAGCGGATCGAGCCCATGGACACCATGATGTCCTGCTCGTTGGGATTGAGGCTGATGGTCACCATCATCAGCAGCGGCAGCAGCACGCCCAGAGCCAGAATGCCGGCAAAGAGCAGCGGCAGCACGGCGCCGCGCGGAATGCGCAATGTGGTCATCACGCCTCTCCCTCGTTCTTGAGGAACCTGCGCTGCAGCAGGGCGATGGCGGTGACGGCCAGGAAGAAGAACACCGCCACGGCCGAGGCATAGCCGACCTTCTGGGTCGCGTAGCCCTGTTGGAACAGGTACTGGATGATGGTGGTCGTCGCCCCGTTGGGTCCGCCCTTGGTCAGGATATTGACCTGGGTGAACAGCTTGAGCGCCCCGATGGTGGTGATGATGAGCAGGAAGATGTTGACGTTGCGCAGCCCGGGCCAGGTGACATAGCGGAACCGCTGCCAGCTCTTGGCGCCGTCCAGTTTGGCGGCCTCATAGAGATCCTGCGGAATGTCCTGGAGGCCCGCGAGGTAGATCAGCATCTGGTAGGGGAACGTGGCCCAGGCCGAGAGCACGACGATCGAAACCATGGCGGTGGAAGGGTTGCCGATCCAGTCGACATAGTTCCCCGACCCCGCGAACCATTGGTAGGCCGTGTTGAGCGGGCCATTGGGGATGCGGAACAGTACCGCCCAGATGGCGACGATAACGGTCATCGGCAGCAGCAGCGGCAGGATCGCAATCGCTCGGAACACGCTGCGGAAGGGAATTGCGGCATTGAGGATCAGTGCGGCACCCAGGGATATGGCGAGCTGGAACGGCACGACCAGCAGCGCGAACAGGACCGTGTTCCAGATTGCCTGCCAGAACAGCGGATCATCGAACATGCGGAGGTAATTGGTGAAGCCGATCACCTTGGTGGGGATCGGACGGGGCACCAGTCGCTGGTCGGTGAAGGAGAACCAGATCGAGAGCGCGAATGGCACCACGATTAGCGCCGTGAGAAAGATCACGGCGGGCAGGAGCATGGCCAGTTCCTGGCGCTGGCTGCGGGACTTGATCGACATGGGGGCTCCTCCGGTCCGACTTTGCGTCTGGACGAATGGGACGCGGCGATGGCGCCGCGTCCCGCTGGGTTACTCGCCGAAGGGCGGGTAGCCGTCGTTGTCGGCAATGTCCTGATCGATGGTCTGTGCCGCGCGATCGAGTTCGGCCTTCACGTCGACGTCGCCGGAGAGAATGTTGACGACGGCCTGCGACCAGGCCGAGGTGATCACCGGATAGGCCGGATGCACCGGGCGCACTACGGCGCAACAGTCGGCGAGCTTGGCGAAAATCTCGCCTTCGCCGCCCTCGCCATAGGTGGCCGAGAGCGGGATGGCCGAGGTGCGGGAGGGCACATAGCCGGTCGTATCGGCATAGGCGGCGACCTGCTCGCTCGACATGGCGTAGTTGAGGAACAGCTTGACGTCCTCGAGGTTGGTCGAGCTCGTCGGCACGGCCCAGCCCCAGCCGCCATTGGCCGAGACAGGTCCGGCAGCACCGAAATTGGGCGGCGGGATCAGCACGAGATCGTCACCGAGCCCTTCGCGATGGGCGGGCCACATCCAGTTGCCGACCCATGACAGGGCCGCAGTCTTTTCGCCGTAGAACTTGTTGTCGCCAGCGCTGGCCGGAACGATCCACTCGTTCTTGTTCCAGGTCTGGATCTCCGTCAGCGTCTCGACATTGGCCGCCGAATTGATCGTGCCTTCGGCCACCCAGGTGGTGCGGTCGATGATGTCGCCCCCATTGGACTGGGCCAGCGGCGAGAAGCCGTAGGTCATCCACTCGCCGGCGCCGTAGTTCATCTTGACGTCCAGTGGCCATTCGACCTCGGGCAGGGCGGCGAGCTTCTCCAGCGCGTCGCGCATCTCCTCGCGTGTCCAGGCATCCTCGACAGTGGTCGGGATACGGACGCCGGCCTTCTCGAGAAGTGCCTTGTTGCCCCAAAGGATAGTGCCGGAATCATAGGGGCTGACGAAGTAGAATTCGCCGGCCGGGCCATAGGTCCCCTGGTCCTTGATGGCGGGCAGCAGGTCGGCCACGATTTCAGGATCGATCAAGTCGCCGATCGGCTGGATCGTGCCGGCCCAGGCGACGCTGGCCATGTTGGGACCATCGAGCATGATGATGTCAGGCAGGTCGTTGGCGAGCGTCGCGGCCTGGATGGCTTCATTGTAGCTCGGGATCGGCACGACATCGAGCGTGGTTCCCTGCGCGCCATACTTGGCGTTGAACGTCTCTTCGAGCTGCGTGAAGTAGGGCTTCTCGCTCTCGCCATCGATCACCCAGGCCGTGAGCTGACCGGCCAGGGCATGCGAGGACGTCAGGCATGCGGCCAGGGCCACCCCGGCATAGAGAGTTTGCTTCATGGTATTCTCCTCCCGATTGTAGTTTGTCGCCTTATGACAACGTGAGACAATTGCTAGAGCAGATTGTCTCACGTTGTCAATAGCGCATGGCTGCTGTGCAAAATCGGATGCTAGAGGGAGCTTCGCTCGATGAATTTGCCTTTGAGACGAAGCACTTGATTATGCGTCGCCCCATCGATTGCCAGGTTCATCGCGGCTCTGCCCATCTCGTAATAAGGCAGTTCCATGGTGGAGAGACCTGGCTGCAACAGGCCGGCAATGGGATCGAGATTGTCAAAACTCGCTACCGCCACGTCCTTGCCCACCTTGAGCCCCAGCTCGGCCAGTTCGAAATAGACATTCATCGCCATGATGTCCTGCCCGCAGAGCACAAGATCGGGCCGATCCGCTGCGGAGAACAGGTCGGCCAGGATGCGGCGGGTGCCGAACTCGGTCGGTGCGCCGGCGGCGGACTTCACGGCGATATGGACGCGGGCGGACGCGTCGATGCCCACCGCGGCGGCGCCCTCGATGAAGCCTTTCCCGCGCAGGTGACTGGCGACGATGTCAGTGTTGAGGTTGAGAAAGACGGGTCTGCGATAGCCGCGCTCGAAGATGATGCGCGTGATGTCCCGAGCCAGTTGATAGTCATCCGGCAGGATTGAGGGGTGGCGCCCACCCCCATCGAAACAGTTGAGCAGGATGTGCGGCACACTGGTCGGTTCGATGTCGACCTGCTGGTGAAACGTTGCCGCGTAAATGATCGCCTCGGCCCGGAACGCGGCCAGTTGGCTGTCTGCCAATGCGGAACTTGGCCTGCCACGCTCGATGTTGAACAGCATCATCTGCTTGCCGCGCTCCCAGGCAACATCCTGCGCGCCACGCACAAGGTCGATGGAAGACGGATAGGTTGCGACACCGTCGGCCAGAAACCCGATGATATTGCTCTTCTGCGAGCGCATCATCCTTGCCGCCTGGTGGGGCTCGTAGCCCACTTCGGCGATGATGGCTTCGATGCGCGCACGCGTTTCCGCGTTCACCAGGGGATCGTTGTTGATGACGCGTGACACCGTCTTCAGTGATGTCTTGGCGCGACGAGCGACCTCGCGTTGGGTGGCCGGCATGGAGATTTCGATCCCGTTCAACACTCAGACGGTACTGACATGGCCTCGCCATTCCCACAACAGCAATTGATCACGTGAGACAACGACTGCGGATTGTTCCCGCTATTCCGTTGCTGGCGGTGCCGACCACAGAATGGGCCGGTTGCCCTCGCTAGGGCCCCGATCATGACATGACCCGTCGCAACGTGGTCGCCAGTTGCTCCCGGCTATAGGGCTTGCTCAGGAGCTCGACGCCGGGATCGAGGCGTCCGTCATGGGTGATGGCGTCTTCCGTGTAACCGGAGGTAAAGAGCACACGGAGGCCGGGCCGGATTTCCAGTGCCTTTTTCGCGAACTCCGCGCCGTTCAAGGCTCCGGGCATGACGATGTCCGTGAACAGGAGCGCAACGTCGGGGTAGGCCGCGAGCAGTTCGAGGGCGGGGGCGCCTGCATTGGCCTCAAGCACGCGATAGCCCAGTCTCTCGAGCTGGCGCGAGAGGTTGGCACGGACCAGGGAATCGTCCTCAACGACCAGGATCAGCTCGTTCCCGCCCTTGGGCGCCCCTCGAGGCGTGGTCTCCGGCGAAGCCTGGGCGGTCTTGAGGGAACGCGAGAAATAGAGCCTGACGGTGGTTCCGTGCCCCAGCTCGGAGCGGATGCGGATATGACCGCCCGATTGCTTGACGAAGCCATAGACCATGCTCAACCCCAGACCCGATCCCTTGCCCGCCTCCTTGGTGGTGAAAAAGGGCTCGAAGACTTTGGGAAGGACGTCGGGAGCGATGCCCTGGCCGGTGTCGGATACCGTCAGCACCACATATTGGCCAGGGGCGATATCCTCCTCCGCGGCCCGCTCGGCATCGAGCGTGGCATTGGCGGTCTCGATGATCAGGCGGCCGCCCTTGCCCATGGCGTCACGGGCGTTGATGGCGAGGTTGAGGATCGCGCTTTCGAGCAAGGCGGGATCGATCTCGGCGGTCCAGGGAACCGCTGGGCGGATGACCCGGATTTCGATGTGCTCCCCCAGGGTTCGATGCAGCATGGCTTCCATGCCGGCGACGAGGCCGCCCAGGTCGAGTAGTCGCGGTTGCAGGGGCTGTTTTCGACCGAAGGCCAGTAGGCGGCTGGTCAGGTCCGCCCCCCGCTGCGCGGCGGTCGCGATCATTTTGGCAAGGAGGTACGGCTGCTGGCCGCTCTCCAGTTCGTCACATAGCAGCTCGGTACTACCCAGGATCACCGTCAGGAGGTTATTGAAATCATGCGCGATTCCACCGGTGAGCTGGCCCATCGCCTCCAGCTTCTGCGCCTGCCGCAACCGCCCCTCAAGCTCACGCTGCGGGGAGACATCCAGCATGCTGCCAACCATCCGGATAGCCCTGCCACTCTCGTCGCGTATGACTGAGCCGCGATCGATGATCGTGAGGGCATGCCCGTCATGGTGCAGGAAGCGGTATTCGCTGACCCAGGACTTCTCGTTGCCGTCAATGACCGCATGGATGCTGTCAATGACCCGGTCGGCGTCTTCCGGATGGATGCGGTTTAGCCACGCTTCAGGGCCCGGTTCCACGTCCGCGGCGTCGTAGCCGAAAAGGGTCTTGAAGTTTTCGTTCCACCAGAGGGTACTGTCGACCAGGTCCCAGTCCCAGATCACATCATTGGTGGCCTGCGCGACCAGCAGAAACCGCTCGTTGCTTATCCGGACCTCTTCCTGGGACCGCTTGCGGCGGGATATGTCGCGGAAATAGACCGCCAGCCCCTCCGGTGTGGGATAGGCATCGACGTCGAACCAAGCTTGGAGCGGTGGAAAATACTCCTGGAACCGCACGGCATGGCCATCCCGGACAGCCTCCCGATAGCTGGTCTCGAAGCTGCTGCCCATCGCCTGGGGAAACTCGGTCCAGATCGTCCGCCCCTCGAGCTCGTCCCGCTGGCGCCCCAGGAGTTTTTCGGCCTGGCCGTTGAGGAACGAGAACCGCCACTCCTTGTCCAGCAGGAAGAAGGCATCGCTGATGCTCTCCAGTGTCTGCCGCAGGCGACGGGAGAGCGTATTGGCTTCATCGCGCATCGCGACGAGGTGGGAGATGTCCTGGAATGCCCCCTCTAGGGCCACGATGCTTCCGGCGTCGTCGCGTACGGCTTCGCCGATCGAGCGGACCCAGATGCGGTTGCCCCGGGCGGTGACCAGTTGCAGCACCTCGTCGAAGGATCGGCCGTTTTCGACACAGTCGGCGACTGCCGCGCGGATCCTCAGCTGGTGCTCGGGCGCATAGTAGCTCAATCCTTGCTCGACATTGGGCGAGACATCGGGGGCCTCTTCGTGGATTTCGGTTGTTTCCGGGCTCCAGGTCAACCGGGTTGGCCGGAGATCGAGGCGCCAGCCGCCCAGGCGCGCCATGCGGCCGGCCATGCGCCGCAGGTGATCGGTCTCCGCCGGCTCGAGCGGCGTTGAGGCATCGCCGCTAAAGTCTCCGTTGCCTTGGTTCGGAGTCAGGCCGAGCAAGGACTGGAATGGATCGGAGGATGCCATCGTGGGTTTTCCTTTTGCGAGCCCGGCAGAGTGGGATCCAGCCGCCTCGGCTGGCCGCGAAATGCCCATCCTGTCCGATGCTTCACGTTATGTCGGACCAGGCAACCGCGCGAGCCGATGCCATGGGACGGCCGATGAAGTATCCCTGAGCGGCATGGCACCCCATGTCCCGGAGCCGCATATAGGTCTCGAGATCCTCCACCCCTTCGGCGACCGTGGTCATGCCGAGCCCGTCACTCATGCCGATGATGGCGGCGATGATGGCCTGCGCCTCGCAGGAATGGCACAGCTCGGCCACGAAACTGCGGTCGATCTTGATTTCCGAAAACGGCATCCGGGCCAGTTGCACCAATGACGAATAGCCGACCCCAAAATCGTCAATTGAGAGCTTCATGCCCATGAGTCGCGCCCGGGTCAGAACGTCCAGCGCGCCGGAATCGGGGTCGATGGCGCCACTTTCGGTTACCTCCAGCACCACCCGCTCCGGCGCGATATCGTAACGCGAACAGGCGTCGGCAACCATCCGCACGGTCTGATCGTCCCGCAGGCATTGTGCCGGGATGTTGATCGCCACCGTATGCGGCAGTGTGGCAAAATTGGTCCCGAGCCAGGCAAGCGAACGATCCGCAATGATCTCCGTGAGCCTGGCCGCCTGTCCCGTCCGCTCCGCCAGCGGCACGAAGACATCCGGCCCACAGATGTAGGTCTCTCCGCGCGTCCAGCGCGCCAGCGCCTCGTAGCCGATCAGGCTGCCGTCGCTGCATCTGACCTTGGGCTGAAACACCGGGCCGATTTCACCCTCCGACAGGGCGTGCGCCAGTTCGTCGCCGGATGGATTCGATTTTGGCGAGGCGGCAACTGGTTGCGGCTTCGGGGCCGAATCGCCGGTCTCCAGCAGGGTGGCCAGCGCGCTGCGGCTGAACGGCTTGGACAGGGCGCCCGCCAGCGGCAGGCGGTGCTGCCTTGCGGAACGCTGCGCGGCATCCAGCACCCGACGGTCGACGCCACTGACAATGATCAGTGTCGCCTGGCAGCCCAGCTCCGATAGACGCTGGATCACCTCCACTCCGTCAACGCCGGGCATCACCAGATCGAGAAGGATGTGGCTCGGCGCCCAGTCCGAGACCTGGGTGAAAAATTCGCTGGCGGTTCGACAATAGACACTTTCTGCGCCGATGGACGCTGCCATCATCCGCACCATCTCCCCAACCAGCGGGTCATCGTCGAGGATCAGCAGACGCAGCGGGGAACCAGAATCCCGTCCCGGGGGTGCGGCGCGCAGGTCAATCATGGACAACGGTCTCCGCCGGAATGTTCATGGCATTCATCCCGAGATGCGTTTGGGAAAGGTCAGGGGGTGCAGGCGCGAGGGCGCGCGGGGCGTATCCTGAGAGAGATGGATTGCCGTGCCGCTGACATAATCGAAACCGCTGTCGACAGCGGCCAGTGCCAGGCCGATTGTATTGGCGCCATGCGCCATGGTGCGAAGGCCGTTGTCTCTGGCAAATTCCATGAATGCCGGCGCCACGGTCCGCTGCGTGGGGTCGCGCAATTGTCCGGCGGAGAGATTGCAAGACAGGCCCCAAAGCGGTGCGGCATCCAGCGCCGAAAGATATCCGGCGCTGGCGTTCACCTGCAGGGTCAGGTCGCGACGTATGGCACTGACCGTAAACAGAAGGGTGTTTAGCTGATCAACATTGGGACGCGCCGGCACGTTCGTGACTTCGAGCTTCACAAAGGGCGAAATAGACATCCGGCACGCTGGATAGCAGCTTGAGGTATTCACGCCGGGTCGAACTGCGGGCCAGCGTCTGATAGCCCACCGGGACAAGTATGGCGGCAACGTTGCTCGCCTTCCCGTAGCGGTGCAGCACTTCCAGCGCGCGGGTCAGGGCGAGGCAGTCCATGTCAGCGAGCGTGTCGACCATTTGGTCGGGATCGGCAATGGCCTGGAACTGGGACAGCGTGGTGCAGCCCAGGGAGAGATCCAGCACGCAGCGGTTGAGGTCGACGATGGCGCGCTCGGGATCCCACAGCGGGGCAAAGAGCACCTGGAAGTCCTTTAGCAGCAGGCGGCGGTAATTCAGAATCGCCCGATCCGCTTCGAGCCGCATGCGGCGCAGGGTCAGCACCAACCGATCGGCCAGGCTGCCGGTATCGCCGGCAAGGTTCTTGATTTCGATTTCGGCGACATACTGCTTGACGGTGACGCTCGAGGAAAATTCGGGAAGTTCGGCGAAGATCTCCTGCTTGATCTCGCGCGATATCTGCTTGGCGCGCTCGACTGCCGCTTTCCGGTCGAGCCTGGCAAAGCAGATCGAGAACTCCGTCTCGCTGAGCACCTGCAGGATGTCGCGGTCGGCAAGCCGTCGCCTGATGCCCTGTTCGGCCAGATCGCTTGCGCGGGCTGCTAGGTCGGGCCACCTCGCGCCCAAGGCCTCCTTGATTTCGTCCAGCCCGACAAGTTCGAAGCTGCCAGCCACCACTGATTGCGATGTCTCGCCCTGCCGGCTGATCAGATCTTCGAGGCGATCATCGTCCGGGGCAGGAGGTCGCATCGAGCCGGGGGGTGCCACGCGTGCCCCCATGGGTATGGCACGTGCTGGTTTGGCAAGGAAATGCGGCGGCGAAGTCTCTTTCGTGAAGAACGTCTTTATGATGCTAAACACGGTCATTGGAGACGCACTCAACGCTGGCCTTGCCAGCACCCTGAGTAGAATAGCTTAAGGAAGCTCTATCTTCGCCCGTGCAGAATGAGGGCGTTGGCCCGCTTGGCGACGGATACCCGCTATTGGGTAGCATCTGAGGCCTTGGCGGAGGCCATCGTCTGCACACTGTCAATGATGGCCCTGGGGGCGGGCAAGTGCCAGATCACCTGATACGCCTCAATGACATCGCTCGGCGTGACCTCCCGTCCGGCCAGGGCCACCCATGGTGGGACCGGCAGTCCGAGCAAGGCAGCTAGGGTCACGCGCGCCGCGGCGCTGCCCTGGTCGTAGGGCAACTGGGCGCCCACCCCCTTGATCATGCCATGACGAGCCATATCGAGCGCGACTTCGTTGCCGAGGTCCACCGTGGTAATCGGAATGTCGATGCCCTGCTCGGCGAGTGCCCGAACCGCCTTCATCGCGGGGACATCCCAGACAGCAAAAATTCCTGATAGCCCGGGGGTCTTGTCGACCATGGCCAGGGCGGCTGGCCCGGCCCCTTCCAGTTCAGCAAAACGTTCACGCACGAGAGTGACATCGGGCCGGTGGGTGGCCATCCATTTGCGGAAGGCGATCTCGCGTTCGTGGGTGGCAAAGAAGTCGATGCCATAGCCGAGAATGCCGGCAGCGCCATTGGCCGGAATGTGGGCCGACAGCATCGAGGCGCAGCTCTGTCCCAGCCCGAAATTGTCGGTCGAGACAACGCTGGCATAGTCGGCACCCGGCAGCATGCCGGTCGGGGCATTGTCGAGCAGTACCAGCTTGCATCCGCTCTGCGTCAGGGCGCTATGGGCCGCTGCCACTCGGGCGTTGCCAATGGGGATGGAGATCACCGCATCTACAGGCCGGCGTGCCAGTCTGGCCAAAGCGGCAATTTGCAGATCGACATCGAAATTGCAGTCGACCACTTCCACCAGTGCCGCCGAGTGAAGACCCAGTGTGGCGGCAATGCCGGCCAGTTCCTGCTTGGACCAGTCGCTGGTCGTCGTGTGCAGGACCACTGCTACCGAAAATCGGCGGGCCCGGGCATTGATGGCGTCGGTTTCCGATAGCTGGATCTGGTCCGCGGGAACGGCGCGCTCGCCGTGGGGGCCGAGGCCTGCGATCGACATGGCCGTCTCCCCTGGCATCCTGCCCAAAGTCTTGCTGTTCATGGCGCGACGCGCTCCGCTGGGGGGGCAGCTCTGTTTGCCAGGGTTGCAGCCACGTGCTCGCGGCTCTTCTGGAAATCGGGATGGCGCAGCGGCGACCCCTGTCCCACCCAGCCCTGCAGGATGGTGGGCGCAAACAGTTCCTCTACGACCACCTGGGCGGCACCGACCAGGCCGGAGGAGGCGCCCATCTGGGAGCGGATGATCTGCAGGTCGCGCGATACCATGGGATGGGACTGGCGATAGACCGCTTCGCGAATACCGGCCAGGAGACTGTCGCCGCCCGACTCTGAGACGACGCCGCCAATAACGATCAGCGCGGGATTGACCAGATTGGTCAATGGGGCAAGCGCCTCGCCCACCAGGCGGCCGCAGCGGCCAAGCAAGTCTACGCAGAACAGGTCGCCCAGCTGGGCCGCATGCCCGATGTCCACGACCGAAAGTTCGCCTTGCCGCGCCCATGCCTGCGCCAGATAGGGGCTGCGCCCGTCTTCGGCAGCGATCATTCCCTCCCGCGCGATGGCGTCGGCGCCGACCACGGCCTCGAGCAGATCCTCGCCAACCCGGCTGTGCCCAATCATGCCGGCGGCGCCCTGGGCGCCCCGGTGCAGATGCCCCTCGGAAATCAGTCCGGCGCTGATCGATCGGCCCAGCTTGACGTAGATCATGTCGCTCAGGCCGCGGCCGCCACCCGCTTTGGCCTCGCCCATGGTCATGGTCTGAACGCCGCTGCGGGCGAAAACCGGCACGCCGAACCGCATTGACATGCGTTCCAGGAACGGAAAGTCCTGCCACGACTGCACCGTCTGCAGCACGGGCACCGCCTCGAAGTCAGATACCGGCTTCTCGATCGGTCCGGGCAGCGCCAGGCCGATCCCCCACGGCGCCGGCTTCTCGGTTTCCTTGAGCAGCCAGTCGAAAATGGTCGCCAGCCGGTCGAGTATGGCCTCGGGGCCAGCGTCGAGTTGGGCTGCTTCGTGATGTTCCACCAGCATCTGGCCGTTGAGATCGGCAATGCCAAGGGCGATGGAGCTCTGGTCGATCACTGACACCAGCAGCGAGCCGGCATCCTGGCGGAACTGCATCTGCCGGGGCGCCCGGCCGCCGGTGGCTTGACCTAGTTCGCCTTCCTTGAGCAGGCCCAGGTCGATCATCGTCGCGAGTCTGTCGGCGACGACCGCCCTCCCCAGCTCGGAGCGGCGCTCGAGTTCCTGCCGCGTGGTCGCCGTGCCGGTTCGCACAAGATTGAGTAACAGCGCCAGGCTTGCTTGGGCAGCCTCGACACTGCGGGGGCGGCCAACCGACCGCTGCGCTGTCTTCTCCTCCGCCACGAATCCATCCCTTGCCGGCTGCATTTCGGAACCTAGCCCGGGTAGTTCTCCGCATCAAGAAGGATCTTTTGCTTATTTTCCAGCAAAAGATATCAACCTTATGCTGATTTAATGTTGACTTCGTGTTTTCAAGCTGCGTAACCTTGATCAACAGCCGGGGCAACGGACCCCATTTCGGCGCACGCCGATCTGTACTGAGGAGGAATGCATGGCGGTCAAATTTGCCTATCACGCCAATTGTTGGGGCCCGCTCGGCGGCAATGCCGTCGGGGTCACGTCGATCACGCAGCTGACCTATCGGACCTTTGCCGACATGGATCGCGCCTTCGCCGACATCGCGCGGGCCGGCTACGCGGGTGTGGAAATCTTCGATGGCAATCTGCTCGACCAGACGCCCGCGGACCTGCGCCGCAAGCTTGCTGATGCCGGCCTTGAACTGGTCTCGACCTATTCGGGCGGCAACTTCATCTTTCCGGACATTCTCCCGGAGGAACTGGCCCGGATCGAGCGCGTAGCAGCGGCGGCCGCCGAGGCTGGAGCCAGCCACTATGTGATCGGCGGCGGCGCCAAGCGGGCCGACGGCATCCAGGCGGACGACTACCAGCGTCTGGGCGAAGCACTTGATAGGGTCGGCGAGATCGCCCGACGCGCCGGACTACGCGCCCACTACCATCCGCATCTCTCCACCATCGTGGAAGGTCCGGCTGAGGTGACCAGAATTTTCGGCCTTACCGACCTCGACTTTTGCCCCGATACGGCACACCTGGCGGCAGCCGGCGGCGACCCTGCGGCGCAGGTTCGCGAGTTTGCAGGGCGCATCAGCCTGGTGCACCTCAAGGGCCTGCAGCGCGAGCCGTTCGGCTTCACCCCGCTCGACACCGGCGACCTCGACAACGGCGCGGTCATCCAGGCGCTCAAGGACACCAAGTATTCGGGCTGGGTCATGGCCGAGCTCGATAGCTGGCCCGATCCCCACGAGGGAGCGGCGCGCAGCCACGCATACCTGCAACGGCACTTCGCCTGACCAGGCCAACACCAAAAAAGTCACCACAGGGAGGATACCATGGGACATCTGAAGACCACCGCGCTGCTGACCGCAGCCTTGCTGGCCGGCACCATCGCCGGGACTGCCATCGCACAGAGCCCGGACGAGGCGCTGGCTGCACTCGCCAACCAGACGCTGAGCACCGGCCCGGGCGGCGAGAGCCCCGTCTCGGCCTCCGAGATCACGCTGTCCGATGACGAACTGGCCCAGATAAAGGCCATGGGCGCCACAGCCGCGATCGTCATGCACTATGGCGGCGACGACTGGAGCCAGGCCCAGATCAATGGTCTCGAGACCCAGTTCGAGGCCATGGGCATCGAGGTGATCGCCACCACCGACGCCGGCTTCAACTCGGCCAAGCAGGTTTCCGACATCGAAACCATCATGGCACAGAGCCCCGACATCATCGTCTCGATCCCGACCGATCCAACGGCCACGGCCGCAGCCTATCGCCAGGCCGCCGAAGCCGGTGTCAAACTGGTCTTCATGGACAATGTCCCGGCCGGGTTCGTGGCTGGCACCGACTATGTCAGCGTGGTCTCTGCCGACAATTACGGCAATGGCGTCGCATCGGCGCATCTGATGGCCAAGGCGCTGAACGGCGAAGGCCAGATCGGCATCGTCTTCCATGCTGCCGACTTTTTCGTGACGCGCCAGCGTTACGATGCGTTCAAGGCGACCATCGAGCAGAACTACCCCGAGATCGATATCGTCGCCGAACAGGGCATCGGCGGGCCGGACTTTACGGGTGACGCCGACCGTGCCGCATCGGCAATGATGGTGGGCAATGCCAATATCGACGGCATCTGGGCGGTCTGGGACGTGCCGGCCGAAGGCGTGATCGCCGCCGCCCGCGCCAACGGCCGCGACGACTTGGTCATCACCACCATCGACCTGGGCGAAAACGTCGCCATCGACATGGCGCGTGGCGGCTTCATCAAGGGTCTGGGCGCGCAGCGGCCGTTCGACCAGGGCGTGACCGAGGCAAAGCTCGCCGGCTACGGTCTGCTCGGCAAGGATGCGCCTCCCTATGTCGCCCTGCCAGCCCTCCCGGTGGAGAAGAGCAACCTGCTCGACGCCTGGCAGGCGGTCTACTCAACCGAAGCGCCGGCCACGGTCAGCGATTCCATGAACTAGGCGCTCCTCCCGGCGCCTTAGCGGGGACGGCCCTCCCTCGACCGTCCCCGCACATCATTCCAAAAGCGAGACAGCAAATGCAGAAGCTCAATGTTGCCATGATCGGCGGCGGTTTCATGGGCAAGGCCCACGCCATGGCCTATGCCGCTATGCCGATGTTCTTCTGGCCGGCGCCCGCCATCCCGGTGCGCAAGGTCGTCGTGGACATCAACCAGGAAATGGCCGAAACGGCGCGCGATCGCTTCGGCTTCGAAGAGGCTTCCGCCGACTGGCGTGCAGTGATCGCTCGGCCGGACATCGACATCATCGACATCTGCACGCCCAACAATTCCCACGCCGAGATCGCCATCGCCGCCGCCAAGGCAGGCAAGCACATCATCTGCGAGAAGCCACTGGCGCGAACAGGCGCTGAATCCCGGACCATGCTCGATGCGGTCCAGGCGTCCGGCTCCATCCACATGGTCGCCTTCAATTACCGTCGCACGCCCGCCGTGGCGCTGGCCAAGAAGCTCATCGAGGAAGGCCGCATCGGCGACATCCTGAACTTCCGCGGTACCTATCTGCAGGACTGGTCCGCCGACCCCGACAGCCCGCTGTCCTGGCGCTTCCAGAAGTCGGTCGCAGGCTCGGGAACGGTCGGGGATATCGGCACACATGTGGTCGACTTTGCCCGCTACCTCGTCGGCGAAATCGCCTCGGTGAATGCCCTGGTCAAGACGCATATCCCCACCCGTCCCAAGCAGGCCGGTGGTGTCGACAAGCTGGGCGTCGGCGGTGGTGACCGCAATGCCGAACGCGGCCCGGTCGACGTCGATGACGAGATGCTGACCATGCTCAAGTTTGCCAACGGCGCGATCGGCTCGATCGAAGCAACGCGGAACGCCTATGGCCGCAATAACTTCCTCACCTTCGAAATCCACGGCACCAAGGGATCGCTGGCCTTCAACTACGAGCGACGCGACGAGCTGCAGGTCATGTTCGCCGACGACGTCGGTGACGCCCGGGGCTTCCGCACGGTCTATACAGGTCCGGCCCATCCCTATGGATCGGGGCTCTGGCCCATCCCGGCCCTTGGCATTGGCTATGGTGAGACCAAGATCGTCGAGTGCTTCGATCTCTGCACCGCCATCGTCACCGGCAAGCAGCCCTCGCCGAATTTCGAGGATGGCTATCGCATCGCCCTCATCGCCGACGCCATCCTGACCTCGGGCGAGACCGGCCAATGGGTGGACATTCCGTGACCGAGATGGCGGAAAAGCCGGTCGCAGTGGAAATGAATGCCATTTCCAAGCGCTTTGGCGGCGTCCATGCCCTGCGGGACGTCAGCCTCAGCGTGCGGCGTGGCGAAATCCATGCCCTTCTAGGCGAGAACGGCGCCGGCAAGTCCACCATTCTCAAGATCCTGCGGGGCGTCCAGGCGCCCGATAGCGGCAGCATCGTCATTGGGGGAGGGGCGTTCGATCGCCTCTCGCCGGAGCTGGCCCGGCAACAGGGCATCGGCATGATCTTCCAGGAAATGAGTCTGGTGCCGACGCTGAGCGTGGCGCAGAACGTGTTTCTTGCCAACGAACCCCTGACCCCGGCGGGGCTGATCGATGACCGGGTGATGGAACGGCGCAGTGCCGAGATATTCACCTCGATGGGGGTGAGCGTGGATCCGGCTGCTCTGGTGGCTGACCTTTCCACCGGTCAGCAACAACTGACCGAGATCGCCAAGGCCCTTTCGCAGAATGCCGAGGTGCTGGTGCTTGATGAGCCGACTTCCGCCCTGACCGCGGGTGAGGTCGATATCCTCTTCGATCTACTGCGGCGCCTTCGGAGCGAGGGCAAGGCCATCATCTATGTCAGCCACCGCATGGATGAAATCTTCCGCATCGCCGACCATGCGACCGTGCTGCGCGACGGCCGGCTGATCGACAGCCGTCCTATTGCTGAGTACACGCTGGCGACGCTGATCGCCGACATCATGGGCAAGGAAACCCGCGACCTATCCGAATTCACGACGGATTCTGCGGCGCAGGATGACATCATCCTCAAGGTCGAGCATCTGTCTAGCAAGCTGCGGCGCAGCGGTGATGTCAGTTTCTCGCTGCGGCGCGGTGAAGTGCTGGGAATTGCCGGCCTGCTGGGGGCAGGGCGCAGCCGGCTGGCCCGCATGCTGTTCGGGCTCGAGCCAATTGCCGGCGGCACCATTACGCTGCGCGGCCAGACGATTTCCATCGGTTCGGCGCGGCAGGCCACCGAACTCGGCCTGGCCCTCGTGCCGGAAGACCGCCGCCGGCAGGGCCTGGTGCTCAACCATTCCATCCAGGACAATATCGAGCTGCCGATCCTCAAGCGCCTCGGCTCGACCCCCTTTGTCGATCGCCTCAAGTCGCGCAACACGACGGACGACCTGATCAAGCGCCTCGCCATCAAGACGGCGTCGCGCGAGGCGCCGGCCAATTCCCTGTCCGGCGGCAACCAGCAGAAGATCGTCATCGGCAAGTGGCTGGCGACTGATCCGGACATTCTCATCCTGGATGAACCTACGGCCGGTATCGACATCGGCTCCAAGGGCGAAGTGCTGCGCCTCGTGCGCGCCCTGGCGGCCGAGGGCAAATCCATCATCTTCATCTCGTCCGAACTCGTCGAGCTGGCGGCCGTCAGCGACCGCATCGCGGTGATGTCGGGCGGCCGGCTGGTCGAAACGATCGACAAGTCTGACCTTTTGAACAGTACCGGCGATGCAGACGAACTGCGCGCCGAACAGAAGCTGCAATTGATCGTGCAGCGGGGAGGAAATCATGTCTGAAACTATGGCAATCGCAGGTCGCGAAACGCCCTGGGGCTATTTCAAGCGCACCTGGCGGCAGAACATCATCTATATCGGCTTCGTCGTCGTGTTCCTGTTCTTCGCCCTGACGCTTCACGACAAGGGCTTCCTGACCCCCAACAACATCCTCAATATCACCCGGCAGACCGCGGTGATTGCCGTCATGGCGGTGGCGATGACGCTGGTGCTGTCGTCCGGCGAGATCGACCTGTCCGTTGGCGCAGTGGCGGGTCTCGCCTCGGTGACCACGGCAATGGCGGTCGCCTGGGGCGGACTGCCCGCCGGTATCGCGGCGGGTATCATGACCGGTGTTACCGTCGGGCTGATCAACGGCTTCCTGTCGACGCGACTGATGATCCCGACGTTTCTCACCACGCTGGCCATGATGGGCATCGCCAAGGGCACGGCTATGTGGATTTCGGGAACCGCCGCCATTCCTGTGCTCGACCGCACCTATCCGGCAATTTTCGGCGGCGGCAATATCGGGCCGGTTCCCACCCTGCTGCTGTGGATGCTCGTCATCGGCGTCATCGGTCACGTCGTGCTGCGGCGCACCAAGTTCGGCCGCCAGGTACTGGCGGTCGGCGGCAATGTTGTGGCGGCGCGCTACAGCGGCATCAATACCGCCCAGATCAAGCTTTGGGTCATCGTTATCTCCGCGGTGACCGCCGCGATCGCCGGCATGCTCTATGCTGGCCGGCTGCAGACCGGGCGCTTCCAGCTCGGCGAAGGCGACGAACTGTCGGTGATCGCAGCGGTCGTGCTAGGCGGCACCAGCCTCTTCGGCGGCAAGGGCACGGTGGTCGGTTCGATCATCGGCGCGCTGATGATCGGCGTGATCAACAACGGTCTGATCCTGATGGGCCTCGAATATTCCCAGCAACTCATCGCCCGTGGGGGGATCATCATCCTCGCCGTGGCCCTGAGTCAGGCGGGCACACGTCCCGCCTGACGACCGGGCGACCGGCCATCATGCCGTGAAAGGTGAGCCAGCAGTGGCCAGACCGTCTCGACCCCGTAGAGCCGAGCGGTGACCTGCCTGAAGGTCCCTACGGGGTCGATGCGGCCTCGAATGCCGCCATGCTGGAGACCATCGCCTTCGTCGACGCCCTGCGTCTTGCCTCGACGTCCCCACCGCCACCTATCTCAAGCGCGCGATGCCTGTCGAAGGGCTGCCCTGCGCCTGGTCCTTCGGGCATCAGGGTCGATTTTGGCACAGCCAAGCTTCACAACTCTACGGCGTCGTCGGCGCGCAGCAGAATTACGTGGCCCAGGGGCGTGCCTCGGTCGACGAACTTCTTGCAGATGGATGGCTGCTTCCTGAAGATGCAGAGCGTATCGTAACGGAAGCTGAACTCCGGCCAGTGCCCTGATGCAATGGCCGCGGCGGAGATTCCGCCGCGGCCACGGCTGACTGTCGGGGCACGACCCAAATCAGGTGCAATCCGTGGCGATAAACCGCAAGCGCCGGAAGTCTGAAACGGCCGAAGGACTCCCGGAAGGGCCCTATGAGGCAGATTCGTCGCAAATCCAGTTGGCGTCGAATGCCGCCATGCTGGAAACCATCGAGTTCATCGCTGCCCTGCGCGGCAAGGGCAGCGATAGCCTGAGCATCGATCCCCGGAACCTGGGCATCGTGCTCCATCTGATGCGCAATCACGTCAGCGGCCGGCTGACCACTATGTCGTCCCTGGCAACGGCATCCGGGCTCAGCTACGGCACAGCCTTCCGCGCTATCGAGGGGCTGGTCGAGGATGGCCTCATTGTCAGGCGTCCCCGCACCACCACGGGCCGCTCCTTTTCCATGCACCCCTCTTCCGAACTGCTGCGTCGGTGGCAGCTTTTCAATGGCCATACCCACCGCCTGATCGAGCAGATGACCGGTCGTGGCTCGCAGCCGGTGCGGAAGCCGGCAGACAACATGTCGGCAGTGATTGCCCCGCCGACCGTGTTGGAAAGCAAGCTCGCACTGCCACGCGGTCTGCGCCTGCTGGTTCACGCCGACCCGACGTTCATGGCCATGAACGCGCTCAAACAGCAGTTCGAGATGATCCTGGGCGTTCCGATCCGCTCCAAGGCCTTGTCCATCGACCGGTTGCGGGACGAAATCGTCCAAAACGGACATCGCCTGGCCTCGGCATACGATCTCATCGCCTGCGACCTGCCCTGGTTCGGCGACATGGTTCGAAGGAACCGGCTACGCCCCCTCGATGACCTGATCGCCGGGTCGAAAATGGACATGGCCGACTTCCTGCCGGACGCTGTAGCGAGCACACGCCGCCGGAGCCGTCAGTACGGCATTCCGCTGCTGAGCACGGCGGAGCTGCTCGCCTACCGCACGGACCTGCTGAAGGATGCCGGCCTGACGCCCCCGCAAACAACGGCCGAGACGCTTGAGGTTGCCCGGGCCCTCCATGAGCCCGAGCATGGCCGTTTCGGCATCGCCTGGAATGGTGGCAGGGGGACGGCGCTGGGCCACACCTTCATGGTCGTAATGGCCGCGCACGGCCAGCCCATTGTGAACCTTGGTCGAACGCCGGACGGCTTCATGCCGGAGGACACCACCGCAGAACATCTGCGCCCGATGTTCGACAGCGAAGCTGCCCAGGCCGCCGCCGACTATCTGACCGAACTGCTGCCAGTATCGCCGCCCAATATCCTCACCATGACCTGGTACGATCGTGCCCGTGCCTATGCAGGCGGCCATGCAGCGCTTGCCTATGCCCACACCTTGCTCGTCAACCTGTTCGAGCGCGACCCCGCTTCTCCGGCCTACGGCAGGACGGGCTACGTGCCTCAGCCCACGGGACTGAGCGGCAGGCCGATTTCCCCGCTTGGCGGCTACGCTCTCGCCATCCCGGGCAACATTGCCGAGGAGAGGGTAGCACCCGCCTGGGCGGCGCTTACGGCACTGACATCGGCTGGCGCGGCCAAGCTGTTCATGGCCAATGGCAGCCTTGCCAGTCCGCGCTTCAGCGTCAACCGGGATCCCGAGGTGCAGGCGCTTTCGCCGGTCATCGGCATCGTCGATGCCATCGCGCGCCAGGGTGTGCTGCGCGCCTGGCCACGTCCGCCAGTACCGGGCATTTCTGCCCTGATCGGCATTGCCGGAGAAGAAATTCACGACATGCTCAGCGGGCAGAAGAGCCGTGCCGCCGCGCTGGCGGCGGCGCAGAGTCGCGCCGAAACCGTCATGCGCGAACTCGACCTCTCCTAGCGTCGAATCTGCGCGAAATTTATCCATTCTGGACATCTTTTCGGGTGTTGCCGGCCGGCGCAGTACCCTAAGCCATACGGACCAACACAAGCACTTTTCGGCGCGCAGAAGCTGACGCCCTCCCTTGGAATCTCCCGATTCCCAAGTCGGAGCCGCTTTGCCTGAAGGAGGAGGAACCTTTGAAACTGGCGTTCAATACCTGGGTCTATTCGAGCTTTCCGGTATGGGTGCCGGCCTATCCGCTTGAAGAGGTCATCAAGCGCATCGCCCGCATCGGCTATGACGGCATCGAGATCGGCGCGGCCAGCCCGCACGCTTATCCCGAATATCTCACCAAGGAACGCCGCCGCGAGATCCGGCAGGTGCTGGACGACAACGGGCTGGCGGTGTCGAGCATGCTGCCCGCCCCCGGCGGCGGCCCCGGCTTCAACGTCGCCTCGGCCAATCCCCTGGAGCGTGCCGGCGCCATCGACCAGTACAAGCAGGTGGCCGAGCTCTGCGCTGAATGGGGCGGCAAGACACTGCTCTATGTTGCCGGCTGGCAGGTCTACGGCACCAGCCGCGACCAGGCCTGGGCCTGGAGCCGCGAGGCGTTGATGGAAATCGCTGACTTCGCGCGTCCGTTGGGCATCACCGTTGCCGTCGAGCCGACTGCGTCCGACAGCAACCTGGTCGACGATTGCGACGACCTGATCACCATGCTGGCGGAAGTCGACCGCCCCAACGTCAAGGCAATGTTCGACACCTTCCACACGCTCTATCGCAACGAAGTGCCCACCGACTACGTGCATCGCCTGGGCCGCGACCTGACCCACATCCATCTCGCCGACGTCAACCGCGAGCCGCCTGGTAGCGGCGTGGTCGACTACCGCAGCCTGCTCGACGCCCTCAAGACCGAGGGCTTCGACGGCTACCTGACGATGGAGATCGGCTTCAATCGCCGCAACGTCGAGCCTGACGACTTGGCCCGACGCGCTCACGACTACATCCGTTCACTGCTGGCCTGAAACGGCACGCTACCCAATTCCCGTTCATAGAAGGAGGAAACTATGACACTTTCGACCCAGCGGCACCTGCCGTTAATGCTTGCTGCCGGCATCGCCGCCAGCGTCTCGATCCAGACGGCATCTGCCCAGACCGTGGTGACGCAGTGGGACCAGTTTGCGATGGCGGGCATCACCGCCGCCGGCCCGGCAATGGACGAGCTGATCGGCACCTGCGAGCCTGACCTCAACGGCGCTACGGTGCTGCGCACCATCGCGCCCTCGATCGGCATCCGCGACAGCTATCGACTTGCTGTTTCAGCCAACAAGACGCCGGACCTCGCCTATACCTGGCCGGCCGCGTCGGTGCTGGCCGGCTATGCCCGGGTCGGCGCCCTTGCCCCGCTCGATGACTACTACACGCAGTATGGCTGGGAGGGCATCAACGACTTCTACCGTGGTCGCAACAGCTTCGAGGGCGCCATCTATGGCGTGCCGATGGAGCAGGATCTGATGGGGGTCTACTACAACCCGGCTCTCTTCGAGGAAAACGGCATCGCCGTCCCCACCACCTATGCCGAGTTCCAGGCGGCGGTGGAGGCCTTCAAGGAAAAGGGTATCACCCCCATCGCCTTCGGCAATCGCGATCGCTGGCCGGCCACCAATACGCTGAGCCTGCTGCTGGGCCTGAGCGCCGGCAAGGCTGCCGAGGAGGAAGTGCTGTTCGGCGATACGCCCTGGGCCAACGACCAGTTCAAGCTGGCCGCCGAGACGTTCCAGTCCTGGGCTGAGAACGGCTACTTCCCCAACGGCTTCAACGGCATCGGTTATGATGAAGCCAATGCGCTGTTCCTGGCCGGCCGGGCCGCCATGACCATCACCGGCTCCTGGGTTTTGCAGGACATGGCGCGGGGGGCCTCGTTCGACCTCGGCGTCTTCATGCTGCCTCCGATCGGGGAGGGCGTAGCGCCCGGCACGATGTGGGGTGAAGGCTCGCAGTGGCAGGTCTCCGCCAACGCTAGCCAGGACGTCAAGGATGCTGCGGCAGCCTACATCAACTGCCTGATCTCGCCGGCGAGCCGCGAAGTCTGGGTGGAGAAGGGCTTCCTCGTCCCGATCGGCA
The DNA here is from genome assembly GCF_046614475.1 of Devosia sp. XGJD_8. Taxonomy (NCBI): domain Bacteria; kingdom Pseudomonadati; phylum Pseudomonadota; class Alphaproteobacteria; order Hyphomicrobiales; family Devosiaceae; genus Devosia; species Devosia sp. XGJD_8. Next base: position 283,988 of record NZ_JBKJHF010000001.1, read on the forward strand.
CGACCCCCGAGGAGCTCGAGCAGTGGGATGCGCTGCCCATCGTCAAGTCGTTCTACACCCAAGGCCTGGCCACGCCGGATACCAACTTCTACGACCTGCATACCACGCTCCCCGAAAGCATGACGCAGGTGCTCTATGCCGAACTGCAGCGGCTAATCGGTGGCGACGTCACCGTCGATGAATTCCTGGCCGCCATGGATACGGCCTGGCAGACCGCCATCGACAATGGCGAGCGCTGGGTGCCCTGACACCTTCGCAAGCGGTGGGCTCCACGGGAGCCCACCGCTTCAAGCCCCAATGGGAGTGCGCCATGCTGACCACCCGATCCGCCTACCTGTTTCTGGCGCCTTCACTGGCCCTTTACCTGCTCTTCGTCGGCCTGCCGATCCTGCAGGTCTTCGGCTTCAGCTTTTTTGACTGGGATAACGGCATTGCCGGCGATTTCATCGGCCTTGCCAACTATCAGCGACTGCTCGGTGACGGCGTGTTCTGGGTCGCGCTCTGGCACAATGCCATCTGGGTGGTGCTGACGTTGGCCTTTCCACTGCTGGCCGGGCTGGTGATTGCCGCCATTCTGGCCGAGCGCAATGCCAATGTGGTGCGCTGGCTGGCGGCTATCTACTTCATCCCGCGCACCATTCCCCTGGTCGTCGCCGGAATCATCTGGGGCTGGATCTACAATCCGATCTTCGGCCTGCTCAATTTCGGGCTGGAAGCAATCGGGCTGGGCGGGCTGGGCGGCGCCTGGCTGGCGCAGGAAGACACCGCGCTGCTGTCGCTCAATGTGGTGGGCGCGTGGACCTTCTTCGGCTTTTGCGTGATCATCTATCTCGCCGCCATCCAGTCCATCGACCCGGCCCTCTACGAGGCCGCCTCAATCGACGGAGCGAGCTGGTGGCGCAAATTCCGGGACCTCACGGTGCCCCTGCTGCGCGGCTCCACGCTCTTTCTCGGGCTCTATGCCGCCATCGAGGCGATGCGCTTCTTCGACCTGGTCTGGGTCACGACCCAGGGCGGCCCCGGCTATGCGACCGAGGTGTTGACGACCCACATCTACAAGACCTTTTTCCTGGTCGGTGACTTCGGCTACGCGGCCACCCTCTCTGTGGTGCTGCTCATCATCGTCCTCAGCATCAGCGCCGGCGCCTTTGCACTCCTGAGGAAGCCATGACCAAAAATACCCGTCTCGTCCAGAACCTCATCCTCCTGGTATTCGTGCTCTATGCGCTGGTGCCGGTCTATCTCGTCTTCCTGGCCGCCATCCGCAGCGAGGCCGACCTGTTTTCCGGGCCGCTGACGCTGAGCTGGCCGATCAATTTCGCCAATTTCGGCCGGATCTGGAATGAAGCGGGCTTTGCCACCTACTTCATGAACAGCGTCATCACTGCGGTCAGCGTCACCATCCTGGTGCTGCTGACGGCGCCTTTGGCGGGCTTTGCCTTTGCCAAGCTGCGCTTTCCGGGCAAGGAAATCTTGTTCGCACTGTTCCTGGCCGGCCTCGTGGTGCCGGCGCCTTCGGTGATCGTGGCGCTCTACGGCAACCTGCAGGCGGCCGGGCTCATCGACAACCGTATCGGGGTCATCCTGCCCCAGGCGGCGCTGCTGATGCCGTTCTCGGTCTTCATGATGCGCACGGTGATGCAGGACGTGCCCGATGAACTGGTCGAAGCCGCCGTCATGGATGGCGCTGGCCTGCTCAAGATTTTCCTCACCATCGTCGTACCGGTGGTCAAGCCCGGGCTCATGTCCCTGGGACTGATCGTCTTTCTGTTCGCCTGGCAGGAATACCTGCTGCCGCTGGTGGTGTTCCAGACGGAAACCCTCAAGCCGTTGACCGTGGGGGCGGCAAGCCTGCAGGGCCGCTACGGCGTCGACTATGGCGGCATCGCTGCCGCCGGACTGATCGCTTTCGCGCCGCTCGTCGTGCTGTTCCTCGCCATGCAGCGATCCTTCGTGCGCGGCCTCACGGCCGGCGCCGTCAAATAACAGGAGAGATTCCGTGTCCCAGATGCAAGCCGTCTTCCTTCCCGGCAACAAGCAGGTGGAAATCCGTTCGATCCCCGTACCCGAGGTCGGTCCCGACGATGTGCTGGTCGAGATGCATGCCTCATGCATCTGCCGCAGCGACCTGAGCCTCTACTATGGCAATGCCGTGGTCGGGGGCGGGGAGGCAACGGGCGGTTTCGTCTGCGGCCACGAACCGGCAGGCACCGTGGTGGCCACCGGCGAGGCGGTTACCGAGTTCGCCGTCGGCGATCGCGTTGCTGTCTATCTCGCTGTCGGTTGCGGCGTCTGCGCCCATTGCCGGCGGGGCGACATGCACCTCTGCGCCAAGTGGAAATGCCTCGGCTTCACCATGGATGGCGGCAATGCCGAATTCCTCAAAGTGCCGGCGCGCAACCTCCTGAAGGTCCCCGAGCACATGTCGGCTGTAGCCGCCGCTATCTCGACCGACGCCTTCGGCACGCTGTTCTCCGCCTGCCGCAAGGTGGGCGTCAACGGCTTGTCGCGCATCGGCATCTGGGGCCTGGGGCCGATGGGGTCGAGCGGCGTGCTCGCGGCCAAGGCGCTGGGTGGCCAGGTGGTGGCGCTCGACCCGATTGCCGAAAGAAGGGAGTTCGCCGAAAGGCTCGGTGCCGACTTGGTGCTTGATCCCACCGATCCCCAGGCAGTCGAGGCCATCCGGGAGTTCTCGGGCGGAGAGGGCCTCACCGGCGCCATCGATTGCTCGGGCAATACCGTCGCGCACAATATGGCGCTCGATGCGCTCGCCCCGCTCGGCCGCATGGCCTTTGTCGGAGAAAATGCCCAGACCACCATCCGCCCCAGCGACCAGCTCATCCGCAAACAGCTGACCGTGTTCGGCTCCTGGTATTTCGGCATCAACGAATACCAGGACATCCTGACGACCATCGGCACGCACAAGATCGACCTGGAACGGCTTGCCACCCATACCTTCCGGCTCGACGAGGCCGAAACCGCCTTCCGTCTCTTTGATCAACGCGAAACCGAAAAGGCCGTGTTCGTCCGTTAGGACGACACGGAATTGCATCCATGGCCAAGCTCACGATCACCAATCTCGACAAGCGCTTCGGCGCCTTCGACATCCTCACGAATGTGAATCTGGAAATCCCGTCCGGCGAATTCGTGGTTTTCGTCGGTCCCTCGGGCTGCGGCAAGTCCACCCTGCTGCGGTGCATTTCGGGACTGGAGACGGTCAGCGGCGGCACGCTGAGCATCGACGGCGTGGATATGACCAAGGTGCCGCCATCGCAGCGCGGCATCGCCATGGTGTTCCAGTCCTATGCGCTCTATCCCCATATGAGCGTCTTCGACAACATGGCCTACGCTCTCAAGATCCAGAAGCTCGGCAAGGCCGAGATCGAGGCCAAGGTGCGCGATGCTGCCCGCAAGCTGCAGCTAGAGCCCCTGCTCGAGCGCCTGCCGCGGCAGCTTTCGGGCGGTCAGCGCCAGCGCGTCGCCATCGGCCGCGCCATCGTGCGGGATCCCAAGGTCTTCCTGTTCGACGAGCCGCTGAGCAACCTGGACGCGGCCCTGCGCGTGCAGACCCGCCTCGAAATCGCGACGCTGAAGCAGTCGCTGCCCGACACGACCATGATCTATGTGACGCATGATCAGGTCGAAGCCATGACCCTGGCCGATCGTATCGTTGTGCTCAATGCGGGTCGGGTCGAGCAGGTCGGCAAGCCACTGGACCTTTACGAGCGACCCGCTTCCCTGTTCGTGGCCGGGTTCATCGGCTCGCCGAAGATGAACCTGCTGGCCGGCGAGCATGCGGCACGGTTTGGTGCCACAACAATCGGCGTGCGTCCGGAACACCTGACCGTCAGCGCCAGTGGCGAAGGCTGGGCGGGTAGGGTGCTGCGCACCGAACATCTCGGTTCCGAATCCTACGTCTATGTCGACATCGGCGCAGACGAACCGATGATTGTCCGCACGCCCGGCACGTCCGCTTTCGTGCATGGCGACGCGGTCGTGCTGCAGGCCAGCGATGCGGACGTCCTCCGATTTGACGCCAAAGGCGCCAGAATGGACGGGGAGCTGTGAGCTTCGGAATGACGTGGTCAGGTCCGTGCTTGCCTTGAGAGGCAGGTGAACTCTGTTTAGGCATCACAAATGCCAATGGATGGTGGGATCTGCGTGGCCGAACGATCAATCGTTAAGCTGTGCAGATTACGATCCAGTCAGATGCAGAGGAGGTGCTGTTGTCCAGCGATACAAACGAGGATCTGCGTCTGCAGGTCCTCCGCCGATACGATATTCTCGACACAGCACCAGAGGAGACCTTTGACCGCCTCACGCGGATCGTTGCAGCGGCCCTGCGGGTGCCGATTGCCGCGGTGACGTTGGTTGATGACCATCGGCAGTGGTTCAAGTCTCGCATAGGTCTGGCAGCTACAGAGACCCCTCGGAGCGCGTCGTTTTGTGCCCACACCATGCTGGAACATGGCGCGATGGTTGTGACGGATGCAACGCAGGACTTGCGCTTCGACAGCAACCCTCTGGTTGTCGGTGATCCCCATATCAGATTCTATGCGGGCTATCCTGTCGTATCGTCGGACGGGGCTGCCCTTGGCGCCGTTTGCGCCATCGACACTGCACCGAGGGACATCAGCCAGCAGGAATTGGGGCTGTTGAAAGACCTGGCCGCCCTCGTCAACGAGCAGCTTGAGTTGCGGCGCCTGGCGTCGATTGATGGCCTGACAGGCGCACTGAGGCGCAAGACATTTTTCGACATGTGCGAGCGGGAGCTACTGTTGGGCCGCCGGAGTAAGTCGGCGAGCAGTTGCCTCATGATTGATGCCGACCACTTCAAGTCTATCAATGACCAATATGGCCACGACGTTGGCGATCAGGTGCTCAAGGCCTTGGTGGATACGCTGAAATCGGGGCTGCGCGCCACCGATATCGTAGGTCGCCTGGGCGGGGAAGAGTTCGGCATTTTCCTGCCGTGCACCGACCTGGCGGGCTGCGTCGACGTCGCCGAGCGATTACGTGGCATGGTGGAAGGCCTCGCGATTGCTACTGCGCGCGTGCCCGTCACTATCAGTATGGGGGCTGCCGAAGCGATGAGCGGTGAGGACGTACTCAGCGTGTTCCACCGCGCAGATACGGCCTTGCTCAACGCGAAGCGTTCGGGTCGAAACCGCATCGTCACCGACAGCATTTCAGACACGCGGGCCGCCATGTAGATCACCCTCCGGCCAACCAAAATGGTCTACGAGCTGGCCGACGCTCTGCCGTCCCAATGTGTCCCGCTCTGACCTGCCAGCAGCGAAACCCCGCAGCGCATTCCTGGTCAGGTTTCGGCCGCGATGTGTCAAGGCAAGGCGGACGTTCCTGCGTGGCTCCTGGGGAGGGCGCGCAGCCGAGAGGTGCATTGTTCCCACTTGGAGTTGCGGCTCACGGTGATCCTGTGCCCATTGCGAGGCGTGTCCAATGACATCTGCAGGAGCGTCATCATGACAAGTCCGGTGGATACGCGCATTGGCTTTGGCGACACTCCATTCCGGCACTATGGTCATACAAGCGCTGTGATGAGGGGATGACCGCATGGATTATGGTAGTGTTCCGGACTGGGTTGTTGCGATTGCTGCCGCGCTTGCTGCCTGGCAGGGGATCAAAAGTCTCTCGGCATGGCGGAACGAGGAAGCCGGCCGGCGACGCATGGAGTTGGCGGAGATCGCGCTGAGTGAATTCTACGAGGCGCGCGATATCTTCAAATGGGTCCGCTCCCCTGCGCGTGCCGACGAGGATGACGAGCCGCAGCCGACGCAATCGGGACATGACATTTATTCACCAATCTTGCGCCGGCTCGCCGAGGATGGCGATTTCTTCGGACGGATGCGCGCACGGCGCTATCGGGTCCATGCCCTGCTCGGTGCCGGCGCTGTCGAGCCCTACGACATCATAAGCGGCGTGCACGGGGATGTGACACAGGCGGCAAAGATGCTCATCCAGACGCGCCAGGGCGCGCAGGGCCCCTCGGACCGCAGGCGCAGCGCCCAGTGGGAGGACACGGTGTGGGACGATGCCGAGGGCGAAGATGAGATCAATGCCCGTATCGAAATGGCCGTTCGCAAGGCCGAGGCAGTGTTCCGGCCCCAGATCGACATGAACGAGGTCGGCATTCCCCGGCCCAAGCCGCCTGTATCGCGGTGATCCAGGCGCCTTGCGGTCCATCGACCAGCCATTCCCGAAAGCTGCCGGTCTGCTGAGTGGGCGGCTGACTGCCAGCAAGGCCTTTAAGTCCAGCCAGCCGGGCCGGGTCGGCGATCCCAGTGTCCTAGCCGCCGATGGCGTCCAGCGTCCGCAGGGCTTCCAGACAGGCAGCGGCGGCTTCCCGACCCTTGTTATGCTCGTCCCTGCGGCTGCGCAGGATGGCCTGCTCGTCCGTAAAGGTCGTCAATATGCCGAAGGTGATGGGCTTGCCGGTTTCAAGCCCAGCCTGCATCAGGCCATGGGCGGCAGCCTCGCTGATATATTCGAAATGCGCCGTATCGCCCTTGATGACGCAACCAAGACAGATCACGCCGTCAAAGCCTGATTGCGCCAGCCGCTTGGCGATGAGCGGGATTTCGAAGGCGCCCGGGGCCGGGTAGATATCGTCCGGCGCAATCGCGACGCCGTTCTCGCTGAGATAGGCCAGCGCTCCATCGCGCAGGCCATGGGTGACCTCGGGGTTGAACTGGCTGACGATGATGGCGAGGCGGGGTGTGGTTTCAGACATTCTGGCTCTCTGGAGACTGGGGGGTGAAGGTGTGGCCGAACTTGTCTCGCTTGGTGGCGAGATAGCGCCAGTTATGGGGATTGGCGGGGATTTCGAGCGGCAGGCGCGCGACGACGTCGATGCCGAACTGCTCAAGCGACAGGGCCTTGTCCGGATTGTTCGACAACAGCCGCAACCGCGCGATGCCGAGCCCCCGCAGGATCTGTCCGGCAATGCCGTAGTCGCGGGCATCGGGCGCAAAGCCCAGCGCGGTATTGGCCTCGACCGTATCGTGACCCTGATCCTGCAAGGCATAGGCCCTTATCTTGTTTGCCAGCCCGATGCCCCGGCCCTCCTGCCCCCGCAGATAGATCAGGGCGCCGCCGTCGCCGGTGGCGATCTGGCGCAGGGATTCCTGCAATTGCGGCCCGCAATCGCAACGCAGCGACCCGAGCGCATCGCCGGTAAGGCACTCCGAATGCAGCCGCACCAGCGGGATGCTGCCCAGGGGATTGCGGATCAGGGCCAGATGTTCGGTGCCGTCCAGGCGGCTGCGGAAGGCGCGAACCTCCAGCGGGATTGGCGAATACTGGGTGGGCAGCTCCGACCGCGCCACCTCGTCCACCAGCGTTTCGCTTGCCAGGCGATGGGCGATGATGTCCCGGATCGTCAGGACGGGAAGATTGTGCTCCCGGGCGACGATATCGAGATCGGGGCGGCGCGCCATCTGCCCGTCGTCGCGCATGATCTCGCAGATCACGCCGGCGGGCCGCAGGCCGGCCAGAAGCATGAGGTCGATGGCCCCTTCGGTATGGCCATCGCGCGCCAGCACGCCGCCCTCGGCTGCCCGCAGCGGGAAGACATGGCCCGGGGAGGCGATGTCGGCAGCCCTGACACCGGGGTCGCTCGCAACCTGCACGGTTCTGGCCCGGTCATGGGCCGATATGCCGGTCGTGATACCCTCGACGGCCTCGATGGAAACCGTGAAGGCCGTTGAACGGCGCGCGCGATTGTTGGCCACCATCGGGGCAAGGCCAAGCCGGTCCACCTGCGCGCCGGTCAGCGCCAGGCAGATCAGGCCGCGACCGTGGCGGGCCATGAAGTTGATGGCGTCCGGTGTCGCATATTCGGCGGCAATGACAAGATCGCCCTCGTTCTCGCGATCCTCGTCGTCGACCAGGATGACCATGCCGCCATTGCGCAATTGGGTCAGGGCCTGAGATAGGGCAGACATAGGCGCTCCACATATTTGGCCATGACGTCGACCTCGACATTGAGGTCGTCGCCGGTGGCGAGGGCGTGCAGATTGGTATGGTTCCAGGTATGCGGGATGATGGTCACCAGCACGGCAACACCATCCTCCCGGTCCTCAAGGCCATTGATGGTCAGGCTGATGCCGTTGAGCGCGATCGAGCCCTTTTCGACGCAATAGCGTCCCAGTGCGGCGGGCAGCAGGAAGACGTGTCGCCAGGCGCCGTCGGCCTCGACCCGCTCCACCAGCCGCGCCAGCCCATCGACATGCCCCTGCACCAGGTGTCCCGAGAGGCGGGTATCGAGGGTGACTGCCCGTTCGAGATTGGCCTTGTCGCCCGCGGCAAGACGACCAAGGGTGGTGCGGACCAGGGATTCGGGGCTGATGAAGAACCGGGCCCGGCCCGTTTCATCGAACCGTGTCACGGTCAGGCACACGCCGTTGACCGCAATGCTTTCGCCCAGCGACAGGTCGCGCCAGCCGCTTTCGAGTTCGATTTCGAGCGACCCGCCGCTGGGCGCGGCCAGCGTCACAGGCGCCAGTGTTTCAATGATGCCCGAGAACATCTCTTTCCTTTCCCGTTAAAAAAGAAGTGGCGGCCCGATTGCGGCGCAGCGTCACCCGGTCGGTGCCGTCCGCGCTGGCGGCCTGTTCGATCAGCACGTGCTCGTCCCATAGGGCCGTTTCAAGCATATGCGCGGTCAGGGTCGGGCCGGCTTCGACGAGCACTTCCATCCCGCCGGCAGTCCCGATCATGCCCTGCGCCTGATCCAGATCATCGACGAGATGCACGGCGAAGCCGCGCTGCCGGGCGGCGTCCAGATAGTCTGCGGAAACGCGCCGCCGCCGGTCGAGAATGACCAGCATGCGCTGCTTGTCGCTGTGGTCGGGCACATGCCGCACGGTGAACAGCGGGTTGTCCGCCAAAACCGTCCCGGAGCCGGTGAGGATGGCGTCGGCTCGGCGGCGCAAGCGATGAGCCAGTTCAAGTGAGGTTGCGCTGGTGAAGGTCTTCTGTCCCGCCGCCGGTAGCATGAGCCCCGATGTAGAGATGGCCTGCTTGATGGTAATGAACGGCAGGCCGGTGCGGCTTCGCTTTGAAAACGGCGCAAGCAACCGCTCGGCATCAGCAAGAAGCGGGGCGGCCCCTGGATGACGCAGATCGGACAAGAAGTGCACATCGAGCCCTGCAGCATGCAGCCGCTCGGCGCCGCCACCTTTCACTTGGGGGTTGGGATCGCGGCACGCGATCCACACCTGGCGTGCGCCGGTGCTCAGGATGGCCTCCGCGCAAGGCGGCGTGCGGCCCTGGTGATTGCAGGGCTCGAGCGTCACCACGACGCTGTCGATCTTGTCGGCAAGGCCAGCCGCGCGGGCCAGCACGATGGCCCCGGCTTCGGCGTGAGCCTGCCCCGCTCGCCTATGCGCGCCGACGGCCAGTTCCCGCCCCGCGGCGTCGAGCAACACGCAGCCGACCGGCGGGTTGGGCGCCGTGGCCCCTTCATTGGCCCGCGCCGCATCCAGCGCGCGCGCGAAGGCGCGCAGGATCGGCTGCGGCAGGATATCCGGATTGAAAATGCCTATGGCTGTGTTCATGCCCGTTCCGTCGTCACTACAGACGCGTTCCAGGGCAAATGACGACGAACACGCGCTGTCCGGTGAACGGAAAGCGCGCGTGCACAATCATCGGTTCTCTTCCATCCGGACTATACCGTCGGCCCCGGAATTACACCGGGTCTGCTGACCCCACCCCAAGGGATGGGCGCTCGCGGGCTGATGTGCCGAAAGACACAATTACCGCCGGTGGGGAATTTCACCCCGCCCTGAGAACACTGATGTTGGAATAGGGAGTGAGGCCGACGAGATCAAGTGGGCACAAAGGCGTAACCGGTGAAGCCATCTCAGCTGTGACTGCTGTTGGAAAAGCCCGGATGAGCAGGCCTTCCCCAACGCGGTACTCATTCTACCCCGGCCGCCAGGGCAGCGACAGGTCCGCAGGTCAAGCAGCAGGGCTGTTTCCCTTGAGGGCAAAGGTGCCCATAGCCAGCTTGTGGATATGATCGGCGATGGGCAGCGCCGAGGTCGCGGCCGGGGACGGGGCGTTGCAGATGTGGATAGTGCGCGCGGTGTTTCTGATGAGGAAATCGTGGACCAGTGTGCCATCCCGCATCACCGCCTGTGCCCGGATACCTGCTGGATGCGGCAATAGATCGCCTAGTTCCAGTGACGGACAATAGCGTTGGCAGGCCTTGAGATAGCGGTGCTTGAACGCTGAATTGGCCGCTTCGGCCAGGCCGGAACGCAGATTGTTCCGCATGACCCGCCAGAAGCCGGGAGACCGGGCCATGTCGGCGACATCGCCGGCATTCACCGCCAGCTTGCCGTAGTTCTCGCGCGCCAGCGACAGGACGGCGTTGGGCCCGACGGTGACGTAGCCACCGATCATCCGCGTCAGATGGATGCCCAGAAAGGGCAGCTCGGGATCGGGCACCGGATAGATGAGGTGGCTGACGACGGCGTCGTGGCGCGGCGCCAACCGGTAATACTCGCCCTTGAACGGCACGATGGAGAAGTCCTCGGCCAGGCCGCACATGGCCGCAAGCCGGTCCGCATTGAGCCCGGCACAGGCAATGACATGCCGCGCCCGCAGCTCCTGGCCGTCGCCGAGCTCCACGCGGACCTCGTTGGGGGTTTCGGTGATACTCGTCACCTCGGCACCAAACCGGATGTCGCCGCCCAAAGCTACGACTTCCGCCGCCATCGAGCGCACCATGCCCGGATAATCGACAATGCCGGTTGCAGGACTCAACAGGGCGCCCAGCCCCACGATATTGGGTTCCAGCTCGCGCAGCTCGGCGGCCGTGACGTCGCGCACCTCCAGCTCGTTCTGCTCTGCCCGCGCCTTCAGCGCCGCCAGCCGCTGCATCTCGGTCGGGCTGGTGGCGACCAGCAGCTTGCCGGGCCGCTCCAGGGCAATGCCGCGCTCGGTACAATAGGCGAAAGTCGCAGCCAGGCCGCGCCGGCAGAACTCGGCCTTTAGGCTTCCCGGGGCGTAATAGATGCCGGCATGGACAACCCCACTATTGCGACCGGTCTGGTGGCGGGAAAGGCTGTCTTCTTTTTCCAGCACGGTGACGCTGATCCCGGGATGCCGGTTCAGCAGCGTGTGCGCGGTTGCGACACCGACGATACCCCCACCAATGATTGCAATGTCAGTCACGGTGCGCTCCAGGCCTATGCGATCGGCGTAATCCGCTGGGCGCCATTGCGGCGCTCCCAATCGGCCCATTCGTCATGGGTGTTGATGTCGCGGACGATGCTGGGCTCGCTCAGGGCAAAGGCTGCGATCTCATCTTTGCGCAGGCAGACGACGCCCTTGTGCTTGAGGGCGTAATTGAGGAAACGATCGAGCGAGCGCACCCTGAAGGGCCGGCCCTGCACTCGGTCATGAGTCGAGATCGACATCATCCGCCGACGGTTGGCCGCCTCTTCGTAGAGCACGTCGAACTCGTCCTGGAGCTGGCGCTCGTACTCGGTATTGGTGAACTTGTAGCCCTCGAACTGGATGATGTCGTTGAGCGTCACCGAATAGGGCACCACGGCAAAATCGCGGCCTCGCACCGGGATGACAAAGGGCTCGTCGCGGCTCACGTCGTCGATGTGATAATTGAAGCCCTCTTCCTGCAGGATCTTGAGCGTGTTGATGGTGCCCCGCATGGCCGCGCCATTGTAACCGGTCGGCGCCACGCCGGTGGCCCGGCGGATCGAGTCGACATTGTCGCGTATGAACTTGCGTTCCTCGGGCTCCTGCAGATTGACCTGCATTATCCAGTCACGCCCATGGGCCGCCGCTTCGTGTCCGCGTTCGACGATTTCCCTGGCCACCGCCGGGCTGCGATCGACGGCGGACCCGACCATATGCGAAGTGACCTTCACCCTGTGCTTGTCCCACAGGTCCATCATGCGCTGCAGGCCCTCGACATAGCCGTAGCGATACCAGCTTTTGGTGGGGAAATCGGGATAGGTAGGATCCATGTCGATAAAGCCCGAAAAGGGCCCGCCCGGCCCGTACGGCGCCTCGCCGCCCGCTTCGAACTGCATGGATATCGAAATGACAAGTCGAATATCATCTGGCCAGAATGCGCCGGGCATTTGGAACTTCTCCTGTGGCAATTTGGGAAGGTCGGCGCACGGGCGTGCCGTGCGCCGGTATCGGGTGGCTAGCTGACGCCCCAGATCGCCTTGTAGGCGTCGCGATAGCCGTTGTCGGGATCGAAGACGAAGTTGGCGCCGCCGTCCTCGTTCACATTCTGGGGCAGGAAAAGATGAACCGGCACGACATAGCCGGAATCGGCCTCGCCGGCGAAGGCGCGGTTGAGTTCATCGACTGCCTGCCAGCCGTGCAGGTTCAGCGGCTCGGCCACTGTGCCCCACTGATAGTAATTCTGATGGATGCGCTGGAAGGCGGCCTCCGAGCCATCGCCAGCCGAGACGTTTCGGGGGAAACCATCGGGAGCCCTGCCGGCTGATTGCAGCACAGGCGCCATGAAGTCGAGCGGCAGGTCGTTGATGGTCAGCGAATGGGTCCAGCTCTCGCCGTAGCGCTGCAACAGGGCGTTGGTGAGCGGCGGCATGCGGGTCGAGGCCTCGGCCAGTGGCGTGTCCTCGGTGGTCAGCAGCGTGCAGGTGTCGCAGGCCCTGATCACCTCGGCCATGGCGTCGGACTTGGCGATGGCGATCTCGTAGACGCTGTCGGTAAAGATCACTACGCCGGCCTTGCCCTCGCTGTCCGCGACCACGAATGACGCGGCGGCACGCGAGATTTCCAGCGGATCGGTGGTGATGTTGGTGAAGATGGGCAGCGAGTCGGACGGGCCGGTGGTGGCGGTTGAATGCCAGCCGACGACCTTGATGCCGTCGGCATCGGCCTGGCGAATGCCCTCGGCCTGTTCATTGCCGTCGACCGAACCCAGGATGATCCCGTCCGGGGCCAGCGCGATGGCCTGTTGGATGGCTGCCGAGCGACCCGAAACCGTGCCGCCGCCGTCAATGACGCGCACGTCCCAGCCGATGGCCGCAGCGGCCTCCTCGACACCCCTGACCACCCCCAGCACGCCGCCATTGCGCAGGTCGGCGGCCACATAGACGATGGTCTTGCCGGCCTGGGCGACCGGTCCGGTGGTCGGTCCGGTCCAGGGCGGATTGGGCTTGGTGATCTCGGCCACATAGGCCTTGGCGTCGCTCACCGCATCGGCCCAGGCGGGCGATGCCATCGGCATGGCCAGCAGCAGGCTGGCAAGCGCCGTTGTCTGAAGCAGTCTCTTCATGTCTTCTTTCCTCCTTGAAGACGGGTCGTTAGGACTTGGATGTCTGGTCGGCCGCCGCTTCGGGCTGTGCCGGTGTCCGGGCATGGCGCACCGAGCCGCGGCGGCGCTGGGCATAGCCGGCGATACCGATGGCCACGAGCAGCGTCGCGCCGTTGAACAAGGGTTCGATAAAGAAGGCGCCGCCCATCTGCTGGATGCCGGATATGCCCACTGCCAGGATGATCACGGCCACCATGGTGCCCCAGACATTGACGCGCCCGGGTTTGATCGTCGTCGAGCCCAGAAATGCGCCAACCAGGGCCGGCAGCAGGAATTCGAGGCCCACGCTGGCCTGGCCGATGCGCAGCTTGGCGGCGAGCACGATGCCGGCCAGTGCCCCCAGCACCCCCGAGGCGACGAAAGCGCCGATGACGAAACGCTGGGTCCGGATGCCGTTGAGTTCGGCCGCGCGGGAATTGGCACCGATGGCATAGAGATAGCGCCCGATCGGCAGGAAGTCCGAGACGATCCACAGCACCAGCGCAATGGCCAGCACATAGAAGGCCGAGATCGGCAGACCCAACAGGTTGGTGGTGTGGATGGCGGTAAATTCGGGCGGCAGCATGCCGATCACCTGCCGTCCGTCTGTATGCCAAAGTGCGATGGCGTAGATCACGGTGCCGGTGCCCAGCGTGGCGATGAAGCTGTCGATACGGGCGATTTCCACCAGGAGGCCATTGATGGCCCCCAGCAAGGCGCCCCCGCATAGCACGATGAGCACCGAGACATGCCAGGGGAGCCCGTAGACGGTTTGCAGGCTGATCGCCAGGATGTGCCAGATGACGATGCCGTAGCCTACTGTGAGGTCGATACGGCCCGTCATCATCGGGATCATCGCCGCCAGCGACAGCAGTGCAATGACTGACTTCTCCCCCAGTATGGCGCGCAGATTGAGCACCGTGGGAAAGGTGTCGGGGAGCAGCAGCGAAAAGAACAGGATCAGCAGCACCGTCAGCAGGGGCAGGCCATAGACCGGCACGATGCGCGCCAGACGGGCACCCGGTTTGAGGTGTGAGAGTTCTCCGGCGGTCGGCTCAAGCGCCGTCGATCGCAAGGATTCCATCAGGCGTACTCCTGCCTTGTCGTTGTTTCTAGGGATGCAGCGCTCAAGAGCGTTTCGACGGATAGCCGCTCGGACTCGAGTTCGGTTGTGATGCTGCCATTGCGGAACACGCAGGCCCGGTGGCTGAGCGCCGCCACCTCTTCGAAATCAGTGGAGATCAGGAGAACGGCAAGCCCATCCTCCAGTGCCTTGGCCAGCAAGGCATAGATTTCCGCCTTGGACCCGACATCGACCCCGGCAGTGGGATCCTCAAGGATCAGCACGTCGGCGTCGAGTTGCATCCAGCGCGCGATCACCACCTTCTGCTGGTTTCCGCCCGAAAGGGTCTCGATCGGCGCCGACGGGTCATTGGGGCGGATATCGAAGGTGCGACCGATTTGGGCTGCCTTGGCGGTCTCCGCTTCCGGCGCTGCAAAATCCACAATCCGTCGCCCGGTGAGCGACGGATTGAGGAAGAGGTTTTCCGCCACAGTGAGGCCACGGGCCACCGATTCCTCGTAGCGGTCGCCCGCCACCATGACTATGCCGGCGCGGATGGCCTCGAGCGGATTGCGGCAATCAATTGCCGGACCGCCCCGCAAGTGCACCTCGCCCGCGCCGATGGACGCGCGGCCGAAGAGTGCGCGCCCCACTGCTTCTTGACCCGCGCCACGAAGCCCGACCAGGCCGAGCACCTCGCCGCGATGAAGTGCAAAGCTGACGGGGCCAACGTCCTGGACGACCAGTCCGTCCACGCGCAGTACGACTTCGGTGCCTTGCGGGCGTGGTGGGCGAACGAATACGTCCTTCGCCATGCCGCCGATGATCAGTTCGACCAGGCGCTCGCCATCCAGACCGGCAATAGGTTCGTCGGCGACGAGATAGCCGTCGCGGAGCACCACGGCGCGATCCGCTATGGCAAAGACTTCGTCGAGACGGTGCGACACGTAGATGATCGCAACGCCGCGTGCCCGCAGCGATCTGAGAACCTTGTGCAGTATCTCGACATCGGCCTGGGGCAGGCTGGCAGTAGGCTCATCGAGCACGATCAGTTGCACGTCGTGAACCAGGGCGCGCGCGATGGCGACGAGCGACTTTTCCGTGCGCGTCAGGTCCCGCACTCGTGTCTCGGGGTCGATATCCGCCGAAACGATGGCAAGGGCTGCCCGCGCTGCCTTGCTCGACTGCCGCCAGTCGATGAGACCGAAGCGGCGCGGGTAATTGCCCCGCATCAGGCAGATGTTCTCGGCCACCGTCATCCATTCAATAAGCCCAAGATCCTGATGGATGAAGGCAATGCCGGCATGGCCGTCACGGGGATCGAAGGCAGCGCCGCGGAACAGGAAGCGACCGCTGTCGGCCGCATGAACCCCGGCCAGCATCTTGATCAGGGTCGACTTGCCGGCGCCATTTTCGCCGAGCAGCGCCACGATCTCGCCGGCCGCCAGGGAGAAACCGACATTGCGTACGGCATGGGTGCCGCCAAAGCGCTTGTTCAGTTGCGCCAGTGTCAGCACGGGGGCCTGTGAACTGGCCATTTTCAATCTGGTTCTCCTCCGTCAACCGCGGACCATTCGCGTTGGCCTCTAATATGCGATCTGCCAGGATATTGCCGATATCGGACTTGTCCTGCATTCGATATTCGGACAATTATAAGCGAAGTTCGGACAAGCGGGGATTCCAATGAAAGTTCAGGTGACGGAGAATTGGTTTGCGGTGCGATCTGATATGTCGAGCCATTCCCAGCCCTTCGAGGGCCGCTTCGACTTCGAGACCGAGGCAGAGGCCGGCGGGCAGCTTGTACGCTGCCTGACGGGTGAGCTTGAGCTTTTCGGCCATGCCGGCGAGTGGGTCATTCCTCCCGATCACATGGTCTATATTCCACCCGGGCGCATGTTTCGCCTTCGCGCCCGCGTCCTCTCGACGGGTCTCGTCGCCAAGTTCTGCCACGAAGAAGTCAGCTGGCATCACGATGGCTGCTGGGTCGGCCCGGTCGGCGACTTTGCGGCCACCCTGCTGCAGCATTCCCTGCGTTGGGGCCCCGACACCGGCACGCGTGACCGCAAGGCTCGTTCATTCTACGTCACGCTTGGTGACATGGTCCCCGAATGGTTCCGCCACGAGCGCATCCTGTGGACACCCTATGCCGAGAACTCCAACCTTCAGAAGGTGATCGACTTCGCCACCCGTCGCGGACCGAGCGTGACGCTGCCGGAAGCCGCCCAGTTCGCAGGCATGTCCGAGCGCACCCTGCGGCGGCACATGCAAGTCGAACTGGGCCAGACCTGGCGGGACTTTGTCCGGGAACTGCGGATGAACCGCGCAATGGAACTGCTGCGCAAGGAACGGTTGTCGGTTACCCAGACCGCCTTTGAAGTTGGCTTTTCATCCAGTTCGGCCTTTTCCAGCGCCTTCTTTCAGTATGTCGGCAAGACGCCGTCAAACTACGCTAGATCATTCCCATCGGGCGGTCAGGCAAGGCCGCCAGCGGACCGTCCGACACGCGAGACCCTGCAGGAGGTCCGCCACCACCCAAACTCTGATGTTCCTCCAAAGATTGGGGGGATGCACTGAAAGACAGATCAGGCGTCACCCGCTATTTGTGCCAGCGTGGGCGCTAAGCTGCTTCGAGCCCGGTGATCATCGAAACGATCTCGTTCTTGTCCGTCTCGGACGTTTTGCGGATGCCGATTTGCTTGCCGCGACGCAGCACGCAAATGCGGTCGGACAGGCGGAAAACCTGGTCGAGGCTGTGGCTGATGATCAGCACGCCGATACTGCGGGCCTTGAGCGAGGCAACGATGTTTTCGACCCGTGCCGTTTCGGCGACACCGAGGGCAGCCGTGGGCTCATCGAGCAGGATCAGCTTCTTTGCCCAGCGGGTGGCTCGCGCAATGGCTATGCCCTGGCGCTGGCCGCCGGACAGGTCCCGGATCGCAGCATGCGGCGAGGGAATACGAACGTCGAGTTCATCAACCAGCCGCTGCGTTTCGGCCACCATGGTATTTCGGTCAAGTTGCCCGAAGGGCCCCCTGGTGAGCTCGCGACCGAGGAACAGGTTCATGTAGACCGACTGCTGGTCGGCGAGCGCCAGGTCCTGATAGACGACTTCGATGCCGTGCTCGCGTGCCTTGGTGGCGCTCGACATGGCGACGCTTTCACCCTCGATCACGATGCTGCCTGACGTCGGGGCATGGACGCCCGAGATGATCTTGATCAGCGTGGACTTGCCGGCACCATTGTCGCCCACCAGCGCGACGATCTCGCCGGGGTGGACGGTGAGGCTGAAATCCTCGATGGCGACGACGCCACCGAAGCTCTTGCGGATATTGTTGAGCGCGAGCACGGGCTGGTTCATCGCATGCCTCCTAGAGTGGCCAGGCTTCGGGCTGGCCGAAGCTGTTTTCGATGGTCTCGACTTTGGGATCGCCGGTGGAAATGCCCGACACGCCCACCACATAGGCACGGGTGACAAAAGCCTGGCCGCGGAAGCCGAACACTGCCGTGTCTCCTGGGCGCGACGCGGCCGGGCCGGTGGCGTCGATCATGGCGTAGTAATCGATGGCGGCAGGCGGAGGGATTTCGACTTCGCGCAGGGCGTCAGCAGCGGTGGTCGGCTCGGGCGAAACGATCGCTTTGACGGGGTAATCGGGGAAGATCGGGTCGATATAGAACCCGCCGCCAAGGCAATAGGCCTTGCCGCCCGAGAGATGCGACACCTCGGTGAGGTAAAGCACGGCGGGCAGTTCGGGCAGGTCTTCCACCACGTGCAGCGCCGTTGTGCCATGCAGGCCATTGCCCGGCTCACACTGGGTAGCGCCGGCTTCGGCCAGGGCCGCCAGCAGCACTGAGGAGGTGGTGCCCGGTGCATTGACCGCGATGTCGGTGCGCCCGGCCCGGCGCAGCGCCTCGGCGGTGCGGGTGAGGGTGGCAAGGTTAGGCGTGGGCTTCACCTTGCGGCTGCTGTGGTCGAACAGCAAAGCCGGGAATGTGGTGATGCCGGCAAAGCGTCCGCCGTCGAGCGCGTCGATCGCGTCGGCCACCGCGAGGATGTCTTCGGCATCGAAACCGCCCTCATGGCCGCGATAGAAGGTGTCGCCCTCGGCCTTGATACGGGCGAGCAGGTTCTGGATCCGGCCGGCCTTGTTGGCGCCGGAGGCGGCTTCTTGGGCCTTGGTCTCGTTGAACACGGTCCAGTAGTCCGGACGTAGAACTGCGGCAGCGGCATCCGCTTCGTGGCGGGCAATCTGGGAGAGATGGCCCAGATGGCCAACCTGCATTCCGGCATTGTGGGTGGCGCGGGCGCAGGCCATGTCCACGGCCACCGACTTTTCGATTCCTCCCGCCATTACGGCGCGGCAGAAGCTCGATGAGCGGCCGACCTGCTTGGTCATGGCATAGATGGTGAGGCCATGGCGGTCCGCCTCGGTCTTGAGCACCCGCGCATTGGCCGTGACGGCGTCGAGATCAAGTACATAGGCATTGGCCGGGATCCGCCCTGCCTGGTGCAGCGCCATGGCGGCGGTGATGAAGTCCGGGTTGCGGCGGCGAAGAACGTCGAGAAACATGATTGGCTCCTATCGTGCCGTTTCGCGCAGCGAGACTGCAACCGCAACGAGGATGATGAGGCCGCGCACGATCATCTGGTCGGAAACGGAAAGGCCCATCAGGATCAGGCCGTTGTTGAGCATGCCCATCATCAGCGAGCCTACCAGCGCCCCGATGATGGAGCCCTTGCCGCCATTGAGCAGCGTGCCGCCGACGATCACTGCGGCAATCACCGTCATCAGATCGGTTTCGCCCAGCGTGTACTTGGCGGCCTGTAGGCGCCCCGAATAGAGCAGGCCCGCCAAACCCGCCATGGCGCCACTGATCAGAAAGACGGCAAGCCGGATGCGCGGCACCTTGATGCCGGTGACCATGGCAGCGCGGGCATTGTCGCCAGTCGCCAGCACATGAGCGCCGAAGCGGGTCTGGCGGAAGGCAAAGTGGCCGATGGCAATGGCGGCTATGGTCCAGATGACCAGCGAAGGAATACCGAACACCGCCCCCGAGCCAAAGATGCCGGTGAATGTGGGGTCGGTGACGGGGATGGAGCGCAGCTGGGTCAGCGAGCGCGCCACCCCGGCAATGAGGCCCATCGTCGCCAGCGTCACGAGGAAGCTGGGCAGGCGTAGCCAGGCCACCAATGCGCCATTGACGAAGCCGACTGCCAGGCCGGCGCCAAGCCCGGCCGCGATGCCCACCGGCAGCGCCACCTGAGGCATGGCCGCCATGGCCATGGCAGCGCAGAGCGCCGAGACCGCGACGGTCGAGCCGATCGACAGGTCGATCTCGCCGGCCGAGAGGGCAAAGACCAGGCCAATGGCCATAATGGTCACGGGGGCCGTCTGCAGGATGATGTTGACCAGGTTCCGCTGGGTGAGGAAGCCGCTGTCGCGCAGCACCACCGCGAAGAAGATGAAAATGGCGATGAAGCCGACATAGACCACATATTGCTGCAGATTGGCCCCGGTCAGGCGGTCAAGCAGCGAGGGGGCTGCGGATGCGGTGTCAGGGGTGGCCATGACTGCCTCCTGGAAGTGAAGTGGGGCGGGTGCACCATTGCCCCCGCCCCGGGAGGATTACTGTGCCGCGAGCACCGATTCCGGTGCCTCGCGATGCAGGGACTGCTGCCAGCCTTCGGCGACGCTGTCGGCGGTGACGGTTAGGGCAGGGGCAACCACAAATTCGGGGGTTTCCTGGCCCAGCAGTGCCTTGAGGCCGACGGCTGCCATGGCGCGCCCCAGTTCATAGGCTTCGTCGGCCACGATGCCGGCGACATTGCCGCCCTTGACCATGTCGAGTGCAATCGGCTCGGAGAGATCGAGCGTCACGATCTTGGTCGTGGTATTGCCGGCGCTGCGCAGGGCAGCAAGCACACCATCGGCAGGTTCGGCCCAGGTGACGTAGATACCGTCGAGCTCGGGGTTCTGCAGCAGCATGGCGCTGGCCAGTTCCTCTGCACGGGCCGGGTCGGAGATACCCTGTTCGGCGACGATCGCAATGCCGGGATAATCGGCTTCGATCGTGGTCTTGAAGGCCTGGTCGCGCTGGTTGGTCACGTAGTAGGCGGCATCGTGGAAGATATACCCCACCTGGCCCTCGCCGCCGATCGCGTCGGCCAGCACATCCGCAGCCTGCTTGCCCATCTGGAACAGGTCGTCGGTGACGATGGCGGCGTAGTCCGTGCCATGTACATAGCCAGCCGGCAGGTTCGAGAGGAACACCAGTTCCACGCCCGAGGCGACAGCCTCCTTGAAGGCCTCGGCGGAGGTGACCGGATCAAGCGGCAGTGAGAGGATGACATTGGGACCGGCGGCCAGGGCGGTCTCGATGTCGGAGCGCTGCTTGGCGGCATCAAAGCCGGCATCGGTGGTGACGACGACATCGACACCAGCGCGGGCGAATTCGTCATTGGCGCCGGCAGCCACGGCATTGATAAAGTCTGATGAGGTGTGCCAAAGCAGGGCGGCCTTGTAGCCCTTGCCGGCGAGGGCCGCGATATCCTCGTCGCCCAGCACGACATCGGAGGACGGGGTGGCGCTTTCGCCATTGGGGCCGACCGTCTGCGCGAAGGCGGCGGGACTGAGCAGCGTGGCGGCCAGAAGGGCCGGTATCAGCAGTTTGGTGGTCTTCATTGTGCAGTCTCCCTTGAATTGATGTCCCTATAATGGGTCTTCCACGCCGCAATAGCGGGCGATGAAACTGGCGAAGGCGACCACGCCGGCGAGGTACTCCTCAACGCTGACGCGCTCCTCGAAGGTGTGGCAGTTGCGGATATCGCCCGGCGCGCAATAGACGGTGGGCACGCCCAGCCGGTTCGCGAAGAATGGGCTTTCCGACCAGAATGGCGCTCCCTCGATTCCGCCGCGCCCCGCCATCGCTTCCGCCACGGTGTCGCTGAGCAATTGCACGGCGGGGTGGGCAGGGTCGGTCTCGGTGGCCGAGCCACCCAGTGCATGGTCCCGACCGGCGGGATAGGCGATCTTGATGGTGATCGCCGGATCGGCGACGGCACCCCGGATGACCGCTTCGAGTTCCACCGCGGCGGCATCGAGCGATTCCCCGGGCAGGAGCTTGCGGATCAGCGACAGCGTGCAGGCTTCGGGCACTGCGATAAAGCCTCCACCGGCCAGGGTGGTGATCAGCAGGAATCCCTTGCCGACGAGCGGGTGTTCGGCGCGCGCCGATATGGCATCGGAATGCGCCCAAAGCGCCGCCATTACCGCATGACTGGCCTTGAGTGCATCATGGCCCAGTTCGGGCACGCCGAAATAGGCGGACTTGCCGGTGATGGAAATGTCGGCGATGAAAAAGCCCATCTGGGCCGGATAGACCGCCAGCCGGGTCGGCTCGACATAGATGCAGAAATCGGGCCGGGCGATCGAGCCAGCTTCGATGCGCGCGAGGTGATGCTTGATCCCGGCAGAGACGCCGGTACCAGGCTGGCCGCTTTCCTCATCGCCGACAAAGGCGTAGGCCACGTCACCCTTCAGGCGAATGCCGGCGCGGTCGAGCAGGCTCAGCGCCGCCAGGCTGGTACAGATGCCGGCCTTGAGATCACCCGCTCCGCGACCCCAGATCTCGCCATCGATAATCGGCGCGCCGAACGGATTTTCGCGTGCATCGCCGGCCCAGTGCTCCCGCCAGCCATCGACATGGACGGTATCGGTATGGCCGACAAACTGCAGGCGCGGCCCACCGCCTGTGCCACGACGTTCGCCCCAGACATTGGGGCGACCGGGCAGGAAGTCCGCGGTTTCGATATCGTCCACGCCTCGGGACCGCATCTGGCCGACGAGGAAGGAGACCATATTGGCTTCGTTGCCGGTGATGCTGTCGCAACCGATGGCGCCGCGCAGCAGCGCTATCGCATCGTCGCGATCCAGGGCAGCACCAAGTCGTGCCTCAAGGTTCGCGCTCACAGCAATGCCTCGCGCAGCGAGACGGCATTGGCCGGCGGCAGGGAAATCCGCGATTCCGGGGTTTCGGTCCCGAACAGTGTATTGTGTAGATGGCTGAGCCCGATAGCGGCTGCCCCGACCAGCGCAGCATGATTGCCCAGGACGCTGGCCGCGATCTCGACGGGGTAGGGAAAGCAGAGCGGCAACATGTGGCGAACCCGCTCGACCAGTTCCGGCCGGGCACCGATGGACCCGCCAAGAATGACCTTTTCCGGATTGGCCACCGCGGCGATGGCGCCTATGCCGCGTGCCAGATAGCGCGCTGTCTCGTCCAGCACCGCAACTGCCGCCGTTTCTCCGGCATTTGCGCGCTCGAATATGGCAGGCACGGTGGCGTCATGCCCCGCTGCATCGCGGTAGCGAGCCATGATTCCGACCGAGGCGACCTTGCGTTCATAGGCGCCGGCGCGCAGCGATTCCAGCTCGAAGGGATCGGCGCCGAACGGCAGAAAGCCCAGCTCTCCGGCGGCGTTGGTGGCGCCGCGCACCAGTTGACCATTGAGGATAAGTCCGCTGCCAACGCCAGTGCCCAGCGCGATGAAGGCCAGATTGTCGATGCCCTGCCCGGCGCCCAGCCAGCTCTCACCCAGAACGGCCAGGTTGACATCGTTTTCCAGCATCACCTCAAAGCCAAGTGCCTGTTCCAGCGCGCCGGCCACGTCCATCTGGTCGAAGCCGGCAATGTTCGGTGCCAGCAGCACGCGGCCGGTCTCAGGCTGCGGCGCGCCCGGCGCGCCGACCACGGCAATGCGCAGCTTGTTGCGCGCGACGCCGCCCTTGTCGGCAGTCTTCCAGCACAGGGCCGCGATCTGGGCGACGATGGCCTGACCGCCGGCCGGGTGGGTCGGCTCGGTTTCCTCGGCAAAGACGTGGCTGGAAAGATCGCAGATGGCAACGCGGACCTTGGTGCCCCCGAGGTCGACCGCCACGATATAGGCCGCGGAGGGGACCAATTCATAGGTAACGGCGGTACGGCCGACGTGACCGCTGGTGCGTCCGGTTTCCTGCACCCAGCCTTCTTCCTCGAGCTGGCGTACGATTTCGGAAATGGTCTGCTTGGAGAGTCCCGTCTGCTTGGCGATGGAGGCGCGGGATACCGAACCACCCTGCACGATCACCTCCATGACGGAGCGAAGGGAAAACTGCCGCGAAATACGAGTGGTCTGAGACACGCCGTACGCCTTCAATTAGTTCGGTGACTGATCGAACTAATTACGGATGCGAAGAGAAGTCAAGCGTGTTGTCCCAGGTCAACCGCGGCGGGAATGCGCCAGTTTCGCAGGTTTGAAGATGCTGAAGGCAACGACCTGTCGGCCCGCTGGCCACCCGGATAGCGACCGCCGGAGGAGGTACCAGGAACTCAGATGGTCAGGGCTGCAAAGAGCCAAGCGGTTAGGTCCGACACCCAACAGTGCCCTTTGCCGGGCAACCACCAGCGAATGCAACTCCGACAGGTCGAGGCGGTTGGACGGCTAATTTGGGCCCGGCCGCATTAGCCCGGACTCAATGCGCTTGACTGTGCCACCGGGGGGCAAGGGCCCAATCTTGTTGACCTGCCGCCGCGCAGCCTTAGCGCAGGATGCGTTTTCCAGTGTCGTTGTCGAACAGGTGCAGCAGGCTCTTGTCGAAGGCGATGCCGATGGATTGGCCGGGTTGCGCGCTGATGCGCTCCCGGAACACCCCGACAAGGTCCTGCCCGCCCAGGCTCAGCGTCACCTGCGTTTCCGAGCCGGTCGGCTCGATGACGACGACCTCGGCCATGATGCCCTTGGGGTCGAGACGCAGATGTTCGGGGCGCACGCCCATGGTGATCGGGCCGTCCTTGACGCCCTTGGGCAGGGCGCCCAGGTCGATGCTTGTGCCATCGGCAAAGCGGAACGCCGATCCGGCAACAGTGCCGCCGATGATATTCATGGCGGGCGAGCCGATAAAGCCCGCCACGAACAGGTTTGCCGGGTGATCGTAAAGCTCGAGCGGCGTGCCGATTTGTTCGATATTGCCTGAATGCATCACCACGATGCGGTCGGCCATGGTCATGGCTTCCACCTGGTCATGCGTTACATAGACCGTGGTGGTTTTCAGCCGCTGGTGATTGAGCTTGATCTCGCTGCGCATCTGCACCCGCAGCTTGGCGTCCAGATTGCTCAGCGGCTCGTCGAACAGGAACACCCGCGGATTGCGCACGATGGCGCGCCCCATGGCGACGCGCTGCCGCTGCCCGCCCGACAGGTGGCGCGGATAGCGCTCGAGATAGGGGTCAAGCCCCAGCACCACTGCGGCGCTGGCGACACGGCGCTTGATCTCGTCCTTCGGCACCCGGGCGAGGCGGAGCGAGAACGCCATGTTCTCCTCCACCGTCATGTGCGGATAAAGCGCGTAGGACTGGAACACCATGGCGATGTCCCGGTCCTTGGGCGCCAGGTCGTTGACCACCATCCCGGCGATCTCGATCTCGCCGCCGGTAATGTCCTCGAGGCCGGCGATCATCCGCAGCAGCGTCGATTTCCCGCAGCCGGAGGGGCCGACCAGGATCACGAACTCCCCGTCCGCAATGTCGATGGATATCCCGTGCAGCACTTCCACGCTGCCATAGTTCTTGCGAACGTCTCGGATTGTCACGGCACCCATCTTTTCCTCCCCAGGTCGATGGTGGGCGCTCGCCCGCCTTGGCGCGGCCGGCAAGCTAACAACAGATAACGCAATCACCTCGGTGGCCCGCTGCCCTCCCCGGCAGCGGGGCGCAGGTCATCGCATCCCACCTCGTGTCTAATGCGGCCGCAAAATCGCATCAAGTCTTTTGTGGGACAAAAGGTTGACTCCGTGCCCATTCATCTCCTAATTCTTGTCTATTCGCTGCCAATGATGGGACAAAAGACCCGCGTGGCGGTGGAAACGCGTGACGGAGCGGGAGGCTCGGTCACCCGGGGAGGACGAGGCGCATTGCGATAGTTTTTCACGCCACCCGATGGGTTCGCGAGCGCTCAGCCATGTTTCAACAGGAGGAGACGGAAGCATGACGTCGAATAAGTTTAATCGCCGTGACGTGTTGAGGACCGGCGGGGCGGCCGGTATCGGCCTATGGGCTGCCAGCAACGGCCTGCCCGCCTTTGCGCAGGACGCCGCCCCGGAAATGGACCTGCCCCAGGGCGCCGCCGGCAAGCTGACCGTCATTCACCGCACCGAATATTTCGAAGCGGCCCAGAACCTGTTCCGCGACACCGTCACCAAGTTCGCCACCGCCAATGGTGCCGAGCTGGATATCTCGACCACCAATCCGGAATCCTTCGGCGACTTCCTGGGCAAGATGTCGGCCGCCGTTAAGGCCGGCAATCCCCCCGATCTGGCCTATACCAGCAACGTCTCGGTGCCCCAGATGCACCTGCTCGGCCTGCTCGAGGACGTCAATGACGTGGTCGAGGAAGCCATCAGCCGCTACGGCAATGTCATGCGCGGCATCAATGCCGAAAGCATCGGCAAGATCGATGGCAAGTGGATGGCCATCCCCTTCATCGCCAACACCACCGGCACCTTCTTCCGCGGCGACAAGCTGGCCGAAAAGGGCATCGATCCGGCGAGCCTGGATACCTGGGAAAAGCGGCGCGAGGCGGCTCTGGCCATCTCCGACCCCGACAACGAGTTCTGGGGCTGGGGCCTCACCGTCAACCAGTCCGGCGACGGCTGGGGCGTTGCCTCGGGCATTCTCAATGCCTTTGGCGGCCACTTCACCGACGCCACCGGCACCAAGGTGGAATTCGATTCCCCCGAAACCGTCGCGGCCTATGAATTCGTCCGCGAAACCTATGACCGCAACGGCAAATACGCCGCCATGCTGCCGCCGGGCGTCGAAAGCTGGGGCGATATCTCCAACAACGAGGCCTATCTCGCCGGCAGCGTCGGCTATACGCACAACGCCTTCTCGGTCTATGCGGCGGCCAAGCGCGACAACAACCCGGTCTTCCCGGGCACGGTCCTGCTGCGTCAGCCAAATGCCAATAACGGTGACAGCCGCGATGGCGGTGCCGTGGGCGGCTGGCTGACCGTCTTCAAGGGCGCGCCCAATGTCGAGCTCGCCAAGC
Organism: Devosia sp. XGJD_8; assembly: GCF_046614475.1. Lineage (NCBI taxonomy): Bacteria > Pseudomonadati > Pseudomonadota > Alphaproteobacteria > Hyphomicrobiales > Devosiaceae > Devosia > Devosia sp. XGJD_8. Next base: position 310,460 of record NZ_JBKJHF010000001.1, read on the forward strand.
AGTTGGCCCTCGACCTGCTCGACCCGGCCAACTTCACCCCGATGTCGGCGGTTGCTGGCGGCCTGTTCATGCCCGCCTATGAAAACCTCTGGACCGACGAGCTGATCGCGGCCGACCCGAACTACGCGATCATCAAGGACCAGGTCAGCGTGCCGGAGCCGTTCATCGGCCCGTCCTGGCCGGCCCAGCCGGCCGCGCAGATCGACGCCATTCGCGCCCAGGGCGTGCTGGAACAGTCGATGGGCAACGTGATTGCCGGTCGCATGACCTCGCAGGAGGCCGTGACCGACGCCCACAACAAGATCGTCCAGATCTTCGAAGAAGGCGGCATCATGTAGCCCATCTGGGGCCGCGCGACGGGGCAGTCTGCTGCCCCGTCGCGTCTATCGACTGACCGGTGCCTGCGCTGCCTGTGAGCCGCGCGGCTGCTTTCTCTTTCGACAGGGGTTCAGGGCCCCGATGGAGCATAGGCATGGAAGATCGGATGATCTTGACGACGATGGGTTCGGCTCAGGCCCGTCCGACGCTGCGCAAGCGTCTGGAAAACCTCTTCGGTCGCGACTGGAAGGTCGGCTACCTGTTTGTATTGCCCATGGTGCTCATCATGGCGCTGCTGATCTTCTGGCCCTTTGTCAGCGCCATCTTCATCAGCACGACATCGCTCAATTTCCTGACCGGCGAAACCACCAGCGTGGGGTTCCGCAACTATCAGCGCCTGTGGACCAGCAGCGATTTCCTGCAGTCCATGCAGAACACCATCCAGTTCACCTTTTGGTCGCTCCTGCTCAAATTCGTCATCGGCATGACCGTGGCGCTCATCCTCAACAGCCGCCTGCCGTTCCGCAGCCTGCTCAGCGGCATCATGCTGCTGCCCTGGATCGTGCCGGAAATCGTCACCGCCCTGGCCTGGAAGAGCATCTACGATCCCATGTTCGGCGGGCTCAATCCCATCCTGCAGGGTGTGGGCATCATCGATCGTCCGCTCGGCTGGCTGTCCGATCCCGGCATGGCCATGGGCAGCATCATTTCGGTCAATGTCTGGAAAGGCATTCCCTTCTTCGTCCTGCTGCTGCTGGCCGGCCTCAAGGCCGTCGATCGCGAACAGCTCGAGGCCGCGCAGGTCGATGGCGCCAATGCCGTGCAGCGCTTCCGCAATGTCACGCTGCCCGGCCTGCGCTATGTCATCGTCGTCACCCTGCTGCTGTCATTCATCTCCACCTTCAACCAGTTCGGTCTGCCCTTCCTGATGACCGGTGGCGGGCCCAGCGGCGCCACCAAGCTCTATTCCATCCTGGCCTATGAAAAGGCGCTCGGCTCCCTGCAATATGGTCCGGGCATCGCCATCGCCTTCAGCGTTGCGCCCCTGATGGCCATCCTGATCTGGCTGCTGGCACGCTTCATGCGCCACGATGACCGGCGCGATGGCGCCTCCGAGCGCGGTCCGGGCTTTGCCGACCGCCTGCTCGCGGGCGGCACCTGGCTGGTCAACATCATCATCGACCTGTTCTTCCTTCCCATTCAGCTGGTCTTCGCCGCCATGGAATGGGTGGTGCGCCGGGTGCGCATGGCCACCGGCCGGTCCCCGTTGCAGCCCATCTTCCGGCAGCAGGCGCGCTCCAATGCCGGCCCGCTGGCGCGCCTCCTGGTGCTGACCCCGCTGCTGGTCTTCGTGCTGTTCCCCTTCTACTGGATCATCACGACCTCGTTGAAGACCACGACGCAGATCAGCGAACGGCGCTCCATCTTCTGGCCCGAGCCGGCCACCACCGAGCAATATACCTCGCTCCTGCGCGATACGCCTTTCCTGACCTGGCTGATGAACTCGGTCTTCGTCGCGGCCCTGAGCACGCTGGTCTCGGTGGCGCTGGCCTCTCTGGCCGCCTATGCCCTGTCGCGCCTGCGGTTCCGCGGCGCGGGCCTGCTGACCACGCTGCTGCTCATCACCTATCTGCTGCCCGGCACGCTGCTGTTCATCCCGCTCTACCAGACGCTGACCACCATGGGTGTCATCAACAGCCACACCGCGCTGATCATCACCTATCCGACATTTCTGTTGCCCTTCGCCACCTGGGTGCTAATGGGATATTTCCGATCCATCCCGATCGAACTCGAGGAAGCGGCGCGCATCGATGGCGCAAGTCAGCTCTATATCTTCTGGCGCATCACCCTGCCGCTCGCCGCGCCCGCCATCCTGTCGGTGACCCTCTTTGCCTTTACCAATGCCTGGAACGAATTCCTGTTCGCCTTTGTCTTCATCACCAGTGAATCCCTGCGCACCCTGCCGATCGGGCTGCAATCGCTGGTGGTCGGCGACATCCTGCCCTGGGGCAAGCTGATGGCGGCGTCGCTCCTGACGGCCATTCCGGTCGCTGTGCTCTATGTCTATGCCCAGCGCTTCCTCTCGGAAGGTCTCACCGTCGGGGCCGTCAAGGGATGAACGATCCGTCTCGGATGGGGGCAGCCGGCAGCGCGCTGAACGCCTCCATTGTGCGCAGCTCTATCCCCTCGGCGGTGGATGCCATGGTGGCCAACATCCGTGGCCTCATCTCCGACGGGGGGCTCGGCGTGGGCGACAGCCTGCCAACCGAGCGGGAATTGTGCGAGCGCTTTCAGGCCAGCCGCAACACGGTGCGCGAGGCCATGCGAATCATGAAGGCCTATGGCATCGTCTCGGTGCGCCCCAAGGTCGGCGCCATCATCGTCGATGACCGCATGGAGCGCGCGCTCGACCTGTTCTCGTTCAATACGCTCGACATCTCGCGCCGCACGTTCAACGACATCCAGGGCTTCCGCAAGCTGATCGAGGTCGGCTCCGTCGATGCCATCTTCGACCAGATGCGGCCCGACGATATCGCGGCCATGCGGTCCATCAATGCACAGCTGCGCGCCGCGGGCTCGATTGCGGAGGCGTCCGAGATGGATTTCCGCTTCCATCTGCGCCTGGTCTCGATCCTCGATAATCGCGCAGTGCGCGACGTCTATCGCATCATGAAGCCGGTCATCATCCGCATCATGGAGCGGGGCAAGGAGCTGCATAACTTCACGGACGACACCTACGAGCAGCATGCTGCCGTGGTGGACGCCTTGGAGCTGAGAGATCGGATTCGCTACCAATACGCCCTGCAGTCCCACCTGCATGTCGGCGTCACGGCATTCGCGGATCCGGCAGAGGAGGTCCTGGCGTAACGCAGTGTCCGGTGGCGCCCATGCCGGGCATCTCGGGCTAGCGCCAGGGTAGGGGTATCAGGTTCTGAGGGGAGCCAAGTGAAGATCACAGCAGTCAAGACGGCCGCGACCAGTGGCCATTGCATGCATCTCTGGGTGCGGATCGAAACCGATGCCGGCATTACCGGCCTGGGCGAATGCGTGCATGGCGGCCACCAGGCCATCGCCATCATCGAAAAGGAACTGGCCGAAAAACTGATCGGCCGCGATCCCTTCGCCATCGATGCGCTCTTCGAGGAAATCCGCCGCAGCCTCGTCTTCGAGGGCGGCTTTGCCGGTGCGCTGATCACCGCCTTGACGGGCATCGAGATCGCGCTCTGGGATCTCAAGGGCAAGGCACTCAAGGTGCCGATCTATGAGCTCATGGGCGGCAAGTTCCGCGACGACATCCGCGTCTATTGCGATTGCGAAGTCTCGCCCGGCATGAACATGGACGAGGTGCAGGCCGAGGTGGATCAGGTCCTGGCGGCCGGGTTCACCGCACTCAAGGTCGACTTGGACATCCGCGCCTATGGCCATACCGGCTCGGAAACCGGCTGGTACGAAAAGGACAGGTTCAACATGACTCCCAACAAGTGGGAGCATGACCGCATGGTGCAGCTGGCCGAGATGGTGGTGAAAGCCGCCGGCAAGGGCGTGGAGGTGGCGTGCGACCTGCATACGCGCCTCGACAAGCACAGCGCCATTCGCCTCGCGCGGGATCTCGAGCATCTCCAGCTGATGTGGCTCGAAGAGCCCGTGCCGCCCGAGAATATCGACGTCATGGCCGAGATCACCCGCTCGACCTCGACCCCGATCTGCGCCGGCGAAAACCTCTATCTGCGCCACGGTTTCCGCAAGCTGCTCGAGCAGCAGGCCGTCGACATCATCATGCCCGATATCCCCAAATGCGGCGGGCTGTCGGAATGCCGCAAGATCGCCGAGCTGGCCGATCTCTATTCGATCCCCTTCGCGCCGCACAATGTGTCCTCGCCGATCGGCACCATGGCATCGGCCCATGTCTGCGCCACCATCCCCAACTTCCTGGTGCTGGAGTTCCACTGGTTCCACCGCGACTACTGGTCGACGATCACCGATGGCGGCGACATCATCAAGAACGGCAAGATCACAATGAGCGACCGGCCGGGCATTGGGCTGGAGCTGAATGAAGAAGTGGCCAGGGCACACCAATATCCCGGAACCACCTGGTTCGAGTAAACCGGCCGGCGCCGACCACTCGGCGCCGCGCCCCCTCCTGCGGGATCCGCTCACTATCCCACGATCCGAACCACTGGCTGTGCAGCAATTGCCCCGGCTCCGCCAAGACGCGGCACGGCACTTTCCGGCAGACGGAAAGCCAGGAGCGTCTCCATGCGCCACACCGGGCTAGCTGCCAAACGGTATAAGTGCCAAAAAAACGCACTGGGAGGTGAGTGATGAACATGTATGCGGGTTTGACCATTGCGGCGGCCATGACACTGACGGCGGCCAGCCCCGCCTGGGCGCAGGGGACCTATCCTGTCGACACGGTGACCATGGTCGTGCCCTACGCGGCGGGCGGCGCGGGCGATACCGTTGGGCGTCTGGTCGCCGATGAGCTGAGCCGGCGTCTGGGCGTCAACTTCGTGGTGGAGAATGTGGGCGGCGCCAGTGGCGCCATCGGCGCCGAGCAGGTGTCGCGCGCACCGGCCGATGGCTCGACCCTCCTTCTGGCAGGCAATGCCATCTTCACCACCGCGCCGCATCTGGCCGATGTCGGCTTTGACCCCTTTGTCGATTTCACCGCCATCGCCAATGTCAGTGAAGCGGTCCGCATGCTGGTCGCCTCCAAGTCGCTGGAGGTCAGCAACCTCGAAGAATTTGTCGCCTATGGCAAAGCCCATCCCGGCGAGATGAACTACGGCTCGGTTGGCGTCGGCTCCACTGGCCACGTCGCCACCGTGGATATGCTCAACGTCATGGGCATCGAGGCCACCCACATTCCCTATAAGGGTGCTGCCGAAGTCGTGCAGGCCGTCCTGGCCGGCGACGTGCAGTTCATGATGGATGCCGCGGCCATTCCGCAGGTGCGCCAGGATACGGTCACGCCACTGGCCGTGCCGGGCGCCGACCGCATCGCCGAATTCCCCGACGTGCCGGCCCTGCTCGAAAGCGGCTATGACAGCATCACCGGCACCGGCTGGCAGATGGTCATGGGTCCCGCCGGTATGCCCGCCGACGTCGTTGCGGCCATCGAGGCGGCGCTGGAAGAGGCCAATGCCGATCCGGCTTTCGTCGAAAGGCTCGGCAAGGCCGGCGTGTCGCCGCGCTTCATGACCGGCTCCATGCTCGATTCGGCCCTGCGCTCCGACTACGAGCGCTTCGAGACCCTGCTCACCGGGCTCGGCCTCGCCAAATAATCGCACGACACCCCGGCGGCCGGCAGCGCATACAATCACGCTGCCGGCCGCCGCTTTTTGAGAATCCGCGTCCCGATCGGGGCGCCACTGTAGCAGGGATGCCCATGACTGGTGTGAGTTCGCAGGTGGCCGATTGGGCAATCGGCTTTTCGCTGGATGCCGCCCCCGCCGAGGTGGTCCACAACACCAAGCTCCGGCTGCTCGACGTGATCGGCGTGATGATTGCCTCCAATGGCCACGACAATGTCGAGGCCGCCCGGCGCGCCGTTGCCGATGCGGATGCCGGGGGGCGCGGCGCCCATAGCCTGATGGATGCCCGCGAGACTTCGCCGGCCAATGCCGCCTTCGTCAATGGCGTCGCCGCGGCCGTGCTGGAATTCGACGACACCCATCTCGCCACCAATATCCACGCCACCTGCGCCATCGCCGCCGCCATCCTGCCCGTAGCACAGTCCGCCCGCCTTTCCGGTCGCCAGCTGCTCGAGGCCCTGCTGGTCGGCTCCGAGATCGTCTGCCGCCTCGGCATGGTCACCCCGGTGCGCATGCACGAAATGGGCTTTCATCCCACCGGCGTCTATGGCGTCTTCGCCGCCGCCTATGCCGTCGCCCGCCTGCGCGGCCTGCCGCACAGCCAGATGGTCGATGCCATCGGTACCGCCGCCAGCCTCTCCTCGGGCTCCATTGCCTCCTTCGAGGATGGCACCTCCACCAAGACCATGCATGTCGGCTTCGCCGCCGCCGCCGCCCTGCGCGCCGTCGCCTTGGCCAGGCATGGCATTACCGGTCCGGACTTGGTGTTCGAGGGCCGCTTCGGCTGGTACCGCAGCCACGTCCAGGCCGAGACCGACTTCAACTTCGCCGCGCTGACCGACCAACTCGGCTCGCGCTGGGAGGTGCTCAACATCGCCTCCAAGCTCTATCCCTGCGCCTATACCCTGATGCCCTTCATCTCCGCCGCGCTAGCATTGCGCCAGAAAAACGCCATCATGCTTGCAGAAATCCGCGAGATTTCTTGCGCCATCATGGCGCGTTCCTTCCGCACCGTCTGCGAACCGGTCGAGGACAAGCGCCGGCCCCGCAGCTCCTGGCATGGCCGCATCAGCCTGCAGCACACCGTCGCCGAAGCCCTGGCTTTGGGCCGCTTCGACAAGTCCGCCTATGCCCCCTCCAGCCTGCACGACCCGGTGATCAACGCCTTGGCAGACAAGGTGATTCACGTGCCCGACCCGGTTGCCGCCGCCGATACCAGCCGCTCCCGCGCCGTGGTGTCGATCACCATGAATGACGGCCGCGTGCTCAGCCACACTGTCGAGGACATGCTCGGCACAAGCCGCAATCCCGCGCCCGACGCGGTCTATCTTGACAAGTTCCGCGCCAATGTGGACGGCGTCATCGCGCCCCAGCTACGCGACGAACTCATCGACCGCCTGATGACCCTGGAAGCGGCAGACGATGTCGATGCCGTCTTCTCCCGGCTGCGGCACTAGCGCCATGGCCGCCCGTTTTCTTGAAGATTTCGTCATCGGCGAGACCTGGATCAGCCCCGCTATCATCCTGACCGATCAGGACATTATCGCTTTCGCCCAGGTCAACGACCCCCAGCCCATGCACACCGATCCGGCGGCGGCAGCGGCGGGGCGCTTCGGCGGTCTCATCGCCAGCGGTTGGCAGGTGGCGGCCCTGTCCATGCGCCTCTTCATCCAGTCCGGCGGCTATGGCGACACGCCGATTGTCGGCATGGGCGTCGACGAGCTGCGCTGGAAAAAGCCGGTGCGCCCCGGCGACAGCCTGCACGTCACCCGCGAAGTGATCGACGTCCAGCGCTCGACCCGCCCAGGCTACGGCGTCATCCGCACGCGCGTATCGGTCATCAACCAGGCTGGCGAGACGGTGATGACCATGGTGTCGATCGGCCAGATCCCGGCGCGTCGCGCCTGATCAGCCCGCCGGCGCCGTGTCCCAATAGGGTTTCTTGAGTTCCGGCTTCAGCAGCTTGCCTGCCGGCGAACGGGGCAGTGTCGGACGCAGCTCGATCGCGCTCAGCCGCTGCAGCTTGCCGACCCGGCCATTGGCCCATTCCAGCAGCGCCGGCCCATCCGTGGCCGAGCCCGGCCGCATGACCACGAGGCCAAGCGGCGTCTCGCCCCATTGCGCGCTGGGCACGGCGATCACGGCGGCATCCTCGACCTCGGGATGGTCGAGCAGCGTCCGCTCGAGATCGGTCGCATAGATGTTGAAGCCGCCCGAAATGATCATGTCCTTCTTGCGGTCGAGCAGGACCAGAAATCCATCCTTGTCGAAGGCACCGATATCGCCGGTGCGGTGAAACACTTCTCCCGCCGCGTCGCGCCAATAGAAGGCTTCCGTCGCCGTTGGATTGCGGAAATAGCGCGACATCATCGCCGGCGAGCGCCCCACCACCTCGCCCGCCTGCCCCACCGGGAGCAGGTTGCCGGCCTCATCGATGATACGGATGTCATTGTTGGTGCCGGGCCGGCCCACCGTATGGGCCTTGTCCGGCCAGGTCGCCACGTCGAGAATGCAGGTGCAGCCGCCCTCGGTCAGGCCATAGATTTCGAACAGCCCGCCCGGCCAACGCGCGATCACCGCCTGCTTGAGTCCCGCGGTCAGCGGCGCGCCCGTGCATTGCTTGAGCACGAAGGCGGAGAGATCATGCGCGTCGAAATCCGCTTCAGCCAGGATGCGCTGATACTGCACCGGCACCAGCATTGTATGCGTCGCCCCATGCTGCACGGCGAGCGCCAGATAGGTCGAAGCACTGAATTTGCGCATCAACACCACATGGCCCCCATGTACCAGCGTCGCCAGCAGCGGCATGATCGTGGTGTTGGAATAGAACGGCGTCGCCAGCAGCATCGTGCTGGCCGGCCCGATGCGGAACACGCCGCGCGTCGCCTGCCGGTAGCGCATGGCATGGGAATGCACGATGCCCTTGGGCCTGGCCGTCGTGCCCGAACTGTAGATGATGTTGAAGTCGGTGCTGCCGCCGACGTCCACGGGCGCAGCGAGTCGCGTGCCGCGCGCCACGAAGTCGCCCAGCGCGACTTCGCCACCCGCCTGCGGCTCCAGTGCGATCACCCGGCCCGCCGCCCGCTCCCCGATCAGGGCAAGTCCTGCCGCATCGGCAAAGACCAGGGCGGGCTCGCAATCATCGATCATTCCCGTCACGGTCTCGGCAGTGGCAGAGACGGGCAGGGGCACCGCGCAGCGGCCCGCGGCAATGATGGCCAGATAGGCGATGACCAGATCGAGCGAGTTGAGCCCGATCAGCGCGATCGGGCGATCCCCGTCACCAGGCGCCGCGGCGATCGCTCCCGCCAGGTCAAGCACGCGCGGCGCCAGTTCAGCCCAGGACACACTCTCGCCCTCGCAGCTGATCGCCTCGCCGCCATCGGCTGCATTGGCCAGAATCCGGTGCAGCAGCCGTCCCTCTTCGTATCCGGTCATCACGATCAGTCTTTCAGCAGAAGGATGTTGTTGGCCACCAGCGCCGGCTTGTCGCGGCCCTCGATCTCGATGGTCGCCTCGGTGAGCAGGCGCGTCCCCTGCGCATGGGCCTGCACGCCGATCAGCGTCATGGCCAGCCGCACCCGGCTATCCACCAGCACCGGGCTGACGAAGCGGACCCGGTCATAGCCATAGTTGAGCCCAGCCCCCCGGCGCGTCACCGCATAGATCTCATGCTGCAGGTTGGGGATCAGCGATAGCAGCAGGAGCCCATGGGCAATGGTGCGCCCCTCAGGCATCTCCTGTTCGGCCCGGGTCGTATCGACATGGATCCAGTGCCGGTCGCCCGTCAGGTTGGCGAAGGCATCGATCATCTGCTGGTCGATGCTGACCCAGTCCGACCGGCCGAGCAGCTGGCCGGCATGGGCGGCTAGGTCCGCGGCTTTCTCGACGGTCAGCATGGTCCCGCCCTCATTCCGTCACCTCGGCCCGGCCGCGCCGCACAAACGATGTCGTCGTCGCCAGCAGCACCGCCACGCCCATCAGCACGAAGGTGAGGCTGATCGGACGCTCGAGGAACACCATCGGGTCGCCGCGCGACAGCGTCATCGCCCGCCGGAAATTCTCCTCGAACATCGGTCCGAGAATGAAGCCCAGGATGAATAGGGCCGGGTTGCAGCCGGCCGCCTTGAGCAGGTAGCCGAGCGCGCCGAAGAATACGAGCGAGTAGATGTCGAAATGCGACGAGCTCATGGTGAAGACGCCGACACAGGCAAAGCCCAACACGAATACATAGAGCCAGTGATAGGGCACGCGCAGCAGCCGGACCCAGAGCCCGATCAGTGGCAGGTTGAGCACCACCAGCAGCAGGTTGCCCACCCACATCGACACGATCAGGCCCCAGAACAGTTGCGGATGGTCGCCCATCATGCGCGGTCCCGGCTGCACGCCATGGATCATGAAGGCACCCAGCATCAGGGCCATGGTCGGGCTGCCGGGAACGCCCAGCAGCAGCGTGGGGATGAAGGCGGTCTGCGACGCCGCGTTGTTGGCCGATTCCGGTCCGGCGACACCCTCGACGGCGCCCTGGCCGAAGCGGTCCGGCTCCTTGGCGATGCTCTTTTCCACCATATAGGCCGAGAAGGAACTCATCGCGAGACCGGCTCCCGGCAGGACGCCGAGCAGCGAGCCGAGCCCCGTGCCGCGCAGCACTGCTGGCCAGGACCGGCGGAAGTCGTCGCGCGTGGGCCACAGCCGTCCGATATTCTTGGCCGAGACGGCCTCGCCCTGGGGCGAACCGATATTGCTGATGATCTCGGCCACGGCAAACAGGCCCACGGCCAGCACGGCGAAGTCCACGCCGTCCCGCATTTCGGCCATGCCGAAGGTGAAGCGGAACATGCCTGTCGACACATCCGAGCCGGCCGTGCCGAACACCATGCCCAACAGGGCCACGCCGATCCCCTTGATCACCCCGCCCCGCGTCATCGCCGCCGTGCTCAGCAGCGCCACAAAAACCAGTGCGGCATATTCCGCCGCGCCAAAGCGCATGGCGATGGAGGCGAGCGGCGGCCCGGCCAGTGCAATGATCAGCGTACCCACCGTGCCGGCAAAGAACGAGCCGAGCGCCGCCACGGCCAGCGCCGCGCCCGCCCGGCCCTTGCGGGCCATCTGGTGCCCGTCGATGCAGGTCACGGCCGAGGAGGCCTCGCCGGGCAGGTTGACCAGGATGGACGTGGTCGAGCCGCCATAGGCCGCGCCATAGAAGATGCCGGCAAGCATGATGATCGAGGCTTCGGGGGAGAGCCCGAAGGTCAGCGGCAGCAGCAGCGAGATCGTGATGATCGGCCCCACGCCCGGCAGCACGCCGATGGCGGTGCCCAGGGTCACGCCCATCAGGCAATAGAGCAGGTTGATCGGCGTGACGGCGACCTGCAGGCCCATGGCCAGGGATGCGAACAGATCCATCCTCAGAACCTCCAGGCGACGAGGCGGAACGGAATGCCCAGCCCGAAATAGAAGATGGCAACGATCAGCGTCACCACGGCCAGCAGCACCAGGGCCAGCTCCCGCCAGCGCCCGCCCGTCTCGGCGAACCAGCTGATGGCGATGAGCGCGGTGAGGGCGGGGATCAGCCCCACCCGGTCGATCAGCACGCCAAAGGCCAGGATGGCGGCCAGAATGATCAGCAAGGGCCGCAGTTCGGTGCGTGGAAAGGCACTGGCCAGGCGCTCGCCGGCGCGGTGCGCGGCACGCGTGCGCAACAGCTGGGCCGTGCCCAGGATCACCAGCGCACCACCTGCCAGCACCGGCATGGCGCCGGAGCCCAGCGCCGAGGGATCGCCAAGGCCATAACCCCAGCCGACGACCACCGCGACGGCGCCAAAAAAGAGAAAGATCAGTGCGGTGAGCAGTTCTGAATTCATTGTCATGAGGGGCCCCCTCCCGGTTGGCGCGGTGTTCTCATTGCGAAGCGACACCCAGCCCGATTGACCTGCGCGAAACTCGCCGTTGGGCGGTTGCGGAACAATATCGGCCGGGGTGGTTTCCGCCAGGCGGAAAGTCGCGGTTACTTCTGGTGTGCGGTCAGCCGGTCGACCTCGGCGCCGATCCCCTCTGCGGCCCGCTTCAGCGCTGCCACCAGCGCATCGCGCGAGCCGAACGCATTGGTGGCCGCCCGGAAATAGGTCATGCCGATGCTCGCCTGCACCACGCCGCGCGCAAAGATCGGCACGGCAATCGTGTCCGAGGTGCGCGGCTCCACATTGGGGTCGCGCATGGCAAAACCGCGGTCGCGCGTGGTGCGCACCATGCGCCACACCCGGTCATGCTCCCTGGCTTCTGCGCTTTCGAGGGAATCGCCCGATCCGGCGCGCGCGATCATGGTGTCGATCTGCTCGTCGCTGCACGACGCCAGGTACGCCCGTCCCAATGCCCGGGTGAAGAGGCTCAGCCGCATGTTGATGGTCGCGTGAAACGGCGAGATCGGGCTGTCATAGACCGTCGAATAGCGCACGACGACCGCATCGCGGTCAAAGGCGGCGATCGCCACCGGCCACTTGAATTCCGCACTGAGCCCGATGGCCCAGGCGCGCCCGGCCTCCACCACCAGCGGGTCGCCGTGAAAGCCGCTGCTGAGCGAGGTCACCAGCGAGGTGATCTGATAGCCGGCATGCCGCGGATCGCTGCTCACATAGCCGTCGGCTGTCAGCGTCTTCAGCAGCCGCACCAGCGTGGATTTGGGCAGGCCGGTCGCCCCATGCAGCGAATGCAGCGTCGAATGCGGCTCCCGGTTCATCGCCTGCAACACCGCCAGAACCCGGCTCGCGGCCCGCACCGCATCCTCGTCACGCTCAGCCATTCTCAGTCACTTTCCGCCTGCCGGAAACGAAATAGAGTGGATTTGTCCGTCACACGCAAGGGTGGATAGGTCGGCGCAGTCCAGCAGGGAGCGCCGTGAAAGATGGCTGAGAACGACGACAACAGAGCCGAAGCCAGGCAGATCATCGCCGGCATCGACCCCGCCACCATCGACCGTCTGCTGCAGGGCGCCGTCGATCTGCATGTCCATTCCGGCCCGTCCACCATGGCCCGCCAGCTCGATCATTTCGAGGCGGTCGAACAGGCCGCCGCGGCTGGCCTGCGCGGCATCCTGTTCAAGGATCACCACTATTCGGTCGGCCCGTTCCTGCCCATCATGGAGCGGCTCCTCTCGCACCATGGCGTGGCCATGTATGGCTCGCTGGTGCTCAACAATTCCACCGGCGGCTTCAATCCGGCCGTGGTCGATTTCCATCTCAAGAGCGGCACGAAGATGGTCTTCATGCCCACCGCCCATGCCGCCAACCACATCCGGTCCAACCACCGGGGCGGCAAGCTCAAGTCCAATATCCAGCTCCGCAAGCCACGGCCCCTCACCGTCCTCGACGATAATGGCGACCTGCTCGACACGGTCCGCGAAATCCTCGACATGATCGCCGCCCATGACGCCATCCTGTCGTCGGGCCATCTGCATGTCGCCGAAATCTGGGTCCTGTTCGACGAGGCGCGGAAGCGCGGCATCAAGCGTCTGGTCATCAACCACCCGATGTATGGGCTTCACTTCACCCATGCCGATACGGCCGAGCTGGCGGCGCTTGGCGCCGTGGTCGAGCAGTCCGCCTGTCTCTATGTGGACTCGCGCTTCAACACCTATTCGCCCGCCGAACTCAAGCAGCATATCGAGGCCGCCGGCGTCGCCAATTCCTCGATCGGCTCCGATCTCGGCCAGGTCGACAATCCGAGCCCGGTCGAGGGCCTGCGCCAGGCCGTCGCCCTCTTGCTGGGCCTCGGCTTCACCGAAACCGATGTCACCACCATGGTGCGCGACAATCCCGCAAAACTGGTTGGCCTGGAGGCCCGCATATGAAACTCGGAACCGTCATTCTCGATGGCCGCAAGACCCTGATCGCCAAGGTCGGCGAGCAGGCCGCCACGCTCGAAGCCCTCTATCGCCATGCCGGCCTCGGCGCCGCGCCGATGAGCCTCAATGACTTCATCGAAGCGGGCAAGCCGGAGCTGGAACGCGCCGCCAGGGCGCTGGCCGCTGCGGGCGGGGTGGATTTGCTCGATCCGGCCAGGCTCGACTGGCTCCCGCCGCAGCCCAATCCCAGCAAGATCGTCGGCGTCGCCTTCAACAATATGGGCATCCGCAAGGCCGCCCATAAGGATCCGGGCGTGCCCAACTTCTTCTTCAAGGCCCCTTCCAGCCTGGTCGGGCACGGCAAGGCCATCATCATGAAGCAGCACTATGGCGAGACCATTCCCGAGCTCGAGCTGGCCGGCATTGTCGGTCGCCGCTGCAAGGACCTCACCGACGAGGAGGCGCGCACCGCGCTCTTCGGCTACACCATCGTCAACGATGTCACCTCGCATGGCATGAAGTTCGGCATGGATTCCATCGCCACGACGCGCGAGCCGCACCTGATGCGCGACCATCACCTGTCCTGGCGCAATCGCCACGGCCCCGACGACAACGACGTCTATTTCGTCTATCACGCCCGCTCCAAGGCCACCGACACCTTCGGTCCGATGGGGCCTTGGATCACCACCGCCGATGAAGTGGCCGACCCCAACGCGCTCAAGGTCGAAGGCTGGCTCGATGGCGAGCCCTTCGCCGTCGACTCCACCGCCAGCTACCGCTTCAAGATCGAGCAGGTGGTGGCCGAGGCCAGCCGCTACTTTACGCTGGAGCCCGGCGACGTGATCTGCTTCGGTACCTCCGCCAAGGGTGTCGGCAAGTTCCCCGATGGCCACCGCTCGGTCAACATGCACCAGATCGATGGCACCATGGATATCGAGATCGAAGGCCTGGGGCGCCTGACCAGCACCATTCGCCACGACTGGAAGGATTGAACCAGCCTTGCGTGTTGTCGAGATAACCCGGCCCGGCGGGCCCGAAGTCCTGGCGATCGTCGATCGCCCGATGCCGGTACCCGGCCCGGGTGAAGTCCTGCTGGAGATCTACGCCGCCAGCGTCAACCGGCCCGATATCCAGCAGCGCCGCGGTCTCTATCCGCCGCCGCCCGGCACGACCGACATTCCCGGCCTCGACGCTGCCGGCCGCATCGCGGCCGTGGGGGCGGGCGTCGAGGCCTTTGCCGTGGGGGACGCCGTCTGCGCCCTCACCAATGGCGGCGCCTATGCCGATTATGTCGTCGTCCCGGCGCTGCAATGCATGCCCGTGCCCTCCGGCCTCAGCTTCGTCGAGGCCGCCTCGCTCCCCGAGGCCTTCTTCACGGCCTGGAACAACATCATCTGGCTCGGCCGGCTGGGGCAGGGCGAAACGCTCCTGGTGCAGGGCGGCAGCAGCGGCGTTGGCCTCGCCGGCATCCAGATGGCCAAGCAGCTCCGCGGCGCCCGCGTCTTCGCCACGGCCGGCAGTCCCGAAAAGCGCGCGGTCTGCCAGGCCGCCGGCGCCGACGCTGTCTTCAGCTATCGCGATGACTGGGCCGCGCAGATCCGCGCCACGGCCGGGGAGCACTGTATCGACGTCGCCCTCGACGCCCAGGCCGGCCCCAATATCCAGACCCAGCTCGACCTGCTGGCCTATGATGGCCGCCTGGTGCTGATCGCCAGCCACCAGTCTCCGCTGTCAGAGGTCAATACGCGCGATCTCGTACGCCGCCGCCTGACCCTGACCGGCTCGACTTTGCGCCCGCGCCCGCCCGAATATAAGGGCCGGATTGCCGCCGCGCTGGTCGCCAATGTCTGGCCCCTGCTGTCCGATGGCCGCATGACCACCCGCATCCATGCCGAGTTTGCGCTGGGGGAGGTCCAGGCCGCCCATGCCATGCTCGATGCCAATGCCCAGATCGGCAAGGTCGTCCTGCTCATGCGCCCGGACCTGGCCGGGGAGCGGCCGGTTCGCTAGGGCTCAGGTCAGGGGCTTGGAGAGGAAACTGCGGCTGCGGCCCGGCGGAAAGTCCGCCAGCGTGCCGAACACCGTATAGCCGGCCTTCTGGTAGGCACGAAGCGCCTGTGGGTTGAACGTATCGATATAGGCGCCGTGGCAGCCGCGCCGGCGGGCTTCCGCCTCTGCCTCGGCCAGCATCCTTCCGGCAAGGCCCTGTCCGCGCTGCGCCTCGGCGATCCAGAGCCATTGCACATAGAGCCAGCCCCAGGCGGTATAGCCCGAAAGGCCTGCCACCAGCGCCCCCTCTGCATGCACCAGCACGGCAATGGCCTGGCGCCCGGCGGGCCCGACATCGCTCTCGTTGAAGCTGGCCAGGTTGTCGCCGATCTGCGCCAGCTCGGCCGCATCGGGCTGGCTGGTGACGGTGACGGCAAGCTCACCCATGGCTCAGCTGGCCGCCCGTCATCGGATGCGGCGCGCCGGTCGTGGTGGGAAAGCTGATCGGCATTCCGCGCAGCACGCGCACCGCCAGAAAGGCGAAGCACTCCGCCTCCACCGCATCCCCGCGCAGGCCCAGCGTGTCGGCCGAAACCGCCTCGACCCCCGCCCGTTTTGCGAGCATGGCCATGATGGCCGGGTTGTGCCGCCCACCGCCGCACACCACCAGCCGCTCGGGCCGGCTGGGCAACAGGTCGAGCGCCTTGCCGACCGCGCCGGTGGTAAAGGCCGTCAGCGTCGCCGCGCCGTCCTCCGGGCCAAGCCCGTCGGCCATGCGCGCCGAAAAGTCGAAGCGGTCGAGCGATTTGGGAAAGGGCGCGCTGAGATAGGGATGGGTCAGCAGCCGTTCCAGTCGCGCCTCGTCGACCTGTCCGCGCAGCGCCATCTGCCCGTCGCGATCCATGTCGCCCAGGCCCAGGCCCCGGATGAAGTCGTTGATCGGCGCATTGGCCGGCCCGACATCGAAGGCAATGAGCTGGTCGGCACCATCCCACCAGGTGATATTGGCCACCCCGCCCAGATTGAGCACGGCGGTGCGGCCATCGACATAGCCCAGTCGGCGCAGCAGCGCCTGGTGATAGAGCGCGGCGAGCGGCGCGCCCTGGCCACCGGCCCGCACATCGGCAGAGCGGAAGTCATAGGCGACGCGGATGCCCAGCAGGTTCGCCATCAGCTGCCCATTGCCCAATTGCCGCGTGGCGCCGATGCGGCCCGGCTGCGGCGCCCGATGCAGCACCGACTGGCCATGAAAGCCGACAATGCCGATATCGGCCGGTTCAAGCCCCGCAGCGCGGACGAGGTCGGCCACGGCGGCGGACTGGGCCCGGGTAATGGCCTCCTCGGCCTCGGCAAAGATGGCGGGCTCGGGCCCCTCGAACTGCCAGACGAGGCCCTGGCGCAGGGTTTCCTCGAGCAGGCTGCGAATCGACTGCGGATAGGGGGCGAGGGTATAGGGACCGAACTCTTCTATGGTCTCGCCATCGGTGCGCAGCAGGGCCACGTCGATATAGCCATCGAGCACGGTTCCCGTCATCAATCCAACGGCCCAGATCGGCTCCATCCTGCGTCTCCTACTTGCTGTTGATCAAATCGCCCACCGCGCGCCGCAGCGCCACGATGCCGCTGTCGAAGTGGCGGGTGGGGTGCACGCGATTGGTGAGCAGCGTCCAGGCATGGCCGCGCGCAAAGTCGATCCACAGGCCCGTGCCGGTAAAACCGGTATGGCCGATCGTGCTGTCCGAGCAGTGCTCCCCGCCCGACCAGCCCTCATAGGGCCGTTCCCAGCCATGCGTGCGCCGCGCCGAAAGCGGCGTGCGGATCAGGGCGCCGGCATCGCTATCGCCGAGCCGCGCCGCGGCAAAATCGAGGATCGCGTCCGCAGTGCCGAACAGCCCCGCATGGCCGGCGCCTTCCAGCGCCGAGCAATTGTCGTCATGGACCTCGCCCACCAGCACGCGATGGCGCCAGGTGCAGTCCTCGGTCGCCGCCGCCTGCGCCGGATCGGCCGCCCACGCAAAACCGGGACCCGGATCGAAGGCGCGAATGGTCCGGCCCTCGATCCGCTCCAGCACGAGGCCGAGCAGGAGAAAGTTGAGGTCGGAATAGACCGAGGGGCCGGCTTTCCATTCGTGCTGCAGCAGAAAGGTGCGCAGCAGGTCCGGATCGCGGCCATAGGTATAGAGCGGAAACACCGCCGGAAACGGCGTCTGGTGTCCCAGGCATTGGCGGAAGGTGATCCGCCGCTCCCAATTGTCCGGATTGTACTGCCGGAAGTCGGGCAGCACGCTGATAAGCGGCGCATCGAGATCGATCCGTCCTTCTGCCGCCCGCGCCAGGATGCGTTCTGTGGTGAACAGCACCTTGGTCAGCGAGGCGAGGTCGAACCAGGTCTCCTCCGTCATCGGCCGCCGCTCGGGCACCAGTTGCGCGGCGCCCATGGCACGAACCGCCCGATTGCCCTGTGCATCCACCACGCCCAGCACGCCGCCGGGGATGCGGCCCGTCTCGATCGAGGCGGCAAGCGGCGCAAATCCCCGCTCGAACTGTTCAGCAAAACTCATGTCACCGTTTCCAGTCGCACCTGATGATCGCCACCGGCCTGCCGCCACGCCGCTTCGGGTGGTTCATAGCCTGGCGGGCGCACCAGCGAAGGCACCTGCGTGGCATCGAGCGAAAAATGCTGGTTGCGCCGCTCGATGGCTGGCACGGCGGCAATCAGACGCTTGGTATAGCTATGCTGCGGATCGGACAGCACCGCCTGGGCATTGCCGATCTCGACGATCTGCCCGGCAAACATCACCGCAATGCGGTGCGCGATGCGTTCCACCACGGCCATGTCATGCGAGATGAAGAGATAGGCGAGCCCGAATTCGCGCTGCAGGTCGATCAGCAGGTCCAGCACCTTGGCCTGCACCGAGACGTCGAGCGCCGACACCGCCTCGTCCAGCACCACAACGTCCGGATTGAGCATCAGCGCCCGGGCAATGCACAGCCGCTGCCGCTGGCCGCCCGAAAACTGGTGCGGATAGCGCGTCAGCGCATCGGCGGGCAGGCCCACCCGGTCGAGCAGGAATGTCATGCGCTCCCGCAATGCCGCGTCCTTGCGCTGCCCATTGGCGATGGCCGGCTCGGCCAGCAGCGCCTCGACATTGAGCCGTGGATTGAGCGAGGCGAAGGGGTCCTGGAACACCATCTGGATCGGCCGGCGCGACCGGCTGGAGGTGACGGTGAGCCGCCCCCGCTTCCGTTCGGTCAATTCGAATATGGCGCGGGCCGTGGTCGACTTGCCCGAGCCGCTCTCGCCCACGATCCCCAGCGTTTCCCCGGGCATCAGGTCAAAATCCACGCCATCCACGGCATGCACGGCGCCCGCTGGGCGGAACGGATTGCGGCCCACCGGAAAGCGCACCACGAGGTCATCGACCACGACAACGGGTTTGGTTCCCGTGCCGCGCGGCCCATCGCTGCGCGCTGCCTTGCCGGCGGTAAAGTGCGGCACCGCGCTGAGCAGGTGCATCGTATAGTCATGCTGCGGCCGGTCGAGCACGGCGTCGGTCTCGTCCTGCTCGACGACGAGGCCCCCCTGCATGACCATGATGCGATCGGCAATGCCGGCTACTAGCCCGATATCATGGGTGATGAAGATCATCGCCATGCCGGTCTCTTCGCGCAGTTCGGCCAGCAGCGCCATGATCTGCGCCTGCACGGTCACGTCCAGCGCCGTGGTCGGTTCGTCCGCAATCAGCAGGCGCGGGCTGCTGGCCAGCGCCATGGCGATCATCACGCGCTGCCGCATCCCGCCCGACAGCTGGTGCGGATAATAGCCCAGGCGCGATTTCGCATCGGGAATGCGGACGCGGTCGAGCATGTCCAGCGCGCCGCTCCGCGCCGCCTGGCCGGTGAGGCCCCGATTGAGCCGCAGCGCTTCCTCGATCTGCGCACCGATAGTATGCACCGGATTGAGCGAGGTCATCGGCTCCTGAAAGATCATGCCGATATCGCGGCCACGCACCTGCCTCAGGGTCTTTTCGGTGGCCCCGGTAATATCCAGCGCACTGCCATCGGCGCGCTGCAGCGTGATCGAACCACCCGTGATGCGCCCGCCACCAAAGTCGACCAGCCGGTTGATCGAAAGGGCCGTGACCGACTTGCCCGACCCGCTCTCGCCCACGATGCCCAGCGTCTGGCCGGCGGAAAGGTCGAAGCTGACGCCCCGCACCACCTCATTGGCCTTGGGGTCGCGGCCGAAGCCGACATGCAGGTCGCGGACAGCCAGCAACGGGCTCATGCGCTCCTCCCCTGCGTGCGCGGATCAAGAATGTCGCGCAGCGCATCGCCGGTCAGGTTGAAGCCCAGAATGCCCAGCATGATGGTCAGCGCCGGAAACAGCATCAGCCAGGGCGCCTGCTGCATCAGGTTCTTGCTCTCGGACAGCATCAGGCCCAGCGACGGCGTCGGCGGCTGGGTCCCCAGGCCCAGGAACGACAGCCCCGCCTCGGTCAGCAAGGCCCAGGCCAGCGCCAGCGTCACCTGCACGGCCAGAGGCGCCACGAGGTTGAGCAGCAGGTGCCGGGTCAGCACATAGAATTGTGAACTGCCGAAGGTCCGCGCCGCATCGACGAAGTCGCGGCGCTTGAGCGACAGGGCCGGGCCGCGCACCACCCGGGCAAAGATCGGCGTATAGACGATCGCGATGGCGGTGACGCTGGTAAAGGTCCCCGGGCCGACAATGGCGATGATGAGCAGCGCCAACAGGATCGCCGGGAAGGCCAGCAGTACGTCCATCAGCCGCATCAGGATGCCGTCCCAAAGCGAGCCCCACCATGCGGCGAGCAGCCCGATCACCGAGCCGGCAATGGTCGCGCAGGCCACGGCCGCAAAGGCAATGTTGAGCGACTGGCCGATGCCCAGCATCAGCCGGCTCAGCGTGTCGCGGCCCAGCAGGTCCGTGCCCATCCAGAAGGTCGGGCTCGGCGGCTTGAGCCGGTCGATCGTATACATCTTGAGCGCGTCATGCGGCGTAAGGCCAATGGCGGCCAATAGTGCCGCCAGCAGGTAGACGACGATGATCGCCATGCCGATGCGGCCGGAGGGATGGCGGAACAAGGCGCTGATGATGGCCATCATTTGCCTCCCAGCCGGATACGCGGGTCGAGCGCGGCATAGGCCAGGTCGACCAGCAGGTTGACCACCAGGAAGTTGAAGGCAATGAAGATCACCGTGCCCTGCACCAGCGCATAGTCGCGCTGGCTGATGGCATCGAGCACCAGCCGCCCCAGCCCGGGCAGGGCAAAGATCTGCTCGACGATCACCGCGCCACCCAGGAGGTAACCGAACTCGACGCCCGACAGCGTCACCACCGGGATCAGCGCATTGGGCAGCGCATGGTGCCAGACGACGCTCAGCGCCGGGACGCCCTTGGAGCGGGCGGTGCGCACATAGTCCTCGCTCAGTACGTCGAGCATGGCCGAGCGGGAAATGCGGGTGACGGAGGCGGCAAAGGCAAAGCCCAGCGTGATGGCGGGAAAGATCAGCTGGCTGAGATTGGCAAGCGGGTCCTGCCAGAGCGGGGTGAATATCCCCATTGGCGGCACGACGCCGAACGCCACCGACAGCACGAAAATGATCATGATGCCCAGCACGAAGCTGGGGGTAGATTGCCCCAGCATGGCTAGGAGGCGCACGCCGAGGTCGCTGGGCCGTCCATTGCGGGTGGCCGCCAGAACGCCCAGCGGAATGCCGATGCTGAGCGCAATCAGCATGGCCAGCAGCGCCAGCTCCAGCGTCAGGGGAAAACGTTCGAGGATGATGCTGAAGACCGGGCGGGCATAGATGGTCGAAATGCCCAGGTCCCCCTGCAGCAGGCCGCCCAGCCAGCGCAGATATTGCGACCAGACCGGTTGGTCTATGCCGAAATAGCTGGCCAGCGCCGCCCGCTGGTCGGGGGTCAGCATGCCGGCCTCGGTGCCGAGCATGGCAGTGATGGCATCGCCGGGGATCAGCCGGATCGACACGAAGACCAGGACCGATACGCCAAGCAGGATCAGCGGAAATGTCAGCAGGCGCTGTGCCAGATAGTGCATCGGACCGGGGTCTCTGAAGGAGTGGGGGCTGGCCGTCGGCCAGCCCCGGTAAACGCTACTGGATGGCGACCTTGGTGAGGCCGAACAGCGTGCCGGTGGGCGAGGGCTCAAAGCCGGTCACGGTCTTGAGCTGCGCCGTATAGGTGTAGGAGGTCGACAGCCACAGCCAGGGTGCCTGCTCGGCCAGGTGCCGCTCGAATTCCTGGAAGATTTCGACGCGCTTGGCCGGATCGGTTTCGGCCTGGCCCTGCTTCATCAGGCTGTCGAGCGTATCGTCGACGAAGTTCGACACGCCCAGCAGATTTCCTTCCTTGGTGAAGTAGCGGTTATACATCGGATAGGGATCCGGGCGGCCGCCATTCTGGGCCACGGCCATGTCGAAATCACCCTTGAGCCAAGTGTCGACATAGACATTGAGCTCCATCATCTCGATCTCAAGCGTGACGCCGATCTCGGCCAGCTGCGCCTGCAGCACCTGCGCTTCCGATGCCGCAACCGGCGGCTCGCCTGTCGCGGCGATCACGGTGGCGGTGAAGCCCTCGGCCATCCCGGCCTCTTCCATCAGCTGCTTGGCCTTCTCCACGTCCTGCTCGTAGCAGAACAGCGAATTGGGATCCTGCGCAAAGGCCGGCACGGTCATCGGCCCGGTCACGACGCCTTCACCCACCAAGGCCGCATCGATGATTTCCTGGCGGTTGATCGCGCAGGACATCGCCTGGCGGACCAGCAGGTTGTCCATCGGCGGGCGCGACGGATTGAGCTGCAGCACGTTATAGGCCAGCCCGCCCACTCGGTTGAGCTGCAGGTTGGGCTCGTTGGGCACCAGCGTCGCAATCAGCGGATCGTTGATCAGCGCGAAATCGATCTGCCCGGCCCGCAGCGAGGCGAGAATGGCGGTTTCGTCCGGCAGCACGGTCACGTCGATGCCGTCGATGGCCAGCTCCCCGCCGGCCCATTCGGGATTGGCGCTCAGCACTTCCTTGGCATTGGGCTCCCAGCTGTCGAGCTTGAACGGGCCCGAGCCCAGCGCCGTGGTGCCGATCGAGCCGGCCGCGATCTCGCTGGCCGGCACGATGGCGGCGTTGATATTGGCCATGGCGGCCAGGATCGGCACATCAGCCGTGCTGAGGTTGAACACCACCGTCTCGTCGTCAGGCGTATCGATGCTGGCAATGGAGAGGAAGTTCGAGCGCGCCGCGGCCGAGGTGGCTTCGTCGAGCACGCGCTCGAACGACGCCTTGACGTCGGCCGGCGTCACCGTCTCGCCATTGGAGAATTTGGCATTGGGGTCGAGCTTGAAGGTCAGCGTCTTGGCATCGGGCGCAAATTCCCAGCTCGCCGCAATGGCCGGCACGATATTGAGCTCGGGGTCGAGCCGCACCAGCGGCTCATAGATGAGTTCGAGCAGGCGCAGCGACGAAAAGGCCGTCTGCTTGTGCGGGTCGAGCCCGGTGGCGTCCTGCGACCAGGCCATGCGCAGGGTTGCGGCCTGGGCCGGCAGGGCGACAGCGACACTCGACAGGGCGGTCGCGATGGCGAGCCCCGCGGCCAGTTTGCGTGAATTGGTCCAGATCATTTCATTCCCTCCAGGTCCATGTCAGCCTTTGGCGGCGGACATTTCAATTGATTGTGCGCCCTTGCCCTCGATGGCGCGGCGCAAAAAGCCGCCCGCCGATTGCAGCGTATTGCGTGCCGCCGTGACGTCGAGCCCGGTCAGCCGCACGAGGATGGCCAGCTTGACGTCATTGTCGGTCAGTTCGAGCGCGGCTTCTGCCTGTTGCGGCGTGCAGTCGGTCGCCTGCATCACGATGCGGACCGCCCGTGCCAGCAGCTTTTCATTGCTGGCATTCACGTCCACCATCAGGTTTTGATAGGTCTTGCCGATGCGGATCATGCTGGCCGTGGTCAGCATGTTGAGCACCAGCTTCTGCGCCGTGCCCGACTTGAGCCGCGTCGAGCCGGTCAGCGCCTCCGGTCCCACCACCGGCGAAATGGCGATATCGGCGAGGCGCGCAATGGTGGAGTCCGGGTTGCAGGACAGCGCCACCGTCGTGGCTCCCACCGCCTTGGCATGCTCCAGCGCGCCGATCACATAAGGCGTGCGGCCGCTGACCGCGATGCCCACCACGACGTCCTGCGCCGTGAGTGCAATCTTCTCGAGGTCTTTCTGGCCTTCGTTGCGATCGTCCTCGGCCCCCTCGATCGGGTGGCGCAGGGCCAGGTCGCCGCCGGCAATCAGGCCGATCACCATGCCCTCGGGCACGCCGAATGTGGGTGGACATTCCGAAGCATCCAGCACGCCGAGCCGTCCGCTGGTGCCCGCGCCCATATAGATCAGCCGCGCACCGGCCTGGAAGGCCTCGACGATCCGGTCCACGGCGGTGGCAATCTGCGGCAGCTCGCGTTTGACGGCCTCGGCGACCTTGGTGTCCTCGCTGTTCATGGCAGCCAGGATCTCGGTGGTCGACATCAGGTCGATCTGCATCGTGGCGGGGTTGCGAGCCTCCGAGACGAGCTGGTCGAGCTCTGCCATCAAGATGCTTCTTGCCATAGTGCCCTCACTCAAATCTGGTGGGAATGCTATGAGCCAATATTCCGGATGTCAATCAATCTTGGAATATTGTATTCCAAATGCGCCTGCAGTGCGGCACACTGGCTAGCGGCGCCGGGCGGGATTTGCCGGGCCCCGGCATTGCATTGCCGGGCGCTTCGGCCCTAGTCGTGCCGGCCGGCTCGTCTCGACTGAAATGCGGTATGGGGGAAACATGTCCATCCTGAAGGTACTTGGCGCCAAGCTGGAGTCCATGACCCAGGCCGACCGGCAGATTGCGCAGTTCATCATCGATCATCCCGAGCGCATGCTGGCTTTGTCCTCCCAGGGGCTGGCCGAAGCGACGGGCCGCAGCCAGTCCAGCGTGGTCAAGTTCAGCCAGAAGATGGGCTATGCCGGCTATCAGCAGCTCAAGCTGGCGGTGAACCAGGCCAGGGCCCTCGAATGGCAGGCGCCGGGCGGCATCATCCACGGCTCCATCGACAGCAGCGACAGCTACATGACGATCCTGCAGAAGCTGATCGGCAGCAAGCTGCTCTCCATGCGCGAAACCACCGCCGCCAACAACGAGCAGACCATTGACCGGGCGCTCGATGCCCTGACCCGGGCGCGCAAGATCCAGCTTGCCGGCGTCGGCGCCTCCTCCCTGGTGGCGAGGGATTTCTCCTACAAGCTGCTCAAGATCGGCCGCACCGTGCTGATCGAAAGCGATACCCATATCCAGGTGGCCAATGCCTCGGGCCTTGGCCCCGACGATGCCTTGCTGGCTCTCTCCCATTCCGGCCGCAGCCTTGAAACCCTGCGCATTGCCGAAGTCGCCAAGCAGCGCGGCGCGGCCGTCATTTCCGTCACCGGCCTGCAGCCCAATCCTCTGCTCGACCTCGCCGATATCCATCTTTTCACCGTCGCCGACGAGGAGCGGGTGCGCTCCTCCGCCATCACCTCGCGCGACGCCCAGCTCATGCTGATGGATATGCTGTTCATCCTTCTGGTGCGCCGCCAGGCCGACGCGCCCGATTACATCCACAATAGCGAGACCGCGGTCACCGTCCTCAAGACCCGCTGAACCGGCGCAGGCCCGGTCCTTCCGAATTTCGCGCACCCTGTGCAAAATATAATATTCTTGACACTATCAAAAATAGGAATTTAGTATTCCATGTTGACGCTCTTGAGGGAGAGCTACGGCGAGGGACCCGCATGGCGCGGGAGCATACGGAGGGCATAGTGGCTCAGCTTTCGCTGCGCGGTATCAGGAAGCGCTTTCGCACCACCGATGTGCTGCATGGCATCGATCTGGAAATCGGTGACCGCGAATTCGTCGTCTTTGTCGGCCCGTCCGGTTGCGGCAAGTCGACCTTGCTTCGCCTGATTGCCGGGCTCGACCCGATCAGCGAGGGCGAATTCTTCCTCAATGGCCACCGCATGAACGACGTCGCGCCCTCGCGCCGCGGCATTGCCATGGTGTTCCAGTCCTACGCGCTCTACCCGCATATGGATGTCTACGAAAACATGGCCTTCGGCGCCCGCCTGATGGGCCTCGACAAGGCCGAGGTCGAAAGCCGCATTGCCGAGACGTCGCGCATGCTGCGCCTCGAGCCGCTGATGCAGCGCAAGCCGCGCGAGCTCTCCGGCGGCCAGCGCCAGCGCGTCGCCATCGGCCGCGCCCTGGTGCGCAAGCCCGACGTGTTCCTGCTCGATGAGCCGCTGTCCAATCTCGACGCCGCGCTCCGCTCCGATGTGCGTCTGGAGATCGCCAAGCTCCACCGCGATATCGGCGGCACCATGATCTACGTCACCCACGATCAGGTCGAGGCCATGACCCTGGCCGACAAGATCGTGGTGATGAATGCCGGCCGCATCGAGCAGGTGGGTTCGCCCCGCCAGCTCTATGAAACCCCGGCCAATACCTTCGTCGCCACCTTCATCGGCTCGCCGCGCATGACGCTGGTCGATGTCACGCGCGATGGTGATCGCCTCGGCGTCGCCAATGGCGGCTCGGTGGCGACGGGTGCCCTGCCGCCTGGCTCGGCCTTCAAATTGGGCCTGCGGCCCGATGCGGTGCAGCTGCAGCGCGGGCAGGGGGGCGAGGGGCTCACCGCCACCGTGGTCTATACCGAATATCTGGGCGACAACGCCTATGTCTATGCGCGCCTCGCCGACAACACCCTGCTGTCGGCCCGCACCACCCCCAACGATCTGTTTGCGCCCGATGAACTGGTCACCATCACGGTGGCGCCGGGCGCGGCTCATTACTTTTCCGCCGCTGATGGCCGGCGGCTGGAGCCCTAGGGCACCGGCACAGTCCATGAAAAACAAAGTCACAAGGAGAGGGAACACCATGAAGACCAAACTGATCCGCATCGGCGCTGCGCTATGCGCCGTGCTCGTCGCGGCCCCGGCACTCGCCCAGGACCTGACATTCTGGAGCTGGCGCCAGGAAGACCGTGCCGCCTATGAAACCTTCATCGACACGTTCGAAGCCGCCAATCCCGGCATCACGGTGAAGTTCGAGACCTTCGAAGCCGCCAATTACAATACCATCCTCTCGACCGCCCTGGCCGGTGGCACCGGTCCTGACGTCATGATGGTGCGCGCCTATGGCGGGCTCGAAAACGTCGCGGCCGCTGGCTATCTCGAGCCGCTGAGCACCGAAACCGTCCCGGCTCTGGCCGAATTCGCCGAGCCCGCGCTTGCCGCCGAAAGCATGCGCTCGGACGGCGTGGTCTATGCCGTGCCCTTTGCCAGCCAGACCCAACTGGTGATCTACAACAAGGCCATCTTCGACGCCAACAGCCTTGCCGAACCCCAGACCTGGGATGAACTGGTCGCCGCCAGCCAGACGCTCAAGGATGCCGGCGTCATCCCCTTTGCCAATGGCACCGCGACCGCCTGGCAGAACGAGACCGTCACATTCGGCCTCGGCTCCTCCCTGATGGGCAAGGCCTTCTACGACGAGCTGATGGCCGGCACCGCCGATTTCACCGACCCGCGCTTCACCGGCGCGCTGGGCGAGGTTGCCGCAGTCGCTGCGGAGTACTTCCCCGATGGCTTCATCGGCCTCGACTACCCCTCCGCCCAGCAGCTCTTTGCCTCGGGCATGGCCGGCATGTTCATCGGCGGCTCCTATGAGGTCGCCAATTTCAAGGCCCAGAACCCCGATATCGAACTGGGCGTCTTCGCGGCCCCCGGCAAGACGGTCGAGGATGACAAGCTGGTTGGTCTCTACTTCGACGGCGGCTATGCAGCCAATGCCGCCGGCGCCAACAAGGAAGCTTCGATCAAGTTCCTCAACTACCTGGCCAGCCAGGAATTCGGCCAGGCCTTCGCCAACACGCTGAGCAATATCTCGACCATTCCGGGCGTCACCTTCGACAATCCCCTGCTGGCCGAGGTCAACGAGCTCAACCAGTCTTCCATCCCCTATCTGATGCTGGCGCACTTCCGTTATGGCGAGCCCTCCGGCTCGGTGCTGATCCAGGGCGAAATGCAGAAGCTCTTCGCCGGCGAAACCACGCCCGAAGCCATTGGTGAAGCCCTCACCACCGGCCTCGCCGCCTGGTACGAGCCCTTCCAGAAGTAAGGCGGCCCTCCCTCCGCCCTCGGCTCCCCCGCACCCCCACCTGACCTCCCCCTCAAAGGGGGAGGAACGGACGGTGGGTGTGAGGGGATGCTGCCCAACACGCAGAACGCCTCCTCCCCCTTCTTCAGGGGGAGGCCGGGTGGGGGTGGCGGCAGTCGCCGAGCCCCGCAAGCAAGCGAGACCCCAATGCCCCACCTTCGGATGACCGGCCGCGGCCTCTGGATCACGGTGCTCATTGTGCCACCGCTGGCCTTTGTCGCCCTGTTCATCGTCTATCCGATCATTTCGGCCTTCGCCTATGCCTTCTTCGACTGGCAGGGCCTGCGTCGGGGCGATTTCGTCGGGCTGGAAAACTTCCACACCGTGCTGTTCGTCGAGCCCTATCGCAGCTGGACGATCAATGCCTTCACCCACAATGTCATCGTCTTCTTTGCGCTGATGGTGCTGCAGAACGGGCTGGGGTTCCTCCTCGCCTATGCCCTCTGGCGCGAGCTGCCCGGCGCCCGCTTCCACCGCATCGCGGTCTTCCTGCCGGTGGTGCTGTCGACCATCATCGTCGCCTACCTGTTCAAGCTCTTCCTTCATCCCCTGTTCGGCGTGGTCAATATCAGCCTGCGCGGCATTGGCCTCGACTGGCTGGCCCAGCCCTGGCTGGGTCAGGGCTCCACCGCCCTCTGGGCGCTGATCGCGGCCCAGGCCTGGCATATGGTGGGCTTTCCCACCCTGGTCTTCCTCGCTGGCATGCAGCGCATTCCGGGTGAAATCCTCGATGCGGCGCGCATGGAAACCGAAAGCGAATGGGTCAAGATTTCCAAGATCGTCTGGCCGCTGGTCGCCCCCAGCGCCACCATCGTCTTCACCCTGCTCTTCGTGGGCGCCTTCAACTGGTTTGAGCTGCCCTACATCATGGCGGGCCTCGATGGCTCGCCCTATGGCTCCACCGACGTGCTGGGCCTCTATTTCTATCGCACCGCCTTCGGCAACGTGTCGGCCGGCCAGCAGGATTTCGGCCTGGGCAGCGCGCTGGCCGTCTTGATCTTCATCTTCATCGCCGCCTTCGCCACCGTCATGACCCTGCGGCTGCGCGCCCGGGAGATTCAGGTATGAGCACGGCACAGGCGAGCTACTACGACCGCCGCGGCATCATGGGCACATTGGGCCGCGATGGCCTGCTGCAGATCATCCTGATCGCCAACACGGTCCTGATGCTGGCGCCCATCATCATCATGGTCTTCTCGGCCTTCAAGACCACGCCGCAGATCTTCCAGTCGCCCTTCGCCATTCCCGATTTCACCCAGGTGGCGAACTTCCTCAAGATCTGGAACGAGACCAATTTCCTGCGCTACCTGCTCAATTCCTTCGTCGTCACCGGCGCCTCCATGGTGCTGATCCTGACGCTGGGGACCATGGCCGCCTATGCGCTGGGGCGCTATGCCTTTACCGGTTCGAACTTCATCCTGATGTTCTTCCTGGCCGGCCTGACGCTGCCTCTCAAGCTCGCCATCATCCCGCTCTTCATGCTGATGCGGGACCTCTCGATCCTCAACAACCAGCTTTCGCTGATCTTCGTCTATACGGCCATGGGCCTGCCCACGACGGTCTTCATCATGACCGGCTTCATCCGCAGCCTGCCCGGCGAGCTCGAAGATGCCGCCCGCATGGATGGCGCCAGCGAGGCCCGCATCATGTGGTCCATCATGTTGCCTCTGGTGCGCCCGGCCATGGTCATTGCCGGCATCCAGAATGTCGTGCCGATCTGGAACGACTTCTTCTTCCCGCTGGTCTTCATCCAGAACGACGATCTCAAGACCCTGCCGCAGGGCCTGACCAATTTCATGGGCGAATACACCACCGACTGGGGCGTGCTATTCTCCGGGCTCACGCTTTCGGCGGCGCCCATCATCATCATCTATATCGTGCTCTCGAAGCAATTCATCGCCGGCATGACCTCGGGCGCCGTCAAGTGAGGCTGCCTCGCGGTCTCGTCGTCTCCTGCCAGGCGCGGGCGGACAATCCCCTGCACGGTCCTCTCTTCATGGGGGCCATGGCGCTCGCCGCCCGCGATGGCGGCGCCGTGGCCATCCGCGCCAATGGGCCTGACGATATCGCCGCGGTCCGGGCCGCCGGCCTGCCGGTCATCGGCATCCACAAGGTCTTTTCGGACCGCTACCCGGTCTATATCACGCCCGACTTCGCCGCCGCCGAGGCTATCGTCGCGGCCGGCGCCGACATTGTCGCGCTCGACTGCACCCCGCGCCCCCGCGACGGCGAGGACCCCGGGCGGCTGGTCCGCCGCATCCGCGAGGAACTGGGCGCCGAGGTCTTTGCCGACATCTCGACCGTCGACGAGGGCCTTGCCGCCGCCGATTGGGGCGCCACCTATGTCGCCACCACGCTTTCGGGTTATATCGACGTGACCCAGCCCCGGCCGGAGGCACCCGATTTGCATTTGCTCGAAACGCTGGCCTCGCGCCTCTCCGTGCCGGTTGTGGCCGAGGGCCGCTACAATACCCCGCAACTGGTGCGGCAGGCCTTTGATGCCGGCGCCCATGCCGTTGTTGTGGGCACCATGATCACCAATCCGCGCGAAATCACCCGTCTCTTCGTTCAGGCCGGCGTTCCGGCATGAGCCGGCCCGTCCATCTCGGGCTCGATATTGGCGGCACGGCCAGCCGCTGGGTCGCCTGCACGCCCGATGGCGAAATCCTGGGCCGCGGCAAGGTCTCCGGCGCCACCGGCCACATCTTCAACCCGGCCGAGAACCACCGCCTCGATGCCGTGCTGCGCGCCGTCCGGCAGGCGCTTGGCGATGCCGGCCTGGAGCCCGGCAGCATCACGGCAGGCATCACCGGCTACGGCTCGGCCGTCGCCACCGAGGTCGCGGCACTGGTCGAGGCCATCTTCGGCGTCGACGCGGCCGCCATCCTTCTCATCGACGATATCGTCCTCGCCTATGTCGCCCATTTCGCGCCGGGCCAGGGGCATCTGGTCTCCGCCGGCACCGGCTCGATCGGCATTCATGTCACGGCCGCTGGCGACACGGTTCGCGTCGGCGGCCGCGGCATCCTGATCGATGATGCCGGCTCGGGCAGCTGGATTGCCCTTGAGGCGCTGGATCGCCTCTATCGCATCCTCGACCGCGACGGCAGCTTCGCCGCAGCCCAGCCCCTCGCCGACCATCTCTTCGCACTGGTCGGCGGCCGGGAGTGGCATGACGTCCGCCAGTTCATCTATGGCGGCGATCGGGGCCGCATCGGCACCCTGGCCGTCGCCGTCGGCCGGGCGGCCGGGGAGGGCGATGAACTGGCCCTCGCCATCCTGCGCCAGGCCGGCGTCGAACTCGCCCAGCTGGGCTCCGCGCTGCTGTCGCGCGCCGGTGAGCACCCCCTCCGCTTCGTGGGTGGCGTGCTCGACCTGCATCCTGCCATTTTCGCCGAAATCACCGCCAGCCTCGCCGGCCATGATGTGAGCCGGGCCGAAGGCGATGCCGCTTTGGCGGCTGCCCAATTGCAGGCGGGCAGGCACCGCGCCTGGATGGCCCTGCTGACCAGGCAATTGCCTGCAAACTAGCAGCATTCCGCCAGCATGCTGGCGGCAATTGCTGGCGCCAAACCCTGACAATTGAGCCCTTTTTCAGGCATGCACTGACCGCAGTTCAGTTGCCCGCCCGCCCGCATTGACGGTGCGCCCCTCACGGTTCCTACTTGCGCGGACGACATGTGAGCGTCCCTGGAGGCAGGGCGCCGCAACACCAACAGCCCCTGGCTGTGCCCTGTTCGCGAGCAATTGCGAGCAACCCGCTACACACCGCCACAAGCCGGGCCACCGCTTGCGACAGGAGACGCGTCGTTGCTGAAAGTGCTTTATCTCGTCCCCAATCTGGCGGACCCCGCCACTGCACGGCGGATCGACATGTTGCGCCTCGGCGGCGCCACCATCGATGTCGTCGGCTTTCGCCGGGCCGGCACGGCCGTGCCACGCCTCGATGTGGGGACCTATCTCGAACTCGATGAGACCTTCGACGCGCGCTTCGTCCAGCGGCTGACGGCAACCGTGCGCGCCTCGGCCGGCCTGCGGCGCTGGGTCACCCGGCTGCAGGAGCCCGATCTGATCATCGCGCGCAATCTCGAAATGCTGGCTCTGGCCAGCCGCCTGCAGGACCACTGGGCCGGCAGCCCTGCTATGGTCTACGAGTGCCTTGATATCCACCGGCTGATGCTGCGCCAGGATGCCGTCGGCACGGCCATGCGCGCTGCCGAGCAGCACTGGAGCAAGAAGGCGTCGCTCCTCATCACCAGTTCGCCCGCCTTTCTGCGCAATTATTTCGACATCCACGGCGCGCCCCCGGCGCAGGTCGTCGAAAACAAGGTACTGTGGGATGGTGGTGCCCGGGGCGCCAATCCAGCGCTTGCCGCGTCTGCCGCCGGCTCACCCCTGCGCATCGGCTGGTTCGGCGCGCTGCGCTGCGCCCGCTCGCTTGCCGCGCTCGATGGCCTTGCCACGGCGATGCAGGGCAAGGTCGAGGTCGTGCTGCGCGGCCGGCCGGCGCTCAATGAATTTGACGATTTTCCCGCCGCGGTGGCAGGCCGTCCGCACCTGCACTTCGAGGGGCCCTACCGGAATCCGGACGATCTGCCCGCCATCTATTCCGACGTCCACCTCGCCTGGGCCATCGACTTCTTCGAGGCCGGGCAGAACTCGCAATGGCTGCTGCCCAACCGCATTTATGAAGGGTGCCTGCATGGCGCCATTCCCGTGGCGCTGGCCGGCACGGAGACCGCTGCCTTCGTCGAACGCCACGGCATCGGCATCGTCTTGCCCGACATTGCGCCCGAGACGCTGCGCGCCATGTTGGGCGGGCTCACCCCCGAACGCCTCGCCACCTTGGCTCGCGCGGTCGCAGCGCTGCCGCCCGAGCATTTCGCCGCAACGGCCGACAATTGCCGGACCCTTGTTGACCAGCTCGCCAGCCTCAAGACAGCCAGGCAATCGCTGACGGAGGCCGCATGACCAATACCTGTCTCATCGTCGTGCCGACTCTCAACGAGGCGCGCCATATCGGGCGCCTGCTCGATGACCTGCTTGTCGAGGCCGAGGCAATGGACGCCCGGATTGTGGTGGCCGACGGTGGCAGCACTGACGGCACCCAGGCCATCGCCGCCGACGTGGCGGCGCGCCATAGCCGCGTCACCCTGCTGCACAATCCCCGGCGCATCCAGAGCGCCGCGATGAACCTGGCCGTTGCCGAGCATGGCGGCGACGCCAGATACGTCATCCGCATCGACGCCCATGGTAAATACCCGCCCGACTATTGCCGCGTCCTGGTGGCAGAGGCCGAACGGCTGGGCGTCGACAGCATCGTCGTGCCCATGACCACGGTGGGCCGCAGCACCTTCCAGCGCGCCGTGGCCACGGCGCAGAACTCGCTGGTCGGCACCGGCGGCTCCGCCCATCGCACCGGCAAGTCCGCCCAGCACGTGGACCACGGCCACCACGCCCTGATGAGCATTGCGGCCTATCGCGCCGTCGGCGGCTATGACGAAACCTTCCGCTTCAACGAGGATGCCGAGCTCGACTATCGTCTCGGCCAGGCGGGCTATCGGGTCTGGCTGACCGATGCGACGTCGATGACCTATTTCCCCCGCGCCACCGCTTCCGGCCTGTTCCGGCAGTATTTCGGCTATGGCGGGGGCAGGGCGCGCAATATCCTCAAGCACCGTATGCGGCCGCGGGCGCGCCAGATGCTGCCGCTGGTCATTCTGCCGGCCGTGCTGCTTGCCGTGCTGTCCGTCTTCCACTGGGGTTTTCTGGTGCCGATGGCGGCCTGGGGCCTCGCCTGCTTTGCCCTCGGCGCCGTGGCGACGCGCCAGCATTTCGCCGAATATGGCCTGCCCATAGTGCTGGCGCCGCTGGTTGGCGTCGCGGCCATGATCATGCATTTCGCCTGGTCTGCCGGCTTCTGGCTGCATCTGGCGCGCACCGCCACTGCCCGGCCCCGCATGGGAGTGGCATGATGGCCTCGGTCGATATCTGCATCTGCACCTTCCGCCGCCCCTTCCTCGCCGAGACGCTGCACTCGCTGGCGGCGCTGGCCATTGGCGATGTCGATATCCGCGTCATCATCGCCGACAATGACGCCTCGCCCTCGGCCCAGGACCTGGTCGAGACCATGGCGCGCGATTTCCGCTGGCCGATCACCTACCTGCACGCCCCGGCTGCCAATATCTGCATCGCCCGCAATGCCTGCCTCGATGCGGCCTCGGCCGACTATGTGGCCTTTATCGACGATGACGAAACCGTCTCGCCGCAATGGCTCGGCGAGCTGCTGGACACCGCCCGCCTCACCCGCGCCGATGCCGTGCTCGGACCGGTTCGCGCCGTCTATGACACAAGAACGCCCGCCTGGATGGTCGAGGGCGATTTCCATTCCACCTTGCCCGTAAGGGTCAATGGCGCCATCCGCACCGGCTATACCTGCAATGTGCTGATCCGGCGTGCCGCGCCCTTCGCCGCACTGCGCTTCGATTTGGCCCTGGGCCAGTCCGGCGGCGAGGACACCGACTATTTCCACCGCCTGACCGCGCTGGGCGGCACCATTGCCGAGGCCCCCGGGGCGCTGGTCTATGAACCCGTGCCGGCCGAGCGGGCCGCCATGGCCTGGCTGATCCGCCGGCGGCTGCGCATGGGCCAGACCCACGGCATGCTGCTGCGCGGCGCGCGCCTGCCGGCTGCGGCCATCGCCATGGCCAAGGCCAGCTATTGCGTCGCCATGGCCGGCGCGACCGCATTTTCGCCCATCGGCCGGCGCAAGAACCTGCTGCGCGCCGTGCTCCATATGGGAGTCGTCGGCGGCATCATGGGCGTCCGCCAGGCCGTCCACTATGGCGATGGCGCCGCGCGCCAGGCGCCCCACTCACCCTGATTGACGCCGCGGAGGCGAGATATGCTTGAACGAGGCTACAATCCCGAATCGATGGCGCCGCAACCATCGGACCTGAAGTTCATCGACCTCGACCGGGTCTTTGCCCTGCTGCGCCGGCAGGCGCGGGTCATCACCCTCTGCCTTGGCATCGCCTTGGCGCTGGCCGCGCTTTATCTGGTGCTGGCCCCCCGCAGCTATGTCTCCGCCGGGCAGATCCTGATCGACAAGAATCTCGAGCAGGTCGTGGATGACGCCGCCGTCTCGGTCAGCGCTGTCGAACTCGAATCGCAGGTGCTCAACCAGATCGAGGTACTGCGCTCGAGCCGCATCGCCACGGCCGTGGCCGAAGCCGAAAGTCTCACCACCGATGCAGAATTCCTCAGCCCGCCGCCCTCCTTCACCGGGCGGCTGCGCGGCATTGTTGCCGGGCTGCTCTCTCCCATTCTGGGCGGCAGCGAGGCCACCAATGCCGCTCCCCCGCAGGCGAGCGTCGATGACGTGGCCGGCATGTTGCGGGCCGATGTTCAGGTCGATCGCATGGGGCGCAGTTCCATTATCCGCGTCGGCTACGAGGCGGCCTCGCCCGAGCTCGCCCAGCGCATTGCCCGGGCCTATGCCAATGCCGTGGTGCAGGATCAGCTCAATGCCGATCTCGATGCGACACGGGCCTCGGCGGACTGGCTGCAGCAGCGGCTGGCCGAGATCGGTGCCAGCCAGCGCGAGGCCAATCAGGCTATTCAGCAGTTCCGCGAGGAAAGCGGCCTTTCGGTCGATCAGGACCGCGCCCTGAGCAATCAGCGTATCGAGGCCCTGTCCGATCAGCTCGCCGAAGCGCAGGCCGAGACAGCCCGCATCCGCGCGCAGTCCAACCAGCTGCAGGCTGTCATCGCCGCTGGCCCCGAGGCGGCGGCCAACAGCGTCGCGCTGCTGACCCAGGCCGAAGAGGTGAGCGCCGAGAGTGCAAATCTGCGCACCCAGCATGCCAATCTCGTCAGCCGCATCGCCCAGGTCACCAGCGCCTTCGGCTCCGACCACCCGCAACTGGTGGCGCTCAATGCCGAACTGGCCGCCCTCAACAGCCAGATCTTCGCCCAGCTCCAGGGCCTCAACGAACAATATCTCACCCGGCTCGAAATTGCCCAGCAGCAGGAAATCGGCCTGCGCCGGGACATTACCAGCGAAGGCCAGGCGGTCGGCGACATCGGCCAGGCCCAGGTCGAGCTGACCGAACTGCAGCAGCGCTCGACCGCGCTGGGCATTCTCTACAATTCCTTCCTCAGCCGCTACGAACAGGCCGTCCAGCAGCAGTCCTTCCCGATTCCCGCCGTCCGGGTGATCACTGAGGCCCTGCTGCCCGAAGCGCCCTCCAGCCCGCGCACCATGATCGTACTGGCCGCTGCACTGCTCGCAGGCCTCTTCATGGGACTGGGCTTTGGCGCCATCAACGAGCTGCGCGAGCGCGCCTTCCGCACCGGCGCCCAGGTCAGCAGGGAACTGGGCCTGCGCTTCCTGGGCTATCTGCCGGCGCTCGATCTGGGCAAGTCGGGGCGCGACAGCAGGCAGCGCGCCGGTCTCATCCACCGCTTCCTGCGCAATCAGGTCGCCGGGCGCGGCGGCAACATGCCGTCCACCCCGTTCCTCGAAACCCTGAAATCCGCCAAGCTGGCGCTGCGTTCCTCCCGCAAGGGCGGCGGCGGTGTCGTCGGCATCGTCTCGGTCCTGCCGGGCGAGGGCAAGTCCACCTTCGCGGTGTCCTTCGCTGAAATGCTGGTGGGCAGCGGCAGCAAGGTCCTGCTGGTCGATGCCGACCTGCGCCAGCCCGGTGCCAGCCGCCTGATCGGCAGTGCCGGAGAGTTCGGCCTGATGGATCTGGCCGAAGGCAAGGCCTGGCGCGACATCGCCATCACCGATGAGCAGACCGGCCTCGTCACCATCCCGGCCAACACCTCCGGTGTCGTCGGGCGGACCAACGACTTCCTCGCCTCCTCGGCCATGCAGGCATTCCTGGCCGAAACCCGCCGCGAATTCGACTATGTGGTGATCGACCTGCCCCCGCTTGGGCCGGTGGTGGATGCCATGTCCGTGCTCCCCTGGACCGACGGTTTCATCCTGCTGGCCGAATGGGGCAAGACCCCGCGGCGCCTCGTCCGCACGCTCATCGAGCGCGAGCCGGGCCTGTCGGGCGAAGTGCTCGGCGTCGTGCTCAACAAGGTCGATTTCAAGAAGCTGCCCCGCTACAGCGAGGTGGGCGGCGTCGAACGCTTCGTCGACGTCTATCAGCGCTACTACCAGGTGGAAACCGCGGTCGAACCCGCTCCCCGCTAAGCGCCAGACAGGCAAAAAACAACGGCGCGCCCTGATGTGGGCGCGCCGTTTGTTCATGGGGGAGGTTGGCTATTCAGCTGCGTGGCGCAGGCCATCCGACAGCGCCGCATCGAGCCGCAGCTTTGACAGGGCCGCCAGGAAATCACCGGCAATGTCCTCACGGCCCAGCGCATAGGCGACATTGGCGGTGAGAAAGCCGATCTTGGAGCCGCAGTCAAAGCTCTGCCCCTCATACTGCACGCCCACAAAGGGCTGCTGCTGCATCAGCGTCTGCATGGCGTCGGTCAGCTGGATCTCGCCCCCCGCGCCGCGCGGCTGATCGGCCAGCAGGGTGAAGATGTCCGGCTGCAGGATATAGCGGCCGGAGATGATGAGATTGGATGGCGCCTCTTCGCGCTTGGGCTTTTCCACCATCCCGGTGATGCGGAACCCCGCGTCAGGGCCTTCGCCGCGTGCGACCACGCCATAGGACGAGATTTCAGCCGGCGGCACCTGCTCGACGGCGATCACGTTGCCCCCGGTCTCCTCATAGGTCTCCATCATCTGTTTGAGCACGCCGCGCTTGCCGCGGAACAGCATGTCCGGCAGCAGCAGCGCAAAGGGTTCGTTACCCACGATCTCGCGGGCGCACCACACCGCATGACCCAGGCCCAGCGGCTCCTGCTGCCGGGTAAAGCTGGTGCGGCCGGCCGAGGGCAGGTCCTTGCGCAGTTCGGACAGCGCCGCGACCTTGCCGCGGACCTCCAGGGTCGTCTCCAGTTCGAACTGGCGATCGAAATGGTCCTCGATCACGCCCTTGTTGCGGCCCGTGACGAAGACGAAGTGGTCGATACCGGCCTCGCGGGCTTCGTCCACGGCATATTGGATGAGGGGACGGTCAACGACCGTCAGCATTTCTTTCGGCAAGGCCTTGGTCGCCGGAAGGAACCGGGTACCAAGCCCCGCGACCGGAAACACTGCTGTTCTGACGCGCTTAACCACGGCAAACTCCTGATTGAGCATAGAAACAGCAAAAGGGCACCACAGATCGCATAGGCAAGTCCAACGAAAATCCCCGTTTGAAATGCATGGCTATGATGCGCTGAAGGGGTAGTTTAATTTCCAATTCGAACTGATCACGCGACACAAAAGTGCCCCATTTCGGGCCCGGCGCTGCCATCTATATTGATTGGCGTCCATGTTGCGTTCTATATGGCGGCTTTGACATACCACTCTGCTCGGAAGTATAAGTCGCAGCGTTTTCTTGGCGTCACGGCCGATCCTGTTCGATCCGCAAAAAACCGTGATGGCTCGCGCATTGTGCCGCCGCAGTGGACATTGTATTGACGGAGGCAAGGGCAGTGTTCACGCAAGATGGACACTTGAGCCTTGGCCGCGAGCCTTGCGGCCGCATGTCGGCAGTCGCATGCGCAGAGACTGCTGGGCCTGGGCGGAGGCCCGAGAACGTCTTCCACATGTGACCTGTCGTTAAGCTTTTCGGTCAACAGTGGGAGCGCATTTGGACCGAGGCAGAAGCCTTTGGGGAGGGGACGACATGAGGAAAGACGGGCCAGATGAGCCGGTCGTCCAAAAGACGGGCCAGCAATTGCCTGTGGAGCGCGCGGCCTTCGCATGGCCTTGGGGCGTTGTCGCTCTGCTTGTGCTCGCGCTGGGCTGGGTTGGCGCCTACCTGCTGTGGAACGGCGTCGTTTTCCTTTTTCAGCTCTAGTCGCGCCCTTTCAAGAATACATTCAGCTTCTGCAATATGATTGCAGTCGTTCTTCGTTTGACCAGAAGCGTCTTCGATCTATTGCCCGTCGCTTGAGTCACGCCCGGGCCCGACGCAGCGCATTGTGGCGATCAGCGGTAAATTGGCCGATTTTGCGGCATTCCAGGCGCATCGCAGATATGCAGCCCCGGGGTTGCTAGCCCGATGGCAATCATGTTCCCCTCCTCCTGACGATGGTCGAGCGGCGCGTCCAGTCTCATGCCCAGGCATTGATGAATCGCGCCTCCTTGGCATTTCCAAGTCTTGTTTGGAAAAACAGCGTCAGATATATTGTGCTAGCCAATGGTGCTTCGTACGTTTTGTAAAAAACGCGTACATTTTTACTTATGCACCAGGAAAGAATGGTTCGGACAGCGAAATTGTAACCTTCCAGGCACCCCTTTAGTGAGATAGCGACATGTCGATCGTAAATGCCGAACTTGATGTATCGAGCCAGACATCCAAGACGAAAGTGCCGAAAGGAGGGGTTTCCAAGCGGGCCTTCGATGTGATTGCCGCATCGACAATGCTGCTTTTTGCATTGCCGGCCATGTTCTTCATCGCGGTCATCATGTTCTCGACCGACCGCGGCCCCATCTTCTTTGGCCATGAGCGCATCGGCCACAATGGCAAGCGCTTTCGCTGCCTGAAATTCCGCTCCATGGTCGTCGATTCCCAGCAGGCACTGGCGCGACACCTCGAAATGTTTCCGCAGGCCCGCGCCGAGTGGGAGGCGACCCAGAAGCTGCGCAACGATCCGCGCGTGACCCAGCTTGGTCGCTTCCTGCGGGTGACCAGCCTCGATGAACTCCCCCAGCTGATCAATGTCATTCGTGGCGAGATGAGTCTGGTCGGTCCGCGTCCGATCGTGCATGATGAAGTTGTGCGCTATGCAGGCGAGATCGAGGCCTATGCCGCAACGCGACCAGGCATTACCGGCCTATGGCAGGTGAGCGGTCGCAGCGATGTGGACTACGATCAGCGCGTTCGCCTTGATAGCCAGTACGTTCGGGAATGGACTTTTGCGGGCGATCTGATCATCTTGGTCAAGACGGTCAAGGTGGTGATTTCCCGCACCGGCAGTCGCTGAGGATCATAATGGCACGCATTCCGGCCCTGCCGCCCAAGCTGTTCCGCACCCGCAATTCCCAGCGCGATGCCAATACCGATCTGGATCGCCTGATGCGGGTTCGGCGCACGATAGCGGCAGCGATCGAGGATGCGACGCGGGAGCGGCTGGGGCTGCAGCAGCGGCTGGATGCCTATCACGCCCAGGCAGCGAGCCTGCTGGACAATTCTGGTGAATATGCCGAACGCCGCAGCGAGGACGAACAGTCGATCCGCGAGGCAGAGGACAATGCTGCCCTTGCCACCAAGCGGATCGGGCAGATCGATACGCAGATCGCCAGGCTTGGCGACATGCTGACCGAACTCGACCGCACCCTGGGCGGCGGCACGGCCTAGCTTCGGCTGGTCGAACCAACAAACGGTGACATCATGAGATCGACCGGCCCTCAAACGGCACGGGCCGCGGCGCCATTGGTTTCGGTGGTCATGGCCAATTATCAGGCGGGCGACAAGCTGGTTCCGGCCATCGAATCGGTGCTGGGCCAGACCCTTGCCGATATCGAGCTGATCGTTTGCGACGACGCCTCGGGCGATCACAGTGTGGCGCTGGTGGAGCAGTTCATGCGCGCCGACCCGCGAGTCAGCCTGATCAAGGCCCCCGCCAATGGCGGGCCTGCGCGCTGCCGCAATCGCGGGCTTGCTGCAGCGCGCGGGCAGTGGATCGCGGTCGTCGACGCCGATGACATCATCCACCCGGAGCGTTTCGAGCGCCTGCTCGCCGCCGCCGCCCATAGCGGTGCCGATATCGTCGCCGACGACCTGCTGCATTTCTACGAAGACGGTTCGCCTGTCAGCCTGCTGCTGGGTGCCGAACAGGACAGCCTCTTTGCCGTTACGACCGAACAGTGGATCGGCGCGGGCTTCGATGGCTCTGCGCCCCTGGGCTATCTCAAGCCGCTCATCAGGGCCGATATGCTGGGCGCCCTGCGCTATGACGAGAGCCTGCGTATCGGCGAGGATTTTGACCTGGTGCTGCGCCTGCTGTTGGCCGGGGCCACCATGGTTGTGCTGCCCGAGCCCTATTACCTCTATCGTCGCCACAGCGGCTCGATTTCCCATCGCCTCTCGGTCACCGATCTGGCCGCCATGCTCGACAGCCAGCATGCCATGACCCTCCGGCTCGGCGCCTTGTCGCCACCGCTGGCGGCTGCTTTCGCGGCCCGACATGCGCAGCTGCAGCACGGTCTGGCCTTCGAGCGTCTCGTCGCCGCCATCAAGGGTCGCAAGCCCGCCCAGGCACTGTCACTGCTGGCGCGCCACCCGCGCCTCGCACTGCGGCTTGGGCGTGCCTTCATCGAGGGCCGGCGACGGTCGGTTGCCGCGCCCGGCCTGTCACCCGTCAATGCGCTGCAGCTTGGTCCATCCGGGCTCCGCGTGCCCGACTATGTTCGCGTCGCTGACATGGATTGGGCAGCGCCACGCCCCAGGCAAGCCTGGCGCGACCTTGCCGATCTGGGGCGCGGCCACCCCATTGATGTCGTCTGCCCGGACAAGGCCTCGCGCTATGCGGCGGGCTTCATCCCCCTGGCGCGTCTGCGCGAGCCCGTTTCGCGTGCCCATCTGCGGGCCGAAGTCTCATGATGGCGCCCATGCCCGCCCGCGGCCACTATCTCACCATCAACGTCGCGGCCGTACTCACCTTCGCGGCCCTGGCCGCCCTGGTGCTCAATGCCATGCTGGGCTCTCTCGCGGCTCTGGTCTTCATCGCCTGCGGCGGCCTCCTGATCGTCACCAACATCCCCCAGAGCATCGACAGCGTCATGCGCTGGTGGATCGTCCTGCTTCTGCCGGCCTATTGCCTGCTGACCGCGCTCTGGTCGCAATATCCCGACAACAGCCTGCGCTACGGGCTGCAACTGGCCTTCACCCTGGTCGTGGCGGTGGTCATCACCGGACGCATTTCCACCACGACGCTGATGCGCGGGCTCTTTGTGGTCTACGCCATTGGCGTGGTGGCCAGCGTGGTGATCGGCCGCAATGGCGGGGCCGCCTGGCTGGGCATCTTCGGCAGCAAGAACGCCTTTGCCGCCCATATCGCCGTCTTTGCCCTCATCGCCATGGCCATGACAGCCGATCGCGGCGCCCATCCCCTGCTGCGGCTTTCCGCGCTCGGGGGGCTGCTCGTCTCGGGGCCGCTGCTGGTCCTGGCGCAATCGGCCGGGGCCATCCTCATGGTCGTGCCCTGCGTCGCGATCATCGGGCTGGTCATGCTGACCGGCCGCCTCAGCCCCTATCAGAAGCTCTTCCTCGCCGGACTCCTCGCCATCGCCCTGGCGGCGCTGGCTCTGCTCGTCCTCACCATGGGTGATGCCCTGCTCGCCGATGTGCTGGAAGGCTCGGGCAAGGATCCAACCCTCACCGGCCGCACCGAGCTCTGGGCCACGGGCCTCAGCTTCATTGCCGAGCGCCCGCTCCAAGGGCTGGGCTACCGGGCCTTCTGGGTCAGCGGCTTTGCCCCCGCCGAGGAATTGTGGGCCATGTTCCTGGTCCCCTCCGGCGCCGGCTTCAATTTCCACAACACCTATATCTCCAACGCCGTGGAGATCGGGCTGGTCGGCCTCTTGCTGCAGATCCTCATCATCTATGGCGGCGGCGCCATGATCACCGCCTATGCCCTGCTGCGGCCCAATGCGCCCAATGCCATGCTGCTGGGCCTGCAGCTGCTGATGATCCTGCGCAGCTTCATCGAGGTCGAGGTCTTCTTCGAGTTTTCCGTGCGCTCCATCCTGGCGGTCGCGACCTTCATCTATGCCGCCCAGGGCCTCCTGGCGCTGCGCGCCCAGGCGCAGGCCCGCCTCCGTGCCGCCTCTCCCCTCTCCCACCATCATAAGGGACTGATCGATGCGTGAACTCGCCGCCGGCCTGGTCCATATCCGCACCCCGACCTACAAACGCCCCGCCGCCCTCAAGCGCGCCCTGCAAACCATGATCGACCAGACCTGGCAAAACTGGATCTGCGACGTCTATGACGACGATCCCGCCCAGTCGGGCCGCGCCGTCTGCGAAGCCATGGGCGATGCCCGCATCCGCTACACGCATAATGCGCCGCAGCTCTTTGCCTCGCGCAATATCGATGCCTGCTTCACCGCAACCAACCCCCATCGCGCCGATTACTTCTGCGTGGTCGAGGACGACAATTTCATCCTGCCCACCTTCTGCGCGGAAAACATCGCGCTGTGCCGGACCCATGACATCGAGATTGTGCTGCGCAACCAGCTGGTCGAACATGCCAGTGCAACCGACAGGGCCCATCTGAGCGAAAAGGGCGTGCTCGACGACCTCTTCCTTGAGGGCCTTTATGAGGCGCACAATTTCCGCCTCTCGCTGCTGATCGGCATCGGCGTCTCCAATGGCGGCCTGTTCTGGTCGCGCAATGCCCGCAGCCAGCTGGAAATCCAGTATGCCTGCACCGCCACCCTGCAGGAATATCTGCGCACCTTCGCCATTGCCGAGCCCGTCTATGTCGCCATGACGCCCCTGGCGGTCTGGGCGGAAAATGCAGAGCAGACCACCCGCAATGCCGAACTCAAGAGCTCCTACCTGCGGCGCGAGCTTGATCTCAAGCGCTCCATCCAGGCCCTGCAGCGCCAGGTCTGGCATGACGCGACCCCCGCCCAGCGGGCCGGCTTTCTCACCAACCCGCTCTTTGCCGCCTCCGCCCAGGCGCGCGCCCAGGGCATCACCAAGGCCCTCCTGGCGCCGGGCATTGCCGGCCACCTGCCGCCACGCGATGCCTGGCGGCTGCGCAGCCGCGGCCTCGCCATCCGCCTGCTCGGCCGTGTGACGCCCGAATTCAACAGCTTCGTGCGCGAGCGCGCCCAAGCCGGCCATCCGGGGCACTGACGATCGGTTCAACCATGACCACCATGAACGGCTTTGCTGCCGGGCCGGACCTCGGCCACGTCAAGACCGGCCGCGCCGCCGCCGCCCTGCGGGGCGCGCTGTGGTCCATGCTGTCGAGCTTCGCCCCGGCTGCCTTCGGCATCATCGTCTTTATGGCCACCTCGCGCGTGCTCGGCCCCGCCGAATTCGGCATTGTCGCCTTCGCCGCCAGCATCGCCACTGTCGGCATGGCCGTCGCCCCCGCCGGCTTCCGCGATGCGCTGATCCAGCGCGACACCATCACCCCGCGCCATCTCGATGCCGTCTTCTGGCTCTGCGTCGGCGCGGCGCTGGTGATCTATGCCATCATCGTCGCTGCTGCCGGCTCCCTTGCCGCAAGCTTTGCCGAGCCGGACCTGGCCCTGCTCATCCCCTTCATCGGGCTGCGCGTCGTCTTCGACATGGCCGCCGCCGTGTCCAATGGGCTGCTGGTGCGCAGCATGTCCTTCCGCAAGATCGCCCTGCGCACCACCATGGCGTCACTGGTCGCAGCCATCGGCTGCCTCACCCTGCTGTGGCTCGGCTTCGGTCTCTGGGCACTGGCCTTTTCGCAGCTGGCCACCTCCATCGTCACCTGTATCGGCGCCCTTGTCGCCGCGCGCTGGCGCCCGGGCCTGACCTTTGATCTCAAAGCGCTGAAAGACCTGCGCGCCTTCGGCCTCTTCTCCACCGGCAATCACTTCATCACCACGATCAGCATCGACCAGCTGCTGATCGGTGCGCTCCTGGGCCCCGCCGGGCTCGGCATCTACAGCTTTGCCCGCCGCATCTTCCAGATCCTCACCGATCTCATCACCGGCGCCCTCAACCTGGTCTCCTATTCGCTGCTCTCCTCCATGCAGCGCGAGCCCGACAAACTGCGCGACGCCTATCTCTTCGGCACCTTCGCCTCCTCGATCATTGCCTTTCCCGTCTTTGCCGGCCTGGCGCTGATCGCCGCCGACCTCATCCCCTTCGCCTTCGGCCCGCAATGGATCGAGGCCGTGCCGGTGGTCCAGGCGCTCTGCGCGCTGGGGTTGCTGACCGCGGTGGGCGTGCTGCAGGCCT
Organism: Devosia sp. XGJD_8; assembly: GCF_046614475.1. Taxonomy (NCBI): domain Bacteria; kingdom Pseudomonadati; phylum Pseudomonadota; class Alphaproteobacteria; order Hyphomicrobiales; family Devosiaceae; genus Devosia; species Devosia sp. XGJD_8. Next base: position 355,187 of record NZ_JBKJHF010000001.1, read on the forward strand.
CGCTGGTCAAGAGCCAGGGCCAGGCCGACCTCTGGTTCTACTACATGGCCGGCAAGCAGGCCGTGACCGTGCTCTACGTCTTCCTGTTCAGCGGCTGGGGCGTCAGCGCGCTGACCAATGCGCTGGTCATCCAGAATTTCATCATGTGGATGCCCACCGTCTACATGGTGGTGCGCCTGCTCGGCATCTCGCCTTGGGCTTACCTTGCCAGCTTCGCGCTGCCGGTCTTTGCCACCACCGTCATGCTCGGGGCGGGCCTCCTGGTCCAGGCGCAATTGCCCGCGGCAGAGCCGCTGCTGCGGCTGGGCGCCACCATAGTGGCCTGCGGCCTCGTCTATGGGGCGCTCGTGCTGCTGCTCGGCCGACGCCGGATCATGCAGATCCGGGCGACGCTGGTGCGCCGCCCCTAGGCGCTAGCTGACCGAAACCCGGCTCTGCACGAAGCGCGCCACCGCGTCCTGCGCCCGCTCGGTCGCCCGCGCAATGGCGCTGTCGGCGCTCAGCTGGGGCGCCAGCTTGGCCATGTCCTGCAGATGCCGCGCCGCCGCCTCTGTCAGCATGGCATTGGGCAGCCGCGCCAGCGGCGAGCGGCTCAGCCTGCCGACCTTGCCCTGGCCCCCGCCGCGCCCGGTGCGGCCGATATAGTATTCCAGCACGCTGGTGGGCTTGAGCAGGTTCATCCGCAGATCGATATCCAGCGCCCCGGCCCAGTCGAGCCACTTCATGTGATGCCCGCCATAGATCGGCTTGGCGGCGATCCAGGGCGTGCGCAGCGCATCGGCAACGATGGCGCCATGCATGGCCTCGGTGATCAGCAGTTTCGCGCCGCGCAGCTGGCCCAGCACCTTGTCCACCGGCTCGGTGGCGTCGATCAGCGTCATTCCCGCCAGCCGGCAGGCCTCGGCCCAGTTGCCCCGCTCGAGGCTCTCGTAATGCGGCATGAAGGCAATGCCGACATCCTTTGCGGGCTTCGGCAGCTCCATGGCCCGCAGCAGCACGGCGCTGTCGCAGATCGCCAGGTCAGGGGAAATATTGAGCTTTTTGGCGGTCTGCGGCCCCCGCACGAAGCGGATGTCCCAGCTGCCGTCATGCACGTCCGGCAGGCCCATATAGCCGGCATAGCCCGAGCCCATGACGAATTTGCGCGCCTTGGGGTCGAGCTGGGTGCCGATGATCGAGCCGATGCCGACAAACAGCTCGCTCTCGTCCTCGTCGAGAAAGCCCTTGGGCAGCAAAGCCGGCCAGACATGCAGGTTCAGCTCGTCGCCGAAATTGGGCACCTTGCCGCGGAAGAACACCAGTTTCATCTATAGGCCCTCGTTACATTCGGGATGGTCGCGCTCGACGCCACGTTCAGTCCGCGCACAGCACGGATTCGGGAAAGGCACAGCTCTCGCCCTGCGCCGTGAAGGCGACCCAGTCGACCTCCATGGCAATCGGGCCGCTTGGTGGCGTCATCACGCCCATCCAGTCGGTCAGCGTGTCCGTGCCCCAGAGGCTGAAAAAGATGCGTTGCGGATGGCTCGGGATCATGACCGGATCGGTCAATGTCCGCACCAGTTCGCCATTGATGTAATAGCGGATCTCGTCCGGCTCCCAGGTCATCGCATATGTGATGAAGTCGCTGTCGGACGGGTAGGGCAGGGTGTGCTTCTGCCCCGCGCCCACCGCGCCATCGCCGCTCTTGCCGTTGACGAAAGTGGTGGTCTCGACGATCGAGGTGTCCTTGAGCAGGATTTCGAAGTCGATCTCGTCATGCGGCTTGCCCTGCTGGGGCCCGATATAGGTGAAGAAGGCGGCGTTCAGCCCCGACCCGGCCGGCGTCTTGAGGCGCGCCTCATAGGTGCCATAGCCAAAGGCCTGCTTGGTCTGGATTTCCCCGCAGCCATATTGCCGCTCGCCCTTGGGCACCGGCGCAAAGCCCACCTTGAGCAGGTCGTTGCTGGCCGTCACCTGGCCGCTCGACCAGGTGCAATTCTGGTGCGCCCCGTTGGACCAGCCATCCGAGACATACCAGCGGCCGCCGTCGAGGCGGGCGAAATCATCGTGAAAGCTCGTGCCCTGCGCCAGGGCAGCGACCGGTAGCAGCACTAGGCCCGCTACCAGCGGCGCGGTGGCCCGCATTCGTCCATGCATCACATCGGTCATGACAACGCCTTTACGCTGGTAGGGGGAGCGGGTTGTTTGCTGCCTCATGGGGCAAGGGTGAGCCGGGCGACGATGACGTCCCCCGCCTGCACTGCCGTGCTCATCTCCGCGGCGACTTCCTCGCCTTCGCGGATGATCGTGTATTGGTAGCTCGGCTGCGTGCCGCCGGTAGCCACTGAGACGCCCGAATAGAGTGCCGCTTCCTGCAACAGCTTTTCCTGGCTGGAAATCTTCAGTGCCAGCGCGGCGATCTGCCCATCCACGGTCTGGCGTTCCAGCGACAGGTCAGAAATGCGCCTGTCGCCCAGCTCGGCACGCTCGCGTTCCGCCGCACCGATATCCTGGCGGGCCTGCAGGCTCGCCGTATCGATGTCGAGCAACCGCCCTTCGAGGTCTGCCACATTGGTTTCCAGCGCCGTGACGCGCGAGGCCAGGGCCAGCCCATCGTCGGAAAGCTGGGTAATCTTGCCCAGCTGCTCGCGCGCCTGCTCCAGCTGGCGCTCCATCGCCGTCCGCTTCTGCTCGAAAGTCTCGATTTCGCGCGTCAGCAGCGCCACTTCCTCGTCGAGCGAGGTGGTCTGCGCCGCCATCTGGCGCTGCCGGGCCAACAGGATGGCCTCTTCGGCAGTCACCAGCGATTGACCGCCCTCGACCTCGGCCAACTCTGGCGGCAGCGTCACGGTCTCGGCGCCGGCCAGCTCTGCGTCGAGCCGCGCCCGCCGCACCAAAAGGCGCACATGTTCGTCCTTGAGCACGTCGAGCGCGCCCGACGTGGTCAGCAATTCCCGCTCGGGCCGGCCGGCCGCATCGGCGGCGCGGCGTTCGCCACCGGCCAGGCTTAGCGCCTTGATCACGGTGAGGCCCGGGGCAAACGGATATTCACCAGGCGTGCTGACATCGCCGCTCACATAGATCGGGCCATATTCTGCAATCTCGATCGTGACATCGGGTGCCACCGGCAGGCCCAGGGCCTGCTGCAGTTCGCTGCCCAGCGCGGCGGCCAGGTCCGTCGTTGTCTTGCCGGCCCCCTGCGTCGCGCCGACAAACGGGAACGAGGCCTGGCCATCGGCACCGATGACATATTCGCCACCCAACGCGGTGAGCTCTTCGAATGTCGCTTCGCCGGCTTTCCACGCGACCACCTTGACGGCAATCTTGTCGGAAACCGACAGCAGGTAGGGCTCGCTCGCCGTCGCCCCACCCACCAGGATCAGGCTGAGTGCCAGCCAGCCACAGTGACCGATGGCGCGTCGCATCCGCATCGAGTCGTTTCGCATGGGCAAGTCCTTGCTGCTCTGCATCAACGAGGATGGTTGACGCAGATGGTGCCCGCAATGGGGCAGCCCTGCACCTAATCCCGTGCCCGGCCATGCGAGCCCGCATCGCAAAATCCCTTGTTTCCTGCGGCTTTCGCGGGCAAATTGGTCATGCTGCCCGCAAGGCTCAAGGCAGACATGCGCTCCGTCAGCCGGTGCGGCAGGCCGTTTGGGGCCGCCAAGCGAGCCATATCCGTGCGGCCCGGCGTGCTGTAGACTCGTCTGCAGAATCGGCAATGGCGGCGCCACCCGCGCTCACCGCCGACTGGTTGGACACTCCTCCTGCATGTGGGCGCGCTGAGCGGCATCGACGATGCCCGCACCCTCCGTCACTCCATCGCCATCTCGATCAAGCGAGCCTCGGCTCGTTCCCTCGTTCATCAAGGAACCTGCCATGTCGACTGCCTATCTGGTCCAGGGATTTACCCTCAAGGGCTCAAAACTGATTGCCGACGTTGTCCGGCCCTGCAAGACCGAGGCCCTGGCCATCGCCACGGCGGAACGGCTCGGGCCCATGCGCGCAGGCGTGGTCGCCTTCTCCCAGGAGGTCGACATCGAGACCGATGCCTATGACACCCCGATTGTCCTGCTGGAAATCGGCCGCATTCCGCCCGGCCTGTTCGAATAGGCCACCTTCCGCAGGAGAAACCAATGCGCCAGGGCAAGAAGCCGAAAGCTGTCTCGTTTCACGCCGAGGACGAGTTCGAACTGGCCCGCGGGATCTTCCTGCCGGCCGGTCGCTATGAAGGCTGGGAACGCGCCTCCGCCTTCAGCACGATGCAGTCGGGGCGCAAGTCCCCGCCGCGCTATGAGCTCGAATTCACCGGCGAACAGCTTCGGGAGCTGGGCGCTTTCGCGGCGCGCGAGGAGGCGCCGGCGACCTATGATGTGACCCAGCAGGTGGCCGAGTGCATGCTCGTTCTGCTCTAGAATGGAGGGGCGTGGCGCACCGGGATTCGCTGCGCCCTTGTTATCTGCGCCAATAGCCCCTATATAGCCCTCATACGTTTGAGCTCACATGGCTATCTGATCCCGGTTTTCCGGTTTTCGCTACCCCCCTGTTTTTGAGAGCGTGTTAGACCTGCCCCACATGTTGTGGTGCAGCAATGATGCTTTCTGGCCATTTGATTTGGCCGGGGCACGATAAGATAGGCCTTTAGCCATGATCACCGGCACCGTTAAGTTTTTCAATTCCACCAAGGGCTTCGGCTTCATTTCGCCCGAAGATGGCAGCAAGGACGCTTTCGTCCATGTTTCCGCCGTCGAGCGTTCGGGCCTCAATGGCCTCTATGAAGGCGACAAGGTTACCTATGAGCTCGAGACCGGCCGTGATGGCAAGGCTTCGGCTGCAAACCTGACGCTCGTTCAGTAAGAAACTGCCGGGCCCGCCCCGTGCGGGCCCGATCTCTCCGGCAGGTTGCCGGAGCACTAGAAAGAGATCCGTGCGCATTGCCGGATCGCCAGAGAAAATATGACATATCCAGACTTCCAGGCTCGCGCCGAGCTTTATCTCGGCAGCGACTGGCAAACCGCGTCGGCGCAGGGAGCGCGTAGCTTCCACACCGCCGCCCAGGCAATTCGCTTCGCACTAGAGGAAGCCGCTCCCGTCAGCCTTCATGGCGCCCGTCTCACCATCGGCGACACGACGTTTTCGAGTGAGCAGCTGTCCTGGCTGTATCGCAGCCCCGACTATCCGCTTCCCCGCAAGCACCAGGACACCCCGTCCCGCTTGCGTCGCCGCCCGGCGATTCACTCCAAAGGAGATTCCAATGGTGGACATCGACTACAACGCCAGAGCCGAACTTTTCGTCGCCAAGCGCTACGCCAAGACGGCGTCAGCGCAGTATCGGCGCTTCGCCAAGGCGTCTGAGGCCGTTCAGTACTGCATCGAGGAACTGCCAGAGAATGCTCTGGCGGGCTCCTTCCTTGAGGTCGACGAACGCCGCTTTGAAGGCAAGGCCATCAGGGCCCTTTACGAGGCGGGCGCTTATCCCCTCTCGCGCGCCAAGCAGGCGACGACGCGGGCATCTGCCCATGCCGCGCCGACCCAGGCCGCTGTCGGCATGTAGCCACATCCTTCCACGCGCCAGCCAGTCTGGCGCGTGGCTTCAGCCTGCCATTGGCCTGGCTTGTCCGCCTCCGGTCGCACCCGTCGCCTTGGCCGCCAGCATTCTCTCCAGATCCACCGGCGTCATCGGCTTGGCCAGCAGGTAACCCTGCAGTTGGTTGCATCCCATCTCGCCCAGCAGCATCCGCTGCGCCTCGGTCTCGACACCCTCGGCCGTAACGCCCATATGCATCGCCCGACCCAGGTCGATGATCGAGCGCACAATGCCGTCGATCTCGCTGTTCCTGCCCAGTTGTGCCGTGAATGACTGATCGATCTTGAGCTTGTCCACGCCATGGTTGCGCAGATAGCTGATCGAGGAATAGCCCGTTCCGAAATCGTCGAGCGCAATCCGGATGCCCCGCGCCCGCAGCCGCATCAGCGTGTCCTGCACCATGGGCGAATTCTGCAGCAACAATCCTTCGGTGATCTCGATCTCGAGGCGCCTGGCCTCCAGCCCGGTCTCGTCCAGCACGGCAAAGACCCGGTCGGCAAATCGCTCGTCGCGAAACTGCAGCGGAGAGGCATTGACGGCCACCCACGGCACTTGCGAACTGACGGCATAGCGGCAGGCCTCGCCCAGCACCCACATGCCCAGCTGCCCGATGAGGCCGCGTTCTTCGGCCAGTCCGATAAAGCTGGCCGGCGGCAGTGGACCGCGCTCGCGATGCGCCCATCGCACCAGCGCCTCTGCCCCCACCACCGCGCCCGAATGCGTGCTGAAGATGGGCTGATAGACCAGGTGCAGCCCGCCATCCGCTTTCAGGGCGGCCCGCAGGTCCATTTCCAGCGCCCGCTTTTCGCGCACCGCATCATCAAGTTCGCCGGCAAACAGCTGGCAGCGCGCCCTGCCATTGTCCTTGGCCTCATAGAGGGCGATATCGGCCTGTCGCATCAGGTCCTCGGCCGTGGTGGCGGAATCCGACGCCACTGCCACCCCCACGCTGGCGCCAACGCGCGCCTCCGATCCGGCGATGTCGAAGGGTGGTTCGAACGCCGCCACGATCTTCTGGCCCAGGGCCAGCGCCGCCTGCACGTCCGCCACCTCGAACTGGATGATCGCAAATTCGTCGCCGCCGAGCCTGGCGACCGTATCGACCTCGTCGACCAGCGCCGCGAGCCGTTTGGCGCCGCGCCGGATCAGCTCGTCGCCGGCCGGGTGGCCCAGCGTATCGTTCACATGTTTGAACCGGTCCAGGTCGATATAGTGCAGCGCAAGGCTTGCGCCCGTGCGGCGCCGGTTTGCCAGCGCCTGCTCCAGCCGGTCCTCGAACAGCGCGCGGTTGGGAATGCCCGTCAGCGCGTCGTGAAAGGCCAGGAACGAGGCCTGCGCCTTGCTGTCTTCCAGCTGGGTCGAGGTTCGCCGCAGCCGGCCGAGCAGCATGATCACGGCCAGCGCCCCGATGGCGACACCGCCCCCGACTGCCGGCGCGGTGTCCCGGATCAGCTCGTAGGCGGGCTCGTCGGGCACCCAGGTGAAAAAACCGACAATCCGGTTCTGTGCATTGAGCAGGGGCGCAGCGATCCGCTCGTCCGTGGCCTCTGCGCTGCTTTCGAAGGCCAGGTCCCGCACTTCGAACCTCTCGCCGATTTCCGCGGCGACGGACTGGCCCACCAGGCGCAGTGATATATGCAGGAATTCTGAACCCGGCGCCTGCTGCACCTCTGCGCTGGACGGAACGATCGGGCGTACGCTGACAAGCGCCGGCCGGTTGCCCTCAAGCACCACCAGGTCGCGCACGCCCAGCCCGGTCACCGCCTCCGTCGAATCCGTCAATCCGCTTGCGGCATCCGCCATCTGTTCGCGCAGCGCCGTCACCAGGGGGGCGAGCACGGTCCGGTCCTGCTGGTAGAGGCCCTCGACCACCACGCCGTTCTCGACGGCGCGGACTGGCCGGTTCTGGGCGTCGAGGATGTAGACGCGATCATGCCCGAAATAGCTGCTCATCCAGTCGGCGAGGTTGTCGGCGATCCACGGCTGGTTGCCGGCCCGCAGATTGATCACCGCATCGTCCCAGATGGCCGCCGTGTCCTGATCGACCGGCAGCTGCTGGGCGATCTCGGCCAGGCCCACATTCACCGCCCGCGCTTCCCGCGCGATCGAGCGATCATCGATATTGGAGGCCGCCCACCAACCGAATCCGGCCAGGCTCGCGATCAGCACCGTGGCCAGTGCGAAGGAGAGGTAGGTGATCTGCTTGGACAGCGAGGTCGTCTGGATCGTCGAGCTGGTCAACTGCGCACACCGGTTGGGTCCTGCAGTATACCCGCCGATCACTAACGATGGCTGACTCGGCGCCGGTAAAAATGCACGCTTCGGCCTAGCTGCGCCAGTTGGCCTGTGGCTCCGCCATGGTCTGCAGCTCGGCGATGTCGGCGCCCTCTATGCGCTTGAGCAGCAGCCGCGTCAGCTCCCCGCCGGCGGCAAACACATCCTCGCGGATGCTGTCCAGCGAGGGAAACAGCGTCGGCAATATGCCCGAGGTCTGCTTGTAGACCAGGTGCACGTCCCGCCCCAGCACCAGTCCGCCCTCCTGCAGCCCGCCCACCAGCGCGATGGTACGCATCTCGCTGTCGCAGATAATGCCATCCGGCCGCCCGGCGCCCGTCGCCAGGTCGAGCCCGATCTTGCGCATCTCCGCCGGCGTGATGCCCATCGTGCCTTCCAGCACCTGCCCGCCCATGCCCGCCCGCGCCGTCGCCCGGTGAAAGGCGGTGACGATATTGTGGTAATTGGTCGTGCTGTCGTCCCCGATCACCAGCATGGCCTGCCGGCATCCCTTGCTCGCCAGCCGCTCCACCGCCATGGTGGCGAACACCTCGGAGTGGAAGTCGTGATAGGGGTGCGGCGTGAAGAATTCCGTCCGCCCATGGCTGACAAAGGGAAAGTCGGCGTCGATCATCATCTGCACGCGTTTGTCGCGCGGCCCGGTATGGGTGATGATGACCCCGTCCGCCGTGCGGTTGTCCAGAATGTAGCGGATCGTGTCGGCGCTCAGGTTCCGCTCGAATTCGGGGATCACCGTCAGGTGGTAGCGCGTGCCGCGGATCGCCTGGCCGATCCCCTGGATCATCTGTCGCGCGAAATCGATCGAATCCTCGGCCCCGTCCAGCACCAGCGCGATGACATTGGTCTTGCCCGTACGCAGCCGCACGCCGGCGCGATCGGGAATATAGCCCAGTGCCTTGGCGGCCTCGGCCACCTTGTCGCGCGTCTCCTGCTTGAGCGTCGTGCCCCCGCGCAGCGACAGCGACACCGTCGACAGGCTCAGCCCCGTCACCTCCGCAATGGTGCGCAGCGTAACCCGCTGTCCGCTCCGGCCCTTGCTGCCTGCAATCGTCTTCTGGCTCATGCGCTCAACGTCCCCATGCCTCGCTTTTACACCGGCGGAGGCGGAAACCAAACTACCCAAATTTTGCAACGATACACACGCCAGTGGGGGAGAGCTGAAACGATTGCACAAATCTTAAATCAATGAAAAACATAAGCTTTATTCGAAAAATGTCATCCATCCTGTCCCAATGCGATTTCCAATTGCAACGTTGCATATCCTGTGGTTACCTGACGGCGCGCTGAACGAGGTTCCGCGCGAGGCCGCTCACAGAGGCGGCGCGAGCAGCAGAGGAGGAGTTGGATGCTCAAGCAAGGTTTTCTGACCACGGTGGCCGCAGTGTCGCTGCTGGCCGCCGCAGCGATCCCCGCCAGGGCCGAAGTGTCGTTCATGTATGCCGAATGGATCGCCGCTCTGGTGGAGCCCGGCATCGAGGCCTTCGAGGCCGAAACCGGCGAAACCGTCAACGCCATCAAGCTGCCCGGCCAGGGCTATGACCAGCGTATCGCGCTCGATCTGAGCGCCGGCACTGCCGCCGACGTCAATCTGGTCGATAGTTTCATGGTGTCCGAGCTGGCCTCGGCCGGCTATCTCCACCCGCTCAACGAGCTCGCCGCCGGCTGGGACCAGTACCAGTATTACCTGCCCGGCCTGCTCGAAGTCGCCTCCTACCAGGGCAATGTCTATGCCCTGCCCACCGATACCGACGTGCGCATGCTCTGGTACGACAAGTCCAATTTCGAAAAGGCCGGCATTGCCATGCCCTGGGAGCCCAAGAGCTGGGCCGACATTCTCGATGCCGCCACCAAGCTCAAGGAAGCGGGCGTGCAATATCCGTTCCAGCTGCCGGCCGGCACCAAGCAGGCCGAAGCCGCCACAATGCAGGGCGTTTATATGGCCCTGCTCGGCGCCGACGTGCCCGAGGGCGATCGCAACCGTCTGCTCAACCGCGAGACCAATCAGTGGATCGGCGACAGCCCGGCTTTGCGCCGCACCTTCGATCTCTATCACCAGGTCTATGTCGCCCAGGAACTGAACCCGGCCGATCTCAACTACGCCACCGATATCGGCGCCGCCGTTCGCCAGGCCCTGGCCGATGACAATCTGGGTATTCTCGCCTCCGGCTCCTGGGAAGATGCATGCCTCTGGGACTGCAACAATCCACCCAGCCGCGAAGAGCGCGACGCCCAGGTGGGCTGGACCCCATGGCCGGGTTCGGGCGAGCCGGGCACCAAGGAAACCACCAATATCTCGGGCGGCTGGACCATCGGCATCAATGCCGCCGCCGCTGACAAGGAAATGGCCTTCAAGCTGATCACCTCGATCTTCGATGAAGCCAATTTCAAGGCCTGGACCCTGGCCAATCACCGCATGGCGGTGCGCACCGATATTTCGGAAAGCCCGGAATATACCGCCGATCCGTTCCTGGCCGAAGCGACGGCGCTCGCCGCCGATACCACCGGCCGCGACACGGTCCCCGGCTACCAGACAGTCTCCGCGCTGATCCAGCAGGCCACGTCCGACCTGCTCGATGGCGTCGAGGTCGAGGAAGTCGTCCAGAACTACCACGATGCCCTGGTCGACGAATTCGGCGAAGAGAAGGTCATCACCTACGAGTAAGGCAGTCCCCTCCCGACGCGGCGGCGCCCGACTGTCCTCCGGGCGTCGCCGTGACGGGGGAGTGGGGCTGGATCGGAACTCCGGCGTCGCCCACCCACAGTGTCACCCCGGCCGTGAGCCGGGGCCCATCCTGAGATGGTGCAGCGCCCACCGCGTGGCACCTCCCCCTTGATGGGGGAGGCTGGGAGGGGGTGTCGGTTAGCCCCGGTTGTGCCACCACCCTCCCCACAGAGGGGGAGGGTGCCTATCGAGTTTGCGGAGCCTGCATGTCCAAGCGAGTATCGCCATGAAAAACCAGGCCAATCCCTGGCTCACCAGCAATCTCCTGGTTCTTGGTCTCGGCATGCTGCCGGCGGCATTGCTGATCGGCGCGCTGCTCTACTTCACGGCCTGGGCCTTCGCCTTCAGCTTTACCGATCTGGCCCTGGTGGGCCGCAAGTCGGTGGAGTGGAGCTGGGTCGGCCTGCAGAATTTCGAGCGCCTGTTCACCCGCCGCGGCTTCCTTGAATCGCTCTGGACCACGGTCATCTTCGTCTTCTTCTCGGCCATTGTCGGCCAGTCCGTGCTCGGCTTCCTCCTGGCCGCATTGCTGCGCGGCAGCCAGTCGACCATTCGCACCGTGGTGGAAGTCTGCATCATGCTGGGCTGGCTGCTGCCCGATATCGTCGCGGCCTTTCTCTGGTCGGCCACCACGGCCCAGACCGGACTGATCAACCAGCTCATCGTCGTGCCGCTGGGCTTTGCGCCGATCAATTTCATCAACGAATACGCCCTGCCCATCGTCACCATCGCCAATGTCTGGAAAGGCACAGCCTGGTCCTACCTGCTGTTCTCGGCCGCGCTGGATTCGGTGTCGCGCGAAGTGGTCGAGGCGGCCAAGGTCGATGGCGCCACCCCGTTCCAGCGCATCTGGATGGTGCAGCTGCCGATCATCCGGCCGCATATTGCCACCAATATGCTGTTCATCACCATCTGGACCTTCACCTATTTCCCGCTGATCTACGCCATGACCGGCGGTGGTCCCGGCCGGCAGACCGAAACGCTGGCGGTGTTTCTCTACAATCAGAGCTTTTCACGCGGCAATCTGGGCTTTGGCAGCGCGATTTCCGTCGCCATGCTGGTCATTGTCTGCCTGTTGTCGCTGGTCTATCTGCGCATGCTGCGGGAGCCGAAATAATGGAATCCAATCCCGCCACCTCGCGCCTCACCGCCATTGCGCTGAGCTTCATGGCCGTCATCTGGGTCAGCCCCTTTTCCTGGCTCATCCTCAATGCCTTCAATCCGCTCTCGACCGGCCAGCTCGAAATTCCGCGCAGCATCGGGCTCGACAATTTCGCCTTGGCGGTCAGCGGCAATGCCGGGCGGCAATTCCTCAATTCCATGCTGATCGCCGCCGGCACGGCCACGCTCAGCGTCGTGGTCGGCATCTCGGCGGCCTATCCGCTGTCGCGTCTGCGCATTCCGGGGCGCAATGCTTTCCTCTGGACGCTGGTGCTGCTGCGCATGTTGCCCTCGGCGGGCGTCCTGGTGCCGCTCTATTTTGCCGCCCAGCGCGGCGGGCTGCTCAACCAGTTCGGCGTCATCATCGCGCTGACCATTCTCAATCTCCCCTTCACCCTGCTGCTGCTCAAGAACTTCTTCGACACCGTGCCGATCGAGCTTGAGGAAGCCGCCTATGTGGAAGGGGCGAGCCTGTTCCAGATCGTCACCCGCATCGTCTTGCCCATGTCGCGGGCCGGCATTGCCGTGGTCTGGTTCTTCAGCTTCACCGGCGCCTGGAACGAGTTCCTGTTGCCGCTGATCTTTGCGCGGGTGCAGGATGCCTTTCCCATGTCTGTGGGGCTCTACGCGGCCTTCGGCCAGCAGGGCGCCATCAACTATGGCTTCCTGACCGCCTTTTCCATCATCTACGCAGCGCCGGCGATCGGCGTCTATTTCTTGTTGCGGCGAAACATGAACACAGGGTTCGCCGGTGTCGGAGTCAAAGGATGACCTATTCCAACCCCCTTTCGTCCAAGCTCGCTCTGCTGGACGATGACCTCAAGATGGAAGGCAAGCTCCTGCGGCTCTGCGCCGATCTGGAGCAGAAGATCCTGACACCCATTCCCGACGCGCCCTTCCAGTGGCATGTCCAGCGCGCCGATGTGACGGCGGAGGCGGCCCTGGCTGCCGACTGGCGCAAGTGGGAGCAGTTCGGCCCCCATTCGGTCTGGGCCAAGAAGCAGGGCCATACCTGGTTTGCCGCCGAAGTCACCGTGCCCGAAGCGGCGCGCGGCCAGACCCTGGTGCTCAAGTTCACCAGCCAGTGGCAGGATCGCCCCGGCTCGACCGACCCGCAATGCCTCGCCTATCTCGACGGCAAGATCGCCCAGGCACTCGATGGCAACCACACCGAACTGGTGATCGAGCGCAAGGCCAAGCCGGGCAGCAAGCATACCCTTTTGGTCAATGCCTTCACCTTCTTTGATCGGCCTCTGGTCGGCTTCACCGTCGAGTTCTTCACGCGCAATGAGCGCGCCGAAAAGCTCTATTACGACCTGCAGACCCCGCTCGACGTTGCCATCCGCCTGCATCAGTCCGACTCGCGCCGCCACGCCATCCTGGCCATTGTCGACCGCGCCCTGCGCGCGCTCGATCGCCGCGATGGCCATGCCGAAGGCCTGGCAGCCTCGCTCGGGGCCGCCGAAAAGATCGCCGCCGAAATCTACAAGCTGGTCGATACCGAGACCCAGCCGCAGGTCACCGCGGTCGGCTCCACCCATCTCGATGTGGGCTGGCTCTGGCGCGTCATGCATACCCGCGACAAGACCGGCCGTAGCTTTGCCACGGTGCTCAACCTCATGGAGGAGTATCCCGAATTCATCTTCATGTATAACCAGTCGGTGCTCTTCGACTTCCTCAAGCAGGACTATCCCGAGCTCTGGACCCGCCTCAAGAAGCGGGTCAAGTCCGGCCAGTTCGAGATCGAAGGCGCCATGTGGGTGGAGCCAGACGTCAATATCGTCTCGGGCGAGTCACTCGTCCGCCAGATCATGCGCGGCCGCCGCTTCCACCTCGAGGAATTCGGCGTCGACCCCAAGACGGTCTGGCTGCCAGACACCTTCGGCTATTCCGCCAACCTGCCCCAGGTCATGGAAAAGTCCGGGCTCAAATATTTCGTCACGTCCAAGCTCAGCTGGAACGATACCGACCGCTTCCCCTACGACACCTTCTTCTGGCGCGGCATCGACGGCACCGTCACCAAGGCCCAGCTCATCACCGCCCAGCGCTATGAGAGCGAGGAGATTTTCACCACCTATAATGGCGATCTCTCCGTCTCCGAGACCATGGGCGCCTGGAAGCGCTACGAGCCCAAGGCCGTCAACAACGAAGTCGTCATGTCCTATGGCTATGGCGATGGCGGCGGCGGCCCCACCCGCGGCATGATCGAGCGCGGCATCCGCCTCGAGCGCGGCATTCCCGGCGCCCCGCGCGTCAAGCTCGAAGGCATCGTTCCCTTCCTTGATCGCCTCGGCAAGCGCATGGATGCGGCCGGCAGCAAGTTCCCCACCTGGAATGGCGAGCTCTACCTGCAATACCATCGCGGTACGCTGACCTCGGTGGCCAAGAACAAGGCCAATAACCGCAAGGCCGAGCGCCTCCTGCGCGAGCTGGAATTCCTGGGCGCCATGGCGCTGACCCAGGCGGGCGCGCCCTATCCGGCTGCCACGCTGGCCGAGTTCTGGGAGCTGGTCCTCATCAACCAGTTCCACGACATCCTGCCGGGCACCTCCATCCCCGAGGTCTATGTCGACAGCGACAATGAATATGGTCAGATCTTTTCGACCTTGGGGTCCGAAAACGGTCCCTGGCATTCTGCCGCCCAGGCTTTCGCCAAGCCCGGCGCCGATCAGCTGCGCCTGTTCAATTTCACCGGCCAGACCCGTTCATTCATCGTTCATCTCGGTGACGAAACTGTGCTGGAAGGCGCCTCGCTCGCCACGGCCGAGGGCATCCAGCCCATCCAGAAACTCGCCTTTGCCGACGGTTCAAGCGGCTATGGCGCCCCGGTATCCAACATTGCTCCCCTCGGCTGGACAGGGGGACAAGTCATTGCCGGCGGCGCCGCCAACCACACGACGCCCCTCTCGGTCTCGACCACCCATCTCGAAAACGAACTGCTCAAGGTCACCTTCGACAAGGCCGGCGAGATCACCTCGGTCTTCGACAAGACGCGCAATCGCGAGACCCTGGCCAGGGGCGAAAAGGCCAATCGTCTGATCGCCTATGAAGACAAGCCCATGCAGTGGGACGCCTGGGATATCGACCGCTACTTCGAGGAACAGTTCTGGCCCCTGGCCGACGCCAAGGCCACCATCTCGGTGGTCGAGACCGGCCCGCATCGCGCCGCTATCCGCGTCGAGCGCACCTACCAGGCCTCCACCGTCGTCCAGGTCATCTCGCTTGCCGCCGGCGCGCGCCAGGTCGAGTTTGACACCTTCATCGACTGGCAGGAGCGCCATACCGTGCTCAAGGCGCAGTTCCCCTTCGACCTCAATACTTCGGAGATCCGCTCGGAAATCCAGTTCGGCCACGTCAAGCGGCCGACCCATCGCAATACCAGCTGGGACAAGGCGCGCTTCGAGGCCTCGATGCATCGCTGGGTCGATCTCAGCGAGAGCGACTTCGGTGTCGCCCTGCTCAACGACTGCAAGTATGCCTATGATTGTCTTGAACAATCCGTCCGCCTGACGCTGGTGCGCGGCTCGGTTTTCCCCGATCCGCAGGCCGATTTGGGCGAGCATCGCCTACGCTACGCGCTCTTCGTGCATGACGGCGTGGCCGATCTGGCCGACGTGCATCGGGCCGCCGAACGCTTTAATAATCCGGTGGCCGTCATCGGCTCGCGCCAGCACGCCGCCCATCCGGCCGCGGAATTTTCGAGCTTCAGCTTTGCCAGCGTCGACCAGTCCAACGTCACGCTCGAGACAGTCAAGAAGGCGGAAAAGTCCGATGCCGTGGTGCTGCGCATCTTCGAACACGCCAATATCCGCGCCGAGGCCACCATCACTTTCGGCATCCCCGTCAAGTCGGTGCGCAGCGTCAACCTGATGGAAGAGGGCGACAGCAAGCCGCTCAAGCTCAAGGACAATGGCGTGACTTTGTCTCTGCGCCCCTTCGAAATCGCCACGCTGCTGATCGAAACCTGAGGAGACCACCATGGCCGATGTTTCGCTGCGGGGCGTCCGCAAGTCCTATGGCTCGGTCGAGGTCGTCCACGGCGTCGACCTCGAAATCAAGTCCGGCGAGTTCGTGGTTTTTGTCGGCCCATCGGGCTGTGGCAAGTCCACTTTGCTGCGCATGATCGCCGGGCTCGAACCGATTTCGGGCGGGGATATCTCGATCGGCGGCAAGGTTGTCAACGACATACCCTCGCCTCAGCGGGGCATCGCCATGGTGTTCCAGAGCTATGCGCTCTACCCCCATATGTCCGTCTACGACAACATGGCCTTCGGTCTCAAACTCGCCAAGACACCAAAAGATGAAATAGATCAACGGGTTAGAGAGGCGGCAAGGATCCTGCAGATCGAAGGATATCTCGATCGCATGCCTAAGGCCCTCTCCGGCGGCCAGCGCCAGCGCGTCGCCATCGGCCGCGCCATCGTGCGCGATCCGCGGGTATTTTTGTTCGACGAGCCGCTCTCCAACCTCGACGCATCGCTGCGCGCCCAGACCCGGATCGAGATTGCCAAGCTGCACGATACGCTAACGGCCACAATGATTTACGTCACTCACGACCAGGTCGAAGCCATGACCCTGGCCGACCGCATCGTGGTGCTCAATGCGGGTAGGATTGAACAGGTCGGCACCCCGCTCGAACTATACCGCAACCCCGTCAACACCTTCGTCGCCGGCTTCATCGCCAGCCAACGCATGAACTTCACCCCGGTGACCATCGAAGCCGGAAAACTGGTCCTGCCCGGCAACAAAAGCCTCACCCTGACCCACCTGCAGCTGGCCAATGTGCGCACCATCGGCATCCGGCCCGAGCACCTGGTGCTGGCCGATGCGGCCAATGCGGACCTGACGGGAACCCTGTCGGTGATCGAGCAGTTCGGCGAATATGCCCTGGCCTATGTCGAGCTGCCGAGCGGTGACCTCGTAACGGTTAAGCTCGATGGTGCCCCCGACCTGCAGCTGCATCAGACGGTTCACATCGGTGTGCCGCCCGACGCAGTCCATCTCTTTGACGAGGCCGGCCGCGCGCTCCGCTAGCGCTCGACCGACCATGCCGGTCACCCCCGGTGGCTTCTGATGATCTTACTGATCACCACCAGTGACGACAGTACAATCGCCGCCGCCATGGCCGGATGCAGCATGGAGGAAAGACTGGCTTCGGCATCGGCCCGAAACAGCCTGCCGATGAAGGGGATGGCAAAGAGACCAGCCGTGAGCCCGACCCACCAGCGCAGTGCCCTGACCCGCGCATCGCGCAACACCGCGTAGCTCAGCAAGACGACAGGAATTGTGGTGACGAGGCCGAAGCCGCTGAGGATCAATACAGGGATGGCATAGGCGGACCAGGAAAAGTAACGCGGCGCGATTCTGCCGGCCTTGCGGTTCGATTGGGCCGTGTATTCGAGGGTGGTCATGTTCAGTTTCCTTTGAAAATGGTCCGCCGACGCACCATTGCGCCGGCTGCAGGGTTAGCGGACCGTCCTCGGTCCAAATGCGGCGGTAGTGGCAGCGGCGAGCAAGGCAAGGCCCGCAGCGGTGAGAAAACCCCAGCTGTGACCGGCGCTCAGCGCCTCGACTGG
Source organism: Devosia sp. XGJD_8 (assembly GCF_046614475.1). Classification (NCBI taxonomy): domain Bacteria; kingdom Pseudomonadati; phylum Pseudomonadota; class Alphaproteobacteria; order Hyphomicrobiales; family Devosiaceae; genus Devosia; species Devosia sp. XGJD_8. Next base: position 372,507 of record NZ_JBKJHF010000001.1, read on the forward strand.
CGGCATGCCGGCTTCGGCCAGTGCGATCGCGCGGGTGGCCGAGATGGTGAAGATCACCGCCAGGCCAATGGCCGACCCGATCTGCTGGCTGGTATTGACCAGGCCACTGGCAAGGCCGGCATCGGCTTCTCTGACGCCCGAAACGGAGAGTTCCGTGCCCGCAACGAAGGCGCCGCCGAGGCCGGTGCCGATGAGCAGGCTCGGCCCCAGCAGATGGACGAGGAAGCTCGCATCGGCCGGCGCGAAGGAAAGCCAGGCAAGGCCTGTGGCAAAGGTCAACAAGGAGGCGACCAGGGTGTCGCGCGAACCGAGGCGTGCGATGGCGGCAGGAGCCATGCCGGCCACCAACACCAGCGTCATGGCCAGCGGCAACTGGCTGAGGCCGGCCTTCATCGCGTCATAGGCCAGTACGTCCTGCATATAGAGCGAGAGGGCAAAGAAGAGGCCCGTGACGGCGCCGCCTATCAACACCACGGCCACATTGCCGGTGCTGACGGCGCGGTTGGCCAGGATGCGGAAATCGACCAGGGGTGCCTTCGACTTGATCTCGATGACGACGAAAGCAATCAGCAGAGCGATGCCTGCAGCAAGCAGGCCAAGGGTCAGCGGAGCAAGAAAGCCGATTTCCAGCACCACTGAGAGCGCGGTGACGATGGCGACAAGGCCGGCCGTGACGGTAAGGGCGCCCGGAATATCGAGGGGCGCCCGGGTCGCCGCGACCTGATCACGGCCAATCAGGAACGGAATGCTGGTGAGGACGAACAGGCCCACTGGCACGTTGATGAAGAAGATCGACGCCCAGCCGAACTGTGCGGTCAGGACGCCGCCGAGCAGCACCCCGGCAACGCTGCCCAGACCGGCCACGGCGCCCCAGATGCCCAGTGCCTTGTCTCGGCCTTGGCCCGTAGGGAATAGCTGCATGAGCAGCGAAAGCGCGCCGGGGGCGAGGAGTGCCGCCGAAGCGCCCTGCACGGCGCGCGCCGCCAGCAGCAAGCCGCCATTGGGGGACAGTCCGGCTGCCAGCGAGGCGGCGATAAAGCCGCCCGTCCCGACGAGAAAAATGGTGCGGTGGCCAATGCGGTCAGCCAGACGCCCGCCCAGCAGAAGCAGGCCGCCAAACGGCAGTACATAGGCGGTAATGACCCAGCTCAACAGCGACGGATCGAGGCCCAGTCCCTGGCCGAGCCGGGGCAGGGCGATATTGACGATGGAGGCGTCCAGCACCACGAGAAACTGGGCCAGGGCGAGGAAAGCGAGCGCCAGCCATCGACTGGCGCTACGGGAAGCGGGAAGGGATTGAGCAAGCGTTGTCATGATCGAGTTCTCCTAATTTGAGTGATTAATCACTCACTAAATTGACGATGAATGGGCTGCGTTTGGCGGCTTGGCCTGGATTGTTTCCATGCGTGCGGTCGAAACGGGTGGTCTTATCGTGGTCGGCGGGGCTGCCCAGCGGGCCGCGCGGTGCGTTCTCAGTAGTGGCTCATCCCCTTCCACAGTGTTTGTGCCCAGTCGTCGTTGAGCTCGGTCAGGTCGGTGGTGACGATAAGGTGGCAGAGCTGGCCGAAGGCGATGAAGCTTTGTACGGCCGCGTCGCTGGCCCCCGAGCGCGCCTTGGCGAGGCGCACCAGCGTGGCAAGCCCCCGCCGCACCACGGCCTTGACCGCGGGGATATCGGCAGCGCTCTGGGCGTGAACCTGGATCATCAGGACGTCCCGGTCGACTATCAGCCGGGCATACGCCTCACCCATGGCCTTCAGAATGCCCTCGGGACTGCCGTCAGGGGCTGTATCAGCTGCAGCCGTCAGCGTTTCGAGGATGATCTCGTAGCAGCGCTCCATGGCCGCCACGAACAGCACTTCCTTGGTTGGATAGAGCTTGAACACATAGGCCTGCGAAATGCCGGCCTTGGCCGCGACAGCGGCGACCGGCGTCGAGCCATAGCCCGACTGGGCAAAGACCGAGAGGGCCGCTGCAATGATGCTGGCGCGACGGGTATCGGCATCGGAGAGTTTAAGGTTCGTGCTCATAAATAGAGTGTGTAGTCACTCACCATGCAGAAGTCAAGTGTGCTGGCATTTCCTCAATGCCTCAAGCAAGGAACGGCTCAAACCGGCTCAATGTCAGCTCGGTCAATGAGTCGGCTATGTGTCAGTTGAGGATACCCCAGCGTCGGCGCGGCCCCATTGGCCGCACCACTCGGAACCGTCAACCTAGTAGGACCGCCATCATGCGCTGGGCTGCCCGGGCATCCTCGAGAACCGGGGTCAGGTCGGTCACCTGATCCAGCGAACCGACGACTGGCAGGGCCCGAATGATCGGATCCTCGATTTCCGCCACCGTAGCTTGGATGAGGTCATCCGCATTGATCGTGGCAAAAGGGCGCTCGTGATAGGGGCCGATGACGGGCTCCACCCCGACGCCAATCCCGTCGGCCTGTTGCCGATGCGCCAATGCAAGATAGGCCGAGGCCAGGGTATTGCCGCGTTCTTGCCATTGGGGGGCTTCCAGGACGTTGTTCAGGAGCGGCGCCAACGTCGCCGACAGCGGGAGCTTTGCAAAGGCGCTGCCCAGCCATTTCGCATATGGCGCGTAGCGCCGCTCCAGCAGAAAAGCCATCCGCATGACGTCGCGCACCAGCCGGCTCGCGATGACGCGGGAGCCCAGATCGTCTCCCACCTGACCAGCCCGGCCAACGAAGGCCTGCTCCTCGGCAATACGCCGCCACTGACAGGCAATCTTGTAGAGCCACACATCCCGCGGAAAATAAGACAGTGCCGCCCGCGCCTGGGTCAGGCGGTTGTCATCGTCGTGGAAGACCGCGCCTGCGGTAAAGGCGAGCAGCCGCTGCTCGGACAGGCCAAGCCATTGCAGCGGACCAAGCCCATCCAGGGATTGGATTGCTAATGCGCCGTCCAGCCGGCTCTCAAGGGTGTGGATTTCAAGACCATGATCGGCGGCGCCAACGGCCTCCGATCCACTTGCCGGAGGATGAGGCCGGCTCCGCCAGCCAATCGGTTCCCCGAGAAACTCGGCTGGGGCAACGGTCGAGAACTCCTCCACCAGGCGGTGGGCATGGGCAGTGAAATCCTCACGCGAAACAAGGAGATGAACCCTTGGTCCCCAGTTGTGATCCTTGGATATCTCGTCATCAAAGCCCAGCAGTTCAGATCCATAGCCGATCAGCGCCGCGGAATGTTTGAGTCCGGGGCCCGCGCCGTCCAGCCATGGGCGGATAGCTTCGAAATAAAAGCGGCGCGAAAGCTCGATGCCCTGCAAAACTCACCCCCCAAAGTGCCCGGAATTCTCCCCAGACTGCGCATTGTGAGGCAGGGCCTGACCGGTTGGAAGACCATATCCTTGCACAGTCAGATCGCACCGGAAAATCTCCCAATAGACAACACAGCCGCTGTTACCGATCCATTCGCCACGGGAACCAGTGCGGCGGACCCTATTCGGCGGCTGCCGAACACGATTTCGAATCCTTTTCGCGGCGTTTGCGGCGCCGTGGATACTTTCATTTTGATCAGGCCAGATCGCGCGGGCGCACCCGCGCGCTGGACGTCGGGCATTACGCCGACATTGGGATGCGCAGATGACGTTCGAACCGGTGCGTGACGTGTTCGATGCCGGAGGGCGCGGGTTGCAGCATCACGGGCTGCGCCGGGCCAATGAGCGTGCCGTGCTGACAGTGATTGCCTTCAATGCCGGCGTATCCAATGCCGAGATTGCGCGCCTGACCGGCCTGGCACCACAGACCGTCTCGGCCATTCTGACAGACCTGGAACAGGCTGGGCTGACGTCCCGTGGCGACGTGCTGCGGGGGCGTCGCGGGCAGCCCGCAACCCCGATCTTCCTGCGTGCCGACGGCGCCTATGCCTTGGGCGTCGAAATCGGCTGGCGTCATGTCGAGGCGGTACTGGTCGACCTGCATGGACAGGTGCTGGCGCGCCAGCATCGCGACCATGCCTTCCCCGATGCCAGCAGACTGGCGACCGACATCGCCAGCATGATCAACACCATAGGGGTGGACCTACCGGACCCGCAGCGCGAGCGACTGCGCGATCTTGGCGTGGCCATGCCCACCAATATCGCCGGCAATCTGCATCTGGTCGACGCTCCGCAGGCGCAGCGTATGCTTTGGGACAAGCTGGAAATAGCCGATGAACTGGGGCGCCGTACCGGATTGGCGGTGACGACAGTCAATGACGGCAATGCCGCCTGCTGGGCAGAGCTCATCGCATCCCCCCGGCCACGACCTGCCGATTTCATCTATTTTCTGATCTCGCGCTATATCGCGGCCGGCATTGTGGGGCAGGGGACCCTGTGGGAGGGGCCGAGCGGCAATTCTGCCAATCTGGGATCCATGCTGGTGAGCGACGACGGCGGGCGCCTGCAGGCCGCCCATTTCGTTGCCTCGCTGACCGCACTCGAACAGCGCCTCGCGGAAGCGGGCTTTGCGGTCGATTCCACGCGGATCGATGAATGGGACTGGGCGGGCTTCGGCGGCGTGCTCGACCAGTGGATTGCCGACAGCGCAAGAGCACTCGCCAGAGTGGCGTTTAACACTACGACGGTGATTGAAAGCGGCTTGGTGGTCGTGGACGGCATCATGCCGGCATCAATCACCGCACGGCTGGTGACGCAGCTGAAAGCCGAGTTGCAGCGACTGCCCGTTGCCGCCTTTGTCCCGCCCCAGGTGTTGCCGGGCCATCTTGGCGCCTTGGCACCAGCAATGGGGGCCGCTCAACTCACGCTCTATCGTCGCTACTTCTCACGCACGCTGGCGGACCTGACTGGTTGATGCAGCGCGGTCAAGACTGTCCCGCAGGTGTCCGCTTGGCGTGAAAACCACCGTATGCCTGGGCAGGATGCGATGCTCGGTTCCGGTGCGCGGATTGCGTCCCAGCCGCTCGGCCCGCGAGCGAACTTGAAGTGAACCGAAAGCGGTGAGTTTGACGGTTTCTGCCTGCATCAGGGCTGCGCCGATCATTGCAAACATTGCGTCACAGACCGCGGCAGCATCGGCCTTGCTGACGCCTGCGCGACGAGCGGCAACGTCACTGAGCATGGCTCGCGTGATTGTTTTGTTCAAAGCTATGTCCCCCAGCTCTTAAATTCATAGGTGGAAGTTAAGCTCCTGTCGAGTCGAGGCTACACCGCGTCGAAAGATGAACCCTAATCTCAAGTTAAATTGACATTTTTTAGAATGGTTATAAGCTGGCGGTCATTCTATGAAGCGGCAAAGCCCTGTTTGAGGGCCATCGCCCTTCACGCCCACCCCAAGAGAGGTCCGCAGTGAGACTGACGCGTCAATCCAACTATGCGATCCGTACCCTGGTCTATTGCGCCGTCAATGAGCCGGGCCTCAGCCGGGTCGCCGATATCGCCCGGGCCTACAACATATCCGAGCTTTTCCTGTTCAAGCTGATCAAGCCGCTCGTGGAGAATGGCCTGCTGGCCACGGTGCGCGGCCGCCATGGCGGCATCCGCCTCGGCAAGAAGGCGGAAGACATCACCTTGCTCGACACCATAAAGCTCACCGAGGAGAGCTTTGCCATGGCCGAGTGTTTCGAGGATGGCGCCGATTGTCCGCTGATCGGGGAATGCGACCTCAACGGGGCGCTGCGCGAAGCTCTGGGCGCGTTTTTCGAGGTGCTGGCCAGCTACACTATTGCCGACCTTGCCAGCAAGAAACGCTCCATCCGTGACCGCCTCGGGCTCAGCACGCTCGAAGCGGTGATGGAGCCCGCGCACTAGGGACCAGTTCGACGGAGCGAATAACATGAGTTTGACACTCATGTTATTTTATGGTTTTCTCCCGTCATAGCGCGGTGCTGATCGGTCCTGGGGGGCTCGACGATCATCGCCGCGCCGAGACGACGGGGCTTGCTGCTACCGTCTCCCCGGGCAGGTCAGGGTCCTCAACGCCCTGACCTGCCTTTTCTTTGTCCGCTAGCTATGCTCTATCCGCGCCATGGCCGCAGCACCCCTTCTTTCGCTACAGAATATCCAACTGACCTTTGGCGGCACGCGTCTGCTGGAGAGCGCCGAGCTTATCGTGTCGCCCGGCCAGCGCATCGCGCTGGTGGGCCGCAATGGCTCTGGCAAATCAACCCTGCTCAAGATCGCCGCCGGCGATGTGACGCATGACAGTGGCGTTCGCTTCGTCGAGCCTAGCGCTACCTTGCGCTACCTGCCGCAGGAGCCGGACCTTTCCGCCTATGCAACGACGCTGGAATACGTCGAAGCGGGGCTTGGGCCTGGCGACGACGAGTATCGCGCGCAGTATCTGCTGAGCTCGCTGGGTCTGACCGGCGCCGAGAATCCAAGAAACCTTTCGGGCGGCGAAGGCCGCCGCGCCGCGCTGGCCCGGGTGCTGGCGCCCAAGCCCGACATCTTGCTGCTGGACGAACCCACCAACCATCTCGACCTGCCGGCCATCGAATGGCTGCAGGCTGAACTCGATTCGCTGCGCTCGGCCATGGTGCTGATCAGCCACGACCGTCGCTTCCTTTCCGACCTGACGCGGGCCACCGTCTGGCTTGATCGCGGCGTTACCAGGCGCCTCGACAAGGGTTTTTCTGCCTTCGAAGCCTGGCGCGACGATGTGCTCGAAGAAGAAGAGCGCGACCGTCACAAGCTCGACCGCCAGATTGTGCGTGAGGAGCACTGGTTGCGTTACGGCGTCACCGCGCGGCGCAAGCGCAATGTGGGGCGACTTGAGCGCTTGGGCAACCTACGGCAGGAGCGGCGCGAGCAGCGTCGCGTTACCGGTTCGGTCAATATGCAGGTTTCCGAGGGCCGCACCTCCGGCGCCCTGGTGGTGGAAGCCGAAAATATCTCCAAGAGCTATGGCGACCGCACCGTGGTGGGCGACTTCTCGACCCGCGTGCTGCGCGGCGATCGTATCGGCATTGTCGGCCCCAACGGTGCGGGCAAGACCACACTGATCAAGATGCTGACCGGCCTGCTGCAGCCCGACAGCGGCACTATCAAGCTCGGCTCGGCCTTGGAACTGGCCATGCTCGACCAGGGCCGCGCCAAGCTCGACCCTGATACGCGGCTCAAGGACGCGCTGACCGGTGGCGGTTCGGATACGCTCCAGATCAACGGCCAGCCCAAGCATGTCGTGGGCTACATGAAGGACTTTCTGTTCAGCCCCGAACAGGCCAATACGCCGATCGGCAAGCTTTCGGGTGGCGAGCGCGCCCGCGTGGCGCTGGCGCGGGCCCTGTCATTGCCGTCCAACTTCCTGGTGCTGGACGAGCCGACCAACGATCTTGATCTCGAAACCCTCGACCTGCTCGAGGAAATGGTCAGCGACTATGCCGGGACGGTGATCGTGGTCAGCCATGACCGCGACTTTCTCGACCGCGTCGCCACCTCGGTGATCATTGCCGAGGGCGAGGGCGTCTGGATCGAATATGCCGGTGGCTATTCCGATATGGTCATCCAGCGTGGCGAAGGCGTTACCGCGCGCGGCAGTGCCAAGGCGCATCGCGCCGGCAAGACCAGCCTGGCGCAGACCGCGGCTGCCCCGGCGGCCAGTGCCAAGCGCAAGCTCAGCTTCAAGGAAAAGCATGCGCTCGAAACCCTGCCCAAGGAGCTCGAGCGGATCGAGGCCGAGATCAAGGCGATCAACGCCGCGCTGACGGCCCCCGACTTCTACACCCGTGACCCGTCCGGCTTCGCCGCCAAGTCCAAGGCCCTGATCGAGGCCGAGGCCAAACGGGCCGCGGCAGAGGAGCAGTGGATGGAACTCGAACTGCTGCGGGAAGAGCTGGAAGGCTAGGCGCCGTCAGCCTTTCAGCTCGCCCAGTCGAATTTCGGCTTGGCCAGATAATGCAGGTTCTCGGGCGCTTCGCCGCCGATGCGGCGCAGCAGCAACGCGCCCATGTGGCGGCCGGCATCGACGAAATCCTCGAATACGGTCTCGGCGCCGGGTTGGAACTGGGCGAACATCTCCGACGATTGCTTGGACACGACGTGAGCGGTCTGGCCCACCTGCTTACCGCTGTCGTTGAGCGCGCCAATCACTGCCAGGGCAGAGACTTCCGAAGCGCAGACCCAACCATCGGGCCCGTCCGGACGCTTGGTGCGCTTCATCACATAGGTGCGTATGGCGTCTGTCGGACTGCCCAGATTGACGTCGGCGGCGAACTCATAGTCAACGCCTGCCTCCCGGGCGGCTCGTGTGAGGCCAGACTTCAGGTGGTCGGTATAGGTCAGCGCGCTGTCGGGCAGGATGATCGATATCTTCCTGCAACCCTTGCTGACCAGCCGCATCGTGGCGCCATAGGCATAGGCTTCATTGTCGAAATCGACGGACGGATGGGCCTCCGGCCAATTGGTGCGGCCGTGGCTGACAAAGGGAAAGTCATTGTCGATGAGAAAGCGGATACGTTCGTCGAAGCTCTCTGCCTTGGAGAAGATAACGCCATCGGCCATGCGGTTGCGCACGATGTGTCGGATCGGCTCGAGCGGCTGCACATTGCGGAACAAGGGTGTGATGACGATGTGGTAGGCCGTATCGCGCACCGCTTCGGTCAGCCCGGTGACGATGGAAGAGCCGAAGCCATAGATCTGCTCATCCGGCTCAAGCACCAGGGCGATGACATTGGTGCGGCCGGTCTTGAGGCGAAGCGCGGCCCGGTCGGGCAGATAGCCAATCTCCGCTGCTATCTTCTGCACCCGGTCGCGCGTTTCCTGGGCCAGTTCCGGCGCATTGTTGAGGGCGCGGGAAATAGTGGTTACGGCAAAGCCGGTCATCTGCGCGATGGTCTTGAGCGTCGGCTTGCCGGATGGCTTGACGCCGCGCTTGCCCTTGCTGGCAGCCGGCACGTCGTCTTCGGACAATTTATCTACCCCTCGGACCCACCTTCATCTGGTGGTGACGCTCGTTGAGCAGGGACAACACCAGATTGTCCCTCCCACTTCAAGCGTCCCATTGCTCTGCAAGGCGGACGAGCGCCAAATCGGTAACATATCAATGCTCAGATTTGCTGGCACACGACCAATGTCGAGCAGCCTTTTCTCGAAATTCTGCATTCTCTGGCGGTGCCCACACTAGCAATCGCGCCCAAACGCTCCTATCTTGCCGTCACTGCATCGGCACATGCCGATGTTTGCCGTTCAACCAGCGGGAAAGGAATGAAGATGACTACATCGATTACCTTCACCATCCATGCAGGTTGCTCGTACGTACGCTCCGACCTCCACGCCAAACGCTGGCAAGGGACCTGTCGCTCGAAACGAATGTGACCTCCGTCACGCCTTCGTCTCACTCTTCCGATAGAACCCCAGCGTTGCCGGCCAGGATGGTGCAAGCTCCTTCGCTCACCCATTATTGGCCTGTGCAATGCGCAAGTGGAGAATCCACCCATGCAGGAACGCAGTCTCGACCGGGCCAAGGCCCACAAGCCCATAGTGATCGAAGTCGCCGGCGAACCGCTCGGCGTCGTGGTGCCCCATGCCGATGGATATCGGTTTCTTGCCGTTAAGCTGCCCGCCTTTGCCATCGATGGCCAACATTTCGAAACGGTTGAAAAGGCCCACTTTGCCGTGTCGCAGGCCGTTCGCAACGGTACGCTCGACCCAGCAGCATGAAAAAGGCGAGGCTGGTGCCTCGCCTTTGCATTCCCGAAATGGCCACGTGGCTAGTCGTCGTTCGTCGCGTTGAGCTCTTGCGGGCGCTTGCCCTCACTCACCGGAGGCACGGGATCCAGCGCAATATCGATCGCTTCAGCCAGGGCCTCGATATCGACACGGGTCGCGCCCTCGCGCGCCTGACGGTCCAACTCTGCCGCTATGGCTGTTGCGATGGCCTGGCGACGAACGCCCTCATCGCTATCCATTGCCATCGATTGACACTCCCTGCTCGTCGATGCGCACCTCCACGCCGGGGCGTGCTTGCTGCTGCTGGTACGAGTAGAGGCCAAAACCGACGATCGCGACCAGCAGGATGGCGATCACGGCATACAATCCATTGCGACTCATAGAAAACTCCTGACGCTTGCATCCCATGCAACGCGCCAGCGCGGTACTGGTTCACGTGGAGCCCTATTCTTGTGCAGCAATGCTGCGCAGGGCCATGACGAAGGCTGTGATGCTGATCGCCAGCGGGCCCGAATTGTCGATGATGATCGGGGTAATGCCGGCCGGCACCGGGGCGCTTTCCCGCGCCAGCCGCGCCGTGATCTGGTCGGCATTCTCGCGACCGCGGCGCACCAGGCGCTCGGCGCGCCGGGAAATCTCGGCGGTGATCAACGCCACGGCGCAGGCGGGATACTTGGCACGTGCCTCCGCCACGACATGGCGCGACACATTGGCCACCACCACCTTGCCCAGGGCCAGATCCGTGTCGACGCTCAGAGGCAGGGCATAGCGCAGGTTGTGCGCGTCCCAGGAGAGCGCAAAGCGGCCAGCCGCCTCCATCTGCCGAAACGTCTCGGGGTCGACGCTGTCATGCTCCTCGCCGCCGGCATCGGCCGGGCGCGTCACGAGCCGCCTGACAAAGACGAAACGCTTGTCATTCTCCAGGGCCTGGCGGGCGCCCCCGATCAGCGTGTCCTTGCCAACCCCGGAGGGCCCCACGACCAGGACAAGTGATCCGAGCGATTGCACCATGCCGTCAGCTTACCCTCTTGCCCTGTCGCCAGACGCCGCGCACCACCGGCATGCCGCCAATCACCTGCACGCGCACCAGATCGGCCCGCTTGCCAATGGCGATTTCGCCACGGTCATCCAATCCGGCGGCCCTGGCCGGATTGCGCGTCACCGTTGCGAGGGCGGCGGCCAGTGAGAGGCCTTCAACCCGTTCGGGCAGGATGAAAGCGGCTTGCATCAGGGCGAACGGCACATAATCCGAGCTCAAAATGTCCAACAGTCCTGCCCGCACCAGATCAGTCGCCGAGATATTGCCCGAATGCGAGCGCCCACGCACCACATTTGGCGCGCCCATCAGGATTGCGAGCCCTGCATCATGGGCGGCAGCGGCCGCTTCCAGTGTGGTGGGGAATTCGGCGATGGCGACGCCATCGCGGGCAGCCTCCTCGATATGGGCGAGGGTCGCATCGTCATGGCTGGCCAGCGACAGGCCCAGTTTCCCGGCACGGCGCACGATATGGGTGCGGTGCGGCTCCGAATAGCGGGCATGGTCGGCAAGGCGGTCGGCAATGAAGCGTTCAAGCTCCTCTGGCGAGCGCCTGGCGCCATAGAAGCGCTTGTAGTCGTCCAGCGAGCGGAACTGCCGCTGCCCGGGCGTATGGTCCATCATCGAAGCCAGCCGGACTTCGGGATGGGTGGCATGGGTCTCGAACTGCTCGATCACGTCGTGGCTCGGCAATTCGCAGCGCAGATGGATCAGGTGATCGGCACGCAGCCAGCCATCGCCCAGCCCGCTCGCAATGGCGCCGGTGAGCGCCTCCACATGCTTGCCCATTTCGGGCATGTCGCTGTCCGAGCCGATGCGCACGGCATCGAACACGGTGGTGATGCCGGAGCCGGCAATCTGCACGTCGTGCGCATGCAGGGCCGCCCGCGCATCCCAGAACACGCCGGGGCGGGGACGATAGTGGTTTTCAAGATGGTCGGTATGCAACTCGACGAGGCCGGGGATCAGGTAGTCGCCATCGAGATCCTCGCCCACCTGCGATGGCCCTGCGGCAAGGCCGGCAATCAGCCCGTCCTCGACCGCGAGGCTACCCTCGATCACCTCGTTGCCAAGGACGATGCGGCCATTGCGGAAAGCGATGCTGCTCATGCGCCCAGCCTGAAATCGCCGACCCGGCGAAATGGCTTGCCGGCCTCGGGTTCGTGAAACAGGCTGAGCCGGTCCAGGATGACCTCGTCTTCAAGCACGGGTCCAAACCATGTGGCGGCGGCCTGCGCGATGTCCTGCGCATCCTCATCCCCGAGCCGGTCGGTCAACGTCATGTGGAAACGGAACTGCTCGAATACATAGGGGTAGCCATAGGCGCCGAGCAGTTCGATCTGCCGCTCGCTGAGCCCCTTGGACGCGCGGGCGGCATAATCCTTGGTCGACATCGGCGCACGGAAGGGATCGAAATCCTCCACCACGTGCGCCGCGAAATCGGCCAGTGCCTCGTTCTCGCCATCGACCATCAGGGCGAGGAAGCCCTGGAGGGATGCCAGCCTGAGCTTGCCCAGGTTGACCGGCCGGTGCCGCGCAGCAAACTCGTCCAGCGCGGCACGCAGGTCGGCCTCGTTGTAGCCATCGGCCAGCGCCATGGGCGCCTTGAGCGTGGCGTGGAAGCCATAGCGATTGGCGGACTGGGTGAGGTTGAGTAGCCGGTCCCGGTCGATGCCGGCCACGGGTCCGTTGAACAGGTCGCCATCGTTGGCGTCCCGCCCCAGCCAGGTGGCAGCCCGTTCCCAGAGGTTGCTGGTGGCGGACGGGGCAAAATAGATCGCGAATCGTTCGGTCATGGAAACTCCTCACCCCAGCCGCTAGGCGTACTCTGTGTCGGTGGTTTGACACCTGTGCACGCAGCCTCATGCTGGCTACCCTTGCCCGCAGCGAATCGCAAGCCGAGAGAAACGATGGATCGCGCCCTGCTTGAACAGATGTTTCACCGTGCCGTGGCGCAGGCGCAACCCGCCCTGGGCGTGCGCCTGCACCTGCCGGAACGGCCGGCGGGTCGCACCGTGGTGATCGGGGCCGGTAAAGCCTCGGCCCAGATGGCGCGGGCTTTCGAGGAGGCCTGGGATGGCCCGCTCACCGGGCTGGTGGTGACCCGCTATGGCTATGCCGAGGCCTGTTCACGGATCGAAATTGTCGAGGCCGCTCATCCGGTGCCCGACGAGGCCGGGTTTCTCGCGGCCCGGCGCATCCTGGAGACAGTATCGGGCTTGAGCCCGGACGATCTTGTCGTCACGCTGATTTCGGGCGGCGGCTCATCGCTGTTGCCAGCGCCGGCCCCGGGCCTGACGCTCGACGATGAGCAGGCGATCAACCGCGCGCTACTGGCCTCGGGCGCGCCGATCTCGGTGATGAACCTGATCCGCAACCAGTTTTCCGCCATCAAGGGCGGGCGCTTGGCAGCCCATTGTGCCCCGGCGCGTGTCGCTACCTTGGTCGTTTCCGATGTTCCGGGCGATGACCCGGCAGTGGTCGCTTCCGGCCCGACCATTCCCATGGCCGGCACGCGCGAGCTGGCGCGCAAATATGCCAATCTCTACCGGCTCGACCTGCCGCCTCATGCCCACGCCCTCCTGGCGGGGGACGACAATCTCGCGCCCTTGCCGGGCGATCCGGTCTTTGCCCGCAACAGCGTGCGCACCATCGCCTCCGCCGCTCTCTCGCTCGAGGCAGCGGCCGAGCTGGCGCGCCAGCATGGGATCGAGGCGGCGATCCTTTCCGATTCCATTGAGGGGGAATCGCGTGACGTGGCGCAGGTCCTGGCGGCCATGGCGCGCGAAGTGTCGCAGCGCAACCGTCCCTTCAAGAAACCGGTCGTGCTACTCTCGGGTGGGGAAACGACGGTGACGCTGCGCGGCCGGGGCAGGGGCGGTCGCAATGCCGAATTCCTGCTTGCCCTTGCCATCGCTATTGATGGTGTAGAGGGCATCAGTGCCCTGGCAGCCGATACCGATGGCATCGATGGCTCCGAAGACAATGCCGGCGCCTTTGTCGATGGCGGAACGGCAACGCGCCTGCGTAAGGCGGGCCTCGATCCGCTGGCAGCGCTGGCAGCCAATGACGCATGGGGCGCCTTCAATGCCATAGGCGACCTGCTGGTGACCGGGCCGACCGGCACCAATGTGAACGACTTCCGTGCCATCGTGATCCGCTAGGCGTTGGTACGCTTCCGCGAGACGCGCTAGGCTGTTATCGGCGATCGCAAGTCAGGGGAACGGGACATGGCAAAGGCAGTTGGCATTGGCGGCGTCTTCTTCCGGGCCCGGGACCCGGCGGCGCTCAAGGCTTGGTATGAGACCCATCTTGGCATCACCGGCTTCTGGAACCAGCAAGCAGGCCCCACGGTCTTTGCCCCCTTCATGTCCGATAGCGACTATTTTCCCGCCGACCGCCAGACCATGCTCAATATCCGGGTCGATGACCTTGATGGCTTGATCGCCCAACTGACAGATGCGGGCATTGCCGTCGAAACGCGTCCTGAAGAATGGGATAGTGCCGAAACGGGTCGCTTCGGACGGATCATCGATCCGGAAGGCAACCATATCGAGCTGTGGCAGCCACCCGCCACCTGACAACAAAAATCATACAATTCCACGCTCGGCCCCTTGGCAGGGATGGGGTCGCTCTGTTCTATACGCGGCACTTTCAAGGAGAGCCGTCTCATGGCCAAGCGCAGGATCGCCGTTATCGGCGTGGGCAAGATCGCACAGGACCAGCACCTGCCAGTGATCGACGCATCCGACGATTTCGAACTGGCGGCGACGGTGTCGATGCGCGGGCTGAGTCACAATGGCCTGCCGGTATTCAAGACACCGGCCGAGCTCTATGCGGCCCTGCCCGATATCGGGCTGGTATCGATCTGCACCCCACCGGGCATCCGCCATCAATATGTCCGCGAGGCGCTCGACGCCGGCAAGGACGTGATGATGGAAAAGCCCCCCACCACGACCATTTCCGAGCTCGACGACCTGATTGCCCATGCGCAGCGGCTTGACCGGGTGCTCTATCAGACCTGGCATTCCCAGTATAATGCGGCGGTCGATCGGGCCAAGGCGATCATCGCCGAGCAGGGCGTCAAATCGGTCCGCATTGACTGGCGCGAAAGCGTGCGCAAATGGCATCCCGGTCAGGACTGGGTCTGGGAGCCCGGCGGCTTCGGCGTGTGCGACCCCGGGATCAATGCACTGTCCATCTTCACCAAGGTGATGCCATTCCCGGTCTTTGTGGAAAGTGCCAAACTCACTTTCCCGGCCAACCGGCAGACCCCGATCGATGTCGAGATCGCCTTCAAATCCGGCCAGTTACACCAGCCCAGGATGTCGGCTGGTTTCAACTGGCTGGAAGAGAGCGGCGAGATCTGGACCATCCGCTTTGAGACGGGCACGGGCGACGTGGTCAAGCTCGAAGGCGGCGGGCGGCGGCTATTGGTCAACGATCAACTGGTGCTCGAGCATGGCGACGCCGAATACGCCGCCATGTACGATCATTTTGCCGACCTGCTCGACCGTCACCAAAGCGACGTGGACGCCGCGCCGCTGCGCTTGATGAGCGACGTCTTCTTGATGGGCGCCCGCGAGAACGGTCCGGATTTCGAGTGGTAGGTTGAAACGCCTACTGCCCAGCCTCGGTCAGCGCTTTGAGGTCGTCTTCGCTGAGCTTGAGCCGCACCCCATTGGCAAGGCTCTTTACCTGCTCGACCGAGGTTGCTGAAGCAATGGGCGCGGTGACACCTGGCTGAGCCACCAGCCAGGCCAGGGAAACCTCGGCGGGCGTTGCGCTATTGGCCTTGGCGACCCGATCGAGCGCGGCGAGAATGCGCTCGCCTTTGGCATCGAGATATTTCTCGGCGCCGCCACCCCGCGGCGATTTGCCGAAGTCGGGCTTGCTGCGATACTTTCCGGTGAGAAAGCCTGCGGCGAGGCTGTAGTAGACGACCGTACCGAGATTTTCCTCCAGCACCACGTCGCGCAGCGCTTCGAATTCGGCGCGGTCATAGAGATTGTAGCGCGGCTGCAGCACCTCGTAGCGCGGCAGCGATTTGATCACCGCGGTGTCATTGGCCTCTTTGACCATGGCGGCGGTGTAGTTCGAGGCGCCGATAACCCGCACCTTGCCCGAGCGCACCAGGGGGTCATAGGCGCCGAGCGTTTCCTCGTGGCTGGTCTCGGCATCGGGCCAGTGGCTGAAATAGAGATCGATATAGTCGGTCTGCAGCCGCTTGAGCGACGCTTCGACGGCCGTGCGGATCGCTTCGGCGCCAAGCCCGCCCGGGCTTTTTCCCGAATTGACCTTGGTGAAGATATGCACCGCCTCGCGGTTGCCGCGCGCCTTGAGCCAGTTGCCGATAATCGTCTCGCTCATGCCGGGTGGGTTTCCGGGCACCCAGTTCGGATAGCCTTCTGCCGTGTCGATAGCGGTGAAGCCCGCCTCGACATAGGCATCGAGAATGTCGAAGCCCTGCTTCTCGTCGACGGTCCAGCCGAAGACGTTGCCGCCCAGGACCAGGGGTTCGATGACAAGTTCACTGCGTCCGAGCGGGCGGCGATCCATGGTGCTTCTCCAGTTGTGTGTGCAGGCTAAACGCCTGCGCCATCATTCGGTTCGCTTGGCGCGGGAACGCGCGGCGCGCAGTAGGCCAGAGCCCTGTTGATAGCACGGAGCGATCCCGTCAGGTCGATATAGGCAAAGCTGCCCGCCTCATCATCGACATGGCGAAGGTAGACGAAAGTGCCCTGCTCAATGCGCTCCAGCAGCCAGTCCGCATCCTTGATGAACTTCCCGCCATAGGGTGCGCCGGACGGTTCGGTTGCCAGGCTTGCATTCTCCCGGTCGAGCGTCATCTCCCATAGGCCCAGTTTTCCCGGTCGGCTGGTGTGCACATGCACGCCGGTGGTGAAGTCGTCCTCGCAACGTACCGCGAGACAGACAAAGTCATCTTGTGTCGCATGGCGATCGCAGCCCAGGGCGGCGCGGTCTCCCTCGCCGGGGAGAGGCGAATAGTGCCAGCCTGGCTGCTGGGCAGCAGCGGGCGTGACCGCCATGCACAATGCCAGGATCAGGGCTTTTTGGGTTCGATAAGGTCCCATTTGTTCCCGTAAAGGTCCTCGAATACCGCCACCGAGCCATAGGCTTCATGCCGTGGCGTCTCAAGGAAGCGGACCCCCTGCTTGACTAGTGCAGCATGGTCGCGCGCAAAACTGGTCGTGTTGAGAAAGAACATCACGCGCCCGCCGCCCTGCTTGCCGATCGCGGCGCGCTGCGTGTCACCGTCGGCTTTGGCCAGCAGCAATTGCGCGCCATTCTGGCCCGGTGGTGCAACGAGCACCCAGCGCTTGCCGCCGCCCAGGTCGGTATCGGTGACGAGATTGAATCCAAGGCGGTCGCAGTAAAACGTGATGGCATCATCGTAGTCGGCGACGAGAAGTGCGACAGTGGCGAGAGATTGGGTCATGCGGTGCATGGATCACCAGCGGGTCCGCCGGGTCAAGCCGTCGCAGAGCCGCCGAACGGATCATTTCAAAACCGTCCAATCCTGTGGAATGACGTTCCGCCTGTCACCATATTGACCAAATGGTCAAACTCAACCATTGCGCTCCCGTAGAATCTACGCTTTGTTGGCGCCCAAGCCCCGGTTGGCAAGCCGGGTGCGCATAATAAGTTTCGGGAGACAACAATCATGAAATTGATGAAAACCCTGCTTGCGGCATCGGCGGTTATTGCGCTGACCGCTGGCGCGGCACAGGCCAAGACCCTGGTCTATTGCTCGGAAGGTTCGCCGGAAGGCTTCGATCCGGCGCCCTATACCGCTGGCACCACCTTCGACGCTTCCAGCCGGCCGATCTACAACCGCCTAGTGCAGTTCACCAAGGGCGCTTCGACCACCGAGCCCGGCCTGGCCGAGAGCTATGAAGTGTCCGAGGATGGCCTGGAATATACGTTCAAGCTCCGCCAGGGCGTGAAATTCCACACCACCGACTATTTCACCCCGACCCGCGACTTCAACGCTGATGACGTCCTGTTCAGCTTCGAGCGCCAGTGGAAGTCCGATCACCCGTGGTATGCCTATTCGACCGGCATTACCTGGGAATATTTCAACTCCATGTCGATGGGCGACCTGCTGACCAGCATCGAAAAGGTCGATGACTACACGGTCAAGTTCACCCTCTCGCGCCCGGAAGCCCCGTTCATCGCCAACCTCGCGATGGATTTTGCCTCGATCCTGTCGGCCGAATATGCCGCACAGCTCGAAGCTGCCGGCACGCTCGACATGCTCAACCAGCAGCCTATCGGCACCGGTCCGTTCCAGTTCGTCAACTACCAGCAGGATGCGGCCATCCGCTATGCCAGCTTCGACGAATACTGGAATGGCGTGCAGCCCATCGACGACCTGGTCTTTGCCATCACCACCGATCCGGCCGTCCGTCTGCAGAAGCTGCAGGCCGGCGAATGCCACATCATGCCCTATCCGAACCCGGCCGATCTTGAAGTCATCAAGGCCGATCCGAACCTGCAGATGATGGAGCAGGAAGGCCTCAATATCGGCTTCCTCGCCTACAACACCCAGCAGGCTCCTTTCGACAACGCCGCCGTCCGCAAGGCGCTCAACATGGCCATCGACAAGCAGGCCATCATCGACGCCGTGTTCGAAGGCAATGCCGAAATCGCCAAGAACCCGATCCCGCCGACCATGTGGTCCTATGACGAAGCCACCGTCGACGATGCCTATGATCCGGAAGCCGCCAAGGCCGCGCTGGCTGAAGCCGGTGTCGAGAATCTCTCGATGAAGGTCTGGGCAATGCCGGTGTCGCGTCCGTATAACCCGGATGCCCGCCGCATGGCTGAACTGATCCAGGCTGACTTTGCTGAAGTCGGTGTCACCGTCGAGATCGTCTCGATGGAATGGGCCGAATACCTGGAACAGTCGTCGCAGGTCGATCGTGACGGCGCCGTGCTGCTTGGCTGGACCGGCGACAATGGCGATCCGGACAACTTCCTTGCCGTGCTGCTTGGCTGTGACGCCGTTGGCGGCGCCAACCGCGCCCAGTGGTGCAACGAGGAATTCGATGCCCTCGTCCAAGAAGCCAAGACCATTTCCGATCAGGCCGCTCGCACCGAGCTCTATGTGAAGGCCCAGGAAGTGTTCAAGCGCGAAGCCCCGTGGGCAACCATTGCACATTCGCTGGTCTTCATGCCGATGAGCACCAAGGTCACCGGCTATGTCATGGACCCCAAGGGCACGCATGCCTTTGACGGCGTCGACATCACCGAGTAATCGGGACTAAGTCCGGGGGCGGCGCTGCTGCCCCCGGCATCCCCAAAAACACATGATCCGATTCCTCCTCAATCGCCTGCTGCTGATCATACCGACCTTCATCGGTATCACGATCGTGGCTTTCGCCTTCGTCCGGGTCCTGCCCGGCGATCCCATTCTCATGATCGCTGGCGAGCGCAGCGTTTCGCCCGAGCGCTACCAGGCGCTCCTTGCCCAATTCGGTTATGACCGGCCGATCTGGGTGCAGTACTGGGACTACCTCTCCGGCATCTTCCAGGGCGACTTCGGCACCTCGATCTCGACCAAGCGTCCGGTCATCCGCGACTTCCTGACCCTGTTCCCGGCCACCGTGGAACTGGCCTTCTGCGCCACCATCTTTGCCGTCGTGCTCGGCATTCCCGCTGGCATCATCGCCGCGGTCAAGCGCGGCACCTGGTTCGATCAGACGCTGATGGGCACCGCCCTTGTTGGCTATTCCATGCCCATCTTCTGGCTGGGCCTGCTGTTGATCATCTTCTTTTCCGGCTATCTCGGCTGGACGCCCGTCTCGGGCCGTATCGATCTGCTGTATTTCTTCCCGGCAGTCACCGGCTTCATGACCATCGACTCCCTGCTCTCGGGGCAGGATGGCGCCTTCGTCTCGGCCCTGCGGCACCTCATCCTGCCGACGATCACATTGGGCACGATCCCGCTCGCAGTGATCGCCCGGCAGACCCGTTCGGCCATGCTCGAAGTGCTGGGTGACGACTATGTCCGCACTGCCCGCGCCAAGGGCTTGTCGCCTGGACAGGTCATCGGCGTGCATGCCCTGCGCAATGCGCTGATCCCCGTGGTGACCACGATCGGCCTGCAGGTCGGGGTGATGATGGCCGGCGCCATTCTCACCGAGACGATCTTCTCCTGGCCCGGCATCGGCAAATGGATGATCGACGCCATCTCGCGCCGCGATTACCCCGTGGTGCAGGCCGGTCTGTTGCTGATCGCGCTCATCGTCATGGCGGTCAACCTCATCGTCGATGTGCTCTACGGGCTCATCAATCCCCGTATCCGGCATAACTAGGAGGCGACATGTCCAATCCCGTTACCGTCGCCGACCCCAACGCCGCGCCCAAGATCAGTCCGCTGATCCAGCTGCGCGAGTTCTGGTTCTACTTCTCCGTCAACCGCGGAGCCGTCATCGGCCTCGTCGTGTTCATCCTGCTGGTGCTGACGGCGATCTTCGCCCACTGGATCGCGCCCCATTCGCCCATCCAGCAATATCGCGATGCGCTGCTGGTGCCCCCCGCCTGGCTCGAAGGCGGCCGTCCGGAGTTCCTGCTCGGCACCGACGCCGTGGGTCGCGACATCCTTTCGCGCCTCATCCATGGCTCGCAATATTCCATGCTGATCGGCACCGTCGTGGTGGTGATCGCGCTGATCACCGGCATCGCCGTGGGCCTGCTGGCCGGCTATGCGGGCGGCTGGGTGGATACGCTGCTGATGCGCATCATGGACCTGATCCTGGCCTTCCCCTCGCTGCTGCTGGCGCTAGTCCTGGTGGCCATTCTCGGCCCGGGCCTCATCAACATGATGATCGCCATCGCGCTCGTGCTGCAGCCCCATTTCGTGCGCCTGACGCGCTCGGCCGTGCTGGGGGAGATGGGCAAGGACTATGTGACCTCCGCCCGCGTGGCCGGTGCGGGCCATCTGCGGCTGATGTTCAAGACCATCCTGCCCAATTGCCTGGCGCCACTGATTGTCCAGGCGACGCTGAGCTTTTCCAGTGCCATTCTTGACGCGGCGGCCCTTGGCTTCCTCGGCCTTGGCGCCCAGCCGCCGACCCCCGAATGGGGTACCATGCTCGCCGAAGCCCGCCAGTTCATCCTGCGGGCCTGGTGGGTGGTGACCTTGCCGGGTCTGGCCATTCTCATCACGGTGCTGGCGATCAATCTCGTCGGCGACGGCCTGCGCGATGCGCTTGATCCCAAGCTCAAGAGGAGCTGATCCATGCCCCTGCTTGAAATCAAGAATCTGTCTGTGGCCTTCGACACCTCCATTGGCCTGTTCAAGGCCGTGGACGGCATCGATGTCTCCGTGGACGCTCGCGAAGTTCTGGCCATTGTGGGCGAATCCGGCTCCGGCAAGTCCGTGGCCATGCTGGCGGTGATGGGCCTGCTGCCCAATACCGCGACTGTTACCGCAGACAAGATGGAGTTTGAGGGGCGCGACCTCTTGCGGATGGACCCCAACGAAAAGCGCAAGATCATCGGCAAGGAAATCGCCATGATCTTCCAGGAGCCCGTGGCCAGCCTCAATCCCTGCTTCACCATCGGCTTCCAGATCGAGGAAGTGCTCAACCGCCATATGGGCCTTCGCGGCCGTGCGGCACGCCAGCGGACAATCGAGCTGCTGCAACTGGTCGGCATCAAGGATGGCGCCGAGCGGCTCGGCGCTTTCCCGCATCAGATGAGCGGCGGCCAATGCCAGCGCGTAATGATTGCCATGGCCCTGGCCTGCAGCCCCAAGTTGTTGATCGCCGACGAGCCCACCACCGCGCTCGACGTGACCATCCAGAAGCAGATCCTCGATCTGCTGGTCCAACTGCAGGCCGATACCGGCATGGCGCTTATCATGATCACCCATGACATGGGCGTCGTTGCCGAGACGGCCGACCGCGTAATCGTGCAGTATAAGGGGCACAAGATGGAGGAGGCCGACGTGCTGACCCTCTTTGAGAACCCCAAGTCCAACTACACCCGCGCGCTGCTGTCGGCCCTGCCGGAAAATGCCGTTGGCGATCGCCTGCCCACCGTGTCCGACTACAATTTCGCTCATGACCTGGAGGCCGGCCGATGACCACGCCCGTCCTCGAAGTGCGCAATCTCAAGCGCGACTATGTCACCGCGGGCGGCCTGTTCCGTCCGGCCAAGGTGGTTCATGCCGTCAAGGGCGTGAACTTCAAGCTGCAAAAGGGCAAGACACTGGCCGTGGTCGGCGAGAGCGGCTGCGGCAAGTCCACGCTGGCCCGCATGATCACCCTGATCGACCAGCAGACCTCCGGCGAAATCCTCATCGACGGCGAGACCGTCGATGCCAGCCATGGTGTCACCAGGAAGATGCGCCAGAAGGTGCAGATCGTCTTCCAGAACCCTTATGGATCGCTCAATCCGCGCCAGAAGATCGGTGAGGTGCTCGCCGAGCCGCTGCTGCTCAATACGGACATGTCCAATGACGAGCGGCGGCAGAAGGCCATGCAGATGCTGCTCAAGGTTGGCCTCGGTCCCGAGCACTTCAACCGCTACCCGCACATGTTCTCGGGCGGCCAGCGCCAGCGCATCGCCATTGCCCGGGCGCTGATGCTCAATCCCAGCTTCCTCGTGCTGGATGAACCCGTTTCGGCGCTGGATCTTTCCGTGCAGGCGCAAATCCTCAACCTGCTCAAGGACCTGCAGGATGAGTTCGGGCTGACCTATGTGTTCATCAGCCATGATCTGAGCGTCGTGCGCTACATCGCCGACGAGGTGATGGTCATGTATTTCGGCGATGTGGTCGAGCACGGCACGCGCGACGAGGTGTTCGGCAATCCGCAGCACGACTATACCCGCACGCTGTTCGCCGCGACGCCCAATGCCAGTGTGGAGAGCATCAGGGCACGCCTGGCCAGGAAGGCGGCGCTGGCGGGGTAGCCCCGCCGGCGCTTAGGCGCCCACCACCACCCTTTTGCCGGCCTTGGCCGACGTCATCATCGCGTCGATCAGGCGGTGGACATGCAAAGCCGTATGACCGGTGCTGACCGGCTGCCGCCCATGGCGCACGGCATCGGCGAAATCGGCAATCTGCGCGGCGTGCCAGTCGAAGGGGAAGGCCATCGGATCCGCCCCGCCGCCGCCCTCGCTGGCCTCGCCCTCGGTGATGGTGTCGCCTGCCATCGTGCGGATCGTCAGATTGCCGGCCGTCAGCGTGGCGCTGGCCCTCTCGAAGTTAAGGGTGATGCTCTCGGGGCCGCCGGGAAAGCTGGCTGTGGTTGCCATGACCGCGCCCACGGCGCCATTGGCGAATTCCAGCCCGGCCGAGACGAAATCCTCGGTTTCCATCTGGTGCAGCCGTGTCGTCTTGGCCATGGCCGTGACCGCGCTTACCTCGCCGCAAAGGCTGAGCATCAGATCGAGCGAGTGGATCGCCTGGGTGATGAGGACGCCGCCGCCATCCTGGGCAAAGGTGCCGCGACCCGGCTGGTCGTAATAGCCCTCCTGCGGGCGCCACCATGGCACCACCAGATGCACCGCCTCTAGCCGCCCATAGCGGTTTTCTGCCACGGCTTCTGCCAGATATCGGGATGCGCGGCGGAAGCGATGCTGGAAGATGACGCCCAACGTGACGCCCGCCGCGTCGCAGAGCGCGACGATCCGTTCCGCCGCCGCCAGCGTGCGCTCCACCGGCTTTTCCAGCAGCACAGGCTTGCCGGCCTTGGCCGCCGCCGCGACGATCGCTTCACGCGCATTGGGTGGCGTCAGCACCAGCACGGCATCGAGGCGCGGATCGGCCAGCAGCGCTTCGTAGCTTTCCGCTTCAGGGAAGCCATAAGTGCTGCAGAATGCGGCGCGTTGAGCGGCATCGCGCCGATAGACCCCGAGCACGGCAATGTCCTTGGCCAGCGACTGCAGCGCCAGGGCATGCGGCTTGGCGCCCATGCCTGCGCCGATAACGCCAATCCCGAACCGCCCCTGCGCGTCACTCATGCCAGCACTCCTCGTTCACGCCGTCTTGCGGGACCGATCAATGCCTCATGCCAGCCGCTTTGAGAAGGGCGTCAGGACGCTTTGCGCCAGGCCTTGGTGACAAGGAATGTTTCAAAGTCCGCGGCGCTGAGCGGCCGGGAGAAGGCGTAGCCCTGCAATATGTCACAGCCCAGGTCGCGCAGGATCGCGGCATGCGCCATGGTTTCGACGCCCTCTGCCACCACTTCAATACCCATCGACTTGCCGATATCGACAATCGAGGCCAGCAGGCGCCGCTGCGCCGGATCCACCAGGATCGGATTGACCAGTTGCCGGTCGATCTTGAGCCGTTTCGGGCGCAGTTTTTGCAGCGAAACGATCGACGCGTAACCGGTGCCGAAATCGTCGATCTCGACATCGATGCCCAGTTTCTTGATCTCGTCGATATTCCAGCCGACGATCGCATCGCCTTCATCGAGATAGATCGACTCCACCAGTTCGAACGAAATTCGGCCCGGTTCGATATCGAGTTCACGCAGGCCCTTGATCAGGTCCTCGTCATTCAGGCGCCGCAGCGAAACGTTGACCGATGCGCGTGGCACGCCCAGACCCATGGCGTCCCAGCGGCTGAGCGCGGCCAGCGACTGTTCCAGGATCAGTCGGTCGACGGTCGCCACGACATTGAGTTCTTCGGCAACCTGCAGGAAAGCGTCGGGCGTCTTGATGCCCTCGGTCGGATGCTGCCAGCGCGCCAGCGCCTCGACCCCGACCACGTCGAGGGTCTTGGCGTCGAACTGGGGTTGGAACCAGGCCACAAATTCGCTGCGCTCGAGGCCGCCAAGAATCTCGTCTGCGATCCGCTTGGTGCGGACCACCTCGGCTTGCAGCGTCTCGGAAAAGAACTCGAAGCGATTGCGGCCGCGCGCCTTGGCCCGGTAGAGCGCGATATCGGCATTGATCAGAAGCCGCTTAACGTCGAGCACCGCCTGCCGATCTGCGGCGATGCCGATGCTGACCCCGAAGCGGCATTGATGACCTTCATAGACGACAGGCTGGCGCATCTCCCGCACGATGCGTTCGGCAAGCGTGCCGAGATAGATGTCTCCATCGCTGGCCGTGGTCAGCACGACGAATTCGTCCCCGCCGATCCGCGCCACGAAATCGGTGTCGCCGCAATTGCGGCGCAAGACGCCGCTGGCGTGGATCAGCATGGCGTCGCCCGCTGCATGGCCCATCGTGTCATTGATCTGCTTGAAACGGTCCAGGTCGATATGGAGCAGGGCTATGCTGCCGGTTCCCTCGTAACCGGAGGCTGCATGGCGGTTGAGCATCTCGTCGAGATAGCGCCGGTTGGGCAGGCCCGTCAGGCTGTCATGCAGGGCATTGTGCTCGATGCGAATGCGGGCCGCTTCGAGTTCCTGGTTGCGGGCCTCGGTCAGCTGGGTTGCACGGCGCAGGTCTTCATTGAGCGCCACATCGGCAGTCACGTCCCAGTTGACGCCCACAACCTTGTCCGGCACGCCCGGTTCACGGTACAGCGCGCCCACGGACCGGACATGCCGCACCGTATTGTCCGGCAGCAGCACGCGATACATCGATTCATAGCGCCCGCTGGCAATCGTCCGGCGGAAGTCGTTCTCCGCCTTTTCCTGGTCGTCGGGGTGGACGGCCGCCTTCCAGTGATCGTGGCTGCGGGACCCGCCGTCATTGGGCAGCCCGTAAAGTTCGTTCGTTCGGTCGTCCCAGGTCTCCCGGCCGTTTGTCATGTCCATTTCCCAGACGCCGACCTTGGACACGTCCAGCGCCAGGCCCAGCCGGCGCGACAGCCGCTCGAGTTCGGCTTCCCGCGATTTCAGTTCGCGGAAATGCTGTTGCCGTTCGCCCATCAGTCGCCCGGTGATGACGATGGGCAGCAGGATCAATGCGACTGCGGCGACCATCGCGGCCCGCCGCCAGAAACTCCCCGGCGTAGCCGTCCAGCCACCCCTGGGTATGGCGGCGATTTCCCAGGAGCCCGACGGCAGGATCACCGAGGCGGTAACGGGGTTTTGGGCGGTGAGATCTGGCCCGAAGAACCGGGTTCCGTCGCCACCGGTCGCATCCTTGCCGGTGATCGAGATGTCGATCGTCAGGGATCTGTCGGTCAGGCCACTATCGGCATAGAGGCGTTCCACATCGACCACGGCGGATACGACACCCCAGAAGGTGCGGCCGGCCGGTGTATCGACAAAGACAGGAAAGCGCCCGACAAAGCCGCGGCCGCCCTGCACCAGGTCGACAGGGCCCGCCAGGACCAGCTTTCCGGTATCGCGGGCCCGGAGCACTGCGTCGCGCTGAGCCGGGGATTTCCGGTAGTCCAGGCCGATGGCGCGTTCATTGCCGGCAAAGGGGTACGTCATCCTGACGACAAGGTCGGGGGCACCCGCGACCAGGCGCAGTTGGCTCTGCTCCTCGAAGAGATTGGAGACCAGGGCCGCAAAGCGATCCTGGTCCATGCGTGGTTCGGTGGAGATGGTGGAGACGAGCCCACGCACCAGCTGGATATTGCCGTTGATATTGCCTTCGAGCTTGGCACGGATCAGCGAGACCTGGGCCAGTACGACGGCGCGGGCGCGCTCCTCATCAAGTACATTGGTCTGGCGATCGAGCGCTACTCCGCCCGCCACCAGCACGATAAGCGCAACCAGCGCCGGCAACAGCGTGGGCCGCAGCCAGCTCAGGCGATGCTCCTGCAGATGTGTGGCGTTCGAGCTCAAGCGATCTCTCAAGTGCCTTGTCGGTCGCATGACCGGACTGCCTATAATGCGCTGGCCGGGTTTATGCTTGGCTTACGCCATCGCCAAACTCGCCCTTTGGTTAGCGCCCCGCTAACGCACCTTGCTCTTCTGTTTCGATCAGGACGACTCCGGCCGTCGCACACTGCGCGCGGAAGCGCTCGGAAGGGCAATGGTCGGTTACGAAGGTGGCAATCTGGTCGATGCGGGCAATCCGCACCGGCGCGGATCGGGCGAACTTGCCCTGGTCGGCCACCAGGATGACATGGCGCGCATTGGCGATGATGGCCTGCGCCACCTTCACCTCGCGGAAATCGTAGTCGAGCAGGGCGCCCTCCTCGTCCAGCGCCGAGGCGCCGATAATGGCATAGTCCACCTTGAACTGGGAAAAGAACCCGGCCGCGGCCTCGCCCACAATACCGCCATCGGACGGGCGCACCACGCCACCGGCAATCACGACCTCGAAGCGCGGATAGACCCGCATGCGGTTGGCGACATTGATGTTGTTGGTGACAACCAGCAGGCCCGCGTGGTCGAGCAGGGCCTGGCTCACCGCTTCGGTCGTGGTGCCGATATTGATGAAAAGCGAGGCGTCATTGGGAATGAGGGCTGCGGCGGCCTTGCCGATCGCGTCCTTGGCCTGGGCGGCGATGCGCCGTCTGGCCTCGTATTCGAGATTTTCGACACCAGAGGGCAGGGTGGCGCCGCCATGCACGCGGCTGAGCTGGCGCTGGTCGCAAAGCGTGTTGAGATCCTTGCGGATGGTCTGCACCGAAACAGCGAAATGCGCCGATAGCTGTTCGACGGTGACACGGTTATGCGTGCGGGCCAGCTCCAGGATGGCCCGATGCCGTACGGTAGCGTCGCTCATGATCAAACCTCTTCGAGTTCGATCAGGGTGCCATCGAATTCTTTCGGATGCAAAAACAGCACCGGCTTGCCATGGGCGCCGGTCCGGGGCGTTCCGTCACCGAGGATGCGCGCTCCCCCCGCAGCAAGCGTGGCGGCGGCCGCCCTGATGTCGGGGACCTCAAAGCAGATATGGTGCATCCCCCCGCCGGGGCTCCTGGCAAGGAAGGCGGCGATGGGCGAATCCGCGCCCAGCGGCTCCAGCAGTTCGACCTTGCTGTTGCCGGTATCGATGAAGACGACGGTGACGCCATGCTCAGGCAGCGCCTGCGGTGGTCCGACTTGCGCGCCGAGCAGGTCGCGATACCTGGCCGAGGCCGCGGCAAGGTCGGGGACTGCGATGGCGATGTGATTGAGGCGGCCGATCATCGATTGCTCAGCCTTCCCTCGATCTGGCTGAGCACGGAATATGCCGCGCTGAGCACATTGGTCCCCGGCCCGAAGATCGCGGCAACGCCGGCGTCGAACAGGAATTCGTAGTCCTGCTCGGGGATTACGCCGCCGACGATGACGGTGACCTCACCCAGGTCGCGATCCCTGAGTGCGTCGATCAGTTCGGGTACGAGGGTCTTGTGACCGGCGGCCAGCGAGGAGACCCCGACCGCATCGACCTTGAGCTCGTCGACATGCGCGGCCACTTCCGGGGCCGTCTCGAACAGATCGCCCATATGGACAGCAAAACCGAGATCGGCGAAGGCCGAGGCGATGACCTTGGCGCCGCGGTCATGCCCGTCCTGGCCCATCTTGGCGATGAAGATGGACGGCGCACGCCCCCTGGCGGCCTTGAAGTCGGCAATGCGGCCGGCAATGGCCGCGAATTCCGGATCGTCGCCATAGCCGTCGGCATAAACCCCTGAAATAACGCGGGTAATTGCTGCATGGCGGCCGAAGACATCTTCCATCGCGGCCGAGATTTCGCCCAGAGTAGCGCGGGCGCGGGCCGCTTCGATGGCCGCTTCGAGCAGATTGCCCTCATCCTTCGCTGCATATTCGCGCAGGGCCGAGAGCATCGACTGGCACTTGGCCTCGTCGCGGCTGGCGCGGACGCGTTGCAGCTGCGCGATCTGTTCGAGGCGCACCTTGGCGTTGTCGATGTCGCGCACATCGATGGCGTCTTCGACGTCAAGCCGGTAGCGATTGACCCCGACAATGACATCCTCGCCACGGTCGACGCGGGCCTGGCGGCGGGCCGCGGCCTCCTCGATTGCCATCTTTGGAACACCAGTCTGAACGGCTAATGTCATTCCGTTCATCGCCTCGACTTCGCCGATCAGCGCCTTGGCGCCAGTGACCAGCTCCGCCGTCAGTGCCTCGACATAATAGGAGCCGCCCAGCGGATCGACGACGTCGGTGATGCGGCTTTCATGCTGCAGGATGAGCTGGGTATTGCGGGCAATGCGGCTGGAAAATTCGGTCGGCAGCGCGATGGCTTCGTCGAAGCTGTTGGTATGCAGCGATTGCGTGCCGCCCAGCGTCGCGGCCAGCGCCTCGATGGTGGTGCGCACGATGTTGTTGTGCGGGTCCTGCTCGGTCAGCGATACGCCCGACGTCTGGCAATGGGTGCGCAGCATCTTGCTGCGGGGGTCCTTCGCCCCCAGCCCGGTCATGATCTCGCTCCACAGCTGCCGCGCGGCACGGAGCTTGCTGACTTCGAGGAAGAAGTTCATGCCGATGCCGAAAAAGAAGCTCAGCCGTCCGGCAAAGGCGTCGATATCGAGGCCGCGCGCCTGGGCCGCGCGGACATATTCCATGCCGTCCGCAAGCGTATAGGCCAGCTCCTGCACCGCGGTCGCCCCGGCCTCGTGCATGTGGTAGCCCGAGATCGAGATCGAATTGAACTTGGGCATGTGCCGCGCCGTATGCGCGATGATATCGCCGACGATCCGCATCGAGGGTTCGGGCGGATAGATATAGGTGTTGCGGACCATGAACTCCTTGAGGATGTCGTTCTGCACGGTCCCCTCGAGCTTGGCCTGGGGCACGCCCTGCTCCTCGGCGGCGACGATGAACATGGCCAGCACCGGGATCACCGCGCCATTCATCGTCATCGACACGCTCATCTGATCGAGCGGAATGCCGTCGAACAGGATCTTCATGTCTTCCACCGTGTCGATGGCGACGCCCGCCTTGCCGACATCGCCGATGACGCGCGGATGGTCGCTGTCATAGCCGCGATGGGTGGCGAGATCGAAGGCGACCGAGAGCCCCTTCTGGCCCTTTTCCAGGGCCTGCCGGTAGAAGGCGTTGGACTCGCGCGCCGTCGAGAAGCCGGCATACTGGCGGATGGTCCAGGGCCGGTTGGCATACATGGTGGCGCGCACCCCGCGGGTGAATGGCTCCTGGCCGGGGATTTCGGAGTTTTCGCCGAAATAGACCGGCTTGACGGTGATGCCGCCATAGTCGCG
This sequence comes from Devosia sp. XGJD_8, assembly GCF_046614475.1. Taxonomy (NCBI): domain Bacteria; kingdom Pseudomonadati; phylum Pseudomonadota; class Alphaproteobacteria; order Hyphomicrobiales; family Devosiaceae; genus Devosia; species Devosia sp. XGJD_8. The sequence goes on from NZ_JBKJHF010000001.1 coordinate 402,227, forward strand.
GTCGAGCGCGGCGACAGGGGTGTCCCTGAGTTCCTTCTGGGCCAGCGCGGCCCATTGGGCGAAGTTGGCTTTGTCGCTCATCACACCGCCTCGAATTCGAGGATCACCTGATCCACGGCCAGCACGGCACCCGGCACCGCATGGACCTTGCTGACCCGCGCCCGCTTTTCGGCCTTGAGCACATTTTCCATCTTCATCGCCTCAACAATGGCCAGGGTCTGCCCATCTTCGACGATATCACCCTCGGCGACATCGATGCGCACGACCTGGCCCGGCATGGGGCAGAGCAGGTATTTGCTCATGTCGGGCGGGACCTTGATCGGCATGTGCCTGAGCAGGGCCGCCACATGCGGGCGCAGGACCATGACCTTGAGGTCGGCGCCGCGATAGCGGATGCGGAAGCCCGACGTCGTCGCATTGGCCTTGAGCACCGCGGTCTCGCCGGTCGACCAGTCAATCGTGGCCAGCGTGCCGCCGGGGAGCCATGTGAAGCTGCTGGCGGTGAGCGCCGTATCGAAGAGGTTGAGCTCCCAGCTGCCGGACGGGTCGAGCCGGTGCAGCCTGACCGGGATCTGCTCGCCCCCGATCACCACCACCCATTCGCCATAGGCCTCGATGGCCGTGCCCATGGCCGAGTGACGCACGAGTCCCTTGCGGTCCTCCTGCGTCAACCGCATCATCGCCGCGGCGGCCGCGACCTCGATCAGCCTGCCGCGCGGCAGGCTGGCGCCATGAAAGCCCTCGGGAAATTCCTCGGCGATATAGCCCGTGGTGAGGCGGCCGTCGCGGAACCGCTCCTGATCCATGACCGTGGAGAGGAAGGGCAGGTTGTTGCCCACGCCCTCGACCTCGAAGCTGTCCAGCGCCACCGCCATGGCGTCGATGGCCTCCAGCCGGGTCGGCGCCCAGGTGCAGAGCTTGGCGATCATCGGATCGTAGAAGGTGGAAATCTCGCCACCTTCGAAGACGCCGGTATCATTGCGCACGGCGAGCGTCTCGGAGGCGCTTTCGGCCGGTGGACGATAGCGCACCAGACGGCCTGTGGAGGGCAGGAAGCTGCGATAGGGGTCCTCGGCATAGAGCCGGCTTTCCACGGCCCAGCCCTTGCGCTGCACCTGATCCTGCGTCAGCGGCAGCCTTTCGCCATTTGCGACGCGCAGCATGAGCTCGACCAGATCAAGCCCGGTGATCAGCTCGGTCACCGGATGCTCGACCTGCAGGCGCGTGTTCATCTCGAGGAAATAGAAATTGCGCTCGGCATCGACGATGAACTCAACCGTGCCGGCGCTGGTATAGCCAACCGCCTTGGCCAGTGCGACCGACTGCTCGCCCATGGCCCGGCGGGTGGCCTCGTCGAGGAAGGGCGAAGGCGCCTCCTCGATGACCTTCTGGTTGCGACGCTGGATCGAGCATTCGCGCTCGTTGAGATAGAGCACATTGCCATGGCTATCGCCGATCAGCTGGATCTCGATATGGCGCGGCTCGGTAACGAATTTTTCGATGAAGATGCGATCATCGCCAAAGGACGAGGCGGCCTCGGACTTGGAGCGCTCGAAACCCTCGCGCGCCTCGCCATCATTCCAGGCGATCCGCATGCCCTTGCCGCCGCCACCGGCCGAAGCCTTGATCATCACCGGATAGCCGATCAGCTGTGCAATGGTCACGGCCTCGTCGGCATCGGCAATCAGCCCCATATGGCCGGGCACTGTCGAGACGCCCGCCGCGGCCGCCAGCTTCTTGCTGGTGATCTTGTCGCCCATGGCCTCGATGGCCTTGACCGGCGGACCAACGAAGATGATGCCCGCGGCCTCCAGCGCTTCGGCGAATTTGGGGTTTTCCGACAGGAAGCCATAGCCCGGATGCACCGCCTGCGCGCCAGTCTGTCGGCAGGCAGCGATGATCTTGTCGATCTGGAGGTAGGAGTCCTTGGCCGGCGACGGCCCGATATGCACGGCCTCGTCCGCCATGCGGACATGCAGGGCTTCCCGGTCGGCATCGGCATAGACCGCGACGGTGGCAATGCCCATTCGGCGCGCCGTCTTGATGACCCGGCAGGCAATTTCGCCGCGATTGGCGATGAGGAGTTTGGTGATCATTCCATTAGCTCGCGGTCATCCTCGGGGCGCTTCGGAAGCATCAGCGGACTGTCCGGTGCCCGATGCGTCGGGGACGCCGGGATACTAGTCGAAAAGACGCTAGATAGTTTACTCGCGTACCAGCCAGCATACTCCTCAGCCTGAGGTGGGACCGCGACGAGGTTTAGCGCGAACATCGCGACATTGACCGCCTTCAAGATCGAGGAGTGCCCCATCTTCGATGCGACTCCTTCCCCTTCTGAATTGGACCGCCGTTCTACCTGCGCTGCCTTGTGGTAAAATGTCTCGATCTCGAGAGCGGCAACACCGTGGCCTAGCTGTGGAAGATGTCGCAAGGTGAATATCAGGTCGACTAGACCCGACCGGACTAGGTGTCTGGCCCAAGGAGCAATCTCTTCGGAAGCATCAATTTCTTCCAGGATTGCCTGGCTTTGCTCCAGAAGCTGTTCCCTCTCACTGTCGCCGATGACCTTCAACGGTCGATAGGCGCGCGCAATATGACCAAACGAATTAACCAAGCTCACTTCTGACGGGTGAATCTTCGCTTTGTTGGTTCTCCACTCTTGGTTCATTGTCGATGGCAGAAGGGGGAGGGCCATTTTCGATAGACCAGTCAAGAGATCTTCACGATAGGTTGGCGCCAGCAAGGGATGATCACTAGATTCAACCAACTCCTTAAGTTCACCAATACGCCGAGCAACGGTACCTAAAATTCTTGCCAAGTCGGATGACTTCGTGTCCACGCCACACCAAGTTGCGAGAACGGAGTAGGTTGGCTTGTTGTCCTGCCCCGTTATCTCAAACAGTGTTCGCCAAAGGTTGGCCATTTCTTCGGCAGCGTCTGTAAGGACCACTTTATTTTCGTTGTTATCCATCCTCACCCCCTCACAGCGGAATATTATCGTGCTTCTTCTTCGGCATGCTCGACTGCTTGTGCCGCAGTGTCGCAAACGCCCGGATCACCCGCCGTCTTGTGCCATGCGGCATGATCACGTCGTCGATGAAGCCGCGTTCGGCGGCGACGAAGGGGTTGGCGAAGCGGGCTTCGTATTCTGCGGTGCGCTGGGCGATCTTGGCCTTGTCGCCCAGTTCCGAGCGATAGAGGATTTCCGTGGCGCCCTTGGCGCCCATCACGGCGATTTCGGCTGAGGGCCAGGCGTAGTTGACGTCGGCCTTGATGTGCTTGGATGCCATCACGTCATAGGCCCCGCCATAGGCCTTGCGGGTGATGACGGTGACAAGCGGCACGGTGGCTTCGGCATAGGCGAAGAGGAGCTTGGCGCCATGCTTGATGATGCCGCCATATTCCTGCGCCACGCCGGGCAGGAAGCCGGGCACGTCGACAAAGGTCAGGATGGGAATTTCGAAGCTGTCGCAGAAGCGGATGAAGCGGGCGGCCTTCTTGCTTGCATTGATGTCGAGGCAGCCAGCCAGCACCAGCGGCTGGTTGGCGACGACGCCGACGCTCTCGCCATCAAGCCGGATGAAGCCGCACAGGATATTGCCGGCATGGTCCTTCTGGATTTCGAGGAAGTCGCCCTCGTCGGCCACCTTCTCGATCACCTCGCGCATGTCATAGGGCTTGTTGGCGCTGTCGGGGATGATGGTGTCGAGACTCATGTCGCGGCGATCGACCGGATCATGAGTTGGCTGGCGCGGCGGCTTCTGCCCGGCAGCGAGCGGCAGGTAGGCAAAGAGGCGCCGCACTTCGAGCAGGGTTTCAATGTCGTTTTCGAAGGCCGCATCGGCGACCGAGGAGATCTTCGTGTGTGTCGAGGCGCCGCCCAGTTCTTCCTGGGTAACGGTTTCGTTGGTGACGGTCTTGACCACATCCGGCCCGGTGACGAACATGTAGCTCGTATCCTTGACCATGTAGATGAAGTCGGTCATCGCAGGGGAATAGACCGCACCCCCGGCGCAGGGGCCCATGATGACCGAAATCTGCGGCACGGCCCCGCTGGCCTGCACATTGCGCCAGAACACGTCGGCATAGCCGCCGAGCGAGGCGACGCCTTCCTGGATGCGGGCGCCGCCCGAGTCGTTGAGCCCGATCACCGGCGCGCCATTCTGCAGCGCCAGGTCCATGATCTTGCAGATCTTCTTGGCATGGGTTTCGCTGAGCGAGCCGCCGAAGACGGTAAAATCCTGGCTGAACACATAGACCAGGCGCCCCTCGATCGTGCCCCAGCCGGTGACCACGCCATCACCCGGGATGATGGTTTCGGCCATGTCGAAATCCGTCGCCCGATGGGTGACGAACATGTCGTATTCCTCGAACGAGCCGGGATCGAGCAGCACGTCGAGCCGCTCGCGCGCCGTCAGCTTGCCCTTGCCATGTTGCGTATCGATCCGCCGCTGCCCGCCGCCCAGCCGCGCCTGGGCGCGCTTGTCTTCGAGTGCGGCGATGATCTCTTGCATGGGCGGTCTCCCGGACTGTGGCCCGCACCTTACGCCGATGTGGCGCCGGGCCCAAGACAGCAAAGCGCGGAGCTGTTACAATCACACAAGATCGATCTTGTGATGTTGTGGAGTTGTGAAGATGGCGGCGCGCAAGGTCTTTGCCGGGGCCCGGTTGCGGGCGCTGCGAACCCAGCACAAGCTGACCCAGGGCGAGCTGGCGGCGCGGCTCGATATCTCGGCCTCCTATATCAACCAGCTCGAATCCAACCAGCGCCCGCTGACCGCCTCGGTGATGCTGGCCCTGGCCGATGGCTTCAACCTCGACCTGTCCGAGCTGATGACCGATGCCAGCGACCGGCTGGTCGCCGACCTGCGCGAGGCACTGGCCGACCCGGTCTTTGGCGAAAGCGCCCCCAACCTGCAGGAACTCAAGACCGTCGCCTCCAATGCGCCGGATATGGCGCGGGCCATGCTGCGGCTCTATGAGAGCTATCGCAAATCCAACGAGCGGCTGGCCAGCGTCGACGCCGCGCTGACGCGGGACCCGCAATCGGGCCTGCAGACGGCCTACGAGGAGGTGCGGGACTTCTTCCACTATGCCGACAACTATATCGACCCGCTCGACCGGGCTGCCGAGGCATTGGCAAGCGAGCTGGGCGAATTCGGCCCCGACCGGCTGCGGCGGCTGATTGTCTATTGTGCCGAGACCCACAATATCCGCGTCGTGCTGACCCCGCCGGCCACGGGCGACGCCATGGTGCAGTTCGATCGCGCCAATCGCGACCTCTGGGTCAATAGCCGGCTGGAGCAGTCGACCCAGTTCTTCCAGATCGCCGCCATGCTGGGCGGGCTCGAACAGGCGACCTTGCTCAACCAGCTGCTCGACGCCGCCAGCTTCAAGACCGAGGAGGCGCGCGCCATTGCCCGCATGGGGCTGACCAACTATTTCGCCGGCGCCCTGCACATGCCCTATGGCGCCTTTCTCAAGGCGGCCGAGGCTTATCGCTACGACATTGAGGAACTGGCCCATGTCTTTGGCGCCAGTCTCGAGCAGATCGCCCACCGCCTCTCGACCATGCAGCGACCGCGCGAGCGGGGCGTGCCATTCTTCTTTGCCCGGGTGGATGCGGCGGGGACCATTACCAAGCGCCATTCGGCGACGGCGCTGCAATTTGCCCGCTTCGGCGGCGCCTGCCCGCTATGGAACGTGCATCGCGCCTTCGAGGCGCGGGGGGAGATCATCCGGCAACTGGCCGAGACGCCAGATGGCAACCGCTATCTGTGCCTCGCCTGGTCGTCCGAGAAGCGCTCGGGCGGCTATCACGGCACGACGCGCCGCTATGCCTATGCGCTGGGCTGCGAGATGAGCCATGCCAGCCGCACCGTCTATGGCGCCGATGTCGACCTGGCGCGGGCACAGTTCGATCCGATCGGGATTTCCTGCCGCATCTGTGAGCGACGCAATTGCCCGCAGCGCTCGGTGCCCCCGCTCGCCGCCAGCATCAGCGTGCCCACGGACCGCCGGAGTATCGTGCCTTACGAGATCGGCTAGGCCGGCTCGAAGCTGCCGGGACCGGCCGTGACCTCGACCAGCCCCGAGGCATAGCGCCGGGCATTGCGCACATAGCGCTCGGCCGAGGCCGTGAGGGCCTGGACGCCGGCATCGTCGATCTGGCGGATCACCTTGCCGGGGGCCCCGACGACCATGGAATTGTCGGGGATGACCTTGTTTTCGGTGATCAGGGCATTGGCACCGATCAGGCAGTTCTTCCCGATCACGGCGCCGTTGAGCACGGTGGCACCCATGCCGATCAGCGTATTGTCGCCAATGGTGCAGCCATGGACGATTGCCGCGTGACCGATAGTGCAGTTTTCCCCGATCACCAGCGGGTGCTGGCTGTCGGTATGCAGCACGCAATTGTCCTGCACATTGCTGCGCGCCCCGATGCTGATGCGCTCGATATCGCCGCGGGCGACCACGCCGAACCAGATGCCGACATCGGCGCCGACGACGATATCGCCGGTCAGCACCGCGTCCGGCGCGATCCAGCCGACATCCGGACTGATCTGCGGTGCGACGCCGTCGAGGCTATAGATGGGCATGGGTGTTCTCCTCAGGGCTTGATGCCATAGGCATCGCGCATCTCGGCAATGTCCGCCAGCGTACTTTCGAACAAGCGCCAGTCATCGGCTTCGGCGATGGGCGCCCAGATGGCTTCCATGTCTTCGATCAGCATGGTGCGCGGCGTGGCGCGGGCGAAATAGGCATGGCCGAGATTGACGTCGTCGGCCGGGCCATAGTGCTCGAGGCCGGCGGCGACGGGGCGGAAGGCCTCGGTGGCGTAGAGGCTGGCCGAGGGGCTGCGCGCTGCCCGCTCGGCGCTGAGCGCACCGCCGCGCCAGTCGAAGAAGAACTGCTCATAGGGCGCCTTGCTGGCCGAGAGGAAGCCGAACAGATCGGTGACGAAGGCGCCATCGGTCTCGGTATCGCGCGGCTTGAGCCCGAGCCGGCGCAGCATCTGCCGGGGCAGCTCGGCGCGGAAGATGGGCCACACGGTGTTGAGGGCCGGCTCCAGGGCCTCGATGCTGGAGAGGGGCAAGAGGCTTTCCGCCAGGCGCGTGAGGTTCCAGGCCAGGGTGTCGGGCTGGCGGCCGAAGCTGTAGAGGCCGGTCTCGTCGAAATAGGCGGCGGTGAAATCGGGGTCGTAGGCGGGCAGGAATCGCCAGGGGCCGTAGTCGAAGCTCTCGCCGGTGATGTTGATATTGTCCGTATTGAGCACCCCGTGCACGAAGCCGGCGGCGATCCATTGCGCGCCGAGTTTCGCCACCTTGCCCACCACCGCTTCGAGGAAGGCGGCAGGCTTGTCGGCCGCGTCGGCCAGTTCTGGATAGTATTGGGCGACAGCGTAGTCGAGCAGTGTGGCGAGGCTTTCCGCATCCTCGAGATAGGCGAGGCGCTGGAAGGTGCCGATGCGGATATGGCTGTGATTGAGCCGGACCAGCACCGCCGAACGGGTCGGGGAGGGCTCGTCGCCGCGATAGAGCGCTTCGCCGGTTTCGACCAGCGAGAAGCTCTTGGAGGTGTAGACTCCCAGCGCCTCCAGCATTTCGGTGGCCAGCACCTCGCGCACCCCGCCCTTGAGGGTGAGCCGGCCATCGCCGCCGCGCGACCAGGGCGTCTTGCCCGAGCCCTTGGTGCCGAAATCGAGCAGCCGCCCATCGACCAGGTCGTGCCCCTGGGCGAAGAGGAAGCCGCGACCATCGCCCAGATCGGCATTGTAGCTGCGGAACTGATGGCCGTGATAACGCAGCGCCAGCGGCTGCGGCAACGAACCGGGCAGGGGCTCGAAGCGGCCGAAATGGGCGAGCCACTGCGCTTGGGTGAGATCGCCCAGGCCCATGCGCTGCGCCCAGCGCTGGTCGCGGTGGCGCAGGATGGTCTGGGGAAAATCGGCGGGTGCGACGCGATCGAAGAAGGCGTCGCCCAGCGACAGGTGATTCTGGGCGGGTCTGAACTGGGACATCTCGGCGCAACGCTAGCACAGCGCCCGCGTTGCGCCAGCACGCGAGAAAACGGATGCGTTGCGCCAGCACGTCACAAAACTGCCGCGCTGCAACCCAGCCCTTCGCCCGCCTGCCTAGCAAGCGCGAACAAATCGCCCTATATCGAGCGGGATGAAACCCCAGAGCGATATCCTGCGCCTCGCGCCCTTCCAGGCCGTCATCTTCGATATGGACGGCACGCTGCTCGATACCGAGAGCGTGTTCCGGACCATCGTCTTCGAGGTCTGTACCGATCTCGGCTTCGAGATGACCGATGCCGTGCATATGTCCATGGTGGGCGGCAGCCACGAGCGCACCAATCAGCTGCTGATCGAGGCCTATGGCGTCAGCTTCCCCTATTCGCTGTTTGACGAGCGCTGCCGGGTGATCATGCGCGAGCGCAGCCATGCCGGCGTGCCGGTCAAGCCCGGCGCCCGCGAACTGGTCACCGAGCTGCGCGAGCGCAATATCCCTACCGCCGTCGCCACCTCGTCGCGCAATCCCCATGCCCAGTACCATCTGGGTGCGGCCGGTCTGCTCGACCTGTTCGAGACCATCGTGACGCGCGACGATGTGGTCAATCCCAAGCCGCATCCGGAACCCTATCTGACGGCGGCGCGACGCCTGGGTGTCGACCCGCTGCATTGCCTGGCGCTCGAGGACAGCCATGCCGGCGTCCATGCCGCCCATGCGGCCGGCATGCAGACCGTGATGGTGCCCGACCTAGTTCATCCCAGCGAAGAAATCCGTGCCCTGGGCATTGCGGTGATGGAAAGCCTCGACCACGTCCGCCTGGCTGCCTTCGACAAGGACTGACGCCGACCGACGTCGAACTCGGTAGCGTCCATCACCCCACCCTCGGTCCCTCCCAAACAAGGGGAGGGAGGCACCAGGGCAGAGGCCCGTACTCATCGTCTCCGTCCCGCTTGTGGGGAAGGACGAAGGGTGGGGGTAGTTGGCCCCGATCGGGGTTCTTACTCCCGGCATCCCTCTCCCCTGTTTCCGCTCCGCAACATGTCCACTGCAAAACGCACTGGCCCGGCCGGGAATGCGTAAACTTTTACCGACTGCCTCAAGCCCCTTTTCACCACTAGCCAAGTCCTTCTGGTTCCTGGGTTTTCATCCGGCGCCGGCTCGGTTAACCGTACTTTAAGATGCTAACTGCTATGGTTAAGCAGTGGTAAATTTCGACTTCCATCGGCCCGCTTCCTTGGATAGGGTGCCCGCCGGGAAGTGACGGGGGTCTGGCAACAGATCCGAATAGAAGGCTCGCCGGAAACGGCCGGACGGGCTCAGGGGCAAGGACGACGCATTGGGGCAGACCTGGCAGGATATTGCAGCGCGTACGCTCTTGCGTGCTCTTGCCTTGTGCGCGGTTGCGCTCGTGCTGTTCATCACCCTCGCCCCTGCCCATGCCCAGGCCATTCGCACCGCCGATGTGACGCCGCTGCAGGTGCCGGCCGAGCTGGTCGCCGTGCGGGCCCAGCCCGCCATCGGCCCGACCATGACGCCGCTGGCGCCCGGCCAGCAGCCGCTGACCGCCGCCCTGCTCACCAACTATGTCGAACGCCAGAAGGCCCTGCGCGCCGCCAATGTCTTCGGACAGGATCCCGGCGAGCTGACCTCCGACGTGCTGCTGGGCTACATCGCCCGCGGCTCGCTGGGCGGCAACAGCGCCGTCTCGGCCATTGCCAGCTTCACCAGCCCCGCAGCGCGGCCGCAGCCGGCGCTCAATCCCTCGGCGCTCGCCGCCTATGTCGAGACCAGCTACCAGCCGCTCTCCAAGCGCCTCGACCATGCCAATGCGGAACGCGATTGCCTGGCCCAGGCCATCTATCACGAGGCGCGTGGCGAAAGCGCCGCGGGCCAGCTTGCGGTGGCCAATGTCATCGTCAACCGCGCCCGCTCCAGCAAGTTCCCCTCGACCCTGTGCGGCGTCATCTACCAGAATGCCGACAAGGGCCGCTATCGCTGCCAGTTCACCTTCGCCTGCGACGGCCGCGCCGATGCGCCGGGCGAACGCCGCGCCTGGGCGCGCTCTTCCCAGCTGGCGCAGCAGGTCTATGCCGAGTTCGCCCTGGGCGAACAGGTCGGCGCCGTGCCCGGTTCGGCCCTCTACTATCACACGACCGCAGTGCGTCCCTCCTGGTCGAACACCTACAATGCCGTCGCCCAGATCGGCTCGCATATCTTCTACTCGCCCAACTAGGGCTCCCCTCGCATCGTGATACGCCCCCGCCCTTCGAGCGCGGCGCCTTGCCTTCTTGCGGCCACGGCTCGACACCGCCCTGGCCTGACGCCGCGCGGTTGCTAGGATACGAGCGGACCCCGAGGCGGATGCCGCCTCTGGAAATTTAAAAACGAGACGGTAGCCGCCTCGGGGTGCCGGTTTTTGGAACAGTCCCGGTTCTCGCGCAGCATGATCGCTCGCCATGCTGCGGCCAGGTCTCGAACCTGCGCGAGAGGCAAAGCCCGCGCCCGGCTCACCCCGCCACTGTTCGCCTGCAGGCCGCCCATGCGGAGTGATGGGGAGGATTGTGCCACAGGTTCTGGAGAGGGGGATAAGTGGAGGACGATCGCTGCACTCTCAAGCAAATCCGGGGTGAGTGGGGCATGAAGAGGAGTGGTGCCTTAGCCCCTCCCCCTTGATCCATCCCTCAAGGGGAGGGAGTGCGAGGCCTGGGGCGTCGGGGAAGCCCTTCTTTTGCCGCGAAGCACAGACTGAAATGCGCGGGTTGATTCCTTGGAGGACATAGAATGAAGAAATCTGCTTCTGTGGCGCTGGTCGTGGTTGCCGCGCTTTCCCTTGCCGGCTGCACCACGACCCAGCGAACCATGAGCGGCGCGGCCCTGGGCGGCGCGGCCGGCGCCGTTGTTGGCGGAGCGGTCGGTGGCTACGGCGGGGCCGTCGTTGGCGCAGCGGCCGGTGGCGCCGGCGGAGCGCTCCTCGCCAACCAGTAGGATTAGCATTCGACGCAGCGGCACCGGCGCGACGTCGTGCCGGGAGCAGCTTCGTCCATAAAAAGGGGCGCCCGGCAAGGGCGCCCCGTCTCGTCTCGGGAGGAGACTGTTACTCGGCTGCCTGGGCCAGGCGCGGTCCTGGGGCGGCATTGGCGGCGTCGCCGAACTTCTCGAAATTGGCGCGGAACAGGCCGGCCAGATGCAAAGCCTGCCGGTCATAGGCCTGGGCATCGGCCCAGGTGAGGCGCGGAGTCAAAAGCCTGGCTTCGACGCCGGGTACGGCCAGCGGGACTTCGAAGCCGAACAGGTCGTCGGTGCGCATGGCCGCATTGTCGAGGCTGCCATCGAGCGCCGCGGTCAACAGGCGCCGGGTGGAGGCGATGTCGATGCGCTTGCCAGTGCCATAGCCGCCGCCGGTCCAGCCGGTATTGATCAGCCAGGCCGTGGCGCCGCTGCTGGTGAGCTTTTCGGCCAGCATGTCGCCATAGACGGTGGGGTGCAGCGGCATGAAGGGGGCGCCAAAGCAGGCCGAGAAGGTCGCCTGCGGTTCGGTGACACCCCGCTCGGTGCCGGCCACCTTGGCGGTATAGCCCGAGAGGAAATGGTAGACCGCCTGTTCTGGCGTCAGCCGGGCCACGGGCGGCAGCACGCCGAAAGCATCGGCGGTGAGGAACACCACCGTCTTGGGCGTGCCGCCCACGCTGCCCTTGGCAATGGCCGGCAGCACATGGATGGGATAGGCGGCGCGGGTATTTTCGGTCAGCGACACGTCATCGAACACCGGCACCTTGGCGTCGTCGAGCACGACATTTTCCAGCACCGTGGCAAAACGCCTGGTCGCCGCGAAGATTTCCGGCTCCGCCTTGGGATTGAGATTGATGGTCTTGGCGTAGCAGCCGCCCTCGAGGTTGAAGACGCCGTCCGCGCTCCAGCCATGCTCGTCGTCGCCGATCAGCGGGCGGTTGGGGTCATTGGACAGCGTGGTCTTGCCGGTCCCCGAGAGGCCGAAGAACAGCGCGGCTTCGCCATCCTTGCCCAGATTGGCCGAGCAATGCATGGGCAGCACGCCCTGGCGCGGCGCATGGAAATTGAACAGCGAGAACACGCTCTTCTTGATCTCGCCAGCATAGGACGTGCCGGCAATGATCACCACATTGCGGCTCATATCGAGTGCGATCACCGTATCGGTGCGGCTGCCATGGCGGGCCGGATCGGCCCTGAAATGGGGCACATGCACAATGGTGACCGGGGTCGGATTGCTGCCGGTTTCGACCATTTCGCCGGGGCGGATCAGCAGGTTGCGGATGAACAGGGCATGCCAGGCGCTGGGGGTCAGCACGGTGACGCCATATTGGTGGCGTGGATCGGCGCCAGCCAGGAGGTCCTGCCGGAACAGGCCATGCCCGCCCATGGCAGCGATGGCGTCGGCCAGCAGCAGGTCAAACTGGGCCGGGCTCATGGCGCCCGAATTGTCCCACCACACGGTGGTATCGGTCAGTCCGTCGCGCACGATGAACTTGTCCTTGGGCGAGCGGCCGGTAAAGGCGCCGGTGCGCACCGAGACGGCGCCATCGGCGGTCAGCTCGGATTCCTCACCCTGAAGCGAGCGTGCAACCAGCACTGGCGCGATATCGTTGAGCGACACCGAGCCGGCCCGGGCGGCAATCGTGCTCCTCAGCGCTTCGTGGTCGAACAGGGTCATCTCGTCTCGCTCCGTCGCTCGCGGCAAGGTCGCCGCCTGCATGAAGCTGAAAATACGGGGTCAAGGTGTGCTACAACCATCCCGAAATCGGTCGTAAGACTGAAGTTGCATCGCGTCCAAACATCGCACCGGACCGCATGCTGCCCTTGGCCGCGCCTTATTTAATGCGTATTTGTCGCCTGCAAGCATGCATCCGGCCAATAGTGCCGCATGTTTGCAAGCGTCCGAACAAGAAAGGCAGCTCATGCCAAAGATCGCCCTGGTAGATGACGACCGCAATATTCTGACCTCCGTCTCGCTGACGCTGGAGGCTGAGGGATATCAGGTCGCTACCTATACCGACGGTGCCTCGGGCCTCGAGGGCCTGACGACGGATAAGCCGGACCTGGCTATCCTCGACATCAAGATGCCGCGCATGGACGGCATGGAACTGCTGCGCCGCCTGCGCCAGAAATCCGATGTGCCGGTGATCTTCCTCACATCCAAGGACGAGGAAATCGACGAACTGTTCGGGCTCAAGATGGGCGCCGACGACTTCATCACCAAGCCTTTCAGCCAGCGGCTGCTGGTCGAGCGCGTCAAGGCCATCCTGCGCCGCTCCGCGCCGCGCGATCCCTCCACGCCCCCCGGCACCCAGGAAGTGGGCGCCAAGGCACTGATCGAGCGCGGCGCGCTGGTCATGGACGAAGAGCGCCACACCTGCACCTGGAAGGGGCAGCGCGTGACGCTGACCGTCACCGAATTCCTCATCCTCCAGGCGCTGGCCCTGCGCCCGGGCGTGGTCAAGTCGCGCAATGCGCTGATGGACGCCGCCTATGACGACCAGGTCTATGTCGACGACCGCACCATCGACAGCCACATCAAGCGGCTGCGCAAGAAGTTCAAGGCAACTGACGACGACTTCGAAATGATCGAGACGCTGTATGGCGTCGGCTATCGCTTCAAGGAGCAATAGGCACCAAAGTGGCCATCCTCGATCCGGATCTGCATGACAAGCCCGACGCGTCGTCCGAGTGGCGCGCGCCGGGGCCGGACGAGCCTGCGCCCAAGCCGGAGCGGCAGTCCGCTGCCAACCGGTGGCGGCTGGTGCTGGCGCCGGCCTATAAGGTCAGTAGCGCCATTGGCCGCTTTCTCAACTTCACCATCTTTTCCAGCCTCACCCAGCGCATCATCGTGCTCAACCTGGCGGGCCTCCTGGTGCTGGTGGTGGGCATTCTCTATCTCAACCAGTGGCGCGCCGGGCTGATCGACGCCCGCGTGCAGTCGCTGCGCGTGCAGGGCGAGATCATCGCCGCCGCCATCGCCGCCTCGGCCACCGCCGACAGCGACGTGATCTCGGTCAATCCCGACCGGCTGCTGCAATTGCAGGGCGACGGCACGGTGTCCTCGCTCTCCTATTTCGATCCGAGCCTGGAATTCCCCATCAGCCCCGAGCGGGTGGCGCCGCTGCTGCGCAACCTGATCACCCCGACCCGCACCCGCGCCCGCATCTACGACCAGGGCGGGCTGATGATCCTCGACAGCGACAATATCTATGCCCGCGGCGAGGTGATCCGGCAGGTCATCGAGACCAAGGGCAACGACTTCTTCCTGTGGGACTGGTGGAATGCCGTGCTGAGCTGGGTGCCGGGCGACAATTTCCCCAAATACCAGGAATATGGCATCAACGAAGGCAGCCGCTATCCCGAGGTCGCCTCGGCCCTGGCCGGTGCCCCGGCCGATTTCGTGCGCGTCGACGCGCAGAACCAGCTGGTCGTGTCGGTGGCCGTGCCGGTGCAGCGCCTGCGTGCCGTCGTCGGGGCGATCCTGCTGTCGACCGCGCCGGGCGATATCGACTCCATCGTAGCGCAGGAGCGCTGGAGCATCCTGCGCATCGCCATGATCGCCGCGGGCGTGCAGATCGTGCTCTCGCTGCTGATGGCCGGCACCATAGCCGGGCCGATGCGACGGCTCTCCGAGGCTGCCGAGCGGGTGCAGACCGCCGGCAATGCCCGCGCGGAAATCCCCGATTTCACCGACCGGCCCGACGAGATCGGGCATCTCAGCGGGGCGCTGCGCCGCATGACCGATGCGCTCTACAACCGCATCGAGGCCATCGAACGCTTTGCCGCCGACGTGGCCCATGAGCTCAAGAACCCGCTGACCTCGCTGCGCAGCGCCGTGGAAACGCTGCCCCTGGCCAAGCGCGCCGAGGACCGCGAGCGGCTCAACGCCATCATCCAGCATGACGTCAAGCGCCTCGACCGGCTGATCACCGACATTTCCAGCGCCAGCCGGCTCGACGCCGAGCTGGCGCGCGAAGGCTCCGAGCGGGTCGATGTGGAAAAGCTGGCCGAGGCCATGGTCTCGATCCAGAAGGACATGGCGCTGGGGCGCGGCATCACCGTGGTCATGGACAAGCGCGTCGGCAAGGGCGCGGCCGTGATCAACGGGCATGAAAGCCGGCTGGCCCAGGTCTTTGCCAACCTGATCGACAATGCGGTTTCCTTCTCGCCCGAGGGCGGGGTGGTGCGCGTGGCCCTGGTCACCGACCCCGAACAGATCACCGTGACCGTGACCGACGAGGGGCGCGGCATCACTGGCGACTTCGGCAAGATCTTCCAGCGCTTTTACACCGACCGCCCCGATACCGAGAGCTTCGGCGATCATTCGGGGCTGGGCCTGTCGATTTCCAAGCAGATCGTGGAAGCCCACAAGGGCACGATCCGCGCACGCAATCGCGAGGATCGCTCCGGCGCGGTGTTCACGGTTGTGTTGCCCCGCGCCCGCAAATAGACTGGCGCCATGAACAAACCCACCAATGTGCACGGCACGGGGCTGCTTCTGGGGTCCACCGGCCTGCTGTTGCGCGGCCAGTCAGGGGCCGGCAAGTCGGTCCTTGCCCTGTCCCTGCTCGACCGCTGGGAGGGCCGCGGCCTGCCGGCTTTTCTCGTCTCCGATGATCGTGTCGACCTGGTGCAGACCGGGCGCGATCTCAGCATGCGGGCGCCCGAGAGCCTCGCCGGCCTTATCGAGCTGCGCGGGCGCGGCATCATCCGGCGACCGCACAAGAGCCTCGTGACGCTCCATCTGGTGATCGACCTGGTCCCGGACCTGGTGCGCATGCTCGAGGAAGACGCCATGGTGACCGAGATCGCCGGGACCAGGCTCGCCCGCGCTCCGGTCCCCTATGGCGAT
The DNA here is from genome assembly GCF_046614475.1 of Devosia sp. XGJD_8. NCBI lineage: Bacteria > Pseudomonadati > Pseudomonadota > Alphaproteobacteria > Hyphomicrobiales > Devosiaceae > Devosia > Devosia sp. XGJD_8. The sequence continues at coordinate 418,106 of NZ_JBKJHF010000001.1, forward strand.
GTCATCAGCCTGGGCCACCAGGTCCTGCTGGTGGTCGAAGCCATCGCGGCGCTCGCAGCCGAGACGGCCGCGCCGTGACAAAATACCACTTGAATCCCGTGCCATCCGAGCCGAAACTGAATCATGCTCGTCCTGCTGGGCCGGGTTCGGGTTTGCGTGGCGCCTGTTTTGAGCGTCATGTGGACAGGGGGCAGAATTTACTGGAATGCCGTGAGCGCCATGTCATTGGTGTGATCCGGCAGGCTGGGGACGTTGCATGATTGGTCTGGTTCTGGTGACGCACGGTGCGCTTGCCAACGAATTCAAGTCGGCTCTCGAGCATGTCGTGGGGCCGCAGGACTTCTGCGAAACCATCGCGATCGGTCCCGACGACAATATGGAAAACCGGCGCAACGACATCCTTGCGGCGGTCGATCGGGCCGATGACGGCGCCGGTGTCATCATTCTCACCGACATGTTTGGCGGCACCCCATCCAATCTCGCCATTTCCGTCATGCAGAACCGGGTGGTCGAAGTGATCGCCGGGGTCAACCTGCCCATGCTGGTCAAGCTCGGCCGCGTGCGGGGCGACATGGCCATCAAGGATGCGGTGAACCTGGCTCAGGAAGCGGGCCGCAAATATATCACCGTCGCCAATTCCATCCTCGGAGCGACCTAAATGGCCCCTGCCCGCCGGAGAGCGCTCTGATGGACGGGGCTGCCGGCGGCAGCCGGGCGGTCGCCCAACAGCTGACCATCGTCAACCGCAAGGGCCTGCATGCCCGTGCCTCGGCCCGCTTCGTGCGCACGGCCGAATGCTTCGACGCCTCGATCAACGTCATCAAGGATGGCACGTCGGTCAACGGCAATTCCATCATGGGCCTGATGATGCTGGGCGCCGGCCCGGGCAGCACCATCCTGGTCCAGGCCAGCGGCAAACAGGCCCGCGAGGCCCTGGAAGCCATTGTCGAGCTGGTCAACAACGGCTTTGACGAGGACAGCGACGGGGCGGTCGAGTAGGGCGCGAATTCAGTCGCCTGGAGACCAGTGGCCATCACCGCCTCACACCCTCCCCACAATGGGGAGGTAGACCCAGCCGGTGGGTGAGGTCGGATTGCATCATCCCTCAGCCATTGCGGAACGCTCTGGCTTCTCTCACATTGACTGGCGGGAACCTGGAGAAGCGCATGCGGCGGATTGTTGCCGGAATTGGCGGACTGAGCCTCGCTGTCGTCCTCAGTCAATTTCCTGAATATGCCCAGCAATATACCCAGCGCCTGGGTGGGGCGGTGGATGAGCTGCGCGTCATCACCGAGGATTTCGACCGCGCGGCGGCGGCCGGCGGGCTCGACCGGCCAGCGGCGCTGGCGCGTTACAATGCCTCCAATGACGATTTTCTGGCCGGCCGCGGCACCTCGATGACCGCCACCTTCCAGCGCTACGACAATCTCAGTGCCACGCTGGCCCGCATCGAGGGCGCGGGCGCCGTGGAACGGCTGCAATCGCTGCCCGCCTACCTCGATACCGATATCGGCCAGCGCACGCTGGAGAATTACCGACCGGCCGTGCCCGTCACCATGGAGGGCATTCTCTACGCCGGTGGCGGTTTCATCCTGGGCTATCTCATGCTGTCGGGCCTGTGGCGCTTTGCCAGCATGCCGTTCCGGCGCCGCTATCCCGCCTATCGGTAGTCAGATATAAACATTTCTTTATGTCTCCGGTTGATCCGGATCGCGCCCTTGCGTATAGCAGGGGCAACGATCCTCATTGCGCCCGGAGCTCAACCATGACCACCCAATCGACCGATTATGCGGTCAAGGACATTTCCCTTGCCGGCTTTGGCCGCAAGGAAATCGAAATCGCCGAAATCGAAATGCCGGGCCTAATGGCCATCCGCGAGGAATTCGCCGCCGCCCAGCCGCTCAAGGGCGCCCGCGTCGCCGGCTCGCTGCACATGACCATCCAGACGGCCGTGCTGATTGAAACCCTCGTGGCGCTCGGCGCCGAAGTGCGCTGGGTTTCGTGCAACATCTTCTCGACCCAGGATCACGCTGCCGCGGCCATCGCCGCCGCCGGCATCCCGGTCTTTGCCCATAAGGGCGAGACGCTGGAAGAATACTGGGACTTCACCGACCGCATGATGGACTGGCCGGGCGCCACGCCCAACATGATCCTCGACGATGGCGGCGACGCCACCATGTATATCCTGACCGGCGCCAAGGCCGAAAAGGACATCTCCATTCTCGACAAGCCGGGCAATGAGGAAGAGGAAATCTTCTTCGCCACCATCAAGCGGCGCCTGGCCAAGTCGCCGAACTTCTTCTCGACCATTCGCGCGGCCATCCGCGGCGTTTCGGAAGAGACCACGACGGGCGTGATGCGCCTCTACCAGCTGCACGCCAAGGGCGAGCTGCCCTTCCCGGCCATCAACGTCAATGACTCGGTCACCAAGTCCAAGTTCGACAACAAGTATGGCACGCGTGAATCGCTGGTCGACGCCATTCGTCGCGGCACCGACGTGATGATGGCCGGCAAGGTCGCCGTGGTCTGCGGCTATGGCGACGTTGGCAAGGGCTCGGCGGAATCGCTGCGCGGCGCTGGCGCTCGCGTGCTCGTCACCGAAGTCGACCCTATCTGCGCCCTGCAGGCCGCCATGGAGGGCTTCGAGGTCGTGACGCTGGCCGATGCCGCCCCGCGTGCCGACATCGTCGTCACCGCGACCGGCAACAAGGATGTGCTGACGCTCGACGACATGCGCAACCTCAAGGACATGGCCATCGTCTGCAATATCGGCCACTTCGACAACGAGATCCAGGTTGCCGCCCTGCGCAACTTCAAGTGGACCAATGTGAAGCCACAGGTCGACATGATCGAAAAGCCCGATGGCAAGCGCCTGCTTCTGCTGTCGGAAGGTCGTCTCGTGAACCTGGGCAATGCCACCGGCCACCCCAGCTTCGTGATGAGCGCCAGCTTCTCCAACCAGACGCTGGCCCAGATCGAACTGTGGACCAATGGCGAAAAGCTCGAGAAGAAGGTGCATGTCCTGCCCAAGCATCTCGACGAAAAGGTCGCCGAACTGCACCTGGCCAAGCTGGGCGCCAAGCTGACCAAGCTGACCAAGGACCAGGCCGATTATATCGGCGTTTCGACCGACGGGCCGTTCAAGTCGGGCGAATACCGCTACTGAGTTCGACTGCGATTTACATCCCGCCCGCGGCCTCGGCCGCGGGCGTTCTTGTTTGCATGCCTTGGCTGGGGGTGATTGGCCCCGATCTCAGCGCTCCCCGTGGTCGTCGGCGGCGTCGCGCCATTCGAGCGATTTGCCGCGACGCGACCGGTTCGAAGGGTTCCTGCTTCGTTCTGCGTCAAGGGCCGATATGCCTGCTTGCCCGCAATAGGGATTCATTAAGACTCTTTTAGGCGATTCCCCGGGCCGGTATGGTCAAGGTGATTCGGGTGCTGGGGGACATGCAACCGGTTTGGAGATGGTTGGATTCCTTTGGGACTCCGCGTTTGGCCACTTCGCTCAAGTGCAGGCGTACCGGTTCTTTTGCGAACCGGGCTGGCAACGATAAACAGACCTAGAGGGCAGCGCATGGCGCCGGATCACTTCCGGAAGCATTGGGGATTCGCACTACTCGCGACAGCCCCTCTTACCCTGATGACGGCGGTCCCGGCGCTGGCGCAGGGCATCACCCCGGCCAACTTTGTCGGCGCCGCGCCGCTGGCTGTCGCCGCCGGGGCAGGGGCCTTCGCCCTGCTCGCCATGGCCGTGGTCCGCACCATGCTGGTCAATGGCAAGGTCGCCCGCCATCGCGCCGGCGAGCAGATTGCCAGCCTGCGGGCGCTGGTCGATGAATATGAAGCGCTGCTGTCGGGGACGCGCGAAGTCACGATCCTCTGGACCGAGAACAATGACGGCCAGGCCAAGCTGCTGGGCCAGGCGTCTGCCGTGCTGCCCATTGGCCGGCAGCCCGAAAGCGTGCTGAACTTTCCCAGCTGGCTCAGTGCCGGCGATGCCGACAAGCTGGCGCGATTGCTCGAGGACCTGCGGGTGCATGGCCACGCCTTCGGTGTCAGCCTCAATGCGCTCGACGGCAGGCTGATCCGCGCCAATGGCTGGGTGCTGGGTGGCGGCGCCGCTATGCGCCTGCGGCCCGCCTTCCTGCAGCCAGGTGCCGAACCGACGCTGGTGGCGGCCGCGGCAACGGGCGACCAGAGCAGCGTGCGCGCCGTGCTGGCTGCCCTGCCCAACCCGGCCTTTGCGCGCGATTTCAAATATCGGCTGGTCTATGCCAATGCCGCCTATCTGCAGCTGGCCAAGGCGCTGGGCAAGAATGGCAGCGAAAGCGCGCCGCCCGAACTGCTCGATACCGCCCAGCTCAAGCAGCATATCATGGACTGTTCCGCTGGCGACAAACCGGCGCAGCTGCCGGTGTCCTGGCCCGGGCAGGGCGCCTTCGAACTGGTGGAATTTGCCGTTGCCGGTGGCCGCGCCGGCTATCTCCGTCCGCTCGAGGATGACGCCAGCCGCCCGGCCGCCATCGGGCTGGCCCATATTGGCGGCATTATCGGCGCGTTGACCACGCCCATCGCCATCTTCAACGCCAAGCGCGAACTGGTGCAGTTCAACGAGGCCTATGCCAGTCTGTGGGGTCTGAGCCGCACCTTCCTCGTGCCCGGACTGGACGAACGGGCTATTCTCGACAAGCTGCGCACCGAGGGCATGCTGCCCAACCAGGTCGACTACCAGACCTGGCGCACCAAGCACCTTGAATCCTACACCCGCAAGTCCCCGCATGAGAACGAGCCCTGGCACCTGCCGGACGGGCGCACCATCAAGGTGGTTTCGGCGCCGGCCGGCGCGGCGGGCGGGGTGATCTATGTCTTTGAGGACATTACCGAGCGGCTCAAGCTGGAATCGGCCAACAAGGCCTTTTCCAATGTGCAGCGCGAAACCATCAATGCGCTGAGCGAGGCCGTGGCAGTGTTCGGCACCAATGGCCGGCTGGCTCTGTCCAATCCGCGCCTCTCGGCGCTGTGGAAGCTGCCGATGAATACGCTGGGGCAGCACCCCCATATCGACCAGATCGCCGAAGCCAGCGGCAGGGCCATTCCCGAGGACGGCGCCAGCATCTGGCGCAATCTCAAGCGCGGCATCATCGACCTCAACCCCACCCGCTCCGACCAGACCGGCCGGCTCAACCGCTCGGACGGGCGGCTGCTCGATTATGCGATCACCCGCCTGCCCGACGGGCAGACCATGATGACCTTTCTCGATGTGACCGAGAGCGCCAGCTATTCCAAGGTGCTCAAGGAGCGCAACGACGCCCTGGTCGCTGCCGACCTGCTCAAGGACGCCTTCGTCGAGAACGTCTCCTACGAATTGCGCAGCCCGCTGACCAATATCATCGGCTTTGCCGACCTTTTGGCGGGCAGCGAGGGCGACAATCTCAACGAGCGGCAGCGCGCCTATATCGACTATATCCGCGCCTCCTCGGTGACCCTCGGTGTGCTGATCGACAATATTCTCGACCTCGCCTCGGTCGATGCCGGCATTGCCGAACTGCGGCCCGAACTGCTCGACGTGCATGGCCTGGTCGACAAGGCCAAGGCCGGGCTTTCGGCGACCTTCCCCGAAATCTCGGGCGAGAAGCCGATCAACCTCGTGGTCGATATCGAGGAGGGCATGCCTCCCTTCATCGCCGATGGCACGCGCATCGTGCAGGTGCTGTACAACCTGCTCTCCAATGCCGCCCGCTTCTCCCCGCCGGGCGGGGAAATCCGGCTTTCGGTCAGCCTGCGGGCCGACCGCATGCTGTTCATCATCGAGGATGAGGGCCCGGGCGTCACCGACGAGATGCGCGCCGCGATCCAGACCCGCATCGATACGCCCTCCGGCCGCCAGCGTGGCGCGGGGCTGGGGCTGGCCATCGTCAAGACCTTCGTCAACCTGCATGGCGGCACAATCAGTGCCGAGAAGCGCGAGCCGCGCGGCAGCCGGATCATCGTCAACCTGCCGCGCGACAGCGCCATGGCCGGCGTCGCCGAATAATGGCGACGCTGCTGCCCGACGACGCCGCCACCGCAGCCCTGGGGGCCGAGCTGGCGGCAGACCTCGCGCCGGGCGACCTCGTGCTGCTCGAGGGCGATCTCGGGGCCGGCAAGACGGCCCTGGCCCGCGCCATCATCCGCAGCCTCGCCGGCGATCCGCTTCTCGACGTGCCCTCGCCCACCTTTGCGCTGGTGCAGCCCTATGACACGGCCCGGGGCCCGGTGCTGCATGCCGATCTCTACCGGCTTGGCGATCCGCGCGAGGTGGAGGAGCTGGGGCTGCTCGACAATCCCGAGGCGATCGTGCTGGTCGAATGGGCCGAGCGCGCGCCGGAAATCGTCGCGGCGGCGACGCTGGTCGTTGCCCTCGCCATTCCGCCCGGCGGCGAATGCCGGCTGGTCTCGGTGACCCGCCCGCAGCGCTAGAGCCGGTCGAGGGTCGCCTGGTCCTCTGCGCCATCGAAGAAGGCGTCGAGCGCCTGGGTGAACAGGGCCTCATCCGGATCGGCGCGGTGAAACAGCGTCATCGAGGAATGGAACTTGCGATCGTCCGGCGCGCCGAAGATCTGGCCCAGCGTGCGCGGCGCGGCGGCGCCGGGCGCATGCAGCAGCACGGCGCTGGTGCATTCCTGCAGGCGTATATGGAGGATGTGATGGGCCAGATAGGCCCGGGCCTCCTCGAGATCGCCGATAGCGAAGCGCTCGGCCATGGCGCTGTGGCCCAGCCCGGCAATCTGCGGGAAGATGAACCACATCCAGTGGCTGCGCTTCTGCCCGGTGCGCAGCTCATGCAGCACCTGCGGATAGACATGGTTCTGCGCATCGAGAAAGCGGGCGATGAGCCCGCCCGCCTGCGGCCGGACATGGGCAGGATTGGGCGTGGCGGCGAGATGTTCTGGCATGGCTTGGCGCTCCCCTCAGGCGACAATGAAGCGACGACGCTATTGCGCAATTGTGAGCGCTTGGAGGCGGGCAGCCGCGAGCGCCGCCTGCAGCGCGGTTTTCAAAAGCGGACGGACCCCGAGGCGGCTTTCGCCTCTGGTAAATTTAAAACGAGACGACACCCGCCCTGGGGTGCCGGTTTTTGGAACAGGACCGGTTATCGCGCAGCATGAACGCTCGCATGCTGCGGCCGGCACTCGAACCTGCGTGAGAGGCAAAACCCACGCCCGGCCCACCCCAGCCACTGTTCGCCTGCAGGCCGCCCGTGCGGGGTGACGGGCCTATTCTACGCCAGCCCGCCGGAGCGGGATAAGTTGGGGATGATGGTGGGTGGGGCTGGATCGAGTCAAATGAGTGGAGAGAAACCTCCCCCTGGAGGGGGGAGGTAGGATTGGGTGGATGAGGGGGCCATCGTTGCAGCCCTGTCGGCGGCTCAGGCGCCGGGGACGGCGTTGCGCAGGTCGCTGACGCCCGGCGCATCGATGCGGCGATAGAGCCCCTCGATCACGCTATAGGCGCCAAAGGCTACAAGGCCCAGGGCGACCAGGCCATAGAGCCAGGGGCCGAAGGGCAGGGCATGGACATAGTCCAGCGCCTCGGCCGTGCCGCCGGCCTGCTCGGGCGAGACGGTGAAGGCCGCGTAGAACAGGAAGCCGCCGATAATGGCAAAGACCACGCCGCGGGCGACAAGGCCGAAGGCGCAGACCGGGTCCATCCACTTGGCATGCGCGGCCGGCAGCGACAGCCGTTTGCGATAGCCATGCGTCAACCCGTACCAGGCCTGGATGCCGCCGGCCGCCAGGACGCCACAGGCGACGACGCCGAGCAGGAACGGGCCGAAGGGCTGCTGCAGCAGCCAGGCCGAGGCGGTTTCCTCGCCATTGCCGCCGCCGCTGTCGCCGCCCAGGCTCAGCGCCAGCCGCGCCGCGCTCAGCGCGAGAAACAGGTTCGCCCCGCCCGAAATCAGCTGCCCGGCCCGGTTGGCAAAGCCTTCCAGGTCATCGTCGCGATCATCGGCATTGAGCAGGCCCTGCGCCATCTTCCACAGCACATAGCCAAACAGCCCCACCGCCACGAGCCCGAGCAGGATGCGCCCGAAGGGCAGACCGAGGAGGCTCGACAGCGCGTCGGACGACCCCTCCGCATCCGACCCGCCCCACAGGGCCGAGGCCAGGGCCAGGCCCCCCAGCAGCAGATAGACAACACCGCGCGCCCCATAGCCGAGCCGGGCGAGCGTTTCAAAATGATTGGACATGGGGGCGCTTCCTCGTGGGGGACGGGAAGGTAATGACGGGGCGGCGGGGTAGTTCCGTTGCCGCGTCCTGCGGGGGGTAGAAAGCTAACCAGCTGCGAGGCGCCCAGGGGGCAGTCTGGCGGTGAACCACGTCGCCGATGCGCGAAACGGCGGTGCGGCGCCGCCGGGGAGGTACCATTTGGGCATGGTGGCCTTCCCTCTTCGGTTCGCAGGGCTCCACCCCACCCTCGGTCCCTCCCATCAAGGGGAGGGAGGCGCTGGCACTGACGTCCATGTTCATCGTCTCCCTCCCTTGTGGGGAGGGATCAAGGGTGGGGGTTGGTTGGCACTGACGTCGGGCTCCCGTCACCCCCTCCCATCCTCCTCGCCTCAAATCGCTCCACCGGAGCGATTTGCCCCTGCGGGACGGGTCGGAGCCCATCAAGGGGGAGGTGCTGATCGAGCATGCGGCGCGTCCGGGCCCTGCGAGCGTAGCTCTCCGGGCCTGATCGACTAAAATCGCTCCACCGGAGCGATTTTGCCTATGGCCGTCGATCAGTGCGCTTCATCCCAGTTATGGGCCGCGTGGGCATCCACCTGGATCGGCACGGAGAGCCGCACTGCTGGCTCGGCGGCGCCTTCCATGACGCGCTTGATGGCGGTCATGGCCCCTTCCTCGGTGCCGAGCGGGACCTCGAAGATCAGTTCGTCATGCACCTGCAGCAGCATGTCGGCCTCGACGCCGGCTTTCTTGAGTTCTGGCTCCATGCGGATCATGGCGCGGCGGATGATGTCGGCGGCCGAGCCCTGAATGGGGGCGTTGATCGAGGCGCGCTCGACAAAGCTGCGCTCGGCGGCATGGGAGGAATTGGCATTGGGGAAGTTGATCTTGCGGCCGAAGATCGTGGTGACGAAGCCGTCTTCCTTCACCCGCCGGCGCTGGCTGTCCATATAGTCCTTGATGCCGGGGAAGCGCTCGAAATAGGTCTTGATATAGTCGCCCGCCTCGCCGCGCGGAATGGCCAGCTGGTTGGCGAGGCCAAAGGCGGAAATGCCGTAGATGATGCCGAAATTGATCGCCTTTGCGCGGCGGCGCACGTCGCTCGGCATGCCTTCGACCGGCACGCCGAACATTTCCGACGCCGTCATGGCATGGATGTCGAGGCCCTCCTCGAAGGCATCCTTGAGCGCCTGGATATCGGCGATATGGGCCAGAACCCGCAGCTCGATCTGGGAATAATCGGCGCTGATCAGGATCTTGCCCGGGGCGGCGACGAAGGCGGTGCGGATCTTGCGGCCGTCACTGGTGCGGACCGGGATGTTCTGCAGGTTGGGATCGTTGGACGATAGGCGCCCGGTGAGCACAGAATGCTGGGAATAGGTAGTGTGGACGCGGCCGGTGCGCTGGTTGATGTAATTGGGTAGGGCATCGGTATAGGTGCCCATCAGCTTGGTGAGCTGGCGCCAGTCGACAATGGTGCGGGCCAGCGGTACGCCCTTGAGCGCCAGGTCTTCCAGCACGTCGGCGCCGGTCGACCAGGCGCCGGTCTTGGTCTTGCTGCCGCCTTCAAGGCCCATGCGGTCGAAAAGGATTTCGCCCAGCTGCTTGGGTGAGCCCAGGTTGAAGCTGGAGCCGGCCAGTTCATAGGCCTCGGCCTCGAGCGCGGCGGCGCGCTGGGCGAAATCGCCCGACAGGCGCGCGAGAATCTGCCGGTCGACATGGATGCCGCGGCCCTCCATGCGGCCCAGCACCGGGGCCAGGGGGCGCTCGAGGGTTTCATAGACCGTGGTCATGTTCTCGGCGGCGAGGCGCGGCTTGAGGATCTGCCAGAGGCGGATGGTCATGTCGCTGTCTTCGGCGGCATAGCGGGCCGCCTTGTCGATCTCGACCTGGGCAAAGGTGATCTGCCCCTTGCCCGAGCCGATCAACTCCTTGATCGAGGTGCCGGGTACCCCCAGCCAGTGATCGGCCAGCTCGGCCATGGTGTTGTATTGCGGGCCATCGAGCGCATAGCTCAGCAGCAGCGTGTCATCGATGGAATTGACCGCAATGTCATAGCGGGCGAGCAGGCCCAGGTCATATTTGGCATTGTGGAAGATCTTGAGGATCGAGCGGTCGGCAAAGAGCGGCCGCAGCATGTCGAGCGCGAGGCGGATGTCCATCTGCCCCTCCGCCTTGCCGGTGCCGAACATGTCGCCTTCCCCGCTGGCATGGCCGAGCGGCAGATAGGCGCCCGTGCCGGGGCGGATGGAAAAGCTGATACCGACGAGATCGGCCGTCTGGTTGTCGAGCCCGGTGGTCTCGGTATCGGTGGCGACATGGCCGGTCCGGTAGATGGCGTCGATCCAGCGCTGCAGGCCCGCAGCGTCGCGGATGATCTCATAGGCCTCGGGCGTCCAGGGGATGGACTTGATGCGCTCATGCTCGGCCGCGGCATGCAGCACCAGCGGCGCCTCGGCCTTGCCGGCGGCCTCGGCACGCGCGGCGCGGGCCTCGGCCCGGGCCTCGTTGTTGAAGCCGATCGGGCTGGCCTGCTTGACCGCCAGCTCCGGATCGGGCTCCCAGGCGTCGGGATCGGCACCGATCAGGCCGGCGAGACGCTTGGTGATGGTGGCAAATTCCATCGCCTTGAGGAAGGGAAACAGCTTGCCCGGCTCGATCGGCTGGCGGGCCAATGCGTCGAGATCGAGCGCGACGGGCACCTTCTGCTCGAGGGTGACGAGGCGCTTGGAAATCCGCGCCAGCTCGGCATTGGCGATGAGCTTTTCGCGCCTGGCATTCTGCTTGATCTCGCTGGCGCGCGCGAGCAGGGTCTCGAGATCGCCATAGGTATTGATCAGCTCGGCCGCCGTCTTGATGCCGATGCCGGGCACGCCGGGCACGTTGTCGACGCTGTCGCCGCACAGCGCCTGCACGTCGATCACCTTGTCGGGTGTGACGCCGAACTTGTTGAACACCTCATCGACGCCGATCCAGCGCAGCGGCGGCTGGCCGGGCCGGGGAATGGTGTCGAGCAGGCGGATGGAGCCATCGGGCTCCACCAGCTGCATCAGGTCCTTGTCGGACGAGACGATGGTCACCTTGCCGCCGGCGGCGCGGGCATTGCAGGCATAGGTGGCGATGATGTCATCGGCCTCCCAGCCCTCCATTTCGATGGAGGGAATGTTGAAGGCGCGCGTGGCCGAGCGGGTCAGCGGAAACTGCGGCACCAGCTCCTCGGGCGCCGGCGGGCGCTGCGCCTTGTAATCGGGAAAGAAGTCGTCGCGAAACGTCTTGCCCTTGGCGTCGAAGATCACCGCCATATGGGTCGGCTCGTCCTCGCCCTTGAGGTCTTCCATCAGCTTCCACAGCATGTTGCAGAAGCCCTGGACGCACCCCACCGGCAGCCCGTCGGACTTGCGGTTGAGCGGGGGCAGGGCGTGAAAGGCGCGGAAGATATAACCCGAGCCGTCGACGAGCAGCAGATGCATGAAACCGATTCCGTATTCGCAGCGAAGCGGGACATTAGGGCAGTTGGCGAGGCGGCAAAAGAGCCGCGGCGTCGGGAACCGGGCACAAGTTCGCGGCGTTGCCAAGAATTGGGCGAAATGCCCCAGTCAGGAGCACGGTACGCAGCGTCATGTCGGAAATAACGAAAAGCCAGAAGGCCAGGCTGGGCGTTGCCGGGCTCGATAATATCCTTGTGGGTGGCCTTGCCCGCGGGCACCTCTACCTGCTCGAGGGCAGCCCCGGCACCGGCAAGACCACCATTGCGCTGCAATTCTTGCTCGAGGGCCATGCCAAGGGCGAGACCGGGCTCTATGTCACCCTGTCGGAAACCGAATCCGAACTGCGCCTGACCGCCAATTCGCATGGCTGGGAGATCGACAACAAGTTCGAAATCTTTGAACTGGCCCCGCCCGAAAGCCTGCTCGACAGCGAGCAGCAGCAGACCCTGCTCTATTCGTCCGATCTCGAACTGGGCGAGGCCACCAAGGCCATGTTCGAGGTGGTGGAACGGCACAAGCCCGACCGCATAGTGCTCGACAGCCTCTCCGAAATCCGCTTGTTGGCCCAGAGCTCGCTGCGCTATCGCCGCCAGATCCTGCTGCTCAAGCACTACTTTGCCCGCAATGGCGCCACCGTGCTGATGCTGGACGATCTGACCAGCGAAGCCAATGACAAGACCGTCCATTCGGTGGCCCATGGCGTGATCCGGCTCGAGGAACTGGCGCCCACCTATGGCGCCGAGCGGCGCCGCCTGCGCGTCATCAAATATCGCGGCCAGGCCTATCGCGGCGGCTTTCACGATTTCACCATCAAGCATGGGGGTGTCGACGTGTTCCCGCGCCTCGTGGCCAATGAACACCGCACCCATTACGATCGTGCGCCCCTGACCAGCCGCATTGCCGAGCTCGATGCCCTGCTGGGCGGCGGGGTCGAGCGCGGCTCAAGCGCCCTCGTGCTGGGTCCCGCCGGCTCGGGCAAGTCGTTGCTGACCCTGCATTTCGCCCGTGCCGCGGTGGAGCGCGGCGAAAAGGCGGCGCTGTTCATCTTCGACGAGGAACTGGGCCTGCTCTTCGCCCGCGCCGAGGCCATGGGGATCGACCTCGAGGGGCTGGAGAAAAGCGGCAACCTGCTGATCGAGCAGGTGGACGCCGCCGAACTCTCGCCCGGCGAATTTGCCCATCGCGTGCGCCACCGGGTCGATGCGGCCCAGGTCAAGACCGTGGTCATCGACAGCCTCAATGGCTACCAGGCCTCCATGCCCGAGGAGCAGAGCCTGCTGCTGCACATGCATGAGCTGCTGCAGTATCTCAACCGCCAGGGCGCCACGACCTTCATCACCGTGGCCCAGCATGGCCTGGTGGGCGACATGAAGTCGCCGGTCGACATCACCTATCTGGCCGACAGCGTCATCCTGCTGCGCTATTTCGAGGCCGCCGGACGCGTGCGCCGTGCTATGTCCGTCATCAAGAAGCGCAGCGGCCGTCACGAAGACACGATTCGCGAATACCGCATCGGCAGTGGCGGCATCGCCATCGGCAAGCCGCTGGAGGATTTTCAGGGCGTGCTGCGCGGCGTGCCGACCTATACGGGCAGCAGCGATCCCCTGCTCGGCGCTGAGGGCGATAGCCGCTTCGGGCCTGCCAATGGAGACAACCGGGTGTGATCAGGTCTGAACGCGCGCTCATTCTGGCGCCCCGCGGCCGCGACAGCGCGGTTGCCGCCGGGTTGCTCGTCGATGCCGGCCGCGCGGCCGATGCATGCAGCTCCATAGCGGAGGTCGTGGCCGGCCTCGAACAGGGCGCCGGCCTTGCCATCATTGCGGGCGAAGCCCTGCAATATGCCGACCTGACCCCGCTCAAGCGCTGGATCGACGCGCAGGAGCCCTGGTCGGACTTTCCCTTTGTCATCCTCAGTGAGCGCGGCCAGACCCCTGACCTGACGCCGCTGATCGCGCAACTGCAGGTGATCTTGGGCAATATCATCGTGCTGGACCGCCCATTCCACCCCACGACCCTGCTCAACGTGGTCGACAATGCCCTGCGCGGGCGGCGCCGCCAGTACCAGGCGCAGCACTATCTCGAAGAAATGCGCGAGGCCGAGCAGCGCCTGCAGACCGCGCTGCTGGCCGGGCGCATGGGCTCCTGGGAACTCGATATCGCCGAGCACCGGCTGACCGGCTCGGATCAGTTCATGTCCAATTACGGGCGCCGGCACGGCGATGCCTTCCTGTTTGCCGACCTGATCGAGGCCGTGCTGCCGGCCGACCAGCCGCAATTCCAGCGGGCCATGGATGACGCGATCAATACCGGCGCCGACCTTGTGCTCGAGCACCGGGTGCGCTGGCCCGATGACAGCCTGCACTGGCTCGATATCCGCGCCCGCGTATTGCCCGATCGCTTCGGCCGACCGCAGACCCTGGTGGGCGTGAGCTCCGACATCACCCAGCGCAAGGCGGCCGAGGCCGAACGCGAGCGGCTGCTGGCGGCGATTGCCGCCGAGCGCGAACGCACCCAGCAGGCGCTGCGCGGCGAGAGGGCCCTGTCCGGCCTGCTGCTGACCAGCGTGCCGGCCGGCATTGTGGCCTATGATACCGACCTGCGGGTGACCATCTGGAACCCGGTGATGGAACGCATTTTCGGCCTGCCGGCAGCGGCCGTCCTGGGGCGACCGCTGGCCCGCGTCATCGGCGATGGTCAGCATGACAGCATCGAGCACCGCCTGCGCGATGCGCTGGCCGGCATTTCCGGACCGATCGAGGAAATCGAGCTGACCACCCAGACCAGCGGCAATGTCGTGCTGGAAAGCCAGCATGCGCCCTTGCGCGGCGGCGAGGGCCAGATCGTGGGCGGGGCCGCCTTTTTCCGCGAGATGACCGAACGCCGCCGCGCCGAGGAGCAGTTGCGCCAAGCCCAGAAGATGGAGACCATCGGCCAGCTGACCGGCGGCGTGGCGCATGACTTCAACAATCTGCTGGCCGCCATACAGGGCAATCTCGAACTGCTGCGCAAGCGGCTGCCCGACGATCCGCAGATCCAGCGCTTCATCGACGGCGCCCTCAAGGGCGCGCATCGCGGCGCCTCGCTGACCTCGCGCCTGCTGGCCTTTGCGCGGCGCCAGGACCTCAAGCCCGAACCGACCGATCTCAGCGCCCTGCTCGAGGGCATGCGCGGTCTGATGGAGCGCTCCATCGGCCCGCTCATCACCGTCGACTACGCCATCACCTCCGACCTGCCCCCCGCCAAGGTGGACCCCAACCAGCTCGAACTGGCCATTCTCAACCTCGCCGTCAACGCCCGCGACGCCATGCCCGAAGGCGGCAGGCTGACCTTTGCGCTCGATCAGCGCGACGGCGACGCCGAGCTGCGCGGGCGCTATCTGCGGCTGCGGGTCAGCGACACCGGCACCGGCATGGATGCCGCCACGCTGGAGAGCGCAATTGAGCCATTTTTCTCCACTAAGGAGCTCGGCAAAGGGACAGGCCTCGGCCTCTCCATGGTTCACGGGCTTGCCGTCCAATTAGGCGGCGCCCTGCGGCTCAGCAGTAAATTGGGACAGGGCACCACGGCCGAGCTATGGCTGCCCATATCGTCTGACCCCGTCGAGAAAGCGCCAGAAATGCCAGCAGAAACCGTCACCGCTCCGGCGGCCTCCACGATACTGGTCGTGGACGATGACGCCCTGATCAATATGAGCACGGTCGATATGGTCGAAGACCTCGGCCATACCGCCCTCGAAGCCTATTCGGGCAAGCAGGCGCTGGAAATCCTCTCCAGCGGCCAGCGCATCGATGTGCTGATTACCGACTATGCCATGCCCGGCATGACCGGCGTGGAGCTGGCCGAGCAGGCCAGGGCCCTGTGGCCGGACCTGCCTGTGCTGCTGGCAACCGGCTATGCTGACCTGCCTTCGGGCACGACCACCGACCTGCCGCGCCTCTCCAAGCCCTATCAGCAGGCGGAGCTTGAAACCCAGATTTCGCGGCTGCTGCTCGGCCGCGCCGGCTGAGGCGCGGCCAGCCGGCACCCGGCTGAAAATCGTTACGAGAGGTTGCGCCGACCGCTAGCGCAAGCCGGTCTGCTCCAGCAGGCCGGCGCGCTTGGCGTCGTAATAGTAACCGCGGGAATAGAACCGCACGGCCTGGTCATGATTGCCCCGCGCCGTCATATAGGCGCCCGCCAGATAGCGTACCGCATAGCGCAGATTGGTCTCGGCATCGAGCAGGCCCGCTGCCGAACCTCGATAGCCCATGCCCTTGGCGGTGGCATGGCTGATCTGCATCAGCCCGTAATAGGGCCCGTTGCGCGCCGCCGGATTGTAATTGCTCTCGCGCACGATGACGCGGCGCACCAGCGCCTCGGGCACATCATATTGCTGGGAATAATGGGCGATCAGCGGATCGAGCGAGGCATTGGCATAGCCCAGCGCGCTGGGCGCCGCGGGCACCACGGCAGCATCGGGCACATGGCCGGCCGGCGTCGCCGGAGTGGCAAAGCTGGCCAGGGCCGCAGTAGCCCCGCCAGGGGCCGGCTTGAACGAACTCATCGAACAGCCTGAAACTGCCAGTGCCAGCAGCGTAATTGCGCCCAGGAGCCGTGTGCCGCTGCCGATCGTCGTTCTATAAGCCATGCCAACACTCTAGCAGATTTATCCCTGTGGCGCGATAGGCGCCAAAAACGGCAGACTGATGGCAGGTTCGTGGCGGGGGATATGAGGGGGTCGCAGTACGGCTGTGTCCAAGGCGGGGGAGCCTGTGTCTCTGCGAAAATCTGACGGGGCGGGCTGAGGGAGACAGCGCGACGGCTGACAAGGCGGCGGGGCGGGGAGAAACGAGAGCTGTACGGCGGTGAGTGCCATGGTGGGGAGACAGGCGTATCCCGCCCACCGAAGTCGGCGAGTGACTGCCTCACGCTGTCTCCTTGCCCCTAAGCCAGGCCCGCCCCAAGCCCGCCGCCCCACAAAAGGACGAAAACCCCCGTTGCGCCCATCACCGGCTTTGGTTAGGTTGCGCCCTGTTCAGCCGGGGCACGTCCCCGCGCCCACGGATGCACCCGTAGCTCAGCTGGATAGAGCGCTGCCCTCCGAAGGCAGAGGTCTCGCGTTCGAATCGCGACGGGTGCGCCAATAATTTCTTTAAGTACATCAATGGTTTATCGGATAAGGCTGCGCGAGCTGGCGCGCTGCCTGTCGATGGCTTGGCAACAGAATGGCAATAGAACCCGCTCCGCTCCGCTCACATCACTCAGCCCTGGGTACCAGGAAAAGTTGGAGCCATCGCGTTCTCAGCACTGACGAACTCCGCGAGGATCGGGTCTACTGCGATCGCCGCCGCGTCCAGGCCAGGAAATAACCCAGCGCTACGGCGTAGATCACGGTCTGCGGCAGGATACCGAAGGTGGCGTTGCTCACGCCCAGCGTGAGCTGGCCCGTGGTGAGCAGGAGTGATCCAAGCACCGTTGGCCGATCTGGGCGTGCCCGGCGGCCGACCAGCAGGAGCAGCGGCGCAGCCAGCAACAGCAGCCAGGCCAGCAGGCCCATTGCCCCTGCCATGGCGGCAAAATTGGCCCAGTCGGCATGCAGGTTTTCGAGACCAGTGCCCAGGACCAGTTCGGGGAACAGGGTCTGGGCTGTCACCATGATCTGCCCCAGGCCGACGCCGACCACAGGAGACGTCCTGAGGATTTCGATGGCCGACGCATAGAGTGCCGCCCGGATGTCGTCCGAGCCGCCGGTGAAGCGAAAGATGTCCAATCCGCTTTGCACGATGCCGGCGACCCGGGCATTGCCGCTGCCCACCAAATAGACGATGAGGCCGACAGCAATGCCCGTGCTGATGAGGAGAGCAATGCGGAACAGGTTGTCTCGCCACAGCCAGACGGTGAGCGCCACCATACCGACCGCTGCCATGGCGAGCGTGCCAAGCATTGGTCCGCGCGAATCCGCAATCACCGCACAACCAAGCCCGAAGACCGGCCCGAGCAGAAAGAGATAGCGCCATGGCGCCCCGCTCGAGACCACACCCACCAGGGCCAGACATCCCGACATCGCTGCCAGCGTCGCATAATGGATTGGGTTGTTGCCCAGTCCCGGCCGGTAGACACCCAGCAAGAGATGCTCGTAGGCGCCGCCAACCAGGGCAATCAATGACCCGACAAGACAGATCATTGCAAACACAACGGGGCTAAGCACCCACGCGGCCGGCCGTGCCAGCAGGCCCAGCGCGATGGTCGCGAGCATAGGCAGGACCAGCACGGGCGCCAGGAGGTCCGGCGGTCCGCGATAGACGAAGGGCAGGGCCGCCGCCACCAGCAGAATCGCTGCCAGAATGGCCAGTGACGTGGGATGCGAAAACGTGGCCCGTTGACGCCAGCCGTAAACCAGGAAGGCCAGCATTGCAGCGACCAGAGCGGCATAGGCACCTATATAGGCCGGATAGCCAGGTGGCAGGATGGTCACGGCAACGGCAATTGCCAGGAGCGCGCTGGCGAGGCTGGAGAGCACTGGTTCGGTCCTGCTGCTTACTGGATCGCCCATCGATCACCCGGCTGCGGCGTTCGCCCAATAGCTGTTTGCGGCTGCTTCGTCAAAATCATCGGCCAGCCCGCCATCTGTTCTAGGAAGGAAGTGCATGGTGTTTCATGTCTCAGATTGGTGGAGCTGACATTATCTGGGTTGACCGCTTGATCCTGGGGCCTTGCCAGCACTTCGCTACATGCGCCGGACCGCCGCGCCATCGGCTTGTCGACCAGCGCCGATCGGCAAGCATTCAGCCTCCGGAATAGCGGCGGAGCAAGGCGCGATCAACAGGGCGACGTCAAACGCGACGTTGGCTTTGCGCGAAGCGTCGACATGCCGAGGCCTCGGCCATTGATCCCTTGCCATCAGTGCAGGAGGAGCTGCGCCGCCGAATGCAGCGTACCACACTTACGCGCATGGATCCGCACAACACCGGGCTGCGCGGCAGCCGCCGGGTGTCGATCGACACTGGATCGACCGTCGCCTCGTGCGCCGGCTTTCAGTGCGGCCGAAAAGGTTCTTCACCGGGCGCACCGCGGACGGGCAGGCTGCCGTGCCGCGTTGGCTTCATCGCGGGCGGCCCGACAGATTTGCTACCGGTGCCTGAACGTCGGTTGTCTGGCCGGAAGCGGCATGGCCGCCTCGCGAGACAGCGCCGATCATCGCGTTCCAGGAATGCTTGGACAGCTGCGCAACGACCGACAGGGCGCCGCGGCGCGAAGGCATGTACCAGGCGAAGAAAAGCACGCGGATCACCCAGGCAAGCCGGCCGGTAAACTGGAGCCGATAGAGTTCGGTGATACCCCGCTGGCCAGCCAGTCCGGCCGCTTGTCCGAGGCCACGGAAATTGAAACCTCTGACGGATTGGCCCCTGATCGAGCGGGCAATGTTGCGCCCGACACAATCGCCCTGCTTCATGGCCCACAGGGCATTGGCAGGACAGGGCTCGCCGGTGTCGGGATGCGGGACGGCGGCAATGTCGCCGGCGGCCCAGATATTGTAGCTCCCCCGCACGCGTAGATCGTCATTGACGATGACTTGCCCTGCCGCGTTGCGCGGCAAGGATTCTGTGCCCGGCAGGACACGGAAACTTACCCCGGCCGCTACGACCGAAAGATCGGAAGCAAGGGTCCTGCCATCCGCTAGCTCCACCTGGTCTTCCCCGATCCGCGCCACGCGCTTGCCCTGATGGAGCTGCACGCCCTGTTCGACAAGGGTGCGCGTTGCTGTCTCGGCTATATGGTTGAAGTCGGGACGCAGGGTCGGCAGCAGCTGTTCGCTTGAGGAGACGAGATGGATATTGACCTTTCCTGCCCGGCTTCGGCCGAAGCGGGCGGCGAGCGCAGAGGCCGTTTCGACGCCGGCGAGGCCTCCGCCTACCACGACGACGTTTCGCGTCCTGGCCGCAGCTGCCGTCCAGCCGTCAAGCCGCCCCACCAGGCTCTGCATGTCCTCACAATCCTTGACGCACCAGCCGTGCTCGGCCAGCCCGGGAATTCGGTCGAACGGATCCACGGATCCCGCGGCAATCACCAGGTGATCGAAGCGGAGGTCCTGTTGACCTTCTGCGGTCTTGACCTTCAGGGTTCTGCCGGCAAGGTCCGCTGAAACCACTTCGCCTTGCATGAAACTGCGGCCCAGCAGCGGCGCAAGTGCGGTCAGGGTGCTGGCCACCGGCAAGTCGCCGGCCAGCACTTCTCCGGTCCAGCCGTGATAGGTGTGATGCCCATCCCGCGAGACCAGGATCAGCTCCACGTCACCACGTGCGACAAGCGCGCGAAGTCGGGACTGCAGTGCGGAAAAGGCGTGCAGGCCGGCATAGCCGCCGCCCAATATGACTACGCGGCGCATGAGACCAGCTCCTCTACCGGTGCTGCAACAGTCCGCGTCGGGGCGTCGAGGATCAGCTTTCCGAATGAGCGGAAAGGTGCCAGCTGAAACCCCAAATGCTGGTGCTTGATGGAGAGCTCCAGAATATGCTCGGCCTGATCCACCTGGGCTTCCCCCATGCAGAAGTGGCCCTGATGCCCGGAAAGCGCCAGAAGCATGGTCTCGGCGAGACACGCATAGGCAAGCTTGGGCGCGAGTGCGATGGAGCCGCGCAGGTCGAAGCCGGGGATCTCAACCAGGCCGCCATCGACGATCAGCACATCCGGGCGCTCCACCAGCAGTTTTTCGTCGGTATTGCGGGGTACCGTATCGTCGAGGACTATCGCGCCCCGTTTGAGGTGTTCGCTGCGCAGCAGCGCATCGGGGGATGAGGTAAGCAGCACGACAAGATCGGCCCTGGACACGTCAGCCATGTCGGTGCTGACGCTGGCCTCGACACCGTCGCGGCGCACATCGGCAGCCAGCGCGAGAAGGCGCTTTTCGTTGCGCGCCACCAACAAGAGCCGGCCCGCATGCTTGCGGGCGTAGAGCCGGGTCAGGCATGAGCCTACGCTACCCGTGGCGCCGACAATGGCGATCAGCGGATCGCGGCCCAGCGAAGCCGTCAGCTTCTCCATCGCCTGCAGGGTCATGGCAGCCGTAAAGGCGTTGCCATTGGTGACGCCGATGTCCTCGCGTTTGGCGAAGGCCTTGCCGCCGACCGAGGCCGGAGCGGTGAGGGCCCCCAGGCCAACCACGGATGCTCCGAGATCACGCGCCATGTCGATCGCCGCCGAGATGCGCGCCTGCACTTTCGTTCGGGGCATGGTCAGCAGCTGGCTTGGCGTAAGCGGGACGGTAATAATCCTGCCCATGACTTTGCCAGGCACGTCAACGCGAGACATCTTGCCGGTCACCATGGGCGGCACCGGCAAATGCTTCAAGGCGGTCCGCCAGACCACTTCCGGCACCAGGGCAAACGGCCGTCCGAACAGAATACCCATATCCGAACGCAGCGTATTTCTGGGATGTACCAAGAACGCAAAATCAGACTGCATAACCAACCCCGCCAAGTGGTTGCGCCGCTACAGGTCGACGCCGCAGGAAGGGTTTTAGCACAAATTTTAATACAATTTAACCAAATCTTAACACAGTTTAAGACTTGGTTAATGCTGGTTCGCAAGTCACCTCAATACGAATAGGCCAGCAATATTCATGTTCGGCGCAAAGCGCGACCGCGCAGCAACAAACGCTTAAGTCTTGTGTGCTATGGTACTGCGTTAGGATATTTCGTAGCGCCTCGCACCAAGTCGGTGGCGGCCGGCCAGGACTCTCCCGGCCACTCGCTTGAACATCACCGGGCGCCACAGTGGGTTCGAGGCAGGGCTGTTCATGCGCGCAGACGAGCTAGACATCTTCGACTTCAAGGGCCTCGCGACTGCTTTGGACGACAAGGCGGACTATTCCTTGCGACGGGCCCTGGAAGCAGTGCGGGTTCATCTGGGAATGCAGGTGGCCTATGTCTCGGAATTCGTGGAGGATCGCACCTATTTCCGCGAAGTCGATGCGCCTGGCCTCGAGTATGTGATCAAGCCTGGCGATTCAATGCCGCTTGACTACGTCTACTGTCGGCACATCCTTGAGGGCCGCCTTCCGGAGCTGATGCCGGATGTTCTCGACGAGCCGTTCGCGGCCAGCATGCCCTTCACCACGGACATGGGCATCCGCGCGCATATGAGCGTTCCCATCAAGCTGAACGATGGGCGAACCTACGGCATGTTCTGCTGCATCAGCACCGAGCCGCAGCCATCGCTGAACCTGCGCGACCTCAAGATGATGCGTGCCGTGGCCGAGTTGACAGCCGTTCTGATCGGACGTGAAATCGACGCCACGACCGAGCATCGGGGCAATCTGGAGCGTATCCAGAAGGTCCTCGACCACGACGAGCTGTCGATCGTGGTACAGCCGATCATTCGGATTGCCGATCATCGCCTGCTTGGCTTTGAGTGCCTGTCACGCTTTGCCGGGCCGGAAGACTGGACGCCAGACATCTGGTTCAAGATGGCCGCTTCAGTTGGACTGGGCGTCGAGCTCGAGATGAGAGCAATTCAAAAAGGCCTGGTGCTGCTGGACCAGTTTCCCCGCGATCTTTACCTGACCTTCAATGTCTCGCCGGACACCGTAACCTCTGGCGCTCTCGCCCACGCCATTGCCAGAAAGCATGCAAAGCGGGTTGTCGTCGAAATCACCGAACATGCCAGCGTTGACGATTACGATGCGCTCTGCAGCGCCCTGAACGAACTTCGCGTCAACGGCATTCGGCTCGCTGTCGACGACGCAGGCGCCGGCTATGCGAGTTTGCGCCACATCCTGGCGCTGCAACCGGACATCATCAAGCTGGACATAAGCCTCACTCACAACATCCAGGACGACCTGGCGCGTAACGCCCTGGCGGCCGCGCTGGTGCATTTCGGTCGCGAGACCAAGAGCCAAATCCTGGCGGAAGGGGTGGAGACAGCGGTCGAACTCGAGGCCCTGCGCAAGCTGGGGGTGGGGACCGCGCAGGGATATTTCCTCGGCAGGCCGATGCACCCCGGCGACGCCATGGCCTTGGTTGAGCGGCTGAGCATCGCCACGTCCCCTTTGCCCCAGCGGTTGCTTCGAAGCGCAAGCGCCACCAAGTGACGCAGAGCCACCACCGGCCATGGCACGGTCCGTGATCACCAACGGCCTTGTCCGCCATTTGCCCATGGCCATGGGCCGACCGAAGACGGGTCCGGTCCGGCTGCGCCCGAGGGACAGGCGCCTCGGTTGACGCCAGCAGAAAGATGTCTGCATCATAACTGGATGACCCCAGACGAAGCCGACCAGCGCATCATCGTCAGTCGAGGGACCCTCGCTGCCTACATTCAAGGCATCCAGCAGACCGGGGTCTATCCCATCGCCGATCTTCCTTTGGTCCATGAGGAGATTTGCCTTCTTGAAGCCATCGCCGAGAAATACCCTAGTAAAGGTATGCAGGTGCTCGAACTGGTGACGTGGTGGACGGCATTCGAGGCCAACGTGCGCGGCAAGATGCACTGACCCTTTGCCGGTCTGATTTCAGCCCGGATATCGGCGGGGCGCGTAACCGGGACCGTGTCGTTGATGCTTGCAAGGACAGGTGAAGGGCACCGCGCCGTGGCGCATGGCCTCCCCTGCAACCAATCGGTGCGGACCATCATTGGGATAAGTCGCGGGACATTCCGATGCCTGGGAACGACGAAAAGAGCTTCCTCGGTCCGAAATCCAGGCGCGCCCCGACGTGCCTCTACATCGTGCTGCAAAGTCGTGGAGCCTGGTGGGTAGACAGGGAAGGAAAGTCGCTGGGTCCTTATACAACGAGAGACGAGGCGGAAAGCGGCGCCTTTCACCTGATTGCGGTCTTTGGCGACCCGGCACGTCCAACCGAAGTCTGGTCTCGCGACGACGCCGGCAAGATAAGGCTGATCTGGAAAGGCGACATCAAAGCCTGACAGGCCAGTGCAAGGGGAAGCTGCCGGCGCCTGCCACATGGTTCCCGATACCATTGCGCCCGCCCAATTACGTCACCAGGTGCCAGAGCGAGAGCCCGACCACCATCAAAAGAGCGGTGCTTGCCAGTACCAAGCCGGCAAGGGTTCCGTATCGCGCAATCGTCCTGGTCTTGATCATCCCACGTTCCCCATCCGCGTCATGCCGAAACGACGCACCGCTTCAGCCATCCCAAGTCGCGGCTCACCGTGGCTTCCACCTGAGCCCGCCGCCCGCGGATCATTAAGCGGGCAGGCGTCCCCCGATAGTTGATCAACCGTCTATTGATTGCCAAGGACAAGCACCAAATCGGCAAATTCAATGGCCCCGCGTCCAGATTGCCGCTGGAGACAAGAGGGGGAACAGGGCCGGACAGTGTTTGGTCGAGGTCCCGTCCGGTGCGATGTCCACCAGGTGTCCTACTGCACGCCCGGATCGGCTGCCAGGCCATGGCACGGTCCATGCGGCACTGTACCGGCGGCGGATACCAGCATGGGCGTGGCCCCGAACCGGCCCAACGCCTGGCTCCCCTCTCCTTGACCGTCCCGCGAGGCGCCCGGCCACGGCGGTAGAGGTCGCCCGTTCTCGGTCCTGACCGTCAAGGTTGACGCCCGGCGGGTCCGGGGTGTCCCGGGCCTGCTGCGTATGGCCGCGAATGGGATCTACGCTTCGGCTCGAGGCTTCCGGCCGCGCTTTTTGGTCAATGCGGGTGCTGCTGCACCCGTCCGGCCCAGGCCATTGGACTTCGCCAGCGCAGACCGGATTGCGGCATAATTGGAAGCCACCATCGGATAGTCCGATGGCAGTTTCCACTTGGCGCGATATTGATCGGGCGTCATGCCCAGGACGCTCAGGTGCCGCCTGAGCGACTTGAACTTCTTCCCGTCGTCCAGGCAGATGATGAAATCCGGCGTGACTGATTTCCGGATCGGCACCGCCGGCTTGAGCTCTTCCGCCTGCTCCCTGGCGGGGGGCGCTGACAGCGAAGCCATTGCCCGATGGGTGCTGGCGATCAGCGCCGGCACGTCTGCGGGTGATACGGCGTTGTTGGCAACATAGGCGGAGACGATCTCGGCAACCTGCTCAAGGCGGACGGCATCGGTCATGCTAGGCTCAGGAGTGTCACTCATCGATAGGGCCTTCTCCGGCAAAACCTGGCAAATCTGCCCAGTCGTTGGCGCCTGGTCCAGTGCCTGGACTGTTTTCGGTTCGTCTTTGGCTAAGAGAGCATTAGCACGTCGGGCGAACCGTCCAGTGCTTTTGTCGGTTTGTCCACGACATCCAGGCTGACACTGCACCGACCGGCTGCAACGCCGAGATCGCGCCCTGGCCGGCCCCTTCCGGCCACGCACCTGCGTTTCGCCCAGCGAGGATACGGGCCGCGCCGGGACGATTGAAGTCAGCCCGCCGCCAAAGGGGGGAAGCAGCGGCGGTGGATCTGGCTTTGCCGGCACCGTGGTCAGGGCCTAGGGGCTGGTCACCTGGAGGCGGCCCTCGGAGTCGATGGCCACCAGAGTAACGGGAATGCGGTGCCCCAGCTCTTCGTCGACCAGATAGAGTTCTTCGGCAGCAAAGGCGAGGTCGAGGTCAGCAAAGCCATAAACATAGCCGTGACCATCCGTGATTTTGACCGCAACGCGACCCGCCTCGATCCCGTCGGCATAAGCCAATGCCCATCCATGGAACATCATGATCTCCCCCCGACTGGGCATGTGATCCGAGGGCGGGAAAAAAGTCCATGCCCTGCCGGGCCGGAACCGGTCGATACTGGCGATATTGTTGTGGATCAAGTCAGCCTCGCGGCGGTGCTGCGCATCCGGCCTCAGGGGCGGCGGCCTTGCGGCGGATCGGTCACGGCCGGGCGGACGGGTCCTCAGGCCCCCCATGCACCGGCGGCGCGCCCCGGTCCGATTGGGCCGCCCATCAAGCGCCTCGTCGCCGGTAGGGTCCGCGCCGGCATGCGGCCCGATCGATCGCCTGCCGGCCGCGCCGGTTGCGGCCGGGGCCGGGCCTGCGTCGGCGCTTTGGCGTTATCGATCATTTGCCCACGCCGCCGGCTCCTGCCGAGGTCCAGGCCGCGCCACCCACAGTGCGCGCCGCCGGCGTGGTGCTCATTGCACGTCCCGCCCTGCGCAGGATCACCGCAGGCCGTCGCCACGCCCGCTGACCACGCCACCTGCCTTCTCTTGAGGCGGCGCGCCATGCCTGGTCGCCGAACCAATGCTGGCGACCAGTCAGGCCGGACAGCAGGGCTCTCACCGCACAACCGTCGCCGGAAAAGTTGATTGCCGCCCAATTACTGCGCGCAGCCCAGTCCCAAGGGATCGAGGACTTCCCTGCTGCGCCGAGCAACAATGAAACCGGGAGGGCCTGGGCAGGCGTTGCAAAAAAAAGACTCTCCGGGCATGCCGAGAACCACAACCTTAAAGTCCGCTTGCAAATGCATCGAAATGGTTCTAGCTAAAAACTACTTTGGGGACGGGGGCGTCTGTCGATGCGGGGTTTGGCTTTCAAGCTAATTCTGGCGCTTGCCAGTATTTGGGCTGTTTCGGCAAATGCGGCGGACCTGGGATATCACCAAGGTGGCCTGTGCCAGAGTTATGGGCAATCAACGCTCGCATCGCTTGATTCCAGCACTATCAATCAGACAGTAGTGGCCAATTTCGAGAGTGCTCGTGGCGCCATGTCAGATCCGCGCGTTCTTGCCAATCGCCGGTCAGCCTATGTTTGGGCAATGGAAGCGCGCTGGGCCTGTGAGGCTGCCGCAGGTTATCTCAAGAACGGCACCCTGGACGAAGAATCGATTCAGAAATGCGACTGCTTTTACCGGCGGTTCATTTCGTTTCGATAGTCTGTCGACTGCATAGAGGAATTTGAAGAATGCGTTATGCAGTGTTTGTCCGGGCGCTTTTGGCTGGCGTTTCCAGTCTGGTCTTGCTGGCGCCAGTGCAGGCCATGCCGCTGCATCAGGCCGTGCAGGTGGCGATGGAGTCCAATCCCGAGATTGGCCAGGCCGTCCAGAACCACGATGCCACCGGCTTTGAACTGCGTCAGGCGCTCGGTCTCTATGCACCGCGCATTGATCTGGACGCATCGGCCGGCGTGCAGTTGCTCGATTCTCCCAGCCGTCGCGCTGCCGGTATCGGCAGCGATGTGCTCTATCCGGCCCAGATCGGGGTGTCGGCCACTTTCGATCTGTTTGACGGCGGCTTCCGCGATGCCGAAGTGGCGCGGCAGGCGGCGCGCGTCGATGGCGCGTCATATCGCGTGCTGGAGCGAAGCGAGTTCATCGCCCTGCAGATCGCGCGCGTCTATTACCAGGTCCTGCTGCAGCACCAGATTGTCGAATTGACCCGACAGAACGTGGCTTTCCATGAAGCCATGGTCAGCGATGTGGCGGCGGCGATCGAGAGCGGGCAGTTGACCGAGGCCGACCGGTTCCAGGCCATTGAGCGGATGGCTGCATCCCGTGCGCGGTTGACCGAGGCGGCCGTCGAGCTCGAAGCGGCCAATATCGAGTTCAGAACCTATGTCGGCATGGCGCCCAATGGCGTCACGCTGCCCTCGCGTCCCGGTTCGGCCCTGCCGGCGACCCTTGAAATGGCGATCGCCAAGGGCATCCTGACCAATCCGCGCATGCTGACGGCAGGGGCCGACATCGATGCTGCGGCGGCCCTGGTTGACCAGGCCGAGTCGGCCTTCATGCCCAAGCTGCAGCTTGAGGGCCGGGCTGCGACTGGCTATGACCTGTCGGGCTCAACCGGATTGACCAATGACCTCAGTGCAAGGTTGACGCTGCGGTGGAATATCTACGACGGCGGCATCAAAGACGCCCATGTCCAGGAAGAGCTGCGGCGTGAAAGCGAGGCCAAGCTGGTCTTTGACCAGTCCGCGCGCGAGGTCGAGCAGGCCGTCCGCGAGTCGTGGTTGCGGCTGCAGAGCCAGGGCGAACTGGCCAGGGCCTATAATGAGCAGCTGCAGTCCTCACGCGAGCTGATCACCTCCTATCGCGAGCAGTTCAATATCGGCGAGCGCTCGCTCCTCGATGTACTGGATGCGCAAAATACCAGGGTCAATGTCCAAATCCTCCAGCAGACCGCCTTGTACAGCGTGATGTTTGCCGAGTACCGCCTATTGGCCGCCAGTGGCGATCTCCTGGCCTATATGAATGTCAAGGCGCCCAAGACCGCTTCTTCAAATACCCGTGCCGCGCTGGAGACGCCGTCCTGGGAGAATGCCGCGCCCTCGCTGCTCAAGCCTTTGCATCTGCCCGGCATGTAGTCGCCCGCCGGGGCCGCTGCGAGTGCGTCGACGTACAGTCAGCCCGATTGCGGCGGCCCTGGTTCGCGATCGCCGTTCCTCGCCCGAGCGCGTGCCGGCCGATGCCACGCAAGTATCCGGGCCGCAGTAACAATCTTTTGAAATACTGCGGGCGGTGAACGTCGTCGGCCATTAACTATTCTGGCACGCGGTATTGGCCGTTTACGGTATTTTGTCGCGTAGTATCATATACTGTTTTTAGATATCTGAAATGTGGTGCCCCGCTGTGGAGCCTCCATGAGTAACCGTCAGGCGGCGAGCTGAATATGTCGGCCGTTTCTTCCCTTGATGCTGCGCATTCGGTCGGTCACGATCCTGTTCTTGACTGCGTTCGCTTTCTTGCACGGTCCTGGCGCAAGTCCGACTCTCCGGCAACGCTGACTGCGGGATTGCCGCTGCGCGACGGGTTGATGGATGTAGGCCTCATCGACGCCGCGTTCGGGCGGATCGGCGTCACCACAAGGCCGCTGGATGGGGCACTGGCCCGTCTCAAGGAATACGACTTTCCTGCCATTCTGCTGCCCGGCGATCGTCCGCCCCTGGTGATCCTGCGCAAGCTTGGCCGTCGCGCCTACCGCGTCTACGACCCCTTGCTCGGCGCGGAGGCCACCTTCGACGCCAAGCTGCTCAATGCAGGCAAGCCGGCGCGCCTGTTGCTGGCAGCGCCGAACTTTGAGGGCGTCCGGGAAGATTCCGGGCGCCGGTTCGCGCGGAGCGGCCACTGGTTCTGGAGCGCGGTCAGCGGCCACGCCGTCAGCATCGGCTACGTCCTGCTGGCCGCAGCCTTCATCAACGTCTTTGCGATCGCCTTTCCACTGTTCACGATGAACGTCTATGACCGGGTGCTGCCCAATTCGGCGGAAACCACGCTCTGGGTGCTGGCGATCGGAATTGCGATGGTCGCGGTGTTCGACCTGCTGCTGAAACTGGCTCGCGCCGGTGTCATCGAGTTTGTCGGTCGCTCGATTGATTTCCGCCTGTCATCGGCGCTGTTCGACCGGGTCCTGAACACCCCCATGGCCTCGCGCCCCAGTTCCACCGGCGCCTTTGTCAGTCGCATCGGGCAATATGAGGTGCTGCGCGAATTCGTTGCCGCCAGCACCCTGGTCATGTTCGTCGACGCGCTGTTTCTGGGCATCTTCGCCTATATCATAGCCATGCTCGTTGGCTGGCTGGTCGTCCTGCCGCTGCTGGCGGGCCTCGTCGCGCTCATTGTCACGCTCGTCGTGGGCCTGCTGTCGGGCAGGGCTGTC
Source organism: Devosia sp. XGJD_8 (assembly GCF_046614475.1). Taxonomy (NCBI): domain Bacteria; kingdom Pseudomonadati; phylum Pseudomonadota; class Alphaproteobacteria; order Hyphomicrobiales; family Devosiaceae; genus Devosia; species Devosia sp. XGJD_8. The sequence continues at coordinate 447,312 of NZ_JBKJHF010000001.1, forward strand.
AAATCGGCTTTGGCGGAATCCTCGGCGCGCAATTCGGTGCTGGTGGAGGCACTGACCGGCGTGCAGACCGTCAAGGCATCGCGCGCCGAAGGGCAGCTCCTCCGGCGCTGGGAGGCGGCGGTATTGGCCTCCTCCCACACGCAGGACCAGTTGCGCATGCTGCAATCGGTTGCCACCAACACAACGGCAGCGCTGTCGCAGCTCTCCCTTGTCGGCATCATCGTTGGCGGATCCTACGCGTTCACGACGGGCGATGTGACCACCGGCGCCATCATCGCCGCGATGATGCTCTCCAATCGCCTGATCGCGCCCATCGGCATGATCGCCAGCACCCTGCTGCGGGCGCGCACGGCCATGGAGGCCTATCGCACCGTCGATAGCATCATGAAACTGCCCGATGAGCGACCCAGCCGGCAGGGCCAGATGCAGCGTGTGGTCCAGGCTGGTCGGCTGACCTTCAGTAAGGTCCGGTTCGCCTATCCGGGATCCAAGGTCTTTGTCCTCGATGGCATCTCCTTTTCGATCCAGCCAGGCGAGAAGGTCGGCATTATCGGGCGCATTGGCTCGGGCAAGACCACTATCGGGCGTCTGCTGGTAAACTTCCACCGCGCCACTGAGGGAGAGGTGTCGATCGATGGGATCGACATCGACCAGTATCATCCGTCCGACCTGCGCCGCGCCGTGGGGCTTGTGGTGCAGGATCCGGAGATCTTCAACGGCTCGGTGCGCGACAACATCATCATGAGCGATCCCTCAGCCAGCGAAGAGCGGGTTCTGCTCGCCGCCAAGCGCGCCGGGGTCGAGGAGTTCGTGTCGCGACACCCCCAGGGCTACGACATGCCGGTGGGCGAGCGTGGTGCGCTGCTGTCGGGTGGGCAGCGCCAGACCATCGCGCTGGCACGCGCCATGCTGGTCGAACCAAAGGTGATGTTTCTCGACGAGCCGTCGAGCTCGATGGACCTGGCCACCGAGCGGCAACTAATCAAGCATCTGGAAGCAAGCCTGATGCCCGACCAGACGGTGATCATCGCCACTCATCGCTATAGCCTCCTGTCGCTGGTCACGCGCCTGATGGTGATCGACAATGGCCGCCTCGTCGCCGATGGACCTAAGGACGATGTCCTGGCGCAGTTGCGGGCGCGGGGAGAAAGCGCATGAACTTTCAGCGCTCGGGTGGAGAGGTCGCCCAGTCCTATCGTCTTCCCACCGACGATCCGCCCCGCTCCTGGACCTACATCATTGCCATTGTCGGCGCCGTGCTGGTGGCGTTCCTGCTCTGGGCCAACTGGGCCGAGGTGGATCAGCTCAGTCGGGCCGAGGGCAAGGTCATTCCTTCGGGCAAGACCCAGATCGTTCAGAGCGCCGAAGCGGGTGTCGTCACCGACATTCTGGTGCGGTCGGGCGAACAGGTTTCTGCCGGTCAGATGCTCATTCGTCTGGACGATACGACGACGGCGTCCAGTGCCGGCGAGGTGGAGGCGCGCGTGCTTGCGCTGCAGGCTCAGGTGGAGCGATTGCGCATCGAGAGTGCTGGCCTGAGCGCGGCTGATTACAGCTGCCCCGCCCTGGTGGCGGACCAGGCCCCTGCCGTCTGCGCGGCGGAAATGGATCTGCTGGTGTCGCGCCTTGGGAGTCTGGTCAGCACCAATGATGTATTGGCCCAGCGCGTCGAACAGCGGCAGCGCGAACTCAATGAGGTCGCCGCCAACCGGACGCGGCTGACCAGCAATCTCGACATTGCCCAGCAGCGCCTCGACCTAGTGGCGCCCATGGCCGAACGGGGGCTGGCGGCTCGAACGGATTTGTTGGCGCTGCAGGCCGAGGTGGGCGATCTGTCCGGACAGATCGCGGCGGCCGAAGAAAGTACCGGCCGGCTGGTCGCGGCTTTGCGGGAGGCGCAGTTGCAGGTGCAGCAGGCCGATCAGCAGTTTCGCCAGGAAGCGCTGTCGGAGCTGACGCTGCGTCGTGCCGAACTGGCCAGTGCCGAACAGCAATTGCGCGGCGCGGCGGACCGGGTGGCGCGCACCGATGTCCGCTCGCCGGTCGATGGCATCGTCAACAGCATCGATGTCACCACCATTGGCGCCGTCGTCACGGCGGGATCGAGGCTCCTCGACATCGTCCCCAAATCCGATTTCCTCCTGGTGGAAGCCAAGTTGCGACCCGCCGACGTTGCCTTTGTCATTCCCGGTCAGATGGCGCGCATCAAGTTCACCGCCTATGACTTCTCCGTTTACGGAGGCCTCGATGGCGTTGTCGAGAATGTCTCGGCCGACAGCCTCGTGGACGAGAATACTCGTGAAACCTATTACCTCGTCACGGTGCGCGCGGAGCAGACGTCGCTCACCTATCGTGGTCAGGACCTGGCCATCCTGCCGGGCATGGTGACCAGTGTCGACATTATCACGGGCCAGCATTCCATCCTGCAATACCTGCTCAAGCCCATCAACAAGGTCCAGCAGGAGGCACTGATTGAGCGATAATGTGCGGGCTTGGGGCGAAGGCCTGTCTGAACCAGCGCCGGAGGCCCCGGCCTGGGCCGTGCCGGTATTCCGCACCGTTGTGACCGAGACCGGCCGGCATGGACTGCGCCTCGAAGGCGCGTTCTGGGACGCCATAGCGCGCATGGCCAACCTTGAGAACCGCAAAACCGCCGACCTGGTTCGCGAACTGCTTGGCCAGGCCCGGGTGTCGGGCGTCAACGCCTCAAGCACGATACGCAGCGCGGTGGTCAAGCGACTCTTGGATGAAAGCACGCGCATTGCGCCCCTGGCGACGCCGCTGGCCGTAGTCAAATTGATGCAGATGGCGCCCACGCCCTCATTCGCCCTCGACCGAAACAAACGTCTGGTTCGCGTGAATGATGAATTCGTACGCTACTTGCGCACGGTCCTTTCCAAATCCGGCCCGGTGGAGAAGGCTCAGCTGATACTGGATCGGCCGGCCGAAGCCCTGTTCGCCGAGCTGGAGCCGGGCATGGCGATTGAATGCGGCCTGTCGATCAAGGTGGACAATCACGAGAGACGCACCCAGGCGCGGATTATCATCCCGCCGCCGGCGCCTGCCACCGTGCTGGTGGGCTTCATCATCCACTGACCACCAAACAGCATATCAGGATATGCTGTTTGGATTAAGGTTAAGCAAGTATTTTGCAATTGCATATATCGGGATATGCTTTCGTCCGCGCCGTACAATTGTAGAGGTCTTGGCCAACAGCTATGTTTAACCCCTAGTTAACCGCAATTGCGTCTGAGGGGATTGAACATGGTCGAGAGCATCCGGGCTGGAGAAGGCACTGCATCCACCGGTCCCGAGCTGGGGGTCGATCCGATCCTGGTGGCGCAGGCCGATGCCCCGCCAGTCCAGCCCGGTTCCATCGATCCAACTCAACCCGATCAGGCGCCGGTGGTTATCGAGATCGAGGATGGCGAGTTTCTGCGCCTGCCGGCCACGGCCAGCGTCGACCAGCCCCGCGTCAACGGGGCCGACCTCGAATTCGTGCAGGCGGACGGCTCGGTCATCGTCGTTCCAGGTGGTGCCATCCAGGGTCTCACCATCTTCATCGGCGACATCGAAATCCCGCCGCAGACCGTGGCGGCTCTGTTCGAGGCCAACGGCATCGAGGCGGCCGCGGGCCCCGGCGGCGCGGGTGGCGCCCAAAGCTCGGGCGGCAATTTCGAAGTCCCAGTTGGCGGCATCGGTGATGCCTTCGATATAGGCGATCTGCTGCCGCCGACGGCTTTGTCGTTTGGTGAGCGCAATTTCGAGGAACTATACCCGACCAATATCCGGCCGGCATTCGCCTTTGGCAATTATACGCTGAACCTGTCCGAGGAAGGGCTGACCTTTGGCCTTGCGGACGGCAGTCCAGCGGGTTTTGACACCACGGACCTGGCCTATTTCCTCATCAACCTCGCGGCGTCCGATCCGGATGGCGACCCGCTGACCTTCACCCTGGGTCTTCCCAATATCGCCCTCACCTCGAATGGTATTCCGGTCGTTTGGGACGGTGTGGGTACCGATCACCTGATCGGCAAGGCCGGGGGCCTGACCGTGCTCGACATCACCGTCGGCGGCCCGACGGGCATAGTGTTCGTGCGCCTGATGCAGCCCGTAGACCACCCGCTGTCGGGCGAGGACGTCATCGCTATGGGTCTGACCGTCACCGCCAATGACGGGCGCGGCGGCACGGCAACCGCGACCCTGACGATCGGCATCGAGGATGATAGCCCGATCATCGGTTCCGGGCAGTCATTGGTAGGCCTCGACGAGGATAGTCTGAGCGCCGGGATTGGCAACGACGATTCGCTCGGCGACAATCCCGGTCAGGCGACGAGCGCCACCGGTTCGCTTGGCATCAGCTGGGGGGCCGACACTGGCGACAAGGGCTCCGATACCTTTATCGACGGTGTTTATGACCAGGACGATGTCCTGGCAGGTGGCCGCGCGGTGTTCTTCACCAATAATGCTGTCGGCGTCGCCGGTCACAAAGGTGAGGCGCTGACCTCGGGCGGCGACGAGATCGTCTTCACGCTCAACGCCGACGGTACCGTTCTGACCGGTACCGCAGGCCAGGGTGAAGCGGTGCGCGTGGTTATCGAGATCAGCCTCTCCGATGATGGCAGCGGCCAGTTCGCCGTCAAGCTGTACGACAATCTCGACCATGCCCAGAGCGGCAGCGAGGATGATATTGTCCTGAACTTCAACTTCACTGCCCGGGATGCGGATGGCGACACTGTCGATGGCGCCTTCTCGGTGGTCGTTGACGACGATATGCCCATTCTGGTCGAGGGCGCCAAGCAATGGGTTGCAGTCAACGAAGACGATATTGACACCAAGCTGTCCACGGGCACCAGCCCCGAGGACGGCAACTGGGATCACTCCTATACCGGCAGTCCAGGAGACGAGAATGGTGGCGGCGCAACCGTGTCCGGTTCGCTGGCGGGCCTCGTCAAGTCCGGCGCCGACGAGACGCTGACATTCTCCTTCATCGATGAGGCCGCCCTTCGTGCGCAATTGGGCGCTCTGCACCTGCATTCGCAGGGCCGCGAGCTCAGCTTTGATATTGATCAGGACGGCGCGCTGGTGGGCTTTGTCAATGCCTACGGCATCGGCATTGAATTCAATGAAGAGGATCGACCGGTCTTCAAGCTGACCATCGAGGCGAATGGCACCTATAGGTTCGAGCTCATCGACCAGCTCGATCACGACAACGGCAACGGCGAAAACTATGCCCTGGAAGTGCCGGGTCAGGACATCTTCTTCATCGACTTCGGCGCGGTGATCAAGGCGACCGACCATGATGGCGACAGCGTCATCCTGGCCAGCGCTTTCAAGATATCGGTCCGCGACGACGTGCCCGAGCTGGTGCGAGGCCGTTCCGAGACCCAGATCGTCGATGAACAGGAAATCCAGACGGGCTGGTCTTCGGGGACGCGCCCCGACCCCTATCCCGATGGCGTTGACGGCAATGACTCCTACACAACCGTCTTCGGTGGCGCTGCCAAGGTGACCGGCTCGCTGGGGCACCTGGTCAAGTCGGGTGCCGATGACGCCCTGACCTTCAGCTTCATTGGCGAAACGCAGACGCGTGCGACACTGAGCCAGCTCGGCCTGCAGTCGCAGGGGCGCGAACTGAGCTACGACCTGCAGGGCAATGTGCTGTGGGGCTTTGTCAACAAGACCGGCATCGGCCAGTCTTTTGACGAGAGCGAGGACCGCCCCGTCTTCAAGCTGACGATCAACGCCGATGGCAGCTACGCCTTCGAGCTGATCGACCAGCTCGACCACGACTGGGCCAATGGCGAGAATTTCGACCTGCAGGACGATGTCTATGGCGATGTGACGTCCATCGACTTCGGTGCGGTGATCAAGGCGACCGATCATGACGGCGACAGCGTCGTCCTCGCCGATGTCTTCAAGATCAAGATCAAGGATGATGTGCCCGAGCTGGTGCGAGGCCGTTCCGAGACCCAGATCGTCGATGAACAGGAAATCCAGACGGGCTGGTCTTCGGGGACGCGCCCCGACCCCTATCCCGATGGCGTTGACGGCAATGACTCCTACACAACCGTCTTCGGTGGCGCTGCCAAGGTGACCGGCTCGCTGGGGCACCTGGTCAAGTCGGGTGCCGATGACGCCCTGACCTTCAGCTTCATTGGCGAAACGCAGACGCGTGCGACACTGAGCCAGCTCGGCCTGCAGTCGCAGGGGCGCGAACTGAGCTACGACCTGCAGGGCAATGTGCTGTGGGGCTTTGTCAACAAGACCGGCATCGGCCAGTCTTTTGACGAGAGCGAGGACCGACCCGTCTTCAAGCTGACGATCAACGCCGATGGCAGCTACGCCTTCGAGCTGATCGACCAGCTCGACCACGACTGGGCCAATGGCGAGAATTTCGACCTGCAGGACGATGTCTATGGCGATGTGACGTCCATCGACTTCGGTGCGGTGATCAAGGCGACCGACCATGACGGCGACAGCGTCGTCCTCGCCGATGTCTTCAAGATCAAGATCAAGGATGATGTGCCGGAAGTCGATGCCGGCATCGGCAATAGAACCCTTTCGGTCGATGAGTCGCGCTATCCGCAGCCGGATTCTGATGACACCACCAACAATGCCGTTCGCAACCTGTTCCAGTCGGTCGGGAACAAGGGGACGGATCCGCACATGGATCAGGGTCCCCAATATGCGACAGAGAGCGGCGTGGTCACTGCCAGCATCACCGCGGGGGCTGACGACAACGCCAGGGTGGCCTGGTCGCTCGCCCTAAATGGCGAAAGCGGCAAGGTCGACTCGGGCTTGCGCACGACCGAGGGTGCTCGGATTCTGCTCAGCGTTGAGAACGGCCTGGTGGTGGGGCGTGTCGATCTCAACAATAACGGTCTGGGTCACGCGTCCGAACCGGCAGCCTTTGCGATCCATATGGGTGCCGACGGCACGCTGTCGATCGTCCAATACATCTCGATCAAGCACAACGTTACCGGCGATCACGATGAGGCTGTCGCGCTGATCGGCAACTCGATCAAGGCAGTTGTCACCATCACCGATTTTGACGGCGATGTGGCGACCGATTGGGTCAATATCGGCGGCAGCATCAAGTTTCAGGACGACGGTCCGACAGTCCAGGCCGGCGTTCGCCAGGGCACGACCCTGATCCACGACGAAACGCCGGGCATCGATGTGCCCGATGATGATGTATCGTCGACCTCCGCCTTCGCCGGCACCACCGTCGCCAATGTCTTTGCGCCGATCGTACGCAAGGGTGACGATGCCGATATCGCGCCCAACTTCGGCCCCATCGGCTACGCCATCAGCGACAATGCCGTGCTGTCGATCACGACCGATTTTGGTGCCGATGGTCCGGCTGCCAACAACAGCGTCCGCTATGAGCTCGCGCTGAATGGCGACAATGTCCATTCCGGCCTCTACACCACCGATGGCCGTGACATTCACCTGTTCAAGGAAGGCAGTCTGATTGTCGGCCGCTATGAAGTCGGGGGTGACGGCACACCCGATGGCAGCGACAACGAATATGCTGCCTTCGCCATTGCCATCGATCCGGCCACCGGCAAGCTTGCCATGGTTCAGTATGTTTCGCTGGATCATCCGAACACGGCCAACGACGACGACACGCTCGCGCTGGCTGCCAACAGGATCTTTGCCAAGGTCACCGTGACCGATGGCGACGGCGACAAGGACACCGAGACGGTCGACATTTCTGCCGTCATCCAGTTTGAGGATGATGGCCCAGCCGTCGGCGTCAATGCCCTGATTTCGCTGGAGGACGACGACCTTCCTGGCGGCATTGAAGGCGGCCCGGGCGATGATGCCGCCCCGAACAACACGACGGGCGTGCTGGCGCATACCTATGGCGCCGATGGTGCCGGTTCGGTGCTGCTGGTGGCTCCCACCGGCCTGCCGAGCGGCTTCACCCACAGCCTGTCTCAGGACGGAAAAACTCTCTGGATCAAGCAGGACGGCTCCAATGTCCTCAAGATCGAGATCACCAATTCTGCCACCGGTGCCTACAAGGTCACTCAACTGGCAGCCATCGACCATCCTGCCGGCAATGACGAGAACAACATCGAGTTTAACCTCGGCTACAAGGTCACCGATGGAGACGGCGACAGCGCCCTTGGTTCGTTCAAGATCAATGTCGACGACGATAGCCCGGAAGCCGACATTGACCTCAAGTGGAGCGGCAAGCTGGTGCTCGACGAGTCCCTTGGCGGTTCTGGCAATGAAAATGACGAACTGCACGCGTCGGCATCCGATCGCACCCGCGATCCCTATTCCGGCCAACAGCTGATCGGTTACGTCAAGGCCGGCAATGGCAGCCTGTTCACGCTGGACAATGAAGTCGGTGCAGACAAGCCCGGCACCGTCGCCTTCGCGCTGAACCTGTCGGCTGGCGCCACCGGCCTCACCGATGCCCAGACCAACAGCACGATCCTGCTCAAGCTGGTGGGCTCGGCGGTGGTCGGTTACTTCGTCGATGGCGGCGGCGCCCATGTGCCGGTATTCTCCATCGCGGTGGATGCCGACGACGGCGACGTTCGCGTCTTCCAGTACCGTGCTCTCGAGCATGACAATGCCAGTGACCATGACGAGTCGACCTCGCCGGAATCGCTGCCTGGCGGTCTGGTGAGCCTTAAGGTCACCGTGACCGACCATGATGGCGACAGCGACAGCGACAGCATCGACATCGGTGACCGCATCAAATTCGAGGACGATGGTCCGACGGTCGATCTGTCGGCCAAGCAGGGTGCCGCCCTGGTTCTTGACGAGTCGGTCGGCACGACCGGCTCGGTGCAGGACGAAATGGGCGCGGCCCAGAACAATGACGAAACCAATCCGTCTGCCGCTCCCGGCGCGATCGGTTTTGCCAGCATCTCCGCTGCCAGCCTCTTCTCCGAAACGGTCGATGCCGGTACGGACGGACTCGGCTCCAAGGTCTATGCCCTGGTCGTCAATGCCTCCGGCTCGGGTCTCTATGACACCGCAACCAACAGCCACATCATGCTGAGCAATGTTGGCGGGGTCATCTACGGCAAGTCCGCATCGGGCGATCACACCGTCTTCACCATTGCGGTTGCGGCAGACGGGTCTGTCACCGTCAACCAGTTCCGCGCCATCCGCCATGACGATCCGTCCGACCACGACGAGTCCAACGATGGCAATGATGGCAACTACGCTACCGGCATTGAAAACCTTGCCGGCAAGCTCTCGCTCAAGGTCACGGTGACTGACGGCGACGGCGATAAGGAAAGCGACAGTATCGATCTGGGCAAGCTGATCTCCTTTGAGGATGACGGTCCGGCCGTTTCCGGCGTGACGGCGACAACCCTTGGTGCCGATCTGGTTGCCAATGGCGGCTTCGAATCCGGCCACGGCCTGTCCAACAACAATTGGGATATCTTCAACAGCATCACTGGCTGGAACAAGGCCGGCAACGTACCGTTCGAAGTTCAGACCGGCGGTGCCGGTGGTGTTGGTGGCAACACCACCTCCGTTGTCGAGCTGGACAGCGACACGCAGTCGAACGGCAATACCGGCAGCGCTGGTTCTCATGCCTTCGGGACCGAGGCCGCGATCGAGCAGGCCATCAATGGCACCGAAGCCGGCCAGCCCTATCAGCTGTCCTTCCAGTATGCGCCGCGCGCCAATGGCAGCAACACGGCCGGCCTCGAAGTCTACTTCGGTGGCGAGAAGGTCTTTGACTCCGACGACAGCGTCTACGCCGTCAACCAGTGGCACACCATCACCATCACGGTGACGGCACCCATGGACGATGCTGTGCTCAAGTTCCAGGGCACCGGCACCCAGGACGAATACGGCGCGCTGATCGACAATGTCGGCATGAACACCGTGCTCAACGGCCTCGATGACGACAGCCAGGCCAGTGGCCTTGCCGGAGGCCCGGGTGACGACACCGACGGCAAGATTGCCGCGGGCACGATCAACTTCGATGCCGGCTCCGATGGGCTCAAGTCCATTGCCTTCGGCGCCAATGCCTCGGTGACCAACGCCAAGGGCGAGACCGGCCCGATCAAGGCTATTTTCGTCGACGACGATGGCATCGGCCACATCGTCGATGTTGCCATCGCCTGGACTCCGTCCGGCGCGGGCGGCACCTTGACCGGTACGATGACCTTCGGCTTGGCGACCCGTGCCGTGTTCACCGCCACGCTCAACGCCGCGGGCGAATACGTGCTCACCATGCACGCCCCGCTCGCTCATCCCTTCACCGATCCCGACCTCCTCAACGATGGCGCCGAGACCGAGTTCGAGGACAATCTTGTCCTCAACCTGGGCTACACCATCACCGATGGCGACGACGATACGGCTACCGGGACGCTCAATTTCGACGTAGACGACGACACACCGGACTTCGGCGGGGTAACCGACATCCGTGCGGCCAATGGAGCCGGCGCCGTCGAAGGGACCTTTGAGTTCCAGTCGGGCGCAGACGGCATCGGGACGATAAGCTTTACTGAACTGCCCGATGACCTCACCTCCGGAGGTGCCGACGTTCAGTATACTACTGTCGGAAATGTTCTGATTGCTCACACAGGCGATCAGTCGAATCCTGTTTTCACCATCACCCTGGACACCGCCAACGGCAAGTACGTCCATGAGGCCTTCCGCCCGTTGGATGGGGACACCGAGACCGTCACCATCGGTGGTTCGACCTCGTTCGGAGCCGGCCCAGACATGGCCTACATTCTGACCTCTGGCGGGTCGGGAACCGGCGAGCCATTGGCCATCGTGTCTGGTTGGAGCGCCGGCGGCGACCTGCGGACGGTCAACGGTTCGGCCAACGGCTGGGGCGTGACCAACGCCAATCTCGGGTCGGGTGAGATGCTCCGCTTCGACTTCGGCGATGCCAATGATTTCGACGGAGCTGGGCCCTATTCGGTGAGTGCATTCGATGGCCCTGCCGTTTCCGAGGCCAGCCTTACCTTCCAGAGTTTCTCCGGCGACAGCCTGGGCTTTGTTGTCTACTTCACGGACGGCACCAATTCGGGCGCTGGATCGCTGGTAAGTCCAATGTCCCACACCTTTTCCGCGCCAGTCGGCAAATTCATCGACTACATCGAAATCACCGGCCAAAGCGTGGGTGGCGGCGGCGGAAAGGTAGCGCTGGCTTCTGTCGCTCGGGTCAACACCACCATTGATGTAGACCTCAACTTCGGTGTGACCATTGCTGATGGTGACGGCGATGCGGCCGCCGCGGCGTTCACGATCCATATTCAAGACTCGGCTCCAAAGATCACCGGCCTGTCGCCCAAGGCACACGGCGGCGACCTCTCTGTTGAGGAGGATGGTCTTTCGGGTGGATCGGCTGTGGGCACGATCGGGGAAGGTCCGGTTTCGGCGAGTGGCAGTTTCACGATCACATCGGCAGACGGGGTTGAGGCGCTCAAGATCGGGTCACACACCGTCATTGCTGCCGGCGTATTCACTGCCACATCGATCGCTACACCGCTTGGCAACACTCTTTCGATCACCGACTACGACCCGGCGACTGGCGTTGTGAGCTACAGTTACCACTTGCTGGGCGATGAAAATCATCCGGATGGAGACGGTCAGAACACCCTGTTCGAGGACTTCACCGTTCGAGTCGAAGATGCAGACGGCGACATAGCGATTGATACGCTCTCGGTGCGCGTGGTCGATGATGTGCCGGTGGCCAGCAACGAAGCCGCGCAGAATGTCAATGAAGGGGCGACTGTTACAGGGGCCTTCGATTTTGTTCAGGGCGCCGACGGCGCCACGCTGACGCACGTCAATGGCGCCGAGGTTGCTTTCGATCAGCCAGACAACTGGTCCGGCTGGGTTGATATCGGTGCCGGCGAACTGCGCGTGAAGGCGAACGGGACTTATGAGTTCAAGGCCGATAACCCGACCTCGGGGGCTTCCATAGACGTCGATGGCACCTTCACGGTGACTGACACCGACGGCGATACGTCAACCGCCAATTTCGCCTTTGACGTGAAAGACGCCAATGTTCCCGCTACTGGCTCACATACGGCTCAGGTTGATGACGACGGCCTCGACGGTGCCAACCCCGCACCGGTCGTGGCTGATGCCAGCTTCTCGGGTACGCTCGGCGGCAGTGTGGGCGGCGACGCACCTGGAGTGTTCAGCTTTGCTGGGCTCCACAACACCCCGGCCACCATTGGCCTGGAGCAGGTGACTTTAACTTGGGATTCTAACGTCCTGACGGCAACGGGGACGCGCGGCGTTGTGTTCACCGTCACCGTGACCGACCCGGCGACGGGGGCGTATACGGTCGAGCTCAAGGGCAATGTCCTGCATACCGGAGGCGACAATGGCGAGAACGACAACAGTGTCGGCCTCATCTATTCCATCACCGATGCGGACGACTCGACCACCAATGGCACCTTGACGGTCACCTTCAACGACGATGTGCCGACCGCGAGCGACGAGCCGCTCGTTATTCTCGATGAGCTGGACTTCGAGACAGGGATGCTCGGATTCGTTGGCGGTGCCGACGGGGCCACTGTGACGCATATCAATAACACCGAGCTCGTCTTTGGTGCCGGCGGCTGGTCCCAGTCGATCGAAACCGCCCACGGTACGCTCAAAGTCCAGGCAGACGGCGCCTACAGCTTTAACGCCAAGGACAATGTTGCCTCCGGTTCGGCTACCGACTCGCTGACCTTCACCGTTACCGACAGCGACGGCGACACCGATACGGCGTCGCTCTCCTTCGAGGTTCTGAACCGTTACACCCCACCGACAGGTGGCGACAGCGACAGCCTTGCTTTCGATGAGGACGATCTGCCGGCCGGCACTTCTCCAATGGCAAGCGCTTTGGTCAAGTCGGTGGCACTGACTTTTGAGGCTGGTACGGAGGAGCTAACCGATTTCAGCTTCGACACGAGCGGACTTGGGATCGACGGCGATACCAGTTCCGCGGCTGGCCAGATCACCTGGCAGGGCGCGGGTACCGGGTTGCTTGAGGGCTTCGTCGATGGTGTCAAGGTCATCACGCTGACTCTGTCCGGCGGCCCCATTGCCGCGGGGGTCAGTGGAAACATTACTGTTACTGCGACCCTTTCAGGCGCTTTCGACAATACCTTCGGCGACGATCTTCAGACGCTGCTCAACCTTAATGCCGTTCAGGTCGTGGCGTCGGATGGCACCACCCAGGCAACCGGTTATGTGAGCCTGAGTGTTGTGGATGATGTTCCTCTGAGCGACGGTGCAGAGGCAACCGCCATCGCCGGCGTCAAGCCGATTGTGAACGCCATCCTCGTGGTTGACCTGTCTCTGAGCATGAACGGCAGCGTCGGGGGAGGGCAGACGCGCCTTCAGTTGCTGCAGGATGCAGTGGAGAACCTGCTCGGTTCCTCCGATGTCATCTACAATGAGATCGTGATCTACAGTTTCAACGATGGAGCGACCTTCGAGGGCCGCTTCACGATGAATGCGGCAGGCGCCATCTCTGAAGTCAACAGCTACAACTCCGGCAACCTTGTTGCCGCCACCGAGTACGATACGACCGCTGCCTTTATCCGCACCCACTTTACGGCGAACATCGGCGCAACTCTTGGCGACGCAGACCAGACCAACCTCTACTTCCTGACTGATGGCGACCCGCAGGGCGGATCCTCGCTTGACGCAGGCACCGAGCAGAACAACTGGCTGAGCTTCCTCAACGGAACGTATAACGGGAACCAGATCGACCACGTCTATGCCGTAGGTTTTGGCGGCATCGTCAATACTAACTACATCGATCCGATGGCCCCGCGCGATGCCGACCAGGCCATCGCCGTAACCAACGCATCTCAGCTGGCGGCGACCCTCACCGGCTCGCTCCCGGGCAACCCGAGCGGCAACATCCTCGACAGCGGCGACAAGTTCGGTGCTGACGGCGGTCACATCGCGTCCTTCAGCTATAAGGGGGAAACCTACACAATCGCGGAAGATGGCCCCCAGATCGTCATCATGGATGATCTTGGCGGCAAGCTAATCTTCAACTTCGTCCAGAACGGCCTCAACGCCGCTGGTGACTGGGACTACTACGCTCCAGACAATAGCGCTGGCGTGCTGGCGTTCGACTATGTGCTGGTCGACAACGATGGTGACGAAGCCGGTGGGATGCTAACGATCAACGTCGAACTGCCGCCGAATGCAGTCCCGGTGATCACCTCCAATGGTGGCGGTGATGCGGCGTTAATCAACGTCGCGGAAGGTGCAACGGCCGTTACCACGGTACACGCCACCGATGCGGACAACGATACGCGCACTTATTCGATCATTGGCGGAGCCGACCAGGCGAAATTCTCCATCAACACGTCGACCGGAGCGCTGCGCTTTGTCTCCGCGCCGGACCACGAGAACCCGACCGACGCTGGTGGCAACAATGTTTATGACGTTGTGGTGCAGGCTTCCGACGGCAAGGGTGGCCTGGACACACAGACCATTGCAGTCACCGTCACCAATGTGAACGAGGCACCAAGACTGCAGGGTGGGTTGACGGTGGTCTCAAATACCCCAAATGCCTTCGGTGTGCCCGACGCTGCCTTCCTGCACTACGCAACTGATCCGGACGGGGGCACGCTCACCGTATCGAGTGCCAGCGTTATCTCGAGCAGCCTGAGCTCGGCTAGCCATGCGGGCACGACGGTCACTATTGACGACAACGGTACCGCTGGCGGCACGCTCAATGTTGTGGTCTCCGATGGCAGCCTTCAGGGGAACAGCAACGTTGCCTTCACACTGGATACGGTGGGGCCCATCGACGGTACCTCGGGCAACGACATCATAGTGGCCGCGGCTGCTAGTGCCTCGCCCCAGTCCACGACGCTTACCTTTGCTTCGCAATATGATGCGGGAGATAAGGTGTCACTGACCGTGGACGGTGTGATCTACACGCATACCGTCCAGTCCAACGCCAGAAGCGGGGAGAATGTCTACGACGCCCTTAAGGCGCTTGTGGGCTCGGCGCTCATGCCTAAGGGTGTCACTTGGGCGAGCGATCTTAATGTAAGCAACGCCGTCACCCTTTCTGGCAATCCCGGGGTGTCCTTCGCAATCTCTGCCGCGATCGTGAACGCGACGTCATGGACCTATACGGTCGACTTCGAAAACAGCATCAACAACTTCACCGATGCCAACGAAAACATCACGTTCAACATCGGGGGCACGTCCTATGTTGGCGTTCCTGGCAATTCCGGAAATAGCAACGCGAGGTTTGATAGTGCTGCCGCCGATCTGGTCAATAAGCTAAACGCTGCCCATTTCGACGCCAGCTACAACAATAACTCCAACACCTTCACCGTCACGTCGAATGCCGAACTGTCCATTATGGCAACCTCGACTGGAACTTCCACCTTCATCGTCTGGCAAGTGGATGCGGATGGCGACGTTTCTAGCGGGGCACAGAACGGCACGATCCAGCCCTCACCCACCGTGTTAACAGTTGCAGCGAGTTCGGCGGGTCAGACCCTCAACGGCCTCGCCGGCGACGACTACCTGATCGGCAGCTCGGGCAACGACATCCTGACCGGTGGCGATGGCGACGATATCCTCGTCGGCGGCCTGGGCTCGGATACGATGACTGGCGGCAGTAACGCCGACAGGTTCGTCATCGGTGCGGATTCCGGTACGGGCGGCATCAAGGATATCATCGCCGACTACGATCAGAACGAGGGCGATGTCATCGACCTGAGTGAATTGCTCGGACACCTGGCGGGCGGCACAAACCTTACTGACGGCCACGTTAACATTTTCGACCACGGCGGCGGGAACTACACGCTGCAGGTTGACACTGATGGCGGCGCCAACAGCTTCAGGGATGTCGCGTCTATTCACGTCGACAACGGCACTCAGATCCTGGTGACGTTTAACGATGATGATCCACCACAGCCGATTATCTGACGTTGCTCAACAAATCGAAATGCCCGCTCATCCGAGCGGGCCTTTGTTCTTGAAGACGTTTTCGGTCTACATCCCCAAACCCGGCGCCACCGCCGACAAATCCCGTGGCATGGCCGCAACGGCCGTGCTGCCTGCAGCAAAGCCGTGGATGTAGTTCTTGCCGCCGGCAAAGCTCATGATGGGCTGGTATTGGGCGTAGGCGGTGTCGAGCTGCAGTCGGTTGGTGACATTGTCAAGCACATAGGCGCCCGAGGCTGTGTGGACAACCAGCACGGCGTGGAACAGCTGGCGGCGCGTGTCCTGGAGCACCACCATCTGTAGTTTTTCGTCAGCCACCCCCAGGCTGCGCAGCAGCCAATATTTGGCAATGGCAAAGTCTTCGCAATCGCCCGCGCCCTTGCGGGCCATTTCGACGGGCGTCGCCCAGCGATCGCCGACGCCCCAGATTGCGCGGTCCGACCGGTAGGTCATGGCCGAATTGACGGCTCGGTTGACCTGGTCGAGCATGGCTCTCTCGGAGAGTCCGGCGACCCGTGCGGAGACAGCGCGCAACATGGTGGCAAAGCGGCTGCCGCAGCCGCTAAGGCCGCTCGCCGCGCAATCGGCGCCGAACAGGGCGGTGTAGTCATCTCCCCGGGCCCGCTGCCACAGGCTGGCGGCTGGCAGGCGCGCCGCCGAAATAGCGACCGAACCAAACACGCCCAGCCCGGTGAAGGGGGACTTGATCGGGGCGCGGGGCGAAGGGGTGATTGCCGGAACAGTAGCGGCAGCCACGGTGGCGCTTGCCCCCGGCGCGATCAGCACCGGCGTCTCCGACCGTGCATAATGGCTGCTGGTGCTTGGGCTCATACCCGGCTTCGGAGGCAAGGTGTCGGTCGGGCTGAAAGACAGAATTGCGGCAAATGCAAAATTGAGAAGCAAGCTAGCCTCCTGATGTACTGGTAGGAGACTAACGATGGAGAAATAATATTGTGGAAAACGACAAAGTATATTTGAAGTTACTTAAATCGATAAAACTTTAGGTATTCACCCGAAGCGGGTAGGATGCTCGGCGTGAAAACTAAAATTGTCGGCATTCCCGTCAGCGACGGTTGAGACCTCCTGATGCAGGGTGGTACTCGGATGTCGATGAGGGCGCGTGTAGATGATCAGATCCTGGTTTGGCTGGCTGGTGGGCAAAGGCGACAACAAGGTCGACCGGCGCAACGACGTGGCGCCCGCCGCCTTCGATGTCGGGCAACGAGACCTCGATCCGCTCACCGGTGCGTTGCGCTGGGACCGGTTCATGACCATGCTCGATGTCGAACAGGCGCAGGCGCCCGGTGTGTTGTTGCTCATCGACCTCAGCACCAGGACCGGCCAGGTGGACGCGACCGCGAGCGCGCGGGACGAGAATCTGCCCTGGCTGGCGCAGGCCATCCGCCAGGCCATTCGCGGCGACGATCTGCTGGCCCATGTCAGTGGCTATCGGTTCGCCGTCTTGCTCCGCGGCGCGCCGCTGCACCTAGGCGAAGCGATCAGCAGCCGCATTCTCGAATCGGTGGACGACACCATCTTCATGACTGCCGACGGCATTGCCGAGCTCGAGATGAGCATTGGCGGCGTCAGTTTTGACGGCCGCGCCCGCCGCGACGTCGTGGCCGCGGCCACCGCCCATCTCGATCAGGCGCGGCAGTCGGGCAAACCGACGATAATCCAATAGCGTAGGGCGCGGTCCCTGGTTGCTCGCGCTCCGGTTGCGGCCGCTGGCGCCAAGCTGCCATCGGCCGTCTTTCTCTTAGTCCTGGGGCCGGGGCTCAAGACGACAGGGATAGAAGTTCGGCCCGGCTCCAGGTTCTTTCAATTGCTGTCGCGGTCGTCGGCGACAGGGCATCCCCGATGATTCACGGTGCCGTTCCACGGGGCGGCCAGACCCTGAAGATAGGGTCAGGCAAATCCGGCCACCTTGAGCGCGCACACCGTCACCGCCCTGCTCGATACCCGGCTGCGACGGCAGACGCGGTGCGGCCCTACCGCCAAATGGCACCATCCCACAAGCGGGATGCGATCCGGCGACAAATCATGGCCGGCAGACTGGCCGTGCCCACTTGCAGCGCATCTCATAGCCCAGCCGTTATCGGTCATTCCCCCGTCGGGTCGGCCCTGCCATCGGCCCGGACCGCGGGCCATGTAGCCACCGGGCGCGACACGTTTCCCCGGCGCTGCCTTACGGCGCGCTCATCGGGTGACGATGACCGGCGTGCCCAGATCCACGCGATCGAACAGATCGACAATATCGGCATTGCTCATCCTGATGCAGCCATAGGAGACGAAGCCGCCGATCGAGTCCGGCCGGTTGGTGCCGTGGATGGCATAGTCGCCGCCCGACAGCGTCAGGGCCGCGGCCCCCATGGGATTGGCCGGCGAGCCACCCGGGATCACCGCCGGAAGATCGGGCGAGTCGTTCCGGATCGCCGCGGGCGGCGCCCAGTTGGGTTTTACATACTTGCCGGTGATCGCCGTGGTGCCGATCCATTGCCGGTCGGGCCGACCGACGCCCACGCTGTAGCGCAGGGCCTGCCCATCCGGCAGCACCAGGTAGAGCGCGCGCTCGGCGGTTCGCACGACGATGGTCCCTGCCGCCATGTCGGGGGCGACGGCAACCAGGGTTGCCTCTGCCCGCGCCGGCGCAGCGGTCCAGAGCGTAGCGAGGAGTATCAGACAGGTGAGCAGGCGCCTGGTTATGGCCATTGTCCTAAAACGTGATCGAGAACCGACCAAAATTGCTGGAATACGGATTGAATTTAACCCGGCCACGCCTATGCTGAATTCTATGTAGAGAAGTCCACCCCGGCATATCACGAAAATCGTGTGGCGCGGACGAAACTAAAAATCTTTGCAGGAATTAGAGTTGTCGCGCGTTTTTCCAGTCGGAAAAGCCAGTGGTTCGTTGTGTCCGATTGGAATGTCTATGCGTAATTCCCCAGTGCTTCGTAGTATACTTTGGCATTTCTGGGGGACGTTGCTGCTGGGTCTTGGCGCCATGACTGGCCAGGCCAGTGCGCAGCCGGCGCCCTATGGCCCGCCATTCGGCTTTGCCGTGCTGGCCGGCTCGACCGTGACCAATACCGGACCTTCCGTGATCGATGGCGACGTCGGCGTTAGCCCGGGCAGCGCCGTGGTGGGGTTCCCGCCCGGCACCGTCAACGGCATGATCTATGCCGCCAATGCCATTTCGACCCAGGGCCAGGCCGATCTGGCCAGCGCCTACAACATTCTGGCGGGCCTGCCCGCGGGAAACGTAGTGGCCGGCGATATTGGCGGGCAGACATTGCGGGCCGGCACCTACACCTCCGCCACGACCCTGGCCATCACCGGTGATCTGATCCTTGACGGACAGGGCGATCCCGCTGCCACCTTCGTCTTCCAGATCGGCTCGACGCTGACCACTGCCACTGCCTCGCGCGTCCTGCTCATCAACGGCGCCAATGCGGCCAACGTCTATTTCCAGGTCGGCAGTTCGGCGACCCTGGGCACCACATCGGAATTCCGCGGCCGCATCCTGGCGCTGACCAGCATCACGCTCAATACCGGCGCCTCGATCAATTGTGGCGCCGCGCTGGCGCGCAATGGCGCCGTCACGCTCGACACCAATGTCATTGCCATCTGCCTGGCCGCAGCCTCGGTCAGCGTGGGGAACGCGCTGGGCGGCACGGGCTCGACGTCGGCCCTGGCCGTTGCCCAGGCCATCGATGCCTATAGTGCCGGTGGCGGAACCCTGCCGCTCGCCTTTCAGGCGCTGGCAACCCTCGATGCGGCAACGCTGGCTCTGGCGCTGCAGCAGCTCTCGGGCGAAGTGGCGACCAGCGTCGCGCCGGCCGCCACCCAGACCATGGATTCATTTCTCGATACGGTGATGACCAGTCGAAGCGGTCCGGGCGTGCTGAGCGCCTCGGGCTATGACGAGGACAATACGATCAGCGTCATGGGCTATGCTCCGGTTGCCGCCAGTCGCCGCGTTGCCGCGCTGGAGGCATTCGACAATCCGGCTGTAGCCAGCAAGGACTGGGGTGTCTGGATCGCCGGCCTTGGGGGCTATAGCTTTACTGCAGGGAGCGCCGCGACGGCCACCCATGATCGCACCGTGCGCGACGTCGGCATCGCCGCCGGCTTTGAACGCCAGCTCGATCCCTATACCATGCTGGGGCTGTCGGTTTCGAAGGGCGGCGCCAGTTTCGGCCTCGCCGATGGCCTGGGCAATGGGACGACTGATGCCTTCCACGCCGCTCTCTACGGCAGAACCGAGCAGGACGACACTTACGTGGCCGCGGTCGCGGCTTACGGCTATCACGACGTGACCACCGAACGCGTGCTGACCTTTGCCGGCATTGATCGCTTCGCTGCCCGCTTTTCGGCGCATAACCTGGCCGGCGAGATCGAGGTCGGACACCGGTTCGGCAATTTTACCCCCTATGCGAGCCTGCGCGGGCAAGCGGTCACCACGCCGGCCTATGCCGAGACCACCATTGCCGGAAGCCCGATCTTCGCGCTGGCCTATGACGGCCAGACCGTGGTGACGGGCCGAGCCGAACTCGGCATCAAGGCCGATTGGACCCACGATTTCGAGGGTGGCCATGTGACCTTGAATTCGGCGGTCGGGCTGGCGCAGGATTTCGGCGGCAATACCAGCAAGACAGCCTCGTTCCAGGCCTTGCCCGGCTCGCGCTTCACCGTTGAGGGCGCCGCGGCTCACCAGACGTCGTTGCTGGTCTCTGTCGGCCTCGATGTCGCCTTCGACAATGGCTTCAGAGCCGGCGGCACCGTTGCGGCCGACCTGTCGACCAATAGCAGCGCCTATTCCGGCACCGGCCGTCTTTCCTATCGCTGGTAGGGCGGCAGATCCTTCCTCGTAGGCCGATGGGCCGCTAAGCCAGGCCAGCACCACCTGCGATCCCGCCCAAGCCGGGCGCTGTTCGGCCCTGCCGTTGCCGGGGTGCCGATCCCCTTTGGCGCGACAGATCCCGATCTTGGACCCATCGTCCCCGACCATGACAGCGGGTGCGGCGCCAAGGGCAGGTCCTGCCTAGACTTTCGGATAATGTCTCGAGATGGGCGGAACTGCCCTTCGTAGCCGTCGCGGCCAGATCAGAAACCTGAATATCTGGTTCCGAACTGTCCATCTACAAAGTATTTCAGTAAAATTACAGTGCTTGTAAGCCTGTTGTAATCTTCAAATATTGTCTGAACTATTGTGAAATCGCGGCGTTATAGGGGCAGTATTGCCACTGATGGAGAAATGAGATGCTCACGCTGCTGCTGGTTCTATCCTTTATCGTCATGGCCGGTCTGGCGGCTGCAGGCCTGTTGCTGAGCGCCGAGGACCAAGGTGCCGGCCAGGCGGCAGACCGCACCGGCCTGTCCCACTTCGCGCCGGCTAAGCCGCGATAGGCGGCAAGCCCACACTCCCCCAAAGAGCCCGCCCGGGAAGGGCCGCGAACCTGCCGTTGCCGTGCGGGCTGCGCACCGCAGCGAAGTCCAGGGCATGCCCTGTGCGTTGTGCGGTGTGGACCTTTAGCGTCCGCAGCGGCGCTCGACGGCCGCGATCACATCAAATTACAAACCATCCCGACGAGATGACGGCAGGGACTTGAGGACTGCACCCATAGATGCGCGCCTATCCCTCTATGCCTCATCGCTGTACCGCCTGTCCGGTCAAAATGGGTGCGCTCCAGCCTCGCGAAACGAGACAAGCTTTCGCCGACGCTCGTCCCAGAGCACCAGCTTCACGCCCTGGAGGCTGTCGGCAATGGTAATCCGGCCGATAGCTTTAAGCTCGGGGTAATCGCGGAGCACCTCGGGCAGGCGATAATACGGGATCCTGCTGGCGAGGTGATGCACGTGATGTATGCCGATATTGGCAGTCAGCCATCCGAGAATGACCGGCAAGTCGTAATAGGACGACCCGTGCAGGGCCGCTTCCTTGAACTGCCAGTCCGACGCCCCGGCCCAGTGCGTTGTCTCGAACTGGTGCTGGACATAGAACAGCCAGACTCCGGCCGCCGCCGCCATGATCACGACGGGCAGGTGGATCAACACCAGGGCCTGCCAGCCGAATAACCACACCAGCGCGAAAGCAAGCAGGGCGATACCGACATTCGTGGCCATTGTGGATATCCAGGGTGCCGCGCCGGAGCGCATCATGCCGACCGGCCAGCGGTGCTGCAGCAGGAACAGCCATAACGGTCCGATCCCGAACATCACGACCGGGTGCCGGTAGAGCCGATAGCGCAGTCGGCCCGTCCGCGACAGAGCCCGGTACTCGCTGACCGTCAGCGTCTCGACATCGCCGATGCCGCGCATATCGAGATTGCCGGCGGTGGCATGATGCTGGGCATGGGTTCGGCGCCAATAGTCGTAGGGCGTCACCGTCAAAACGCCGATGATGCGCCCCGTCCAATCGTCCGCCTGCCGGTGCGCGAAAAAGGCGCCATGGCCGCTGTCGTGCTGGATCAAGAAGAGCCTGACAAGGAAGCCGGCGGCGGGAATGGTGAACACCAGGCCCCACCAGAAGCCATAAGCCAGAGAGGTCCAGGCCAGTCCCCAGCAGACGACGAATGGTGCGAGGGAGATCGCCAGTTCGAGCGTGCTGCGCCATCGGTCAGGCTGGCGGTAGCGGGACATGATCTGCGGCCATGGCCGGTCGCTTGACGAGGCGCCTGGTGCGATCTCGCTCATCAGCGTGTTCCTTCGATTGCGCAACGAAGGAAGTGCTCGGCGTGCTGGAAGTAGTTTTCCGCCGCGACGCGGTCACCGGCCGTAACCCGTGCATCGGCCAGCCTCAGGTAGTGCTGCTGTCGTGCGATCGCGGCGTTTTTATCGACCGCTGGCGGCTCGTGCCGGCTGGCTCTTGCGCTGAAAGTACTCATCAGGCAGCGATCTTCCGTCTGCCAAGCGGATAGGCGGCGGCATCATAGAGCGCGCGGATAGCCTCGCCCTCAAAGCGCTTCTCCTCCACTTCAAGGAACGAGCCAGCGCGACCGCTGCTGGGAAGGTCCTCGATGAGGTAGCGGATGGCCTCCGCCGCGGTCGCGAAGCGGCGGTAGCGGGTCTGCTGGGTCTTGGCGTAGCGCCGGCTGGGAAACAGCTCTGCGCTGGCCTTGTAGTTGAACTCATCCATGAAAAAGATCTCTCTGGGTTGATGCTGTTCGTATCGATGGTGCGGGACCCGATGCGTTCGTGCCTGCGGCGCAGCGGGTACCCGGCTTCCGATGGAGCCGGCCCATTGCCGCGCTGAGATGGCATCACCGATCCGAACTGGCGCCTGAAGGCCGACAGGAGCCGCCTTGCGTGCAAGCCAATTGCTCTTACGGCGGCGCAGAACGTCCCTGGACCTTGTGACTGCGTAGGCAGTCGCCGCCGCGATAGAGCTCGGCACGGGGCCTTTGGTCCGGGAAACGCGCGGGCAATGACCCAGAGCAGCATATGCCAAGGGGTACCTAACGCTCGCAATTGGAAGGAGGTGGGCCGGGGCCGGTGAACCGGTGACGGGCGCAGCCAACGGGGCTGAAAAACGTAAGCGCAGTTGTGACAGAGGTTTGTGGCGAACGCGAGGCGGGGCAGGCAAGCCAAGTTGAAGCTGGTATCGTCACCCACCGGCGCTGTTCGCCGGTGGGGCTGTCCGTCCATGCTCATCCTGCCGCAGGGTGAACGAACTCCGAATATGCCGGTTGAAGAACCAGCCCTTGGAAAAGGCCCTGCTGAACGCGCCGTATGTCTCCGGCGGAACGTCGAGATAGTCATAGCGTCTGCCGTTGGTGACGAGCCAGATCGAGAGGATTTTCGTCGCAGGGTCGTAACAACTCTTGCGGATCAGGTTCGATGGCATGGCAGGCCTCCTTCGAGGCAACCGGGCACGGCCTGGAAGGTTGCCCAGCCCGATACGCCGACGCATGGTTGTTTCTGCTTTGTTCCCTGTTATAGTCGCTCGCAACCCAAGAGGTAGTCGTGGCAATCCGTTCCGGCAGTGCCGATCTCCCATTGCATGGCGGCAGAGTCCCGCGCTGGCTGAGCGAACGCATGGCCAAGCTTGGAGCGCTGATCTGCGAAGCGGTGGTTGCCGAGTATGGCAGAGACGAGCTGCTGCAGCGGCTGGCCCATCCATTCTGGTTTCAATCCTTTGGCGCCGTCATGGGCATGGACTGGCATTCCTCCGGGATCACCACGAGCGTGATCGGCGCTCTCAAGCGCGGCCTGGCGCCATTGGAGAAGGAGCTGGGCCTGCATGTCTGCGGCGGACGCGGCAAGCACTCCCGCAGCACCCCGGCCGAATTGATATCGATCGGGGACAGAGTGGGGTTCGACGGGAGCGCGCTGGCCTCCACCAGCCGTCTCGTTGCCAAGGTCGACAGTGCCGCCGTCCAGGACGGCTTTGATCTCTACCTCCATGGCTTTATCGTCGCGGCCGATGGCAAGTGGGTTGTCGTGCAGCAGGGCATGAAAGGCGATGCTGGCCAGGCACGCCGCTATCACTGGACCTCCCAGGGCTTGAGCAGCTTCGTGGAGCGGCCCCACGCCGCGATCGAAGGACAGGCTCAGGGCGAAATCATCAACCTGACCGATATTCGGGCGGCAGGAGCGAGGACGGGAAGCGTAGATCTTCTGACCTCACTCGGTCCCGACGCCATCGTGCGGGAAGTGGGAAAGCTGCGTGGCCTGGTCGAGCAGCCCAATGGCCAGCCCTTCCTGCCTCACTTGGTCATGCCCGAACATCACGACCTGCGGCCCAGCGATGTCATGCTCAGGCGTCTCCACGGCAGCTTGGCCGCGGCCGCCGATCGAGGACCTGTCGATTTCGCCCAACTGCTTCTTGTGCCAGGGGTAGGCGCCCGGACGGTGGAATCGCTGGCAATGGTTGCCGAGGTCGTTCACGGCGCTCCGCATCGCTTTGCCGATCCCGGCCGGTTCGCAATGGCTCATGGCGGCAAAGATGGTCATCCGTTTCCCGTCCCGTTGGCAGTCTATGACCGCACCATCCAGGTGCTGAAGGGTGCCGTGACCAGGTCGCGGCTGGGGCAGGACGAGCAGCTGGGGGCAATCAAGCGACTGGATGCACAGGCAAGGATCCTTGAGGCCTCGGCCACGGGCCCATCGCTCAAGTCTTATATTGCACGAGAGCGGGCAAGCTCGCGTGACTATGGCGGTCGCACGGTTTTCGATGATCATACGTCCGCATCGACCGTTTCAGGTGTAGCCGGATCCAGGCATGGGCCGGCGACCCATGACGGAACGGAACGTGCATCCTAAGGCGCCATAACCGGTCCGCAGCCTGGTTCGATTTCCGCCGGAGGCAGGCAGGCCGACCTCATGTCGATGATCCCCCCGGGTATGTCGCAAGGCAGGCCAACCTGGTGAGAAGATAACGTCAGGACCGGCCAGCGTTGAGGTCCTCGCCCAGAAAGAGTGAGGTAAATGGCCCGGTACAGGTTGCGAGGGCTCAGACGAATGTCCGATGTGACGTCGTCGCCAGGCGATCACTCAAACCCATGGGGGCGGCGGCCAGACCCTGCGTTGCGTCCGTTAACCGGAGAAGGTCAACCCTCGTTCTGCCAGCCAACCCTCGAGTTCGGATCTGATATGCTCGATCCGCGCTATGTCCTCTGGAGACGCGGCCTCGGCATGCGTGCGGATCCATTCGTTGCAGCCGAACAGCATAGTCGACACGGTAGAAGACCGAAGAGAGGGGGACAAGCCGCCCTCATAGCGGTCAACGTCCTGGCGCCACTTCAGGATTGCCGGGGCGTGGTTGATTGCCATGGGTTGGTCCCATGCACGAAGAATCATCGTCCCGCAGTATACCGGTTCTGGACTGGGACGGTTTTCGCATCAGGCCGCCTTCGTGCCGCTTTCGACAAACGCGGCGATGGAGACAGCGGAACCGATGTCGGTGCGCGCCTGGTACCGCCAGCCTATTCCACTGTATCGCACGGGACTGGCGATGCGAAGAGTTGGTGCCGTAGCACCCCTTGAAACGGCGTCGCTGTGATTGTGCGGCTTACTTTGCGGTTTCTTACCTGGCACGTTGGGTGTCAGCGGTTGGCATCTGCCCACGTGTCGCTCAGGAGCTTGCGTCCCTGACGGCCATCTACCCCGCTACCGCCGCGAGCATATTGCTGCGTTCACACCTGCGCTCGTGCGCCGCCCTGCGCCGTATTGACCTTGCGCGAGCAGACTGCGGAGCCGGTCACGAGTGGAACGTCTGGCGCTTTCTACCCGTTCTGCCTCCGGAAACGGAGGACGTAATGGCCGCGCGAGCAGTATGGACTGGTGTGATCAAGATCGCCGAAATCGTCTGCCCGGTGAAGATGTACACCGCCGCGACCACGTCCGATCGAATTTCCCTGCATATGGTCAACCGCAAGACCGGCCATCGGCTGCGGCGGATCTATGTCGATAACAAGACCGATAAGCCCGTCGAATCCGAGGACCAGGTCAAAGGCTACGAGACCCATGAGGGGTCGTATGTCGTTCTGGAGCCAGAGGAAATCGCTGCGGCCATACCCGACAGCGACAAGAGCTTGACCGTCGACGCCTTCATCGCCTGCAGCCGTGTTGAGCCGACCTACTTCGACAAGCCCTATTACCTCCTGCCGGCATCCGAGGCCACGGAAGAGAGCTTCGTCCTCATCCGTGAGGCCCTGCGCCAGCAGAAGGTCGCGGCCATCGCCCACACGGTCCTATTCCGCCGCCTGCGCCCGGTCCTGATCCGTGCCCATCGCAAGGGTCTGATCGCCACCACCCTCAATTTTGACTACGAGGTGCGCTCTGCCAAAGACGCCTTCGCGGACATCAAGAAGCGCAAGATCGAGCCGGAGATGCTCGAGCTCGCGCAACACATCCTCAAGACCAAGGCGGGTGAATTCGAGCCTGACAAGTTCGACGACCGCTACGAGGAGGCTCTTGCCGAGCTCGTCAAGGCAAAGATCGACGGTCGGAAAGTGGTTCCCCTGCGCCGGCCCGAGCCCACCAAGGCGAATGATCTTCTCGAGGCGCTGCGGCTCAGCGCGGGGGAGGGCGAAAGCCCAGGCAAAAAGGTGCGGAAGAAGACCACATCGAAAAAGGATAACGCCACTGCCGCCAAACCGGCAGCGGCACGCCGGAAGGCCAGTTAAAAACCGGCAGCGGCACGCCGGAAGGCCAGTTAACGACGGGCCTTCTTGTCGGCGCTGGATTTCCCCTCAAGGCTCTTCTTGAGTGCGGACATCAGGTCGATCACGTTGCTCTGTGGCTCGACTGGCTCTGCCTCGTCACTCTTGGCTTTCGGCTTCCGCTTTGGCGCCTGTTTGGACTTGATGATCTCGAGCAAGCGGTCCTGCACCGGATCCTTCACCATGGATTCAGACCAGGTCGTGGTGCGGTCCTCGATGATCTCCTCGACCATGGACAGCATCTTGGCGTCTGGCTTTCCCGCCGTGACGCTCTTGAAATAGTCATCCTCGTCGCGGACCTCGTCGCCGTACCGCAGGGTCCACAGGATGATGCCGTTATCCCAGGGCTGCAGCATCACGGCCCGTTCACGCCCCCCCATGACCAGGCGCGAAATGCCGACAACCTCGCTATCCGTCATGGCTTCCCTGATCACCGTGAAGGCCTCTTCGCCCACCTCGTCGGCGGGCACGACAAAATAGGGGCTGTCGAGATAGACCCACTCGATGGTATCGGCCTCAACGAACTCGTCTATGTCGATGGTCCGGGCGCTTTCCAGCTGCACGGCGTCGAGGTCTTCCTCTTCAAGGATGACATAGTCATCTTCGCCCTTCTCGTAGGCCTTGGTCTGATCGTCATCATCAACAGCCTTGCCCGAAACCGCATCGACATACTGGGTATGGATGCGTTCACCGGTCTTGCGGTTGAGGGTATGGAAGCGAACCTTCTCGCCCTGGGTGGTCGCCGGCGACAGCGTCACGGCGCAGGTCACCAGCGACAGTTTGAGGTAGCCTTTCCAATATGGTCGAACAGCCATTCGCGCCTCCTGCACAGATGACAGGAACGCCAGATTGACCGCTCCGTTCCCGTCAGCACTGCCCGCCTCTGGTGCAGCATTGGTCAGACCCATCGTGGTCGTAGCGCGCAGAACGCGCGCGTCCTGGCAGTTGGCGTGAACCATCTAGCCGCTGGCTTGTTTTGGGGAATGGCCCAATCAGAACCCCTTACAATCGAAGAGCGTCGCGCCAGAAGGGCGGCCAGGCGGATAAAGCAACGCGAGATCACGGTCCTGCGTGCGAGCAAGATGCACAAAGCTCGCTTGCTGGCGCAAGCCAGCGGGAGCCCGCCACAAGCCTCGGCGCCGCCGTCCCTCAACATCGGTTGCTCGGGCTGGTTCTATTGGCACCTGAGAGGCAGCTTCTACCCCACGCAAATGCCGACCAGGGAGTGGTTCGCCCATTATGCCGACCATTTCAGCACCGTGGAGCTGAACGCGCCCTTCTATGCCTGGCCGACCCTGGCAACGGTGGAGTCATGGCGCAAACAGGCAGAAGGCCGGGATATGGTCTATACCGTCAAGGTGTCGGAACTGATCACCCATATCAAGACGTTCGACGGAACCGGGACTCTGGTGCGGGATTTCGGCTATATCGCTGACCTGTTGGGTCCGCTGATGGGTTGCTTCCTGTTCCAGTTGCCCCCCAGCTATCATTACTCGCCGGCCCGGCTTGGGAACATTTTGGCCCAGCTCGATCCCGCCCGCCGCAACGTGATCGAATTTCGGCACAAAAGCTGGTGGAATGACGCGGTTTACGCGGCCTTCAGGCAGGCGGGCGCCATCTTTTGTTCGTGCAGCGCGCCACGCCTGCCAGACGATGTGATCAAGACGTCCGATGATGTCTACATCCGGTTTCATGGCGTTGAGCGCTGGTATCGCCACGATTACAGCCATGATGAACTGACGGCATGGGCCGGCCGCATCCGGAACGTTCATGCCAAGCGGGTGTGGATCTACTTCAACAATGACTTCGACGGCCATGCGATCAAGAATGCGGCAATGCTCGCCAAAATCCTCTCGGAGTTTGACAAGAATGGTCCGGATCAGCCGCTGCCGGGACCGTAGGTGGCGTTTCGGCCCGACCCAGGCCACCGACAATGGCTCGAAAGCCTCAGTCGTGTCGCTCCGGATGCGTTCTCCAGCACAACTCCCAGGCTGATTGTCCCCGCTCGCGCGTCGGTCTGACCGATGGCTCCTGGCCCGGACCATCCCGGTGGCGCCCAGCTGGAGGGGTAACCCAGTGCCAGGAGGGAAATGCGTGCGTCTTGGTGCCAGTCAGCCCGTGGCTTGAGGGTGCCTCACAGCTTTCAGGTCAGGTCAGCACCTGAACGGTGACCGCGGCCGTGCCGGGGCCGATCATGTCGATGGCTTCTGCCGCCTTTTTCGATAGATCAATGATGCGGCTGCCCACAAAAGGGCCGCGATCGTTGATCCGGACAATCACGGCCTTGCCATTGGTGCTGTTGGTCACTTTGACCTCCGTCCCGAAGGCGAGGGTCTTGTGAGCAGCAGTGAGGCCGTGCATGTCGTAGCGTTCGCCATTCGCGGTGGTCCGCCCATGAAAGCCCGGTCCATACCAGGAGGCCACTCCGGTAATCGTCTGTGCGGCGGTTACCACCTGTACTGATGACGGCAGAGCCAGTGCGAGAGTGAGCAGGGCGGCACGGCAAAATTTCTGCATAAGGGAACCTTTTTCCATTCATGGCGTTTGTGGGCGCCCTTTTGCTGAATGGATGTGGCCGGTAGAGGTGCTGTATCGGGCTGGAGCAAGGCCATTTCCTGGCCATCTCCCCCCTTGGCGCCACAGCTTTGTGGCGCCAGCAGCAAATTATGTCCGGTCCTGGATGGTCAACCCGACCTGGTGCTGCTGATTTTCGCCGCAGGCCATCGAACGCGCCGAACCGCCGGCGATGATCAACTCGCTGCGAGCAACCATCGGACGGCACCTCGGCTTGGGTTCCTTTCCTGGATACGGAGTCTGGCGGAAGATTAGAACTTGATATCAAGGACAGGCGCGCCGGCTTGGCCGGTGGGCGCAGCCTGCTGGGCCAAGACCTGAGCTTCGGCATGGGCCCTGGCATAGCCGGCATAGTCGACCATCTGGATCTGCAGGTAGTCGTTATTGCCGCTCTTGCCCTTGCTGGCCATGATGGAAACGCCGCAGTCGAGCATGCCGAGTTCGAGGGATTCGGGATGAAGGTCGGCGGTACCGGGCAGGACCATGTAGCCGCGCACCTGGATGTTGCCGACGATGCTCGGATCCATAGCCTCGACGCTACCCTCGATGGGGGTCCAGTTCGGCTGGGTCGTGATGCTGGGATTGCCGCAATGCTGCAGGTCGCTCAGGCCACGGCTGGATCTCGGCTCGGGCTGCGAATGCCAGCGTATGGTGAAGTTTCCCGGAACGGGCATCCCTACGGAAGCTTCCGGACCGTATTTGGCACGCAGCCCGGCCAGGATATCGTCGGTCGGCATTGTATCGCCGGGCTTGCCCACCTGGCGGGCAATGACAAACACCACGTCGCCTGACTGGGTGGGCTCGTAGATCAGGGTGATCGCTTCGGACAGCGTCGCGTCGATATAGGAGCGTTCATTGTGGAAGTAGGGCGTTGTACGCTGACCCTGCTGGCGCTCGTAGACGGCCGCCACCGCCATATGCTTGCGGATGATCGCGTCCGCTTCTTCCAGCGACTGCCCGGGCCTGAGGCCGACGATATCCCAGCTTTCCGGCGTGGGGGTGGCCGTTGCGGCGTTGCTCTCGGCCAGGAGGGTCTCCAGATCGGCGGCGCTGGCCGCCTGGACCGGTGGGGTGCCGGCGTACCATGCGCTGTCGAAACGTGCATTGATCAGCATCCCCACCTGGCCGCCTTGGGGGTGCGCGACCATTTCGACGCTGTCGATGACGACATGGAGATCGACGTCCATGCCGCGCCGTTCAGCGGTGCCGGGCATCACGGCATTGTCCAGCCTGATCACGGCGCCGCTCCGCACGGGGGCCTTGAGGCCGAGGCCCTCGATCAGAGGATAGGGAGCCACGCCGTTGCCGCAGACCTGCGCCTCCATCAGATAGCCCTCGATCTCGAAATAGACCGGGCCAGTCATGTGGCGGGTGGCGTAGCGCGCCGAGATGCGATCGAGCAGGGCCGCTTCGGCCAGGTCGGGCTGCAGCGCGAGGATGGGATCCCGGAGCGGGGACGACCAGTTGTCCTTGCCGATGGCATTGGCGCATGCGAGCCGAAGCGGTCCGGAAAGCGAGGCCACCCGGCTCTGGGCCCAGACTTTGAAGTCGGGGAGCCAGCGTTGCCGCACGGCGGGGCTGAGCAGGTCCGTGCCGGCGGGAAAGAAGTGCTCCTCCGCGCTCACCCACTTGACCTGTTCCATGGCCCAGCGGGCCGACATCATGCGCTCATAGGCGGCGTCGTCCATGGTTTGGGGGGCATACTTGATGCGCAGGTAGTCAAGCGTTTCTGGGTCGAGCTGGCGCAACGGCGGCGCGGAGCCGGGCTGCGAGGCGGCCGTCGCCAAGGATGAGCTGGGCGTGACGCGCGCCACCAGCTTTTGCGGCTCCGATGAACCGTCGGCCTCCGTCAGGATCAGCATTTCATTGATGTCGAGCGCAATCTGGTAGGTGGGAGTGCCCACGCCGGCATCGCTGGCGATATCGACAAGGTCGACCTGGACCAGGACTTCCATGCGTCGGCCCCACGTTTCGACAATCTGCCTGGCGGTGTCAGCTGCTATGGGCAGGTTGGTCAATTGCCCCGGATCGACGAGGCTATAGCGGTAATTGGCGGAAAAGCCGCCTGCCTCGGGTTCGTAGAAATCAATCTCAGCGGCCTCGAAGCTGCCCGTGTCGGTACGGTAGGTGCCAAAGGCAATGACGCCCCTGAGCCATACAGGCCGCCGTGATGCATCGACAAGGGCGGTCTCGATCTCCTGGCGCCGTGCCGCGACCGCGAACTCGTCGGCGGCACGCACATCCCGGTGGCTTTCAATGATCGAAGGCGCGGTGCCCTTCGACAACAACCGGTCGTAAGCATGCCCGAGCAACTCGAGTTCGGTGGTAACGGCAATCTGGCTGAGGGCCAGTTCTGTGGCTGTCGGCGGTAGCGGCGGGCGCGGCCCCTCGGGGTCGTGCACCGCGATGGCCGGGTCGAGGTCCAGCAGACGCTGCGTCAGCCAGGGATCGGCAAAGATCCCGGCACGAGCCG
This sequence comes from Devosia sp. XGJD_8, assembly GCF_046614475.1. Taxonomy (NCBI): domain Bacteria; kingdom Pseudomonadati; phylum Pseudomonadota; class Alphaproteobacteria; order Hyphomicrobiales; family Devosiaceae; genus Devosia; species Devosia sp. XGJD_8. The sequence continues at coordinate 479,457 of NZ_JBKJHF010000001.1, forward strand.
GCGCAAAAGCCAGGGCACCGTAGAGCGGGTCCCCTTGCTCCGTACTGTTGCCTGCATTGCCTGCGACGACGCCCGGCGGCGGCAGCGACAGGGTGCCAAAGGTGGCGACATAGACCACCGGCTGGCCATAGCTCGCCGTCCGCACCATGACTTCGGCCGTCGCCTCGTCGATGGCCAGGCTCGATGGCAGGCTCTGGTATAGTGCCGTCGAACGGAGGCGACCCAGATTGTCCGGCAGCCCGAAGAGTTGCGGTCGAGGATAAGCGATCGGAAAGCTGCCGCTCGCAAAGTCATATTCGCCCAATTGGGCAATGCTGATCGAGACCACACTGGCAGGCAGGCTGGGCGCCGCCGCAATGAGTTCGGGCACGATCTCCCCGGAATAGATCTGCATGGCCTTGCGGCGGTCGAACTCATTGGCGAAGCGGTGGAATTCGCTTGCGGTCTTGCCGTAGACGCGCAGATGCTGGCCCTGGGTCATCAATACCCGCGTCGCGGGCTCCTCGATCCAGTCGGCTGTGCGGTCAGGGTTGAGCCGTATCGCCGCCAGGTTGAGAAACCGGGCGAGTTTTTCCATATATCCCGGGCCGGCGCCCAGGGCATATCCGAGCGTGTCGCCTCCCTGGCGATCGCCGGGCACGACAAGGTGCCCCTCGACCTGCAGCAGCTCCAGCCTGCTGGCCACCAGCCCATTGTCAGCAGGAGCCGACTGCGGGCGCACGGCGTCCGATGGAAGATAGAGGACCTCTATTTCCTCACCCAGCATCTTGCCGTCGCGGCCATAGGTCATCAACGAGATCTTGTCGATGCTGACAGTCATGGGAATGTCGGCGGCAAGCGGGGTCGTGGCGGCGTTGCGGTCGATACCGATTTCGCTGATCGTCAGCCACACCGTGATATTGCCGAGCCTGTTGCCCGAGCGCGCCTCGATGCTGTTGATCAGCGCTGCCGCGGCAGCCTGGTCGGCGACGGGAACATGACCAATATCGGGGGCATCGAGCGTCAGCCCGCCGAACACCCTGTCGGCAACGATCGTGCGGTAGAGCATGCGTTTTTCCGCGAGAACGTCGAGATGGCCGGGGGTGATGGCCAGACCCTTGCCCGGTTCGTAGACACCGAACTGGACATGGTTGGTCAGTCTTATGCGGAACTGCAGGTTTGCGGGGTCAGCGACGAAGGCGTTGGCCTCATCGATCAAGGTCTGCCGATATCGCGTCAGAATGGCCGCGCGCTCCACCGTGTTGCCGTTGTCATAGGCCGTGATGAGGGCAAAGTTGTCGCCGAAGTCGCGATTGCGGGCGTCTCGGCTGAACCAGGTTTGCAGCCTGCGATCATCGAGAAGACTGTTGTCCCTTGCCAGCGCGATGAGCGCCAGGTCGCGGTCGGCCTCTTCCAGTGTGCGATAACTGGCGGCGTCGATAACCGGCGCGGCAGGAGGAAGCGAACTGGTCTGGCCGAGCACGGCCTGCATCAGGGCGACGTTGATGTCCTGGCTTGCCCGACCCGGATTGTCGGCCAGGAAACTGGCGATCGCGGCTCGGGTCCTGCCGCCGACGACCCCGTCCGGCGAACCGGCATCGTAACCGCGCCGGTTGAGACCAGCCTGCAGCTGCGCCACTTCGGCGGGCAGCAGTGCCCGCAGCCCTTCAGGGGCGGCCATGGGAGCGCCGGTGGGACTGCCGATGCCTTTGCGCAGCCCGGAAATGGCGCCGCCGAATGCCGAGGGGTTGGTGCCGGAGGTCTTGAGGAAACAGACCCTGGCCCGGGCATTGTAGGTGAAAGCCTGGCAACGCCCGTCGCCGGCGCAGGCCGCCAGGCACCCATCGAGGGCGAGGCCCTTGAGCGCCGGCTCGCTCATGCCGGAGCGGAAATCATTGCCGGGCAGGTCGATATCATGCAGCAGGTCGAAGTCGAGGCGTCCGGTGGGCGGCGCGGAGGCAGGAGGTGCGATGGCGACGCCGCCTCCGAACAGCAGGTCGCGTTCCGCCAGGGTAAGCGTGCCGGTTGGCACGGTGCCGATCGATTGCTGGTAGGCCACGATGGCCTGACGCGTGCGTGGCCCCATCACCCCATCGGGGACGCCGACATCATAGCCAAGGGCGGCAAGCTGGCGCTGGACCTGCAGCAGCTCGGCGTCAACGACCGGCCTGACGATTGCGGGATTGCGCGGGTCGGAACGCGAATTTTCATTGATGATCGAAAGGAAGGTCTGGAAGATGTCTTGGGACTGCGCCGGCCCCACCGTGAGCAGCGCCACTAGTACCAGTCCGCAAAGTCGAACCCGTACGCCCATCCTGATCCCCGGCCAGCCGACCGCGACGAGCCAATCCCGTCGGTCGGGCAAGGGCAAAATTAACGCCCCGGCCCCACGATATTGGAAGCGACTTAAGTCGAGTGATTTTGCTGGACCTAGGTCCACCTCGCAAACAGATCTGGAAAGTGCGCGTGCGCAAGAGACAGGATGGCCGGTCGATCCGGCGGAACCGGTGATGGTGCGGCCATTTCGCTGTGGCCCGCCCCGCGAGAAAACGGCAAGTTGCAATACGAGCAGAATGGGCCTGAGACAATCACAGCCGCTAAGAATTCTTTCATGAGTGGGGCGCAGCATCAATGCGCGCGAAATGTACTGTGTCCGCGTGATCGACCGTAGTCAGACGCCCACCCAGCCCCTGGGTGGGCGTTCCTCGTCTGGCCCCCGCGGCGCCGGCTTGGGCAGGGTGCCGATGCCGGCGCGACTACCGGGCATGCGACCAGCCCGGATTACCGCCGCGCCGGTCGCCGATCACAGCCAGCCGCCCCGATGCGGACAGGATATGGAGCGGCCGGCCGCGATAGCCCCAGGGCACGGCCGGCCATCTGGGGTCCGCGTTGCCCGAACGCCCTTAGGAAATCTCATAGGTTGTGACAGAAAAGCTTGACAGCGTTGCTGGACCAAACTGGGTTGAAATGGCCACATCGGTTGCATCGCGACCCACCCCCATCAGGATCCTGCCAATACGTGGTTCGTTATGCCGAGCGTCGGCCGTATACCAGTGGCCGCCCAGGTAAACCTCAAACCATCCGGAGAAGTCCATCGGATCGGGGTTGGCCGGCACTCCAATGTCTCCCAGGTATCCGGTGCAATACCGCGCTGGGATGTTCATGCATCGACAGAACGTTAGGGCCAAATGCGCGAAGTCGCGGCAAACCCCGGTCTTTTCGATATAGCTGCCATATGCCGTTCGGATTGCATCTGCCTTCTGATAATCGAAGACAATGTGCTGATGCACGAAGTCAAGAATGGCCTGAACACGAGACCATCCAGGCGGTGTTTTCCCGAAGAGCTCCCATGCGACGTGGGTTAGCCTGTCTGTCTCGCAGTACCTTGAGCCTAAGAGATAGATAAGTGTGTCATCGGGAAGGTCGCGGATGTCATGCTGTCGAGCATCGAGCGGGACGATGTCTGGCTGGCCCGGATCATAGATCTCAAACTGGGTAGATATCGTCAACGAGCCTTTTGGGGCAGTTATCCTGGTGCATACGTTGCCATAGACATCCAGATATTCCCACGGGTCTAGCTCCGGTACGAAGCCCACGACCTGCGGGGTAAGAAGGTCATGTCGACGCGACGGGTGGATGTTCAGCGTCAGCAGCATGGGGGTCGGCTGAGGACAATCGTAGGTCAGTGAATATCCAGCCTTGATCCGCATTCCCAATCCTCGCATCTCGCTGCGCATCCATGCAAATCGACTTGGATGGTGCCCCACATAAACTTGGGACGACTATGGCAGTTCCATAGCGACGGTAGCGGTAGTTCATCGTGAAATCGGCATCGTGAGCCGGGCAGACCCGGTGACTGAATTGGTTCCTGCGTTCCGGCAATCAAGGCATGAGCCCATCCAGTCCGTTTTGCGTGGATAGCCCCGGAACCAATCCTCCGGGGCTTCCTTCTTCTAGCGAGCCCCTGGACGCAACGGCGATTGAAGCGATGCTGAGGCAATTTCGAGTTGTTGACCTGACGTCTGAAGAGGTGAGGCCTGACGTCCTGGTGGATGCGGCAAGTCCGGAAGATGCGGTTGCGCAGGCTCTCGGCCTCAAAGTTGCGCGCAGCGGCGCCAGGAGCAACCTCGCCGCGCGCGTCTATTGGCAGATGCCAAACTCTCCGCTCACCATGGTGCGGCTGTATACGCTGGAGCCTTGAAGGGGCCTTGGCATGGCGCCTGGCAAGCCTTGATCCAGCTGCAGTGATGCACGCGCCCAGATGCACAGCGCTCAGGTCCCCCGCCATGGCGCGGCGGCGACATCAAGCCCCGAGATCGTCGCACGGCCCGCCGGGCCGAGCCCCGGTCGCCGCCACGGCAACCGCGCCACCCCCGCTTTGGTCGAGACCATCCCGCGGGGGCGGGGCCCGGCGGCCGGCGCGATGGGCAGCCTCGAACCGGCGCGGCCCAAGCCGGCCGATGACCTGCATGGCGCCCGGCGCGGCCCCGGCCAGCCGCCTGTGGGGGGAGGTCGACCCAACAAGCCGCAGTGCCGCCGCGGGTCGACAGGCGCGTCCGCCATCGCCTGTCACAACCCCTGAGCCGATGGCGGCTGTCACCCCTCGAGGCGCCAAGCCATTATCGGTCATTTGCAGCAAATGCAGGCCCCTGCCGAGGGCAAATCCGCTCTTCCAAAGGCCCGCAACGCACCCGAACCGACGCCGATGGCACCGCCCGTTAACCATCTTGAACAAAGCCAGAACATGGGCTTGACAGCAAAACGGATCCCGGCAACCCTCACATCGTCGGCTCGATCTCGGGCCGATCCTGCGGCCACCAGTCCTTCCGGGGACCTGCTTTCCAAGGAGGCAGAGGCGGCTGACTGGGTGTCTCACCACCCAGCCAGCCTAACCACAGGTTGAACTCACTGCGCTAACAGGAGCATCCCATGGCTAAGGCCACTCTGGGCGGGGACGACCTCGCCTGCAAGTCCAGTTCGGACGATATCACCACTTCCAGGCTGCCCGAGCACTGGCATGACCTGCCCGGGCTCATCGACGACCCGCTGATCGATGCCAGCACCCAGGTCGCCGTGCTGGCCCAGATCGACGAGACCGGCTCTGCCACGCTGGGCGAACTCATGGCGCTGCTGCCCGACCATGCCAATCCCGCCGAAGCCGTCACCCGCTTCGTGCGGCATGGCGTGCTCACCATCGAGCCGGGCCTGCTCGATGGCAATAGCCTGCTGCGCCGGCGGGTGACGCCGCCGCTGCGTAAGGCCAAGGATCCGGCGGGCGGTTCGGACAACGATACCGAGCACAGGGGCAAGGGCGGACTGCGCCGGCTCCAGATCGTGACGCCGCGCCCCGAAATCTTCTTCGCCCGGGGCGTGGACCGGGCCTTCTTCACCCGCGAACCCTATATGCGCCGCAAGGGCATCTATCTGGCGCTCTATGGCAATTCCGCCTATGTCGGCCGCTCGGGCGATACCGCCTGCCGCATCGCCTGGGGGGCGCATCTGCGTCGTTACGGCCTGCCCGAGCTGGTCATCGCCGCAGTGGACTGCGCCGACAGCCTGAGCGAGGCGCAGGTCAAGGTGGCGGAGCGCCAGCTGACACGGGAAGTGGACGAAGCGGTCGACCTCAGGCGCCTCAACAAGGACCTGCCTGTCGGAGCCGACGTCACCGCCGCGGAGTTTGCCGCGGTTGACCAGTTCGTGCTCCAGGTGGTCACGGCGGTGCGCGAGGCAGGCCTCGCCTTTACCGGAGCAGCTGCCCCTCAGCGCACAAAATCTGTCGCTCAGTTCTGGCCGGACGGCGACGGCGCGGCTGCCAACCCCGCTGCGGGCGAGGCGGAGGGGCGGGCCTTCTACCGCCTCAACTCCTGCGGCGTCGTGGCCCATGCCCGGGTCGAGGACGGCCAGTGGATCGTGCTGGCGGGCAGCCAGGTGCGCGTCACGCCCCAGCCATCGGCGGGGTCCATCGCCTCGCGCCAGCGCCAGGAGCTGCTCTATGACGGCGGCCTCCGCAAAAGTGGCAATCACCTGCTGCTGACCAAGGACCTGCCATTCAGCACCGCGTCGGGCGCCGCCAATTTCGTGGTGGGCTCGCGCCACAAGCCCGAGATCTGGCGGCCCCTGGCGGCTCCGGTCGAACGGGGCCCGCGGCTCTAGGCCGCTCACCCATGCGGAGCGGCCCATTGCCGCTTCGCATCGCCTCTTCCCCTTTCCAGACACAGCGCGGCCCGGCCGCAGCTCAAGGATATGCCATGCGCGAACTGCCCAACGAAGACGACTTCGACACCGACACCACCGCCAATGCCGACACTACCGACGGCAAGGCCATGACCCCCACCAGGGCCTTGATCATTGCCGCCCTCAAGACCATCAAGACCGGCGCCGTCCGTGCGGCTCTGGCCAGTGCGGTTCCGACCGTCATCCTCATCACCACGCCCACGGGCGGCTGGACCCGGGCGCTGGCCGCTGAGATCGAGCGGTCCTATGCCAATGCGTCGACCATTGTCGTCATGGAACGCAAGAAGGACGGCAATGAATGGGTCGTGAGCATGATGCTCGAAAACTTCGCGGACGGCGATCACGTGGTGATCTGCTCGCCCGACCCTGCTGCCCTGCTGCCGCCAATGATCCTTGCCGCGGCAGATGCCCGGCTCGTGCTGCCCTTCGCCAGCGCCAGCCTGTTGCGCCACGCGATCCGTGCCTTGACCGGTGAGGTGGCGTGCGGTCTGCGGGACGCCGATGTGGCCGGGCTCGACATGACGGCGCTGACCATGGCCCTGCGGCCCGGCAGCAGCGCGGCCGATTGCGTTCGTCGGCTCCGGCAGCTGTCGGGCAAGAGGGCGGAAGCAGGGTCGGTCGAAACGCGATCGGCGCACCCCTTGCTCGAGGATCTGCCTCTGCCGACCGATCTTGCCGCATGGGCCCAGGACACTGTCGGTCAGCTGAAGTTGGTCGCCAGTGGTGCCGCATTGCCCGCGACGCTGCGTTACGGCGTGCTTGAGGGCCCTCCGGGCACGGGCAAGACCCTGGTTGCCGGCGCGATTGCCCGATCCGCTGGATGGCAGTTGGTGACAACCTCGATTGGTGACTGGTTCACCACGAGCGATGGCCATCTGGGTGGGGTGAACAAGGCCTGCGCCGCCTTCTTCGATGCCCTCCAGAAGGGCGACTGCGTGGTCGGCTTTCTCGATGAGATCGACGCACTGCCCGATCGCGCCACGCTTGAGCCACGCGACCGGCAGTGGTGGACCACCGTGATTACTCACGTGCTGAACCAGGTCGATCGCCTGCGCGCCTCGGGCAGGCCCGTTCTGCTGCTAGCAGCCACGAACTACGTGACTAGGATTGACAGCGCCCTCACCCGGGCGGGCCGCATCGAGCAACGCGTCACCGTTCGAGCACCGCGAACCGAGGAGGAGGTGCTGGCGATTTTTGTCCACTACCTTCGGGGCGAGATCGACCCGTCCGCCCTGTCGGCGATCATTCGCTTCACGCTTGGTGCGACGCCTGCCAGCATCGAGAGCTTTGTGCGCGCTGCGCGATCCCGGGCCCGCAGCCAGGGCAGGGGGCTGATGCTGGAGGACATCCTCTGGGCTGTCGTGCCCGAGGAAACCCGCAGCGCCGAGGAGGTCAAGGCTGTTGCCGTGCATGAGGCGGGGCATGCCACGGTCGCCGAAGTGCTGGGCATCGGGGTCAAGAGCGTTTCCGTTCTGGCTAATGGCGTTTCCGGGGGCGTCACCCAGACGATGCCGCTGCCATCCTTCCTCAACCGCGACGAGCTCGAGGATCTGGTGACGGTTTACCTTGCCGGGCGCGCGGCAGATGTCGTGGTTGGCAACAAGGGTCCCCATTCCGGTGCCGCGATCGATCTGGAAATGGCGACCATGGTGCTGACCCGGGGCATTTGCGAGTGGGGGCTCTATGACACGCTCATCCATGCCGACTGCGACACCGAAGAGGTGTTCGACCTGGTGCAGAAGGGTCTCAAGCGCCTTCTGACCCGGGCGGTGCGCATCGTCACCCTGCATCGGGCCGGCATTGTCGCCCTGGCCGAGGCCCTCGTGGCCCAGAGTCTGCTCACGGGCGAGCAGGTCGCCGCGGTCCTTGCCAAGAACGCCGCCCAGATCACCAAGGGCCAGGTCCTCATCGAGCAGCGGCCGCAGAAGACTGTGTCGGTTCGGGCGCGTCGCTCGGAGAATGCGGCGCGTGGCGGGAGCAACACCAAATGATCGACTGGCGTAAGGCTCTGCGGCGCCTCGACGGCGCCTATTCCGTTCATACGTTGAAGGCCTACCAGAGCGACTTCGGGCTGTTCGCCCTATGGTGTCGTCGCAAGCGCGTGCCAGCGCTTCCGGCAGCGGTCGAAACGCTCGTGGCCTATCTGGGCGCCGAGGGCACGCGGCTCAAACCCGCCACCATGAAGCACCGGCTGTTGGCCATTCGCAAGATTCACCAGCTGTGCAGGCTGGTGGACCCCACCGTGGACACTGAAGTGGATCTGGCTATGCGCCGGATCCGCAGGTCCCAGCCGTCGCGACCCAGGCAGGCCTTGGGGCTGACGGCCGATCTGTGCGATGCCCTCATTGCGGTCTGCCCGAACGATCTCATCGGATTGCGCGACAAGGTGTTGGTAACTGTCGGCTTCGACACATTGTGCCGACGCGGCGAACTGGTGGCCCTCTCCATCGGTGACTTCACGCGGAAGGACAATGGCCGCTACAGCGTGCTGGTTCGGCGCGCCAAGAACGACCCCGAAGGCGCTGGTCGCACGGCGCATTTGTCCACCCGCACCAGTCAATTCGTCGATGAATGGCTTTTAGCAATTGGGACGGATTCCGGGCCCTTGCTGCGGCCCGTTTACCGGACCAAGGCACTTGCGCTCTACCTGGAGCCGCTGACTGTCTCCCGCGTGCTCAAGAAATTGGCTAGCCTTGCTGAGACCCCAGCCCCGCCTGGATCCAACGTGTCTGGCCATTCCTTGCGTGTGGGGGCAGCCCAGCAACTCGTGCTTGATGGCCACGGCATCCTCAAGATCATGCGGGTGGGTGGCTGGCGCTCGATGAACGTTGTGGCTCGCTACGTTGAGAATGTCGATGTCGACGTTTGGCAGTAGAAGTTGGGTCCTTAGCCACAAGCCCACCAAGGCAGAGGTCACACATTCGATAGCTTGGCCAGCGCATGTACAGATATGGGGGTAGCGTTCCGCCACCTGGACCCGAGTGAGATATACGGTCGACACTGACTGCGCTCACCTGGAACCAAGAGTGTCCCAGACAGGAGCACAAGGCAATCACCGGCAGCTTGGCGCCAAGGAGGTCCGGCTCGTCGCGCCAGAATTCCTTCTGGTTGCTTGGGGCAGTGCGAGTCCGATTTGTAGTGACAGTTTCACATCCTGGCGTACCAGCCAGATTTCTATTAAGTCATTGATTGTATTGTATTATGATCCTTGAACCGAAAAGATGTGCAGACCTATCTCAGCCACTACCTCGATCGGCACGGATCGAAATACTATGCCACGGCGGCTGGTGAGCCTTGGCTGGACAACTATTGGCGTCACCTGACTTGGCCATGCCGAGCTGCTGATCGACAAGCGCGGCGTCGGTGCCACCCTGCTCAAGCGTGAGGCCGATTCCATCAACCGCGAATGGGAAAAGCGCGGTCCTGGCAGACCGCATCCAGGAGGCATCAGCTTTGTGGCCGATCAGCATTTCGAGATTAATAGCTATCTCTCCGGCGGCGTGGAGGCCGCGAGCCACTTCCGCAAAGCCAGTCTTATGGCCTGGAGGAGACCCGCATCGATGCTCTCATCGGCCAATGCGTCGACCCGGCCATCGTGCATAATATCCGCAACCAGAATAACGGGCAGAGCTCGTTGCGAGGTGTGACAGGCGACGCTGCAGTGCTCGCGGCAATTCGCATCGACAGGCTCGCAGCCGCAGGAACTTTGTCAGTCACCGGGATCATGCCGAATGGAGCGACCTATGCCATTAAGAAAGATGTGACGGCGTCTCGTACAACAGGAAACAGGTCGCTGCGATCACGTACTAGGCGTGACGGGCGGAGGCCTTCGAGGGAAAGCTATAGGCAATTCGAAGTGCATTTATCTCCACCGTGCGGTGGATGATAGTTGCGATAAGAATTACGATGAGGCCCACACCGAGCTTGGTTGCCAGGGGATCAAGTCCAAAGGTGGCTGCGAAGTCGATCAGAGCCAGCCCAACGTCCTGATGGATCAGGTACAAGGGGTATGAAATCGTAGCCACAAACTTGATGGGCACTGTTGAGCGAGAGTGTCGAGCCTTCCACAGCATCGCCCAAAAACTAAACGACAGGAGCGCCAAGTATTTTATGGTGCTTTCCAAGCCGAACGGGGCCGACACTGAGGATATGCCCACCATCGAATAGCTGCAGAGCACGAGCATCGATGCGATGAGGCCAGCGTATCCTGCAATCCGATCTCCTGTCTGGACCTGAAAGGCCGCCAGGCCAAACGCGAAAAAGGGCAAGTACTGGAAGAAGTCTCGCGCTCTTCCTTGGCCGAACTCCGGCTGCGAGAATGCCAGCAAGGATGCAGCCAGGACCGCCACCCATGTGAAGCGTTTCCCTTGGTGCCATATCCGCGACACGCCGAAATAGAAGATCGAAAATACGAAGTAGAACCTGAACTCGACCAGCAATGACCAGTAGGCGCCGTCAACGAAAAGGTATTGAAGGCCGCTATCTCGGGATTTTGCCCAGGCGTTTACGACCTCACAGGGCACGTCAAGCGTGGGGATGCAGAACAGGGTCAGCATAAGGTCACGACCGGTCTGCCCTCGTTCCGCCGACAGCGCAGCTTCCACCGCGAAAGTGATAAGCGCGCAGACTACCAAGGCGGGCAGCAATCTCGTGCATCGAGCGACCCAAAATGACCAGAACTCTTTCTTGGGAGCCGTCATGGCCATGCAGTAGCCGCTCACTGCAAAAAAGACGATCACACCGTGGTAGCCACCAAGCGGGAACCACTCTGGCAATAAACCGTAATGGGACATCACCACCAAGACGACAGAAAGCGATCGCAGCAGGTCTATGCCGGCCTCTCGGGGCGTCGATCCTTCAATCGTCACTTTATGGCCTGCGCTTGCAGTTCGTCCCGGGTTTCTTGGTTCGTAGGCCCGCGAACTTCCCATTCGCCGCTACGCGAACGACGCATGACCATTGGCTCGCCGCTTACGGTGTGAGCTTCGCAGTCCAACGGGGCAGTCAAGTTATTCCAGAAGCGGACGATTTTCTTGAGCATGAGCACTCATACTTCGGTTTAGGGTTAGCATTCAACCGGGGCTCCTTGGCTTTCATGCCCACCTGAAGTGACAACACATCCATAGGATTTGAACCATGATCAACTTGGAGCAGCACGTCGCCTGGCACAAGGCGATGTCGCCGACGCTACGCGGCGCTCGGCAGTGTAACTGCCGTGCTGATGGCATTCCTAGAGGTAGAGCCGGCGTACCGGGGCTTTTGCAGCCGCGCCCCGCACCTCATCCGGACCACCTAACGGAAATGCCGTTAGTTCAAGAGGGGCGTACACGTTGAGTCGCACTCAAATTCGGCCACGGAGCCATATTCGTCACTGGTTCTGTCGGTCCAAGACGTAATGAAATGACGATCGGGCAACAGTTCTGGCTGGGCTGCTCCGGCGGCGCAAGCCTGAACAATTCGGAGAAAGTTTACGGGCGAAATCCCGCTGTATAACCATTCATCACACAGGTCCGGCAACCGGAATGCTGCAAATACGCCCAGTCGCTCATCAAGTTGCTGTTGCGACCATTCGTCAAACGTGAGGCTCTGGCGAATGGTGAAAGCGGAGCCGTGGTCAGAGTGGAGCAAGATTATGGCGCTCGGATCGGCGCCGATTATCCTGTCGACGATCTGTAGCATTGCCCTATTTGTGCACTGAATGTCATTCACGTAACGCGGCTTGTCGACTTCTCTCCACTCCTCTGAGGGGTCCGAAAACCGCCAACCGCAGTCATTTGCGAACTCGTACGGGTAGTGTGGCGACATCACATGTAGGAATGTGTACCACCGCCCGGGACGGTCGAGCGGCAAGGCATCGGCAATCATCCCTAGCCCGCCGGTAAAAGTCTCAGTTAGCGACCTAAGCGTCGTAGGAGACCAAAGCTTGATCGCGGCGATAATTGGTGTGTTCGACAAGAACGTGAGCTCAGTCTCGCTCAACAGGGGTCTGTTCTCGATGCACAAATCGACGGCTTCCCCACACATGGATTGCACCCACCATCCATTCTCGTAGTGGGCGTAGGAGTATCCCGCCTTCACAAAGCTTCTCTTCGAAGCATTGTCCCCCCTAAGCGCTGGCACAAACGGTAGGTGTTCGTCGGCGTTTGTTCCGAGCCCTGCGGGCACGACAAGTCTTTGCTCCAGTGTTGAAGCAAGTGACAGGTACGTGACGGGATAGTTAGCATATGTATTGGTAGGGAAGGAAAATGCCCGTTCTTCCAAGGCCGCAATAAATGGGGAATTGTCGAAACCTAAGACTGCTAACAACGAATCCGCTCTAGCATATCCGTCCAACACAAAGTGGTACACGTTAAGTGTCTCGCTAGCACTAGCAGCCACCGGCAGGGCCAGGTTGTCCGCGCTTGGTTTCGTGGGGTCGCTACTGCTGCGGGCCGACCCCAAAACAGTGAAAAGTGGCAGTGTCGCAGAAATAAGTACAAACGCGATCCCGGCGCTTCGGAAATGGTTGTAACTGAACAACTTTGCGAAAATTGCCCAAAGTGCGATAATCCCGACGGTCCAAACGCCAATCATTACCGCTCCGGGTAAAGGTCGGTCAATAAGCGGGCCTTGAGCCAGTCCGAATGAGAACGTGAGAAATGGCACTAGGCTCATGACCAAGGCGGAGCGAAAAAAGGGAAGCTTTACGAGCAACGAAAGAGCCAGCGCCGCTAGAGTAAGTGCAGCAAAGAACGCGGCAGAAAATGCTAGCAGCGACAGGCCTCGAATCGTCCCGTTTGGGTTTGCAGCCAGGAAGTTAAGGGCGGGGGTGGCCGACGCCGCGCCGAGAAGGCCCAGTGTCATTACATTGCTTAGAATTCTCATCGCTCATCAGATAACTTGGTTTGGGGTATTCCGGCGGAGTGTCCGTTGGTTGGAACATCAAGGACTGCTTCGAGTGAATTCGAATAGCGTCCTTCCGGTGCTGGACACCTGAAATTCTTGCTGAATGTCAGCTACGGCGGACAGGGATTGCCGGAATGTGTGGATGTTGTAGTCGTCAAAGATATCAGTTCGTAGAGCCAGCATCTTCTGGATGGTGGGGTCCTCTTTTGGCACGAACTCAATTATTCCAGCAGGTGCCAGGCCGACTATCCACTCAACCACCTCAGGTAGTGGCACATTGTGCGCAATCGCGAGATGGTGCTCGAAGGCCAGGGCAATCACGGCATCGGCGGAGTAGCGTTCAGCAAATCCTCTACGCTCGGCCCCATTCCAGCCTTGGCTCGGTGCCGGATTACGAGCGTCCAAAAATAGAGGCAAAAAATCGAGGTCCGAATCGGCGGCTCGGTCCAGGGCCTTGTCTAGGCTCTGCTGATCGAAGTCGAACCCGACGACCCGACTGGCTCCACTGCGCAGGCAGACCTCACTATAATCCCCAGTGTTGCAACCCATATCAATAACAGTGCGGGGTAGGTTTTTGGAAATGAAGGCGCTGACGAAGTCCGCCTTCTGAGTCGCTTCGTCGCTGGTGTATGTTGTCGTGGTTGAATAGTTTGCCCACGTAGTTCTGTTGCGCTCTGCAGGGCCTAAGCGGGCAATCCAGTTGTGCAGGCCTCGAAGCATAGCAACGTACCCGGTTCGGGGGAGCTTCTTACCCTCCAGCGACAACGTGCTTTCCTTATCGCTGGTCGCTCTCTTTTGGAAATATGCCGGCAACACGATATTCGAAAGGGTTTGCCAATGCATACGTCGGCGCAACGGCAGTAGATTGGCCAGGTCGCCTAGCGGTATTCCCTCAAGGTTCCCGCGGTACCAACTATTGTGGGCAACCCCAAGGTATGCCCGGAGCAAGAGAGGCGCAATGAACTGCTCGCAAAATTGTCTATGCCCGGTCCAAAATTCTCCATCGGTGTAGGGCCGGATTGAAAGATGATCGATAAAAATGGGGTTCGGCCCGATAAACTGCACGTTATAGGCAGATGCGTCTGAGAGGACGTATCCCGACTTCAGTAGATCGATCTGCAGATCTAGATGAAATAGGGCGGCCTTCTTTAGCAGAGCGAACGACCACTCGTAGGGGTACGACCAAGGCGCTAACCGCGGGTGTGACAAGACATGTGCAGTGCCCCTGGGCGCCCATGTTGCCGTCTCTATGGCAACGTCGCGAAATGGAACTAGCCGCTTGTCGGCGACAAGGGTTTCAAGGATGGGACGCGATGCTTCGAAAGCCGTCGCGCCAGCGTGCGTCACACACCGAAAAACTTCTTGATCGCGCTCGAAAATAAAGCCTGAGGGATCCCGGAAAGATCCAGGGGACCGTGTTGCGTCCTGCATCTACTTGTCAGCGGGGGGACGACGCAGACGGCCAGTCAACGAGGAAAAGGCGGAACCGATTTTGTGCCGAAAAGAGGCGAGTGCCGCGCCCGAAACCGCCACAGCTGCAATAATGGCCTGAAGCACCATGCTCCCTGTCCCGGGATCTAAATAAGCAAAGGCGGGAAGACACAGCGCCGAGGTAAAGGCGGCTGTCAGGAAAAAGAGCTTCATCGAAATAACTCCAAACATGACAATTTGGTCATATTCAGTGTGAGGTATGTCGTGTCAACCCGCTCAAAATTTGGATCGATCCTTTGAATAGGGTTCAGGTCCCCCCCTAGTGGCACCCCTTGGTTGGAGTGTTTCACGTCGCGTGGCTCTTGGCCTAATGAAGTGAATACGGGCTAAGTGTCTAAAAGCCCAAGGAAATAGAGCCCGTCCGGCCTATCGAAAAGAGCCCCACTTGCGGGAGTATCAGTGGGGAGTTTGCTGGCTACCCCGGCCACCCATGCCCTTCATGCTTCTCCACAGGCATCAGTCGCCCAACAGCTTCGCCAACTTGCCCTTGAGCTTCGGTCCTCGCTGCAACGGGTCTCTCGGGTCCAGCTCCCACGCCTTCTCCGGCTTGGCTTCTACCGCCGTGACCGAATTAGCCGGCACCGTCACTGGATACCCATTATCTTGATCTTTGCCATCTTCTCCTTCGGAGCCGGACTCACAACGATCCTCAAGGCCCTTCGTTTCGGGCCTTTTCCTCCCTGAATACGGACCTATCCGTCGATACCAAACGCCTTGCTAAACAACCTCGCAAAGCGAACCGGGGGCTTCGGCCAATAGCTCGACACCCCGTCGTAATGACAGTATCTCGTAATGTGCAGCGAAGTGTGCCTGCGCTGGCGTTTGGAACTCACAGGGTACTCAGTGACGAAGGCAAGGTAATGACCCAGCTTCTTTGCCCCAAAGCGATTGTTACGGGCGCTACGGGGTTCATTGGTTCGCGGCTTGTTGCTGCATTAGAGAGGCACGGCTATAGAATTGCGGCGATGACAAGGGGGGATGTCTCATCTGCCGGTGGCGCTGCCGTCGACTGGTATTCCCTCGATGAGCCTGGGAATGCGGCGTTTGATGACGCTTCGGTGCTTTTTCACCTTGCAGGGCGTGCGCATATCATCCGCGAACATGCCGCAAACCCTGAAGCTGAGTTCCGCGCCGCCAATGTCGATCTGACTATCAGGATGGCAGAGTGGGCGGCTGATTCAGGGGTCCGAAGGTTTGTATTCCTAAGCTCTATAGCGGCATTAGGTAGCAAGACGGCGCCTGGGAGCCATTTTTCTGAGTTAACGATCCCCGCACCAGAAACCGACTACGGCAAATCGAAGTTAATGGCGGAAGTGGCCTTAACCAGCCTTGGACAAGCCACGGGAATGGAAATTGTCATTGTGCGGCCGCCGATGGTCTACGGCCCCGGTGCAAAGGGAAATTTTGCAAGGATGATGGCCTTGCTGAAACTCGGAATGCCGCTTCCTTTCGGAGCGACAGACAACCGGCGCAGCTTCGTCGGTGTGGGCAACCTGACTGATTTCCTGATACGCTGCGCAGAGCACCCCCATGCAGCAGGCCAGACATTTCTCGTCAGTGACGACCAGGATATTTCCACAACCGATTTCTTGAGGATGAGCGCTGAAGCCCTGGGGCTTCGGCCTTTCTTAATTCCCGTCCCCAAGCGTTTCCTTCAATATGCTGCCAAAGTTGCGCACAAGGAGGCTCTGATAGACAAGCTTGTGGGCGATCTAAGGATTGATTGCTCTCGAGCGAAATCTGTTCTCTCCTGGCAACCATCGCTGTCCATTCGGGATGGACTGCGCTCGACCACCTCGTGAAATTACAAGCCTATCGGCTTTCCATTTCAGCGCGACGCCCTCCCACACGGGCAGGCTGGACATGCCAGAGGCGGATGTATACTGCGGTCCAATATCGCTTTGGGCATAGCTCGGGCAGCGACGATCCCTATTGTGGACTAAGGTGATGACGAAGCGGGTAATTGATATTGTTGTGTCTGCCGGCTCGCTTCTAGTCTTGGCTATTCCCCTGCTCGTTATCGGCCTCATCGTCAGGATGACGTCCCCGGGGCCGGCTCTCTACTGGTCGCAGCGCGTGGGCCGTGACAATCTCGAGTTCCAGATGCCCAAATTCCGTAGCATGCGTGCCGGCACGCCGGTCACGGCGACCCATCTTCTCGAAAAGCCGGACAGTTATGTCACGCCATTCGGCGGTTTCCTGCGCAAGAGCAGCCTTGATGAGCTGCCCCAGCTATGGTGCATCTTGCGTGGCGAAATGAGCTTAGTGGGGCCGCGGCCCGCGCTGTTCAATCAGCATGACTTGGTCGAGCTGCGTACCAAAGCCGGCGTGCACAGGCTCGCACCGGGCCTGACGGGCTGGGCACAAGTCAATGGCCGCGATGAGATGTCTGTCGCAGATAAGGTCGATTTCGACCGATATTACTTGCTCAATCGATCGCTTGCGCTCGACCTAAAGGTGGTGATTTTAACGGCCAAAAAGGTCTTAACGAGAGAAGGCGTGGCGCATTAGGTTCCGACGCACGTGTAGGCCAGCCTGATATGGCGGCTGCCCCAAAAGATTGTACTCCATGATCGCAAATCGCTTCGCCCAGTCTGTTCTGTTGATGCCGCGCTCCGCCAAACAAGCGTTCGCGATTGGTTTCGATGCCATGCTTTGCGTGTTCTGCGTATGGGTGGCCTATTCGCTCCGACTCGATAATTGGCGGTGGATGACCGACGTCATGTGGATGACAGCAGGTGCGTCCGTCGTCATCGCGATCCCCATCTTCATCATCATGGGGCTTTATCAGTCCATCTTCCGCTTCGCGGGATTGTCTGCCTTCATAAAGTCGGTTCAGGCGATAGCAGTATACGGCGTCATATTCGCAGCCATTTTTACCCTTGTGTCGGTTCCGGGCGTTCCCCGCAGCATCGGTATCCTGCAGCCACTGCTGCTCCTCGTCGCAATCGGCCTGACTCGTCTGGCGGCCCGACGTTGGTTAGGCGGTCGACCGCGCGGTATACCGGGGGCAACGCAACGCGCGCGTGTCCTAATCTATGGCGCTGGCGCCGCTGGCCGACAACTGGCGGCCGCCTTGGTCAACAGCTCCGAAATCGAAGTCTGCGGCTTCTTGGACGACGATGTCTTGCTGCACGGTGCCATCATGGGCGGCCTGCGCATACATGCCCCAAACCGGCTTCCAGAACTGGTGGAAGCGGCAA
Source organism: Devosia sp. XGJD_8 (assembly GCF_046614475.1). Lineage (NCBI taxonomy): Bacteria > Pseudomonadati > Pseudomonadota > Alphaproteobacteria > Hyphomicrobiales > Devosiaceae > Devosia > Devosia sp. XGJD_8. The sequence goes on from NZ_JBKJHF010000001.1 coordinate 497,249, forward strand.
ATATCCGCGACGTATTGTTGGCCATGCCATCGATCAGCCGGAGCCGACGAAATGAAATCCTCGACCGGATCCGCCGGGAAAAGATCACCGTCCGCACGGTTCCCGATCTCATCGCGCTGGCGCAGGGGCACCTCACGGTCACCTCGCTTCGCGAGCTGGATATCGAGGATCTACTGGGTCGTGACCCAATTGCGCCGAACATGACGCTGCTCGAGAAAAACACCTGGGGTAAGGTTGTGATGGTCACCGGCGCCGGCGGGTCGATCGGCAGCGAGCTCTGCCGCCAGATCCTTTCGGTGGGACCTCGGGTTCTGGTGCTGGTCGAGCGCAGCGAATTTGCGCTTTACGGCATCCATGCCGAACTTTCCAAGGCACTTGCCAACCGGGATGATGCAGCCCCGACTATCGAAGTCGTGCCGCTGCTAGGCGACGTTTGCGACGACGTTCGCATGCGGCAAGTCCTGCAGAAATACCGACCTGAGACGCTCTATCACGCCGCGGCCTACAAGCATGTCCCGATTGTCGAATACAATCCGGGCGAAGGCCTCAAGAACAACGTTTTTGGCACGATGACCACCGCGATTGCGGCGCGCGATCTCGGCGTGGCCAATTTCGTTCTGATCAGCACCGACAAGGCGGTTCGTCCAACCAACATCATGGGCGCCAGCAAGCGCGTGGGCGAGCTGATTCTCCAGGGGCTTGCCGCAGCACCTCGGGAAGCGAGCCATCGCACCAATTATTCAATGGTCAGGTTTGGAAACGTCCTCGGCTCCTCGGGTTCTGTCGTCCCGCTGTTCCGCAAGCAGATACAGGCCGGTGGCCCGCTGACGCTGACGCATGCCGATGTCACGCGCTTCTTCATGACTATCCAAGAGGCATCTCAACTTGTGATCCAGGCTGGCGCCATGTCGGAGGGCGGCGATGTCTTCCTACTCGACATGGGTGAGCCGGTCCGCATCTACGATCTCGCCCGCCGCATGATCGAACTGTCGGGTTATCAAGTCAAAGACGAAGCCAATCCCCAAGGAGACATGGAAATCGTGGTCACTGGCCTACGCCCGGGCGAGAAGCTCTACGAGGAATTGCTTATCTCGGCGGAGTCCGAAAGAACCGCCCACCCGCGTATTCTCAAGGCGGTTGAAGACCATTTTGGATGGGACGAACTGGCAGAAAAATTGCGTCAGCTTCAAGAGGCTCTCCGGCGCGAGGACAAGGGGGCGATCCTCGATATCCTGCTTGAGCTGGTGTCGGGTTTCACCCCGGAAGTCCCTGCCGAGGCTACAGGCTCGATTCGTACGGTATGAGCCGTCGACGGCTGTCCGGACAAACCTATGTGACATCGACGCCTTCCAGCAGACCAGTGGCCTCGGGAACCGTGGTCGCCATCCGCCGGAGTTATCTCTAACGGGGCGAGATCGAACAGTTGACCTTCGGGGTGGAGTTCGACAAGCATCAAGTGTCTCTATCGGCGTCGAGGCGCCGCTCAAGCAGCAGTGGAGCAGATGTTCGCCGGCCTCCGGCGGACGGGATTGCTCATCGCCATCGTCGATCCGGTCCCTGAGCCGGCATCGACATCAAGCGTTACTACTTCTTGTCCTATCTCGGCCGCGGCTCCCTTCCGGACGAACTGACGACGCTGTATGCCCGGTTCCAGCAGCACAAGCTTCGCCAAAAGCATACTCCACACCGTTCCGGGCCGGACGTGAAGCATATCTAGCCGGCGTGCGCGCTGGTCCAGTATGGCAGAAACTTCTACTATGCGGACGACTACCATCCCTCCGCGCTCGGCGCCCGGCTTGCGCTTGACGACAATGACGCGGCGCTCCGTCCTTCCTCGACCCACTGCGCCCTGACGCCTTGGCGTCAGGCCAGAATTTTCCGCAGGGCCGAGACGACGCGGTCCTGCTGGCCATCGTCCAGGTTTGAGCCCGATGGCAGGCAGATGCCATTGGCGAAGAGGGTATCCGACACGGAGTCGTTTGAGGCCTGGAAGTAGCGGGAACCGGCAAAGACCGGCTGCAGGTGCATCGGCTTCCACACAGGACGCGCCTCGATCAGGTCGGCCGAAAGCCTGACGATCACCTCCTGGGCGCTGATGCCGCCCTCCACCGTGGCGGCCGTGAGCCAGCGGTTGGAGAAGCTCCAGTCCGGCTCGGGCATCCAGTGCAACGCAACGACATCACCAAGGCCCTCGTGATAGCGGGCGAAGTTGCGGCGGCGCGATTCCACCCGCTCCTCCAGCACCTTGATCTGGCCCCGCCCGACGCCGGCGAGGATATTGCTCATGCGATAGTTGTAGCCGATCTCGCTGTGCTGGTAATGCGGGGCCGGGTCGCGGGCCTGCGTGGCGAGGAAACGGGCGCGCTCGACCAGTTCTGCCTCGTCGGACACCAGCATGCCGCCACCAGACGTGGTGATGATCTTGTTGCCGTTGAACGAGAAGACGCCAACCTTGCCGAAGGTACCGCTTTGGCGGCCCTTGTATCGCGCGCCCAGGGATTCGGCAGCATCCTCTAGCATCGGCACGCCGAAGCTGTTGCACAGCTCGAGCAGTGGGTCCATGTCGGCGCTCTGGCCATAGAGATTCACGATGATGACGGCCTTGGGCATCCAGCCCTCCGACCGTGCGGCCTCGAAGGCGCGCTCGAGCGATTTGGGGCACATGTTCCAGCTCGACGGTTCGGAATCGATGAACACCGGCTCGGCGCCTTGGTAGACAATGGGGTTGGCGCTGGCAGCGAAGGTCAGCGTCGAACAGAAGACGCGGTCCCCCGGACCGACATCGAGCAGGCGCAATCCCAGATGGATCGCCGCCGTCCCCGAGGAAAGGGCCGCGCCGTGGGCCGATCCCACGTAGGCACAGAGTTCCTTTTCGAAGGCATCGACATTGGGCCCGAGCGGGGCGATCCAGTTGGTGAGGAAGGCCTGTTCGACGAAATCTCGCTCTGACTCGCCCATATGCGGTGTGGACAGCAGCACTTGGCTGTCGATGTCCTGTCGTCTGATGACGTCGAGTACCTGCCCCTCATCGGACAGCACCGGAAGGCTGTTGATGGCATGCTTGTTCATGAGGTCGAGCGCCTCGCGGCGCGAGTAGTTCGGCCCCAGGGTCTGGGAGGTCAAGGGCGGCAGCTTGCCTAGCGTATCTGTCAGCGAATTGGCTTCGAGCAGGAGGCGCCGCAGGTCGCCATCGGTGACGGTGCGCAGGAAGGCGCCGCTATCGTCCATCAAGAGCAATATGCCCTTGCCGGTGGCTTCGAGCCGGGCAAGAGCATCGCGAACGGTCATAGTCGCAGCAACGGTCAGTGAGTCCATCGACACTAAATAATCCTCTGCCCAAAGGGCGCTGCCGGGACGCCTGCATAGACGACGTTTTCCTGCGTGTCTTGCACGACGACGCTGCCTGCGCCGATCGTGCCGCCGCGACCCACCCTGCGCGACGGCAGAATATTGGCGCCGGCGCCTATCAGCGCCAGGTCTCCAACCTGCACGGCCCCACCCAGGGTAGCCCCTGGAGCGATATGCGCGAAATCGCCCACATGGCAATCATGGTCGACGACGGCGCCGTGATTGATGATCCCACCCTTGCCGACAGCAGCCCGTGGCGCGATGATCGCGCGAGCTGCCACCAAGGTTCCGCTGCCAATAGTGGCATATGGCGATACGGTCGCGGCCGGATGAACGATGCTGAAGGGCCGAGCGTCCAGAGCGCTCAGTTCGGCGTAGAGCCTGCCGCGTGTGCGGTTGTCCCCGATGCAGATATGAAACGGCAGTCCGGCCAAGGCGGCAAGCACCAAGAGATGCCGCACGGCGATGCCCAGCACATTCTGGCCGGCTTCGATCTGGCCTTGAGTCCAGACGTCAATTTGGTCGGCAGGTTGACCCGAGGCAAGGAGGGCATCGACAACCACAGCCGTATGCCCACCGGCTCCAAGAAGTTGAATGCGCTCAGTATGCATTTACTTTTGCCAGTAGCTCGGGGGACATCAGATCGAGCGCGCGCAGGGTGGAAACGATCCGGTCGGCAGACTGCCCGTCGCCGTAGAGATTTGTGCCATCGGTTCGCCCGAGAGCCAGCCCTCGCGCTATGCCGGCCCGGATGGATGCCGGGTCCGTGGTCACGTCGACGACATTGGCGTTGCGTTCCCGCAGGTTCTGCCGCGATCCCACGTTGACCACCGGCGTTCCAAAGCTGGCGGCCTCTATAACGCCGCTGCTGGAATTACCCGCGAGCAATGTCGCGTGGCGCAATGCCGACAGGTAGTCCTCGCGCGCTAGGTGAGTGACCAAGACAAGTTGGCCCTTGTCCCGCGCGTCTTCAAGCGCGGTGACGATGCTGGCGCTGCCGGCGTCAGAATTGGGCCTCAGTGCCAGAATCTGCAGGTTCGCCTCGACTAGCGCCGCGATCAGCGCCTGCGCGCTGGCCAACGCGGCCCCGGCTTCCTGAAGCACCGGATGGTAGAGCAGCAGGGCAACCGGCTTGGTCCAGTCCAGACCATGCGCCCCAAAGACTGCGGCAGCGTCGCGGTTGGCCGATTGCAGGATCTGATCGAGCCCAGGCGCACCCACGACATACACTGCGTCGTCGCGCTCCCCCATCCGGATCAGGCGAGCCCGGCTTCCGGCCGTGGCAACTAGATGTAGGTGCGCCAGCTTGGAAATGGCGTGCCGCACCGGCTCGTCTACCGTGCCCGACCGTTCTCCGCCATGGATATGGGCAATGGGGATATTGAGATGAATCGCCGCGATGGCCGCCGCTAACATCTCCCCCCGATCGCCCAGCAACAGGAAGATGTCAGGACGGTCGGCAGCAAGCAGAGTGACCAGCCGGCCGATGATCCGACCGATATTGGATGCGGTAAGCGCCCCGCTCGGATGGCCCTGTTCCGTCTCGATGATCGTCGCCGGCGGGAGGCCGGATTCTTCCACCTCCCGGATCGTGTTGCCTAGGCTCGGGTCCAGATGCATCCCGGTCGCATAGAGCGCCAGGGACATATCAGGCTGCGCCGCTATCCGCAGCAGTGTGGTGCGCATCAGCCCGAAATCGGCCCGCGTTCCGGTCAGATATGCAATCCGGCGCTTGCCCATCAGGCCAAGTCGCTCCAGGCCAGCGTTTGTCCAGCCGCGATGTCGCGTGCCGCCTTCCGGCCGATGACCGTATCGAGCCCTGCAGGCGGAATGCCGTTGCCGGGACGCAGCAGTACTAGGTCGGCACTGCGAATCTCGGCTCCCGACGCGATATTGGCAGCGGCGGTTATGCTGCGCCGCACCAGGTTGCGAACCGGCAATTCAGACGCGCGCGGCGCCTTGACGCCATCTCCCTTTGCCGCCTCCACCACCCGGATCGCCGCGACCATGGCCAGCAGCTCCTGCGGATCGAGCGAGGCTTGATGGTCCGGGCCCGGCAGGCTCTTATCGAGCGTGAAGTGCTTTTCGATCACTTCCGCTCCCAGCGCCACGGCGGCTACCGATACGGTGATGCCCAGGGTATGGTCGGAATAGCCAACGGGTACATGCAGCTCGCGCCCAATCGTATGCATCGCCAGCAGATTCACGTCTTCGGGCGCCGCCGGATAGTTCGACGTGCAGTGTAGCACGGTGAGGCCACCCGCGGTCGGCTGGGATCGCACCACGTCCGCGGCATCGCGGACTTCGTCCAGCGTCGCCATTCCCGTCGACAGGATTAGCGGCAACCCTGCGCGGGCCATGTGCTGCAGAAACGGCAGGTTGGTGATTTCCCCCGACGGCACCTTCACCCGCTTGATGCCGAGCTTCACCAGATAGTCGAAGGAGTCTTCATCGAACGCGGTCGACATGAACTCGATGCCGCGCTCCCGGCAGCGCTCGAACACCGCCTCGTGCATGTCAACCGACATCTCGAGGGCCTTGAGCATGTCGAGCTGGTCGCCGTCGCCGGTCGCCTGCTTCTGGTACTCGGCTTTCTGCGCGCCGCGCCGGGTCAGCTTCTCGGCCGAGAAGGTCTGGAACTTGACCGCGTCGGCGCCCGCATCGGCGGCGACGTCCACCAAGCGCAGGGCCATTTCAGTGTCCCCGTTATGGTTCACACCGGCTTCGGCTATGATAAAAACGCTATTCGTCGCCACGGCATATCCTCTCACCAGGCGGTCCAGCCGCCGTCAACCATCAGGTTCTGGCCAGTTACCCAGCCGGAAAGGTCGCTCGCGAAATAGGCGATCGCACCCTTGAAATCATCCTCGTGCCCCATGCGACCAAGCGGCGTACGCGCCACGTAGCGCTCCGCAAAGGCCGCCGGCTGGCCGCGCGCCACTCCACCGGGACTGACGCAATTAACCCGGATATCCGGGGCGAGCACGGTCGACAGCCAGCGCGTCAACTGCACCATCCCGCCCTTGCTCGCCGCATAGGCGGCGGGATTGCCCATCGCCGTACCGTCATAAAGGCTCATGTCGGGCCCGACATTGCCATAGATGGACGAGACGTTGATGATGGCGCCATGGCTCGAGCTGCGCAGCAGCGGCGCCAGCACCTGGCACAGATGGAATGCGGCGGTGAGGTTGACCTCCACCGCGCGGCGCCAGGTGGCAATGGATTGCTGTTCGAAGGGCACGGCCCAGCCGCTGAGCGTGCTGTCGCCGACAAAGCCGGCATTGTTGACCAGCACATCGAGACGCCCGAATTTTTCCGTGACCGCCTCGACCATGCCGACGCGCTGGGTCTCGTTCTCAAGGTCGATGCAGAGCGTTTCGACGCGCAGATCCGGTGTCTCAGTCTGCAGTTCGCGGCGCGCGTCGTCCAGCGCCGGCTGGGAACGGTCAACCAGGCAGATCGAAGCGCCGAGCTCGCCCAACCCCGCCGAAATGGCGCGACCGATATGACCGGCGCCGCCAGTGACCAGGACCACCCGGTCGGTCATGGACATGAGATTGTGGAGGCTCGTCACGCTGTCACTTCCCTTCGTCTTGCATCGCAGCAATCGCTTCGGCCATGCAGAAATCGAACTCGGTATCGATATCGGCGGCCCGTTCCACCGGGACGGTCACGGCGCGCACGCGACCGGCGAACAGCCGTTCGGCGCCCAGCACGAAATCGGGTCGCGCCGCATAGGCCACTGTGGTCATATCATATACCGGCGGCGCGTCCTGCCGCCGGAATGCCGCAGCGCCGTCGCTTTTGATCACGACTTCTGCCAGAAGGTCGGCCCCGATTGTCACCATGTTGAAATAGGGCGATCTGTTGGACGCGGTCACCGTGATGACCGCGTCAGTCTCAGGGTCTTGCCGGACGATATCGATGCACGCGGCGACATCCCCCACCACCCGGAAGGGCGATGTCGCCGGCAGGCTAACGAAGCAATCAAAACGCCCCCGATTGTCATAATGCCAGCGGATCGCGTGCTGCCAGGCTAACCACTCGGGCGAATTGTCCTGGGCCAGTTCTGCCGGGCGCTCGAACGGCACCTCGGCGCCATGGGCGCGGGCGACCTCCGCAATGGCAGCGTCGTCGGTCGAGACGATGACGGTCTCGATCCCGGGGGTGGCAAGGCCCACCTCTATGGCATGCGCAATCAGCGGCTTGCCCGCCAAGGGGCGGATATTCTTGCCCGGCACGCCCTTGGAGCCTCCCCTCGCGAAAATGAAACCGACCGAACGAAAACCCGCTTCGCTCATCTCATCGCACCTCTTCGAGTTGTCGGCTGCTCATCGATCGCCTGGCAGCATCGATAATGCCCATCACGTCGAGACCCTCTGAGCCCGAAGGCAGGTCGCATTGGCTACCCGAAAGGGACGCCAGAAACGCGGCAATTTCATCGCGGTAGGTCTGGTTGGGATCGAGCGGCGAATGGTGCTGGGTCATCCAGCTTTTACTCGCTGCATTGTAGAGGTCCAGCCGGCCGCTGACAATGTCGGCAACGATGGTCCCCTGCGTGCCGATCAGCTTGCAGGTGCGGCTGACCGCGCGCTGCAGGAAATCGAGATGGACGCTGATCAACCTCTCGGGCGCGTCATAGGTCATGGTGAGCGACGCAATGTCCTCGACGGCGATGTTTAGGTCACCCAGCGTGCCTCCCGCGGCGAAAACGCGCCCGGGTCGGCCGAACATCCAGTAGAGATAGTCGAGCTCATGGCTGAGCTCCAGCAGGGCGCCGCCACCCAAAGCCGGGTTGGCCGAAACGCCATCCTGATATCGGCTCTGCGGGCGCCAGTCCGGCAGGTATTGGCCAACCTCGGCACGAACGGAAATGACCCGGCCGATGGCCTCCGCCTGCACCAACTGCCGCACATGACGCAGCAGCGGGTGATAGCGCAGATTGTAGGCGATGCGGAGCGGCACACTACGGGCTTCGGCGAGCGCGACAACTGCCCCCAGCCCCTCGCCAGTCACCGCGAAGGGCTTCTCGACCAGCACCGGAACGCCACGCCCCACTAGCTCTGTCGCGAGGCGCAGATGTTCCGAGGCTGGACTGGCAATGATCGCGGCATCCGGCTCGAAGGCCAGCGCATCGGCCAGCGTCTCGAAGCTCCGGTCGGGTGCCGCGCCTTGCGGTAGGCTGCCGGCCGTCAGGCGAAGGGCTCCGATGGTCGCCTCAGGCAGCAGCGCGCGCAGATTGGTCAAATGACGCCGGCCAATGCTGCCCAAGCTGGTGATCAGGACCTTTTGAACCGGACCGATCATGCCATCTCAGAGAGAAATGAACTTGGTGAGCAGCGAGAGGCCAATGTTTCCGCTCCGCTCGGGATGGAACTGGGTGGCCATGATGTTGTCACGCTGCAGGGCTGCACAGATGCGGTGCCCGCCATAGAGGCAATCGGCCAGCCGATCCTCCGCACGATCCGGCCGGGCGGCGAAGGAATGCACGAAATAGACGCTGGCCTGAGCCTCCGAAAGCTCGGAAAGCAGCGTCCCGGTCCAGTCGCGACCTTGTTGGGGGGGCACCAGGTTGCTCCAGCCGATATGGGGCACACTCTGGGGACGTCCATCTGTATCAATGGACGGAACCTTAACGACGCGGCCAGGCAACAGGCCCAGACCGCCATGTTCGCCGAATTCCTCGCTGGCATCGAACAGCATCTGCATGCCGACGCAAATGCCCAAGAGTGGTCTTCCGGCCTCGACATGGCGCGCGATCAGGCCGTCGAAGCCGCGGGCGCGAAGCGCCTTCATGCTGTTTTCGAAAGCGCCGACGCCGGGCACGACGAGCTTGTCTGCCACGCTGACCTCGGCCGCGTTTTCGACGACACGCACATCGGCGCCGCAGTGTCGCAGTGCCCGCGCGACGTTCAGCAGGTTGGCCATGCCATAATCGACCAGTGTGATGGGGGTGGTCATAGGCTCCTCACCGTCATGCCGGTATCGCGTGCCGCCTGCCTGATGCTAGGCAGCGTCACACGGTTATAGTGGAGCACGTCGGCCATCGACAGGGCACGGCAATGCGGCAGGTTCGCTGCCTGCCGGAAGTGCTCGAGCGTGCCCATGCCCCCGCTGGCGATGACAGGCACGGGGACTGCGGCGGTCACCGCGTCGATCAGTGCGAGTTCATAACCCTTGCGGGTGCCTTCCTGGTCGACCGAGGTTAGCAGGATTTCCCCAGCGCCCAGGTCGACGGCGCGCCGTACCCAGTCGACCACATCGAGGCCCGTGCGTTCACGTCCATTGTCGGTGAACGCTTCCCACTGGCCCGGTGCCGTCCGCTTGGCTTCCACCGAGAGCACCATTGCTTGTGACCCGAATTCCCGCGAGACTTCGGTGATCAATTGGGGACGGCCGATGGCCGCTGTATTGATGGCAACCTTGTCGGCCCCGGACCGCAGAATGTGCTTGGCGTCAGCCACTGAGCGAATACCGCCACCCACCGTAATCGGGATGAAGACGTGGTCGGCGGCACGCTCGATGATATTGCTGAGGTTGTTCCGGCCGTAGAGGCTGGCGACGATGTCCATGAAAACCAGCTCGTCAGCGCCCGCTTCGTAATAGCGGGCGGCGAACAGGTGCGGATCGCCCAGCACCCGCAGGCCCTCGAGATGGATGCCCTTGATCAGGTTGGGGCCCTTGATGTCGAGGCGTGGAATGATGCGGAAGTTCTTCACGACTGTCCTTCAGCCGCCTGGCTCTCGTGCCACACCGCATGGCGGAGCTGCCAGCGATTGTCCTGCCATTTCCACAGATGCGGACTGCGGAAGGTGTCGGTCAGCGTGTGGAAATATTCACGCGTTATAATGGGTTCTTCGAACATGCGGCTGGCATCGGGGAACTCGTTCTCCGGGATGCTGAGATAACGGAAGATTTCGTCGGCAAAACGCTCTGGCCATTCGTGGTCGAAGCGCTTGACCAGCGAGACACCCTCTTCGCGGTTAATATCGCCCGAGCGGATTTCCTGCGCTGCGTCATAGCTGGCGCGACCCAGGCCGAATTTCGTGCCGGTCGTATAGTAATGAAAGTCATCGATACGGTCGTCGATGCTGTTATATTTGCTATAAGTACCCGGCGTCCTCTCAGGAGACGCTTGGAAGCCGCCATGCTCTACGGCATAATAGTAGCAGCTCTGCGGATGCCATCTGAGGTAATAGCCCAGATAGTGGACCTCCACGCCGTTCTTCTCGATCTCGTCGGGGTTGGCCGGCAGATAGGGGATGAGGTCTTGCTGCTCGATACCGAAATTGCCCTTGAGGTCTGGCACCGACACGCCACCCAGGCTGACGCTGGATTGGTCATTCGACGTGAAATAGGACCAGTCGCGCTTGGAGGTATCGGTATCGCCGATAGGGTTGCCGTATTCTGCTTCGTTCTCGCCGTAGAACACCAACGGGATCTTGTGGAGCAGCGCCATCTTGGGCGCCAGCGACTTCTGCCCGAACATGAAGGCCTGGAACGGGTGGAACAGGTTGTCCACCGCAAGCCGTGTAAGCAGACGATGCACACGGCCATTGGGCGTGCTGAGCAGGTTGTCATGACCGGCGTGGATCCAGCTCTGGAAGTTCTTCCAGCCCCAGTCGGTATAGATATGCGGCGCCCAGGTCACCGTCAGCGGGTGCATGCCATATTTGGTGCGCAAGATGTGGGACGCGTAAAAGCTGTCTTTACCGCCTGAGCCCGGGACGATGCAGTCATAGCTGCCATCGTTGCTGCGATGGGCGTCGCACAGCGCCCGCAGCCTGGCTTCGCGCTCATCCCAATCGATTGAAGACTGCTTCTTTTCTGCGAAGCGGCAGGCATCGCAGATGCCCTCTTTGTCGAAATGGATCGTCGCCTTCTTGCTATCCCTGGTGTGCTTGTATTCCACGGCCGAATTGGGCCGCTGGTTCGAAATGACGCAGCGCTTGCAGTACTGCACATGGGCCGGCAGACCAAATTTGGTTTCATGGGCATGCGCGTCTCCCTCAAAAAGGGTCTTGTCGACGCTCGTTGGGGCAGGAATGCGATCCATAGGTTCTCTCGTTTCGTTGGCACGGGGCTCGCCTGTGCGCCTGTGCGATCACGGCGCGAGGCGGCTTGGAGTTGGCTCGTCTTAACCTAGAATTGGCGGTACTTCCACCAAGCGTTCCAAGCATATCTCGCAAAAGCGAACGCAGAGCGCACGAGGCTGAGCCGCTCGATATCGCGATAGGTTTTCCAGACCATTCTCATGGATCGCCACTTGTTGCGGGATACCGAGAGCCCAAGCACGCGATAGCGCATGAGGTCGGCATCTAGGCCGCGGGCCAGATGCCCCCTCTTCAGGATGCCCAGCCACAGGACGAAGTCGTCATAGTAGGTCTTGGTCATGTTGAACGGGCCAGATTTTTGCCTGTCGATGATGACGGTGGAGGTGGCGATCGCGGTGTTGCCGAGCAGGCTGTGATAATTGAGCGTCGCGGGCGCGCTGATGAGCCGCCCCGTTTCGGTGCCGTCGGCGTTGATACGGCGAAAGCCGGTGAAGCTCAGGACGGCATCCTGCGCCGTCATGAAAGCCAACTGCGTCGCCAGTTTCTCGGGCAGCCACAGATCGTCGCTGTCGAGGAAGGCGATGTATCGACCCTGGGCATGATCGAGCGCCTTCTGTCGCGCCATTGCCGGTCCGCTGTTGACTTGCCGGATAAGGCGTATGCGCAGATCGGTCTCGGCGTAGCTGGCGACAACCTCGGCCGTCTTGTCGGGCGATCCGTCCTCGACGATCAGCATCTCCCAGTTCCGATAGCTCTGGGCCTGCACGGAGCGAATGGTTTCAGCCACATAGCCCTCGGCCTTGTAGGCCGGTGTGACAATCGAAACGAGATCCTCGATCATGCGCAACTCACCAATCCAAAGAATCTGCCGTAATAAGAGTAGTGCTCTGGGAACATGCCGGAGAGATTGGCGACAATGTCCTGTGGAAGCTGCTCCTCCGTAGGAAAATACTGCAGAGCATCCGGGCTCTCTAGCCAGACCAGCGTCGCGGAGCTTATATTCACCAGGAAGGTCTTCGGGTTTGTCGCGACGGGCGACGTCCAGGGCAAAGGCGGCCCCGCCGTAGGCCGAGCGGGCTCCCGCGCGGTCGCCTCCCGCGCGGTCGGCTCCTGCGCGACAGAACCCTGGTACCTTGGCACCAGCCGGTTGTCGTATCCCAGCATACGCAACGCATCGACCCCACTGACTCGCGGCGACAAACGCCGGATGTTTGCATAGTTGTAGACTGCCGATGCGCCACCGTCGGTCATGCGCTGCAGCTCGGCACAGAATGCATCGGAGCTGCCGCCGCGGATGGCCAGTTCCAGTACGCGCTCAAGACTGCGCTTCGCTCCGGACTCCATCGTATCCAGATTCGAAACGGATACGACCGGATAAAGGCCCGTACGCGATCTGAGAAATGTTATGTTCTTGGGATCCGATACCAGGATCTCGTCGCCTTCCATATGCTTGAGCACCGCCTCTGCCGCCGCCAGGTCCGCACGATCGTAAGCGGCCAGGGGGCCGCTTTCCGGCGGCGTCTGGTTTTGGAAGGCATAGGGCTTGAAGTAGGTTCTCGACACCGCAATCTCGACACCGACAGCCGAGACAATGGCCAGGAGAGGAACGAGGGCAACGGCCCGGCTCATCCTTGCCGCCAGCGGAGCGACGACCGACAGCAGCGCCAACGCGATCAGCACCGGCCCTGCGCGATTGAAATAGGGGGCGACATTGGCGGGCGCCGCAAAAAGCGCAAGGCCGACAATAGCCACGCAGCCGGCTCCAAGTGCGAAGCTCGGTATGGTCAGGGTAGGCAAACGCGGCAGTACCAACGCCGCCAGCGTTGCCAGTGCGGTGCTCAGCAGGAGCGCCTCCACAAACCCGGCCCGGTGAATGAAGGGAAATCCGGTCAGTATGGCAGCAAGCAGGACAGCAAATATCAGAGTTTGGGCGGCAAAAAAGAAGGCCCTGTCGCGCTCGGCCGGTGCCAGAATCGCGTCGATGCGTTCCCTCGAGCGCAGCGCGAGGAACGCCAGCACAAGCGATCCCAGCATGACCAGGCTAAAGGCGAGCAGCGACATCGACCGCGCGATTTCGAACAGGGCCACCCTCGCCCCGGCTCCGGGTGCCAGGTCTCCGTCAATGGCGACATTGGCGAGGCTCTTTCCGGTTAACGGCCTCAGGACCAGGTCGAAGAGGTCCCAGAACCCCCATTCGTCCATGCCGCCATCCGAGGGGAAGAACACCACCTTGAGGCTCATGCCGCCCACCAGCGCGAGGATCGCGACATTGGTCAGCGCGACCCAGCGCAGCGCGCGCGTCCCGAAGCGCGCATAGATGATCGACAGGATGTAGAGCGCGAGAAAGATGGCCGCTGCAAAAGCCACGAACAGCAGGGCACCACGATGGATCGGGAGCGTGATTATCGTCAGGGCCGCCGCGCAGTAAACGGCCGGCGACAGGCCCAGCCGCTGCCAGAGCCAGCCGGACAGGATGACAAGCGCGACCAAGGCTGCGGCATATTCGATAGACAGGATGTTCGCCAGGCTGCCAAGCAGCACCCCGAAGACCAGGCCGGCTATCTTGACCCACGGGAAGGAGGTCCGTGTCAGCTTAGAGAAATGGGTGGGCAGCAACAGTGACAGCAGGACAAGCACGGCCGTTTCCGCCAGCGTGCCATTGGTCGGGTTAGAGAGACCGTACTGCGACAGGACCAGCGCCATCGCGAACAGGGCGGCGGTGCGGTCAAGAGTGAGGCGGCGAACCACGCAAAGCACCGCGCCCGCTTGCAGCGGGGCCATGGCAATGGGCCATATCCATTCCGCATCGAGCGGGTCGGCACCCGTCAATGTGGTCGCAATGCCCAGGAACAACTGCTGGAAGGGGATGTAGGACTGCGCCACGAAAGGATTGAGCACAAGTGTATGGGCAAACTCAAGTGCCCCGCCCTGGAAGTGACTGCGCTGGAAGAGATCGGTAACCGGATATTCCGAGTAGATGGCAAGGCCATAGGTGTATCGTGCCGCAACCAGAAGCACGACAACCAGCACCACGAGCAGCAGCGTGCTGCGCTGCCGATCGCTAAGTCGTATCCACTCCGCTGACTTAAGCCAGCCGGCAACGGAGAGCAATGTCAGGGCGACGAGGGCGACAAGCAAAAACGCCGCCATGCCCGAGAACCGCTCCAGCAGCATGAAGGTGGTTATGAAGGTGAAGAGCCCGAGGAAATAGGCGATCATCAACGCCTGCAGCTTGTCGATGCCGCGCGCTGCCAGATTCCCCATGCCGGACATGGTCGCCAGACCGATGCCGGTCGGTATGACCAGCAGTAGTGGTGACATGCAGATCGTGGCAAGCAGGGACGGCATCGGCAGCAATGCCGGCACGATGCCAAGAACCAGCAGCAGCAGGATGACTTTGAAACCGTTGGTCATGCTGCGCTTTGTGTCCCGGTTAGACTGAGCAGCGAGCCGGCAAAGGTGGCGACATTGCCCTCGGACAGGTCGTAGAGCTCGCCGGCATGGCTGGCTCGCCATACGTCTTCGAAGAAGAGATCGACTTTCCCGGTCTCAGGAATAAAATGTGCAGGCGCCCGCAGCATGTCAGGCAGTTCGGATAGTGCGGTGACCGGGGTCACCAGACCGCTGTTGCGATAGAAGGAATCGCCCAGCGCAAACACCGGCTTGCCATAGAGCAGCGCCTCTGCCCCCGCCTTGGAATTGACCGTGACGACAGACACCGCCTGCTGCAGCACCCGGTGGTTGTTGATGGTGGGGTAGAGCAGAACGAGATTGTCGTGTCGCTTCACCAGCGCGCCGATGCCAGACGAGGACAGGGCGCCGACCAGCGCCGGATGTTCCTTCACCACCACGCGATGGCCCAAGGGTGCTATGCGGCACAAATAGTCGATCAGCGCCAGTTGATCGAGATATTCGGGCG
Organism: Devosia sp. XGJD_8; assembly: GCF_046614475.1. Taxonomy (NCBI): domain Bacteria; kingdom Pseudomonadati; phylum Pseudomonadota; class Alphaproteobacteria; order Hyphomicrobiales; family Devosiaceae; genus Devosia; species Devosia sp. XGJD_8. Next base: position 512,570 of record NZ_JBKJHF010000001.1, read on the forward strand.
CCCGGATGGTCAGCGCGAAGTCGGCAGGAACGTGAAGCGGGTAGTAGATGAAGGGCGAATCGGTTGGAATGTCAGCGTAGTGGCGCTTCGACCGGGCCGAATTGGCCGCCATCCGCACGTGGCGGGCGACATGGCCGCCGACATGCTGGAATTCTTCCTGCCGCCTGAGGACATACTTGTCATAGAGTTTTTCGCCCAATCGCCGGATGTTCCGAGTGTCTAGGATTTTCCTCAGCGCGCCGCGATAATGCGATTTGTCCTTGGTAGGAATCACAACGGTCTGACTTGCCTTCACACGGTCGAGGGTGGCGCGGACATCTTCCGATACCTGGGCGGCTCCATGGGGAATTGTCGGGGCGGCAAAACTATCGAGCGACAGCATGAAGCGTCCCCTGAAGAACGACGGTTCGATGAAATAGTTCACGATGCCATGCCGACGGGCCGCAAAATAGACCGCCAGCACCGAAGTGAAGCCGCCCAATTCTTGCACCACGGTCAGTTCCCGGCCTTCGCCGACCAACTGGGCGACGATTGAGTCCAGCGCGGCGAGATGTCGTTTGAACTTGTCGGCGATGGGGGCGCTGTTCCGCATGTCATAGGCCGCCTTCTCGTGCCCGATGAGAATCCCGGGCTGCGCGATGCCGAAGTCGTCGAAGGAAACGGCGGCCCCGTCAGCGGCCATCGAGAAGGGATTGAAGACCCGCGAACCGCCGGACTCGAGCTCCGCGGCGCCGCCTTCGTGGAAGCAGACATGGACGATGTCGATGCCTTGCGCGGCTAGTAGCGGCTCCAGCGCGCCGTAGAACCGGGACTGGTTCTGCGCCAGGCTGACGAATATGAAGGTCTGCGTCATGCTGGTTTTACCTCGATGCTGCTCATCGGCAGGCCGGTCAGCGGATTGCGGGCATGAGCGGCACGAAAGCGCGCGCCGTTGCAGCATTCGGCAAAGGTGTCGAGCAGGGACTGGACCTGCTCCACGGTGATGGTCTTGTTGCGGCGAGATCGGTCGAGCCGGTTGCGCGACCAGGTAACGAACCGGCTGCCGGCCACTACGTTGGCAGCCCCCTGGGCGATTTGGGCGGGGTTGGCATTGGGCCGTCCCCCCCGCATGGCCGCGCCGAAATTGCGTTTCACCGGCTGCTTGGGCAGGCGGCCCAGGATCGTGGCGACACGCTCCGCGGCCTTGCCATCAACTTTGTAAAACCACGGCTCGATTTCATCCCGCGCGCCATCGGGCACGAAATCGCCCGGCGCAGCCAGATGATCGGAGACATGCCCGACCAGTGCCTCGAAGGAGGACGCACGGATGCTGAGGCGGGAGGGCAGGGGTGTGTGATCGAGCAGCAGCTCAGTATTGAGATATTCTAGTGAGATGGCAGGCTTGCGCTGCAACAGGGCGTCCACCGCAGTTCCGCAGTTGAGGTGGACGATGCAGGCAGCATTGGCGATCATGTTGAGAGCATCGCCGCGCCCATCCACCACGATATTGGGGATGTCGGCAAAGCGCTGGCGGTATACCGTCTCGTTCTCGAACGGGTGAGGCCGTACCAGCACTGTTTGGTTCGGCAGGGCACGCGCCAGTTCAGCCACCGCGTCCTGATAGCGAGGGAACAGCGCCTCCATGTCGGCAAACCAGGTATCCACATATTCGGGGTCCCAGCCCAACGAGCGGAAGATATGCTTTTCGGCATCGCTCGACCGGGTAAACCCGGGATTGATCGCCGAAAAATTGGTGTTGACCAGAACATACCCTTTCCTCTCATAGGTCAGGGCCGCGTTCCACGGCGGTGAACACAGATCGTAGCGGGGACATCCGGTAAGATGCATCCGGTCCTGCTGGAGGCCGCTTTCCTGGGCGAAAGCCGCGCGCACTGCATCGCCCCAGAAGAAGTAGTCATTGACCAGGTCGATAAGGCCCGTCTCACGCAAGCTTCGAGCCCAATTATGCGGCTCCCTCAACCCCGCGCGCGACAAAATCCCTCCCTCGGTGTCGAGCACAGCGATATGCATGCCAAGGTCTCTATAGGTGCGGACGAGATCTTCGTTACTTTGTCGCACATAGTTGAGCACGACGCTTTCGCAGGAAAGCAGAGGTAGGTCATAGCCCTGGGCATACATTGGCACGATCACCGACGACCGGCCCTCTCGTGCCAGTGCATAGGCGAGCAGAGAGATACCCCTGAGGTCTCGCTTTGGATTGTCGATCACAAGGCCGATGGAACGCCTATCTTGCGACACTGGACGGGCCTTCCGCTATCGCCTGACGAACATAGGCCTCCACCGCTTGGCTCGAATTTCCCTGGGGCGGCTGGTAGAATATCTGGCTGATGATGTGGTTCTTGTCGTCGGTGCTGACTGGCGCAGGCGTCCAATCAGGCCGGGCAGAATTGGCCAGCAGCGCGCGCAACGCATCAGCGCTTTCGGGAAAGGCGATGACTCGGGCGGTCGCAGCGTCGCTCGGAGTGAATATCAATTCCTCGTCAGGTCTCCGAGCGTCCCCCCAAAACGGCACGACGGTCTGTCCTACGCAAAACTGCGCCTCAAGCACCGACAAGGAATTGAAGCCAACGATTAGTCGCGCTGTGGGCAGCAGTTCGGTGAGCGGCACTTGGTGGTCGATAGTTACGAACTTCTCCATCTTCCCGGCACGGCCCCGAATCTCGTCTACGTCCTGGGGGTTTTTCGCCTTGATAACGAACTCGATACCACTGCCGCTATGGGTCTGGGCCGCGGTGAGGAAGAGGGCCAGCACCTCGCCGAAGTTGTGCGGAGCACGATAGTCGGGGTCGCGGTAGCTCAGCAACACCACGCGTGTTAAAGAACTGCTGGCCGTATCGATGTCTGTCCAGAGGTCAAGCCGTGGCGGCCCGGTGACCACCACTTGCTCTGGTGCACAGGCTCCGCTCTCAATGAATATCTTCCGCGTGGACTCCCCAAAAACGGCAATGGAATCGCCTTCATATTTGAAGCCGGTGTAATACTTGGTGACAGAGCGCTGCTCTATTGGCAGGCACATATGCTCGCGGCATAGCCCAAGAAATGGAATGCCGGCCCGCTTTGCGCCCAATCGGGCCCCCTCGCATTGCCAGTAATCGATATGCGAGGTCATGAACGCGTCCACCGGGAAACGGCGGCGCAACGCTACCACCAAGTCGTCACCGAAACGCTGGAGGCTGGCCCAGACTTTGGCGTGTGCTTCATCGTGAAACATCTGGTACTTGGTCTGTACCCGCATTTCTAGCGGGCACCACGCGCTTTGGACATGTCCTAAATATTGGTTGTTGAGATAGACCCAATTAACGTCGGTACGTTTACGAAGTTCAGCCAGGTCCTTGCTGAACAGAGGACGATAAAAGGCGACAACGGTCGGCCGGTTAGGTTTCCAATCTCCCGCATCCGCTCGCGATGCCATGAATTCAGCAGCAAATTTCGACCCGCCAATGCGGCAAGCCAGTACCAGAGCGGCGATCTTGGCTTTCTCGGTTGCACGGCGCCAACGGACATCGATAGGCAACTTGGAAGACATCAGGTCACTCTTTTGATCGGATATTGGGGAAACCAGGGTCATGACGGCAGTCTCGCCAGCAATCGCGGCAGCCATCTTTGCCGCACCGAGGGCGCGATGGCCAACCAGGCCGTCAGCGACAGCAGCATGAGGAAGACCAGCCCGCCGCAGATCGCCAGCAGGAGCAAGCTGCCGATTTCGAAACGCTCCAGCGCCAGCCGGAACACCACGAAGAAGCCGGCGGCCAGGGCAAGGGAGCGGATGGCGAAGTGCGTCCACAGCGACAGGTCGATGCCGAACTCGCCTTGCTGGAGTTTCCAGTAGCTTGGCGTGACGATGACCTGGGAAAGCACCAGCGCGATGACAAAGGCCGGCCAGCCGATAAAATAGAACAGCACGAGGGCGCTGACGTAATAGGCAGTCGTGCTGACGAGCGACAGCGCGCTCATGCGGCTCGATGCGGAAACGCGCGACATCAGCATGGTCGTGCCGATGCCGAAGCTGCAGATGGAAATCGGCCACAGCATGGCCACGCTCAGCCAGATCGGCAGGTGCGGATCGGTCAGGCCAAGCCAGAGCTCCAAGATTTCCGGCGCGAAGATCATCACCGTCGCCGATGCCGCTATGATCAGCGTCGCCAGGAAGATGGTGCCGTCCTCGACCACCCGGAGCAACGCCTCGCTGCGGTCGAGGGCATCGGAACGGGCGGCGAAAGGCAGCAGCGCGCCGTTGAACATGCCGCTTGCCGTCTTCACCACCTTGGGAATGCGCATGACGATATCGAAGGCGCCCACCATGGCCGAGGTGGACAGCAGGCCGATGATCACCGAGGGGCCGAAATTGACCATTATGGACAGCAGCTTCTGGGAAAACAGCCGGAGAGCGTGCCCCATGAAGGCGCGGTGCCCCAGCCATATGGCATGCGCTGTGAAATGTACGCTCTCGATGCGGCCCGACGCGAGAATGACGAGATAGACAAGGGCCCGCGCATTCCAAACCATGACATAGGCGATGGCCGCCTGGGATGCGGTGGACGGCGATTGGCTAAGCGCGAAGGCAATGCCGAAAAAGGCCAGGTTGCTGGCGACCTCGAGACCGCGCACCAGCTTGAAGCGCTCTGCGCCCTCCAGCGCCCCGCGCGCCACGCTGCTGAACAATTGCAGGGGCAGCGAAGCGGCGCTCAGCAGGACGACAATTTGCAACTCGCCGATCAGGTTTTCGGCGGAGTGAAACAGCGCGCGCGTCACCGGCTCGCTCAGGCCCGCCAGTATTGCCCCAGCGACGATGCCGATTCCGACGGCGGTGATCGCGGCGGCGCTGATGGAGCGCCGGCCCGCCTCCAGATCCTTCTTGGCCTTGGCGGTGGCGACGGCGCGGGCCGTGACCTCCGGCATGCCCCCTTCGAGTAGGCCGAGAATGCCCGTGGGCAGGAGCAGGCGAGCCAGCACTATGAGGCCATAGCCGGCCAGGCCGTAGGCGCCGACCAGGATCGGCACGGTTGCAAGCGAGAGCAGTGTATTGAGACCGAAAGCAGTGATGTTGTAATAGGTGTTTCTGGCAAGCGACGCCATCAGAACCACTTTTCCAATCGATCGAGTGCGGCCCAGAAGCCTTCGCCGCCGTTCTTGTGGCCCTGCCAGATTTCCGGAACGAAGGATGCACCGGCTGCTTTGCGCGCGAGCACGTCGGACACCATCCCGAAATCGATGGTGCCGCTGCCGATCTGAAGTCCCTCGCCATCCACGCCTTCAGCATCGACGATATGCAGATGGGCACTGTAGGCGGCGACCTGCTCGAGGAAGTCCTTGAATGATACGCCCATGTGGTTACAGGCCAGCTGGGAATGGGAAATGTCGAGGCAAATACGATAGCCGTGGCGCGAGCAGAAGGCGTCGATATCCTCGGCCGACAGGAACAGGTTATGGTAGCGCTGCCCGCCAAAATGCCAGGGATAGGGCGGCATTGTCTGCGGAATAATCTCGACGCCCTCGCTATCGAGCTGCAACAGACTCTCCGCGACCAGGTCATAGAGAGCAGCATGCTGGGACTGGGGGATGAAGCCGTCGAGGCTGAAGCCGCCGGCATTGATGATGATCAGTGGGCGCTTTGAGCGCGAGAAGTGCGGCTTTAACTTGCGTGTGATGTCGATGACGCGCTGCAATTCCCTGACTGAGCGAGCACGATATTCCGGATCAGGCGAGCACAGGTCCATGATGTGGTCGCCAGCGAACAACTCCGGGCTGTGCACAACGAAGTCTAGGTCATAATTCCCGTCGAAAAAGGTGCTCAGCTCTACGTCGAGATCATTGTAGCTTAGATGGAACTCGACTAGGTCGAAGTTCGAGCGGCCGATCATCTTGGCCATGTCGTGGTAGCGGATAGGCACCCCGAATGGACGGGAGAAATTGTAGGGCCGCGACACCACAGCATTGCTATCCACATCGGACGGGAAGAAAAAGTCGCCCGCCTTGAAGTCATGGCGGGCAAACATGCCGACAAGTTCTGCCTTCCGATAGGGCGGCAGGCCCTTGCCAGGGCTGCGCACATCTATCATCTCATCGGTGATGATGCTGTCGCGCGCGAGATCGCGGTTGATCACAAGGCTCTTGCCGAGGACCTCGCGGTTCATCATTTCACCCTGCGTGACGCGGCGGGTGTCCTGGCTGCCGAGAGACTCCTCGACCTCCCTTATGCCCTGCACCATCGTGCGGAACTCGTCAGGCAGCAGACTGACACGGTGGTCATTGCCTTCCATATTGCGATCAAGCGTGAAATGCTTTTCGATTACGCGGGCACCGCGCGCGACGGCGGCGATAGCAACCGCGATGCCGCGCTCATGTCCGGAATAGCCAATCGGGCAATTGCCGATGCGCTTCAGACGATCCATGTAGTTAAGATGTATATCCTTGAACGGCGCCGGATAGGTCGAGTTGCAATGCAGCAAGACAAACTGCGCGTTCAGCCGGCGCAGGATACGCACCGCGTCAACGATTTCGCCTTCGTTGGACATGCCGGTCGAACAAATCAGGGGACGACCGGTGCGGGCCATGCGCGCAAGCAGGTCATGATTCGTTAGATCGGCTGAAGCCAATTTGAACGCGGGCAGGCCATAGCCATCGAGCTGATCGAGGCTTTCCATGTCGAAGGGCGTGCATAACGGCATAATGCCGTTGTGTTTGCAGTAGTCGAATACCTTGAACAGCTCCTCGACTGGCAACTGGAAGCGCGACAACAGGTCCAGAGTATACTGGGCGCCCAAATCCTCGCTAGCATCGGTCGGGTTCCCAGCATTGAGATAGAGCGACGGCATGTGGCGCAACTGAAACTTAGCGCAGTCCGCCCCGGCCTTGATAGCCTCGTCGACCAGCCTGTATGCTAGTTCCACGCTGCCATTGTGGTTGTTGCCGATTTCGGCAATCAACAGCGCTGGCTTGTCGTCGGCGATGACGAATTCGCCGATCCTAAACTCGGAATCTTCCTGCTTGGCGATCGAAACGAGATGCTGGTGTCGATCAACGATCGGAATGATGTGGATGCGCTCGTTGAAGGCGCTCTCGATTTCGTCATGCGATGCTTCCTGCGGCAGGCTGGTGAACTGTTTGTTGCTGACCAGGCTAACCGCGACGTCCAAGTCGACTTGATGCGATTCGGTCAGCCAGCGGCGTACGTCGCCGTCGGTCAGCACGCCCTCGAGCTTGCCCGCCTCTGAGACCGAGAACACGATGCCACACTTGTTATCGTTGATCCGGCGCAACGCACTGAGCAGAGAGTCTTCCGAAAATACTATGTACTTGGAAAGATTGCGTTCCAAAATCACGATGTTGGCTCTTCTAACATTAACCCCGAAACAATAGCAAAGTCGGTCAAGCTATCTATTTCCCAACTCTCTTCTTCGCTCATCAGAAACATGCTTATCGCTCCGCCAAGCCGGTTCTTGGCAGACTTGAGGATTTCCGTCCGGGTGATGTAGATCGATCCCGTCTCCCGATACCAGCGATCTTCCGGTCGGATATCTTGTCGCCTCGGCCGATTCTTGTAGTCATACAATGCCCGTGGTGCCGCTAAGTCCTGCCAGAAAAAGTGGTGGTTCTCACAGACCGAAACCAAGCTGTCGGCGCCACTGCCCTCAAACTGGGCGATCGCAGCATCTAGGGTGCCCTTCCTGCGGAAGGGCGAAGTCGGCTGGAGCAAGATGATGGCCTCGAAGAACATGCCCCTTTGCTCATAGGCTTCCAACGCGTGTAGCAGCACGGGTTCGGTGGCCGTGGTATCTTCCGCCAGGTGCGCGGGGCGCTGAAATGGAACCTCCGCGCCATGCTCGAGGCCGACATTCGCAATCTCTTCGCTGTCCGTGGAGAGCACGACTGTAACCCCGGCTGAAGCTAGCCCGGTCTCGATCGACCAGGCCACGAGCGGCTTGCCAAGTATTGGGCGCAGGTTTTTACCAGGCACGCCCTTTGATCCCCCCCTGGCAGGGACTACGGCTAGATACTTCATACGACCCCACGGAAGTATTCGATTGTTCTCGCAAGACCTGCTTCGAGCGCCACCGTCGGCTGCCAGCCCAGGACCTCCCTGGCCCGACTGATATCGGGCTTCCGCTGGGTCGGATCATCGGCTGGCAGGGGCAGATGCAGGATGCCGCCCGTCGAACCGATAAGGCTCGTCGTCAGTTCTGCGAGCTCGCGCATTGTAAACTCGGCAGGGGTGCCGAGGTTGATCGGACCGGTCACCGTATCGTCGGAAGCCATCAACCGAATGAACCCCTCGATGAGGTCGTCCACATAACAGAACGAGCGGGTCTGGGTGCCGTCGCCATAGATGGTGAGGCCTTCGCCGCGCAGCGCCTGCACGATGAAGTTGGAAACTACGCGTCCGTCATCCGGGCGCATGTTGGGTCCATAGGTATTGAAGATGCGCGCGACCTTAATCCTGACGCCAAACTGACGGTGATAGTCGAAGAACAGGGTTTCCGCTGCCCTCTTGCCTTCGTCGTAGCAGGAGCGCACACCGATCGGGTTTACATGGCCCCAATAGGTTTCGGGCTGCGGATGGACATGGGGATCCCCATAAACTTCGCTGGTCGATGCCTGAAGGATCTTCGCGCCAGTAGCTTGGGCTAGTTCGAGCATGTTCATCGCCCCCATGAAGCAGGTCTTCAACGTTTGGAGCGGTGCGCGCTGATAGTGGATGGGCGAGGCGGGGCAAGCGAGGTTATAGATTTCGTCGACTTGCAGATCGATTGGCGAAGTAACGTCGTGGTCGATGACCTCGAATGCCGGGGTTCGGACTAGTGACCGAATATTGTCGGGGGAGCCGGTGTAGAAATTATCCAAGCAAATGACATGATTGCCATCGGCCAAAAGCCGAGTGCAGAGATGCGATCCGAGAAAACCGGCCCCTCCTGTAACCAAAATGCGCTTTTTGCTGGGCGAATCGATAGCGTTCAATTGCTGATCCTTCTCAGCCCTGCTGAGGCAAGGTCGGGAGTTAGTAGAGGGTTGATCCAGCATCCAAAATGGTCGCAGATCACCATGTTGAGGCACGCGCATAAGCGCGCGAAATTTGACTGTGGCCTATTTCAGATCGACAACAGAGTCTAGCGCCTGGCGCTAGGCAAAGCGGCGATCTGTTGGAATATCGTGGGAAAAAATCATCCTGACAGAGCTAGTTCTCGCCGAATAAGTCGCGTGTGTACACTCGATCTGCTACATCAGACAGAGCCATCTCCATTCGATTGCAGATGATTAGCGTGGCTGCACGTTTGAACGCATTGAGGTCGTTCTCGACGACCAAGCCGGAGAAGCGGCTTTCCACTATCAAGGGTTCGTATAATACAATCTGTACCCCCAACTCCTGTAGCAGGTTTGCCACCGTAAGCGCGCTTGACGCCCTATAGTTGTCTGCGCCCGACTTCATGGCGAGCTTGTAGATGCCCACGCAGTCTGGCTTTTTTGCGGCTATATCATGCGCTATGAATCGGGCGCGGTCAGCGTTGGAAGTAGTAATCGCGCCAATCAACGTGGATGGATTAGAACCAAAACTGGACCGAAGCTGCTTGGTATCTTTGGGTAGGCAGTAGCCACCAAAACCGAACGAGGGATTATTGTAAGTACTTCCGATTCTAGGATCGAGGCCAATTCCCTCGATAATCTCTCCCGCGTTCAATTTGTTCGCAAGCGCATAATTGTCGAGCTCGTTGAAGTAAGCGACGCGCATCGCCAAATACGTGTTGGCAAATAGCTTAATTGCTTCTGCCTCGTCAGGTCCTGTGTAGATTACTGGCGTGGCAGGATTGCTTGAACATTGCAATAGAATTTCCGCAAATTGCATAGAACGCTCCGTTCTGCCGCCAATCACTATACGTGATGGATAAAGGTTATCGTGTAGCGCATTCCCCTCACGCAAGAACTCGGGGGAGAATGCTACACGATCTGCCCCATACCTCAGCTGCAACGACCTTGTGTAACCGATTGGGATGGTGGACTTAATGATGACCGTAGCGTCGGTGTTTTTCCGAAATGCTTCTTCCAACACACCGTCAATTGTGCCGGTGTCAAACGAGTTGGTTTCTTCGTTGTAGTTGGTCGGAAGCGCGATGATAATGTACTCGGCACCAACGTACGCTACGTCTTGATCTAGGGTAGCTCGGAGCGATAGCTTCTTTGTTTTGAAGAAGCGCTGGATGTCCAGATCGAAAACAGGTGAGCGTCTCTCATTGATATCTTTGATCCGCTTTGGCGCGATGTCGAGCGCGGTTACATCGTGCTTCTGCGCCAAGAGAACTGCCATGGAGAGGCCTACGTAGCCAGTTCCGACGACCGTGATTTTCATCTGATGCCTGCATATCCTGAGTGTCGCGCAGCGATAACGCGATGCAGGTGATTGCTCAATGCTGAATCGTTTTGAGATGACCGGTGCGAATATCTGGAAGCGGCAGACCAAGCTTTGCCTGGGTGCCTATTACGCGGCTGTCTCGCGTTGGTAGGCAACGTCGCGCCACCTCAATCTGAGCCAATTCAGACATAACGCGGTACGCAATGCCATGGTGGTCCCCGCCCGAGCGTGCGGGTCGCTATAGCCTGCTGGGCATTAGGCCAGCTCCTGCGGCCCGGGAAGGCAAGAGCCGTGTGTGGTTCGCTCGAGAGAGGTCCGACGAACGTCGCCCTGCAAACGCGCAAGGAGCGGCCGGCCCACCGCGTTCTTCGCACAGAAGATCACAGCAGGCAGTGGATAGCGAATCGGCGCCGGGCAGGGGGCATACTAATCCGTTCGCACCTACCAACATTACCCAATTCGCCCAAAATCGTCCTCAATACGGACGATATCGTCTTCACCAAGATACGAGCCAGTCTGAATCTCAATGAGCTCGAGCTCAATTATTCCCGGGTTCGCCAGCCTGTGTGTGCAACCCAATGGTAGATAAATAGATTGATTTTCCCCGAGTGTCGACACAATGCCATCAATCGTTACTTCTGCGGTGCCCTTGACGACGACCCAATGCTCGGAACGATGGTAGTGTTTCTGGAGCGAAAGCTTCTTGCCAGGTTTCACGAATAGCCGTTTCACTTGAAACCTGTCGGACATCAGCACAGACGAGTATCCTCCCCAAGGTCGATAGCTGGTCTTGTGAGTCTCGGTGAGGGCAGTCGTGGCGGGGTCAGCCTTGAGCGATTTCACAATGGCGCCCACCCGTTGCGCCTGAGACAAGTGTCCAACAAAAATTGCATCTTCGCTCGCAATGACGGCTATGTCGTTTAACCCCTCGACGACGACATGGACTCCATTGGTCATCACCATTGAATTGGTGGTGTTTGACAACAGCGCGGATCCGAGCACGACATTGCCCGCAGCGTCGGCCTGATGGGCTTTCCAGACCGAGTCCCACGCCCCAAGATCGGACCATTCGAAGCTGACAGGCAGCACAGCGGCTTTGCTGGTTTTTTCAAATATGGCGTAATCAACGGAAATGTTTGGTGCCAGCTCGAACGCGGGCGCGTCCAGCCGAACAAAGTCTAGATCGGCCTTTGCCAGCTTAACCGCCCGACGCGCCGCCTCAGCCGTTTCGGGCGCCAGGGCCTCGCACTCATCAATAAAAGTCCTGGCGGCAAGCATGAACATGCCGGAATTCCACACGTAGCCACCTTCGGCCAGCAAAGCCTCGGCCTTGGCCAGCTCGGGCTTCTCGACAAATTGGCCAACCTTACTAGCGCCGCGACCAACCGCATCGCCGACAGCGATGTAGCCGTATCCCGTCTCGGGCCCGGTCGGCATGATGCCAAAGGTAACCAGCCAACCGTCGCGGGCGACCGCTTCCGCTGTATTGACTGCGTCATAATAGGCCGCGTCCGCAGCGATTGCGTGGTCAGAGGCAAGAATGTGCAATACCGCACCCTCGTCCTGGTTCAGCGCGTAATATGCCGCCGACGCAATAGCGACCGCGGTATTCCGAGACGCCGGCTCAAGCAGTATGGCCCCGAGCTCAATGCCGGCATCCTGCGCCTGTTCCGCAACAACAAATCGGTATTCAGCATTAGTGAGCACAATGGGCGCTCCATAGCGCGCAGAGCCGCCCAGCCGCTCTAGGGTCTGCTGGAAAAGCGACCGGTCGCCCATCAACTCGATAAACTGCTTGGGGCGCGATGACCGTGACATGGGCCACAAGCGTGTCCCCTGTCCGCCGGCGAGGATGACTGGAACGATTTTATTGGTCACTAAAGCCTCAGTCGTTTGGGTGGACATGAAGAGTGAGGATTGGCTCACCGCCGAGTGTGGTCGTTGCGCCCCCGGTCGAAGTCTCCTATCTCACCCCTACCGACGTGCAAACCGTGAATCTTGACAAGCTGCATCGTCCTGCTGGCAAGTGGAACCGGTGATCAACCCGACAACCCCTGCGAGTTGGAATTGGGTGCCGGATAACCCGGATTTCGCCTTTGCACCCATCGCAGCTCCGTGTCGGGAAGTGTGCTGGGCGCGGCGACGACGACCTTTTGATCTACGCTTGCACAAGGCGCCTCGCTAGCGCTGCCCTGATATTGTCGAAGCCGCCGGTGAAACGGAAAATCATCACGATACCTGTCACAATGCTCACGCATGGCGGGTCCTTCCGTCGTCGGCCACCTCGTTCCGAGCACTGGTGAATCTATTGCAATTCACTCCATTCGAGTGTTGCTCCGAAGGTAGAGGTCAAATGGTCGTTCGCCTATTTGAGACATCGAGCCGCCCTTGCGTTGGATAAGGTCGGCCAGACCTTCTTCATGTGTCGCCGCTCGCCTGCGCAATATGTGTTGTAATTGACTGCCAAGCAGTCCGATGGAAAATAGGGGAAGTTTTTGGTCGCGGTTGAATGACGACGCCAGTTGCTGAGGAGCCTTTTCGGACGATATGCGCTTCGCCTCAATTCAAGTCCATGACATCCCCTGATCCCTCACTTCACCCGGATCGACCTCGTCAGGCTCGGCGTTCTCAGCGGCGTCCGGTTGATCGTGCTGTTGGTAGTTCGCATCTGGATCGCCCTCGGGTTCTGCTAGGTCATATTCCAGGGCCTCGGCTGGCTGGTCCTGTGGCATGACCTCCCACAGTGCGGCTGCGTTGCTGCCCTCGGCGTCTTCGAAATCGAGCAACACGGCTAGCTTTGGGCCGATCGCAATTGTTTGGGCAGCGCCTTTGTCCTCGTTAAGACTGTCGAGGGTATCGCGCAGGCTGGTCGCAATGTGCTCCCGCGTCGAACCGACTTCGCCGCTTAAGTTCACAGCCCATCGCACAGGCAGACGTCTTGCCTGCGGCTGCCTCTGGACATGCGCCTGGTTGTCGATTTTTTGCGCAGCAGGCAACACCGTGGCACAAGGAGCCCCCATGGCCATCGTGGTCTGGGCAGCGAGGGTTATCAGGTCCGGGCAATAGTCGTTGTCCGCCAGTATGATCGGGTCCCGTAACTTGGCGAGGAGGGGCAGGTTGGTGAGCCGGTCGAAACTGGGATGGCTGTGAACCACGATTACGGTCTCTGTTTCCTGCAATTTTCCGCGATTGGCGGGTAGTTTGTTCATCCGCATCAACGCGGCCAACTCATGGTCCCCGCACACAATGGAGCAAGATTTGCCGGCTTGCCGCCCCTGCTCGATCCGTTCCGCTGCAGCCGCAAGAAGGTTGTCGCGCCTCACAAAGATCACTTTGCCTGCTGCGCTCAGGGCTTCGACGGCTTGGCCGTAGGCGCCGGCGCTGAACATGGCCTGGACGGTATCCTCCACTGGCTTGGGCGAGGCGGCCTCCAGACCGATCACTTCCGCAATGATATCGAGTAGCGGATTGCGCGGGTTGAGCGGGCCATGCGGCCTGCGGGTCAGGATCAAATGTGCTCCCTCGGTTTCCAGTGTCGCCATCAGCGCCATGGCCAGTTCGTCCGCCGCTATGGCATCCGCGTGATCGAGGAAGAGAATGGTCGATGGACGCAGGCGATCTTTGAGGCGATAGGGCGAGATGCTGTTCTTCACCCCTTCCAGCCCGCCCCAGCCATGAGCGACGCATGCGAGCATCGATGCCGATATCGCCGCGTGAGGGGTTACCAGAGACAGTTGCCCTTGCCCGCTTTCTGCCTCGGTTACCGTGAGCTTGCCTATCCTGGCCGAACGCATCTGCTTGGCCGCGCCATTAAAACCGGTGCTGAGCGTTTCCGGCTGGTCCATCAGGGCGGCGGCCAAAACGATGCAGCGCTGCTCGGCGCGAGCGAGAGTATGGGTCGCCAACCACGGCGACCCAATCTTGCTGTGCTGGTCACCGAGCCGGACGATTTCCGGCAGTGCCAGCGCGGCATCGGCCGCGGTTTCATCATAGGGGTGCCCCAGGCCCGCATAGCGTTCCACGAGCACCCGCAGGTCCTGCGCCACAAATGGACGCCGGCCAACCAGCGCCAGCAGCTTTGCGGGATCGGCAACGGTAGCGCGGTTTGCGCGCTCCACCCGAGGGTCGCCCACCATTGGGCCAGCCTCATCCTTGTCCAACCGGTTCTTGCGGTCTGCGGCAGCGCCGGCCTTGCCGCGATGATAACCCGTATAGGCGGCCCAGGGACGAACCCGCAGATCAAGGCCATAACGAGCGAAGAATTCGTTCTGATGACGCCGCCAGAGCTCGGGCCAATCGACGCCGTTATGAGCAATGCCCCGGATCTGGGAATTGACACTGCCCTGTGCCGGATCAAGGGCCGTGTAGCGGCGCGCCTCGATGCCCTGAGGCCCAACGCGGCGCGGCGAAATAAGCAGGTGCGCATGACGGTTGCGGGCGGACAATGCCGGGCCGCCGGGGGCGCTGGGGCGCTGGTCGGGCCTTTCCAGCCACAGCATCGCCCCGTCTTCGACCTTCTTGTGGGGATCATGAATTGCAAAACTGGTGGCCAGTCCATGCGGGAGGATGAGCGCGCCGATGAACTCCTCCAGCAGGGGCAGGCAGAGCGCGGCCGGCATTTCCGCAGGAGCGGGCAGGGCAAGCATCAGATGCAGCCCCAGGCTGCTGTCCTTGCGTTTGCTGGCCAGTTCGACGTCCTGCCAGAGTGCAAAAGCGTCCTGATGCCGGTCTGGGGTATCTTCCGGCACTATGGTCCGCATGGGAAAGAGGAGATCTTTCCGGTCGCTATAGTCGAAATTTGGATAGGGGGCGCTCAACCGCTGGCGGCCAATATAGGCCGCCGCCCCCAGGGCCGAATGCCCTTTGGACCGTTGGATGAAGACGCAGCGGGCAAAGCCGATCGGCATTGTTGAAAACTCGATGTTGGTGCTTGCGAAGTGCGTCGGTTTACGGGGTGTTGCCGGACGTTTTGATTCGGGCGAGACTCATTGCATGCCGATTCGCGGCGATCAACATACGGGGTAGTAGAGTGAGTGAGCAGGACAAGCAGGACAACCGGAGCAGGGCGGTCAAGAAGATCAATGTGACGGGGAACAGGCTTCCCGTCGGCGAGGCGCCGATCGACATTCAGAAGGCCATGGAGGCCAAGAATATCGCCTTCGTGCGCACCCACAATACCCGCTTCAATCGCAAGGGCACCGAGCTGCTCAAGGTGGTCAACCTTGTGGGGTTGAGCGAAGCCGACAATGACGAATTGATCGGCCGGCTTCTGTTCACCCAGGAGGCGGCAAAGTCGGATCCCGAGCGCGTCAAGGCCTGGATCGCGGCGGGCGAAGCGCTGCGGCTCAAGCTCAATCCGCTTGATCGGGCCGGCACCTTCAGCCTGGTGATCCAGGAAGTGGGGCCTGAGGATGCCGCTGCTGCCGAGCTCGTTGCACTCGGCATCAAGTTCAATCCCCGCTACGCCAGTTTCGAGGGGAAGGCGGACCTTCACGAAGTCCTCAGGGTCCTTGCGGGCACGCGGGCGGTTTTGCGCGTTCGGGTGGGGCGGCCGAAAAAGGGAGGTGATGGCTACGAGGTCCTGCTCAAGGATGGGAAGGAAGTGGAGGGGGCGCGCGCCATTCTCCTTGGGGAGGACAGCATGGATGCGAATGATGATGCCGCCTCGGACCGGTCTGCTCCGCCTGCGCCGCGTGGCTTCGCTGCCGCCATCATGACGACCCCCAAGACCAAGGGTAAGGCGCCTGGCAACGATACGGCCGGATGATCCGAAGCGAGGGCGGGGCAGGACCCCGCCCAGCACCAAGAGAAGCGAGCCGCGGCCCTAAGGGCCACCCGAGCGGATACATGTCCGGCCGACCTCACCGCGGGCCGCGCCGATTGACGGCTGGCACGAGCCAGCATATCCGGCAAATGATCGATAACGCTGCCCCGACGGGGCGGAATTGGCAGCGGCCCTGCAGGTCCTGCATACGGGTGCAGCTTGTCGCTCCCAACCCGGCGCCCGCCATTCTCTCCGGCGCCGGGTTGCGCCGGCTGCCAATTTTCGCCGCACCCGGCACGGCCCTGCTGCAGGCTCGACACTGCCCCGCACACCGGTCACGGGGCCGCAATGGTCAGGTCATTGGTAAGGAGCGGGGCAGGGCTGGCGCCGTCCACCGTCCTTTGGTGCTGACCATGCTGGCGCTTGTCCTGCTGATACTGCGTTGCGGCGGCAGCGGAGAGATCGGCCTATGGATGCAGTGCATGCTCTGCCGCCTGCTTGCTGCCTGGGCAACAAGGATCGGGGGCGTCGCCAGTTTCGGCGCCACGACCGCGCGGCCGAAAAGGCTCTGCATCGGGCCGATGCGCATTTTAGCAGGGCAAGCAGGCCGGCGCCGACCAAGTGGTGATCAGCCTGGCATGATCAGGAAATCGTCCGACATGCCGCCAGAAGCGTTCCCGGCCCGTGCCGGCAGCCTGTTGCCCGACGCGCCAGCCAGGTGCCCGGCTACAATTGCATCGCGCGGGCGCGAGCGCTTGCGATATGGGCCTCCATGGCAGCAACAGCCCCGTTCACATCGCGCCTCGCCGCCGCTTCAAGGAAAGGAATGTGCTCGGCCATGACCGAATCCACCAGTTCTGGCAGCATGCGCACGCGCTCGAAGCCGATCAGTCGGATCTTGATGGAGTTGACGCGATAGGCATTGGATATGATCTCGTTGCCCAGACGATCAATCATCAGGTCGTGCAGCCGCCAGTCCATGGCTTGCGCCCGCTGCAGCAGAGCGGGGGTTACACCCCCCCTGGCCTCGGAAGCAATGTCTAGATGCTGGCTGTGCTCCTGGGCAATCAGCTCATCGGGTGCCGAGCGCGCAAATTCGGCGACCGCCTCCCGCTCCATCATGAGGCGGAACTGGAAGGCGTTGCGGATCAAATCGAGGTCCACATGGGCAACCTGCATGCCGCGCTTGGGCACGGTCTTGATCAGCCCGTCGGCCTCGAGCCGCGGCACCAGCTCTCGGATGGCGCCCAGCGGCATGCCGGTCATCGCCACCAGTTCCCGCTGCGAAATGAACTGGCCGGGGCGGATGTCGCG
The DNA here is from genome assembly GCF_046614475.1 of Devosia sp. XGJD_8. Taxonomy (NCBI): domain Bacteria; kingdom Pseudomonadati; phylum Pseudomonadota; class Alphaproteobacteria; order Hyphomicrobiales; family Devosiaceae; genus Devosia; species Devosia sp. XGJD_8. The sequence continues at coordinate 529,990 of NZ_JBKJHF010000001.1, forward strand.
CGACATCAGCCGATCGGTGAAGTTCCGATAGGCCAGATCGCGCATGGGGCGCGAAGGGCCATCGGAGAGCTCCGATTCCGGCCGTTCGATCATGCAGCGACCCTGGCAAAGAGTTCATCATAGCGGCGGCCCAAACGCTGGGCCTCGGCATCGGAGAGTGCGCGCAGCGGGGGCCGCACGCGCCGCCATTCGCTGTCGCCGCCGAGATGGCCGACCAGAGCCTTCACCGCCGGCGTCGCCGGATGCTCCACGATGGCTTCAACCAGGGGCGCAAGCGCGGCACTGGCCGGCTTGCCGGCCAACACGTCATTGAGCAGATCAACGCGGAAATTGGCAACGCCGCTGATCGCGCCGGATGCGCCGAGCTTGACGCCCTTGTCGAGGACGCGCTCGTCGCCGATCAGGATGTGCAGATCGGGAAAGGACTGCAACATGCTCAGAGCGTTATCCCAGTCACCGGATGAATCCTTGACCCCGACGATCCGCCCGGGGAAACGTGCGTTGAGCGCTGCAATGGTCTCCCCCGTCACCTTCACGCCGGTCACCTGGGGGATGTTGTAGAGGATATAGCCGGGGCCATCGGCGGCAGTCTTTCCCAAAAGCGCCGCGTACCATTCGGTGACCTCGGCCGAACCGACACCCTTATAGAAGATCGGCGGCGTGACCAGCAATGCATGGCAGCCGAATTCGGCGGCCACCTGTGCATGAGTGGCCGCATCGTCGACCGCTGATACGGCGATCCCGGGCACGATCTGTGCGCCCTCGATCCCGCCCGCCCGCAGCGCCTGCAGCACCAGACGTCGCTCGGCCGTGCCGATCGAGGGACCTTCGCCGGTCGTGCCAAATGTCGAAATGCCGGCGCAACCAGTGGCGATACAGGCGCGGGCATGGGCCACCAGCTTGCCCATGTCGATGGCGCCATCCTCGCCAAACGGCGTCGTCATGGCTGCGAAAATGCCGAACTGCTTGTCCTTGCCCATATCGAAAGTACCTGCGCTAAGAGAAAAAACGACCTTGTCGAACTCTACTGCTATCGGTAACATGTCACCGTGTACTCACACAAGCCATTGAAGGCATCTTCGTACGCCGCGGGCCGAAATGCCGGTCCTGCGCAGTTTTGGTCGGCGTGTCGTCGACCTCATGGGAGGAACAAAATGCAACGCTTCACACGCCGTACCCTTGTAGCGCTCACCGCTGTCCTGGGGCTCGCCACCGTCGTGCCGACCTTGGGTGCCGATCCGGTCAAGATCAGGATCTCGACCCCTGCCGTCGAATCCGATTGGCACGCCCAGATGCTGACCGTCTTCAAGGATGCGCTCGAGGCGAGTGCCCCCGGCGAGTTCGACGTCGAGATTCATCTCAATGGCACGCTATTCAAGCAGGGCACCGAGCCGGTGGCGATGCAGCGCGGCAATCTCGAAATGGCAATGATCTCCGCCCAGGATATTGCCAACCAGATTCCGGCCTGGTCGGTCTTCACCGCCGGTTACCTGATCCGCGATCCCGCCCACCAGATCGCTGTGTTTGATGGCGAGATCGGGCAGGAATTTTTCGGCATGGTCGAGCAGGACATGGGCATCAAGATCCTGACCGCCGCCTATCTCGGAACGCGCCAGCTCAACCTGCGCATCGAAAAGGACATCCAGACCCCGGCAGACCTCGCCGGCGTCAAGCTGCGCATGCCGGGTTCCGATACCTGGCTGTTCCTGGGTGAAGCGCTGGGCGCCAATCCTCTCCCCGTCGCGTTCGGCGAAATCTACACCGCGCTCCAGACCGGGGCCATTGATGGCCAGGACAACCCGCTGCCGACCGTGCGGGCTGCCAAGTTCTATGAAGTGACCAAGCAGATCGTTCTGACCGGCCATCTCGTCGATGGCATCTTCCTCTCCATGGCCAGCAGCACCTGGGCCGAACTCTCCGATGAGCAGAAGGAAAAGGTCCTCGCGGCAGCCACGGCAGCCCGTGACTTCAACAACGAGAAGCGCATTGCCGACGAGGCCGCATTGGTCGGGTTCCTCCAAGAGCAGGGCCTCACCGTCTCGACCCCCGACGTCGAAGCGTTCCGCAGCACGGTGCAGAAGGCATACCTCGAGTCAGAGTGGTCCGCATCCTGGCCGGCGGGCATCGTCGACCGCATCAACGCAGTCGAGTGACCGACATGCTGAGGCACCTCGCGGCGCATATGCGGCGGGGTGCCGAACTGGTGGCGGCAGCGATGTTTGCCGCGCTGTTCGGCACCTTTCTGATCCAGATATTCACCCGTTACGTGCTCAACAATCCCACGGCATGGACGCAGGAACTCACCCTGGTTCTCTATATCTGGGTCGTGTTCTGGACGTGCTCGTTCATTCTGCACGAGCGCGATCACATCGCTTTTGACCTGATTTCGGCAAGCCTGCCGCCACGCGGCCGTCGGGTGCTCGGTTTGGCCGCTACTGCATTGACCATAGTCGCCTTTGCCATCGCTCTCAGGCCGTCCTTCGATTTCATCAGCTTCATGCGGATCGTGCGCACGCCGGTCCTGCGCCTGCCGTTTGACATCGTTTATGCGATCTTTCTCGTTTTTCTCGTCTCGGCCATCGCCGCCGGCATCTGGCGGATCGCCAGGCTCTGCAGCGCCCATTGGCGCGATGAAGTGAACCCGCCCTCACCTGGTGAATCGGAGAGCATTCTATGAGCCTGCCGTTTGTCCTTTTGCTGGCCGGCTTTTTCGGGCTGGCCGCATTCGGCGTGCCTGTGGCCTATGCCATGTTTATCGCCTCGATCGGCTACCTGCTGTTTACCGGTGCCGATATCGGGCTGCTCGCTGAACAAATGCTCAACGGCATGTTCGACAGCTTCGTGCTGCTGGCGGTGCCGCTGTTCATCCTTGCCGCCAATCTGATGAATGCCGGCGGGGTGACCGACCGGCTGCTGGTCTTCTGCCAGGCCCTGGTTGGCCGGCTCAAGGGCGGCCTCGCACAGGTAGACATTCTCGTCAGCGTGGTCTTTGCCGGGATGAGCGGCTCTGCGGTTGCAGACGCCGCCGGGCCGGGCAAGCTCGTCACCATGATGATGGTGAAAACCGGCCGCTATCCACCCGGCTTTGCCGCGGCTGTGGCCAGTGCCTCGGCCGTTATCGGGCCAATCATCCCGCCATCCATTCCACTGGTGATCTATGCGCTGATCTCCGACACTTCGGTGGGTTATCTCTTCCTCGGTGGGGTAGCGCCCGGGCTGATGCTGGGCGTCGCACTGATGGTGCTCGTTGCCTTCGTCAGCGAGAAACGTGATTTTCCGCGCGGCGAGATCGTACCGCTGCGCCAGTTCCCGCGCGTGACCCTGCAGGCCCTGCCTGCCTTGATGCTGCCGGTCATCCTGCTTTGGGGCATCTATGGCGGGGCCACGACCCCCACCGAAGCGGCCGCCCTGGCCGCCGTCTATGCGCTGGCGCTGGCCAGCTTCTACTATCGGACGGTTGGTTTCCGCGATCTGGTCGAGACGCTTATCGCCTCCTCGCGTTCCACGGCCGTGGTCGCCGTGTTGATCGCCGGCGCCTTCATCTTCAACTACATCATCGCCACTGAGGGAGTCCCGGCGGCCGTCGCCAGCCTGCTCGACGGCACGGAGCTTTCGCCCGTCGTCTTCCTCCTGATCGTCAACTTGATCTTCCTTATTCTGGGCTGCTTCTTTGATGCCACGACGCTGCTGCTCGTCGTCGTACCCCTGTTCATTCCTGCCTGCCGGGCGCTGGAGATCGATCTGGTCCATTTTGGCATTGTGGTCACCGTCAACATCATGATCGGTCTGGTCACTCCGCCTTATGGCGTGCTGCTCTTCGTTATGAATGCGGTAACGGGCATTCCGGTGAAGGATATCATCCGTGAAATCTGGCCCTTCGTGGCCGTGCTGCTGTTCGCCCTGCTCATCCTGATTCTGGTGCCCGAAACCGTACTTTGGATGCCGCGGCAATTCGGATATGTAGGGTAGTCAGCGCGTGCGGGCTGTCGCCGTATCCAAGATCTCCAAGTCAAAGGGCTCACAGCGCTGGGACGGGCAGCTGTCCATCCCACCTCAAGCTGATCGACTATCTCGGCCAAAACGATTGCAACGCTCGGTGAACTTGGCGTCTTCCGACCGCAACGCGGGCCTGGGGTCCCTGCTTGTTGCATCTTGTTTGTGGCCGGAGGCCGACCTTAAGTCGTCACGCTGGCCCGGCGGATGTATAAGAACTACGTTCAGCGTCTTGCGCTCACGTCCGCTTTTGTCAGGTGCATTGTTTGGGGGCACCGCTCCCGCTGCGTTTGATCATCTTACGCGTGGCAAGCCTGATCGGTCACTTTCGTCGTGCTCGTGGGACGACTGCCAGTCTGCCATATCGCCGCCGAGCTGCGTCTCGCCTTGAGTTTTCGGCATTTGGCGAACCACAGCGTTACCCTCCCGTATCGAGTCGATGACGACGCTGAGATCATCCGCAGCCGGTCGGCTCACGTTGCCGAAATACTCGGCAGTGAGCTGCTGTACCGAGACACGGCGAAGATCATAGGCAGCTTCGATTTCTGGGGCGCGGATAGCGTACAGGGTCGAGTGGTTGTCGACCAAATCGCGTTCGGTGATGGTTTCAGCGAAGCGACCGCCAGAGATACGGGAACCGTGGTCGCCGTGCAGGACAATCGTCGCGTCAGAAAATGCGGGACTGTCGGCCAAGCGCATGAGAAAGGCGTCCAGCTTTCCCAGCAAGCAGCTCATCTGCCCGAAATAGGCGCGGTAGTGTCTGGCGCGGGCGTCATCCAGCGCCACGTCCGACAGGTGCTGGTCATCGAGATTGTAGGGAAGTTCCCACCCTTCTTGTGGCGCGCAGGAAGCATCGAGAATGTAGGGCGCATGTGGACTGAGCAAATGCGCGAAATAGTTGCTGTTGCCTTCTGACCGGAACACATCGTCGGAAAAGTGGTCAAACCAGGCCGGGAATGCGTGGACGTCGAAATACTCGGGGACCGCCTTGTTGAGGTCCAAACGCAAGGTGACCGCCAGCAGGTGTATTCCGCCACGTGCCAACAGGCTGCCGGACAGGGCCTCCCTGAGCGTAAAGAGGGTCTCGGCAGGACCGAGACCAAGCTGTGTGACCCATTCCCCCTGGGCGTCATAGGACTGCAGGGTTTCGCATCGCGTGGGCACGGAACTACAAAAATTGATGTGCTTGGTCTGGTAGACAACGAGTGGCTTTGATAGCGCCAGCTCCTCTAGCAGCACCGACTGAACGACGTCGTTGTTGCTGTGTCGAAGAACCATCCCCCAGCTATTGTCGTCGACGTCGTAATTCAAGGTATTGGGTATCGAACGAACCGTCAGCGAATGACGACTGAAGGCGCTGCCAAACAGGCGAAAGCCGTGCTTGGCGAACAGTTGGCGCACTGCTTGATAGGCATTCTCACCGCCCTCGATGTCCCTCGGAATACCCTCCGGGCCGATCATTTCGTCGAGCACGATGTAAATGACTGGTGGCGTTTCCTTGCCCATTCCGTCTGCCACGCCGGCCTCCGCTGCTGGGGCCAGGAACGACAGCTGGATCTGGGGCGCCACAGTCGACAGCAGGAGCGCCAGAGCCCCAACAAATAAGATCTTGGGAAGCTGCCGGCGAAGAAGCCAGAACATGGCGGCAAGGCAGGCCCAGAGCCCCATGGTCCAGGGGAGGCGAGCCCGCAGAAGGGATTCATCGAACCGATAGGTCGACAGGTCAATAATCAGCAGGACTACCGAACCTAGCAGAACGGCTTGCAGGATCTGCCACGGACGGTCCTGCGCTTTGGTGCTTAGCCAAGCCACGGCGGAGCCCAGCAGCACGGCCAACGCGGCAATACCACTGCTCAGCAACCAAAAATGGATGCCCAGGGGCAGCTTTAATGTTGCATAGGCGTGTACCATCGGCGGCAGTAAGGCAAGTAATGGCAGGACGAAGAGAAGCACCCGGTCGATGTCGGCGGTTCGTGCCTGATCGATGCGGCTTGCTGTCTCGTCGCCCACCATATTGCTACTTCTCAAACACAAACATGCGGCGCCCCGACGCCGATATCTGTTCCTCGCGCACGATCCTGGCGCGCGCTGCGAGCAATTGGCGGAAGTTGCCTTCGCTATAGTCGGGGAAGATGTCCTCGCGCAGCGCCAGCATCGTCTTGATCGTGGGATCGTCTTTGGGCACGAACTCCACGACGCCCTGGGGAGCGGTGGACAGTATGAAGTCGAGGGTCTGATCAAGTGGCACATTGTGCGCGATCGCCAGATGGTGCTCGAAGGCCAGCGCCAGTACCGCATCCGCCTCGAAGCGCTTTGCAAACCCCATGCGTTCCGATTGCAGCCAGCCCTGATCCGGGCTCGGATTGCGCGCATCGAGAAAGAGCGGGAGAAAATTTAGGTTCTCGGCCTTGGCACGGGAATGGGCACCATCAAGGGCCTGTTGATCAAAGTCGAAACCGACGACGCGGCTCACGCCGTTATCGAGGCAGATCCTGGCATAGTCGCCGGTATTGCAGCCCAGATCGATGACCGACCTCGCGCCGCTCGAAGCGGCGAAGTCGGCCACGAACTGTCGTTTGGCTCCGCCATCCAGTTCTGAATATGTATTGTTGGCCGCGTAACTGGCCCAAGTGCTCGGGCGTGTGCCAGCGGGCGTCATCCGGCAGATCCACCCGAGCAACTGCTGCAACATGGCCCTGAATTGGGCCTTCGGGAGTTGCCGCTGCCGCAGCGTCTGACCTAGGTCGACACGGGACCTGGCGGATTGCTGGAACCCGTCTTGCAGCAGAATGTGAACCAGGACATTCCACGACAACCGTCGTTTCAGGGGCAGGAGCCGGGCGAGGTCGGCAACCGGAATGCCTTCCAGAGTCCCTCGATACCAGGCGTTATGCGCCACGCCGAGTGCAGACCGCAGCACCAGTGGGTTTAGGAACTGCTCGCAGAACTGGCGATGTGCCAGCCAGAATTCGCCTTCGCGATAGGGGCGGATGGATAAGTGGTCCAGAAAGACCGGGCGATGCCCATCATATTGTATATTGTAGGCGGACGCGTCGGAGAGGGTAAAACCTTGGTCCAGCAAGCGGATCAGGAGCTCCAGCTGGAAAATCGCAGCGTCCTTTAGTAGAGAGAACGACCACTCATAGGGGTGCGAAATGACTTCAAGCCGAGGATGCTGAAGCAGATGCACCATGCCGGCTTCGGCTTCAACGGACGAGGGCGCGATCCTCTCATACGGCACCAGCATGCCATCGGCCACAAGACGGTCCAGCACACCGGCGGCCACTGCGGCCTCATAATGTGGGGCCCCGGCCGCGCTCACGCTGCGGTAGATCAGACCGCCTGATTCAAAGACGCCGCCGGCGGGATCCCGAAACGACCCTGCGACGCGCCGCAACGCTCTCTGTGAAGTCACTTGCTGCGGGCGCGACCAGCAAAGATCGAGGTGAGCTTCTTCCAATAGACCGAAATTGTTGCCGCTCCAACCGCCACGCCGCCGATGATCGCCTGCAGGATCATGCTGCCGGTACCTGGATCCAGATAGGCGAAAGCGGGTGAATGAAGCGCCAAGAAAAATAGCAGCGATACTGTAGAAACCCGCATCGAAATTGCCCTTAATGAATGGAGTGCTTCAAAGCGTACAAGCCGCAGGCTAAGAAAGGGTAACTCCCGCGGTTCTAACTGCGTCAATGACTATGGAAGCCCCACCTAAAAAGCCGACAGTCAGCCAACACTTGACCAGTTGCCACAACGCCACCCCAACCATCAGCGGCATCTCTGCACTTGCGACTACTAGCCTGGCAATCGACCGGCAATGCGCTATCGTCTTTCGTTTGAGCATTGCGTACGCCTCTGCACGAGAGGGAGAATATCGGAGCATCAGGCGCGCGGACCTCGAGTTGCGGGAAGCGATGAAGGCCGTTGCATCGGCGCCTCGGCGGCTTGGCTATTCGCCACAAATCCCCTTGGGCGTTCACCGCAACCAAATTTAACATGATGTGCGCCTTGGGCAGTCCTTGGACCGGTCAGCAAGGCGGCGTCAGATCCATATCCTCGGCCATCAAAGCAAGGCGCCACCGGCGAGATTAACCGCGTGTCGAAGCAGTATTGCAATAGGCAGTCGCTTTGCTGCTATGACTTGGGAGAACCCATTCCGGAAACCCTAAGATGATCCTCCCGCGTCTTCTCCTCATCGGCACCGCGATTTCCATGCTCGGCGCTCCCGCGCATGCGGCGGAGGCGGAGTCCAAGCCTGGCAAGGACCCGGCGATCGAATGCGGCGCATTCTTCATTCTTATGGCCGGGCAGACGGAAATTGCCGAAGAAGAGAGGGTATTCGCTGACTTGGGCAACCTTTTGCTGAACGATGTTGACGGTCGCCTCGAGCGCATGGGCGTGTCCCTTGCTGAGCGAGAGCGCATCGGGGGTGAGGCCGTGACCAGGGCAAACGAGCGGATGACCGCCGGTGATATCGACATCACCTTCGCTGATTGTCACGTGGCAATGGAGAGCGCCATCGACGCCCTCATGCCCGATATACTGACGGATGACGTGCGCGAACTGCTAACCTGCGGCAGCCAGTTCATCTATTCTCTCCAGTCCGGCGATTTTGACGAGGCCACCAAAGCAGACTTGGAAATTGCGTCCGATGACCAGATGGCCAGGGCTCAGTCGATCTTGGAAGAGTCCGGTGTCACCGCTGAGGAACAGGACCAGGTTTCCACGTTTTATGGCCTGTCGGTGGGCATGGTGCTCGGCATGGGCGAAGAGCCCATCGTAGAATGGCAGAAGTGCGGGGAAGTCTAGCCGTCTGCAACGAGCAGCTTCTGGGGTTTGCTCGCACCCGCGTTCAAACAGGCAAGCTTTGGGGATTAGCGCGCCGTCCGCAATCATGCCGTTCAGCAAACGCTGAGCAGCTTTTGGCCGTTGCGGTGATCGCAGTCTTCACTGCTTCAAGCCTTTGCAGGCTGACCCCGCGGCGAGTGGACAAGAGCAGCGACCAGAGATTTGGTTTCAACTGGGGGCGCGGCATCGAAGGCAGTTTGGACCTACTGCAGTGAGCAGAAGATATAGACGCCATCTAGCGGCACAAGGTCGATCTGATTATAGCTGCCACCGACGAACTCCCCTGTTGTGTTCAAGTGACCAAAGAACCCGCCCTGAAAGCGAATAACCTTTGAGGCTGGATCGTAGGCGTAGGTCCCGACTTCTTCATCAAGGGCTTTGTACCGACTATCTGGCATCAAGAAAAAGCCGCGTCCTGGACCGAAAACCTGGCCGCGACCAGACCCGTAGTCGCAATAGTACTCGCCCAAAGGAGGCGCGGAGGAGGCCGCCGCGGCAGCAGATGAGAGCCATGGCAAAGCTAGGGACAGAACCAGATAAGACCACGGCGCAAGTCGGCGATGGGCCACAAGATAATACCTTGTCTAGAGACTATATAGGGTGCGGGAGCCACTTAATGTCGCTTACACCGGCCCGAGGTTGAGGCTGGGGCCAGATGCGGGAACCTACTCAGCTATTGTCAGAGTCCCACCCTTGCAACTCGCGGTCCCCATACTTAGCCGCCTCATATGCCACGACGAGTTTCGGGGTCAGGGCGGCGTCCACCACAGGCTTTTTCGTGGCATCCTGAAATGTACCGTCCGACATTCGACGATACTTCTTTCCTTCGAACTCGAATGGCCACGGCATAGTTCGCCGCAAGTAAAACGCTCCACCCAGCAGAGCAATAACGCCGAGCGCGACCAAGACACCAACCATAATTCCATCCCCCCAAATTACCCTAAGCAATATGCTATTGCTCAGCGCACGACAATGTCGTCTTGCCCTGCCACAGTTGCCGAAGCGACAAACTCTGTCGGCCTTGGTGGCTACAGTGGGGGTACACACTCAAACGGGACAATCGCAACAACGCCCACGTTGTCACTTTGTAATCGTCGCCCCCGTGGCCACGCCGATGTCGACAGCGGCCCTCAAGTAGTGCCATTGAAGCTCATGCCGCTTAAGCAGCATCAGTATTCAGATCAGCTCGCGCGTAGCGCGCCGGGTGGTACAAGAAAAGGCGTCAAGAGATGGCGATCCGGGCACTCAACGTGGACGACCGCACCGTCTGGGACAGACTCTGGCACGGCTACCAGACTTTCTACGAGGTCTCGATAGCGCCTGAGGTCAGCAACACGACCTTTGCACGCTTGATCGATCCGGCCGAGCCGATGCACGGAGCGCTAGCGCTGCAGGGCAGCGAGCCTGTCGGCCTTGCCCACTTTATCTACCATAGGTCGACGTGGACGAGCGGCGACTACTGCTACCTGCAAGATCTCTTCGTCGACAGCACGCATCGTGGACGTGGTCTTGGAAGACAGCTGATCGAGCATGTCTATGAGACCGCTAGGGCCGCTGGCTCGCCCCGCGTCCACTGGCTAACACACGAGACGAACACGGACGCGATGTTGCTTTACGATCGCGTGGCCGACCGCTCGGGCTTCGTGCAGTATCGGAAGATCTGACCTGAGCCCCAAGTTCCCTCCGGTTTTGAAGAGAGTCCTTGGGTTGATGTTTGGCCCTATGCGGCCTGTTTTTCCAGTGCCAGTTGCGTGGCGAACTCGTTGGGCGTGAGATTGCCCAGGGAGGCGTGTGGTCGGTGGCTGTTGTCGTCCTCCTTCCTTGCGCTGATCCGGTCCCGCGCCTCCGAAAGCGATGAGAACAGGGTCTCATTGAGGCATTCGTCGCGGAAGTTGCCGTTGAAGCTCTCGATAAAGCCGGTCTGCATTGGCTTGCGGGGAGCGATATAGTGCCAGTCAATCTGCCGATCCTGGGACCAGCGCGGGATCGCCATGCAGGTGAACTCGGTGCCATTGTCGCTGACCACCGTGAGCGGTTGACCGCGCCTGGCGATGATGGCGTCGAGTTCGCGCACCACTCGTCCACCGGACAGCGATGTATCGGCGACCAGAGCCAGGCACTCGCGCGTGTGGTCGTCTACCACGGTCAGCACCCGGAAGCGGCTGCCTTCGGTGAAGGCATCGCTGACGAAGTCCAGGCTCCAGCGCTGGTTGGCCGGTCAGGCACCGGCATTGGCCGCCGCGTGCCCAGAGCCCGCTTGCGACCGCCGCGCTTGCGCACCCGAAGCTACTCCTCGCCAGCCATTCGGCCAATGCCGCGAAAGCGGCCATTCCCCGTTCCGGGCCATCATGGACTTTGCGCCCCCAAGTCGGTCATTCCAGCAGCGTTCCTTTGGGAGCGGACATCGAACGTGCCCATATCGCCGGTTTGAGGTATTCTTGGTACTACCAATCCCAAGTCGTCATTTGGGCCTGCGGCGGCATCCCAAGTACCCTCTCTCATGCTACGATGAGGGAAAGTGCCATCGTTGGTACAGTCACTAGCGGAGGGAGCACCCGCCAATGGCCAACGACCCCAATGATGAAGCCGCGATACTGGCGCTAATGCATGCGAACCGCATTGCTATGTGGACCGCTGACTTCGATGCCTGGCGCGAGTGCTTCGTGCATGCCGACTACACGACACGCATGGGTTGGTGGCGACTTGGCGGGGTATTCGTCCGGCGTGGCTGGGAGGAATTGAGCTCCCGCGTCATGCGTGACCATCCCGGTCGCCGCGACGACTATGCCTTTGACACTTTGATTCAGAACGTCACTATCCGCGTCATTGGTGACGTGGCCTGGGCAGTCTATGAGCAGGTGTATCCCGGCTACGACCTTGAGGGTCATGACGGGCCTAGCCTCATCCACGAAATGCGCGTCTTCGAGCGCCACGGTGGGCAGTGGAAGATCGCCTTGCTGGGGTTTCTGGATGGCAACGCCGGCCAACCCGGTGCTGCTATGGTTCGGCTCGCATCGGACGGCACCGTGCTGTGGGTCAGCCCCGCCGCCACTGAAGCACTTTCCGATAGCGACGATCTTGTCGTGCGTGGCAACCGGCTGCGCTTTCGCAACAGCCGCCAAGACGCCAAATTTCGCGCGGCCCTGGCATGGGCCGCAAATCTGGATGATGGACTGATGTCCCGCCACGGCGCGCTGCCTCTTGTGGTCGAGGCGGGCGAGGGCTTGCCGATGACCGTCTACTGGGTCGCTGTCGATGCGGGAATGATCTTTCTCAGCATTGGTACGGGCCGGATCGGTGCGAAGCGCCTGGCCCTTGCCGCAACGATCTTTGGATTGTCCCCGGCACAGCAACAGGTTGCCACGCTCATTGCCGAAGGCCTGAGCCTTACCGATATCGCCGAACGGATGGCGATTGCCCCCAACACTGCGCGCACCCATCTCCGACGCATTTTCGATAAGACCGGCGTCCACACACAGCCGGCTCTGGTCCGCATCCTGCTCTCGGCAGTCGCCCCATACTGACCTGGCCTGGCAGGTCCGGGCGACAAGTCGCGACTATTGCACCGCCGCGTGGGCTGGGCTTTGATGGTTATGGAGGGAGGGCCTGGTATGGGCGAGGCGGAGGATAGAGAAGAACTCATCGCGTAGATGCATGCCTCCCGGATCGCCATATGGACCAAGAACTATCCGGCCTGGGCGGATTGCTTTGTTCATGAACCCTACATGGTACGATGGGGCTATTTGCGCGGCGGCGGCATTTTTGCGCGTCGGGGCTGGGAGGACATCTCCCATAGGGCCAAGTCCTATATCGAGGGCGACATGCCCTATGACGAGGCCTACGCCTACCAGACCAGCATCGAGAACCTGATACTGCGCATTCATGGCGACATGGCTTGGGCCATTTACGATCAGCAGCATCCAGGTCCCGACTATCCGGACCATGTCGGACCCGGCCTGACCCGGGAAATGCGGATTTTCGAGCGCTACCACGGTCGCTGGCGCATCGCGGTGCTCGCATTCCTGAGCAACGATGCCAGCCCCAGCGGAACGGCGATGTTGCTGCTCGACAGCGACGGCAAGGTCCTGTGGACCAGCGCCGGAGCCGCCCAGCGGATGCAGGATGACGACGACCTGATCATCCGCAACGGCCGGGTGCAGGTGCACAACAGCGCCTGCAACCGCAAGCTTCAAGGCGCGCTGCGGTGGGCGGCCGACAGGGACAAGGCCTTTACCGCAGAGCGTGGCAGCGTCCCGATCGTGCTCGGCGCTGGCGAAGGGCTGCCCACGCGGGTCTGGTGGGTCGTCGCCGACGCCGGTGCGATCTACTTCCTGCTCGACGGGCAACCGATGACCGACAAGCGCCTGGATGTAGCCGCTGCCATCTACGGTCTGTCGGCAGGACAGTCGGCGGCTCGCCGGGTTCATAGCCGACGGTTTCACGCTACCGGATGCCGCGCGGGAGATGGGGATCTCAGCCAACACTGCGCGTACCCACCTCCAGCGCATCTATGACAAGACCGGCGTTCACAATCAGCCCGCCCTGGTACGGGTCCTGCTGTCGGTGGGCGTCGACATGTAGCGCTCCACGTCCCTCGATCAGGGGACATCGGCCTGTCCCACGATCCGCGCACAGCCCGGCACGCAACAGCATAGTAGTCTCGACCCATTCAATGCACGGATGGAGACTGACCATGACAATGGTGGTGGCTTGGCCGGGTCGCAATGCTCACAAGCACGCGGTATGGGACCAACTATTGCGGCGCCTGGCTGTATCATCGCGCCTGTGGGCGCGGCGGCGCGCCCGACGCCGATTGGTCAACCGGGTTCTAGCCGAAACGCACGACCCAAGGATACTTGCCGACCTCGGCATCGACCCCATTCGGCCGCACCACGTTGAGCGTTGGGTGGTGGCGATGCTCTACCATCAGCAGTGAGGCCGATATCGGCCTGTCACCTTAAGTCTCTGCCACGACTGTGGCTCTTGCGGATGCAAAAGATGCGCGATCGGGCGTCAATGAGACCCAAATCTCACTATGGTTCGCCGCGAAGGTAACGCGGCGAACCCGCCAAGGCCCCGGTTGTGCCGCCATCAATCACGATTTCGGACGCATTAAGGCCCGAGCTCTCATCGGACGCTAAGAACAGGACCGCGTTCGCGACCTCAGTGTCGGTTACCATGCGGTTGATCAGCGCGCGTTCGCCGATGGCCCGCTTCTGCCGATCGCGTTCGTTGGCCTCCATCTGGTGGTGAGGCCATCCGGGCGTATCGACGGCACCAGGAACGACGACGTTGACGCGGATACTGCGGGGTGCCAGTTCGGAAGCCATTGACCGTGCCAGGGCCCTACATGCCGCCTTGCTCGCTGCGTAACCGCCCGCACCCGGCGGGCCCATGATGGCATAGACGGAGCCCATCAGAACAACGGACGCCCCTTCGCGCAAGTGCGGTAGCGCCGACTGCACGGCCATGAACATGTTGGCAACGACCTTCATCTGCGCCTCGACGTCGGCGCGGCTGGTCGTGCCCAGGGTCGCGGAAACGTAGTGCCCAGCATTTACAAAGAGAGCGTCAAGGCCACCAAGCGTGCCGGCCGCGGCCGCCAAGGCTTCCGCCATCGCAGCATCGTCACCGGCATCCGCCACGAAGCCTTTGCATCTTGCTCCTAGCCTCTCGACCACCGACTGCAGTCTTGCATTGTCCCGGCCCGTGACCGCGACATGCGCGCCCTCTCTTAGGAAGGCGGCCGCCGTCGCCAACCCGATTCCACTCGTCCCTCCAGTGATGAATGTAGACTTCCGGTCCAGCCGCATTCCAATCCCCCAAGGAGAGCCAAGGACAGACCTCCGCATCATAGGCGCTTTGCTTGAAAGGGAATAGTTCAGGAGTTACCTGCCTGCTGCATCCACCGGCAGGATACGACCGCTACTACCCAGAGAGGTATCGCCATCCCCTTGAACGAAATGAGAGCTAATTACATCCAATTGCGCGGTGGCAACCACCGATGCAGTCGAAAATCGGAACGCCCCCACTTCCGGCATCGTCCTAGCGTCCTGAATGCCGACTAACCCGGAACCAATACTGCGGGGCTATCTTTTGTTTCGAGCACTGGAAACAACGGCAGTTGAAGAGATGCTGAGGCAATATCGAGTTGTTGATTTGACCTCTGAAGAAGTAAGGCCTGACGTTCTTGTGGACGCGCTGAGCCCAGAAGACGCAGCTGAGCAGGCTCTCGGGCTGAAGGTTGCGCGCAGCGGCGCTAGGAGAAACCTCGCGGCTCGCGTCTATTGGCAGATGCCAAACTCTCCACTGTGCATGGTGCGTTTGTATACGCTCGATCCCTGAAGGCCTGCCGTGACCATGCGGCCTTGCCAGCCCTTGACCCACAAGTCTCAATGCGCAGGGGATTTGGAGGGCTCAAATGCAAGTCAATGTATTCATTTCGAGGCCGGTCGACGCAGAGGCGCCGACGCTGCTGGTCCTGCCCTTCGGTCCGACGGCGGCATTGCCCCGGCATTTGCAGGGGATAGTGTGGGACTACCTCGCAACAACAAGCACCGAAGACAAGTTGATCGGCGCTGCAGCCACTGCGGTCGAGGAAGGACTTGCTCGTGACGGGTTTGCATTGGTCGCGCCGACTGGCTAGCGTCCATCAATCGCCTGCGCTTTCGGGATCTTTTATCACCGTGCGAGGTGTCGAATGGCAAGCAAGGACGCGCGGCCGCTCCTGCGCTAGCTTTAGCTCCCGAGCCACAAGCACCGCCCCGTCGTGGCGCAACCGATGGTGCCATGCTAACCTCCAGTGGTCCCTCGTGGCCTGGACGACCAGACTTCGAACGACTTTTCGACGACAGTCGCAGCCAGTCTGGCCAAGATCTTAGTCGATCTCACTTCAACCAACCCTATGTTTGATGGAGCGTAATCGATATCCTCCCTTTACTTCTGGGGAGGCGGCTTTCGGGAAGATCTTGGAATTTGTGAAACAGCTTAGCCGCTATGAGCATGGCGCGAGGTCTCCGGGGGGCAGCTTCACTCGCAGTCATCTGCGCTCCCTGGAAGGTGCACGAAGAGCCCGCAAAGGTCGAGCGCGGGAATGCGCGCCTCAACCGTTTGTGGGTCACCCCAGAGAACGAGATTGGTTTCCCATCGGAACGTCTCAGGTGCGCCTCTGGCCTGGTCAAGGGCGGCGTCGAGGCGCCGCGTCGCCGCGCCGATCTTTGCAGCCTCCAGGATTTGCGACTCGGACGCGCCGTTTGCCGAGGCTGCCATGGCATGGAAGTAGACGCACGAATGACAGGTGCCTTGGGCTGCAACGGCTACCCCGATGAGCTCGCGCGTTGCGGCATCCATCTCGATGCCAGGGTTCATCTGCAACGCCTTGAAGGCGTCCCATGTCTCGATGAGGCCATCACGGGGAAAGAGGTAGAAGAACCCCGGCACGTTGCCGTAGGTTTCCCTGATGTCCTGATAGGCGCTAGAGGCATCTTGAGCGCTCGCCGAGGGCGCGGTAACCACCAATAGGGTTCCCACTACTGCGGCAAAGATTGCGTTTGGCTTCATTTTCAGTCTCCACTGCTTGCGATGTGGAGAGCCTCGCACTGTCTTCGGTTCGCATCCTTTGCGGAAGTCGAAAAGTTCCGAAAGCCTTTATGGTGACCGTTATGGGTAACAAGAGTTCGAGTTTCGGACCATTCGTGCTCGACCGCGAGCGCCGAATATTGACCCGCAAGGGCGAGCCGGTGCCAGTAAGCCATCGAGGCTACATTCTGCTTGAGACATTGTTGGATGCAGGTGGTGAGCCAGTGGGCAAGGATGCCCTGCTGGAGCGGGCATGGCCGGGTACCATTGTTGAAGAAAGCAACCTTAGCGTGCAGATTTCTGCACTCCGTCGCATGTTGGGGGATGGCGTCGGGAGCACAATCGTAACCGTGCCACGGGTCGGCTACAGGCTCATCACTCAATCCGACCCTCTGATAGCGCAGCGGGGGCCGCCACTCATTGCCATTCTTCCGTTCGCCAATCAGGGCGAAGCAACTGCGGATGGCTATTTCGCCGACGGCGTGACCGAGGACGTCATCACAGCGCTGTCGCGCTTTAAATCATTCGCCGTTCTTTCGCGCAGCGCCAGCTTCGCCCTCAGCAAAGCGGCGGATGCGCGTGCCGCCGCGTCCGAGCAAGGGATCCGATATGCGCTTGAAGGTAGCGTACGACGTATGGGTGCCCACCTTCGGGTCACCGCTCAATTGCTTACCACCCAGAGTGGGGCCTCTCTATGGGCTCACAAATATGAGGGCGTGGCCACGGACATCTTTGCGTTTCAGGACAGGATTGCAGAGAGTGTCGTCGGCGTGATTGAGCCGACGATCCGTAGGGCGGAGATCGAACGGGTCAGACGTAAGCCTGCTGCAAGTTTGGATGCCTATGATCTCTATCTCAAGGCATTGCCACTGATCTATGCACCGCGGCCCGACGGTTACGTTGAGGCATTGACGCTATTAGACCGAGCGGCGACGCTGGATCCCAGCTTTGCCCTGGCTCCTGCGTATAGCGCCTGGATCTACGAGAAGAGAATTTCGAGCCGCCTGTCGTCCCTCGGCAATAGCGATCATGACAATTGCATCGCTCTTGCCCAGGCGGCGCTGGAGATCGATCCCGACGATCCCCTGGTGAGTGCCATTTGCGGCTTCGTGCTCTACAGGGTCGGTCGGGATGCAACGATGATCCAAGCGGTTCGACGGGCGGTTGAAAGGAATCCCAATAACGTGGTCGTGCTCAATCTGTCCGGGATCACCCACCAGCTTAGTGGGGATGCGGACGAAGCATATAGATGCCGCGCCCGCGCATATGAACTCGGGCCTGACGCACCGGACGCCTACATCAGCCTGCATGGCATGGGAGCAGCCGAGATGATGCGGGGCAACTACGAGAACGCAATCGAGTTGTGCCGCAAGTCCCTTGCCACCTTCAGCGACTGGTCGTTCACCTACATCACCCTCGCCACCTGCTACGAGAAGCTCGGCGAGGTCGACCAGGCGCAGGCGATGGTACGCCACCTGCGCGAACTAAACCCAACCTTGACCCTGGAAGTGCTCGAGCAAGGCATAGATCGTTGTGACGACGCCTATGGAAGGGCAGTGATTCCAAGCCTGAGGAGGTCCGGGCTCCCAGAACAATAGACCTGATTAGTGTCCTTCGAGTTCTTGTGGCTATTTGCACGTGAAGGTACGATCGGTGTTCGGGCATCGCCAGTTTGGGACATGTTGACCTCCCATTCACGACGCAGAGGCTGGGAAACGGTCTGTCCGCTTCTTTAATCGGGCATTGAGGTCAAGCTCCAACTTCTCTTTCACCGCGTTTCGTCCCATGTGGGTCAAGCTTCTTTCGTGGTCGGTAGCGGCATGTGCTGAGCTCCCACAAGCATTTGTCGGATCGGGTCGGGGTGCCTTGCTTTTGGGCGCGCTATGATGCGCAGCGGACAGTTGCGGCTTTGCCCCGGCTCCCTCGTCCGCACCGGACGAACTGCAACGAAGAGCTGGTTTCCTGTTAGGGATCACATTGTCAGGCGAGCGCCTCCTTCTCGACGTTGCAGAACAGGGTGCCATCGGTCCACATGGCATGGAGCACAACGGCAAGTTTGCGGGCCACGGCGACCATGGCGCGTTTGCGACCCGTCCGGCGCGCCAGCCCGGCACCAAAGCTGCGCAGCGATGAAGGCTGGCCTCGGCCATTCATGATGGTGTTGGTCGCCAGGAACAGGGCTGACCGGACCTCGACATCGCCGGCCTTGGGTGGCCGATCACCAGCGAGCGGGTAAAACCGCAAATGGATGGCTTGTTCGACCTACGCCGCCGGTGGTCGACCTAGCTCAAACCCGGTCGGCGATAGCCAACTGCCTTTGCCCGGCCGAGGGCCTCCAGCGTGTCTTCAACAGTGAGCAGGGGAGTTGTTTCACATTTCGAGAGAGCGCCCCCGCCTCCAATCGCTATGGCGACAGCGGCCATCGAGATGTTGTCTGGCGCTTCCCATAGATTGAAACCGTCGTGATCGCCGAAGGCATACCAGAAGCCGTGCAGCTTCCCACCGACGGACTCGATGTACTTGCGCGCAGCGTCGCGGCGATCCTCAGGGTTCTCAATGAGCCGAGCCCAGGTTTCCGGCGTGTAGCTGAACCGGGTCAAATAGAGTGTCACTTTGTTCCTCCTTCACTTCCTCTCGCTTCAAGGGGGGTATGCGCGAAATTCTTGTCGACTGCAGCCATTCAAAAGGGCGAAATTGTGCGTCATTGCTACGCTATTGCCGTCAGTGCGAATCTTCAGGTTCGAAGGGAAGCCAAGTTCGAGGCATGCCGCTCCGCAAGGAAAAGCTTGCGGCTCCGGTTCGCTCGACTTGTAGGCATACCAATTCTTGTCTTTGGGTTCCGCCGCGCGTGTCAAAGCAGTGACCAGGCCGCGCAGGGGCATTTCGTGGGCTTGCTAAAGGTGAAGTCCGCAATGCCGCCGTCCCCGTGCTGCTTGCCGTACCGCGAATTGAGAAGTCGGCAACTGCTGCATTGGACTTGGTGCGCGGCCAAAGCGCGCTGCGATATCCTCGAGCTGATCTGCGCCATTGTCCTCTCCTTCGAGGCCATTGGCACTGACCCTACGCCCTTGACTAGAGCTTGCCTAGTCGCTGGGGTCTCGCGAAGGATGGCTACCTTCTAGCAGATGTTGGGCGTGAGATGATGGCCGCCCACCCCGCACGGCTCGGGAACCAGCATGGCGCGGCGCCCCCTGCCTTCCCAGGTGGACCACCCGTCTGGTCTAAACGTGCCTTGCTGGCGGATGACCCCGAATCTTCGTGTCTCGTTGCCCTATGTGAACAAAGCGGATTGCAAGCCATGATGCCATTGGTTGCGCCATCGACAACCGGGGTCAGCAACAGCCCGCCGACAGGACGTATCGTCGTCTTGGCCCGGCCAGGGGATCGCGAAAGGACATCGGCCAGCCGGGGCAAGGGAGCAAAGCAGGGGTCACCGGTGAAGGACCTGACCGCAGCGTCGAATTGGATACGTTGCTGACCGCCAGGATGGCAGCCGGCCGGCAGCGAGTGATGGCGGGGATATTGACCCTGGGGCATGTCCCACAGAGCTGTCGCTGTACCCCGGGAAATCGGGAACGCTTCACGAAAGTCGAGGAGCTCCCTCGCGCTTTACAAATCGCTCTGTTGACAATCACGACAATAAGAATCAAAGTAAATGAATAGTGAGGTCCTGTTCAGGACCTCGCCCGCGTAAGCTTCCCACAATAGTGTGAAGAAGGATAGTCCATGACGGTCCTTTCCCCGGACGTGCAGGACGCGCTCAATGCTTGCTACGGCAGTCTGACCGACCAGGCGGATTGGGCCACCGCCATGCAGGCACTCGCCGTCGCAGCGGGCGCGGATGCGGCCTGCTTTTACGCCGAGGGCGCGGCCGAGCTTCGTTTACGCTTTCCCGCCTCTCCGAGGTACCAGCACTTCCTGGAAGATTTTCTCACCGGCGGCTGGTGGCGGCGGGACCACCGCGCGCTTCGCGGCTGGACGCGCCTGCGGGGCGGCAACCGGTTCCTGGTGGAGCACGACCTCGTTACGGACAAGGAACGAGAGGCCTTGCCCGTTTATCACGACCTCTACAGCAAACACGATCTGACTTGGTGGGCGGCCGTTTCGTTTCGTGTTGGCGAGCAGGACTGGGCCATGCCCTTGCTGCGCAGCGAGGCCAAGGGACCTTTTGGCGCCGAGGCCAGGGGCTTGTTGGACCTTACCCCGCATCTGGCGCGTGTTGTGGGCATTGGCGCCGCCATGACGACGGCCGGTGCCCGCGACGCGGTGGACATGTTAGAAATGGGCCAGCGCGCCGCAGTCAGTGTCGACTGGTCCGGCCGCTGCCTTGCGCTGAACGCCAAGGCGGAGGCCTTGCTCGGCACCGATCTGTTTGTGGCCCGGCGCCGGCTGCGCGCCACCGACGCGGCATCTGATAGGCAGCTGCAGGCGCTTGTTTGGGCGGCGCTCGAGGCGCGGTCCATGGCGGAGTTGCCCCCCGCCATTACCATCAAGCGGTCGAGCGGTTTGCCGCTGGTTGTCGATGCCATCGCGACACCAAGTGCATTGGGGACGAGCGGGCTCAAGCTGCAGACCATTCTGCTGCTGACCGATCTGGCGGAGCCGGCGCGGATTGGTACCGTCCAGCTCAGGCAGATATTCGGCTTTACCGCGGCGGAAGCCAGACTCGCCGAGCAGCTTTCGGCTGGCTGGACCCTCGCCGAGTCCAGTCAGCACCTTGGCCTGTCGCTGGAGACGGCACGTACCCAACTCAAGACTATATTCGTCCGCACCGGCACCCACCGGCAAGCCGACCTGTTGCGCCTGCTCGATCGCGCGGTACGGGCCGTGGGCCGATGGTGAACGCCGTGCCGGCCAAAGAGGGTTTCGTGACTTCGCCCAGCGGGGCCACCTGGTACGGCAGCTATGGCGTCAAGTCCGGGCGCCCTCCCATCATTGTGGTGCATGGTGGACCGGGTATGACCCACGACTATCTTCTCGATCTCGTTGACCTTGGCGCCGACAGGGAAATCATCTTTTACGACCAGATCGGCAACGGTCGCTCAAGTCCTGTCGGAACCGCTGCGGCAGCCAAGGTGTCGCTCAGTTCTATGGTGACGGAACTCGAATCGCTGCTTGCCGAATGGACGGCTGAGGCTGGCTATCTGCTTTTTGCCCATTCTTCGGGTGGGTGCATCGCCCTCGAGCACGCCTTGCGGCAGCCCAAGGGGCTCAAGGGTCTCATCCTCGCCAATGCTTTTGCCTCGGGTCTTGCGATGCAACAAGGCTTGCAGGGGCGGCGCGACGAGCTTGGGGCCAAGGACCGGACGGCCTTGATGGCAGGACCCGGTCCCGCGCCTTCCTATTCTGACGCATTCGCGGCGTTCTTCGCCCGCTATGTCTGCCGCGTGCCGCCGCCGCCGCATCTGCTCCACACCTTGAACGCTTTGACCGCGCATCCCCAGATCCAGCACAAGCTCCTGGGTCGTGACCTGTTCGACTGGGACGGTCCCCTGGGGCACTGGTCGGTGACCGACCGACTGGACAGGATCGGTGTGCCGACTTTGGCCTATGGCGGCGGGTGGGATGAGACGGGTCCGCAATGCCTTGCGGCGCTGGCTGCGGGCCTGCCGGACTGCGAGGCGACTGTTTTCGAGGGTTCCAGCCACTTGCCGCACATTGAAGAAACCCGGCTGTGCCTTGAACGCATCGAGTTGTTCCTCGCCAGGCTCGGATAGGTTGGCAATAATGTCACAAATACCCGACACCACGGCATTCAACCCGTTCGGGTGATTTTCGCCTCTCCGGCCCCCGCTAGCCTTCTCTCCACTTATTTGGGTAAAGGGGACCTGGCTTTGACTTTCCAATTCCGTCGAAACAATCGCGCAGCAACTGGCTTTGCCTCCGCGCTCGCACTGTTGAGTGCAGTTTCCTACCCGAGCATGGGCCTCGCCCAGGATGTCGTCCTCGAGGCCGGTCAAACCGACACCGATGGCGTCGTTCTCGCCAATGGCGGCTCGCTCACCAATCGCGGAGCGATCAGTCACGCCGGCGACGGCGTCAGCTATCCCGGTCCCGGCGGCGGCGTAGCTTTTATCCTCAACGAGGCCACCGGCACCATCACCGCAACCGGCGGCTGGGCCGTCGGCATCAACGGTGATCTGGGTCGGTTCGAAAATGCCGGGTCTGTCACCACCGATACCGATGCGGCACTTGGCGTCGCGGGAGACCTGGGAACATTTCTCAACACCGGCACCATGATCACCTCGGATGGCGCCGGCGTCGGCGTCAACGGCAGCGTCGGCACGTTCGACAACCGGGGAGCCATAACCGGCCATAACGACCCTGCTGTCGTGCTGAACGGACCGGTCGGCCGCTTTGTCAATTCAGGCTCGCTGACGTCGCCGTCCAACTGGACCACCACCTATTTCGACGCCGGCGTTCTCGAATTCGAAAATACCGGGTCCATCCTCAACACGGGCAATGGCAACGGCGTTGAGTTCAATACCGGCAACGGGCCAGTCGGGACCTTCGTCAATACCGGCACGATTCGGGTCACTGGCGACGGCACCGCTGTGGGCATCTATGGTGACACCTTTGCCGTTGGCTCGATCGTTAATGGCGGCACCGTGCAGGCGCTGACCGAGTCGGCCTTCAACATCGATCCCATGGTCGGAGCCTTCACCAACAGCGGCCTCATCGAAGGGGGCTCGTGGGACGCGGTGTTCTTTGGCGGGGGCGTTCAGCAGTTCCACAACACGGCGACCGGCGTCATTCGCAACCTCGACAGTGCCGGCAATGCAGGCAATGGGGTGGCGGTCAGCACGGATCTGATCAATGGCGGCGCCGTGGGCAGTTTTATCAACGACGGAACGATCCTGGCCGACCTTAGCGGCGGAACAGGGACCGGCGTGGGCTTTTACGAGGACGGCAACGGCGCCTTCACGGTCGGCAGCTTTGCCAATGCCGGCACGATCAGCGGCGCCAACAATGGTGTCGAGTCCGTCTCGGCGATCGGAACGTTCACCAATTCCGGCACCATAGCCAGCGCCAATTTCACCAGCGTCCGACTGCAAGGCGCCGTCGGCAGCTTCACCAATAGCGGTGTTGTCACCGCCGCTCAGGGCCGGGGTGTCGAGTTCTTTGACCATGTCACCGCCTTCAACAATACCGGCACCATCCAGTCTTTCGAGAACGGGGTGACCTTCCGCAGCACCTTTGGAGCGGCCAGCAATGCGGGCACCATTGTTTCGACGGCCGACAGCGGCCAGATCGGCGTGCGGATTGACGAGGCGGGCGGAACCTTCACCAATACGGGGACCATTCGCGGCGCTGCAGGTGTTGTCTATATTCTCAACGCCCCCGGGCCGAACACCTTCATCAATGCCGGAACCATCGATGGCATGGGTGGCGCCGCGATTGTCTTTGACGCCGGCGCCGATGGCGGCAACGACGCGCTCTTGCTGCGAACCGGTTCCCGGCTTTTCGGCAGCGTATTCTTTGGCGCCGGCGATGATACGCTGGACCTGTCCGAGTTCCGGGGCAATGCCCTGCTGCGCGCGTTCGATGTCGAAACCCTTGTTGCGGGTGGCAATCTGGTCTTCGACCTCGGCGCCAATGAGTTCGGTGTCGTCGAACCGTTCGGTGTTACAGCCTCCGCTCCGCTGGTGGCGCTCGACACCACGACGCAAATTCGCAATCTCATCGCCAGCAAGCTTGCCACGCCGGTTTCGCGGACTGGTGAGGAAAGCTTGCTGCTGGGATATGCGCCGATCGCTGAAAACACCGCCGCCAGCGCAGCGATAGGTGAGCTGGACACCGTGTCGTCGAACACGCTCTGGGCCTCCCTGCTGGCTGGGGGAAGCACGGGCGGCGGACCGGTTGCCGTGAACAACCTCTTTGGCGGGATTGTCGCTGGCGGACACGCGCGGGTCGGCAGCGGCAATCTTGGCCTTCTGGGCGGCGCGACCACTGGCCGTGTCGATATCAACAATGGCGGGCAACGCATCACGGCTTCAACGGGTATTGCCGGCGTCTATGGCGATCTGGAACTGGGGGTGGTCAGTGTCGACTATAGCCTCTTGGGGGGCGCGGCCGGCAATACGAGCGAGCGAGAGGTGGTGACGCCAGGCGGCATGCAAACCGCCACCGGCCAGTTCGGAAGCTGGTTCATCTCCCCATCCCTGGGACTGGCAGTGCCCGTCCTGGCGACTGAACAGGGTGAGCTCCGGGTGACCGGCCGGCTCAGCTATGTTGGCGGCAGTGTCGGCGGTTATACCGAAACGGGGTCCTCCCTAGATCTCGTGATCGGCGCGCAGACCATCTCTTTGCTCGATGCCCGTTTGGGACTGGCCGGTGACTATGACGCCGGTGCCGGAATGACGGTTTCAGCCAATGCTGGTGTCTTCGCGCAGTCCAATCTGGGGGGATCGAGCACCCCGGTCACGCTGTTCGGACAAACCCAGAGCGCCGTCGCCCCAGCCAGCACCGAGTTGGGCGTTTATGCCGGGGCCGGCCTTTCTGCCGATCTCGGCAACGGGCTCAAACTGTCTGCCGCGGCGGATGGGCAGGTCCGCTTCGACGGGCATGCCTCCGCCTCGCTGCAGGCAGGCCTGAGCAACAGTTTCTAACACCTCCCCATGCAGGTCGTGGTTGGCCCTGCCATTGCGCAGGGCCTTTTTTGTCCAGGGCCGGCCCCCGTGTCGCTCACGAGAACCGTCAGGGCTATCCACTGATGAATGCGCTTGGGGGAATTTTATCACGATGTTCAGTCCCAACAGGTGGACGCGGTCAGAGGGTCTAACCACTGTGCCTTCTAGCGTTCGCGACCCATTTTCGCGCGCGATCGAGTTGGCTGGGGTTCTCTCGCTGCCCGCCAGCTTTTTCACCCTGGAACAAGGGCCATATAGGTGCGTTGTCCGACTGCATCTAACTGAGGACACCTGCCATGACAGACCTGTCGAAGCGCCTGCGCGAACCGCTTGTTTTGAGCATCCTCATTATTGCCTTGGCTGGATGGATCGCCTTCTTTGCCATGTGGATCAATGCCGCGAACCAGGGCGGTCAGCAGCAACAGGTCATCGCGGCGTTGACCGCGGAGCGAGACGATGTCGCGGCGCGGCTGACGGAGCGCGAAACCGCCGATGGCGCGCTGGCCGACACCGAGGCGCAACTGGCTACCGCACAACAAGATCTCGCGGCCGTTACGGCGTCGCGGGACAACCTCAATACCGAACTGGCCCAGCGGGAAGCCGAAATCGCGACCGCTACGGAAGAGCTTGAAACTCTGCGCGCCGACGCTGCTGCCGTCGAGCAGCAGCTGGCCGACGCTCGTGCCGAAACGGATACCCTTGCAACACGGCAGGAAGAGCTCACCGTCCAGATCGAAACCGCCAATCAGCAATTCACCGACATTGGCGCGCGTCTCGAACAGCTGCGCAACCAAGAGGCAGAGGCTACTGCCCGCGCGGGTCAGCTGACGGAAGAAGCGAAAACCGCCACCGCCGCCCTGGCCGATATGCAGACGCAGCTGCAAGCGGCACGCGAGGCGCTCGCCGCGGTGCAGAACCAAACGGCAGAAGCTACCGCGCAGAGCGAAACAGCGGGGGCCGACCTTCTGGCGCTGCAGAAGCAGGTGGCTGATCTCAATGCCCGCCGTGACCAACTGACCATGGAGGTCGAGGGCTACCAGGCGCAGCGTGACGAGTTGCAGCCCCAGGTCGAAGAACTGGCAGCCAATGTAACCGCCCGCGGTGAAGAGCTTTTGGCGCTGGAAGCCAGCATCAGCCAAGCGACATCGGCAGCCGACGCTGCGGTCTGGACGGGCAGATTTGTGGCTAAGGACGGCGACACGCCGACCGGCCTGTCACTGACACTGGGCGAGGACGACCGCTTTGTCATGAGTAATGCCGACGGCCGGAGTGTGGAAGGCAGCTATACCTTGAGTGACACAGAACTCGTCATGTCGGATGCAATTGGCTCGGTC
The DNA here is from genome assembly GCF_046614475.1 of Devosia sp. XGJD_8. Classification (NCBI taxonomy): domain Bacteria; kingdom Pseudomonadati; phylum Pseudomonadota; class Alphaproteobacteria; order Hyphomicrobiales; family Devosiaceae; genus Devosia; species Devosia sp. XGJD_8. The sequence continues at coordinate 556,370 of NZ_JBKJHF010000001.1, forward strand.
GGCAACGCCAGCTTTCCAATGACCTGCCCAATATCTCAGATGGGCACCGCTTTGCTGGTCGGTGAAGCCGAGGGTTGTGTGCTGGCCGGTCTGCAATTCGACCGAATGCCATAGCTGCGAAGACCATCAGGTCCCCCCGCCGGCAGTAATTCCTTGGGTAGGTCGTCGCGAACGCCCGCTCAAAGAGCGGGGGCGAAGCGGCGGCAATTACACGCCAATCCATGGTCCATCGAGATCAGGGACCTCTTAGAGCAGGATCGCTGGCGGCGGCATTGTCTGAGCCGAGGCCCTGCCGATTGGACTGCACCTATCCTGCGTCCAACGGCATGCATATCTTTGCAATCCGCCTTGTTCAATTCGGGCAACAACGACCTGAACTGGCGGGCGTCAGAGAGCTTATCGCGTTGTGACCAGGCAGCAGCTAGCGGCGCCCTGCCTTCCCAGGTGGAGCACCCTCTGGTCGAAACATGCTTCGCTGGCGGATGCCGGTATCGTCGTGTCCTCGTTGCCGTATGTGAACAAAGCGCATTGCAAGGCATGCAGCCACTGGTTGCGCCATCGACAACCGGGGTCAGTAACGGTCCGCCGACAGGACGTATCGTCGTCTTGGCCCGGTTTGGTTATCGCGAAGGAACACCTGCCAGCCGGGGCAGGGAAGCGAAGCGGGGTCGCCGGTGAAGGTGCTCTGGACGGCGATTTGCAGGGGATGACAACCCTGCCCATTTCGAAGCGCCACAGCACGGCATTGTCGGGAGGGCCGCCCGCTTAAAACAGCCTAGGGGTTTTCGGCAGCGCTCTTGGCGCTCTGGTTGGCTGGCCTCATACCATGCCCAGTGGACAAACCTTCGCCAACAGGATAACTGGTTGTACCAGCAGTCCAGTTAGGAATCGAAATGCACATCCTTGTCCTTGGTGCGGCCGGCATGATGGGTCGCAAACTCACCACACAACTGGTCCGGCAAGCAAAGTTGGGCGAGCGTCCCGTCAGCAAGCTGACCCTGGTTGATGTCGTGGCGCCGGATCGCCCGGATTTCGCAGGGGAAGTGAAATTGCATGCCGCAGATCTCTCGACACCCGGCACTGCCGAGGTCCTGGTCGGTAGTAGGCCCGACCTCATCTTTCACCTTGCCGCAATCGTTTCTGGTGAGGCCGAGGCCGATTTCGAGAAGGGGTACCGCATCAACATGGACGCAACGCGCTCGCTTTTCGAAGCCATTAGGCTCGAAGGCGCTCGCCGCCCATATTACCCGCGTGTCGTGTTTACCTCCTCCATTGCCGTCTTCGGTACGCCGTTTCCCGATGTGATCGATGACGACCACGTGCTGACCCCGCTCACCAGTTACGGTGCCCAAAAAGCGATCGGCGAGCTGCTGCTGGCGGACTATTCGCGACGCGGGTTCTTCGATGGCATTGGCGTTCGCCTGCCGACCATCGTCATCCGACCGGGCAAGCCCAACAAGGCTGCGTCCGGCTTCTTTTCCGGCATTCTGCGAGAGCCGTTACTGGGCCAGGAAGCGGTGCTGCCAGTACCCGACACGGTGCGGCACTGGTTCGCCAGCCCACGAGCGGCCGTCGGCTTCCTGCTGCATGCGGCCGTGATGGACACCGCGCCCCTCGGCATTCGGCGTTCGCTGAACATGCCGGGGATCACCGCCACGGTTGCCGAGGAAATTGCTGCCTTGCAGCGCGCCGCTGGGGACGAAGCGGTGGCGCTGATCCGTAGAGAGCGCGATCCGGTAATCGAACAGATTGTCGCTGGATGGCCGCGGGCCTTTGACCCTGAGCGGGCACTTGCGCTAGGCTTTAGCGGCGACACCTCTTTTGACGAGATCGTACAGATTTATGTCGAAGATGAACTCGAAGGGGCCCGCTCTTGAGAGAGCATTAGCGCCGGCGCAGCTTTTCGACCTGCGCCGGCGTCAGGGGTCGCAAAGCCTGTCCGCGCAGCAGCAGATGCAGCTTGGCCGTTTCCTCGAGTTCCTCTGTGGCATATTGGGCCTCGCGCAGCGTTGTGCCGGCAACGACCGGGCCATGATTGGCGAGAAGGACCGCATGGTGCCTGCCCGACAGGCTTTTGACCGCCAGCGCCAGCTCTTCATCACCCGGCGCAAAATAGGGCACCAGCGGCAAGGTCCCCACTCGCATCACGTAATAGGCTGTCAGCGGTGGCAGCACGTCGTGGCGATCGACATCGGCAAGAATGCTCACAGCCACTGCGTGCGTCGAATGCAGGTGGACCACGGCCCCCGCAGAGGGGCGTTCACAATACATGCAGCTATGCAGAAATGCTTCCTTGGTCGGGTTGTCGCCGTCGATATGGGTTCCGTCGGGTGCGAGCCTTGAAAGGCGCCCCGGATCGAGGTCACCGAGGCTGGCATTTGTGGGCGTCATGATCATGCCGCCGTCGCCGAGCCGCACACTGATATTGCCGGTCGATCCTGCCGTCAGCCCTCGGTTGAACAGGGACGCACCGACGGCACAGATCTCATCGCGAACCCGGCTGGCCTCCGACACGATTGCGGTCATTGCAAAAGATCCCAAGCCTTGAGGAAGAAGTCGTCGGTGCCGAAATTGCCAGACTTCAGAGCCAGCGCAAAATTTCGAGCTTCGCCCGATGAAAGCGTCCAGGGCACGCCCGGGTCGATCTCGGGACCAATCTGCAGCGCCGTCACGCCCAGTGACTGGATCACCGCTCCTGAGGTTTCCCCACCGGCAATGAGGAACCGCGTGAACCCCCGTTGCGCGAGCATCTGCGCCAGTTGCCCCATGAACTGCTCTATCATTTCACCTGCAATGGTGGTGCCGTAGGTTTTCTGGACGGCGCGGACCTGTTCGGGGTCGGCGCTGGAATAGACGAGCGGGACCAAACCATCGCTGTTGCGCTCAATGAAGTCCGCTGCCTCCGAAACGGTGATCTGGTTCTCGGCGATTTGCGCGGCCTCTACCTGCAGGGCGGGAGTCCCGCGCGAGCGGGCAAGATCAATCTGTCGTCGGGTTGCCGCCGAACAGGAGCCGGCGAGGATGGCAGCACGACCCTGCGGGGCGGCCATCGCATTGGCTGGGGTCGAAGCCCGCAGCAGGCCGGCCTGCGCATAGACGTCCGGCAGGCCTAATGCGACCCCCGATCCGCCCGTAATCAGCCGCAACCCGCTGGCGGCAGCAGCGATTGTGCGCAGGTCGGCGTCGCTGATGGCATCGACGATGGCGATACCCTCGACGGCTTCGAGCCTTGCGCGCAATGCTTCGGTGCCTGCGCGAACGCACCCATGTTCGACCAGGACGACCGCTCGAGCCGTCTGACGGCCCAGAACACGGACCAGGTTGGCATCGCGCATCGGGGTGAGCGGATGGTCCTTCATCGGACTGTCGCTGAGCAGCACATCGCCCACGAACAGATGGCCCTGGTAAACCGTGCGTTTGTTGGTCGGAAAGGCAGGGCAGGCGAGCGTGCGGCTTTCCCCCAGCAGGGCGAGCAAGGCGTCGGTTACCGGCCCGATATTGCCCGCGTCCGTCGAGTCAAATGTGGAGCAGTATTTGAAAAAGAGCTGTCTCGCTCCAGCAGCGAGCAGTGCCTCGCCGGCGGTGATCGACATAGCGACCGCTTCAGAGGCGGGGATAGTGCGCGACTTGAGCGAAACGACCACTGCATCGGCGTCGGCGAACTGGGCCCCTGATGGCGGAACACCCACTACCTGGAGCACTTTCATGCCGCCACGTGTCAGTGTCACCGCCAGATCTGTTGCACCGGTCAAGTCGTCGGCAATTGCACCAAGCAGCATGATAGGCTGGCTCCCGTTTAGTGAGACAGGCCGCTAGCGTCGATCGACGCTGGTCTCGGCGATGGCTTCCAGCGTCGTGCGGTGAATGCGGTCAAGATGGTGCTGCATCGCTTCGGCAGCTGCCGTGGGATCCCGCTGCTCAAAGCCATCGAGAATATCGATGTGGTCGGCAAGGCTCAGGCTCACCGACCCTTGGCGCAACAGCACATGCCGACGATATTCCATGCCAAAGCTGAACAGCTGACGCAGGAAGCCCGCCACCAGTTCGTTGCCGCTGGCCTGGTAAATCGCGTCGTGGAACTCGGCATCGGAAATCTGGAAGCGGATGGTATCCTCCAGCATTTCGCGTTGTGCATCCACGAGCCGACGCAGCCGGGCAATCCCGTCATCGTCAATGCACTCAACCGCAGTTCGTATCACCGGAAGCTCTATCATGAGCCGGGCCTGGTAGACCTGGTCTGCCGATTGGCCGGACAGGACCGGCTGGGTCACGCTGTTGTAGGACGAGAACCCTTCTGTTCGGGCAATTCGCGTGCGGCTGCCCTGCGAGATTTCCACCATGCCGATTGCCGCCAGCATTTGTATGGCGCCGCGTACGGTTTCGCGGCTGACCTCGAGGGTTGCCGCAAGTTCACGCTCGCTTGGGAGTTCGTCCCCCGTGCGCAGAATGCCGGCTTGCACCATGGCGGCGAGGCGGTGACTCACCTGCTCACGGATCGTGAGCTTGGAGAGGCCGCTCTTGATATTCTGCAAATTGAGTGGTGCGTCCATCTCGCTCACCTGCCGAGTTTGCTCCTGGAAATCAATATGAACGATACCAGGCAGGAGGTCTAGTGGTCTTATGGCCGGACCAGTTGACAAGTTGCGGTGTCTGATGTTTGGTGGGTCTCGTTCGGTAGGGATGACGGAGGAAGCAAGCCATGAAGCCACGTCTGGCAGTTGTGTTGGGAGATCCCGCGGGAATTGGTCCTGAGCTGGTCGCGAAACTGCTCGCCAAGCCGGAAAACCGCGAGAAGGCGGATATCCTGCTCATCGCGGACCGCGACGAGGTAGAAGAGGGCATGCGCATTGCCGGGCAGCGCTTCAGCTACCAAGTCGTATCGGGTGAAGTCAGCTTCGGGTCGGGAGGCGGCATTCTCCTGGAAGATTTCACGGGCTCGGCGAAACGACCATTCCAGCGGGCAACCTCTACCGAGAGTTGCGGCCGCTACTGCCTGGAAACGCTAGAGCGTGCGGTGGACCTGACCCGGGCCGGCGTGACCGACGGGGTGTTGTTCACACCGCTTAACAAGAATTCCATGCATCAGGCCGGCCTTCCCCACGAAGATGAAAGCCAGTGGTTTGCAGCCATGCTTGGCGTCACCGGGCCGCATGGCGAGCTGAACGCACTCGATAACCTGTGGACCAGCCGGGTGACGAGCCATGTGGCGCTCAAGGACGTCTCCGGGCTGATTACCAAGGAGCGCGTCATCGCCGGCATCGAGCTGGCGCACAAGACGCTGGTCACCGCGGGCGTGGCCCGGCCGCGTATCGGCGTATGCGGGCTCAATCCCCACAACGGCGAGAATGGCAGCTTCGGGCGTGAGGAGATCGACGTGATCGGTCCGGCTGTGGAGGAAGCCAGGAGCCGAGGCCTTCCTGCCAGCGGCCCCTTCCCGGCGGACACGATATTCCTGCGGGTCAAGGATTTTGACGCAATCGTCACGATGTACCACGACCAGGGACAGATCGCGATGAAACTGATGGGTTTTTCGCGTGGCGTCACCGTTCACGGTGGGCTGCCGATCCCCATCGCCACGCCCGCTCATGGGACGGCATTCGACATCTATGGTCAGGGCAAGGCCAATCTCGGCGCAACCCAGGCGGCTTTCGACATTATTGTTGCCCAAAGTCGCAGTCGCAACCGTATCGCCGCGTAGATTTCGCCGCTGGGCGCCCGACACCGAACCACATCCAACGGTTTGAAACCTGCTGCCCGGACCATCCGCGGCAGCGAACAGACTACCAACCTGCCGAGGAGGGCAGCTCACATGAAGAAGACCTCAATCACTCTAGCCGTGGCCGCGACACTGCTATCCACCGTTGGCGCCTTTGCCCAATGGGTTCCCGAGCGCCCCGTGGAGTTCGTCGTCGCTTCCGGTCCGGGTGGCGGAACCGACAATTTCGCCCGCACTATTCAGTCGGTGATCGCCCAGCACAATCTGATGGATCAGTCCGTGGTCGTGCTGAACAAGGGAGCGGGTAGTGGCGCTGAGGCCTTCCTCTATGCCAAGGCCAACAATGCCAACCCTCACAAGCTGATCTTTGGCACCAACAACGTCTACCTGCTGCCCCACGTGGCCAAGATGGCTTACACCTCAGAGGACCTCGTGCCGGTGGCGGCACTGGCACTGGACGAGTTCCTCATCTGGGTCAAGGCGGACGCTCCCTATGCGGACGCAGCGGAATTCATCGCGGCAGCCAAGGCCAATCCAGGCTCACTCCCGGTTGGCGGCAGCCAGTCCAAGGATACCGACGAGACCCTTGTCGCCCTGATCGAGCAGAAGACCGGCGCCGAGTTCAAGTACGTGCCCTATAACGGTGGCGGCGAAGTGGGCGTGCAACTGGCCGGCGGCCACATCGCTGCCAACGTCAACAACCCCAACGAGAATCTTGGCCAATGGCAGGCCGGTGCGATCAAGCCGCTTTGCGTCTTCAGCGACCAGCGCATGGCCGAGAGCGATCCGGTTCACGGCGACACCGGCTGGCACGACATTGCGACCTGCACCGAGGCGGGCATCGACATCTCATCCTACCAGATGCCGCGTACCGTCTGGCTGCCGGCCGGCGTTTCCGATGAACAGTTGGCCTTTTATGTCGACCTGATGCAGAAGGTCAGCGAGACCCCCGAGTGGCAGGAATATGTTGCCAACACCTCCCAGACGGGCCGCTTCCTAGCCGGCGAGGAACTCTCGGCCTTCATCGACAACAGCGAAACCAGCACGGTTGAAGTCTTCAAGGCCGAAGGCTGGACTGCGCAGTAAGCGTCCTCCCCGACCGGGGCAGGCCTCATTGGCTTGCCCCGGCTGCTCTAACCAATGCGGAGACCGTGGTCCATGGTGATCAAGCGCATCCATATGGAAGTCCTCGTCGCCTGTCTGCTCGCCCTAGGGGGTGTCGCCGTGGCCGGTGGATCGCTTGAACTGGGTGTCGGCTGGACGGATTCAGGACCTGATGCGGGGTATTTCCCATTCTATGTCGGCTTGCTGCTCGCCATAGCCGGCTTTGCCAATGCTATCTGGACGGTCATTCTTCACCGCGGTGAAACCGAGATCTTCATCGACGCCGAGCAAGCCAGGCGCCTTTTGAGTTTCCTGCTGCCGATGACCGCTTTCGTGATCGTGACGCTCCTGCTCGGACTCTATGTCGGCGCCGCGCTCTACCTGTTTTACGTTGCCTGGCGGCAAGGGAAGTACAATCCGTTCTGGGCGGCCGGTCTGGGCATCGGCTTTGCCATCTCGCTCTTTGTAGTCTTCGACACACTGTTCAAGGTTCCGCTGCTCAAGGGTCCGCTAGAGGCCTTCCTGAAAATCTACTGACCGGCCTGTACGGGACGAGGAGGACGACCATGGAAAATTTCGGACTGTTGATGGAGGGCTTCCAGGTCGCCATCACCCCCACCCATCTTGCCATCATGGTGATTGGTGTGATGCTGGGGCTGGTCGTCGGCGTCCTGCCCGGACTGGGCGCTCCGAACGGCGTCTCCCTGCTGATCCCGCTAACCTTCAACATGGACCCGGTGTCGGCGATCATCCTGCTGGCCAGCATGTATTGGGGCGCCTTGTTCGGCGGATCGACCACTTCCATTTTGTTCAACATCCCCGGCGAGCCATCGTCGGTGGCAACGACCTTCGACGGCTATCCCATGGCTCAAAAAGGCCAGAGTACGCGGGCGCTGACGCTGGCGTTCATGTCCGCAGGCATTGGCGCTTTGGTCGGGGTGGTCGTCATCACCTTGTTGTCGACATGGGCTGCCGGCTTTGCTCTGCGATTTGGGGCGCCGGAGTATTTTTCGGTCTATTTCCTCGCCTTCTGCGCCTTTATCGGCATGGGGAGTTCGGCGCCGCTCAAGACGATCATTTCCCTGCTTGTGGGCCTCGCGCTGTCCACCGTGGGCATGGATACCATCACCGGAACGCTCCGGCTCACCTACGGCCTGAACGAACTGATGGGCGGCGTCAGCTTCCTGGTGGTGGTGATCGGCCTGTTCGGGATTGGAGAAATCCTGATGACTGTGCAGGACGGGCTTCATTTCCGTGGTGTTGCGTCCCGTATCGACCTGCGCGACGTTTTCCGCACCATCGCCGAATTGCCGCGCTACTGGGCAACGCTGCTGCGCTCGTCTGCCATCGGTGTCTGGATGGGCATCACCCCAGGCGGACCCACGGCCGCGTCCTTCATGAGCTATGGTGTGGCACGCCAGTGGTCGCGACCAGGCGAGCCGTTCGGAAAGGGACGCCCCGAGGGCATTGTCGCGCCCGAAACGGCCGATCACTCTGCTGGCACCTGCGCCATGTTGCCCATGCTGGCCCTGGGCGTGCCGAGTTCGGCCACGGCCGCGGTGATGATGGGTGGGCTGATGATCTGGGGCCTGACGCCGGGGCCGATGCTTTTTGCCACCAAGCCCGATTTCGTCTGGGGGCTCATCGCCTCGATGTACATCTCCAACATCGTCGCCGTCGTGCTGGTCATGGCGACCGTGCCCCTGTTTGCCGCGCTGCTGCGCATACCCTTTGCCGTCATCGGGCCAGTCATTGTCGCGATTTGTTTCGTGGGCGCCTATACGGTCAGCAACGCGACGTTCGATCTCTGGCTGGTCCTGTTGTTCGGCGTGATCGGTTATGTCTTCAGCAAGCTCAGCTATCCCTTGGCCCCGCTGGTGCTTGCCATGGTGCTTGGCCACAAGGCCGAGAATTCGTTCCATCAGTCGATGATCCTGTCGGACGGCTCGCTGGACGTCTTTTGGTCCAATCCACTGGTTGGCTCGATCATGACGCTGGCTCTGCTTCTCGTGGTCGTTCCCCAGGTGGTGAAGCTCATCGCCAGGCTTCGCAACTGCGGCACCCTGCGGTCGGCCCACTAGATTCCCTTCCTGAAGGCGCTAAAGCAATGAATTTTCATACCTATTTCGCGGCGTCAAACCGCACGATGCCAGTGCAGACCTGCATCGTCGGCACTGGCGGCTTCGGGCGCAGTTTCCTGACGCAAGGCCTGCGCGTGCCGTTGATGCAGACCAGGGTGGCAGTGGATGTCTCGGCCGAGACAGCGGCGGCGTCGATGCGCGCAGCTGGAATTGCGGCTGCCGATATCAGCATCTGCGAAACGCCGAAGGCGGCGCGGCTGGCCTGGGATGCAGGCAAGTTCATCGCGGCAAGCCGGCTCGAGACGGTGCTCGATCTGCCCATTGAGGTTGTTGTCGAGGCCACTGGCCACCCCGAGGCGGGCGCCCGTCACACCCGGATGGCCATCGAAGCAGGCCACCACGTGGCCCTGGTCTCCAAGGAAGTCGACAGCGTCGTTGGTCCCGAGCTTGCGCTTCAGGCCAGGCGCCGCCAGAAATTTGTGTCGCCGGTGGACGGTGATCAGCCCAGTCTGCTGATCGGCCTTGTCACCTGGGCCGAAGTGATTGGCCTCGACATTATTGCCGCCGGCAAGTCGAGCGAATACGATTTCGTCTTTGATCCCGCGGCGCAAACTTTGACAAGCAACGGGCGGACGATCGCAGCGCCGGAATTTGCAGGCTGGCTCCAGCTGGGGTCCCGGGACTGTGCCGCGGTCGCCGCCGGTCGAGCGGTGGCGGCGTCGGCATTGCCGCAACGTGCCGTGCCCGACCTTTGCGAGCTCACCGTCGTTGCCAATGCCACCGGGCTCATGCCGGACCGGTCAGATCTGCACGCCCCCATTGCGGCCATCGGCGAAGTGGCCGACTTCCTTGCCACCGAGGCCGATGGTGGGCTGATGTCAGGCACGCGTCGGCTCGATGTGTTCCACTGCCTGCGCTTGCCTGGCGAGGTTAGCTTTGCCGGTGGCGTCTTCGTCGTTGTGCGCTGCGACGACGAGGCCACCTGGGCCATGTTGCGCGAGAAGGGACATGTTCTCAGCCGATCGGGTCGCACCGCCATGCTCTATCTGCCCAGACACCTGCTGGGGCTGGAGGCGGCCACCAGCGTGCTTGAAATGGTCTTGCGCGGGGTGTCCAGCGGCGCCCAGGATCCCCATCATCACGCCGACCTGGTGGCGCATGCCGATGCCGATTTGCCGGAAGGTACGGTTCTAGCGATGGGTGGACATCACCACTCGATCGAAAACGTCTCGGCACGCATGGTCCCTGCGGGTCCTCTCGGACCGGATTCGGCTGTTCCGTTCTACCTGGCTGCTGGCACGCGTCTGGTACGCCCGGTCGCCAGCGGCACAGCAATTCGCCTTGCCGATGTTGCGATCGACAAGGATTCCGAACTGTGGCGCCTGCGCGCCCGACAAGACGCCAGTTTCTTTCCTGGATAGTGACTGCACGAAAAGCTGCAGTCGCGTCAGAATACCAATCTGAGGTGTGAAAATGACAGGCAAGACCGCAATCGTGACCGGTGCGGGGACGGGCGTTGGCAAAGCCATCAGCAGGGCTCTGCTCGCTGATGGCTTCAAGGTCGCCCTGTTTGGACGGCGGCGGGACGTCCTGGAAGCGGCGGCTGCCGAGCTTGATGCGGATGGGGCCTGCACTCTTGCCCTGCCTACTGACATTGCGGATGCCAAGGCGGTGCAGGACGCGTTTGAAGCCGTGTTTGCCCGGTGGGGGCGCGTCGATCTTCTGGTCAACAATGCCGGAGTTAACGCCCCCTTGGTGCCGCTTGAAGAAACGACGCCGGAGCAATGGCACAATGTGGTCAATTCCAACCTGACCGGTGCATTTTTCTGCACGCAGTCGGCTTTCCGGATCATGAAGGCACAGAAGCCGGGGGGAGGGCGCATCATCAATAACGGCTCGATCTCCGCGACGACGCCACGGCCCTGGTCGTCCCCCTATGCCGCCACCAAACACGCGATTACGGGTCTCACCAAGGCAACCGCGCTGGATGGGCGTCCGTTCAGCATCGCCTGTGGGCAGATTGACATTGGCAATGCTGGAACGGACATGACAACCACCATTTCCAGGGGCGTGCTGCAGGCCGACGGTTCGACTGCTGCCGAGCCCACCATCGACGCCGATCACATCGCCCGGGCCGTAAGCTACATGGCCAGTTTGCCGCTCGATGCGAACGTTCTGACCATGACGGTGATGGCTACGCAGATGCCCTTCGTCGGTCGCGGATAGCCCCCGTCGCTCTTGCCCTCGTCACCGTCACAGGGGCCTTCATCTGGCGGCGGCGAGGACACGCTGAACCTGTCCGAGTTTTAGGGCAATGGCCTGCTGCGCGCGTTCGAAACCCTTGTTGCGGTCGGCACTCTGATCTTCGACATCGGCGCCGATAAGTTCGGTGTCGTCCCGAGCGGTCGGCCTCGGCCCGGACCTGGGGCCGAGGGCGCCATGGCCGCGCCATCCCCGGCCATTCGGGGGGGCGGGGTGGGACGATGGGGCTGGAAGGCCGTGGCGGGCAGTTGCAGGCCAGGCCGTCTGCGCGGCGGGGTCAGCCACGCCGTTGCGCACACTTCTCTGCCGAGACCCTGGGCCTGGAGCGAATGCTCAATAACTGCGGCGCCCACGGGGCGGAATTGGCATCGGCAAGGCCGGCGGCCGGGCGGCGAATGAACGATAACGCGCTGCGTCACCCGCCCGCTGCATGGCTCATCCCCGAGCGGAAACACCCCATCAGCTCGCCGCGCCAGATCGCTTGGCCGGACCTTGAGCCACTGCCGATTGCGGCGGTGCCTTCCGCCATTCCTGACAAGCTCATTGGTGCGTGCATGGAAGCTCTCGCGTTATGTCAGCCCTCACGGCATCCCGCCTGATGACCGGCATAGCGCCGTCGCGCATCTCGTTTCGATTCCCCCTTCTTCGTTAGAGTAACCTGCCGACAATTGTAAATCTTTACGTGCTGCTCCACCCACACCTTCATTCTCCTGTGGCGCTTCACCTGCAGCCGGGGCGGGGTCGACAATCCCTGTCTGCAGCCAGACAGAAGAAGACCCCAACCAAGCGCGACATGGCGGGGCTTAACACTTTGGCGTATCGGCCGGGGCGTGCCGATCATGTCAGTTCCGCGACGGGCAATCACCAGATGAAAACGGGGGAGGGCTCAATGGCCGCTGACGAGCGAGCCGATACCGCTGAAACTCTGTCACAAAAGCTGGGGAAACCTCCTCCATCACGTTGATGCATGGTTGCGACTAAAGCCCTGCATCTGTCTAGTGTCGCATCACTCAAGTGCGCGTTGTGCGGGGCCAGCAGGTGAATACGGCGATAGAAATAGAGCTGCTCGCTGTACTCGAAAAGCTGTCCCCAGACGACCTCCACGAAGCACTGTCCATACTCCTCGGCCGGCTGCACGTTGAAGAAGACCTGGCCGCGGAAACGCTTCATACCGATGCGATTGGGTGCGACGCGACGCTCAGCTTAGCTCCGAGTGTAAGGGCTGAAACGCTTAATTAGCCACCGTTCAGGAATGGGCCCAGGGATTGACTTCCGAGACGGCGACCACCCCGAAGATTTTCTCCGCCCCTAGTGCCTGCCCGTGCGCAAAGATGGGCCCCACCCGCCCTAGTATACGGGACCATAGCTGCCGCCAGTCGCCCTTGGCATGAACGCGGACATGTCCGACCGCCAGGCGATATCGTCGGGGCTTGGACTGCGCGCCGAACTCCGGAATTGCGATCCGACAGCGAAAGAAGAGCGGCTTTGCCAAGGTGCGGCCTGAGATGAACGGACAATCGTAAATCAGCCGAGCACGTGCTTCTCTGCCGTTGCAAAGTCAAGTGCGATCGAATGAAGACGCTCTTGCAAGTAACGCATTCGAGTAATGTCGCTTTGGATGCCGATATAGTGCGTCGCTCTGCCCGAAGGATCCTTCACCGGCGTCAGTGAAAGCCGGTTCCAGAATGGAGTGCCGTTCTTCCGGTAGTTGAACACGTCGACGATCAAGGGGGCGCCACCTGCAATTGCGGCCCTCATTTGGGCTACAGCGTCCGAGCTGGTATCCGGCCCTTGAAGAAAGCGACAATTACGCCCGATGACCTCCCCGCGCTCATAACCGGTCATTTTCTCAAAGCCGCGATTCACGTAGACGAGTGGTGCATCGGGCGTTCGAATATCGGACAACGTCAAAGCTTGGATCGAGGGATCGAGCTGTGTGTCAGAAATGTCGTGGCCCGTAAGGGCGTGCTTTATGATCGTCATGTTCAGTTGACCTGATGAAAGCGGTTCTAATGTCCGTCTATGGCTGTGATAACACAAGTTTGGGTGGAGAGCCGAATGCCCGCGCGATGGCGACCGGGAGCGACCACCGCGGCGTGGTCGGCTATAATTTGCAGGCGGCTGTGGACACCAAGCACCATATCGTGGTCGCCAATGCGGTGACGAACCGTGGCCATGACCGGTCGAATCTGCTGGAGATGGCCAAGGCTGCCCAAGCTCAAGCGGCGGTGAGTCCACCAGATAGTTCGGCGCGGCCACGACGTGATAGTTGGTGCCCATTAGCCTTGGAGACGACATAGTCCACCTCGACCACCGCGCGAGTCGAATGGCAGGTCGATCCGCTCGCCAAAAGGTCGACGTTGCTGTCAGCGAGAGCCCTTCAATCCGAGCTTCGGCGGCCGCAATGCTGCCAGCTGGGGAACGATCACCCGCTGGCCAAAGGCAACGGACGTTGAATGGCGCAGCAGGCCAGGCGGTTCGGACTGGATCGCTCGGAACCTCCTCCGCGGCGCGCTCGAGTTCTTCGGGCAACGGTGCGACGCGAGCGAGATAGATCTCGCCGGCTTCCGTCGGTTCCATCCGGGGTGCGCGCAACAGGCGAAACGTCAGCTCCTCCTAGATCGCTGCGATAAAACGGCCATGGCTGTCGGGCTACCGCGGCGAAGCTGCCACTGCGCGCGACCTAGCGCCCCACTCGCCCTTGCCCCCCTGCTAACGTACAATCAAACGGCTTGGACCGAAACATGTGAGAAGCCCCACTATGATCAGCGGTGGGTTCGGGCCCAGTGCCTTCGCTCGGCTAATCGGTTCGGGCCGGAATTGAGCGGAGGCCAGTCAGCGCCGGTTAATCTGCTGATCCGAGATATCGCCCGATTACAAGGACGCGGCATGGCTGGCTGTCCACCAGTAAAACGGCGGCGGAATATCCTCTGGAGCCGGGACGGTCCCAGCATCGCGGGGATCATCCTCATTGGGCTCCGTCGGAAACTGGAATGGATCCTGACCTGGATTTTCCACATCAGGCCGTGGCGGGAAAACTTCGGGCTGAGGCTCGAGCGGTGGGAAGGCCCATGATCCGTCTCCGAATTGATATCCACCATCGGTTGGAAAGAAGTCGAGTTCCGGAGTGAGTGCCTGGCCGAACAGCGCAAAAAAGGTCAGAGGGCTTGAGACCTCGGGCCGCCCCTTACTTGGAGCGCCATCACTTTCCATATGCCAGATGGGTGTGGCAAGACCGGCTGCAGCGTAGGCCATCGCCGATGCCGTGATCGACAGAATCGCGCTGATCTCAGGTTGATGGTCCAAGTTAATGACTCCTTGTGACCATGCATTACACAATGAGCGTCGGAGACAGTCAGGTTCACGTATGGGAAAGCAGCCCCCCCCAGAAGCCCCGAAAGAAGATGTCTGGCGACATGCAATCGATCGAGCCAAGCTCGGGTTGTGGGACTGGGACCTGCGAACGGATCACTGCTACTATTCGGCAAGCTGGTTCGAAATGTTGGGCTATGCCGAAGGCGAGTTGGCCCAAACCAGTGATCTGTGGCTAAACCTCACGCATCCTGATGACAGGGAACGGGCCATCCGCAGCGGCGAAGGCCACCTGTCCGGTGCTATCAGCAGCATCGAAACCGAGTTGAGGCTGAGACACAAGGGCGGCAGTTGGATCTGGGTTCTTGATCGAGGGGGAGTGATCGAATGGGACAGCGAAGGGCGTCCCGTGCGCGCTGTCGGCGTACAGACTGACATCACCCGGCAAAAGAAAATTGAAGGCGAGCTGGCGCAAGCGAACGAACAAAACCGCTTGGCTCTGGAGGCGAGCGGCCTGGGAAGCTGGCATTTCGACGTCGATACGCAACTCAGCTTCTGGGACACTCGAACGAGGGAGATCTTCGGTCTGGAGCCCGGTGCCGGAGTGGTGCCACAGGGGACGTGGCAAAGCTTCTTGCATCCGGAGGACAAGCAGCGCGCTGAGCGTGAACACAACCTTCCGCTGACCACCCATCTCCCAAGCAAGGTCAGCTATCGCATCATCCGGCGAGATGGCACGGTCCGCCACGTTGAGACCCTCTGCATTTTCCTGGAGGTGTCCGGAACGTCTGGGCGGCTCGTTGGCACCACGCGTGACACAACCGATGAAGTTGAGGAGCAGAGAAAGCTCGCGCTGGCAGCAAGCCAGGACAGCCTCACTGGCCTACTGAATCGCTCCGCCTTTGGAGTGGAACTGGCGAAAAAGATCAGTTGCGCTGCGTCCGAGCCTTTCGCCCTCTACTACATCGATCTCGATTATTTCAAGGCGTTGAACGACTCGCAGGGCCACGCCGCTGGAGATGCCGCACTCAAGCAGATTGCGGCGAGCTTTCGCGAAGCTTTCCCTAAGGCGCTTTTGGCTCGCCTGGGTGGCGACGAGTTCGCGGTCGCCCTCGCCCTTTCAGACGCCGAGCCCTCAAGCGCGGCGGACACCATACTTGGGGCAGTGAGGCAAGTGAAACAGCTCGAGGTAGGAGGCCATCATCCACTTGGGGCGAGCATCGGAGTGGCCGTGATTGTTTCTGAAGAAACAGAACCGGCAGACGCATTGGCGCGGGCCGACGATGCCTCCTATGCGGCGAAGTCGGGTGGCCGAAACCGCTGGATGTTGGAAAGAGACATCTCGCAGGGCTCTGGATTAACCGCGGGGCGCCTCGTCGCAAATCTAGCGACGGCGATGGACGAAGGGCGCGTGCAGCTATTTGGGCAAGAGATCCGCTCCCTGGATCAGCCTGAGGTACCCACGGGCCGTATCGAGGTACTGGCCCGACTGGTGTCTCAAGCTGGCAAACTCATCTCTCCCGCCGAGTTCATTCCGGCCGCCGAGCGCTTTGGCATGGCCGCTGTCCTTGATCGTCACATCATCCGCAAGGCCTTGAAACAGATCGGTGATCGGCCTCAGGGCGGCCTGGAAATTACGCTTGGCATAAACCTTTCGGCGCACACGCTGAGTGATCCCTTGCTTTGGGAGTTCGTGGAGCTGTCAGCAGGAGAGTTTGGCGCTTCTTTGCGTCATCTGGTATTCGAGATCACGGAAACGGCGGCCTTGACCAATGTCGAGGCCGCGGAGCGCTTCGTTCGCAAGGCCAGAGATAAGGGATGCCGCGTCAGTCTGGATGACTTCGGCGCGGGCATGAGCTCCTTTTCCTACCTCCGACGCTTTCCGGTCGACAGTATCAAGATTGACGGGTCCTTTATCGAAAACATTGCCACCAGCCCGTTTGATCGTGAGGTCGTCCGCTCGATGTGCGGGATCGGCAAAAGCCTGGGGCTGGTGGTTGTCGCCGAGCGCATAGAATACCTTGAGACCCTGCCCATACTGACCGGGCTGGGGGTTAGTTTGGGCCAGGGCTTTGCGTTGCACCGTCCAGAACCTTTGGATCAATTGCTCGACAGGATCTCTCCTTGTCCGAGGAGATGATTGGTCTGGCGGTCCTGGAAGGTCGTCGCCTCGTTGCGAGTACATTCGACGAAGTAGTTCACGGACGAGCATGCATATCTTGAAGCCAAAACCGTTGAGGCTTGGACCATGAAGATAGCGCAGCGTTCCGGCGCGCACACATTGGCTAACAGCACGTCAGAGCAAAGCAGCAGACCCATGCCCTCATCTATGGCATGCATGGCCATGCTCGTCCCAAGCGATGCGGTAACCGGCATAGGTGCAGAGCAGCTTCGAAGGACCGGATCGAGTTGAGCGGGGCAACTTCCTCATTGTGTTTTCCGCCTTGAAATTTCGTTTGGGGTAAACGGAGAGCTCGGCTCGGGTGTGACGGACAAAGACCTCGAGTTGGTCCAGCGTCCGCTTTTCCACTGAGGCAGATGGTGGGCATCACTGGCGGCCGCACCGGCAAGGCCCCCGGTGCCGAGGCAGGTTAAGGCGAGGGGGATGAAGGGCAGTCAATGCTATTCCAGCACGCCGCCCCTCTTCTCTACTGTCCGCGTGCAATGAGCCATTGCTGCATCATGGCAATCTCGCTCTCCTGAGCGGAGATGACCTCCTCGGCCAGCTCGCGAACCTCGGGGTCCTCGCCATGCTCCAGAACCACGCGAGCCATGTCGATGGCGCCCTGGTGGTGGGGGATCATCCCCTGCATGAAGTCGATATCGGCATCACCGGTGAATTCGATGGCCATTTCGGCATGCATCTTGTCATTGACTAGACGGTAGGCCGAAGTGGAGGCGCCGTCCGCATCGGTTGCCGGCGTGGACATGCTGTGACCTGCATGGCCGGAAGTCGTTTCGGGCGTGTTCATTTGACTCTGCGCAAAGGCAAGACCGGCGCTGATCGCCAGGGCTCCTGCAATAAAGATGGGGGTGAGCTTGTTCATCGGACTGCCTCGATCAGCTGACGGTTGCCGGATACCCGGCTTGTTCAAGAACCTTGAGGATACGGGCTCCGGAGGCCGACGTTACGACCTTGACCGTGCGGGCTGCGGGATTGGCCTCCACCTTGGCATTTGGATCAACCGAGGTGATGGCGGCGGTGACCGACTTGGCGCAACCGCCGCAAGTCATGTCTTCGATACGCAACTGCATGAGAATCTCCTGTGTTTCTGGTCTCATGCACCACTAGATGGGGCTTCCAGCCGTTGGAGGGTCAAGGGCCGAAATAAAACAAACAGTGCCTTGACCCTCCGACGGCTGGAAGCCCCACCTTCCGTTCGAACAAGAATTCTGAACGAGAAGGAGACGGCAATGAATGCCCCTGTTCGAGCTGCCGACATGACGTCCGCGGCGATTTCCCTGCCGATTGAAGGCATGACCTGCGCCTCATGCGTGGGTCGCGTCGAAAAGGCCATCAAGGCAGTTTCCGGCGTGGGCACGGTGTCGGTCAATCTGGCGACCGAGCGCGCAAGCATCACTGCCGCTTCGACGGTGGATCGTGCAAGGCTCGTGGAAGCTGTCGAGAAGGCCGGTTACAGCGTATCGCCGAGCTTTGCGGCCAGCCCTGCCTCGTCCGTCGAACTCGCCATCGAGGGCATGACCTGTGCCTCGTGCGTGGGTCGTGTCGAGCGTGCACTCAAGGCCGTTGACGGCGTCACCGGCGCTTCCGTGAACCTGGCGACGGAGCGTGCCACCATTCATGGCAACGCCGACGTCGCATCCCTGGTCAAGGCCATCGCCGATGCTGGATACCAGTCCAAGCCGGTCGGCGGCGCTGTCGGAGCCTCGGGGCGGACGGAAGCCGACGATCGCGCAGAGCGCAAGGAAACAGAGCAGCGCGACCTCAAGCGGGACTTCACCTTTGCCGCACTCCTTACCGCACCGGTGTTCGCCCTCGAGATGGGCTCGCACCTCATCCCGGGCGCGCATGACCTTATCGCTTCCACAGTCGGCATGCAGGCGAGCTGGTATTTCCAGTTCGTACTGACGACGCTCGTTCTGTTCATTCCTGGTATCCGCTTCTTCGAGAAGGGGCTGCCCGCCCTGTGGCGGCTCGGGCCCGACATGAACTCGCTCGTCGCGGTCGGCTCGCTGGCGGCCTATGGCTATTCGCTGGTGGCCACGTTCGCTCCCGGCTTCCTGCCTGCGGGCACCGTCAACGTTTATTTCGAGGCAGCGGCGGTCATCGTTACTCTGATCCTGCTGGGGCGCCTGCTCGAGGCCCGGGCCAAGGGGCGCACGTCCGAAGCGATCAAACGGCTGGTTGGGCTGCAGGCCAAGACGGCCCGCGTGCGGAGGAACGGCAAGGCGATCGATCTCGCGATCGACGACGTGATCTCGGGTGACATTATTGAAGTCCGCCCCGGCGACCGCATCCCCGTGGACGGCGAAGTGGTCGAAGGCGACAGCTATGTCGACGAATCCATGATCACCGGCGAGCCGATACCTGTCTCGAAGTCCTCGGGATCTGAAGTGGTGGGCGGCACCATCAACCAGAAGGGCGCCTTCGCATTCAAGGCGACTGCTGTGGGCGGCAACACCGTGCTGGCCCAGATCATCCGCATGGTCGAGGAGGCTCAGGGCTCCAAGCTGCCGATCCAGGCTGTGGTCGATAAGATCACCATGTGGTTCGTGCCCGCGGTCTTTGCAGTCGCTGCCCTGACCTTCGCGGCATGGTTCGTCTTCGGTCCATCGCCCGCGCTGTCATTCGCCCTGGTGAATGCCGTTGCGGTTCTTATCATTGCCTGCCCCTGCGCCATGGGCCTCGCCACGCCGACCTCGATCATGGTCGGAACGGGACGGGGAGCCGAGCTCGGCGTGCTGTTCCGTAAAGGTGAAGCACTGCAGTTGCTCAAAGATGCCAAGGTCGTTGCGGTCGACAAGACCGGTACGTTGACTGAAGGCAAGCCGGCCTTGACCGACCTCGAACTGGCGATCGGCTTCGAGCGGGCCGCTGTCCTCGGTCTCGTTGCCGCCGTCGAAGCCAAGTCGGAGCACCCGATCGCCTCGGCAATCGTGGATGCCGCACAGAAGGAAGGTCTCGAGTTTCCCCCGGTCTCGGCGTTCGAGTCGGTCACGGGCTTTGGCGTCAATGCCACGGTGGCCGGAAAGCGTGTCGAGATCGGCGCCGACCGGTACATGACCCAGCTGGGCTATGACGTCGCCGGGTTCGCCTCGACGGCGTCGCGGCTGGGCAACGAAGGCAAGTCTCCGCTGTACGCGGCAATCGACGGGAAACTGGCTGCGGTTATCGCAGTTGCCGATCCGATCAAGGAAGCCACGCCTGCGGCGATCAAGGCCCTGCACGACCTCGGCCTGAAGGTGGCGATGATCACTGGCGACAACGCTCGCACGGCGAAGGCGATCGCCGCCCGACTCGGCATCGATGAGGTGGTTGCCGAAGTGCTGCCGGACGGCAAGGTCGACGCGGTGCGCCGCCTCAGGAGCCAATACGGCAAGGTGGCCTATGTCGGCGACGGCATCAACGACGCCCCGGCGCTGGCGGAAGCCGATGTCGGCCTCGCCATCGGGACCGGCACCGACATCGCCATCGAGGCCGCGGATGTCGTCCTGATGTCCGGCAGTCTGCTGGGGGTGCCGAATGCCATAGCCCTGTCGAAGGCCACCATCGGCAACATCCGGCAGAACCTGTTCTGGGCCTTCGCCTACAACACGGCGTTGATTCCGGTCGCCGCCGGCGTGCTGTACCCGTCCCACGGCATCCTGCTCTCGCCGGTCTTCGCGGCGGGCGCAATGGCTCTCTCGAGCGTCTTCGTGCTGGGCAATGCCCTCCGGTTGCGCACGTTCAAGGCTGCAAAGAACTGACAACAGGTGGCCGGCCTTGCAGCCGGCCATCGAGCTTCACGGCTTGACCTTGCCACCGTGCCAAGCCGGACAAGGTCCGGCAGGCATCCCATCCTTCGAGGTATTCGACCATGAGCTATCCCGTATCCCGCCGCACCGTCCTCAAATCGGCCGCCGCCCTCTGCGCGTCCGGCCTGATACTGCCGCCCTCCGCGTTCGGGGCCGAGGGGCGGTTGCTCGTAGCCGAAACCCGGACGATCGAGGTGCTCGGCCGAGCCGCGACCGTATTTGGCCTCACTGGGGCAGGGGGCATTCACGGACTGCGCTTCGATGCGGGCGAACGGTTCGACGTCACGCTAGAGAACCGGACGGCGGAGGTGACCAGCATCCACTGGCACGGGCAGGTCCCCGCACCAGAAGCCGACGGCATCACTGAAACAGGCTATGTCGGGGCCATCGGAGCGGGGGAAGCCCGAAGCTACGACTTCGCCGCCAGGCCGGGCACGCATTGGATGCATTCCCACCATGGCCTGCAGGAGCAGGCCTTGATGGCCGCGCCGCTCATAGTGCGGGATGCTGAAGCAGTCCGTGCGGACGTCCAGGAAGTGGTCGTCCTGCTGCAAGACTTTTCCTTCCGCTCCCCAGAAGAAATCCTCGAAGGCCTGACCGGCAGTTCCACCATGGACCACGGCGCCGGCCATGGCACGCCTGCGCCGATGGATCATTCGATGATGGCTATGGGCGGGATGGACCTCAACGACGTTGAGTTCGATGCCTATCTGGCCAATGACAGAACTCTTGATGACCCGCTCGTGGTCAGGACCGAGCGGAGCGGGCGGGTTCGCCTCCGGATCATCAACGGCGGCGCCTCGACCGCCTTCTGGCTGGAACTGGGCGAAAACCAGGCGACTGTCATCGCGGTCGATGGCAATCCGGTCGAGCCGATTGTCGGTAGCCGTTTCCCGCTGGCCCAGGCGCAGCGCATCGACCTGCTGGTGGACGTGCCCGCCGGGGTGGTCGTCCCCGTTTTCGCCCAGCGGGAGGGTGACCGCGCCAGAACCGGCGTCATCCTGGCCGCGCCCGGAGCAGAGATCCCTAAATTGGCCGGCATGGCCGACGTGGCGGCTGGCCCCATCTACTTGTCACTGGAATCGCGCCTGCGATCGACCACCCCACTCGCCTCAAGGGCCGCCGATGTGCGCCACTCGGTAATGTTGGGTGGTTCGATGTCTCCATACCTGTGGAGCCTGGACGATCAGCCCTGGGGGACCCGGCGCAAGCTCGAAGTCTCGGCTGGTCAGCGGGTCGAGCTCCAGTTCATGAACCACTCGATGATGGCCCATCCCATGCACCTGCACGGCCATCATTTCCAGGTGGTCGACATCAACGGCCAGGCGCTTTCCGGAGCGTTGCGCGACACGGTCCTGGTACCTGCCATGGCATCGGTCACAGTGGCCTTCGAAGCCGACAACCCGGGCCGCTGGCTCTACCACTGCCACAACCTCTACCACATGGCGACCGGCATGATGTCGGAACTGGTCTACGTGTAGAGGCGCGAACGGGAATGCCGCCCAACTGTCATCAGGCTTGCGGCGAGCGTTCACAAGTGACGCCGACCGAATAGTGCTTGACCTTACAATCGTTGGAAGGAGTATCACTATCGGCAGTCAGCTGAAGGACCGCAGAAAATGCGCTTTCCAACCGCCCATATCGGGCCCGTCTCGCCCATAGCAGCATCCCCCGTTTTCACCCCCGAGGCGCGCACGTCGCGCGCTTCCTCCTCACCTGGTTCGACCCTTCTGGAGCCGGCATCATGAACATCGGCGAAGCCTCCAAGGCAAGCGGCGTCTCCACCAAGATGATCCGCTATTACGAATCCATCGGTCTCATAAAGTCGCCGCTGCGCGCCGAGTCCGGCTACCGGGTCTACTCCGAAAACGAAATCCACGCTCTGCGCTTCATCAGCCAGGCGCGGGATCTCGGTTTCTCGGTCGATCAGATGAACAGTCTCCTGGCCCTTTGGCGGGACCGGTCCCGGGCAAGCGCAGACGTCAAGGACATCGCCCTCGAGCACATCCGCGTCCTTGACGAGAAGGCAAAGGCGCTCAAGGCCATGAGCGACACCCTGCGCCACCTCGCGAACAACTGCCATGGCGACGGGCGGCCCGACTGCCCGATCATCGAAGGCTTCGCCTCGGCGGCAGCGCCGGAACCGAAGAAGCGGCAACCGCGCTTTGGTCTCACCGACATTGCGCCGGATCGGGCGCACGCCGGCTAGCAACCTGCCAATGTCGTTCCAGAAGGCCGCAGTCGTACTGCGGCCTTCTGCATTTCTTCCACTGGAAGTCGGCTGAAGGACGACGACTCCCCGTCGTTGCCAGTGCCGCCATCGGGCTAGGTTCCTTTCCCGAAAATACCTCCATTTTGGCTCTTGACCCTACAAGAGTTGGAAGCCTTAGGCGTCGAGAAAGTCGCGGTTTTGAAGCGCGATCCAAGATGTTCCGGATGTCCGGAACACGACCTAAAGGAACTTCGAAATGGAACTCTCTAGACCCGATCCAAAGAGGTGGTTGGCGCTAGCACTGCTTTGCGCCGCCCAGTTCATCGTCATTCTGGATACTTCGATCATCGGCGTCGCCCTGCCGGCGATCCAGACCCAACTGGGCTTCAGCCCGGGCGGCCTGAGCTGGATCTTCAACGCCTATGTCATCGCCTTCGGCGGCCTGCTGCTGCTCGGCGGTCGTCTCAGCGACCTCTTCGGCGCCCGTCGCATCTTCACCACAGGCTTCGTCATCCTCACCGCCGCATCCCTGCTGGCCGGCCTCGCCAATAGCCAGGAACTGCTGCTGGCTGGCCGGGCACTGCAAGGGGTCGGTGCCGCACTGATCGCTCCCTCAGCCCTGACCATCGTGATGCGCCTCTTCGCTCACAATGGTGCCGAACTCGGCAAGGCCTTCGGCTTCTGGGGAGCTGCCGCTGCTGCGGGCGGCTCGGCTGGCGTGTTCCTCGGTGGCGTGATCACCGAGTGGCTCGCCTGGCCCTGGACCTTCCTCATCAACGTGCCGCTTGGTCTTCTGGTCTTGGCCCTGATTCCGGCCGTCTTGCGGAAGTCCCCGCGAAGCATTGGCCGCGTTGATTGGTTTGGCGCCATCACCGTCACCGGCGCTCTCGTCACCCTGGTCTATGCCATCGTCACGGCCGAGACCATGGGTTGGGCCTCGGCGCAAATCCTTATTCTGCTCGCCGTTGCCGCTATTCTGCTGGTGATCTTCCTGGTGATCCAGGCGGCCCGCCGCGAACCGCTGCTGCCGCTGGCCATCTTCAAGGCACCCAACCTTGCCGCAGGAAATCTGGTCATGGCACTGCTCGGTGCTGCCTGGATCCCGCTCTGGTTCTTCCTGAACCTCTATCTGCAGCAGATCCTGGGTCTCTCCGCCCTTTCCAGCGGTCTGGCCCTACTGCCGATGACTGTGATGATCATGGTGGTGATGGTCGGGTTCTCAGGCCGCCTCATCGGCCGGTTCGGCCCCAAGGCCAATCTGATCATCGGCCTGCTGCTGATGGGCGCCGCACTGCTCCTGTTCGCAAACCTGCCCACGGACGGAAGCTTCTGGGTCAACGTCCTGCCGGCCTCGCTACTGGCCGCGCTCGGCATGGCTCTCGCCTACATCCCCGCCACCATGTCCGGAATGTCCGGCGCCAAGCCAGAAGAAACCGGCCTCGCCTCGGGCCTCATCAACACCACCTACCAGGTCGGATCCGCCGTGGGCCTGGCCGTCATGGTGGCCCTGGCGGCCTCGGCCGCGCCGCATGGCGGAGCCGAAACGGCAGCCCTGCTGCCCGGCTTCCAGACGGCGTTCTTCGGTGCCGCGGTGGCAGCCTTCCTCGGCGCAGCTGCGACACTGGTCTTCGTTAGTGGCTCCGCGCCGCAGCGCGAAGTCCCAGTCGGCTGATGGTCGGGTCGGACCGGGCGCAACCCGGTCCGACCCTTGACCCCTTAAGGAGCACACCATGATCGAAGACTACGAATTCTATCTCAGGTCACCTCTGGCACGACCGAACTGGCTGCAGCGCTTGCTTGCGCCCATCCGCTCACGTCACCCCGAGGCCGCGCCGACCAGTGCGCATCTTCGGCGCGATATTGGCCTCGGCGAAGAACCGATCGGTCGACGTCTGGGGTAACGCCCTTGACTCGACCAGCGTTGGAAGCCGCACCCCGTTACGGGATCAAGCATAGGAGGCCAAGATGGCCAACACCGAATTCCCCGATGTCGAAATCTACACGACACCTACATGCCCTGACTGCCGCCAGCTCAAGGCCTGGCTGACTTCAAAGGGGGTCCCCTTCACCGAACGGGATCTGACCGATCCAGCGGTGGCCGAGGAGGCAAAGGCACGAACCGGCGTGCGGGTAGCGCCGATCACGGTCATCGGCACCAACGTGTCCTATGGCACCTTCGCCACCCAGCGCCCGACGCTGGCCGATCTTCTCTCGCTGCCGCGAGGAGCGTAGACTTGGCGCACCTCATCCTTTTTCCGCAGGCGGCTAGTGCCATCATAGCCTTGCCAGGTGAAACCATCCTGGCGGCGGCGTTGCGCGAGGGGCTGGCCTATCCTCATGGATGCCAAAGGGGCCGCTGCGGTTCCTGCAAGTCCCGGCTGCTGCAAGGCAAGGTCGAGATGCTGGCGCATTCCCCCTTCGCCTTGGAAGCGCCCGAGCGTAACGAGGGCCTGGTCCTGGCCTGTCGGGCAGTACCGACCTCCGACGTCACTGTGTATTGGCCCGACGCGGTCGGGGCCTTGCCGCCGGTGCTGGCCATCGATGCGATTGTGGTGGCGCGGCACGAGATCGCGCCCCAGATCCAACGACTCCTGGTTCGGCCGTCACAGCCGCTGTCATTTCTTCCCGGGCAATACGTCAACATCACTCTGCCCGGCGGCGTGACCCGAAGCTATTCACCTGCGAGCCAACCGATGGCGCAGGACGTCGAGTTCCACATCAGAGTGGTGGCTGGCGGGCAGGCCAGTTCTCTTGTTGCTGAGCTTTCGATCGGCGACCGTATCCAGCTTGCGGGTCCCTTCGGCGACGCCTGCTTCCGCGGCGACCAGGACAGGCCACTTCTTGCGCTGGCGGCCTCCACGGGTCAGGCGCCCATCAAGTCGATCGTGGATGGCCTATTGGCCAGCGGTGACCAGCGGGCGGTGCGGGTCTTCGCATTCGCTCGCGAGACCCAGCACCTATATCTCGATCGCTACTTCGCTGAGTTGGCCGCCAGGCACAGCAATCTAGGCTATCGGTCAATCGTGACGCGGGCCATGCACAAGGATGCGACGCCCCAGACCCTGATCGCTTCCTGCATCTCCCAGCTGCGCAACTGGTCCGTGCATATTGCCGGGCCGGCAGGTTTCGTAACGTCGATGTCCGAAATGGTGCGCGGCCTGGGGTGCGACGATATCCTTGCTGACAGGTTCTAGGTCGGCCGATGCATCGGCCGACCCTCTCTCTCCCGGAATCTACCACCGACAGGGGCAAGGTCCAGGCGAAGGTGCGATCGCATCCGCCTGGTCGCCCACAGTGTATCCCAAGGCCACGACCCGAGAGACCAAGTCTGCTTGCCTGAAACCCGGACCAGGTCGTACTGTCAACGTAGCGCCGGCCAGCGATGCCCCGGCATAGAGAACGCCCGGCAGCGGCATGACGGCATTCTCGATCGCAGTGACGCAGTCGGGACATCGCATGCCGCCAATGGCGAAAGTCAACTTGCCTGAGGTCATGCCTCGAAGCTGACCTTGCCGGCCATATCGAACTCGTAAACGTCGTCGCGGAAGCTGACCACGCCATTCCGGTTTGCCCAGGCGGAAATGTAGGTGGTGTGAATTTCGGGGGGATTGCGGACCTCCACGTCCTTGCGCTCGCCAGTGGCGAAGACGTTGCCTATCTCAGCCGGACCCCAGTCCCCGTTGTCCCGCAGCACCCAGCCGACGAAGTCCTGCACCTGGTCGACGCGCACGCATCCAGACGAATAGAAGCGCGCGTTCTCGCCGAAAAGACCCTTGGTCGGCGTGTCGTGCAGATAGACGGCGTGGGGATTGTGGAAGTTGATCTTGACGTTGCCCATCGAGTTCTGCGGGCCAGGATCCTGCCGGAAGCTGTAGTTCACCGCTTCCTCGGTCTGCCAGTTAATCTGGGTCGGCTGCAGTTCCTGACCGCCTGCATCGAAGATGCGGATCTGCTGCTCGGTGAGGTAATTCGGGTTCTCATTCATGTACTTGATGAGATCCCGGCGAATGATCGAGACCGGCACGTTCCAATACGGGTTGAAGTTAATCTGGTGGATACGGCTCTTCAGGATCGGCGTCTGTCGGTCGATGCGACCGACCACTGCGGTATGTCGGCGCTGCACCATGCCGCCTTCCACCACTTCGATAAAGGCCGCTGGTATGTTGACCACCACGTATCGATCCGCCAATGCCGGCGCCATGGCCTCCACGCGCAGCAAATTGAGCCGTAGTTGGTGCAGGCGCGTCTCGGCGGGAACATTGAGAGCGTACCAGGTGGCCTCATCGACCTGACCATTGACCTGAAGGCCATGACGCGCCTGGAAACGGCGCAGCGCTGCGTCGGTCGGCGCATCGAAGGTCTGATCCACGTTCTCGACCATCGGCATGTCGGCAGACGCAAGCAGGCGCCGCTTGAGCTGCACCACGCCGTCGCGGGAAACGCCCATGGTCACGCCATAGGTCTCTTGCGGCACCTGCTCCCAGCCGCCCCGGGCGACGAAGGGCTCATACTGGGCAATGGCCATATGAAGGTTGTTGACCGTGTCGTAGGACAATATCGGCTCGACCGTGTCGATTGACTGGATGGCGGCGGCGCTGTTGGCCTCCCGCTCGGCATCGGTCAAGGTCTGCCTTTGGTTCATCATGTCCCAGAGTGACTGCGCCCGGGCGGGCTGCATGATGGGCAAGGTTGCGATGGCGCCGGCGGGGAGGAGCCGAAGGAAATCTCGTCTTTTCATTGTTCGATCCAATGCGTGCAGAAACATGGAACGCCGACCCGTCGCCCGAACACTGGTCGATCTGGATGGCGCGGCTACGAATCAGGAGTGGCGCGGAGGACGGAAAAGCTTGGAACGCAGGTGGGGATATAGAAGCAAGTCAGCCGCTTCGGCGGCGAAACGGCTCTTTCGAAAGCCGAAGACCTCTGCATCCGAATGCGAAATGGCCATACCGACTGCGATCGCGCAACAAGCGATCGGATGCGCTCCATACTCGGTGTCTTTCGGGTCGTGGGCATCCGCATGAGCAACCGTCTCGACGCCGACGCAGTGTTCATGCTCCAAGGCGCCGGCCTGGTGGACGGACAATATCAGCGCGATCATGGCGCACAGGACGGGTAACAGCCCACGACGAAATCGTAAGTTCATTTGATACCCAACAGCTGAGCGGTCATTTGAGCCGATGATCGTCAACCTACGGTTAAATTGGGCTGCAATGCGACTGGATCGATCCTGCATCACCTAGGCTTGATGATGCAGGGGGCCCCGGTAGCACCCAACTGGACGGGAGTTACCGGAGGGTAACCCTCGGCCGGTATGGTTGCCGGAAACCCAGCAGGACTGCCCATGCTTGCCCGCGTCTTTCAATTCTTTTCCATCGTTGTGGCCTTGGCGGCCCTAACGGGTTGCCAGTTCGCTGGTGACAACCGCCACAACGTGCCATTGCCGAAGGCGCTGGTCGACCGCATGGCGATCATTGGATCCTCCCCGGGCGAGCCGATGATGATCCGCGTTTACAAGCAGACCTCTGAGCTGGAGGTGTGGAAGCGGACCAATACCGGTCGGTACGCGCTGCTAAAGACCTATCCAATCTGCAAATGGTCGGGCGAGCTCGGGCCGAAGATCCAGGAAGGCGACTACCAGTCGCCAGAGGGGTTTTACGATGTCACACCTGCTCTGATGAACCCTAAATCCAGCTACTTCCTGTCGTTCAACGTTGGCTTCCCCAACAAGTACGACCAGGCATGGGGCCGCAATGGCAGCTACCTGATGGTCCATGGCGATTGCAAGTCGGTGGGGTGCTACGCCATGACCGATGAAGGCATCAAGGAGATCTATGCCATGGCCCGCGAATCCTTCAAGGGCGCCAACCGGTCCTTCCAGCTGCAGCTGCTGCCGTTTCGCATGAACGAGACGAACCTGGCAGCCAACGCTGCTAGCGCTCATTCCTCCTTCTGGCTCAACCTCAAGGAAGGCACCGATATCTTCGATGCCACCCAGGTGCCGCCCATAGTGGACGTGTGCGCGAAGCGGTACATCTTCAATCGAGCCGATGCGGGTCGCGGGCCGCTCGATCCCAATGGCGACTGTCCGGTCGGATCGTTCTCGACCATGTCAGCCTTGCAGGGGTACAATAGCTAGGTCGGGCATCTGATTGGGATGCCTGGTCCGGCGGGGCTGACTGCCAGCTGCCGGCCGAGCACGAAACAGACGCAAAGGTCCTTGACCTTCCCATTGTTGGAAGCTCCAGATTGGGTGCATTCCAACAAGAAGGACGGATACGGATGTACAATTTCCAAGTCAGCGACATGACCTGCTCGCACTGCGTGGCCACGGTCGAGAAGGCGGTGAAAAGCGTCGACGCGGCCGCCAAAGTCGACATCGATCTGGGTTCGCTCGCCGTGAAGATCGAGAGTGACGAGCCGGTCGAGCGGTTCGCCCAGGCAATCGAAGATGCCGGCTATACCGGGCAACTTCGAACCTAAGCTACCCAATAGGGCCGCTGCGACACCGCAGCGGCCCTATTCTCAGCACGGTTGGGTTGTTCGTCTGCTTAAACCTGGCGGGGCTCGGCCCGGGCGGGAAGCTCCCGATAGACATAAACACCGGTGGCGATGACGGTCAGGAGCGCAAGGATGGCGCTCAAGATGCCTGTCCCCTCATAGAAGGCTGTCGACGCGGATTGGGACCAGAGTTGCATCGCAGTCCCCACGACCGCCTCCTCGCTGCCGGGCAGGAACGTGATGTTCTCCAGCCCGGCGGCCTTGACGACGTGGTCCAGGAACCCGTCGAGGAAGCCGAACCAGAACACGACGAGGCCGGCGTAGGCGCCGTACGCCCAGAGCAACGCGGGTTTGCCTGAGCGTGAGTAGAGTGCCCAGAGAACGATGGGGACCGCCAACCCCACCCCGGTGGGCAGAATGAGCGCCGGACCCAACCGGAAGATATGATGAATTCCGGTGGCGAGAAGGGTGGCCACCAGTGTTGCGAGCGAGGCGAGAGCCGGAGTGGTCTTGAACATGATTGATCCCTTGATAGCGGACAACTTATCCGTTACCGAACAAATGTTCTTAAACTGGATGACTGTCCACCTGCCGACATTCCGTATGGAACAGCTTTGGACGGAGTGTTCGGAAATGATGGATCGTCGCGTCAGAAAGACCAGGGAGGCCCTCTATTCGGCCTTCGTCGCGCTGGTCGCCGAAAGGGGATATGACGGGTTCTCGATCCAGGACCTCATTGATGAAGCCGATGTCGGGCGCACTACATTCTATGCGCACTTCAAGGCCAAGGAGGATCTGCTGCAGTTCGGTTTCAACCGCTGGCGGGACGAACTGACGTCCCTGCCCAAATCCACCGCAGCGGAACGGAGGGCGTTCATGGAAGCCCTGCTTGGCCATGCAAAGTCCCATGCCGGGCTCTTTGCCGCTCTCCTCAATGGCGGCGGGGGCGCGCTTGCAGAGACCGAGTTCCGATCGATCCTTGAAGAGGTGGTGGCAGTAGAGGTCGGGCCAGGTGTACACCGGGCTACGATGATCGCCATGCTGAGCGGGGCGCTGCTGGCTGCAATCCGCCAATGGATCGATGCAGGCGTCAAAGGGTCCGGCGCAGAAATCCTCGATGCTTTCGACAAACTGGTCTCCGCAGCGAAGCGGTGACACACTCCTGGTCCTGCGAATGAGGGAACCGTCGGCTCCCACCTTGAGTTAGCCAACCATGCTGAGCCCTGCCAAAAATGCGACGGCGCCTTGGGGAACGATCCGGCGGTTCGTTGCCCTGACGATGTTTGTCGTGTTCAGCATGATTTCCCACAATGCCGGCCACGCCGCACAATTGGACACCCAGGCGCATGCTGCCAGTGTGCTCGCCGCGCATCATTGCCCGGGCGAGGATTGCCAGGGGCATCACGAGGGTCAGGTCAGTTGCTGCGGTTTGGGCCATTGCGGTGTCCCTTTGCCCGGGCCTCCATGCGCCTCCACCCGCGTGTCGCTGTTCTCCGCCTATCCGCACCATCCCTTCGAGATCGCGCTCCGCTGGGCCAATGCAGGAGTGGACCGCCCTCCGAAATTGACCTGATTGAGTCGGGCGCAAGCCCTTGATGCCACAAATCAGGATAATGAAAATGTACACCTTCAAGACTGCACTGCTTACCTTCGCGCTACTGGCCGGCACGGTTGCCTCTTCGTCAGCCCAGGACGCCATGCCAGGTCACGACATGGCCGCCATGGGCGGCGAAGTCGCCTCGATCCTTCCCGAGATCTGTAAATCGGGCGGCGAGGCGCCGATGATGCCAATGGCCATGGACCCGGACATGGACCAGGCCCATGCCGACTTGATGGCCGGCATGGACGCCATGAACCGGGATATGATGACCGGCGCCAAGGCTGAGGACATCGACGTGGCCTTTGTCTGCGGGATGATCCCCCACCATCAGGGTGCGATCAGCATGGCCAAGGCCGAGCTGGCGCATGGCGACGACGAATGGGCCAAGGAAATGGCCCAGAAGGTCGTCGATGCTCAGGAGGCGGAAATCGCCGAGATGCTGGCCTGGCTCGAAGAACAGGCCGCCAAGTAAGCTGGACCGGGCAAGACCAAAGGGGCGCTTCGGTGCCCCTTTCCATGCTCGTGGTCGGGTCAGACGCGCCTTGCATGGAGCCGAGGTGCGAGGGAGATCATCGGCTCCGCTGCACCTCCCGCTCGCGATCGGGCCAGGTTTGTTTAATGTAGTCGAGGATGGCCACGATCTCCTGGTCGCTGAGCGTTCCCCGGAATGCGGGCATGTCCGTTTGGTATCCGGGGGCTATGGCAGCCAGGCCATCGCGCACGATCCTGAGCAGTTGCTCGTCGGAATGGTGCCAGGTATGTCCCCTCTCATCATGGGGCGGCGCCGGCAATCGTCCGCTCGGCAGCCGCTCCATCCAGTTGGGCTGGCCCTCGAGGTTGGCGCCGTGGCAACTGGCGCAATACTCCAGGTAGAGCGCCTGACCGTCAGGCTGTGCCGGTTGCGCCAGTGCTGTACTCGCCACAAAAATCGTCACAGTCAGCGCCAGCAGGAGGTTCATTGGGCAACTGACTCCAGGGATGCGCGAATCCATTCGCCGAACTCCAAGGTACCAACGTCTGAGAATACCCTCCACAAGTCGGTCCGACGAGCGCAGCTGAGCCGATGACGACGAAGTGACGAAAGGGCTTGACCTTGTCACGGTGGGAAGGCGCACACTTCGGCGATCGAACCAGAGGACAGTGATATGAACGGCACCACCGATACGCCCCAACATCATGATCACCACGCCCAGCCTAAGACCCATGCCGGGCACCAGGTGAAGGATCCGGTCTGCGGTATGTCGGTCGATCCCGCCACGGCCAAATTCAGCGCCAGGCATGCAGGCGACACATTCTATTTCTGCTCGGCCAAATGCCACGACAAGTTCGTGGCCGACCCTGCCGCCTACCTTGTCAAGGCGGGGGCGCCGCCACCCGCGGCGGCTCCCGGCACGGTCTATACCTGTCCGATGCACCCCCAGATCCGCCAGGATCATCCCGGTAACTGCCCGATCTGCGGCATGACGCTGGAGCCGGAGATGCCGACCGCCGAGACTGGTCCAAGCGCCGAACTGGTCGACATGACCCGGCGTTTCTGGATCGGCACGGCATTGGCGGTGCCGGTGTTCCTGCTGGAGATGGGCAGCCATCTCTTCAATTTCCATGCCTTCATATCGCCGCAGAACCTGAACTGGGTTCAATTGGTCCT
Organism: Devosia sp. XGJD_8; assembly: GCF_046614475.1. Taxonomy (NCBI): domain Bacteria; kingdom Pseudomonadati; phylum Pseudomonadota; class Alphaproteobacteria; order Hyphomicrobiales; family Devosiaceae; genus Devosia; species Devosia sp. XGJD_8. Next base: position 588,782 of record NZ_JBKJHF010000001.1, read on the forward strand.
GGCCACGCCGGTGGTGCTCTGGGCCGGTTGGCCGTTCTTCGAGCGTGGGGCCGCGTCCGTGGTCAACCGCAGCCTCAACATGTTCACCCTGATCGCCATGGGCATTGGCGTGGCCTGGCTCTACTCCGTCATCGCTACTGTCCTGCCTGGCATCTTCCCGGCTGACATGCGCGGCATGGGTGGGGCGGTGCCAGTTTATTTCGAAGCGGCTGCCGTGATCACAGCGCTGGCCCTGCTAGGTCAGGTGCTCGAACTGCGGGCGCGCGAACAGACATCCGGGGCCATCAAGGCCTTGTTGGACCTGGCGCCGAAGACGGCACGGCGCATTGGCGCCGATGGATCGGATGAGGAAGTCGGCATCGAAATGATCGCTGTCGGCGATCGCTTGCGGGTCAGGCCCGGCGAAAAGGTGCCGGTCGACGGAAAGGTCATAGAGGGCCGCAGTGCGCTCGACGAATCCATGGTCACCGGAGAGTCCATGCCCGTCACCAAGGAAGTCGGGGATCGATTGATCGGTGGCACCATCAACCAGTCCGGTGGACTGGTGATGGAAGCGGTGCAGATCGGCCAGGACACATTGCTGGCCAGGATAGTCCAGATGGTGGCTGCCGCCCAGCGCTCACGAGCGCCGATCCAGAAGCTCGCCGACCAGGTGTCCGGCTGGTTTGTGCCGCTGGTCATCGGCATTGCGGTCATCGCCTTCATCGCCTGGGGCATATGGGGGCCGGAGCCGCGCCTTGCCTATGGTCTAGTGGCAGCGGTTTCGGTGCTGATCATTGCGTGTCCCTGTGCCCTCGGGCTGGCAACGCCGATGTCCATCATGGTTGGCGTCGGTAAGGGCGCCACGCTCGGTCTTCTAATTAAGAATGCTGAGGCTCTGGAGCGGCTGGAGAAGGTCGATACCCTCGTGGTCGACAAGACCGGCACGCTCACCGAGGGCAAGCCGGCTGTCACGGCCATCATTCCCGCAAACGACGGCGGCGAGGAAAGCCTTCTCCGCCTTGCGGCGAGCCTCGAGCGGGCAAGCGAGCATCCTCTGGGCCTCGCCATTATCAACGCGGCCAAGGAACGCGGCCTGACCCTCTCAGACCCAACGGACGTGGACTCGCCTGTCGGCAAGGGCCTCACCGGAATGGTCGAGGGGCAGCAACTGCACATCGGTAGTGCTAAATACCTCAAATCCATGGGCATCGACACGGACACCTGGACGGATCGTGCCAATGCGCTTCGCGCCGATGGCGCTACAGCGATCCTGGTAGGGATCGACAAGCGCCTCGCCGGAGTCATCGGGATTTCCGACCCCATTCGCCTGACCACCCCAGCTGCCCTGACAGAGCTTGCACTGCAGGGTATCAAGGTCGTGATGATGACGGGCGATAACAAGGTAACCGCCGATGCCGTCGCCCGCAAACTGGGCATCGAGGCCGTGGAAGCGGACGTCCTGCCGGAGCGCAAGAGCGAGGTCGTCAACCGCTTGCGCGAACAGGGTGGTGTCGTTGGGATGGCTGGAGACGGCGTGAATGACGCCCCGGCGCTTGCCGCGGCCGATGTCGGCATTGCCATGGGAACCGGCACCGATGTCGCCATCGAAAGCGCTGGCGTCACGCTGCTCAACGGCGACCTGATGGGCATCGTCAAGGCTCGCGCCCTGTCGCAGGCAACCATGGCCAATATCCGCCAGAACCTGTTCTTTGCCTTCGCCTATAATGCCGCGGGGGTCCCGGTGGCCGCCGGCGTGCTCTACCCGTTCTTTGGATTGACCTTGTCTCCGGCGATCGCTGCCGCGGCCATGGCGCTTTCCTCGGTCAGCGTCATCGGAAATTCGCTTCGACTGCGGTCGGCGCGGATCGAATAAGACAACCCTTCCTGCTGAAGGCTATGGCGAGGGTGGCGCTACACTTCGAAGGGACGCTGCCAAATCCGCCCTGGGATCTCGGATCGGGTTCTCGCCGACACGATCCAAGATCGATCAGTTGCTCGAATTGCGGGCCCGAGCAGCGTGGAGGATAGATCCGGCTTGGGCGTTTGAGGTCATGGCTCTGAGCAAATCGTCGCGCGAGATGCCGAGTTCGTCCAGCCGGGCATAATCTAGCTCGAGCAGGCCTAACAGCGCTGCCCGGCGAGAACGAGCGGTCTGCGCTTTCGTGATCCAGATCGCGAACGCGACAAGCAGATTGGCAGGCTCCGCGGTCGCGGGTGACCGCTCCTGACGACCGAGGGTGGAGCGGGGATGGGGTATGAGGCCAGAAGCGCAGCCGTCAGCGGTCGATGCGAAGGCGGTGCAGCCTGTATTGGGATTGCTCATTGTCGTGGACCTTGTGGCAGACTGGAACTACTGCCGAACCTTGTCAGGCTGGCCACGGTGGCAAGGTCAAGGCGTATTTGGATGGGATCTGGGCGTTCAGCGGAACACCAACTGTAGTGATTTTGACCTAGCGCCAGTCCATAGACGTGCACTAGGGACCCCCAGCAGTGTGGGTAGACGCTCTCGACTCAGACGGGTTCCGCGGCCAAGAGCGAAACGGGTCACGTTGCAGAGAGTGGGCAGTCAATTTGAGCGAGCGCAAAGACCTCGCATCGGTTCCCAAGCCTAGTGAGGCGATCATCTTCAAAGAAGGTCAGCCATGCCATCCTTATACCTGCGCCACGCCATTGCTGGACTCACTATCGCTGGCATCCTGACATCACCCACGTTTGGAGCGGGCTCGCACGCGCATCCAGTCGAAAACGGGACGGCGGAGGCGCCGCTCGACATCGTCAGGGCCGCAACGGATTTGCCGGGTCCCATCGGTGAGCGCGGCCCCCAGACCATCAGGGTCGGTCTTGAGACAGTGGAGGTCACCGGCACCCTGGCTGATGGCGCCACCTACCATTACTGGACCTTCAACCGTAAGGTGCCCGGACCCTTCGTGCGGGCCCGCGTGGGCGACACCGTCGAAATCGACCTGCAAAATATGGCGGACAGTGCCGAGCCCCACAATGTCGATTTCCACGCCGCAACCGGACCGGGCGGTGGAGGCGAGGCAACCCATGCCGCACCTGGTGAAGCCAGGAGCTTTTCGTTCCTGGCGATGAAACCGGGGCTCTATGTCTACCACTGCGCGACACCACTGGCGGCAGAGCACATCGCCAATGGCATGTACGGACTGATCCTCGTCGAGCCAGAAATGGGACTGCCACCGGTCGACCAGGAATTCTACGTCATGCAGGGCGAGATCTACACGGCGGAGGACTTCGGCTCCAAGGGGCAGTTGACCAGCAGCCTCGAACGTTTGCTGGACGAGCAGCCAGAATACTACGTGTTCAACGGCTCCGCAGAGGCGCTGACGGGAGACTACGCGCTGAAGGCAAAGGTCGGGGAGACGATAAGGATCTATTTCGGCGTCGGGGGCCCCAACAAGGAATCCAGCTTCCACGTCATCGGGGAGATTTTCGACACGGTCGATGCTCTGGGGGCGCTTTCAACGGCTCCCATGTCGGATGTTTCGACAATCTCGGTGCCGCCAGGAGGTGCGGCCGTAGTCGATCTCACCCTCGAAGTGCCTGGTGAATTCTTGCTGGTGGACCACGCTTTGTCCCGTGCCGCCCGCGGTCTGGTCGGCAGACTCATCGTCGAGGGAGCAGACGCGCCAGAGGTCTTTGACGCGGCCGGACCCCCAAAAGAGACGGCAACTCAAGCCGCCAATGAGCACGCCGCGCACTGATGGGAGGGCCCGCCGCTGGGGTTCATGTCTGCTTCTTTAATCGGGCATTGGGGCCAAGCTCCGATCTTCTCTTCCACTGCGTTTCGTCCTGGCCGGGTCACGCTTCTTTTCGTGGTCGGCATGGCGGCGCGAGCCGGAGCTGCCACAAGCATTGGTCGGATCGGGTCGGGGTGCCTTGCTTTCAGACGCGCTATGATGCGCAGCAGACAGTTGCGGCTTTGCCCCGGCTCCCTGGTCCGCACCGGACGAGCTGCAACGACGAGCTGGTTTTCCTGGTAGGAGATCACATCGTCAGGCGAGCGCCTCCTTCTCGACGTTGCAGAACAGGGTGCCATCGGTCCACATGGCATGGGCACCACGGCAAGTTTGCGCGCCACGGCGACCAGCGCGCGCTTGCGGCCCTTCTTGCGGGCCAGCCGAGCACCGAAGCTGCGCAGAGACGAGGGTTGGCCTCGGCCGTTCATGATGGTGTTGGCCGCCAGGAACAGGGCTGACCGGACCTCTGTTAGCTCTCGAGCCCAATGGTGGGATGTGCCGCCCGCCTCAATGCCAATCAGACAGGGCGTTGCCCTGGTGAAGGCAGAACCTGCGATCGCCGGAGTGTTTGCGCACAGCAACATCTCCAGACGCATCAACGGCATAACCTGAAAAACACTCTTGCTCCGATCTTGGCCCACGGTGGTAATCTGCATGGCGGATGGCTCCTTTGCTCGGGTTGCCTGACAGCAAACCCACTTTGGCACTCAGATGCCGGGAGAGGGAGCAGTCCACCTCATCTGAAATGGGGCGCTGAGCGGAAGGGCAAGGTGGGGCAGAATCCCGACTGGCAGCTTTCTATACTGAGCGGATAGTAGACGTCCCCCGTGGTGCGACCGTTATTGAAGCATGAAGGTTCCCGGAACGGGTTTTGATGTCGCGACTTCGATGCCCGCGAAGCTAAGAGCCAAGGCTCAGAATGTTTGCCCGAAGCCCATCGCCACGCCCATCGTAGAGGCACCTCGCACATGGCCGGCGTCCAGCCGGTATTGCAGCCCAAGTTGGAGCCGGCCTGACCCAACTGGCACCTGATAGCCTAGGCCGAGGTCGAGCTCCCGGCCGGCGGGCTCAAGGTCTGCCGCGACCTGGCGTTGTTCGATGCTGCCTTTGCTTGTGCGTCCAGTGGGAAGCTGCAACTCCATCGTTCCCGCTTCGATGCGCAGCGGCTGTGCAATCGAAAGGCTGAGCATGTCCTGGCTCGCCCAGACGCTCCCCAGTCGTGCCCCGATCTCGAATGCGGAGAATTGAATGTCGCTGATCGAAGTGACGAGGCCTCTATTGCTCCCGATGGGAGTGGCGTTGCCATATTCAAACCTGCCGAACAGCCCCAATGTGGAGGTCACCTGCTGATCAAGGCCGAGATGCAGGGTGGTAAGACTGCTGCCATCGCCCCAGCCGAAGGCGCCGTTTTCCGCCAGCCCGAGTAGACTGCCCTGTTCGCCCAGATAACTGACGCCGACACTGACGCGACTCTGCTCACCCGTGGCCAGGTTCAACCCGGTTCCGGTTACGGTATTGGTGGCAGCAGCAGCACCCTGACCGGCAAAGCCAATGGCGGTGATCTCGACCGGGCCGACGCGTTGCGCCGATGTCGCCGCAATGGTGCCGCGGGCCAGCGAGAAAACTGAAACTCCCCCGTGGGGTGCCGCATCGGCCGAAGTCTCGAACAGTCCATTGGCCGAGTTCAGAACCGCCAGGTTGCCGGTTCCGGTCTTCCCCTCACCCGAACCTGTCGCCAGGACCGAGCGGTGCGACGGCAGCGCACCCCATCTTGGCCGCTCCACCGAGGCCATCAGGCCGGGCAGCATGGACGCGGACTGGGCGGCTACGAGGGCCGACCCTTCCACTGCATAAGCCCGGTTGAGCGCGTCAAAAACCGCGATGTCCGATCCGGAAAGCGCCATCTGCAACCCGTCGCCAAAGCTGTTCGGCGTCGCGACGATACTGTCGCTCAGGCCGACCCGCTCACTCGTGACGACATGGTCCCCTGACAGCACGGAGACGCTGCCGATGGGACTCAATGCGGCTGCGATATCGAGGACGCCGTGGCCCCATTCGCCCGAATAGGCGTGGGTGACGCCGTTGCCATAATCCACCGTGCCACTCACCGTCACGCCTAAGCGTCCGAACCAGCTGTTATCCGCGCTGGCCAGCAGCCGCTTGGTCCATTCCTCCGGCGTCAGGTCGGGAAAGGCCTCGGCCAGAAGCGCCACTGTGCCCGCGATTTGTGGCGCGACATAGGACGTTCCGGTTCCGCCGGAATACGCTGTGTTGGAGGTCGCATTGGCGGCAGTCGTGGTGCCGTCACCAGCCACGCAGAAACTTGCGGCCAACCCGCAGGCGGCGGACAGGCGAATGGCCTTGGTGATGCTGCCCGATCCGTCGACTTCGAAATAGCCGTTGGCCGCGGCAACCCAGGCACCCTGCAGCCGCTGGTCGAAGTAAGGCAAGGCGGCCATAACGTCGCCCGAAGTCATGGCATTGTCATTCGACAGCGCCCAGACCACCACGCCGCCAGTCTGAAAACCGTCCAGCGCATCCAGATAGGCCTGCCAGTTCGCCGATCCATAATTGCCAATCACCGCTTGGAGCCCCTGTGCGACTGTCCGCCCGGGATTGGCCTGCAGATGGGTCTGGAAGTCGGCAGCCGAGACGCTGAAGCCCCAGGAGTTGTTCTGCGCAACCGCGCCCAGGGACGCCGCGTGCAGCGTCCCAGCTGTGACATTGGCAAGGTCCAGCGTGGCGCCACCGGTGGGGTTGATGGCGGTCAGATGCAGATCCGCGCCCGGCGCCACGCCATGCATGCCCCTACCGTCCTGAATGCCGGCGACGAGGGAGGCGACATGTGTGCCGTGGTCAGTACTGGGCAAGGCGCCTGACTGGTGGATGGTTTTGCCGGCAAATTCCTGGTGTGTCGTCCGAAAGCCGCTATCCACGATCGCTACAATCTGGCCAGCGCCTGTCAGCCCCGATGACAGCGCAGTGTTTAGGTTGTGCAAGGCAAATGCCTGGGACTGCCCGGTCGCCGGGCCGCCGGACGGGGCGCAGCCAGCATAGACGCAGTTGGCGTCAGCACCGCGGAATTCGGCAGATGTGAGCATTTGCTGCGCCCGCACCGGGTCGAAGGACACACCGCCGTTGGCCCAAGTGCTGGCCGGTGGGGCCGGTGGCGACGGCACGCTGGCAATAGTGCTGGAGTCCGAGCTGGAGCCGCCACTTGAGCAGCCGGCCAGTGCCAGCACAACGAACAGCGGGGACAGTCGGAGGGGGTGGGAAGTGTGCATGCAAGGGCCCTGAACACGTTCTGGCCCCCCGGGACGCGACAGGCCAGCCGTTAGCACAGCGGCAACTGCACGGCTGATCACATTTGGGACTAGCAGGAATCGGTCCGATCACATTTCGGTCAAAGCTCGAAAGGCGGGGGCATTGGTGCCCCCCTGCCTGCAAACAGAGTGGCGAGAATGCAGTTGTTGCTACTCCGCAGCCGAGGCGTGCATCGCCAGCAGCCGTTTCCCCGAGCCCGTCAGATGAACCTTACTTGGCCCGCCCATTACCAGGCGGTCCGCCAACAGGAGTTGCAGCAGGGGGCCATCCTCGACGGGATGTGGTCGGTTTATGAGGCTCTTGAGGAGGGTGAGGGCTTCAGGGGTGAGTTCTTCCATGGTCATTTGGACCGGGGTAGCTGAGTCTAGTGTTGCCGGCCAAGCCGAACTTCGACAGCCTATGCCCCAAAGGCTGACTTTTTCATAGGAAGCAAGGACTTTGCTCCTGATCCATCAAAGGTGCTGCGTAACCGCAATCCGGCGCGCTTAGCTGCTCCAAGGCTACCGCCCACTATCCGCTAACCAGAGGCAGCCGTTCACCCTTGTCACTTGATCTATGGAAAAGCCCCTTCCTCGGGAGCTAGCAATTGCACGCCCGCAAACCGGCCTTGCTGCCAAACCAGCCTGCAGGGCTCGATAGTCCGATCAAACAAAATCCTAAACGATCCCGGTAGGGATACATTTTCTGAAAATTCAAGTGTCAAACCGGATCCCGATCTGTTTACGAGAATGATAGGGAACCGCGTAATATCATCTTGAAGTACGACCATACCAGGCACGCGTTGCCGATACCTTGTCTCATGCCGCGTTCGTTTATTTCTTCCAAGACCGTTTTATCCTAATGGAGGTTTTTTAAAACTGGCGGCGCGTACCAGTATCCATGAAGTGCGTATGTATGTCATGCCACTGTACTTATTTTCGGCGTGCACTGGGCGTCGCCCAGGATATCTGTCACCGCGTCGGCCATGAGACATGTTTGTTGTCGATGACAAAATCATGGGCGTGGACATAGTCGGCGCCAGCACGTCGCGCATCGGCGATGTGGGCATGACCCTCTGGCAAATCAGCATGGCTGTGCTCGACGATCATCGGATCGTGGGCTGGCCACATATACAAGGCCGCAAGAAGTCCGGCAGCGGCAATGGCGGCCATGGCGAGGAAGGTCAGCGGCAATCCAGCCGCAACGCCCAGCCACCCGGCGAGGGGATAGGTCACCAGCCAGGTCGCATGTGACAGCGCGAAGTGGGCCGCGAACAATGCCGGGCGGTCCTCGGGATTGGACGACCGGCGTAGCAGGCGCCCCGCAGGGGTCTGCGTCACGGAGTACCCGATGCCAACGACAGCCCACAGGACGAGCAGGCTGGCATAGCCGACAAGCAGGCTGCCCAGCAGCATCGCAACAACGAGCAGGGTGGCGCCGACCAGCATAACCGCCCGGTCGGGAAACCGGTCGAGGAGCGCCGGCAGAGCGAATGCCGCCCCCATCGATCCGGCGCCGAAGGCGGCAAGGGCGATGGCTGTCCACTGCTGGTCCAAGCCAAATCCTGCTTGGACCAGGACCACGGTGTTGACGATGACCATGGCTCCCGCTGCCGATACGGCAAAGGTCAGCGCCAGCAGGCCGCGAAGACGCGGTGTCTTGAGATAGATACGAAGGCCGCGGGTGGTACGATCATAAGTACCACGCGCGGCGGCCGGCTTGGGGCTGGGCAGCACGACCGAAACCACCAGCAGGGCCGATGCGGCAAAGCCGATGACAGTTCCGGCGAACAGGCTGTTGAACGAAATGACCGTCAGGAGCGCGGCGGCCAGTAGCGGGCTCACCACGGTTTCGAGGTCATAGGCCAGCCGGGACAACGAGAGGGCGCGGGTATAGTCCCGCTCATCCGGCAGGACGTCGGGAATGGTCGCCTGGAAGGTCGGCGTAAACGCCGCGGAGGCCGATTGCAGCAGGAAGATCAGGATATAGACCTGCCAGATTTCGGTCACGAAGGGCAGCATCGCCGCCACGCCGGCCCGCACCAGGTCGAGCGCAACCAGCATGGCGCGTCGCGGCAGTCTCTCGGCAAAGGCCGAGGCAATGGGCGCCACCCCGACATAGGCAATCATCTTAATGGCGAGGGCTGTGCCCAGCACCGCACCCGCATTGTCGCCGGCCAGGTTGAAGGCGAGCAGCCCAAGCGCCACTGTGGCGAGCCCCGTCCCGATGAGGGCGATCACCTGCGCCAAAAAGAGGTGACGATAGGTGCGATTGCGGAGAACGGCCAGCATCAGGGCCTCCTAGAGGTATTTGGCAATGTCGCGGAACTCGTCGATCCGCGCCCGGTTCGCATCGGTGAGTGGTCCCACGGCGTCGGCGAGACAATGGTCGAGATGGTCGTGGATCAGGGTCTTCTTGGCTTGGGCGATGGCCATTTCCACGGCGTGCAACTGCTGGGCAATGTCGAGGCAGGGCCGCCCGCCTTCGATCATGTCGATCACCGATTTGAGGTGTCCATCAGCCCGCTTGAGGCGCTTGACGATCTGCGGATGGGTGGCGTGGCGGTGGGGGTGCAATTCTACATCGGTCATGCGGCATCACTATCCCCCCTGGGGGATCGTGTGCAAGGCTGCAAGACAGGTTGAGGCTCTCGTCCAATGAAGGCCGGGGAGCGGACCCTCCTTGGCGGCTGGTCGGCCGACCGGGATCAGAGGAGCCGTCTAAAGATGTCGGATCTGTCCTTACGCGTCGCTGACATCCGGCATAAGGCACGTTTCATGGGGAGTTTGGTAGCGTGACGCTCCGGACAGGTTCATCCCTACGAACCCGCTCTGAAACGGAGAAAAACCATGCGTAAGCTCCCTCTTGTCGCCTTGGCCGCTGCTTTGACCATTTCGACTGCCGTATTTGCCCAAGCGGAAACCGTGACCGTCGACCTCTCTAGCATATCCGCAGAACTAGCTGCCGAACTTGGCATCGATGTTGATGACCTGCCTTCCTCCATCGACTTGCCGGCTGAGTTGGCCGCAGAGGTGTGCGGGGTCGAAGCGGACACCATTGCGGATACCTGCGTGGCATCCGTGTCTACCGACGATCTGGTTACCGCTATCAACGAGTTGGACGATACTAGTAACGGCAGCGCACGTGAGTTTGCGCCAGGCCAGCAGGAAGGGCCGGCCAACGAAGCAGCGCCAGGTCAGCAGGACGGCGACGCCAAGGACTTCGCGCCCGGCCAGGTCAAGAAGGCGGACGACGGTGGCTCCGAAAGTGGCCAAGGCCCGGGTGACGGTGGCTCCGAAAATGGCCAAGGCCAGGGTAAAGACTCTCCGCCCGGCCAGGACAAGAAAGCCGGCGAGTAGACTGCACGTGCGTGTGGGTCACGGCCTTCGCCGTGGCCCCAAGACCTACTGCCTCAAGCAGCGCCGCGTCGGTAACCGATCAGCAGCAGCACAGTCATGGCTCCAAAGAGCACCCACTGCGGCATTGGCCATGGACTAGAGAACCACATCGCCCCCAGGGTGAGGAACAGCACCGAGATGAGCGCGAATTGGCCACCAATCAACACGGCGACCGGCAGTCGCCAGGCTGGTCGTGCTGCAGCCACAAGTGAAGCGCCACTGCCGAGCAGAAGCAAGGCAGTGATTTGGTGCCACATGACATAAAAAACACCTTTCACAACAGGCGGCAGAGTGCTGGCGAGAAGCGGCGCCATTATCTCGGGGGTGCCGGCCAAGACGTGGATGGCACTGGTGATCAGTGACACTGCAGCTGCAGCAAGAAAGTACCACGAAAAAGGCAGTTCCGCTCTTTCAGTGCGCATGTTTGCCTCCCAGCAATTTGGCCATACGGCTCCGTATGTTCTGGCACCTGCGCTTGCAGTTGTCCATACGCTACCGTATGGATGTGGCGGTCTGACGCGGTTTCGGGGGTGGTGGCGAGATGACAAACAGACGGTTCCGGCCGCAGGACTGGATCGTTGCGGCGCTCGCAGCACTTGCAGAAGGCGGCATCGGCGCTGTGCGGATCGAGAAGCTGGCGCGGCGGCTCAACACTTCCAAAGGCTCCTTTTACTGGCATTTCGCCGACCGCCCGGCGCTTCTGACTGCTTTGCTAGATTTCTGGGAAACTGAAGGTACCAGCTTGGTGATCAGTTCCGTCGACACCGTTGAGCACCCGGCCGAACGCTTGCGAGCAGTGGCTGACGCTGCGTTGGTCCCCTCAGAGCGGGGCGTGGACGTTGCGCGTGCCGAGGCAGCCCTGCGCGCGTGGGCTGCGGAGGAGCCGGTTGTGGCCGAACGGATCGCCCGTGTGGACGATCGACGAGTTGCCTACCTAGCTCAAATTCTTCAGCTCATGGGTTATGACCGCACCCCTGCACAGCGGCTGGGCACCGGCATCTATCTAGCCCTCATGGGGCTGTACGATGCAAGGCGATACGCGCCCTCGCTTGCTGACGACAGCGCATTTCATGCCTTGGTGGATGGCATAGTTGCCTCTGCCCCGCAGAAATGAAAACGTTCAAAGGGGGAGCGTTGCGCCGGCATGCGGACCGACAGTACAAGATCCAAGGCAGACCTCAGAACGGCAGGAATGGGGGAAACATGCCGCCCGGCAGGGCAGGGGGCGAGAGCGGCCTAGCTCTCGGCGTGGGGATTTGGCTGGTGGCCGAGCTGAAGGTTCCAGCAAGGTTTTTCGACATGGGAAGCGAATTGCAAGTCCGCGCCCTCCGGTGTCTTTCCGGAAATGTTCTTCAGATGTCGAGTAGCCGTGGGAGAAGCACGGTACATGCTTAGCGCGTAAAATCCTATGGGTCGTGGGCAGGTTATAATAACGAAGATTAGGCAATCTAAAGGAGGGTGATCTAACGGCGGAGGTCTTTTATGCAAAACCTTACAGCTTGGGCGCTCGCAAAGGCACAAGACATCGTTGAATGCGAAGGCTCAGCGCTGGTCACCTGCGCACATCAGCTCCAGATATTCGAGATAGAGGCAGAGAGTACGCTTTTGGCGGTCGCAATTTCCGATGCCCTTCTTGAAGCATTTTCCTTGGGAATTGCATCTGCGGCAGAGGAGGAGAATGCGCCAAGCCCGCTTCCGAAAGGGCAAGTCATCTGATGCCGCACCGGTGCCCGTGGCAATGGCTACGGGCCGGGCCAGAAATGATTTGAGTCCGCAATATTCAAAGGGACAATCAAAGGGGAACGCGAAGTGGCGGCAGTTCAGAGGCCCATTGCTGTTTCACTTGGTCAGCCGCCTCGCAATTGCGTGTCACTCATCCCCAGGTCCAATTGCCCGTCGGCCGATCCAAATGGCCCCAAGCCGTAATTCGCGATGCTTGGTTCTCCATGCGGAGAGGCTCACGTTGACCTTGCCCCGATCTTCGCCGAGCACCAGACCACAAATCTGACGTCCGCTGGTAGCCGACGGTCGCGGCGACTTGGAATACCGGAACGGGGCGCGTCTCTGCCAGGCAGCAGTCGACCCCATTTTAGCCATTCAGGCCGCCTTTTCGATATCCTGAAAGCTGACGGGTCTAGGCCCACGGTGGTAATCTGCATGGCGGATGGCTCCTTTGCTCGAGTTGCCTGATAGCAAACCCACTTTGGCACTCAGATGCCGGGAGCGGGAGCCATACACCTCATCTGAAATGGGGCGCTATGGGGACGCGAGTGAACGCGTCCCCATGGTTTGTTACCGAGGCCGTGCCGTCTTCCAAAGCGAATAGAAAACACCGCTGGCCAGGATCACCGCAGTGACACCCAGCGACCACTCGGCGGGGAATTTCTCCCAACCCAGCATGTCCGCTACGAAGATCTTCGAGCCAATGAAGACCAGGAGGATCGCGAGCGCCTGCTTGAGATATGCAAAGCGGTGGATGATGGCGGCAAGCGCAAAATAGAGCGCGCGGAGGCCGAGGATGGCGAAGATGTTGGACGTGTAGACGATGTATGGATCGGTGGTGATGGCGAAGATGGCCGGCACCGAGTCCACGGCAAATATCACATCGGCGATCTCGATCATGACGAGCGCCTGAAATAGCGGCGTCATGTAGCGCACCATCCGCCCGCTCTTTGGGTTGAGTTGGCGAACGAAGAAGCGATCCCCGTGCAGGCTTTCCGTGACGCGGAAGCGCCCCTTCATAAACAATAAGATCGGATTTCGGCTGAGGTCGGTTTCCTCGTGACCTGTCATCAGCATGCGGATGCCGGTCAAAATGAGGAAGGCTGCAAAGATATAGAGCACCCAGCCGAATTCGGACACCAGCGTGGCGCCAAAGCCGATCATGATCGCCCGCAGGACGATAACGCCAAGAATACCCCAGAACAGCACGCGATGCTGGAGCTGGCGCGGGATAGCGAAATACCCAAAGATCATCGCGATGACGAAGACATTGTCCATGGCGAGGCTTTTCTCGACCACGAAGCCAGTGAGGTATTCGACGCCCGACCGGGCGCCCAACTGCCACCAGACGAAGCCACCAAAAGCCAGGCCGAGCGCGAAATAGAAGCCTGAGAGCAAAAGGCTCTCGCGCACGTCGATTTCGTGCCCATCGCGATGCAGCACGCCCAGGTCAAAGGCCAAAAGGGCAATCACAAGGCCGAGGAAAGCCAGCCACATCCAGAGCGGCTGGCCCAGAAAGAGGCCGGTCAGAATATCCATCTGCGCGCCTCGCCGCCGAGAGGTTCAAGCCCGTTGAGGCTCACAATGCGCCTCCCGCGAGGCCGAGGGCCCGTTCGACGCGGTGGAGTGCACCCAGTTCGACTGGATGCACCAGGCCATCGGCCGTGATCACCTGGTGGCAGATCTGCCGGATCGACTGGCGCTCTTCGCTGCTGAGTTTGCTGGCCGAGAGGGACGAAAGGGCCCGCTGGTCGGCGGTATGAGGATCGTAATCATAGGCGCGGCCATACTCTGACAGTTCCTGGGCGAGCTCGGTGACCGAGAAACCTTTCTTCGCCGTGCTGGCGATGAAAGCTTCGACCAGCGTTCGCCTCTCAGCCAGTTCAAGCCGGCCATCCGCGTGGGCAATCACGGCGACTGCAGCGACGAGGGCCTGAAAGAACTGTTCGGCTGTCGCACGAACAGCATCCTGATGCATCTCGTGCGCAGCGGCATCCTGACGGGCCCTTAGGCGGGCGCCGCGCAGGAAAATATCGTCGTTCTGAATGTATCTGTCTTTGCTCATGCATAACTCCTCTCATAGTGCCGCTCGAGGGGGCTGAGGGAGTGCGCATGGAGACCTTGGACGACGATCGGGCACCAGACGCAGATGCCCGCGGGCCCTGCCGAGGTGATCCGACATCGCGGGCGGCCATTGCCGCCGACGCCAGAGGGGCCCGGTCACGCCATTCAAGATTGGTATGGGAAAATAGAGCGGCAAGAGGGCAACGCCGATTTTTTGTCAGGCAAGCCAGTGCGACGCCGCGGCAATCAGTTCCTCGGAAACCGGGCTCTGGAATTGTCGCTGGAATGTGAGAGCATAGAAGGTCTCTTCGATGCCCGGCAGCCGGACGACTTCGCGCAGGCTGCCGGCATCGAGTTCGTCGCGCACGACAATGGCTGGCAGCGGGGCAAGACCGATGGCCTCGCGGGCCATCAGACGCAGCATGGCCATGTCGTCCACTTCCGCCACGACCGAAGGCACGATATCGAGGCGGGCACAGAGCGCATCGAACTCGGTGCGGATATTGCTGGCGCCGGTCGGCAGGATCACGCCATGTGCCATGAGGGCCTCAGCAGGGGTTGTTGCAAAGCAACCAAGCGCGGGCGAACCAAAGAGGCTGATGGGCTGGCGCGCCAGCCGATGGGCCACTAGACCATCCGCATACCCCGTGCCGGGTGCTGCATTGCTTAGCACGACATCGAGGTCCAGCCGGCGCAGCATCCCCGTCAGCTCAACCAGGCTCCCCGATGTCAATACGACCTCGAGATCCGTACGGCCGAGACAGGGGCGCAGGAAATCGATCTGGAAATTGCGCGATAGCGTGGCAAGGGCACCCACTCGCAGCACCTGGCGGCGGCCGGACCCCACCCGCAGCGTCGTCAGCAGGTCCTCACCGAGGTCGAAGATGGCCTGCGCATGATCGAGTGCGATCCGCCCCGCCTCCGTCAGCACCAGGCGGCGCCCGACACGTTCGAAAAGTGCATGACCCAGCCGGGCCTCCAGCATCTGGATCTGCGTGGAGAGCGCAGACTGCGACACAGACAGATTGCGCGCCGCTCGGGTCAGGTTGCCTTCGCGGGCCACCGCCAGGAAATAGCGCAGATGATGGAAGTTGAGGGACGACATCATTCGAATTTAGGGAATGTTTCCATTCAATCAATGAATTTTATCGAACGAAAGCTTTGCGGTAGAGCGGCCTCAACCGAAATCCCACCCTAGGTTTTCCATGCAGAGCTTGCTGTCCCCCGCCGTCCTGTTCTTCGCTCTCGGTCTGCTCGCGGCGCTGATCCGCAGCAATCTGCAAATCCCCGAAGCGGTCAGCAAGGCGCTCGCAATTTACCTCATGGCGGCCATCGGCCTCAAAGGCGGGGTGCAGGTATCAGAGAACGGTTTTACGCCGGAGCTCCTGCTGGCCGGCCTTGCGGGTCTCGGGCTCAGCCTAGTGCTTCCCTTTCCCGCATATTGGTCCGTCCGGCGGCTGGGTGGGCTCGACAGGATGCATGCCGGGGCCGTCGCAGCCCATTACGGGTCGGTGTCGGTGGTCACGTTCGTAACGGGTGTTGCGGCGCTGGAGGCGGCAGGTCTGGAGGTAGCCGGGTTCATGGTTGCCGTGCTGGCCCTCATGGAAGCGCCGGCGATCCTGGTCGGCCTGTGGCTGGCCCGGCGCGCATCCAGTAAGGCGCCCGGATTGCGTCAACATGTCTCTCACACGCTGCGCGATGGTTCGATCCTGCTGCTGGCCGGTGGGTTCATCATTGGTCTCGTGGGAGGTTCCGCAGGTTTCGAACCGGTACGCCCGGTCTTCGAGGGAGCCTTTGGTGGCATTCTCTGCCTTTTCCTGCTCGACATGGGGCTGTTGGCGGGGCGCCACCTGGCTGGCACTGGCAGCGTCTCACCAAGGCTTGTCGCCCTCGCAATCGCGCTTGCCGTCACCAATGGCATGGTCGGAGTGCTGATCGGCATGGCAATCGGGCTTGATCCTGGTTCTGCGGCTGCGCTTGCCATTCTTGCCGGCAGTGCCAGCTACATAGCGGCTCCGGCCGCCATCAGGATGGCGCTGCCCGAGGTCGATCCCGGCATGCCGCTCACCATGTCCCTTGCCGTAACCTTCCCCTTCAATGTTATGGTCGCCATTCCTGTCCTGACCGCGGTCGCAGGATTTCTGGCCTAGGTCATGCGGCGATCCTGCTGGAATGGTGCTATCGAGTCCAGGGTGCAGTCGCGCCGCGTCACGGGCAGACCGACAGGCCGTAACGAACTTTCTTCTGACCCACGGATCGAGGACTCGCCCGGCGTGAACTAGTCAAATTCTACGTCCGCTTGCTCGCCTCAGCCGAAGCAGACCGTCTGTTTCCCCCCGAAGGACCGCTCAGGCTACCACCTCATGCTGGATAACAGGTAAAGCTAAGGTCCCAGGGTGTTCGCTGAGGGGGTCACTGTTAGCACCGCGCGTCCTACCTCGGAGCCATCTCGACGTTCAGGCGCAGTTCAGCCTCGCTGCGGTAGTAGGCGTGAAAGAGGAGGTCTCGAATGCTCAAATTGCGGGTACTGGCATTTGTTTGTGTGGCGCTGTTATCGGTGATAGGCGGGGTTGGCGCTGCGTCTGCCCAGGTTGTCCAAGGCGAGGAGCATTGCGTCATTAATGTGAGATCGTCAGACGTTCTAAATGTGCGTGAAAGGGGCCGCGCGAGGAGCAAGATAGTGACCACCCTGCGCTACGGCCAATGCGGCGTAATGGTCACCGGCGCTTGCCAGGGTTCATGGTGTCCGATCGAAGAGGGCCACTATGCTGGCTGGGTCAATAGCCACTACATTTCGATGGTTTCACCGGCGATGTACTGCGTGGCTGGGGTTCGCCCCGGCGACATGCTGAACCTTAGGGCATTCCCTTCGGCGAATTCGCGCATCCTCACCAAACTGTCCAGACGGCAGTGTGATATCTCGTTCCTGCCCTATGCCACAGCTGGCTGGCAAAAGGTGCGCCTCGGGGGTTACGAGGGCTGGGTGAACCGCAGATATCTCTCGGGGCAGTAGACCTCACTCACGCCAAGACTATCGCGACGAGCGCCTTGTCTGGGAGAACAAAGGGGCCATTCGTTTGCGCGCTGCATGCCCGCCCTGCGGCCGACATGAAATCGGGAGAAATACAATCTGATCGGGTTGGAAGCGGCGAAGCTCTATCTCTTTCGCGCAATACGCGCCAAAGCCTTCCGTGGTTATTTCTTGGATGTCGACGGACCCGCTGGGGCAAATTCGATACCAGATTTCGGCAACGTTCGGCAGCGTGTACGGTGGCCGCGTACGCCACATGTTAAGACGCTTGCCCCTAAATGGATGGGCAACGAGTGAGGACAAATGGCGAAACGGATGCAGAACTCCAGTGTGGTTGGCTGGGTGGCGTTCGGGATCATTGCGTTTGGTATTTTTCAGTTCGGGGCCCGGGCAACTCGGGTCGCGGCGCCAATGTCGCTACGCGCAATCGGCAACCTCCGGCATAACAGTGCAATCCCATTCTGCGTCCGCGCCGCTTGACATACCTCGCTTTGTCAATGTCGCCTCGCTCAACGTTCGTCACAGCACCTCGGGTGAACTGATCATGATGCTCCCCCGCGGGCCCGCCCTGCGAGTTCTTGATCGCCAGGAGGGATGGCTCTTGGTGGCTTTCAGTCCTACTCTTGAGGGCTGGGTCGCAGAGCGCCTCACGACAACCCAGGTGCTGCAGAAGCCCAACCTGTCCCCTGCATCACTGACGAGTTCGAGGTAGCACTTGCGGCTCCGGACGATGGGCGCGTGACGCCTACCGACCCTATTTCGGTCGATAGCCGTGTCTTTTCGGAACGTCGAAAGCGGCCGGAGTTAACACCGTCCCAAAAGGTGGCCGCATAGGGCGCTTGCCGCGCCAGGTGACATCGGCCCGAACTGTTGATCAGCCGTTGGCGATGACTCATCATGCGCCCGGTCAAGCTGCACGGCGATGGCGCTGTCTTGTTGGTCACTGTGAGTTGGCGTTCTAGCCGGTCGACCAGACTCCCCCTACGTCCTGGGACGACGCTCACTGGAAGATCTTCATGCCACCCAATCATGCATCCGCGATTATCCGCTGGGGCAATCGTCGAGACGAGCTCGGTGGTGGCTTGGAGCCTTCGACCAGCCTGCAATGGTGTCAACGATGCTGTTTGGTAGTTGGCTTAAACATCATGCTGGCATGGCCTCCGCGGAGGAAGGGGCCACCATGCAGCGGACTAAAGCCGAGCTAGAAAGGTGGCTGAGGATGCGAGGATAGAGTTATACTCAATAGACTTCCTGGCGCCCGTCCTATGCTCCAGGACCTTGATGCCATCGTTTCTCACCCCCAGCGGCGGATGCTTGAATGACAGACGACCAGCTCGCGGTTGCAATTGCGGAGACTACGCCCGCCATGCTCTGGATGGGCGACGCCGAAGGACGTTGCCTGTTTCTAAGCAGGGCGCTGCGCCGATTTTGGGGCGTTGATCCGCACCACCTGGACGACTTCGACTGGTCCTCAACCCTCCATCCGGATGACGTAGAACTGCTGGCCGCACCGTTCGGCCAGGCCATGGCGCAACACACGCCCTTTTCCGTCGAGGCACGCTACAAGAGAGCTGACGGTACGTTCCGGATTATGCGAACCGAAGCCAACCCGCGATTTGATCAGGATGGGCGCTTCCTGGGTATGACCGGGGTCAATACCGACGTCACCGAGCAACGAGATGCGGAAGAGCAGGCACGCTACCTCATGGGCGAGCTGAACCACCGCACGAAAAACCTTCTCACTGTCGTGCAAGCCATCGCACGCAATACGGCCCGCTCCACCGACACGGAGTCCTTTCTAGACACATTCTCCTCTAGACTTGCAGGCCTAGCCGCGAGCAATGACCTGCTTGTCTCCAAGGATTGGTCTGCCGTGTCATTGGGCGCTCTCGTCGGCGGTCAGTTCGATACAATCGGCGTTGCGCAGGATAGCCGCGTTACCTTTGAGGGACCGCTCATCCAAGTGTGCCCGCAACATGCTCAAACCATCGGAATGGCATTGCATGAGCTGGCCACCAACAGCCTCAAATATGGTGCACTTTGCGACCCGGCAGGTCGGTTGACGGTCAGCTGGGACCGTCTCTCACCAGCACATTGGCGGATGGAGTGGCGAGAGCACATCTCCAGGGAGGTGCCCACACCTGAAAAGAAGGGCTTTGGTCACGCCCTCATCGTGGACATGGTTGAGCGTGCGGTCGGGGGAGAGGTGCAGATGGAATTTGGCGCCCACGGACTTTTATGGGCACTGGAAGTCCGGTCATAGTGTCCGCCTCTCGACCGGCCTCGAAGGCCACTTCCGACCCTTTTTTGCCATTCAGACCGCCTTTTCGATTTCCTGAAAGCTGACGGCTCGCTGAAGTCAATCAATGTCGATAACGGGCTGGTTTGCTGGCTGACAGTTCTTGCTGACAGAGAAGGGGAAACTTCGGCCACCGCGGTCTTGACCTGCATCAACACACACCTCGTCCGCACCGCGTGCAAGAAGAGTCTATCAACATAAGGAAGATAGACATGAGGCGCATCTTCGCAATCGGAACCGCCGCCTCGATGGCGTCGGCGCTTGCCGGCTCCCCGGCTCTCGCGCAGGTCGGCTATGGCTTCGGCCCAGGTTACGGCACGACGCCCGGCTATGGCTTCGGTCCAGGCATGATGACGGGACCCGGCTACGGTCAGGGCATGATGGGTCAGCCCGGCCGCGGCCGCTACACAATGCTCGATGTCAATGAGGACGGGGTGATCAGCGCCGAGGAAGCCGCCTCGGCGGCGGATGAAGTCTTCACCGTCATGGACGCCGACGACGACGGGTTTGTGACCATGGAGGAGTACATGACCGTCCGGATGGGGCCGCAGACGGGCCACAATCCGAACCGCCAGGCGGCAATGCAGCAGGCCAAGGAAGATCGCTTTGCCGGCATGGATCCGCTTGCTGTCGATCGCAAGGTTGAAGAGCGGTCGGTCCATTCGGCCCTCGCGGTCCAGAAAGAAGCGGATCGACCCTATCTGGCGGACCTTTAGGCGCGCTTGGCGCCGACCTGTCTGCCGGCGTTCCAGGCAGGCCTTCCTGCCGCAGCAGGATCATACTGTGCGATACCCATAACGCTTCTCCTTTGGCCAAGGTGGCCCCAGGAGAAACGATATTGTTCTGGTCCAGAGGGGCGACCGACCCCATTTGATCCCCCGGCAAGCACGATAGCCGCCGGTACTTGGCAAACGGCCCGTGCTGGTCGGAACACAGGGGAGGCTGGGCCGTTCTGCAGTGATCAGTCGGAGGCCTCATTACGCAATGTCGATCATCGGATATCACGCTTCCCACGAGCAGGTAGATCCTGCCACCCTTCTCAAGGCTGTCGTCTGCGCGGAAAAGGCGGGGTTTGACGCTGCGATGTGCTCCGATCACTTTGCGCCGTGGAGTGAACGGCAGGGGCAGTCGGGCTTTGCATGGTCTTGGCTGGGGGCGGCACTGCACGCGACCTCGCTGCCTTTTGGCGTGGTGAATGCGCCGGGGCAGCGATATCACCCAGCAATCATTGCGCAGGCGGGCGCCACTCTGGCGCAGATGTTCCCCGGTCGCTTCTGGATGGCGCTGGGGTCCGGAGAGGCTGCTAACGAGCACATCACGGGTGATCGCTGGCCCGAAAAGGCGGTGCGAAATGCCCGCCTTGGCGAATGCATCAAGGTTATGCGTCAGCTCTTTGCGGGTGAAACGGTTACCCATCACGGCCTTGTCAGGGTTGATCGCGCCAAGCTGTGGACGCGGCCTGAGGCGCCACCGAGCTTGATTGGCGCTGCCGTCAGTCCCCAGACCGCCAATTGGGCTGGCGGCTGGGCCGACGGCCTCATCACCATCAACCAGCCTCACGACACCCTAAAGCAGATCATAGACGAGTTCCGCACGGGTGGTGGTGAGGGGAAACCAATCTATCTGCAAGTGCACCTTTCATATGCTGCCAGTGCCGAGGAGGCCGTCGAGATCGCTTTCGATCAATGGAGGTCGAACGTTTTCTCGCCACCAGTCTGCTGGGATCTTGAGCTGCCTGAGCACTTTGATGAGGTGTCCCGCTTCGTCCGCAAGGAGGACATGCATGCCTCCGTGCTAATTTCTCATGAGCCGTCCCGGTTTGTGGACGTGCTGGGCGAATTGGCGAGCCTGGATATTGACGGCCTCTACCTACATCATGTCGGACAGCAGCAGCAGGCCTTTATCGACACTTTCGGCGAACGGGTGCTGCCGCATCTCAAGGGACACTGACCATGGACATTTCGCAGACCGGTGATCTGTGGTGGAAGAATGCTGTCTTCTACTGCCTTGATGTGGAGACTTTTCGCGATGGGAACGGCGACGGTACTGGTGATTTCCGCGGGCTGACAGACCGCATCGACTATCTTGCCGGACTTGGCGTCACATGCCTCTGGCTGATGCCATTCTATCCAACGGCCAATCGAGACGATGGATATGACATCCTCGACTATTATGCAGTCGATCCGCGCTACGGCTCACTGGGAGATTTCGTCGAATTCCTCAGAACCGCACGCGATCGCGGCATTCGGGTGATCGCGGACCTCGTTGTAAACCATACATCCGCCGAGCACCCATGGTTTCAGGCTTCTCGCTCCGACAAGTCATCGCCCTTCCGGGACTGGTACGTCTGGCGTGAAGCGATACCGGAGGAAGCCTCGCAAAGCCTAGTCTTCCCGGACAAGGAAACCAGCAATTGGGAGCTGGATAAAGAGACCGGGGAGTACTACCTGCACCGCTTCTACAAGCATCAGCCTGACCTCAACATCGCCAACCCGGATGTGCGGGACGAAATCCTAAAGATCATCGGCTTTTGGCTGGAGCTTGGTCTGTCTGGCTTCCGCGTCGATGCCGTCCCCTTTCTGCTTGAAACAGAGGGTATAGCTCAGGCGATGGAGCTTGATCCTCATGATTGGCTGCGCAACTTGCGAAGCTTTCTGGGCCGCAGGCGGGGGGACGCGCTGCTCATGGGCGAGGTCAATCTCGAGTATGAAGCCGTGCGGGAATTCTATGGTGACAGTGGAGGCGACGAACTCCACATGTGTCTAAATTTCAATCTCAATCAGGCCCTTGCCCTTGCACTTGTGCGGGAGGACGCAGGCGCCCTCGTCCATAACCTGCGGGCCATGCCTGGACTGCCCATGGATGGCGCTTGGGCGAACTTCATTCGCAATCATGACGAATGGTCGCTCGACAAGCTCACTGAGGCTGAACGGCAGGAGGTATTCACGGCCTTTGGACCCAAGCCCAACATGCAGCTATTTGGACGCGGGCTCCGCCGGCGCCTGCCCACCATGCTGGACGGTGACCAGGCACGATTGAGGATGGCCTATAGCCTGATGTTCGCGCTCCCTGGTGCGCCAGTCCTCTTCTATGGAGAGGAGATAGGCATGGCTGAAAACCTCGCAATCGAAGGTCGTATGAGCGTCCGCTCGCCTATGCAGTGGTCTGACCGGAAAAATGGCGGGTTCTCAGAGGCGGCCTCAGACGCGCTCTGCCGTCCACTCATACGGTCTAAGAAGTGGGGGCCGTCAGCTATTAACGTCAGGGATCAGGAGCGCGATGGAGACTCGTTGCTGATCTGGATGGAGCAACTCATCCGCCACAGGCGCGAAATGCCTGAAATCGCGTTTGGCCAGTGGAGCCTCCTGCCGATCGCCGACCCAGCTGTGCTCGCCATGAGCTATGAATGGGGCGAGCGCAGATCGCTGGTCATCCACAATCTCAACTCCAGCGAAAAACAGATCACCTTTCAAATGGGATCCCGGCCCGACAAAACCTCTTTCGTCGATCGTCTTGGCGAGGGCGAGATAGACGTTCGAGGCGATGGCACCATAGCGCTTCATCTGGACGGCTATGGGTACCGATGGCTTGGGCTGCTTTGATGCGAACAGCTTGGAAGGACTTGTGTACCGTTCCGACCCGAGCATCAGCAGCTGCCAGATGGGGCAGGCCGCTATAAGCCAATGTATCAGTGTGAAAAATCAGCCCGACACATTGCATGGCACTGACTGCCACGCTGGGCGCATCCAACGAAATTTTGGTGACCGTCCCCACGCCACGATTCAGTCGTCGTTCAACGTTACGGAGGACGCCGCCATACGGTGAAAAGGGGCTTGAGGTGCGGCGCCCTCCATTCAAAAAGCCTAACGTTCCTAGCCCAATTTCGTCAACCTTTTGACACGAAGTTGTCATCATCCGAGTTGGACTATCGTGAAACGGCCGCGGGAACTCTGCGTTAGCACGGCATTAACCTCTCCGGCGAACACTGCCCATCATGAAGTCTCTCGACAATTTCTCTGTGCAGCCGGTGGACGCGAACGGCGTTCCGGACAAGGCAATCTGTATTCACGTGGCAGCGCGCAGTCCAATACAGGCGGCGGAGATTGTGTTGGGTGAAACCCTCGCAACGCAGGGCCCTGTGAGCAGGTTGAGAGCACTGGGCTGGAAGCTGGCTGAGGACTATACGCCAGTGAGAATCCCCCTGTTCTTTCCCTAACTGACCGTATGCGGTTCCAGGCGGTAGAGCTTATGCAGAGTCGCTTTCAGGCTTGGCACGCAGTGATGCGCTGATCGAGCCATCGCTTTCGAGAACCAGGTTTTCAATCTCAGTCACATCGCGACCTCCGGACGACCGCACGGCCGCCAACGCTTCCTCTTCGGTAATGCGTTCCCGCTGCATCGCGGAACTGCAGAAGGCACCAGCATGGGCGAGCAATGTCGGCTCAGAGCGCAAGACCTTGGCAAAGGTCTTGGAGCGGACCGACCAGTAGGTGACCGCAAACTGGAGGAATATGAGAAGGGCGAGTGCCGCCGCCCCTTCTGCCAGGGCGACGGATTCTTGCAGGATAATTGCCGAAAGCGTCGAACCCAAAGCAACAGTGACCACGAGGTCGAACGCGTTGAGCTTGGATAAGGTCCGTTTTCCGGAAATTCTAAGAAATAGAACAAGCGTGATGTACGCGAGTGCTCCAACCAGCAAGGTTCTCACGATACCTGACCAGTCCTGAAAGAACATAGCCAACCAGTCCATGAAGGCTCCCTTTTCTGCAATCACATAACTGTCCCCTACCGAGGAAGGCCCCAGTCCTTCCGGCCTTCCTTGGCATCGGTATCGAGGCCCAAGCCTTTTCCTGCTTCGGTGTCACCGCTTGCTCCCCCAAGGTCAAAGCCCGGCCGATCGACCTTCGCTTCACTCTTGTCGGGCTTGTCCTCGGTCTCGGGCTCGGCGTCACCCTTGGGCCGTTGGTTAGTCGGGATATCCTTGTATTCGTCCACCTGGACACCCGTTCCGTCCAGGCTCTGCCCAGGGCGTCTCGCCGCCTTGTCCCGGTTGCTGAGAATGTCTTCTTTCCGAACCTTTTCATCGTTGAGCTCGGTGGATGCGCCTGTACCGCTTTTCTGACCTGCCATCTTGGTTCTCCTGTTTTTGCATCGCGGAAGCGATGCCTCTTTAGGTCAACCGATGATGGTGGATAAGGATGCGTCACCAAACAGTGCGACGCATGACTGCCTCAGACGTGGGCGGTAACTCCGCGTGATTTTATACTCGCCAACCAAGATAATCGTCGGCTTTTGAGACGTATGGCGCTGGGAAAACCCAAAGGCGATCAGGCACCGGCAACCGGCAACTGCTGCGCAACTATGGCGTTGCACCTATTCCCCACCATTCCTTGGCAAACAGCGGAGAGCTCCAATGCAATACACGCGCTTTGCAGCAATGATCGTCACATCGACAATTGTGATGTTCGGGCTGATGTATCTGAACACCTACACAATTGAACACGTTCTTTTTAGCCAAACGCGATTTTGGATGGCCCTGCTCATGGGCGCGACGATGGCATTCATCATGCTTTTGTTCATGTGGACCATGTACAAGAACGTGGCCGCCAATATCGCCATTTTGATAGGCGCCCTTGTAATTTTTAGTGCTTCGCTATGGCTTGTGCGGAGCCAGGAGACGGTCACCGACCTGGACTACATGCGAGCCATGATCCCGCATCACTCAATAGCCATTCTGACCAGCACTCGGGCTGATATAAAAGATCCCCGCGTTAGGGAGCTGGCCAATGAAATCATTGAGGCACAAGTCCGGGAAATCGCCGAGATGAAACAGCTCATTGCTGATATCGAATGAAATCCCACGCCCATCTGTCCGCAATCCGTCACACTTCAAGGGCAGGTAGCCCGCCAGCAGCGCGGGCGGCCGGCCCACGAAGGCCACGGGGCCGTGGTTTCCTTCGATGATTGGTGGGCGTTGAGACCCCGCTCTTGTGCCGGATCATCGTAGGCGTTGGGCACTAACGTTCGGATTGTTGACGCGCTCAAGACCGGCTTCCGTTAATTCGGGACCGCCTTCTTTCTGCTCGATCAGGGCCATCGACAGCAGCTTTGCGAAGACCTGCGGGTCTATATCGAGGGGTTGCGTTGGAGACTGGAAGCGCGCGAGGGTCTTCAGTTCGTCGGGGGTGAGGTCGTCGTCGGTCATGGTGGCATTCTGGTTAACGTTGTCGTCCGTGCCAACATTCTCAGCAAGCTCGCGTTCCTTGCTGACCGAACATTTCCCTGCGGCGGCGGCTTCGATATAGGGACCAAGTTCTCACCAGTCATTTCGCCGCCGAGCGTGAGGTGGAGTCGTCGGTCATCGGTGGGCACTTATGTTTGCTTCGGCCATAAATGCGGAAGTAAGGCTCGTCGGTAAGGCCTAAGGCGTCCGGGAACGACTAGTACACCACAGCCATTTCCTCGTGAAGGAGATGGCGATGACCCAAGTGCCGACCACCGATCAGATTAGAAATACTATCGACAGCGGCGCAACGGGCGAGAAGGTGGCGTTTCCCGATCCTGCTGCGGTTCCCTTGGGTACCGACGCTGAAGCAGCCGGAGATCCACCGACCCGCACCGAGCGCGCTATCGAAGCCCAAGCTCAGATTGGGCAGCCGCCGCGCGTGGCTCCGAACGGTGTGACCATCTACCTGGCAGCCATTGCGGCCGTCGGTGTGGCGATCGTTCTCATAGGCGGGATGAACTGATGCCTGCCAACACAAGGCCGAAGAATGGTCTATGTCCTGGCTTCGGAGTGCTTCTAGGCGTCCATCTGAGGAGGAACTTGACCAATGGATGACGCGCCCAGGCGGGCAGCTGGCAGGCGTCCGAAACCGATTTCGCTCTTGTGACTTGTTGCAGCAATCAGCCCCAACATTTCGAGAGACACTCTAGCGAGTATAGTGAACCACATCTCGGGCCCGACCGGGTGGCTGGCTTCGTTTAGGGTGGTTCAGTTCTACGATTTGCCTATACTGCGGCAGCGTCGTAGTCGCCGGATTGTCGAGGTAACATGGAGCAGCACTCTTGGGATCTCAGCACGGTCCAGCGACGGCTTGCCATTGCAACGGAAGCGGCTCGCATAGGGCTGTGGGACTGGAATCTGGTCACCGGCGAAATGGTCTATTCGCGCCGCGCCAAACTCATCTGCGGGTTTGACCCGGACGGTGATGTTACCTTGGACATGGCGCGCGGCGTGACGCATCCTGATGACCTCCCTCGCACCTGGTCAATGTCACAGCGCGCAATGGATCCGGCCATCCGCGCTTCAGAACCCTACCGGTATCGCCTGGTGCGTGCCGACGCTGCAGAGGTCCGATGGGTTCTGGCTTACGGGCAGGCGACCTTTGATGGCTCCAGTTCTGATGCTCGATGCGTCGCCTATACGGGCACTATCCAGGATGTCACCGAACAGAAGCTAGGCGAGGACCAGGTAGCGGAAAGCGAAGCGCGTCTCAGACTGGCCCTCGACGCTGGAGACATGGCTGTGTGGGAAGTGGATGTCGTCGCCGGAACCGTCACGCATTCCCCAAAACTCAACATGCTGTGCGGCTTTCCGCCCGACGCGAGACCCAGTGTGGCGGAGTTTAAGGCGCATTTCGCGCCAGGCGAACTTGAGCGCATTCACACCCTTGCCGCTGAAATCTCGGCGCGCGGTGAAAAACGTATGGAAGCAGATTTGCGACTGATCTGGCCAGACGGCACTCCCAAGTGGGTTCGCCTGCGCGCTCAGGAAGTACCGCAGAGTGATGGTAAGCGGGTTATCGGCGTCCTCTATGATATTACGGAGCGCAAGTATGCGGAGGAGCGCTCCGAACTGATCGCCCGTGAACTTCGGCATCGCATCAAGAACTCCCTGGCCGTGCTGCAAAGCATCGCTTCGCAGTCGATCCGGGGGCACGCTCACCCGGAGGATGGTTTGGCCGCGCTGAGTGGCAGACTTGTTGCGCTGGCCGCGGCCGCCGGCTCTGTAAGCGAGGAGGATTGGGACAACCCGTCAATCGTGGGTCTCGTAGATCGGGTGCTGGCCCCCCATCACGACGGGGATAGTTCAGCCCGCTTTGATCTGGCCGGCCCGGATATGCCCCTACCCGCAGGATTTGCGAGCACCCTTGCCCTTGCATTGCACGAGCTTGCGACCAATGCCGTTAAGTATGGTGCCCTATCAATTCCAGGCGGTAGAGTGTCGCTGATGTGGACGGTGGACGGCGAACGCCGCCTTGTGCTGACCTGGACGGAGACGGGCGGACCGCCAGTATCACCGCCAGATCACGCGGGCTTTGGCACGCGCATGATTGAACGGGCGCTGTTCACTCCATACAATGGACATGCGTCCTTGAGCTACACGTCCGCCGGCGTTCACTGCCGTATCGTCGCTTCGATACCCGCCTGAGCTCGAATGCGCGGCCAACCGAAAGGGAGGCGGCTGCGCCGGGTCATAGGCAATTGCTCACGCGTGGAGTGGATCACTACAGAATGTGGAACCGGGTCGCGTCCGCATCATCGGGTCGCCCACCGGACTTGTCGGTGAAAAGGTAGCACGCGATCCAGACCGGTCGGGACTGTTCCAGCAACTCTTGCAGTGCCCTTAGGGACCGCCAACTAACGAATAGTCAATTACCTAGCTGGTCTCGCCAGCGCGCTGCGTGCCCAGCCATTCTGCTCTCCGAGATCAGGTGTCCGAGAAGCAGGGACCTCACCCTCTCGTCAGCGTCTCCTCCAGCCAGAGGTGCGACCAAAACTCGACCGCCCACCCGGGCATGAATCACGTCGCCTTCCACAAAGTAGGCCGCCTTATGGGTTTGGCCTCCGTGCCGAACCTCAGCCTCCAGGACGATCGACTGCTGTTGCATCATCTCTGTCCTCAACCTTTCGATAGAGCCTGACCATGGTGGTGGGCTGATCGCCCTTCTTGAAATACACTCTGACACGCAGGTCCCCAGGACGTCCGCTCCGTACAAGCGCCTCCCCGGTAGCCTGCAGCGCTGCATCCTCTGGGGAAAGGGCCTCCTCCACCAGGATCTCTGAGCGGGACTGTCCTGCCCTCAAGTCGACAATGCGAAAATTCGTAGCCATTGCCGACGTCTATCATACCCCGTGAGGGCCGAAATTAACCTGGATTAAGTCTAGCTGCGGAGCAACCAAAGCAACGGTCAGGAGGTTCGATGTTGGAAAGGTGAGCCCGCATGAGCAAGGACACTGTCAGACAGTTGCTGGAGCCCTTTTTCGGGCGGGTCTTGCAACGTGACACACTCGGCGCGGCAGAGCGGGCGGCCATTGCCGCCGCAGCAGATGCGGTGATTGACTTTTCGCCCGGTGAGGATTTGGTCCTGGAGGGGCAGCGTCCTTCACGCAGCATGCTGGTGGCCAGTGGCTTTACCTGCCGGTACCGGGTGCTGGCAGACGGGAACCGCCAGCTCACCGCTATCCACATAGCGGGCGACTTCGTTGATCTGCATAGTTTCCTTCTCAAGGAAATGGATCATTCTGTAGGCGCCCTGACCACCGGTGCGGTGATCACGTTCCCTCATGAAAGACTGGTTGAACTCACCGAACGCTATCCCCACCTGACGCGTCTGCTCTGGTTGCTGACCCTGCTTGATGGCGCCATCCACCGAGAGTGGCTGGTGGGTATGGGGCGACTGTCCGCAGCACAGCGCACATCGCACCTCATCTGCGAGGTCTATGCGAGGCTCAAGGTTGTGGGGATGGTTGATGGCAATCGTTTCGCCTTCCCCATAACGCAGGCGTCAATGGCTGACGCCGTGGGCATTTCATCAGTGCACATCAACCGGGTCCTGCAGGAGTTACGCCAGCGCCACTTGATCTCCTGGGATCGCGGTATCTTGGAAATCGTCGACTGGGCAGCGCTTTCAACGCTTGCCGGATTCGATGATCGCTATCTCCACCTCGTGAGGGAGCCGCGCTGAAAGATGCCGCGCTATTACTTTGACGTCCGCGACGAGGATGGAGCCTTCATCGACGAAGTGGGGATAGAGTTGCCCGACATGGCGGCAGCCATTCAGGAGGCCCGGCGCGCGTTGGCGGATATGGTGCGGGATGCGTTGCGAGAATCCAACATAGGGGACGTCGCGATAGCCATTCGAGATGGTGCTGATGGCCCGGTAGTCCTCTCGGTGACTCTCAGCACAGTGACGCCTTCTGGTGACGTGGTGGGCGAGGACCAAACTGGCCGTCCGGATGATTGAATAATTGTCGCGCTGCCTGACGGGAGGGTGGGCTCCGCTTTGCTGTGGTTCGGGGAAAAGATCGCGGAAATTCGCGCGCCTCTGGACACAGGGACCTGACGGATCGTCCTGGCGAATGCTGCTTGCGTGATTGCCGTGGGTTGGCAGCGCACAAGGAAGACGCAAGATTTGGCGGGTAATCATCGCCCTGGTTCAGATCCGCTTAGGGACTTGTTAACCATACCGGGGCTTGCTGGCCTCCGGGATAGTCGTGACTTTTGGAGAACCGGGATGAAGCAGAACGGGGCGCATATCATTGCAGTGGGCAACGAGAAGGGCGGCTCAGGCAAGTCGACCACGGCACTGCACCTGGCCGTTTACCTGCTGCATCAGGGCTATCGCGTTGCCACGGTCGATGTGGACAGTCGTCAACAGACCCTCACCCGCTATGTCCGCAATCGCCGCGCCACCATGGCCGGCGCCGACCGTAGGGTCCCGATGCCCAAGCATGTCCATCTCTCCACTGCCTGGGGTGACTCGGTCAGCGAGAACGAGCGCGCGGAACGCGACATCTTCTCCAGATGCATGGCCGGGCTGCGGGACGAGGTCGACTACGTGGTCATCGACACGCCCGGCTTTGACGGCAATCTGGCACGCCTGGCTCACGGCATTGCGGACACGTTGGTCACGCCTGTCAATGACAGCATGATTGACCTGGACGTCCTCGTCCGTGTGGACCCGGTAAGCGGCGAACCAATCGAGACCAGCCCGTACGCACGCAATGTGCAGCGCGCCCGCGCCGAACGCCGCGCGACTGGCGCGCCCGGAATTGACTGGGTTCTTGTCCGCAATCGCATATCAAATCTGGGCTCGCGCAATGCCAGCCAGGTGCAAGGCACGATGGATCGTGTGGCGGCACGCCTCGGTTGCCGAGTCGCCAATGGGATTGCTGAGCGCGTGATCTTCCGATCGCTTTTTTCGATAGGAATGACCGTGTTCGATCCACTCGAAGCCCATCTGCTGGGCGCTGCGCCGTCGATGTCCCATGTCAATGCCCGCCAGGAGTATCGCGACCTTGTCGCCGCACTCGGCCTGCCGATGGTCGCGCCGGACAGTGCGGCTGCACGAGCCATGCAACGCACCGCCCGGAGCAACGATGGTTCTATTGTCATTGCGTCCTAGTGCCAGACGCCGGATCGGGCGCGGATGCCGCTCCAGGCACCACTTACGCTTTCGCGGGCATGGATGTGGACGGACGACGACGGGCGCCATGGTGCGCCCGGGGCGGAGCAATCTCGCCGGATCGGCGCTTTGCCTCGAGCAGGCGGTGCGAAATGGGGTTGGCTGGACAAATTTGACTGCCGAAACGGCATCCGCATGGCGGTCTTACTGCACTCGCCCAGCATGGGGGAGGCTGCCATCTTCTGACGACAGCCCGTTCCAGGCCTTCCTGCGCATCACCGTGCCGCTGATCATGCCGGGCATTATTGCCGGCGGCCCGAGTTTCGTGACAGCGATAAACAAGCTGTCTTCCTCCCGGAGTTCTATGTTGGCAGCACGATGACCATGCCGGCGCGCTGGGCAATCCACGATTCCATTGCCACCCGTGGGGAACGGCCCGGGTTGGGCAACCGAAGCTGCCAGCGCGGTTCTTCGTCCAGGCCGATGGCAGGATTGGTTTGACAGACGCCGCGCCCCTTCGCCGGATTTCCGCAGGGAGGGGTCAACGATCCCACGGCAGCAACCATGGTAGCGGGAAGATGTACGGTGTCAGTCGGCCTCAGAGGCGACAGCCGCAGCGACAAACGGCATCCCGAAATCGGGCAGTGTGATCTGGTCAACCTTGGGCGTGAGTACAATAGCGGCGAAGACCAAAAGGACCACCGACCTCAGCATCGACCTGCGTCTGCGCTTTTCGCTGATCGTTCGCATGGCTCTTCCTCCTACGAGGTTCAAACGTCAGTACAGACCTATGGTTCGAAAATAAACGCGAGATGTCTTCGATGGTTAGCAGCGGCCCGACCGTTTGCTCGACACATGAGGGGCCGACATGGCCAGCTATCCGACCTCCGCCAGCGCTGCGATAGGCGAGCTGGGCCCCGCTTCATCGAACACGCTCTGGGCCGCCCTGCTGATGGGCTTGAGGGCTCCGGTCGGCCGGCATCGATCGACCATGGCCCGCTTGCAGGTGACAAGGGCGGGCGGCCGCAGGATCGTGGTATGGGGCGGGCAGGGCTGGTGAGGCCAGGCTGTCCGCCGGGCAGGTCGGCTACGCTGTTGCGCGCAATTTTCCGGCCGAGAGCCCTGGCTTTGCGGCAAATGTTCGATAATGGCGGCGGGCGGATCACCCGGCATCGAGGCAGTAGCCTGCGCTTCGCCGCCGCCAGGTCCTGCACAGGGTCAGCTATCCTGCTAATGGTGGAGAAAGGGACACGCGGTACGGCGCGATCGCGTTTGGATTTTGAAGGCCCTGTCTACCGCACTTTGTCAATTTGCGTGCGGCCGCCTTCCCATTGTCCGGGCCGCTTGCAAGCCCATTCCGTCCTCCGCGCCCCACCTCATCATCTTCGGGCGCCGCAAAATCAGGCTGGCGCCGGATGGATGGTGCGGACGCTGGAGCGCTGCAGGTTCTTCGGGCCGCTATCGCCCTTGATGGCTAATGAGGCTCAGATGAGAGAGCTGACAGGCTGTTCACAGCTGCAATCAGGTCCTGCTCGCTGAAAGGTTTGGGCAGATAGATGTCAATCTGGCCGCGAACCTCGGCGGTGATGTCCTCTTCGGGGACCGCTGTGGTGAGAACGACGGGCACCTTGATACCACGGTACAGCAGTTCCTTCAGCATGGCAGGGCCGTCCATTCGGGGCATCATGAAATCGGTGACGATGACCTGGGGTAAGAAGCTCAGCGCGCGCGCAACGCCCTCCTCACCATCATGAGCCAGCGCTACGATGTAGCCTGACTCCACCAATATGCTTTCCATGGATATCGCCAGCAAAGCCTCGTCTTCGACATACAGAACTTTGGTCATTCGTCGTCCACATGATCGTGCAGCGGTCTGGAGAACGCGACGTGAGCCAAACAAGATCCAACCTATTGTAGCACGCGGCCGTGCAAACCTGTATCTCAACGCGAGCTCAACCCGAGTTTGCGGAGTATCTTCCTTGGCGCATCGGCGAAAAACGCAGCTCAACCTTCGCCGCCGCTTGCTGATTTTGGCTGTCCTGGGCCTGCTGCCGGCCTTCGCGATCATAGTGATCGATCAGTTCAACACCCGCTCGCAGAGCATAGCGGACGCTGAGGCAAATTCCCTGCGCATGACCGAAATAGTGCTGGGTGAAGTGATCCGCGGAATGACCGGCGCAGCAACGCTGATGATCGGAATGCGCCACTCCAGCGAACTACAGGAGCGCGATGGCTGCGAGCAGTATCTGGCCGGCATTCGACAGGACGTTCCTTCTTTGGTGGATCTGGCGATCGCCAATACGGAGGGCGCGATCTTTTGCCATTCAGGCTCCTCTGCACTGCCCGATGTGGCGACCGGGGTCGGCAAGTTGATGGGCGCTGCAGCAACGGGTGGACTGCAGGTCGGCACCTACACGGCCACTCCTGAGGGCGCGGCTCTGCCCATGGCAATGGCGATCCCGAACCTGTCCGGGGAGGGCACCAGCTACATCTATCTCAACGTCATATTGACCGAGCTGGAACGTCTGGTGGGCGCAGCCATGACAGGAACGCCTGGAGCGGCAATCGTGGCGGACCTCAACGGCACCGTGCTCATGCGATTTCCCGCAGGGGATCTAAAGCCGGGAGACAGCCTCCCCGCTGCCCTCGCAGCGCTGGCTCAGGGCAGCGAGCCCGCCACTGCTCGGGCGCCGGGACCGGACAACGCTATGCTGATCGTGGGCTATCGACCTGTGACCGGTGCTCCCCCGATCGCGGTGTTCTTCGGGATGGAAGAGAGCCAGGTCCTGGCCCCGCTCGATCGCACGGCGCTGGTGAATACGCTGGTGGCGTGTCTGGGCGCGACCCTTGCGGTCCTGCTTGCCTGGCTCGTTGGCAGATGGTGGGTGGAGCAACCCGTGGACGGCCTGAGTAGAGCCGTGTCGGCAAGACGCTCCGGCGACAAGAGCGCCCGGACTGGCTATGCGGACGACGGCACCGAGTTCGGGCGCATCGGCAGCTCCATCGATCTATTGTTTGACGAACTTGACGATCGAGAAAGAGGTCAGGCGCTGGCAGAAGAGCAGCGCGACCTCAATGCGAGAGAGGTCCAGCACCGGGTCAAGAACCTTCTGGCTGTCATTCAGGTCATTGCCAAGCAGACCTTCATCGGCACCGATCTCCCCGAGATCAGGTCTTTCGAGGGTCGCATCGGCGCTATCGTGCGAGCCAATACCGCCTTGTTGGCGCGCGAGGGTGAAGCGGGCGAGATTGCCGATATCGCCGCCACATCACTCAAGCCGTTCGTTGGCGAGAATGTGGAACGCATTGTGTTGGCAGGACCGACCATGAGGGTTTCTCCGAAAGTCGGTCTGGCTCTGGCAATGGCGCTTTATGAGCTGGCCACTAACGCGGTCAAGTACGGCGCCCTGAGCGTCGCCGAGGGCACAGTCCATGTTTCCTGGTCAATCGAGGTGGATCGGTTCAGGTTGATCTGGAGCGAACGTAACGGCCCGCGCGTGCAGGATCCAGATCGCGCCGGGTTCGGAACAATTATGGTCAAGCGGGTGCTCGCGGCGGAAACCTCTGGCACGGTGGAACTGAATTTCCATAAAGGAGGGCTGGAATACACCCTCAACTGCCCGTTAGACCGCGTGCTAAGCTCGGAGACACCAGTCTAGGTGTGAACCTTCGATTCCGTCAGGCGTTGAACGGTCCTTACGATCTTATGGAGGACATCATGCCGAATACGAAACAGGATCGGGCGAAAGTCGCGGGTGGTCAGGATCACGAAATCAGATACGAGGCCGGCAAGACGGGAAAATCGAAGGCCGCTGTCAAGGATGCCATAAAGTCGGAGGGCAACAGCCGTAGGGCGGTCGAGCAAAACTCCAACCGTAGGATGCGCCTTCACGCTTAGCTTGGGGACTTTGGCGGCGGATTCGCCTGGTGAATGAACATTTGTCGGTGGGCCGGAGCGCCAGGAGGCGGACCGCGTTGCAGGATTGCAATCGCAGCCCCATGGTCCTTTACCGTGGTGGGATTGTTCGCGCCTGACTACCGCGCAGCAAGCAACGCTCGGGCAGCACCTGTCAGCTCATCCGGTTCCGCTGGCTTGCTGATCCAGAGACCCTGCGCGAAGGGCGTGCCCGCGTGCTGATCGGGGTGGTCGCCAGAGTGGACGATGAAGGGAACGTCGTCGTGCACCAAGCGCTCAACGAAATGGTCCGGACGACCGTCACGCAGCTCGATATCGACTATGACGATATCGGGTCGATGGATTTCGAGCCACGCGCTCGCATCCGCGCAGGTCATAACGATGCTCACGTCGAAGCCTGCTTCTTCGAGCATCTGCTCCAGGTCCAGAGCGATGAGGGGCTCGTCCTCGAGCAATAGGGCGACCGAAGTCTTTGTGAGCATTCCATATCTTGGCACGGCGCTGCGCGATAGGCCAGTACGCGCATAGCCTGGGGTGTCGTATGCGGGCTCGTCACGCGCGAGGCGGAACGCGCCCTTTATAGCCTGCGCGACGAGCTGTTTACGCCAGGGCAGCCGTCCCAATGCCGCACGATATAGCGCCCGTTGTCTGGTCGCCACCGATACACCTGCACTAGCGATGGAGACGGTCCTGGCCATATCGCACCGATACAATTGCATGGGTTCAGTTAAGTGGCCGCAAGGACAAAAGGCACATGACCGCCCGAACGATGGGCGCCGCAACATTTGATTAACTCGTGAAAGGCACCCTCTCTCCCAACAAAAAGGGGGGCGGGTGCATCCGTCGATTGCGATGAATATCCTTCAACACTTCTCCTTCATCGCTGCGGCAGGCCTCAGCCTGGCTACCGCGCAGCCGACCCTGGCCGACGACTGGGTCGCCGAAAGGCTGCGTGGGTCGGTACTTGCACTTGAGGACGGCCAGTGGGTGCCGCTTCAGCGTGGCGACGTCGTCTCGGATGATCGATACATCAAGACGCTGGGCAATGGACGGGTCCAGTTCACGAGGGGCGCCGAAACGATCGACCTGGCCGGGCACACCATGATTCAGATTCTCGACAGGGACGGCCAGCAGTTCACGAATGTCCACCAGCACTACGGCCAGGTCGCCGTAGAGGCGGAGAGGCGAGACGTGAACCATTTCGCAGTCGTGACACCCCATATGGCTTCTATCGTGAAGGGGACCCAGTTCGTCGTTCGCAGCGGGAGTACCGGGGGAAGTGTCTCCGTCGATAGGGGGCAGGTGAACGTCGCGGACCCAAAGTCTGGGACCAGCGTGGACATCACACCCGGTCAGAGCGCCAGTGTCGATCCCACCGGTAGCTTTACCGTCTCCGCCACGGGTGATGCAGAGCTTCCGCTCATCCGCAACTCTGCCGGCCAAGTGATCGAAGCTCAGGGCGGTGGATCCCAGGGCATGAGCACGTCCAGCGATGGCGAAGCCAACCGCGGTAACGGCAGCGGGGGCAGTTCCAGCAACGCCAGCGCGAATGCCGATGGCAATGGCGACAGCGGAAGCGGCAAAGGCAACAGCGCAAACGCGGGGAACGGGAACGCTGGCGGCAACAATGGTAATAGCAGCGGCAACCACGGTCATGGTAGTGCCGGAGGCAACAGCAACAATGGTCACAGCGGGGAGAATGGCAACGCCGGCGGCCACGGGAATGGTGGCGGCAAGAAGAGGGACTAAAGCCTCCGGCCCCGCTCGATCCGCCCATGAATTTGGCGGGCCGATGAAATGCTCCCCTCGCCGCTCCGCCCGTCTTGCGACTTCCAGTGCCGGGCGGCTCTCCGCGTTCAGTTCATCCTTGGTCATTATGCCCCGGCGTTTGCGCTCGCCCTCGCGTGGATGCTGCCGTGGGCATCCTCGATGGACAGGCCCGGTCCGTGGTCATAACCGCGGCCCCCGCCCATGCCTGTTGTATCCTCGGGCGGCTGCAAGATGATGTGGCGCCCCGCCCGTCACAGTTTTCGCACAACAGCCGGCCGAACTCGGATCGATCATCGGTGAAGTCAGCGTCGGGTACGAAATACTGGATCAGTTGATCCCAGGCCAGCTGTGCACGTCGGCGCGGTAGTAGAAGATGATCTGATCACTCCTGTCCTTGAGCCCCCCACCGTCGCCATCGATTGCGCGGATGCCGATACCACCGGTTGGTGGAGCGATCTGTCGAAAGCGCGTGTGGTGCCCGTTCGTGAGAAATGCGCGGATCGATTGTCCGCAGGCAAATGCCTTGGGTCGGCTCTGCCTGGGTAACCTTGGCAGGCGAACCTCCCATTGGGCCGCGGCTTGCTGTTGGGAGGTGAACGAAAGTGCGATGCATTCGTTAGCTGCACGTAACGAAGGTGACTGCGAAATGACGGTTGAAAAGACTGCTGGTGCGCAACTGCATTTCCTCGAAAGCGACGCAGGAGTGGCGTCCGTTATGCGTGGCAACGACTGGTCCGCGTCACCGTTAGGCAACCCGGAAATATGGCCCCAATCGCTTCGCGCCGTCGTGGGCCTGATGCTGGGCTCTAAATTTCCGATGTTTGCTGCCTGGGGCGACGGGCTTGGTTTGATCTACAACGACGCCTATGCCCAGATCTTAGGTGCCAAGCATCCCAAAGCCATGGGCCGCAGGTTCATCGAAGTGTGGCCAGAAATTTGGTCCGATATTTCCCCTTCGATCGAGGCGGCGCTCGATGGAAGGGCAAGTTATTTCGAGAACCTGCCACTTGTCGTAAGTCGCAATGGGATCGCTGAGAATACATGGTTCACCTTCTCCTATTCCCCCCTTCGAGACGATGATGGTCATATAGGAGGCATGTTCTGTGTCTGCACGGAAACGACGGCCCAAGTCCTCAGCGAGTTTCGAATGCAGGCGCAGAAAGAACGCCAGCAGCGCCTCTTTGAAAAGGCCCCAGGTTTCATCGCCATCCTGACGGGCCCGGACCTGGTGTTCGAGTTCGTCAATGAAGCCTATGCTGAACTCTTCAGTCGGCGCGACTATGTGGGTCGTCCGGTGCGCGACGTTTTCCATGATTTGGAGGGGCAAGGCATCTTCGAATTGCTGGAAGCGGTCTATACGTCGGGCGAGCGTTTTCTGGCAGACGCGATACCGGTAAGGCTGCAGCCTCTGCCCGGTGAAGCGGTCCGCGATTTCCGCCTAGATTTTATCTACGAGCCCATTCGAGACGATCATGGTCAAGTTACGGGCATCTTTGTACAGGGCAACGATGTAACCCAGCGTACGCTTGCTGAGGAAGCTCTGCGAGCGTCTTTGACGGAGCGGGAGGCCGCCCACGCGGCCCTGGCGGTCAGCGAAGCCAGGCTGAGGTTCTTGCATCGGCTGGCAGAAGAAACGGCGCCGCTGGCAAACGCCGATGATGTTATGGAGGTGACAACTCGGTTGCTGGGCCAGCACCTAGACCTTGCCAACTGTGCCTACGCCGATATGGACGAGGATGAGGACGGCTTCACCATTCGTGGTGACTGGGCCGCGCCCGGATCGAGCAGCATCGTGGGCCACTACAGCTTGGCCGATTTCGGCACGCTCGCAGTAACCCGGCTTGGCGCGGGAAAGCCGCTCATCATCAACGACAACCAGCAGGAACTGGCGCCTCACGAGGCGGCGGCATTTCAGAATATTGGCATTGCGGCTACCATCTGCATGCCCTTGGTCAAGGACGGCAGGCTGACAGCCCTCATGGCAATCCACGATCGGCAACCCCGCCTCTGGACCCCGGAAGAGTTGAACCTTCTCGGTGAAGTAACCTCACGCTCCTGGGCGCATATCGAGCGGGTTGGCGCAATTGCCGAGTTGCGCGAGAGTGAAGCACGGCTGCGCGCCCTCAATGTGGAGCTCGAGCGACGGGTTGTAGAGCGAACGCAGGCCCGCGGCCTGACTTGGCAGGTCAGTCCGGATT
The DNA here is from genome assembly GCF_046614475.1 of Devosia sp. XGJD_8. Classification (NCBI taxonomy): domain Bacteria; kingdom Pseudomonadati; phylum Pseudomonadota; class Alphaproteobacteria; order Hyphomicrobiales; family Devosiaceae; genus Devosia; species Devosia sp. XGJD_8. Next base: position 627,634 of record NZ_JBKJHF010000001.1, read on the forward strand.
TGATGGGAGCGCTGACTTCCGACGGCTATTTCAAGACCTCCAATCCGGCCTGGCAGACCGTACTTGGATGGTCGGAAGATGAGGTTAGTCGTACCCCGATATGGGAATTCCTGCACCCCGACGACCTCGAAGCCTCACGGAAGGGCTTCGCGCTGACGCAGGTCGGTCAGCCAGCCATCAAGTTTCCCAATCGCTACCGTTGCAAGAATGGCAGCTACCGCTGGATCTCTTGGGTGGGGGTGCCCGAAGGCGGGCTCGTCTACTGCACGGGTCGCGATATAACGGACGAAGTTGAGAGAGAGGCCGAACTTGCTGCGCGAACTGCAGAGCGCGATCGGTTATGGATGCTGTCACAAGACATGTTTGCCCGCGCTAACTTGCAGGGCATGATGTCGGCGGTGAGCCCCAGCTGGACCAAAGTGCTGGGTTGGTCAGAAGACGAATTGCTCAGTCGACCCTATGCCACATTCATGCATGATGAGGACATGGGGCCAACCTTGGCGGCGTTGGCGGGCATGGGTGAGACTGGCGCGCCCACGCGATTTGAGAACCGCATCGCGACCAAGGCCGGCGGTTGGAAGCCCATCGAATGGACCGTGGCTCCAGAACCTGACGGCCGGAATTTCATAGCTGTCGGGCGCGATCTCAGCGGGATGAAAGCCAGAGAAGCAGAACTGAGTGCAGCGCAAGACGCCTTGCGGCAGTCGCAGAAGATGGAGGCAGTTGGTCAGCTTACTGGCGGTTTGGCGCACGACTTCAACAACATCATCGCCGGCATCAGCGGCAGTCTGCAAATGATGTCCATTCGGTTGGCCCAAGGACGAGTTTCCGATCTTGATCGCTACATAACCGGAGCTGCAGGAGCCGCCAAGCGAGCCGCTGGCCTGACCCAGCGGTTGCTGGCGTTTTCCCGCAGACAGACGCTCGACCCCAAACCCACTGACGTAAATGCACTAATCAAGGACATGCTGGACTTGGTGCACCGGAGCATGGGCCCCGAAATTCATGTCGAAACCTCGAGTGCCGTAGACTTGTGGACCACACTAGTCGATGGAGGACAGCTCGAGAACGCGCTGCTCAACCTCTGCATCAATGCCCGTGACGCCATGCCTGATGGTGGCACCCTGACTATCGAGACATCGAACCGATGGATGGACGAGCACGCAGCCCGCTTACAAGCGCTTGCACCTGGACAATACGTATCGCTCTGCGTGAGCGATACCGGAACCGGCATGGCCCCAGAGGTGATTGAGCGCGCCTTCGATCCATTCTTCACCACCAAACCAATTGGTCAAGGGACGGGACTTGGTCTCTCCATGGTTTACGGTTTTGCCGGCCAGTCCGGGGGGGCGGTCCGAATATATTCTGAGCTGGGCAAGGGGACATCGGTATGCATCTATCTGCCACGACACGCAGGTGATGCCAGTATACCCTTGTTGGAGCAGGCAGCCGAAGCGCCACAATCAACCGGTCGAGAGACGATACTGCTCGTAGACGACGAGCCCTTGGTTCGCATGATTGCCGCAGAGGCCCTTACGGACCTCGGCTACACGGTCATCGAGGCTGCAGAGGGCGCGACGGCCCTCAAGGTGCTTGCGTCGCAACGGGCGATTGACTTGCTGGTCACCGATGTTGGCCTCCCAGGGGGCACCAATGGGCGCCAGGTGGCAGATGCGGCCCGGGTTACACGGCCGGATCTGAAGGTGTTGTTCATCACAGGCTATGCAGAAAATGCGGTGCTCAACCACGGCCATCTCGAGCGCGGTATGCACCTCCTCACCAAGCCGTTCGCGATGGATGCCTTCGCCCGAAAAGTGCGAGATCTGATCGCTGAGGGATAGGCGATGCACGCCCGGGCTTGGGCTTGGTGCATTCGACAGATGCAGGGCTGTCGAACACTAACCCGTCATTTTCGTGAACAACTCTGCGGGGTCTTGGGGCGCGCACTTGGCGAAGCGCCCTTCGCCGGTGGGCGCCATAGGGCATGCCGCTGCGCGGCACGCCTATACAGGAGGCAACGTGGCAGACTCCAGTGTCAGGTTCAATGACGGCGCCAGTTACGACATTATGATGGGGGCCTGGAGCCGAGATGTCGGAAAGCTCTTCCTTGATTGGCTGAGCCCATACCCGGGCCTGGACTGGCTGGATGTCGGATGCGGCAGTGGTGCTTTCACGAGCTTGATAGTCGAACGAACTGCCCCCAAATCGGTCGTCGGCATAGACTCATCGGAGCCCAGCTCGATTTTGCACGATCACGGCCCCTGAGTGCGAAGGTGCTGTTTGCCCCAGCCAGTGCGATGCGGCTGGAGTTTGCGGATAGCAGCATCGATATGGTCACTGCCGCCCTCGTCGTGCACTTCATGTCTGATCCCACTAGCGGCGTTGCGGAAATGGCCCGCGTCGCCAGAACAGGCGGCACCGTCGCGGGTTATGCCTGGGACCTCGCCGGCGGTGGTTTCCCTTACCACGCCATCCACGAGGCGATGCGATCCATTGGCTTGCAGGTTCCGGACCCTCCACATCCCGAGGTGGCCGATGTCCGCAACCTGGAACAACCCTGGACCTCTGCCGGCTTGGTCCACATTGCGCAACGAGAGTTCTCCGTCACCCGCACTGTTCCAGACTTTGCTCGCTACTGGAAGGTAGCGATCACCGCGCCGCGCATTGCCGCGGTTCTGCAAGACCTCTCACCAACGGAGCACAGACGTGTGAGGGATGCGGCCCAGAACATGCTCCCGTCCGCCAGCGATGGAAGTGTTGCTCCCACTGCACGAGCGAACGCGATACGGGGTCGCTCGCCAACACGGTGAGGTCTGGTCCGGGCGCAAATGCTCCAGCACTCGGGTGTCAGGCTGATAGGACAGGTGAAGCCCGCCGTTCCGGGGGCGCCGGCCAGCCAGGACACGTGGCTGTGATCCTGGGGGTATATGCCGGAACACAGGCCGCCCGCGGACGTTGCTGAACATAGTCCGCGCGAGCTTGGCAACGGTATCATCTGATGCCGATGATTCTTTGCGGTCTATCTAAGTATTTGATTTCTATATGTTTTTTGGAACCCAGTCGTGCTTGCCGCCATTGATGCTGCAACGCGGCTTCATCTCGGCCGCCTTTGCACGAGGAGTTTGCAGATGAGCACTGATAATCCCGAAACCTCAAAGACTGGCAGCGGGGCACCGCCGCAGCTGGTGGCGCAGGCGACCGAGGATACCCGACAAGTTGCGGAGAAGGTCACCCATGATCTGGAAGCCGTAAAGCACCGCGCGGCGGACGATGTGCGCGACCTTCAGCATGAAGCTGGAGCCAAGGTGGAAGAGGCCACGGAAAGCGTGAAGTCGTTCGCTTCGGACCAGAAGAACCTTGCTGCTAGCCAAATCAACGGTGTCGCCGCGGCGATCACCAAGGTGGCCGATGAACTCGAGGGATCCGATCAAGCGGCCGTCGGGCGTTATGCGCGCGAGTTGGCCTCTGGTCTATCCAGCTTCGGCAAGACCGTCGAAGAGCGCGATGTCGATGATCTCATGGGCATGGCCCAGGACTTCGGTCGCAAGCAGCCCGTTGCATTTCTCGGTGCTGCTGCCCTTGCAGGGTTCGTAGCAAGTCGCTTTGCTCTGGCCTCCGCCCATCGCCGCGAAAACAGGTCCTCAACAGGATCGCCGACAGCCAGTCACTCGTCGGGCAACGATCGGCCGGACGTCCCGAAAAACAGCGCTGTCCAGCCGAACAGCGTCCGCTCAGGAGGCCTGTGATGTCTGGCACCAATGAAAGTCGGCCATTGGCCGAATTACTGGGTGGGCTCGCTTCTGACATCTCCACCCTGTTTCGCAAGGAAGTGCAACTTGCCAAGGCCGAGGCCACGGAGAAGATCTCCGAAACGATGGCGGGCGTAAGCTCAATCGTCATCGGGGGCGTTCTGGCACTCGGAGCCTTGGGCGTCTTCCTCAGCGCCGTCGTGATGCTCCTGGCGGCGTTCCTCGAGGGTCAAGGCTTTGACCCCACGCTCGCCAATGCAGTCGCCGCTTTCCTTGTAACCGGCATTGTCGGCATCGCGGGCTGGATGACCATCTCGAAGGGTCTTAACGCGCTCAAGGCGAGCAATCTCAACATGAACCGGACGGCCGCCTCTTTGGGCCGCGACGCCGATATCGTAAAGGAGCGGCTGTAAATGACATACGACAGCGAACACAAGACGTCAGAGCAGTTGCAGCGCGAAGTCGAAGTGCAACGCAGTAGGGTTGAAACCACTATCGACCAGATCCAGGAAAAGCTTTCACCGGGCCAGTTGGTCGATGAGCTGCTGGCTTATACAAAGGGGGGCGGTGGCGAGTTCGTGGCGAGCCTGCAACGTAATGTGACGGCAAACCCCCTTCCCGTTGCACTCCTCGGCGTTAGTCTTGCCTGGCTAATGGCCAAGCCTGCCGGACCAGAAAGTCGTGCGGCTGACGCAAGCACCATCCGTTCGGACCGGCACTGGGACGACAGCATCAACCAGCAGCGCGGCTACTCAAGCAGCGACAGTGATGATTTCGACGATGAATATCCGGTGACGATCATCACCGGAGAAAGCCTGCAACGTTTGGGCAAGGTGACCGACGAACGCGGCTTTAGCTACAGCGAGTTTGCGGACGACGCCGGCAAAAAGTTCAGGGCATTGTCCGATGCGAGCGGCAATCGCGCGGGGCACTTCGTTGATGAGGCAGGCCACCGATACAAGGGTTTCACAAACGCCGCAGGCGAAGAGGTGAAGCATTTCCGCGACGAAGCCGGCAATATATTGGACGCAGCATCCGGGTGGGCGTCTCATAGCTGGAAAAAAGCGCGGGAAAAGCTGCATGACGCCCGCGACGCCGTGCGCTCCGGAGCCGGGGCAGGTCGGAATCGAGCCGGTCAGGCGACTGACGCTGTGCGCCACCAGATGGATGATCTCAGTCAGACGCTAGTTCACCAGTTCCGCGATCAACCCTTGGTCGGCGGCGCGCTAGCCTTCGCCTTAGGGGCGGCACTGGGTTCGGCGCTACCCCACACGGCGCAGGAGGATGCACTGCTTGGCGAAGCGGCCGATACTGTAAAAGGCAAGATCGGCGATCATGCATCCGAGATTTACGAGGACGGCAAGGAAAAAGCAGCCGATCTATATGAATCAGCTACGGCGAAAGTTGGCGAGCTGTATCAGCAAGCACGTGATGGCATGTCGGACACGGTCGACGTGGACCAGGCAAACACCACGAAAGCCTAACACTGTGGGGAGGCTTTGCCTCCCCACACCTGCCGGTCAGATCCCGGATCGGGGACTCCGACCCGGCCTCCGTAATCGTGGGTACTTCGGCCACCTTGAAACCGACGTCCTAGCTTGGATTTTCGGGAATCGACCGCAGTCAGGTTGTCATTCGGCCGTGGCGTTATGGCAAATGGCGGGCTGATCTGCGTACTTCGTCGAAGCTATCGTCGTTGACCGTGCCGCGCTTCGCGCTGTGTTCGACTTCCAATTGCATTGCTTGGGGACGCTGCCCGTCGCGGAGCTGCCTTCCCAAGCCCGGCTAAGGAGGTGCCACAACAGAGCCGTGCGGAACGGCTTAACCAAGAGCCGACGGGACCATACGATCGTCAGGCGTTTTAGGCCCTATGTACAATGCCGACCGACTACTTTTCGGGAACTCTCGAGTCCGCCGGAGGGGCCAGAAATGGAGCGTCTAGTAGCCGTGCTGATTTCTGGTTGCCGACGGGGCGGGGGAGACCGCAACTGGCTCTGACTGTCAGAAACCTCGGTGCTAGGCGCTGGGATATTCGCAGAGACCGTGACGCGTCTAGGCCTCTTGACCCCGGGTTACAGCCATAACGTGCCAGCCGGCACGTCAAGAAGGGCGCCCGAGTTCCCCCAGCGACGGCCAGGTAGAGGGTTCAGGGAGAAGTGTGCGCTAATCTCAGCTCTGTGGCGACGGTCTCTGTTGCCAAACCGTTACTGTCTTGAGACTGGCGTCGCGGACCAAGACTTCACAGTCGGCATCGAGAGATGCTTTCGCTTCGGATATGGCCGCTTCAACCGCTGCCTCACGCGAGGCGTAAGGACCGGCAATTTCCCCCTTATGACTGAACTGCCACACTGACTCTGACCGTTCCGACACCACATAGTGGCTACTGCTCATTTGGATCACCTCCGTTACACCAATGCGGCCGAGCTCTTGCCAGTTGCACAGCAGGACCACTGGCTTAGCCTGCGATCCACGGCATGACCGCCTCCCCTTTGTTTTTATATGTTTCCATCTTAGTCCGTGCCAAAAATCCATAGGGCGTCAAATTCGGCATCTATCGTCTTTGGGTCAGCGCCAGAGCGGTCGCGTGCAATGCCGTGGCAATGATGAATGCGACCGCGCTCGCCGCAACTGTTGCTGTCCCCGCTACCATCGGCGCAAGCGCTCCAAGGCTGAGGGTGGCCACGGCCAGCCCGTTCAGAAACTGAGCCATAGTTCGTCTGCCTTCCCGATCAAGTCGCATGCTTGTCTCCCTCTGGTGCGCAGCAGGATAATGCAGCCCGCCGATATGGGAATAAGTTCGCGCAGAGCTGACACGAGGATAGCATTCTGCATGGTCCGGTCACCTGAAACGGTAGCCGTCAGTTTGACCTCAGCGTCTCGCAGGCATGAGCAGGTTCCAGGCCGGTCGCCTTCGCGGGGCTGGCGACCGGTCGGCCACAATGATATCGCGCGCGGCTCCTTGGTTCTTCATGGTGGGATTGAAAGCGCTGCCGAACTTCGGCCTCATGAATTTGCTGGGGGAAATAGGCGGACGTCGTCTGGATCGGTCTATGGTTTCTCGGCGGAACTGCCTGTGGGCAGGTTCGAGGTCCTCCAACCGGAAGAAACCCCTGGGATCGCCTTCGGGGAAATAGACGGATCCGCCAGCGTAAGATTTTATGGGGGCCCGGCGGACGGCATGACCCGCGACGCCTTCGAGGCCCGTCTCGCTGCGGACACGCAGATCAGCACCACGATTTGTAGAGCTGGAGAGGCCTCTTGGTTTGTCCTTCTGGCTACTATGATCACGGAGAAGGCCAGGATACGATCTTCTACACGAAGGTGTTGTTCCCGCTCGATCACAAGACTTTCTCGGCCTTCGAAATCACTTTCCCGGCCCGGGACAAACCACGCTTTGCAGCACTAGTTGAGCATTGCGAAGCCAAGTTCACCGGCCCCGGTCATAACGGAGACGCTCCCAGCCATGCCCCTACGCCGTGCGACCAGCGCCGCGCCGTTGACCGACAGCATCGTGCCCTCGTGAGAGAGCCTTGAGCGTCGTGCGCTTTGATCCCCGTCGCAAGCGACAACGTCCACCTCGGCGTGATGTCGTCACCCCGCTGCTGGCCTTGATGGCCCTGTTGGCAGCGTCTGCTCTGGGCTGGGTGGCGCTTGACCCATTCCCACCTGGGCCGGGGTCTTCCCCTGACGTGACCTCTGCCTCGGCGGAAACCGACGTCCGGCGGCAGAGCTTTTCAATGTGTGGCCGCGACCGCTACAACTGCGTCGTCGACGGGGATACGATCTGGCTCGATGGCCGGAACCTGCGGCTGGCGTCCTTTGACACGCCTGAACCACATGACGGTATTTGCGGGGGACATGCCGAGGTCAAACTGGCGAAGCAGGCAAGCCGCCGGCTACTCGAACTGCTGAACACCAACCCATTCATCGTCGATACTTTCGGGCTCGACAATACCGGCGAGCGGACTCTCGCGACGATTAGAATCGCGGGCCGCGACGTGGGCGACACCATGATCGAGGAGGGGCTCGCGCGCCGCTGGCCCGATGGGGTGGAGTGGTGGTGTAGCTAGTCTGGTCTGACCGCCGGCAGAGGGTCCTGCGGCCGCGCCAGGGCGACGAGGCGGTGGCTGGATCAGCGTCCGAGCAAGTCACGCCGCCCCGTTCGGGCGACCGGCACGATCCACCTGGGCGGGCTGCCCATTCAGTCGCGATGCCTCAACGCGGTCTATCTCTGAATGCTGTGTCCTCACCGCTCAGGCAGCGCATCGGCCAAGGGCATTGATCGCGTTTCACCCGCCGCCGCTGGCCCGCTCCTGCCTCGGCCGCTTCTGAGTGACTGATCAGGCCAAGCGGACATGGCGCGATAAGCTGCGGGGCCGAGCGCAGAATGACCGATGACAGCTTCCGCTCCCGGCTCTTGGATCGGACTTGGCCGGCCTTCAGGCTGCGCCGCAATGGGCGAATCGGCCGGCACCCGCAACGCAGCTGCAGCTATGGACAAACCAGGCTGCCGCCCCCGCAATGGGAGCGCCGGCGGCGGCCACCTTACGGCGCGTTCTTGAGCACAATGCACTTGCCCCCCGCAGCCAGGAGGCGCTCGCACAATGCTTGCGCCGCCTGCCGGCTTTGCCGACCCACCATGGCCGAAAAGCGCAGGCGATTTCCAAAGCTGGGATTGCGGACGCCAATGAGCATCAGCTGCTCGGTGCCCAGGATTGTCTTGTGCGCTGTCTGGGCCGCGGCAAACCTCGATCGGGCGAGCTCGGCCGAGCTATTCTGTGCGATTAGCACACCCCAAGGCTGCCATTGCGCCGGACTGATGGTGAGATTGGGAACGCGTACAGACCGGGCCATGTCGATACAGGCAGCCACAAAGTCGGTGCCTCCGGCTAAGGCAAAGTCGACCTCGCCCACCGTCCCGGCGAGCCACTGTTCGACGGAATGGCCCGTGACAATCTGGACATAGTTGCGCGTCTCGGCTGGAAGCGTTCCGCCGCCACTGGCGATATAGCGGCCGGTCCGCCCCTCACCGCCATTGTATGCCGCAGCGGCGAGGCCGAGATTGCCAAATTTCTGTTCCAAGAAGCGCAGATATTCGGCCGACCGGGCCATGGCCTCGGCAGGGTCGAACGGATCGCGCAGGCCGCGCAGGCTGGCAGTTGTCGGCATGAACTGAGCTATTCCCTGCGCACCGGCGGGACTCAAGGCAGCCGGATCGAACCGGCTTTCCTGCCAGATGAGTCGGGCCAAGTAGCCTGCCGGCAGGTTCCAATGGGAGGCGTAAGCCTTGATAGCGGTGCATATATCCGCGCGAAAGCTCCGTTCTGAGATGCAGATATCCTGTCCTGCCAAATCGTAGCAGCGCTTGGCGTCTGGCTCCTCAGCGAAAGCTATGGAGGTGCAGGCAAGCGCCTGGAGCAGCACCAGCCAGGCCATCAGCAGTATGCGGACAGTGGGCATCATGACCTATCCTTGGCGACACCGCAGGGTCTGGCAAGTCCCGGATGTGGCAGCCACTACGCGCGCGATCCCTGCGGTGGCAATAACGTGTCACGATTTCCCTGGATCCGTACCCTGTGTGTCGACCGTGCAGTGTTCCCGCAGCACTTGCGTACAATCGCCCGAGCAGGAGGCGCCCTAGAAAATTCAGCGCTATCGGCAAGCCGCTAGGTGAGCGTGCGCTGCAAGTTTGATCTGCCGCGACAACACCGCGATTGAGAGCGGATAAGGCTGGCGCATAGCGCCAGGATCGCTCTGATCGTTGGCTTGACTACGCCACAGATCGCCGTTCCGCCAGCAGGCCCAAGAGGCGTTGCGCCGTGAGGGGTCTGGACAGCAGGAAACCCTGCAACTCGGTACAGCCCAAATCTTTGAGCAATCTGCGTTGCGCTTCTTCCTCGACCCCTTCGGCAGTTACGCTCATGTCGAGTGCCCGTGCCAGATCGATCACGGACCGTACGATGCTGAGCGTCGCGGGATCGCGAACGATGGACCTCGTGAACGACTGGTCGATTTTCAGCTTGTCCAGACTGTGCGCCCGCAAGTGGCCGATCGACGAGTATCCGGTGCCGAAGTCATCAAGCGCGATTCGGATGCCTGCAGTCCGCAGTTGCGCAAGCATCGCCTGGATGGCTCGTGAATTCTGCAGCAACACCCCCTCGGTGATTTCCAGCTGGAGTCGCTCTGCGGGTAGGCCCCGGGTGGACAAGATACGGAGCACGCTGTCGGCGAAATCTGGATTTCGGAACTGTAGCGGTGAGACATTCACCGCCACCCAGGGCACTTCTGAGGTGACGACGAAGCGGGCTGCTTCTTCTAGAACCCAGGTGCCGAGCTGGTTGATCAGGCCTGTTTCCTCTGCCATGCCGATAAACATGTCAGGCGCCAGGTTGCCACGTTCGGGGTGGTCCCAGCGAACCAGCGCCTCCGCGCCAGCGACGGCGTTGCTACCCGCCTCGAAGATGGGCTGGTAGAGGAGGAACAGACCTTGGCCAGTCAGCAACGCATTCCGGAGCTCAACTTCAAGGGTCCGTTTCTCGCGCCGCGATTTGTCCATTGCGGGATCGTAAACTTTGAGCTGGTTGCGTCCTGCTGCCTTCGACGCGTAGAGGGCAACATCTGCACGCCGCCGCATCTCCGTGGCGGAGACAGCATTTCCTTCCTCGAGTGCGACGCCGAAACTGGCCGTGATCTCAATGGACGCGTCGGTCAGCACGAAAGGGGTGTCGAAAACGCGCATGAGATTCTGGCAGATCCATTTCGCCTGTCCCTCATTCAAAACTCCGGGCTGCACCAGAGCGAATTCATCTCCTCCCAATCGGGCGAGGGTCGCCTCTTCAGGCAACGCAAACGCCAGGCGCGTGGCCACTTGCTTGATGATTTGGTCGCCTGCCGCGTGGCCATAGGTATCGTTTACATCCTTGAAGCCGTCCAAATCGATCGCGACCAGGGCAACCGTCGTTCTTGCCAGATAGGGGTATGCCATTGCCTCCAAAAGCCGTTTTTCGAAGAGCACACGATTGGCTGCGCCCGTCAGCGGATCATGCAAGGCCAGGTACGTCGTCTTCGTCTGCGTTGCTGCCAATTGGACAGTGGTCCGACGCACCCATGCCAGAAGGAAAGCGAGACCCGTCGCTGCGAGGAAGAGGAAGCTCACCCCCGCAGGGGCCGCCTCCCACAAAAGCGAAACGGCAGGACGGTTCGGCTGCCACGCAACGAAGCCGATCACCCTTCCAGCATTGTTAAGGATCGGCAGGGTCGCGTGGTCCGGCCGCGGCGCGGCAATGTGCAGCCCCTCAAGTTCGAAATGATCGGCCACGGAGGCAAGCAGCTGGGGCGAAATTGGCTTGATTGATACGAGATGGAAACTGGTTGCGGAGGCCTCATCAACGCCACCACCGTCTGGGCCAATCCGACGAATGCCCACAAAAGCCAGTTGTCCATCCTCAAGCCGTACGGTGTCCGCCAGGCGAGTGTGATTTGCCTCTCTGGTGGAAAAGCCAGGGCCTTCATCCGCTCCTTCCATTTGCCCGAACTGTCCGACCAGCAATTGCACGGCAGCCCTGTCATTGGCGTCAATCACCTCCTCCTTGAGGAGCGATCCTTCTGCGGCGCGAACGACGCCACCATCCAGCGCGAGGATGTAGACACGAGCAAGATCGTATGTTTCCCGCACGACGTCGGCGAGAACTGCTGCGGATCCGGGCTCGTCCTGGTTCCGGCGTGCCTCTTGCCAGATTGAACGGAGCTCTCCCGCAACAACGCTTTCCCGTTCCAAAGCCAGTGCCGCAGCGATTGTGCGACGCTCCGCAGTGACGGCGCGGCGGTCTACTTGGTCAACTGCCCAGTGTGTTCCGACCGCGGCTGCAATTAGCACCGCAACACCAAAAACGAGCGACAACCAAACCAGTGGATTGAGTGCGCGCCGGTGTGTGTAGGGATCGGTTTCCATCTCGGTCATCATACCGTCCGCGCATCACCAAATTCACCGCATGCCTTGTGTGCAAGGTCGAAAACCCAATTGTGGTTAGGAACAGGTTACTTTCTTCATGGGTATAACGGACGATCCCAGTATTCGGGTTCAATATCATTGCGGCTCTCGACAGACTTGACCGCGTCGATTTCATCGAAGCAAATCTAGCACTGTCCGAATGTACCTAGAGTGATGGTCAAGATTGCCCCGGACAGTCCATGCCGGGTGGCGCCCTCGCCGGCATAGGTCGTGTTGCGATCCCCTGCCTCCGCTCACTAGGGCGCAAGGCGCCCGGCGGTGTCGATGAAGCAAGGCCCCTCCTGAGCCGTTAAGCGCACCGCCGTGAGCACGCCGGTAGCAAAGGCGCCCGTATCCACACAGATTCGTCTGCCTGTCACGACCGGTGCGGCGGCCGGGGTGTGACCGTGCACCACCAGAGGACCCCGATCTGCGGGGCCGCTGAGAAAGGGCTCCCGAATCCAAAGAAGGTCTTCGTCTACTTGCTCGGATAGTTCAAAGCCGGGCCGCAAGCCAGCATGCACGAAAACAACCTCGGCCAGCTCCAGTAGCGAGGGCAGGTTTGTCAGAAGGTTGACATGTGCCACTGGTATGCTGGCCTTCAGTATGGCGAGGCGCTCCTGTCGTCTGGCACGGACAAAGCGCGGGACATCCACTCCATAGGAGTCGAGGGTATCCATGCCGCCAAAATCCAGCCATGGTGAGCTGGGACTGGGACTGGCAAGGAATTCCAACATCATAGCCTCGTGGTTGCCCGCAAGGCTAATCCTATCGAAACCTTCGGGGGCGGGCCCACAAAGCCAGTTAAGTACCTCCGCAGACCTGGGTCCGCGGTCGACATAGTCGCCCAGCGTCACCAGGATACGCCTTCCAGTGATGTGTTTGGCGTCCTGGCGTATCCGCTCGATCAACTCAAGCAGCAGATCATAACACCCGTGGATGTCGCCAATCGCGTAGACTACTGCAACATCGTCGGCCCTGAGACGAGGCCTCGATAGTCGCGGGATAGGGGAACGGCGTCGAAAAATACCCAGCATTGATTTCGCAACCCGAAGACGTCGCACTCTACCATGGGAGATCCGCGTATGTCGTTGGTTTCGGCCATGAGCTGGTTGGCCTGCAAAGTGACGGACCGTAGTGCGGAACCGCGATGCGGCACGACAGGTCAACTCAAGCTAGACGGTGTAATGGCGCGGTTGCAGGCAAGCGCGGGTGATGCTAGATGCGTCCCGTCGCCGGTATAGCTCAGTTGGTAGAGCACCTGATTTGTAATCAGGGGGTCGCGGGTTCGAACCCTGCTGCCGGCACCAGAAATCTTAAAGCAGATCAATAACTTACTGAAATTCGTGTTGGATTGCAAGGAATCTTAGGCGTGGTCCTTCCTCCGCGCGGTCCCGCTGTGGACGACCCTTGGACCGGGGAGAAGGTCTGGATACGAAGCATCAACGATAAGCCTTGAGGTTGAAGCAGCCAGCCTTGACGTCCTGGGCCGTAGGTGAAACCTAGTCCTCCAGTTTCAGGGACCCTCGGAGGACGGATGAAATCCAATGTGTCGTGGACCGACCGCCTCCGCAATCAAGTCGCGGCCCGTGCCGCGCAGATTTCTCGCAACGCCAAACCGAGCGGGTGGTTCGATGCCATTGCCCGCAAACGACAGCCCAAACTACCGCACGGCGCGTGGGAAAGCCCCGCCTCAAGAATCGAATCCATAAATACGGTCTCCGATCTGATTGCGCTATACCTTGGGTCCAACTCGTTTTTCGACCTGAAGTCTACGACGCAAGCCTCATATAGGCTGTATCTGCACCGAATAGAGATGAAGTTTGGCAATCTGCCTATTCACGCCCTTGAGGAACGCGGGGCGCGAACAGCCATCAGGCAATGGCGCGACGAAGTCTTGGCCTCGCGACCGAGAACGGCAGACGCCACGATCGGTGTGTTCCGCATGCTGCTGAATTTTGCTCTGGATGAAGAGTACATAGGTCGCAATCCCGTAACAGGAATTGGCCGCATTCACACCAAGACGCGACGAGACGTCATCTGGACCGATGCACAGATCGCAGCATTTCTGGCCACAGCGCCAAGACATCTGGCGCGTGTTCTGCTGGTCGCGGTGTGGACCGGCCAGCGCCAGGCGGACCTGTTGTCGCTGACTTGGGACTGCTATGACGGCAAATACCTACGGCTTGAGCAGCGCAAGTCTGCTCGCGGTTCGTCCGGACGACGCGTCAAGATCCTGGTATCTTCAGAACTACAGCGGGTACTGTCAGAAATAAAATCTGAGCAACGCGGCCAATCCCAGCTTTCCAGCCCTCTAGACTGGGGGTCTGACCCGGGGATGATTCTAACCACATTGAAGGGAGAGCCTTGGCGGCGCGGCTTTAGATGCGCGTGGCGCAAAGCCGTTGCCCAGGCGGGCGTCTCTGGGGTGACATTTCACGATCTTCGCGGCACCTTCATTACACTGTCATATAGGGCCGGAGCGACAATACGAGAGATTTCCGAAGCCAGCGGACATGATGAAACAGAGTGTGAACGAACCATTCGCCAGCACTACCTGGCCACCGGCGCCGAGCAGGTCATTACTCGGTTGGAAACCGGCCGACGATTTGCCAGCGACGATTGGATAACAACAGGTGCCCCCGGCGCCGATGCCCCTCTAATCGAGCAGCGGTTCACCGGCCCGCGGCATACACGGATCGCGAAGCCAAGGCACGCGTTGGGCCGTGAACTTCAGGTGAATTCCAATGAGCCGTAGTGATGAGAGCCCGCGCATTTGCATTGTTACCAATGGATCAGTGGAGGCCGATGACGCCGCTTCGCGCCTCAGATTGCGCTATGGTGACTACGCCATGGAAGCGGCCAATGTCGTGGTTGCCCTCGGAGGGGATGGCCTCATGCTGCAGACGCTCCATCGCGTTATGCAGGCGGGTCTGCCCGTTTATGGTATGAATTTCGGGTCCGTCGGCTTCCTAATGAATGTTTTTTCGGAGGACGACCTGGACCAGAGGCTGGCCTCCGTCCAGCGTACCCGGATCTATCCACTCTCGATGGATGTGCTTGATACATCAGGCCAGCTGCGGAGGGCTCTGGCATTGAACGAAGTTTCACTGTTTCGCACGACCTACCAGGCAGCCAAGCTTCAGATCGTTGTGGACGGTGAGACGCGGCTCGACGAGCTCATCTGCGATGGTGCCTTGATCTCCACCCCTGCCGGTTCCACAGCCTACAATCTCTCGGCGCACGGTCCGATCCTGCCGATAGAGGCGCAATTGCTTGCCCTCACGCCGATCTCACCGTTCCGCCCCCGTCGCTGGCGCGGCGCCATTCTGTCCAATCGCGCCGTCGTCAAATTCATTACCCGCGAAGCGGCAAAGCGACCGGTCAGCGCCGTTGCCGACAATGTCGAGTTCAAGAATGTACTTGAAGTGACGGTCCGAGAGGATCGCTCCCGCGGTGTCACGTTGCTGTTCGATCCGGGAACAAGTCTGGAGGAACGGGTTCTGGCTGAGCAATTCCGCTTCTGATACGCCTCCGGCTCGGGAAGCCGGTCTGGGCGCGAGGCTACTCTCTGATTTTTCGCAGATCCAGGTCATTCCAGTAAGGCTCAGTTGCGATCTCCGTAACTTCCAAACCGATACGACCACACCCTCGACTGGGGCAATGACGACCAGCCCTATGATTTCATCGTCCCGACGGGGCGGCTTTCGGCACTGCCCTATAGCGTGGAAACCTCCGACGCGGCAGTCATACAGGCGCAGAGCCACACGCCGTGGGAATACGAACAGGCAATCACCGACCACCTCGAGGGCCTTCTTGCCGACGGCAATGGGTCCGTCATGACACTCGGCCTGCAGGCCAACGTCTCCGGACAACCGTTTCGCGCCAAGTATATCCGCAAGTTCCTGGAAGCGGCAGCCGCCACTCCTGGCGTGTGGTTTGCGACAGGGTCGGAGATTATCGACGCCTACCGCGCCTGAATTGCCTTCGTCCCATTGTCGATCGCTCAGGGATCGAAGAAGCCCGCATCCTCTTCGAGCAGGTATTTCCTGGCGCCCTCCGGGTCGATGTCCAGTCCGAGGCCGGGCGCGGGCAGCAGGTCAACATGGCTGTCAGTGACGATCTGGTCCGGCAGGCCGATCACGATATCTTCCCACCAGGGGTCGGAGGCGCTGGGATATTCGAAGGCGATGTAGTTGGCGGGCAGGGTTGCGCAGACATTGATGAGGGCACCCAGGCCGAACAATCCATTGGCCGTGCCATGCGGCGCCATCATGATGGAATGCATATAGGCGTGTTCGGCGACCCATTTGAGCTCGGCAATGCCGCCGATATCGGCAGGATCGGGTCCGATGACGCGCACCGCCTGGGTCTCGATCAGTTCCTTGAAATTGTGGCGCAGATAGATCTGCTCGCCGGTATGGATCGGGGTTGAGGTCGAGGTGGTGAGCTCCCGATAGGCCTGCGGATTGACCCAGGGGACATAGTCGCCCGTCAGCATGTCCTCGAGCCACATGAGATCATATTTCTCGACCGCGCGGGCAAAGCGGATGGCGTCGTTGAGGAACCAGCCGGGGCCGCAATCGAGCGCCAGGCTCACCTTGTCGCCCAGCACTTCCTTCATCGCCGCGACGCAGTCGAGCATGTGGTTGAAGCCGCGCTCGGAGATCTGCCCCTGGTCCATGGCGCCGTGATAGCCGGCATTGTTCTGCCGCACGCCATAGTGGAAGTCGTCGATGGTGTCCTTCATGTTGGAGTGGAAGCTGATGCCCTGCTTGACCATGAAGAAGTTCTGCGGCTGCTCCATCATCCATTTGACGTCCGCAGCATAATCCTCCGGCCGGTCGCCGCTGCGCTTGCGGCGGATCGAGCCATTATAAACCCGCACCTTGTCGCGCACCTTGCCGCCCAGCAGCTTGTAGGCAGGCACATTGGCCGCCTTGCCGGCAATGTCCCACAGCGCATGCTCGATGGCCGACACGGCGGCACCGTAAGGCTTGAACGATCCACGCTGGCGGATCTTGAGCATGCAGCGCTCGACATCGGTCGGGTCTTCGCCGATCAGCGCGTCGCGGAAATGCAGAATCCACGGCTTGAGGTAGGTCTTGGTGAACTCCACCTCACCCAGCCCGTAAAGGCCCTCGTCGGTGACAATGCGCACAATCGGATGCTTGCCAATGACGGCGCAGCGCAGATCGGTGATCTTCATCGAAATACCCTATTTCACCGACGAGAAGGCGGTCGGCGCCAGCAGCTGGCTGCTGACATTGGCAATGATCTGGCCATCGCGCTCGGAATCGTCGCGCGCCTTGAGCCAGGCCGGATCGGCAATGAAGGCCGCCCACTTGGCCTCCCGCTCGGCAAGGGATTCCCAGGCCAGGAAATAGGTGAGGCGGTTGCTGTTTTCCCCTATGACCGTCGTGAAAAAGCCGGCCTGGCGAATGCCGTGGCGCTCCCACAGAGCCAGCGTGTGGTCGTTGAATCGCTTCAGCAGCGCCGGCAGCCTGCCGGGCAGGCAATCATAGATTCTCAGCTCGTAGATCATCGCTCTTCCTAAATCATGCTTGTATTCTGGCCCGGTCCGCGCTGCTCAGCTCCAGGTGCGGTCCCAGGAGTACTCGTCATCCCAGTGGTCGGTCGGCTGCCAGATGCCGGTGACTCCGGGTTGCAGATGCTGGCTGATCACGTCGTCGACGATGTCATCGATCCCCAGGCCCGGCTTGTCCGGCACCGTGATGAAGCCATCCTGCACCAGGGGCTTGGGCAGGCCGGTGACGATGTCGTCCCACCAATCGACCTCAACACTGTGATATTCGAGCGCCATGAAATTCTCGGTGGCGACGGCGACATGGGCCGCCGCCATCGCGGCGATCGGGCTTTCGGCCATGTGGATGGCCATGGCCACCCCGTGCTCCTGCGCGGCATCGCCGATCTTCTTGGTTTCGAGAATGCCGCCCGAGGTCAGCAGGTCAGGATGAATGACCGAGATGCCGGACTTGAGGAGGGGCTCGAAGCCTTCCTTGAGATAGATGTCCTCGCCCGTGCAGATCGGCACGGTGGTCGCTTGCTGGAGCTCCCGATATTGCTCGGTGTATTGCCAGGGGACGACATCCTCGAGCCAGGCCGGGACATATTTTTCGATGCGCCGCGCCAGCCTGATGCCGTTCTGCAGCGAGATGTGCCCGACATGGTCGATGGCGAGGGGCACCTCGTAGCCGATGACCTCCCGCACTTCGGCAATATATTGCTCGAGCAGGTCGAGGCCCTTGTCGGTGAAGTGCAGCCCGCTAAAGGGGTGGCGGACATTATGCGTGTCGTAGACGGCATTGCGGGCGCGGCGGTCTTCCATGGTCTTGACCGCATCCCGGTTGGGGTGGATGCGATACCCCTCCAGGGACCCTGCCGGCGCGACAACCGCGCCGGGCACATCGGCAATCTGCATGAGGCCGAGGTCCATCTTGAGGAAGGTGAAACCGAGATCCATGCGGGCCTTGAGCCGCTTGCCCGTCTCCGTGCCACTGGGCTTTTCGGCGTCTGTATCGCAATAGACCCGGACCTTGTCGCGAAACCTGCCGCCCAGCATCTGGTAGATGGGTACGCCATAGGCCTTGCCCGCCAGATCCCACAGCGCGATCTCGATGGCCGAGACGCCGCCACCCTGCCGGCCATGACCACCGAACTGCTTGATGCGGCGGAACAGCCGGTCGATATCGCAGGGATTTTCGCCCAGCAGGCGGCTCTTCAGCATCAGCGCATAGGTGGCGCTGGCGCCGTCACGGACTTCGCCAAAGCCCACAATGCCCTGATTGGTGTAGATCTTGATGAGCGCCGAGGTGAAGGGCGCGCCGACGATCTCGGCGACACGCAGGTCGGTAATGCGCAGCTCGCTCGGTCGCGATGCCGTGCGGATATTGTTCTCGATTGTCTCGCCGACCCCATGCAGGTCCATGCCGTCCTCCCTTGTTGAGGCGTGTTGTTCCGCCACCGCTTTTTCGTCAGCCGAGATCCAGCAAATTGGCTTCGAGATAATCCCGGTTCATTTCGATACCCAGGCCAGGCGCCTTGTTGAGCTTGAGGCTGCCACCGGAATTGTCGAGCGGTTTGTCGATCAGGTGATCGTACTTGCTCAGGTTCCACTCTGACGTTTCCAGCCGGTAGAAATTGGGAACCGTCATCATCACCTGAGCCCCGGCGACGACATTGATCGGTCCGGCCGCGTCATGCGGCGAGACGGGGATATAATAGGCCTCGCAGAGGGCCGATATCTTCTTGAGCTCGGTAATGCCCCCGGTCCAGGTGACGTCCGGCATGATGTAGTCGGCCAGCCGACCTTCGAGGATCGGCACGAAGTCCCATTTGGTGTGGCCGCGTTCGCCCCATGAGATGGCCGCACTCACCTTGTCGCGCACCTGCCTGAGCGCATTGATGCTCTCGGGCGGCACCGGCTCCTCGAACCAGTCGATGCTGCCCGCCTCTTCCAGGCTGCGGCAGAGCCGGATGGCGGTGGGCACATCGAAGCGGCCATGCGCGTCGATCAGGATGTCGACATCCGGACCCGCGGTCTGGCGGATCAGGGCGGTGAGCTCGGCCGCCTCGCGCTCGTCCCTGCGGTTCATGGAGCCGTCGAGATAGCCCTCGGACTGCTCCCGCGCATAGCCGTCGCTGCCAATGGCGCCCTGCTGCGGAAACGGATCGAATTTCAGCGCAGTGTGCCCCGATGCAATGATGTCGCGAATCTCCTGCACCACCCCCTCATTGCTGGTGAACTTGCGCTGGTCGGGGTGGGTGTAGAGCAGGATCTCGTCGCGGACCGGACCCCCGAGCAATTCGTAGATCGGCTTGCCCAGCACCTTGCCGCGAATATCCCACAGGGCGATATCGATGGCGCTCACGCATTCCACTGCGGCGCCGCGGCTGCCCATATAGGTGAAGTTGCGGAATATCTTGTGCCAGATGCGCTCGATATGGGCGGGGTCGTCGCCTTCGACGATCTTGCTGATCTGCTTGAGCATGACGCAGAGCGCGCGATTGGCGACGAAGGTGGTGGTGGTGATTTCCCCCCAGCCCGAGACGCCCTCATCGGTCGTAACTTCCACGAACAGGAACTCGCCCCAGTAGGATGCGCTGGATTTGATCAGCCACGGCCTGACGCTGGTAATCTTCATGCTGTGTTGCCTTTTCAGTGAGGGTTGGCGTCCGCGGGGTCTATTCTGCTCGCGCGGCGTCGTAGGCGCGCATCTGTTCGAGGATGTGCCGGCCTGAGCTCTCGACGTGACGGGCGACACACTCGGCCGCCTTGTCCGCCTCTCCCGCCTTCACCAGTTCGATGAGTTCGCGATGCTCGCGGAGGACCTGCGTGCGCCGGGCCAGCGTGTAGCTGAAGCGCTGTGTGACCGACCGCAGCACCTGGCGGTGCTTCCACCAGATCTCGGCGGCGTGGCGGTTGTAGTGGCGCTGGTAGACGACGGTGTGGAACTGCACGTCGAGACCGCTATGCAGCACGGCATCGACGAAATTGTTCTCCTCGATCAGGCGCTGCAGGCGCTCGAGCTCGGCAATGTCCTCATCGGTGGCCATGCCGACGAACCAGCGGGTGAGCGCCGGCTCTATCAGCGCGCTGATCTCGTAGATATTGCGCACGAAGTCGTGGTCGATCGGCCGGACGCGGGCGCCGCGATTGGGCGAAAACATCACAAAGCCCTCGCCGCGGAGCATCTGCAGCGCTTCACGGATCGGATTGGTGGACGTGCCCAGCCGTTCGGCGAGATCGGCAACCACCAGCCTCTCGTTCGGCTTCAGACGCCCTGAAAGAATGTCCTCGCGAATGGTCTCATAGAGCGAAACCGCGCGCTGGCTGGAGACGTCGACCTCCTCCATTCCCGCAGGGGGTGAAATCCTGAACTCACTGGTGCTCGCCAAATCGCGCTCCCAAAACCGCCAGCCTTTCCGTGCCTATCATACATAGACGCTTGCAAACAATGTACGATCCTTCCGTGTTGACACGCAATATGGCTTCTGCAACGGTAATGGCATGGCGGAAAATACATAAGAGGCAAAGCCCGATGTATGCCGCCGGGAAGGGACCTGCTGCGCGTAGACGCGGTCAGGATGACAGGAGGACTAGATGAGGAATTATCGGTTGGGCCGTGCGCTTACGCATGGCGCAGTGGTCTCTGCGCTTGCGGTGTCGATGCTGAACACTTCGGCGCTCGGTCAAAGCGTCGATCTCAGCCAGTGGTCGCCGGAATATGTGCGGTCGATCGCGGGCACTGAGGAATACAACACTGCCGAGCAGTGTGGAGCAGTCACCCCCCTCGACTACGAGGGCAAGCTGACCTTCTGGTATCAGGGCGTGTTCGAGGGCGACCCCGACCTGCTGCGTCAGTATTACAAGGAATTTTTCGAGGCGTTCCGGACGACCTACCCCAATATCGAACTTGAGGAGCAGGCGCTTACCTACAACGACCTGCTTGACAAGTTCCGCACCGCGCTGCTCGGCAATGCCGGTCCGATGGTGGTGCGTTTGCAGATCCTGGGCGGCGTCGAGTTTGCCTCCAAGGGTTACCTACAGGAACTGAGCCCTGAAGATGTCGGTTGGAAGACCGAGGACTTCTGGCCAGGCGCCATGAAGTCGGTGATGTGGGAAGGCAAGGCCTATGGCATCCCGACCAACAACGAGACGATGGCGCTGATCTGGAATGCCGACATCTTCGAGCGTGCCGGACTTGATCCGGAAGCGCCTCCCGCAACCTGGGATGACGTCGTCGCCTATTCCAAGCAGATCCACGATACGCTCGGCATTTCCGGCTATGGCCTAGTCGCCCGCAAGAATGCCGGCAATACGCCCTATCGCTTCATGCCGCAGCTCTGGGGCTATGGCGGTGGCGTGTTCGACGAAGCCGATCCGAGCCCGACCTACGAGGAAATCCGGCTCGACAGCGACGCAAGCAAGCAGGCTCTTCAGGCCTCCTACGACATGTATGTCCGCGACCAGTCGGTTCCGGTGTCCGCCCTGACCAACCAGCAGGCCGACAACCAGCCCCTGTTCCTGGCCGGCCAGCTCGCCATGATGATCAGCCATCCATCCGACTATAACGTGATGCTCGATCTGCAGGCCAAGGCCACGGGCACGGACCAGGAAAAGGCCCAGACGGTCATCGACAACATGCGCTATGGCCTGATCCCGACCGGTCCGGACGGCAAGCGTGCCGTGGTGTTCGGTGGCTCCAACATCCACATCCTGAACCCCGAATATGTCGAGGGTGGCGAAGTGGACGAGGCCGCTGCCAAGGCCATGGTCTGCTTCTGGACCAGCCCGGAATGGTCGCTCAAGATGGCCTATGCCGGCTCGAACCCCGGCAACCTCAACGGCTTCAAGACCGTGTGGATGAAGGAGCGTCTCGACTCCATCAAGTTCCTCGATGTCACGACCGCCATGCTGCCCTATGGCATCCCGTTCCCGACGCTTCCGGAAACGCCCGAGATCATGAACATCATTATCCCCGACATGCTGCAGAACGTCCTGACCGGCGCGATGACAGTGGATGAAGCGGCTGCGGATGCGGCGCAGAAGGTTCGGGACCTGACGGAAGGCGGCGGCCTGTAAAGAGCCGCCCCAGCCAAAACACGACCGGCGGTCCACAGCCGCCGGTCTTCCCTTCCTGCCAGGAAAGAGCACCTCAATGACCATCCACGCAGGCCATGCCGGCGCTCCTCGCAAGGCTCTTCCTCCGCGCCCGAGTGTGCTGCGGCAGATGTGGACCAGCCGCGCCGACTATCTCTATGTGCTGCCCGCGATCGTGGTGATGCTGATCGTCATCGCCTATCCCGTGTACTACACGATCGACCTGTCCTTCTTCAAAACGCCGCCCGGGCTGCAGCTCAAGGACAAAATCTTTGTCGGTGTGGAAAACTACACCGCCATCCTGTCCAGCGAGGTGTTCTGGAAGGTCACGCTCAATACGATCATCTGGACCGTTGCCTCGACGCTGATCGCCTTTGTGCTCGGCTATGCTGCCGCCCTGGCGCTGCACCGCGACTTTGCCGGCCGCGCCGTGCTGCGCGCCATACTCATCATTCCCTGGGTCATCAGCGCGGTTGCCGCGTCCTACATCTGGAAGTGGATGTACCACTCCGATTTCGGCATCATCGGCCAGGTGCTCGTGCAGCTCGGTTTAACCGACCGTCAGCCCAATTTCATCGACAATGTCCACACGGTCTTGCCCTCGCTGATCGTGGTCAATATCTGGCGCGAATTTCCCTTCGCCATGATCATGATCATGGCCGGGCTGCAGACCGTGCCCGAACAGCTGCTGCGCGCCGCCAAGGTCGATGGCGCTTCCGCCTGGCAGCGCTTCTGGCATGTCACCTTCCCGCATCTGAGCGGAGTGTCCACGGTCACCATCCTTCTGCTGGCCGTCGCCAATTTCAATTCGTTCATCGTGCCGTGGATCACCACCGGCGGCGGACCGTCCAATGCCTCCCATATCTGGATCACGCATATCTACGAGCTTGCCTTCGGCCGCCAGCGCTGGGGCGTGGCGGCCGCCTATTCGGTGCTGCTGTTCATCATCGTGATGTCGCTGGGCTACTTCTATGTGCGCGCCCTGAGCGGCAATGAGAAGAAGGAGGAAGGCCCGTGACGTCCACTTCGGCAACGGAGGCGCCGCGAAGCCGCAGGCGCATAGACGGCTGGCGCTGGGGCGGCCGCATCTTCCTCGTTTTCATGCTGCTCTACACCGCCCTGCCGATGGTCTGGATGCTCCTGACCTCGATCAAGTCGGGCTTTGCCGCCATGCAGTTCCCGCCGCAATGGTGGCCCAACGAGCCGACGCTGGCGAGCTACCAGAAGCTGCTCGATCCGCAGAACAGCGTCGGGCAGGACTTCCTGCGCTTCTTCTGGAACAGCCTGTCCGTATCCGTCATCACGACCATTCTTGCGGTGGCCGTCGCGGTTCCTGCCGCCTACGCCTTCTCCCGCTTCCGCTTCCCGGGTCGCAAGTTCCTGTTCTTTGCCGTGCTGCTGCGTAACATGTTTCCCGCGGTGATCTTTCTGGTGCCGCTGTTTATCCTGATGCGCTGGCTGGGCCTGGTGAACACGCATGGATCGCTGATCCTGACCTACCTGACCTTCGGCCTGCCACTGGCCATCTGGCTGCTCAAGGGGTTCTACGACAACATCCCCTACCAGCTCGAACAGGCGGCGCGCATCGACGGCGCCACGCGCTTCCAGGCCTTCCTGTACATCGTCATGCCGCTATCGGTCCCCGGGATCATCGCCACGGCGATCTATTCCTTCATCGGTGCCTGGAACGAATACATCTACGCCGCCACCTTCCTCACCAAGAACGAGCAACTCACCCTGCCCGTCGGCATCCAGCGCTTCTTTTCGGAGAACACCACGGATTTCCCGGGCCTGATGGCGGCCAGCTTCATGATGAGCGTGCCGGTCGTCGTGCTCTTCCTCCTGCTTCAGAAATACTTCGTGCGTGCCCTCACCGAAGGCGCCGTCAAACACTAGAAGGTTGCATCCATGGCCCAGGTGGTTCTCAAGGATCTCGTCAAAACCTACGGCTCGATCTATGCTGCAAAGGATGTCTCGCTGACGGTCAACGATGGGGAGTTCGTCGCCCTGGTCGGCCCATCGGGCTGCGGCAAGACAACGACGCTCAACCTGGTGGCAGGGCTGATCCCGATCACTTCGGGCGACATCACTATTGGCAACCGCATCGTCAATGATCTCGACCCCAAGGACCGGGACATCGCCATGGTGTTCCAGAACTATGCGCTCTATCCCAACAAGACGGTGTTCCAGAACCTCGCCTTCCCGCTGCAGATGCGGAAGCTCCCCAGGTCCGAGATCGAGACCAAGGTCAAGGACGCTGCCAAGGTGCTCGACATCACCCACCTGCTCGAGCGCAAGCCGCGCGAGCTGTCCGGCGGCCAGCAGCAGCGCGTGGCGCTGGGCCGCGCCCTGGTGCGGGACCCCGCCGTGTTCCTGATGGACGAACCGCTGTCGAACCTGGACGCGAAGCTGCGCGTGCAGATGCGCAGCGAGATCAAGCGCTTCCACCAGGACCTCAACGCCACCATCATCTACGTGACCCATGACCAGCTCGAAGCGGTGACCATGGCCGACAAGATGGCTGTGATGAATGGTGGATTGCTGCAGCAATACGATACGCCTGCCAACGTCTTCGCAAATCCGGTCAACATGTTCGTCGCCAGCTTCATCGGCAGCCCGGCAATGAGCCTGGTGCCGCTGCAAGCGACCACGGCCGATGGCAGGACATCGCTGACAAGCTCCGAAGGCTGGGTCCTGCCCCTGTCCGACGCCAATGCCCGCAAGGTCGCTGCCGCCAGTTCGCACAAGATCGTGCTGGGGGCCCGGCACTCCACCATCAAGCTGCACAAGTCCGCCGTCGACGGCGCGGTGCCGGCCCGCGTCTATACGGTCGAGCCGACGGGCGACATTACCTTCGTGCAGGCCTTCCTGGCCGGTGCCATTCTCAACATCAGCCTGCCGCCAACCGCGCAGGTCGCGCCAGACGAGATGGTCTGGCTGGAGTTCGACCAGGACCGGATCCACCTGTTCGACGGCGAAACCGAGATGGCCCTGCGCGCCGTATAGCCCTACATCCGAGACCACCTATGTCGCTCAAGCTCAAGATCACCGCCATCAAGCCCTACCCGGTTCGGGTGGGCATACGGAACCAGTTCCTGCTCAAGATAGAAACCGACCAGGGCATTTTCGGCTGGGGCGAAAGCGGGCTTACGGGCCGGGAGAAGGCGGTCGCCGGCGCCATCGAGCATTACCGTGAATTTCTCATCGGCCAGGATGCCATGCAGATCGGCCGGATCTGGCAGGAGATGTATCGCAGCCAGTATTTCGAGGGCGGACGCGTCCTGCAGGCGGCGATTTCAGCCATCGATATTGCGCTGCACGATATCAAGGGCAAGGCCCTCGGCGTGCCGGTTTACGAACTGCTGGGCGGCAAGCAGCGCAATGTTGTTCCCGCCTTTGCCTCGACCGGCGACAGCGCCGGCGAGGGCGCTGTGGATCGGGCGCATGAACTGAGGGAAATGGGCTTTGACGCCATCCGCTTCTTTCCCATCGGGCAGGACAGTCGCGACATCTTCGAGCCACGCCAGTCCATTGCCGCTACGGCGAGGATCCTCAACAAAGCCCGCGCAGAGCTGGGCAGCGAGGTGGTGCTGGGCATCGACTACCATCACCGCCTCTCGGTCGCCGAGGCGGCGAGCTTTTGCAGCAAGCTTGACCGTGGCGTGCTAGACTTCCTTGAAGAGCCCATCCGCGATGAGACGCCGGAAGCCTATGAGTCGCTCCGCACCATGACCGATATTCCCCTCGCGATCGGCGAGGAATTCTCCAGCAAGTGGCAGTTCCTGCCCTACATCGAACGCGGCATTCATCAGTTCAACCGGCTCGACGTCTGCAATGTCGGGGGGCTGACCGAGGCCATGAAAGTGGCGGGCTGGAGCGAGGCACATTACGTCGACCTGATGCCGCATAATCCGCTCGGGCCCGTCTGCACGGCAGCGACAGTGCATTTCGCTGCGGCGGTGCCCAATTTCGCCTGGCTCGAAACGCGTGCCCCCGAGCGGGCCCTCGGCTTCGACAACAGCGACTTCTTTCCAGTACAGCCGCAACTGGAAGGCGCTGCCTACCCGGTCAGCGACGCCCCGGGTCTTGGTATTGAAGTCAATGAAGCGCTTCTCGCCAAGCAGAGCTTCACATTCTGGGAGGCGCCGCATCTGCGGCGCAATGATGGCTCGGTCACCAACTGGTAGACTGAGGATCGAAGGGAAGGAAACACGATGACCATGACTGCCGACATCAAGCGGCCGCCCAAGCACCTGATCGAGGGGCTCAAAGGCCTCGGCGCGGCGACCATCGCCGGCACGCTCGGCCATATGGGCTTTCGCAATCCGCACATGACCGGGATCCTGCCCCAGACCAAGGGCAAGTCGATCTGTGGGCCCGCCTTGACGCTCCAGTGTCTGCCGCAGCGGCCGGACCTGTTCAGCGAGGGCGAGTATTCCGACCCCGAGACCCAGTTGCACCGTCATGTGCTCTATCATGTGCAGGACGGCGACGTGGTGGTGGTCGATGCACGGGGCGACATGCGGTCGGGCATTTTCGGCGACATGATGTCGACCTATTTCAAGGGTCGCGGCGGCGCCGGCATCATCATCGATGGCGTGATGCGCGATCGGCCCAATGTTGAGAAGCTGGATCTGGCACTGTGGCTCAAGGGGTGGTCGCCAAACTACCACGTGCAGACCGACATCTACCCCAACGCGGTCAATGTAACGATTGCCTGCGGTGGTGTGACCGTCGTGCCGGGTGACATCATCGTCGCCGATGATGACGGCGCTGTGGTGGTGCCGGTCTCCATGGCCGAACAGGTCCTCGAGGATGGCCAGAAGCATGCCGAGTGGGAAGAGTTTTCGCGCATGAAGCTGATGGAGGGTGCCCCGCTCCAGCGCTACTATCCTCTCCATCCCGATGCGAATGATGAGTATCAGGCCTGGCGAAAGTTCAATCCGCCCAAGGCATAGCCGAACCGCATGACACCAACGGGGGCAGGGCGCGGCTGTGCCTATCCGCCCTGCCGTGTCGGCGCTAGGCTTCGCGTCTGAAAACCCAACCTTATCTGCTTTTCGATCTCAAGCAGGGCGAAGAAGACCGCGCCGGTGGCAACGATCAGCAACCCATCCATGAGGGACACTGGCTCTGTCCCGAGGATGGTCTGTAGCGGTGGAAAGTAAGTCACCGCAAACTGCGCTGCGGTGACAGCGATGACCACCGTCCAGACCATTGTCGTGCCCCGCACCGCGCGCCATGTCAGCGAGGTGCCATAGATGTTGCGAATGAAGAACAGGTGGAAAATCTCGAGCACCACCAGTGTGTTCATTGCCATGGTCTGCGCCAGTGCGATGGAGTGTCCCTTGTCGATGGCATAGGTGAAGATGCCGAAGACGGCGGCGACGAACAGCAGCGCCACCAGCACGACATGCCAGACAAGCTCGCCCGTCAGGATGGGGGCGTTGCGGGGACGGGGCGGACGGGTCATGGTGCCGGCCTCCGTCGGTTCAAAGGCCAGCGCGATGCCAAGCGTAATGCCGGTGATGAGGTTGACCCAGAGAATTTGCACGGCTGTCACCGGTAGCGACAGGCCGACGATCAGGGCCAGGACGATCGTCATCGACTCGCCCGCATTGGTGGGCAGGGTCCAGCTGATGACCTTCTTGAGATTGTCATAGACCGTCCGTCCCTCGCGCACCGCAGCGGCAATGGTGGCGAAATTGTCGTCAGCAAGCACCAGATCGGCCGCTTCCTTGGCGGCTTCCGATCCCTTGAGCCCCATCGCAATTCCCGCATCCGCACGCTTCAGTGCCGGCGCATCATTGACACCGTCGCCGGTCATTGCGACGGACAGGCCATTGGCCTGCAGGGCAGTGACAAGCCGCAGCTTGTGTTCGGGGCTCGTGCGGGCAAAGATGTCGGTCCCCGCCACCTCGAGTGCGAGTTGTGCGTCGTCGAGCTTGTCGAGATCCAAGCCCGTCAGCACCCGATTGGAGTTTTGCAGGCCGATCTGTGCGCCAATCGCGGCGGCGGTGCCTGCATGGTCCCCGGTAATCATCTTGACCCGGATACCGGCTGCGCGGCACTCCGCCACCGCGGCCACAGCCTCCGGTCGGGGCGGGTCGATGAGGCCCACAAGGCCAAGCCAGGTCAGGCTGCCGTCGACGGTGGAGACGTCGATCCGATCGCCCTCCTCGGCGCGCTCCGCAAAGGCAAGCACGCGAAGGCCGCGTCGGGCCATGGCCTCGGCCCGGTCGTGCCAATGCTGCAGGTCGATATCCCCGCACATCCGCAAGACCCGCTCCGGCGCACCCTTGACGAGGGTCACGCGACCATCCGCTGTTTCGGTCAATACGGCCATGAAGCGGTGGCGGCTGTCGAAGGGGATGGCGTCGCGCCGTTGTCCGGCTTCACCGCTGCCTGCCTTGCGCGCAAAGGCCAGCAGCGCGCCCTCCATAGGGTCGCCCTCGACGGCCCACTCGCCGTCCCGGCAATGCAGCGCGGCATCGTTGCAGAGGCTGGCCGCCCGGGCGAGGCGAGCAAGATCGCCAGAGGGGGTGATCGCGCCATCCGGGGCATAGCCTCGGCCCGCAATCTCGAACACGCCCTCGGGGGTCTCGGCAGCGGCGACCACCATTTCGTTTCGGGTCAGCGTACCTGTCTTGTCGGTGCAGATGACTGAGACCGACCCGATGGCCTCGATAGCGGGCAGGCGGCGGACGATGGCCTGCCGCCGCGCCATGGCCTGCACACCGATGGCCAGCGTGATCGTCATCACCGCAGGTAGACCCTCCGGGATCGCCGACACGGCGACCCCGACCACGATCATGAACAGCTCGGAAAAGTCGTGGTGGCTGACGAAATAACCGTAGACGAGCAGGATGGCGGAGGCGAGCAGGATCAGAAGCGAAAGCCAGCGCGAGAAGTGGTCCATCTGCGCCACCAGGGGCGTGGTCAATTGCTCGACCCCGCCCAGAAGCGCGCCGATGCGCCCGATCTCGGTTGCCTGGCCGGTAGCCACCACAACCCCACGCGCCGTGCCCTGCGTGACCAGTGTGCCCGACCAAAGCATGGAACTGCGATCGCCTATGCCCGCGTCGACAGCGACGGGGTCGACGGCCTTTTCAACTGGCAGCGATTCACCAGTGAGCATGGCCTCCTGCGCCGCCAGTCCGCGCGCCTCGATGACCCGCAGGTCGGCCGGCACCTTGTCGCCTGCCTCCAGCAACACGATGTCGCCGGGCACGAGATGTATGCCATCCACCGTCATGCGCTGGCCGTCGCGCAGCACGGCAGCTCGCGGCGCCAGCATCTGCCGGATTGCGGCCATTGCCGCCTCGGCCTTGCCCTCCTGGACAAAGCCGATCAGGGCATTGGCCAGCACGACTGCCAGAATCACGCCGGTGTCTACCCAGTGCTGCAAGGCGCTCGTCACCACGGCCGCCGCCATCAGGACGTAGATCAGCATGTTGTGGAACTGCGCCAGGAAGCGCTGGAGAGGCATGCGGAGCGCAGCTTCGGGCACCTGGTTCGGACCGTACTCGGCCAGGCGCCGCGCCGCCTCGGTGGCGGATAGACCTTCGCGCGCGGATTTGAGCTCGTCTAGGCAGGCATCGGCAGCCTCGGCATGCGGCGCGGGTGCCGCCATCTCAGTGGGACAGCAGGACCGGCACCCGCAGGTCGTCCAGGACGCCTTTGGTCGCCCCGCCGAGCACAAAGTCGCGCAATCGCGAGTGGCCATAGCCGCCCAGGACCAGCAGTCCGGCCTTGTCTGCCAGCGCTTCATCCTGCAGCGTCTGGCCAATCGGTCGGCCATTGCTCGAGACGGCCCGGGCTTCAGCCTTGATCCCCCGCCGCTTCAGATGGTCGACGAGGCGCTCGGCCGGCTGCTGTTCCGCAATCTGCTTCTCGTCCGTCACCGTGGCTACGACGACCCGCGCGGCCTTGCTCAGGAAGGGCTCCGCATCCGCGACCGCGCGGGCCGCCACGCGGCTCCCATCCCATGCCACAAAGACGGTCGTATAGTCTGGCGATTCATGGCGTTCCGGCAGCAACAGGACTGGCCGGCCCGATCCGAAGATCACGGCTTCAACAGCGCCGCGGACTGCTTCATTGCCCCCATTCCAGCCGAACATTGTCAGATCATGATAGCGGGCCTGACCGGCTGCCGCTTCGCCGAAACGTTCGGGAATGGCCTCAATGCGGCCGGTGCGGATGGCGACATTGGCCCCACTGGCCGCATGCACCATGGCGTGAGACATTTCCTGTCCCCGGATATGGCAGGCATCCTTGATACCCTTGAGCATCCCCGGCACATCGATGACCGCTCGCGCCACTGCATTGGCGGGTGCGCGGAAGTCGGGCTCCAAGACGAGGGCGTGAATCTCGGCTCCCAAATACTGCGCAGCATTGGCGACGAGCGCGCCGAATTCGGCATTTGGAGCGTCTGGATAGGTCAACAGAGGAACCAGGGCCTGCAATGTCATCGTCGCCTCGCGGTTTGGTAGAGCAGTTGGGAGAGGGTCAAGCCCCTTGCCCATCACCCTATATCGCCAGGCGACCCGGCCATTGATTCAGGTCAAAAAAGCGCGCCGGTTACGTGGCTTGTGCGCCAGGCCAGCGTGCCGACCGGCCGCTGGTCCATCCGTTG
Organism: Devosia sp. XGJD_8; assembly: GCF_046614475.1. Lineage (NCBI taxonomy): Bacteria > Pseudomonadati > Pseudomonadota > Alphaproteobacteria > Hyphomicrobiales > Devosiaceae > Devosia > Devosia sp. XGJD_8. The sequence continues at coordinate 658,632 of NZ_JBKJHF010000001.1, forward strand.
ACCCGGTCGCGGCCCGCACCCTTGGCGACGTAGAGCGCCTCGTCCGCACGCGCGATAAGTCTGACATCGGTTCGGTCGGCTTCCTCGGCAGCATAGGTCGCGACGCCGACACTGATCGTTATCACGCCCTTCTCGCTTCCCTCGTGCCTTTGCCCCAGTTCGCGCACCGCCTTGCGGAGCCTTTCGGCAAAGAAATAGGCGCCATCCTCATCCGTGTCCGGCAGGATGGCGCAGAATTCTTCGCCCCCATACCTGCCGACAAAGTCACCGGCTCGCCGTTCGGTCTGCTCGAGCGCATTGGCAACGCTTCGCAGACAGGCATCACCAGCGGGGTGGCCGTAAATGTCATTGAAGGCCTTGAAGTGATCGATATCGATCATCACCAGGCTCAGCGGCTGTCCGCTTCGCTTCGTGCGGGCAAGCTCTATGGCCAGACATTCGTCGATGGCCCGACGGTTTGCCAATCCCGTAAGGGCGTCGGTTGTCGCCTGCAGTTTCAGCTCGTTCGTAAGGCCCCGCAATTCCGTTTCGGCCCGCTTGATCAGGGTCATATCCGAGACCACCACCGTCGCGTTGCCACCGGCATGTGGCTTGGTCCGAATATGCAGCCACCGGCCGTCGAACAGATGGACCTCCTCGTCGCGGCCAGTGCGCAGTGCCGACACTACAGTGTCCACCCACTGGTCTACATCGTCCTGCGGGATGTAGGGCTGTTCGCCATGCTTGACAGCGGCGCGCAGGATATCAGGCAGGAATGCGCCAGGGACACGCAGTCTGCCGGTGATTGGAAACATCGATTGATACTGCTCGTTGCAGTAGATAATCCGCCCCTCGCTGTCGAACAGTGCCAGGCCATCCGACATTTCGGTCAGGACGAAAGCCAGCTGATCCCGGCTGGCCAGCAACTCCCTGTCGCTTTCCTTCTTCCAGGTAATGTCCCGCATCACCGCGATCAGGCCCAGCGCATCGCCTCGGCTATTGTAGAGTGGCGTTTTCGTTGCAGTGAACCATCTTTCGTTCCCCTGCTCATCTACCTGCAACTCCTCGCGCTCCAGTATCGGCTGGCCGCTCTGCAGCACCTGCTGCTCTTCCGTGAAGAGGGCCTCCGCACGCTCCGGTGGCGCAATATCGAAATCGGTCTTGCCGCGCAGCTGGCGTGCCTGCGCAATGCCGTAAAGCGAGGCGAATGCCTGATTGGCGAGCAGAAAGCGTCCGCGGGGATTTTTCACATAGGCGAAATCAGGAGCGAGATCAGCGGCGGCCATGAACAGCATGGTCTCCTCCGCCCGCTGATGGCTGAATACCAGCACCTGAAGGGCAACAAAGGTCGCGGCAATGCTCAGTATCAGCGACGCCAGAGCCCCCTGACTGAGCACCGGGTCAATGCCCTGTGCCTTGGTTGCGGCAAAGCCAAGCAGCGCCAACGGTGTGCCCAACACGACAAAGAGCATCGTCACGAGGAGGGAGGGCGGGCGCCCTCCAAGCAGTCGGTAGCCCAGGAGCCCCAGGCCTGTCGCAACGGCGATACCCACCAGGTCTGCCGTTGCACCACCTCCACTCATCAGCAGCTGATGCGCCGCCACGAGTGCAGCCGTGACCAAGCCGGCAATAGGGCCCCCGAGCAGGCTCGAGACGCCAATAAGCGTGGCCCGAAGGTCGAAAACCGTGCCATCCGGCAATTCCACGGAGAGCATTATCGAGGCGATGGCGCCGAGACCCATCACGCCGCCCAATGCAGCTGCACGGATGCGCGGCCCAAGCATGAGCAGGAGCGGTTCGCCATGGGCGAAAGCCGAGAGCAGAAGTCCCACCACGGCAAGATTTGCGATGAGGGCATACCACACGGTCGACTGGCTCCACTGGCTGCTTACGCTGCGCAATCCTAGGAATAAGCCCGACCGGCGAAAAAACCCGTTAACGGGCAACCTCGCATACCGTTCAGCCGCGTCCTTCGGCATGTCCCAGAAGCTGTCTGCCGGGATCGCCTCGGCCCTTGATGCGGATCAATGTGTCGGCCGGCGTGCCTGTCATAGTCGAACTTGGAGAGACCCCGTCCGTCCGTTGCGACGCTTCGACGTGCGCTGTCTGAGGAGGTGAGAATGGACATTCTGCTGCCGATCGCGACCTACCCTGATGCGACAACCAAGGTTGGCCTTGGACACGCCCTCGGCCTGGCCGCCCGGCTGGACGCGAGGATGACAGTCTTGATTCAGGAGGTGGATATTGCGCCACTCCACAGTGCTCTGGGCGAGGCACTGCTGGGCGTCTCCAAGATGGCAGCCGAAGCCGAGCGACGCAGCAGGGATCGGGGCGAGGATATTGCCGCCTGGATAGGCGAGCGGGCTGCGAGCCTCGGTGTCGCGTTGAAGGTTGATGCAGCAAGGTGCCGGCCGGAGGCGTTCTCGGACAGTCTGGTACCGCTCGCGCGCTACCACGATTTGACTGTCACGGTGGCTGACGGTGGAGATCCGCAGCGACGCGCCGAGACCGAAGCGCTGATCTTTGACTCCGGTGGTCCGGTCGTCATTGTACCGGAAGGATCGGCAGTGGTGCCGGTCGCCGAACAGCGGGCAACGCCGTTGAATGTCGTCGTGGCCTGGGACGGCAGTCGGGCTGCATCGAGAGCGCTGCGCGATGCCATGCCGATTCTCGAACGCGCGGACCTGGTGTCGGTCGTGACGATTGGCGATGACAAGGTAATCGATCCGGCTGGCGTTGCCGGCATACAGGCATTTCTCGAGCATCACGGCATACGCAGCAAGCACCTGCAAAGGGAGCGCGGCAGCGCCCAAATCGGCGAGACCCTGCAGGCGGTTGCCGTTAGCCACGACGCAGCCCTGCTGGTGATGGGCGCATACGGCAGGAACCGGCTGCAGGAACTTGTTCTGGGCGGAGCCACGCGGACTATCCTGCCTGCGCCACGGCTCCCGATCCTGATGTCTCACTAGCAAACTGGAGGATGTGATGGCGATCAACAGTGAGTGGCATGCCACGCATAAACTGCCCAGAAATGCCAAGCTGGAGGAGCGCTTGAACTGGCACATCGTGCATGCCGCCAACTGCGGATGTCGCGAAATGCCAGCAACCATCAAGCGCGAGCTGGAGGTGCGAGGCTTGACCGTCCCCTCTCCCCGAAGCCTCAAATAACGGGAAGCGGCGCCACGTCAGCCGCGCTATTCGATCTTCCGGACGATCCGCCCGTCCAGTGCAACCGCCAGCGCCAGCGTGTTGGAGATCGTGCCGTACTTGCGGATATTTTTGTGCAGCAGGTCGAGGCGGCGATCGCTCTCGTCGGTATCGACCGTCACCAGGTAGTCAATGGAAGTGATCTGGGGCGGCGCATCCTGCCGGATGGCGTGCAGATGAACATGCATGCCGCGCATGTCGAAGCCGAGCAGGGGCAGCGCCCGCTCGGCGCTTTTGATAATGCAGGCCGCCAACGCTGCCAGCAGCATTTCTGCCGGATTGAATGCGTCCGTCCGTCCCGCCAGGGAAGTGTCCAGCGTAACGACGGCCTGCCTGACCATGGCGCTGCTGCCAGCAGCATCCGCACGCTCTGCACTGATCGAATATTCGAGCATCCTGCCTCCAGTCAGTCCTCTCGCACCGAAACGATGCGGAAGACGTGTGTCTTGCCGTCGTCCTCGCGGATCGACACATATTCGCCTGGCACGAAACGCTCTTCGGACAGCCGGAAACCAACCTCGTCGTCCTGCGTGCTGGCATCGGAATAGTCGAAGAGCCAGCGGCCACCGGGGCCACGCTGGATGCGACCACGGGCCTCGTCTTCTCCCGGACGGTTCCGCACCACCCGGCACCAGTCAGGCATATCGCGGAAGCCGGCGGCGTCGATATGGCCATCAGCCGTCAACGGCAGGAAGAGACGATAGCTGTGGTTCCGGTCCCCTTCGGGATGGCCCGGTTCCCGCGCGAGCTCGATGCGGTAGAGCTTTGCTTTGGTCATTGGTGATCCCTTTAGAGTGTGGTGGCCCACAAGGTTCGCGCCTCTCAGCTCAAGGGCGGGGCCAGGTGCACGCCGATGAAATAGGGCCAGACGAACAGGCCCAGCAGGCCCATCCAGAAATTGAGGTGCAGGTAGCCTATGCTGAACAGCCAGCCGGCGAACCAGAAGGCGCCAAGTGACGTGTGTTGCGTGATCTTGATGCGTTCCATCGAGCCTCTCCTCAGGCGGCGAGTGGGCGGCTTGGCCGCTTGTCCCCTCCTTTCAAGCATGTCTGCCGCCCCGAATTCTTGATCTCGCGCAAAGAGATTGCCGCAGACCGCGCTATGATCTGGTGACGTACCCGGAGGCTTGAGATGGAAATCCGCAACATCGCCGTCGTGCTCACCATCGACTCTGTCGATCCGGACCTGGTCGCTCTGGCAAGCGACCTCGCCCGACGCCATCACGCCTCACTCACCGGGGTAGCTGCGGCCGAGCCGCCGCTCGTCGTGATGGGGATGGATGGCGGTGCAGTGGCCGCATCGGTCTACGCGGAGCAACATGCCGAGATCGAGGCGTCCCTGGCAGCTGCCGAGGCAAGCTTTGCAACGCTCGTTCCCCCCGGTGTAAAACACCATTGGGTCGGAACGATACAGCGTCCGGATGCCGCTATCATCGAAGTAGCCCGGACAGTGGATCTGATCATCGTGGGAGCGACCGACCAAAAGCCGCAGATCGGCCGTGCAGTCGACGTCGACGCGGTGCTGCTCGGAGCCGGTCGCCCGGTTCTCGTCGCGGCCGCTGGCACGCGCAAACTCAAGGCAAGCAAGATCGTCGTTGCCTGGAAAGACACCAAGGAGGCCCGCCGGGCCGTCATGGATGCCCTGCCCCTGCTCAAGGCAGCTGACGACGTAAGCCTTGTTGTGGTGGACGAAGGTAATCTGGCGACCGAGCGCGCCAGCATGCTCGACGCTGTCGCCTGGCTCCAATCCCATGACGTCAAGGCACATGGCGATGTGCTTCCCGACATTGGTGGCGTTGCCCAGACCATTCTGCAGGCTGTGATGACTGAAGGCGCCGACCTCGTCGTCAGTGGCGCCTATGGCCATAGCCGGCTCCGGGAATGGTTGCTGGGTGGCATGACCCGGGACCTGTTGGCCACGCATGGGGTAAGCCGCCTGTTCTCCAACTAGGCGCGCCCACTACCGCCCCAAGACCAGGACACCGTATGACCATCCGTCACCTCGATCGTGCATTTGCGCCGCGCAGCGTCGCCTTGATCGGTGCCTCGCAACGCCCTGGCTCGTTGGGGGCGCTCGTCCTGTCAAACATCGTCTCGGGTGGATTTGAGGGCAAGATATTTCCGGTCAATCCCAAATACCGGGATCTGGCCGGGCGCGACTGCGTTTCGCGCGTGGCCGACCTGCCGGAGGTTCCCGATCTCTGCGTCATAGCCACGCCCGCCCAGACCATACCGGCGCTGATCGAAGAGATCGGCCAGTTCGGGGGCAGGGCGGTCGTCGTCATCACCGCAGGGGTGGGCAGTGAGGACCAGTTGCGCCAGCGCATGCTGGAAGCTGCCGGCCGTCATGGCGTGCGGATAATCGGGCCCAATACGATCGGCCTGCTGGCGCCGCTTGTTGGGCTCAATGCAAGCTTCACTCACATCCCCGCGCGTGCGGGCTCGCTGGCACTGCTCTCGCAATCGGGGGCGATCGTATCCTCGATCATCGATTGGGCTGAGTCCGAAGGGATCGGATTCTCCCAGATCATCTCGCTGGGCGATATGGCCGATGTCGACGTTGGCGATTGCCTCAACATGATGGCTGCAGATCACAAGACGTCGGCGATCCTGATGTATCTCGAATCCATTCCCAACGCCCGCAAGTTCATGTCTGCGGCGCGTGCTGCGGTCCGGCTGAAGCCGGTCATCGCTATCAAGCCAGGGCGGCACGAAGAGGCTGCCAGGGCGGCGCAGACGCATACAGGCGCGCTCGCGGGGGCCGATGCCGTGGTCGACGCCGCAATGCGGCGCGCTGGCATTATCAGGGTCAATGATCTCGAGGATCTGTTCTCCGCGGCTGAGATCACCGCGCGTTTCAAGCCTCTGGAACGCGGCCGGGTCGCCATCGTCACCAATGGCGGGGGCGCAGGCGTGCTCGCAGTCGACCACTTGATCGACCGCGGATGCGAGCTGGCCGAGCTATCCCTGCAAACGCTGGCTGCACTCGATCAAGTGCTGCCAACCAACTGGTCGCATGCCAATCCGGTGGACATTATCGGCGACGCGCCGCCCGAACGTTACCTTGCCGCCATGCGCCTCGTGGCTGAAGACCCCGGCGTCGACGTTGTCCTGGCCATGAATTGCCCAACCGCGCTTGCCTCGCCGTCCGCCGCGGCCCAGGGGCTTGCTGACGTGGTCCAGAATGGGCTGATCAGCGGCAAGCCGGTGCTTGCCACCTGGCTTGGCCAGTTTGCGGCCGCGGAGGCGAGACGTCTTCTCAACAGTGCAGGCATTGCCAGCGTGGACACGCCGGCCAAGGCTGCCGATGCGGTCAGCATCCTGACGCGATGGCGGCGGCTGACCGCGCGCCTCCAACGCGTCCCGGCCACCCATGAAACTCTTCACGTCGATCGGCCGAGGGCCGCCGCTGTGCTCGCGGGCGCAGCAGGCGACAGGCGCACAATGCTGACGGAGCCCGAGGCAAAGGACGTGCTGAGCGCCTATGGCATTGCGGTGCCTCGGACGCTGACAGTCGCTGACGTCGAGGCTGTGGAAGCCGCGGCAGCCGATTTGCTGAAGGGTAGCGCCCGGGTTGCGGTCAAGATGATGTCGGCCACCTTGACGCATAAATCCGATTTTGGCGGCGTGGTGCTGGACCTCGATAGCGCCCATGGCGCGCGCGCTGCCGCGCAGGCAATCCTCGATCGGCTTGCGGCAAAGGGCGTGGCCGCCGAACTGGATGGCTTCGCCGTGCAGCAGATGATCATCCGGCCAACGGCAACGGAGTTGCTGATCGGGGTAACCACGGATCCTGTCTTCGGTCCCGTGCTGATGTTCGGCGCGGGTGGGGTATCGGTCGAAGTCGTTCGCGACACGACCATGGAGATCCTGCCGGTCGACGACGTGCTGGCTGATGACATGATCGATCGCACCCGCATCAGCGCCCTGCTGGCGGGCTATCGCAACCAGCCGGCCGCGGACAGGAGCGCCATCGTGCTGGCACTCAAGGCGATCTCGCAACTGCTCATCGACTTCCCCCAGATCGTGGCAATCGACATCAATCCGTTGCTCGCCGACGCCGATGGGGTCATCGCGCTCGATGCCCGCATAGAATTGGATCTGCAGCGCCTGGATATTGCAGCCCCCAATCCGGCGCTGTCGATCCGCCCCTATCCGGTTCAGTGGAGCACGCAGCTGGAGGTTGGCAGCGGGACATTCGACATTCGCCCTATCCGTCCGCTCGATGTGGAACTCTATCCGCGCTTCCTGGAAAGCGTCACCGCCGAGGATTTGCGGCTGCGCTTTCTGGTGCCGACCACCGAAATTTCCTCGGAGACGCTGATCCGTCTGACGCAGCTGGACTACGACCTCGACATTGCTTTCGTAGCCTTGTCGCGACCCGAAGGTGAGCTGGCCGGCATCGTCCGCTACGCCGCCGAGCCCGATGGCAAGCGCGCCGAATTCGGCCTGCTCGTCCGCAGTGACCTTCAGGGCATGGGGCTGGGCCGGGCCATGCTGCACCATCTGATCGACTATGCCAGGGCGCGTGGTCTTGTCGAACTGACCGGCATAGTGCTGAACGAAAACACTCGCATGGTCGAACTCTGTCGTGAACTTGGGTTCAACATCGCAGCGCGAGCGGGCGAGCCGGGCCGCCTTGAGGCTCGACTAGCGCTTTGATCTTGGTCCGTCAGTCCGGCGACCTATGCCGGTTCAGCCTCGTCCTTGGGCTTTTCGACTGACCCCCTGCGCTGCAGCACCGCACCGACCGTGCTACAGAGCAAGGCCCAGGCAGCGCCCAGGCACCAGCCAGCCAGCACGTCACTGGGATAGTGCACGCCCATATAGAGGCGGCTGGCGCCGACCAGGATGGTCAGCACGATGGCGCCTGAAATGCTCAAGATCTGCAGCGGCCGTGTCGGGGCAAAACGCGCGAGCAGGGCGCCCAGCGTGAGGAAGGTTACGGCCGACAGCATGGCGTGACCGCTCGGAAAGCTGGCCGTGAACTGCTCGGACATGACGGTAAGATCTGGCCGGGGCCTAGCGTAACCCATCTTCAACACGGTGCTGAGAATGGTGCCGCCCAGGACGGATATGGCCACCAGCAGCGCGGCAGAACGCATGCGCGCGAGCAGCAGATAGCTGCAGACGGCTACGACAATCAGCCCCAGCAGCGAGAAACTTCCCAGCGCCGTTATATCCCGCACCATTTCGTGCACCCATGCCGGTCCGATCACCTGGTCGACATTGTTGGGGTCGCGGAACAGCATCAGGATCGACTGATCGAAGGCCTCCATTTCGCCTTCCACCATCTCATCTGCAATCTGGAGGAAGGCCAGGACCAGCCCGCTGATAATCGCAATTGCCGCGAGCAGGGGGCCTTCCGCCGTCACGAAGCCGTAGATGCGATGGTAGTGCTTGGACCGCACAAGTTTGTGTAGCATTGCCGTTTTCCTTGCTTTTACACGCAACGTCCGGTCCGCGTGCACGTTCCGCTGCAGCAGCAGGTGGAACAATCGAACATGGCAGATCCGTCTTTCTACGTCATTCTCAATGCAAATGCTGGAACGGCCAATGCAGCAGGCGTAACCGCCGAGGCGGTCGCTGAATTGTTTGAGGCCAATGGCCTGCGAGCCGTGGTCGATGCGCGCAGCGAACAGCCCCTGGCAGATCGCATTGCAGACGCCATTGCCAGCCCGGCACCTACGGTCGTCGCGGCGGGTGGGGACGGCACGATTACTGCGCTGGCCGCCGCATTGGTCGGCGGAGACAAGAGCCTGGCCATCCTGCCGCTGGGCACAGTCAACGCGCTGGCAAAAGACCTCAGTGTTCCTCTGGACTTGGCGGGGGCGGTAGCCGCGTTGGCAACGGGCGAAATGCACCGTATCGATGTCGGCGAGGTCAATGGCCGAATCTTCCTGCACAAGGTTGTCATCGGCATGATCCCCGGTGTTGCCGCCGGGCGTGAACATATCCGGGGGCGGTATGACATCGCGGCCAAGATCGGATTCCTGCGCTATTTCTTCCGGCGTATTGCGCGCAGCAAGCGGATCGCCGTGGTCATCGAGCCAAGTTCAGGCGAACGGCGGGTCGAGCGGGTGCAGGCGCTGGCCGTCGCGAGCAATGCCTATGATGAGGGGGTCGGCCAGTTTTTCTCGCGCCAGAAGCTCGATCAGGGCACCCTGACCCTCTATGTCCTTCGTCACTTCACGGCGCGCGATTTTATCCGTCTGACCGTAGAGATGTTGCTCGGCCGCTGGCGCGATGACGAGGCGCTGAGTGTTGAAAGTGTCAACGCCGTCACCATCGACACGCGCAAGGATTTGATCAAGGTGATGTTTGATGGTGAAGTCGAAACCATGCACACGCCGCTTGTCTTTGCCATTCGGCCCAAGGCGCTGTCGGTGATCGTGCCTGCCAACACTGCCACTCCTGTTGAGGCCGCATGAAGATACTGCACGTCTCGGACCTGCATTTCGGCCATCACGATCCGGCAGTCGCTGCCGGCTTCGCGGACGACATCAATGCGCAAGAGCCCGACCTGGTGGTGGCCAGCGGGGACTTCACCCAGATTGGCACCAAGGAAGAGTTCGAGCAGGCGCGAGAGTTTCTCGACAAGCTCCACGCCCCGGTCTTCGCGGTTCCGGGCAACCACGACGTTCCGGCGGTCAACATCTTCCGACGCTTCTTCAACCCCTACGGTCTCTACCGACGCTACATTGATGACGACCTAGAGCCATTTCTTGAAATGGACGGCGTTGTGCTGGTCGGCATGCGGACGTCGCGTCGGGCGAGGCTGGAGTGGAACTGGGGTCATGGTACGATCTCCCGTAGCCAGCTCGAGGATCTCGAGCAGCGCTTTTCGCAGGCCTCTCCCGATGCCGTTCGGGTAATCGTGGCGCATCACCCCCTGCTATTTCCCACGCAGCCCATGCTGCAAAAGACCAAGCGCGTGAAGCGCGCCGACGAGGCGCTCTCCACTTTTGCTGAACTGGGCGTACGGCTGGTCCTTTCGGGGCATTTCCACCTGTCCTATGTGCGCAAGCATGAGAGTAAGGCGGCCGAGCGCGAGGGCGAACCCATCGGGCTCAGCAAATCCACTGTGGCGCCCATTCTTGTGGCCCAGGCCTCTTCGGCGATTTCCACGAGGCTGCGCGGCGAGGCCAATGCCTACAATCTGATCGATATCACCCCGGACCGCATCACCATCACGGTGCGCGAATGGCGCGATGGCGCCTGGCACACGCGGGAAAAGGCGAGCGAGCCGGTATAACTGCGCCTTCCACCGGGACAGTGGGCGCGCAGCTCACTTTCCCGGCTATGGCTCTAGTCCTCGCAATAGATTGAATAGAGCGTGGCAAGCACGCGCCTCACCTCGTCGGAGGCGAGACTATAGCGGATCTGCTGGCCGTCGCGCCGAGTTTTGACGAAATCCCAGGCGCGCAGCTTGGAGAGATGCTGCGAAAGCGGCGACTGCGCCAACCCGACCTTCTCGCCCAGCTCCGTCACATTCATCTCGCGATCCAGCAGGTTGCACAGGATCAGCAGCCGCTTGGAATTTGCCATTGCGGTCAGGAGGCGCGTTGCCTGTTCGGCATTCGCCTCCATTTTTTCGATTTCCATCTTGATCATATTAGAATGTTCTTATATACAGCTGGACGCATAGTCAATGTCCATCGAAATCCCACCGCTTTCAAGGAGGCTGTCATGAAATTCAATGTCGGAACGCCGGATCGTATCGCCCGTCTCGTCATCGGCGCCGTGCTTGTCCTGTTGCCACTGCTTCCCGGGATTGCCCTATTCGCCAACCCGCTCTGGTTCTGGGCGTCGCTGGTTGTTGGCGTCGTGCTGATCGGGACTGCCCTGGTCCGCTTCTGTCCCCTCTACGCCATTCTTGGTCTCTCCACCTGTAAGGTTCCTAGTCGATGACTGAATTCACCCCTCTCGCGTCGCTGTTTGGCGGCGCGCTGATCGGTCTCTCCGCCGTACTTCTCATGGCCTTCCATGGCCGCATCGCCGGCATGACCGGCATCCTGACCGGCCTGATGCCGCCCATGTCCAGCGATTGGGCCTGGCGGGCGGCTTTCGTCGCCGGTGCCATTGCCGCTCCGGCCCTGGTTCTGACCCTGTCGGGGCAGACCATCCCCTTCGACAGCCCGGTGCCCACACCGTGGATCATCATTGGTGGCCTTATCGTGGGTGGAGGCGTCTATTTCGGCTCCGGTTGCACGTCCGGCCATGGCGTTTGCGGCATTGCCCGCCTGTCGCCGCGCTCGATCGCCGCGACTGCCACTTTCATGGCCACGGCAACCGCCACGGTCTTTGTCGTCCGCCACGTGCTGGGGGGATTCTAATGTTGCGTACTATTGTTGCCGGCCTCATCGGTCTCGTTTTCGGCACCGGCATTGCCATTTCCGGCATGGGCAATCCGGCCAAGGTTTTGAACTTCTTCGACATTGCCGGCACTTGGGACCCATCTCTGGCTCTGGTGATGGCGGGCGCCCTCGTGGTTTCGGCCATCGGCTACCGCTTTGTCTTGCGCCGGCCAGAGCCGGTGCTGGAAGCCAGGTTTCACCTGCCGACCGGCCGTAAGCTCGACCTGCCCTTGCTTGCCGGTTCCGCGGCCTTCGGCATAGGCTGGGGCATTTCAGGGTTCTGCCCCGGCGGCGCTGTGCCAGCCCTGGGCCTCGGCGAACCGTCTGCCTGGATTTTCGTCGGCGCCATGCTGGCGGGGATCGCCGCAGCCCGCACCATCCGCCTCGCGCTCGAAGCGCGCATCACCCAACCAGCGTGAAGGAGATCACCATGACCGCTCTGCCTTTTACCCCGGACCTGTCCGTGAAGCCGGACGTCACCGCCTTTTTCGACCCGGCAACCAACACCATCAGCTACATCGTCAAGGATCCGTCCTCGCCGTCCTGTGCCATCTATGACTCGGTCATGGACTTCGACTACGCCTCCGGCCACATCAGCTACGAACATGCCGATGCCATGATTGCCCATATCCGCGAGCGTGGCCTCAAGCTGGAATGGTTGATCGAGACCCATGTCCATGCCGACCACCTGTCAGCGGCGCCCTATATCCAGGCCAAGCTGGGTGGCAAGCTGGGCATCGGCGAGAACATCCGGACCGTCCAGGACACCTTTGGCAAGGTGTTCAACGAAGGCACCGAGTTCCAGCGCGACGGCAGCCAGTTCGACCGCCTGTTCAAGGACGGTGACAGCTACCAGATTGGCGCCATGACCGTTTACGCCATGCACACGCCGGGACACACCCCTGCCTGCATGACGCATGTAGTGGGCGATGCCGCCTTTGTCGGCGACACGCTGTTCATGCCGGATGGCGGCTCGGCTCGTGCTGATTTCCCGGGCGGGGATGCCCGCACGCTCTATCGCTCTATCCAGCGTGTCCTGTCCCTGCCGGGCGCCATGCGCCTCTTCATGTGCCACGATTATGGTCCGAATGGCCGTGACATCCAGTGGGAGACCACGGTGGCTGACGAGATCGCGCACAACATTCATGTCGGCAAGGGCACCGACGAAGACACCTTCGTGCAGATGCGCGAAGCGCGGGACGCCACGCTCGCCATGCCCAAGCTCATCATCCCGTCGCTGCAGGTCAACATGCGCGCCGGACAACTCCCGCCAAAGGACGAGGACGGCAAGACCTTCCTCAAAGTCCCCGTGAACGGCCTCTGACCATGTGGCCCTTTTCCAATTCCGACCCGAAAGCAAGACCCATGAATATCAACAAGATTGCCCCTGATTTCTCCGCCACCGGCCAGATCCGGCCCGACCAGATGAAGGCCGTCGTCGACGCCGGCTACAAGTCGATCGTCTGCGCCCGTCCCGACCAGGAAGAGGCCGGCCAGCCCGCCTTTGCCGAAGTGGCCAAAGCTGCCGAAGCCGCCGGTCTCAAGATCGTGCACATTCCGGTGTCAGGTCCGTTGGGCGAGGGGCAGATCATCCGCTTCCACGACGCCTGGAAGGACCTGCCCAAGCCGATGCTTGGCTATTGCCGCTCCGGCGCCCGCGCCGGCAGCCTCTACGCAACTCTGTCGAAATAAGTCCGATGAAGCTCAAGACCTACTTCCCGATCCTTGACTGGGGGAGGCGTTACAATCGCGCAACCCTGACCAGCGATCTGGTCGCCGCCGTGATTGTCACGATCATGTTGATCCCCCAGTCACTGGCCTATGCACTGCTGGCTGGGCTGCCGCCGGAAGTGGGTCTTTACGCCTCCGTCTTGCCGCTCGTGGCCTATGCCATCTTCGGCACCTCTTCGGCACTCGCTGTCGGGCCGGTGGCGGTGGTCTCCCTGATGACCGCCGCCGCGGTCGGCCGCCTGGCGGCAGAAGGCACGGCCGACTATGCCAGCGCCGCCATCCTGCTCGCTCTTCTATCGGGCGTCATGCTGACGGTAATGGGTCTGTTCAGGCTCGGCTTCATCGCAAACTTCCTGTCGCATCCGGTCATCTCAGGCTTCATCACCGCCTCGGGCATCATCATTGCCACCAGCCAGGTGGGCGGGCTTCTCGGCATCAAGACCGAGGGCCATGCGCTGCCGCAGCTGGTGATGTCGATCGTGGAAAATCTTGGTGCCATCAACCTCAATACCGTCGCCGTAGGCGCGGTGGCTCTGGCGCTGTTGCTGTGGATCCGCCTCGACCTCAAGAACTGGCTCAACCGCTTTGGCCTACCCAAGGGCGTCGCCAACATCATTGTGCGGGCTGGTCCGGTCTTTGTGGTCTTTCTGACCATGGCGTGGTCTGCGCTGTTCGACCTCGGCAACAAGGGTGTGGCCCTGGTGGGCCAGGTGCCTCAGGGCCTGCCTATGCTGGCGCTGCCGAGCTTCAACCTCGACACCATCCAGGCGCTGCTGCTGCCAGCGCTAATCATTTCGGTTGTTGGCTTTGTCGAATCCATTTCCGTGGCGCAGACGCTGGCTGCCAAGCGCCGCGAGCGCATCGACCCCAACCAGGAACTCATCGGTCTGGGCGCCTCCAACGTCGCGGCAGCCATTGGCGGTGGCTATCCGGTCACCGGTGGCTTTGCCCGCTCGGTGGTGAATTTCGATGCCGGCGCTGCGACGCCGGCTGCTGGAGCCTTCACCGCGATCGGCATTGCCGGTGCGACCCTGCTGCTCACACCGTTCCTTGCCATCCTGCCCAAGGCGACGCTGGCCGCCACGATCGTCCTAGCTGTGTTGACGCTCGTCGATTTTTCGATCCTCAAACGCGCCTGGAACTACTCCAAGGCTGATTTTGCGGCCGTCGCCATCACGCTGCTGGGGACGCTCCTGCTGGGTGTCGAAGTGGGCATTTCCTTAGGGGTAGGGGCCTCTATCCTGATCTTCCTCTATCGCTCGTCGCAGCCCCACGCAGCCATTGTGGGTCAGGTGCCCGGCACCGAGCACTATCGGAACGTCAAGCGTCACCAGGTGGACACCACGCCCGATGTGCTCTCTATCCGGGTGGACGAAAGCCTCTATTTCGCCAATGCGCGCTACCTGCAGGATCTGGTCATCAACCAGGCCGCTGAGAACCCGGAGCTCAAGGACGTTGTCCTGATGTGTTCGGCGGTCAATGCCATCGACATGTCGGCTCTCGAAAGCCTCGAGGCGATCCAGCATCAGCTGAGCGATCTGGGAGTCCGTCTGCATCTGTCCGAGGTCAAGGGCCCAGTCATGGATCGTCTCGCCGGTACCGACTTCCTCGCGCACCTCTCCGGTGGGGTACATCTCAGCCAGCATCAGGCGATGCTCGCCATCGCGGCTGCGCGGCTCGCCAGACGGGACCCTGCCGTCCCCACGTCGGGAACTGAGCCCCTCAAGGCAATCGGCAGCTAGACGTTGCCGGGGGCAGGTTTCAGCCTGCCTCCTCCGCTATTCCGCCGCGACCATGACGCGTTCAGCGGCCATGAAGATGCGTCTTTCGACAATGTCGATGGGATAGGTCTTCACCTGTCCCTCGTCGGCGCCGAGCGCCTGGCCGGTGGCCAGGTCGAATACCCAATTGTGCAGCGGGCAGGTGACCGAGGCGCCATGCACGATGCCTTCGCTCAGCGGCCCCTGCCTGTGCGGACAACGGTTCTCGATGGCAAAGATCTGGTCGTCCTGGGTGCGAAACACCGCAATCCGCCCCGCCAGCGTATTCACGCAGCGCGATCCGCGGCGAGGGATGGCGTCAATGCTGCCGATCTCGATCCACTCGGTCATGCCACCCTACCTTGCCTATTCTGCTGCGACCGGCATGCCGAATTCGGCCATGGCGGCGAATTCATGGGCGTCCTTGCCGTTGACACGCTCTTCCCAGGGGTCGACCTGGGCGAAGGTTTGCGAATAGACGAAGCGCTCGAAATAGTGCCGGCGTTTGGCCAGGTCATCGACGACATTGGCCTTGATCGAGGGCGTGCCGACGCGCTTGGCCCACTTGTAGATGCGCTCAAGATATCGGCCCTGCTCGCGATAGAGCTGGGTCAGCGCCACGATGATCTCCAGCGCCTCGTCCTCGCTGTCGGCATGGCAGAGCAGTTCCGTGCCCTTGATGTCGAGGCCGGCGGCGCCAGCGAAGTGGATGTCGTAGCCACTGTCGACGCAGATCACGCCGATATCCTTGCAGGTGGCCTCGGCGCAGTTGCGCGGGCAGCCCGACACGGCCAGCTTGAGCTTGGCCGGAGTCCAGGCGCCCCACATGAACTTCTCGATGCGGATGCCGAGGCCGGTGGAATCCTGGGTGCCGAAGCGGCACCAGTCCGAGCCGACGCAGGTCTTGACCGTACGCAAACCCTTGGCATAGGCCGCGCCCGAGACCATGCCGGCGGCATTGAGATCGGCCCAGACGGCTGGAAGGTCTTCCTTCTTGACGCCAAGCAGATCGATGCGCTGGCCGCCGGTTACCTTGACGGCGGGAATGGCGAACTTGTCGGCAACATCGGCAATGGCGCGTAGTTCCTTGGGATTGGTCATCCCGCCCCACATGCGTGGCACGACAGAATAGGTCCCGTCCTTCTGGATATTGGCGTGCACGCGCTCGTTGATGAAGCGACTCTGCCCGTCATCCTCGTATTCGCCCGGCCAGTCGGCGACGAGATAGTAGTTGAGCGCCGGTCGGCACTTGGCACAGCCACAGGAGGTCTTCCACTCCAGCTCCTGCATCACGGCAGGAATGGACTTGAGCCCCTTGGCTATGATGAGGCGGCGCACGTCGTCGTGGCCATATTCGGTGCAGGGACACATCGGCTGCACGGCGGCCGGATTATAGGCATCGCCCAGCGTGGCGTGGAGCAATTGTTCCACAAGGTGGGTGCAGGAGCCGCACGACGCCGAAGCCTTGGTGTGGGCGCGTACGCCATCGAGACTGGTCAGTCCCTTGCCGGTGATAGCGCCGGTGATCTTGCCTTTGCATACGCCGTTACAGCCACAGATCTCTTCCTCATCGGGCAAGGCTGCAACGGCCGCCATAGGGTCCAGGGGGGTGCCCCCCTGATAGGCCTGGCCGAAGATCAGTGTATCGCGCAGCTCCCGCGTGTCGACGCCCCGCTTGAGCATGTCGAAGAACCACGGGCCGTCGGCGGTTTCGCCATAGAGCACGGCGCCGATGATGCGGTCGTCCTTGAGCACGAGGCGCTTGTAGACTCCAGCCGTGGCGTCGCGCAGCACGATCTCCTCGCGGTCCTCGCCCTCGCCGAAATCGCCGGCCGAGAACAGGTCGATGCCGGTGACCTTGAGCTTGGTCGAGGTGACAGAGCCTTGGTAGCTCGCCTCCTGGTCAGCCAGCGTGTGGGCCAGCACCTGGCCCATCTCGTAAAGCGGCGCGACCAGCCCGTAGCAGGTACCGCGATGCTCGGCGCATTCGCCAAGCGCGAAGATGTGCGGATCGTCGGTGCGCATCTGGTCGTCCACCACGATGCCGCGATTGACGGCCAGGCCGCTGGCCTTGGCCAGACCAGAGGAGGGACGAATGCCCACTGCCATCACCACCATTTCACACGGGATGATCATGCCGTCATTGAGCTCGACACCTTCGACCCTGTCTGTGCCCAAGACCTGCTTGGTATTGGCCTTGGTGATCACCGTGACGCCGCGATCCTTGAACGCCTTTTCCAGCAGGTAGCCTGCCGCTGGGTCAAGCTGGCGCTCCATCAGCGTTGGCATCAGATGCAGCACCGTGACGTCCATGCCGCGCATCTTGAGGCCGGCGGCGGCCTCAAGACCCAAGAGTCCGCCGCCAATGACAACGACCCGGGCTCCGGGTCCAACGGCCAGCATCTTGTCGACGTCATCAAGGTCGCGGTACGTCACCACGCCCGGCAATTGATGGCCGGGAACCGGCGGAATGAACGGGGAGGAGCCCGTGGCGATCACCAGCTTGTCGTAGTCGGCGACAATGCCGTTGGTGGAGATGACCTTCCTCGCCTCCCGGTCGATCAGCGTGACCGGCGAAGACTTGTGCAGGGTAACGCCGTTCTCCGCATACCAGTCGTCGCCATGGGTGATGATCTCTTCATAGGTCTTTTCACCCGACAGCACCGGGGAAAGCATGAGCCGGTTGTAGTTTACCCGTGGCTCGGCATTGAAGATGGTGACGGCGTAGCGCCCCGGCGCGGCCTCGAACAAATGCTCCAGCATGCGCCCGGGCGCCATGCCATTGCCGATGATGACAAGTTTTTCGGTCAATCCGCCGTCTCCTGCTCGCAGGGAAAACAAAAAAGCTGCCAATCGACAGTGCAGCTCCGGCGCAAGTCCGAAACGTCTGTCGATTGGCAGCTTTGCCTGATGGCGCCCGCCATTGGGTGCCGGTCAGCGCTGGATGTCAGCGCCTATGGTTCCGGTGATGCATGAAACGTGCCAAAGCGAAAAGCTTGCGTTTCTGATGTGGGGGCAATGGGTTACGGATTCCTGGCAGGGCGATGTGACGTCACCGCCTTGCACCATAAGCGTTCAGGCTGCATCAATATTGAGCATTGAGCAAACATGCCCGAGATTGGCGCAAAGGCTCGCCTAATGCGCGGTGGCGCCTGTTTCCGACAGGTACTGATTGGAGTAGTAGCTGGAAAAGTCTGGACGCTCGGCCAGCACCTTGCCGTCGCCATCACGCAGAATTTCGGCCGCCATCAGATAGTCGCCGATCGCTTCGATCTTCTCTGCCTGGATCGTTCCGACAGCGCCATCGCTGCCCCGAAGGTAGTGACCGTCGATCAGCGCCTGCAGCGACGCGCGGACAAAGGCGCGGTCCGTAAGGCTGTCACTGTTGGCGGCCATCAAGATGTCGGTTGCCTCATCAGGATTGGCGACGGCGAAGGCATAACCGCGTTGCACGGCCTGGATGAAGGCGCTGGCGGTTTCGGGATTGGCATCGAGATAGGCCTGGCTCGAACCGATGAAATTGGTGTGCTGGTCCGGCACCCCATAGTCGGCATAGCGGAAGGCTCGCTGCGGCACGCCATCCAGTTCGGCCTTGACGCCTTCCCAGGTGTAGACCTCAAGAGTGAAATCGACCGCGCCATTGGCGAGCGCCTCATAAGCCGAGGTACCCAGCGTAACTGTCTCGAACTGACCAGTGCCGCCATCGTGGCGGATGATGGTCTCGATTAGCGCATTTTCCCAGGCGCTGCCGAAACCGCCATAGGTGAGGCCGTCGAGGTCCCGCGGAGTCTGAATGTCGCTGCGGTCCGCGTTGAAGACCAGCCGGCCGGTCTCGGTCTGCACTAGGGCATAAGTGGCCACGAGGTCCCCCCCCGCGGTCCGCTGCAGGAACAGGCTCAGCGACCCCAGAATGCCGAAATCTGCCACGCGGTTGGCGACCAGCGTACTGGCCGACGTATCGCTATAGGGCAGGATTTCGACGGTGAGGCCTGCTTCGGCAAAGAACCCCTGGGCCTCTGCCACATAGAGACCGATGTGATTGGTATTCGGTGTCCAGTCCAGCGCGATCGTCACCGTGTCGGACTGGGCAAAGCTTGGGGTGAGAAGTGCGCCAGCGACGGCGGCGGCGATGAATAGGCGGCGGTTGAGCATGTGTTTTGGTCCTTCAGTCCGGGCGTTGGTTGAGCAGGGTGTCCAGCAGGCGCGCCTCGATGGCGCTGGCCTCGGGCGATGTCAGGTCGGTGCGAGGGCGGGGCAGGGGCACCGCGATTTCGGTGAGCATCCGGGCGGGCCTGCCCGTCAGCACATAGATGCGGTCGGACAGGAACACGGCCTCACGCACGTCATGGGTGATGAGCAGGGCCGTCCAGCTGTGCTGCTGCCACATCGCTTGCAGCCAGCACTGCATGCTGGCGCGGGTCAGCGCGTCGAGAGCGCCGAACGGCTCGTCAAGCAGCAGCATTTCGCGCTGCTGCACCACGGTCCTGAGCAGGGCTGCGCGCTGGCGCATGCCGCCCGACAACTGCGCCGGATAGTGCTGTTCAAACCCCGCAAGGCCGAACTCGGCGAAGAGTGGCTGGACGCGTTTGCGGGCAGCGGCGCGTGCCAGTCCCTGCACCTCCAGGCCTAGCGTCGTGTTGTCGAGGACCCGCCGCCACGGCATCAGCGCATCATGCTGCGGCATGAAGGCAAAGGGGCTGGGTCGCGTCGTCAGCGGCTGGCCGTTGAAGCGGATCGTTCCGGCATCGGCTTCGGTTGCGCCAGTCAGGATTTTGAAGAGCGTCGACTTACCGGCGCCGGACGGTCCGAGAAGCGAAACGAACTCGCCCCGGCGTACCGTCAGCGAAATGTCTCCCAGCACGTCCAGGTCACCGAAGCGTTTGCGTAGATTGCGGAGCTGCAGCCTGTACCCGGTCATGGCGAACGCCTCTCGAGGCGATCCCACGGCATGACGAGGCGCTGGACCAGCACGACGATGCCGAACAGCATCAACGTCAGGGCAGAACTCACCAAGACGGCAGCCAACACCAGATCCGGCCGGAAATTGTTCTTGGCGTTGAGGATGTAGATCCCCAGCCCTTTGGCTGCGCCGGCATATTCGGCGAAGATCGCCCCGACCACCGCATAGGTGATCGAGATACGGATGCCGGCAAAGAAATAGGGCAGGGAGGAGGGCAGTCGCGCCAGCAGGAAAACGCGCAGCCGCCCCGCCCCCATCGAAGCCAGCAGCGCTTCGATATCCCGGTCGGTAGCCGCATAGCCCTGAACCAGCGCCACCAGCATCGGGAAGAACGTGACCAGCGCGACCAGCCCGATTTTGGGCCCCAGTCCGAAACCGAACCAGAGCACGACCAGCGGGGCAATGGCGACCAGCGGCAGTGTCTGGCTGATGATCAACACCGGGAACAGGCCCCGCCGAATGGGTGGGATGAAGTCCACCAGCACGGAGAAGGCGAAGGCCGCCAGTAGCGAATAGACAAAGCCAAGGGTCGTCGCGGCCAGAGTTGGCAACATATTGTCGAGCAGCGCCAGCCGGTGTTCCCAGGCCTGCGTTACAACCCGAGACGGCGCGGGCAGCGTCGTCGGTGAGATACCGGAGAACAGTGCATAGACTTCCCAGGCCAGCACCACTGCGCCGAGCGCCAGCGCGGCCGGAGCGGCTCGCAACAGTGCGGACGTGACAAGCCGCATGGATAATTTGACGATGGACATGTCGGTACCTGCGAAAGACGGAGACAGACGCGGCCTAGCGCGGCGTCGGGCTGTTCGCGGATACCGTCAGGTCGATGGTGACATGGCCGGCCGGGGGTCCGAACTGGCAGAAGGCCGCTTCGAGTGCGGCGAACACTGGTGCGGCGTCGCCTGCCAGCCTTGTGCAGAAGTTCTTGGCGCGGTCGAACACGCCGGACTGCTTGAGAAAGTCGATACAGCCGTAAATTTCGTCCATGTGATCGTCGGTGCCCATCACATAGAGCGAGAACTGCGCCGCAATCGGCGTCCCGGTATTGATGGCCGCCGCAACGGATGCCAGCGACTCTGCCTTGCGTTGCTCCAGGTTCTCTCGCGGTCCATCGAAGCGAACCGAAGCGCAGATCGCATCGTCCGGCTCGCCGGGACACCCGCGGGAGATGGTGGCCGAGAGCACGCAATGTGCACCCCCACCCGCCGCTGCCACAAACAGGTCGCGCATGGCCGGGAACAGGGTATCGGGTGGGCCCACCAGGAGCGTCGAGATGTCGTCGGTCTCGATCCGCAGCTGGTTTCGGTAGGGGTCGAGCGCGCCCAATGCGCCCGTGATGACGCCGACGAAATCGCCGGTCATTGGGTAAAGGGAAATCTGTGCGCCAGAAAACATCGCCCGCCTCGCTCCGCTGGTATTACCCAGATCAGCTAATAGGGTTTGAAGGCATGTCGCCCGCGTCTCAGCCCCGGCAATACGGAGCACCCCTGTGGATGGCTGCGAACATATAGATCGGGATCTGTCTGGCAAGCCCCTATTTGCCTATCGACGCGCCTTGGTCGGTACGGCATGGGCCATGACATTGCGGATCGCAAAGCTGGATTGAATGCGGGAGACCCCGGGCAGGCGGGACAGCACCTCGGTGTGCAGTCGCTCATAGTCAGCCATGCTCTTGGCTTCCAGCCGCAGCAGATAGTCGGTCATCCCACCCATCAGGTAGCATTCACGGACCTCGGGGCATCGCCTTACGGCGGCCTCGAAGCTCCGCAGCAGGTCGTCGGTCTGCCGCTCCAGTGAAATTTGCACGATGACGACAGTGGCGGGCTCGCTGCTGTCCGTCGCTATGATGGCAGCATAGCCGCGAATGACCCCGCTTTCCTCCAGGGCATGCAACCGGCGCAGGCAGGCGGAGGGCGACAACCCCACCGATTGGGCGAGCTTTGCATTGCTCATGCGGCCGTCACTGCGCAACAGAGCCAGCAACTTCGTATCGATCGCATCGAGGTGCATGCAGCTTCGTTCCGAAACTTGAAATATTATTGCGACAGGACGTTCTCATAGCAATTTTCGTGCAAAAATGGAGAGAAAATTCCGCCGATTGTTCGATATGGTCGTCTGATTGAGCGCAGGCGGCGACACGGGCATGTTTACCGGACCTCATCACGGTTCGCCGGGACCGGCCCGACCGTCCCGCCGCCAGCATGTCAGCCAGCCGGAGGCAGCAGCATGAAGATCATCATCCTTGGCGGCGGTGTCATTGGCGTCACCTCGGCCTACTACCTGGCAAAGGCAGGCCATGAGGTGGAGGTGATCGAGCGGCAGCCGGGCGTGGCGCTGGAAACCAGCTTTGCCAATGCCGGCGAAATCTCACCCGGCTATGCGTCGCCCTGGGCCGGGCCGGGCATTCCGCAAAAAGCCGTCAAATGGCTGATGATGCGGCATCCCCCGCTGATCGTGCGTCCGCTGCCGGATCCTTATCTGGTCCGCTGGGTGCTGCAGATGCTGACCAATTGCACAGCATCGCGCTACGCTATCAACAAGGCGCGGATGGTTCGCGTTGCCGAATACAGCCGGGATGTGCTCAAGGCCCTCCGTGCCGAAACGGGCATCGCCTATGACGAGCGTAGCCAGGGAACGCTGCAGCTGTTTCGTACGCAAAAGCAGGTGGACGGCGCCCACAAGGACATCGAGGTGCTCGAGCAATATGGCGTGACCTATGAGGCGCTGGATCGGGCCGGCTGCATTGCCGCCGAACCGGGCCTGGCCGGATCTGAGGCCAATATCGCAGGCGGGCTGCGCCTGCCCGGTGACGAAACTGGTGACTGCCACATCTTCACCACCCGCCTGGCGGCCATGGCTGCCGATCTGGGAGTGGTGTTCCGCTACGGTACAAGCATCGAAGGTTTTGATGTTTCGGGTGACGTAGTGACCGGGCTGCGCACCAGCGCTGGCACCATCACGGGCGATCGCTACGTGCTGGCGCTCGGCAGTTTCAGTCCGCTGCTGGCCCGGCAGGTCGGCATTGATCTGCCGATCTATCCGGTCAAGGGTTACTCGATCACCGCGCCGATCAGCGACGGCAGCGTGGCGCCGGTTTCCACCGTGCTCGATGAGACCTACAAGATCGCGGTAACCCGGCTGGGCGACCGCATTCGCGTCGGGGGCATGGCGGAATTGTCCGGCTATAACAGCGACCTGCCACCGCGCCGGCGAGCGACGCTGGCCCATTGCGTGAACGAGCTCTTTCCCGGCGCGGGCGACACCAAAAGCGCCAGCTACTGGACCGGCCTGCGTCCAATGACGCCCGACGGCACGCCGATCATTGGCGCCTCCAGGCTGAGCAACCTTTTCATCAACAGCGGACACGGGACGCTGGGCTGGACCATGGCCTGCGGCTCGGCACGGATCATTGCCGATCTCGTATCGGGTGCGAAGCCGGATATCGACATTTCCGACCTCGACCACACGCGCTACTGAGGCGGGTCAGCGCAGGCGCGCGGCGACGTCACGGGCAGCCTGCATCAGGCTCAGCGCCGCCAGCGTCTGTGTCGTGTCGGTGCGGGTGGTCAGGCCCACCGGTCCCACCGTTTCGTCCGTATCGACGGGCAGCAGCGCCAGACGACCATCGGCGATATCCTCTGCCACCACGCCCTCCGAAATCAGCCAGACGGCGTCGGTCTGCCGGATATAGGAGCGTCCGAAGGCGTTGGAGACGGTCTCCACTTCGTCGCGCAGATTGGTCACGCCATGGGACAGGAGCATGCGGTCCACCAGCCTGCGGATCACCGAGTCCGGCGTCGGCATCAACGTCTGGTAAGGCTCGATCATGCCCAGGTTGAACTGGCGTTCTGCCAGTAGTGGATGGTCGGGACGCACCACCATGACGACGCGTTCGGAGTAGAGGTGTTCGAAGGAAAAGCCGAGCATGGCCTCGGGCTCTGCCATGCGACCGATCACCAGGTCGACATCGCCCGTGCGAAGCAGGGACAGCAGGTAGGCGTTCGGGCCCGTTATGATGCGCGTGCGGGCACCGGGATCGTCGCTGGTGAATTGGCGGACCGCGCCGGGCAGGATGCGCGCCGACACTGTCGGCAGGGCTCCCACCTTGACCACTGTCGCCTCATGCGAGCCGCGAGCGGCATCAATCCCCTGTCGCAGCGCTGCAAGGCTTGTACCCGCATAGCGATAGAACACCTCCCCGAAAGGCGTCAGAAACAGACTGCGTCGGCTCCGGTCGAACAGTGGAGCGCCCAGCAGCTCTTCCAGCTCATGAATGGTCTTGGAGGCGGCGGGCTGGCTGATATTGAGTGCGTCTGCGGCATTGACCACGCTTTTGAGACGCGCCACCTCCAGAAAGCAGCTCAGATGGCGCAGTTTGATACGCGGATCGATGGCACGCTTCGCCATGTTCTCAGTGCCTCCAGTTATGGGTTGGCCGCATTCCGCCCGAAAATCGTCCAGTAGCCGATCGAACTATAATCCGGGGGTTATCCTCTGGTCCGAACTAATCATTTTACTTGCTCCCCGTCACCGCCTTTAATCCTCCCGAAGCGAGGGGAATAATGGCTTTTGCCCGGATCAACGACGTACTGCTGCACTATCGCCTGCAGGGACCTGTTGGCGCGCCCGTGCTGGCGCTGTCCAACTCCCTGGGCACCGACGCACGTATCTGGGACGCGGTGATTGCCCTGTTGGAGGGGCGCTATCGCATCCTGTCCTACGACAAGCGCGGCCACGGTCTCAGCGACGCGCCCGGGGGCGACTATACGATTGACGATCATGTCGACGATCTTGCCGGCCTGTTTGACCATCTCGGCATGGATCGACTGGCACTGGCGGGCATCTCGGTCGGTGGGCTCATCGGACAGAGCTTTGCGCTCCGCTACCCGGAACGGCTGGCCGGGCTGATCCTCTGCGACACTGCACCCAAAGTTGGCGACGACGCCATGTGGAATGGCAGGATGGAAGCCGTGCGCCGCGATGGCATGGCCTCGATTGCCGGAGCCGTTATGGTTCGCTGGTTCACCGAAGCATTCCGTCGCGACCGAGCGGACGAGCTGGCTGGCTGGCAGAACATGTTCGAGCGCATGCCTGTCCAGGGCTATGCCGGCACTTGCGCAGCCCTGCGCGATGCCGACCTGCGCGATGCGATTGACGCCATCGCCGTGCCCACGCTCGTCGTTGTTGGCGACCAGGATCTGTCGACGCCCGTCGACCTGGTGCGCGATGCGGCGGCCCGCATTCCCGGCGCACATTTCGAGGTCATTGCGGGCTCCGGACATATTCCTTCGATTGAGCAACCCCAGGCATTGGCGGCACTGATGACGCGATTTTTGAGCGAGGTTGGCCATGGCTAACGCAGAACTTTTCGAACGGGGCATGACGACGCGGCGCTCCGTGCTTGGCGACAGCCATGTCGATCGCGCCACGGCACGCATCACGGCTTTGGACGACGACTTCCAGACCTTCATTACCGAAGGTGCCTGGGGCTCGGTATGGTCGCGTCCCGGGCTCAGCAAGCGCGAGCGCTCGATGCTGACGATCGCCCTGTTGGCGGCCCTCGGCCACGACGAGGAGGTCGCCATGCATGTCCGTGCGACAGCCAATACTGGTTGCTCGCC
Organism: Devosia sp. XGJD_8; assembly: GCF_046614475.1. Taxonomy (NCBI): domain Bacteria; kingdom Pseudomonadati; phylum Pseudomonadota; class Alphaproteobacteria; order Hyphomicrobiales; family Devosiaceae; genus Devosia; species Devosia sp. XGJD_8. The sequence continues at coordinate 684,246 of NZ_JBKJHF010000001.1, forward strand.
CGACGACATCAAGGAGGCGCTGCTGCATGTTGCGGTCTATGCCGGTGTGCCCGCAGCGAACCGGGCATTCAAGGTTGCCAAGGAAGAACTGGCAAAACGCGAGGACAGCAAATGAGCGGCATCATCCTACCCGGCGCTGATGGTGCGCTTTACCCCCGCGACCGCGCCTGGCACCCGCCCGCCAATACGCCGGGCTACAAGAGCACGACCTTCCGCGCACCCCGCCATGCCCTGCTGTCACTCGGCCCGACGGCCTCGGAACTGACGGGGCCGACCTTTGGCCATTCCAGCATCAATCCCCTCGATAACGACCTGATTCGCAACTACAGCCAGGATGGCAGAGAGGCCATTGGCCAGCGTCTGATCGTCTACGGCCAGGTGCTGGATGAAAACGCTCGCCCAGTGCCCAATACGCTGGTGGAATTCTGGCAGGCCAATGCCGGCGGGCGCTATCGACACAAGCGCGAAGCCTATCTCGCGCCGCTCGACCCCAATTTTGGCGGCTGCGGTCGGGCCGTCACCGACGAGAATGGCTTCTATTCCTTCCGCACCGTCAAGCCGGGCGCCTATCCTTGGCCCAATGGCGGCAATGACTGGCGGCCGGCCCATATCCACTTCTCGATCTTCGGCCATGCCTTCGCGCAGCGGCTTATTACCCAGATGTACTTCGAAGGCGACCCGATGATCTGGCAGTGCCCGATCGTCGGCAGCATCGCCGACAAGGCGGCCATCGACCAATTGGTGGCCCGGCTGGACCGGCACAATACGACGCCGATGGATGCCTTGGCCTATCGCTTCGATATCGTGCTGCGCGGTCGGCGTTCGACCATGTTCGAAAACAAGCTGGAGGGAAACTGATGTTGCACCCTGTGCCAACCCTCAAGGAGACCCCCTCGCAGACCGCGGGGCCCTACGTGCATATCGGACTGACGCCGAATTTCTGCGACATCAAGGGTATCTACGACGCCGACCCCGGCACAAGCATGCTGACGCCCCAGACACAGGGCGAGCGCATCGTTGTCAGCGGACGCATTCTCGATGGCGCCGGCTCCCCCGTGACCGACGCTGTGGTCGAATGCTGGCAGGCCGATGCCGCCGGCAGTTACGCCGCGCCGATGGGGCCAAACGCCAGTTCCGCACCGGCCTTCACCGGTTGGGGCCGCCAGCCCACCAATGGCGAGGGCATATTCAGCTTCGAAACGATCAAGCCGGGCAGTGTAGCCGGACCGGACGGCAAGCCGATGGCGCCCCATGTGGCGCTGTGGATCGTCGCGCGCGGCATCAATATCGGGCTGCAGACGCGGCTCTATTTCGAGGACGAGACGGAGGCCAATGCGAACGATTTTGTCCTCAACAAGATCGCCGATCCGCGCCGCCGCACAACCCTGATCGCACGCCGCGAAGATGGCGCGGTGCCACGTTACGTGCTGGAGATCCATCTGCAGGGCGAGAAGGAAACCGTGTTCTTCGACATCTAGACAGCTTCCCGGCTGCATTCGTCCTACAAGCTCGCGGCGCGAAGGCACCGCGGTCAGGTATGAATGTGCGACATTCGAACAAATATCGTAATACGCACAAAATGCGTTGCGACATCCGGCCTCGGGCGCATAAATCAGGCTCAAGCGCAGGACGTTCCGCCCTGCCCATGGAGACCCGAAGATGGACAAGTCTGTCGCTGATCTTGCCAGCGCGGTTGAGGACGTCGCCGATGGCATGACGGTGATGGTGGGAGGCTTTGGGGGCTCCGGCGCGCCCATCGAACTTCTTCACGTCCTCATCGATCGGTTTCGTGCCACCGGCAGTCCGGGCAATCTGACCATCATCAACAACAATGCCGGCAATGGGCGCATTGGCATTGCGGCCATGATCGATGTCGGCATGGTCGCCAAGATGATCTGCTCGTTTCCCCGCTCGGCTGATCCGCGCGCCTTCACGGAAAAATATCTCGCCGGCGAAATCGAGCTCGAACTGGTGCCGCAAGGCACGCTCGCCGAGCGCATCCGCGCCGGCGGCGCCGGCATTCCGGCTTTCTACACGCCGACCAGCTATGGAACTGACCTGGCCAAAGGCAAGCCAACCGGGGAGTTCGACGGTCGCATGTATGTGCAGGAGCGTTGGCTCAAGGCGGACGTGGCGATCATCAAGGCCGAACTCGCCGACCGGCAGGGCAACCTCACCTATCGCAAGGCGGGTCGCAATTTCTTACCCCTGATGGCGGCAGCAGCCGGCCTTACCATCGTACAGGCGACGCGGATCGTCGAGCCAGGCGAGATCGATCCCGAACAGGTCATCACCCCGGGCCTCTTCGTCGACCGTATTGTGGAAGTCGCCGATGCCCAACAGGAAGAGGCGCTGATGCGCGCCGGAGTGGCCTATTCATGACCGACAAGCTCACCAACGCCCAGATCGCCTGGCGCGCTGCGCAGGACATCGCCGATGAAGCCTATGTCAATCTCGGCATAGGCTTCCCGGAAATGGTGGCCAAGTTCCAGCCGCCCGGACGCCAGGCCATCTTCCATACCGAGAACGGCATTCTCAATTTCGGCGAGGCTCCGCCGGCCGGTGAAGAAGACTGGGACCTGATCAATGCCGGCAAGAAGGCCGTGACGCTGAAGCCCGGTGCCGCCTTCTTCCATCACGCCGACAGCTTCGCCATGGTGCGCGGCGGTCATCTCGATGTGGCAATCCTGGGCGCCTACGAAGTGGCCGAGAATGGCGACTTGGCCAATTGGAGCACCGGCCCCAGGGGTATCCCCGCAGTGGGCGGCGCGATGGACCTGGTGCACGGCGCCAAGCGCGTCGCGGTGATCACCGACCACGTCACCAAGGATGGCAAGCCCAAGCTGGTCAAGCAGTGCAGCCTGCCGCTCACCGGCGTTGGCTGTGTCACCCGCGTCTACACCAGCCTCGCCGTCATCGACATCGAGAATCAGCGCTTCGTGCTGCGCGAGAAACTGCCAGGCATGAGCCTGGATGACCTGCAGGCAGTCACCGGCGCCGAACTGGTTGTCGATGGCCCGATCGCCGACCTCATCGTACCGGAGCTCTGACATGGCCGAAGCCTTCATCTGCGCCTATCTCCGCACGCCAATCGGCCGCTTCGGCGGCGCCCTTTCCGCCGTACGTCCCGACGATCTCGGCGCTATTCCGCTCAAGGCACTGATGGAGCGCCATGCCGGAGTAGACTGGCTGGCCGTCGATGACGTCATCTTCGGCAATGCCAACCAGGCCGGCGAGGACAATCGCAATGTCGCCCGCATGAGCCTGCTGCTGGCAGGCCTGCCTGTTTCGGTGACTGGCACCACGATCAACCGGCTTTGCGGCTCGGGCATGGATGCGGTCATCGCAGCCGCCCGCGCCGTCAGGTCGGGCGAAGCCGATCTCGTTATCGCGGGCGGCACCGAATCCATGTCGCGGGCGCCTTTCGTGCTGCCCAAGGCCGAGACCGCCTTTTCGCGTAATGCCGAGATCTACGACACAACCATCGGTTGGCGCTTCGTCAATCCGCAGATGAAGGCGCTGCACGGCGTCGATTCCATGCCCGAAACGGGAGAGAACGTCGCCCAGGAATTCGGCGTATCGCGCGAGGCACAGGACGCCTTTGCCGTGCGCAGCCAGGACAAGGCTGTGGCTGCCCAGCAGAACGGCCGGCTCGCCCGGGAGATCGTGCCAGTCAGCATTCCCCAGAAGAAGGGGGAGCCCATCATCGTCGACAAGGACGAGCACCCGCGCGCCGGCACCACGCTGGAGACGCTGGGCAAGCTGCGGGCCCTGTTCCCTAATGGCACCGTCACCGCCGGCAATGCCTCGGGCGTCAATGACGGGGCCGCAGCGCTGATCATCGCCAGCGAGGCAGCGGCCCGGAAACACGGCTTGACCCCCATCGCCCGCATTCTGGGCGGCGCTACGGCCGGCGTGCCGCCGCGTATCATGGGCATGGGGCCGGCCCCGGCGAGCAAGAAGCTTTGCGCTCGGCTGGGTCTGAGCCCGGCTGACTTCGACGTCATCGAACTCAACGAGGCCTTCGCCAGCCAGGGCATTGCCGTGCTGCGTGACCTGGGGATTGCGGAAGACGCTGCACACGTGAATCCCAATGGCGGCGCCATCGCCCTGGGCCATCCGCTGGGCATGAGCGGCGCCCGCATCACCGGCACGGCGGCCCTGGAATTGGCGCAGTCGGGTCAGCGGCGCGCGCTCGCGACCATGTGTATCGGCGTGGGGCAGGGCATCGCCATCGCCCTTGAGCGCGTCTAGTCTGCTTATATGAGTCCACACCGCACTTTGCTCGACGCCCTTGCCGGCGATGAAGAGATCGAGACCCTGCTCGGCGATCCAGCCCAGATCGCCGCAATGGTGCACGTCGAGCAGGCGCTGGCCAGGGCCGAAGCGGAAGCGGGCATGATCGCCGCCGACGCGGCGACTGCGATCGAGACCGGCCTTGCCGGCTTCACCCCCGATTGGGCTGATCTGGCCGCGGGCATGGCGCGAGACGGCGTGGTCATACCAGCGCTCGTCGCCCAACTCCGTCGCCGCGTTGCCGCGCCGCACGCTGAGGCCGTCCACAAGGGCGCCACCAGCCAGGACATCATCGACACCGCGCTGATGCTGCAACTGGCTGCGGTGATCCCGGTGCTCACAGACCGCCTGACCAGCCTGCTCGATGCGCTCGATGGCCTCAACGGGCGGCACGGCGCGCAAGTGATGATGGCTCATACGCGCATGCAGCGCGCTTTGCCCTATACCGTCGCCGCCAAGCTGGCGACCTGGGTCGCGCCCCTCCGGCGTACCCTGGCCGAACTCCGCGCCATTCGGCCCAGCCTGCTGGTCGTGCAGTTGGGCGGCCCGATCGGGGACCGTAGCAGCTTCGGCAGCCACGGCGATGCCGTTGCCCGCGCACTGGCCAAGCAGCTCGATCTCGGCCTTGCCGAGCCCTGGCATTCCGCGCGTGATCAGCTGATCGGCTTTGCCTCGCTGCTGTCCCTGCTCAGCGGCACGTTGGGCAAGCTGGGCGCCGATGTGGCGATCCTGGCGCAGAACGAGATTGGCGCAATAGCCATTGCGGGCGGCGGCGGCTCATCCTCCATGGCGCACAAGTCCAACCCAGTGAATGCGGAAGTCCTTGTCGCCCTGGCTCGCCACAATGCTGGTCTTGTCGGCACACTGCACCAGTCAATGGTCCACGAAAACGAGCGCTCTGGCGCCGCCTGGACCCTTGAATGGCTCACATTCCCCAGGATCGTCATTGCCACTGGCGCAAGCCTGCGCCTGGCCAGGCTGCTGGTAGACCAGATCGATTTTCCTGCCTCGGCAAGTTCCTAGAGCCGCAACCCCGCCGCGTCGAAGGCAAGGCACGCCGCAGGGTCGAGACCGATGGTTACCTGAGCTCCAGCCGGAATGCGCGAATGGCCTTTCTGCTGGATGGTGATCTTCGACTCCCCGCGGCCAGTCGCATAGACATAGGACACGCCCCCGAGTTGCTCGACCACCTGTGCGGTAGCCGACAATGCCGTGCCACCCTCCTCGATGAAATGCTCGGGACGGATACCCAGGGTCACGACATCTCCCACCTTCGCTGAACTGCCGCGGGTCCGCACCACAACGGGGCTGCCGTCGAAATCGTTGGGCTGCAGCGTGGCGCTCTGGCCGTCCGTCGCGACCACGGTCGCCGCAAGAAAGTTCATGCGCGGCGAGCCGATGAAACCGGCCACGAAGATATTGTCTGGATCGTCATAGAGCTCGATCGGGCTGCCCTGCTGTTCGATCCTTCCAGCACGCAGCACCACGATCTTGTCGGCCAGCGTCATGGCCTCCACCTGGTCATGCGTCACATAGACCATGGTAGCGCCGAGCTCCTGGTGCAGCTTGGCGATCTCGATGCGCATCTGCACGCGCAGTTCGGCATCAAGGTTCGACAGCGGTTCGTCGAACAGGAAGGCTTTGGGCTGGCGCACGATGGCCCGGCCGATGGCGACGCGCTGTCGCTGTCCGCCCGAAAGCTGTCGCGGCTTGCGATCGAGCAGTGCATCGAGTTCGAGAATCCGCGCGGCCTCGGCCACCCGGGCGGCAACCTGGTCGCGTGGCATGCCGCCCATACGCAGGCCGAAGCCGAGATTCTGCTCCACCGTCATATGCGGATAGAGGGCATAGCTCTGGAACACCATGGCAACGCCACGCTCGGCCGGGTCGAAATCGGTCACGTCCTCCCCGCCGATCACGACCTGGCCGGAGGTCGGCTCTTCCAGACCCGAAATGGTGCGCAACAGTGTGGACTTGCCACAGCCCGACGGGCCGACAAACACCACGAAGGCCCCGTCCTCGATATCGAGGTCGATGCTGTGCAGCACCGGCACGATGCCAAAGCTCTTGTTGATTCCGCGCAGTTTCAGTTCGGCCATAATCTGCTCTCCTCCGGTAGTCACGGCGTCGGTGGTCTGTGCCCCCTGACGCCCGGGCGGCGTGATCGACGCGCCGCGCTGCATTTTGTGAGTCATCGGAACTAAAAGGCAAGGCGGTTCTCGCCGCTGTCTTTCTGTCAATGCCCTCCAGATCCTCTAAAGTCCTGAAAAGGAACGATTAAAGGCCGTTTCAGATTTGGACAGCATCGCTGACCATTGAGTGAGGCACGTACCTCTTGCCTATCTTTTACGGAATGCGTAGAAAGTATCAAGCAGGGAATGCGCGGAGGTCGTGTTTGCCTGCCGCAGCCGGGAAGAGCCCGCCAGAGGCGTCTCGAAGGTTGGTGTGAGGACATGAGGAGGAAGCCCATGAAGAAGCTTGCGCTTGCCGCAATGCTCAGCGTTGCCGCCATTTTGCCGGCCGCAGCCCAAGAAACCGTCGACTGGATGCACATCGCCTCGATTCCCGAAGAAGTCGCGCTTATGGAAGCGGCTGTGGCGGAATATGAGGCTGCCAATCCGGGCATCACCATCAATATGCAGTTCCTGGAAAACGAGGCCTTCAAGGCCAAGCTGACCACCCTGCTGCAGTCCGACGCTGCACCGGACATCTTCTATTCCTGGGGCGGTGGCGTCTTGACCGAACAGGCGGCCGCCGGCGTGTTGCGGCCGGTCGAAGACCTGGTCGACCCCGCCGTTGCCGAGGCCATTGGTGCTGGTGGCATGTCTGCCTTCACCCGCGACGGCCACGTCTATGGCCTTGCCCAGCAGGTCAGTGAAGTCGTGCTCTGGTACAACAAGGCCCTGTTCGAGCAGGCCGGTGTCGATCCGGCGAGCCTGGAGACCTGGGAAGGGTTCCTCGCTGCCGTTCAGACCTTCAAGGATGCCGGCATCACGCCGCTCGCCGTTGGCGCCAAGGACAAGTGGCCCGCCCACTTCTGGTGGTCCAAGCTCGTCGTCCGCCTGGCCGGCCAGGACGCGTTCGACGCCGCGCGCAAGGGCGAGAATGGCGGCTTTGCCGCCGAGCCCTTCGTCAAGGCAGGCGAAATGTTCCTCGAACTGGCCGCGCTCGAGCCCTTCCAGGAAGGCTTCCTTGCTGCCGCCTATGGCGATGCGTCCGGCTACTTCGGCGATGGCAAGGCCGCCATGCACCTGATGGGCGATTGGGACTACGGCGCCATGAAGGACAATTCGGCCTCCAAGGCGGGCATTCCCGACGACCAGCTCGGCATCCTGCCCTTCCCGACCATTGAAGGCGGTGCCGGCGATCCGACCGATACGCTGGGCGGCATCAATGGCTGGCTGTTCCACAAGAACGCCCCCGATGCGGCCGTGGACTTCGTCGAATGGTACACCTCTGCCGAAGTAGCGTCGCGCTTCGGCAATGCCGGCTTCTTCATCCCGATCGCCAAGGGTGCTGCCGACAACATGACCAACCCCTTCAAGGTCCAGATCGCCCAGTCGATCAACAATGCCCATTGGCATGCGATCTTCTTCGATCAGGAACTCGGGCCGCAGGTCGGTGGCGTGGTCAATGACATCTCGGCCGAACTTGCGGGCAATGCGCTGACGGCCGAAGAGGCCGCCGAACTGGTGGAAGAGGCTGCTGCCGATATCCGCTAGGCTTTTGCCCGTGCCCCCGGCGGATGCGCTCCCATGCGTCCGCCGGGATTCCTGCCGAAGGAATTGCCCATGACCACGATAACGACCTCGCCTGCTGCCGTTGCCCCGCCGCGCCGGGCGCGCCGCTACATGGACCGCAAGAGCCTCGTGCCGCTGCTGCTGTTCCTTCCGCCGGCGCTGATCCTGTTCGTGGTGCTCGTTGTGCTGCCCATGGTCGATGCGGCCAGCTTTTCCTTCTTCGACTGGACCGGCTACGGTCCGATGACCGATTTCGTCGGCCTCAAGAATTACGAGGATGTGCTGACGCACCGCCACTTTGGCACCGCAGTGCGCAACAGCCTGATCGTTATCGCCGTGTCCCTGGCCATCCAGTTGCCGCTCGCCATGTGGGTGAGCCTGGCGCTGGTGGAAAAGAGCTGGGGCGTCAACGCTATCCGGACCCTGTTCTTCCTGCCCTATATGCTGGCCGAGATTGCCGCCGGGCTGATCTGGAAATTCGTCTATGACGGCAATTACGGCCTCGTGCCCACAGTGGGCGATGCCCTCGGCACCTCGCTGCCGCATGTGCTGGGCGACAAGGTCTGGGTCATGCCGGCCATCATGCTGGTGATCGTGTGGAAATATTTCGGCTTCCATATGATGATCTATATCGCCGGCCTGCAGTCCATTCCGAGTGAAGTGATCGAGGCCGCTCGGCTGGACGGGGTCAAGAAGTGGCAGATCGTGCGGCACATCAAGCTGCCGATGATCTGGGGGTCGATCGTCATCTCGGTCTTCTTCTCGATCATCGGCGCGCTTCAGCTGTTCGATCTCGTCATCCCGCTCTCCAATGGCGGTCCCAACAATTCCAGCCACACCATTGTGACCTTCCTCTACCAGTTCGGAATCCTGCGCATGAAGCTCGGCTTTGGTGGAGCGGTCAGCGTCATGCTGTTCATCGCCTGCGTGGTCATCACCGTGGTCTATCGCCGACTGCTGTTTTCGAGGGAGGTCGACTGATGAGCGACGTGACGGCCAATCGCAAGCGGCGCCGCCGCCCCGAAATATCGCCCTTCCAGTGGCTTACCCTGGCCCTGGTCGCGGCCTTCATCATCGTGCCGTTCTATACGACCGTGCTCGGCGGGTTCAAATCCATCGGCGAGCTGCGCACCAATCCGTTCGGGCTGCCGGCAAGCTGGGATCCGGCCAACTTCACCGGCATCATCTTCGGGACGGCCCTGTTCCGCTCGCTGTGGAACTCGCTGATCATTGCCCTCTCCACCGTTGCCCTCTCGGTGCTGATTGCGTCCATGGCGGCCTTTGCCCTGGCCCATATCCGCTTCTTCGGCTCCAAGTTCCTCATGAGCTTCTTCATGCTGGGGCTGCTCTTCCCGGCTTCCACGGCCATCCTGCCGCTGTTCATCAAGCTGCGCGATCTCGGCCTGCTGGACAGTCACCTCGGCATCATCATCGCGCAGGTGGCCTTCAGCCTCGCTTTTTCCATCGTCCTGTTTCACAGCTTCTTCAAACGCCTGCCGCATGAACTGATCGACGCCGCGCGCATGGACAATTGCGGCTACCTCAAGATCTATTGGTACATCACCCTGCCGCTCAGCCTGCCCATCATCGCGACGGTGGGTGTGTTCGCCTTCGTCGGCAGCTGGAACAGCTTCCTGTTGCCGCTGATCGTGCTCAATACCGATACGAACTACACCTGGCCGCTCGGCATCATGCAGTTCCAGGGTCAGTATGGCTCCGACTGGCCCAAGATCCTCGCCTATCTGACCCTCACCATCATTCCCGCCGTGGGCTTTTTCCTCCTGGCGCAGCGCTACATCATATCCGGGCTGACCGGCGGTGCGGTGAAGGGCTAGGGCACGGCATCGGGCGTCAGCGCACAGCTGGCGCCACCCTTGCCCCAGACGATCTCGACCGTCGAATGGGTAATGCCATAGTCGGTCTTCAGGGTCTGCTTGACGGCCCGTGTCACCATCGCCGCATTGGCGCCCTCGGCCAGCACGATTTCCAGGGTCGCCACCGGCTTGCCCGAGGTGATCGACCAGACATGGACATGGCGAACCGCCTCGAGCCCAGGCACCTGCGTGACCAGGGCCTTGCTCAGATCCTCGATCACCACATTGCCCGGCGTGCCCTCCATCAGGATATGCAGGGAATTGCGGAACAGCTGCCAGGCGCTGCGCAGGACAAGAAGGCTGACCAGGACGCTGAGGATGGGGTCGATCGGCATCCAGCCGGTCAGCCAGATGGTGACGGCCGCGGCGATCGCAGCGACCGAGCCGAGTAGGTCGCCCAGCACATGCACCATGGCGCCGCGAATGTTGACATGCTCCTTGTCGCCGCGCGCCAGCACAAGGAACACCACGATATTGACGACGAGGCCGAGCACGGCGACGACGAACATCGGCCCGGCCAACACCGCATGTGGCGTCATGAAACGCTGAATCGCCTCGTAGATGATCCAGGCGACCAGGGCGAAGAGCGTCACCGCATTGATCAGCCCCGCAACCACTTCGAGCCGCATATAGCCAAAGGTGCGCTTGCCGTCGGAGGCACGACGGCCGAAGCGGAAGGCGGCCCAGGCCAGGAGCAGTGCCGCCGCATCCGTAAGCATGTGCCCGGCATCGGCGATCAGCGCCAGCGAGCCCGACAGCAGCCCGGCGATGACCTCGGCAACCATGAAGCCGGCCGTGAGCAGAAAGCCGATCAGCACGACACGTTCATTGCCCGCGCTGACGGTTGGCGTGTGGCTATGGCCTGCATGATCATGTTCGGAATGATCATGGTCGTGGCTGTCGTGATTGTGCGTGGCGCGATCGTGATCCGCATCGTCGTCGCCGTGCTCATGTCCGGCATGGTCATGCCCGCGGCCCATGACGCCCAGTTCCTTGCTTTCCACACCCATTGATCCGCTCCGCTCATGCTGCGACATATGAATACATGTTCATATGTTTGGAACAAGTCAATTGCGACGGGTATCCTGCGCTCAGGTGTCGCTGTCCTTGCTGCCGTCTTCCATGGCGTGTTCGATCATGTCGGCCAGCATGTGGGTAATGTGATCGTCGGCGGCTTCGTAGAAGACCTGCCGGTTGCGGCGCGTGCCGCGCACCAGCCGCGCAGCGCGCAGGAGGCGCAGGTGATGGCTGACCAGCGAGGGCGAGGCATTGACCGCCTTGGCAATGTCGCCCACCGCGATGGGGGCGGGCAGGCAGGCCAGCAGCACGCGCAGCCTCGTCGGATCGCCCAGCAGGCGATAGGTCTCCGCGATGATGGTGATCTGCGCGTCGCTGGGTGGGGTCAATGCGGGTACTCGTCGAGGCTTGCTGGCTCAACAGGTAAGGCGCTTTGCCGCAGGACGCCAGAGGGTGGCTCCGCCTGACGCATCGTGCCAAGCTGGGTGCAAAAGGGAGGAACAGAACATGAGTTTCCGCGCACTGATCACCGACAGGGACGCCGAGGGCAGGGTTACATCGTCCGTGCAGGAGCTGGACGATATCCGCCTGCCGGAGGGTAATGTCACTGTCGACATCGAGTGGGCCGGGCTCAACTACAAGGACGGGCTCTGCCTGACCGGCGGCGGCGGCCTCGTGCGGGCCTATCCCCATGTCGGCGGTATCGATTTTGCCGGCACGGTGCGCGACAGCGCCGATTCGCGCTACGCGGTGGGGCAGGCCGTGGTGCTTACCGGCTGGCGTGTCGGCGAAACCCATTGGGGTGGCTATGCCGAACGGGCGCGTGTCAATGCCGACTGGCTGGTGCCGCTGCCCAAGGGGCTCAGCACACATGACGCCATGGTGGTGGGGACGGCAGGGCTCACCGCCATGCTGGCCATCGACCGGCTGGAAGCGGCGGGCCTGACGCCCGCGGCAGGCGAGGTGCTGGTGACCGGCGCGGCCGGCGGCGTGGGTTCGATCGCCACCGCCATGCTGGCCCGGCTCGGCTACCAGGTCGCGGCACTTTCGGGACGACCTCAGCATGGCGAGGCGCTCAAGGCGCTGGGTGCCGCCAGCATCATCGACCGCAATGACTTCCTGGCCCAGCCCGACAAGCCGCTGGAATCGGCGCGCTGGGATGGCGCCATCGATAGTGTCGGCGGCAAGGTGCTGGGAAAATTGCTCAAGCAGGTCAAATATGGCGGCGCGGTTGCAAGTCTGGGCAATGCCGGCGGCATTGCGCTCGAGACCAGTGTACTGCCGTTCATCCTGCGGGGGATAAGTCTCTTTGGCATCGACAGCGTCATGCAGCCCTATGCCCGGCGGGTCGCGGCCTGGCAGCGCATCGCCGCGACATTTGATCTGCCCGCCTATGCCGGGCTTGTGCGCGAGATCAAGCTGGAGGAACTGCCGGAGGCGGCGGTGGCGATCCTGGCCGGCGAGGTGCGGGGTAGGGTGATTGTCAGCCTCGGTGCTTGAGGATCACCGATACCCCGCCGCCTGCAATTCGAACAGTTCGGCATAGCGTCCGCGCAGGGACAGCAGGTGCTCATGCGACCCTGATTCGAGGATCGCCCCGTTCTCCAGCACCAGGATGCGGTCCGCCATGCGGACAGTCGAGAAACGGTGCGAGATGATGACGGCGGTCTTGCCGGCGGCAAGGCTCTTGAAGCGGCTGAACACCTCGGCTTCCGCCTTGGCATCGAGCGCTGCCGTGGGCTCGTCGAGGATGATGAGGTCCGCGTCGCGCATATAGGCGCGGGCGATGGCGACCTTCTGCCACTCGCCGCCGGAGAGGTCACGCCCCTTCTTGAACAGGCGCCCCAGCTGCTGGTCATAGCCCTGCGGCAGCTTGGCGATGACCGCATCGGCAAGGCTGAGCGCCGCGGCTTCTTCGATCCGCGCCATGTCGTCCTGGTCGGCAATGCGACCAACACCGATATTCTCGCGCGCCGTCAGGCTGTAGCGAATGAAATCCTGGAAGATCACGCCGATATGGGCGTGGATATCGGCGACGCTGAGTTCCTTGAGGTCGATGCCGTCAATGGTGATGCGGCCCTCGTCCGGATCGTAAAGCCGGGCCAGCAGCTTGACGATCGTGGTCTTGCCGGCCCCGTTCTCGCCCACGAGCGCCAACGTCTCCCCGGCCTGCAGGGTGAAGCTGAGATGGCGGATGGCCCAGCCCTCGGTGTCCGGATAGCGGAAGCCCACATTGTCGAAGACGATGCCCTGCCGGATCGGCTGCGGGAACGGCTTGGGATTGGCCGGCGACAGGATGGTCGGTTCGATCTCGAAGAAGCTGAACAGGTCGTCGAGATACATCGATTGCCCTGCGATCTGGGTAAAGCCGAGCAGGATCTTCTGGAACAGGCCATTGAGGCGGAGGAAGGACCCCGAGAGAAAGGCCAGGTCGCCGATGGAGAAGGCGCCGCTGATGGTGCGCCAGACGATGAAGCCATAGGCACCATAATAGGTGAGGGTCGAGATCGACGAGAACACCGCGCCCCAGGCCGCCCGCTGGGTCGAGAGGCTGCGGTTCTCGAGATAGATGGTGTGCGCCAGGGTCTTGAAGCGGGCGATGAGGAAATCGCCCAGGCCGAACAGCTTGAGCTCCTTGGCCGTCTCGGCGCTGGCGCCGATATAGCGGATATATTCGAGCTCCCGCCGCTCGGGTGTGCGCCAGCGGCTCATGAAATAGGCCAGCGTATTGAACCGTGTCTCGCCCCAGATGGCGGGCACGAAGGACAGCGGCAGCAGGAGGATCAGCCAGGGTGCATAGACGAAGAGCCCGGCCGCCAGGGTGACGACCGTGATCATGTCCTGCGCCTGGCCGAACATCTGGCTCAGCAATGCATTGCGGCCAGCGGCCTGCCGGCGGGCCCGCTCCAGCCGGTCCTGATATTCGGCGGATTCGAAATGCATCAGATCGAGCCGGGCGGCATGGGCCATGAGCTCGACACTGACGGTATTGGAATGGAGTTCGGAGAGCACCGAATCGACCAGCCCGGTGGCGCGGGCCAGGAGGTCCGAAACGATGACCAGGCCCAGCTCGATGGCCAGCAGCACCAAGACGGTGGAGAGGACGCCGCTGCTCCACCAGTCGGCGAAATCCGGGCCGGGCGGGGTGATGCCGGTGAGGCGCACGACCTCGTCGATGATCAGCTTGCCCACATAGAGCATGGCGATCGGCTGCAGCGAGGATACGAGCCGCAAGCCGATGCTGGCGGCGGTCAGCGGCTTGCTGGTGCGCCAGATCTGCGCGACCAGCCGCCCCAGATGGCGGAGGTTGTCGAGGCGCTGGCGAAAGGTGGGAGCGGCGTCGGGCGTCGGTGGCGGGCGGCGCCCGGGAAGGTCGGTCATGCGGCGATTGTAACCGGAGCCGGAGGGGCGGGGAATAGATTTGCGCTCATGCGTAGCGCGATAGAGGCACAATGCCTCCGTACCCACTGCGCGGCACCTCCCCCTTCAAGGGGGAGGTTGGGAGGGGGTGAGGGGAGAGCCCCAAATATCCGGGCCAAACACCCCCCACCCTCGATCCCTCCCCGCAAGGGGGAGGGTGTCGACTGCAAAGTCAGCGTCTCAATACCGCTCGAATGCCTTGGGCTTGTTGCCCATGATGGCTTCGATCTTCTCGATCACATCGGGAGTGAGCTTGGCCTTGGACTTGAGGGCCGAGAGATTGTCCTCGAGCTGGGCCTTCTTGGAGGCGCCCAGGATGACGGTGGAGACATGCGGGTTGTGCAGGCACCACAACAAGGCCAGATGGTGGACCGGCAGGCCGATCTCCTTGCCCAGCGCCGCCAGCTGCTTGATCTTGTCGAGCTTGGCCTTGCCCTCCTCGCTGGTCCATTCCTTCTTGAGCCATTCATAGCCCGGCAGGTTCATGCGGCTGTCGGCGGGAATGCCGTCATTGTATTTGCCGGTTAGCGCGCCCGAGGCGAGCGGCGACCAGATCGTGGTGCCCAGGCCCATCAGCTCATAGAGCGGCAGGTAGTCGTGCTCGACCTTTTCGCGCACGAAGAGGTTGTATTGCGGCTGCTCCATGGCCGGGCCGATCAGGCTGTTGGCGCGGGCAAAACCCCAGGCCTCGGTGAGCTGCTGGGCGGTCCATTCCGACGTGCCCCAATAGAGCACCTTGCCCTGGGTGATCAGGTTATGCATCGCCCAGACGGTTTCCTCGATCGGGGTATCGATGTCCGGGCGGTGGCAGAAATAGAGGTCGAGATAATCCACCTGCAGGCGCTTGAGCGCGGCATGGGCGGCCTCGGTGACATGCTTGCGGCTGAGGCCCTTCTGCGTCGGCTTGCTGCCGCCCCAGAACACCTTGGACGAAACCGAATAGGAATCGCGGCTCCAGCCCAGCTTGTTGAGCGCCGCGCCCATCAGGGCCTCGGATTCGCCGGCCTCGTAGCCTTCGGCATTGTCGAAGAAGTTGACGCCCTCGTCATAGGCCAGGCCCATCAGCGCCATGGCTTCCTTCTCGTCCACCTGCTTGGAGAAGGTGACCCAGCTTCCAAGCGACAGTTCGCTGACCTTGAGGCCAGATTTGCCCAAGCGACGATATTCCATGTGACTATCCCTGAATGTACTGCGGCGCTGGCCGCCTTGCTGCATCGGCAATCGCCGATGGAGTTAGCGTTAATACTGGCTGGGACGCTGTCTGTAAAGCCGGGCCCCGACCGTCCTTGAACCATGACGCGAACCATCGCGTTCGTATCCAATGAAAGGCAGCAAGGACATGGCCATGCTCACCGACATCGATTCAGCCGCTATCGTGGCGGTCAAGGACCTCTCCCGCGCCAGGGATTTCTACCAGAACAAGCTCGGGCTCGAACTGACCCAGGGCGACGACGCTGTGCTCTCCTTCAAAACCGGCAAGACCACGCTCGTAGTCTATGTTTCCAACCTCGCCGGCACCAACAAGGCCAATGCGGTCGTCTGGGGTGTTGGCGACCGGATCGAGGCCATTGTCGCCAATCTTGCGGGCAAGGGGATAAGTTTCGAGCACTATCCCGAGTTGGGCCTCGACTATGCGGACGGCATCCACAGCGCCGACGGGTTCAAGGCCGTCTGGTTCAAGGATCCGGACGGCAATATCCTGCATCTCAACAATATGTAGTCAGGGCAGTTCGCGCAGGAACCTGGCGAGGTCGTCCGTGATGTGATGCACATGCGGCCCGGCGGTCCGGTCGAGCTCCCAGGCGTCGACCTGTTCATGCACGAAGCCTTCATCGGCCACGACCTGCACCGTCGACATGCCGACGGCATGCGGCACGACGAGGTTCTTTTCCAGATCGTCGAACATGATGGCCCGGGTCGGATCGATGCCGTGAAGGGCAAAGAAGCCGTCATAGGCTTGGCGATGCGGCTTGGGCACATAGGTCATGGCGCGGATGTCGTGCACATGCTCGAAGATGTCGTCACAGCCCAGCCGTTTCATCACGGCGCGGGCATGGCCGGTATCGCCATTGGTCAGGATGAACTTGCGGCCGGGCAGGGCGCGGATGGCCTCGACCAGGTCGGGATGCGCATCGACCGGGGAATAGTCGATGGCATGGACCGTATTGAGGAAATGGTCCGGATCGACCTCGTGCTGGCTCATCAACCCGTTCAGCGTGGTGCCGAAGTCCCGGTAATAAGTCTTCTGCAGGGCACGCGCCGCCTCGAAATCGAGCCGGGTCAGGTCCATCACGTAATTGGTGATGCGGATATCGATCTGGGCGAACAGGTTGCAGCTGCGCGGGTAAAGGGTGTTGTCGAGATCGAACACCCAATCGGTAACGTGGCTGAGGCTGCGGACAGGCGGGGACGACATGTCATTCATGGTCGGCCCACTATGCGCTCAAATGCTGAATGTTTCATATAAAGTCTGCGGGAGCGGCGCGAACGCCGCTCCCGGATGGCTATTCGGCCGGGCTATTGGCTTCGACGGCCAGGCCCAGGGCGGTGATCAGGCCCGCCGGATTGGCGGCAGCGGCCATCAGCACCAGCAGCGAGGTGGGCGACGCCGGCGCCACCTTGACTTCAAGGCTCTGCGGATCGTCAAGGAAGGTCGAGACCGGGGGCACGATCAGGTCGGCCAGGGCCGGCACGCCCGACTCGGCGATCATGCTCGGCAGGCTGGCCTTGAGGCCTTCGACGAACGTGGCGCGATCGGCGCCGGACTGGGCGGCAAAGAAGTCCAGCAGCTTGCCGGCCAGCGAGGCATCGTCATAGCGCACCGAGGTGCCCACGATATTGACGCCCTGCATCAGCGCCATGCCACTCATCATCTGGGCCTGCGCCTGCTCTTCGGTCATCTCGCCGCCATCGCCCATTGCGGCCTGCATGGCATAGATCTGGTCGAGCACGTCCGGCGTGAGACCGGTGAGATCGGTGGTGAGGTTGAGCGCACCCAGATCGGCGAAGTCGAACAGGAACTCGTTGAGCACAAGATGGCCATCGGCCATCGACCAGGTCATGTCCTGGGTAATGTCGCCGCTGACCGTGGTGAGTCCGAGCGACTCGATCACGGCGCCGGCGGTCGCGTCTTCCTCGCCGACCGTGGAGAGGTCGAGCCAGATGCCGCTGATGGCCAGGGTCGAGCTGAGGTCGGCCAGGTCAGCGCTGCCCTGGGCTGGGTTGAAGGTGGTGGTGGCTTCCATCGCATCGACGGAGATGACTTCCACCCCGTCGCGGGTGACGGACAGCGGACCGGTGCTGATCGACTGCACCAGCTGCAGCAGCGCCACGGCAGGGATGGTCTCGCCGGCGGGTAGGTAGAGGCCTTCGGCGCTGATATCGCTCAGGGTCAGGTGGCCCACTGGCTCGGGCGCACTGGCAAATTCGGTGTCGATATCGGGAATGGTCACCGAGTGGGCGGTGTAGCTGCCGTCAGCGCCTTCCACGACGCCGCTGAAAGTGATTTCCGTGTCGAAGGTCATCGGCTCAACGCCCGCTTCGGGCTCGAAGCCGACCGTCACGCCATCGACCGTGATGGTGTCGCCATCGAGGGTGGCCGCGCCGAAGCTGAAATCATAGCCGATGGTCTTGTAGACTTCCGCCACGCGATCGACGAAGGCCTGGGCCTCCAGCGCCATGGCAGGGCCCATCAGGGCGGTGGTCGCAACGCCGCTGAGCAGCAGCAGGCGGGCGGTCTGGATTGTCCTCATTGTCATCTCCGGCACTTGTTCTGGTTTGTTTTGTCGGGGTGGGCGCATTCGACAGTAGAACCAGCGCCATATGATGGCAGATGGCCCGCTGAGCGTTGAATTGCAATAGATTCTGGTCACAAATCGGCCCAGCATTTCTATTGTCGGTTTATTGCGTCATAACGATGTATCCCCAATGAATGACCCGTTCAGCTCCGCTCGTGGTCAAGGAACTGGCGATAGGCGGGGTTGTTCGTCTCGTCCCAGTAGGGAAAGCCCACGGCCTCGATATGGGCGATGAAGTCGGCATGCGTCGCCGCCGGCACCTGCACCCCCACCAGCACGCGGCCATAGTCGGCACCATGATTGCGATAGTGGAACAGCGAAATGTTCCACTCGTCATTGAGCCCTTCGAGAAACTTGAGCAGGGCGCCGGGTCGTTCGGGAAACTGGAAGCGATAGACCACTTCGTCGCGCAGGTCGTTGACCCGGCCGCCCACCATGTGGCGGACATGCAGCTTGGCCACCTCGTTGTCGGTCATGTCGGTGACGCCCAGGCCATGCTTTTCCAGCATGGCGATGATCTCGTGCTTTTCCGTATCGCCCTGCGTCAGCTTGATGCCGACGAAGATCTTGGCGGTGGCGCCGTGGGCGAAGCGATAGTTGAACTCCGTGATGGCGCGCTGCCCGAGCAGGCGGATGAAGGCGCGGTAGCTGCCCGGTCGCTCGGGGATTTCGACGCTGAGGAGCGCCTCGGCCCGCTCGCCGATCTCGGCGCGCTCGGCCACATAGCGCAGCCGGTCGAAATTGACATTGGCGCCCGAATTGATGGCGATCAGCGCGCCCGCCGGCGCCTCGCCCCGCTCCACCTGCCGGCGCAGCCCGGCCAGCGCCAGCGCCCCGGCCGGTTCGGCAATGGCCCGCATGTCATCGAAAATGTCCTTGATGGCGGCGCAGATCTCGTCGGCCGTGACGGTAACGATGTCATCGAGCAGCTCGCGGCACAGCCGGAAGGTCTCGGTGCCCACCTGGCGTACCGCGACGCCATCGGCGAACAGCCCAACCTGGTCGAGCGCCACCGGATGGCCGGCGGCAATGGCCGCCTTCATGCTGGCGGCCTCTTCGGGCTCGACGCCGATGACCCTGATATCGGGGCGCAGGAACTTGACGAAGGCGGCGATGCCGGCGGCGAGGCCGCCCCCGCCGACCGGTATATAGATGGCGCCGACTTCGCCCGGATGCTGGCGCAGCAGCTCCATGCCGATCGTGCCCTGGCCGGCGATGACATCGGGGTCATCGAAGGGATGCACCACGACATAGCCATGCTTGGCCGCGAGCTCGGCGGCATGCGCGCGGGCGGCGTCGAAGCCGTCGCCGAACAGCACGACCTCGCCCCCCAGCCGGCGCACCGCATTGATCTTGATGACCGGCGTCGTGGTGGGCATGACGATGACGGCACGGATGCCCAGCCGCGTGGCCGACAGCGCCACGCCCTGTGCGTGATTGCCCGCCGAGGCGCAGATGACGCCGCGGGCGCGTTCGGCGGCGTCGAGCTGCGCGATGCGGTTATGGGCGCCGCGGATCTTGAAGGAGAAGACCGGCTGCATGTCCTCGCGCTTGAGCAGCACCTCCCGCCCCAGCCGGGCGGACAGCAGCTCCATCCGGTCGAGCGGGGTCTCCTCGGCCACTTCATAGACCGACGAGGTGAGGATGCGGCGGACATAGTCCAGCATGGGCAGGCACTCCGATTGCTGGGGGTGTTGGATGCCCGGCGCACGGTTTTGTCAATCGGGCGTGCGGAAGCGCCGCCTGGAGCGCGGTTTTCACAAATGGACGGACCCCGAGGCGGATGCCGCCTCTGGAAATTTAAAAACGAGACGACAGCCGCCTCGGGGCGCCGGTTTTTGGAACAGTCCCGGTTATCGCGCCGCATGATCGCTCGCCATGCTGCGGCCGGATCTCGAACCTGCGCGAGAGGCAAAGCCCGCGCCCGGCTCACCCCGCCACTGTTCGCCTGCAGGCCGCCCATGCGGAGTGATGGGGAGGATTGTGCCACAGGTTTTGGGGAGGGGGATAATTGGGTGCTTGATGGTGCAGTCGACACCCTCCCCCTTGCGGGGAGGGATCAAGGGTGGGGGTGTGTTTGGCCCGGATATCGGGACCAACCGTCACCCCCTCCTACCTCCCCCATCAAGGGGGAGGTTTCGCTCCACTCGCGGGCGCGACCCAGTCTCATCCGCTGAACTGCCCTCCGCACCCGTCCAAGCATGGGGTTGCGCGGTGGATGGGGCGCCATGCCTCTACAACTTCGATGTCATCGCGCCCTTGCGCCGGGATCCATCCTGAGATGCCTGGTCCTGCCGCCAGGTGTGTCACTCTCCCCACAACCGACAGCACTCAATCAAACGATTGATTGAAGAAGGATCTTGAGCTATAGGGTCTGCCATTGTCTCCTGGATACGCGCATGATTTCCGACCTTTCCCATAGCTCCAAGCGTGAAAGCGGCGATGACCGACGGCTGGCCATTGCCGCGGCGGCGCGGGCCATCATCATCGAGAAGGGCCTCGAAGGTCTGCGCATGCGCGACATTGCCGCGCGTGTCGGCATCAATATCGCGACGCTGCATTATCATGTGCCCTCCAAGGAGGCGCTGGTGGCTTTGGTGGCGGAGAGCCTGCGCAGCGATTTCCGGGCGCAGTCGGAGCGGCGCTCGCGCGTCGGCAAGACCGCCCTCGAGCAGTTGCGCATGGAGTTCGAGGATTTCCGCGAGACCATGGAAGACAATCCCGAACTCATCGTCGTGCTCACCGAAATGATCGAGCGCGGCCGCCGCGACCCGGCGATCGGGGTGATCGTGGCGCCCATGTATGATTTCTGGCGGCACCAGTTTGCCGACATCTTCCGCCTCGGCACCGCCGATGGCTCGTTCCGCGCCGACCTCGATCCGACGGCTGCGGCGCTCATCACCACGGCCGCGCTCTCCGATTGCCGCCGGCAATGGACCCAGTTTCGCGTTTCGCTTGCCGCCGTCACGGCCGAGCTGGAACGCGCCTTCGTTATTCAAACAAATTCATCGCAAGGAATGTCCGATGTCCGCTGACACCCATACTGCCGGAGCGCCGGCCGCTCCCGATCCGCGCCGCTGGCTGGCGCTGTTCGTCCTGCTCATTGCCAATTTCATGAACCTGATCGACGTGACCATCGTCAATGTGGCGCTGCCTTCGATGCGCGACGGCCTGGGCGCCACCGACAGCCAGATCGAATGGGTGGTTGCCGCCTATATCCTGGCCTTCGCGCTTGGCCTGCTGCCCTTTGGCCGTCTCGGCGACATCCTGGGCCGCACCAGGCTCTTTCTGTGGGGCGTGGCCGGCTTTACCGCCGCCTCCGCCCTGTGCGGGCTGGCGCCTAATATCGAATTCCTCATCATCGCCCGCGTCATCCAGGGGCTGGCCGGGGCCATGATGACGCCGCAGGTGCTGGCCATCGCCACGGTGACCTTCCCGCCCCATGAGCGGGGTCAGGCCTTTTCGCTGTTCGGCCTGTCCGCCGGCCTCGCCTCGGTCTGCGGCCCGATCCTGGGCGGCGTGCTGATCTCCGCAAATCTCTTCGGCATGGACTGGCAGCCCATCTTCCTCGTCAACATTCCCATCGGCATTGCCGCCATCATCGCCGGCTGGTTCCTCATTCCGCGCCTGCCCGGCCATGGCGCCCTCCGCAACGACTATGTCGGCATCGGCCTCTTCGGCCTGGGCATATTGGCGGTGGTCTTCCCCATCATCGAGGGCCGCGCCTATGGCTGGCCGCTTTGGGCCTTCGCCATGATGGCAGCCGGCCTCGGCCTGCTGGTGGCCTTTGTGCTCTGGACGCGGCGCCGTGCCGCCATCGGCGCCCCGCAATTGCTGAACTTCGACCTGATCACCAATCGCCAGTTCATGTTCGGCGCCTTCGTCATCACCGTCTTCGCCTCGGGCATTCCGGGCATGTTCATGGTGATCTCGCTGCTGCTGCAGGGCGGTTTCGACTTCACCCCGCTGCAATCGGGGCTGACCAATACGCCCTTCTCGGTCGGCGTGCTCATCGCCTCGGTCATCGCCGGACGCTTCGGCGCCCGCTACCTGCGTGCGCGCCTTGCCACCTCTGGCGCTTTGCTGGTCATCGGCATCGGCTGGCTGCATTTCTACATTGCCGGGGTGAGCGACAGCATTGACAGCCTGGCCTTCCTGCTGCCGCTGCTGATTGCCGGTATCGGCCTCGGCCTGGGCTTTTCCTCGCTGTTCCAGCTGGTGCTGGCCAATGTGCCGCCGCGCGATGCGGGCTCGGGCTCGGGGGCGCTGCAGGCCTTCCAGCAGGTGGGCGGCGCGCTCGGCGTGGCCTTTATTGGCGAGATCTTCTTCAGCAACCTGGGCGGGGCCTTCGCCACCGGCGCCAGCCAGCATGCCGCCTTTGCCGGCGCCTCGAGCCTGGCGCTCTGGTATGTGGTGGGCAGTTTCGGCCTCGTGCTGCTGATGGCGCCCCTGTTCAAGCGCCCCGGCGGGCATGGTCCGGGCCGCGCCGTCCCGGTGCAGCCCACCCTGGTCGAGGCCTAGCCTCCGCCCAAAAGCAAAGGCCGCCCGGTGGGGCGGCCTTTTTGATTCCGATTGGCTGGAGCCTAGAACTTCCAGGCCAGACCCGCGCGCACCACCGAATTGCTCGGCTCGCTGGTGCGGCCCGCCGGGCCGGGCACCGTGTTGACGCCATAATGGGTCCAGGTCGCGTTGAGGCGCGCCATCAGGTTCTGGGTGACCATCATGTCGACGCCCAAGCCGAGCTGGAAGCCGCCGGCGGTGAATTCCGAGCCGGCGCCAAGGGCAGGCGACATGTCGAACCGGCCCCAGGAATAACCCACCGTGCCATAGGCCAGCACGTTGCTGGCCACTGGGTAGCCGAGCGTGGCGCGCACCGCGGCATCCCACTTCAGCGCGCCATAGTTGAGGCCGTTATACTCGAACTGGGTGGCGACATTGTTGACTTCAGCATCGACGCCCAGCACCAGCCAGTCATTGAGCTGATAGCGATAGCCGGCAAAGACACCGGCGCTGCCGCCGATATCGCCCAGCAGCTGCTCGGTGGCCGGCGGCGTGGCGATCACCGTGTTGGTTTCATGGCTCTTCATGCCGATCAGGCTGCCCTGCGCACCCAGGTAGAAGCCGTCCCAAGCCGAATAGCTCGGCTGGTACATGCCGCTGGTGACGACCGGCGCCACCATGGACTGCGCCTGCGCCACGGCGGGGAGGCCAAAGGTAGCGGCGACCAGGCTCGCCGCCAGTGTGATCTTGGAACGCATGCTAAACCCCCGGAAATTACTGTCTAAAATTTGCCACGACTTGTCCGCATCGGGCTATGCCAAATGCGCCACACCCCCGTCAAATCGACGGGAGTGCGGCCCATGGTTAGCGAACGATGAGCGTGCCGGCGCCGAACTCGGTGAAGAGCTCGACCAGCACGACATGCGGCATCTTGCCATTGAGGATGACCACGCCCTCGACGCCGTTTTCCAGCGCTTCGAGACAGGTCTCCACCTTGGGGATCATGCCGCCCGAAATGGTGCCGTCGGCAATCAGCTCCTTGGCCTCGCGCACGCTGAGCTCGGGAATGAGCTTGCCGTCGCGGTCCAGCACGCCGGGCACGTCGGTGAGGAACAGCAGGCGCTTGGCGCCGAGCGAGCCGGCAATGGCGCCGGCAAAGGTGTCGGCATTGATATTGTAGGTATTGCCGTCCCGGCCCGGGGCAACCGGGGCGATGACCGGGATCATCTCCGAGCGGGCCAGCAGGTCGAGCAGGGTGCGATCAACTTCCACCGGCTCGCCGACAAAGCCCAGGTCGAGCGCTTTCTCGATATTGGAGGTCGGGTCCTTGACCATCTTCACGGCCTTTTTGGCAAAGACCATGTTGCCGTCCTTGCCGCAGAGGCCAATGGCCCATTCGCCCTCGGCATTGATCAGCGCGACGATTTCCTTGTTGATGGAGCCCGCCAGCACCATCTCGACGATTTCCATCGTCCGCGCATCGGTGACGCGCAGCCCGCCCTCGAACTTGGATTCGATGCCGAGATTCTTGAGCATCAGCGCGATCTGTGGCCCGCCGCCATGCACCACGATCGGATTGACCTTGGACTGCTTGAGCAGCGCGATGTCGCGCGCAAAGGCTTGGCCGAGCTTGAGATCGCCCATGGCATGGCCGCCATATTTGACCACGACGGTCTTGCCCTCGTAGCGCTGCATATAGGGCAGCGCCTGCGCGAGGATGCCGGCATCGTGGCTGAACCGGTCGTTCGATGAAGTCTGATCTGTCATGGACGGACCCATTCTGTTGGCAAGGCGGCACTGAGACCGCAACGGGTCTAGAGCATCAATGCGCAAAGGAAAAGGCGGTTCTGGGCAAACGCACTGATCCAATTTGCTTTATGCTGCGTTGTGGACCAGCCATGTATCGCACCGGGCAAGGGCGAGCAGCTGGCGCCGAGGAGATCACCGATAGCCATGTCCGTCATGCAGACGCCGTCCGCAGACATTGCCGACCTGATTGCGCGCTGTGCCTTGCGCGACCGGGCCGCCTTCCGCATTCTCTACGAGCGGACCAGCGCGAAACTCTTCGGGGTAACGCTGCGTATCTTGAAGGACCGCTCGGAAGCCGAGGAAGCCATTCAGGAAGTCTATGTGAAGATCTGGCAGCGCGCCGATCGCTATGTTGCCGGCAATACCAGCCCGATCAGCTGGCTGGTGGCCGTGGCGCGCAACCATTCGCTGGATATACTGAGGGCCCGCCGGCCGCCTGCGGACGATATTGATGTGGCGCTGGAAATCCCTGACAGCGGTCCGACCCCCGAACGGGCGACCGAGGACAGCCAGGAACGGGGCCGCATCGAGCACTGCCTGGGCACGCTCGAACCCGATCGTGCCGATGCCGTGCGCGGCGCCTATCTCGATGGCTATAGCTACGAGGAACTGGCCAGCCGTCACGCCGTGCCGTTGAATACGATGCGAACCTGGCTGCGCCGCAGCCTGATCAGATTGAAGGACTGTCTTTCGGCATGAGCATGAGCGACGACAGCAGTAGCGACTATGCCGGACGCAATGCGCTCGTCGCCGAATATGTGCTTGGCCTGCTTTCGGCTGCCGAGCATGAGCGCGTCGGCCGGCTGATCGAGAACGACCAGGCCCTGCGCGCCGAGCGCGACTTCTGGGTGAACCGCTTTGCCGCGCTCAACAGCGAATATGAAGAGACCCCGGTTCCCAGCCATATCTATGCCGCCATCGAGGCCCGTGCCTTTGGCGATCTCGTCAAGCCGCGGCCGGTGCAGTCGCTCTGGAACAGCCTGATGGTGTGGCGCGGCATCGCCGCCGGTGCCCTCGCCGTGGCCGTGGCCGCGGTTGGCTTCAATCTCATGCAGCCCGCGCCCGATGTCGGCGCGCTGACCACCCAGCTCGTCGCCGCGCTGGAAGAAGAGGGCAGCAATGTCAAATTCGTTGCGCTCTATGATGGCAGCGGCAATGTGCGGCTGACCGCGCTGTCGGGCGAAGCCGTGCCGGACAAGGATTTCGAGCTCTGGGCCATTCAGGGCGACAATGCCCCCATTTCCATGGGCGTCATTCCGGTCAACGAGCGCAGCGCGGTGACCATCTCGCCCGAAGTCATGGCGGGCTGGGGCGAGGGCTCGGTCCTTGCCATCACGCTGGAACAGGCCGGCGGCTCGCCCGATGGCAACCCGCATGGCCCCATCGTCGCCAAGGGCGCCGTTACGAAGATCTAGTTCGTCTGGATCACCAAAAAAGAAATAAAAACGCAGACGCCAAAAGCAGCGCCGCAGACCAGGCAAGGTCTGCGGCGCTGTTCATTAAGTCTATGAAAAATCTAAAAAAATCCAATTTTCTCATGCGCCCGTCGATTATTTTCGGCCGATGCGAAACAATCTGAAACTTTGCCGGAAAGCTGCCGTTCCTTCGCATGTCCCAGCCGAACAATGGGAAAGAAACACAGGAAGGAACTATCCAATGAATCTCTCTCTTCGCGCTCTCTCCGTTGCCGCCATGCTGACCGTCGCCTCGATCGGTGGCGCAATGGCCCAGGACAATCCTGAAGTTGGCGGCGCTGCCATGTTTGCCGACAAGAACATTGTCGAAAACGCCGTGAACTCTGCCGACCACACCACCCTGGTTGCCGCTGTCCAGGCTGCTGGCCTCGTCGAGACCCTGTCGGGCGAAGGCCCGTTCACCGTGCTCGCTCCGGTCAATGCCGCGTTTGACGCGCTGCCGGCCGGCACGGTCGACACGCTGCTGCTGCCCGAGAACAAGGAAATGCTCTCCACCATCCTGGCCTGCCACGTGATCCCGGCCAAGGCACTCTCCACCGACATCGTCGGCATGGTTGAAGCTGATGGCGGCGAGCATGTCGTGGACACCGTGGGTGGTTGCAAGCTGACCCTCAAGGCCGCTGACGGCAAGGTCACCGTGACCGACGAGAATGGCACCGTTGCCAACGTCACAATTGCCGACGTGATCCAGTCCAACGGCGTCATCCACGTGATCGATGCCGTGCTGACCCCCAAGTCGGCCATGTAACCAAACGGGGCGCCGCTTCGAATGGCGCCTTTGAGAGGGGTCGCGCCCTGCGACCTCTCACCATAACTTGACGTGCCATTGCCTTGCCCGAGGATCTACACTGGCCGTCAAATCCGCCCCGCGCCGCCGCCCGCATTTCCCTCCTGCGGTCCCGGGCGCGGGGCAACTTCTGAAAGGAAGACCACATGGCAATCGACCGTCGCAACGTGCTCCTGGGTGGCTCGGCCATCGCCGCACTCGCAACCTTTGGCCTGCTGCGTCCCATGGCGTCGGTAGAGGCTGCCGAAGGCGATTTTCCCTTCAAGCTGACCGACGAAGAGTGGAAGGCCAGGCTCGACCCTGCCGCCTATGACGTGCTGCGGCACGAGGGCACCGAGCGCCCGTTCACCTCCCCGCTCAATGACGAAAAGCGCGCCGGCACCTTCCTCTGCGCCGGCTGCGACCAGCCGCTCTTTGCCTCCGAAACCAAATATGACAGCGGTACCGGCTGGCCGAGCTTCTACACCTTCATCGATGGTGCCCTGGGCACCTCGGTCGACAACACGCTGTTCATGCAGCGCACCGAAGTCCACTGCTCCAATTGCGGTGGCCATCAGGGCCACGTCTTCGAAGACGGCCCCCAGCCCACCGGCCTGCGCTATTGCATCAATGGCGTGGCGCTGAAGTTCGCGGCGGCGTAACAGCCCGACGCAAGCGGTACTTGCCTCTCCCTTCGGGGGAGAGGTCGGCGCGCAGCGCCGGGTGAGGGGGCCTTCCCCTCGCACGGTTCCCGGAGAGGGCCTCCCAAGGGGACGACCTCTCCCCCGCGCGACAATCATGCTTTCGCGGGAACGACGGGGTAGGGTATAGGGGCGTATCGACCTCCCACCTTGTGTTGTCCTCATGAAACTCACCATCATCCAGACCGGCGAAGTGCCGGCGCCGTTGCGCGGCCGGTTCGGCCCCTATCGCAAGATGTTCGAGGCCATGTTCGATGCCACGGGGCAGGGCTTTTCCTATGACATGGTGCCGGTCTCGGACGGCGCGCCCTTTCCTGATCCCGGCCAGCTGGATGGCATTGTCATCACCGGCTCGGCTGCCGGCGTCTATGACGACCTGCCCTGGCTCGATCCGCTGCGCGCCTTCATCCGCAAGGCCTATGGCAGCAACACGCCCATGCTGGGCGTCTGCTTCGGGCACCAGATCATGGCCGATGCGCTGGGCGGGGACGTTCGCAAGTCGGAAAAGGGCTGGGGGCTTGGCCGGCACCGCTATGGCGTTGCCGCCCGGCCCGACTTCATGCGCAGCGCGCCGGGTACGCTGGCCGTGGCCTGTTCGCATCAGGACCAGGTCATCGTGCCGCCGGCCGAGGCGCAGGTGATCCTCAGGTCCGATTTCACGCCCAATGCGGGCCTGGCCTATCGCAATGGCGCGGCGATGAGCGTGCAGCCGCATCCCGAATTCACCGACGACTACACCATTGCCCTGGCCGAGCTGCGGCGTGGCAAGGCGCCGGACAATGTGGTGGAAACTGCCGTCTCCTCCATTGCCACGCCGTCCCAGAGCGCCGACCTTGCGGGCTATATCGGGCAGTTCTTCAAGGGGCGGTGACGTGGGGGTCGTGGCTGAGCAGATTTCAGCGGTCGATTCGTATCTTGATGGTCTCCAGCATGCCCGCAAGCCCGAGATCGAGGCCCTACGCCGGCTGATCCTGGATGCCGTTCCCGGGCTGGTCGAGCGTATCAAGTGGAATGCACCCAGCTTCGGGCCTGGCGAGGATGACCGCATCACCATGCGGCTCCATCCCGGGGACCGGCTGCAGCTGATCCTGCATCGCGGCGCCAAGGCCGGCGCCGACGACTTCTTTCGTTTCGAAGATCCGGCAAAGCTGATCGCCTGGGCCGCGCCGGACCGCGGCGTCCTGACCTTCAGGGACGCGGCCGACCTCCAGGAAAAATCCGCGGCGCTGCCCGATATCCTGCGCCGCTGGGTGGCCTGCACGACGCGCTAGGCACTGCACCTCGCCCCAAAGGGAGAGGCAAGAAAACTCAGCTCTCGAGCAGCATCGCGATTTCGGTCCGCAATTCCCGCAGCCCGTCGCCCTTGTGCGACGAGGTCAGGATGACATGGGGATGCGCCGCCGGGCGCTTGGCGATGGCGGCCCTGGTCGCGGCGATGACCTTTTCGAGATCCTTGGCGAGCGGCTTGTCCGCCTTGGTGAGCACCACCTGGTAGCTCACCGCCGACTTGTCGAGCTCGTTCATCACCGTCAGGTCATTGTCCTTGGGACCATGGCGGCCATCGACCAGCACATAGACCCGGCGCAGGGTGGCTCGGCCGGTGAGATACTGGTGGATCAGCTTGGTCCAGGCGCGCACCTTGTCTTCCGGCGCCTTGGCATAGCCATAGCCGGGCATGTCGACAATGCGCAGGTCTTCGCTCTGGCTCTCGAAGATGTTGAGCTCCTGCGTGCGGCCGGGCGTGTTGGACGTCCGTGCCAGCGCCGAGGTGCCACAAAGGGCGTTGATCAGGCTCGACTTGCCCACATTGGAGCGCCCGGCAAAGGCGATCTCGACCTTGTCCATCGGGGGCAGGTCGGCGATGCGCACGCAGCCCTTGATGAAGAGGAACGGCCGCGCGAACAGCAGGCGGCCACGTTCGATCATATCAGGTGCGTAATCGATGTCGGTCATGCTTGTGCTCGCTTCGAATTGAGCGCTTCCGGGAAAAGTGGTCACCGGTTTTCCGGTTCGGAAGCGCGACCAGACAAATAGTAAGCCCGCCGGAGGTGTCCGGCGGGCAGTAGCATGATTGATCGTTTGTGGCGATCAGGACTTGGTCGGCTCGGCAGCCTTGGGCTTGCGCTTGAAGCTGTCGAGGATATTGCCCAGCAGATTCACCTCGGCGCCATGGCGCTTCATGATGAACCACTGCTGGGTCACCGACAGGGTATTGTTCCAGGCCCAGTAGATCACCAGGCCCGCCGGGAACGTGCCCAGCATGAAGGTGAAGATCACCGGCATCCAGTTGAAGATCATCGCCTGGGTCGGATCGGGCGGCGGCGGATTGAGCTTCATCTGCACCCACATGGTGATGCCCATGATGACCGGCCAGATGCCCAGATGCAGGAAGCTGCCGATGATGGGCAGGACGGTTGGATCCCACGGGATCAGGCCGAACAGGGTGAAGATATTGGTCGGATCAGGCGCGGCCAGATCCTGGATCCAGCCGAAGAACGGCGCATGGCGCATGTCGAGGCTGATGAAGATGACGGTATAGAGCGCGAAGAAGACCGGGATCTGGATCAGGATGGGCCAGCATCCGGACAGCGGATTGATCTTCTCCTTCTTGTAGAGCTCCATCATCGCCTGCTGCTGGGCCGGGCGGTCTTCCTTGAAGCGCTCCTGGATGGCCTTCATCTCCGGCTGCACGCGACGCATGGCGGCCATCGAGGCATAGGAGCGGCTGGCCAGCGGGAAGAACAGCGCCTTGACGATAACGGTCACGGCCAGCACGGCGACGCCGAAATTGCCGATAATGCCGTTGAGGAAGGTCAGCAGGTAGTACATCGGCTTGGTGATGAAGAAGAGCCAGCCCCAGTCGATCAGCAGGTCGAGGCGGTCAAAGCCATATTGCTGCTGGTAGGAGGCGATGACGGCCTCTTCCTTGGCGCCGGCAAACAGATAGCTCTCGTGGGTCGCCGTCGCGCCGGGTGCGACCACCACTGGCGTCGTTTCCACGAAGCTCGTCTGGTAGTCGTCATAGCTGCCGGTATTCTTCCACGAGAACAGCGCATTGATGGTGGCACTGGGCACGGGCAGCACGGCGGTGGCCCAGTATTTGTCGGAAATGCCCAGCCAGCCCGTGGTGTTGTCGAAGCGGACCTGCTGGTCGTTCTGCAGGTCGCTGTATTTCTTCGAGATCATGTTGTTGCTGCCCAGCACGCCATGCGGGCCTTCATGCTGGATGAAGAAATTGGCGACCTGGGGCGTGCCGTGGCGGGCAACGCGGGCATAAGGGAACAGGGCCACATCGCCTGCGCCGGTATTCTCGACCGTCTGGGTGACGGTGAACAGGTAGTGCTCGTCGACCGCGAAGGTGCGGCGGAACACGAGGCCCGCGCCATTGTCCCAGCGCAGGGTGACTGGGGTCGCCTCGGTCAGCGTGGTGGCGTCGCCTTCCGGCGTCCAGACGGTCTGCCCGTTGGGCACGGCAATCGAGGCGCCGGCGGCGGGCACCCAGCCCTGCTCGGCAAAATACGCGCCGGGGGCGCCGGCCGGGGTCAGCAGCGTAATGATCGGGGAATCGGGATCGACCGTCTCGCGATACTGCTTGAGCTCGAGGTCGTCGAGCCGCGCACCGGTGAGATTGATCGAGCCATGCAGGTCGGTCGTGTCGATGGCAACGCGCTGCGTGGCGGCAATGGCGGCCGCCCGGTCGGCATAGACCGCGCTGCCATCGGCGGCGGGCGCCGCGGTGCCATCGGCGCTGACCGTGGCGGCGGGCGTTGCCAGGGCGGCCTCGCTCTGCGCCTGTTCGGCGGCAATCTGGGCCTGCTGCTGGGCGCGTTCCAGCTGCGGGCCGGCGACGAAGAACTGCCAGCCAAACAGCACGACCATGCTGAGCACGATGGCGATGATCACATTGCGATTGTCGGTCATTGTCTGGGTTTCCGTGGGCCGCGGCCGGAAGAGTGTCGCTGGTCTGTCGATCTGGGAGCGTGGACGCGCACGATCAGCGCGCCCAGATCGGCAACCAGCTTGGCGAAGGGTTCGCTCAGCGCTTCCCTTCGTCCGACCAGCACATAGTCATGGTGAGGAGCAAAGTCACGCGCGCATGCTGTCACAGCCGCGCGAAGGCGGCGTTTTATGCGGTTGCGTTCGGGAGAATTGCCGGTTTTCTTGGTGACGGTGAAGCCGACACCCGGCTGCGCGTCCTCGGACGCGATCGCCTGCAGCCCAAACGCAGAGCGCCCGGCGCGATTGCCCCGGGCAGCCCGTTGAAACTGGGAACGCTTGATCAGCCGACGCAGCGCGTCAGGCCTGTGCCCGATGGCCGTCATCCGGCCACGGCGCCTTAGGCCGTGAGCTTCTTGCGGCCGTCGCGGCGGCGCTTGTTGATGATCGCGCGACCGTCCTTGGTGGCCATACGGGCACGGAAACCGTGACGGCGGGCACGCACGAGCTGGGACGGCTGGTATGTACGCTTCATGACATCAAACCGCGCCGGGCACGGTTCCTCTAGTTTGGCTCTGCACAAGCAGGAATTTCAGACACAAGGGAAGCGTTGCACGCCCCATGTGCGGGTTGGTGGGGTCTATAGGGAAAACTCATCCCCAAGTCAACGCGCCCGCACCCACTTCCTTGCGCGCCATCCCCCGTTGTTTTCGCGACAGTATCACCGCATAAGTCGCCAGCAAGCATTCCATCTGGCCGTTGGCGGTATGGCAGACACTCTCAAACCTGACCTTTGCGTCATTGGCGCCGGCGCACTCGGCATCGGCCTGGCCATCCGGGCCCGCCAGCGCGGCCTCGATGTGGTTCTGGTGCGCCGCTCCAGCGAGGAGGCTGGCGACACAGCCGCGGGCAGCCTGCGCCGCGCCGCCTTTGCCGCCAGCGCCGAGCGCGCCCAGGCCATCCGCACCGCCGGCCAGCTCGGCCTCGACAATGCCGAGCCCAAGCCCAGTTTCCGCACCATAGGCGAACGCGCCGCGGCCATTGCCGACGCCGCCAGCCCCCGCGACGCCGATGAGCGCCTCGCCGGGCTGGGCATTACCGTCCTCGCAGGGGCCGCCGCCTTTACCGACCGCCAGACCCTGCGCTGCGGCGAGACCGCCGTCCGCGCCCGCCACTTCGCGCTGGCCACTGGTGCAAAGCCCGTGATTCCCGCGCTGCCCGGTCTCGACCAGGTAGCCTATTTCACCCCCGACAGCATTGCCGACAATATCCGCAAGCTCAGCCATCTCATCGTCATCGGCGGCACGCCGGCGGCTCTGCAACTGGCCCAGGCCTATCGGCGGCTGGGCTCCGCCGTGACGCTGGTGCCGCAGGGCGGCCTGTTGCCGGGCTTTGACAGCGAGCTGGTCGCCATCCTGCTGCGCGAACTGCGCGAGGAGGGTGTCGTCATTCTCGACACGGCGGAAGTAAGCGCCATCCAGCCGCGCAGCCAAGGCACCGGCATCATGCTGGCCGGGGCGGGCGACGAGAGCCTCGACGTCTCCCATATCCTGGTCGCCATGGGCCGCGTGCCTGATCTCGATCCCGGCCTGCTCGACCCGGCCAGGCTCCGCCGCGACCGCCCGCGTCCCGATCGCCTGCTGCTCGGCCCCAACGGGCAGACTTCGAACTCCCGTATCAGCGCCATTGGCGGCGCCGCCGGGGAAGCCGAACCCCATATCGGCGTTCGGCAGGCCGCTCTCTTCGTCGATCGCCTGCTCGGACAAGGCAAGGGCCAGCTCGACCCGCTCCACGTGCCGCGCCTGGTGCAGACCCAGCCGGCGCTGGCGCAGGTCGGCCTGCTCGATTCGGATCGGGACCTGCGACTCGGCCAGACCGTGTTGCGCGCCAACCTTGCCGAAAATGACACGGCCCTTGCCACTGGCCTCGCCCGGGGCGTGGTCAAGCTGGTTGTCGACGGCCATGGCACCATCCTGGGCGCGGGCGCGGTGGGGCCGGGGGGCGGCGAAACCATCGCCATCCTGGCGCTGGCCATGGCCCGCGGCCTCAATCTTGCCGAACTGGACCGGCTCGCGCTGCCCGAGCCGAGCCTTCTGGCGACGCTGGCCGGTCTGGCCGACCAGTTCATCGCCCTTCACCCCCCGCGCAGCTGGGCGCAGCGCCTGCCCATGCTCGCGCGATTGCGGCCGTGAAGGCCGCGCCGGGGGCTTACGCAACCGGTGGCTTTGCCTATAATGAATTGACATGACAGCCGAACGCAGCGTCCTGCCCAGCCGGTTCTCCGGCCTCTCGATCAAGCTCATCGCCACCATCATCGCGGTGATACTTCTGGTCGAGATCGTGGTCTATCTGCCCTCCCTCGCCAATTTCCGCGCCAGCTGGATCGACGACCGCCTGCGCGTCGGCGTCGTGGCGGCCCGCGTGCTCGATGCCGTGCCCGACGTCATGGCGCTGCCCCGCAACCTGACCGACCGCCTGCTGACCTCGGCGGGCGCCTATGCCATCGTCTATCGCCGCGAGGGCCAGAGCCAGCTGATCGAGCTGGCCAATCCGGTCACCCCCGATGTCGTCGTCACGGCCGACATGCGCCAGCGCGATCTGATGTCGCTGATCATGGGTGCCATGGATACCCTGTTTGCCGGCCCCGGCCGCACCCTGCGCATCGTGGGGGAAGGCGATCTCGACGAGAGCCTTGTCGAGCTGCTGATGTCCGAGCGCCCGCTGCGACAGGACATGCTGGCCTATTCCCGCCAGATCGGCGTCGTCTCGCTGGCCATTGCCGCCATTACCGCAGTCGCGCTCTATCTCCTGGCCAGCTATCTCTTCATCTATCCCGTCCGCCGCCTGACCCAGAATATCCTCGCCTTCCGCCAGGCGCCGGAAAATGCCAGCCTCGTCATCGTCCCCTCGGCGCGGCGCGACGAGATCGGCATTGTCGAGCGCGAACTGGCGGCGATGGAATCGGACCTCTTCTCCATGCTGCGCCAGCGCCGCCACCTGGCCGATCTGGGTCTGGCCGTCGCCAAGATCAATCATGACCTGCGCAACACGCTGACCTCGGCGCAGCTGCTTTCCGACCAGGTGGCGACGCTGGACGATCCCAAGGTGCAGCGCCTGGCGCCGCGCCTTGTCACGACGCTGGACAAGGCCATCGGCTTTGCCCAGTCCGTGCTCGATTATGGCCGCGAGACCGCCGCGCTGCCGGTGCTGGCGCCGGTGTCGATGCGGGCGCTGCTCGAGGATGCGGCCTTCGAGGCGCGCCTGGTCGGCCATCCCAGCATTGTCTTTGCCGATCAGGTTTCCGAGACGCTGGTGCTCAATGTCGACGCCGCCCAG
Source organism: Devosia sp. XGJD_8 (assembly GCF_046614475.1). Classification (NCBI taxonomy): domain Bacteria; kingdom Pseudomonadati; phylum Pseudomonadota; class Alphaproteobacteria; order Hyphomicrobiales; family Devosiaceae; genus Devosia; species Devosia sp. XGJD_8. The sequence continues at coordinate 718,913 of NZ_JBKJHF010000001.1, forward strand.
ATGGGGCGGGTATTTCTCAACCTGCTCAAGAATGCCCGCGAGGCGCTGGAAGCGGCCCCGGCCATTGCCGCGCCACAGGTCTCGGTCAGCATGAGCGAGGAGGGTGAGAGCATCATCCTCTCTGTCGCCGACAACGGCCCCGGTCTGCCGCCCCGCGCGCGTGACAACCTCTTTGTCGCCTTCGAGGGATCGGCCCGAGCCGGCGGCACGGGCCTGGGCCTCGCCATCGCCCGCGAAATCACCGAAGCCCATGGCGGCCGGCTGGTGCTGGCCGACCAGCCGGCCGGTACCCGTTTCGACCTCATTCTCCCCGCCAGTCTGCGCATCCGCGCCTAGCCGGTGCGCATTGACGAAAAACTGTCACCTGCGCGCTTGCCAAGCCCGGATCGCCCATGTATGGGTTGCCCCGCTTCAGGCCGAAGAGCACTTGTGCCTCCGCCTGAACCGCCGATCACTCGGCAGTGCGCGCCCTTAGCTCAGCTGGATAGAGCACCAGACTACGAATCTGGGGGTCAGGAGTTCGAATCTCTTAGGGCGCGCCATTTCTCCAGTTCTTGCCTCTCGGCATCCGATGCGGGGCCATTGTGGTCACGCTGCTAGTCCATTTCGGCTATGCGCTTCGCCGCGGCCTTGTGCCCGCCGGTATCCTGCCGCCGCGCAGGCAGCCATCCGATAGGCCTGGCTTTCAGCTTAGGCGTGAGATAAATTTCATCGTCACAAATTTCTTGCAGATCTGTTGACTCTCCGTCTTTGCCCTGCTTCTATCCAACTATTGCGAGAAAATTCGCAATGTGAAATTTCTTGCGTACCGGGACATGAACCGCAGGGTCGGCCCGGGCGCGGAGGGATAGAGGAGGAGACGTATGAAGACCATCGGATTGACCGGTGCCGCAGCCACGGTGCTGATGAGCCTTGCTCTGATGCCCGGCGGCGCCGTCGCGCAGGAGGGGTTCAAATGCGCGCCGGGCGAGACCTATATCATGAATGTCATGGTGTCGGCGCATCCCTATTGGGTGCCCGTCTACCAGGGCTTCAAGCAGGCGGCCGAGGCCATGGGCTGCGAGACCGTATTCTCGGGCACGCCGGACTATGACATCACCAAGCAGATCGCCTCGTTCGAGCAGGACCTGGTGAAGAGCCCGGCCGGTGTTCTGCTGCATCCCATGCAGTCGGACCCCTTCATCGAGCCGATCAACCGGGCCATCGACAGCGGCGTCTCGGTCACCACCTTTGCCGCCGACAGCCCCAATTCCAGGCGCACCGCCTACATCACCTCGGATAATCTGGCCGAGGCCAAGTTCGCTGCCGAGGAAATCGTCGCCCAGGTCGGCGACGCGGCCGAATATGCCGTGCTGGAAAATCCGGGCCAGTCCAACCACGACCTGCGCGTCACCGCGCTGATCGACTATATGGAAGCCAACTATCCCAATATGAAGCTGGTCGGCCGCCAGGCCACCAACCAGGACAGCAACGCGGCCTATCGCGCGACGGCATCCATCCTGCAGGCCAATCCCGAACTGGCCGCCTTGTGGATCCCCGAAGCCGGTTCGGCCGAGGGCGCCGTCACGGCGGTGCTCGAAGCCAATGCCGATGTGCTGATCATGCATGCCGACGTGACGCCGACCACGCTCGAACATATCCGGGCCGGCAATATCCACATGGCGCTCAATCCCAATCAGGGCGTGCAGGGTTTCATGGGCTTCATGGTCACCTTCATGGGCGCCCATCCCGAACTGTTCGACCCGTTCAATGACTACAAGGTCTCGGGCTACAACCCGATGCAGGTGCCCTTCGTCGATAACGGCTTTGCCGTCATCACCAAGGACAATGCCGACTCCTTTGACCTCAATGTCTACATGGAAGGCCGCGATCCCACCTGATCCCGGCTGCACCCAGCCGCGTCGCCTCCGGGCGGCGCGGTTCCCACCTCCAATAGAACAAGGTCAGCGGACATGTCGGCGGACGCGGCACAGCACCCCATTCTCAGGATCACCGGCCTCAGCAAGTCCTTCGGCCCGATCCGGGCCCTGCGCGGAGTCGAGTTCGAACTGCGCCGCGGCGAGATCCACGCCCTGGCCGGGGAGAACGGCGCCGGCAAGTCGACGCTGATGAATGTCATCGACGGCATCCTCGCGCCCGATAGCGGCACGATCGAGCTCGATGGCCAGCCGGTCTCCATCAAGTCTCCCGCCATGGCGCAGAAGCTGGGCATCGGCTTCGTGCACCAGGAGATTGCCCTGTGCCCCGATGTCACCGTGGCCGAGAATATCTTCATGGCCACCACCAATTCCAGCCGCGCGCCGCTGATGAACTATGCCGCGCTGCAGGCCAGGGCTGCCGATATCCTGCGCCGCCTCGGCGATATCGATCCGGCCGCCCTGGTCCGCACCCTGTCGATTTCCCAGCAGCAGCTGGTCGAGATCGCCAAGGCAATGACCCTCGATTGCCGGGTGCTGATCCTCGATGAACCCACCGCCGCGCTCACCGAGCGCGAGGCCAAGGTCCTGTTCGAAATCATGCACAAGCTCGCCGCGCAGGGCATTTCGATCATCTACATCACCCACCGCATGGCCGAGATCTTTGCCAATTGCGACCGGGTGACGGTATTCCGCGACGGGCAATACATCACGACCATGGACGTAGCCGAAACCTCGCCGGACGCCGTGGTCAGCGCCATGGTCGGGCGCGTGATCGATGAACTCTATCCGGCCAAGCAGCGCCTGGAAGATCGCTCCGACGAAATCATCCTCGATGTGCGGGGCCTGACTGAGGCCAGCCGCTTCCGCGACATTTCCTTTGCACTGCGCAAGGGGGAGATCGTGGGCTTGGCTGGGTTGATCGGGGCCGGCCGCAGCGAGATCGTCAAGGGCATCTGCCGCCTCGAGGGCGAAGTCACCGGCGCGGTGAGCCTGATGGGACGCCCGCTGGCGTTGCGCCACTATGGCGACAGTATTGCCGAGGGGCTGGTCTATCTCTCCGAGGATCGCAAGGGCGATGGCCTCTTCCTCGACATGTCCATCGCCTCCAATGTGTCCGCCCTGCGGTTGCGGCAGGTCGCCGGCGCCGCCGGCATCATCGATGACGGGCGCGAAGCTGCCCAGGCCCAGCGGCTGGGAGCCCGGCTCAACCTCAAATATGGCAGTATCGGCCAGCCGGTCTCCGCCCTTTCGGGTGGCAACCAGCAGAAGGTGGCAATCGCCAAGCTGCTCTCGGTCGATCCCAAGGTGATCTTTCTCGATGAGCCGACCCGCGGCGTCGATGTCGGCGCCAAGGCCGAAATCCACCGCATCATCCGCGACCTCGCCAACAGGGGCGTCGGCGTGGTCGTCATTTCCTCCGAGCTCCCCGAGCTCATCGGGGTCTGCGACCGGGTGCTTGTTATCCGCGAGGGGCGAATAGCCGGCGAAGTGGCCGGGGACGACATGACCGAGGACCGGATCATCTATCTGGCCTCCGTCGGCAACGAACAGCAGCAGGTGGCATGATGATGGAAAGACCCCTGGCAGCCGCAGCGCTGTCGTCCCAGACCGGGCAGCGCGGCAGCGCCGGACCGCTGAGCGTCGCCGGCAAGGCCCTGCGCATGCGCGAGACCGGGCTGATCCTGATCATCCTGGCCTTGTTCATCGCCATGTCCTTCGCCTCGCCCTATTTCCTGACCTGGACCAATATGCGGGCCATGGCCATGGCCTTTGCCGTCGAAGGCATCGTCGTGGTGGGCATGACCATCCTGCTGATTTCGGGCGGCATCGACCTGTCGGTCGGCTCGGTCACGGCGCTGGCCATGGTGATCGCGGGCCTGCTGTTTCTCAACGGCATGGACCCCTGGCTGGCTTCAGCCATCGCCATTGCCGCCTGCACGGCGATCGGCGCCATCATGGGCTTCTTCGTCACCAGGGTGGGGCTGCACCATTTCATCGTCTCGCTGGCCGTGATGGTGATCGCGCGCGGCCTGTGCCTGCTGGGCACCGGCGGACGGCCGCTGGGCCTCTATGAACTGCCCGAGAGCTTCAAGTTCATCGGCCAGGGCTCGATCGGCGTCATCCCCATCGTCTTGGTGATCTTCGTCGTCGTCGTGGTCGCCTTTGACTTCATGCTGCGGCGCACCACCCTGTTCCGCAAGGTGTTCTATACCGGCTCCAACCCCAAGGCGGCGGCTTATTCGGGCATCCAGACCAGGCAGGTGGTCTTTGCCACCACCACCTTGTGCTCGGCGCTCTGCGGCATTGCCGGCATCATCTACATGGCCCGCTTCGGCTCGGCCCAGCCGACCTTCGGCATGGGCATGGAGCTCAATGTCATAGCCGCGGCGGTGATCGGCGGGGCAAGCCTGTCGGGCGGCACGGGCACGATCTTCGGCGCCATCCTCGGCACCATCCTGCTGTCTGTCGTCTCCAGCTCGCTCGCCTTGCTCGATGTCTCGGTCTACTGGCAGGACATCATCCGCGGCTCGATCCTGCTCACCGCCGTCACCATCGACCATTACCTCAACAAGAGACGCGGCTAGAGTCGGGCAACCGGAACAGCTGTGGGTAGTATCATGACCGACAAAAAAGAAGACTTCGAAGCCATTCGCCAGATCTATACCGTGCTGGTGCTGCATTTCATGGACGGGCTGACCCAGCAGGCCATTGCCAGCCAGCTCAACCTGTCGACCTCCAAGGTCAACCGGCTGATCACCCAGGGCCGCAAGCTCGGCATGGTGCGGATCGATATCGAAAGCCCGTTCCAGCGCCTGGTCGAACTCGAGCAGCGCCTGATGGATATCGCGCGGCTGGTCAGTGCCGTGGTGACCCCCACCGTGCCGGGCAGCGCCGAATCCACCCTGCAGCAGGTGGGGCGCGCCGCCGCCAACCAGCTGCTCGAAACCCTGCGCGACGGCGACGTCATCGCCATCACCGGCGGCAAGGCGGTCAGCGCCATCGTCGACAACCTGCAGCCCGAACGCGCCTTCGACGTCACCGTCGTGCCGCTCACTGGCGGCGTGCAGGGCAAGTTCTATACCGACGTCAATCACCTGGCCACGCAACTGGCCGACCGGCTTGGCGGCAAGACCATGCTGGTCCATGCGCCACTCTTTGCCGAGAGCCGCGAGCAGCGCGATATGCTGATGGACATGGCCTCGATCCGCGACGTGTTCGACCTGGCCCGCCAGGCCTCCGTCGCGCTGGTGGGCATCGGCTCCATCCGCACGCCCGGCTCGAGCTATTATGACCTCCATCCCATCTCGGCCGCCGACCGCGATGCGCTGTTCAAGGAGGGCGTCAGCGGCGAGATGATGGCCCACCTCATCCATGCCGATGGCAGCGTCGCCGATTTCGAGCTCAATTCGCGGCTGGTGGCGCTCGATCCGGCCGAACTGCTGCGCTGCCCGCAGGTTATCGGGGTCGCCGCCGGCACCGAGAAGGTGCTGCCCATCCAGGCCGCCCTCAATGGCCGCTTCCTCAAATCCCTTGTCATCGACGAGGTCACCGCCGCGGCGGTGCTGACCGCCATGGAAAGCAAGCAGCATGTCGCCTGAGGTTCTGACGCGCCACATCGGCCGCTCCGGCATAAGGGCCTCGGCCGTCGGGCTGGGCACCTGGGCCATCGGCGGCTGGATGTGGGGCGGCACCGACGAGGCCGCCTCCATCCGGGCCATCGAGGCCTCGATCGATGCCGGCATCTCTCTCATCGATACCGCCCCCGCCTATGGCCTTGGCCGCAGCGAGGAACTGGTGGGCCGCGCCATTGCCGGCAAGCGCGACAAGGTGGTGATCGCCACCAAATGCGGCCTCAACTGGCAGAGCGGCAAGGGCAATCGCTTCTTTGAGGAGGATGGCACGCCGGTCCATCGCTATCTCGGCGCCGACGGCATTGCCCTCGAGGTCGAGCAGAGCCTCAAGCGCCTCGGCACCGACCATATCGACCTCTACATCACCCATTGGCAGGATCCGACCACCCCCATCGCCGAAACGATGGATGCGCTGCTGCGCCTCAAGCAGCAGGGCAAGATCCGCGCCATCGGCGCCAGCAATGTCACCCCCGATGACCTGGCCGCCTACCTCGCCGCCGGTCCGCTCGACGCCATCCAGGAGCGCTATTCCATGCTCGACCGGGGCATCGAGCAAACGCTGCTACCCCTGACCCAACCCGCCGGTGTTTCGACGCTGAGCTACTCGTCGCTGGCGCTCGGCCTGCTGACGGGCAAGGTCTCCGCCACCCGCAAATTCGAGGGCGACGACCAGCGCGCCGCCGATCCGAGATTCTCGCAAGAGAACCGCCAGCATGCTGCCAGCTTTGCCGCGGCAATCTTGCCGCTTGCTGACCGGTATCAGGCCAGTGTCGCCCAGCTGGTGATCGCCTGGACGCTGGCCCAGCCGGGCATCACCTTCGCCCTCTGCGGCGCCCGCGACCCCGCCCAGGCGCTCGACAATGCCCGCGCCGCCTGCCTCCGCCTCGACGCCGCCGACCTTGCCCGGATCGACGCCGCCCGCGCCACCCATCTCGCCGCCATTCCATGATCCGCCAGGCCATCATAGACCAGATCAAGGCCCGGCCCGAGCCCGACGTGCTGGTCATTGGCGGCGGAATCAACGGCATTTCGGTGTTCCGCGAACTGGCGCTCAATGGCGTCAATGTCGTGCTGGCCGACAAGGCCGACTACTGCTCGGGCGCCAGCGGCGCGCTGTCGCGCATGGTGCATGGCGGCCTGCGCTACCTCGAAAACGGCGAGTTCAAGCTGGTGCGCGAAAGCCTGCTCGAGCGCGACCTCTTGCTGGCCAACGCGCCGCACTACGTCCGCCCCTTGCCCACCACGGTGCCGATTTTCGGCGTGTTTTCCGGCCTGACCAGCGGCGCCCTGCGCTTCCTGCGGCTCTCCCGCCGGCAGGGTCGGCGCGGCGCCGTGCTGATCAAGCTGGGCCTGTCGCTCTATGATCTCTTCACCGCCGGCCGCCGGGCATTGCCGCCGCACGCCTTTCACGGCCGCGCCAGGACCCGGACGCTGTTTCCCGACCTGAATCCCGGCGCCCGGGCCTCGGCGACCTACTACGATGCCTGGGTCAGCCGCCCCGAACGGCTGGCACTCGAAATGCTCTCCGAGGGGGTCGCGGCCGGCGGACTGGCGCTCAATCATATGTCGGTGGCCTCGAATGGCTCAGGGCTGTTGCTGCGCGACGGCATTGGCGGCAGCGAGATTTCGGTTCGGCCAAGCCTCGTCATCAATGCCACTGGTGGCTGGATCGACCTCACCAATGCTGCCATCGGCACGGATGCCCCACGTCTGATCGGCGGGACGATGGGCTCGCACCTCATCGTCGACAATGCCGCGCTCTACCGGGCGCTGGATGGGCAGATGATCTACTACGAGAACGAGGACGGGCGCATCTGCATCGCCTTTCCCTATCTTGGCAAGGTGCTGGTCGGCTCCACTGACATGCGCATCGACGATCCCGACGCGGCCATCGCCAGTCCGTCCGAGCAGGACTATATCCTCGCCTCGCTCGCCCAGATATTTCCCGGCATTGTCATAGCGCCGGGGGACATCGTCTTCCGCTTTGCCGGCGTGCGCCCGCTCCCGGCCAGCGCTGCGGCGGTGACCGGGCGCATTCCGCGCGACCATTTCTGCGAGATGATCGAAGGTAAGCCGCCGGTGCTCTGCATGATCGGTGGCAAGTGGACCACCTTCCGCTCCTTCGGCGCCCTGGCTGCCGACACGGCCATGGAGCGGCTGGATGTCGCCCGCACCATCGACACGGCAGCGCTGCCCATCGGCGGCGGCCGCGACTATCCGACGGACCCGGCGCGCTGGATTGCCGATCTTGCCGCGGGCACCGGCCTGCCGAAACCGCGCATTGCCGTGCTGCTGGAGCGCTATGGCACCAGTGCCGCTGACCTGGCTGAAGGCTTCGGCCCCGACGCGGATATTGCGGGCCATTCGGCGGCTGAACTCAGCCATCTCATTGCCCATGAACAGGTCGAAACGCTGGCCGACCTGCTGATCCGCCGCACCACCATTGCCATTACCGGCGCACTGTCGCTGGCGGTCATCACCCGTTGCCTCGATCTGCTCTCGGGGGCCAGGGGCTGGACGAGCGAGCGCACGAATGCCGAGAGGCAGGCCTTCCTCGATCTGCTGGCCAGCCGCCACGGGCTCAGCGCCGAAACCCTTTCCCGCCGTGACCAGAGGACAACTGCATGAGCCAGAAATTCCGCTTCAACCGCCTCTTTGGCCAGGGCAAGTGCCTCGACGTCGCCATCGATCACGGTGTTTGCAACGAGCCGAGTTTTCTCGATGGGCTGGAAGACATGCCCGGCGTGGTTGATGCCCTGGTCGAGGCCCGGCCAGATGCCATCCAGATGAACTTCGGCCAGGCCGACCTGTTGCAGTCGCGACCCGGCAAGGACAAGCCCGCCCTGGTCATGCGCATCGACATGGGCAATCCCTATAACCGCCAGCGTCACCGCTCCATGTGGGCTGTGCTGCAGAACGAGGCCGATCCGCTGATCGGGGCGTTGCAGATGGATGCTGCCTGCGTCGTGGTGAACCTCTTCATGCTGCCCGACGAGCCGGACCTGTTCCGGCAATGCGTCAGCAACATCGCCCGTGTGCGGGCCGATTGCGACCGCTATGGCATGCCGCTGATGATCGAGCCGCTGGTCATGCTGCCCAATTCCGACCGTGGCGGCTACATGGTCGATGGCGATGCCGAGAAGATCGTGACGCTTACCCGGCTCGCCCGCGAAATGGGCGCCGATATCGTCAAGGCCGACCCCACGACCGATCCGGGGGACTTCCACCGGGTCGTCGAGGCCGCGCGCTGCCCGGTGCTGGTGCGCGGCGGGGGCAAGGAGGACCTGCGTGCCGTGTTCGACAAGTCGGCGGCGCTGATGGGGCAGGGCGCCATGGGCATGGTCTATGGCCGCAACATCTACCAGCACGCCAATCCCGGCGCCGTGGTGCGGGGCCTGATGGCACTGATCCACGACGGCGCCAGCGGCGCCGATGCCTGGTCCATCTACGAGCGAGGATAGGATATGCCCGATTATCTGCTGGGCCTGGATGCGGGCAATACCGTCATCAAGGCCGCCCTGTTCGATGCTGCCGATGGACGCGAACTGGCCGTCGTGGCGCAGGATGGCCATGCGAGCCAGCCCGCACCCGGCCATGTCGAACGCGACCTGGATGAACTCTGGGCCAACGCCGTCACCGTGATTTCGGCCTGCATCGCCAAGGCCGGCATCGATGCTGCCCATATCCGCGCCATCGGATGCGCCGGGCATGGCAATGGGCTTTACGCGCTGGACCGTGCCGGCCAGCCGCTCATCGGCATCCAGTCGCTCGATACGCGAGCCGTGGACCTCGTCGGCGAATGGGCGGCAGCGAACCTGGGCGCCCGCACCTATCCAATCTGCCGCCAGGGTCCATGGTCGGCCCAGACGCCGACGCTGCTCGCCTGGGTCAAGCGGCACCGTCCTGACCTCTATAACCAGATCGGCACTGTGCTGCTCTGCAAGGATTTCGTTGTCGGGAAATTGACTGGCGCGCGGGTCAGCGAGACCACCGACATGTCCGGCTGCGGCCTGATCTCGGTTCCGGGCCGCCACTATGACGCCGATCTGATGGCGCTTTACGGTCTGGCCGACGCTATGCCCATGCTGCCCGAACTGCTCGAAAGCGCCGACATTGCCGGGCATGTCACCCCCGAAGTGGCGGCTGCGACCGGGCTCGTGGCCGGAACGCCCGTCATCGCCGGACTGTTCGACGTGGTTGCAAGTGCCTTGGGCTCGGGCGTCGCGGCAACCGGTCAGGCATCTATCATTGCCGGCAGCTGGAGCATCAACCAGGTGGTGCTGGACCAGCCGATCGACCAGCCCCCGGTCTTCATGCAATCGAGTTTCGACCGGACCCGCTGGCTGGCGATTGAATCGAGCGCCACCTCGGCGGCCAATCTCGAATGGCTCGTGCATCAGTTCATGGGTGACGCGCCGGGGGATCGCTTTGGCCTCGCCAGCGATCTGGTCGCCTCTGTCGATGCCTCTGAGGATATGCCGATCTACCATCCGTTCCTCTATGGTGCGCAACAGGATGGGCGGGCGCGAGCCGGCTTCTACGGCATCGGCGGCTGGCACGGCCGGGCGCACATGCTGCGTGCTCTCTTCGAAGGCGTAGTGTTCGAGCATGCCCGCCATCTCGACGTGCTGCGGCAGGCCGGGGCCGAGATTTCCTCGGCGACCCTTTCGGGCGGCGGATCGCGCAGCTCGGTCTGGCCGCAGATCTTTGCCGATGTGCTGGAAGTGCCGGTCAACGTGTCGCGCAGTCGCGAAACCGGGGCGCTGGGCGCAGCCATCGCGGCAGGAACCGGCGTCGGGCTGTTCGCCGATTATGCTTCAGGCACGCGGGCCATGACGGCACCGGCGCGCCACTACGTCCCGCAATCACATGCCAGTCCGCACTATGCCGCGCGCCGGCAAACCTATACCGAACTGGTACGGGCCATGACGCCCGTCTGGGCAAAACTGGGCCAGCCATGACTGCTGACGACGGCCAATATGACTTCATCATCGTCGGCGCCGGCTCGGCCGGTTGCGTGCTGGCCAATCGGCTGAGCCAGGACCCCAGGCACAGCGTGCTGCTGCTCGAGGCGGGCGGCAGCGACCGCTACCACTGGGTCGATATCCCGATCGGCTATCTCTATTGCATGGGCAATCCGCGCACCGACTGGATGATGAAGACCGAGCCGGAGCCCGGGCTCAACGGCCGCGCCTTGCCCTATCCGCGTGGCAAGGTGCTGGGTGGATGCTCCTCGATCAACGGCATGATCTATATGCGCGGCCAGGCCGCCGACTATGATGGCTGGCGCCAGCAGGGCAATGTCGGCTGGGGCTGGGATGATGTCCTGCCATTCTTCCTCAAGTCCGAGGATCACCATGCCGGACCGTCAAAGGGTCATCATGCCGGCGGCGAGTGGAGGGTGGAAAAACAGCGCCTCTCCTGGCCGATTCTCGATGCCTTCCAGGCCGCCGCCGAAGAACTGGGCATTCCGCGCGTCGCCGATTTCAATGGCGGCGACAATTTCGGCTCGGGCTATTTCGAGGTCAACCAGCGCGGTGGGGTGCGCTGGAACACCTCCAAGGCCTTCCTTCGCCCCGCCCTGGGCCGCCCCAACCTGCGCGTGCTGACAGGAGCGGAGGCCGAAAGCCTGATGCTCGAGGGCAGCAAGGTCACCGGGGTCGTCTTCCAGCAGGGTGGCCAGCGCCGGACTGCCCGCGCCGGTCGCGAAGTGATCCTGGCCGCCGGGGCCGTCAATTCCCCCAAGCTGCTCGAACTCTCCGGCATCGGCCGCCCCGACCTATTGGGTTCACTGGGCATCCCCGTTCGGCATCAGCTTGATGGCGTGGGCGAGAACCTGCAGGACCACCTGCAGATCCGCACCGTGTTCAAGGTGCGCAATGCCCGCACGCTCAACACGCGCTACCATAACCTTATGACGCGCGCCGGCATGGGGCTCGAATATGCGCTGCGACGCAGCGGTCCGCTCTCCATGGCGCCCAGCCAGCTTGGCATCTTTGCCCGGTCCGATCCGCGCATGGCCACGCCCGACCTCGAATATCACGTCCAGCCGCTCTCCACCGACCGCCTGGGCGAACCGCTGCACAGGTTCGACGCCGTGACGGTCTCGGTCTGCAACCTGCGCCCGGAGAGCCGCGGCACCATCCATCTGGCGACGCCGGACCCAAGCGCGGCCCCCTTGATCCGGCCCAACTACCTCTCGACCGACGCGGACCGGCACGTTGCAGCCAATTCCATCCGCCACGCGCGCAGCCTGATGCGGACCAAGGCCATCGCCCGCTATGAACCCGAGGAAATGCTGCCCGGACCACAATTTGCCAGCGATGCGGAACTGGCGGCCAAGGCCGGCGATATCGCCACCACGATTTTCCATCCGGTGGGCACCTGCAAGATGGGATCGGATTCCATGGCGGTGGTGGACAGCCAGTTGCGCGTACATGGGCTTGCCGGCATCCGGATCGTGGACGCGTCCATCATGCCCACCATCGTTTCCGGCAACACCAATTCGCCGGTCATCATGATTGCCGAGCGCGCCGCCGACTTTATTCGCCGAGGCCGCTAGCCGCTGCCCGGCAGATTTGCCGGTTACCTTGCGCTTTCAAGCTTTCCCCGATCATGGCATCTTTGGATGCGGCATCACGCGGGGAGGACGCATGGAGAACAGGCATCGTATCTTCTCGGTCAGCGTGGCGAGCGTCTATCCACACTATGTGGCCAAGGCGGAGAAGAAGGGGCGCACCAGGGCCGAGGTCGACGAGATCATCCGTTGGCTGACCGGTCACAGCCAGGAGACGCTGGACCAGGAACTGGCCAAACAGACCAGTTTCGAGGACTTCTTCGCCGAGGCGCCTGGCATGAATCCATCCCGATCATTGATCACGGGTGTGGTCTGCGGCGTGCGCGTGCAGGACCTTGAAGACGGCACGATGCGCGAAATCCGCTATCTCGACAAACTGGTGGACGAGCTGGCCAAGGGCAAGGCGATGGACAAGATCCTGCGCAAGGCGCCGGCCTGACGGGAAAGCCAGGCCGCTGGCCTGGCTATGGGCTGATGCGATTGCCGTCCGCGCCAAAAAGGTGGACGTGGCCCGGGTCGAAACCGAGCGACACGGTCGAGCCTACCTTGAGCGTTTCCTGCCCGGGGAGCACCGCGGTAATCTCGCTGGCATTGTCGAGACGAACACGCACGACCGTTTCGTTGCCAAGCTGCTCGACCAGCTGAACGATTCCCTTGACCGGGCCTGCAGCATCCAGCGCGAATTCGTGGGGTCGGATGCCCAGGGTGACGGCACCGCCCCTGGCGAGGGTGCCGGGGGCTTTGGGAAGCCGGAAGGACACGCCATCGGCAACGACCTGCAGCTGGTTGTCGACCATGTCGAATTGCCCCGTCAGCAGGTTCATCTTGGGCGAGCCGATGAAGCCGGCGACGAACAGGTTGGCAGGCGCATTGTAGAGTTCGAGCGGGGAGCCCACCTGCTGCACGATGCCACCATTGAGCACCACGATCTTGTCGGCCAGCGTCATGGCTTCGACCTGGTCGTGGGTGACGTAGATCATGGTGGCATCGAGGTCGTGATGGAGGCGCGCCAGTTCCATGCGCATGTCGACGCGCAGGGCGGCATCGAGGTTGGACAGCGGCTCATCGAACAGGAACACATCCGGCTGGCGCACGATGGCGCGGCCGATGGCGACACGCTGGCGCTGCCCGCCGGACAGCTGGGCCGGCTTGCGCCCGAGCAGATGCTCCATCTGCAGCACCTTTGCCGCTTCGCGGATCTTGCGGTCGCGCACATCCTTGGGCGTGTTGGCCAGTTTGAGGCCAAAGCCCACATTGTCGTAGACGCTCATATGCGGATAGAGCGCGTAGGACTGGAAAACCATGGCGACGCCACGGTCGCGCGGCTCCACATCGTTGACCACCCGATCGCCGATGCGGACTTCGCCGCCGGTTATGTCCTCGAGCCCCGCGATCATGCGCAGCAGCGTCGATTTTCCGCAGCCGGAAGGACCGACGAAAACCACGAACTCGCCGTGCTGGATGTCAAGGTCGACGCCCTTGATGACGGGGACATCGCCATAATTCTTGTAGACGGATCGGAGGGTAAGCCCTGCCATGGAAAGTCTCCGGGTTAGCCCTTGACCGCGCCCTGCATCAGGGCGGCGACGAACTGGCGCTGGAAGATGAGAAAGAGCACGACGGTTGGCGTGAGGATGAGCAGCGAGCCGGCGCAGAGCAGCGGAATATCGGTGCCCCACTGGCCCTGGAAGGCGCCCAGAGCACCCGCCATTGTGCGCTGCATCGGGTCCTGCACCAGCACGACCGGCAGCAGGAACTGGTTCCAGGTCCACAGGAAGAGCAGGATGGTCAGCGACATGATGGCCGGACGCGCCAGCGGCACCTGCACCAGCAGGAATTCCTTCCAGCGCGTCGCGCCGTCGAGCTGGGCAGCCTCGGTGAGGTCATGCGGCACATTGAGGAAATGCGCGCGCATCCAGTAGACGCCAAAGGGCATGTAGAGCCCGATCAGCGGCAGGATGATTGCAAAGCGCGTATTGAGCAGCCCCAGCGCCCGGACCTCGTAGTAGAGCGGCGTAATGACGGCCTCGAAGGGCAGCGTCAGGCCGAAGACGAAGACCAGGTAGAGCCACTTGTATTTCTTGGTCGTCAGCTTGGCGAGGCCATAGCCGGCCATGGTGGCGATCAGCACCGCGACGGGCACCACGCCCAGCACGATAAGCGTGCTGGACAGCAGCAGCTGATCCATCTTGGCGACTTCGAAGGCCCGGGCAAAATTGCCCCATTGCGGATCGGCCGGCCATTGCAGGCCATTGGGATAGGTGCCCTGCGGCGCCAAAGCCGCCGAGAACATGCTGAGAAACGGCAGCAGCGTGACGAGCATCAGGACGATGATCAGGCCGCGGGCGACCAGTGTGTTGGGAGCGGGAGTGTTCATTTCTTGTCCCGCGTGAACCACTGGACCGGGGCGATGGAAATCAGCACGAGAACCATGAGGACGATGGCGAGCGCCGAGGCCAGCCCCACCTGTCGATGCGCAAAGGCCAGGCGATAGATTTCAAGGCCCGGCACGGTCGTGGTGATGCCGGGGCCGCCCTGGGTCGAGATATAGACGATGTCAAAGCTCGCCAGCGCCGCGATGACGGTCACGGTGATGCAGACGCCGATCTCCTGGCGCAGGCCGGGCAGGGTGATGTAGCGGAATTCATGCCAGGGCCGCGCACCGTCGAGGCGGGCCGCCTCATAGAGGCTGGCATCGATCTTGGTGATGCCGGTGACCAGCAGCATGGTGCAAAGACCCAGCAGCACCCAGGCGCCGATGACGCCGACGGCCGGCAGCGCCCAGACGAAATCGCCCAGCCAGCCGCGCGCCCAGCTCGAAAGGCCGATGGTCTTGAGCGTCTGGTTGACGAGACCGGTGGAGGCAAACATCCAGCTCCATGCGATGCCGGCGGCCACCAGCGGAATGACCTGGGGCAGGAACAGCACCGTGCGGGTGACCGTGCCGAAGCGGCCGGCCATCTGCCCGCGAATGGCCGAGGCAACGGCGAGGCCCAGACCGACGGGGATGATGGTGAAATACAGCACAAGCTGGAACGCATTGCCGATGATCTGCAGCAGATCGCTGTCGGTCAGGACGGTGATGTAATTGGTCAGGCCGTGAAAGCGGGCCTCGCCAATGCCGTCCCAGCGCAGGAAGGAATAGTAAAAGCTCATGGCCAGCGGCACGAGCACGAAGGCGGCGTAGGCGATTGCCGCCGGCGCAATGAACAGCACGGCTGTCATGGTGGCCTTGCGGCTCCCCCGCGATGGGGGGAGCCGCTTGGTCTGGTCAGGAGCGCCCGGAACGGACGTCACGGTTTCAGTCATGGTTCATTCCGGCCTGTCTTCGCTCAGCCCCGATCAACGGGAGAGCTGGGTCTCGTACTCTTCCTGCACGGCTTCCAGGAGCCCGGCAGCGGTCTGCTGGCCGCCAACCATCTTCTGCAGTTCCGGCGTCCAGCCGGCGGCAAAGATAGCGCCCGTGGCATTGGCGATGAAGTCCATCGCGCCATTGTCCTCGGCCAGCGTCTGGCCGGCAGCCAGCGACGCCTCGGTCACCGAGCCAGGGGTAACGGCCGGCATGGCCAGGTCGGTCGGGCCGCCCGGGTTTGAGCCACCCACGGCGACGTTGATCTTGCGGGCCTCTTCATTGGTCGCGACCCAATCGAGGAAAAAGGCGGCGCAGTCGGCATTGGCCGCCTTGGCGGAAATGCCGAAGGTCAGCGGCGCGGACATGGTGGCATGGCGGCCGCCATCCTCTTCGCTCGGCATGATGAAGAAGCCGAACTTGTCGGCGGCAATGGTATCGAGATTGCCCGATTCCCAGTCGCCGTTGAACATGAACAGGCCCTCACCGCCAATGAAGCGGCTCATCATCTGGAAATACTCGATCGCATTGGCGTCGGACGGGAAGTAGCCCGCCTTGATCCAGCCATCGAGATGTTCGGCGGCTTCCAGGTTTTCCGGCGTGTTGATGGTGGCGCCGTCCTTCTGGAAGATCCAGTCATTGATCGGCTCGGGTGCGCCATAGGCGCCCATCAGGTTCTGCAGGGGGAAGGCAAGGCCAGCGGTGCCCTTGTTCCACTGCATGATCGGCTGGATGCCCGCTTCCTTGGCCTTGGCCAACAGGGCGTCGAGTTCGGCCAGGGTCTTCGGCGGCTCGGTCATGCCGAGCTGGGCGGCCAGTTCCTTGTTATAGAACACGCCGGTCATCGAATAGTTGAGGCCCATGGCATAGAGCGAGCCGGTGCCGCGCGGGCGGCCGCCTTCTTCCACACGCAGCTGCACCAGCTGGCCGGCGGGAAACTTGTCCCAGCCGAATTCGGTGAAGTAGCTGTCGAGGTTGAGCAGCAGGTCATTTGCCACCAGGTCCGTCAGTGACGGCAGGCGAACCAGGTCCGGCGCATTGTCTTCCGACAGGATGCGCGGGGAATTCTCCATCATGTTGGCGAACTGGTCTTCCCGAATATCGAATGTGACATTGGGGAACTGCTTGGTGAACTCTTCGGCCAGCCGGCTTGGCAGCGGAAAGCCGGTTTCGAAATAGGAATTGAGGACCACCGGGTCGGTACCGCAGCTTGGCGCGGCGAGAGCCGTGCCCGCAATGGCCGCGGTGGTGGACAGGGTCAGCGCGATACGAAGTGCACGGCGAGAATGGGTTCTCACGAAAACCTCCTCCAGGTCAGATCTGCAGCGGATGTTTCCGCCTGCTAAATGGATTTAGCGCATGGACGCCAAGAGCTGTCAATATCTCCCGCATCCGCCTGCGCGGCGATTATACCAGCGGCCGCAGCGCGTCGAGAATCTGCGTGGCACGCTGGTCTTCCGGTCCCATCATCCAGTTGGTGACGAAGCCGAAACCGATCCGGCGCTCGGGATCGGCAAAGCCAACCTGCCCCCCCGCGCCGTCATGTCCGAAATTGCCCTCGGCGAGATAGCGCCGCGCCGCGGAATCAAGCTGGAAGCCATAGCCCCAGCGGGAATAGGGGGGGGCGCCGCCGAATACCGAAACGCCCTGGCTCTGCGTGCGCGTGGCCCGCGCAATGACCCCGTCATCGATGAGCCTGACGCCACGGGTCGGAGTGACCGTGGCAGACCATATGGTCGCCAGCGCCTCGGCCGTGGCAATGCCTCCGGCGCCGGGAATTTCGGCCGCGCGAATGCGCTGCTTGTTGAAGCCCTCATCTGCTGAGACGAGGTCTGCGGGCAGGGCCGTACCCAGGGTCATGGCCTTGTAGGGCCAGTTGGGAGCGGGCTTGGCCGCCTCCTCTGCCCAAAGGGCTGACAAAGGGTCGCTGACCTGCAGGTGTGCTGCCTCGTCAGCCCGATCGGCAGGCAGGCCGATCCAGGCATTGACGCC
Source organism: Devosia sp. XGJD_8 (assembly GCF_046614475.1). Lineage (NCBI taxonomy): Bacteria > Pseudomonadati > Pseudomonadota > Alphaproteobacteria > Hyphomicrobiales > Devosiaceae > Devosia > Devosia sp. XGJD_8. The sequence goes on from NZ_JBKJHF010000001.1 coordinate 736,382, forward strand.
CAGGGGATCGGCAATGAGACCGCGGAAATAGCTGCCGACCGACTGGCCTGTCACCCGGCGTATGATTTCGCCAACTACCCAGCCATGGGTGAGGGCGTGGTAGGCATAGCCTGTTCCCAGCGGCCAGAGCGGTTCCTGCTCGGCCAATGCTGTCACGACGCGGTCCCAGTCAACGATATCGTCCTCGGTCAGATCGGCGCGCGGTGCCGACAGCCCGGCCTGATGGGCCAATGCCTGACCGACCGTGACCTGGCCCTTTCCGGCAGCGGCGAACTCGGGCCAGTAGCCGGCGACCGGCGCGTCATAGTCAAGGCGGCCTTCCTGGACCAGGCGGGCTGCCATGATCGAGACAAGACCCTTGGTGCAGGAGAAGACTACTGACGGTGTCTGCTCGGTCCAGGGGCGACCGGTGCGCGCATCGGCGACGCCGGCCCAGAGGTTGATCACGCTCTCCCCATCCTTGACCACGTGGAGCCCCGCGCCCATGGCCGGATGACCTTCGAAGGCCTGCTCGAAGGCCTGGACGACCGGCTCGAAGCCAGGGGCAACCGTTCCGTTCATGGCAATGCTCATTGTCCCGCCTCCAGGGCCAGATAGCCGTCCTCGCCGGTCACCACGCGCATGGGGTCGCTGATGCCGCCCATGAACACGCCGGCATTGCTGACATTGTTGAATGCCAGCAGATACGGCGCGCCATCCCGGTCGGAGGCAATGCGGCCGGCATAGAGGCGTTCATCCACCAGCAACCTGGCCTGCCGGAAATCGACCGGGCCAGGCATGTCTCCCACCGGCAGGCTCCATACGCCGCCAACCTGTCCGTTCCGCGTGCCTGTCAACTTGGCTGTATCGCAGCAGAAGACGAGGTGGTTGCGGCCATCGACCTTGACCACCTGGAACACTTCGAGATGGGCAAAGCCCGAACCCGTCTCGCTCAGGGGCGCGCCTGCCGTCCATTCCTTCAGGTCGGGGGAGGTTGCATGGGCCATGACGCCGCGATCGGGCTCGGTGCCATCCTTGCCGCGGGCCGTAATCAGCATGTGCCAGAGCTGGTCGGCCTGCTTCCAGAACACCCAGGGATCGCGCCACGCCTCTTCGGGCCACGACGATGTGCCCAGCGTCTCGTACCATTGCGGATCGGCAACGCAGATCGGTCCCGGCTGCTTGGTCCAGGTGAACAGATCGGCCGATATTGCGACACCGATGGTTTCGATATTGGCGGCCGTGTCGGGGGACAGGAACCGCGACCCCGTATAGAACATGCGCCACAGGCCATTGCGGTCACGGACAACACTGCCGGTCCAGGTCGCCGAGCCGTCGAAGCTGCCGGACGCGCCGGCGTCGAAGGCAAGTCCGTGGTCGGTCCACTCGCGCAGGTCAGTGGATGTGGCATGTCCAATGCGGGCATTGCGGTGCCGCAGATCTGGATTGCCAAGGGATTTGGGCGCATGCAGGTAGAACAGGTGGTGACGTTCGCCATCGTCTGCCAGCCAAAAATCCCAGACCCAGTGCTCAGGTAGGTTGAAACCCATCCACATCCCCTGCTAAAACCATTTAGCAAATGCCGCTCTGCTCGCCGGTTGTCAAGCGGTCGCCGCGTGGCTATCCAGAATTGATGCTGGCGTCAGCAGGGACGGGACGAGGGGGCAGCAACGCTTGCAGAAGAAGCGCGTAACATTGGCCGATGTGGCCCGCCTTGCGGGTCTATCAACCACGGCTGCGTCCATGATCCTGACAGGCCGTCCGGACACGCGCCTTTCTGCCGATGCCCATGCCAAGGTTCACGCAGCAGCGGCCAGCCTGGGCTATCGGCCCAATGTCGCGGCCCGTTCCCTGCGGACTGACAAGTCCCGCTCGATCGCCTTCATCTCCGACTATGTGGCAACGACCCGCTTCGCCAGCGGGCTGATCCGGGGCGCTCTTGCTGCGGCCGAGGAAGCCAAGCATGTCATGCTGGTGCTGGAAACGGGCGGGGAACCGGCGCGCGAGATCGAGGCCGTGGAGGCCGCTCTCGACCGCCAGGTCGACGGGTTGATCTTCGCGGCGATGCGCGCCCGCGAGGTCTTTGTTCCCGACATCGCCATTTCAATTCCGGTCGTCATGCTCAACGGCACCAGTGCACGCTTTCCTGTCTCCGTCCTGCCGGACGAGTATGAAGGCGGGCGTGAAGCCGTGCGGCTGCTGGCAGAAGCGGGGAACACGGAAGACGTCGTGCTTCTCGGGCACAATGCCGAGGAAGAAGCGGGCCTGTTTCGCTCCGAGAGCATCTCGCGCCGCTTTGCCGGCATACGCGACGAGATGGCCGCCCGCGGGCTGGCATTCATCGCCGAGCTCAGCTGCTGGAACTGGGAGCCGGATCAGGGCTACGAACTGACCCGCGCCCTTCTGAAAAGGCAGAAGCCCGGCGCCATTCTGTGCCTCAACGACCGGCTGGCCTTTGGTGCCTACCAGGCCCTGGCCGAGGCCGCGCTTGCCATTCCAGACGATGTCGCCCTGGTGTCATTCGACAATGACGAATTGGCGTCCTACCTGCGGCCCGGCCTGACGACGATAGCGCTGCCGCACGAGGCGATGGGACGCGCAGCCGTGCAACGCCTGCTGGATCCGCAAGCGACTACCGGCACCATGCTGCCCATGCCGACAGTTCTGCGTGGCTCCATCCGCAGGGCCGGAATTGCCGACTGACCCGCTGACCGGCAGCTGGCCCTGAAGGCTTCTGTGAAGCAGCTTGGGGCGAGCAGCGCCATCGTTCACCGATTTTTTGGTTGCCAGCGGGGCTAAAGTAATCGACGGTCCGCTATCGCAAGTGCTTGGAGGGCAGGTTCTGGGGCAGAATCCAGCGCGTCCGACCATTGTTCTGTTCGATCTGGACGGAACTCTGGTCCATCACACGAATCCTCGAGTGCTCCAGATGCTGGAGTTCCTGGATGATCTTTCGCACGGCAGCGGGCGACTGGCTGCGCGCTTTCGCCTGATGCGGCGAAGCCAGTTGGCGACACGGCAGAATTCATCTTCGCTCGTCGTCCATCGGACCATGCACAGACTGCGCCGCAAATCGGTCGAGGCCATGCTGCAGCCCTGCGAGGCTATGCGATCCGTGCTCGACCTGCTTCGCGCCAACGGCATCCCCATGGGCATGGTGAGCAATGGCCTGGGCAAGGGCTATGGGCAGGACGTGCTGGATGCGTTCGACCTGCGGCAGTACTTCTCGACCTGCATCTTTCGGGAGGACGTCCGGCAGGGCAAGCCATCTGCCGAGCCAATCCTTGCGGCGCTCGGTTCGATCGGCCGCCCGATAACCCGCTCGGATGTGGTCTGGTATGTCGGCGACCAGCGCAAGGATATTACCTCGGCGCTCGTCGCCGCCGGTCAGAGCGGGCACGCCATCCTGCCCATCGGACTAGGCGCTAGAGCGGCGATCGCCTCGGCAGACAATCGCGTCTCCATTCGGCAGGTCATGTGGTCGGCGGCCGATTTGATCAAGCTGGTCGAGTCTACTTTCCTGGTTGACGAGCCGACAGGTCCGTCCCTGCCATTCGCCTATCCGGCAGCGAGTTGAGGCGTGGCGCAGGCCGCCCGCGCTTAAAGCAGATAGTGGATGTGGGGCCTGCCATGATGGGGTGACGGCTCGACCCGCGCCGCGACACGGAACACCTCTCGCAGCAGTTTCTCGGTCAGGACCTCCACGGGCGTGCCATAGGCCACTATGCGGCCCTGTTGCATGACGACGACGTGGTCGCAGAACATGGCGGCGTGGTTGAGGTCATGCATGGCGACGATGCTGGTGAGCGAGAGCGCCGAAACCAGACGCAGCAGCTCGATCTGGTGCTGGATATCGAGATGGTTGGTCGGCTCGTCGAGCAGCATCTCAACAGGCGTCTGCGCCAGGGCCCGGGCGATGTGGACGCGCTGGCGCTCACCGCCCGACAGGCTCTGCCAATATTGATCCCGCCGCTCGGTCATCCCGACACGTCCGAGGGCTGCATCGACGGCCTCGTCGTCGGCACGGTTCCAGCCGCCGAATGGCGGCAGGTGCGGGATGCGGCCCAGCTTGACCACATCGCGTACCTTCACGTTGGACTCGGTCGAGGAATGTTGCTCCACCAGCGCGACACGCCGGGCCATGGCACTCCGCTTGATCTGCCGCAGATCGATACCGTCGAGCGTCACCCGGCCGGCATGGGCGCGGCGCAGGCCCGCCAGGAGGCGCAAGAGCGATGACTTGCCCGATCCATTGGGGCCGAGCAGGCCGAGCATCTTGCCCGGCTCCGCCTTGAGCGAGACATTGTCGACAATGACCGTGCTGCCGACTTTCCAGGTGAGGTTTTCTGCCGCGATGGTCATTGGGCGCGCTGCGTCCGGTAGAGGATGATGGAGAAGAACGGCACGCCGACCAGCGCCGTCACCACGCCGATGGGCAGCACCTGCTGCGGCAGGACCACGCGCGAGACGATATCGGCCAGCACCATGAATATGCCGCCGGCAACCACGCAGGTGGGCAGCAGCCGGGCATGTGACGGGCCGACAATGAAGCGTGCGGCATGGGGCACGACGAGGCCGACAAATCCGATCGAGCCGACGATGGAAACGATGGTGGCCGTCATCAAGGCCGTCACGCCAAACAGGATGAGGCGGACCACGCCTACGGGAATGCCCAGCGAAGCGGCGGCATCATCGCCAAAGGCGAAGGCATCGAGCGCCCGCGCAAAATAGAAGCAGACGCCGAAGCCGATCAGGACGACGACAAGCACCAGCTGGAATTCAGGCCAGCGCACGCCGCCAAAGCTGCCGAGCAGCCAGAACATGACATCGCGCGCCTGCTGGGCATTGGCCGAGGTGCTGACGATATAGGAGGTGAGCGCATTGAAGAGCTGGGAGGCGGCAACCCCGGCCAGAATGGTCTTGCCCGCACCGCCGCGGGCGCCATTGGACAGCAGGGCGACAAAGGCAAAGGATGCGAAAGCCCCGACAAAGGCGCCGGCCGAGATCGTGATCGAACCGGCGCCAAGCCCCAGGACGATGATGCTGACCGCGCCTGTCGAGGCGCCGGCTGACACGCCCAGCACATAGGGTTCGGCCAGGGCATTGCGGAGCAGCGACTGCAGGATCGCGCCGCAGAGCGCGAGACCGGCGCCACAACAGGCAGCAACAAGCGAGCGGCTCAGCCGGTAGTCCCAGATGACGCTTTGGTGGATCGGATCGACGGCCACGGCCGACCAGCCCAGCCGATTGGTGACGGCAAAAAAGGTCGTATCGAGTGGAATGGCCATTTCGCCAATGCCCGTGCCGGCGCCGATGGCGAGCAGAAGCAGGATGGCCGAAAGCAAAAGGAACAGGCCGAGGCCGGCCTGTTCCCCAAAATGTCGTTGCAGTCCCGTCACTTGAAGAGACCGAGCGCTTCCAGCTGGTCGGCAACCTGCTCGGCGCCATAGATGGTGCGGATGGTCGGGTTCATGGCCTGGCCATCCATGATGACGATGCGGCCGTTCCTGACCGCCTCGAGCTGGCTGACGGCCGGGTCAGTCTTGAGGAATTCGATCTTGGCTTCGGGCTTGTCGAGTTCCCAGCGATTGCGGTCGAGATCGGCGATGACGATGACGCCGGGATTGGTGGCAATGATGCCTTCCCAGCTCACCGTCGGCCATTCCACCTCGGTCTGCATCACATTGTGGCCGCCCAGCAGGTCCGCGATGAAGCCGGAGGCGCCGTTCTTGCCGCCGAGATAGGCGTCGTCGGCAGGCGAGGGGCTCGAGAACCAGAAGACAAAGGACAGGTCCTGGCTCTCGCCGCCGACGCGCTCCCGCAACGCCGCCTCGCGCGCCTTGAACTCGGCAATCACCTGCTGGCCCCGATCGGCCACGTCGAAGATCTGCGAAAGCTCGTCGATCTCCTGGTAGAGCAGGTCCATGTTCCACAGGCTGGCGCGCGCGCCATGCACGTCGCCAGCATCGTGACTGGTGGCACAGACGCCGGGGGAGACATAGCTGGGAATGCCCAGATTGGCGAAGTCCTCGCGCTTGGCGATCTTGCTCTCCGGTCCCAGCAGGTTGAGCAACTGGGCGGCGACGAAATCGGGGCGCTCGGCGAGAATGGCCTCGAGGCTCGGCGATTCCACGGTCAGCAGCTTGACCTGTTCATTGGCCGCGGCGAGCTCGGGCAGAACCTGGCTCGGCCAGAATGCGGTGCCCGCCATACGGCCTTCAAGGCCCAGCAGCAGCATGATCTCGGCACTGTTCTGACCCAGGGCGATCGCGCGCTCAGGTGCCTTCTCGAAGGTGACGTCGACGCCGCAATTGTTGAGGGTCAGGGGGTATGTGGTGGGGGCTGCGCCGGCCGGAAGGGCCGACAGGGCAACGGCGATCATGAGGCCCGAAAGAGCGCATATGGACCTTGCGACATGCATGAATGGAGTTCCTGGGCGTTGAAGAATGGCGGACGGGTCGTGCTCTACCCGTTGCACTTCAAACAAACAAGACAGCCCTTATCATATTTTTGGGGTCGCCGTCGACCATCAGGCGCCTCGCACAGCGACCCGCCGGTGCGCTCTCGATGCAGGCTGATCGAACGCGGTCGCCATGCCGTGAAAACGCCCACAGTTTCCCTGCGGATCAAGAGTCTACCCTGGATAAGCTATTGAGATGAAACATCTATCTCCACCTATCACGGTTGGTTGTAACACTCCCAAGTCGCCCGCCAGTGTGCCAAAATCCAGTTTCCTCAGGGCGGCGCCCACGGCGCGCGCCACTTGCCCACGCGGCACGGCCGCCGCGCCGGCAACAGGTATGCCGGCGTACCAGGCGGCAGTTCCGGCCGCGTTATGAGCAAGTGCCAGACCAGGGCAAGCCGGAGTTCGAGGCCGGCTCCACTGACATCTGCGGGACACGGCATGGCACGCCGCGTTCAGCAAGGAGAGGGCCCCAGTGTGAAGCGGCGTCCAGTCTATAGCGGTTCAACCACGGTGCGGCCAAAGACGGACGCACAGCCGGCCGCGGTCGGCTGGCCGCTTGCCCCGGTTGTGGCAGCGGCAGCGGCTGTGCCGTCCCTGCGGGAGCGTTGGCATGCGCTCTACGGCAGCCACCAGGGCAAGATGCTGGTCGCCGCATCCGTAGCCATCACCCTGACACTGGTTGGGCTCTTTCAGCTCTTCAGTGCGCCCGCCCAGAACCTGACCCAGTTCGAGATCAACGAAGCTGTCAATTTCGCCCTCGATGAGCGTGGGCGCCCCCCTTCGGTTGCATCCCTTGCCTATGCCGCGGTCATTCCGTCGGTCGTGCGGGTTAGCGGTTATGACCCCGAGGCCAAAACGCCCGATTCCGCTCCTGGTGATGGCCAACCTCCGGCCGTCGAACTGCCCGAATCCGGTGCGCTCGAAGAAGATTTTCATGAACGGTTCACGGCGGTGGGTACCGGCGTCGTCATCGATGACAGTGGCACCATTCTCACCAACCTGCATGTGGCGCGCGCGGCGCGGAAGCTGCGGGTGCAGTTCTTCGACGGCACCGAAGCCGATGCGGTGATCGTGGGTGCCAGGCCCGATCTCGATCTGGCCATCATCCGGCCAAGCATCCTGCCCGATGACCTGCTGCCGGCAACACTTGGCGCCAGCGGCAGCCTGCGACCGGGCGACGAGGTGGTGGCCGTCGGCTTTCCCTTCGGTATCGGTCCCTCGGCGTCGGCCGGCGTCGTCTCCGGCCTGCTCCGCGTGCTGGAGCGCGAGGGCGAGGCCACCATGCGCAATCTCATCCAGTTCGATGCCGCCGCCAATCCCGGCAATTCCGGCGGTCCGCTGGTCAATGCAGACGGCGAGGTCGTGGGCATCGTCACCGCCATTCTCAATCCTTCCGGTCTCCGCACCTTCGCCGGCATCGCCTTTGCCGTGACGATGGAGGAAGCCGGCGGCGCCGTCGAAGAGTCTCCCCTCTAGCCCCAGCAGAATGGAACAGGATCATGGCCGACCCATCAGACGCCCCCGCCGTCGCCTCGCTCATGGAGCAGGTGCTCTATGAGGTGAAGAAGGTGGTCGTCGGGCAGGACCATTTCCTTGAACGGGTCCTGATCGCGCTGCTGGCCAAGGGCCACCTGCTGGTTGAAGGCGTGCCAGGCCTGGCCAAGACGCTGACCGTCAATACGCTGGCCCATGCCGTACAGGGGTCGTTCAAGCGCATCCAGTTCACGCCCGACCTGGTCCCGTCCGACCTGGTGGGCACACGCATCTACAACCAGAAGACCGGCGAATTCACCACGGCCCTGGGGCCAGTCTTCTGCAACCTGCTGCTGGCTGACGAGATCAACCGCGCACCCGCAAAAGTGCAAAGCGCGCTGCTCGAGGTGATGCAGGAACGCCAGGTCACCATTGCCGGGGAAAGCCATCGCGTGCCCGACCCGTTCGTGGTGATGGCGACCCAGAACCCGATCGAAACCGAGGGCACCTATCCGCTTCCGGAGGCGCAGGTCGATCGCTTCATGATGAAGGTGCTGGTCGGCTACCCATCCGAGGAGGAAGAGTTCGTCATCGTCTCGCGCGTTACCGGCGTAATGCAGGCTGTGGCGCGGGTGGCAACGACCGAGCAGCTTGTCAGTCTCCAGGCGCGGTCGCGCGAGCTCTATGTCGATCCCACGCTGATCCAGTTTGCCGTGCGCCTGGTCGCCGCCACGCGCAATCCAGACCTGGTCGGCCTGAAAGACCTGCCGCGCCTGATCACCTATGGCGCGAGCCCGCGTGCCAGCATCAACATGATCGAGGCCGGGCGCGCTCTGGCGTTCCTGCGCGGACGTGACTACGTGCTGCCGCAGGACGTGATCGATGTCGCTCCCGACGTCATGCGCCACCGCATCTCGCTATCCTACGAAGCCCTCTCGGAATCTCTCGGAGCCGACCACATCATCAGCCAGATCCTCCGCGCCGTCCCGGCACCGGAACAACCCCTGCAAGCCCATGTCCGCGTCGCCACGGCAGGCTGAGGCGCTGCTGCGGCGGCTGGAATGGACGGTGGTCCGCCGACTGGACGGCCTCCTGCAAGGGGATTACCGCACCCTGTTCCGCGGCAGCGGGCTCGATTTTGCCGACCTGCGCGAATACCAGGCCCATGACGATGTGCGTCATATCGACTGGAACGTCACCGCGCGCACCCAGGTGCCCCATGTGCGCATCTACAACGAAGATCGGGATGTCACCGCCTGGTTCCTGCTCGATCTCAGCCCTTCGGTGGATTTCGGCTCCGGGGAAAAGGACAAGCGGCAGGTCCTGACCGAGTTTGTCGGCGTGATGTCGCGCCTCTTCACCCATCATGGCAACAAGGTCGGGGCCATCCTCTTCGATGGCGTCGATGAGCACCGCATTCCCGCACGTGGCGGTCGCCGCCATGTGATGCATGTCATGGATAAGATCCTCGCCCATCCGCGGCGCCTGCGGGCGCCCTCGACAGACCTCGGCTCATTCTTCCGGCACGCCGGCGCAGCACTCAAGCGACGTTCGGTAGTTTTTGTCGTGTCCGATTTCGTGTCGCAGCCGGGCTGGCAAGGTCCGCTATCGATGTTGAGCCGGCGGCATGAGACGGTCGCCGTGCGCTTGGTCGATCCGCTCGAACTGGCGCTGCCCGATATCGGACTGCTGGCCTTCGAGGACGCTGAAACGGGTGATCAGGTCTTTGTCGACACCACCGACGCAGGCTTCCGGCAGCGCTTTGCATCCCTCGCCGGGCAATGGAGGGAAGAGGTCATCGGGGAGTTTTCTCAGGCCGGGGTCGACGCGCTGGAACTGTCCACCGACGACGACCTGCTCGACGCCATCCTGCGGTTTTCCGGCATGCGCAAGGCGAGCGCGGGCGGCACCTCTCCGGGAGTACCAGCATGACCTTTCTATGGATCGAGATGCTCTGGCTGCTGCTGATCCTGCCTGCACTGGTGCTGGCCTATCTGTGGATGCAGCGGCGGAGGAAGCGCCTGTCGCTGCGCTATGCCAACCTGCCGCTGGTCCGTCAGGCTCTCGGCCGGGGCATCGGCTGGCGTCGACACCTGCCGCCGGCCTTGCTGCTGCTGGCCATTGGCGTCCTCATCGCCGCCGTTGCCCGGCCCGCAGCTGTCATCACCCTGGCAAGCTCCCGCGCGACGGTCATCCTGGCGATGGATGTTTCAGGCTCCATGCGGGCAGGCGATGTCGCGCCGTCACGCATCGTTGCGGCACAGGAGGCCGCCAAGACCTTTATCGCCCAGCAACCCGCCGACGTCGAAATTGGCATCGTAGCCTTCGCTTCGGCGGCCATGCTGATGCAGGCGCCAACCCTGGACCGAGAGCTTCTGACCGCCGCGATCAACGGTTTCGACCTGCGCCGGGGCACGGCCGTGGGCGCCGGCGTCCTCACCGCGCTGGCCACCATCTTTCCCGACGAGACCTTCGATCTTGGCGACAATGCTGATCCCCGCGATCAGCTCGGGGCGCGCAGCCGTGCTGGCGCGCTGAGCCCGCAAGGTCGCTCCCTTGATGACCCCGGGCCGGAGGCCTCCACCCATGTGCCGGTCGAGCCGGGTTCCTACCAGAGCGCCGTGGTCATCCTGCTGACCGATGGCGCGACGACCACCGGTCCCGATCCGGTGGCCGCAGGCCGCCTCGCGGCCGATTATGGCGTGCGGGTCTATACCGTCGGCTTCGGCTCGACCTCTGGCGACGTGGTGGATTTCGGTGGCCGCTCCATGCGGGCCATGCTTGACGCCACGACCCTCCAGACCATCGCTGATACAACCGATGCAGAATATTTCGAGGCGCAGTCGTCGGAGGCTTTGGCGGAGGTCTATTCATCGCTCTCCACGCGGCTTGTCGCGGAGAAAAAGCTTACCGAAATTGCCTTCATCTTTGCCGGCCTTGGGGCGCTGCTCGCCCTGCTGGCGGCCGGGTTGTCCGTGCTCTGGCTCGGTCGCATCGCGTGATGCCGGAGGTCGGTCATGACTTTGCCTTCATTGCCGCGTCATTTTGACGCGGAAAGTGCGTTTTTGCGACACATCCCTGAACGGGAAATGAAGAGGAGGATGTCATGGGCCTGAAGACAGTTTCGCTGGTAATCTGCAGCCTTGCCGCGCTCGGCGCCGGCCTTGCCATCGCGCAGGACGCCGCGGCGCCGATGAGCGCTGAGGAGGCCTACGCGGCACGCGTTGAATTGATGAAATCCAATGGTGCGACCATGCGCGGCGCCGCCGAGCTGACCGGTGAACCCGCCATCGCAGCCATGACCACCATGGTCTCCAATTTCCAGACCATCCCCAGCCTGTTTCCCGAAGGCTCGATTGTCGACAAGAGCCGCGCACTGCCCGCCATCTGGGAAGACTTCGAGGCCTTCACCGCGATTGCCGAGAGCGGCGCCGCCGCCGCCCAGACCGCGCTCGATGCCGCAACGGCCGGGGACAATGCGGCCTATATGGCTGCCGTCGAACAGATCGGCCAGGCATGCGGGACCTGCCACCAGACCTACCGTGGTGAATGACGTAACCAAGACGCCTCCCAAGCAAAAGGGCGGCCGGTGTGCCGCCCTTTTTCATGCGCTAGTCGGCAGCCTCGCGCGCCGCTTCCACGAGCCGGCGGTGGGCGCGATAGACGCTTAATTGCTGGTCGACCAGCACGCCGATCAGGATCACCGTGCCCATCACCGCGAAATTGAGCGAGGAGGGGATGCCGAGCAGGTTGACTAGGTTCTGCAGGATCTGCAGCAGGATGGCGCCCAGCACCACGCCGATGATCGACCCCTCGCCGCCGCGCAGGGAAAAGCCGCCCAGCACGGCCGCCGCAATGGCGTAGAGCTCATAGAAATTGGCTTGCGAGGATGGCGAAACCGATCGTGTATACATGGCAAAGAACACGGCCGAGAGCGCGGTCAGCGCCGCGCAGATCACATAGGCGGCCCCGATGACCAGATCGGTCCTTATGCCCGAAAACCGTGCTGCTTCCTCATTCTTGCCCACCGCGAACAGATAGCGGCCGAAGACCGAGCGGTGCAGGACCACCCAGGCCACGACGGCCACCACGATCAGCACCAGGATCGAGGTGGGCACGCCATAGACACGGGCGGTGAAGAAATCGAGCCCTGGATAGGTGCTGCCAAAGGGAAAGCCGGCGGTCGCGTCGCCGGTATAGCCGCGCGCCACCCCGCGATAGATCAAGAGGCCACACAGCGTCACCACGAATGGCGGCATCTTGAGCCGGGTGATCAGCACGGCATGGGCCAGCCCCAGCAGGATGCCCAGAAGGAGCACGATCAGCAGGGCGATCGGCCAGGGCACGCCCTTGTTGCCCACAAGATCGACAAAGAGCACGCCCAGCAGCGCAATCATCGAGCCGGACGACAGATCGATGCCGCCGGTGATGATGACAAAGCCCTGCGCGATGGAAAACAGGCCGAACAGGCCGATCAGGTTGGCCGTGTTGGAGATATTGTTGGGCGACAGGAACAGCGGATTGCGCAGGTAGACGCCCGCCGCCACCACCAGGATCAATACCAGAAGGCCAAGGTCCTTCTTGCTCATGGCAGCGGCCTCCGCGTGCCAAAAGCCTCGCCCACGGCCAGCAGCAGTACGTTTTCTTCACTGAATTGATGGCGCTCCAGCATGCCGGAAATCCCTCCCTCGTGCATCACGGCTATCCGGTCGGAGACGCCGATCACTTCTTCCATGTCGCTTGAGATCATCAGCACGGCGACCCCGGAATCGGCCAAAGCCCGCATCAGGCGGTAGATCTCTGACTTGGCGCCGATATCGATGCCGCGCGTCGGCTCATCGAAAATGATGACGCGTGGCGCCATGGCGAGCCATTTGGCCAGCACGACCTTCTGCTGGTTGCCGCCCGACAGCGAGCCCGTGCGGGTAGCGACGGTCGGTGCCTTGATCGCCAGTTCGGTTCGGCTCTGCTCGGCGCGGCGCCCTTCGCGCTCCGCCGACACCAGTGTGCCAACGGCGTAGGCAGCCAGATTGGGCAGGCTGATATTCTGGGCTACCGACAGGTCGAGCAGGATGCCGCTGCCCTTGCGGTCCTCGGGTACGAGGAAGATGCCGTGCCTGACCGCGTCATTGGCCCCCGAAATGCGGATGGGTTCGCCGTCGCGTACCAGCGTGCCGCCATAGATCGGGTCGATGCCGAACAGCGCGCGGGCCAGCTCGGTACGGCCCGAACCCACCAGCCCCGCCAGCCCCAGGATCTCGCCAGCATGCAGGTCGAGACTGACCGCACGCTGCGGATAGGCCGCCGTGCGCAGGTCCCGTGCCGCCAGCACGATCGGCCCACGCTCGGCCTTGGGCGGGGCATAGGCGACCTTGAGCTGGCGCCCGATCATCAGTTTGACCAGTCGATCGTGGCTGATCTCACTCCTGGCCAGCTTGCCGACCAGCCGCCCGTCGCGCAGCACCACCACGCGATCGCAGGCGCGCTCGATTTCCCCAAGCCGGTGCGACACGAAGATCACGGCTATGCCCTGGGCCCGCAACCGGTCGATGACGGCCAGCAGCCGGTCCGTCTCGGCAATGGGAAGGCTGGAGGTCGGTTCATCCAGGATCACCAGCCGCGCATCCTGCGACAGGGCCTTGGCGATCTCCACAAGTTGCTGCTGCGCCAGCGACAGCCTCGAAACCGGCGTATCCGGCGAGAAATTGGCGCCGAGCTGGTCGAGCAGCGGCTGCACGGCTGCGCGCTGCCGCGCGGTATCGACCAGGTTGAGCAGGCCGAAGCGGCGCGGTTCGCGGCCGATAAACACATTGGCTGCCACATCGAGATTGTCGAACAGATTGAGTTCCTGATGCACGAAGGCGATGCCGGCACGCAGCGAACCGCCCACCGTCAGCGCCGCATAGGGCCGGCCATCCACTTCGATACTGCCGCTATCGGGTGCGGTGATGCCGCCCAGTATCTTCATCAGCGTCGACTTGCCGGCGCCGTTTTCACCAACCAGGCCGATGACTTCGCCCGGCCGCACCTCAAGGTCGAGCCCGTCGAGGGCCAGCACGCCGGGATAGGATTTGCGCACCTTGCTGAGCCGCAGGAATGGCTCGGCCGCATGGGCAGCAGCCGGGGCAGGGGCGCCGGTAGCAGGATGGCTCAGGGTCATGGACAGGTCCGAGGCTAATGACGCGGCGGCGCGGCACCAAGGCCACGCCGCCGGTGGTTCGATGGACGGCTCAGCCGCCGATCTTGGCCTTGAGGTCCGCCTCGAACGCATCGACATTCTCGGCATTCACCACCTTGGTCGGCACGATGATGATGCCGTCCTCCGGCACGCCGGACTTGTCGCCTTCCAGATAGGCCGCCATCAGCTTCATGCCCTGGTAGCCCCACTCATAGGGCTGCTGCACCACGGTCGCGGCAAAGCTTCCCTCGCGCACCGCGCCAAGCGTGACGGGGTCCTCGTCGAAGGCAACCACGGTGATCTGGCCGAGCTTGCCGGCCGCCTGCAGCGCCTCATAGATCTTGGGCGGGTTATAGGAATAGAACCCCACCATGCAGGTGATATCCGGATTGGCGACGAGCACATCATCGACATTGGTGCGGGCCCGGGCAAAGTCCACGTCGTCGCCACGGACGTCGACCAGCTCGATATTGTGGCCTTCAATGGCCTGCTTGAAGCCCGCAATGCGCTCCTTGGCGTTGTCGGCGCCCAGGAAGCCCACAAAGCCCATGCATTTGCCGCCATCGGGCAGGGCCTTGACCATCTCTTCGCCAGCCTGCACGCCGGCCAGCGTGTTGGACGATCCCAGATAGGCGATCCGGTCGCTCTGCGGCGCATCGCTGTCGGTGGTGAACAGGGGCACCTGGGCGGCGATGCGGTTGAACGCATCGATCGAATTGGCCGGATCGGCCGACGAGATCATGATCGCGTCGGTGCCGCCAGCGACGAGGTCGTCCATCAGCGCATTCTGCAGCGCTGCGGTGCCTTGTGCCGGGTAGCGGAACTGCACCTCGTAATTGGGCAGCTCTTCCTGGGCCTTGTTGACCCCCGCCTCGGCCAGTTTCCAGAAGTCCGATGCGGCATTCACCACAAAGGCGAGCTGCTGCTTGTCCTGGGCCTGCGCGGCAACGCCCAGCGTCAAACCAGCTGCCAGTACGGCAGCAAAAGTCATAGTCCGTCTCATAGTCCGTCCTCCCTCGCCGTGCGGTCTGCACAGCCTTGCTCACGATCAGCATTCAACCCGGCCTTTTCTGCAGCCACCTCCTCCCGGTGACTGCGAGCCTGGTCAAAATCGATGATATGCCAATTTATAAATATTAGTAAATAGGAAGCCTGATTTCAGGTCTCCTGTTATTCCCCGATATCCTTGTTGCGCAGCCGGTCAAAGGCGACCGCCAGCACAATGAATCCGCCCACAAAGGTGCCCTGCCAGAACGTGCTGATGCCCAGAAGGGTGAGGCTGTTGCGGATGATCTCGATGAGTGCCGCGCCCACGATCGCGCCGAGCGCCGTGCCGCTGCCGCCGGCCAGGTTGGCGCCGCCGATCACGGTGGCCGCGATCACCGTCAGCTCCATGCCGGTGCCGAGACCTGTGGTGACCGATCCCAGCCAGCCCGCTTCGAGAAAACCGGTAATGCCGGCGCAGAACGAGGCGAACATGTAGACCGAGACCTTGACGGCCTTGACCGGCACACCAGTCAGGATCGCGGCGCGTTCGTTGCCGCCAATGGCGTAGAGGTAGCGGCCCCAGCGCATCCAGCGCAGCATGAAGGCCGTCACCATGCCCAGCGCAATCATGACCAGCACCGGGTTTGGAATGGGTAGTCCGAGCAGGTTCACCGAGCCGCCGCCAATGGCGAACAGGATCGCTTGGTCCGGGCCGAACTCATAGATCAGCGCATTGTTGGACATCACCATGCCGATGCTGCGCGCAATCGACATCATGCCTAATGTCACCACAAAGGGCGGCATGCCCGCCAGGGCAATCAGTGAGCCGTTGATGGCGCCGACCAGCAGCGAGGCGCCAATCGCGGCCGGAAAGGCGAGCGTTATGGGAAATCCGGCATGCATGATGACAGTCGTCGTCATGGCCGAGATGAGCACCGTCGACCCCACCGACAGGTCGATCCCGCCGGTGATGATCACGGCCGTCATGCCGATCGCGACAATGGCGACAAAGGCGAAGTTCCGGGTGACGTTGAAGAGGTTGTTGGGCGTGGCAAAGGTCTTGGTCATCAGCGACATGGCGATGACCGCCAGCACCGCGGCGAGCAGGACCCAGAAGATTTGCCGGCTGACCAGCCAGGACAGGAAGCTGGTATGGGTCTGCTGATCGATGGCCTTCTGCAGGGAGATATCGGCACTCATGGGCGGGTCCTCTACGCGCGCTCGATGGCGCCGGTGATCAGCCCGGTCACCTCTTGCGGCGAGCTGTCGGCGACGCGCTTGTCGGCCACCATCTGGCCGCGACGCAGCACCAAAAGCCGGTCGCAGACCGCGAAGATGTCGGGGATGCGGTGGCTGATGAGGATGACCGCCATGCCCTGCTCGCGCAGGCGGCGGATCAGGTTGAGCACCTCCGCCACCTGCCGCACACTGATGGCGGCGGTCGGCTCGTCCATCAGCACGATACGCGGATTGGACAGGCGGGTGCGGGCGATGGCGACAGCCTGCCGCTGGCCGCCTGACATGCGCCGCACCAGATCGCGTGGGCGCGTCTCCGATTTCAGCTCGGCGAACAGTTCGGCAGAGCGCCGATACATTGCCTGGTAGTCGAGAATTTCCGGAACCAGGAACTGCCACCACTTGCGGCGCCTGTACCAGGGGAGTTCCGCATGGGCCGGAGTCTTGGCGACCGAAGTCAGTTCGCGCCCCAGGAAGATATTGGCCGCTGCCGTCAGATTGTCGGCCAGTGCCAGGTCCTGATAGACGATCTCGATCCCCTTGGAACGCGCATCCTTGGGGCCGTGCAGTTCGACGACCTGACCGTTGAGGCGGATCTGGCCTTCGCTGGGATGGAAGTTGCCGGCGATGATCTTGACCAGCGTGGTCTTGCCCGCGCCATTGTCGCCGACCAGCCCCACAACCTCGCCGGCCCCCAGCGTCAGCGAGATGTCGGTCAGCGCGGTGATCGCACCATAGTGTTTGGAAATGCCCTCAAGTTCCAGAACCGCCATGCGGCGCGCCTCCTCGTGATCGCTGCAGGTTTGCCTGCATTCTATTAGTAATCAATATATTGGCAGTCGGGCCGGGCATCGTCAATGCCCGGCATTGGAGGGCGTCAGGCTGAAAGGCCGGGAAATCTTGCATTCCGTCAGCACTGCTGACGCTTTCGCCGGCCTCTGGGTCCGGCTTTTCCACGTTGACGGCGCACGATTTCGCTAATTAGTATTAGTTGGTGGAGGGGCGATATGCTTTTGCTTGTTACCGGGGCAACCGGGAAGGTCGGCCAGGTCCTGCTGCAACGCATTCTGGCGGAGCCGCGCTGGGCGGCGGCCCGTATTCGCGCCCTTTGTCACAACCGGTCGCTCGCGCCCCACGAACGGGTGGAGAGCGTCAAGGGCTCGATCGCCGACCGCGCCACAGTCGAGGCGGCCATGGCCGGGGTGACCCACGTCATCCACATGGCCACGGTCAAGGAGGACCCCCAGCAGGCGATGGACGTTTCGGTCAAGGGCATGTTCTGGCTCCTCGAGGCGTTTCGAACCAGCGCGACGGCCGAGCAGTTCATGCTGATCGGGGGCGACTGCACGGTCGGCCACATCTCGGTCGCCTATGATGCGCCGATCACGGAGGCCTCGCCCCGGCGGCCCTATCCGGGTGTCTATGCCCTGTCCAAGGTGCTCGAGGAGGTGATGCTCGAGCAGTATTACATCCAGTACGGCATCAACGGCTGCTGTCTGCGCGCGCCCTGGATCATGGAAAAGGACGACTTCCGCCATGTGCTGAGCTTTGGCGATGACCAGTTCGGCGGGCCGGCCTGGAGCGATGTGATACCGGCCGACCAGCAGGCCGCCCATGCGCGGGAAGGCAAGATTCCGCTGCTGCTTGACGCCACGGGCCAGCCGCTGAAGCGCAGCTTCATCCACGTCACCGATCTAGTCGAGGCCATGCTGGCGGCGCTGGGCAATCCGGCCGCGCATCAGCAATTGTTCAACATCGCGATGAACCGGCCGCTCGATTATGGCCTCGTCGCCGCCCACCTGGCGCGCAGCCGCGGCCTGCAGAGCGTGCGGATCGAAACGCCTTTCCATTCCAACTGGCTCGACAACAGCAAGGCGCGTCACGCGCTGCACTGGGAGCCAGCCTACGACGCCATAGGTCTTGTTGATGCAGCCTACGCCTACCAAAGGGCCGCGGATGATCCGCGCAAGGTCTGGTACGTCGGCTGAACCAACCGGGGTCCGATAACGGACAAAGTCACATAGGGAGGACACTATGAAGAAGACTATGCTTGCCTTGGCCGGACTTGCCATCGTTGGGGCGCTTTCCGGCAGCGCCTATGCCCAGGACAAGAAGATCCTGGCCGTCGTGGTGAAGGGGTTGGACAACCCGTTCTTCACGGTCATGGGGCAGGGCTGTGCCGACTGGAACGCAGCCAACCCCGATAGCGAATATGAATGCCTCTATACCGGGCCGGCCCTGAGCTCGGATGAGGCTGGCGAAGTCCAGATCGTGCAGGATCTGATCAGCCGCGGCGTGGCCGGCATTGCCATCTCGCCGTCCAATGCTCCGGCCATGGCCAATATGCTGCGCAGCGCGGCGCCGGCCATGCCGATCATCACCGTGGATGCCGATCTGCTGCCGGCCGATGCGGACCTGCGCAAGACCTACTTCGGCACCAACAACTACGACATGGGTGTCGGCATGGCCAATGAGCTGATGAAGCTCAAGCCGGAAGGGGGCACGGTCTGCCTGCAGCTGGGCAATGTGGCTGCGGCCAATATCAACGAACGCGCCGCCGGCTTCCGCGACACCATTGCCGGCAGCAAGGGCATCGAGCGCCTTGCCGATACCAATGGCTGGACGGAAATCGATGGCTGCCCGGTCTTCACCAATGACGACATTCCGACGGCCAATCAGCAGATGGCTGACGTCTTCACCGCCAATCCGGACCTGACGGCCTTCATTCTGGTGGGCGGCTGGGCGCAGTTCGGCCCGCAGGCCTATGCGCAGAATACCGACCAGGTCATGGATCGTCTCAAGAGCAAGGACCTCATCATCATTGCCGGCGACACCCTGCCGCCGCAGGTTCAGGCCTTCAACGAAGGCCGGAGCCATTTCCAGATCGGACAGCGGCCCTACCAGATGGGCAATGAGGCGCCCGACATCCTGATCGAACTGATCGATGGCGGCACGGTGGAGGATCCCAAGTTCACCGGTCTCGACCTGTGCACGCTGGAAGATCCGGGCATCTGCGCTCCCTGATTTCCTCCCGCGACAGGTGGACGCGTTTCGATGCGTCCACCACTCACCCCTTGCGTGCAACCCATTGCACCCACATGCTGTTCCTGGCGCGAATCTGCTGATGGCCCGCAGCAATTGGCGCGCAAAAAGAAGACTTGATTGAAAGACGCGTAGAACATGGCTGGCAGGGCTTCGGCGAACAGCACCCGCAATGGCGGCAAGGAACAGCGCCGGCGCGTTACGATGACCGATGTTGCCAAGGCCGCAGGTTGCTCGCAGGCCACCGTATCCTTCGTCCTCAATCGCACGGCCGGCATGAAACTGTCGCAGCAGACACGGGACCGCGTCATCGAGGCCGCGCGCACTTTGGGCTATGTTTCGCCCACTTTTCCCGTCCGTGCTGCCGGCCCGGCGGCCCGGGTTCAACCGATAGACGGCATTATCGGCTTTGCGGTTGACCAGCTGGCCACCAGCCCCGAGGCCGTCGTGGCGATCGAAGGCGTGCGCCAGGCCTCCTGGAATGCCGGCAATGTCGTGCTCGTGGCGCAGACCCTGTGCGACGCCGAAATGGAGCCGAGGACGCTCCGGGCGCTGACGGGCCCCGGCGTATCGGCCCTGATCTACATGGCCATCTTCACCCGCGAGATCGTGGCGCCGGCCTATCTGTCCGAGCTGGACATCCCGGTTGTGCTGCTCAACTGCTACACCGCCGATCATGCCTTTCCGGCCGTGGTGCCCAGCGAGATCGCGGGCGGCCAGATGTCGACCCGCCATCTCATCGACCACGGCCACCGCCGCATCGCCACCATCACGGGCGAGCCATGGATGGAGGCGGCGCAGCACCGGCTCAAGGGCTATCGTCGCGCGCTGGCCACGGCCGATATCCCCTTCGACCCCGAACTGGTGGTGGAGGGCGACTGGTCCGCTGGGGCTGGCTACCGGGCCACAGTGCAGTTGCTGGCCCTGCCGAACCGGCCCACCGCCATTTTCTGCCAGAATGACCGCACAGCCATCGGCTGCTACGAGGCGCTCAAGGAGGCCGGCCTGTCCATCCCCGAGGACATCTCCGTCGTCGGTTACGACGATGAGGAAATCGCCCGCCACATCAATCCACCCCTGACCACCTCCATCCTGCCGCACCGGGCCATGGGCATGTGGGCCGTGGAACAGCTCGCGGCCGATCCCAGCGAATCCAAGCGCTATCCCATCACCAAGCTCGAATGTCCCCTGGTCGAGCGTGCCTCGGTCGGCCCGCCGCCGCCTGTTGTCACCAGGAAGATAGTCGCCGAATAGCCGCTAGGGCTGCTTGGCCGCGCCAGCCCGGGCCTCAATGAAGCGGATGGCGGCTTCTATGCCATTTTCCTGACGGATCGCTGCACCGAGCTCACCCGCACGTCTTCGCATCTCTGGCGCGTCCATTGCCCTGATGGCATCCGCAAGCGCGTCGGCCGACAGGCTCTTGCGGTCCAGCGGACGCGGCCCCACGCCAAGCTGTTCGATCCGCCGCCCCCAAAACGGCTGGTCGCCAAAGAACGGAACGATTGTCGTCGGCAGGCCGGCGCGCAGCGCGGCACCCGTGGTGCCGGCGCCGCCATGGTGGATTGCCGCGGCGACCAGCGGCAGCAGGCGGTCATGCGGCGCCGCGGCAATGCGGTGCATATGTGCCGGCAGGGCCTGGCCGCCGAGCGCTCCGCCGCCGGTCGCCAGCAGTCCGCGCTTGCCGGTCCTGGCCAGGGCTTCGGCGACCAGTGCCGTCATCGCCTCGGGGTCGATGCCGGGCACGCTGCCAAATCCGACATAGATCGGCTTGTCGCCAGAAGCGAGGAATTCGGCGAGCGCGGCATCGGGCGCCCAGTCTTCGCCATCAAGGAACCAATAGCCCGAGACCAGGACGTCATCGCCCCAGTCGTTCGGGACCGGGATGACCTCGGGGCTATAGGCATAGAGCGTCCCGACCGGATTGTTGGGACGCGCCCGCAGGCCGAGCGTCCGATGTCGCCACGCGCGCAGCTCCTTGGCAAACAGCAGCTCGCCTCCCCTGGTGGCCAGCAGGTGACTGACCTTGTTGAGGGGGCCCAGGGAATTGAAGGGCAGGAGAGGGCTCGGAAACGCCGATGTTGGCGTGAAGCCGGGCAGGGGTGACGCAAGGATGCCGGGCACCCCGAGCGCCGTCGCCAGATGCGGGGCGGCAAGGGACTTTGGGTGATGCAGGATCAGGTCGGGGCCGAATGACCTGACTGCGGCCGTCTCCGCTTCAAGCAGCTGATCCATCAATGGCCGCATATATTTAAGCAGCTTGAGACCTGCACTGAAGCCCTGGCCGCCGCCGATAGCAGCCTTGCCCTCTTCGGTGTCCATCAGGGCGAGGAACTCGCCGGGAAGGCCGATAAACGGTATGGCATGCGCCCCGACCAAGCTCTCGAACTGCACGGGAGCCGCGATCTGCACGTCGTGGCCTCGGCGGACGAGGCCTATTGCCAAGGCGATATAGGGCTGGACGTCGCCGCGCGTGCCCAATGTCTGGATGGCGATCCGCATCACGATCCCTCCCGGGCCTTCCCCTCGCCGCCTATTCTGCAGGTCGCGCCAGGTAGTTGTCGATGAGCCGTGTGGTGCCCAGATGCGCCGCAACAGCGAATAGCGCGCCGGCTGGCCCGATCGTCTCTATGGCAGCAAGGCTCTCCGGATGGCGGACCTCCCAGTATTGCAGCTTGAGCCACGGCTCGGCAGCCAGCACCGCCCGCCCGATACCTGCCAGCGTTTCGGCGTTTCTCTCGCCGGCCTCAAAGGCAAGGCGCGCGGCTTCGAGGCTGGCGAAAATGGCCGGCGCTGCCCGGCGGTCCGCCGCATCGAGGTAGATATTGCGCGAGCTCAGCGCCAGGCCGTCCGGCTCCCGCACGATAGGGCCGCGGACAATATCGATCCGCAGGTTGAGATCGCGCACCATGCGCTCGATCACCACGCATTGCTGCGCGTCCTTCTGCCCGAAGACGGCAATATCCGGGGTCACGATGTTGAACAGCTTCAACACCACGGTGGCGACGCCGCGGAAATGGCCGGGCCGAACGGCGCCGCAGAGCGGTAGCGACACGCTCTCCTCGACCACAAAGGTGGATGCATCCTCGGGATAAAGCTCGGCCACAGGCGGCAGGAAGACTGCGTCGATCCCAGCGCCCTCCAGGAGGGCAATGTCAGCTTCGACCGGGCGCGGATATTTGCTGAGGTCCTCGCTCGGCCCGAACTGCAGCGGATTGACGAAAATGCTGGCAATGCTCACCTCGGCGCGGTCCCGCGCCAGGCCCATCAGGCTCATATGGCCGGCATGCAGCGCGCCCATGGTCGGCACGAGCGCGACCTTCTGGTCCGGCGGCACCTGGTCCCGCCAGGCGCGCAGCTCGGCAATGGTCCGCAAAATGATGGTCATGCGATCAGGTCCCAAAGGCGCTTCGCGAGGTCAGTCTTGCTCATCACCGGCAGCGACACGGCGTCTCTTCCGGCCCGAAGCAGGATGCCGCCATTGGTTGGGACGGAAAACCCCGTCGATGTCGTCTCCCCGGTTCGGGCCACCGGATTGGCGAACAGATAGTCGAGCTTCTTGCTCTCGAGCTTGCTGCTGGCATTGGCCTCGATGTTGTCCGTTTCCGCAGCAAAGCCGAAAAACCACTGCCTGGTCGCGGCCTGCCGCAAGGCACCGAGCACGTCGACCGACGGCACCATATCCAGCACCGTGTCCGCGGCGGCGCGCTTGAGCTTGCTGGCGGAGGGCGCTGCCATACGATAGTCCAGCACCGCCGCGGTGGCGATCACGCCGCCCACTTCCGGCAGGAAGGCCAGCGCCGCTTCGGCCATCTCCTCGGCCGTGCGCACCTCGACCAGCGTCAGGCGCTCGGCTGTGCCCCTCGGCGCCACGGGGCGGACCACGCCCTTGTCCACGCCGAGCACATAGCGCACCCGGGCGCCCCGCCGCATGGCTTCCTCGGCCATGGCCGCGCCCATGCGGCCCGTCGAATGGTTGGTAATGTAGCGGACCGCGTCGATCGGGCTGGTGGTCGGGCCGGCGGTGATCAGGACGGTGAGATCGGCCAGGTCGCTGCTTGGCTGGACCAGGCCGGCTTCGATTGCCGCGACAATGCCCGGCACCGGCGCCAGTTTTCCCACGCCGACCTCGCCGCAGGCCAGTGTCCCCGCGGCTGGATCCACAATGGCGGCGCCGCGTTGCCGCAGTGTCTCCAGATGCCCCTGGGTAGCGGGATGCTCCCACATCACAGTGTTCATTGCCGGCGCGATCAGCAGCGGCGCCGTCGTCGCCAGGGCAATGGTGGTCAGCAGGTCGTCGGCCAAGCCCAGTGCGAGCTTGGCCAGCACATTGGCTGTGGCTGGAGCGACGACCACGATGTCGGCCCATCGCGCCAGGTCGATATGCTCGGTGCCCGAAATGTCTGCCCCGAACAGGTCCGATTTGACCGGCCGGCCACTCAGCGTTTCCAGCACCAGCGGGGTGACGAATTGCTGCGCACTGGCCGTCAGCACGCACTGCACCTGATGGCCCCGCTTGGTCAGCTCCGACACCACATCGGCCATCTTGTAGGCCGAGATGCTGCCCGTCACGGCGATGAGGATGTTACTTGTCATTGAGCTGTCCATAGCGGAAGAGACCCAGAAGCGTGAGGTCGGGCTCAAGGCGGAAACGCTCGGAGAGCCGGATCAGGCGCGAGCAGCCGCCCGTCGCCACCAGGGTCGCCTGGGCAAAGCCCGCATCCCGCAGCAGCCGGTCGGCCATGCCCTCGATCAGCGCCTCATAGCCCTGCAGCACGCCACTCTGGATTTGCGTTTCGGTGGTGTTGCCCACGGCATTGTCCGGACGGATCAGCTCGACGGCAAAGAGCTTGGCCGCACGACCCTGCAGCGCCCGCCAGCTGGTTTCGAGACCCGGAACGATCGCTCCCCCTATATAGCCGCGCACGGGGTCCACGAGGCAAAAGGTGGTCGCCGTGCCCGCATCGACGATCAGCAGCGGCGCTGCCGCTCGCTGCAGCGCACCGGCGACATTGCACAGCCGGTCCGCGCCCAGCTGTTCTGGGTGCGGCAGGTCCAGTTCAAAATCGCGCGCCAGGCCGGCATTGACGAAGAGGCAGGAGAGGTCGCCGCAGGCCTGGGCCACCACGCGCTCCAGCGCCGGCACCACTGTGGAAAGGATCACCCGATCCACCACGTCCCAGACGCTGCGGCCCAGCGGGTCCTGAAACAATTGCCGCAGCAGCATGCGATACTCGTCGGCGGTGCAATGCGGATCGGTGCGAAAGCGCATCTCGGCGACCGGCCCGCCTTCCGCGCGAAAGATGCCGGCAACGGTATGGGTATTGCCGATGTCGAGCAGCAACCAGTGTTCAGACAAGGGGTGGCTCCTCGGAAGGGCTTTTGACATCGGCGATATAGGCGGTCACAGCGTCGCGGACAATCGCGGCGACGTCCGCCTTGGGCTTGGCAAAGCTCGGTGCCGGCTGGATGCCGAGGCCGATAAGGTCGTTGATCACCAGCACCTGTCCCGCGCAACCGGGGCCCGAACCGATCCCGATCGTCGGGATGTCGAGGAGCCCGGTGATCTCGGTGGCCAGTTCGGGCACGACCATTTCCAGCACAATGGCAAAGGCCCCCGCCGCCTGCAGGGCCTGTGCCGCTTCGATCAGGATGCGCGCCTCGGCATCGGTCTTGCCGTGCCGATAATAGCCACCGAGCTGGTGCACCGCCTGCGGCGTCAGCCCGATATGGGCCATCACGGCAATGCCCTGTCCCACCAGCCTGGCAACAGTGGGCACGGCCGCAGCGCCGCCTTCGATCTTGACGGCCTGGCAGCCGGTTTCCTGCAGCACCGCAACCGCGCTGCGCAACGCCGTTTCGGGGTCGGTCGCCGTGCCGAAAGGCAGGTCGCAGACCACGATTGCCCTTGTGCTACCCCTTTGCACCGCGGCCGCGTGACGGATCATGTCGGCAAGGGTCACGGGGAGGGTGGTTTCATATCCCAGCACGACATTGCCCAGGCTGTCGCCCACAAGCAGGATATCGATCCCCGACTGGTCGAGCAGGCTCGCCGTGACATGGTCATAGGCTGTGAGCATGGCGATCTTCTCGCCGCGTTGCTTCAATGCCTGGATGTCACGTGTCGTCAGTCGCTTGGTGCCAGTCTGAACAGACATAAGATTCCCTGATTTGGTGCGCCCAGGGGCTTGACCCCTGGCAACAGTTCCGAGCACCGGCTGGGTGGTCTGGCCTGACCACGTTTCGGCAGGGCACGTGGTATCCGTCGCGCCACCTGCCATCAAGACCCGTTGTCCGTGCCTGCCCGTTCCGTCGATATAATGGCCTGCGCGAAGGCGGGCGCCAATGCGGCCATGGTATGACGCGGCCGGCGGGCTATCGCCTGCGCCACAGACGTGGTCTATCGATGACGCAGGCGTGTTTGGGCATCGCCCGACCCAGGCCATAAGGTCACGATGGGGTGCGCACTGGGACTTGGAATGACATTTTTTAAGCTCGAAGCCGGTTCCGGTGGGACCGATACGGAGCCACTTGGAGTCGTTCGCCACTCGACGAGCTTCTCGGCCCCCTCCGTGCCGTCGGCAATCATGCAGGCCGAAAGCCTGATCTACCGCACACCCGCTCTCTACGAGAACTGTCGTGCCGTCGTCGTGACGCTCGATGCCGGCCTGGTGGTCTGGTCCCGCATGCTCGTGGGCCAGCGCACCTAGCGAACCAACCGATGCCGGGCCGTCGCGGCTACTCCACCGTAACCGACTTCGCCAGGTTGCGGGGCTGGTCGACATCGGCCCCCAGATGCACGGCCGCGTGATAGGCCAGGAGCTGGACGGCAACCGCGGCAATGATCGGCGCCACGAAGGGATGCACCTGTGGCATGATGATCGTCTGCTGCGCCATCGCCCCATGCGTGGCCGCGCCCTGCGCGTCGGTGATGAGGATGATCCGCCCGCCGCGGGCACACACTTCCTGCATGTTGGAGATGGTTTTCTCGGTCAGCTCGTCCGACGGCGCGATCACCACCACGGGCACAGTCTCGTCGACTAGCGCGATGGGGCCGTGCTTGAGTTCGCCGGCGGCATAGCCCTCGGCGTGGATATAGGAGATTTCCTTGAGCTTGAGCGCGCCTTCCAGCGCGATCGGATAGAGCGAGCCGCGACCAAGGAACAGCACATCGCTGGCCTTGCTGAGGCCTCGGGCGATCTCGGCGATATCCTCCTCGACCATCAGGGCCTTGGCCAGCGCCCCGGGCAGCGACACCAGCGCGCCGACCAGTTCGGCCAGGGCGGCATCGTCGAGCGCTCCACGCGCCCGCCCGGCGACCACGGCCAGGCACGCCAGGGTCGCCAGCTGCGCAGTCAGCGCCTTGGTCGACGCGACGCCGATCTCGGGGCCGCAGAGCAGGGGGAAGACCGATCCGGATTCGCGCGCAATGGTCGATTCCGCGACATTGACCACGCTGGCTATGTGCTGCCCATTGGCAGCGCAATAGCGCAAGGCGGCAAGGGTGTCGGCGGTCTCGCCCGATTGCGAGATGAAGAGGGCCAGCCCGTCCGGCTGCAGCGGCGGCTGCCGGTAGCGGAACTCGGACCCCACGTCGATATCGACCGGCAGCCGGGCATGGCGCTCGAACCAGTACCGCCCCACCGCACCTGCCAGATAGGCGGTGCCGCAGGCCGAGACCGTCATGCGGCTGAGCTTGGCAAAGTCAAAGGCCAGCGGCTGGTGCACGGCGAGCGTGTCGGTAGCCCGATCGATGAACTGTCCGATGACGCGCGAGACGGCGTCGGGTTGCTCATGGATTTCCTTGGCCATGAAATGGCGATAGGGGCCTTTCTCCACGATGCTGGAGGAAGCGTTGCTGTGATGCAGCATGCGGCTGGCCACCATGCCATCGCGCGTGCGGATCGAGGCCTTTTGCGGCGTCACCACGGCCCAGTCGCCATCGTCGAGATAGGTCACCTTGTCGGTGAACAGCGAGAGCGCCAGGGCGTCCGAACCCAGGAACATCTCCCCATCGCCATGGCCGATCGCCAGGGGCGAACCCTGGCGTGCCGCCACGATCAGGCCCTCTTCGCCATGGAACAGGAACAGCAGGGCAAAGGCGCCCTCCAGCCGGCTGACGGTAGCCTGCACGGCGGCCACCGGCGACAGGCCCAGGTCGAGCCAGCGCGTCGCCATCATCGCCACCACCTCGCTGTCGGTCTGGGTGACGGGCAGGTAGCCATCGGCTGCCAGCTCCACCAGCAATGAGCGATAGTTCTCGATGATGCCGTTATGGACCACCGCGACGCGCGGCGTGGCATGGGGGTGGGCATTGAGCTCGGTCGGCGCGCCATGGGTCGCCCAGCGGGTGTGGCCGATCCCGGTCACGCCCATCAAGGGGGAAAGGGTCAGCTTCTCGGTGAGGTTGACCAGCTTGCCGGGCGCGCGGCGGCGCTGGATTTCACCATGGTCCAGCGTGGCGATTCCGGCGCTGTCATAGCCCCGATATTCAAGCCGCGCCAGGGCGCCGATCAGCCGATCGACAACCTGTTCCCGCCCCGCAATTCCCACGATGCCGCACATGATGAGTCTCCCGACTGTTCTCCGATGAGGCTAGGGCAGACGCCGGTCACCGGCATTGATGGCAGTCAATGCAAGAGGACCTGCGCACAGACAAATGCCCTGCCGAGGCAGGGCATTTGCGCCATGGCAGCGTGTGCGCTACCGGCGGGGAGTCAAAGGATGAAATCATCATTGGTGAGCGTGATCAGCCCGGTAAGTTCCACATGGAAATCGGCGACACGATCCCCGTTGATGTCCCCCATCACGATGGTCTTGTCGCTGGCAGTTCCGGCAGGGTCCTCCTGCAGCCAGCGCAGCTGCCCACGCGCCCCGGTAAAGGCCGCGCCCTGCGTCGCCAGGAAGGTGAAGGCATTGTCACCTGGCAGCAGCGTGTTGGCGTCGATGGCAGCAAAATTCATGACATCCTCGCCGGGAGTGAAGTCGGTGATGACATCGCGGCTGGTAGTGGTCCTGCCCATCTCGGACACCAGGTTGAAGTAGAAAGTATCGTCGCCAGGCCCGCCGGTCATCACATCACGCCCGGCGCCACCGGTGATGCGGTCATTGCCCGCGCCGCCGAGCAGGGTGTCGGCACCCGCCAATCCCTGGAGGATGTCATCGCCATCGCCGCCATTGAGCACATTGGCGCCCGATGAGCCGGTGATGACGTCATTGCCCGTGCTGCCGATGACATTCTCGATGGTGTTGAGCGTGTCCGAGCCGGTCTGGCTGCTCGTGGCGGTGCCGGCGGTCAGGTTGACTGTGGCGCCCGCAGTGGTGAGCGAGAGATCATAGGTATCGACGCCGGCATTGCCGGTATAGCTGTCATTGCCATCGTTCAGGGTGGCCATGAAGATGTCTGCGCCACCCCCGCCCAGGGCTGTGTCGCTGCCCTCACCGCCATAGATGACGTCATTGCCGCCACCGGCCGATATCGTGTCGTTGCCAGCCAGCCCCTGATAGGTGTTGGCGGTGCTGCGGGAGGTCAGATTGTCTGCGCCCGCCGTCCCCATGATCACATTGGATGGCAACAGGTCCATGGTGGAGCTGCCCTGTGCCAGCTTGCTGCCCGCTGTGGCAGTATAGGCGAAGGTAACGGCCGATTGGTTGTTGGCCGGGGGCGTATAGGTCCACTGGCCGGCGCCATCTGCCGCCAGCGTGCCGATGGACGCCGTCAGCGTGGTGATGCTGAAATCACCGCTAAGCCCCGAGCCGACAAGCTCGGCAGCCGTGATCATGCGCGACGTATTGGCCATGAGCGGCGTCAGGGTCGTCGTCGCCAGCACATCGACCACCTGGCTGGTGGCCGTCGAGACAACCGTTTCGGTCGTGCCGCCGCCATCCACATAGCTCACCACGACGCGCACGAGCTGGTCGGCATCGGCCTGCACCAGCCGATAGGTCGCCGCCGTCGCCCCGGCAATGTTGGTGAAGACAGAGCCGCTGCCGCGCTGCCACTGGTACGAGAAGCTCCCCAGCCCATCCGGATCGCTGACCAGCGCCGCGCTGGCACTGAGGATGACATTCTCGATGGCCGCGCCGGTTATGGTTGGTGCGCCCGTCGGCAGGTCGTTGGCATTGAGCACGCTGAGCGTCAGTGTCTTGGCGACGTTGAGCGTCCCGTCACTCGCCGTCAGCGTCATGGCGATGGTCGAACCGGCCTCATAGTCGAGCGCCTGGCCTGCCTTGAGGTAAAGCGCGCCGGTGGGCGCGTCGATCTCGAAGCGGGCATCGGAGACAGTCACCGCATTGTTGCGGAAGGCGGGCGCCAGGTCGGGATCGAGTACAGCCAGGTCCGCGACCTTGGTGCGCAGCAGGTTGTTTTCTGCCACGCCCACCTGATTGGTGACGACGATATCGCTGGGTGCCTCGTTGACATCGCCCAGCGCCAGCGTGACCGACTTGGAATAGCTTACCGTCCCATCTGCCGCCGTGAGCGAGAGCACGATCTCGGGCGTGGCCTCGAAATCCAGCACCTGGCCAGCCTTGAGATAGAGCGCGCCCGTCGTCGTATCGATCTCGAAGCGCGGATCCGAGACGCTCACCACATTGTTGCGCAGCAGCGGATCGGTGTCCGGGTCGATCACGAGAAGGTCGGCCACCTTGAACCGGTCCGTCGTGTTTTCCGGCACGGCGACCTGGTTGCTCAGCACGATGTCGGTGGGCGCCAGATTGGTCCCCACCTGCCGCAGCGCCACCACATGGGTGCCGATGCCGCCCAGATCCAGCGTCAACAGGTCGCCGACCTGGCTCACGATGGTGGCGCCGGTCACCTGATAGGACATGCCTGCAGACTGCTTGACGTCGATGACGACCCGGCCTTCGCCCGCAATGGTGAAATCGAGTTCGGTGCCATTGCCGCTCAGCGTCAGCAGCTGGGCGCGGGATCCGATCGAGGTGATATGCGTCACATCCGCCGCGCTGGTGCCGAGCTGCACCTCGAAGCTGCCGCCATCGGCATCAAGGAAGACGCTGTCCGCGTCATAGGCGTACCAGTTGGTGACCGAGCTGATGGTCTTGCCGCCCAGGTCATCCAGGTTGAAGGCAAAGGTCCCCAGCTGGCCGGTCTGTGGCGCGGCGTGCATGGTGATGACGTCACCATTCACGCTGAAGCCGAAATCGGTGCGTTCGAAGGCCTTGATGCGCGCGGCCAGGTCGGCCAGCGTCACGAATTCCGTGCCTGCCGCATGGGCGGTGGCGATGAAATTGGTGAACATCGCCTCGGTATAGGGCGAGGACTGGCCGGCATCGAGCGGCCAGGCGGTGACACCATAGTCATGCCAGGGCCAGACCACGATGGGCATGTCCGAATTGGCATTGAGCTGAGCCCATTCGGCGGCCCATTTGGCCTCGGCCTGCTCGACATTGAGCCCCAGCCACCCCATCAGGGTGAAGTCGAACGACATGTTGGGGGCAATATAGACCCCGCCCGTGTCACTGGGCGACAGATAGCCGATGGCGCCCGGATAGCCGGCGCCGAGCATGGAAGCGCCGCCGCTCAGGTAATCGTAGAACTGGATGATGGCGCGCGCCGTCTCCAGGTTTTCCGGCATGCCGGGCACGGCGGCGCCCACCACGGGCGATCCGATGCCATCCTCGATGGCGTGACGCGAGGTTTCGAACTGGAACCGGTACGAAGCCTCCAGAATGGCCTTGGACACCGGGTCGAGCCCGCCGGGATTGGTCGAGGTCAGCGCCGCCTGCAGGGTGGCATTGATCTGCCCCACGCTCATCTGCGCCAGCGCGTCGATCACGGCCTGATCGGCATCATACCGCGCGCAATAGGGGCAGAAGCAGGCCGCCGGATTGTCGAGCAGCTGCGCATATTGCGCGATGCGCTGGTCGAGCAGTTCCTGCGTCACCACATCGGGCAGCAGCAGGTTTGTGTCGGACGGGTGGCTGTAGGAATGCGAGCCGATCTCGTTGCCCATGGCCAGCATGGCCTGGTAATACTGGTTGGAGATCAACCAGTTGGTTTCCTGGTCGGGCGAATAGAGCCCCACATTAATGTAGTAGGAGCCGACGAAATTGTAGTCGGTCTTCCACTGCTGCAGGATGGGCAGCATGGCGTCGTAGATGCCGCCGTCCACATCGTAGGTTTCCTGAGACTGGTCCATGTCGTTGCGCGACGCGAACAGCGACGTATTGCGCGTCATGTGCAGCGATACGGTCGGGCCGCCGGCTTCCTCGTTGACCCAGTCGATGGCCTGGCCCAGCAGGTTCACGTCGCCCAGCAGGGCGTCGGTGGCGAAATGCACATTGCGGCCGCCGGTCACCGTGCCGAGCACCGCGCCGGTGGTGACGCCATTGACCACCTGTTCGGCGATGACGCTAACCGAAGCTGCATTCGGATTGGCCGCGGAGAAATACGATGTGGCCGCATTGGTATAGGTATGGATGGTCGAACCGTTGGCATAGCCTTCGGTCATCGCATGACCGGCATCGGTCGCCTGGATTTCGACCGTGCCCGAAGCGCCCCCGGTGCGGTTGATCCCGAACAGGGTCTGCATGCGCTCATAGGCATTGTTGGGCAGGCTGGCATTGGCCGCGTCATTGGTCATGAAATCGCCAGCCGCGATCAGTGACACGTCATACTGGTAGACCAGCTTGGTCAGCACGTCCTGGATGGCCGCATAGTCTGCCGGCACATTGCGGAACGAGGGGAAGATGATCGCGTCATAGTTGACCAGCTTGGAGAGGTCCGTGAGGTCGCTCTCCCCGATCAGGTCGAATGGAATGCCGGCCGCCATGGCCTGGCTCTGCGCCGCCATCACCAGTTGCGAATAGGCCATCTGGCTGAAGTAGTTGTTGGCTGTCGTCTGGGAGAAGACGATGGCGACCTTGTTGCCGGTTTCCGTCGCCGCGGGCAGGGATGCCGGGTCGTAAACCGTATAGGCCGGCTGCTGGTAGTTGGACGGCAGGAAGACGCCATCATTCACATCGGCCAGGATGCTGATGCTGGAGACCGAAGCCCCGATCAGTGCCTTGGGCACAGCAAATTCGATGCTCATGCCATCGGGCGCCAGCATGTAGTCGATCGTGCCGACCAGGGTCTGGCCAGCGCCGCCACTATAGAGCCGCGCGACGCCGTCCGCCCCGATATTGACGTTGAATTCGGCGCCCCCGGCAAAGCCGAACACCTGTGTCCCGGTGGCCGCATTGCCATCGGTATTGAGCCAGAACGTGGTGTTTGGCCCGATGGCGACGGCGCTCTTGAAGCCGAAATTGAAGCTGCCATCGGCATACTGGCCATAGAATTCGTAGCCATCGATGGTGTTCATGGGCGTCTCGAGCCGCTGGCTCGCCGTCCACTCGGTCAGCAGCCCGTCAAACTGGCTGGGTGGAACGGACGCCGGATCCACAATTGTGTAGCCGCCATTGGCATAGGTGGATGGCAGGAAGACGGAATTGTTCACATCCGCCAGCAGGGTGATTGCCGTCACCGAGGCGCCGATGAGGCTGCGGGGCACTGCAAATTCCATGCTCATGCCATCCGGTGCGACCTTATGATCGATTTCGCCGACAAGCGTCTGCCCATCGGCACCGCTATGGAGCCGCGCCACGCCGTCGGCGCCGATATTGACGTTGAACTCGGCGCCGCCGGTGAAGCCAAAAATCTGGTACCCGGTGGCGGCATTGGTGTCGGTATCGAGCCAGAAGGTTGTGCCCTGTCCGATGGCGACCGCGCTCTTGAGCGCAAAGACGAAACTGTCCCCGTCCAGAGTGCCATAGAGTTCGTAGCCCGCAACGCCATTCGTCGCATTGTCGAGGCGCTGCTCCTGGGTCCATTCGGTCAGCAACCCGTCATAGGGCCCCACCGGTATCGACGCCGGGTCGACCAGGACATAGCCGCCATTGGCATAGGCGGGGGGCAGGAAGACGCCGTCATTCACATCGGCCAGAAGCGTCACTGCGGTGACACTGGCGCCCAGCAGGGCCCTGGGGACGGCAAATTCCATGCTCAGCCCATCCGGGGCGATCGCATAGTCTATTGTGCCCACCAGCGTTTCGCCGGCCGCTCCGCTATAGAGCCGCGCCACGCCGTCAGCGCCGATATTGACGTTGTATTCGGCGCCGCCGGTAAACCCGAAGATCTGATAGCCCGTAGCAACGTTGCCGTCGGTATTGAGCCAGAACGTTGTGTTGGGGCCGATCGGCGCCGCGCTGCCAAGGCCGAAGACGAAGCTGTCGTCGACAACCTTGCCATAAAGCGCATAGCCGGTGACCCTGGTCTCCGGCGTATCGAGGCGCTGCTCGGCCGTCCATTCGGTCAGTAGGCCGTCATATGGGCCCGGAGGGACAACCACCGGCTCGGTCAGCACATAGCCCCCCGCCGCGTAGCTGGGGGGCAGGAATACGCTATTGTTGATATCGGCCAGCAGCACCACCGAATTGACCGAGGCGCCAAGCAGCGCCTTGGGAACGGCAAACTCCATGCTGAGCCCGCCGGGAGCGATCTTGTAGTCGATATCGCCCACCAGGGTGCCGCCATCGGCACCGCTGTAGAGCCGCGCAATGCCGTCGGCCCCGATATTGACGTTGAACTCGGCGCCGCCTGCCCAGCCGAAGATCTGGTGGCCGGTGGCGATGTCGCCATCTGTATTGAGCCAGAATGTGGTGTTGGGCCCGATTGGCACGGCGCTACTCAGGCCGAAGACGAAGCTCTCATCGATAACCTTGCCATACATCTCGTAGCCGGCGACGCCCGTCTCCGGCGTATCGAGGCGCTGCTCGGCGGTCCATTCGGTCAGCAGGCCGTCGAACGGCCCTGGCGTCACGATAGTATAAGCGGCAAAGGTGTAGTCGGAGGGCAGGAACACCGAGTTGTTGATGTCCGCCATGATCCCGACGCTCGACACGCTGGCGCCGAGCAGTGCCTTGGGCAGGGCGATCTCAAGCACCATGCTGTCGGCGCTGAGGGCGTAGCTCAGATCGCCGACCAGCGTCTGGCCGTCGGCGCCGCTATAGAGCCGTGGGACCCCGTCGGCTCCGAAGTTGACGTTGAACTCCGCTCCGGCGGCAAAGCCCCAGACCTGATAGCCGCTCGCGACATTGGCGTCGGTGTTGAGCCAGAGCGTGGATGTGGGCCCGATCGGCTGCGCCGAGCGCAGCGCGAAGTAGAATGTGTCGCCCTCCAGGCGGCCATACAGCTCGTAGCCGGCGACAATGGTGGCGGCGGTTTCCAGCCGATCCAGATTGGTCCAGTCGAGTAATGTTCCGTCCAGAGCGATGGCCATTTGGGGTTCCTATTCGACAGAGGAAGTCTGGGGCGCAGCGAGGTCCGTCACCGCGACGATCCGGATTCCGGGCGCCTCGATGCTGGTGACCTCGCCCGACGCTACGGTCCACAGCGCCGAGCTGCCGCCCGCCTGCGGGAGTGATTGCAGATAGGAGAGCCGCTCCGCATGGGGGCTTCCCGCCTGTCCGGCGGCAATGGCGCCCTGCAGCAGCGACGCTTCGCCTTCCACATTGCCGGTCAGGCGATAGAGCGCACGCAGGCGCTGGAAGGCCGCATCGCTCGGGCTGGCGTCATAGAGGCGACGCAGCACGGTGGCTTCGCCGGCATAGTCGCGACCTTCGCGATAGAGCGCGGCCAGCTGTTCCAGCGCCCAGATGCGCTCGAACTGCAGTTCGCCCTCCTGCTCCAGCAAGGCAGCGGCCATGTCTGGCTGCTTGGTGAGCACGTAGAGCTTGAACAGCATGAAGTCTTCATAGGCATTGAGCGCCCGCTGGTCTTCCAGCGAGACAAGCAGCGTGATCGCCTCGTCATAGCGCTCTTCTTCGAACAGGCCCGCCGCCTTCTCCTCCGAGCTCGGCAGTAGCGCGAGCGTGCCGGCCAGGGCCAGCCCCGCCAGCACCACGATGGCCGCGAGCGTCCGGTCGGGCCTGTCGGTCGTGGCCGGGCTCAGGGCAGCCGGATTTCGGACC
Organism: Devosia sp. XGJD_8; assembly: GCF_046614475.1. Classification (NCBI taxonomy): domain Bacteria; kingdom Pseudomonadati; phylum Pseudomonadota; class Alphaproteobacteria; order Hyphomicrobiales; family Devosiaceae; genus Devosia; species Devosia sp. XGJD_8. The sequence continues at coordinate 771,712 of NZ_JBKJHF010000001.1, forward strand.
ATGGTTTCAGCGTGTGTCGACATCGTCGAGCTCCCGGTCGCCAATGAAGAGGGGTGCGCCCAGAGCGGCGGCCTTCTGGCGCGCCAGCGCAATGGATTGGGGCGTGTCGAGATACTCGACCAGCAGGACCGGCTTGCCGGTTGTCTGAAAGCGCACCAGCGGGCGGAGGCTGGCGCGGAGTTCGGCATTGCTGTTGGTTTTTCCGTCGCCGGCGAGACCGAAAAACAGGTCTTCCTTGGCGACGGCGTCAATTGTCGACGCATAGTTCGGCTCGTCCAGCAGTTCCTCGCCATTCTGGCCCACGACGATGAAGCCGGGCCGGTACTGGCGCGCATAGCTGGCGATCCGGACCACGAAGTCGGACATCAGCTGCATGCGCTGCGCCCGGGAGACCCCGGGGGCGGGAACGTCGAAAGCATCGATCCGGTCGAGATAGACGCCATCGAAGCCGCTGGCGATGATGGCATCGAGATAGGCCCCCGGGGCGCCCAGGATGAGCGCCTGCCAGGCCTCGTCCCAGTAATTGACCGCATAATTGCCCGGCCAGTCCGGGTTTTCGGCACCCAGCCAGTCCGGCGGGCTCACGCTCCAGTCCCTCTGCCAATAGAAGCGGTAGTCCTCGGCTTCACCGATGCTGAGATAGGCGAGCACGATCCGTCGCTGGCCGTCCGGCTTGCGCTGCATCTGCGCCACCCTGGCCGGCTCGAACGCGCCTGCCGCCGTTCCGTCCCGCGCATAGTCGATCACCACAAGATCATAAGGCGTCGCCGCAATCGCCGCGGGATCGACCTGCTGCAACTGGTAGCCCCAGCTGCGCACGGTCTCGATACCCATGCGGGGTGCTGCCAATGCCGGACCGGCAGACATGGCGACCGCCAGGTGCAGGAGTGCGGACGCACTCAGGAGCGGCGACATGTGCGCGCGGGCGGCCCGGGGGGTGAGGAGTTCGCTGATGAGCATGTTTTCCGCCAAAGCAGTGCCGACAATCGGCAAGCTGCGCTGCTGCATGGATAGAGCAAGTCTGCCTGCGCAGCATTGATGACCATCAATGCAGTGGCTCAACACGCCCCATATCGTCTGGGAAAGGCCAGTAGATTGGCTGGTGCCTGCTAGGGAGCCAAGAAATGAACGAGCATATGACCATAAAGGCCCCGGTTTCCGATTTCGCCCTAGGGCGCAGCGGCAATGACGTGGCAATGCTTCTCTTGAAGATCGGCACGATCATCGCTGAAGTCTTGCTGATCGCCCACGCCGCGACCGGCCACGGCTGGGAGACCCTGGCACTGGGCCATGTCGGCATTATCGCCTCCCTCACTGTGCTGGTCCTGCTGCTCGAGCGCTCGCAGATCGAAACGGGCGCCCTGCAGACCTTTACCCTGCTGACCTTTGCCGGCGGTCCCATCGGCGGCGCGGCAGCCCTGTTGGGTGAGCAGCTGGCCTGGCGGCCCAAGGCCGATGCGCTGGAGAGCTGGTACAACACCATGGCGCCCAAGGAGGCTCCCGCAGTCACCCTGGTTGACCTGATCATCGATGGCCGCCTGGTGCAGCAGCGCTCGCGCCTGCCCCGCCCTTATGACGCGCTGCTCAGCTCGGGCACGATGCAGGAGAAGCAGGCGCTGCTCGCCTATCTCGCCATCGAGGATGACGAAAAGTTCGTCGAAGTCGCCCTGGCCCTTGCCCTGCGCAGCGCCGATCAGCGCGTCCGCGTCCAGGCCGCCGCGGTGGCTGCCTATACCAGGGCCCGCGCCCGCCGCAGGAAGATGGGTCTGTCCGGCCCGGGCCTCTCCGGCTTGCCAGCCACCCCGCGCAATATCTGATCCCGAAGTAGTGGAGTATCCATCATGTGGCGCGACGACAGCATTCAACTTCCGAGCAGACCCGAGAACATGGCGGATGTTTGCCTGATCGCCGAGGGATGCTACCCCTATGTCGCCGGTGGCGTGTCCACATGGATCGACTGGCTCATTCGCTCGCAGCCCGAACGGACCTTCTCTGTCCTGGCAATCCTGCCCAGCGCGCCGCAGACCGAGCCCCGCTACGCCCGCCCGGACAATCTGGTCTCGATCGAGCATGTGCTGCTCGACGACAACCACCTCGGCACGACGCGAACCTGGCCCTCGGTCACCCCCGAGCATATGGCCTCCCTGCTCGGGCAGATCCTCAATGAAGGCAGCCCCCGGGACCTGCGCGAGTTGATGGGCCTGCTTGGCAGCGGGCGGCACCGGGTGTGCCTCGACACGCTACTCAACTCGCCCGAAGCCTGGCAGACCATGTGCCACCATTATGGCTCCATGCCGCATGCGGCATTCCTGGGCTATTTCTGGGCCTGGCGCACGCTGGTCGGCGGCCTCTTCCGCGTCCTGACCTGTCCGCTCCCGCAGGCGCGGATCTACCACGCGGTCTCGACCGGCTATGCCGGCCTGATCGGCGCGCGCGCCGCCATCGAAACCGGCCGCGCCTCGCTCATCACCGAGCACGGCATTTATTCCAATGAACGCCGCATCGAGATCCTGATGGCGGACTGGATCGCCAACAGCATCGACAACGGCCTCGACCTGTCCGATGACCGCAAGGACATCCGCGAGCTCTGGGCGCGTGCCTTCGAGAGCTTCGCGCACCTCGCCTACGGCGCGGCCACCGAGATCACCGCCCTCTATGAAGCCAACCAGACCTTCCAGTATGCGCTGGGGGCCGAGCCGGAAAAGCTGAGCGTCATTCCCAATGGCGTCGATATCGAGCGCTACGGCCAGGTCAAGCAGGAGGCGCATGAGCGGCCCACCATCGCCTTTATCGGGCGGGTGACGTCCATCAAGGATGTGCAGACCTTCATCGACGTGGCCGAACGCCTGCGCGATCGCTTCCCCGACCTGCAGGCCCTGGTCATCGGCCCGATGGATGAGGAGCCCGAATATGCCCAGGAATGCGTGGCCGAGGTCAATCGGCGGCAACTCGCCGACACCGTCTCCTTCACCGGGCCGGTCAAGGTTTCCGACTATCTGGGGCGAATTGACGTTCTGGTGCTGACCAGCATCAGCGAGGCGCTGCCGCTCGTCATTCTCGAGGCCGGCGCCGCCGGCGTGCCCTGCGTCGCTACGGATGTGGGCGCCTGCCGCGAAATCCTGGAAGGCCGACCCAACGAATACAGCGCCATCGGCCCCGGCGGCGTCGTTGCCCCGGTGGGCGCCAGCGAAGAGATTGCCCAGGCCATCGCCATGCTGCTCGAGGATCCCAAGCGCCTGCGCGCCTATGGCGATCGCCTGCAGCGCCGCGTCCGCGAACAGTACCGTTCGGAGGTCGTGGCCGACGCATATCGTGCACTCTATGCGCGCAATTTCGCGCCGCAGATCAAGGTGGTGGCATAAATGGCCGGGATAGGTTTTGCGCTCAGGAAGCTGAGCAGCCAGGATAGCCTGGCCTCGCGCTCATTGGCCGGCGGCCACGCCATCCTGATCTCATCGGGCCCCTGGATCGTGATCATGGTCGGCCTGGCCCTGCTGCATTATCTGGGCCAGCCCATCCTCTCGCCCCTCGATCTCAAGATCTTCGGCGTGCTGGTGATCTACAGCTTCGCCTTGTCGCTGGTGATCACGGCGCCCATTTCGCTCGACGCGACCCTGCGCGTGTCGCGCATCCTGTTCCAGCGCCGGTTCCAGGATGTGCAGGGCATCTATCTGGCCGCGCTCTTCGTCACCACCGTCCTGGCAGTCGTGGGTGGGGCCATCGTCTTCTTTGGCCTTGTCAAGCTGCCGCTCGCCTTGGGGCTGGCGGCCATGGTCTGCGTGGTTCAGGTGTCCCATCTCTGGCTGGCCATGGCCTTTGTCGCGGCCATCAAGCAGTATCCGGCGGTGACGTCGGCCTTCGCTCTGGGCCTGACCTGCTCAATCTTCTTCGGCGGCGCCTCGGCGGCACTCGGCCACGGCCCGGGCGGCATGCTGCTCGGCTTCAGCCTCGGCCTCTGCATAGCCTTCTGCATTCTCAATTTCCTCATCCTGCGCACCTTCCCAGGCCGCCTGACGCCGTTCCACGAATTGCTGTCGACGCTGACCACGATCCGGCCGACTTCGGCGACCTTCATCGTCGCGGGTGTCTGCAGCGCCCTGGCCGTCTGGGCCGACAAGCTGGTCGTCTGGCAGTCCAGCGAAGCCACGTCCGTGGGCGAGGGGCTGCTCTATGCGGCGCGCTACGACAGCCCGATGTTCATGGCCTATATTTCCATCGTGCCCGTCATGTCGGTCTTCGTCGTGTGGCTTGAGACCACCTTCTTCGACAGCTACCGCCACTATCGTGACATCGTGCATTCCGGTGGCACCTTGCGCCAGATTGACGAGCAGCGCCGCACGCTGATGCGTGACACGGTCGATGCGGTATTCTCGGCTTTCCTGATGCAGCTGGCTATCAGCGCGGCCCTGGCCATTGCCGCGCCGTTCCTCGCCAACCTGCTGGGCCTGCCCTACGACGCCGTTTCGGTGCTGCGTCTGGCCCTGGTCGGAGCTGCCTTCCACTTCCTGTTCCAGGCCAGCTGCGGCGTCATCCTCTTCGTCCAGTACGGCAAGGCCTATCTCTGGCTGCAGGTGCTCTTCTTCGCCCTCAATACGGGGTTGACGGCCGTCATGCTGACCAATCCCGACCTGCTGGGCATGGGCTACGTGGTGGCCTCCATGGTCAGCGGAACGCTCGCCTATGCCGCCATGCGGCGCACCCTGGGCGGGCTCAATCGACTGACCTTCGTGGTCAACAATCCGGCTGTTGCCGGATAATCGCGGCACTCATTTTCATGCGAGGATTTCATGCATCACGATAGTTCTCTCGTTTCCAGGCACTTCTCCGGCCCGACCTCCCCGCAGCAATTGTTGCCCAGCCGGTCCAATAGCCTGGCGCTTGCCGAGGGGGCCGTGCTCCTGGTCGGGCTGACGCTGCTCGACTATGTCGGCGCCGTCCCCTTTGCCGACTGGCCGGTCCACCCCTTCCTGTTCGCGGTGGTCCTGCTCAGCGCGCAGTATGGGATACTGGGCGGCATCCTTTCCGCGCTGGCGGCCATCGGTCTGTCCCATATCGATGGCTGGCCGGCCCGTCCCATCGACATGTCCTACGCGGCCTATTTTGGCTATGTCTGGGCGGATGCCCTGTGCTGGATGCTGGCCGGCCTGATGGTAGGCGCCGTTACGTCGAACCGGGCTCGGGTCATTCAGGAACAGGCCGCGAAGCTGCGCAAGGCAACGCTGGCCGAGAGCCTGATCGCCGCCCAGTATGAAGTGCTGGCGCAACGCACACACCAGCTCGAACGCCAGCTGGCCAGCAATACCGAAACCGCCGATGCGCGTCCGCCGATCGCGATGCTGGTCCGGCCCCGCACGAGACCCCAGAAATCTGCGCGTCAGAACGCCGCCAAGGCAGGTTGAGGCCCTTGACGCTCGGAGCGCACATCACGGCCTTGGCCTGGATAACCATCAGACCTTGGTCTGATGAAGCGCTCCGATGATCCATCTAGCCTGCACCCAGATGACCAAACATGACGGCGACCCTGAAATGCCCAGGACGACGGAAGCCCTTCCCCTGACAACCGAGCCACCCCGGCAGGTGCCGCGCGGCTGGGTTATCCTTGGGCTGGCACTGGCCGTTTGGCTGGTGGTTCTCATCACCGGCTACGCCATGTGGAACCTGCTGACCTAGTCCTTGCCGGTCAGCTCCGGCCAGATCCGGCGGGCAATGATGCTGGCCTCGACCCGGTTGCGCACATGCAGCTTGGCAAAGACGTTCGAGAGATGAAATTTCACCGTCTTCTCGGTCACGTCCAGCTTCAACCCGATTTCCCGGTTGTTCATCCCGCGCGCCAGCAGCTGCAGGACTTCCGCCTCGCGCTTTGAGAGTTTGGCGTCGTCTTCGGCCTGCCGGGTCCTGGTCTTGAGTGCGCCCCAGAGCCCCTTCATCAGGTCGGGCGCGATATAGTTCTCCCCCGCCACGATGGACCGCAGGATCTTGCACATCTCTGTGGCCGTCGTGCCCTTGAGCACATATCCCGATACCCCGGCGTCAAGCGCCCTGGCGACGTCGCCTTCGTCGCCGGAGGCTGTGACCATGACAATCCTGAGCTCGGGGTAGACGGCCAGGATTTCCCCGATCCGCTCGATGCCGCTGTCAGACATCCGGGAATCGAGCAGCAACACATTGGGCCGGAGGCTGCGCACCAGCTCCACGGCCTCGGCCGCACTGCTCCCCTCGCCAACAACGGTGAACTCACCTTCCGTGGTGATCGCCTGAATCAACCCTGCACGGAACATGGGATGGTCGTCGACGACGACAACCCTGATCGGTTCAGTAGTCATCTCGGCCACCAGCGGTGACGCCGCGCAGCCACATTTCCAGTCGTGTCTGGCCGTTTTCTTGCACGAATGTGAAGCTGCCGCCGACGCTCTGCACGCGTGCCCGCAATCCGTAGAGCCCGAGGCCCTGGTGGTTCGCGTGTGTCGAGCGCTCGCCTGGAATGTAATAGTTGCTGATCGATAGCTTGAGCACCCCCCCTTGCAAAGAGGCTACTGCCGTCTGCCCCTCGGGCAGGCCATGATGAAAGGCGTTGTTGAGGCCCTCCTGGATAAAGCGGAATACGCAGATCGCGACCTCGGGCTCAACATGAACCGGTTCGACCCTTGTGTCCACGGAAACGGTGAGCCCCGTGCGCCGCATATGCTGGCTCACGGCGTGCTCGATCACTTGCAGCAGGTTGAGATCGGCAATGTCCGGCAGCACGAAATCCATCGCAATGGCGCGAATTTCCCTGAGGGCACCCGACAGGGCATCCTCGACTTCCGCGACGGCCGAACTGCGCTCCACCGCCTTCGACGCGCGACGGACCTGCTCCAGCTTCAGCATCGCAAAGCTGATCGTCTGAGCCGGCCCGTCATGAAGATCGGTTCCAACCGTCCTCAGGTGGAGATCGGTCAGTTCCGTGACGCTGCGCGAGGCGCGAACCGCATCTTCCTTGAGCTGACGCAGGTGGGCAGAGCGTGCATGCGTCAGTTTCAGGCGCTTGGACAAGGTGCGCTGCTGGCGCTCGATCGTGCGGCTCCCCTCGGCAACGATGCCGAACAGGCCCAGCATTACGACAATGGACACGACCGCCACGGTCGCCCAGGTCGCAATGGTCAGGGTCCACAATGCCTCTTCCAGCGGGCGGGTAATTTCGCGCAGCTCGGCCACGGCCGCAACCTCGCCCGTCTCCTTGTCACGGATCGGGAAATAGACTTCGACGAAGTCGTCTGCGAAGCCGCGCTGCAGATGGTCGGGTGAATCGATGTCGGAGAATTCCACCACGACGTCACCCGCCATGGCCTTGCTCACCGGCGCGGGCAGGGCCATCTGGCGGCCCGTAGCGCCGGGGCTGTTGGAATAGATGATGGTCCCATCGGGCAGCCACAGGTCCAGATAGGGGAACTGGGTGGCGAAGACCTCATCGGCCATCAGCGCGTCGAGCCGCTCGCGCGCCGTATCATCCAGTGCACCCTGGTCCAGGTCTGGCACGGCTGATGAAATGATATAGCTGGTGCCGATAGCGATCGCCGCGCCACGGCGCTGCACGATGTTATCGGTCATCACTGTCGTAGTAATGAGGCCGCACAGCAGCATCGCCGCGACGGTGAAGGCCGCGCCGGCGGCCACAAACTTCTGGGACAGGCCAAGCCCGTCCCAGCGCTGCTCCCATTCTTTCCGACGACCGAGCAAGTCGATCATCCCGATGTCCCAGCGCACGGCCCGCGGAGGCTTTCTGGCGCCCTCCCTATGTACAGCCAGCTAATCATTCGAACAGACCAAGGGCAACGCACCATTTGCGTCTCGCAGGGGAGAACTGGGGCTGAAAATACTCAGGCGGGCCAATGGAATGGGCTGTTCTCCGGTTCTGGCTGCAGAGACTGGTCGAAAGTCCAGTTTTTCGGCGTCCGAAGGTCTGGAAATGCCGTCGACTTTAATCCCCACAGGTCGTCGGACCTTTCGACCTGACGCATAGGCCTGCACCGGCGCACACTGGTGGACTTGGAGACTGCCTTGGTAGTCACCTGGGGAATGCCGGCTGGGAGCGGGGGCTCAATCCACATAGACGGGATAGGCCGGAAGCGTAAGCAGTGCTGTCATGTTTTATTGTATATCCATTCGTCGTTGTTCCATCCGCGCGTTAATCACAACCCTCATTTTCCTGACAATGGAATTTACCGTTCGTTAATTACCAAGTATAGTCGGGGAATTGAAATCAGGCAGGCGCCAAGGCGATTTTGCTGATGAACCAGAATAGCTTAATTACCCTAGCAGTGGCCGACGACCATCCTGTCTTGCTCGCGGGCATGATCTCGCTGTTCTCGAGCAGCGCCCGTCACAAGATCATCGGTCAGGCCGACTGTGCCGACGCCAGCATGGAGCTGGTCAAGACCCTCGCGCCCGACGTGATCGTCATGGATCTGAGCATGCCGGGCGACGTGTTTCGCACCATTGCCCAGATCGTGGCCACCGCGCCGCAAACCAAGGTTGTCGTATTCACCGCCTATTGCAGTATCGACTCTGCATTGAAGGCGCTCGATGCCGGCGCCACCGGGTTTGTGCTCAAGGGCAGTCCGTCTTCGGAACTGTTCGAAGCGATCGACATGGTCATGTCCGGCCAGATGTTCGTGACCCGGGAATATGCCAGCCAGGTGATGAATGGCCTGCGCGACCGGGCCCGGAAGCAGGCCCTGAACGAGGCGATCAAGCTCAACGTCCGCGAGCAGCAGATTGTCGGCCATCTCATGCAGGCCCGCACCAATCGCGAGATCGCTGCCGAATTGCGCATCAGCGAGAAGACGGTCAAGCACTACATGACGGGGCTGATGGCCAAGCTCAAGGCGCGCAACCGGGTGGAAGTCGTCATCGCCGCCCGCCAGAACCAGGATAGCGAGACCGCAGCGCGGCGTTAGGCCCGCTCCGACAAGAGGGCACGCGTCGCGGGCTGCAACCCGTGCCCATGCTTGGTCTTGGCACCAGAAAACTTGAAGATGCATGCTGCAGGGGCCGGGCTTTACTCGGCCGCGACCTGCAAGGCATGCGAAGCGCGGCGAGGCGCCGACCGCACGGCCGGCTGCGAATAGGCGACAAGCTCGCGCGCATGGGGGCCGCGGCTGCGGACCATTTCAACCAGGTCATGTTCGTCCTGCCGGGCGACCCGGAACAGGTCGCTGCGCCGCAAGACCCGGAATGTGGCATTGTCGATGATGCTGATCGTCCCGCGCCGGACCAGCGCCTGGATAGTCCGGCTGACGGTCTCGACTGTCGTCCCCAGATAGGCCGCGAAGTCGCGCCGGTTGAGCAGCACACGCACCACATCGTCGCGCATTCCGCCCCCTCGCACTTCCTCTGTCACGAGGCGCAGCGCCATGAAGGTGGCCATGCGCTCGGCAATGCTCTGGCAGGCCAGGACGATGATGCGTTCATGCGCCTCGTCGAGTTGATAGAGGTTTTGCATGTGGATGAAGTGTTCCAGCTCCTGGCTTTCGGCGAGGCGGGCCTCGAAGGTGGCAGGATCGAAGCAGGCGACGACGACGTCGGTGGCGGCTTCGATTGTAAACTCGGTGGTTACGCCGAAGATGCGACCAATAAAGCCGGGTGCTTCGATAATGCTGACAATGTTGGTGCGTCCGTCTGGCAGGCAGGTGACGAGCTTTACTGTCCCCTTGACAATATAGCCGACAATAGCCGCCAGGCCCGGCTCCCAGATCGTGTCGCCGCGCGAAAAGCGGCGGATATGGGCGGGTGGACCGAATTTTTCGGTCATGAGGCTGCCCGCGCCGGAGGCGTCAGGCTGCTGTTCGACAGGATTCTCGGTGCTGACCACAAAGGGGCGTTTCATCGGTCTATCCTGTCATTCCAGATCATGAATACTATTTCTAGACTGGAAAGGCCTCCTCTCACTATTCACATAGGTCCCGCCATTATTCAGACCAATGCATCAGTTTGCCGAGGACGTTGGTCGCTGACGCCATCAGACCTTGGTCCCTGGATGGCCTCGCCGCCACGTTTTCGCCGCGACCCTGACCGGTGAATGAACAGGATCAGCCGGCGATAACCTGCATATAGGCGAGGTTCCGGGCTGCCAGCTGCAGCGGCGTTTCGGCGGCATTTTTCGCCACGTCCTGCTCGACCACGATCGGGCCGCTAAAGCCGCGATCGGCGAGCAGCTGCATGACCGCCCTGATATCGACCACGCCATCGGGCAGGGGGCACATGACGCCCGCGCCATAGGACTCCGCGATCGAAAGCTGCCCGTCGAGCACGCGCTGGCGCACCGCGCCATCGACATTCTTGAGATGCATATAGGCGATGCGGGGAAAGACGCGTTTCATATAGGCCAGCGGGTCCTGGTCCCAGAAGGCATGGTGGCCGGTGTCGAAGCAGAGATCGATGTCCGTCTCGTCCAGCAATCGGTCGATCTGGCTTTCGCGCTCGACGGCGGTGCCGATATGGGGATGAAAGCTGAGCTTGAGCCCATGCTCGCCCTCGACCAAAGCCTGGACGTCGCGCACCATGCGCGTCAGCCCGGCCCAGCCCGCGGCGTCGAGCACGCCTTCCTGGCCCCTGGGATAGAAATTGCTCTCATCCATGATTACGAGGTGCCGCGCGCCGAGCGATACCAGCAGGGGCGCCAGCTCGCCCAGCGTCTGCATCAGGACGGGGCCGGAGGTCGCGTCGCCCAGGGTGTGGACATGGGTGGCCCCGATCATCACCAGGTCGCGCCTGGCCAGCTCATCCTGCAGCACGGCCGGATCCTTGGGCAGGAAGCCGAAAGGACCGAGCTCGGTGCCGCGATAGCCGGCCTCGGCCACTTCATCGAGATAGCGCTGCCAGGTGACGGCATTGCCGGTGGGATAGGCGACACCCCAGGAGCAGGGCGCATTGGCGATCAGCATGGCTCAGCCCTCGATATAGACGGGATTGCCGAGGGCGCGACGGATCGCCTGGTCGGCCAGGTTGACGCCCCGCAACTGCCAGGGCAGCTCGCGTCCTTCGATCAAGGCGAGGAATTCGGCTCCCAGCCGCTCACGGCTGGCCTCGGCCACGATTTCGGCGCGGATAAAGCCCTTGGCATGGCCAAGCGCGAAGTCATGCGACCATTCGTCGGCCGCGATCAGCGCCGTGCCGATATTGCCGCTGGCATCGATCCAGACCAGCCGGTCGCCCTTGGCGCCCCTGATCTCGACGCGCGCCAGGCGCGGTGCCGCGACACTCGAGCCCATGGGCTGGCCATCCACTGTCATCACCAGCGCCGGGCCGGTGGGGCTTTCGGTGACATAGCCCTGGCCGGCCTTCATGGCGGCAAGGATCGCGTCTTCCGAGAGTTCGGGCAGCCACAAGACTGTGGTCGGCCGCGCCAGCACCAGCGGCCCCTCCGGCATCAGCTGCGCCGGCTGGTGATAATCCGAGCCGCCAATGGCCGACAGGCGCAGCCCCGACACGAGGCGCTGCTGCCAGCGCTCCAGCGCGATCCAGTTCCAGGCCATCCAGGTGCTCTGCCAGACTTCCTGGCAATCCGCCTCGGGCAGTTCATATTCCCAGGCAATCGGCGGCTTGTCGTGGTTGATCGAGAGCAGCCCGCCCCTCTCATGCACCAGTCGCGCCAGCGTGTGGGCATCGGCCCGGCGTGTCATGCGGAAATCGATCCAGTCATCCACGCCATAGACGTTGGCGTGCCCCTCGGCCGTGGTCACCTCCATGGCGCGCACGAAGACCAGTTCGGGCGAAGACTGGGGGTGGAAATAGCGGCGCTGCGTGGTGGTGTTGTGGTCGGCAATGGCGAGGAAATCGAGGCCGGCCTGCCGTGCCGCCGCATGCAGCAATTCGGGCGAGCCCTTGGCGTCGGAATGAAAGGTGTGGCAGTGCAGGTCGCCGCGATACCAGCCTGCCTGCCGGCGCACCGGTAAGCGCCGTTCCGGCTGCGGCTCCAGTGCGCGCGGCGCCGTATCGAGCGCGATGGTGACGCTGACATCGGTGCCCGCTTCGGGAACCCTGTAGAGCCCCAGGATCACCGTCCAGCGTCCCGGCTGGATCACGCCATGCACATAGCCGGGTGTCGCATCGTCGGTGGCGATGAAGAAGCGGTCGCGCGCCCCCCCGCTCCAGCCGCGAAAGCCCTCACGGGTCGGATAACCCGTGTCGCGCGGATCAAAGGCGCCCAGGTCAATGACGCAGTCCTCGGCCTTTGGGTAGGCGAGGGTGACATCGATCCGCGTCGTGCCTTCGGGCACGTCGAAAGGCACGTAGAAATAGGGATTGGCGGCCTGGTCGGCGCGGGTGATGCGGGCGGTTATGGTGGTCATTGGTGGATTTGCCCTTTCTTCCTTCTCCCCTTGAGGGAGAAGGTGCCCCGCAGGGGCGGATGAGGGGTGCCTTCCCATCCGAGTGCTGTCTGTGAGGCCGGCACCCCTCACCCGTCTCGCGCTTCGCGCGATCCACCCTCTCCCTCAAGGGGAGAGGGACGAAAGGGGCGTTTCCCCATCGGCCGGAATGCGGTTCCCCGCGCCGTCGAACAGATGCACATGCTCGCTCGAAAAGCTCAGCGTCACCGCCTGGTCCAGCGCGATATGGTCATCGGTGAAGATGCGGGCGGTGACGCGCGAACCGTCGGGGCGCTCGATGGTGACGAGGCTTTCAGGGCCCATATTCTCATTGGCGAAGAGCTTGCCCGAAATGGTGTTGGCGGCGCCCGGCTCGGCAATCGCCAGATGCTCGGGCCGTATGCCCAGCGTCAGTGACTTGCCGGCGCCCAGCGCCGTGCCGATGCCCGACGACATGGCAAGGCCCCCCAGCACCAGCCCATCGGCGGACGGGCGCAGCTGCCCATCGCCCTGCACGGCCTCGACCGGCACCAGGTTCATCGGCGGGTTGCCGACGAAACTGGCGACGAAGGTGGTGGCCGGCCGGCGATAGATTTCTATGGGCGAGGCATATTGCACGATCTTGCCCTGGTCCATCACCGCGATGCGGGTGGCCAGCGCCATGGCCTCCGCCTGGTCATGGGTCACATAGACGGCCGTCATGCCCATGTCGCGCTGCAGGTGGTTGAGAAAGCCGCGCGCTTCGAGCCGCAGCTTGGCGTCGAGATTGGAGAGCGGCTCGTCGAAGAGATAGACCTGGCTCGGATAGACCAGGGCCCGCGCCAGCGAGGTGCGCTGCTGCTGTCCGCCCGAAATCTGGCTGGGCAGGCGGTCGAGGAGATGGCCGATCTTGAGCACGTCGGCGACTTCCTTGGCGCGGCCGTGCCGCTCGGTCACCGACTTGCCGCGCACCTTGAGCGGATAGGCAATATTGTCGGCCAGGTTCATATGCGGATAGAGCGCATAATCCTGGAACACCATGGAAATCTGGCGATCCTTGGGATGGTAGTGGGTCACGTCCTCGCCACCGATCAGCACCTTGCCCGAGGTCGGCGTTTCGAGCCCCGCTATCATGCGCAGGCTCGTGGTCTTGCCGCAGCCCGAGGGGCCGAGCAGGCAGACGAACTCGCCATCGCCAATGGAAAAACTCACATCCGACACGGCGTTGAAGTTGCCGAAGATCTTGGTGACGTTGCTGAATTCGACTGATGCCATGACTGGATTAGGCCTTGATGCCGCCAAAGAACCGGAAGCCGAACTTCCAGCTGACGAAGAGATAAAGGGCGATGACGGGAAGCGAGTAGATGAGCGAATAGGCGGCCAAGAGGGTCACGATGGGCGTGCCCGCCTCCGAATAGAAGGAGTAGATGGCCACCGATGCCGGCATCTGGTCGTCGCTGCGCAAGAGGATGAAGGGGATGAGAAAGCTCCCCCAGATGTTGACGAAACCCCAGACCACCACGACGACGATGCCGGGCCGGATCACCGGCAGGGCCACGTCGAAGAAGGCCTGGACGGGCGAGGCGCCGGCGACCATGGCGCTTTCCTCGTAGGATTTGGGGATGGAATCGATGAAGTCGCGCAGGATGAACATGGCGGTGGGCAGCAGCCCGCCGGCAAAGGTCAGGATGACCGCAAGATGGGTGTCGATCAGCCCGGCGGCGGAGACGATGAGAAAGATCGGCACCATGGCCGCCGACCCCGACACGACCGAGGAAAACAGCAGCAGGATATAGGTGACAGCGCCCTTGCCCGGCAGCGACGAGCGCGACAGCGCATAGGCCGCCAGCGTTGCCGCGGCACCGACCAGGATCACCCCGCCCACCGACTGGATGAGGCTGTTCCACAGCGCCTGCACGGCAAAGCTGTTGCCGAAGACGGTGACGAAATTGGACAGCGTCCACGGGTCGGGAATGGCCAGCCCCAGCTCTGCCCGCGCATTGAACGGGGCGAACAGGAACCACAGCAGCGGCAGGGCGAAGGCGGCGCCGATCAGCGCGGCCAGGGCCGAGAAGGCGATGCGGCCGATGAAGGCGGGCAGGGTGAGCTTCATGGTCATCGCACCTTTTTCTTGCGGCCGATGCTGAGATAGATCAGCGCAAAGGCGAGGTTGATCAGCATCATGATGACGCCCACGGCCGCACCCTTGCCGAACTGGAAGTCGTTGAAGGCGACGCGGTAATTGTAGATCGACACCAGTTCCGTGCGGTAGCTCGGCCCGCCATTGGTGAGCAGGAAGGGCGTGAAGGTGTTGAACGTCCACATGGTGATCAGGATGAGGTCGGTGACGATATGCCCGCGGATCAGCGGCAGGCCGATATCCTTGAACTTCTGCCATGACGAGGCGCCGGCCACGTCGGCGGCCTGGAAATAGCTGGGCGGGATCGACGAAAAGGCCGAACTGAACAGCATCATCGAGAAGGCCGCGCCGCGCCAGGTGTTGAACACCACGATGACCCAGAACGGTTGCTGCAGCAGGAAATCGCCTGGCGGCAGGCCCACTGTGCCGAGCAGGGCATTGAGCGTTCCCTGGTCGCGATCGAGAAAGGCGAACCAGGCAAAGCCGATCACCACTTCGGGCAGGATCCAGGCGGCGATGACAAAGGTCTCGGTCAGCCGCTTGACGGCGGGCGGCACGGTCTGGATCAGCCAGGCCAGCAACAGCCCCAGCAGGGCCTGGCCGAGCAGGGCCGAAGCCAGCACGAATTGCGTGGTCAGGATCAGCGAGAAGCCGAACTGCCCGCGCTGGAAGAAATTGGAGCCATCGAACAGCGCGAAATAATTGGCCAGCCCGACAAATTCGGGATTGAGCGCCGTACTGCCCAGCAGCGTCCGGTTGGTGAAGGAAACGAAAATGACCCAGAAGAAGGGCACGATGACGAAGACCGAGACCAACAGGCCCGCCGGCGTCAGAAACATTGCGCCCGCCCGGTTGGACAGGAGGGCAAAATTCTTGACCCTGCGCTTGGGTTTGGTCTCGATGATGGGCTCGGTCGTCATGGTGTTCTTCTAACCCTCAATGAGCGCAATCTGCCCCCCTTGCGGCAAGGCCCCCTCACCCGGCGCTGCGCGCCGACCTCTCCCCCAGAGGGAGAGGTGAAGGACGGTCGAGGCCAGCACTCCCACCGCTCCCTCGGGGAGAGAGTCGGAGGGGCCTTCTGCCCGGCCGGTGGTGAAAGGATGCGCCGGCACCCGGGGGCGCCGGCGCAGGACTGGGACGTTACAGCAGGCTGACGGTGTTCTCTTCGCCGACAATGCCGATGACCGAGGCCTTGTACTGGGCCATGGCCTCTTCCGGCGACAGCTCGCCCGAAACCACGGCTTCCGTCATGCGCTGGATTTCCGCCGAGACGACATTGTAATTCTCGTCATTGGGACGGGCGGTGGTCAGCGGCAGAAGGGTCTGGCTGGTTTCGGTCAGGAACGGGCTGTTGGGGATTTCGATATCCGTGCGGGCGGTGATGCGCGGCTGGATCGCCTGGAAGGCATTCTGCATCTCGGGCTCGTTCATGAACGAGAGCAGGGCCCAGGCTTCCTTGGGTGCATCGGTCGCCGGATTGAGCACGAAGCCCGTGCCGCCCGAAATGGTGACGAAATCCTGGCCGCGAATGCCGGCGCCGGGCTGCTTGGCCGGCACCTTGGCCCAGCCCATGACTTCGTCGCGGTTGGCCACGGCGAATTCGGAGCCTTCCGGCGTCACCGAACGATAGAAATAGTCACCCTCGAACAGCAGGGCCGTCACGCCATCGCGGAAATTGGCGAAGGAGCGGTTGCGGCCATCGGCCAGCAGCTGCGCGCGCTGGTCGCCAAGCTGCTCGTCGACATAGATGGTCTTGTAGAGGTTGAGCGTGTCGAGAATGCCCTGGCTCGAGACGATATACTTGCCGTTCTCGTCCATGACGGTCTCGCCCGTGCCCAGCAGCGCCAGCCAATAGCCTTGCATGGTGGTGGCTTCGCCCATGGCGACGCCGGCATTGAGCTGGATCGGGAAGCTGTCCGGCTTGATCTTCTTGATGGCGCGGGCGGCATCGAGAATCTCTTCCCACGAGGTGGGCTGCCAGGTGTCGGCGTCGATGCCGGCTTCGGCCAGGATATCCTTGCGCGTATGGATCATGCGCACGTCGGTGCCCAGCGGGATGCCATAATACTTGTCCTGATACTGCATCAGGGCCTTGGAGCCATCCGACAGCGCGGCCCAGCCGGACCAGTCATTGACTTCGGGGCCGGCAACTTCGTCGAGCGGCTTGAGCAGCCCGCCTTCCACGAAGCTGGGGATCAGGAAGCCGTCAAAGGCGGTGACGTCGGGACCGGCGCCAGTGGAGAAGTCGAGCGCCAGCTGCTGGGTGAGCTGGGCGTCTTCGCCGCCGAACTGGTTGAGATTGACGTTGATGTCGGGATTGGCGGCTTCGAAAGCCGGGATGACGCTGTTCTCGATCCACTCGGCCGTGCCGCTATTGACCCCGCCGATGACGCAGCGGCAGGTAATGTCCAGGTCGACGGCGAAAGCGGGGCCGACAAAGGCCGTGGCGCCGATCAGGCTGAGCGCAAGGCTGCGCAGACGATTGCTCATCGCAAAATTCCTCCCATGGTATGGCTCCGAATTCTCCGGTAGCCGGCTTTGGCCTCCCCGGGCGGGGAGTAGCCATCAAAGAATGAACACGTTTTCACTTTCCGTCAATGCGGAGAATTCGCGACGGACGGTCTGCACTGAAAATGCGCGCCAGCTTTGCCAGCCTTCTGCAACGTTTCTATGACAAATCGGCGGATTTGGTGGACAGTTTGGCCAAAGCGGCGGCTTGACAGTTTGCTGGCTCGGGGTCAGAGATTTGAACACGATTTCACACGCAGCGGTGACGGGAGGGGCAGTTGAGCGATGACAGCGGCATGACCCGCGGACGCGCCACCGCGGAGATGGTGGCCCGGCGCGCCAATGTCTCGCGCGTGGCGGTATCGCGCGCCTTCAACCCCCACACCTCGCTCAAGCCCGAAAAGCGCGACCTCATCCTGCGCATCGCCCAGGAGCTGAATTACACCCCCGACCGCGCTGCCCGCGCTTTGGTCAGCGGTCGATCGCACCTCGTGGGTGTCATCGTGCCCGATGTCTGCAGCCACTGGGAAAGCCAGGAAATCGACGCCCTGACCACGGCCTTGCAGAACGAGGGTTTCGCCACCCTGCTGTTCAAGACGCGCACCGACTACAGCATGGACGAAAAGCTGCTCGCCTATATGCGCGGCTTCAATCCGGATTCGGTGATCGCCTTCGTCGAGAACGTCAAGCCGACGACGCTGGCGCGCTTTCTCGATCGGGCCGTGCCGATCTATGTGCACTATCCCTATCCCGGGGAAACCGACGACGCGGAAGCCGGGCCGCTGCATGACCGGCTCAACGTGCTGCAGCGCGCCGGCATCGAGCAGGCGGTGGCGCTGTTGCAGGGCTATGGCGCGCAGCGCATCGCCTATGTTTCGGGCCTGGGCAAGTCACGCGCCAATACCGCCCGCGAGCAGATGCTGCGCACGGTAATGGCCGAGCGCGGCCTGCCGCCGCCGGTCATCGCCCCCAGCGACTACAGCTATGACATGGCCTATGCCGCCACGCTGGACCTGTTCCGCATCGGGCAGGGGGCGGATGCCATCTTTGCCGCCAACGACGTCGGCGCCTTCGGCGTGCTCGACGCGCTGCGGCACGAGTTGGGCCTGCGCGTCCCCGAGGACGTCAAGGTCGTCGGCTTCGACGACATCGCCCAGTCGCACTGGAAAAGCTACAACCTCACCACCGTCAAGTTCGACCTCGAGGAGCGCGTGCGCGCCCTGGTCCGGCTGATCCTGCGGCGGCTCAACAATCCCGCTGCGCCCGCGCTGCAGGAAACCCTGCAAACCAGGCTCGTCGTGCGCGGCACGGTGGGCTGACCGGACCTTCCATGACCGACAAGCGCATTCACCTGGTCTTCAAGACACATCTCGACATCGGCTTCACCGACCATGCGGCGCGGGTGCGCCGGCAATATCATGACCAGTTCATCCCCCAGGCCATCGCCACGGGCGAGCATTTCTTTGCCGAGAACCCGGACCGTCCCGCCTTCATCTGGACCACCGGCGCCTGGCTGATCTGGGACCATCTCAACAGCCAGGATGCCGCGCGCGTCTCGCGGCTGGAGCGGGCCATCGAACGCGGGTTGATCGCCTGGCACGCGCTGCCCTTCACCACCCATACCGAGCTGCTGTCGCCTGCATTATTCCGCGCCGGCCTGAGCTATGCGCAGGAGCTCGACCGGCGCTTCGGCAAGACCACCATCGCCGCCAAGATGACGGACGTGCCCGGCCACACCCTGGGCATGGTGCCGCTCATGGCCGAGGCCGGCATCCGCTTCCTGCATCTGGGCGTCAATACCGCCAGCCCGGTCCCCGATGTGCCGCCCATCTTCCGCTGGCAGGCGCCGGACGGCTCCGAACTCGTCGTCATGTACCAGGCCTCCTATGGTGCGACCGACTTTCCCGCCGGCCCCGACCTGGGCCTGAGCTTTGCCCATACCAACGACAATATCGGCCCCCAGAGCGTCGGCCAGACCGTCGAAGCCTTGCGGGCGCTGCGCCATGCCCAGCCCAGGGCCGACATCGTCGCCTCGACCCTCGATGCCTTCGGCGCCGAAATGTGGGCGCGCCGTGCGCAGTTTCCGGTGGTGAGCCAGGAGATCGGCGACAGCTGGATCCACGGCACTGCCAGCGACCCGCTCAAGCTGGCCCGTTTCCGCGCCCTGCAGCGGCTCTATGACGGCTTGGATAGGCTGACGCCGGAGCGCCAGGCCTTCGGGCGCGGCCTCACCATGGTGGCCGAACACACCTGGGGCGTCGACATCAAGACCTATCTGCGCGACGAGACCGCCTGGGACCGCCCCGATTTCGAGGCCGCCCGCCGCAGCGACTATCGCTTTGCCTATGCCGAACAGTCCTGGGCCGAACAGCGGTTCTATATCTCGACCGCGCTCGAAGCCCTGGCCCCCGCCGACCGCCAGGCGGCGGACGCCGCGCTGGCCGAACTCACCCCGGCCGCCCCGGCCGCGCCCATGCCCGGCACGACCCTGCGCGACAATGGCTGGACCGCCGAACTCGACGCCGCCAGCGGCGACATCGTCCGCCTCACCGCGCCCGGCGGCCAGACCATTGACGGCGCCACCGGGTCGCTGCTCGGCTACCGGCATGAGAGCTATGACTGGACCGAACTGCAGCGCCATCTCGACAGCTACCTGCAGCACCGCGACGAATGGGCGATTCTCGACCACGACAAGCCGGGACTGGCCCAGGCCCGCACCGCCCGGACCGAGGCCTTCACCCCAAGCCATCTCGGCATCGACCCCGCCGGCCGCATCGCCATCGGCGCACTGCCAACCATCGCCCGCGACCAGCTCGGCGCCCCCGCGCGGGCGGAACTGGCCATAACCGGACTTGATGCACAGCGCGTCCAGCTCACCCTGGTGCTGCGCGACAAGCCCGCCAACCGCATGCCCGAGGCCGGCTTCCTGACCCTCACCCCGGCCGGCGCCGAGGCCTGGCAATTGCACAAGCTGGGCCTCTGGCATGATGGCGACAACATCGTCCGGCGCGGGGGCGGCCAGCTGCAGGCCGTCGCGGCCGTGCGCGCAAAGCTGGGCGACAGCCAGCTCACCGCGACTCCGCTCGACGCGGCGCTCGTGGCGCCGGCCGCAGCGCCCTTCATCCCGTTCCAGCCCGCCATTCCCGACTACCGCGCCGGCCTGCGCTTCAACCTCTACAACAACAAATGGGGCACCAATTTCCCCATGTGGTGGGAGGGTACCGTCGCCTTCCGGGTCGTGCTGGAGATCACCGGCTAGCGCAGCAGCGACTGCCCGCCATCGATATAGATGGGCACGCCCGTCACATGCCGGGCGGCATCGGAGGCGAGGAAGGCGATGACGTCGGCAACGTCCGCGCTGCTGCCCGGCTTGCCGCCGGTGATCGGAATGTCGCCCTCCGGCCATTGGACCGGTACGCGCACGGAGTCCACATTGCGCTTCTTGGTATTGTCCGAAATCTCGGTGTCGATGGCGCCGGGGCAGACCGCATTGACCCTGATGCCATGCTTGCCCAGTTCCAGCGCCAATTGCTGCGCCATGGCCACCTGCGCCGCCTTGGTCGCCGAATAGGCGGTGGCGCCGGCCGTGGTGAAGGTGCGGTTGCCATTGATCGAGGAGACGATGATGATCGCGCCGCCCGCCTTGCGCAGATGCGGCACGCTGAGATGGAGCGTCATATAGGTGCCACGCAGGTTGACCTGCATGGTCGTGTCCCATTCATCGGGGGTCAATTCGTCGATCGGCGCCCACATGCCGTTGATGCCGGCATTGGCGACGACGATATCGAGCCGGCCATAATCGGCCATGGTCTGCTCGATGACGTGGCGCATTTCCGCCTCGTCGGCCACATCGGCATCCAGCGCCAGCGCCTTGCCGCCTGCGGCGATGATCTCGTCGCGTGTCTGCTCGACCTCCTTGAGCGTCCGGCTGATCGCCACGATGCTTGCGCCGCCCGCCGCCAGTCGCAATGCCGTCGCCTTGCCAATGCCCGATCCCGCGCCAGTCACCAGCGCCACCTTGCCTGCAAATTCCATTCTGCTCTCCGATGCTTGGTTCATTGCCGAACGCAGAGGGCTGCGTTTGGTTACTTCGAACCGGCCGGAGGCAAAATCCCTCCGGTGGAGCGATTTTAGGCGAGAAGGCCTCGAGGGATATGCCCAAGTGGCGGGCCGCAGAAGCTCGGCTCGGATGATCCGAGGCGAACTACCCCGCCCGCTTGCTCCAGCGCACTTCGGGCGTGAAGGCGAAGTCCTTGTCGAACGGAAATTGCGGGATCGACTTGTGCCTGCGCTCGAGCCGCTCGACGAACTGGTCGACCACGCCCGGCGACAGCGCCATCAGGCTTGGATTGGCGATGGGACCCAGGTCGGGCGACAGATAGCCCGACTTGACCACGACGATCTTCGCCTTGCGCGGATCGAGCCCGAGCCGGGTGAAGTCGGCGATATTGTGGAACGGCCGGCGCCGCGCCGTCAGCACCAGATCAATGCCGCCGATGCGCACCACGGCCTCGCGCAGCCGCGCATCTTCGGTTTCGAGTAGGAACACCACTTCGGCCGTGGCCTGCACCGGCTTGCTCGACGGATCGAGCGTCGCGCCAATGCTGATATCGATCGACTGGCCGACGCCTGCCGCATATGCTGCGTCCGTCGCCGGCTTGTCGGCAATGCCGGCAAACACCACGCCCTGCGCGTCGCGCGCCATCAGCTCTGCCAGCACTTCGGCCCGGTCACCCACGCCGCCGCCGGTCGGATTGTCCCCCGATTCCGCCAGCACGGCCGGCCCGCTCCCGGCCGTCCTCGCCCAGTTGACGCAGTCCGCGATCGAGCCGGTCTTTGTGCCAAAGACGAAGCCCTCGCGGATATCCCAGTAGTTCTGCGCCAGATGCCGCCCCGCCTCGGTCATCGCCGCGCGGTCGGTGCCGGTGATGACGGCGCAGGCGGTAGAACGGGGCTCGTCGGCCCAGACATAGCCCACCTGGAACGAGGCATCCCAGATGCCGGTCGGGTCTTCGACACGGCTCAGCTGGGTATAGAATGTCCGCGCCGGTTCGTCCTGCGTACTGGTCCGCTCGCCCGGCAGCAGTACCGGCACCGGCGCCCAGGCCACCACCGGGCGTTGCCCGGTGGTCAGCGCCCGCACCAGCATGGTCACGGCGCGGCGCATCGTATCCGGCACGTCGATATGGGGCGCCGTGCGATAGGTGGAAAAGATGTCGAGGCTGTCGATGATCTGCTGGCTGACATTGCCATGCAGGTCATAGCTGGCGGCGATCAGCACGTCCGGGCCGACCAGGTCGCGCAC
This sequence comes from Devosia sp. XGJD_8, assembly GCF_046614475.1. NCBI lineage: Bacteria > Pseudomonadati > Pseudomonadota > Alphaproteobacteria > Hyphomicrobiales > Devosiaceae > Devosia > Devosia sp. XGJD_8. Next base: position 793,991 of record NZ_JBKJHF010000001.1, read on the forward strand.
CGCGGCGATGAAATCGCCTTCCGCATCGAACAGGCCCTCGACGAACATGGCCCCGTGCATGGCGAGGTAAACCCCACCGAGCGGCAAGGCGGCGCGGATGCCATCGAGGATCTCCGCCTTCCAGCGCGCATAGAGCGCGCCCTCCACTGGCCCGCCGGCAATGGCGCGGGCATGCAGCACGGTGATGAACTCGGCCGGGAAATGCGTCAGGAAATCAAAATAGGCATCCTTGAGCATGCTCGGCCCGCGCAGCACGCGGAAATCGGCCTCGCGGGCGAGGACGGGATTATAGGTGCTGCATTCAGTATGCAGCCCGGCAACAGCGATGCGCATCAGAGCACTCCGGGAATTTCGGCTTCAGGATTGGCGGAACAGCGTGGCTTTGCGGTCGCCAGCCGTCCGGTCAGCATCAGGCTGACCAGCAGCACCGGCACGAGGCAGGCAATGGCGAGCCGCATATCGGCATGTTCGGCGACAAAGCCGATGACCGGCGGGCCCACGAGAAAGCCCAGCAGGGCAACGAAACTGAGAATGGCGACATTGGCCGAGGCCGTGCGGTCGGTGAGGCTGGCAGCGGCGGTCACCGCCAGCGGAAAGCCCACCGATACCCCGAGCCCGATAATGCCGAAGCCCACAAGCGCCACCGCCGTATTGGGGGCGATATAGAGCAGGGCCGCCCCGGCCAGCGCCAGGCTCCCGCAGATGCGCGCGGTCGTTACGGCGCCGAAGCGCCGCTTGAGGCTGTCGCCGCCAAAGCGGCCCGCCGCGACCATGAAGGCAAAGACGGCATAGCCAAGACCCACCACGCCGCCTTCCGCCCCCAGCGCATCGCGCAGGAAGATCGCCGACCAGTCGGCCATGGCGCCCTCGGTCATGGTGATGCCGAAGACGAAAAAGCAGATGCCCAGCAGCGCCCAGCTCGGCAGGGCCCAGACCGAGCGCTGCTCTTGCCCGCGCGGCGCTTCGGCAGCAATCACCGGCAGGCGATTGGCCACCAGCAGGGCCAGCGGCAGCACCGCACCGGCAACCAGTGCAATGGCCCAGCGCGCGTCAAGCTGCAGCGCCGCGAGCCCCGAGCCGAGGAGGCTCCCCACCATGATGCCCACCGACCAGAAGCCATGCGACGTCGTCATGATCGTCGCGCCGGTGGCTTTCTCCACCAGGTCCGCCTGCACGTTGAGGCCGAGTTCGACGAAGGACAGCGACGACCCTGCCAGCATCAACGCCACGAAGAGCAGCGCCGGACTGGGCGCCAGGGCCGGGAGGCTGGTGGCGATGGAATAGAGCACCATGCCGACCAGGATCGCCGTGCGCGGCCCGATCCGCCCCACCAGCGGCCCGGCAAAGGGCAGGGTCAGCAAGGTCCCGCAGGGCAGGCCGAGCAAGGCCAGCGCCAGCCCGGCCGGCCCCAGCCCAAGGGCCTGCTGCACCTCGGGAATGCGCGGCAGCCACGACCCGAAGGCAATCGGCTGCAGGAAGAAGATCAGCATGGTCAGGCGCTGGGGAGTGAACATGGACATTCGTCTGGTCTCGGTTGCTTCAGTCGTTCCCTTCTCCCCTTGAGGGAGAAGGTGCCCGAAGGGCGGATGAGGGGTGCCGCGCTATCCGAACGCTCAAAGCATGGGGTGGCGCGGCACCCCTGACCCTGACCTTCCGCTGAACGCGTCAGGTCGTCCCTCTCCCTCTGAGGGAGAGGGGATAAGCTCCACTCACTTCGCCATCGGATAGGGCAGATATCCTGCAAAGCCGGTCAGCTTCCACACCCCATCGACCTTGCGGCAGAAGTAGAGCGTCTGCCAGTTGAGGACGTCCTTGCCGCCATCGGCCAGCGCGATCGAACCGTCGAACTTCTTATGTGCGATGGCGATGTCGCCATTGATCTCGATCTCGGTGAGGCTGGTGGCGCGGTGGATGCCGGTCAGCACGTCTTCGGCATAGACCAGTTTCCGGCTTTCCTGCGCCTGGCGGATCCAGTCGTCACGATAGGCCTCGAGCGTGGGAAAGCTGATGCGCCAGTCATCGGGATTGCCCGACTTCTTGCCATTGATGCCCAGGAACCCCTCCTTGACGAAATCGCCGTCGACCATCGACCAGTCGGCGGCGACGAAGGCGGCGATGTCGCGCTCCACCAGCATGGTCCAGATGGCGCTGCGGTCGGGATCGTTGGGGAAGGGATTGGTGCTGCTCATCAGGGCTCTCGCGGTTCGCAGGGCGGCGGCGCGGCGCCGCTATCGGCCCTGCGCCAATTGTGTTTCATATTTTCATTGGTGACATCTGGATGAAACCAACCAGTGGAGCCCAGATGAATACCAATCTGAACATGCTGCCCGTTTCCGGAGAGTTTGTCCACACCCGAGCTGGCATCGAACACGATACAAACGCCCAGATATTCGGCAAAATGGCGCTGCTTTGGGCAAAGTCGGCGGGTGGTTTAAATTGGTATTGAATGTGAGCCGGATTCGTGTTGACATTGCTTTCGGAACGATCCTAGTCTTGAAAATCGTTTACAGAATTCCCGACCAATCCGAAAGAGATTGGCGATCTTCAGCAGGGTATGGACAGCATGCGCGTCGGCATTATCGGCCTTGGTTATCGTCTGGGATATCTGGCTCGGGTCTTCTCCCTGGCCAGGCCCGACTTCACGATTGCCGGCTATGTCGATCCCGCTCCCGCCGGCCTGCCCTATGCCACCGAGCACGGCGTATCGGTCGGCAAGTCCTACGGCTCGCTCGAGGCCATGCTCGACAGCGAGGAGCTCGATCTGCTGATGGTGGGCTCGCCCAACCATCTCCATCTCGAGCACATCCGCATTGGTCTGGAACGCGGCAAGAAGATCTTCACCGAAAAGCCGGTGGTGACCACGGTCGACGAGACCATGGAACTGGCCCGGCTCATCGCCCAGTATGGCTCCGACAATGTCATGGTGGGCCTCGTGCTGCGCTATGCCCCGCTCTATGTTGACCTGCGGCAGGCCCAGGCCGATGGCCTGCTCGGCGACGTCACCTCCATCGAGGCCTCCGAGCATATCCCGCCCTATCACGGCGCCTTCTTCATGCGCGACTGGCGCCGCTACGAGCGCTATTCGGGCAGCTTCATGCTGGAAAAGTGCTGCCACGACCTCGATCTCTATAACGGGGTCATGGGCTGCCGGCCGCAATATGTGTCGAGCTTTGGCGGCCGACGCACCTTCGTGCCGGCCAATGCGCCGCAAAATCTCGGCATCAACGACATGGAAGTCTACCATCGCAAGCCGGCCGGCTGGATGGGCAGCGACAAGGTCTTCGACAGCGACGGCGACATCATCGATTTCCAGACGGCGATGGTGCAGTACGAAAACGGCGCCGCGCTGAGCTTTCACACCAATCTCAATGTCCCCGACGATTTCCGCCGCTTTGCCGTGATGGGCGCCAAGGGCATGGCCGAGGGTGACTTCATCCGCAATTTCCTGCGCGTCACCGACAGCCGCACCTCCGATCGCCTGGTCGACACCACCTACAAGACTAGCGGCCTCAGCCAGCACTATGGCGCTGACGAGCAGATGGCCGAGGATATTCTCAAGCATATGCTCGAAGGCGTGCCGCTCCCCGTATCGGTGACCGACGCTCTCGAGGCGGGCCTTCTGGCCCTCACCATGGATCAGGCCATGCGGACCCGATCCGTCATCGACATGACCCCGATCTGGCAGCAATTCGACGCCGCCCTCGGGCGAGCGAACTGAGGGATAGGCCCATGACCAGCAGCCGTAGCGCCGTAATGTTCGCCCTGGCCCTGCTGGCCCCGGCATTGATCTATATCCTGATCATCGTCGCCTATCCGCTGGTCGACACCTTCATCCTCTCCTTCACCAATGCCTCACTGCGCCCCGACTACGATTTCGTCGGCTGGGCCAACTACCTGCGCATCTTTACCGCCGGCAATTTCACCGAGGTGATCATCCGCACCTTCATCTGGACCATGCTCTCGGTCGGCATGAAGATGGTGATCGGCATGTGCGGCGCCGTGCTGCTCAATGCCGCCATTCCCGGCCAGACGCTGTTCCGCATCCTGATCATGCCGCCCTGGGTCGTGCCCATGGCCATCGGCATCTTCATGTGGGGCTGGATGTATAACGGCCAGTTCGGGATGATTTCCGGCCTGTTGCAGAATTTTGGCGTCATAGATCGCCCGGTCGCCTGGCTGGCCTATGGCGACACCGCCTTCTGGGCCACCATCGTCACCGACGTGTGGATCGGCGTGCCCATGGTCACCATCTATTTCCTGGCCGCCATGCAGTCCATTCCGCGCGACCTGCACGAGGCCGCCTGGACCGACGGGGCAGGGCGCTTCTACCGCTTCCGCCGCATCACCCTGCCGCTGATGATCCCGGCGGTGCTGACCATGAGCCTGCTCTCGCTCATCGCCACCTTCAATTCTTTCGACATCATCTGGATCCTGACCCAGGGCGGGCCCTCGGGCTCCACCACCACGATGATCATCGACACCTACAAGACCGCCATGGGCAGCCGCAAATATGGCGAAGGCGCCGCCCGCGCCGTGGTCATCTGCATCTTCGTCTCGATCTTCTGCATCGTTTACTTCCGCGCCGTGCGCAAACTTTCGCAGGGAGAAGCCAAATGAGCGACGTCGCCCGCACCACCGAAGTGGCAGCCGTTGACAGCCCGGCCATCGTCCGGCCCAAGTTCAAGCTGCGCAGCACCAAGCCGATGATCGACCGCTATCGCTGGTACGAGGCGCTCGGCCTTTATGCCGGGCTGGCCGTGTTCCTGTTCTTCGTGCTGGCGCCCTTCATCGAAGGCTTCCTCGTTTCGCTCAAGCCGCTCGCACTGCTGTTCTCGACGCCCTACAGCTTCTGGCCCAGCAATGGCTCCTTCGACGCCTATTTCCGCATGTGGGACAGCGTGCCCCTGCTGGGCCTCTATATCTTCAATTCCTTCTTCATCTCCTCGATCGTGACCATTGTCGTAGTCATCGTCGTGGTCCCCGCCGCCTATGCCTTCGCCCGCTTCCAGTTCAATGGCGCCGGCCTCATGCTGGGCGGGTTCCTCGCGGTCAACATGTTCTCGGGCGCCGTGCTGCTCATCCCGCTGTTCCGCCTGATGCGGAGCCTGGGCCTGCTCAACACCTATTGGGCCATGATCGTCCCCGGCGCCGCCTTCCTCATTCCCTCGTCCATCTGGCTTCTGCGCACCTATATGATCCGCATCCCCAAGGAACTCGACGAGGCCGCCTGGGTCGATGGCGCATCCCGCCTCTATACCCTGCGCCGGGTCATCCTGCCGCTGGCCATGCCGGGCATTGTCGTGGTCGCCATCATGACCTTCATTGGCGCCTATGCGCAGCAGTTCATCTTCGCCCTGACCTTCAATTCCAAATCCGAATTCATGCCGCTGCCGATCGGGCTCTTCGCCTTCTTCGGCAAGCAGGAGGTGATCTGGAACGAGCTGATGGCCGCCAGTTTCGTGGGCGTGCTGCCGGTCATGGTCGTCATCGTATTCCTGCAACGTTACCTCGTGGCCGGGCTCACGGCCGGGGCAATCAAGCAGTAGGATTTTGGGCACGGGGCCAGCCAGCCCCAGCCCGGAGAAGCGCACCCGATCGGGTCGCACACCAAGGGAGACTAAACGTGATAAAAACTACCGGACTTTTTGCCGTGTCGCTGCTGGCCCTGGCCAGCGCAGCGCCGGCCGCCCTGGCCCAGGACGTCAAGGAAATCACCTTCATCAACTGCGGTGACGAGCTGACCGCCGGCTATGCGGAATACTTTGCCGAATGGGAAGCCGCCAATCCCGGCTTCAAGGTCGCTCCCGAAGTCGTCGGCTGGGGCCAGTGCCAGGACAAGGTGACCACGCTCGCCGCTGCCGGCACGCCGGTCTCGCTGGCCTATGTCGGCTCGCGCACCCTCAAGCAGTTCGCCCAGAACGACCTGATCGTTCCCGTGCCGATGACCGACGAGGAAAAGGCGTCCTATTACAACTTCGTCCCCGAGACCGTCACCTTCGACGGCACCCAGTGGGGCGTGCCGGTGGCTTTCTCGACCAAGGCGCTGTTCTGGAACAAGGACCTGTTCGAAGCCGCTGGCCTCGACCCCGAAGTTCCCCCCGCCACCTGGGAAGAAAAGATCGCTTTCGCCAAGCAGATCACCGAGAACACCGATGCGGCCGGCTATGGCCTTGTCGCCAAGACCTTCGACAACACCATGCACCAGTTCCTCCATTGGGTTTACACCAATGACGGCCTGATCATCGATGCCGATGGCAATATCGTCATGGACAGCCCGCAGGTTCTGGCCGCCCTCACGGCTCTCAAGGACATCGTGCCCTATTCCGAAGAAGGCCCGACCGCCTATGAGCAGAACGAAGTCCGCGCCATCTGGCTCGACGGTGGCGTTGCCATGATCGAAGCCAGCGTCGGTGCTGCCCTGCGCGCTGAAGAAGCCGGCATGAACTGGGGTGTCGCCCCGCTTCCGCTCGGCCCCGATGCCAAGGGTCCCGGCACGCTGCTGATCACCGACTCGCTGGCCATCTTCAAGGGCACCGGCGTTGAAGAGCAGGCCACCAGCCTTGCCAAGTTCATCACCGATGGCGAACGCCAGTGGGATGCTGAAATGGCCCAGGGCCTGACCCCGCTCCGTCCGATCCACTCCGATGAGCTGGTTGCCGAAACCCCGTACTGGAAGCCCTTCCTCGACGGTATCGAATTCGGTGGTCCCGAGCCGCTGCTGACCGACTATATCGGCCTGCAGAACGTGATGATCGAAATGGTCCAGTCCGTCGTGACCGGCGCCGCCGAGCCGCAGGAAGCCCTCACCAAGGCTGCCGGCGAACTCGAGCAGTACAAGTAAGGTCGTCCTCCGACCTCGCCGCCGCCCGCACCAGGGCGGCGGCGCCCCTTGACCCCGCCCGCGGGATTGGTCCCGCCGCCCGGAGAGAACCGCCATGTCTCAGCTCAGCCTCAAGCACCTCGAAAAGAGCTTCAACGAAGCCCGCATCATCAAGGGCATCGACCTGGAGGTGACCGAGGGTGAATTCGTGGTCTTTGTCGGCCCCTCCGGCTGCGGCAAGTCCACCCTGCTCCGCATGATTGCCGGCCTCGAGGATGTCAGCAGCGGCGAGATCGAGATCGGCGGCAGGGTCGTCAACGACCTGCCTCCCGTCCAGCGCGGCATCGCCATGGTCTTCCAGTCCTACGCGCTCTATCCCCATATGAGCGTCTACGAAAACATTGCCTTCCCGCTGCGCGTCGAGCGGCTGCCCCAGGCCCAGGTCGACGAGCGCGTCGGCGCTGCCGCCAAGGTGCTCCAGCTTGAGTCCCGCCTGCAGCACCGCCCCGGCCAGCTCTCCGGCGGCCAGCGTCAGCGCGTCGCCATCGGCCGCGCCATCGTGCGCCAGCCCAAGATTTTCCTCTTCGACGAGCCGCTGTCCAATCTCGACGCCGCCTTGCGCTCGGAAATGCGCATCGAGCTCATGGAGCTGCACAAGCGCCTGGGCTCCACCATGATCTACGTCACCCATGACCAGGTCGAGGCCATGACCATGGCCGACAAGATCGTGGTGCTCGATGCCGGCACCATTTCCCAGGTCGGTTCCCCCCTCGATCTCTATCACCGTCCCGACAATCTCTTCGTTGCCGGCTTCATCGGTTCGCCCAAGATGAACTTCATCGGTGGCAAGGTGACGGCTGCCGATGGCACCACCGTCACGGTGGATCTGGGCGCCCTGGGCACGATCGCGCTGCCGCGGCAGTCGCGGTCCGTTGCCGGGCAATCGGTCACCGTCGGCATCCGCCCCGAGCACCTGCGCCTGGGCGAGGGCGATTTCGCTCTCACCGTCACGCCCAATATCGTCGAGCATCTGGGCATCCACACCGTGACCTATGCCACCCTGCCGGGCGGCGAGAACTTCATCGGCCTCTTCGAGGGCGATCCGGACGTTCCCGAGGGCACCCCGCTCAAGATCGGCTTCGCCACCGAGCAGGTCCACCTCTTTGACCAGGCCGGTCTGGCGGTCTACTAGCGCCGTAGGACCGCCTGAGGAGGGGCCATGCTGGACATCGTCGGGCTGCTGCAGACCGAGAAGAACGAGTTTACCCGTTCCGAACGCGCTCTGACTGAAATCGTGCTGGCCGATGTCGACAGCGTGCTCAAGATGAGCATTGTCGACCTGGCCTCCCATGCCGAGGTTTCCCCGCCCACCGTCACCCGCTTCTGCCGGCGCCTGGGCTGTGACAGCTATGCCGATTTCAAGGTGCGGCTGGCGCAGTCGCGCTTCGTCGGCCAGCGCTATTTCGCACCCGCCACCGGTCCGTCCAGCGTCCACGAGATCGCCCAGGGCGTCGTCAACGGCATCCAGTCCATCATCTACGAGACCTTCGACCATCTCGATTTCGCCGCCGTCGAGCGGGCCGCCGAAAGCCTCGTCAAATCGAGCTTCGTGCTGGCCTTCGGCTCGGGCGGCGCCTCCTCCATGATGGCGGGGGAAATCGAAACCCGGCTGTTCCGCCTCGGTCTCAAGGTCGCCTCCACCGACGATCATCAGCTGCAGATGATGCGGGCCGCCGCCGCCCCGCCGGGCACCGTCATCGTCGCCTTCTCGCTCTCGGGCAACAATGCCCAGCTCGCCAAGACGCTGACCGTGGCGGGGGAATATGGCCTGACGCGCATCGTCATCACCCGCTCGGCCTCCATGGTCTCGGCGCAGTCCGACATCCTGCTGCCGGTCAACTGGCACGAGAACACCGACATCCTGCGGCCGACCCCGGGCCGCTACGCCTTTCTCGCGACCGTCGACGTCCTCGCCCAGACGGTGGCTACCCGCCTCGGCCCCTCCGCCGTGGCCTCCATGCGCCGCATCAAGCACCAGCTCGTCGTCAACCGCGACGGCGACGACGCCCAGCCCTTGGGGGATTGATGTTCCGCGTACTCGAAAAGACCCCCACCTAGCCTCCCCCTGAAGAAGGGGGAGGGACAGCATTGTGGTTGGCGCGTGATCTCGCCCAACACGCGATCAGTTCCTCCCCCCCCACCAGGGGGAGGTTAGGTGGGGGTATGCCACTCACAACTTGTCTTTGCCGGAGCTTTCATGACCACGTCCTTCTCCCTCGTCACCACCTGGACTCCTGCCAAGGATGACGCCCCGCTTGGCTATGGCATCGAGCTGACCAATACGGGCGATGCCCCGGTCAGCGGTTTCCAGCTCGGCTTTTCCGGACCGGCCCGCATCGATCCGCATGCGACGCTCGAAAACGGCAAGCTGCTCAAGCGCCTCTCCAACCACACGCTGATCGCGCCGCCCGACGGCTTCGTGCTGCAGCCGGGCGAGACCTGGACGTCCACCGCCCGCGGCCTGTCCTATGGCCTGCGCCACTGGAGCGACGGCGCCAATGCCGCCTATGTCGTGCTGGCCGACGGTACCATCGTGACGCTGGCCACCACCCCGACCCAGGCCAAGGGGCACAATTCGCCCCTGCTCAAGGGCGCGGCCAAATTCCCGGTTCCGGCCAAGGCGCCGGTCGCCGTATCGATCATTCCCTGGCCCAAATCGGTCGCCACCACCGGCGCCCGCATTGCCCCGCCCGGCCTCGACCTCAAGCCCGAGGGCACCGATGCGGGCCGCGCCGCCGCGGCCTTTGCCGGCCTGGTCGATGATCTCTTTGCTGTCGAGGCCATTGTTCGCCCCGCCTCCGAGGCCGGCATGCCGGTCACCATCCGCTACAAGGATGGCCTCGGTGCCGAAGCCTATGAGGTTCATTTCGCCGAGGACGCAGCCATTGTCGAGGCCACGACCCGGCAGGGCATGTTCTATGGTCTCGTGACGCTGGGCCACATCCTGCGCGGCGCCAAACAGCATCCGCAGACCTTCGTTTTCCCCACCGGCGGCACCATTGCCGACGAGCCGGGCTTTGCCTATCGCGGCTGCCATCTCGATGTGGCGCGCCAGTTCTATACCGGCGCCGAAGTCAGCCGGCTGATCAAGCTCATGGCCTGGAACAAGCTCAACAAGTTCCACTGGCACCTGAGCGAGGATGAGGCCTGGCGCGTCGAGATCGACGCCTATCCCGCCCTGACCGAGGTCGGCGCCTGGCGCGGTCATGGCAAGGCCCTGCCGCCGCTGCTCGGCTCCGGCCCGCAGCCGACCGGGGGTTACTATTCCAAGCCCGTCATCCGCCAGATCGTCGCCTTGGCCGATAGCCTCGCCGTCGCCGTGATCCCCGAGATCGACATGCCCGGCCACTTCTATGCGGCCCTGCAGGCCCTGCCGGAACTGCGCGATCCGGCCGAGACCGGGGAATACCAGTCGGTCCAGGGCTTCCCCAACAACAGCCTCAACCCGGCCTATGAGCCGGTCTACAAATTCGTCGAGACCATTGTCGACGAAGTGCTCGAGCTGTTCCCCGCCGGCATCTTCCATCTCGGCGCCGATGAAGTGCCGCTGGCGGCCTGGTCCGGCTCGCCGCTGGCGCTCGACATGATCGAAAAGCTCTCCGGCCCGGAAATGCGCAAGAAGCACGAGGCGCAGTATAACCAGCTCGGCAACCATCACGGCGCCGACGAGATCGAGGGCTCGCCCACCGCGCTGATCCAGGCCGCCTTCATCCGCCGCGTGCATGATTACATTGCGTCCAAGGGCGCCATTACCGGCGGCTGGGAAGAGGCCGCGCATGGCGATGCCGTCGACAAGGACAAGGCCTTCGTCATCGGCTGGCGCAATGTCGAGATCAACGCCGCTTTGGCCGAGCGGGGCTATGACATCGTCGTCTCCCCCGGCCAGCGCTATTATCTCGACATGGCCAATGGCGTCGCCTGGGCCGAGCCCGGCGCCGGCTGGGCCGGCTGGTCCGGCCCGCAGGAAACCTACGAATTCGAGGCCCGCGCCGGCTTCTCCGAACAGGGCCTCAAGCACCTGCTCGGCATCCAGGCCTGCATCTGGAGCGAGAGCATGACCGACCGCGCCATCTTCGATCGCCTGGTCTTCCCGCGCCTCTCGGCCATTGCCGAAGCCGGCTGGACCTTGCCCGAGCGCAAGAGCTGGGACCGCTTCAAGGCGCTCGTGGGCACCATGCCCATCATGTATGGGAATTGGGCTGCGGAGTAAGAAGACCCCCACCCAGCCTCCCCCTGGAAGGGGGAGGAGCTGCCCGGCGGTGGGGCAAGATCAGCCACGAACACGATCTGTCCCTCCCCCTTCAGGGGGAGGTTAGGTGGGGGTGTTGAGCCCGCATGGCACGAAGGCGCCGCAAACTCGGCGCGGGGTGAGCCAATTCACTCCGCCATGCGTAGTCATCCAGCGGCCCGGAGCCGCTCGGAAAATCGACATGCGCAAAAGCCTCTACCTCGCCACCATCATGCTGCTCACCACCGGGCAGGCCATGGCCGTCTCCGTCTGGGAGCTGTCGCAATCATGCGGCGACGATGCCGAAATCTGGTGTGACGGGGTGGCCTATGGCGAGGCCATGCAGGCCTGCATTGAGGCCAATTACGCCGAACTCGCCCCGGAATGCAAGGCCATCGCCGACCGCCTGCGCGCCGGCGAAAAGGTCAGCCTGTTCTAGCCCCAGGGATCCTCCACCATCGGCCAGATATCCCGCCGCGCCTTGCGGTAGTCGGTCTCGGCCGGCCGGTTCGGATAGGGCTTGCCCGCCGAGCAATAGACGATCTCGGAGGCAATCCTGGAAAAGCTGTCGTAGAAGTGGTTGGTCGACTTGATAAGCAGGATTTTCCGCGATTTCGGGTCGATCCCCATGGCCGAAAACAGCGACGGATCAAAGCTCTGCGCCCGGGTCGAGTTGAGGATCACGTCGATCCCGTCAAAGCTGATCCATGCCGCATCGCCAAAGGGAGCGAAGCTGTCGCCGAAGCGCATTTCGGCATTGCGGACGAGGCGCTGGACTGTCACGCGCTTGTCGATGGGATTGCCCGTGAAGGGCGCCGATTTGGCGCCGAAGCGCAGCGGAATCTCCGCCCCTTCGCCGGCCGCGAAACAGATCTGCACCGCGATCGGATCCCAGATCGTGCCGACCGCGACATCGGTCACGCCGCGCGCGATCAGTTCGGCCAGGATCACCGTGGCATCGCCCGCCGTGCCGCCGCCGGGATTGTCCCAGACATCGGCGATTACGACCGGCCCCCGCGGCGCGGCAAGGGCGGCATCGACCGCGACCGTCTCGTCCACCTGGCTGACCATGAAGGTGCCGCGCATGGCAAAGAGCTCGCGCCCCAGCGTCTCGGCCAAAGCCGCGCCCTTTGCGGCGTCGCCATCGGTGACGGCGATCACCCTGGTGCCCATTTCCGGCACGTCTCCGGCCATGAAGCCGTGGATGACCGATAGCGACAGCAGGCCCGGCTCGGACTTTTCGAGGGCATAGAGCTTGTCGACAAAGCCCCGCATCGGCTGCTTGGAGGTGGGGAACACATCGATCATCCGGCAGTCGAATACCGACATGACCGGGGTGATCTCCTGTTTCAGCGTCCGCACAGCGATGGCCCACAGGTCCCGCGCCCGGTCGACGAAGTCGGTATGGGGAAATTCCTTGAACACCACGAAGAAGTCGGCCGCCGCCACGCGCCGGGCGGTGAGGTGGCTATGCGGGTCGAGCTCGGCACAGACCAACACATCCGGCCCGACGATGTCGCGGACGCGCGACAGGAAATCCCCCTCGGGGTCGTCATAGCCTTGCGCCACCATCGCGCCATGGAGGCCCAGCACCACCCCGTCGACCGGCAGCGCCGCGCGCAGCTGGTCGAGGATTTCGTCGCGCAATTCCTCGAACGTGGTGCGGGCGACCAGGCCCGCCGGATCGGCCCAGCTCGCACTGCCCTCGATCAGCGTCCAGCCCTCCTGCGCACAGACCTCGCGGCCGACCGTGATCGGCGCGGTGCAGAGTGTCGGCGTCGCGGGGTGCTCGCCGGGCTTGGCATAGAGCGACGCCTCGAAGGCGCGCTTGTCGATGGCGATGGGCGAAAAGGTATTGGTCTCGGTGGCGAGGGCAGCGGTAAAGACACGCACGAGAAATCTCGCAGCAAATGACACGAAAAGCGGCAGCATGCTGCAAGCGCAGCCTGATCAGGCTAGCATAGGCTTGGTCGGTCGATCACGTAAGAAATTTACATTTCCGACCGCAATTTGCTGACGAAAAGGCGTTTTGGGCACGGTAAAGTGCCAATTGACGAAACTGGCTTTCAAAATCACCACAGGAGTATGCCAATGCCGATCAAGCGTTACGGAGCGGAGAAATCCGGTGCTGGTGGCCAGAACCTGCCCTTCGCCCGCGCCGTCGAGGCCGGTGGTTTCCTCTTCGTGTCGGGCCAGGTCGCCATGAAGGATGGCGAGATCATCAATGGCGGCATCGTCGACCAGACCCACCTAACCATAAGAAATCTCATCGCAATTCTCGAAGAGGCGGGCTATGGCCTCGAGCATGTCGTCCGCTGCGGCGTCTGGCTCGACGACCCCCGTGACTTCTGGAGCTTCAACGCCGTCTACAAGAGCTACTTCGGCGACAACCCACCCGCCCGCGCCGCCGTCCAGAGCCACATGATGGTCGACTGCAAGGTCGAAATCGAATGCGTCGCCTACAAGGATCCCTGACATGACCTCGCCCTTCCGCCTCGACGGCAAGACCGTGCTCATCTCCGGCGCCGGTGGCGGCATCGGCCAGTCGCTGGTGCGGAGTTTTCGCGAGGCGGGGGCCGCAGTCATCGGTGCCGACCGCGAGCCCGGAATGCTTGAAGGCCTTGATCTGACAGGAAAAATCCTCTTCGACCAGGCCGACCCCAAGGGCACGAGGGCGGCCGTCGAGCGGCACCTGGCGGCGTTCGGCGCGCCCGATGCGGTGGTCTCCAATGCCGGCTTCACCCGGGCGGAAATCCTCGATCATCTCGACGACGAGGTCTGGGCCTCCGAACTCGCCATCAACCTCTCCGGCGCCTATGCCATGACCGACCCCATCGTCGCCGCCATGGCCCGGCGCGGCAAGGGGAGCCTGGTCTTCATCTCCTCGGTCAATGCGCTGGGCCACTATGGCAATCCGGCCTATTCGGCGGCCAAGGCGGGGCTCGTCGCCTATGCCAAGGCCATCGCCGTGGAACGCGGCGGGCAGGGGGTGCGGGCCAATGTCATCTGCCCCGGCTCGGTGCGCACCCCGGCCTGGGATCATCGGCTGGAAGCCGATCCGACCCTGCTCGACAACGTGCTGCCGCACTATCCGCTCGGCCGCATGGTGCTGCCATCCGAGGTGGCCAATGCAGCCGTCTTCTATTGTTCCGATGCATCCTCGGGTATTACCGGTACTGTATTGCCGGTCGATGCGGGGCTGACCGCCGGCAATCTGCGCTTTGTCGACGACGTGCTGAGGGCCAAATGACCGATATCGCCGCACTCGATACGCCTGCCGTGCTGATCGACATCGATCGTGTCGAAGCCAATCTGCAGCGCGTGCAGGCCTATGCCGACAAGCATGGCCTCAAGCTGCGCCCGCATATCAAGACCCACAAGCTGCCGCGCTTCGCCAGGCGCGCCATGGAGTTGGGCGCCGTCGGCATCACGGTGCAGAAGCTGGGCGAGGCGGAAGTCTTCGCCGATGCCGGCATTTCCGAAATCTTCCTGCCCTACAATATCATCGGCGCCGCCAAGCTGGCCCGCCTGAAGGCGCTGCATGAGCGCGTGCATATCAGCGTCACCGCCGACAGTCCCGAAACCGTCGACGGCCTTTCCGCCACCTTCGCCACCGCGCCGGTGCCCCTGACTGTGCTGGTGGAATGCGATACCGGCATGGGCCGCTGCGGTGTACAGACGCCGGCCCAGGCCTGGGCGCTGGCCGAGAAAATCGCCAAGTCGCCGGGCCTGCGCTTTGGCGGGCTGATGACCTATCCGGCTGCCGGCCAGGTCGAGGCCAATGCCGCCTGGCTGGCGGCCGCCAAGCTGGCACTGACATCGGCGGGCCTTGTGCCCGAGATCGTCTCCAATGGCGGCACGCCCGATATCTGGCGCGCCCATGAGGTGACCGCCGCCACCGAGCATCGGCCGGGCACCTATATCTATATGGACCGCTACCAGGTGGCCAAGGGCGTCGGCACCTTCGACGATTGCGCGCTGACCGTACTGGCCACGGTGGTGAGCCGCCCCACCGCGAACCGCGCCATCATCGACGCCGGCTCCAAGGCGCTGACCAGCGACACGCTGGGCCTGACCGGCTTCGGGCTGATCGAGGCCTATCCCGAAGCGGTGATCGTGGGATTGAGCGAGGAGCATGGCACGATTGATCTCAGCAATTGCGCCAGCAAGCCCAGGATCGGCGACAAGCTCCGCATCATTCCCAACCATGCCTGCGTGGTCAGCAACCTGTTCGACAGGGTGACGCTGATCAGCAAGGATGCAGTGGTGGAAACGGTGACGGTGGATGCGCGGGGCCGGGTGGATTGACGTGACGCGGTTGGTTTGGCGGCTGTGGCTCAGGCCCTCGTGATGTAGGGAACTGACGTGTCCACGATAGCTCAGTCGACACCCTCCCCCTTGTGGGGAGGGATTAAGGGTGGGGGTGGTTTGGCCCCGATATTCGGGCCAACCGGCACCCCCTCCCAGCCTCCCCCATCAAGGGGGAGGTGCCGCTCCACTCTCGTTTCTGGATATCGAGCCCTCCAGGGGCGGGGCATGGACAAATGACAACCATTCCTCCCGCCTTCTTCAACCGCCCCGTCGCCTATGTCGCGCGTGATCTCATCGGCGTGACCCTGCTCGTCAATGGTGCCGGTGGCCCGCTGGTCGAGGTCGAGGCTTATGACGAGGCCGATCCCGCCTCGCACAGCTTCAACGGGCCTACCCTGCGTAACCAGGCCATGTTCGGGCCGCCCGGCCATGCCTATGTCTACAAGATCTACGGCATTCACTGGTGCCTCAACTTTGTCTGCCAGCCCGGCAGTGCCGTGCTGATCCGGGCGCTGGAGCCCATGCACGGCGTCGAGCTCATGCATGAGCGCCGCGGCGGCGTCGCCGAGCGCCAGCTGTGTTCGGGCCCCGGCAAGCTGTGCCAGGCGCTGGGCATCGATATCGGCCAGAACGGCCTGGCGCTCGATGCGCCGCCGTTCGAGCTGCTGCCGGCGGAGGCAAGCCACGACATCGCGACTGGCCCGCGCATTGGCATCACCAAGGGTGCCGAGACTCCCTGGCGCTTCGTGCGGCGCGGCTCGCCTTTTCTGAGCAAGCCCTTGCGCTGACGTCGCCCTTTCATGGGGAGGCGAAGAAAGGTGAAGGAACCAATCCCTCCCCCCAGCGATTGGCTCTACACGAGGCCGGGATGCGTCAACCGGACATGGTGGCATAGGGAACGGACAGGTTTTTCCGGTTTCCCGTCCGGCCAACGAAATGGCAGCCGAGCCCTTATCCCACCCGTTCCGGCCTCACCCTTTGCTCTCTGGCAACCAGCGCCAGACAACCACGTGCATGAGGAGCCGCAAGATGGCCGAGTCCGCCGCCAAGAAGATCAATCCACCCCAAGAGCAGGACCATCAGCCGGGCCGGGAAACCGAGATGCATCCCAAGCCGGAATACATGCCGAAATTTCCTGGCAATGGCAGGCTGGACGGCAAGGTCGCCATCATAACCGGTGGCGACAGCGGCATCGGCCGGGCCTGCGCCGTGCTGTTTGCCCGCGAGGGTGCGGAGGTGGCGCTGGTCTATCTCGAGGAGACCGAGGACGCCAAGATCACCGCCGATGCCGTCAAGGCGGAGGGCCGCGAAGCGCTGCTGATCCGCGGCGATATCGGCGAGAAGGCGTTCTGCGACAATGTCGTGGGCAAGGTCATCGAGCAGTTCGGCAAGCTCGACGTGCTGGTCAACAACGCGGCCGAGCAGCATCCGCAGGAGGAGATCACCGACATCTCCGCCGAACAGCTCCAGCAGACCTTCCAGACCAACCTCTTTGGCTATTTCTACCTGACGCAGGCGGCCATGCCGCATCTGGGCAAGGGCGCCTCGATCGTCAACACGACATCGGTTACCGCCTATCGCGGCTCGCCCACGCTGCTCGACTATTCCTCCACCAAGGGCGCCATTGTCGCCTTCACGCGGGCGCTGTCAGCCAACCTGGCCGACAAGGGAATTCGCGTGAATGCCGTGGCGCCGGGCCCGATCTGGACGCCCCTCATTCCGGCGACATTCGACGCCGAAAAGGTTGCCGAATTCGGTTCGACCCAGCCGATGAAGCGAGCCGGCCAGCCCAATGAAGTGGCCACCTGCCACCTGTTCCTCGCCTGTGACGAAAGCTCCTACCTTTCGGGACAGGTCCTGCACCCCAATGGCGGCGAGATCGTCGGTGGATAGCGCCGACACGTGATTTGTGCCGCCTTGCGGCTCACCCCGCCCCTGTGATCCAAGGGCGGGGTGAGCACGCTTGAATCGGCATGGAATCTGTTCAGCAGCGGCGCGCCGGCCATGCCGCGCGATCCGCTTGCGGTGCTGCGCGACGTTTTCGGCCACAAGAGCTTCCGCGGCCAGCAGGCCGAGGTCGTCGATCACCTGGTTGGCGGCGGCGATGCGGTGGTGCTGTTCCCCACCGGCGCCGGCAAATCCATGTGCTACCAGATACCGGCCATCTGCCGGCCAGGCGTCGGCATTGTCATCTCGCCGCTGATCGCCTTGATGCGCGACCAGGTCGAGGCCCTCCGCCAGGCCGGTGTCGCGGCGGCTGCGCTGAACTCATCGCTGACGGCCGAAGAGTCCGCCGAAGTGCGCGGCCAGTTGCGGCGGGGCGAGCTGGACCTGCTCTATGTGGCGCCCGAGCGGGTGGCGACGCCCGGCTTTGCCAATATGCTCTCGGGCATCGATATCGCGCTCTTTGCCATCGACGAGGCCCATTGCGTGAGCCAGTGGGGCCACGATTTCCGCCCCGAATATCGCGAGCTCAGCAAGCTCACCGAACTCTTTCCCGGCGTGCCGCGCATCGCGCTGACCGCGACGGCCGATCCGACCACGCGCGACGACATCATCGAGCGGCTGGGGCTGGACGCTGCGGTGGTCTTCACCACCAGCTTCGACCGGCCCAATATTTCCTATTCCATCGTCGAGCGGGACAAGGCACGCGAGCAATTGCTGGCCTTTCTCGCGGCCCACAAGGGCAGCTCAGGCATCGTCTATTGCCTGAGCCGCGCCAAGGTGGAGGACACCGCCGAGTGGCTGAGCGGCAAGGGCATTCCGGCTCTGCCCTATCATGCCGGCCTTACGGCCGAACGGCGCAATGCCAACCAGGATGCTTTCCTCAAGGAGGAAAACATCTGCATGGTGGCGACGGTGGCCTTCGGCATGGGCATCGACAAGCCCGACGTGCGCTATGTGGCGCATATGGACCTGCCGGCTTCGATCGAGGCCTATTACCAGGAGACCGGCCGCGCCGGGCGCGACGGCCAGCCCGCCGATGCCTGGATGAGCTATGGTATGGCCGATGTGGTGCAGCGCCGGCGCATGATCGACGAGGGCAATGCGCCCGACGAGATCAAGCGGGTCGAACACGGCAAGCTCAACGCGCTGCTCGGCGTCTGCGAGACCGCCGAGTGCCGGCGCAAGGCCATCCTCAACCATTTCGGCGAGGCCCATCCCGGCAATTGCGGCAACTGCGATACCTGCCGGTCGCCCGTTGAATCATGGGACGGCACGGAAGCGGCCATCAAGGCGCTGGCGGCGATCTATCGCACCGGCATGCGCTTTGGCGCCGCCCATGTCATCGACGTGCTGATGGGCAAGGCCACCGAAAAGGTCGAGCGCTTCGGGCACCAGAACCAGGCCGTGTTCGGGCAGGGGGCCGATCTCGATGCCAAGGTCTGGCAATCGGTGATCCGGCAATTGACCGCTGCGGGGCTGATCGTGGTCGACCATGCCAATCATGGCGCGCTGACCCTGGGCGAGGGCGCCCGCGCCGTGTTCAAGCGCGAGCGCATTGTGACACTGCGCAAGGACCGGCCCAAAAAGACCGTCGAGGTCCGCCGCCAGCTCGAGCGCGCCGCCAGCATTCCGCCCCATGCCCTGCCGCTGTTCGAGGCCCTGCGCGAGGAGCGCACGCGCATCGCCAAGGCCCAGGGCGTGCCGCCCTATGTGATCTTCCACGACGCCACCCTGCGCGCCATGGCACTCGCAGTACCACGGCACCCGCATGACATGCTCAACCTGCCCGGCGTGGGCCAGGCCAAGCTGGATCGCTATGGCGAGGATTTCCTCGCCGTGGTGGCGAGGGTGGCGGGGTGATGACGTGCCCCCTCACCCGTCTCGGCCTGCGGCCGATCCACCCTCTCCCACGAGGGGAGAGGGGGAGTTCCACTCTTTGGCCATCCACCGAACCCCCTTCTCTCCTCGTGGGAGAAGGTGCCCGAAGGGCGGATGAGGGGGATTGCGATGAGTGAAACCGTGGGTCGTCCGCGCTTTGCCATTGTCGACATCGCCCGCGGCGTCGCCATCATTGCCATGGTGGCCTATCACCTGTGCTGGGACCTCAGCTACTTCCGCTTCATCGCGGCGGATGTGGGCTATGACCCGGCATGGGTGCTGATTGCGCGCAGCATACTGGCGGTTTTCTTGTTCCTGGTCGGCGTCGGGCTGGTGCTGGGGCATGGCCAGGCCATACGCTGGCGCAGCTTCTGGAAACGCTGGGTCTTTGTCGTCCTTGGCGCCGTGGCCATCACCGTCGCGACGTACTTCGCCTTCCCGCAGAGCTTTGTCTATTTCGGCGTGCTGCATGCCATTGCCCTGTTCAGCCTGATGGGCCTGGCCTTTGTGCGCACCCCGCTCTGGCTGTCCATCGGGGTCGCCGCCGTGGTCATCGCGCTGCCGCTGGTCTATTCCGATGCACTGTTCAACGAGAAGGCCTGGTCCTGGATCGGCTTCTGGCAGGTGCCGCCGCCGACCAATGATCTCGTGCCGGTCTTCCCCTGGTTCGGCGTCGTGCTACTGGGTGTGATCGCCACGCGCCTGGTGCTGGCCTCGGCCTGGGCGCCGCGCCTGGCCGCCATCGCGCCGACCGGGAGGCTGCCGCGCGTCCTCGCCTGGCTCGGGCGTTGGAGCCTTTTGATCTATCTGGTGCACCAGCCGATCCTCTTGGGCCTGGTCTATCCCGCCTCGCTCGTGTTCCAGCCGCAGGTCGCCATGCGCAGCGCCGATTTCCTGCGCTCGTGCCAGTCGACCTGCGAGGCGGGTGGCACGGCACCGGGTCTTTGCACCACCTATTGCCAATGCGGGCTGGAAGGCGTCGAGACCAACGGGCTCTGGAACGCCATTGAAACCGGCATGGTGACGGCGGGCGAGCAGGCCCTGCTCGATGCGCAGAACCGGCAATGTTCGGCCGTGATCTATCCCGAGCTCAACGCGCCGCAGTAGCGCCGGGGCGTCATAAGAACGTTATTCTTTGCGTTTTTTGCTCAGATTCAACCTTGAATGGTAGGGCGAACGGGCGTTGATTAGTCGCGCGAGTTTGATTTGTCCGAGCCCGGGCCACGGTTGGCTCCTCGCCCGCTCGGACCCACACATTTATTGAAGTCTGGATACTTCCTTGACCACCGATAAGGCTGGCCGCGTCCATTCACGCGGCGACGCACAGGCGCATGTGGCCGCCGCCCAGGCCGGAAAGGGCCAGGGACCGCTGCTGCGGATCACCCTTTTATCGCTTCGTCACCCCTGGCAGGCCGCCGCCGCCATCGGCGCGACCATCATCGCCTCGGTGCTGCAATTGCTGATTCCGCGGCTGCTCGGCTATTCGGTCGACCAGGCCCAGGGCATTCTGCAGGCCGGTGCCGCCGGTGCCGAACAGGCTTTGTTCTGGAGCGCCATGACCCTGCTGGGCGTCTCGGTGGCGCGCGGCTTTTTCACCCTGATCCAGAACTACTATTCGGAATCGGTGGGCCACCATGTCGGCTATGAGCTGCGGCTGGCCTTCTACGACAAGGTGCAGCGCCTCTCCTATTCCTACCATGACAAGGTCCATACCGGCGACCTGATCACCATGGGCCTGCTCGATCTCGACGGCGTGCGCATGTTCTTTGCCACCGGCCAAGTGCGCATGGTGCTGCTCTCGGTGCTGATCGGGGTCGGCGCCTATATGCTGCTCACCACCGATCTCGTGCTGGGCCTCCTCGCGCTGAGCTTCGTGCCCTTCGTCGCCTGGCGCTCCTCGGTGGCGCAGCTGACCCTGCGCGCAACCTGGGTAACGCTGCAGCAGAAGCTCTCGGCCCTGACCCGGGTGATGGAAGAAAACCTCGGCGGCATCCGCGTCGTCCGCGCCTTTTCGGGGCAGGATTTCGAGCTGGCCAAGTTCGACGCGGCATCAAAGGATGCCCTGGCCCTGGCGCATGATCGCGTCAATATCCGCGTGCGCAATACCAGCGCGATGACCTTTTCCTTCTTCGCCGCCATGGGGCTGGTGCTCTGGGTGGGCGGCAACAAGGTCATCGCCGGCGAGATGAGCGTGGGCACGCTGGCCAGCTTTCTCACCTTCATGACCATCCTGCAGATGCCGGTGCGCCAGCTTGGCCTCATGGTCAATTCCTTTGCCCGCGCCTCCACCTGCGGCGAACGCTTCTTCGCCTTTCTCGATGAACCCTTGGCCATCGCCGATGCGCCCGGCGTGCCCGACCTCAAGGTGAGCGAGGGCACCCTGCGTTTTGAAGACGTCCACTTCACCTATCCCGGCGCCACCCATCCGACGCTCGATGGCGTCAGCTTCGAGGCCAAAGCCGGCCAGACCATCGGCATTGTCGGCGCCCCAGGCAGCGGCAAGTCGACGCTCGCCCACCTGATCCCGCGCTTCTACGACGTCAGCGGCGGCCGCATCACCATCGATGGCCAGGATGTCAGCAAGGTCAGCCTGCAGTCACTGCGCCGGGCCGTCGGCGTGGTGCAGCAGGACAGTTTCCTCTTCACCACCACGATCGAGAACAACATCGCCTATGGCGATCCCTGGTCCAAGGAAACCAAGATCGAAAAGGCCGCCGAAAGCGCCCAGCTGCACAATTACATCATGGGCCTGCCGGCCGGTTATGACACGGTGGTGGGCGAGCGCGGCGTATCGCTGTCGGGCGGCCAGCGCCAGCGCCTGTCGATTGCGCGCAGCCTCGTGCTCAAGCCCGCCGTCATGGTGTTCGATGATTCCACCGCTGCCATCGATGCGGGTACCGAACACCGTATCCGCAGCGCCATCCGCCGCTATGCCAGCAATCGCGTGACCCTGGTCATCAGCCACCGGCTGAGCTCGCTGCTGCATGCCGATACCATCCTCTTCCTCGAAGAGGGCAAGATCATCGAGCAGGGCAGCCACGAGGAATTGCTGGCGCTGGGCGGCCGCTATCGCGCGCTCTACGACCTGCAGACCCGCCCCACCGAGGATATCGACATCGAGATCGGGAGCGCCGCCCAATGAGCGCCGTCGACGAAGAAGACCGCGAAGTTGCCGCCTTTCCGGGCCAGCGCCCGCCCCGCGCCAGCGTGGGGTCGCATCGCATCGAAGAGGAGATCTTCGGCAAGGCCTATGACCCCAGGACCGTGCGGCGCATCTGGGCCTTCGTGCGCCCCTATCGCCTGCGCATCTATCTGTCGGTGCTGGCCGTGCTGGTCTTCACCGCCACCCAGCTCGCCATTCCCCTGATCATCGGCCGCGCCATCGATAGCGGCATGACCCAGGGCGGCAATTCGACCAACCTGGCCTGGGCCGTCGGTGCCTTTGCAGTGGCGGTTGTCATCAACTACGCCGCCTCCTGGATCCAGGAAAGCCAGGTCGGGCAGGTGGCCGAGAATGTGCTGTTCGACATGCGGCGCGCCATGTTCAACCAGCTGCAGCGCGTATCGCTGAGCTTCATGGACAAGACCGAAGTCGGCCGCCTGATGAGCCGGCTGCAGGGCGACGTCAATTCGATGCAGGAATTCCTCGAGACCTCGGTGCTGTCGGTCGGCGACATGGTGCTGCTGGTCGGCATTGTCGTGGTCCTGCTGACGCTCGATTTCCGGCTGGGCCTGCTGACGCTTTCCACCATGCCCATCCTGTTCATCGTGCGCATTTTCTGGCTGCCGCCGGCCAAGCGCGCCTTCTGGGCGGCGCATGAGACCAATTCGATCACCGCCGGCGCCATGGCCGAGGGCATCAATGGCGTGCGCACCGTGCAGAACCTCGATCGCCAGAAGGTCAACTTCGACCTCTATGACGACAAGGCCTTCAACAATCTCCAGACCCAGCTCACCGGCTCGCGCTTCGCCCAGGTCATGGTGCCGATCGTCGACAGCCTCACCGGCGTCGCCATGGCCATCGTGGTCGTGGTCGGCGGCTCGCTGGTGCTCAATGGGAGCCTCGAGATCGGCGTCATCGTGGCGTTCATCTTCTATATCCAGCGCTTCTTCGACCCCATCCGCTCGCTGACCATGCAATATTCGATCATGCAGCGCGCCATGACCTCGGGCCGCCGCATCACCGAAGTGCTCGACGTGCCGACCTCGATCAACGACAAGCCCGACGCCGTGACCCTGACCCGCGACATGGATGGCTCGGTCGAGTTCAAGGATGTGGTTTTCGGCTATGCCGCTGACCGCCCGGTGCTCAAAAATGTCAGCTTCAAGGTCAATCCGGGCGAGACGGTTGCCCTCGTCGGCCCGACCGGCTCGGGCAAGACCTCGGCCATGTCGCTGGTCCATCGCTTCTACGAGGTGAGCTCCGGCGCAGTGCTGGTGGGTGGCCACGACGTGCGCGACGTGACCCAGGAATCGCTGGGCGAGCAGGTCGCCATGGTGCTGCAGGAGCCGTTCCTCTTCACCGGCAGCGTCTTCGACAATATCCGCTACAACAAGACCTCGGCCACGCTCGACGACGTCATCGCCGCGGCCAAGGCGGTGGGCGCGCATGATTTCATCACCCGCCTGCCCGAGGGCTATGACAGCATTCTCGAACAGCGCGGCTCCAACCTGTCGCTGGGGCAGCGGCAATTGCTGAGCTTTGCCCGGGCGCTGGTGGCCGACGCCAAGATCCTCGTGCTCGACGAGGCCACGGCCAATATCGACTCCTATACCGAGCGGCAGATCCAGAAGGCGCTGCTGACCCTGCTCAAGGGCCGTACCGGCATGGTGATTGCCCACCGGCTGGCCACCATCCGCGGCGCCGACCGCATCATCGTGCTGCAGAATGGCGAGTTGATCGAGACCGGCAATCACGACCAGCTGATGGAAAAGAACGGCCTCTACGCCAAGCTCTACAACATGAACTATGCCAGCTTCGACGATATCCCCGACGAGCTGGTGGCCCAGGCCAATGCTCGCGCCGCGAGCACGTGAGCAACAGGCGAACCCCCACCTAACCTCCCCCTGGGAGGGGGAGGGACAGATCGTGTTTGTGGCTCGATCGTGCCCCACCGCCGCGCAGCTCCTCCCCCTTCCAGGGGGAGGGTGGGTGGGGGTAGTTTCCCGTTCAGCACGTGTTCAGCACGGCCTGCTAGATCAGGCGCAAAGGGGAGACCACATTCATGCGTTTGGCCGTTCTTGCCGCCATCCTGTTCACCACCACGCCCGTACTGGCCCTCGACGCCATCACCTACAAGGGCACGCTGGGGCGCAGCGACATCATTGTCGAGCTGACCGATCCGGCGGAAGGCATGATGACGGGGCGCTATAGCTATCTGCGGGTGGGCGGCGACATTCCGCTGCACAATCGGGATGGCATCGACAGGATCGAGCTGGCCGAGGAAGCGCCCTGCAGCGAAACAACCTGCATCTTCGATGCCGATGGCGCCGTCACCGAGCCCCCGATCGGCGGGCTGTGGTCGCTCGATATCTCCGCCGATGGCAGCCGGCTGAGTGGCAGCTGGGCACCCGCGGACAAGCCCGGCAAGACACTCGATGTCACCCTGACCGAAATCGGTCACCGCACCCTGCCGGCCGGCACTGAAGCCAGCCCGATGGGCCTGGCCGACAGTGCCTTCATGCAGATCTATGCCAATGACGCGCCCTTTACGGCGACAGCCTTTCCCTATGATTTCGCCAAGATGGATGTGGCGCTGACCGAAGGCCCGGTGCAGCAGCTCGATGGCTCGAGCTTCCGCTTTGTCAGCGATCCGCGCACAGTCTTTGCCTTTCCGCGTATCGTGGCCCTTGCCGATGGCAGTTCGCCGGAGACTGTCAACCGAGCCCTCGCCGAACGCCACGCCACCATCAACCTGGCCGCCTTTTCCTGCCTCAACACCGCCTATGCGGGGTTCAGCTATTCCAGCTACGGCATCAGCATGGATGGTGGCTCGCTGGGTGATTTCGATGGCGAAAATATCGCGCTGGCCTATCTGTCGCCGACCGTGCTCGGCTGGACCGAATCCGGCAGCACCTGGTGCGGCGGCGCCCATCCCGACAACCACTTCAACAGCTTCAACATAGACGTCCGGACCGGCCAGGAACTGGCCTTGGGCAAGGTGTTCAAGGACTGGGTGGCCACGGCCAGGATCGGCGACTACGAGGCGGTGGTCGATCAGGCGGCCGCGCTGGAGGCGCCCGAGCTCTACACCTGGGCCGCCGGCCAGAACCTCATCGACTATGTGCTGGCCAATTATGCCCCCGGCGAAGCCGGCTTTGCCGGGGAATGCGACATGGACGAGCTGATCACCACCAATCTGGGCCTGCGCTTTGCCCCGGGCGACAAGGTCGTCTTCACGCTCGAAGGCCTGCCCCATGTCATTCACGCCTGCACCGAGGACCTGCTGACGGTCAGCCTCGCCGACATTCCCCAGCTGCTGGCGCCCACCGCGAGCGACTATTTCCCCGCGCTGCTGGAATAGGCCCCTTCACCGCTCCCCCAGGGAGGGGTGAAGAGAGCAAGCCCCCATGCTCAATCCGGCCTAGCGCTGCGGTCCCTCCCGGCGCATCAACGGTTGATTTGGGGAAACACGCATGAGTCTCTGGCTTGCCGCCGTCCTGCTGCTGGCGGTGTTCTGTACCTCCATGCTATCGGGCATTTTCGGCATGGCCGGCGGGCTTGTCCTGCTCGGCATCCTGCTGCTGATCCTGCCGGTCGGCACCGCCATCGCCGTGCAGGGCGCCATCCAGCTCATCGCCAATGGCTCGCGCGCCTGGATGTCACGCGCCTATATCGATTGGCGCGTGCTGGCCATCATGACGCTGGGGCTGGTGACGGCCGGCATCATCCTTTTCATCCTGCGCTATACGCCCGACCTGGCGACGGTCTGCATCGTGCTCGGCGTGATGCCGGTGCTGCTGTGGATTCCCCAGTCCTGGCTGTCGCTCGATGCCAGCAAGCCCCATCACGCCTTCATCTGCGGCCTGCTCGGCGGCGGCATCAACCTGGCGGTCGGGGCGGCCGGACCCACCATCGACATGTTCTTCATCCGCACGCCAATGGACCGGCGCACCATCATTGCCACCAAGGCGGCGGCCCAGGTGGTCAACCATGCCGGCAAGATCGCCTTCTATTGGCATGCCACTTTGATGCTCACCGCGCTCGACTGGGGCATCATCGCGCTGGCGGCGCCCTTCGCCATACTGGGCACAAGTGCCGGCCACTGGGTGCTGCAGCGCCTGACCGATGCCAATTTCAAGGCCTGGACGCGGCTCATCGTCACCGCCATCGGATTTTACTATCTGGCGCGCGGCATTTCCTTGGCATTCGGCTTTTGATTGCTATGGTGCCGATGATCCCGGGAGAGGACATGGCACCCTTCGACAGCGTCACGGCGCGCCTCATTCTGCTATTGGCCGAGACCGGCTCGATCGGCCGCGCCGCCGAGCGGGAGGGTATAGCCTCCTCCGCCGTCAGCCGGCGCGTTTCCGATCTCGAAAGCCGGCTCGGCGTCGTGCTGTTCGATCGCTCGGCCCAGGGCGTGAAGCTGACCAGTGCCGGCGAAGCCTATGCCGAGGGGTGCCGCACCGTGCTGCGCGCCATCGCCGATCTTGACGCCGTCATGGCCGATTTCGGCAGCGGCCTGCGCGGCAGCCTGCGGCTGGCCTGTACCAGTTCGGCGCTGACCGGGCGCCTGCCGGAACTGCTCGCGCGCTATTCGGCCAAGCATGCCGGTATCGCGCTCGATATCCAGGAAATGGGGGCGGCCAAGGCGCTGCTGGCGCTGGACGAGGGCAGGGCCGATATCGCCATCGTCTCGGACAATTATGATTTCACCCGCTTCGAGATCAAGGCCTTCGAGGATGATCGCGTCTGGGTGCTGGCGCCGCCCGACCATGCCCTGGCCACCCGGCTCGATCCGCGCAGGGACATCGACTTTGCCAGCGTCATCGAGCATCCGATCGTCGGCATCCACCAGGCCGGCTCGCTCGACCGCCTCGTGGGCGAGGCGGCCCGCAAGGCCGGCAAGCCGCTGGTCGAGACGGTGCGGGTCGAGAGCTTTCCGGCGCTGGTGCGCATGGTGGAAGCCGGCTTTGGCATCGGCTTCCTGCGCTCGACCAGCCTGCACCTGCTGGCGGGCACCGACCTGGTCTGTGCGCCGCTGGCCGAGCCCTGGGCCCTGCGCCAGTTGCTGGTGGCCCGCCGCAGGACCAGCCCGCTCTCGGCGGCGATGAAGAGCTTCATCGCGCTGTGCAGCGAGACCTATGTGCCCAGCAGCTGATTCCTTGACGCCGATCAAACATCCGCGACAAAACGGCCATTGAGCAGCGCCGCGATCACGCCTAAGGATTGCGCCATGCCCACAATGCGCACCATGAGCAGAGAGATCGGGACGGCCCTGGCCGTGCTGGCCATCTATCTGCTGACGGTGCTGGCGCCGATCCACGAGGCACGCGCCAGCCAGCGCGCCTTCGAAGCGCTGGGCTATACCGCGCTGGATACCGGCTGGGTGCTCTGTACGCCCGCCGGCGCCATGGATGGCGACACCGACGCCACGGTCAGCAAGTGCCCGGCGACGGGCGTGGCAAAGACCGAGTTCGTGCTGCCGACGCCGGCGGTCCTGTCGGCCGGCCTCGACCGTGTCGCGCTGGCCGTGCCGGTCCTGCTCACCCTGCCGGCCTTCATGCCGGCTCTGCTCGCTTCCCCCAGCGGACCACGCGCCCCTCCGGTTCAGGTCTGAACCTCCCGGCCACATGGCCATCCAGACCTTTCAAAAACCGGAATTCCATCATGCTCCGTCTGCTTCGCGCCGCCCTCGCGGCCGCCATTCTCGTCGCCACCCCCGCCTTTGCCCACAATGGCGTTGTCCATCTGGGCCCCATCAACATCTCGCTGCCCTTTACCCGCGCCACCCTGCCCGGTGCCCCGGTGGGCGGAGGCTTCTTGACCATCGAGAATACCGGCACCGAAGCCGACCGCCTGATCTCGGCCACCTCCACCGTTGCCGGCGATACCCAGATCCACGAAATGGCGATGGACGGCGATGTCATGAAGATGCGCCAGCTCGTCGACGGGCTGGAAATCCCGGCCGGGGAAACTGTGGTGCTGGCGCCTGGCGGCTTCCACATCATGTTCATGGGCCTCAAGCAGGCCTTTGTCGAAGGGGAGACCGTCGCCGTGACGCTGACCTTCGAAAAGGCCGGTTCGGTCGAGGTGCTGCTGCCGGTCGAGGCGACGGCCGCCGACGCGCCCACTGCCGAGCATGCGCACTGACCCCACGATTGCGCGGCCGGAGGGGATGACCTCCGGCCGCTTCGTCGCTAGGTTGCGACAAAAGAGGAAGAGCCCCGTGAAGCCATCGATCTCCATCATCACCATCGGCGTCGACGACCTGGAGCGGGCCTTTGCCTTCTATCGCGCCCTGTTCGACATTGCCGAGGAGCAGATCGGGGCAGGGGAGGACCATGTCGCCTTCTTCTTCGACGATGATTTTTCCTTCGTGCTGTTCCCGCGCGAGCAGATCGCCCAGACAGCGGGCAAGGACGTCGCCATCGCCGGCACGCCCGGCTTCGTGCTGAGCCACCAGGCCGCCAGCCCGGCCGAAGTGGACGATATCCTGCGCAAGGTGCTGATCGCCGGTGGCGCCATCATCACCGAGGGCACGCAATCGGAATGGGGCTACTCAGCCTATTTCGAGGATAGCGAAGGCAATGTCTGGGAATTGATGGCGCAGCCGCCCGCCCACTGAGACCAGGCTAGAACCCGCCGCCGGTCTTGAAGCCGCCATGCTTGCGCGTGCCGACCGAGCCGGTGCGCGGGCGGGAAAAGCCGCCGCCGCTGCCAGAACCGCCGCCCCAGCCGCCACCA
The DNA here is from genome assembly GCF_046614475.1 of Devosia sp. XGJD_8. NCBI lineage: Bacteria > Pseudomonadati > Pseudomonadota > Alphaproteobacteria > Hyphomicrobiales > Devosiaceae > Devosia > Devosia sp. XGJD_8. Next base: position 823,145 of record NZ_JBKJHF010000001.1, read on the forward strand.
AAGCCGCCCTTGCTCTTGGGCTTGCTGCCGCCGCCAAAACTGGAATCGGGCCAGTTCATCGTGCTGCCGCCGCCTTCGGGCCAGGGCGAGTTGGAGCGCTGCCGTCCGTTATTGGGCAGGCCCACGCCGCCGCCCCAGTCCGAGGTCCCCGCGGTCCAGTTCTGGCTGCGCCGCCACTGCTCCCAATAGGAGGCCGCCGAAATGCCGCCGCGCAGGAAGTCGTTGAGCACATCGCCCACCAGCTTGTCGTCGCGGAAGCTCGAGCGGGGATCATCGAACCGCTGCTTCTTGAACTCCCACTGGATATCTTCCAGTTCACGCCGGCGGGCCGCCAGCGTCTTGAGCCGGTCGTTCTGCTCGCGCGTTTCGTTTTCTTCTTCCTTGGCGCGGGCCCGTGCGTCGTCGATCTGGGCGACGATGGTGTCGTCCTGCCCGGTGCGGGTGCGGCGCGCCTCGGCCAGCAGCGTCTGGATATCTTCACGGCCGAGCGCCTTTGCCAAACCGGCCAGCGCATCTTCGAAGGCGGAGTCGCCGCCCTGGGACAATAGGCCCAGTGCCTTGGCGGCCTCGTCGCGCTGGTCTTCGGCCGCCACGATCTCCGCGTCGAACGCGTCGATCTGCTTTTGCGCCGCCTCCATGGCCTCGCGGATCGGCTTGCCGCCGGCATTGTCGATGGCCGCCGTCTCCAGCGCATCGACCTCGGCCTCGGCCTGCCGGGCATTTTCGATCTGCCGCTCGGCATGCTCGCGCAGCCGCAGCGGAATTTCGTTCAGCATGGCGAAGTTGGGCCGCGTCTTGTGGAAGCTGACGAGATTGGCGACCAGTCCGTCCAAATAGCGGATCAGGTTGTTGGCCCGGTAGCTGGCCGTGCCATAGCCGGCCTCCCACAGATACATGAACAGCGCATCGTCGCGGTAGGGCTTGCCCTTTTCCTCGCGGTCCCGCTCGGCCTGTTCGGTCTTGCGCATGGACTGGCCGGCAATCTCTGCCAGTTCGCTCGCCTGCTGCCGCTTGGCGGCAAAGACCGGATCGCGCGCGATCGACGCTCCCAGCCGGCTGCCCAGCGCCTTGAGCTCGGCCTGGTGCCCCTCATAGACCTTGAGCGCGGCGGCCCGCTCACCCGTCAGCCGGGTCAGCAAGGCATCGCTTTCCGCGACGTCCTTCTCGGCCTTGCCCAGATTCTTGGCATGGGCCTTGAGCTGCTCGCGCGCCCGGGTTTCGGCGGAAGACAAGGCGCCGTCCAGTTCGCCCTGCACCGCAGGATCGAGCCGCAGCTGCGCCAGCTGGCGAAACAGCTCTGTCTCATTCTCGCGAATCTTGCCCAGCTTTTCGGCCGAGCGTGCGAGGCGCTTGGAGATTTCCTCTTCCTCGCGACGGATGTCGCGCATGGCCTCGTCGAGGCTGGCCAGGGCTTCGGGTCCGCGGATGCTCATTGCTCTACCACCGCGTCACTGCGCCGCCGAGGACCGGCAGGTTATATTCGACCTCAAGGAAGCCATCCGATTTCCGGCCGACTTCATTGATCTGGATGATGCCGTCGTCAAGCTTGTCCGCGGCCACGCCGTCATAGACATTCTCGGGCACGCGCACGCCCCAGTGGCTGACCACCTCGACTTCCCCATTTTCCTCATTGAGGACGGGCAGGCTCAGCACATTGCCTTCACTGTCGAGTGCCTCGACCACGATGTAGTAATTGGTCGCCGCCGTATTGATCTCGGGAATGGTCCAGAAGCCCGACTGCACGCCCGACCGGTTGACCACGCGCAGCGTATATTCCTGGCGCAGCTGGTCGCGCAGGGCGGTCAGGTCTGCCACCACCTGCTCGGCGCCTTCGCGATTGCCTTCGGCGGCAAAGGTCTTGCCCCGGCTGCGCAGCGCCTCGGCATCGGCCACGGCCTGCTGCACCTTGGTTTCCTCGAATATGGTCTGGTAGAGCGCGTCCATCTGGGCCGGCAGGCCTTCCGCCAGCTCGATCCGCGCCTGTTCGGCCTGGCCGTGCTGATAGGGCTGCCAGACGCCGAAATAGCCCACGCCCAGCAGCAGCACGGCGGCCAGCACGGCACCCACCGGCTTGCCCCAGCTCTTGCGGGTCACATAGAGCCTGGCCAGACTCGTGCCGAAACCCGGCTTGGGCGGATCATAGACGAAGCGGCTTTCCTGCAGCGCCGCGACGCCTTCGCGCAGGATATGGTCGGGAACCTCGATGCCCTGGTGGTGATAGATGTCGCGCAGCTTGTCGAGCAGCTGCTTTTCCTTTGCATCCGTGCCCAGCTCACGCACGGCCAGGTCCTGCCGGTGGCGGAGCGTGTCGACCACGTCCATCGCCAGCATGACTTCATCCAGGGGCGCAGCGGGCTTCGCTGTCACGTCACTCATTGTTGGCGTTCACCCGTGGTTACGGCGTCCTCAGTTCCTGGTTTCGAGCAGCAAGGCGTTGCCGTCGGCAGCCAGGGCTGCCAGGCGCCGCTTGCCATCTTCCACGGCATCGCGGATCTCGGCCGAATTCTTGGTCGAGGCGATGCGCATCTCGTTGATGATGGTGCGGCTCTTCTCCTGGAAGTTGACCACCGAATCCACCAGCTTCTTGACCGCATCGGCACGTACGGTCGGGCCGTAGCCGGCGCGGACGGCTTCTTCGGTCACGCGGTCGCCGATTTCGGACAGGGTTTCGAGGCTCTTGCTCATCCCTTCCTTCATGGCATTGAGCGTTTCGGTGGATTCGTGCAGGCCGAACATGCCGGTAAACGACGCGGAAAGGGCGGTCAGCACCGTCTCGTTGGTCGAGAAGAACGAGATCGACTGCTGATAGACCCGCTCCTTGGCATTGGTCGTCTGCATCAGGCGCGCCATCACCACTTCCGACGTATTGTAGGAAATGGTCAGGTTGTCCGAGAGATCCTTGGCGATCTGGTAGCGCTTTTCCTCGTTCTGCATCTCGCGCAGCTTCTCGTCGCGATCCATTTCGAGGCGCGCCCGGTCCGCCGGGACGCTGCCGGCATAACCCGACACGGCGGTCGATGCGGCATTGAGCGTATTCTTCTTGGCTTCGAGGCGCTGCTCGGCCGTGTGCAGCACTTCGAGCGCCATCACTTCGGCCTGCTTCAGCGCGCCGCGGAAATCGCGATAGGCCTCGAGAATGGTATGCTCGCGATCGATCTGGTCCTTGGTGTCGGCCGAAACCGACAGGTAGATGTCGCGGATCTTGTTGAAGCGGGTGGCAATATCGCCGCGGCTGACCTTCATCCAGACATTGCTGGCGCGCTCGAGCATGTCGAGCTTGTTGTCGGCCAGCTGGTCGACCATGCCCTTGGCATCGTCGCGGATGGAGTCAAAGCCCTTGGTGATGTCTTCGTAGCGCTCGCCGATCTTCATGGCGGCGATCTGCTCGCGCACCACTTCGTTGAAGGCGCTGGCCTGGCTCAGCGTCCGGCCGATCAGCACCACCCGGGTTTCGTCGAGCTCGGTGATCTGGCTGAGCAGGCCGGTGATCGGCTGCTCGCCCTGCTGTTCGGGCCAGATGCCCAGGTCGCGGATCGCATTGACGGCCTTGTCCAGGTACTGCAGCGGCTTTTCGGCGACAACGCTCGTCGTTGCGGTTGCCGGTGCTGTGCTCACTTCATTGGCCATTCATTCGCTCCCCGTAATCAGATGCCGAACCGGCGGAATGCGCTTACTCGCGCTATAGATCGCTGCTGCCCGGTCCCATGACAATTGCATCACGGTGCCGGGGCAACTATTTAGACCATATTGGTGCGAAAAAGCCGCACGTAAAGAGCGGGATGGCACAGTAATGGCAGGGCTTTCTTTCAAGTGGCAACAAGGCGGTAATACGGCGGTGCCACGCCGGCGCGGACGGGGTGTCTGCTGATGGATTTTGGTGGCCGCTACATCATCGCCGCGCCGCGCGTCGCCGTCTGGGCCGCGCTCAACGATACCGAGGCGCTCAAGGCCGCCATCCCGGGCTGCCACAAGATCGCCTGGTCCGGCGAAACCACGCTCGACCTCGAGATCAAGGTCAATCTCGGCGTGGTCCATCCCGTCTTCAAGGGCGAGCTTGCTCTCTCCGACATCGTCCCGGCCGAGCGCTATACCCTGGCGGGCCGGGGCAAGGGCGGCCTGTTGGGCATGGCGGAGGGTTCGGCCGATATCGTGCTGTCCGATAGCGGTGACGACACCATGCTGGTCTTTGCCGCCAATGGTGGCGCGTCGGGCCAGGTCATGAAGCTGGGCAAGGCCATTATCGGCAATTCGGCCCAGAAGGTCATCGACGGCTTCTTCGAGCGGTTCGGCGCCGCCATGGGGGCAAAGGTGACGCCGCTCGGTGTCGACCCGGTCGAGCCTTAACCCCGGCTTAACCACGCCGCCATCTGCCCTCAAAGCATCACAATCGGCGGCCCGGTCCTGGGTTAGGAGAGTGTCACCGCCACTCCTCCAGTTTGAAACAAATACCGATGACCAGCCGCACCCGTGACACCGTCGCCCTCTTTGCCATTGCTTCGCTGGCCATCCTGGCCGTGCTCTATGCCGATGCCGACCTGGGGCAGATATTCGAAGGCATCCTCGCCCACTGGTGAGCTCTGCCCTTGCCGCGGGCAGGGGCTGGCGCGCCGGTAAGCATGCCGGCCAAAATTTGACCATTCGGAAAAATTTCCGCGATTCCCTCTTGCAGGCGCTTCGTTTGCACGATTGTATCCCTTGTTAGCGCACGGAGATTGTCCGTTGGCGTCAAGCGCCAACGCTCCAGTGCGAGACAGGGAGACGTACTCAATGAAATTTTCAACCATCACCAAGGCCATCGCAGGCGGCGTCGCGCTGAGCGCGGTTCTGACCGGTGCTGCCTTCGCTGACCCCGCGATCATCTATGATCTCGGCGGCAAGTTCGACAAGTCCTTCAACGAAGCGGCCTATAACGGCGCCGAGGCCTGGAAGGCCGAGACCGGCGGCACCTATATCGACCTTGAACTGCAGAACGACGCCCAGCGCGAACAGGCGCTCCGCCGCTTTGCCAGCCAGGGTGCCAATCCCATCGTGATGGCCGGCTTCTCCTGGGGCACCGCTCTCGGCACCGTCGCGGCCGAATTCCCTGACACCAACTTCGTCGTCATCGACGCCGTTGTCGACCAGCCCAACGTTCAGTCGATCATCTTCGACGAGCATACCGGCTCCTTCCTCGTCGGCGCCCTGGCGGCGCTGAAGTCGGAAACCGGCACGGTCGGTTTCGTGGGCGGCATGGACGTGCCGATCATCCACAAATTCTATTGCGGCTATGCCCAGGGCGCCAAGGCTGCCAACCCGGACATCAAGCTGATCGAAAACTACACCGGCACCACCCCGGCCGCCTGGAACGACCCGGTCACCGCCGGCGAACTCACCAAGGCGCAGTTTGACGCAGGCGCCGACGTGGTCTTTGCCGCTGCTGGCGGCTCGGGCCTCGGCGTGCTGCAGGCCGCTGCCGACGCTGGCAAGTTCTCCATCGGCGTGGACAGCAACCAGAACTACCTCCATCCCGGTTCGGTGCTGACCTCGATGCTCAAGCGCGTTGACGTCGCTGTCACCGTTGCCTTCAAGGAAGCTGGCGATGACGCGACCTTCAAGCCCGGCATCTCGGTGCTCGGTCTCGCCGAGGACGGCGTTGGCTATGCGCTGGACGAGCACAACGAAGCGCTGGTCGATGCCGACACCAAGGCCAAGGTCGACGAGCTGAGCGCACAGATCCAGTCCGGCGCGATCACGGTGCACGATTACACCGTCGATTCCACCTGCCCGGGCGTCTGAGTTCTATCGTGGCATCCGACACCCATACGGGTAACAGTTCTGCGCAGCGGCCCTCCGGGGCCGCTGCTGCTTCCGAATTCGCCATCGAGCTCATCAAGATCAACAAGAGCTTTGGCCCGGTCCACGCCAACAAGGATATCGACCTCGCCATTCGCCGCGGCAGCGTGCATGGCATTGTCGGCGAAAACGGCGCCGGCAAGTCGACGCTGATGTCGATCCTTTATGGCTTCTACACCGCCGACTCGGGCGAAATCCGCGTCGACGGCACCCCCCATGCCATCACCGATTCCCGCCACGCCCTGGCACTCGGCATCGGCATGGTGCATCAGCATTTCATGCTGGTCGACAATTTCTCCATCCTCGAAAACGTCGTCCTGGGCGTCGAGGACAATGCCCTGCTGGGCCCGAGCCTCACCCGTGCGCGCAAGGAACTGGTGCGCCTCGCCAAGGAATACCGGCTCGACGTCGATCCCGATGCCATCATCGAGGATGTGTCCGTCGGCACCCAGCAGCGCGTCGAAATTCTCAAAGCCCTCTATCGCGGCGCCGAGGTGTTGATCCTCGATGAGCCCACCGGGGTGTTGACCCCATCCGAGGCCGACGACCTGTTCCGCGTGCTCAACGAGCTGCGCGACCAGGGCAAGACCATCATCCTGATCACCCACAAGCTGCGCGAGATCATGGCCATTACCGACTATGTGTCGGTCATGCGCCAGGGCGAAATGGTCGCCACCCTCAAGACCGCCGACACCAATCCGGGCGAGATCGCCGAACTCATGGTCGGCCGCCGCGTGCTGCTGCGCGTCGAGAAGGGCCCGGCCACGCCGGGCGAAGTGTTCCTGTCGGTCGAGAACCTCGTCGTCAAGGACGACCTGGGCATTACCCGCGTCAAGGATGTGAGCTTCACCGTCCGCAGCGGTGAGATCGTCGGCATTGCCGGCGTCGCCGGCAATGGGCAGAGCGAATTGCTGGAATCGGTTTCGGGCATGCGCGACCAGTCGAGCGGCACCGTCCGTCTCAAGGGCCACCCGCTGTCGCTGGAAGGCGATGACGGCGCCCATCGGGCGCGCGAGGCCGGACTGGCCCATGTCCCCGAAGACCGCCAGCGCATGGGCCTGGTCACCGCCTTCGAGGAGTGGGAAAACGCCATTCTCGGCTACCAGGGCGACGACGCCTACGGCAAGGGCTGGATCCTCGACATCGACGCGGCGCGCGCCATCGCGCGTCAACGCATCGAGCAGTTCGACATCCGTCCGGCCAATGAGCGGCTCAAGACCGCCAACTTCTCCGGTGGCAACCAGCAGAAGATCGTGCTGGCCCGTGAAATGTCGAGCAATCCCGACGTGCTGATCGTCGGGCAGCCGACCCGTGGCGTCGATATCGGCGCCATCGAATTCATCCATAACCAGATCATCAAGATGCGCGACGCGGGCAAGGCCATCCTGCTCGTCTCGGTGGAACTCGATGAAATCCGCTCGCTGGCCGACCGCATCCTCGTGATGTTCGACGGCCACATCGTCGGCGAGGCCGATCCGGCCACCGCCACCGAGGGCGAGCTCGGCCTGATGATGGCCGGCATCAGCGACAAGACGGCCGCGGCGCCGGCAGTGGCCGAAGGAAAGACCAAATGAGCGCTTTGCGACCCCTGCCGCGCTGGGCGGACATCCTGCTCCTGCCGATCATCAACCTGGTCCTGGCCTTCGTGATCTCCGGCCTGGTCGTGCTGGCCATCGGCCAGAATCCGCTGGCCGCGCTCGAAGCCATTGTCGGCGGTGCCTTCGGCAGCGGCTACAATATCGGCTATACGCTCTACTACTCGACCAACTTCATCTTCACCGGACTTGCCGTGGCCGTGGCCGCCCATGCCGGGCTGTTCAATATCGGCGGCAATGGCCAGGCCTATATTGCCGGCCTCGGCGTGATCCTCGTGGCGCTGCCGCTGCAGTTCCTGCCCTGGTGGGTCACCTTCCCGATCGCCATCCTGGCCGGCGCCGCCGTGGGCGGCTTCTGGGCCTTCATCCCCGGCTGGCTGCAGGCCAAGCGGGGCAGCCACGTCGTCATCACCACCATCATGTTCAACTTCATCGCCGCGGCGATCATGGTCTACATGGTGGTCAACGTGCTCAAGCCCGCGGGCGTTTTGGCGCCTGAATCGGCCATGATCGACCCGGCGGGCCGCATGCCCAAGCTGGGCACCTTCATCCCGTGGTTCCGCAATACCGACGTGAACTTCACCCTGCTGCTGGCGCTGCTGTGCCTGGTGGGTGTCTATGTGCTCGTCTGGCACACCCGCTTCGGCTACACCATGCGTGCGCTGGGCCACAATCCGACCGCCACCACCTATGCCGGCATTTCGAATTCGCGCACCATCATGATCGTGATGACCCTGTCGGGCGCCCTGGCCGGCATGGTGGCCGTCAACCAGATCGTGGGCGTTCAGTACCGGCTGGTGCTCGATTATGTCGCCGATGCCGGCTTTGTGGGCATCGCCGTGGCCCTCATGGGTCGTAACCATCCCATCGGCATCCTGTTTGCCGCATTGCTGTTCGGCGCGCTCTATCAGGGCGGCAACGAGCTGCAATATGTGATCCCTGGTCTCTCCAAGGAAATGGTCGTCGTCATCCAGGCCCTGGTCATCCTCTTCACCGGCGCCATGGAGGGCATGTTCCGTCCCGGTCTGCAGCGCGCCTTCATGCTGTTCTCCCCGGCCCAGAAGGCCGAGGCGGAAGCGCGCAACGTCGCCAAGTCGGAGAGCTGAGCCATGGATCTCGCGCTCATTCTATCGACCCTTGACGCTACCCTCCGGCTTTCGACACCCCTGCTGCTGGCCTGCCTCGCCGGCCTCTATTCCGAGCGGGCCGGCGTGTTCGATATCGGCCTCGAGGGCAAGATGCTGGCCGCTGCCTTTGGCGCCGCCGCTGTTGCAGCCGTAACGGGCAATGTCTGGCTTGGCCTGCTGGCCGGTGTCGCGGTCTCCATCACCACCGCCGCGGTGCAGGGTGCCGCTGCCATTACCCTCAAGGGCAACCAGCTCATCGCCGGTGTCGCCATCAACATGCTGGCCGCGGGCCTGACCACCTTCCTGGGCATCCAGTGGTTTGCCCAGGGCGGCCGCACCCCACAGCTGGCTCCCGGCGGCCGTTTCCAGAACCTGACGCTGCCCTTCGCCAACGAACTGTCGGGCGTTCCGATCATCGGCCCCATCTATGCCGACCTCATCTCCGGGCATAATCTGCTGGTCTATGTGGCCTTCCTCGCCGTGCCGGTGACCTGGTTCGTGCTGTACCGCACCCGCTTCGGCCTGCGGCTTCGCGCGGTGGGTGAAAACCCCAAGGCTGTGGACACGGCGGGCATCTCGGTCACCCGGCTGCGCTACCAGGCTGTGCTGATCACCGGCCTGCTCTGCGGGCTGGCAGGCGCCTTCTTCTCCATCGCGCAGGGCTCGGGCTTCGGCAACAACATGACAGCCGGCAAGGGCTTCATTGCGCTGGCCGCACTGATCTTTGCCAAGTGGAAGCCGGTGCCGGCCATGCTGACCTGCCTGCTGTTCGGCTTCCTCGATGCGCTGCAAATCCGGCTGCAGAATACCGACATTCTCGGCGTGCAGATCCCGGTCCAGGCCATCCAGGCGCTGCCCTATGTGCTGACCGTCGTTCTGCTCGCCGGTTTCATCGGCAAGGCCGTGGGCCCCAAGGCCGGCGGCGTGCCCTATACCAAGGAGCGCTAGCGGCGACGCTGGCGCAAGGACCGTATGACCAAGACACCGACCGACCAGGCCTTGTTCAAGGCCGCCGAAGCCATTCGCGCCAAGGCCTATGCGCCTTATTCCCGCTTCTCGGTGGGAGCCGCGATCCTGGCCGATGACGGCAAGATCTATTCGGGCTGCAATATCGAGAATGCCGCCTATCCCCAGGGCAATTGCGCCGAGGCCTCTGCCATCGCCGCCATGATTGCCGGTGGGGCCAAGCGCATTACCCGCATCTATGTAACCGGCCCCGGCGCGGCCCCGGTCACGCCCTGCGGCGGCTGCCGCCAGCGCATCCGCGAATTCGCCGATCTCACGGTGGAAGTCATTTCCCACGGCGTCGATGGCGAGCCCCTCATCTGCACGCTCGATCAATTGCTGCCGCATAGCTTCGGCCCGGAGTATCTGCCCAAATGAGCAAGGCAGCCAAAACCATCCAGAAGATTGCCGGCAAGGAGCCCATCGCCGCTGCCCTTGTGCTCGGCTCGGGACTTTCGGCCATCGGGGAGCTGCTGGCTGACAAGGTCACCATTCCCTATTCCGAGCTGAAGGGTTTTCCCGGCGGCGGCGTCTCCGGCCATGGCCGGGACCTGCTGATCGGCAGCATGGGCGGCAAGCGCATCGCCATCCTCACTGGCCGCGAGCACTATTACGAACACGGCAATGCCGCCGCCATGCGCGCGGCCCTCGAAGCCATGGCCGAACTCGGCGCCTCGACCCTGCTGCTGACCAATTCGGCCGGCTCGCTTGACGAGCGTTTCCGCCCCGGCGATCTGATGCTGATTTCCGATCACATCAACTATGCCGGCATGAACCCGCTGATCGGCGAGCCCACCGACCGGCGCTTTGTCAACATGGTCAACTGCTATGCCCCGGACCTGCGCGCCAAGGCGCAGGGCCTGGCCGAGCGCATGGATATCCGGCTCGGGGAGGGCATCTATCTCTGGTATTCGGGGCCCAGCTTCGAAACCATTGCCGAAATCCAGATGGCAATCCGTCTGGGTGCCAATGCCGTCGGCATGTCGACGGCACCGGAAGTCATCCTGGGGCGTTTCCTGGGGATGAAGGTCTGGGCCTGCTCGTCCATCACCAATATGGGCGCGGGCCTTTCGACCGAAAACATCAGCCATGAGCATACCAAAACCATGGCCGTACAGGGCGCGGAGAAGCTGAAAAGGCTCATTCCCGCGCTGGTGGAGGAGCTATGAACCTACGTGTCGTAGACAACAAAGAGACCCACACGCCCCATAGGCGCAATCCCGGTTTCCCGCTCGATCTCGACTGGGTCGAACGCGTGCGCATGAACCGCTCGGCGCTGGAGCGCCGCGCCGGCTCGATCGGTGCCCGCCGCACCGTCAAGAAGGACTATCAGCTCGCCTGGCTGCTCAAGGCCATCACGCTGATCGACCTGACCACGCTCAATTCCGACGATACCGAGGGGCGCGTCGAACGCCTCTGCGCCAAGGCGCGGCACCCGCTGCGCCAGGATATTCTCGACAAGCTCGAAGTCGGCAACCTCCGCATCCTGCCCGGCGCGGTCTGCGTCTACCACAGCTTCGTCAAGACCGCGGTCAACGCGCTCGAAGGCACCGGCATTCCGGTCGCTGCCGTCTCCACCGCCTTCCCGCATGGCCTCGCGCCCATCGAGACCAAGCTGCGGGAAATCGAGATGTCGGTGGCCGACGGGGCCAAGGAAATCGACATCGTCATCGAGCGCGGCATGGTGCTGCGCGGCGACTGGCAGGCGCTCTACGACCAGATCAAGGCCTTCCGCAAGGCCTGCGGCGACGCCCATATCAAGACCATCCTGGGCACGGGCGAGCTGGCCACCCAGTCCAACATCGCCAAGGCGAGCCTGGTCTGCATGATGGCCGGCGCCGACTTCATCAAGACCTCGACCGGCAAGGAAAAGGTCAATGCCAACCTCGTCACCTCGCTGACCATGATCCGCATGATCCGCTGGTTCGCCGAAGAGACCGGCATCGAGATCGGCTACAAGCCTGCCGGCGGCATCGCCCACACCAAGGACGCGCTCAACTATATGGCGCTGATGAAGGAAGAGCTGGGCACCCACTGGCTGCAGCCCCACCTGTTCCGCTTCGGGGCGAGCTCCCTGCTGACCGATATCGAACGGCAGCTGGAACACGGCCTGACCGGGCACTACGCGGCGGACTATCGCCAGCCGATGGTGTGAGTTTCGGAGGTGGGCTTCTGGCCCCCTCATCCGGCGCTACGCGCCACCTTCTCCCACGAGGGGAGAAGGGGTTCCGACTGAAGACTCTCGGCTCCGTTGCCTTCTCCCCTCGTGGGAGAAGGTGCCCGAAGGGGGGATGAGGGGGGTGCGTAACGCCGCACCGAGGAGAATGACATGAACAAGATCGCGCAAATCTTCCAGACCCTCGATTACGGCCCGGCCCCCGAGGGCCCCGAACAGGCCATGGCCTGGCTCGACAGCCATGGCCGCAAGTTCGGCCATTTCATCGATGGCGAATGGACCAAGCCCGGCAAGACCTTCGCCTCCAGGAACCCGGCCAATGGCGAAAGTCTGGCCCAGGTCACCGACGGCACGGCCGAGGATGTGAATGCGGCAGTGGCGGCCGCCCGGGCCGCCTTCAAGCCCTGGAGCACACTCTCCGGCTATGAGCGCGGCAAGTATCTCTATGCTATCGCCCGCGCCATCCAGAAGCACAGCCGGCTCTTCGCCGTGCTCGAAACCCTCGATAACGGCAAGCCGATCCGCGAAAGCCGAGATGTCGATATCCCGCTCGTCGCCCGCCATTTCTACCATCACGCCGGCTGGGCCCAGCACCTCTCCCGCGAATTCCCCGATGCCGTCCCTTACGGCGTCTGCGGCCAGATCATCCCTTGGAACTTCCCGCTGCTGATGCTGGCCTGGAAGATCGCGCCCGCTTTGGCCGCCGGCAACACCGTGGTCCTGAAGCCCGCCGAATTCACCTCGCTGACCGCGCTGCTCTTCGCCGAGATCTGCGATCGTGCCGGCCTGCCCAAGGGCGTGGTCAATATCGTCACCGGCGAGGGGGATACCGGCGCTGCCATCGTCAACCATCCCGATATCGACAAGATCGCCTTCACCGGCTCGACCGAAGTCGGCAAGATCATCCGCGCTGCCACCGCCGGCACCGGCAAGGGGCTAAGCCTCGAGCTGGGTGGCAAGAGCCCCTACATCGTCTTCGAAGACGCCGACATCGACAGCGCCATCGAGGGCCTGGTCGATGCCATCTGGTTCAACCAGGGCCAGGTCTGCTGCGCCGGCTCGCGGCTGCTCGTGCAGGAGAGCATCGAGACCCGCTTCATCACCAAGCTCAAGAAGCGCATGTCCACGCTTCGCGTCGGCGATCCGCTCGACAAGTCCATCGATATCGGCGCGCTGGTTGCCCAGGTGCAGGTGGAACGCATTCGCGACCTGATGAAGCGCGGCACCAAGGAAGGCGCCATCATTTATGAACCCGACGGCGATCTGCCGGGCGGCGGCTGCTTCCTCAAACCCACCCTGGTCACCAATGTCTCGCCCGCCAATACCCTGGTGGCCGAGGAGATCTTCGGGCCCGTCCTGGTCGCCATGAGCTTCCGCACGCCGGAAGAAGCCGTGGCCCTGGCCAACAATACCAAATACGGCCTGGCTGCCACCGTCTGGAGCGAGAATATCAATCTCGCCCTCGACATCGCCCCCAAGCTCAAGGCCGGCGTGGTCTGGATCAACGGCACCAACAATTTCGACGCTGCAGTCGGTTTCGGCGGCTACAAGGAAAGTGGCTTCGGCCGTGAAGGCGGCCGGGAGGGCATGGGCGCCTATCTCAAGCCGGGCTGGGAGAAGACGCTCAAGGCAGCGCCCGTCGCCAAGGCCGCACCCGCCAAGGATGACAATCCGCTCGACGCCACCCATCTCGATCAGACCGCCAAGATGTATATCGGCGGCAAGCAGGCCCGCCCCGACAGCGGCTATTCCCGCCCCGTGCGTGACCCCGCCGGCAAGCTGGTCGGCGAGGTTGGCGACGGCAATCGCAAGGATATCCGCAACGCCGTGGAAGCGGCGCGCGGGGCCCTGGCCTGGTCCACCACGGCCGCGCATACCCGCGCCCAGATTCTCTACTTCCTCGCCGAAAACCTCGACTATCGCCGCGCCGAATTCGCTGCCCGCATCAAGGCGCAGACCGGTGATGACGGGGCAGGGGAGGTTGCGCTCGCCGTGGAGCGTCTCTTCGCCTTTGCCGGCTGGGCCGACAAATATGATGGCGCGGTGCACAATCCGCCCCTGCGCGCCGTAGCCGCCGCTATGGTCGAACCGCTCGGCGTCATGGGCGTGGTTGCCCCCGCCGCCCTGCCGCTGCTGGGTTCAGTCGCGCTGATTGCCCCGGCACTGGCCATGGGTAATACGGTCGTTCTCGTGCCCTCCGGCACGTCCCCGCTCTCGGTTACCGACCTCTACCAGGTGATCGAAACTTCGGACGTGCCATCGGGCGTCATCAACATCGTCACCGGCGACAGTGTCTCGCTGGCCAAAACGCTGGCCGAACACGACGGCGTCGATGCCCTGTGGTTCGCCGGCAGCGCCGATGCCTCGACCATGGTGGAGAAAGCCTCCATCACCAATCTCAAGCAGACCTGGACCAGCCGGGGGCTCAACTACGACCTGTCCGACCGGCGCTTCGAAGGGGACTATTTCCTCGGCAAGGCCACCCAGGTCAAGAATGTGTGGATTCCCTACGGGGCGTAAGCTCGGCGAACCCCCACCTAACCTCCCCCTGAAAAGGGGGAGGAATCCGCGCGGTGGGTGAGGTGCGATCGTGCCCCAAACTCAATCTGTCCCTCCCCATGACAGGGGGAGGTTAGGTGGGGGTATCCCCAAACAAGAGAGCCAATCAATGGTCTTCCTCCCCCAAGAAGTCATCCTCAAGAAGCGCAATGGCGAAACGCTGGCCGCGGACGACATCGCCCAGTTCATCGCCGGCTTTGCCAAGGGCACCGTCTCCCATGCCCAGGCAGCCGCCTTCGCCATGGCGGTCTATTTCCAGGACATGACCATGCCCGAGCGCGTGGCGCTGACCGTGGCCATGCGCGATAGCGGCACCGTGCTCGATTGGTCCGATCTCGATGGCCCCGTGGCGGACAAGCATTCCACCGGCGGCGTCGGCGACAATGTCAGCCTGATGCTGGCGCCGATCCTGGCCGCCATCGGCATCTATGTGCCGATGATTTCCGGCCGCGGCCTTGGCCATACCGGCGGCACGCTGGACAAGTTCGATGCCATACCCGGCTACCAGACCAGCCCCGACAATGCGCTGTTCCGCCAGGTCGTTCGCCAGGCCGGCTGCGCCATCATCGGCCAGACCGCCGATCTCGCGCCCGCCGACAAGACGCTCTACGCCATCCGCGACGTGACCGGCACGGTGGAATCCATTTCGCTGATCACCGCCTCGATCCTCTCCAAGAAGCTGGCCGCCGGGCTCGGCGCGCTGATCCTCGACGTCAAGACCGGCTCGGGCGCCTTCATGCCGACGCTGGAAAAGTCGCGCGATCTGGCGAAAAGCCTCGTCGAAGTGGCCAATGGCGCCGGCCTCAAGACCGCGGCGCTGATCACCGACATGAACGAGCCGCTGGCCAGTGCCGCCGGCAATGGCCTGGAAGTCCGCAACGCCGTCGATTTCCTCACCGGCGCCCATCAGGACTGGCGCGTGCGCGAGGTGACGCTGTCGCTTTGTGCCGAACTGGTGTTCATGACGGGCAAGGCCACGACGCGTGACGCCGGCCGCATGCTCGCCGTCGCCGCGCTCGATAGCGGCCGCGCCACCGAACGGTTTTCCACCATGGTGCACGCCCTGGGCGGGCCTGGAGATTTTGTCGAGCGCGTCGACGCCTATCTGGCGCCCGCCCCGATCGTCCGCGACGTCTTTGCCATCGGCCAAGGCACCGTCGCCGCGATCGATACGCGCGGCGTCGGCATGGCGGTGGTGGCGCTTGGCGGCGGTCGGGCCACGCCTACCGACACCATCGATCACACCGTCGGCTTTGATCACCTGCGCGGCATCGGTGCCCAGGTCGATGGCCAGACCCCGATAGCCCGCATCCATGCCCGCGACGAGGCCTCGGCAGCCGACGCGGAAGCCCGCCTCAAGGCGGCCTATCGCCTTGGTGACGCCGGTCCGGCCTTTCCGCTTATCGCCGATACCATTGACCCGACCGCCTGAGGACCATCCCATGCCCCGTGCCATACTCTGCATTCTCGACAGCGTCGGCATTGGCGGCGCGCCGGACGCTGACGCCTATGGCGATGTCGGCTCCAATACCTTCGGCCATATCGCCGAGCACGCAGCGGCCGGCAAGGCAGACCGCGATGGCTTGCGTTCGGGCTTGCTCAACGTCCCCAATCTCGATGCCCTGGGCATCGGCGCCGCCATCCAGCTCTCGACCGGCACCCTGCCGCCCGGTCTCTCGGCCACGGCAAAGGGCGGGCGCTTTGGCGTCGGCCGCGAAGTCAGCAAGGGCAAGGATACCCCATCCGGCCATTGGGAAATCGCCGGCGTACCGGTGCCCTTCGAATGGGGCTATTTCCCCCAGACCGAGCCGACCTTTCCGCCCGACCTGATTGCCGAATTCATCAAGCGCGCCAAGCTCCCCGGCATCCTGGGCGACAAGCATGCCTCGGGCACCACCATCATCGCCGAACTGGGCGAGGAGAGCATCCGCACCGGCAAGCCAATCTGCTACACCTCGATCGATAGCGTCTTCCAGATTGCCGCGCATGAGAGCCATTTCGGGCTCGAGCGCCTCTACGAGATCTGCCAGATCGCCTTCGAACTGACCTCGCCGCTGATGATCGGCCGCGTCATCGCCCGCCCCTTCGTGGGCGAGGATGTCGCCAGCTTCAAGCGCACCGGCAATCGGCGCGACTTTGCCATCTCGCCGCCCGAGCCGACCCTGCTCGATCGCAACAAGCAGGCCGGCAACCAAGTCTATGCCATCGGCAAGATTTCCGACATCTATGCCGGTCACGGCGTGACCCACAAGATCAAGGGCACCGGCCTCGCCCAGCTCTTCGACAAGACGCTGGATGCCATGGAAATGGCCGCCGACAACGCCTTCGTCATGACCAACTTCGTCGATTTCGACAGCGAATATGGCCACCGCCGTGACGTGCCCGGCTATGCCGCTGCGCTCGAATATTTTGATTCCCGGCTGCCCGAACTCATCGCCAAGCTGCGGCACGACGATCTTCTGGTGCTGACGGCCGACCATGGCAATGATCCAACCTGGCCGGGCAGCGATCACACGCGCGAACAGGTGCCGATCCTGGTCTTTTCCCCAAGCCTGTCACAAGGCGAGATTGGCATTCGCCCCACCTTCGCTGATATAGGTGAGAGTATTGCCCACTGGCTCGGCCTCGCGCCCGGCCGCCACGGCAAGAGTTTTCTCTAACGCGTCAGGCGGTTCCCATGAGCACCAAGGTCGGCAATGTCACGGTCATCGATCACCCGCTGATCCAGCACAAGCTGACCATCATGCGCAACAGGGAGACCTCCATCGCCGGTTTCCGCCGCCTGCTGCGCGAGATTGCGCATCTGATGTGCTACGAGGTGACCCGCGATCTCGAGCTGGAAATGATCCCGATCGAGACACCGATGTCGCAGATGGACAGCCCCGCCATCAAAGGCAAGAAGCTGGTCTTTGCGTCCATCCTGCGCGCCGGCAATGGCCTGCTCGACGGCATGCTCGACCTGGTCCCCGCCGCGCGCGTCGCCCATATCGGCATCTATCGCGATCACGAAACGCTGGAGCCGGTTGAATACTACTTCAAGGCGCCGTCCAACCTCGAGGATCGCCTGATCATCGTGGTCGACCCGATGCTGGCCACCGGTAACTCGGCCACGGCGGCGATCGAGAAGCTCAAGGAGCGCGGCGCCAACAATATCCGCTTCCTCTGCCTGCTGGCGGCGCCCGAAGGCATCGCCAACTTTACCGCCGCCCATCCCGACGTGCCGGTCTTCACCGCCTCGATCGACAGCCACCTCAACGAGAAGGGCTACATCGTCCCCGGCCTCGGCGATGCGGGCGACCGCATGTACGGCACCAGGTAAAGGCCCACGCGAATGGCGAAACTTGTTCACACAATGATCCGCGTCGTCGACGAAGCCCGTTCCGTCGGCTTCTATCAGAAGGCCTTTGGCCTTTCGGTCGTTGATCGCCTCGACTTCGAGACTTTTACCCTCGTCTACCTGGCCGGCGACGAGGTCGGCTTTGAGTTGGAGCTGACCATCAACAAGGGACGCGCCGAGCCATATGAGCTGGGCAACGGCTATGGCCACCTCGCCGTCGTGGTCGACGACGTCGATGCCGAGCATGCCCGGTTGACCGCCGAAGGCTTTACCGCGGGCCAGCTGGTCGACTTCAGGAACGGCGAGGTGCTGGTCGCCCGCTTCTTCTTCGCCACCGACCCGGACGGCTACAAGATCGAAGTCATCCAGAAGGGCGGGCGCTTCCGCTAGGCGGCAGACCCCCGGGTCAAGCCGGAGGGTGACGATCGTATTGGGCCGGGGCTTACTTCGCCTTGAGCGGAAGCCCCAGTGCGATCAGTTCCTTGCGCAGCATCACCGGATCCTGGAAGTGGATGCCATGCATGCCGAACTTGCGGGCCGCCACGATATTCTGCTCGCTGTCATCGATGAAGACGCAGTTCTCGGCGGCAATGCCATAGCGTTCGCAGAACACCCGATAGAGTCGCGGATCCGGCTTCACCAGCCCCTCGAGCCCTGAAACGATCACCCCATCGAACTTTTCGAGGAAGGGCCATTCAGGCAGGCAGCTCACCCACTTCTCCCAGGAGAAGTTGGTGATGGCAAAGGTCGGGATGTCCTGCTCGATCAGCTCGTTGTGAATGTCGATCGTGCCCTCGATGAAGCCGCCCAGCGTTTCCTTCCAGCGCAGGTCATAGGCCTGGATTTCGCGCCAGTATTTGGGGAAGCGGGTGATCAGCTTGGCGACACCCTCGGAATAGATCTCGCCAGCGTCGAATTCGAGATTCCAGGCCAGCGTGCAGATTTCGTCCTGGAACCACTGTGCGTCCTCCTCGCTCTCGAAGAGCTTGCGGAACAGGTACATCGGGTTCCAGTCGACGAACACGCCGCCAAGGTCGAACACAGGGACAAGCGTATCGTTCATCGTCTACCGCCGGAGAGTGAAAGGTTGCTGGCTTGTGGCATGCGTCCGTGAGCCGCGCAAGCGGGAGAGGCTGCTGCCGTAAGCCGGGAAAGGCCTAGTTCACGGAGATGCTGCCGCCGAAGCGGGGCATGAAGAAGTTCTCGCGATAGAGGCGGATCGGCTGGTCGAAGGCAAAGCCATACATCGGCAGGTACGTGTTCGTCGCCTCCGCCACGATGAGGAAGTTCCCTGCCGCTATGGTCTGCATGGCCTCTGCCAACTCATAGGTATCCCCCGGCAGGTAGTCGGTCCCCACGCCATAGGTCCCGTCCACATATTGCCGGGACCAGACGACGGTCGCGGTGCCGTCGTCATCCACGTCCAGCTGTGTCACCACCTGGCCCAGCCCATCGGCCGGGTAGGGTGTCATGATCCCGCCGGCGGCGCGGAAATAGTCGGTCAGCGTGGCCGCGGAGATATTGGTGTCGGCCCGGGCAACGAGGTCACCCAGCGTACCCGCCACCGATTGCACGCGGCGATCCATCGAAATCACCGCGCTGGCCTCCACAGAGCCGATATAGACCAGCAGCATGATCGGCAGGATCAGGGCGAACTCGACGGCCGCCGTCCCTGCTTCGCCCACCCGCAACAGCCGCAGGCGCTGTACCAGACCGTGCCAGGCCATTCTCATGAAAAGGGCTCGTTGCGGAAAACCGCGGCTGCGCCGAGCAGCCTTTTATTCCCGGGCAGGTTCGCCATGGAGACGTCGCCCAGGCCCAGAACCACAGGCCATTTGTAGTAGACCTGCACCAGGACAATGTTCGACCCCTGGCCTGGCGCATAAACTGGCGTGCGCGTCCAATTCTCTTCCTCGTCGGCAGTCCAGTCGACGGGCGGCGTGATGCTGGTCGCATTGAAGTTGTTGAGCACCTGCACCTCGACGAACAGCTCTTCCTCGCAGTCCGCGAAGAGCCCGTACAGCCGGCCGCAGATGGTTGCCTTGAAGCTGGCCTCGGTGACATTGGCGGCCTGGGCCTGGCCGGTGCGGATCAGCCGGCTCACATCATGCACGGCGCTTTCGAGGATCTGGCCCGACAGGAAGACGATCGAGGTCTCGAGGATGGCGCCGACAATGGAGAAGAAGGGAACGGCCAGCAGACCGAATTCAACGGCGGTGACACCGCGCTCGTCGCGCGCGAAGCCGCGCCGCCGCTTGGGCAGCAAGGCTCGTCCGATCAGCGAGACAAGATTGGTCGCCATTATCCACGCCTGGTTGCAACGAAGCGAACCTAGACCCGCGTGGCTAACCGATGGTTAGTATCCGGGCCGCTGCGCCGGGCGCTTGCGGCTAGGGTTAACCGATGGTCAACGTCAGTTGGCGAGCTGCTGTACCAGCTGGGACGAGGCCACCGCCTGCGACGAGAAGGCGGGATCGTCGCCCATCATGATGACGGACTGGCAGACCGGGGCGCAGGCAAGGCTGGTGCGCGCCTGCCCCTGATAGACCGTCACTACGCCGGCCTGCATCTGCACCACTTCGATCAGCGTATCGGCGATCGGGTTACCGGCGCTGTCGAGCACGATGAGGTTGGTCTGGCCAAAGCTCTTGCCGGTCAGGATCAGCGTCTGCGGATCCTGGATGGTGACGTCCGCAATGCCGGGATTGCCGACAATCACGGTCGCAGCCGATGCATTGATGCGCAGGATGCGGGCCATGTTGACATTGACATTGATCGGCGCGCCGTCCTGCGCCACGACCGGGGCGGGGGCGAGGCTTGATGCCAGCGACAGGCTGAATGCGAAGACGGCGGCAAACATGGGGCGCATGGCGGTTCCGGCGGTACTGATACTCGACACCGCCATTTTCCGCGCGAATGGTTTATAATTGGCAAACGCTGTGCATGCGGTCACAGCGCTATTCTGCAAGTATGCCCCGAATATATAGCAGTATCTTGCGGACGTGATGCCCGCATCTCACGACGTCGGTAGCAATGACTGCCTGCCTTGCAGTATATCGGGTTCGGGATGACTTGGATAAAATGCCATGTATCTCGTTAACCCTCTGATTAACATAAGGAAATCGGATCTGCGTTACGCCGGATGAGGTCTTTCGATTAACGCAATCTCAAGGACTCCCCTCTAGCCTCGGTCACTGTTCGATGTGTGACGTGTCGAACGATGGCGTCACTTGGTGACGTAGAAAAATGGAGCCTGGGAATGAACATCTTCGCACGTTTCGCGCAGGACGAGTCTGGCGCGACCGCAATTGAATACGGCCTCATCGCCGCTCTGATCTCCGTCGGCATCATCCTTGCCGCATCTGCTCTCGGTACCAACCTCGGTGCGCTGTTCAACGGCATCGCTGGCCGCCTGAACGTGACCGTTCCGACCTGATAGAATTTCGACGTGCAGATCGAAGGGGGGAGTGCTCGCACTCCCCCCTTTTTATTTGAGCTTTCTTAACCGCCGCTGGGCAATCTCAGCGCACCGGTTGCGCCGGCGGGAGATCCATCATGTCCACACTTGCAATGCTTCTGTTTCCGCTCGGCATGGCATTTGCGGCATCCTCCGACCTGCTGACCATGCGCATTTCCAACAAGCTGGTCCTGCTGCTGGTCGTCGGCTTCTGTGTCGTGGCCATTTCCATCAACCTGCCGCTGCAGCAATTTGCCATGCATGTGACCTGCGCCCTTGTCGTGCTGGCCGTCGGCTTCGTGCTCTTCGCCCTGCGCTGGATCGGCGGCGGCGACGCCAAACTGGCTGCCGCGACCACGCTCTGGCTCGGCTTCGGGCTGACTCTGCCCTACCTCGTCTATGCGGCCCTGCTGGGTGGCGTGCTCACCCTGCTCATCCTTGCCTTGCGCAACGTGCCGCTCACTCCATTCCTTGCCCGCTTCCGCTGGCTCGAGCGGCTGCATGACCGCAAATCCGGCGTGCCCTATGGCATCGCCCTGGCCCTGGCGGGCCTGCTCACCTACACCAACTCGACCATATTCGAGCGCCTCACCGCCTGATCAGTCATGGCCAAGAAACGCGCAAGTTCCGCCCGACCCTGGCGTCGGCTTGAGCACGTTTGTTCTCTGCTCGGGCAAAAGTCCAAAGTTCACATATTGTTAACCGCATTCGAAAAGCTCCGGTTAACCAAACTTTGACCCTTTGCGGTCACAGTTCACCCTGTTGGAATTGGGCCCGTTGCGCCCGCGTACAACCGGAGTGAGTCATGAAGCCGGCGCGTATCATCCTGTTGCTTGTGGCGCTTGTCGCCGGCGGACTGGCGGCCTTTCTGGTGACGCGCGGCGGCAGCCCTGCGCCGCAGCAGGTGGTGACCACTGAGGTCGTGCAGGAGGAAAAGACCCAGATCCTGGTGGCCAAGGCGCCCATCGGCATGGGTGAGCGGCTGAGCCCGGTCGTGCTGGAATGGCAGGATTGGCCGCAGGGCGCCGTGCGCCCCGAATATGTCACCATCTCAGCTATGCCCGACGCGCCCACGCAATTGACCGATTCCATTGCCCGCTTCGAGTTCTTCCCCGGCGAGCCGATCCGCGAGGCCAAGCTTGTCCGCACCGATCAGGGCTATCTCTCGGCCGTGCTGGCCGAGGGCATGCGCGGCGTTTCGGTGGGTGTCACACCCAGCTCGAGCGCCGGCGGCTTCATCGTCCCCAATGATCATGTCGATGTCCTGCTGACCACCCAGACGGAAGCGGGCCAGCAGTCCGAGGCCATCCTCTCCAATGTGCGTGTCCTCGCCATCGGCCACCGGCTGGGTGAGATGGGCACGACGGGCGGACAGGAAGACCCCAATAGCCCCGCGCCCACGCCCACCGTGTTCGACAGCTCCACCATTGCCACGCTCGAGCTCGACCCGGGCCAGGCCGAAACCCTCATCAATGCCTCCACCATGGGGCAGCTGAGCCTCACCCTGCGCTCGGTGGTCGATTTCAAGCGCGGCACCGTTGCCGATACCCCCAGTTCAAACCAGACCGTGCGGCTCATCCGCTTCGGCAAGGAACAGTCCGTCATGACCGGCAACACGGTCAGCCTCGCAGCGCCGCAGATGGGCGCGGTGGTCCCCGCAGTGCTTCCCGAGCCGCAGGCGCCGAGCGAGCAGACACAGCCTCCTGTCGCAATCGATCCCCAGGCGGTGCCCCGTTAGGGCGGAGATGATCATGAACCAGTTCCTTCCCACGCTCCGCCGCCGCGCCGCCGTCCTGGCTGCCCCGCTGCTCCTCCTCGGCCTCTTCGCCGTGCCCGCCATCGGCACGGCAACGGCCCAGGAAACGCATATCTCGATCTCCCCGGCAGCCTACGGCGCCACGCGCAAGTTCGAGGTCGAAATCAACAAGACTGCGCTCATCGATCTGCCGGCGGGCGCCGCAGAGGTGATTGTAAGCCAGCCAGGTGTCGCCGCAGCCATCATGCGCACTCGCACCCGGGCCATCATCCAGGGCATTACCGGCGGCGACACCAACATCTTCTTCCTCGACGATAGTGGCCGCACCATTGCCGTGCTTGATGTCAAGGTCATCGAGGAGCCTTCCCAGGTTGGCAACGCCCTGCAGATCGCGCTGGCGCGCATCATTCCAGGCTCCAATATCCGGGTAGAGTCAGTAACGCTGGGCGAGGTCAACCGCGTCGTGCTGACGGGCAATGTGCTTTCGGGTGAAGATCGCGAGCGCGCCACCCAGGTTGCCGTGCAGTTTGCGGGTGGCGCGGATAATGTGGCCAACATTCTCGACGTCTCGGGCGCCCAGCAAGTCATGCTGCAGGTCACCGTGTCGGAAGTGAAGCGCTCGATCGCCAAGCAGTTCGGCATCAATCTGGCCGCCGCCTTCAATGTGGGCACGACCAACCTGTTGAACTTCACCAACATCATGAAGGATGGCGAAATCCCCCATGGGGCCAATGCCGGCTTCAGCAACAATGCCGCCAATGTCAACGCCGCCATCCGGGCGCTGGAACAGAATGGTGCACTGCGCGTGCTTGCCCAGCCCACGCTGACCGCCATTTCGGGCGAAGCCGCGACGTTCCTGGCAGGCGGCGAAATGCCCTATGTCACCTTCGACGAAGACGATACCGGCGGCCTGGTCCGCAAGATCGAGTTCAAGCCCTATGGCGTGGAGCTGGCCTTCACGCCGGTGGTCAAGTCCAATGGCAGCATTGGGCTGAAGGTCGAAACCTCGGTCTCCGAACCGCAGGCCGATATGTCGATCACCAAGCGCGAGGCCAGCACCTCTGTCGAACTGCCCAGTGGCACGACGCTGTCCATCGGTGGCCTGCTTGAGGAGCGCACCAGCACGCAGATCGACCAGTTCCCCTGGCTTGGGGATATCCCAATCCTGGGCGCACTGTTCCGCTCGCGCGACTATCGCACCGACCAGACCGAGCTGGTGATCCTCGTCACCCCCTATCTGGTTGGCCCCAGCCCGGCCAATTCCATCCCGGTGCCGACCGATCGCACCACCGTGGCCAGCGATGCCGAGGGCATATTCCTCGGCCGGCTGGAGAACATGTATGGCGTCGGCCAGACCGGCGAGATGCGCGGCAGCTTCAGTGGTTCGGTTGGCTTCGTCCTCGACTGAGGTCGGGCGTCAAGGAGAGTTTGTGTCATGAGTTTCCTGTCATCGGAACCCAGCAAGGCCGAAGAGCCGGCAGCCGAGATCGCCGCCGGCGCGCGCCTGATTCCGCGCATCACCATCCAGGCCTTCTGCGAGCATTCCCAGACCGCCCAGCTGGTGGAAAGCGCCATTCACGATCGCCGCATGTCCAAGGTGGCCCTCACCACCCACAATGGCGGCATCGATGGCGCCGTGGAGACCTACAAGTCCAATCCCACGCCCAATCTCATCATCGTCGAGACCACGCTGGCGCCCGAGGAAATCCCCGCGGCGCTCGAGCGCCTCGCCGAAGTCTGCGATGCCTCGACCCGCGTTGTCGTGCTCGGCCATGTCAACGATGTGCTGCTCTATCGCGAGCTGATCCGTTCCGGCATTTCCGAATATGTGGTCCTGCCGGCCACCGCCCAGCAGATCGTCAGCGCCATCACTGATCTCTTCGCCTCGGAAAATTCGGCCCCCATCGGGCGCACCATCGGCTTTGTCTCGGCCAAGGGTGGCGCCGGCGGATCGACTGTCGCGCATAATGTCGCCTGGGCCATCGCCACCATGCTGCGCCAGGATAGCCTGATCCTCGACATGGACCTCGCCTTCGGCACGGTGGGCCTCAATTTCAATCAGGATCCGCCCCATGGCCTGGCCGACGCTCTCTCGGCCAACCAGAAGGTCGACCAGACCATGCTCGACCGCCTGATGAGCAAGGCGGCAACCCATATCAACCTGCTGACCGCGCCCGTCACGCTCGACCGCACGTATGACTTCGAAGAGCGCGAGTTCGAGCAGATACTCGAGCTCTGCCAGAACACCATGCCCATGGTCGTGCTGGACATTCCCCATGGCTGGAATGCCTGGATCCGGCACACGCTGGCGACCGTGGACGAAGTGGTGATCGTGGCCGAGCCTGATCTCGCCAATCTGCGCAATGCCAAGAACCTGGCCGATACGATCCGTGCGCTGCGGCCCACCGAAACGGCGCCGTGCCTCGTCCTCAACAAGGTGGGCATGCCGCGCCGGCCCGAAATCGACGCCGCCGAATTTGCCAGCTCGGTCGAATGCCAGCTGCTCGGCCAGGTGCCCTTCGATGCGGCCCTCTTCGGCACCGCCGCCAACAACGGGCAGATGATCGCCGAGGTCGCTGCCAACCACAAGATCAACGATGTCTATCGCGCGGTCAGCCTGCATGTGACCGGGCGCCAGGCGACACATGCCGGGGGCAGGTCATCGGGCCTGATGAAACTGCCCTCGTTCCTCAAGAAGCGGGCCTGAGGGCCGTTCCGGTTGGAACGTCGCGCCCTCTAGAACGGTAGGACGACAATGTTTGGCAAGCGCGTATCTTTTGGCGGCAACACTCCGGGCGTCGGCGAAGTCGCGCGTCCGGTTCCCAGCGTTGCGCGCGCCGAGCCGCCCGCGCAGGCCCGCCGCGCCAGCGACAGCGACGGCATGGCCTCCCGTATCCGCAATGAGGACGTGGTCGATGTCCGCGCCCCTGCCGACGCGGCGCGTGACAAGGAATACTTTCACACCAAATCGGCCATTTTCAACGCGCTGATCGATTCCATCGACCTCAGCCAGCTCGCGACCATGGATCAGGACGCAGCGCGCGAGGAAATCCGCGACATCGTCGCCGAAATCATCGCGCTCAAGTCGATCATCATGTCCATCTCCGAGCAGGAAGACCTGCTCGAGGACATCTGCAACGACGTGCTGGGCTATGGTCCGCTCGAGCCGCTGCTGGCCCGCGACGACATTGCCGACATCATGGTGAACGGGTCGCAGAAATGCTACATCGAAGTCGCCGGCAAGGTGCGCCTCACCAATGTGCGCTTCCGCGACGATGCCCACCTCATGAATGTCTGCCAGCGCATCGTCAGCCAGGTCGGCCGCCGCGTCGATGAAAGCTCGCCCATCTGCGACGCCCGCCTGCCCGACGGCTCCCGCGTCAATGTCATCGCCCCGCCGCTGGCCATCGATGGCGCCGCGCTCACCATCCGCAAGTTCAAGAAGGACAAGCTGACCCTCCAGCAGCTGGTCAAATACAATTCCATTTCGCCCGAAGGCGCCGAAGTGCTGCGCATCCTGGGCCGTGTCCGCGCCAATGTGCTGATCTCGGGCGGTACCGGTTCGGGCAAGACGACGCTGCTCAACTGCCTGACCGCCTTCATCGAGAAGGACGAGCGCGTCATCACCTGCGAGGACTCGGCCGAATTGCAGCTGCAGCAGCCGCATGTGGTCCGTCTCGAAACCCGCCCGCCCAACCTCGAGGGCGAGGGCGAGATCACCATGCGCGATCTCATCAAGAACTGCCTGCGCATGCGCCCCGAACGCATCATCGTCGGCGAAGTCCGCGGCCCGGAAAGCTTCGACCTGCTCCAGGCCATGAATACGGGCCACGACGGATCCATGGGCACGCTCCACGCCAACAGCCCGCGCGAGGCGCTGTCGCGTCTTGAATCCATGATCACCATGGGCGGCTATTCGCTGCCCAGCCGCACCATCCGCGAAATGATCACCTCGTCGATCGACGTCGTGGTGCAGGCCGCCCGCCTGCGCGACGGCTCGCGCCGCATCACCCACATTACCGAGATCCTCGGCATGGAAGGCGATGTCATCGTGACCCAGGACATCTTCGTCTATGACATCATGGGCGAAGACGCCAACGGCATGCTGATGGGCAAGCACCGCTCCACCGGCATCACCAAGCCGCAATTTGCCGAGCGCGCCCGTTATTTCAACGAAGAAGCCAACCTCGTCGAAGCGCTCGAAAAGTCCAATACCGAGCAGCACCAGCTGCTGGATTCGTAAATGACCACGATCCTTCTCGTCATCCTGGCCATGATCACCGTCGGTGCCGCGGGCTTTGCCCTCGTGCCTTCGGCCATGGGTAGCGGTCGGGCCGACAAGCGCCGCAAGGCGCTGCAGGGCGACATCCGCGTCAACCGGCTCGAGGTCGATGCTGCCCGCAGCCGCGAGGAGCGTCGCAAGAGCGTGCAGCAGGCGCTCAAGTCGCAGACCGATGCGCTCAACGCCAAGAAGCGCGTCTCCCTGCCGCAGCTGCTGTTTCAGGCCGGCATGACCATCAAGCCGGCCGTCTTCATCCGCAACAGCATCATTTTCGGCATCGTGGTGTTCGTCATCCTCGTGCTGGTCCAGGTGCCGATCTATCTCGCGCCGGTCTTTGCCGTGGCGGCGGGATACCTGCTGCCGCGCATGTATGTCAGCCGCAAGCGCAAGAAATATCAGGACCGCTTTCTCGACGAGTTGCCCAACGCCGTCGAAGCCATCGTGCGTGGCGTCAAGACCGGTCTGCCGCTCAACGATTCCATCCGCGTCGTGGCCAAGGATGCCAAGGAGCCGGTGAAGTCCGAATTCGGCCGCGTGCTCGACCAGCAGGCCTTCGGCATGTCGATGACCGAGGCGGTGGGCGTGCTGCTCGATCGCGTGCCGCTGCCCGAGGTCAATTTCTTCGTCGTCGTCATCACCGTGCAGCAGCAGGCCGGCGGCAATCTCAGCGAAGCCCTGAGCAACCTCGCCAAGGTGCTGCGCAACCGCAAGAAGATGAAGCAGAAGATCAAGGCCATGTCGGCCGAGGCCAAGGCCTCCGCCGGCATCATCGGCTCGCTCCCCTTCGTGGTGGGCACGCTGGTGAGCCTGGTGTCCCCGGCCTATCTGGGCCCGCTCTTCTTCACCCCTATCGGGCAGATCTGGCTGGGCGTGGGGATCATCATGCTGGTGGCGGGCATCTTCGTGATGAACCGCATGATCCAGTTCAACTACTGACCGGGAGGAGCCAGCATGGACTTCGTCGCGCTTCTGACCCAGCGGGAATTCCTCATCTCCGTGCTGGCCGCCGTCTCGGCCGCCGCCGTCGTTTTCACCTTCGGCTCCAGCTTCATCGTCAAGTCCGAGATGCGCGATCGCATCAAGCGCGTTGCGCTGGAACGCGAGAAGATGCGCGCCGAGGAAATGGCACGCTTGCGCGGCAATGGCGGCTCCGAGAGCCGCGGCATCAGGCGCGCCAGCGAAACCAAGACCTATATGAAGACCGTGGTGGACCGCTTCGATCTCAAGAAGGCGTTCCAGGATGATGCCACCGTCGACAAGCTCGCCATGGCCGGCTTTCGCGGGCAGGGGCACCTGACCACATTCCTCTTCATGCGCATGGCCGCGCCGATCGCCATCTTCCTGCTGGTGACCTTCTATGTGCTGGTGCTGGCCCCCGGTGGCCGCCCGCTTTATCTCAACCTCACCTATGCCATCGGTGCCGCGCTGGTTGGGGCTTACCTGCCCAATGTGTTGCTCAAGAACACCACCACCAAGCGGCAGGCCTCGATCCGGCGCGCCTGGCCCGATTGCCTCGACCTGATGCTGCTCTGCGTGGAATCCGGCATGTCGATGGAGCATGCCTTCAAGCGCGTCGCGCGGGAAATCGGCCAGCAGAGCCCCGAACTGGCCGAGGAACTGACCCTGACCACGGCCGAACTCGCCTTCCTCGAAGATCGCGGCCGCGCCTATGACAATCTGGGCCGCCGCACCGGTCTCGATGGCGTCAAGTCGGTAATGACGGCCCTGATCCAGGCCGACCGCTACGGCACCTCTGTCGGCCAGGCGCTGCGCGTCATGGCCGAGGAAGGCCGCGAGCAGCGCATGATGGAGGCCGAGAAGAAAGCCGCGTCCCTGCCGCCCAAGCTCACCGTGCCGCTGATCCTGTTCTTCCTGCCCGTGCTGTTCATCGTCATCCTGTCCCCCGCCATGATCAAGGTCTTCAGCGGCCCGGTCGGCAGCGTCATGGCCAATGGCGGCGCCGGCTGATCACGCCCAAAGGCACCTGCAGAAACGCAAAATCCCCGCTCGCGCGGGGATTTTTGCTTCTACCGGCGAAGGAACGCTCAGCTCTTTTCGATCATGTCCCAGCGGTTCTGCTGGGTCAGCAGCGCCCGCACATAGGCCATGTTGCTTTCGACCTGTTCGGGGGGCAGTTCGGCGGCGTAGATGGCGCGGCATTCCTCGAACCGGCCCTGCAGGCCAATGACCAGAGCCAGGTTCTGGCGCACGCGGCTGGTGGCGCCGCGCATCTGCACGGCCCGGCGCAGATGCTGTTCGGCGGCGGGCAATTCGTTGGTCATGGCATAGGAGAGGCCGATATTGGCCTCGATCGAGGCCTCGCCCGGGGCATAGACCAGTGCCTGGGCATAGAGCGCCCGCGCTTCCTGGTTGCGGCCGAGCTGGTCGAGCGTCGCGCCCTTGACGAGGAGGGCATTCCAGTCCGGCGCTTCGGGCCGGATGACATTGTCCAGCACCTGCAGCGATTGCTCGAACCGGCCGTCGGCGGTCAGCGCCTTGGCATAGGCGACGGCAATATCGGCATCCTGCGGGTAGTGGCTGACGCTGATTTCCAGAACCGCCACGGCCTGCTTGCTCTGGCCCACTGCGCGCAGGGCGGCGGCGTAGTGGATGGCGACGCCCTTGTCCTTGGGGTTGGCCTTGTACCGGGCGGTCAGCTCGGCGAGAGTCTGGTGGCTCTGTCCCGCGGGCAGGCCGGAATAGTCGGTCGCCGACATGCCGCGATTGGAGGCACAGGCGCCGAGCGCCACCACGGCCACGCCGGCCAGCAGCAGCATCCGCATTGGTCTGAAAAAGCGGTCCAGCGACGTCACGTGCAACTCCTCGGGCCCGGCGGCACCCTCCTTATTTCAATAGGTCATTAACCCTAACGCCCCGTTAAAGTGGCCCGATTGGCAGCGTTGCCGCCCCCGGCCCGGCCCGCTACAAGAGCGGTCAGCACACCCTGGAGTTCGTCATGGCCAAGGCTTCCATCATCCCCGTCATCTGCGTCGAAGAGGGGAGCCTTGCGGCCGCCGAGCTGCCGCCCATGCACGGCGCCTGGGCCGCAGCCAATGGCTTTACCGGCCAGCGCGGGCGCCTCTTGGCGCTGCCCGAGGCGGATGGCGGCCTGGCGGCCTATCTCTTCGGTCTGGGCAAGCCGGCCAATCGGCCCGCCCTGGTCACCGGCCTTGCCGGCGCGGCCCTGGCCGCGGGCCGCTACCGGCTGGAAGGCGCCTATGGCGATCCGACGCTGGCCGCAATCGGCTTCCGCCTCGGCGCCTATCGCTATGATCGCTACCGCGAGGGCAAGCCTGCCCCCGAGCTGGCCGGCCCGGGCCGCGCCGACGCGGCCGAGGTCGATCGGCTGGTCGAGGCAGCCGTCCTGGCGCGCGACCTGATCAACACGCCGCCCAACGATCTCGGGCCCGACGCTTTCGAAGCCGAGATCCGTGGCTTTGCCGCGGCACGCAAGATGAAGATCAAGGTCATTGCCGGCGATGAATTGCTGCGCGCCAACTTCCCCATGATCCACGCCGTCGGCCGCGCCAGCACCCAGGCGCCGCGTCTCATCGATCTCTCCTGGGGCAATGCGCGCGATCCCAAGGTGACGCTGGTCGGCAAGGGCGTCACCTTCGATACCGGCGGGCTCGACATCAAGAATCCGGCCGGCATGCTGATCATGAAGAAGGATATGGGCGGCGCCGCCAATGTGCTCGGCCTGGCTCATGCCATCGTCTCGGCCAGGCTGCGCGTTCGGCTGCGCGTGCTGATCCCGGTGGTCGAAAACGCCATTGCCGGCGCGGCTTTCCGCCCCGGTGACGTGCTCAAGTCGCGCAAGGGCATCACCGTCGAGATTGGCAATACCGATGCCGAGGGCCGCCTGATCCTGGCCGATGCGCTGGCGCTGGCCGATGAGGAACATCCCGATCTGCTGATCGATCTGGCGACCCTCACAGGCGCAGCCCGTGTCGCGCTGGGCCCCGATCTGCCCCCGCTCT
The DNA here is from genome assembly GCF_046614475.1 of Devosia sp. XGJD_8. Lineage (NCBI taxonomy): Bacteria > Pseudomonadati > Pseudomonadota > Alphaproteobacteria > Hyphomicrobiales > Devosiaceae > Devosia > Devosia sp. XGJD_8. The sequence goes on from NZ_JBKJHF010000001.1 coordinate 854,251, forward strand.
ATTCAACGGACGATGCCCTGGCGCGTGAGCTGATGGACAAGGGTGCCGCATCCGACGATCCGCTGTGGCAGATGCCGCTGTGGTCGCCCTATGACGCCATGATGAATTCCAAGATTGCCGATGTGAACAACGCCGGCAGCGGGGGCTTCGCCGGCTCGGTGACAGCCGCCCTGTTCCTGCGCCGCTTCGTCAGCGAGGCCACGACCTGGGCCCATCTCGATATCTATGGCTGGGCACCCGAAGCGCGGCCCGGTCGCAGCCATGGCGGCACCGATCAGGGCATTCGCGCCATCTATGGTGTGCTGAAGCGGCGTTACCCGGCATAGTTGACTCTGACAACTAACCGGTTGATTGTGTCAACGATCAATCGGAGCCGGTCCATGCCTGTCAGCCCCGCCGATATTGCGCAGGTTCGCGCCTTCAATCGCTTCTACACCAAGGTCATCGGCCTGCTCGAAGAGGGCATGCATGAAAGCCCCTATAGCCTGGCCGAGGCGCGCGTGATCTACGAGCTTGGCAGGCATGGCAGCTCCACCGCCGCGCTCATCGCCCATGCGCTTGAGATGGATCGCGGCCAGATGAGCCGCCTGGTCTGGCGGCTGATGGATCAGGGCATTGTCGCCACGCTGCCGCGCAGCGGCGACAAACGTCTGGTCCCGCTGGCCCTGACGCCCGAAGGCGACGAACTTTTCCGCCGCTTCAACGAAATGAGTGATGCCGCTGCTGCAACCAGCCTGCTTGAACCGCTGGACGAGTTCGGGCGGCGCGATCTCGTCGGGGCCATGCGGCGTATCGAGGCGCTGTTGGGCGAGCCGGGTGACGAGCCGCTGATCCTGCGCCCCCACCGCATCGGCGAGCTCGGCTGGCTGATCCATCGCCAGGGCCTGCTCTACCATCTCGAACAGGGCTGGAACGGCGAATTCGAGGCGCTGATCGCGCGCCTCTATAGCGACTACGAGGCCGCGCCGGCCAATCCGCCCAAGTCGCTATGGGTGGCAGAGCAGGGGGGCGAGATCGCCGGCTCCGTCTATATCATCCCCGCAGCCGAGGACGCAGCCAGCACGGCCCAGCTCCGCATGCTCTATGTCGAGCCGGCCTTTCGCGGCATGGGCATCGGCAAGCGCCTTGTCGAGGAAGCCGTCCGCTTCTCGCGCGCGTCAGGCTACCAGCGCGTCATCCTGTGGACCCAGGATTGCCTCGTCTCGGCCCGCCGCATCTATCAGGGCGCTGGCTTCACCTTGGAGCGGGAAGAACCGCACCATTCCTTCGGCGTCGATCTCAACGGTCAATACTGGTCGCTGGAGCTGTGACCTTTTTCCTCTCCCTTGGGAGAGGTCGGCGCGCATCGCCCGGTGAGGGGACCTTCCGGCGGGCAATGCAGGAGCCGCATAAGCTCCCCTCAATATCCCCTGCCGCGATCCACCACATTGACCAGCGGCTTGCCCGCCTCATGCTCGCGGATGATCTGGGAGAAATAGCTCACGCCCGACTTTTCGTTGGAGATCGCCGCGATATGGGGCGTGATGTAGCAGTTCTCGATGTCCCAGAGCGGGCTGCTGGCGGGCAGTGGCTCGGTCTCGAACACATCAAGACTTGCCGCGCCCAGCGTCCCGTCCGCCAGCGCCCGCGCGATATCGGCCTCGCGCTGATGCCCGCCCCGCGCTGCGTTGACGATGACCGGCCCGCCATCCAGCTGGCCGCGCCGCAGCTTGCCAAAGGTGTCATAGTTGAGAATGCCGGTCGTCTCCGGCGTCAGCGGCAGCAGGTTCACCAGAATGTCGGTGCCAGCCAGGAATGTGTCGAACTGCTCGTCTCCGGCGAACCCCTCGACGCCCTCGATCGCCTTTGGCGTCCGGCTCCAGCTGCGCAGGGCAAAGCCCAGCGGCTTGAGGCGGCTCACCGCATCCTGCCCCAACACGCCCATGCCCATGATCCCGACGCTGGTTTCCGATGCGGCGGGCGGATAGAGCTGGGTCCAGCGCCGCGCCTTCTGGTCGGCACGGAAGCGCGTATAGAGACGGTGATGCATGGTGACATGGGCCACCACATAGTCACTCATGCGCTGGCTGAGATCGGCATCGACAAACCGCACGATCGGCACGTCCGGCAGGCTGGGATGCTTGAGCAGCGCGTCCACCCCGGCGCCAAGCGACAGCATGGCCTTGAGCCCCGTCAGCCCCTCGAAGGCATCCGGCTTGGGCTTCCAGACAAACACATAGCGCACATCGGCCGGGTCGAAATCGTCGCCGCGCCGCACCACCGGGTAGGGCGCCAGCGCTGCCGCGAGCTTTTCGGCCCAGCTCGCCTCGTTGACGTCGGACAAATGCAACAGCAGCATGCGAACCTCCCAGAAAAAAGCCGCGCCGTTTGACGGGCGCGGCCTGAATAATTGCAGGAACCAGCCGGACCTACTGCCCCGGCGGCGCTGGCTCGGTCGGGTTCTCGCTGCTCGTGCCAGCGGGCGAGCCGCTGCCGGTTGCCGTACCCTGGACCGGGCTTTCGCTCTGCGTGGTGGTCGGGGTGTCCACGACCTCGGCAGGAGCAGCCGACTCGGCGGCATCATTGGGGCTGGCAGCAGCCGGATCGGCCGGCGCGGTCGCGTCGGGCTGCGGCGTTGCGGCAGCATCGGTCGGTGCGGCCTCGGACGGCTCGGCGCCGGCGACAGGTTCGGTCGGGGCCACGTCGGCGGCCGGGAACGGCACCGGGCTGGCCGACAGCGTCTGCAGATAGGCCAGGATGTCGGCGCGCTCTTCGGCGGTGCGGATACCGGCGAAGTTCATCTTGGTGCCGGGCGCATAGTCGCTCGGCTTGATCAGGAAGGCGTTGAGATTCTCGTAGCTCCAGACATCCCCGGCGGCATTGTGGGCCATGAGGGCATCCGAATAGGCAAAGCCCTCGTGGCTGCCCTCGAGGCGACCCACGACGTCATAGAGGCCCGGTCCCTGCTTGTTGGGTTCGCCCTCGCCGAAATTGTGGCACGACTGGCACTTGCGGGCCGCCGCAGCGCCGCGCTCGGCGCTAGCACTGGCCAGCAGCACGCCCAGCGGCACTTCCGGCGCAGCTTCGACCGCTTCGCCGCCCTCGGCAACTTCGGGCTCCGGCAGGGCATAGCCCGGGCCGCGGCCTTCAATGGGATGGTAGATGGCTTCAGCGACAAAGCCGGCGCCCATAACGAACAACAGCGTGCCCAGCACGGCGCCCATGATCTTGTTAAGCTCGAACGAATCCATTTGGTCTCTCTGCCAGTCCATCCCCTGTGGACGATAGTCGAACGCGGCCCAACTTTCGATATCCCAAGGGAAAATCGCCTCAACGAGGGGCTCGGCGCGCGCGGAAGATAGTCGCAAAGGCCCGCGCTGCGCAACCGTGCAAAGCGGTCCTGCGACACTTCGAGCCGGCCCGCAGGGCAAAATTGCTCCGGTGGGGCAATTTTAGGCGAGAAGGCCATGAGAGCTTTGCTCGAATGGCACTGCCGCCGCCGCCAGTGCGTTGCTCATTGGAGCGGTTGAATTGACTCCGCATCCCGCCGGGTTCAAAAGCCTCTCGCCTACCAGACACGGACCTCCTCGATGACCAAGAAGATCGCTTTCCAGGGTGAACCCGGCGCCTTCAGCCATGCCGCCGCCACCAATTTCTTCCCCGGCGAAGAGGCGATCGGCTGCGTCACCTTCGAGGAGACCATCAATGCCGTGCAGTCCGGCCGCGCCGATTTCGCCGTCGTGCCGGTCGAAAACTCGCTCTATGGGCGCATCACCGACATCCACCACCTGCTGCCCGAAAGCGGTCTCTACATCATTGGCGAGACCTTCCTGCGCGTCGAGATGAACCTGCTGGGCGTGCCCGGCGCTACCCTGGACGACATCAAGGCGGTCCAGTCGCTGTCGGTTGCCCTGGGCCAGTGCCGCAAGTTCATCGCCGATCACGGCTTCCGCACCATCAATGCGGTCGATACGGCCGGCTCGGCCCGCGAAGTGGCGCAGAAGGCCGACAAGTCGGTGGCCGCTATTGCTTCCAGGTTCGCCGCCGAAATCTATGGCCTGACCGTGCTCGCCTCCAACATTGAGGATGCTGCGCACAATACGACGCGCTTCCTCGTGCTCTCGCGCGACCAGAAGGAAGCACCGGCCGGCAATGGCAAGGTCAAGACCACCTTTGTCTTCCGCGTGCGCAACGTTCCGGCCGCGCTCTACAAGGCCATGGGCGGCTTTGCCACCAACGGCATCAACATGACCAAGCTGGAAAGCTACATGGTCGGCGGCGCCTTCACGGCCACCCAGTTCTATGCCGACATCGAGGGCCATCCCTCCGACATCGGCGTGCAGCATGCCTTCGAGGAACTCGGCTTCTTCACCGACTATTTCCGCGTGCTGGGCGTCTATCCCGCCGCCGATAACAGCTAGGGCAGGGCGAGGGACTCAGTCCCCCCGCAGCACTTCATCGACGGCAGGCAGGTTGTAGAACTGCCGTATCACGTCCCAGCCCTGCTGGGCGGTATCGACCACGTGGAACAGCTTGGTGTCGTCCGGGGCGATGGTGCCGGCCTCGGCCAGCGCCTCGAAATTGATCACCTTGCTCCAGAACGCCGCCCCGAACAGCAGCAGCGGTACGCGATCCATGCGCCCGGTCTGGATCAGGGTCAGCGTCTCGAAGAACTCGTCAAGCGTGCCGAAGCCGCCCGGAAATACCGCCACCGCCTTGGCCCGCATCAGGAAGTGGATCTTGCGGGTAGCGAAATAGTGAAAGTTGAAGCTGAGCTCCGGCGTCACATAGAGATTGGGCGCCTGCTCATGCGGCAAGACGATATTGAGCCCGATCGAGGGTGCGCCCACATCGGCCGCGCCACGATTGCCCGCCTCCATCACGCCCGGCCCGCCCCCGGTCACCACCACATAGTCCTTGAAGTCGAGTGCCTTGGAGGTGAATGAGGCAAGCTGGGCGAAGCGCCGCGCTTCATCATAATAGTGCGACGCCGCTTCGAGGTTCTTCTTCTGCACTTCGTTCTTCGCCGCCCAGGCGGGTTGCCCCGGTGCCGGAATGCGCGCGCCGCCGAACAGCACCACGGTCGAATTGATGCCGCGCTCGCGCAGGCGGAATTCGGGCTTGAGATATTCGAGCTGGAACCTGATGCCGCGGGTATCTTCCGAGGTCATGAACTCGTCGTCGGCAAAGGCCAGCCGGAACGCTGCGGACTGGGTCTGCGGCGTCTGCGGCGCCCGTTTGGAGGCGGCGACATCCTCAACCGAGGTGCGCAACGATGTGGGGCGACGTCTGGCCATATGCCGGCTTCTCCGATGGTCGGCTCCGAAGCGGCGGGGCCGCCACAATTCGGAGATTTTCAACAGGGCATAACCACACCGGGCCGGCGGAGCAAGGGCGGGGCGCTTGAACCAGTTCACGAGTTTGGAGGCGCGCATCGATGCGCTGGCGCATCTGGTGCTGCAACGCCTGCCGCGCGGACGTCTTGCCGACGGCCTGGTCGAGTTCGTGGTCTTCGGCCTCAAACAGGCCTGGGCATGCCTGTTTGGCGGGCTGATGCTGGCCATGATTCTGCTGACCGGCCTTTGGTGGCCCGATCTTGGCCTTGCCCGCTACGATGCCTGGTTCATCGCCGCCCTGCTCATCCAGGCCGCCATGCTGGCCTTCCGTCTGGAAACGCTCAGCGAGGCCAAGGTCATCCTGATCTTCCACCTCGTCGGCACCGGCATGGAACTGTTCAAGACCGCCGCCGGCTCATGGATCTATCCCGAAGAAGCGATCTTCCGTCTGGGCGGCGTGCCGCTGTTTTCCGGCTTCATGTATGCCTGTGTCGGCTCCTACATGGCCCGCATCCAGCGCATTTTCGACATCACCTTCAGCCGCTATCCCCCGGTCTGGATGACGGCGCTGCTGGCCCTGGCCATCTATGTCAATTTCTTCAGCCACCATTTCATCATGGACTTCCGCTGGCTGCTCTTTGCCGGCGTTGCGCTGCTCTATTGGCCCGCCATCATGCACTACCGGGTGTTCCGCTTCCGCCACCGCATGCCGATGCTGCTGGCCTTCCTGCTGGTCGCGCTGTTCATCTGGATTGCCGAGAATATCGGCACCTGGTCGCGCGCCTGGATCTATCCCGATCAGGCCGATGGCTGGTCCATGGTCAGCTGGAGCAAGCTCGGCTCCTGGTACCTGCTGATGCTGATCTCGGTGGTGCTGGTGACACTGGTGCATCCTCCACGGCCGCACCTGCCGGAACGCTAGGCGCTCAGTCGCGCCAGCACCATCACGCGCAGCTGCGCCAGCCACTTGCCGATAATCGCGACCGGCCCCGGCGGGTCTTCGTAGCCCGCCAGCATCCGCTCCGCCAGCCGGTAGCCTTCGCGCACGATCCGGCGTTCGTCGAGCGGCAGTCCGATGGATGGAACACGCATGGCAACCTCCCGCCTATGGTTGACGAAACCTTAACGCGGCCAGTGCCGGCCGTCCGGCCCGATTTGGACTTATGGTTTACGCGGGGGCGGGGATGCAGCTTGACCGGGGAACACTCATGTAACATTGTAAGTTACAATAACTGCGAAAAGGTCTCCCGCATGTCATCCGTCTTCACCGAACAGGCTGCCGCTTCCTATGCCGAAGGCACGCCGCGCAAGGTCCCCGGCTATGCAGGCCTCCTCCGCATGACCGCGCTGCTGCTGGCCGAACGCATGCCGCCGCAAGGCCGGGTCCTGGTGCTGGGCGCCGGTGGCGGCCTCGAGCTCCGGGCCCTCGCCGATGCCCATGCCGGCTGGACCTTCGATGGCGTCGACCCATCCCCCGCCATGCTGGCTCTGGCCAGGGAAACCGCCTCTGCCCATCTCGACCGCATTTCGCTCCATGAGGGCTATATCGACATCGCCCCCGATGGCCCCTTCGATGCCGCCACCTGCCTGCTGACGCTGCATTTCGTGCCGCGCGACCAGCGCCTCGACACCCTGAGCCAGATTCGCCGCCGCCTCCGGCCCGGCGCCCCCTTTGTCGCCGCCCATATCAGCGTGCCCCGGACCGAACCCGAACGATCCCTGTGGATCGGCCGCCATATCGCCTATGGCTCGCCCGACGGCACCTCACCGGCCCAGCTGGAGCCCTCGCGCCAGGCCATGATCGAAAAGCTCTCCTTCGTATCACCCGAGGAGGATGAGGCCCTGCTTCGCCAGGCGGGGTTTTCCGATGTAAGCCTGTTCTATCTCGGCTTCGCCGTCCGCGGCTGGGTGGCCTATGCCGACGAGTTTGCCCCCTGAGGCCTTGCGCTCGCCCCATTTTCTTCGCATATAGCGCTTCGGGAGGTTGGCGCGGACGTGTTCCTCGCCAACCGGGTCAGGTCCGGAAGGAAGCAGCCCCAACGAGACCTTCACGGGTCGTTGCCAGCCTCCTACTTAATCTGTTCACAGTTGGCATTCGACACTCCGCGAGACGGCTTGAGGCTTTTGCGGATGGGCGCCATTGCCTTAAGGTCGGAACATGATCTCAGGCAGATTCCCCACCACGCAAGCGACAGAAGGGCTCGATGGCTGACGCACCGACCTCGCCCTATCTCGTCCTCGCCCGCAAATACCGGCCGCGCGATTTCACCACCCTGGTCGGCCAGGATGCCATGGTGCAGACGCTGGGCAATGCCTTCGCGCAGAACCGCATCCACCACGCCTTTATCCTCACGGGCGTGCGCGGCGTAGGCAAGACCACCACCGCCCGCATCCTCGCCCGCGCCTTCAACTATGAAGATGCCTCCGGCCCCCATCCCACGCTTGATCTGAGCGTCGAGGGCGAGCATTGCCGCGCCATAATCGAGGGTCGTCATGTCGACGTCATCGAGATGGATGCCGCCAGCAATACCGGCATCAACGATATCCGCGAGATCATCGACTCGGTGAAATACGCGCCCTCCTCGGCGCCCTACAAAGTCTATGTCATCGACGAAGTGCACATGCTCTCGACGGCCGCCTTCAACGGGCTGCTCAAGACGCTCGAAGAGCCGCCGCCCTATGTGAAGTTCATCTTCGCCACCACCGAGATCCGTAAGGTGCCGGTGACGATCCTGAGCCGCTGCATGCGCTTCGACCTGCGTCGCATCACGCCCGAGATCATGACGGCCTATCTCGAATCCATCCTGGGGCAGGAAGGCATTTCCTTCGAGCCCGAGGCGCTGGCCATGATTGTCCGCGCCGGTGAAGGCTCTGCCCGAGACAACCTCTCCCTGCTCGATCAGGCCATCGCCCATGGCAATGGCACGGTCACCGCCGCCACGGTCAAGGCCATGCTGGGCCTCGGCGATCGCGCCCGCATCATCGATCTCTTCGAGGAACTGATGGGCGGCCAGATCGGCCCGGCCATCGAAACCATGCGCGCCCTCTATGACATGGGGGCCGACCCGCAGACCCTGGTTGCCGACCTGGCCGATTTCACCCATCTGGTGACCCGCATCAAGGTTGTCCCTGCCGCTGCCGAGGACGTCTCGCTGACGCCCGACGAACGCCGGCGCGGCGCCGAGCTGGCCGGCAAATTGCCCATGCGCGCGCTTACCCGCGCCTGGCAGATCCTGTTCAAGGGCCATGATGAGGTCGCCCGCGCCAATAATGGCCTGCAGGCCGCCGAAATGGCGCTGATCCGCCTGGCCTATGCCGCCGACCTGCCCAGCCCTGATGACCTGATCGCCCGGCTGTCCAACCAGCCTGCTCCGGCGCCCGGCCTGCCGCCCAGCGCGCCGATCGCGCGCGGGCCATCCAATGGTGGTGGTGGCGCCTCAGCCATGCGCGTCGAAGCGCCCCGGCCGGTGATGACCGAGGCAGTCGCCGCCCAGCCATCCACGCCCCAGCCGCAGTCGGCCCTCGCCACGGTCGCCAGCTACAAGGAACTCATTGCCCTGGCCGCCGCCAAGCGCGACGTTCTGGTCAAGCTGGCCCTTGAGGGGCAGATGCGGCCGATTTCCTTCGAGCAGGGCCGTATCGAGGTCGCTCTTGCCGATGGCGCCGATCCGGGCATGATCGCCACCCTGTCCGCGCGCCTCCAGCTCTGGACGGGCCAGCGCTGGCTGATCACCGTCTCCAGCAAGCCGCCCGAGGGCATGACCATGCGCCAGGAAGCGGCGCAGCGTCAGCAGGCCGCTCAGCAGGCGGCGCACGAAGACCCGCTGGTGAAGGCCATTCTCGAAACATTTCCTGGCGCCAAGGTGGTCAATGTGACGGTGCGCGACGACGCCACTGCCGCGCTGCCCGAGGCGCCCCCGCCCCCACCCGAAGAGGACGACGAATGAAAGACATCATGGGTATGATGAAGGCCGCAGGCGAGATGAAGGGCAAGATGGAGGCCATGCAGGCCGAGCTTGCCAATCTCGTGGTCGAAGGCCGCTCCGGCGGCGGCATGGTCACCGTGTCGCTCAGCGGCAAGGGCGACCTCAAGGGCGTCAAGATCGACCCGTCCCTGTTCAAGGAAGACGATGTCGAGGTCCTCGAAGACCTGATCATCGCCGCGCATGCCGACGCCAAGGCCAAGTCCGAAGCCGAAATGCAGAAGAAGATGGCCGAAGTCACGGCTGGGCTCCCCATCCCGCCGGGCATGAAGTTCCCGTTCTAGCTTCGAACCGTCCCGGACAAATCGCTCCGGCGGAGCGATTTGAGGTGAGAAGGCCATGAGAGCTGTGCTCGAATGGCCATTCATTGAGAAGAAGAAACATGGCCTCCGGCGGACCGGAAATTGAACAGCTGATCCAGCTCCTGGCGCGCCTGCCGGGACTTGGACCACGTTCGGCTCGCCGCGCCGTGCTGCACCTGGTCAAGAAGAAGGATCAGCTGATGATCCCGCTCTCGGCAGCGCTCGACCGCGCTGTCGTGGCCGTCCGCACCTGCGAGGTCTGCGGCAATATCGACACCATGAGCCCCTGTTCCATCTGCGCCGACCCGCGCCGCGACAGCGGCATGCTCATCGTGGTGGAAGACGTTGCCGATCTCTGGGCGCTCGAGCGTGCCGGCGTCGGCCCCGTCAAATACCATGTCCTGGGCGGCGTCCTCTCGCCGCTCGATGGCGTCGGCCCCGACGATATTTCCGTCGATTCCCTGCTGGCGCGTGCGCCCCAGTTCAAGGAAGTGGTGCTGGCCGTCAACGCCACCGTGGAGGGGCAGACAACCGCCCATTACATTACTGACCGCCTGGCCGGTTCCGGCGCCAAGGTCACCCGTCTCGCCCACGGCGTCCCCGTGGGCGGCGAGCTCGATTATCTCGACGAAGGCACCCTCAGCCAGGCCCTCAGGGCCCGTACCGAGATCTAGCCGGACAGCGTTTCCCGGAACAGCGCGATGGTGCGCGACCAGGCCAGGTCTGCCGCCGCCTTGTCATAGCGGGCCGCACTGGTCTCGTTGTTGAAGGCGTGGTTCACCCCGTCATACATGAAGAGTTGGTAGTCTGTGCCTGCCGCCTTCAGCGCGTCTTCGAATGCGGGAATGCCGGCATTGATCCGGTCGTCCAGCCCGGCATAATGCAGCATCAGCCGGGCCCGGATCTGGGGCACGCCCTCCGCTGCAGGCTGGCCGCCATAATAGGCCACGGCCGCCGCCAGGTCGGGCGATGCCACCGCCAGGTTGTTGACCGTGCCGCCACCCCAGCAAAAGCCCATGGCGCCCACCTTGCCGGTCACATTGGGCAGGGACTGGAGATAGGCGATGGTGGCCACGCCATTGGCGGCAACATCGGCTGCCGACAGGTCCCCGAACATTGCCCGCGCCGCTTCTTCATCGGCTGGTGTTCCGCCGGCGTCGGAGAGAAAGTCTGGCGCCAGCGCCACGAAGCCCTCCAGCGCGACACGCCGGGCAACATCCTTGATATGGGCATTGAGGCCCCGGTTCTCGTGCACCACGATCACGGCGCCATGCGGTCCGCCACTCGCGGGGACGACGAGGTATCCCTTCATCTCGCCCTGGGCGCCTGGATAGGTCACGTCGGAAATAGTGAGATTGGCGTCCGTCTCGGACGTCAGCCCCTGCGCCTGCACATTGGAGGCCATCAGCGCTGCTGCGGCCGTGGCCGCTGTCATGGAACCGGCGAGCTTCGCCAGATTGTCCATGAAGGCCCGGCGGTCGAGCGAGAGGTGGGTATATTCGTCAAAGAGGTTGATCATGTCCTGCGTGATCGCCGGACGGTCGTCGCCATTATGCTCCGTCATCTATCGTTTCCTCCGCTTCAGGCTGAGGACGATAGGGCGCGCCGCGTGGCGCGCCCATGGGCATAACGTCAAATTGAAATCGCTAGTGGAAGTCCTTGTCGGTGCGGAACTCGTCGCCGCCATCCCATTGCGGCTCCTCCAGCAGGGCCGCCTCGTCTTCCTCGTCCAGCACCTCGTCATCGCCCTCGATGGCGTGGCGCCCGTCCTCGTCGTCGGGCGACAGGGCATCGAGCCGGTCGGCCGGGTCATTGTCGAAATTGGTGGCCAGGCCCGCATAGGCCTCCCCGTCATCGCCATTGGCAATCATCGCGCTGAGCTCGTCGATGGCGCGGTCGAGTTCGTCCAGCATGGCGGCCGGATCCTGCCCGCCCCAGTCTCCGCTTTCGCGGATGGCGCTTTCGTCCCGCAGTTCGCGCAGGCGCGCCAGGCGCTCGCTGGCCGGGCGGTCATCGCCATAGAGCAGTTCTTCGACTTCGCTCTGGGTATAGGGCTGGGCAATGCCCGGCTGGTCGGCATTGTCGAAATTGGTATCCTGCGGCACCATTGTGCCACGGTGGTCGTGATGCTGCGCCATTCTCGCCTCCCTTGCTGGATGAGCACGGGATCAACGCGGCGGCAGCCAACTGGTTCGATCCAGGGCCTCGAACGTGAACGTCCCTAGGCGAGGTCGCCCGGTTCATCCTTGCCCACAATGCGCAAAGTGGGCATCTCATCGCTGCCGCCATCCCAGCCCGAGGGCAGGCTGCGATTGGTCTTGGCGCCAAGCTCGCGCAGCATTTCCACCTGCCGCAGCACATTGCCCCGGCCGCTCGATAGCTGCCCCTTGGCCTCGTCAAAGCTCTGCCGCGCCTTGTCAAGCTGCCCGTCGAGCTTGTCCATGCTGGCGAGGAAGCCGGCGACCTTTTCGTAGAGCGCGCCCGCCCGCTCGGCGATTTCGTCGGCATTGCGATGGCGCTTTTCGATATCCCAGACGTTGCGCACCGTGCGCAGCACGGTCATCAGCGTCGTCGGCGTGGTCAACATCACGCCCTGGCTCATGCCATATTCGAAAAGCTTGGCATCGGCCTGCATCGCCGTGGCCAGCGCCGCCTCGATCGGCACGAACATCATCACATAGTCGAGGCTGCTGCGCGCATGCCGCTGATAGGCCTTCTCGCCCAGCGTGCGGATATGGGCCCTGACCGAGGTAACATGGGCCTGCAGGTGCACAGCCCGTGTCTCGTCCTCGCAATTGGTATAGGCCTCGAAAGCCGTCAACGAGACCTTGGAATCGATCACCAGCCGGTCGTCATTGGGCATCAGCACTTCGACATCCGTGCGCAGGCGCGCGCCAGCTTCGCCGGCATGGCTCTGCTGCGTCACATATTGGTCGCCCTCGCGCAGGCCGCTTCGTTCGAGGATGGTCGAGAGGATCATCTCGCCCCAGGCGCCCTGCGTCTGCGAATTGCCCTTCAGCGCCCGCGTCAGGTTATTGGCCTCGGTGGTGATCTGCACATTGCTTTCCAGCAGCGCGCGGATCTGTTCGCCCATCGTCGCCCGGTCCTTGATCAGCCCGACGTGAAATTCGCCGATCTTCTCCTGCAGCGGCTTGAGCAGCGTATCGACCTGCTCGCGGTTCTGCTTGGTGAAGGTCTCGCTCTGGTTCTTCAGCACGTCCCCGGCAATGGCCTTGAACTCGTCGGTCATCTGCTGCCGGGCGGCGAGGAACCGCGCCTCGCTGGCCTGGGCCTGCGCCACCTGTTCGGCCATCCGCGCCCGCAAGGCCGAAACCTCGGCCAATAGCTCGGAATTCCTTTCCTGCAGCCGCTCCACCTGCTCGCTGCCGCGCTCCCGCTCGACGCGCACCTGGTGGTCCAGCTCCTGGATGCGCCGGTCGCGCTCGCCCAGCTGGGCAACAAAGCCCTCGCGCAGCTGCGCCACCAGCTGCGCCCCGGCCTCGGCCGCGCGGTTGGCACTGGCGCGCATCACGGCGATCGTCACCACCACCAGCAGCAGGGCGGCCAGCGTCACGCCGCCGATCAGCGCCATGGCCTGCGTTACGGGGAAATCGCCGATGACAAAGAGCACATTATCCATCCGCGTTTCTTACCGCGATTCGTCTGTTCGCAGAATGTTCTCTTGTGCAGGGGCCACAAGAGTTGACCGCAGCGCGACAAATACCATATCGAAAGGCAAATCCCTTTCCGCCGGACCTCTACCCATGGCCATCCGCCCCATTCTTGTCATTCCCGATGCGCGCCTGCGAGCCGTCACCGATCCCATCATCGAGATCGACGACGAGATCAAGGCGCTGGCCAAGGACATGCTCGACACCATGTATGATGCCCCCGGCATCGGCCTGGCCGCGCCCCAGATCGGCGTGATGAAGCGCATCGTGGTGATGGACCTGGCCCCCGAGGGCGAGACCCCCGAGCCCATGGTGCTGGTCAATCCCGAGATCACCCATTTCGGCGAGCAGATGCAGGTCACCGAAGAAGGGTGCCTCTCCATCCCCGAGCTCTATTACGAGGTCGAGCGCCCCAACGAGGTCACCGTGAAATACACCGATCTCGATGGCAATGAAGTGGTCCGGCAGGCCGAAGGCAAGCTCGCCGTCTGCATCCAGCACGAGCTCGATCACCTCGATGGCGTGCTCTATATCGACTATCTGAGCCGCCTCAAGCGCGACCGCGTCATCAAGAAATTCGACAAGGCCGCCAAGCGGGCGGCGGGCTAGGCGCCGTCCCACAGGGCAAATCGCTCCGGTGGAGCGATTTGAGGCGACTAGGCCAGGAGGCCTATGGCCGAATGGCACGAATTCCAGAGACCTAGGAAGAAGAGAGCCCTGCCAATGCGCGTCGTCTTCATGGGCACGCCCGATTTTTCCGTCCCGACGCTGACCGAGATCGTCTCGTCCGGCCATGAGGTCGTCGCGGTCTATACCCGTGCGCCCAAGCCCGCCGGCCGCGGCCAGGAGGAGCGCAAGTCGCCCGTCCACCTGGCGGCCGAAGGCTTCGGCATTCCGGTCTTCACCCCGCGCTCGCTCAAGGGCGAGGCCGAGCAGATCGTCTTTGCCAGCCACCAGGCCGACGTCGCCATCGTCGTCGCCTATGGCCTGCTCCTGCCCAGGCCCATCCTCGAGGCGCCGACCCTCGGCTGCCTCAACCTGCATGGGTCCCTGCTGCCACGCTGGCGCGGCGCCGCCCCCATCCAGCGCGCCATCATGGCCGGCGACACCCAGACCGGCGTCATGGTCATGCAGATGGACGAGGGCCTCGATACCGGCCCCGTCGCCATCGGCGAGGTCATGCCCATCGGCCCGGACATGACGGCGGGCGAGCTGCACGACACCATGATGCGCACCGGCGCCGACCTCATGGGCCGCGCCCTCGCCGCCCTCGAACGCGGCAGCCTCGATTTCACGCCCCAGCCCGAAACCGGCGCCATCTACGCCAAGAAGATCGAAAAGGCCGAGGCCCGCATCGATTGGTCCCGCCCCGCCGCCGAAGTGCATAACCACATCCGCGGCCTCGCGCCTTTCCCCGGCGCCTGGTTCGAGCTCGAGCTGGCCGGCAAGCCCGTCCGCATCAAGGCCCTGCGCTCCACCCTGGCTCAGGGCTCCGGCGCGCCCGGCACCCTGCTCGATGGCCTCACCATCGCCTGCGGCTCCGGCGCCATCCGCCTCACCCAGCTGCAGCGCGAGGGCAAGGGCGCCATGGACGCCGCCACCTTCCTGCGCGGGGCAGGGGCCTTGCCGCCGACCGTGCGCTAGATGCCGCGCTACCGCCTCACCATCGAATATGACGGAACCCCCTTCTCCGGCTGGCAGCGCCAGCCCGATCGCCCCAGCGTGCAGCAGGCGCTCGAGGAGGCCATCGCCGCCATGTCGGGCGAAACCGTCACCACCCAGGCCGCCGGCCGCACCGATGCGGGCGTGCATGCCCTCGGCCAGGTCGCCCATTTCGACCTGGGCAAGAGCTGGGACCCGTTCCGCATCCGCGAGGCGCTGAATTATCACCTGCGCCCCCAGCCGGTCGCCATCATCGCCGCCGACGCAGTGGACGACAGCTTCGAGGCGCGCTTCTCCGCCAGGGCGCGCCACTACGAATATCGCATCCTCAATCGCCGCGCGCCGCCGGTCATCGAGCGCAATCATGTCTGGCACCTGCCCATGCCGCTCGATGCCGATGCCATGGACCATGCCGCCGGGCTGATCCTGGGCACGCATGATTTCACCACCTTCCGCTCGGCCGAATGCCAGGCCAAGTCGCCCCTGCGCACGCTCGACGCCTTCGCGGTGCGGCGCGAGCTTGATCATATCGTTATCACGGCCAGCGCTCGCAGCTTCCTGCATCATCAGGTGCGCTCCATGGTGGGCTCGCTCAAGATGGTGGGTGAGGGCAAGTGGAGCCCGGCCGAGTTCCGCGCCGCGCTCGATGCACGCGATCGCCGGCGCTGCGGCGCCATGGCCCCGTCAGCCGGTCTCTATCTGACGCGTGTCGATTATTAGCAGAGGCTCAGAGCAGCGCGCCCAATAGCGGCTGCATCACGAAGGCCGTGGTCAGCTGGGCAATGACGAACAGCGCGACATGCAGCGGGCGCAGCGTCAGTATCAGGCGGGCGATATTGATGGAAATCGCAAAGGCCGCAATGCCCAGCGCCACGAAGGGAATGCTGCCCGTCGTGAGTTGGGCCATTTCCCCGCCCGGCTCCATGGCAATGGGCTCGCCGAAGATCGCGATCATCGCCACGGCGATTATGCCCTGGAACATGGTCGCCCAGTTCTGCACCACCACGAAGGGCACGAAGCCGTCGCTGCGGCCGAACTGGCGCAGCACCACATAGGCGACGCCGAACTGGATGCCGACCACCAGCGCGCCCAGGATCACCACCGTGCTGGCCACGCCGGACGGCGCCGGGTTTCCCAGCAGCTGCGGGCCGAAGGCCTGCACGGCCAGCCCGATCACCAGCGCAATGAATGAGCCGACAAGCCCGGTCTGGCGGAAATCGAAATAGGTGGAGGCCTGCCGGTTGCCGATGACGAGGGCAAAGCACCCGCGTGCAGCGGCCACCAGTTCATCGAGGAAAGTCGTGGTCGGTTGGGCCAATGGCTGGTCTCGATGCTTAAAGGGGTGAACCGGCTTGCGTGCTCAGCATGTAGAGCGCTACGCGCATCGCGACAAGCAGCACGACCGTCAAAACTGCAAAACCGGCTGAAACGCCGATCGTCCAGCCGCTTGCAGCACGCGCCAGCGCAAACAGCAGATAGGCCAGTCCCAGCCAGCTCAGCAGCACGACCGGTCCGCCGATCATCGCCAGCAGCCCTTCGATGATGAGGAAGGCCGTGGCGGCATAGATGCCGGGCACCAACATGTCATAGACCGGCTCGCTGCTCTTGAGCATCAGGCGCGTGCCCAGCAGGGTCACCACCAGCGAGGTCACCGGCAGTGCCAGCACGAACATGGCGGTGAGCACGCCGCCAAGGCTGGGCATGCCGATGCTCATCGATGCCACGGCGACTGCCAGGAACGCTGCGAAGACGAAGACGATCAGCGCGGTGGTCAGCCCGGGCGTCGTTAGCGAAAACCGTTGCCGCCAGTCGTTCTCCCCGCGCAGGATCATCATCCAGCCGGCAATGGCATTGGATAGCGCGGCCCAGAGCTTCATGCTTTTTCTCCGAAGAACCGCACCATGAAGCCGCGATAGATCTCGGTCAGCCCGATCAGGTCGGCAATGGCAATATGCTCATCCGCCTTGTGCATGCTGGAACCCACGAGGCCACATTCCACCACCGGCCCATATTGCGCGATGAAGCGCGCATCCGACGTGCCGCCCCCGGTCGACAGCCCCGGCCGGCGGCCGGTGGTCGCGGCAATGGCGTCGGCCAGCGTGTCGACATCCCCGCTCAGCGGCGACAGGAAGGAGCGCGATGGCGCTCCGGCAACCGCGAAGTCCACCCGGGCGTCGCCCGCGTCCACGCCGGCAATGCGCTTGCGCACCCAGTCGGCCAGCGTCTCGGGCGTCCACAGATCATTGTAGCGGATATTGAAGCGGATCGTCCCGGAAGCCGGAATGACATTGGAAATGGCATTGCCGACATCGATCGAGGTGACTTCGAGATTGCTCGCCGGAAAATGCTCGGTGCCGGTATCGATCTGGCTGTCCAGCGCCGTCACGATCCGCGCCAGCGCGGGCAGGGGGTTGTTGGCCTTTTCGGGATAGGCCACATGCCCCTGTGATCCGGTCACCGTGATGGTACCCGACAGCGAACCGCGCCGCCCGATCTTGATGCTGTCGCCCAAAAGGCTCGCCGAACTCGGCTCCCCCACAATGGCAAAGTCGAAATGGTGCTGCTGTTCCTGTGCCCAGGCCATCAGCTTGTCGGTGCCGTTGATGGCGTCGGCTTCCTCGTCATTGGTAATGGCCAGCATCACCGTGCCGGCCTCGGCCGGAATAGTGGCGGCCGCGGCAACGAAGGCCGCAATGCCCGATTTCATGTCGGCAGCGCCGCGCCCGTAAAGCTTGCCGTCGGCTTCGCGCGGCATGAAGGGATCGGCCGTCCAGTTGGCCAGCTCGCCCGGCGGCACCACGTCCGTATGCCCGGCAAACAGCAGCCGGCGGCCAGCCGTGCCGCGAATGGCGAAGAGGTTGTCCACCGGATATGAGCCGTCGCCCTCGAAGCGCAGCCGCGTCACCGTGAAGCCGATGGCGCTCAGCGCGCCATCGAGCAGGTCCAGGGCCCCCGCCTGCTCGGGTGTCACCGAAGCGCAGGCAATGAGGCGCTTGAGCAGTCGGACGGGATCGTCCGGTCGTTCATTGGTCACGAGCAATCCCGTCCTTGTCGATCATGCAGCGGCATAGCCCAGCGGATCGGGCCCATAGCTGTTGGGGCCCGGCGTGCCCCGCAGGAAGCCGAGCTGCACCAGCATGTAGATGCCGAATATGCCCAGCAGCAGATAGAGCACCGACATCCACATGTCGGGCGTCGGCATCACGATGCCATTGCCCATGTCGGTCATGGTGATGCCGATGCCGAAGGCCTGCAGCAGTGTCAGCAGGCCCGACAGCCCCATCAGTACCTTGAAGTCGGTGGCATTGTTGTCGCGGTCCTGCCGGCGTTTGATGCCGATGCACCAGCCCGGATAGAACAGGATCACATAGGCGATCAGCTGCCCCCAGCCCGATGCGCCGCCCAGCCCCACCATCCCCAGGATGATGCTGAGCACGATGCTGGCAATGATCAGGCCGACGACGCCGATCCACCACTCCTTGCGCGACAGGCGCCCGTCGGTGGTGGTGTAGAGTACTTTGAGTTTGTCCATGATTTTCCCCCTCGGAAATCAAACGTGCCGGGACCCATCCGGCACGCCGATACCTTAGGTGACTCGCGGGTTTCCCGCCAGTCCGGCTCAGTCGCGCAGCAGGTCGTTGATGCCCGTCTTGCTGCGCGTCTGCGCGTCCACGGTCTTGACGATCACGGCGCAGTAGAGGTTCGGGCCAGGATTGCCGTTCGGCAGCGGCTTGCCGGGGAGGGAGCCCGACACGACCACCGAATAGGGCGGCACCTTGCCGATATGGATTTCCCCGGTATTGCGGTCGACGATCTTGGTCGATGCCCCGATGAACACGCCCATCGAGATCACCGAGCCTTCGCCCACCACCACGCCCTCGACCACTTCCGAGCGCGCGCCGATAAAGCAGTTGTCCTCGATGATCACCGGGCCGGCCTGCAGCGGCTCAAGCACGCCGCCAATGCCCACGCCGCCCGAAATATGCACATTCTTGCCGATCTGCGCGCAGGAGCCGACGGTGACCCAAGTGTCCACCATTGTGCCCTCGTCGACATAGGCGCCCACATTGACGAAGCTGGGCATCAAGACGACGTTGCGCCCGATAAAGGCCGGGCTGCGCACCACGGCGCCCGGAACGGCGCGGAAGCCGGCTTCGCGGAATGTGTTCTCGCTCCAGCCCTCGAACTTGGTCGCCACCTTGTCCCAATAGTGCGAACCGCCCGGTGCGCCTTCGATCAGGTGGTTGTCGTTGAGCCGGAAATTGAGCAGCACGGCCTTCTTGAGCCACTGGTTGACCTGCCAGGCGCCGTCGATCTTCTCGGCCACGCGCGCTTCGCCCGTGTCGAGCAGGCGCAGCGCCTCTTCCACGGCCTCGCGCACCGGACCTTTTGTGTCGAAGCGGATCTCGGCGCGGGCCTCGAAGGCGTAATCGATGGTCTTGGCGAGATCGGCGTAGGACATGGAAGATTTCCTTGGGTGAATGCGGAGCGGACCATAGCGGGGAGGGGCACGGAGTCAATTGTGTTGCGCCGTCATGTGACCATCCGGCCGGCATGGGCGTTAACCAGCCGGTGGCGATCGCCTGTGGGCATAAGCCAATCCACTGGCGCCATCACCGGCCCCGCCATAAACTTGGCGGCGATTTGGGGGTGCAAAACCATGTCAGAGAAATTCGATGCCATCATTATCGGGGCCGGCCAATCCGGGCCTTTCCTCGCCGCCAGGCTTGCCGGGGCGGGCAGGAAGGTCGCGCTGATCGAGCGCGAGCATCTGGGCGGGACCTGCGTCAACGATGGCTGCACGCCCACCAAGACGCTGGTGGCCAGCGCACGCGCCGCCTGGGCAGCGCGCCAGGCCGGCGCCTTCGGTGTCGTGGTCAAGGGGCCCGTCACCGTCGACATGAAGGCGGTCAAGGCCCGCAAGGATGCCGTGGTGGGCGCCTCGGTCAAGAGCCTCACCGAATGGCTGGGCGGCCTCAAGACGCTCGAATATATCAAGGGTTCGGGCAGTTTCGTCTCGCCCAGCGAGGTCAGCGTCGGCAAGCGGGTACTCACCGCGCCGCAGATCTTCATCAATAGCGGCGCCGCCGCCAGCGTGCCGGACTGGCCGGGGCTGAATGAGGTCAGCTACCTCACCAATACCTCGATGATGAACCTCGATACCCTGCCGGGGCATCTGATCATTGCCGGCGCCAGCTATATCGGGCTCGAATTCGCCCAGATGTATGCCCGCTTCGGCGCCAAGGTCACCGTCATCGAGCGCGGCGCCCGTCCCGCCTCGCGCGAGGATGCCGATATCTCCGCCGCCATCCGGTCCATCCTCGAGGCCGAAGGCGTGACCTTCCTCTTCAACACCACGATCGAGGCCGTCGCCCGCGCCGGCCATGGCGTGCTGCTCTCGCTCAAATCGGGCGAACGCCGTGCCTCGGTGGAAGGCAGCCATCTCCTGCTGGCCATGGGCCGCAAGCCCAATACGGCCGACCTCAACCTCGCCGCCGCCGGCATCGCAACCGATGAGCGCGGCTATATCCCGGTCGATGATCACCTGCGCACCAAGGTCAAGGGCATCTGGGCCATGGGCGACATCAATGGCCGCGGCGCCTTCACCCACACCTCCTACAATGATTTCGAGATTGTCGCCGACAATGTCGTCGATGGCGGCAAGCGCTCCATCCATGGCCGCGTGCCGGTCTATGGCCTCTTCATCGATCCGCCCTTGGGCCGCATCGGCATGAGAGAAACCGAAGTCCGCAAGTCAGGCCGCAAGGCCCTGATGGCCATCATGCCCATGTCCCGGGTCAGTCGCGCCAAGGAGCGCGGCGAGACCCAGGGCCTGATGAAAGTCCTGGTCGATGCCGAGAGCAGGCAGATCCTTGGCGCCGCCATCCTGGGCATAGGCGGAGACGAGGTCGTCCAGTCCCTGCTGCAGCTCATGGCCGCCGGCACGCCCTACACCACCATGATGCACACCATGCACATCCACCCCACCGTGACCGAGCTGCTCCCGACCCTCCTGGCCGACCTCAAGCCGCTGGAGTAACCCGCCGGGCCGCAATGTCGCCCACGCACCGAACGGCCCCTCCCCCTCCCAGGGGGAGGCTGGGTGGGGGGCCTCAGATATCCCCGAATGCCACGGCTATCCCGCGCCCGCGCGCCTTGGCGGCATAGCAGGCCGCGTCGGCCTCGCCCATGAAGCCCAGCGGCGAGGCAGGCACCTCGGTGACCACGGTCATCCCGATGCTGGCGCCGATATGATAGGTGCGGCCCGCCCAGCTGAAGGCCAATGCCGCGATGGCGCGCACGATCTTGTCGGCAATGCGCTGCCCGCCCTCGACGGGGCAGTCCGCCAGCAGCACGGCAAATTCGTCGCCCCCGATCCGCGCGGCCACGTCATGGCTGCGGCAGGAGCCGCGAATGGTCTGCGCCACCTGCTTGAGCAGCGCGTCGCCCGCGGCGTGTCCGGCATTGTCGTTGACCGGCTTGAAGCGGTCGAGGTCGATATAGAGCAGGCAATGGTGCCGGCCATGGCGCGCGGCCGCGATGGCCGAGTTCAGCGCCCGCTCGAAGGCGGGGCGGTTGGGCAGGCCCGTCAGGTCGTCATGTGTGGCCGAATGCGCCAGCTCACGCTGCATGGCCCGGCTCTGCGTCACGTCCTGGAACACCAGCACAGCGCCGCTGACCCTGCCCGCCGTGCTGCGCACCGGCGCTGCCGTACAGCGAATGTCGCGCTCGGAGCCGCTCTTGGCCACCAGGATAACGTCGTCATCGAGCTGGACCGGCATGCCCCGGGCGATACTGGCGGCGACCGGACAGTCCTGCCGCTCGTTCGTGGTCCCGTCGCGCACCGCGAAAATGGCCTCCACCGGCTGGCCGATTGCCTCGCCCGAGCGGTAGCCGGTCAAGAGTTCCGCTGCCGGATTCATCAGCACGACCCGGCCGGCCTCGTCGGTCGAGATCATGCCGTCCGCAATGGAGTCGAGCGTGACCCGCAGGCGTTCCTTCTCCGCCGCCAGTTCCTGCTCGATGGTCTTGAGCCGGGTAATGTCCGTATCGGTGCCCAGCGTGCGCACCGGATTGCCCTCGTCGTCCCATTCCACCGGCTTGCCGCGGCTCAGGATCCAGATGTAGCTGCCGTCCCGCGTCCGCTCGCGATATTCCAGCGCGTCGAAATCCGCCGCGCCCATGTCCTGCCGCTCGACATTGTCCATCACATGCTGCAGGTCATCGGGATGGATACGGGCCATCCATTTCTGCTGGTCGCCATCCACCTCTTCGTCCGGCGGAATGCCGCGCATGATGCGCCACATGCGCGAATAAAACATGCTGTCGGTGCGGATATCGTGGTCCCACACGCCCTGGCGCGCGCTTTCCAGCGCAAAGTTCCACCGGCTCTCCGAATAGGCCAGCGCCTCCTCGGCCTTCTTCTGCAGCTCGATATTGGTGACCTGGACGACGAGGTATTTCCGCTCCCCGCTCCGCTCGTCGCGCAAGACCGAGGCGGCGACCATCACCCAGAGCGGCTGCCCATCGGCATGGCGGAAGCGGCACTCGCCGCGATATTCGTCCGCCTCGCCCCGCATCAGCCGCATCAGGCGCAGCGGCGCCGTGGGCCGGTCTTCCTCATGCACCAGGTCGAGAATGCCCAGCCCCGCCTCGGCGCTGTGCCCCAGCATGGCCCCCAGCGCGCGGTTGGCATAGAGCAGCCTTCCCTCCATGTCGCTGACCAGCATGCCGACGGCCGCATTGTCCACGATGCGCGCCAGCATCGAGCCGATCCGCTCGAAGCGGACCAGCGGCGCGGCCAGCGATTTTGGCGTGCGAGTGGGCATCGGCCCAGCCTATGTCACACTCCCTTAAGATCTGGCTTAGATCGCCTCATACATCCAGCGCCGTGATGAAATCGCGCTCGGTGGCCAGCCCGTGCCATTCCCCCGGAATCTCGCTGTCGAAGATCAGCGTATAGGGCCCCTTGTAGCCGGCCTCCTCGGCCAGCCTGACGCAGGCGCCGTAATCGGCTTCGTCGAGGTCCCCATCGATGAAGCTGGCCTTGGCATGGCACAGCTCGGCCCGCCCGAAGATCGACTTGAGATCGCTATACTTGTTCGGCCCGCCCCAGTTGCCGAAATCGCCCAGCAGCCCGATCCGCCCATCCAGCTTGTCGAGCAGGAAATGCACATGTGCCGGCTCGGCCAGCAGGTCGAACCAGTTCTCGGTCACCAGCCGCACCGGCGACCCCGCATTGCCGTCCGCCAGCGCCGTCAGCGCCTTGACCGAGCGGTCGAGCGCATCGCGCGTCGGCTTCTGCTTGCCGGCGATGATACGGGCATTTTCCGCCCCCAGCTCGTTGGCGATCTCGATCCAGCCGGCGATCCACTTCTGGTCGCGCGCGCCATGCTCGGGATGGCTGATATCGCCGGCATCGATCAGCAGCGTCTGCAGCCGCACATTGGCAATCTTGAGCTGGTCGCGCAGTTCGGCCAGATAGATCGGGTCGCGGCTGCGCAGGTGGAACGATACGATTTCGAGCCGGTGGTAACCGTGATTGGCCAGCACGGAGGGCAGGCCCAGCAGCGATTCCTCGCCCTCGCCATAGGTCTCCTGCATCGGCCCGATCTCATTGGTCGTCAGGTCATGCGGATAGGTCATGCCGAGCAGGCGGTGCAGTGACCAGGTGGAAACGGCGATACGGTCGGCGGCGATCTGGGCCATGATGAGGCTCTCCATTTTGCTGGCGAGCCTTCCATGCCAAGGGGTTGGATTCAACCGGTATTATCGCTCAAACCGGCTGGCTTCGCCGTTGCGCCAGGTAGATATGGTCGCAGGCGAGCACGGTTTCGCCGCGCTGGTTCAGCACGCGCACCTGCTCGGTGATCCGCCCGTGGTCGCTCCTTTTGGCGTCCGGCTCGAGCCCGGTAATGGTCAGCTCGGTATGGATCGTGTCGCCGATGAACACCGGCTTGGGAAAGCGCAGCCGTTCATAGCCATAGGAAAAGGCCAGCGGATTGATCTCGCTGGCGGTCAGGCCAATGCCGATGGCAAAGGTCATCGTGCCATGGGCGATGCGCTGCCCCCAGGGGCTGTCCTTCATCGCCTCGGCATCCATGTGGTGCGGGAAGAAATCCCCGGTATGGCCGGCATGCACCACGAAGTCGGTCTCGGTTATGGTGCGGCCATAGGTCTTGCGCACCTCGCCCAGCACATAATCCTCGAAATGGCGTGGTCGCTCCATCAGAAGCTCTCCTTGAACAGGGCGTTGAGTTCCGTCACGATCCGGCCGGCATCCTCGCTGGCCAGCAAGCCCTGGTTGAGCCGTTGCGCGGCGGCATCCTGGAAATCCATGTAGCCGTCATGGCGCGGCCTGAGCCACCCGCCCTCGAGCGTTGCCCGCGTATCGCGATAGAACCCGTCGACCGGCGCATTGACGACGTCGTCCTCCCAGGCCAGTCCGTGCCCGACCTGCCCGCCCGCCTCGGCATAGAGCGTCTTCTGGATCTCGGCGCTCGCCACCCAATAGGCATAGTCGATGGCCGCGTCGCGATTGGCTGAAAAGGCCGAGACCGCAATCCCCGTGCCGCCAATCGCCGAGCCCACCGGCCCTCGTGTGCCTGCGGCCGGAATATCGGCAAATTTCAGCCGCCGGGGCCGAAAGCCCGCCAGGGCATAGCTGAGATAGCCATAGCCGAGCGGCATCAGCGCAAACCGTTCGGTGCTGGCCATCAGCTCCGAGGCAGCAATCGGGTCCATCTCGAACTGCTCTTTGTCGATATGCGTGCTCACCTGCCGCAGTGTCTCGATCACGCGCACGCCCGCCGCCATGCCGATCAGCTCGGGTCCGTCATGGCTGCAGGGCGTGCCGAGATTCGCCGCCAGCGTAAAAAAGCTCATCAGTGAATGCGGCGCCCGCATCGGCAGGATGACGCGGCCCGCCTGCGCCAATGCCGCAGCCTCCGCCCATGTGCTGACCGGCTCGGGCAGGAGGTCCGGGCGATAGACCTGCACCTGCGCCGCCGCGTCGATGGGAAAGGCCCATTGGTGCCCGGCATAGAAATAGCTTGGATAGGACTGGCCTACGCTGTGCGCAGCCATCTCGCCGCGCTCGGCCATCCGCCCGGCCACATCGAGCGGCGCCAGGCACCCCTCCTTGGTGATCTGGCCGACATGGGGGTGATCGATGACGATCAGGTCATATTCCCGGGCCAGTTCCTCGACCGGAAAGGTCTCGAAATCCTGCAGGCTCCTCTGGTCCCACGCGATGGTGACACCGGTTTCGGCCAGCCAGCGCGCCGAGGTGGCCACCATCGGGTCATAGCCCCGCGGATGCCGCCACGTCATGCCCTTCAAATGAATGCGGTCAGCCAAGGTGGCCTCCGGTCTGGCGGTTCGACCGCACGAAAATCAAAGGACCGACAGTCAAAGTCCGAACTCCGCGCGGATCTTCGCGCTCTGCTCGCCCACCAGCGGCGCCGCCCGCTGGGTACGGGCGCGCACCCCGTTCACCCGCAATGGGGAGCGGGTGGTGGTGATCGAAACATTGTCCTCGCGCGTCACGGTCTGCAGCATGTCCAGCGCGCGGAAGCCCTCGCTGGCCATCAGTTCGGCCCAGTCCAGCACCTTGGCACACCAGATATCGGCCGGCTCGAGTATGGCCAGCCAATGCGCGGTCGGCTGGCTCGCCAGCTTCTCGGCAAGGATGCGCTTGATCGCGTCGCGCTGGGCAAACCAGCTCTTGGGGTCGGCGAACTGCGCCAGTTCCGCCAGCCCGAGCAGGCTTTCCAGCCTGGGCAGCGGCGTCATCGCAATGGCGATATAGCCATCAGCCGTCGGATAGACCCCATAGGGCGCCGAGAGATAGGCATGCGCCGAGCGGAATTCACTGCGCTTGGGCACGCGCCTGCCGTCATTGAGATGGGTGGTCAGCACTTCGAACTGGAAGTCCACCAGCACTTCGAGCAGGCTTGTTTCGATATGCGCGCCCTGGCCGGAGAGGCCGCGCCGCACCAGGGCCGCCAGCACGCCCTGTGCAATGGCGGCGCCGGCCAGCATGTCGGCAATGGCGAGGCCAAACGGCACCGGCCCCTGGTCATGGTCGCCATTGAGCCACATCACGCCCGAGCGGGCCTGTGCCAAGAGGTCCTGGCCCGGCCGGTCGACCCAGGGGCCCTCGCTGCCATAGCCGGTGATCGAGGCATAGACGATGCCCGAATTGATCGCCTTGACCGCCTCGTAGTCCAGCCCCAGCCGTTCGATTACCCCGGGGCGAAAATTCTGCAGCACCACGTCCGCCTTGGTCAAAAGCTTGCGCAGGGCGGCCACGTCATCCGGATTCTTGAGGTCGAGCGCCAGGCTTTCCTTGGATCGGTTGATGGCGTGGAAGATCGTTGAATCCCCGCCGATCTCGGTATCGCTGAGATAGAGCCTGCGGCTGAGGTCTCCGCCATCCGGCCGCTCGATCTTGATCACCCGCGCCCCCAGGTCCTGCAGCCGCAGGCTGGCATAGGGCCCCGAGAGAAACTGGCACAGGTCGACGACGACGAGGCCGTCGAGCAGGGGAGTGCTATTGTCAGTCATGAACCCACCGGGTCATTCCCGCGATAGCGGGAACCTCTGTTTGTGTTATGGAGGAAACGGAGGTCTCCGCTTCCGCGGGGATCGCTCCGTGGCAGGAGTTGCTTCTGTCCACCCGTCCGCCGCGGAACAGTCCGGGGTGGGGCTCGTGGGAATCTGCTGGACGCAGGCCGATCCCCACCCCGTCTCGCTCCACAGGGAGGAGGCTGTGGCGCAGTTCACCGTGCATCGATGAGCTCCGCAAAATCGTCCGGCCGGCGATACTTCACCGTCTGGATATGCTCGCAATACAGCACCAGCTCGCCTTCGCCCTTGAACACTTCATAGGACGCCCGGCACAGTCCGAGCTTCTCGTATTTCGGGCGTTTCTCGAGATTGGTGCGGATGGTGTAGATCGTGTCGCCGATAAAGGTCGGCTTGATGAAGCGCAGCTTGTCATAGCCATAGCTGAACGCATTGATGCAGTTCGTGGCCACCAGCCCCAGCCCCGCCGAAAAGACGAAGGCCCCGGCCACCAGCCTCTTGCCGAACTGCCCTTCGGTGGCCGCGAAGATCTCGTCGGCCACGTAGGGGTGCATGTCGGTCACCAGCGCATTGAAGGCCATGCTCTCGCCTTCCGAAATGGTGCGGCGCAGCGAGCGGATCCTGTGCCCCACTTCCCAATCCTCATAGAACCAGTTCTCGCTGTTCCACACCGGGATCGCGGCATGGTCCTCCGGCATGGTCTTGGGATTGGTCGAAGATGTACCGATTGTGCTCATGATGTCTTCCCCACCACTGGCCTGCACCTCCCCCTTGATGGGGGAGGCTGGGAGGGGGTGTCGTTTGGCCCGAATGGATCAGATTGCAGCCCGCATCCGGGCCAGCCGTCCCCCACCCTTGATCCCTCCCCACAAGGGAGAGGGAGACGATGAACATGGGCCGTTGAGCTGGCGCCTCCCTCCCCTTGATGGGGAGGGATCGAGGGTGGGGTGGTGGGAGCCGCGATGAACCGGTTCATGGCTTCCTCTCCAGCGACGTTGCGGGCCGGTTCGCCGACACGAACGCCGCCTCGACCAGTGCCATCGTGTGCCAGGCGTCCTCCACCGAGGTTACCAGCACTGTGTCCTCGCCCGCCGCAAAGCGCTGCAGGTTGCTCATCGTCCCGATGAAGGCATGCGGAAACCAGCTGCCCGTGAGTGCGACCTGCTGCCAGGGCTCACCCTTCTTGGCGATCCACAGCTCATCGGGCTCGCCTTCGGGATAGTTGAGCAGCAGCCCGAGCTTGACCATGGCAGCGCCGTCGCTGCCCTCGAAGCGGAAGCTGGCATCCTGGAACTGCCGGCCGAAATCGTGATTGTGGTTGATCGACAGCGTCGTGCGCACGCCATCGTCGAAATCGATCAGGGCGCTGGTGCGCGTCTGGGCCAGGTAGGTTGCAGGATGCCCCATCGTGCGGGCATGCACCCCGGTCGGATTGCCGAGAAAGGCCCGGATCAGGTCGAGATAGTGGATGGAATGCACCGCGATCTCGACGCGCGGCATGCCCTTGAGAAAGGGAAAGAGATGCCAGGGCGTCACGAGGTTCAGGTGCACCTCGGTATCGATCAGCTTGCCCAGCCACCCCCGCTCCAGCGCATCGCCGACGGCGAGCATCATGGCCGAAAAGCGCAGCTGGAAATTCACCGCCGCCACCAGCTTCTTCTCGCGGCACAGCTTGAGAATCGCGCTGGCTTCGCCCAGGTCCCGGCCCATCGGCTTCTGCAGCAGCACCGCGGCGCCATCCGGCAGCGTCGGCAGCACGCTCAGATGCGCCGCCGGCGGCAGGGCAAGATCATAGACGGCGCCAGGAGTGGCAATCGCTTCTTCGAGCGTGACGAAGGCGGGAATGTCCCATTTGGCCGCCAGGGAACGCGCCTTGTCCGCATCGATGTCGAATACGCCCGCCACCGGAAAGCCGGCCAGCCGATAGGCGGGCAGATGGGCGTCATTGACGATGCCGCCCGCCCCGATGATGACGATCGGGCGCGGCCTGGCCGGCTGCGGCCAGCTTTGCCGCAAACTGCTCACCTCTAGGGGCACGCTGCCTTCCTCCATCACACCGCATTCGCGTCATTCTTATGTGAATAATCTTTTCACAGACGAGCGATTGAGGCAAGGGGCGCCGTCGGCAAGGCGTTGAAAATCCAACGGCGCGCCGTTCATTCACCGGTCAGGCTTGTGACCGAAAGCAGGCAAACCGCCAGCATGCTTGCAGCATTCCGTCAGCAGGCTTGCAGCATCCGCCCCTCTGCTGTCAGCCTAGTCGAGGTGGAAAACTTCTTCCGTGCCAGCCCACCATTCGCCGTCCTTACGGGTGGCGAGGGGCGATTGCATGGGCATGCAGACCGCCCACCATTCCTGCGTGCGCGGATCGGCGGCCATGCGGGCCATGTCGGCATCGTGGTCGCTGCCGGTATATTCGTAATAGGCAAACAGCAGGTTCTCCGGCTCGCGCAGGAAGATCGAGTAGTTGGCAATATTGCTCGCCTTGATCTGCCGCAGCACATCCGGCCAGACGGCGGCATGGACGCGCTTGTATTCGGCAATCTGCTCGGGCTTGAGGCCGATCACGGCACCGTATCGTTGCATGGCAGGTACTCCCTGGTTCGTTACCCCCACCCATCCTCCCCCTGACAGGGGAGGGGCCGATCCAGTGTGGGGCTCGATCTTGCCCAAAACACCGGCCAGGTTCCTCCCCCTTCAGGGGGAGGCTAGGTGGGGGTGCCTCTCTAAATCTCTGTCAAACCTTGTAAATCCGCTCCGCATTGCGATGCAGTAGCCGCGCCTTCTCATCTTCGCTGGCGCCGCTGATGATCGCGTGCGTCGCCTCGACCCAGCGGGTCAGGCTGCCCGTCAGTGTCACCACCGGATGATCGCTCCCCCACACCACGCGGTCCCAGCCGAAGCATTCGATCAGGTGTTCGATATAGGGCCGGATGGTTTCGACGGTCCAATCGGGGCCGGAATAGGCGACGATGCCGGAAATCTTGGCGTTGAGATTGGGCAGTTTGGCGATGCGGCGGATATTGTCGCGCCACGGATCAAGGCCCGCCCCGGTCACATCGGGCACCCCGCAATGGTCGAGGATGAAGGTCACGTCCGGCGCGCGTTCGACCAGCATCTGGCCGATTGGCAACTGGTCGGCGCGCACGCAGAGGTCAAAGCTCAGGTCGTAATCGGGCAGGTGGCGGATATTCTCGACAAACAGGTCCGACTGGCTGAGATCATCCGGCGCCTGGTGCAGGATCCGGCGCACGCCCTTGATATGGGCATGCTCGCTCAGCCGTTCGATCTGGTCGACAAAAGCCATGTTTTCCGGGCGACAGGCGGCGATGGCGCCGGCAATGCGGGGCAGGGTGAGGACGAATTCGCTCTCGGCCAGCATGTCCGCCTCGGCGGTATCGACCTCCATATGCAGCGCCGATTCGATCCCCAGCGGCACCGCCTCGGCGAAATAGTCGGCAATGTGCCAGGGCCGGTTGAGGGTCGGATAGCTCGAGAGCCAGGGATAGGAAAACCTGTCCGGATAGATCAGGTGCAGATGGGTATCGAGAATGCGCATGCGGCTTTCCTCCGGTGGTCAGGCGCCTTCTGGCGAGCGCTGTGAAATTTCCTGGCCGGCCCGCTGCAACAGCCTGAGCACGCTCGGCATATTGGGGGCGTCAAGCTTGTCGAGGCGCTGGGTATAAGGGCAGGTGAGCACGGCGATGACCGAGCCGAGTGGCCCGAAGATCGGCACCGAGAGGTTGGAAACCCCCGAAACCTGGGCGCTCGGCATCATTTCATAGCCCTGCTCGCGCACGCCTTCGAGGCGGGCCTCGAGGCCCTTGGGCATCTTTTCCGGGCTCCCCATATCCTGCTCCTCGAGCATCAGCAGCCGCTCCTCGGGGCTGGCAAAGGCCAGGAAAACATGGCCCGAGCCAGTATTGACGAGGCTGATGCGGCTGCCGACGCGGATCGAGACATTCCAGTAGCCGGGGCCATCGACCTGGGCGATCACCACCAGGATATTGCGGTCCTGCACCACCAGATGCACTGCCTGTTCGGCCTTGAGCGCGAAGTTGCGCAGCACCGGCATGGCCTGGCTGATCATGCGGTGCATGGGCGGCCTGGCATGGCCCAGTTCGAACAGCTTGAGGGTGATTTCGTAGCGGTCTTCCGGGGTGCGGCGGACATAGTTGCGGCGCACCAGCCGATCGAGCATGCGGTAGATTTCGTTGGGCGTGCGGTCCAGCGCCTTGGCGATTTCCGCCTGGCTCAGCCCGTCCGCCGTGGATGCCAGGAGCTCGATAATGTCGAGCCCCTTGTCCAGCGCCGGCGCGCGATAGCGATCGTCCTCTTCCATCGTCACCGTCATTCCCCTCGCAGCAATCACCAGCATGCGCGCCCTACGCTAGCAGCATGCTTGCAGTTTTCATGCGCTTTTCCTGCAGTTTTCCAACCACCCCACCAACCCCACCCCGCCACCAGCATGCTTGCACCATCCCAACCCCACCACCCCGGTTGACGAGCCATTCAGGTTTATGCTTACCTACGAATAGACTTTTCACATATGGATGATCAAGCTCCAAACGGGGCTGCTCCGAAAAGTCCGTGGAGGAAAAAATGGCAACCAAGTTTTTGGCCAGGGCGCTCCTGGCCTCTTGCGCGTTGACTGCCCTGGTGGGTTCGGTCGCGGCACAGGAATTCGATTACGGCTCGTTCCCTGGTTACACCCTGCAGGTGAAGCTGATCGGCGGCACGCAGTACGAGAAGCTCTATACCCGCATTCCCGAATGGGAGGCGCTGACCGGTGCCAAGGTCGAGATCGTCTCGTCCAAGAACCACTTCGATCTCGATCGCGAGATCAAGCAGGATATCGCCACTGGCCAGATCACCTGGTGTCTTGGTTCGAACCACACCAGCTTCGCCCCACAGTATGGCGACCTCTATATCGACCTGACCAGCATGATCCCGGGTGAGGAACTGGCCAAATACGTGCCGGGGACCCTGGCCTCCGCCATGGTCGATGGGCGCCTCGTGCAGCTGCCGCGCGTCACCGACGTGTCCAATCTCTATTATCGCAAGGACCTCTATGAGGATCCGGCCAAGATGGAGGCCTACAAGGCCGAGTTCGGTACCGACCTGGCTCCGCCCAAGACCTTTGACGAGCTCAAGCAGCAGATCATATTCTTTGCCGATCCCCCGAACCTCTACGGCACCGCGTTTGCCGGCAAGGACGAAGGCATGTCTGGCCGCTTCATGGAAATCCTGCGCGCCAATGGCGGCGACCTGTTCGACGAGAACTGGAACCCGATCTTCAATTCCCCCGAAGGCGTGGCGGCCCTGCAGTGGTTCAAGGACATCTATGATGCCGGCGCCGTGCCGGCCGGCACTGTCAACTATACCTGGGACGATATCGGCCAGGCCATGGCGGCGGGCCAGCTGGCCGTCGATCTCGACTGGCCCGGCTTTGCCGGCTTCTACAGCGATCCCGCCGCGTCCAAGATCTCGGACGTGCTCGGCTTTGCCGTGTCCCCAGTCGGCTCGGCCGGCGTGCGCGGCGGCTGGTCCGGCTCGCATTCCTTCTCGGTGACGGAAGCCTGCGACAACAAGGAAGCCGCTGTTTCGCTCGCCGTGTTCCTGACCAATGACGAAAGCGCCATGATGGAAGCCCAGGCCGGCAATCTGCCGACCCGTTCGGCCACCTTCGGCGAGGTCGTGCAATACTTCAACGAGAACGGCAAGACCGCGCTGGCCGAGATGTTCCCGATCTGGGAAGCCAGCCTTGCCGATGCCCGCACGCCGCCATTGATCCCGCAGTGGATCGAGGTGTCGAACGTGCTCTGGCCGCAGCTGCAGGCCGCGATCGTGGGTGAAAAGACCCCGCAGGAAGCCCTGGACCAGGCGGCCGACGATGCCCGCGTGATCCTTGAGGATGCGGGCATCCTTTAGGCACACCGCCGCCGCCGCAGGTGATGCGGCGGCACCCCCACCCGACCCCCTTCGGGGGCCACCCTCCCCACAAGACGGAGGGAGGGCAAGAGCATTGGCTTGCGTGATCCGGGCAGGATAGTTTCAGTCGACTCCCTCCCCCTTGCGGGGAGGGATCAAGGGTGGGGGTCCTTAGTGGCTACCGACGTCCAAGTTCTGCAGCGGCCAACGCTGAGCGAAGGCATCACCGCCTCTTTCCGCTCGCCGCGCGCCGTGCCCTATCTGCTGCTCATGCCGGCCATGATCGTCATCCTTGCGGTGGTGCTCCTGCCGCTGCTCGTCTCGTTCTGGACCAGCTTCACCAGCTACAACCTGACCCGGCCGGACACGCTCTACAACTTTGTCGGGCTGCGCAATTATCAGCGACTGCTTGGCAATGATGAGTTCTGGTGGGCCTTCGGCCGCACCTTCCTCTTCGTCACCATCACGCTCAACGTCGAGATGATGCTGGGGCTGGGCCTTGCCCTCTTGGTCAACAAGATCACCTACGGGCAGCGGGCTTTGAGGACCATCATGATGTTTCCCATGATGTTCTCGCCGATCCTCGTCGGCTTCCAGTTCAAGTATATCTTCAATGACTCGATCGGGCTGGTGAACAATGCCCTGTTCGACCTGGGTCTGATCACCCAGCCCATTCCCTGGCTGGTGGATGGCACCCTGGCCAATTTCTCCATCATGTTTGCCGAAGTCTGGATGTCGACATCGATCTTCGCCATCCTGCTGCTCGCAGGCCTCATGGCCCTGCCAAAGGAGCCGATCGAGGCGGCAAAGGTCGATGGTTGCAACCCCTGGCAGGTCTTCCGCCACATCACGCTGCCCTTCCTCATGCCCTTCGTCTACATCGCCATGACCATCCGCAGCCTCGATGTGGCTCGCGCCTATGACATGATCCGCATCATGACCAATGGCGGCCCGGCCGGCCGCACCGAGCTGATCTGGACGCTGATGACGCGCACCGGCTACCAGAACAGCCAGATGGGCGCGGCCAATGCCATGGGCTATGTGTCGATCATCCTCTCGATCGTCTTCACCTTCTATTTCTACCGCAAGCTCACCGCGGCGCGCACCTTCATGGGAGGCGCACAATGAGCCGGCTGAGCATCGAGAAACCCTGGCAGCGTTGGCTGATCCGCTTTGGCGTCTTCGTCGCCATGGCCATCCTCTGCGTGCCGGGCCTATGGGTCGTGCTGACGGCGTTCCGGCCCAATATCGAAGTGCTGGCGCGGCCGGCAGTGTGGATCCCGCAGAACCCGACGCTGGACAATTTCGCCCGTCTGTTCGGGCTGAGCTCGGCGCAGCAGGGCCTGCCGGTGGCACAGTATTTCGTCAACTCGCTGGTGATCTCGATCACTTCGACGCTGGTTGCCGTCGTCATCGGCATGGCGGGTGGCTATGCCTTTGCCCGCTACCGCTTCAAGGGCAAGGCCACCCTGTTCCTGGCCTTCATGCTGAGCCGCACCGTGCCTGGCGTGGCGCTGAGCCTGCCGCTCTTCATCATCTGGGCGCGGCTGGGGATCATCGACACGAGCTTCGGGCTGATCGTGGTCTATATGGCCATCAACATCCCCTTCACCATCTGGCTGACCGATGGCTTTTTCCGGCAGATCCCCGTCGATCTGAGCGAAGCTGCCCAGATCGATGGCTGCACGCCCTGGCAGGCCTTCTGGAAGATCGAATTCCCGCTGGCCCGCTCGGGGCTGGCCTCGGCGGCGATCTTCGCCTTCCTCACCAGCTGGAACGAATATGCGCTGGCCAGCCAGCTCACCCGCACCACGGCGAGCAAGACCATGCCGGTTGGGCTCATGGATTTTACCGCCCAGTTCACCGTGGACTGGACCGGCATGAGCGCCATGGCGGTGCTCATCATCATCCCCGCGCTGGTTTTGACCTTCATCGTGCAAAAGCACCTGATTGCCGGTCTCACCTTCGGCGGCGTCAAATAGGAAGATCCGATGGCACAGGTACGCCTCGAAAAAGTCAGCAAGAGCTACGGCAAGCTGGAGACGGTGCACGGCATCGACCTCGAGATCGCCCATAACGAATTCGTCGTGCTGGTCGGCCCCTCGGGCTGCGGCAAGTCCACCACCCTGCGCATGATCGCCGGACTGGAGGAGATCACCGGTGGCACGATTTCAATTGGTGACCGGGTGGTCAACGACCTGCCGCCACGGGCCCGCAACATCTCCATGGTGTTCCAGAGCTACGCGCTCTATCCGCATATGACGGTCCGCGACAATCTCGGCTTCGGGCTCAAGATCGCCAATATGCCCGAGACCGAGATCAAGACGCGCGTCGACGAGGCGGCCGAGATCCTGGGTCTGGGCCCCTATATGGACCGCCTGCCGGCCAACCTCTCGGGCGGCCAGCGCCAGCGTGTCGCCATGGGCCGCGCCATCGTGCGCAACCCCGATGTATTCCTGTTCGACGAACCGCTCTCCAACCTTGACGCCAAGCTGCGCGGACAGATGCGCGTCGAGATCAAGAAGCTGCACCAGCGGGTGCAGACCACGGTGATCTACGTCACCCACGACCAGGTCGAGGCCATGACCCTGGCCGACCGTATCGTCATCATGCGCGATGGCAATATCGAGCAGATCGGCACGCCCAGCGAGGTGTTCGAGCACCCCGTCAATGTCTTCGTCGCCGGCTTCATCGGCTCGCCGCCAATGAACCTGCTCGATGCCAGCGTGACGGGCTACAAGGCGGTGCTGGACGATGGCGTGGAAGTTCCCTTGCCCGCCGGCTGCAATGTCCGCGAGGGACAGCAGATCGTGCTCGGCTTCCGTCCGGAGAGCTTTGCCCCCAAGGGTCATTCGCTGCATGGCGATGCCGGCGCACTGACACTGCGTCGCGTCGTGGCCATTGCCGAGCCGCTGGGCACCGAGACCATTCTCTATGTTTCGCTGGGCGGCATGGATGTGCAGGGCAAGATGCTCAATCCGCGCGTCGTGCATCCGGGGGAAGAGCTGGACTTCACCCTCGACCTGACGCGGCTGCATGTATTCGACAAGGCGTCCGGGCGGAGTGTGCGGGCATGAATATCGTGCTTCTGCGAAAGACCCCCTCATCCGGCGCTACGCGCCACCTTCTCCCACGGGGGGAGAAGGGGAGCTCCACTCTTGCCCAGCTACCGGATCCCCCTTCTCCCCTTGTGGGAGAAGGTGCCCGAAGGGCGGATGAGGGGGCATTGTCATGGCCCGCATAGTCCGCGTCGACCTCCTCATGGTCGACCTCAAGCCCAAGGTGAAGCGGGTCGATGCGATCCAGAGCTTTGTCAGCCAGGAAACGCCGATCGTGCGCATCACCGATGCCGATGGTGTGGTCGGCACCGGCTACAGCTATACGATCGGCACGGGTGGGCATTCGGTCATGGCGCTGCTGCAGCGCACGCTGGCACCGGCCGTCATCGGGCGCGATGCCTATGATATCGAAGCCATCTGGCGCGACCTGCTGTTCCTGACGCACGCGACCACGGTCGGCGCCATCACGGCCATCGCCATGGCGGCGATCGATACGGCACTATGGGATCTCAAATGCCGCAAGCTCGGCCTGCCGCTGCACAGGCTGGCCGGCGGCGCGCAGAAGGATGTGCCGCTCTACACCACCGAAGGCGGCTGGCTGCATCTGGAACAGTCTGCGCTGGTCGAGGATGCGTTGCGGGCCAAGCAAGAGGGCTTCGGCGGCTGCAAGCTCAAGGTGGGGCGGCCCATCCATGAGGACGTCGCGCGCATCGCCGCGGTCCGCGAGGCGGTCGGCCCGGGCTTCGAGATCTTCACCGACGCCAACCAGGCCTTTGCCGTGGACGAAGCCATCCGCCGCGCCCGCGCCTATGAGCCGCTCGATATCGGCTGGCTCGAGGAGCCGCTGCCGGCCGACGATATTTCCGGGCACGAACGGCTGAGCCAGCATACCAGCCTGCCCATTGCGGTGGGCGAGAGCCTCTATTCGGTCAGCCATTTCCGGGAATACCTGCAGCGCCATGCCGCCAGCGTCATCCAGGTGGATGTCGGCCGCATCGGCGGCATCACGCCCTGGCTCAAGGTGGCGCATATGGCCGAGGCTTTCAACGTGGCGGTCTGCCCGCATTTCCTCATGGAACTGCATGTCAGCCTCTGCGCCGCAGTGCCCAATGCGCGCTGGGTGGAGTATATCCCCCAGCTCGATGAGCTCACCACCGAGCGCATGCGCATGGAACAGGGCCGTGCCCGCCCCTCCGACGCGCCGGGCTTGGGCATTGAATGGGACTTTGCTGCGATCGATCGCCTGGCGGTCGAGGGCAGCCGGTCCACCATCCAGTAGGAAGCAGAACCATGGCCGATCTCACCGGTAAAATCGTCCTCATCACCGCCGCCGCCCAGGGCATCGGCCGGGCCTCGGTCGACGCCTTTGTCGCTGCCGGCTGCACAGTGATCGCCACTGACATCAACGCGGCCAAGCTGGCCGAACTGGATGGCGTGGCCGGCGTCACCACGCGGCTGCTCGACGTGCTCTCGGCCGAGGCGGTCAGGCAGGCCGTGGCCGAGATCGGCCGTATCGACGTGCTCTTCAACTGCGCCGGCGTGGTCCATAACGGCACTGTGCTGGAGATGAGCGACCAGGATCTCGACTTCGCGCTGGACCTCAATGTGAAGGCGCAGATCCGCACGGTTCAGGCCGTGCTGCCGCAGATGCTGGAGCGCCGGGACGGCGCCATCATCAACATGGCGACGGTGGCCTCTTCGATCAAAGGCGTGCCGAACCGGGCGGCCTATACCATCTCCAAGGCGGCGGTGATCGGCCTCACCAAGTCCATTGCCGGCGACTATACCACGCAGGGCATCCGGGTGAACGCGATCTGCCCCGGCACGGTGGACAGTCCAAGCCTGCATGAGCGCTGGCACGCCACGGGCGATTTCGAAGCGGCGAAAAAGGCCTTCATCGCGCGCCAGCCGATCGGCCGCATTGCCCGGCCCGAGGAAGTGGCGGACCTCGCCGTCTATCTCGCCGGCGCGACCTATACGACGGGTCAAATCCACATCATCGACGGCGGCTGGACGGCCTGACCTTCCGGAATCTTCATGACCAAGATCACCTCCCTTTCGACCCACGACCTGCGCTTTCCCACCTCGGCCTCGCTCGATGGATCCGACGCGATGAATCCGGACCCCGACTACTCGGCCGCCTATGTGATCCTGGGCACCGACGGGGCGCATGAGGGACATGGGCTGACCTTCACTATCGGGCGCGGCAACGAGGTTGTCGTGGCGGCCATTCGCGCGCTGGAGAGCCGCGTCCTCGGGCTCGAGCTGGACTGGATCGCCGAAAATCCCGGCCGCTTCTGGCGGCATGTGACCGGCGACAGCCAGCTGCGCTGGATCGGCCCGGACAAGGGCGCCATGCATCTGGCGACCGGGGCCGTGGTCAATGCCGTCTGGGACCTGCTGGCCAAGATCGCTGGCAAGCCGGTCTGGCAGTTCGTCGCCGACATGACGCCCGAGCAGCTCGTCTCCATCATCGATTTCCGCTACCTCACCGACGCCATCACGCCCGACGAGGCGCTGGCCATTTTCCGCAAGGCTGAGGCAGGCAAAGCCGATCGTATGGCCACGCTCCGGGCCGAGGGCTACCAGTGCTACACCACCTCGGCGGGGTGGCTGGGCTATTCCAACGAGAAGCTGACGCGGCTTGCCAGCGAGGCGGTGGCGCAGGGTTTCCAGCACATCAAGATGAAGGTCGGCCGCGACCTCGATGATGACATCCGCCGGCTCGAGATTGTCCGCACGATCATGGGGCCCGACCGGTTCCTGATGATAGACGCCAACCAGGTCTGGGAGGTCGACCAGGCCATCGACTGGGTCAAGGCGCTGAGCCGCTTCAACCCCTATTTCATTGAGGAGCCGACCAGCCCCGATGACGTCTCGGGCCACCGGGCGATCCGCCAGTCCATCGCCCCGGTCAAGGTGGCGACCGGCGAGATGTGCCAGAACCGGATCCTGTTCAAGCAGTTCATCAAGGATGGGGCGATCGACATCGTCCAGATCGATGCCTGCCGGATCGGCGGCCTCAACGAAGTGCTGAGCGTGCTGCTGATGGCGGCCAAGTATGGCCTGCCGGTCTGGCCGCATGCCGGCGGCGTCGGCCTCTGCGAATATGTGCAGCATCTCAGCATGATCGACTATCTGGTCGTATCGGGCACCAAGCAGGGCCGGGTGATCGAATATGTCGACCACCTGCACGAACACTTCCTTGAGCCCTGCGAGATCCGCAACGCAGCCTATATGCCGCCTCGGCAGCCGGGGTTCTCGATCCAGATGAAGCCGGAGTCGATCGCGGCGAATGAATTTCGGGGGTAGCGCCCCCCACCACCTCCCCTGTCAGGGGAAGGTTAGGCGGGGGGTAACGCTCAATACGTCATCCGGGCGGTGACACTGCCCCAGTCGCCCATCCTGCCTTCGATGCTGGAGGCCTTGCCATGCGGGGCGAGGACGCGCGACCCGGTGATGATCACCTGGCCGGCCTTGAGCGGCAGGCCGCGGGTGGTGGCGTGGCGGGCGAGCCAGATGACGGCGTCGACGATGGCCGTCCAGCTGGCGCCGGTGGACGTGGTCTTGGCCTCGACACCGTCGAACAGCAGGCTCACCGGCAGGGTGGCCAGTTCGGCCTTGATGCCCGGGTCGAAGGCCGGCCCGACCACGACGGCGCCGTTGCTCTGCAGGTCGCCCAGCTTGACATTGGCATGGATGGCGTCGCGGTCGACAAAGGGGCTGCCGATCATCTCGAGCACCGGATGCAGGCTCGCAATGGCCGCTTCAACCGCGGCGGCGTCGGCATCCGCAGGCAGGTCCTGCCCAAGCTTCACCGCCACTTCGACCTCCGGAAAGACGAAGCGATAGCGCGTGGAATCGATGCTGGCGCCATTGTCGAAATAGCGGTTGGCCGGGATCGGCGCGCAGACGGGTTCCCCCTGGCCGCCGGCCATGATCTTCCAGCCGCCAACCGGGCCGAGCCGGCTGATCACCGTGTCCTGCAGCGCATAGACGGCAGCCATATCCGCAGGAGTCAGGCTGTCCGGCACGCTGTCGATAAGTGGGCCGCCATCGTGGCCGGCATTGAAGGCATCGGCGAGATCGCTGAGCGAATTGATCATGGTCATGGTGCTCAGTTCGCCCACTCGCCGCCGCGCATCACCGGCTCGGTGCTGCCATCGGCATGCACGCCGTCAATGTCGATCTTGTCCGAGCCGATCATCCAGTCGATGTGGATGTTGGATGTATTGCCGCCCTGCGCGGAAATCTGCGCCTGGCTGAGATCCTTGCCGCCCACGAAGCAATCCGAATAGCACTGACCCTGCGCGATATGGCAGGAGGCGTTTTCGTCGTAGAGCGTGTTGAAGAACAGGATGCCTGACGCCGAGATGGGCGAGGAATGGGGCACCAGCGCCACTTCGCCGAGGCGGCGGCCACCTTCGTCGGTATCGAGCACCTTGTTGAACAGGTCCTGGTTCTTGGAGGCCTTGAACTCGACAAGCCGGCCGCCTTCGAAACGCGCCTGCATGTCCTCGATTAGCGCGCCATTGTGGCTGAGCGGCTTGGTGCCGGCGACATAGCCTTCGACGCGCAGCTTGTGCGGCGTGGTGAAGACTTCCTCGGTTGGGATGTTGGGATTGCAGGTAATGCCATTCTTGGCTTCCGAGGCGCCGCCTTTCCAGCGGTGGCCATCAGCAAGACCGACGGTCAGATCCGTGCCCGGACCGGTATATTTGAGGGAGGCAAAGGACTTGCCGTTGAGCCAGGTCCAGCGCTTCTTGAGATTGGCATTGTGCTCCGCCCAGGCGGCGATGGGATCGTCCTGATCGACGCGGGACGCCTTGAAGATGGCGTCGGCCAGCTTGGTGACGGCTTCTTCCTCGCTGTCATCGGGAAAGACCAGCTTGGCCCAGGCGGCGCTTGGATAGGAGACGATGTTCCAGTTGATATCGAAGCCGGTGATGAGCTGGAGCGCCGGCTTGTAGGCGGCCGAATTGGCCCGCATGGCGCGGGTCACCTTGTCGGGGTCCTGGCCGGCCAGCATCATCGGATTGTCCCCGGCAATGGCGAGGCGCGCCGCATTGTTCTTGAATGCTTCGGCCATGCCCGAATAGAGCCAGCCGGCGGCCTTGTCGAAACTGGCGCTATTGGCATGCTTGTAGCGGGCGAGGGTGGCTTCCTCGTCGGAATAGATGGTGGTGACGAGACCCGCGCCGGCCTTGTAGGCATGCTCGGTGATGCGGCGGACCAGGGGCGCCGCCGTCATCGGCGCGGTCATGATCAGGTCCTGGCCCTCGGCGAGCTGCAAGCCCACCTTGATGGCAACCTGGGCGAGCTTGTCGAGCTTGACGGGATCGATAGTCATTGGGGCGAATGCCTCTGTTCTGAATCGGTTGGGTGAACCCTAGACCCGGCATGAGGCGAGCGCCACCCGGCCAAATCGGAAAATATCTTGACCTGAATCAAGGGTGAATTTGCCCAGCGTGGCAATGCTCCGGCAGTCATCACAGGAGCTGAGAAATGGCTGCCAACCTGCATCTGGTCATCATTGCCGTCTTGTCGCTGTTCGGGGTATTCATGGCCGGCCTGGCCTATGCGCAAATGGCAACGCGGGGCATCGAGGTTTACCGCAAGGCCGACCATACCTGACCAAATGGTAATCCGGCTGGGGCTTGCGTCATTGGCTGGGGCAGGCCATCTCGGGAGGCCACAAACGCCGGATCTCCATGTCAGCCCTGCCCACCCGCCGCCGTGCACTGATGCTCGTCAATCCGAACTCGCGCCGGGGCACCGCAGCGCTTGATCCCGTCGTCGCGCGGTTGCACGCGGGCGGGATTGATGCGGTGATCGAGCGGTTCAATTCGCCCGATGAGGTATCGGCGGATATCGCCCGGCGCCGCCACGAGGCGGACCTGGTCATCGTCTGCGGCGGCGACGGCACAATCAACTCCGCTGCCAAGGGTGTGCTGGAAACCGGCCTTCCCATGGGCATCATGCCGATGGGAACGGCCAATGACCTGGCCAGGACGCTGGCCATTCCCGACGATCTGCTCAAGGCCGCGGATGTCATCCTGGCCGGTCATACCAGCCGGGTGGACCTCGGCGAGGTCAACGGGCATCCCTTTTTCAACGTCGCGAGCCTGGGCCTCTCCGTCGACCTGGCCAGGGGCCTGACGCCGGAGGCCAAGCGGCGCTGGGGCAAACTGGGCTATGCTCTGGCTGCGCTCAAGGTGTTGCTGAAGGCGCAGCCCTTCCGGGCCGAGATCATCAGCGACACGGGCAGGGCCAGCGTCAAGACGCTGCAGATCGCAGTGGGCAACGGTGTGCACTATGGTGGCGGCACGGTGATCCATGCCGATGCCACCATCGAGGATGGGCATCTCGATCTCTACAGCCTGGAACTCAAGAATGTCTGGAAGTTCGGGCTGATGCTGGGCGCCTTCCGCCGGGGCGAACACGGGGCGTGGGACGAGGTCCGCACCGCCAAGAGCACGGAGTTCGATATCCGGACGAAGGAGCCGATGGCCATCAATACGGACGGCGATATCGTGACCCAGACGCCGGCGCATTTTGTCATTCGACCAAGCGCCGTGACCGTGTTTTCGCCGGCCTGAGGCTGCGCAGGGCGACAGAGCCTCTCAGCATCGCATCGTTGCATTTCCGCATCACCTATTGGGACGTTGCAAATTACCCCGTTGGCAAGCCCGAACCGTTTCGCTACAAAACGTCTACCGCTTCAGATCTCGAACCAGGGAGGCGTTGTATGGCAGTGACATTCTTCGAACTCCCCCTCGGCGACAATCGACGTTAGGTCGTTGCCATCCGCGGCCCGCCGTAGAGGC
This sequence comes from Devosia sp. XGJD_8, assembly GCF_046614475.1. NCBI lineage: Bacteria > Pseudomonadati > Pseudomonadota > Alphaproteobacteria > Hyphomicrobiales > Devosiaceae > Devosia > Devosia sp. XGJD_8. The sequence goes on from NZ_JBKJHF010000001.1 coordinate 896,590, forward strand.
CCGCCGCTCGCGGTTTTTCTCATCACAGCCCAATTGATCTGACGGGATCATTTCGTCTCCCGTTCCGGCTGTGCCTTTCATTCCCTGCTTTTGAGGGCCGGTCGCCGGAGAACGGGACCGGGCTGCCATTATGAGTCGCAAGAAACTCGACTTCCGCGCCGATGCTTATCGCAACGTGCTCGGCTTCACCTTCCGTCACTGGTCGGGCCGTCCGGGTCTGATCGCGCTGATCTGCGTCCTGGTCATCACCAGCACTCTGGCCGAGGTCATGGTGCCGGTCTTTTCCGGCCAGATCGTCGACGCCATTGCCGGCGGCACCGCTTCTGGCGCCGATGCGGCTTTGCGCGCCTTTGCCATCGTGGTGGGGCTTGGCCTTGCCAGCGTCGTGCTGCGCTGGTTCATCTTCCAGGGCATTATCCGGCTGACGCTGCGGATGATGGCCGACATCGTCAATAACGGCTTTCACCGGGTGCAGCGCTTCTCGACCGACTGGCATGCCAACAGCTTTGCCGGCTCCACGGTGCGCAAGATCACCCGGGGCATGTGGGCGCTCGACTCGCTCAACGACGTGCTGCTGATCGCGCTGTTGCCATCCATCGTCATGCTGGTCGGCGCCACGGTCATCCTGGGCTCCTACTGGCCGGTCATGGGTCTCGTCGTGGGCCTCGGCTCGGTGATCTACATCGGCGTCACGGTGGCTCTGTCCATGGGCTTCGTCTCGCCGGCAGCCAGCCTTGCCAACGCCTGGGACACCCGGCTTGGCGGCGCTCTGGCGGATGCGGTGAGCTGCAACTCCGTGGTCAAGGCCTTCGGCGCCGAGGACCGGGAAGAGCAGCGGCTGCGCCATGTGCTGGGCAAATGGGACATCCGCACCCGCCGCACCTGGAAGCGCGGCACGCTGAGCGGCACCATCCAGGGCTTCATGATGGTCACCATGCAGGCCGGCATCCTGGGTACGGGCCTGCTGATGTGGCAGCGCGGCCTGGCGACGCCGGGCGATATCACCTTCGTGCTCGCCATGTTCTTCGTGCTGCAGGGCTATCTGCGGGACGTGGGTCAGCACATCCGCAACCTGCAGCGCGCGGTCAACGACATGGAAGAGCTGGTGGCGCTCGACCGGACGCCGCTGGGCATCGACGACAAGCCGGGCGCGAAGGCCATTGCCATCGGCAAGGGCGAGATCGCTTTCGACCATGTGACCTTCCAGTATGGCGCCCATCCGACGCCACTCTATCGCGACTTCTCGGTGCATATCGCGCCGGGCGAGCGCGTCGGGCTGGTCGGCCATTCAGGCTCGGGCAAGACGACGTTCGTCAAGCTGATCCAGCGTCTCTACGACGTGAAGGATGGCGCCATCCGCATCGACGGGCAGAACATCGCCGAGGTGAAACAGGCCAGCCTGCGCGGGCAGATCGCCATCGTGCAGCAGGAGCCCATCCTGTTCCACCGCACGCTGGCCGAGAACATCGCCTATGCCCGCCCCGACGCCACACGCGCCGAGATCGAGCTGGCGGCCCAACAGGCCAATGCGCATGACTTCATCCTCGACCTGCCCAAGGGCTACGAAACCCTGGTCGGCGAGCGCGGGGTGAAGCTGTCGGGTGGCGAGCGCCAGCGTGTCGCCATCGCCCGGGCGTTCCTTGCCGATGCGCGGGTGTTGATCCTGGACGAGGCGACGTCGAGCCTCGACAGCGAAAGCGAGGTGCAGATCCAGCAGGCCATGGAACGGCTCATGGTGGGCCGCACCACGCTGGTCATCGCGCACCGGCTCTCGACCGTTCGCGCCCTCGATCGCCTCTTGGTGTTCGACAAGGGCCGGATCGTCGAAGAGGGCACGCATGAGGCGCTCATCCGCCTCAACGGCGGCATCTATCGCCGGCTGTTCGAGCGCCAGGCGCTGGAGCTGACCAAGGGGCTGGTGGCCTGAAACGAAAACGCCGGGGTGTGAGCCCCGGCGTCTTGCATTCTGGTGCAGTGATATCAGGCCGCGCGGGCCATGCTGCGCCGGACCGGGCCGGCGTCGCTCACCTTGAAGATGTCGACAATGGCGTCGAGCTGGGTCGCCTGGTTCTCGGTCTGCTCGATGGCGGCGTTCATTTCTTCGACCAGCGCCGCATTGTGCTGGGTCATCTCGTCCATCTGGCGGACGGCGATGCTGACCTCGGTAATGCCGGTGGACTGCTCCTGGCTGTCACGGGAAATGCCTTCCATCAGCGTCGAGCTGGAGCGGACGCCTTCGAGCATGCCGTTGATGCGTTCGGCGGCGTCGGCGACGAGGCGGCTGCCGTCGCTGACTTCCTTGGCGCTCTGTTCGATCAGCACCTTGACGTCGGCGGAAGCGCTGGCTGCCGACTGCGCCAGGCGCCGCACTTCCACGGCCACCACCGCAAAGCCCTTGCCGGCATCGCCCGCGCGGGCCGCTTCAACGGAGGCGTTGAGCGCCAGGAGGTTGGTCTGGAAGGCGATGTCGTCGATGAGGCCGATGATGTTGGAAATCTTGGACGAGGAGGTGGTGATGCGCTCCATGGCGCCGGTCGCCTGGGCCATGACCTCGCCGCTCATTTCGGCCGTTGCCGTGACGCGGGTCGCATTGCCATTGGCATCCTGCGCGCGCTTGGCATTTTCGAGCACCGTGCCGGCCAGCTGCTCCATGGCGGCCGAGGTTTCCTCGATGGTGGCAGCCTGGCGGGTGGTGCGCTCGGACAGATCGTTGGCCCCGGCCAGGATTTCGCTGGTGGCCGTCTTCAGCGACCGCGAGGTGCCCTTGAGCTGGGCGACAATGTCGGCCAGCTTTTCCGCCACCGCATTTGTATTGTCCTGGAGAGCGCCGAAGGCCCCCTGATACTGGCCGGTCACACGCTGCGTCAGGTCGGTATTGGCGATGGCGGAAAGTACGGTGCCGGTTTCGGCCAGGCCCCGGTCGACCGTTTCGACCAGGCCATTGACGCTGGCGGCGAGGCCGTTGAGCTCATCGTCGCTGAAATCGGTGGGCACGCGCTGGGCGAAGTCGCCGGCGCTGGCGGCCCGCATCACCGAGCCGAGCTCGGCCTGCAGCAGGGCCATCATGTCGGCGCGCTCGACGATGGAGAGATTGCGCGCGGCTTCCTCGGCATTGAGCGCGGCGACGCGCTTGCCGTTCTGGCGGAACACCTCGACAGCCCGGGCCATGGCGCCGATCTCGTCCTTGGCATCGGAGTTGGAGATGGTGACGTCGAGCTTGCCATCTGCCAGTTCGATCATAGTGTGGGTGAGGTCGCGCACCGGATTGACGATGGTGCGGCGGCCCACGAGCAGGCTGACACCCAGCCCGACGACAATACCGGCGCCGGCCGAGATGGCCAGGGTCAGCATGGCGTTGAAGGCCGAGGTTTCAGCGGCGTCGCGCATGCTGGCCATCAGCTCGCCCGAATAGGTGCTGTAGAGCTTGATCGTATCGGTGACGACCAACTGGGCGGCGAGGGCCTCGGCCAGGGCGGCATCAAGCGCGGCCTGATCGAAGGGCTGAGCTGCGGCGACCTTCAGCATATCGTTGATCTTGCCGAAATAGGCGTCCATCACCGGCTTGACGGCTTCGAGCTGGCCCAGTTCGGTTTCATCGGCGGCAGCTTCGATGATTGGGAAGCGCCCCTTCATCTCGGACATGCGCCGGTCGGCCTGGGTCACGAAGTCCGCGACGCCGGCCGGGTTCAGCACCAGCTGGTAGGTCATGCGGCTGATGGCGATCACGTCCATGCGCATATCCATGGCTTCGCGCGCCGCCACTTCCTTGGCGCCAACCCGGTCCATGACATCGCGCAGCGAACCCAGCTCGCGCCAGCCGATGGCGGCGATGGCGGTGGCGACCACACCCATCAGCAGCACCGTGAGAACCAGCTTTTGCAGGATTGGAATATTGCGAAAATTCATGGCAGTGCGACCCTGATGCCCGAGTGGTGTCCTGGCCGATCAGCCTTCAGACAGTGCAACACTCATCTGCGAAACTGCTTAAGTTTGGGTGAAACTGCCCGCTCCCGGGGCATGTCGCATGGCTCATATGCGTCAACCGCGACCATGCACTGAGTCATTGCCCCGGCTTTGGCGAACAATGCCTTCGCCGCAGTGCCGATGGTCGCACGACCCCGCCGGGCCTATATGCTGACCAACACCAAATTCAGGAGCCTCGCCATGATCGATGCATCCGTGCAGACCAATGTTAAGTCCAAGCCCATCCTACCGCTGAACACGGCGCTGGGGCCGGCCCATATTGCCGTCACCGACCGGGCCAAGGCACTGGCCATCTGGCAGGATGTCGTGGGCCTCGAACTCATCGCCGAAGCCGGCAACGAAGTGACGCTGGGGGCTGGCGGCAAGCCGCTGATCGTGCTCGAAACCGGCGCGGTGCGTCCGGTCGTGCCGCGGACCATCGGGCTCTATCACGTCGCCATCCATGTGCCCAACCGCGTCGACCTGGCGCAGATGGCCGTGCGCGCTCTGCAGCGCAATGTCCGGATCTCGCCGACCGATCACCTGGTGAGCGAAGCGATCTATCTCTGGGACCTTGACGGCAACGGCATCGAGATCACCTTCGAAACGCCCTGGCGCGGCACGCTGGGCGACCCCGACAACGGCCAGACCTATGCGGTGACCGCCGAGGGCAAGCCGCATTCGGGCCGCGACCCGATCGACCTTGATGGGCTGCTGGCAGAACTGGGGCCAAACCCGGTTCTGGCTGCACGCATGCCGGCCGGAACCCGCATCGGCCACGTGCATGTGCATGTGAACGACCTGGGACCGGCGATGGATTTCTATCGCGACGTCATCGGCTTTGCCGGCTTCCTGATGATCCATTCCTTCGGCATGGGCGATGTGGGGCTCGACTACATGCCGCATACGATCGCCTTCAACATCTGGTCCGGCCCCAATGCCGGGCTATCCTCGGCAGGCGCAGCCGGCCTGCGCTGGTTCACCATTGTCGTGCCCGACGCGGCTACACTCGAGGGCGTCAAGCTACGGCTGGCTACCGCCAAGGCACCGGTCTCGCCGGTCGACGGTGGTATCGAAACCGAAGACCCGTTCGGCAACCGCATCAGGGTCTTGCTGAAGTAAGCTTGCCCGTCTCATGGTCATGAGACGGGTGCCTTCCTAACCGGAAGCTAACATGTTAGTCCTCCCGCTGTGATAGAGGGAGGACTTTCGCATGCGCGCCATACGTTGTGAGACACCCGGCGAATTGCGGCTGCTCGAGGTCGAGCGGCCTGACCTGAAGGCGGGCTGGGTCCGCGTCGGTATCCGCCATATCGGCATTTGCGGCACCGATTATCACATCTACGAAGGCAAGCACCCCTTCCTGAAATATCCCCGCATCATGGGCCACGAACTGAGTGGCGTGGTGCTCGACGCCAATGGTGCCGCTGGGCTTGCGGACGGCGACCCCGTGGTCATCAACCCCTATCTGCCCTGCTATCAGTGCCCTGCCTGCCGCGAGGGAAAGACCAACTGTTGCGAGACGCTGACCGTGATCGGCGTGCATGGCGATGGTGGCATGACCGAAGAGCTCGTCATGCCCGAAGCCAATCTCTACAAGGCCGAGGGCCTGAGCCTGCGCGACGCGGCCATGGTGGAATTCCTCGCCATCGGCGCCCATGCCGTGCGGCGCACCGAGCTCAAGCCCGGCTGGCGCGTGCTGGTTGTCGGCGGCGGACCCATCGGGCTTGGCGTCGCCTTCTTCGCCCGCATCGCGGGTGCGGAGGTGACCATTCTCGATGCTGCAGCCGACAAGCTAGCCTCCGCGCGCAGCTTCGGTTTTGGCGCTGCGACACTGGACGAGCGCGTTGGCGCCGCCTTCAAGGCCGCGATGGGCACCGGGTTCGACGCGGTGTTCGACGCTACAGGCGCCATCCCTGCGATGAACCAGGCCGTCGGCTATTGCCGCAATGGCGGGTCGCTGACCCTGGTCGGCGTGGTCAAGGGCACCCTCTCTTGGGAAGACCCCGAAATTCACCGGCGCGAGCTCACCATCCGCGCGTCACGCAATGCGACGCGAGAGGATTTCGACCATGTCATGGCGTCAATCCGCAATGGCAGCGTACCAACCGACCGCCTGGCCACTCATGCGACGAGCTTTGAAGATGTTCCGGTCAACCTGCCGATATGGGCGCATAACCGAAGCGGTCTGATCAAGGCGATCATCACGATCTAGGAGAAGCCACATGCGCACAGCCGAAGACGTCATCCGGTTCTGGTTCGTTGAACATGGCAGGGACGACTGGTTCGGGGGCAAGGCCGAGTTCGACGCTGAACTTGCGGAACAGTTCGCCGAGACGCATCTGCGCGTCGCCCAGGGCGAGGCGTGGCAATGGCGAGCCACGCCGAAAGGACGCCTCGCCGAGATCATCGTGCTCGACCAGTTCTCCAGGCAACTGCATCGCGGTTCGCCCCTGGCCTTTGCCCAGGACAGAATGGCCCTGGTGCTGGCGCAGGAGATGATCGCACAGGGGCTCGACCTGGCGATGTCTACCGATGAGCGGATGTTCATCCTGCTGCCATTCATGCATTCGGAGTCCCGGGTCATCCAGGCCGAGTCCATGCGCCTGCACAAGGCGCTGGGCGACGAGAAGGGCCTCGACTTTGCCGCCAAGCATCACGACTGCATCATGCGCTTCGGCCGCTATCCGTTCCGCAACAAGGCACTGGGACGGGACAGCACAGCGGCGGAGGTCGCCTATATGGAAGAGGCCGGAAACCGTGGCTTCTGACACTCCACGATGGGCAGGTGGCGTGCCTACTGCACCAGCTTGGGGTCGACCAGCGCGCCCTTCTGCCCGATGACGACCGCGGCCACGCGATGCGCGTCCTCGGCCGCCTCCCGCAGTGACTTGCCGGCCAGCCGGGCGGAGAGGTAAGCGCCATTGAAGCTGTCGCCCGCACCGGTGGCGTCGACCACCGTGGCGCCCGGTTTCGGCGCAACGCGGACGCGTTCGCTGGCGGTGGCGATCAGCGCTTCGCCTGCGCCGTCCTTGACCACCACCTCCTCGACACCCAGCTCCAGATACCTATCGGCCGTGTCCTCGACCGACTTGTCGCCAAACAGGGATGCTTCGTCGCCATGGGTGGGCAAGACGACATCGCACATGGTGGCGGCGGCCGTCAGCACGGCGGTCATGACACGCGGGCTGGTCCAGAGGGCAGGGCGGATATTGGTGTCGAAGACTATCCGGGCGCCCGCATCGCGCGCCTTGACGATAGCGCCGAGCAGGCGGCCACGCGCGCGCGGCGCCAGGATGGCGAGGGTGATGCCGGAGAAATAGACCATGCTGGCGCCGTCGAGCGCCTTGGCCATTGCCTCCTTGTCATCGGCGAGCAGCTTGGCGGCGGAGGTATCGCGCCAATAGGTGAAGTGGCGGTCGCCCTTTTCCTGGTGGATCAGGTAAAGGCCCGGGCGCCGGCCGGACACGGTGCGGATATGACCGGTGCCGATATCATTGCTGTCGAGGAAGGCGCGGATATCGGCGGAATACTTGTCCTCACCTAGGCCTGTGAAATAGTCCACCGACCAGTCCTTGCCGAGCAAGGCGCGCATATACCAGGCGGTGTTGAGGGTATCGCCGGCATAACCGAGGCGGTATTGGCGATCTTCACCACCGCTCATTTCGATCATGCATTCCCCGATGCTGACGAAGCGCTGCTGTGCCAAACCCTGCTCCTCCCTTGCGTGCCTGAGGCTTATGCCGGTAAAGCCCAAGAACCCGCAAGCCAGTATCTTCCATACAAGATGAGAAGGCACTATGGTGCAGCTGATTTTACCCCGGAGACGTCCATGACGCGCCTCAGCGCCGCCATCCTCGCCAATGCCCCAGCCGGGGTGCGCGTGCCCGACTATGATCGCAGCAAGGTCACCCCCGGTATCGTGCATCTGGGGATCGGCGCCTTTCACCGGGCGCATATGGCGGTCTATGTCGACGATCTGCTCAAGGACAATCCTGCCTGGGGCATTGTCGGCGCCAGCCTGCGCCGGCCTGATACCAAGGAAGCGCTGGAGCCCCAGGATGGGCTCTATACCGTTGCCATCCGCGACGCAGCAGGGACGCATCCGCGCATCATCGGTTCGATCCTAAAGGTGCTCGATGCCAATACCGAGCGCGAGGACCTGCTGGCGCTGATGGCGAGCCCCCAGATCCGCATCGTCTCGCTGACCGTCACCGAAAAGGGCTATTGCCATGATCCGGCGACGGGTGAGCTGGACCAGCGCCACCCCGATATCGTCCATGACCTGGCCAATCACGCCGCGCCGAAATCGGCCCCGGGCATGCTGGTCGAGGCGCTGGCCCGGCGCATGGCGGCGGGCATTGCGCCATTCGCGGTGATGAGCTGCGATAATCTCCCGTCCAATGGCGCGACGGTGAAGCGCATCGTCACCAAATTCGCCGCCCTGCGCGACGCAGCCCTCGGCGAGTGGGTCGCCCAGGTTGCCTTCCCCGGCACCATGGTGGATCGCATCGTTCCCTCGACCACCGACGCCGACCGGGCAATGGTCGCCGGGCTGATCGGCGCGGAGGATGCCTGGCCGATCATGACCGAGCCGTTTACCCAATGGGTCATCGAGGACCACTTCCCCGAGGGACGTCCGGCCTTTGAAAAGGCGGGAGCGCAACTGGTCGAGGATGTCGAGCCTTTCGAGCGCATGAAGCTGCGCATGCTCAATGGCAGCCATTCGACCATGGCCTATCTGGGCTACCTGGCCGGCTATGAGTTCATCTCCGACGTCATGGGCGATCCCGATTTCGTCAAGCTGATCCACGGCTTGATGACCGAGGAGGCCATGCCGACTCTGGATATGCCGGGCGTCGACCTTGGCGCCTATCGCGACCAGCTGCTCGACCGCTTCCGCAATCCGGCGCTGCAGCATCGCACCTGGCAGATCGCCATGGATGGCAGCCAGAAACTGCCGCAGCGCCTGCTCGGCACCATCCGCGACCGGCTCAAGGCGGGCGAGCCGTTCGAACGCCTCGGGCTCGGCGTGGCGGCGTGGATGCGCTACGTCACGGGGATCGACGAAAAGGGCGAGACCATCGATGTCCGCGATCCGCTGGCCATGCGCATGATGGCGATTGCCGCCGATGCCGGCGATGATGCTGAGGCGCTCTATGTCGGGCTGGCCGGGCTTACGGAAGTCTTCGGAACCGATTTGGCCGAAAACCAGGCTTTTGGCGAGACGGTGGCGACCCATCTCGACAGCCTCTTCGAGGTCGGCGTGAAGGAAACGGTGGCGGAGGTGGTGGGCTGAGCCTGCAGTCTACACCCCCTGCAAGGGGAGGGTGTAGACTGAGCACTCTGGGTTCTAAACCCGCCCTTCCATCGCCCTGTCAAAGATCTCCAATGCGCGGGCCTTGGTAAGTTCGAGCGGATTGCCACCTGCGGTGGGATCGACGATCGCCATGTCGCCGATCAGCTCGCGCCTGGTCCCATCCACCTTGAACTCCGCCAGCGTGTGCGGCACGTCGAGGCGGAGGCGCAAGGCGAGGACGGCGTGCTGGAAGGCCTCGAAGCTGGGGGCCAGGCCCAGATAGGCAGCGAGGCGCGCGATGCGGGCTTCGATGGCCGCGTGGTTGACTGCGAGCACATAGGGCATGAACACGGCATTGGTCATGCCGTGGTGGGTGTCATAGAGCGCGCCGACCGGATGGCTGAGCGCATGGATGGCGCCGAGGCCCTTTTGGAAGGCGGTGGCGCCCATGGCGGCGGCGCTCATCATGTGGCCGCGGGCGTCCACGTCGTTGGGGTCGGCATAGACCTTGGGCAGGTTTTCGAAGACGAGGCGGATGCCTTCGACGGCGATGCCGTCGGCCAGCGGGTGATAGCCCGGGGCGCAATAGGCTTCGAGGCAATGGGCCAGCGCATCCATGCCGGTGCCGACAGTGATTAACCTGGGCATGCCGACGGTCAGTTCAGGGTCGGCGATCACCACCTTGGGCATCATCAGCGGGTGGAAGATGACCTTCTTGGTATGGGTCGTTTCATCAGTGATGACGCCGGCGCGGCCGACTTCCGAGCCGGTGCCGGCCGTGGTCGGAACGGCGACGATGGGGAAAATGCCCTTGGGATCGGCGCGGGTCCACCAGTCGCCGATATCCTCAAAATCCCACATCGGGCGGGTCTGTCCGGCCATGAAGGCAATGACCTTGCCGACATCGAGCCCCGAGCCGCCGCCAAAGGCGATGACGCCGTCATGGCCGCCCTCGCGCAGCACCTTGATGCCGGCCTCCACATTGGCCGAAACGGGATTGGGCTTCACATCGGCAAAGACGCCGACGGGGATGCCAGCATCCTTGAGGATCTGGATGGTCTTCTGCGTGACTGGCAGGTTGACCAGCCCGGCATCGGTGACCAGCAGCGGCCGCGCAATGCCGGCGGCCTTCAGCGCCTCGGGGAGTTCGGCGATGCGGCCGGGACCGAACTTGATCGCAGTTGGGTAATTCCAGTTGGCTTTGGTCATGAGGTCATACCCGCTTCAGGTGATAGCTCTTGGGCTGTGTCAGGTTGGCATAGCCGATCTCGCTCAATGCGCCGCCCTTGCCGGTGTCCTTGACCCCGGTCCAGACCAGAGCCGGATCGAGATAGTCGCAGCGATTGGCAAAGACCGTGCCGGTCTCGATGCTGGCGCCCAGCTTGGCAGCTGCATCCAGGTCTTCGGTCCAGATCGAGGCGGTGAGACCATAGGGGCTGTCATTCATCAGCGTGATGGCCTCGGCGTCGTCGGCCACCTTCATGATGCCGACAACCGGGCCAAAGCTCTCCTCGCGCATGACGCTCATCTGGTGGTTGACGTTGGTCAGCACCTCGGGCGCCAGATAGGGCGACCCGGGCTTGTCGAGATCGTGCCTGGTATTGAGGTGGCGTGTGGCGCCGCCGCGCAGGGCTTCTTCGGTCTGCTGGCGCACATGATCGGCGAAATTGCCGCGCGCCATGGGGCCGACAATGGTATTCGAATCGAGCGGGTTGCCCAGCGTCCAGCCCTTGGCGTTTTCGATGAAGCGGTTGACGAAGGTGTCGTAGACGGTCTCGTGCACGTAGATGCGCTCGACGCCGCAGCAGCTTTGGCCCGAATTGAAGAACGAGCCATCGACAAGGTTCTCGACCGCATTGTCCAGATTGGCATCCGCGCGGACATAGGCGGGGTCCTTGCCGCCCAGTTCAAGGCCGAGCGTGGCAAAGGTGCCGGCGGCGGCCTTCTCGATGCGGCGGCCACCCTCGACCGAGCCGGTGAAATTGATGTGGTCGATGGCGCCCGAAGCGATGAGCTTTTCGGTATCGGCGTGACCAAGCACGAGGTTCTGGAACAGGCCTGCCGGCAATCCGGCGCTTTCTGCGGCCATGGCAAAACGCTCGCCGGCCAGCAGGGTCTGGCTGGCATGCTTGAGCATGATGGCGTTGCCGGCCATCAACCCCGGCACGATGGAATTGACCGCGGTGAGGAAGGGGTAGTTCCACGGCGCGATCACCATCACCGTGCCCAGCGGCTCTCGGGTGATGTAGCGGGTGAAGCCGTCTTTTTCGGGCTTGATCGATGGCGCCAGCGCCTCGGCGGCCAGCGCGATCATGTAGCGGCTGCGTTCTTCCACGCCGCGCTTCTCGCCGCCAAAGCGGATGGGACGGCCCATCTGCCAAGCCAGCTCGGGCACGATCTCGTCATTCATCAGCAGCAGGGCATCCACGAAATGGCTGAGAATCTTCTGCCGCTCGGGAATGGTGACCTCGCCCCAGGCGCGCCGGGCGGCCTTGGCCCTGACGACAGCGGAGTCGATTTCGGTCGCGCTGGCGAGCGGACGCTCGGCATAGACGCTGCCGTCGATGGGGGAGATGATTTTTACAGTGTCAGTCATGTGTTCCGAACTCGTGCAACCCACGATGTCATCCCGGCCTCTAGGCCAGGGTGACATCGAGTATGTGTAGCCTTCTGTGGCGACAAGGAGACTTAGCTCCGCTCGAAGCCGCGCTTGAGCTCCCAGTCGGTGACGCGCCGGTCATATTCGAACTGCTCCCACTCTGCCGTATGTACATAGTGGCTGATGACCTGCTCGCCGAAGGCAGCCTTGAGCATGGTCGAGCGCCGAAGCCAGTCGGTGGCATCGCGCAGTGTCTTTGGGATCTCGCGCAGCTGTTCGCTGATATAGGCGTCGCCGACAAAAGCCGGTTCCAGGTCGAGCTTGTCCTCGATGCCTTTGATGCCGGCGGCGATCAAAGCCGCAATGGCCAGATAGGGGTTGAGGTCGGCGCCGCCCATGCGGCACTCGACACGGATGGACTTGGAATGCTCGCCGCAGAGGCGGAAGCCGGCGGTGCGGTTATCCGGCGACCAGATTGCCTTGGTGGGGGCGAAGGTGCCGGCCTGGAAGCGCTTGTAGCTGTTGATATAGGGCGCCAGGAAATAGGTGATGTCGCGGGCATAGGCGAGCTGCCCGGCCATGAACTGCTTCATGAGCTCGCTCATGCCCCGCTCGTCCCCGGCATCAACGAAAAGCGGCTTGCCGGCCTTGTCGGCCAGCGACATGTGGATGTGGCTGGAGGACCCGGCGAGAGTATAGTCCCACTTGGCCATGAAGGTCACGGCCTTGCCCTGCGCCCAGGCGATTTCCTTGGTGGCATTCTTGAGCACCACATGGCGGTCGGCCATGGTAAGCGCATCGGCATATTTGACGTTGATCTCTTCCTGGCCCGGGCCCCATTCGCCCTTTGAGGATTCCACGGGAATGCCGGAGGCCTGGAGGTGTTTGCGCAGGGCGCGCATTACGCCCTCTTCCTTGGTGGTCTGGAAGATATTGTAGTCCTGGATGTAGTCACCCGCCGTCTGGGCGGTGCGGTAGCCCTTCTGACTGATCGTGCGGTAATCGTCGTCGAACAGATAGAATTCGAGCTCTGTCGCGGCATTGGCCGTGTAGCCCATGGCGGCGAGGCGTTCGATCTGCCCCTTGAGAATGGCGCGCGGGCTGTGCGGAATGGGCTCGTGGTGGTGGTGATCGGACAGATCGCAGAGCACGATCGCCGTACCCTCGAGCCAGGTGGCCTTCATCAGCGTTTTCAGATCGGGCTTCATGACGAAATCGCCATAGCCCTTGCCCCAATTGGCCGCCTCGTAGCCGGGCACCGGCTCCATGTCGATATCGTCGGCCAGCAGATAGTCGCAGCCATGCGTCTCGTCATTGGCGGTCTCAAGGAAGTATTCCGCCTGCAAGCGCTTGCCGATCATCCGCCCCTGCATGTCGGGAAAGGCGACAAGCACGGTGTCGATGCTGCCCGCAGCGACGTCTTTGCGCAGTTCGGCAAGGGTATAGGACATTGCGGCGGCTCCTTGTTCAGACCGGTGGGGCCGCGCCTGAGCGCGACCCCGATGCGCATTACGCCTTGTGCTCGAGCGCGAACTCTTCCTCGGGCGACAGGATCAGCTTGTGCCGGCCGACGATGGCGAAGTAGGCGATGAACACCGCAAACCAGATCGCCACGCCGATGATCCCGGCACGATAGGCAGCGTCGCCCGTCACCTGGAAGTAGATGGTGATAGCGGCGATGATAACCGTGAGGGCCGCGCCGGGAATGCCGAACGGATTGCGGAAAGGCCGCTCCATATTCGGCTGGTTCTGCCGCAGCAGGATGAAGCTTAGGCCCTGCATGATGTAGCTGAGCATGGCGCCGAACACGGCCATGTTGAGCAGGGTGAACCCGATCACCGAGCCCCGGTTTTCCTCGCCGGCCAGGAACCAGACCGACATGATGACGGCCAGGCCCAGGAGGGCACCGGCGACCATGGCGACATGCGGGGTCTTGCGCGTGTCATGGGTCACCGACAGGAAGGTCGGGAAATAGCCGGCACGGCTCAGCGAGAAGATCTGCCGCCCCTGGGCGAAGATGATGGTGTGGAACGAGGCGATCAGCCCCAGCACCGCCACCAGCGCCAGGCCCTTGGCAATGCCATCGCCATAGATGGCCCGGAAGCCATCCAGCAGCGGCTCGCCGGACGAACCCAGCGCGAAGGAGCCGATGCCGACCACCGATGGGTTGAGTGTCAGGATGGCCAGCGCCGAAACCACCAGCGTCAGGAAGCCGGCGATGATGCCGCGCGGCATGTCACGCTTGGGATCCATGGATTCCTCAGCCGCCAGCGGCAGTTGCTCGATGGCAAGGAACAGCCAGACGGCGAAGGGCAGGGCGAAGAAGACGCCCATGATGCCGTTGGGCAGGAAGGGGCCATTGCCTTCGGCCAGTTCGACGCCGCCTTCACCGATATTGAGCGCCCAGCGCGAGAAATCCATGTTGGGAATGGCCGAGACCCAGAACACCAGCAGGCACGCCAGCGCCAGCAGGGTCACGATCAGCGTCACGCGGAAGCTGAGCGCCACGCCCCAGACATTGAGCCCGACAAAGGCGATATAGGCCAGCACCCACCAGACCGGCTGGAAGCTGTCCGGCGTCTCGAAAATGCCGGTGAGATAGGAGCCGATGAAGAAGACGATCACCGCCGGGGTGAGCACATATTCGACATTCTCGGCCAGACCCGTCAGGAACCCGCCCCATGGCCCCATGGCGGTGCGGGCGAAGGAATAGGCGGCGCCGGTATGGGGCAAGGCCGGGCTCATCTCGGCGATGGCGAAGGTCAGGCCCAGATACATGATGCCGATAATGACGGTGGCGATGAACATCCCGCCCCAGCCGCCCTGCAGCAGCCCGCCATTCCAGCCGGAGAAATGTCCCGAGATGACGGCGCCGACCCCCAGCGCCCACAAATGCCAGACATTGGCGTGCCGGATCAGCCCGCGCTTTGCGAAGTAGTTCTGGTCGCGTGTCGCATATGCGACACTGCCGACCTTTCTCGTCTCAGCCATAGTCACGTCCCCCTGAAAATGAGCCCACGAATAGATCTAGACTGCCATTGCCCCTTTGCGCGCCTGGCGCGCCGCTTCGAGGCAACGGGCCAGCCGGGTCGACCATAGGGTCACCCCGGCGGGTTCGAGAATTTCGTCGTTGCGGATTTCGATCATGGTGGCATCGAGCCCCCGCCCGTCGCCATGCTTTTCCAGCGTCAGCGTCACGCCATTCAGGGCGGCATAGGGCTCGTTCCAGCCCACATTGAGGCTCGGGTCCTCGGCTTTGAGCGCGTCGAACAGCGCCTTGGTATAGCCCGTGTCAACGCCATGGATCAGCCCGATCGGCCAGGGCCGGGCGACGCCGTTATAGACCGGCGTGAAGGAGTGCATGCAGACCAGGATGGTCTCGCGACCCGCATGTCGCCGGGCTTCCAGCAGGGTCTCGATCGAGGCGTGATAGGGGCGGTGAAAATGGTCGATCCGGTATTGCCGTTCGGCTGGATCGAGGTTTTCGTTGGCCGCGATATGCGTGGATTCCGACAGCGTCCAGATCAGGTCGGGGGCATCGAGCTCGCGATTGCAGTCTATGATGAGGCGCGACACCGTCGATTGTACCAGGGGCGCATCGAGCAGATCCGAGAGCGCATGGCTGACGGCGAGCGCGCCGGGGTCCCAGGCGATGTGGGTCAACCGCTGGCTGGGCGTCAGGCCCAGATCGCCATATTTTGCGGGAATGCGGTTGCTGGCGTGGTCGCAGACGATGACGAAGGGCGAACGCCCCCGCGCATTGGAAACCAGCACCGCTTTTTGCCCGCTAACGTCCACTTAGCCCTACGCATTGTCGATTAACTTCTGTATCAGTAGTTTCATACTTAGAAGAACTGTCAATCCTGAATTCCTGAAATCAGAGGGGCGCATGGAGGGAAAGTCGGTTGCGGGGCGCATCCATGAAGCGATTCACCGGCTGACGGCAGCCGAGAAACGCGCGGCGCGCGGGCTGCTTGGCTCCTATCCGACGTTGGGCCTGGCGCCCGTCGCCGAATTCGCCCAGCAGGCGGGAGCCAGCTCGGCCACCGTGCTGCGCTTCGTTTCCCAGCTCGGCTACAAATCCTATCCCGACTTCCAGCGCGCCCTGCGCGAGGAACTGGAGGAACGCTCCAAATCGCCCCTGCAACGCAGCCATTCTGGCGCCGCGCAGGAGCGGGGGGACAGCAATTTTCTCGATCGCTTCGTGACCCAGGAAGTGGACAATCTCCGCAGTTCCGCCGCGCTCATCCCGGCCTCCGAATTCGAGGCAGTCTGCGCCCGGCTCGCCGAAAACAAGGGCAGCTGCTATCTCGCCGGCGGCCGCTTTACCGATTTCCTCGCCGGCTATATGGAGGCCCACCTGCGGCTGATCCGCCAGGGCGTGCGCCGGCTCGACGGCCGGCCGGCGACACGGGCGGACCAACTGATCGATGTCAGGCCGGGTGACCTGGCCATCATCTTCGACGTGCGCCGATATGATGCCAGCCTCCTGGATGTAGCGACCGAACTGACGGCGCGGCGGGCCCAGATCGTGCTCATCACCGACGAGTGGATGAGCCCGGTGGCGCGCTTTGCCAAGCTGGTCCTGCCCTGCCGCACCGAGATGGGCCGTACCTGGGACGCCAATGGCTCGCTCTTCACCCTGGTCGAGGCCGTCATTGCGCGGACGACCGAGCTGAGCTGGCCGACAGCCAGCAAGCGCATGGGCTCGATCGAGGGCAAGTAGGCGCTCAGTCCGTCTTGTCCAGTTTGAGGAATGCCTGGGCGCTGAGGGTGATGTTGCGGTCGATTTCGCCGATCGCCCCAACATCCTTGCCGGGGAAATCCATGCGATGCAGCACCGACTGGATCAGGTTGATGCGGCCGCGGCGCTTGTCATTGGTGCGGACCACTGTCCAGGGAGCATGGACGCAGTCGGTGCGCCTGAGCATTTCGTCGCGCGCCGCCGTATAGGCATCCCAGCGCGCCAGCGCTTCGAGATCGATCGGCGACAGCTTCCAGATCTTCAGCGGATCGTGCCGCCGGTCATGGAAGCGCTTGAGCTGCATTTCGCGCCCGATCGACAGCCAGAACTTGTACAGGTGGATGCCGTCATTGGTGATGCGCTTCTCAAACTCGGGCGCTTCCTCGAGAAAATGCTCGGTCTGTTCGGGCGTGGAAAAGCCCATGACCGGCTCGACGCCGGCCCGGTTATACCAGGAGCGGTCGAACAGCACGGTTTCCCCGGCCGCCGGCAGCCAGTCGACATAGCGCTGGAAATACCATTGCGTGCGTTCGCGGTCGTTCGGCTTGGGCAGGGCGGCGATCAGGTTGTAGCGCGGATTGAGATTTTCCAGATAGGTCTTGATGGTGCCGCCCTTGCCGGCGGCATCGCGCCCTTCGAATACGATCATGACGCGCTCGCCCGACGTGGCCAGATGCGCCTGCAGCAGCACCAGCTGCAGCTGCAGCTGATACATCCGGGTTTCATAGATGTCCTTATCCAGCTTATCCTCGTAAGGATAACCCCCGGAGGTCATGGCGTGCTTCTTGACCGCCTTGGGCAGTTCGGGATTTTCGAGGTCGAAGCCGTCGAGAGGATCGGTCATTGCGTGTCGCTCCGTTGTCATGTTCACCGTGCTATGAAGGCGCCCTTGCGCGCAAGAGGCGCTGCAACTGACTGATTCTCAGAAACAAAACATGGACGAGCCCCAGTTCCACGAGCCCATGTCGCCGCTGACCGTGGCGCGCGCCCGCGTCGTGGCGCAAGGCGGCCTGCTGGCCGGAATAGCGGGTGTCTTCGCGGCCCTGGTGCTGTTCGGCGAGATCGGCATCGTTGCGGCCCTTGTCAGTTTTGCTGTCGTGGTGGCCGGCGTCGCCATGCTGCCCGCCGGACGGATAACGGTGACCCGGACCGTCGAGCTGCCGCAGCCCCAGGTGTCGGCCGACCCTGACGCGGTCTTCGCCTTTGCCGATGCGCTGGCTGATCCCTGCCTCGTGCTGGATCGCCGCTCCGTGGTGCTGCATGCCAATGCGGCAGCGGGCCGGCAGTTCCCAGCCGTGGTTGCGGGCAATCCCATCACCTTCTCGCTGCGCAATCCGCAGCTGGTGGGGGCCATCGATGCCGCCATGCGCGGGGGCAGCGTGCGCAGCATCGAGCTGCACGAGACGGTGCCCTCCGAGACCTGGGACAAGGTCGTGGTCTCCCCCCTGCGCCGGCCGGGCCGGGACTGGCTTGAGGACGAGAACCGCCAGCTCGTTGTCACCTTCCAGAGCCTGACCGAGCTCAAGCGGGTCGACGCGCTGCGATCCGACTTCATCGCCAATGCCAGCCACGAATTGCGCACCCCGCTGGCCTCCCTGCTGGGCTTCATCGATACGCTGCTGGGACCGGCCGCCAAGGATGCCGCGGCACGGGAGAAGTTTCTCGGCATCATGCGCGGGCAGGCCGAGCGCATGAGCAAGCTGATCGACGACCTGCTGAGCCTGTCCCGCATCGAGATGCACCAGCATGTGCGCCCTACCGGCAGCATCGACCTGGCCGCCTTGCTCCGCGAGGTCCGCGAGGGCCTGATGATGCAGGCCAAGGCGGCAGACGTCGAGATCCGGCTGAGCCTGTTCGAGGGCCCGAGCACGACGATGGGCGATCGCGGCCAGCTCTATGAAGTGTTCGAAAATCTCATGGACAATGCCATCAAATATGGCGCCGGCGGCAAGTTCGTCGAGGTGAGCCTGGCGCCTTCGGGCCGCCCGGGCCTGCCGCATCTGGTAACGGTGATCGATCACGGCCCCGGCGTCGAGCCCGAGCATGTGCCGCGGCTGACCGAGCGCTTCTACCGCATCGACGCCGATGCCAGCCGCAAGAAGAAGGGCACGGGCCTCGGACTGGCCATCGTCAAGCACATCGTCACGCGCCATCGCGGCCAGCTCTCCATCAAGAGCAAGCCAGGCGAAGGCCTGCGGGTGGATGTGTTCCTGCCCTAGGGACGTGCCAAAGCGCCGCCTGCACCGCGGTTGTCGTGTGGGTTCGCTCTGCTCACCGAGTGAGCCGTGATGGCGAGGCGACTGCCTCGAAGGTTAGTTTGGATAGTGAGACAGACGCCTCGCCATCACGCCGGGATTTTTCACACACGCATCGAGCGGCCGCCCTTTCGGATTTTATCGCTTCCGTTCCCGCTCTGGGTTCGTGCCATTCGAGCGGAGCTCGCATGGCCTTGCCCTGCGGGACGGCGCGAGGCCGGTGGTCAGCATACATGCGGGAGCCTGGCGACCCATGCTCCCCGGCAGTCTAGCCCGCTCATCACTCGTCATGATCGCGCTCTGGCGGGTAGATGAGGTGATTATGCAGCAGGCCAGGCGGAGGGGGATAAGTTTGTGTGGGAGCCAAAAACCCCTGCAAATCCGGTCGTCACACCCACCCTGATCATGGGATGACACCGGACTGGGCAGGATTTCGCGGTCGACACGCGCCCTCCTTTGGGGATCACGGGGGGTAGCCCGGATATCGGGGCTCTGGCACCCCCTCCTGCCTCCCCATCAAGGGGAGGTTTCGCTCCACTCGTGGGCGACTGAGACAAGGGGAGAGGGGCCGTTCGGCGATGCAGAGCGGCGCTCGGTCGGTAACTGCCTCTGGATCCAAACAAAAAGGGCGCCTCGCGGGCGCCCCATTGTCATTCCGTGAATTTGGCCTCAGCGGCGCTTCTTGTCGACCTGGTGATACGCCCGGCGCGAGTGGAACTCGCAATAGGGGCCACTTTCGAGGCTGTGCTGGCCGCAGAAGTAGAAATCCTTGTGGAGCGGATCGCCGATCGGCCACTTGCAGGTGGCTTCGGTGAGCTGCAGCAGGCTGAGGCGCTTGTCCTCGGGAATGAACAGCTCGGCCACGGCGGGGGCCACATAGAGCTGGGTTTCCATATCCGGATTATGCGCCAGTGCCGTCGCGCCCATCGACTGCGGCCGCGACATGGCAGGACGCGGCTTGCCCACATTGCTGCTCATGTTCGACATGCCGGCCGAAGGGCTGGCGACGCGGCGGGGTGCCGGCCGCGCTGCCGGACGGGCGCGCGGCGTGGAATTGGTTGGCTTGGCGCGGGCCGACAGCTTGAGCCGGTGCACCTTGCCGATCACGGCATTGCGGGTAACCCCTTCGCCGAGCTCGCCGGCGATCTGGCTGGCACTGAGACCTTCCATCCAGAGCTTCTTCAAAGTCTCGACGCGCTCATCAGTCCAGCCCGCCGGTTGTGCTCCTGAAACCATCGTCAAAACAGAATCCTTCATTGCGCTGCCAAATGAATATTGCAGCCACCAAACGCTAGGCGTCGTATGTTGAGTGGGTCCGCCACACGAGATATCGTGTTCCCAATGACGTTGAGTTTACGCCATCGGAGGAATCCGGATCAAGAGTCGGGGAAGAGTTTCCCCGTGAAATCACCAGTTAAAATTGTCCTAACGATCCCTGAGTCAAATCAGGCACTTGGGGCACAATCATTGACTTATCTGACAAAAATGGCCTAACTCTGACGCGGAAACGCGCTGCGCAACGAGCGCGTTTTTGGTTTTTGTGGCGCTATTGTCACGCCTGCCACGAGCCGCTGTTTCAACCCATGCAAAGAAGGAAATGACCATGTCTGCGCTATACGGCACCTATGCCCGCTCCGAGCTCGCTTTTGAGCGGGGCGAGGGCATGCGCCTGTATGACCAGCATGGCCGAGATTATCTCGATTTCCATTCCGGCATCGCGGTCAACGCCCTCGGCCATGGCGACGCCCATATCGTCAGCGCGCTCAAGAGCGCCGCCGACAAGGTTTGGCATACCTCCAATGTCTTCACCATTCCCGAGCAGGAACGGCTGGGCCAGCGGCTGGTGGACGCCACCTTCGCGGATTCGGTCTTCTTCACCAATTCGGGCGCCGAGGCGCTGGAATGCGCCATCAAGACGGCGCGGCACTATTTCTGGGCAAAGGGCGAAGTCGATCGCTACGAGATCATCGCCTTTTTTGGCTCGTTCCATGGCCGCACCCTGGGCACCATCGCGGCCGGCGGCAATCCGAGCTATCTCGAGGGCTTCGGGCCCCCGATGCCGGGCTTCAAGCATACCGCGCCGGGCGATCTCGATGCCGTCAAGGCGCTGATCGGGCCGCAGACCTGCGCCATCCTGATCGAGACCGTGCAGGGCGAGGGCGGCGTGACCGCCATGACCCCCGAATTCATGCAGGGGCTCCGCCAGCTGTGCGACGAGCACGGCATGCTGCTGGTGCTCGACGAAGTGCAGTGCGGCTATGGCCGGACCGGACGCTTCTTTGCCTTTGAATGGAGCGGCATCACGCCCGACATCGTCGCGGTGGCCAAGGCCATTGGGGGCGGCTTCCCGCTCGGGGCGTGCCTGGCCAAGGGCGATGTGGCGGCGTCCATGGTGCCCGGCACGCATGGCTCGACCTATGGCGGCAATCCGCTGGCTTCCGCCGTCGGCAATGCCGTGCTTGACCGAATCCTGGCGCCGGGCTTCATCGACCATGTCAACCAGATGGGCCAGAAACTGGCCTGGCACCTGCAGCAGCTGGCGCAGCGCTATCCGGACTATGTGCTGGAACTGCGTGGCAAGGGCCTGCTCGCCGGCATCAAGATCACCCCGCCGGTGCGCGACTTCGTCGCCCGGCTGCGCGACGACCACCGCATGCTGGCCATCGGGGCCGGGGACAATGTGCTGCGGCTGATCCCGCCGCTGATCGTCACCGAGGCCGAGATCGAGGAGGCCATGGACAAGCTGGCCGCCGCCTTTGACGCCATCGAAGCCGAGACGGCGTCGGTTCCGGCGGTTGGCTGAGATGGACTTGAGTGTCCGCTACTTTGGTCGGCGACGACGCGGTCTGTTTCCTCCTCTCTGATGGGGGAGGGCGACGACCCGCATGCCTTGAACACTCATAGCGTCACAAAGGAACCCGGCCCATGACCTCGACCGGCACCCCACGGCATTTTCTTTCCATCGACGATTTCACCTACCCCGAACTGCGCGGCATGCTCGATGCCGCCGGCTCGCTCAAGTCCCGCCTCAAGCAGGGCGATCGGCCCCAGCCGCTCAAGGACAAGGTCCTGGCCATGATCTTCGAGCGCCAGTCGACCCGCACGCGCGTCAGCTTCGATGTCGGCATGCGCCAGCTGGGCGGCGAGACCATCATGCTGTCCGGGCAGGAAATGCAGCTGAGCCGGGAAGAGACCCTGGCCGATACGGCCCGCGTGCTCAGCCGCTATGTCGATGCCATCATGATCCGCATCCTCAGCCATGCCGACCTGCTCGACCTGGCCGAGGCCGCCACCGTCCCGGTGATCAACGGGCTGACCCGGCGCGCCCATCCCTGCCAGATCATGGCTGACCTCATGACCTTCGAAGAGCATCGCGGCAACATCAAGGGCGCCAAGGTCGCCTGGGTCGGCGACAGCAACAATGTGCTGCATTCCTGGGTGAATGCGGCCGAGCTGTTCGAATGCCACCTGACCATCGCCACGCCCGAGGAATATAGCCCGGAAAAGGACCTGATGGACGACATCAAGCGGGCAGGGGACTTCGTCAAGCTGATACAAGATCCGCGCGAGGCCGTCGAAGGCGCCGACCTCGTCATCACCGACACCTGGGTGTCGATGGGCGACGTCGACATCGCCGAACGCCGCCGGGTCTTGAAACCCTACCAGGTCAACACCAATTTGATGGCCTTGGCGGACAAGAACGCCCTGTTCATGCATGACCTGCCCGCCCATCGCGGCGATGAGGTGACCGACGAGGTGATCGACGGTCCGCAGTCGGTTGTGTGGGACGAGGCCGAAAACCGCCTGCACGCCCAAAAAGCCATCCTGTGCTGGGCCTTCGGGGCAGAGGTAAATTAGCCCCGGACATTGACCGGATTCATGAGTAGACCTCATGGTGAGCCTGTCGAACCACGAGGGTCGTGTCGCCATAGTGCCACGCCCTCGTCCTTCGACAGGCTCAGGATGAGGTCTGCTGGTATTTCCGTGTCTGGCCGAGCCGACCTGAAAGTCACGTGACCACAATGACGACGGATACGACGACCATGACCGAGAACCTGATGAGCGCCTTCGGGCTCGACCGGCCGGAAAGCGGCGACGATTCCGTCGTGCCGTTCACGCTCGAAAAGCTCGATACCCGCGGCCGCAGCGTAAGGCTGGGTGAAGCGCTCGACACCATCTTGACCCGCCACAACTATCCCGCCCCGGTCGCACGGCTGCTGGGCGAGGCCGTGGTGCTGGCCGCCCTGATCGGTTCCTCCCTCAAATTCGAGGGACGCTTCATCATGCAGACCCAGACCGATGGTCCGGTCAACCTGCTGGTGGTCGATTTCGACGCGCCGGACGGGCTGCGCGGCTATGCGCGCTTCGACCATGACGCGCTGGTCAAGGCGGCCGAAGAGGGCCGCACCC
Source organism: Devosia sp. XGJD_8 (assembly GCF_046614475.1). Taxonomy (NCBI): domain Bacteria; kingdom Pseudomonadati; phylum Pseudomonadota; class Alphaproteobacteria; order Hyphomicrobiales; family Devosiaceae; genus Devosia; species Devosia sp. XGJD_8. Next base: position 919,860 of record NZ_JBKJHF010000001.1, read on the forward strand.
GCCCTGGCGAACTGCTCGGCAAGGGGCACCTGGCCATGACCATCGACCAGGGGCCGCATACTGAACGCTACCAGGGCATTGTCGGGCTGGACGGCCATTCGCTGGAAGAGGTGGCGCATACCTATTTCATGCAGTCCGAGCAGATCCCCACCCAGGTGCGCATGGCCGTGGCCGAGTTCACCAAGAAGGGTGACCATCGTCCGCACTGGCGGGCCGGCGGCGTGCTGATCCAGCACCTGCCCGAGCACGGCATGTCGCACATGCCCGACCTGCCCGGCGATGGCAATTTCGACAATCCGGAGACGGCGGACCCCGATTTCGAGGAGGCCGACGGCTGGAACGAGGCGCGCTCGCTGATGTCCACCATCGATGACCTGGAGCTGGCCGACCCCGATCTGAGCTCCGAGCGGCTGCTGTTCCGGCTCTACCACGAGACCGGCGTCCGCGTGTTCACGCCCCTGCCCATGGTGGAGCGCTGCTCCTGCTCGGCCGAGCGCATCGAGGACATGCTGGCTACCAGCTTCACCGCCGAGGACCGCGAGGAAATGGCGGTGGATGGGGAGATCGAAGTGGTCTGCGAGTTCTGCTCGACAGCCTACCACTTCAACCCGCACCAGTTCGACCCAAAGCACTGAACTGCCCGCGCAGACAATGATGATGACGGCCACCTGACGGGTGGCCGTTTTTCATTGCGCTCAATCCTTTACGGGTCCACTTGCATATCCAAGCAAACACGCCCAATACTTACAGTATTGTAAGGATCCGGGCGGGGGGATGCAGGTGAACGCCGACCTTATGACGACAATCGCAAAGCTTCAGGAGCAGCAGGACAGCTCTGGCATATGCGAGATCATGTATAGGGCCATTGGCAATTATGGCTTCGAGAGCTTCATCATCTCGGGGCTGCCGGACCGTGGCATGGATGTGCGCCCGTTCGTGCTGCTGTCTGGTTGGTCAGACGAGTGGTACGAGCGCTATACGGGCCTGGGCTATGTCCATCTCGATCCCGTGGCGAGGCGCTGCTTCTCGACCACCCTGCCATTCGACTGGTCCGAGGCGCCCTATGACCACGAGGCCGACCTGCCGGCGCGCCGGGTGATGGACGAGGCGCGCGATTTCGGCATGGCCGATGGGTTCTGCGTCCCCATCCACATGGAGGGGGGCATGCAGGGCGTCGTATCCCTGGTGGGGGACGCTACGCAGATCGACGACAAGGCTCGGCTGGAACTGCACATGCTGGCGCTCTATGCGCATGGGCAGCTGCGCTTTCTCAACAGCAGCCGCAGCGACCGCTCCATCAAGCGCGCCATCACCAGCCGCGAGGGCGAGGTGCTCAAATGGGTGGCGGCGGGCAAGACCGCTTCGGAGATCGCCGACATTACCGGCCTCAGCCAGCGCACGGTGAACCAGCACTGCGAGAATGCCCAGAAACGGCTGGGTACCAACAACCGCGTCCATACCGTCGTCGAGGCGATCCGCCACAAGCTGATTTCGCTCTAGAGGCCCGTCCCGCCTGGTTGCCCCCGCATTCTCCACGGAGGAGGCGACGACAGGTTCATTGTGATTTTTACCAATATCGCCCTGCTTGAGGGACGTGCCTTATTGCGCGGCGTCATCAAGCGGCTGGGGGCAGCGATGAAGGTGCACGTCGTCCGCGCGCCGGTCGAGCGCTGTTCTATTGACCTGCTGGAGCGAAACTACCGCCTGAGACATACCATTTTCGTCGACATGCAAGGGTGGGAGGCGATCCGTCGTCCCGACCAGCGCGATGTCGATGACTTCGATACGGACGACGCGACCCACCTGCTGCTCACCGATGGCGATGAGCTGGTCGGCGGATCCCGCTTCACCCCACTCGAAAAACCGAACTTGCTGCAGACAGTCTTTGCCGGACTTGTGCAAGGTAATCTCCCCGCCTCTCCCTCGCTTGGGGCTGATTGGAATCGCTTCTATGTGCGACCCGATCGACGTGAGGGCAGGCGGCGCGCACCGGAGTCTGCAGCCCTTTTCTGCGCGGTGATGGAATATGCCCTGCTCGAGGGCTATGCCTTCATCACCTTCGTCTCCACCATCTACATGCTGGAGCATGGCGTCAGCCTGGGCTGGCGCATCACCCCGCTTGGCGCGCCGGCCATCATCGATGGCAAGCCCACGGTGGCGGCCTGGATCGAGGTCAGCGAAGAGGCCCTGGCCAATGTCCGGCGCAGCACCGGCCAGCCGGCGCTGGGCCTGCTCGACCTGGCGCCCACCGGCCGCACGGGGCCGGCACTGCCTCTTCCGTCGCGATACTGAGCACGGCACGGCCCCATGTCGGATGCCCTGGACCTGATCAAGGCGATATTGGCCAGGGACGATCCGGACGGAACGATGGCCCGGGAGGTGCTGGAGAAAGCGCTCGAGCGCGAAGTGGATGTTCTGCTCTATTGCGCCACGGCCCTGGGCCTCAGGCCCGCCACCATCATGAAGCGCGCCGCCCGCTGGGCAGGATATGGCTATTTCGATCGCGTGCCCCGGGGCCTTGTCGGCAGCGCCGAACCTGCCCGCCTCGAAGCCCTGGCCGAGATCCGCATCTTCAGGGTAGCGCTGCTGGATAGGGAAGTGGCGTTCGCCGCCCCCGACTTTGGCGGCATCATCCGCCTCAAGCACCGGCTGGCGACCACGCCACGCCTGTCGCACCTGATCTGCCTCGTGCCCGAACAGGCGCTGCGCGACCATCTGACGGCCGTCGCGTCGCCGGCGCTGATCGATGCGGCGCGACAGAACCTGGCGCGGCGCTGGCCCTATGCCTCGGCGCAACTGGAGCTGACGGGCCTCGCCCGCTACGGCTTTGCCGTCGCGCTGGTGCTGCTGCTGGGCATGGTGCTGGCCGCGCCGCATTTTGCCCAATTGCTGCTGCTGCCAGTGGTTCTGATCGTTCTGGTCGTGCCCGCGGCGCTCCGGCTGGCGGCCGTGCTCGAGCCGCTGCCGCCGGAGCCGAAGCTTGACCGCCCGCCCGACGAGGAGCTGCCGGTCTATTCGGTGCTGATCCCGCTGCGCAACGAGGCGGCCATGGTGCCGCAGCTGTTTGCCGCAATGGAGGCCCTCGACTATCCGGCGGAGCGACTGGACATCAAATTCGTGGTCGAAGCCCGCTCGTCCGGCACGATCGCCGCCGTGGAACAGCGCCTGGGCGATCCGCGCTTCTCGCTGGTGCCGGTGCCCGACGCCATGCCCCATACCAAGCCCAAGGCGCTCGATTTCGCGCTGCCGCTCTGCTGGGGACAGCATGTCGTGGTGTTCGACGCCGAGGACATTCCCGACCGCAACCAGCTCTGGCAGGCCGCGGTGCGCTTCCGGGACGCGCCCGATATCGTCTGCCTGCAGGCCCATCTCGTCATCGACAATGGCAGGCACAACTGGCTGACGGCGCAGTTTGCCGGCGAATATGCGGGGCTGTTCTGCGTCTTGCTGCCCGCGCTGGCCCGCTGGCGCCTGCCCATTCCCCTGGGCGGCACCTCCAACCACTTCCGCCTGCGCGCCCTGCGTGAACTGGGCGGCTGGGACGCCTTTAACGTCACCGAGGATGCCGATCTGGGCATCAGGCTGGCGCGGCGCCGGCTGCGGGTCGCGGTCCTGCCGTCGCAAACCCGCGAGGCAGCGCCCACCCGCCTGTTGCCATGGCTCGGGCAGAGGACGCGCTGGATGAAAGGCTGGATGCAGACCTTCATCGTGCACAACCGCAATCCCGGGCGACTGCTGAAGGAAATGGGACTGCCGGCTTTCCTCGCCTTCGAAATGCTGGTGCTGGGGATGATCGTCGCGCCCATCCTGCACTGCGCCTTCCTGCTGTCGGTGCTGGTGCGGGCATTGCTGGGCGCCGAGCTTGTCGATGGCTCGACGGGCACGGTGTTCTACCTGGCCGTGCTGGGGCTCGGCTATGGCAGCACACTGGCCCTGACCGCCCTCGGCCTCTACCGCCTGCGCCTGCTGGAACTGGCGCCCCAGCAGTTCTGGCTGCCGCTTTATTGGATGTTGATCGGCTTTGCCACGGTCCGCGCCGTGCGCGAACTCGTCCTGCGTCCCTTCTACTGGTTCAAGTCGCCGCACCAGCCACGGGCCGCAAGGCGGCGGTCGCATGGACTGACCGGTTAGCTGCGCAGGCCGGGCGCTTCCTGGCCGGTGCTCTGCACATATTCCGTATAGCCGCCACCATAGGTGCGCACGCCGTCCGGGGTCAGCTCCAGCACGCGGTTGGAGAGCGCGGCGAGGAAATGGCGATCATGGCTGACGAACAGCATGGTGCCCTCATACTGGCTGAGGGCGGTGATCAGCATTTCCTTGGTGGCGATGTCGAGATGGTTGGTCGGCTCGTCGAGCACGAGGAAGTTCGGCGGATCGAACAGCATCATCGCCATGACGAGGCGCGCCTTCTCGCCACCCGAGAGGACACGACACTTCTTTTCGATCTCGTCGCCGGAAAAGCCGAAGGCGCCGGCCAGGGCGCGCAACGGCGCCTGCCCGGCTTGCGGGAAGGAGCTTTCCAGCTGCTGGAACACCGTCAGGTCGCCCTCGAGCACATCCATGGCGTGCTGGGCGAAATAGGCCATCTTGACCGAGGGTCCGCGTGACACCGTGCCGGTGTCAGGATCGGCCGTGCCGGTCACCAGCTTGAGCAGGGTAGACTTGCCGGCACCGTTGACGCCCATGATGCACCAGCGCTCCTTGCGGCGGACATGGAAGTCCAGCCCGTCATAGATGGAGCGGCTGCCATAGCTCTTGGAGACGCCCTTGAGCAGGGCGACATCCTCGCCCGAACGCGGCGCGGGGCGGAATTCGAAATCGACGGTCTGGCGGCGCTTGGGCGGCTCGACCCGGTCGATCTTGTCGAGCTTCTTCACCCGGCTCTGGACCTGCGCGGCGTGCGACGCGCGGGCCTTGAAGCGGGCGATGAAGTCCAGCTCCTTGGCGAGCATGGCCTGCTGGCGCTCGAACTGGGCCTGCTGGTTCTTTTCGGCAATGGCGCGCTGGCTCTGGTAGAATTCGTAATTGCCCGAATAGGTGGTCAGCGAACCGGCGTCGATCTCGACGATCTTGGTGCAGATGCGGTTCATGAACTCGCGGTCGTGGCTGGTCATGAACAGGGCGCCGGAATAGTTCTGCAGGAACGCTTCCAGCCAGATCAGGCTTTCGAGATCGAGATGGTTGCTCGGCTCGTCGAGCAGCAGCGCGTCGGGGCGCATGAGCAGGATGCGGGCCAGGGCCACGCGCATCTTCCAGCCACCCGACAGCGCACCGACATCGCCATCCATCATCTCCTGGGAAAAGCCCAGGCCGTCCAGCACCTCGCGGGCGCGGCCATCCAGCGAATAGCCGTCGAGCTCTTCGAACTGGTGCTGCACCTCGCCATAGCGCTCGATGATGGCATCCATCGCGTCGGCCTTGTCCGGATCGCCCATATCGGCTTCCAGCGCGCGCATCTCGGTGATCAGCGCCGAAACCGGGCCGGCCCCGTCCATGACTTCGGCGACGACGCTGCGGCCGGCCATCTCGCCGACATCCTGGCTGAAATAGCCGATCGTGGTGCCGCGATCGACCGAGACCTGGCCCTCATCGGGCTGCTCTTCGCCGGTGATCATGCGGAACAGGGTGGTCTTGCCGGCGCCATTGGGACCGACCAGACCAATCTTCTCGCCCTTGAGCAGCGTGGCCGATGCGTCGATGAAGACAATCTGCTTGCCGTTTTGCTTGCCGATGCTTTCGAGACGTATCATGCGCTGCGCGATCCTGCGGACAATGCCGGGCGGGAGGCGCGGCGAACGCGTCCGTAAAGCATTGGCGGCCCGCCAGCGCAAGCTCTGGCAATGTCACAGGACCTATGCGGTCAGTCCAGGTCGGGATGCCGGGCGGTGCCGTCCGCATCGAAGATGACGGCCCGATCGGGCTCAAAGCTCAGCGCCAGATTCTGGCCGATACTGAGATTGTGGTCACCATCGAGCACCACGAGCCACGACGCCCCGGACGGCAACTGCATGCTGATGATGGTCTCGTTGCCGAGCCGCTCGACCAGCGCCACCCGGCCGACAATGGCGCCGCCGCTCTCTTCGCTGAGATCATGCGGGCGAATGCCCAGGGTCACCGTGTCCCCGGGCTTGAGGCCATCGGTGCGCGCTGGGATGGCGATCGAGGCCATATCCTTGCCTGCCACGGCCACGCGGCCCGCGCTGACCGCTTCCACGGTGACATTGACAAAGTTCATCTTGGGCGAGCCGATGAAGCCGGCGACGAAGAGATTGGCCGGGCGCTGGTAGAGCTCGATCGGCGCGCCGACCTGCTGCACCACGCCGGCATTGAGCACCACGATCTTGTCGGCCAGCGTCATGGCCTCGACCTGATCGTGGGTCACATAGATCATGGTCGCGCCCAGATCGTGGTGGAGCTTGGCGATTTCCATGCGGGTTTCCACCCGCAAGGCGGCGTCGAGATTGCTCAGCGGTTCGTCGAACAGGAAGACCTCCGGCTTGCGCACGATGGCCCGGCCGATGGCCACGCGCTGGCGCTGGCCGCCGGACAGCTGGCTCGGTTTGCGCTCGAGCAGGTGTTCCATCTGCAGGATGCGCGCGGCCTCGCGGATCTTGGCGTCGCGCACATCCTTGGGCGTCTTGGCCAGCTTCAGCCCGAAGCCGACATTGTCGTAGACGGTCATGTGCGGATAGAGCGCGTAGTTCTGGAACACCATGGCGATGCCGCGGTCGCGCGGTTCGACCCCGTTGCAGAGCACATCCCCGATCCAGAGCTCGCCTCCGGTAATATCCTCGAGCCCGGCAATCATGCGCAGCAGGGTGGACTTGCCGCAGCCCGAGGGACCGACGAAGACGACGAATTCGCCGTGCTCGACCGTGAGGTCGACGCCCTTGATCACCTCGACATTGCCGTAGCTCTTGTGGAGCGATTTCAGTTCCAGTCCGGCCATGCGGGTTATCCTTTGACGGCGCCAGCGGTCATCCCCGCCACGATCTGCCGGTTGAAGAACAGGAAGACGACCAGCGGCGGAATGGTGATGAGCGCGATATTGGTGAAGAGCAGGTTGTAGGACGTGTTGAACTGGCTCTGGAAATTGTAGAGCGTCAGCTGCACCGTCGCATTGGCATTGCCCGGCAGATAGTAGAGCGGGTTGGTGAAGTCATTGAAGATGGCAACCGACTGCACCACGATATTGGTGACGGTCACCGGCCAGAGCAGTGGCAGGATGACCCGGAAGAACACATCGAACGGCCGCGCGCCGTCGATGATGGCCGCCTCGTCCAGTTCGCGGGGAATGGTGGCGATAAAGGCGCGATAGAGCAGGATAGAGAAGGGCAGCCCATAGGCCACCTCGACCAGGATCAGGCCATGCAGCTTGCCGAAGAGGCCGATGCCTTGCAGCAGCCAGATGGTGGGGACGACGGCCGGCGGGATCATCAGGCCGGCCAGGATGAAGAACTCGATCAGGCCATTGAACCGCGTCTTGCGCCGCTGCAGCACGAAGCCGACCATGGCCGCGAAGATCACCAGCAGCGTGACGCTCGCCACGGTGAGGATGGACGAGTTTATGAAGGCGGTGAGCAGCATCCAGTTGCGGGTGGTCACCACCTCGACGATGTTGGTCCAGAGGTGAAATCCCTGCGGCCAGGAGAAGTCGAGCAGCTGGGCCTGCGTCCGATCCTTGAACGCCATCATGATGATGAAGGCGAAGGGAATGAGGAACACCACGGAGGAGACGAGGATGGCGAGGACGCTCAGCCCGTATTTGCGGACGAGGCTCATTCGTGTCCCTCCCGGCGGTTGAGCAGCATGGTGAGCGGCACGACCAGGACGGCGATGAGCGCGAATAGTACCACATTGCCGGCCGTGCTGAGGCCGTAAAAGCCCGCCTGATACTGCTTGTAGATCACCGAGGCGACGGTGTCTGAGGCAAAGCCCGGTCCGCCCCGCGTCATCGCCCAGATCAGATCGAAGGTCCGCAGGCCTCCGATGAAGCTCAGGATGATGACCGTGACGGTGGCCGGCCGGCACAAGGGCAGGGTGACGTAGAAGAAGTTCTGCAGCTTGGTCGCCCCATCGATGCGGGCGGCTTCGTAATAGTCCTTGGGGATGGCGACGATGCCGGCAATGTAGATGACGGTGGCGAGCCCAACGCCCTTCCACACATCGACCAGCGCCACCGAATAGAGCGCCAGGCTCGGATTGGTCAGCCAGCCCGGACCCTTGATGCCCAGCATGGCTAGGCCTTCGTTGATCATGCCATTGGTGGGGTGCATCAGCACGGTAAAGGTGATGCCGACGCCGACGGTGGACACCAGCACGGGGAAGAACACCACCGAACGCAGATAGCCGCGGGCGGCGATCTGGCTGGTGAGCAGCACGGCCAGCAGCAGGCCAAGCACGACCTTGAGCCCCGAGGTGACCACGGCATAGATGACGGTATTGATCAGCCCCTTGATCAGGAACGGTTCGCGCAGGAACTGGGCGAAATTGTCGAGTCCGATGAAGGTAGAGTTGAACAGCGTCCAGCGGGTGAGGCTGAAATAAAGCGAAGCCACGGTGGGCAGCAGGAACAGCAGGCCATAGATGATGGCGGCCGGCAGGAAGAACCAGCCCGGATAGGGCGAGGGTCGCTTCAGCACCGGCACGGGGGCGGCGGCACCGGCACCGGCCGTACCGGTTTGCGTCATGACTGACATGGGCGACTCCTCAGGAACGGCGGCTCCGGGTGAGACCAGGCACCCGGAACCGCCTCATGTGCAAGGGTTTACCAGCCGGGAAGGCCGAGCTGCTGGGCCTGCTTGCGCACGTCCTCGTCGTAGAGTGCCGCGCCATCGGCTGCCGGGCGGATGCCGGAGCCCACTTCCACGGTGATCTGCTCGAGCGCCGGCCCCTTGATGGGCGAGAGGAATTCGAGCGCCGGACCATTCTGCCCGCCTTCGGCGAAGTAGGGCAGCATGTCGCTCACGGCCGGGGGAACGTCATCGGGCAGGGTGCAGCCATTGACCAGGTATGGCCCGGACGCGCCGCCCGCACGGGTCTGCGCCTCGCAGCCCTCGACGCTGGCGACGAAGGCAACGAACTTCTTGGCGGCGTCGAGATTGGACGTGGTCTGGGGAATATAGATGCCATCGGGCATCCATACCGTAAGCCCGTTCATGCCTGCCTCGTCACCCGGCTGGGCGAAGAAGCCGACATTGCCGATCATGTCGGGATAGGCCGCGGCGATGGCCGTGGTGGCAAAGGTCAGCATCGGATAGTGGGCACCTTCGCCGGCGGCGACCATGCGGATGCCGTCGTCATATTTGGCGGCGCCGAAATCCTCGTTGAAGTAGCCGGCCTCGAAGGTTTCCTGCAGCTTTTCAAAGCCGCGCAGGGCAGCCGGCTCGGTGGCGAACTTGGCTTCGTTGGCCGTATAGCGGCTGGCGAAGTTGGGGTCCTTGGCGCTGACATTGTAATAGTCCGCCAGCACGAAGAGCTGGCTGGTCCAGGTGTCGGCATAGGTCTGGATCACGGCGACCTTGCCTGCGGCCTTGATCTTTTCGTTATTGGCCATGAATTCGGCCCAGGTCGTGGGGACGGTGAGCCCGAGTTCTTCATAGATGGCGCGGTTGTAATAGATGCCGCCGCCCATGGCAGCGCCCATCGGCGCGCCGCGCACGGTGCCGTCCGGCGCCGTCACCACCTGCTTGAACGAGGCCTGCACGTCGGCCTGCCAGGGTTCATTGGTCAGATCGACCAGGAACTGCTGGGGATTGATGGCCTGGAATAGCGAGCCCGAATTGTAGCGGAAAATGTCGGCCATCGAGCCGGTGGCGAGGCGCGTCTTGACGAGATTGTCGCCTTCGGAACCGCCGGGACGGGTTTCGATGTCGATATTGATATCGGGATTGGCGGCTTCAAAGCTCTTGACCAGTTCCTCGGCCACGGCCACGCCGTCGGCGCCACTCGGGATGAGGTAGGTGAGGTTGATGCTCTGCGCAAAGGCGCTGCCGCTGAGGGCCGTTACCAGCATGAGCCCGGCGGACAAGCCGGCCAGCGCGGTCCTGCGTGAAGTCTTGGTCATTGGTCTGTCTCTCCCATTATGCCCGCACCATGCGGGCAGTTCGTGCTGCCGCCTGTTGGCTCAGGGCGTGCGGGCGTTGATGCTCAGCCCGGTCCGCGTTGGCCGCGGCTTCGGGGTGTAGGTGAAGGCAATGGCGTGCTGGCCGGCGGCGAGGGGTCGGTCGCCCTTGCCGTCCCAGGCTTCGCCATCCACCTGGACGTTGCGATAGTCGGGCGACAGTCGCAGCAGGCCGCGCGCGCCGGCCGGAACCTCGACCATGTAGCTGACCTTGTCGCCATCCACCGTCCACTCGGCGCGGATCAGGCCCCTGGGGCTGTCGTGATGCGCCTTGACGGGGGACAGTTCGGCGATGATCATCGGCTCGAACACCACGGTGACAAAGCCCGGATCGGTCTCGTCCGGCCGGAATCCGGCCACGCCCTCGAGCAGCCACTGGCACACCGCGCCATAGGCGTAGTGATTGTAGGAATTCATCTGCGGATTGTAGATCGAGCCGTCCGGCTGGATGGCGTCCCAGCGCTCCCAGATGGTCGTGGCACCCATCTTGACCTGGTAGAGCCAGCCGGGGACTTCCTCCTGCAGGAACACATCTGTCGCCAGACCGATTTCACCAATCTTGACCAGCGCCGGCAGCAAGGCGGGTGTACCGATAAAGCCGGTGCCGATGCGGCCATCGGCGCGCGCGATGGTGGCCTTGAAATAGCGCCTGGCCGCTTCCTGTCTGTCGGCCGGGATCAGGTCGTGCAGGAAGGCCAGCGCATAGGAGGTCTGGTCGTCATAGGCGAGCCGACCGGAGGCGGTGACGAACTCATCGGCAAAGGCGGCCTTGACCTTGGCGGCCATGGTTTCGAGACGCGAGGCGACGTCGGCATTGCCGACAATGCGGGCGATGCGGGCGACCAGCGTGGCGGTGATGAAGAGATAAATGGTCGCGGCCGCGTCGTCGCCGATGGTGGGCAGCGGCTTGGCGGAGGGGCCGCCCGGCTGCAGCCAGTCGCCGAAGGAGAAGCCACGGGCCCCCCATTCGCGCGGCGGCGACACGATCGGGCCATCGCTGATCGACCAGACGAAATCGACCCACCTGACCATGGCAGGCAGCGTTTCCTTGAGGAAGGCCGCGTCGCCATAGTGCAGGTAGAGCTGCCACGGCACGATGGCGACAGCGTCGCCCCAGCCGGTGCTGCCGTAAAAGCCGGGGTAATCCGTCGGGTTGAGCTTGGTGGGGTCGGGCACGACATGGGGCACCGCGCCATCGGCGCGCTGGTCGGCCATCAGGTCGCGCATCCACTTCTGGAAGAAGCTGTGCGTGTCCGCGAAATAGCACGCCGTGCCGGCAAAGACCTGCGCATCACCGGTCCAGCCCAGGCGTTCGTCGCGCTGCGGACAATCGGTGGGCACTTCGATGAAGTTGCCGCGCTGCGACCAGATTGTATTGAGCACCAGCCGGTTGACCAGCGCATTGCCTGACGTGAAGCCGGCCTTGACCTCGGTCACCGAGCTGATCGGCACCGAGACAATGCTGCCCAGCTTTGCCTCGCCATCGATGGTGACGCGGGCATAGCGGAAGCCCTGGAAGGTGAAATAAGGCCGATAGTGTTCCGTGCCATGGCCGGCCAGACTGTATTCCAGCCGCGCCTCGGCGGTGCGGAAATTGCCATTGTAGAACTGGCCATCCTGGTCGAGCACTTCGGCATGCTCCACCGTCACTTTTGCGCCGGCGTCCCCGCGCACGTCGAAGGCGACATAGCCGCCGATATTCTGTCCGAAGTCATAGACCGTACAGCCTTCGGCATCGGTCCAGCTCTTGACCACCGGCAGCGGCGACAGTTCACGCACCGGCGTGGTTTCATGCGCGATGAGGCGCGCCGTGTCGAAGGCGATGGCGGCCGTGCCGGCTGACACGGTGGGCACGATGCGGGCGTCGAAGATCTCGCCGAAATAGATGCCCGACTTGCGGATGGGCAGGGTGCCGCTCTGCCAGCTGGCATCGGTCACCAGCACGGGCGTCCTGTCGCCTGGCGCGCTGCGCAGCTCGGCTATGGCGGCAATCTCGCTGCCCCAAGTGTTGAAGATCGGCGCCTTGCCCCACATCATCTGCGAGCGCAGCCAGCCATCGGCCAGCCAGATCTCGATGCGGTTCTCCCCCGCCACCAGCAGCTCGCCAACGGAATAGGTCTGGTAGCTCAGCCGCACATCGTAACTGGTCCAGCCCGGCGTCAGCAGGTCATTGCCGACCCGCTTGCCGTTGATGAAGCAGCGATAAAGGCCCAGGGCCGAGATATCGAGCACTTCGCTGCCGCCCACGGCGCCCAGCGTGAAGGACTTGGCGACGAAACTGGCCGGCGTCCCGACGCCCTGATCGGCCAGGGGCCGAACCATCTGCGCCGTCCAGTTGCGCAAAGTTACATTGCCCTGCGCCGATGCAGACGGTGCCATTGCGTCGTTCACGCCGATCTCCTCAACTCGTCCCGCGGGTGTCGAACTTGGTGCTCGCATCCGTCTGTAGAATGTTCTACGTTTATCGTTCTACAAAATCGCACGCTTGGCAATGGCAAATTTTTGCAGTCGGTGTGATAAGGGGAAAATGCCCGGCAAAAGGGGCGGAAAAACCGGCCTTTGCCGGCGGCAGGAGAGCGTTCAGACCATGGATAGACCGGCATCAAGCGGCAGGAATGGTCGCGTTACCATTCGCGAAGTGGCTGAGGATGCAGGCGTTTCTGTCGCGGCCGTTTCCAAGGTGTTGCGCGATGCCTATGGCGTCAGCGACGTTATGGAAGCCAAGGTCCGCGCCTCCATCGCCAAGCTGGACTATCGCCCGCACACCGCGGCACGCGCCATGCGTGGCCAGACCTATACGATCGGCGTGCTGCTCGCCGACGTGAAGAATCCGTTCTTCCCCCAGGTCATCGACGGCATCGATGACGGCCTGGCGGGCACGCAATATGTGCCCTTCTTCGGCATCGGCCACGGTTCCACCAGCATGGAGAAAGCCATCGTCCATGCCATGGTCGACCGCCAGATGGACGGACTGATCATGATCGGACAGCGGATGACGGATGCCGAGGTCGAGGCGACCGCGCGGCAGGCCGCCATTACCGTGATCGGCCATCATGCCCCGCAGGCGACGCTGTTCGACTCGGCCAATAACGACGACGAACGCGGCGGCACCCTTGTGGTCGAGCATCTGATCGCCCAGGGCTACAAGCGCCCCGCCATGATCACCCTGCGCCGGGCCGACCTGGGGCAGGCCGACGTGTCGCAGCGCCGCGAGGCGGGGTTCGTCTCCGGCATGCGCGCCGCCGGTTTCGATGACAGCGCCATCCGCATCGCCGCTGCTGCCGACGACATCGACGACGTGACGGCCACGGTACGCATGCTGCTGGAAGGCCCCAATCCACCCGACGCCATTTTCGGCTGGGCCGACTATTACGCGCTTGAAGTGCTGAGTGCGGTACGCGCGCTCGGCCTGCGCGTGCCGGAGGACATTGGCGTCATCGGCTACGACAATTCACCGCCCTGCGCCTATACGCAGAACGACCTCACCAGCATTGATCAATCCGGGCGGGAGATCGGCCGCAATGCCGCGCGCCTCATGCTGGAGCGTATCGCGGGTCGAAAAACGGCGGAGCACTTCGTGGTGCAGCCGCGGGTCGCGGTTCGCAACAGCACGGCGCTCCGAAACAGCTAGGCCAAAAACGTTTTATTTTTCAGGAGATTGTCGTGTCTTTTCGCGACCCGCTTTAGTCATACTTTTCCCTATTTACATATAATAGTACTTTATATAGCGTCCTCCCATCGCCGCAGGTGAACACGCCGCGACGACCACATTTGGGAGGACATCGTGACCATCATTTCCAAGCTTGCCATCGCGGCAAGCCTCGCTACTGCTTTGACCTCGGTCAGCATCGCCCAGGACAATCTCAAGGGTCTCACCATCGGCTTCAGCCAGATTGGTTCGGAATCCGGCTGGCGCGCCGCCGAGACCTCGGTGACCAAGCAGCAGGCCGAAGCGCTTGGCATCGACCTCAAGTTTGCCGATGCCCAGCAGAAGCAGGAAAACCAGATCAAGGCTATCCGCGGCTTCATCGCCCAGGGCGTTGACGCCATCCTGGTAGCGCCCGTGGTTGCCACTGGCTGGGAAGACGTGCTGACCGAAGCCAAGGAAGCCGAAATTCCGGTGATCCTGCTCGACCGCGGCGTCGATGCGCCCGAAGATCTCTACCTGACGTCGGTCGCTTCCGACCAGGTCAAGGAAGGCCGCGTTGCCGGTGAATGGCTGGTTGCCGAAGTGGGCGATGCCGACTGCAAGGTCGTCGAACTGCAGGGCACCGTCGGCTCCACCCCCGCCATCAACCGCAAGCAGGGCTTCGAGGAAGCGATTGCCGGCCACGCCAATATCGTCCTTGCCCGCAGCCAGACCGGTGACTTCACCCGCGCCAAGGGCAAGGAAGTCATGGAAGGCTTCATCAAGGCCGAAAACGGCGGCGCTGACATCTGCGCAGTCTATGCCCACAATGACGACATGGCCGTTGGCGCCATCCAGGCGATCAAGGATGCCGGCCTCAAGCCCGGTACCGACATCAAGGTGGTCTCGATCGACGCCGTGCCGGACATTTTCGCCGCCATGGCAGCCGGTGAGGCCAATGCGACGGTTGAACTGACCCCCAACATGGCCGGCCCGGCCTTCGAAGCCCTCTCGGCCTATCTCGCCGACGGCACCGCGCCCGAGAAGTTCATCATCACCGAGTCCAAGCTCTATACGCCTGCGGACAATCCGCAGGTCGAGTATGACACCCGCAAGGGTCTGGGCTACTAATCGCACAACAATGATGGTTCCGCCGGTACGCCGGCGGAACCGATCTGTCGCGACAATGCCGGAACGGCGGCGCGAGCACTTGGGGGAGACTGGCATGGCCGACGGCCAATACGTGCTCGAAGCGCGCAGCGTCACGAAGATATTCGGCAACCATGTCGCTCTCGACAAGGTCGATTTCGGGTTGCGGGCCGGCGAGGTCCACGCGCTGCTCGGCGAGAATGGCGCGGGCAAATCCACCCTGATCAAGATACTGACCGGCGCCTACCAGCCCGATGGCGGCAGCATCCATGTCGATGACGCTGCCGTGTCGCTCGACAATCCCCTCCACGCCCAGACCTTTGGCATCGGCACGGTCTATCAGGAGGTCAACCTCCTGCCCAACCGTTCGGTCGCCGAGAACCTGTTCCTGGGCCACCAGCCCCTGCGCTTCGGCTTTGTCGACTTCCGCAAGATGGAGGCGGATGCCCGCACGCTGCTGGCCAATTATGACCTGCATATCGATCCGGCGAGCGAACTGGGGATGCATTCGGTCGCCGTTCAGCAGATCGTCGCCATCGCCCGGGCCGTGCAGCTGTCGGGCAAGGTGCTGATCCTCGACGAACCCACGGCAAGCCTGGATCGCAACGAGGTCGAGCGCCTGTTCGAAGTGGTGCGCGGGCTCAAGGCCAGGGGCCTGGCCATCATCTTCATCACCCATTTCCTCGATCAGGTCTTTGCCATTTCCGACCGTGTGACCGTGCTGCGCAATGGCAGGTTGATCGATACCCGCCCGCTCGATGCGCTCAGCCGCACCGATGTGGTGCGCCTGATGCTGGGCAAGGACATCGCCTTTTCCGGCGCCACCGATGTCGAGCCGAGCGAGACGCCGGACGAGGTGCTGCTCGAATTCAAGGGTTTTGGCCGCAAGCGCAGCGTCGCGCCATTCGACCTGACCATCCACAAGGGCGAAGTCGTCGGTGTCGCCGGCCTGCTCGGCTCGGGCCGCACCGAGGTGGCGCGCATCATGTTCGGCGCCGACCCGGCCGACCAGGGCACAGTCAGCATCAATGGCAAGCCGACCGCCATTCGCCGCACCACCGACGCCATCAAGCACGGCTTCGGCTTCTGCCCCGAAGACCGCAAGGCGGAGGGCATCCTTGGCGACCTGTCGGTACGCGAGAACATCGTCATCGCCCTGCAGGGCAAGCTGGGCTGGTTCAAGGCGCTCAATCGCGACGAACAGCTCGAGATCGCCGGCAAGTTCGGCGAGGCCATGGATATCCGCGCCGCGTCGCTCGACATGCCGGTCAAGCTGCTTTCGGGCGGCAATCAGCAGAAGGTCATCCTGTCGCGCTGGCTGGCCACCGATCCCGCCTTCCTTATTCTTGATGAACCAACGCGCGGCATCGATGTCGGCGCCCATGCCGAAATCGTCCGCACCATCAACCGGCTGCGCGATGAGGGCATGGCCATGCTGGTCATCTCCTCCGAGCTTGACGAGGTCGTGGCCTACAGCTCCCGCATCGTGGTGATGCGCGACCGCGAAATGGTCGCCGAACTGCGCGGCAAGAACATCAACCCCGGCGTGATCGTCCAGGCGATCGCCAACCACAGTGACGAGGCCGTCGCATGAAGCGGCTCCATCTCGAGCGTCTCGCCAATCCGCAATTGCTGGCGCTGGTCGCCGTGCTGCTGATCAACTGGCTGCTGTTTCCCAATTTCTTCCGCGTTTCCTGGCAGGACGGCCGCCTGTTCGGCAGCCTGATCGACGTGATCAATCGCGGCGCGCCGGTGGCGATCCTGGCCATCGGCATGACCGGGGTCATCGCCACCAAGGGCGTCGACCTTTCGGTCGGCGCCATCATGGCAGTTTGCGGCGCGGTGGCGGCGACCATGGTGGTAGCGGGGTATCCTACCCCCATCGCCGTGGTCGCCGCGCTGTCCGTCGGCCTGCTCTGCGGCCTGTGGAACGGCTTCCTGGTCGCCGTGCTCGATATCCAGCCCATCGTCGCCACTCTGGTACTGATGGTGGCCGGGCGCGGCATTGCCCAGCTGATCACCGAAGGCTCCATCGTCACCTTCAACGATCCCGCGCTGATCTTCATCGGCACCGGCTCTTTCCTGGGCTTTCCCATGGCGGCGGTGATTGCGCTGGCGCTGATGATCCTGGTGACCTTGCTGGTGCGGCGCACCGCCATAGGGCTGTTCATCCAGGCCATCGGCGTCAACCGGGCAGCGGCATCGCTCGCCGGCATCCATAGCCGCATGCTGCTGATGCTGGTCTATGCGCTGAGCGGCTTCTGCGCCGCGATCGCGGGCATTGTCGTGGCAGCCGACATCCGCGGCGCCGACGCCAACAATTCCGGTCTCTGGCTCGAACTCGATGCCATCCTGGCCGTGGTGATCGGCGGCACCTCGCTGCTGGGCGGCAAGTTTTCCATTCCCCTGGCCGTGGTCGGCGCGCTGATCATCCAGGCCATGAATACCGGCATCCTGGTTTCCGGCTTTCGGCCGGAATTCAACCTCATCGTCAAGGCCGGCATGATCATCCTGATCCTGATGCTGCAATCCCCGCTCGTCGGCTCGGCCCTCGGCTTCTTCAAACGCGACCCCAAGCAGGCGGCCTCCCGATGAAACGCAGTCTTCGCCCGCTTGCGGCCACCGCCGTCATCTTCCTCATCGCCTATGCCCTGAGCGTTGCGCAGTTTCCCGGCATGCTCTCGACCCGGGTGCTGGGCAATTTCCTCACCGACAATGCCTTCCTCGGCATCGCCGCCGTGGGCATGACCTTCGTCATCATCTCGGGCGGCATCGACCTTTCGGTCGGGGCGGTGATCGGCTTTACCGGCGTGCTTGTCGCGGTGCTCATCTCTTGGCTTGGCTTCCATCCGCTGG
This sequence comes from Devosia sp. XGJD_8, assembly GCF_046614475.1. Taxonomy (NCBI): domain Bacteria; kingdom Pseudomonadati; phylum Pseudomonadota; class Alphaproteobacteria; order Hyphomicrobiales; family Devosiaceae; genus Devosia; species Devosia sp. XGJD_8. The sequence goes on from NZ_JBKJHF010000001.1 coordinate 937,616, forward strand.
CAGCATTCGCCATTGCCCTGGGCGTGGCCGCCCTCTTTGGTGCCGCCATGGGGCTGACCATCCACTATCTGCAGGTGCCCAGCTTTATCGTGACGCTGGCCGGCATGTTCCTGGCTCGTGGTGGCGCCTCGGTGATCACCCAGGATTCGGTGCCGATCAACCACGAATTCTACCGCACCGTCTCCGAGCTCATCATCCGCCTGCCGGGCGGGGGACGGCTGAGCTCCATTGGCCTGCTGATGGTCGCCGTCTTCCTGCTGGGCGCCTTGCTTGCCCACCGCACCCGCTTCGGCTCCTACGTCTATGCCCTTGGTGGCAATCCGGTCTCGGCGCTGCTCATGGGCGTGCCGGTGGCGCGCACCACGGTGCAGATCTATATGCTGTCGAGCGTCTTGGCGGCCTTGGCGGGAATCGTCTTTTCGCTCTACACCTCGGCCGGCTATCCGCTGGCGGCGGTCGGTGTCGAACTCGACGCCATCAGCGCCGTTGTCATCGGCGGCACGCTGCTGACCGGCGGCTATGGCTTCGTGCTGGGCACCTTTGTCGGCGTCATGCTGCTGGGCCTCGTCCAGACCTACATCATCTTCGACGGCACGCTGTCGAGCTGGTGGACCAAGATCGTGATCGGCGTGCTGCTGTTCTTGTTCATCGTTCTGCAGCGCATCATATTTGCGGCCTCCGCGCCGGGCGAAGAATCGCCCGAAAAATCGTAGAACCAGTCGACACTGTCCTGAGGTTGGCCTGCAAATGCCTGTTTTCTGCGCCTCCGGTCCTCGCCTATGCAAAGGTACGCCGCGGTTCGGCCCCAAAAGCCCACCGCCCCCGGCTCATCCTGAGCTGAACGTCGACTGGTTCTAGCATGATCGAAGCAGGCAGCCTTATTCGCTCGCTTTCCGGGCGACCCGCTGCACGGAATTTCCATACCTTCGTCATCAACGAGATCGGCCATGCCATCGTCACGGGCAAGTTCCCGGTCGGCTCGATCCTGGCCAGCGACGCCGTGATGATGGAAACCTACGGCGTGTCGCGCACCGTGCTGCGCGAGGCGCTCAAGACCCTGGAGGCCAAGGGCCTGGTCGAGGCGCGGCCAAAGGTCGGCACGCGCGTCTCGCCCACCAGCCGCTGGAGCTTCTTTGATCCCCAGGTGCTGTCCTGGCACTTCTACGCCAAACCCGACCGGCGCTTCTACGAGAGCCTGTTCGATGTGCGCCGCGCGCTGGAGGCGCGGGCCACGGCGCTGGCCGCCCAGCGCAGGACCGCGGAAAACATCCGCGTGATGAAATACTGGCTGCACCAGATGGATTCGGCTGCCGGAGATCTCGAGAACCACGGCATAGCTGCACTCGAAATCCATCGCACGGTGGCCGAAACCTCGGGAAATGCCCTGTTGCGCTCGGTGACCGGCATCGTTGAACTGACGCTCGCTTTGGCGCTGCGGCAATGCGCCAGCACGGATGCCACGAGCTACTTGCGAAGTTCCTACGAAGCCCTGTCGCGGCTGGTGGCGGCCATTGGCGATGCCGATGCGGAGGCTGCAATGGCAGCGGTGGAGCAGGTCATCGCCCTCGATGAAGCCAGCGTGTTTAAGGCGTTGCCACAGCTCTAGGCGCCCGGCAGGGGCTGCTGCGACCCTGGCTGGACTGCGCGAGGAACTGCCCCCTTGCCACGCGGCCATGCCTGGACCCATTCGCTGAGATTGCTCGCCGTCTGTGGCGGGGCATAGAGCGGTCCCTGTGCCGCGTCGCACCCGATGGCGCGCAGGAAATCGGCCTGCGCCTCGGTTTCGACGCCTTCGGCCACCAGCCGCAACTTCAAGGTGCGTCCCAGCTCGACAATGGTCCGCGTGACCGCTTCGTTTCGTGTATTGCCGGGAATGTCGCTGAGGAAGGAACTGTCGATCTTGAGCGAACTGACAGGCACCTGCGGCAGATAGGCGAGGCAGGAAAACCCGGTTCCAAAGCCGGTGATGGCCAGCTTGACCCCCCGTTGCCTAAGCCGCTTCAGGACCGAGAAGTTCGCGTGCCCGGGATGGGCGATAGCGCCCTCGGGCAGCTGGATAACGAGCCGCTCCGTGGGAAGAGCGGTCTGGTGCAGCGTGCTGGCAATGTGCTGAATGAAGCCTTCGTGCCGGACCTGCAGGGGATACCCGCTTACCGAGATCTTGACGCCAGCCAGCGGCCCGGATCGCCACCGCGACGCCTCGAGACACGCCAGACGGAGCATCTGGTTGCCAAGGGGCACGATCAGGCCGGATTGCTCGGCGACGGGGATGAACTGGCTGGGCAGCAAGATGCGATTGCGGGGATGTTGCCAGCGCACCAGGGCTTCAACGCCGGTGATCTGCTGGCTGAGCAGGTCGATCTGGGGCTGGAAGACCAGGAAGAACTCTCCCCTGCCCAGACCCGCCCGCATCTCAGCCGCCAGATCTCTGGACGGCGCAGACGTGCCTGATGCAGGCCGCTCGCCATGGCTCGGCCCCGTCGCAACGCGGCGGGCTGCCGTCAGAACGTCTCCAAGGATCATTTGCTCTTCTCTCGCTGCCGACAGCACAACCGATACCGGTGCTACTGTGGGCGGGTCTCCGTCAGCAGGCTCGCCCAGTACGATTGCAGCTTGGCGCGCAGCATGCGGCGCGAAATGCCGAGCATGCCGGCCGCCAGCGTCCGATTCCCGCCGCAATGGCGCAAGGTCGCGAGGATGAGCGCCCGTTCGACGTCCTCGATGGTTCGGCCGACGCTCTTTTCGACATGGGCCAGTCCGCCGAGCGACGCATCCTCGATACGCGCCAGATAGGCGACAACGAAATCGGTTACCCGGTCGCCGTCCGAGGTGGTGATGGTATCGACCAATCGCATATCCTGTGTTCGCTGGAAGACGAATGTGCCCTTGGCGTCATCGACCCCGATGGTGACGTCATCGCCGAGCTGGATGACCGGCTTGTCCGCATCGAGAAACGCCAGCGGCGGACCCTCCTGCGGCGAGACGGGGTCTGAAAAAACCACTCGCAGCTCGTTGTAGAGATCGCGCAGCCATCCCCGATGCATCGCTGCATGCGACGCCATGCGGACGCGGCGCCCGAAGACGGGCGGGCGCACATAGCCCGGCTCGTCCGCATGGGGCCCAAAAAGGCGCTGGCGCTTGCCCTCAGCGGCGGAGGCGTCGGCTGATGCGCCAGCACTCTCCCCCCCTCCTTCATGCTGGTCGGGCCGGGCTTCCTGGCTGCGGTCTGCGTCCATATCCTGATCCGTTTCCATCACACCTCAACACATTTACTGTCGCCGGCCGGGCCAGCGTTTGCGGGTTGTACAGACGCCAAAGGTGGCGAGTCTTCTCATTGCGTGCAGTCTGCGCGCGGGGCAGGGCCGTTCAGGCCGCGGCGGATCGTGCCGTTGCCGGCGGATGCCGGCCTTGCTCCATCAAGCGAAGCTCAGTGGGCGTCACGCCATAGGTGTTGCCGAAGATCCGATAGAACGTGGCCAGGCTATCGAAGCCGCAGGCGAAGGCAGTCTGGGTTACTGACAAATCCGGGCGCTCCAGCAGGAGCCGGCGCGCCTCCGCGATGCGCAGGCCCCCCAGGACGCGGGCGAACGAGGCGTCGCTGACCTCGAACAGTACGTAGAGCTGGCGCCGGGAAATGCCGAGCGCCGCCGCCACCATGGCGGGCGTCAGGTCCGGCCGGCGCTTCTCCCGCTCCATGATCTGCAGTGCGGCCCGCAGGAAACCCGAACGAAGCGCAGCCCGCACTTCGGGCATTCCGGCGGCAAGTTGTCCCCTTGCCGCCATGGCAAGCCGGCCGACATGGATGACGTCGCGGGCTGGATCGGCAAGCCTGTCGCCCCCCGACGTCAATGCATCGAACAGTGCCCGAAGGGGCCGCAGGAACCGCGAACTGTCGGGGAGCCTGGCGGTAAACATGCCCCGTGCGGACTGGCCAAGCGTCAGGTCATCGCTGAACGGAATGCGCAGCATCCGGCAATGGAAGTCGTCTTCCGTGTCCGGTATCGCTGAATAGGGCAGGTCGGAATGGCCGATCAGCATGTTGTCATTGCTGACGTGGTCGCCCCGGTCTCCCGGAAGGCTCAGCATGCCCGGCCCCTTGATCTGATGGCTGATGCAGAGGCTGTTGCCCGCAACGCGGGCAATGTCGTCTTCGCTCCGCTGGACCACATAAGCTGAGGCCCGGAGCTCCGAAGCAAAAGCGCCGCCGACTGCGCGCACGCTGAACAGACCATTGAAACCGCGGCGGCGCTCTGGCGGCAAGTCCAGAGTAACGCCGAACAAGGACTTCGCGCGCACTTCGCGCCAATGGTCAAAGCGCTGTTCCGGCGCAATGCCTTGGGTAGAGAAACTGATTATCTGCATATATTGACGCAATTTTAACTGGTTTTGTTTCTCTCGGGGAGGCCGATCGAAATCTCTGCTTGTATAATGTCGTGCCGCAGGATTGATGCACAGTCCCCAACCCTGACTATATTTGGGGGTATTTATGTATTGGCGCTGAGGTCTGTTTTTCTCAGCCCTTTGTGGTCGCGGCGGAGCAGTGTTCCGCCCGGAAGATTTGAACGGCTCATGGCCCTGACGACTGAAGACATTGCCGGTAACCCGCTGATACTGCCCATAATCCAGCAGCAGTCCGCAGCACTGCTGCAGGCATTTCACACCAATCCGAGACTTTCATCGGTATTTGCCACCCACCAGCGGTGGCTGCTGGCCCATGCGGCCGTCGCGCTCTGCCTGAGGGAGGGCGCACCTGGCATGCCCAGCATGACCCTGTCGCGATTTCTCGATGAAGTGGCTACCCACCGGATTGCCAGCCGCAACACCGCCGACGCGTTCATCAAGGAAATGCTGCACTACGGCTACGCGGTTTCCACCACCAACCCTGCCGACCGTCGGTCCAGGCCGATCCTGGTTGCCGCCGAGGCGCTCCAGATGTTCCAGAGCTGGGCCGCCATCCACCTACTCACCCTCGATCGTCTCGATGGTGGCGCGCGGATTGCGGCCTATGGAGCCGCCGAAGACGCTTTTGCACGCTTGCAGACCGGCATCGCCGCGGGTCTGCTGACCAATGCCGCCATCCGCGAGCCGCAGCGCACTTTCTCGCTATTCACCTGGCTCAACAATGGCGGCGTCATCATGGACTGGCTGATCACCAGCCTGGGCGAGATCAGCGCCGACGGCACGCGCTATGCCACCTCGATCGGTTCGATCGCCGAGATATCGGGCTGGATAAAGCTGTCTCGCACGCACCTTGCCCGCAAGCTTCGCGAGGCTGAAGCCATGGGCAGCATGGGCTGGACCGAGCGACAGGACGCCATGTGGGTCTCAGCGGGCTTCGTCCGCGAGATGATCGAGGCCCAGGCGGTCAAGCTGGCCGTTATCGATGCCGCCTGCGCCTTCCTCATGCCCTCGGCCAAAGGTCGCCGCGGCTAGAGCATCCTCATTGGGCCGGCTGGCCGACGGAGGCGCGCCTGAACGGGCCCAGCGTCTGGAACAGGGAAAGCGCGGCGACGATACCTGTCGACAGCGCGACCAGGGCATAGATGTCCGTCACCGACAGGCCAATCGCCGGGTAGAGCAGGATGACCAGGCCTGCCGCACACATGGAAAGCCCGCTCAGCGTATGACTGATGCCGATGAAGCGTGCCCGCTCCTGGACCGGCGTCAGCCGCTGGATGGCCGCCGTGAGTGGCACCAGGTAAAAGCCCGACCCCATGGCCAGTACGAAGAGGTCAAAAGCTGCGCGAGGCGTGGCCTGCGCCCCCGGCGTGACGGCCATCAGCCAGAAATCGAGGCCAGGCAGGACGATGAGCGGCAACAGGACCAGTGACAGCGCGCCAGGCTGGAAGCGGCTGACCAGCCGGCTGGCACAGAGCGCGCCCAGGGCCACCCCGGCACTCGACGCCAGCAGCATGAAGGACACGTGATGGGCCGGCTGGCCGGCCTGCGCCACGTAGAGCGGCATGAGGGCGGTCCAGATCGTCCCCTGGAACCAGAACCAGCAGCTGCCGATCATCGGCCAGATGATAAGGGGTGTCGCTCGCAGCCTGGCTGCCAGGGCCCGGTAGTCGGCCAGCAAGGTGGCAGGGCCGAGCGGCAGCGCGGCGTCCTTGGCCGCCTCGCCTCGGATCATCAGGCTCAGTGCGCAGCCAATGGCTGCGAGAACAACGCCGCCAATGATCAGGGCACGAACCCCGGCAGCATCCAGCACCAGCAGATTGCCCAGCACCATGCCGAGCAGGATGGCCAGCGTGTTGCTGGCGCTCATCCAGCCATTGCTGGAGATGAGGGCGCCGGGCCTGGAGATATCGGGCAGGATGGCATATTTCGCTGGTCCGAGCAGGGCTGCCTGGATCCCGCCGAGCAGCAGCGCCACGAGCAAGAGGGCTCCATCGCCCATGCCGAGCGCTGCGGCGCCGAGGGTCAGAACCAGGACATCCAGCGCCATTGTGGCCCGGACCACGCTGGCCCTGGCGAAACGGTCGGCCATGCGGCCGGCAGGTAGGGAGAGAAAAATATAGGGGAGCACGATGGCCAGGGTGCTGACCGCGATCGTGGCCTCGGGCGTCAGGCCAAACGCCGTCAGCCCGCGAAATGACACGAGCGTGAGCAGTGCCGACCGCAGCATGCTGTGATTGAATGAACTGAGCGTTTGAGCGGCAAGCAGCGCCGCTAGGCTCCGATCGCTACCTGCACTCTGTCCTGCCAGCATGACTCTGCCTGTCCGAGCGATGAACGCGCAGACAAGCTATGCCAGAAGCATTGATGATTTATGCTGATCGGGAGCTGGAGCGGGTGAAGGGAATCGAACCCTCGTCGTAAGCTTGGGAAGCTTCTGCTCTACCATTGAGCTACACCCGCCTGCGGCCCCTAGATGCGTGAAATCGGCCGGGGCGTCAAGGCGGGTCGGTGCGCGTGGCATAGCCGGGGCGGATTTGTGCGGCACCACGGCTCCCGCCCATAGGGTCAGACCATCGAGCGCAGAACCTCATGGAAGACTGGCAGAGCTTTCTCCACCATGGCATCGGAAGCCGTCAGGCTGATGCGGAAGCAGTCTGGCGCCCCGAGGATCGCGCCGGGCATGACGAAGACGTTCTTGTCCGCCAAGCCATTCCACAGTCGTTCCGGATCTCCCGGCCACCGGCCCCAGAGATAGAACGTGCCCTCTGGATTGGTAACCTGGCATCCGGAGCCCTGAAGCTCCTGCACGAGGGCGTTCCTTCGTTTGTGCAACGCAGCAAGATCGATACTGAGATCCTCAAGATCGCGGATCGCATGCTGCATGATCGCGTTGGGAAAACACCAGCCAAGCGCCATCTGGCTTGTGAACATCACCGCCCGCAACTGATGGCGTTCAGCGGTTGGCATCAATGGCGAAATCGCCAGATATCCAAGCCGTTGCCCAGGCGCGAGCAATACCTTGCCATAGCTATAGTCGATCAGGGTCCATGGGTAGAGTTGCGCGGCGCTGACAAACGGGGCGTTGTCGAAGCGGAGCCTGCGGTAAGGCTCATCGGAAAGCAGGTATATGCGTCGATTGATCCGCAAGGACTGACGCTCAAGCATCTCCGCCAAATCCTTGAGCAGTTCGGCGCTGTAGATCCGCCCCGTGGGGTTATGCGGTGAATTGATAATGACGAGGCGCGTTCGGGGCGTTACCGCCGCCTCGATTGCCGCGATGTCCAGGTCAAAGCTATCGCCCTTCAGGTCCACCTTCACCGGAACTGCGTCTGCCAGATGCAGCATCGGCTCGTAGCAGAACCAGGCGGGCTCACAATAGATTGCCTCATCGCCTGCATCCAGGAGGACACGGAAAGCCAGCGAAATGGCAGCAAAGGCGCCCGCCGTCAGGGCGAAATCCTCTGGTTCGAAGGGCAGGCCGAGTTCGAGGCTCAGCCGCTCCGCCAGGAATGCCTGCGGCTCCGGTTCGCTGGACTTGTAGGCATACCAATTCTTGTCTTTGGGCTCCGCCGCGCGTGTCAAAGCAGTGACAAGGCCGCGCAGGGGCATTTCGTGAGGATTGCCAAAGGTAAAGTCCGCGATGCCGCCGTCCCCGCGCTGCTTGCCGTACCGCGAATTGAAGTAGAAGTCGGCAACTGCTGCAAAGGACTTGTCGGCGGCCAAAGCGCGCTGCGATAATCTCGAGCTGATCTGCGCCATTGTCCTCTCCTTCGAGGCCATTGGCACTGACCCTACGCCGCTGCCTTGAGCTTGCCTAGTCGGCTCGATGACGGCGACGTTTGGCGCCCTGACCATGGCAGCCGTGGCAATTAACAGTCGCATAACGGCTGCTGCACTAAGCTTGCGCAAAATCCGGGGGCGGATATGCGCGTGCTGATTGTCGACGATAGCCGATCGAGCCTTGCCATGATCGGTTCGATCGTCAAGGCCGCCACCAATGCCGAGATCGATGGCTGCATGCACCCGTTCGAGGCGCTCGAACGCAGTGCCGAGACGCAATATGACTTGGTGCTGGTCGATCATATCATGCCGGAGATGGACGGGGTCCAGTTCACTAACGCGCTCCGCGCCCGTGACTCCTACCGCCTCGTGCCCATCATCATGGTCACCTCGGACATGGATCGGAACACCCGGATCGAGGCCATCCGCGCTGGCGCGACCGACTTCGTCAACAAGCCCTTCGACCCGACTGAATTGCAGGCGCGCGTCGCCAACCTGCTGACCCTGCGCGCCGCCCAGGTCGAGCTAGCCGATCGCGCCAGCTGGCTGTCGCGCGAGGTGGAACGCGCCACCGCCCATCTGTTGGCGCGCGAGGAAGAGATCATCTGGCGGCTGGCAAGGGCCATTGAATATCGTGACGGTGACACCGGCGGGCATGTCTCCCGCGTAGCCCAGATCAGCCAGCTCATTGCGGCCGGCATCGGGCTGAGCCCGGAACGCTGCCGCACCATTTACCTGGCGGCTCCGCTGCACGATATCGGCAAGATCGGCATCGCCGACGCCATCCTGGGCAAGCCCGGCAAGCTGACGCCGGAGGAATTCAAGATCATGCGCGAGCACGTGACCATCGGTGCGCGCATTCTCGAGGGCGGGTCTTCGGAGCTGATCCGGACCGCCGAGCTCATTGCCCAGAGCCATCACGAACGGTGGGACGGCGCGGGTTACCCCGACCGGCTGTCGGGCGCCGATATTCCGGTGGAAGCGCGCGTTGTCGCCATCGCCGATGTCTTTGACGCGCTCTGCTCGGAGCGCCCCTACAAGCAGGCTTGGCCCATCGAAAAGGCCTATGCCGAGATCGTCGCCTGCAGCGGCACCCATTTCGATCCCGCCTGTGTGGATGCGTTCTGCGCCAAATGGCCCGAGATCGAGGACATCATGGGCGCGGCGACCGAACGGGCGATTGCCCTCTAGCCAGCACCCCTGCCACCCCTTCCTGCAATAGCCGCCCTCGCCTGAGGCGATGGGCAGGCTGCTGCCGCTGGTAAGCATTCATCAGCGCGAAACCGTCGCGATGGTTGCCCCAGTCGCCTCGTCACGCTTGGGCTGCCGCAATACTGGCCGATGCAGACAGGCGCCAAGAGATCGCGCCGCCGTCTGGCGATGTCGGGGTTGGAATACTGCGGCTTTTCTCAAGTATTATTTGAATCATGACTCCGTTCCGACTCGGGTGGCCGAATCGAGGACTCAGCATCGTTGAATCTAGATTCCCGCGTCGCTTGCGGGATCCCAAGAAAGATTCAGTGACCACGATCAAATACTTGAGTGTCGTGACAAATGTATAGTTAACGAAACGAAGTCAAACTCAGTAATACTGCTTTAATCAACTTCGTTTAGATTATGAAATGCATCGGATGGGAATACGGTGCGCGAAGTATAAGTTAACAAAAGCGTCCGACCGCGTCTTAGGAAACTGTTTACACACTCCGTTTCCGGCCGCGTTCTAGCCCATCTAGCGGTAGTCAACGTTATGCATTGCCATTTGTTTTTCCCGGCTCGGTCATGGCCATGACCAGCAACAGCGTCCACATCATCCAAATTTCCGGCGATGCCGGTCTGCGCGCCGCCCCGGATATCGCCGGCAAGTTGCGCCAGGCCCTGGCCAGCCACGATAGCGTTGCGGTTGCCACCGAGGCGATCGAAACCGCCGATATCACCACCATCCAGCTGCTGCTGGCCGCGCGAAAGCAGGCATCGGCATCCCGCAAGTCGCTGACTCTCGCCGCGCCGCCTGTGGGCGCGCTGCGCGAGCTGCTCGTTGCGACCGGTTGCCTTGATGCCGATGGCCGGCCGCTGACGCCTGACGGCGATTTCTGGATTCCCTCCACACGACAAGCCAAGGGCAAGGCCGCATGACCAAGACCATCCTCACCATCGACGATTCCGCTTCCATCCGGCAGATGGTGATGATGACGCTGTCGGCCGCCGGCCTCGACGTCATCGAAGCCATCAACGGTGCGGACGGCTATGACAAGGCCACCGGGCAGACCGTGCATGCTGTCATCACCGACCTGAACATGCCCGTGATGAACGGCATCGAGTTCATCCGCAAATATCGTCAGCACCCCTCCAGCAAGGGAGTGCCGATCATCCTGCTGACCACCGAGTCCGATGAAGACCTCAAGCGCGAGGCCAAGGAAGCCGGCGCCACCGGCTGGATCGTCAAACCCTTCAAGCAGGAGCAGCTGCTGTCCGTTATCAAGAAGGTCACAGGTGCATGAGTCTTCCCGACCCCACCGAAACCTTCCGCCAGGAAGCGCGGGAACTGCTCGAGCAGCTTGAGCTGGGCCTGCTCGATCTGGAGCAGAACCCTGCCAATGATGACCTGATCAACTCCACCTTCCGCGCCCTCCATACCATCAAGGGCTCGGGCGCCATGTTCGGCTTCACCGCCGTCGCCACTTTCGTGCATGAGTTCGAGACGGCCTTCGACCAGGTGCGCAAAGGCCAGACCCCGGCCACGCCGGCCCTGATCGCGGTCGCGCTCGACGCCAAGGACCATATCCACAAGCTGATCGAACAGCCCGATGCGCTCCCTGCCGGCGGGGACGCCATTCTCGATGCGCTGCACGCGGTCATTGCCGGCGCGGATCACGCGGCGATTGCCGCCGCCGCGCCTTTCCCGCCAGCAGAACCTGCAGCGGCCGCAGCACCGGCAGCGGAGGGCTCGCGCCGCTGGCGCGTCCGTTTCCGCCTGCCGGGCGACTCCCTGGTCTATGGCACCAATCCGCTGCTGTTGCTCGAAGAGATCCGGGCCATCGGGCCCTGCACGGTGGTGGCGCTGACCGACACCATTCCGCCGCTCGATGTCATCGATCCAGAGGTGCCCTATATCGGCTGGCAGGTCGATCTGGTCGCCGATGACCCGCGCGAGGCCATTGACGACGTCTTCCTGTTCCTGCGCGACGGCATGGAACTGTCGGTCGAGCCGCTGGCCGAGGACGCTGCCGAGCCAGTGATCGAAACTCCTGTCGCGGCGCCGGAAGTCGCTGCGGCTTCGGTTGCGCAGGAAGCGGCGGCGGCTCCCGCGCCCGCCCGCAAGTCGGCCAAGGCCGCAAAGGCAGCAAAGGAAAACGACAAGGATGTGCCGGCGGTTGCCGCAGCCTCCTCGTCCATGCGCGTCGACGCGGAGCGCCTCGATGAGCTCATGGATCGCGTGGGCGAGCTGGTCATCGCCCAGGCCCGGCTGACCCAGATCGCCGCCATGAGCAGCGACGGCAATCTCAAGACTATAGCCGAGGAACTCGAACGGCTCAGCTCCGGCCTGCGCGATACCACGATGGGCATTCGCATGGTGCCGATCGGCACCCTGTTCAGCCGCTTCCGCCGGCTGGTGCATGACCTGTCGCGCGATCTCGGCAAGGACATCGAATTCATCACCAGCGGTGAAGATACCGAACTCGACAAGACCATGATCGAGCGCCTCGCCGATCCGCTGGTCCACCTGATCCGCAATTCGGTGGACCATGGCCTGGAAGTCGCCGAAAAGCGTGTTGCCAGCGGCAAGGCGGCCAAGGGCACCGTGCGTCTTTCGGCCGTCTATGCCGGAGCGGAAGTGGCCATTTCGGTCAGCGATGACGGCGCCGGCCTCAATGCCGAGCGCATCCGCGCCAAGGCGGAGGAAGCCGGGCTGCTAGCCGCCGATACCAAGATCGCCGACCAGGACCTCTGGCAGATGATCTTCGCCCCCGGCTTCTCCACGGCCAAGGAAGTGACGTCGCTCTCCGGCCGCGGCGTCGGCATGGATGTGGTCAAGCGCACCATTGATGGCCTGCGCGGCAGCATCGATGTGGCGACGACGCCGGGGCAGGGCTCCACCATGACGCTGCGGCTGCCGCTGACCCTTGCCATCATCGACGGCATGCTCGTGCGCGTCGGCAATGGCCGCTACACCATCCCGCTGGCAGCGGTGGAGGAATGCGTCGAACTGCCCGAAGGCGTCGAGGCCAATGCCCGCGGCCGCAACTTCCTCGATATCCGCGGCAGCCTCGTACCCTTCCTGCGCCTGCGCGAAGTGTTCGGCACCAAGGCACCGATCGAACCGCACCAGAAGGTGGTGATCGTCTCATCCGGCGAGGGCCGGGTGGGCCTCGTGGTCGATCAGATCATCGGCAACAACCAGACGGTCATCAAGCAGCTCTCCAAGCTGCACTCCTCGATCAAGTCCTTCTCCGGGGCGACCATTCTCGGTGACGGTACGGTGGCGCTCATTCTCGACACGACCCACCTGGTCGCCTTCGGCCAATCCTATGTCGACCAGGGGAGGGCAGCATGACCGCCACTCAGCACGCGCCCATGAAAGCCCTTACTCTGCGCCTGCAGGACGAACTGTTCGCCGTCGAGGCGGGCAGCGTGCGGGAAATTCTTGACCTGGTGCCGATCACCGAAGTGCCCAATGCCCCCGAATTCGTGGGCGGGCTGATCAATGTCCGCGGCCGCGTCGTGCCGCTGGCCGACCTGCGCGTCATGTTCGGCATGGATCGTCCCGAACCCAACCAGGATACCCGCATCGTCGTGATGGAAATCGACATCGACGGCGAGCCGACCATTGCCGGCATCCTCGCCGACAAGGTCCACGACGTCACCGACATCGAGGCCGCCTCCATTGAAGAGGCCCCCAAGGTGGGCATGCGCTGGCGGCCCGAATTCATTCGCGGCATCGGCAAGCGCAATGGCGGCTTCATCATCATCCCCGATCTGGGGCGAATTTTCGAAACTCAGGGTGCCAGAACGGCGTCCCCCGCAGCATCAGAAGAAAGGTCTGCATCGTGAGACTTACTATCAAGACTAAACTGGCGGCGGTGTTCGGCGTCGTCGTGGCCCTTTCAGCAGGCAGCATGTTCGTTGCCCTGCAGAACCTGGGTTCGCTCAACACCGAGCTGGAAACCATCGTCAATGTCCGCTCGGCAAACCTGGTGACATCGGCCGAAATGCAGACGAGCCTGGAAAGCCTCGGCTCGCGTATTCGCGCCCAGATTCTCACGACCGACCCTGTGATCAAGGACGAATACATCGCTTCAATCCGCGAGGACTATGACGAGCTGGTCAACGGCCTCGCCGCACTGGACGCCAATGTGCAGGATGCAACGATCCGCGAGCAGCTCCCCGCTTTCAGCGCCAAGCTCGATGAACTGTGGACTGCCACGAACCTCGCCACCGAACTCACCCTGAAGAATTCCGATGCCACCGCCCTGGCGATCAGCCGCAGTGAAGGCAGCGGAACCCTGGGCGTATTTGAGGAAACCATGGCGGCGCTCCGCGCCTCGCTGCAGCGAAAGGTCGATGCTGGCGATCTCACGGCATTCCCCGCATATCAGGCTGCGACGGACATGTTCGTCACCGGCACCGACATGTTCCGCCAGCAGCGGAACGTGCTGTTGGCCGCGTCCCAGGATCGGGCGCTGCAGGAAACGTGGCACGCGGACTATCTCGCCGGTGTCGAGGCCAATGCCGCTCGCATTCCCGACATGCAACGCGCCATGCCAGTGGCCGATATGGGCCTCTTCAATGCTGCCAAGACTGCCTATGACAACATGGTCGCGGCCATGAACAAGGCAGTGGCCGTCAGCGTCGAGAATGGCGACTTCTTCGCCATGCAGGAACTGGAAACAGCCAGTTTGCTGCGCCGCGATGCCAATACCATCCTCCAGGGCATGATCGACCGCAATGAAGCCGTCATGGCGCAAACCAGCGTCGAAGCGCAAGCCCTCTACGAAACCTCGAAGCTGTTGCTGATCGGCCTCCTGATCGGCTCCGCCCTCATCGCTCTCGTTGCCGCGGTCTGGATCGTCATCTCGATCTCCCGCGCTCTGTCCAGCGCCGTTCGCCTCGCCAACGAAGTTGCCGACGGCAATCTCAGCGCCACTGCGGACGTCAAGGGCGACGACGAGGTCGGCGATCTGATCAAGGCACTCAACGGCATGACCCGCAAGTTGCGCGAAGTGGTGAGCGAAGTGACCTCGGCCACCCGCAATGTTGCGGCCGGCAGCCAGGAAATGTCGGCCACTGCCGAACAGCTCAGCCAGGGTGCCACCGAGCAGGCTTCCTCGACCGAAGAGGCTTCCGCCTCGATGGAAGAAATGGCCTCCACCATCAAGCAGAGTGCCGACAACGCCAGCCAGACCGAAAAGATCGCCCGTCAGTCGGCGGCCGATGCCATCGCCTCCGGCGAAGCAGTGAACAACGCCGTCACCGCCATGCAGACGATTGCCGAAAAGATCATGGTGGTGCAGGAAATTGCCCGCCAGACCGATCTGCTCGCCCTCAACGCCGCGGTGGAAGCCGCCCGTGCCGGCGAACATGGCCGGGGCTTTGCGGTCGTGGCTTCCGAAGTGCGCAAGCTCGCCGAACGCAGCCAGGCTGCCGCCGCCGAAATCTCGACGCTCTCCGGCACCACCGTCAAGGCAGCCCAGTCGGCCGGCGAAATGCTCGGCAAGCTGGTCCCCGACATCCAGCGCACGGCTGAACTGGTGGAAGAAATCTCCGCCGGCAGCCGCGAGCAGAATGCCGGTGCCGCCCAGATCAACACGGCCATCCAGCAGCTCGACAAGGTGACCCAGCAGAACACCTCGGCCGCCGAAGAAATGTCGGCGACCTCCGAAGAGCTGGCCAGCCAGGCCGAACAGCTGCAGGCCGCGATCAGCTACTTCCGCATCGACGGCCGCGCGGAGCACGCCGACAAGGTTGCCGCTCCGGCTCGGTCTCAGGCATCCAGCAAGGACCTGCGTGAGGCGATCATGGCCAGCGCGCCCCACATCGCACCACGCCGGGCCGCCAAGTCCAGCAACGGCGGCGGTTTCGATCTCGATCTCGATGACGGCCACGACGATCTCGACGGCGAATTCAGCCGCCGCGGCGCGGCCTGAGGCGGGATCATGGCGGAACGCGCCCAATACGTGACGTTGGGTGTTGCGGAGGAACTCTTCGCAGCACCCGTCGACAAGGTGCAGGAAATTCTGGACATGCGGCCGATCGCCCGGCTGCCCCAGGCGCCTGACACCCTGCTCGGCATGATCGACGTGCGCGGGCAGGGCATCCCCGTGGTGGACCTGCGCCTGACGCTCGGCCTGCCAGCGGCAGCCGATACCGAGAATACCAGGATCATCGTGCTGGCCCTGAGCGGCCCGCAGGGCGATCACCGGCTTGGCCTGCGGGCCGACCGGGTGTTCGAGGTGACCGTGCTCGACGAGGCTGAACTCGACCCGCCACCGGCGGTCGGGGGAACCTGGTCCGGTCGCTGCATTGCCGGCCTCGGCCGCCGCAATGGCAGCTTCGTGACCGTCCTCGATCTCGAGCGTCTGCTCGGCGATGTCGAGACGGTGACACAGGCCGCCTGACAACCTCCGGCACGCGATCACTCCCGATCGCGTGCCCCTTTCCGGCCGGAGACCAGACCTTGCCTCAATCCATCCGCCAGGCCGTCGCGCGCGTCGAGGCCGTTGACGATGACCATCTCTCGCTGCGTGATTTCAAGCGCATTGCCGACCTGATCGGCGGCGAAGTGGGCATCAAGCTGCCGCCCGCCAAGCGCCTGATGATCGAAGGCCGCCTGCGCAAGCGCGTGCGCGCCCTTGGCCTGTCCGGGCTCGAAGCCTATAGCGCCTACCTGTTCCAGGGTGACGGGCTGCGCGCCGAGCGGCCCCATCTCATCAACGCCGTCACCACCAACAAGACCGATTTCTTCCGCGAACCCGAGCATTTCGAGGTGCTCGAGCAGCGCCTGGTGCCGGCCTTGCTTGAGCTGCGCCGCTCCGAGCGCCAGCCCCTGCTCAAGATCTGGAGCGCGGCCAGTTCCACAGGCGCCGAGGCCTATACCCTGGCCATGGTGCTGGCCGACCTCGTGGCGCAGCGCCACGATTTCCGCTTTGCCATCCTGGGGACTGATATTTCGACCTCTGTGCTCGAACAGGGCGAGCGCGCCGTCTATCCCACCGAGCTGGTCGCCCCCGTGCCGCCGGCCAAGCAGCAGCGCTACCTGATGCATGCGCGCAAGCCCGGCGCCCGGCCGGAGGTCAGGATCGTGCCCGAGCTGCGCCGTCTCGTGCAGTTTGCGCGCCTCAACCTCATGGATGCCAGCTATCCCTTCGATCGGGATGTGGACGTCATCTTCCTGCGCAACGTGCTGATCTATTTCGACAAGGCCGACCAGGAAAAGGTGATCATACGCTTGGTCGAGCATCTTCGCCCCGGCGGTTATCTCATTCTTGGGCATTCCGAATCCATGATCGGCACTGCGGTGACCATGCGTCAGGTGGCCCCCGCAGTGTTCCAGAAGCCCTGAAAGTGCTGCCATGACTGACACCCGCCGCAAGATCCGCGTGCTCATCGTCGACGACAGCGCATCGGTCCGGATGACGCTGAGCGAAATCATCGGCGCCGATCCGGACCTCGAGGTCATGGCGACGGCAGCCGACCCCTATGTCGCGGTCGAGCGCATCCGCCAGGAAGTGCCCGATGTCATGTTCCTCGACATCGAATTGCCCCGCATGGATGGCCTGACCTTCCTGGGCAAGATCATGAGCCAGCGGCCGATCCCTGTGGTCATCTGTTCGAGCCTTGCCGAGGCCGGCTCCGAAACACTGATGCAGGCGCTGGAGGCCGGCGCTGTCGATGTGGTGGCCAAGCCGCGGGTCGATACGACGCAGTTCCTGCAGGAATCGCGCATGCGCATCTGCGATGCCGCCAAGGCTGCCGCGCATGCCAAGTTCCGCGGCGTGCACAAGCCGCCACCGCCGGCGATGAATATCGAAGCCAAGCTCACCGCCGATGCAATCATTCCGCCCCATTCGGATGCGCGTGCCGCCTCGGTGCGCGCCAAGCAGCCCGACACCGACCCGATCATCTGCATCGGCGCGTCCACCGGCGGCACCGAGGCACTGCGCGAAGTGCTCGAAAAGCTGTCGATCAGCAGTCCAGGCATCGTCATCGTCCAGCACATGCCGGAGAAGTTCACCAATGCCTTTGCGCGGCGCCTCAACGGCATCTGTGCCGTCGAGGTGAGGGAAGCCGCCGATGGGGATGTCGTACAGGCCGGTCGGGTTCTCATCGCGCCCGGCAACCAGCATATGGTGCTGCACCGTACCGGCAGCCGCTACACCGTCAATATCGTCGACGGCCCCCATGTGGCGCGGCACCGGCCATCGGTGGACGTGCTGTTCCGCTCGGCCTCCCAGGTGGCCGGCCGCAACGCCATGGGCATCATCCTGACTGGCATGGGCGATGACGGCGCACGCGGTCTGCTCGAAATGCGGCAGGCCGGCAGCTACACCCTGGCCCAGGACGAAGATAGCAGCGTGGTCTTTGGCATGCCCAAGGAAGCCATCCAGCGCGGCGCGGCCGCCAAGGTGGTGCCACTCGCGCGCGTGGCCAGCGAGATCGAAACCTACGGGCGCACCGCGCTTCGCACGGGAACCATGACATGACGGCACGGGCTATTGCGCAATCTCAAGCGACGGCGGACGCCACGACCCTGCGCGGCCTTTGCCAGGCGCTTGCCGCGCCGCGCGAGCAGATCGAATCCACCTTCCTCGCCGTGGGCGCTCGCCTTGCCGAGGGTGCGGCCATGCTCAACCGCGTCACCAAGGTCTTCGAGGCCCTGCCAGCCGAGCTGCAGAGCCCGGAACTCCAGGAGGCCTCCACCCGCCTTGCCGAGGTCGGCCACCAGGCCAAGACCATATCGAGCATGTTTGCGACCGAGCAGGCCGACCTTGCACGCCTCGTTACCGTGGTTGCAGCAGCCGAGCATCCGATTTCCGAGCTGCGCCGCACCGTCAAGATGATGGGCATCGTCGCCATCAATGCGCGCGTGGTCGCCGCCAGCGTGGTGGGCGATGGTGACGATTTCGACGTCTTCACCACCGATATCGCCAAGCTTTCCGAAACCGCTACCTCGACCATTCAGGCCTTCACGACCGCCTATCGCCGCCTGACCGACGAGGTCGGTCACGCAGCGCGCCAGCGGGGCCAGTTCGAGAATGCCCATGCGGATACCCTGAGCGAGCTCGCCGCCGGCATGGATGCCGCGCTTGCAGATCTCGCGCGCCAGCGGGCGGTCTCCGTCGACGGGGCATCCGAGACCGGTCGTGTGACCCGCCAGATCGTCGGCCGCATTGCCGGCGCTGTCATGGCCCTGCAGGTGGGCGATGCCACAAGGCAACGCATCGAGCATGTCGAGAGTGGCCTGGACGCACTGTGCGATCTTATCGACGGCGGTGCCCTTTCCACGGATGAAGAGAACGTGGCTCTCGCCGCGTTCGGCGGATTGCAGGTCAAGCAGCTATCCGCTGCTGCCGACGCCTTTGAAGGCGATGTTGCCGAGGCCGGCGCCGCGCTGCGCGACCTGGCGGCCGATGCCGGGGCGATCATGACGCAGAGCCGTGCCACCTACGGCAAGGGCGACGGCGGGGATTCGTCGCTGGCGACGCTAAGCGAGGCCGTTCGTCATGCGGCACGGGTGCTGCGCGATTGTGAGGCCGAGCGCGGCAAGCTCGAGCAGGTTGCAACGGCTGTGCTGGGCACGGTGGGCGTCTTGCTGAGCCATGTTGAGGCCGTGCAGGAGATCGAGGCCAATATGCGCCTGGTTAGCCTCAACGCCGCCGTCAAGTGTGCCCAACTCGGGCCGCGCGGTGCGGCGCTCAATGTCATCGCCCGCCAGCTGCGCGAACTGACCGGCGAAACGGTGGCCGCCGCCGAGGCGGCCATGGCCGGCCTGCACGAAGCGGCAGGGCTCGCCCAGTCCTTCGGTGCGGCCGCCAATGGCGACACGGCTGGCCGCGTTGGCCAGCTCGAGCAGGAGGCGAGTGCCTCGCTGGTCCTGCTGCAGGGGGTCGACAAGGCGCTTGCCGATGCGCTAGGCACGCTCAATCGCGATGGTCCCCATGTCATCGAGCTGCTTGGCGTGGCGGCCGAGACCTTCACCAGCCAGGCGGCCATCTCCGAGAGCATGCGCGACCTTGAAATGCAGCTGGTGGCCGCATGTCCTGCTCCCGCGACGGCAGCGCCATCCGGCGCCATTGTTGACGCCCTCTCCGCCCACAGGGCCCGTTATACGATGGACGCCGAACGGCGCATTCATGAGCAGATGTTCGGGCGCGACCTCGCCGAACCGCCACAAGCACAGCAAGCGCCAGCAACCGAGGCCGATGACGACGACATCTTCTTCTAGGGGGACTAACCCGAATAGGGCTTGAAGTGCTTGGAGAGCTTGAGGGTCTGCGCCTGATAGTTCGACCCCAGCGCCGAGCCATAAAGACGGTCCGGCTTTTCCGCCAGCCGCTCATAGATGAGCCGGCCGATGGTCTGGCCGTGGCCGAGCAGGAACGGCACCTCCCGGCTGCGCACCTCGAGTACCGCGCGGCTGCCCGTACCCCCGGCTGACGAATGTCCGAAGCCTGGATCGAAGAAGCCGGCATAGTGGACGCGGAACTCGCCCACGAGGGGATCGAACGGCACCATTTCGGCGGCGTGCGTTGGCGGCACATGCACCGCCTCGTCGCTGACAAGGATGTAGAATTCGTCGGGGTCGAGGATCAGTTCCTCGCGGCCGCGATTGACCAGCGGGTCCCAGAAATCCAGCACATCGAGGGCGGCCTTCTTGTCGACGTCCACCACCGCCGTGTGGCGGCGAGAGCGGAAGCCGATCAACCCGTTCCGGCCCGCGCCCTTGAGGTCGATCGAGAGGGCGACGCCTTCACCAACCGGTACGTCATTGTCAAAGACCAGTGTGTCGCTGGCATGCAGCTCCTGATGCTCGGCCACTGTCAGCCGGTTGTCACCGCAGCGGAAGCGCATTTGCGACAGGCGGGAACCGGTCCGTACCAGGACGGGGAAGGTGCGGGGGCTGACCTCGAGGTAAAGCGGTCCCTTGTAGCCGGCCGGCATCTGGTCGAAGCCACGCGCCCGGTCGCCGATGACGCGGGTAAAGACATCCAGCCGGCCCGTTGAACTCTTTGGATTGGCAGAGGCGCTGACCGCGTCCGGCAGGTCGAGACTTTCCTGCAGCGGCACGAGGTAAACGCAGCCGCGCTCAAGCACGGCGCCCTTGGTCAGGTCGATCTCGTGCAGCTTGAGCGCCTCGATGCGCTCGGCCACCGAATGGCTGGGGCCGGGCAGGAAGCTGGAGCGCACGCGAAAGGCGACATCGCCCAGCCGCAGGTCGAGGCTGGCCGGCTGCACCTGGTCGGCCTCGAACGGCCGCGCCGTGCCGATCGCGCCCTGCTTGTGCAGCAGCTCGATCAACCGTGCCGGAAACACGCCCTGCGGCCAGTCCTGTTGCTTGTCCATGCTGTGCGCTTCCTATCCCTGCAGTTCCCTAGCAACCCCGGCAATTGACGCCAACTGGCAATTGGCCTTAGATCACAACCCAGTGGTGATTTGGCCGGTCGCTTGCAGCCACTTAAAACAAATTGCTAAAGACCGTTTGGGAACCGGCCGCCTGTATGCGTGCCGGTTTTTTGTTTGAAAGCGTGACGATGTCAAAGGCCAACAACCCCCTGAGCAACCCGACCGCCTGGTCGCCCGATACCCAGCTGGTTCATGGCGGCTCGATGCGCTCGGAGTTCAATGAGACCAGCGAGGCGCTGTTCCTGTCCTCCGGTTACAGCTATCCGACCTCGGACCATGCCGAGCGGCTGTTCAAGGGGGAGATCCCCGGGGCACACAACTACTCGCGCTTTGCCAACCCCACCGTCGACATGTTCCAGAACCGCATGGCGCTGCTCGAAGGCGCCGAAGCCGCACGCGGCTTTGCCTCCGGCATGGCGGCGGTGACCAATGCGGTCATGAGCCAGGTACGGGCCGGCGACCATATCGTGGCCAGCCGTGCACTGTTCGGCGGCTGTCGCTTCGTCATCGAGGACTTCATGCCGCGCTGGGGCGTCAGCTCGACGCTTGTCGATGGCCGCGACCCGGAGAACTTCGCCCGGGCCATGCAGCCCAATACCAAGGTTGTCTTCATCGAGACGCCGACCAATCCAACCTTGGAGCTGGTCGATATCAAGGCCGTGGCTGATATCGCCCATGCCCATGGCGCCGTGCTGATCGTCGACAACGTCTTCGCGACAGCACTCTGGCAGAAGCCGCTGCTGCTAGGCGCCGACCTCGTCACCTATTCGGCCACCAAGCATATCGACGGGCAGGGCAGGGTGCTGGGCGGCATCGTCCTGGGCAGCAAGACGCTGATCGAGGGCGACGTCCACACCTTCCTGCGCCAGACCGGCGCAACGCTCAGTGCCTTCAACGCCTGGGTCCTGGTCAAGGGGCTCGAAACGCTGCCGCTGCGCGTACGCCAGATGACGGACAGCGCCGCCAAGGTGGCCGACGCCCTGGCTGGTCATCCCAAGGTGGAAAAGGTGATCTATCCGCATCACCCGAGCCACCCGCAATATGACCTGGCCAAGGCACAGATGGTCCGCGGTTCGACCCTGCTGGCGTTTGAAGTCAAGGGCGGGCAGGAGGCGGCGTTCACACTGTCGGACTCGCTGGCCGTGATCCTCATCTCCAACAATCTGGGCGACGCCAAGTCCATCATCACCCATCCGCGCACCACCACCCATCAGCGCCTGACCGAAGATGTGCGGCTGGAGACGGGCGTCACCCCCGGCCTGCTGCGGCTGTCGGTTGGCCTTGAAGCCAGCGACGATCTGATTGCCGACCTGATGTATGGCTTGGATCAGGTTTAGGCCGGCGATGCACATCCTACCCGTGACGCACCCCCTCCCAGCCTCCCCCATCAAGGGGGAGGTGCGGCTTCGTGCGTTTGGCTGGATCGTGCCACGAATGCTGAACCACACCTCCCCCTCGATGGGGGAGGCCGGGAGGGGGTGGGGCCGCTCACTCATCGCCCTCGCCCTTGCTCTCCTCGCCATGCCCGCCGCCGCGCAATCGCTGCCCCACCATACGGACCCAACGGCCCGTGAAATCCCGCCCAGCCTAAGTCCGGTGCCGGCCATTCGCTTCCTCACCACGGCCGATTTTCCGCCCTTCAACTTCCGGGATACCGGTGGCGAGCTGATCGGCTTCAATGTCGATCTGGCCAAACGCATCTGCGCCGAGGTCAATGTCGCCTGCACTATCCAGGCCTGGCCCTGGGAACAGGCCGCCAGCGCTTTGGCCGACAATCAGGGCGATGCGCTGATTGCCGGCCTTGCCATGTCCGAGGAAGCGGGCGCGCAGTTTGATTTTTCCTCGACCTACCTGGCGCTGCCGGGCAGGTTTGTGGCCCGCGCCGCCGATATCGCCAGCTTCGACGCCAATGCTCTGGCCGGTCGAAGCGTCGCCGTCCGGAGCGGCAGCACGCACGAGACCTTCCTCACCCGCTATCTTCCCGAAGCGACGATCCGGCGCTTTGACAGCGAAATTGACGCGCTCGTGGCGCTGCGGGAGGGCAATGCCGAGGTGTTTTTCGGCGACGCCATGCGCGCCTCGTTCTGGCTCAACGAGAACCTGAACTGCTGCGGCTTTGCCGGCGAACCCTATTTCCGTCCGCAGCTTTTCGGCGAAGGGCTGGCTGTTGCCGTCCCCGCCGGCAATGACGCGGTACGTCACGCCATCGATTGGGCGCTGATCAAGCTGCAGGACAATGGCGCGCTGGACGAACTCTACCTGCGCTGGTTCCCCGTCGGCTTCTACTAGGCCGGCATGCGCCGGTGGCGGGCCCGCGCAGCCGCCTCGATTGCAGCCGTGGTCAGCCGGTCGAGATCGAGCTTGTCGCGCAGCATTTCGAGGAATCGCAGTTCCTCCTGCTCGAGATAGAGATCGACCGAGGCGATCTCCACGGCGACCGCATAGGCGGTATCCTGCAGCTTCTTGGGCAAGACGGCGATGGCATCATCCATCACCTGGTCAAGGCCGCCAGGGCCGTTGAGCTTGTCGGCGCAGGCATTGGCGACAGCGGCCAGCCGGTTCTTGTCAAAGCCCTCGAACACTGGCAACCGGCCGATCAGCGACTGGATGCGCACCAGTTCCTTTTCCGTCATGGCACTGTCGGACGAGGCGGCAACGATCATCAGATGGATGAGAGCGTCATGAGCGGTATTGGGCATCAGGCTTTCCCGGTCTGGCTTTGCATCGATAGCTAGGCGCCCCGCGATGCGTTGGCAAGCGCCTGCGACATTGCGCTGCTGCGCACGCCCACGTTGACGCAGGCGCCTTTGGATGCAACACAGCCCGGCACTCCTCCATCCTGAAAGGCCACACCTTGTCGCCCGCCCCGTTGCCCGTTCTCGACCCCGCGTTTTTCGACGCATCCCAGACTGCCCGTGCCTGGCCGTTTGAGGAGGCCCGCAAACTGGTCGCGCGCATCGAGAAATCGGGCAAGGGCGAGGCCCTGTTCGAGACCGGCTACGGCCCATCTGGCCTGCCTCACATCGGCACGTTTGGCGAAGTGGCTCGCACCACCATGGTGCGCACTGCCTTCCGCCTGCTGACACGCGACCAGATACCCACCCGGCTGATCTGCTTCTCCGACGATCTCGACGGCATGCGCAAGATTCCCGACAACGTGCCCTCCAAGGAGGCCATGGAGCCGCATCTGCAGAAGCCGCTGACCTCGGTGCCCGACCCGTGGACCAATGAATTCAACAGTTTCGGCGACCACAACAACGCCATGCTGCGCCGCTTCCTCGACACGTTCGGCTTCGACTACGAATTCGCCAGCGCCACCGAATACTATCGCTCCGGCAAGTTCGACGCCGTCCTGCGCCGTGCTGCCGAGCGCTATGACGACATCATGAAGGTCATGCTGCCGACGCTGGGCGCCGAGCGTCAGGCAACCTATTCGCCCTTCCTGCCGATCTCTCCGATTTCCGGCCGCGTCCTCTACGTGCCGATGAAGGAAGTCGATGCCGTCAACGGCATGGTCACCTTCGAGGACGAGGATGGTCGCGACACCACCGTGCCGGTGACCGGTGGCCACGTGAAGATGCAGTGGAAGCCAGATTTTGGCATGCGCTGGGCGGCACTGGGCGTCGATTTCGAAATGTTCGGCAAGGACCATCAGACCAATGCGCCGATCTATGACCGCATCTGCGAAATTCTCGGCGGCAAGGCGCCCGAGCACTATGTCTATGAGCTGTTCCTCGACTCCGAGGGCCAGAAGATCTCCAAGTCCAAGGGTAATGGCCTGACCATCGATGAGTGGCTGACCTATGCGCCCACGGAAAGCCTTGGCCTGTACATGTTCCAGAAGCCGCGCGTCGCCAAGCGCCTGCACTTCGATGTCATTCCACGTGCCGTAGATGAATATGCCGCCCATGTCGCCGCCTATGAGAGGCAGGACGTCGCCGGGCGCCTCGAAAACCCGGCCTTCCATGTCCACTATGGCAATGTGCCCAAGGTCGATATGCCGGTCACATTCGCACTGCTGCTGAATCTGGCCACGGCATCCAATCCCGAGACCCCCGAAGTCATGTGGGGCTATATCTCTGCCTATGCGCCTGGCGTATCGGCCAAGACTCATCCGCACCTGGACGCTCTGGTCGGCTATGCCATGCGCTACTTCCGCGATTTCGTGAAGAAGAGCTATCGGGCTCCCGACGATGTCGAACGCGCCGCACTCGAGGCCCTGTCGGCGTCTTTCGCCAAGCTTCCGGCAGACGCGGACAACGAAACCATTCAGAACGCGGCGCTCGACGTGGCACGCAATATCGAGCGCTACCAGGATCTCACGAAAAAAAGCCCCACGGGTGGCCCGGGTGTTTCTGGTGAGTTCTTCCAGATGCTCTATCAGGTTTTGATCGGTCAGGAGCGCGGCCCTCGCTTCGGCTCCTTTGCCGCGCTCTACGGCATCGACAACACTCGCCAGCTCATCGCCGATGCCTTGGCGGGCAAGATGCTGGCTCAGGCCTAGCCGCCGAGCAGCTTGCGGAAATAGACCACGCGCTGGGTTTCGCTGAAGCCGAGCGCGTTATGCAGGTGCTGGCTGGCGACGTTGGCAATGTCCGTGTCGGACGCCAACTCGCTGCAGCCTGCCAGTTTCGCCCAGTCCTCCACGGCTTGGACCAGTTGCCGAGCCACGCCGGTTCGGCGAAATGCCGGCTCAACATAGATGCCTTCGAGAAATGCCACCGGCGAGCTCTCGGTGCCGTTTACATAATCGTGCCGCAGGCTTGCCTCGGCAAAGCCGACGGCATCGCCTGCCTCGTCGCGGGCGATCAGGTTCACAGTGTCACCGGGATCGGCCAGCAGGCGAGCAATGTCGTCCGCGTGTGTGCCGGTATCTCCGCCAGAGGGCCACAGTGCCTGGCGCAGCATTGCCCAGGTCTCCGCGTCAGCGAGAGTGGCGCGGGCGATGACGGTCACTGGCTGGCCCAGATGATCCGCGCGATCCACTCGATATCCGCCAGATCGAAGATGCGCGGCGCATAGGCCGGGTTGAGCGAATGCAGCTCGATCTGCTTGCCCGTCTGGCGGAACAGGATCTTGGCCATGACCTCGCCCTCGCGTGACTTCACCACCACGCGGTCACCGCGGCGTACCTGCTCGGTGGGCGAGACGACGATGCGATCGCCCTCGCGATAGAGCGGTTCCATAGAATCGCCCTGCACCTCGAGGGCATAGATGCCCCCCTCGCCGGGCGAGGGCAGGTCGATCTCGTCCCAGCCCTGGCCCGCCGGAAACCCCGCGCTGTCGAAGAATCCACCCGTACCCGCCTGGGCGAGGCCAAGCAGCGGCACGGTGCGGTTGGGCAGGTTGTCATTGACCTGCAGGAAGGCGCCGCTGCCGGTGAGGAAGGAATCAAAGCTCTCCCCGGTTGCCTCCAGTATCTTGGAGATGCTTTCGGTCGAGGGCCAGCGCTCGCGGCCATCCTTGCTGATGCGCTTGGACACGTTGAATGCGGTCGCGTCGAGGCCAGCAAGCTTGGCCAGTGCGGAAACCGAGTGGCCATGGCGACGCGCGAGAGCGTCGATCCCGTCCCAGATGGCTCTGTGTGACAGCATGGCAGCAGTCCTGATGCAGGAAATATATCTTATTGCCGGAATTAAGTCCTAGTACTAGCGCTGCTCTTTCGCCTTGTAAAGAGCCGCCATCCCTGGCCTGGGCATCCGATTTCTGCTCGCCGGAACCATGGCGAAACCTTGGCGTTAGGAATCATTGTCCCCCGAAACGTCAGGAGCCCCCGCATGCCCAACTCGCACCGTGGATTTGGCTATTGGGCCACCATTGCCGTGGCGATTGTCATGGCAATCTTTGGTCTGCCGATCCTGGGAGGTGGGCTGTGGCTGATTTCCCTTGGCGGCTCCTGGTATTATGCCCTTGCCGGGATTGGTCTCCTGGTTTCGGCCTATTTCCTGTTTCGCCACTCCATTACCGGCGTGTGGGTCTACCTGGCCACTTTCATCGGCACCCTGATATGGGCGCTGTGGGAATCCGGGCTCAATGCCTGGGCACAGGTGCCGCGCCTTGTCGCGCCGACGATCATTCTGTTGCTCGTGCTTGCCACAATTCCCGCTTTGCGAGGGCGTTTCGGCGTTTCGCGCGGTGCTTTCGCGGCTGCCGCGGTCGGTGTTCTGGCCGTCGGCGCTTCGGTCATGGTGCTGACCTCGGTGCGTGACCAGACAATCTTTGCGCAGGAAGTTGCGCCTCCTGCAGCAGATGTTGCGCCTCCTGCGGCAGTCGAGTCACCTGCGCCGGTCGTGCCCGCGGAGGATACGGCCACGCCGGTTATCCCCACACCAGCGCCGGTCAACTATGCCACGCTCGAAACCGGCGCTGACTGGCCCGCCTATGGTGGCGACCATGCCGCCACGCGCTATTCGCCGCTGAACGAAATCACGCCCGAGAATGTCGGGCAGCTCGAGCAGATCTGGGAATTCCGTACCGGAGACCTGCCGGAAAACGACGAGCCCTTCGGCAACCAGAACACCCCCGTCAAGGTCGGTGACCGCCTGTATCTGTGCTCGGCGCTCAACAAGATCAGCGCGCTTGATGCAGCGACAGGCGCAGAATTCTGGACCTATGATCCGCAGACCCCCGTCGATGCGATTGGCTACAATGCCTCCTGCCGCGGCCTGGTCTATTTCGAAGACACCACGGCTGCGGCAACCGACCTTTGCGCCAGCCGGGTGGTCAACCTGACCCACGACGCCCGCATGATCGCGCTCGATACCGAAACCGGTCAGCCTTGCGCCGATTTCGGCAATGCCGGCATCGTCAACCTGCTCGAGGGCATCGGCGATACCGCCCCGGGCTTTTATGCGCCGACATCGCCACCTACCCTGGTGCGCGACGTGCTCGTCGTGGGCAGCCAGGTCAGCGACGGCCAGACCCGCGAGGCGCCCTCGGGTGTCATCCGCGGCTTTAACGTCGTCACCGGTGAGCTTGAATGGGCCTGGGACATGGGCCGCCCGGGTGAAACCGGCCTGCCGCCGGAAGGCGAGATCTACACACCCGGCACGCCCAACGTCTGGACCATTGCTTCTGGCGATGATGAACTCGGCATGGTCTACCTGCCCATGGGCAACTCCGCAGTCGATTATTGGGGCGGCGACCGCTCCGAGGCGGAGAATACCTATTCCACAGCCATCGTCGCCCTTGATGTCGAGACGGGCGAGGTCGCTTGGCACTATCAGACCGTGCACTACGATATCTGGGACTATGATCTGGGCGGGCAGGGGACACTGGTGGATTTTCCAACAGCAGACGGTCCCGTGCCGGCCATTGTCATGCCGTCCAAGCAGGCTCAGTTCTACATCCTCAACCGCGAGACCGGTGAGCCATTGGTCAATATCGAAGAACGTCCTGCGCCCCAGGGCGGCGTCGAGCCGGAGCGCCTGTCGCCCACCCAGCCTTACGTCACCGACTTCCCCAACCTGCTCAAGCCCGACCTGACCGAGGCGGATATGTGGGGCGCAACGCCGCTCGACCAGTTGTGGTGCCGCATTCAGTTCCGCCAGGCAAGCTATGACGGCGTCTACACGCCGCCCACCGTCGACCAGCCCTGGATCCAGTTCCCAGGATATAATGGCGGGACCGATTGGGGCGGCGTGGCGATCGATCCCGAAAAAGGCATCATGATCGCCAACTACAACAACATGCCCAATTACAACCAGCTCGTGCCGCGCGAGGAAGTGGACGAACTCGGCATCCTGCCGATCACCGATCCGAACTACGATCCGGATGCCGGTGGCGGCTCGCATGGCAGCATCAGCCCGCAGGCCCTCTCGCCCTATGGCATCCGTGTGAATGCCGGCTGGCGCGTGCCCTTTACCGGCCTGCTCTGCAAGCAGCCGCCCTATGGCGGGATTGCCGCCATCGATCTCAACACCCGTGAAGTGCTGTGGGATCGTCCCTTCGGGTCCGCCCGCAAGAATGGACCTTTCGGCATTCCCTCCATGCTGCCAGTCGATATCGGCACGCCCAATAATGGTGGTGGCGTAATCACCGCCTCGGGCCTGTTCTTCATCGGTGCCGCCACCGACGACATCTTCCGCGCCATCGATATCGAGACCGGCGAGGAAGTCTGGCAGGTGACACTCCCAGCCGGTGGCCAGGCCACGCCCATGACCTATGAAGCCGAGGGTCGGCAGATCGTCGTCATCAATGCTGGTGGGCATGACTTCATGGAGACCCCTATCGGCGATTACTTCATCGCCTATGCCTTGCCTGCAGGCGACACGCCTTAGTCCGGTTCCAGCGTCAGGATCCATATGCCAGCGTCACTGCCTATCATGAGCTATTGCGGCCCGCCGCCGCTTCCGGATGATCTCTGGGGGCGGTGGAATCTCGATCCATTGCTCATGGTCGCCATGGTGGTCGGCATGGGCCTATTTCTCCTTGCCCAGCCACGATCGGCGCGCGATCGCGCCAGCTTCCTTGCCGGGATGGCGGTATTGGCGGTCATTTTCATCAGCCCGCTCTGCGCGCTGACAGTTGCGCTGTTCTCCGCCCGGGTGGTGCATCATGTCCTGCTGGTGGCGGTCGCAGCGCCCTTGCTGGCCTGGGCTCTGGTGGGCCGCATGACTGCAGCCAATGCGGCAGTGCTGAGCCGCCTGCTGACGCCCTTGCTGCTGTTGCATACCGTCGTCTTCTGGCTCTGGCACGCGCTGGATGCCTACGCCCTGGCTCTGACCAGCACCCCAATCTATTGGGTTATGCAGGCCAGCCTACTGCTGAGCGCCACGCTGTTCTGGGGTGCCGTCCTGCTCGCGTCTCCGGCACGTGCCATCGCGGCTCTCGTCGCGGTCACGGTGCAGATGGGCCTGCTCGGTGCGCTGCTGGTGTTTTCGGGTCAGCCGCTCTACTGGCCCCATTTTACCACCACACTACCCTTCGGCCTCGACGCCCATACCGATCAGCAATTGGCCGGGCTCATCATGTGGGTACCGGCAAGCCTGCCCTACCTGCTTGTGGCCGTCCTGCGCCTCTCGGCCTGGCTGCGGCACAGCGAGGCGCGCCGGGCGTGAGCGTTATCCTCCTCAAATTCCTTCACATTATCGCCATAGCGGCCTGGTCCGGGGGTCTCTTGTGCCTGCCGTTTCTCTATCTGCAGCGGCGCCGGCTGGGCGGCAACGCGCTCCATCGCCTGCATAATTTCACCCGCTTCTTCTATGTCAGCCTGGTTTCGCCGGCAGCTTTCCTGGCGATTGCTTCAGGCATGCTGCTGATTTTCTTGCAGGCAACCTTCGAACCCTGGTTTTCCGTCAAGCTCGCCCTGGTCGCCGCCATGGTCATCATCCATGTCATGAGCGGCCTCGTTATCCTGCGGCTGTTCGAGCCGGGGCAGGCCTATCCCTGGTGGCGCTTCGTTGCGGTGACGGGGCTGACCACGGGCGTCATCGCCGCCATCCTGGTGATGGTGCTCGGCAAGCCCGAATGGCACGCCGCCACCTGGATCGCGGCGTTCTTTGCGCCCGGCGCCCTCGGCGAAATGCTGGGCTTCAGTGCTTGGTCGAGATGATGAGGCCCACCCCGTGATCGAAAACCAGCTTGCCACCATGCCAACCCGCCAGCGCCGTCAGCACGGCCGCGAGCAGCGACAGCAGCAATCCGTGCGGCAGCACGGCATCGGGATAATTGAGCCGCAGGCCCCAGTTGGCGCCGGCGACAGCCAGCAGGGTCATGGCGGCGATGGCGTGGTTCCAGCTCGCCACGCGCACCCTTATGCCCGGCACGGCGAGCAGCTCGGCGGTACCGGCTATCGAGGCGAGCACGCCAAAGGCAAAGGCGAAGCCCGTCGACCACAGTCCGACCCGCAACCAGAACGGATCGCCGGTCAGCCAGTATATGCCGTCGATACCCAGCGTGCAGATCACCAGCGCGATGGGGAAATGCACCAGCATGGCGTGAATGGGGTGACCCGCAACAGCGATGGCCGAGCCGATATCCTGGTCCGCAACGGCGCGGATGCCGGGATTGGGATGGTCGCTGGTGGCCTCGGGCGGGGCCTCTTCCGCCGCGATTTCGGTTTCTTCGGTGTCCATCTTGGCCAAGTCTGCCCCCGTATCCTGCGTTTTGCTGCTTTGGCAGCAACGCCGCTGGCGCTCGCAGGTTGCGCAAGTCCCTTGTCGACGCTCGATCCCGCCGGCCCCGCCGCTGCCGATATTGCCACCCTGTGGTGGGTGATGTTCTGGGGCGCGCTGGTCCTCTTCGCCCTGGTCATGGCCCTGTTGGCCCTGAGCTTTCTGCGCCCGGCCATGATTGCCTCGATCAAGCCGATTCACTGGATCATCGGCGGTGGTCTCATCATGCCGGTGCCGATCCTGATCGCCTTGCTGATCGCGGCGCTGCTGCTGGGCGAGCAATTGCTGCCCAAGCCGGGCGGCGTGCAGCCCATGCGGATCGAAGCCCATGCCAGCCGCTGGCAATGGCAGTTCAGCTATCCCGAAACCCCGGGCGCCCCGACAACCGAAACCCTTCACCTCCCCGCCGGCGAGCCCGTCGACATCGTCGTAACCGCCGCCGACGTCATCCACGCCTTCTGGGTGCCACGCCTCGGCGGCAAGATCGACGCCATTCCCGGCCACACCAATGTCATCCGCCTGCAGGCCGATGAGCCCGGCGTCTACCGGGGCATCTGCGCCGAATATTGCGGAGAAGGGCACGAAACCATGGGCTTTGTGGTCGAGGCCCACAGCCCCGCCGACTACGCCACCGCCATCGGAGGCGTACAGTGAGTCAGGATCCAATTTCGCCCGTCGCCCTGCACAAGGCCCTGACCAGGATCTGGGCAACGCCCCCCGGTTGGGGGCGTCTGTCCGCCGTGAACCATACGATCCTGGGCAAGCGCTTCATGATGCTGGCTCTGGTGTTCTTCACCATCGGCGGCGTGCTGGCCATGCTGATCCGCGCGCAATTGGCCACATCCGGCAGCGCCTTCATCGGGCCCGAACTCTACAACCAGATCTTCACCATGCATGGCACGGTGATGATGTTCCTCTTTGCCATACCGATGTTCGAGGGCCTCGCCATCTATATGCTGCCCAAGATGCTGGGCGCGCGCGATCTGGCCTTCCCGCGCATGACGGCCTACGGCTTCTGGTGCTACCTCTTCGGCGGCATGATCCTGATCGTGGCCATGCTGCTGGGCTATGCGCCCAATGCCGGCTGGTTCATGTATACGCCCCTCTCGTCGGGTACCTATACGCCCGGCATCAATGCCGATGTCTGGCTGCTCGGCATCACCTTTGTCGAGATTTCCGCCATCACCGCGGCGGTCGAGATCATCGTCACCATCCTCAAGATGCGCGCGCCCGGCATGTCGCTGACCCGCATGCCGATCTTCGGCTGGTACATGCTGGTTACCGCCACCATGATGCTCATCGGCTTCCCGCCCTTGATCCTGGGTTCGATCCTGCTCGAAATGGAGCGGGCCTTCGATCTCCCCTATTTCGACCCGACGCGCGGCGGCGATCCGCTGCTCTGGCAGCACCTGTTCTGGCTGTTCGGTCACCCCGAGGTCTACATCATCTTCCTGCCCGCCGCCGGGGTGCTCTCGACGATCATTCCCACATTCGCGCGGCGCCCGTTGATCGCCTACAACGCCATCATCATCGCCATCGTGGCCATGGCCTTCCTCAGCTTCGGCCTCTGGGTGCATCACATGTTCACCGTGGGCATTCCCCACCTGGCGCTGGCCTTCTTCTCCGCCGCAAGCGCGCTGGTGGCCATACCCACTGCCGTGCAGATCTTCGCCTGGATCGGCACGCTCGCCTCCGGCCGGACGAAGTTCGACGTGCCGATGCTCTATGTCATCGGCTTCTTCATCGTCTTTGTCTGCGGCGGGCTGACCGGCGTCATGCTGGCCATGGTGCCGTTCAACACGCAGGCGCATGACAGCTACTTCGTGGTGGCCCATCTGCACTATGTCCTGGTAGGGGGCTTCGTTTTTCCCATGCTGGCGGCGCTCTATTATTGGCTTCCCCATTTCACCGGGCGAACCAGCGTCTATCGCCTCTCGATCCCCGCCTTCTGGCTGATCCTCATCGGTTTCAACCTGACCTTCTTCCTGATGCACCTGACGGGGCTGATGGGCATGCCGCGCCGCATTTCCACCTATCCCTCCAACTGGGGCTGGGACTGGCTCAATCTCCTGTCCTCGGTCGGCGGCTTCCTGATGACCATGGGCTTTGCCCTGGTCCTGGTCGACATCATCATGCAGTTCCGCTTTGGCCGCCGTGGCGCCCAAAATCCATGGCGCGCCAGCACCCTGGAATGGGCCATGCCTACCCCGCCGCCCGATTATAATTTCGCGGCGCTTCCCGCCGTCACCCAGCGTGCCGACCAGCTCGATCCCGATGTCCTGGCGCGGTCCCTAGCGGCGGGCGAGGGTTATCTCGGCTTTGCCCGCGCCGACCGCCAGGAAACGCTGGGCGTCGACATGATGACCGGAATGCCCGACCAGGTCATCATCCTGCCGCAGCGATCCTTCCTGCCGCTCTGGACCGCGCTGGCCACGGGTGTGTTCTTTCTCGGCCTGCTGTTCAAGATCTATTGGATCGTGCCCCCCGCGGCCGTCGGGGTCATCGCCCTGTTCCTGCTCTGGCCGCGCGCGCTCGGCGCAAGGCGCAATATGGGACCGATCGACATCGGGCAGGGTGAAGCCGTGCCCGCCGATGGCGAGGTGGAGGACAATGTCACCTGGTGGGCATCGCGGGCCGCCGTCGCGGCCGACGCGACCCTTTATGCGTCGCTCCTGTTCGGCGCGCTCTACCTGGCCGTCGTCGCCCCAGGCTGGGACGGCCCGGCACCGGCGACCAACTGGCTCCCGGCCATCGGCCTCGCCACGGCCTTCGGCGCCAGCGTTCTGGCGCGCCGGGCGCGCCGGCTCAATCAGGCGGGCGACTCTCCCTATCGATGGCTGCTTGGCGGCGCGGCGCTGGCTGGCCTTACCGCGCTGGCCTGCGTGACCGGCATGGTCCTGCTGGGCGATGCCACCACGCATGCCAACCTGGCCTTGCGCTTTGCGCTCTACGCCTACTGTGCCATCCACGCCGGCATCGCCATGCTGATCATGGCGCATGCCGCATGGCGCTGGCGCGAGGGCTTTGTATCGGCGGTCCGGGCGACGGACCTGCGCCTCTCGGTGCTATGGACCGACTATGCCGCGCTGGCACTGCTGCCGGCCTGGGCCCTGATGGTGCTCCTCGCCAGATCGGGCGGCGCCGCATGATCCGCCACCTGTGGCCATTGCTGGCCGGCTTCACGCTGTGGGCGCTGGCCTTCATCCTGCTCTATGCCATGCAGTATCTGGGCTGCTACTTCGGCTGGGCGCCCGCTGCACACCGGACCGCGCTCGTGGTCGGCTACGTTATGTCTCTTGCTGCCCTGGCTGGCGCACTGCTGGTTCAGCTAGCTTTGCTGCGCCGGCGCGGCGCTGCTGCGACGTCGTTTGACCGCATCGGCATCGGGGCCACCATCGCGGCCCTGGCCGCCACCGCCGTTACCTTCGGCCCGACCCTCCTGGCATCCGCCTGCATCTAGGCAAATGCCGGCCTTCTGCTGCGTGCATATCTGCCGCAAGGCCTGTTGCAGCGCCGTCGCGGCGCCATTAGGTTCGCGCGCATGAGCAACCCGCAATTTGTCTACAAGATCGCCACCGAAGCCGCCTTCGGTCCCGCCCGCGGCGTCGGGCAGTTTGCCGGCATGCCGATCGACGCACTCGATGGCTATATGCATTTCTCCACCGCCGAACAGCTGCGCGAGACGCTCCGGCTGCATTTCGCCGGCCAGGATGGACTGGTGCTGCTTGCCGTGCGCTGTGCCGATCTGGGCGAACGGCTGGTGTGGGAGCCGTCTCGCGGTGGTGCGCTCTTTCCCCACCTCTATGGCGGGCCGCTCCCGATCGCCGCCATCGCCTGGGAGGCGCCGCTCAGCGTTGCCGCCGATGGCGCCTGTACCCTGCCCGAGGCCGTCCGATGATCTTCTCCGCGCTCTCTCCGCTGCTGCGTATCCCGGCGCTGTCGGGCCTCACGCGCGAAGCCCTGCTCAAGATGGACCCCGAAACCGCCCATGGCGCGACCATCGCTGCCCTTCGCCTGGGCCTGGCCCCCGAGCAGTCCCACGCCGACGGGGCAGAATTGCGGACCACGCTCTGCGGCCTGGAGCTTGCCAATCCGATCGGCATGGCTGCCGGCTTTGACAAGAATGCCGAAGTGGCGCGGCCACTGGCGCTCATGGGCTTCGGCATGGTCGAGATCGGCACCGTGACCCCGCGTCCGCAGGTCGGCAATCCAAAGCCCCGCCTGTTCCGCATCGCTGCGGCAGAGGGCGTCATCAACCGCATGGGTTTCAACAATGAGGGGCATGACGCCGTCTTTGACCGGCTGAAGGGGCAACGCGTGCCGGCGGCCCTCGGGGTCAATATCGGTGCCAACAAGGACAGTTCGGACTTCGTCGCCGACTACGTGCTGGGGGTCAACCGCTTTGCCGACCTGGCCGATTATCTGACGGTCAATGTCTCCTCGCCCAATACGCCGGGCCTGCGCAATCTTCAGGCCGACGAGGCCCTGCGCCGCCTGCTGGGCGAGGTCCTGGCCGGCCGCGCCAAGGCCAAGACGCGGGTGCCCGTCTTCCTCAAGATCGCGCCCGATCTCGATGAGGCCGCGCTCGACACCATTGCCGCTGTCGTGCTGTCCACCGATCTCGATGGCCTGATCATCTCCAACACGACGATCACCCGCGATGCGGTCGCCGGCCTCGAAAACGCAGACGAAACCGGCGGCCTGTCGGGCAAGCCGCTGTTCGACCTTTCAACGCAGCGCTTAGCGCAGATGCGCCAGCGCGTCGGGGCCCTGCCCATCATCGGCGTCGGCGGCATCCACTCACCGCAAACGGCGCTGGCCAAGATCCAGGCGGGCGCCAACGCCATCCAGCTCTATTCGGCCATGGTGTTCGGCGGGCTCGACCTGCTCGATCGCCTCAAGCGGGGGCTGGTCGCCGCCGTACGCGCCCAGGGCAAGACCAATATCGCGCAACTGGTGGGCCAGGACACCGACGACTGGGCCGCGGGACACGGCAAGATCGGCTAGGACTTTTCCGCGCCGGTCGAGAACAGCGCCTCGAACTGGCCATCCTCGATGCGCGCCGCCGCGATAACCGCCTGGGTGCGGCTGTCGACATCGAGCTTCTGCAGGATGGCCGAGACATGGGCCTTCACTGTCGCCTCGGAAATCGAGAGCTCATAGGCGATCTGCTTGTTCATCAGCCCGTCGCTGAGCATCATCAGCACGCGGACCTGCTGTGGCGTCAGCGTCGACAGGCGCCGCATCAGCGCGGTATGGTCATCGTCGCCGCCCAGCGTCGTGCCCTCGGGCACGAAGACCTCTCCGGAAAGCACCATCTCGATGGCGCGGCGGATTTCCGTCGGGCCCACCGATTTGTGAAGGTAGCCGGCCGCGCCCAGCTCGAACGCCCGGCGCACCACGGTACTGTCCTCGACGGCCGAGATGATCATCACCGGGATATCGGGATATTGCGCGCGCAGCAGCAGCAGCCCCGAAAAGCCCCTGACGCCGGGCATGTTGAGATCGAGCAGGACCAGGTCACAGTCCCGGTCCGCGTCGAGAGCCGCGCTGAGGCTGGCGAGATCGCCTGCTTCCTCGACGCTCACCGTGGCGTCTCCGCCCGCCAGTGTCTGTCGCAGGGCCGCGCGGAACAGCGGATGATCGTCGACGATGATGATGCGGCGGCGGGTCATGTGACGTGCGGCTCCTCGTGGCGCGGTCCCGGGAACGTGAGCCCCCGATTCGACCGCCTCATGCCCACACAATCAGGTCAGCGGGCCCTTTGCTCTTGCATATTGCGGCAATACTTAACGGGTTCTTTACCATGTTTTCCCAAGAGTAACCGTCATACCTTCGTGTTGAATCGCGAGGGGTCCGCCTTTTATGACAGGGACTGACAATGGCCCGCGCCTACGCAAACCCGGATATGTCCGACCCGGCCGACGAGCCGCAGCCGGGTGAGTGGCAGGCCCTGCGGGGTGAACTCGTCGCCCTGCTCGATCAGGTCGAGGGGCGCTATTCCCGCGTCGAGCAATCCGAACCGGAACTGACCGGCATTACCCGCCGCGTTCGCAACCTGCGCGACCAGGTCGTGGGCCCCGAGCCCGCCGTGCGTCGCCGCGAGGCGCTGCGCACCGTCAAGCGGGCGGTGGACCGCTTCAGCGAGCGCGACGAAGCTGCGCTGGACGATGAACAGGACCCGCTGAGCAGCGCCATCGCCGAAATCCGCGCCCGCCAAGTCTCGGCGCCGGCCGCCGCGCTCGGCCGCCGCCCGCGTGACATGCCCGAATTCCGCCAGCTGAGCTCCCTGGTCAGCGGCCTGTCGGGCCGGCTGGGGCATCTCGAAGAAGAACTGCGCTCCCAGCGCGCCAGCAATGGCAGCGTCAACGAGGTTGCCAGCCAGGTCGAGCAGCTGACCCATGTGGTTGAACTGCTGGCCGGCGCCGTGGGCGAAACCGGGCAGGTCAAGCGGCTGGAGTCCCAGATCGGCGCGCTTGCCGTCCTGATCGAGGAGGGCTCCAGGGTGGACCTTTCTGCGATCAACCAGCGTCTTGACGATGTGTCGACCACTGTCGGCAAGCTGGCCGAACTGCAGGCCGAGCAGATGGAGCGCGAGATTTCGCGTGACGCCCGGAAGGGCGACGGGCTGGCTCCGGCCATGCACGCCATCGAAAAGAGCGTTCGCAACGTCTATGACCGCATCGACTCCATCGAAAAGAACGTCACCCTGTCGTCGGGTGAGTTCGAGCGCCTGACCTCGGAAATGGCGGCCTTTACCCGGATGATGCGCGACCGCGAGGCGGCGCCCGATACGCTGGTGGCCAAGGTCGACGCCTTGTCGTCGCGCATTGGCAGCCTCGACGCATCCAATGGCGATGTGGCCGGCCTCAAGCAGGATATTGCAGCACTGCGCGATGCGGTCATGGCCGGCATGGAGCCGCGCTTCCTGCGCATCGAGAGCCAGATCGAGGCGCTGTCCGACCGCATGGCGCCGGGCGACACCGTCCAGGTCGAGAACCAGCTCAAGCAGCTCATGCAGCGCATGGATGAGGCCGGCGCCCAGCTCAACGGCCTGGCCAAGCTCTATTCCACCCAGTCGGACCCCGCTGATCTGGAAGCCATGGCGACCCTGGTTGCCGAGCGCACCAGCGATGCGGTGACCCGCAAGGCGCCGGCGCCGGTAGCCATGTTCGGTCCCGATAGCCTCAAGAGCATCGAAGACCGGCTGACCGGCCTGATCAAGTCGGCCGGCAAGACACCGGATTACGAGGCGCTTGCCGCCATGGTGGCCGAGCGGACGTCGAAAGCCGTCGCCAAGTCGACCCCGCCAGCGCGGGCCGGTGGCGACATCAGCGACGAAAGCCTCGGCGCACTCGAAAAGCGCATGGCCGCCCTGTTCAACACCGCCGGCAAGGACACCGCCGAACGCCTGACACGGCTCGAAGCCGCCTTGGCGGGTCGCAATAGCGCTGCCGACCCGGTAGCCCCGGCCCGCTCCACCGCCGCCATTGCTGCATCGGCACCAGCCGAAGAAACCTCCGACGAAGAGCGCAGCCGGTTTGATGCCATGCTGACGGCTCTCTCCGGACCACGCTCCCCGGCCAAGAGCGATCGCATGCCGGTCAATCCGGTGGATGATGCGCCGCTGATTGATCCCGGCTTCAAGGACAGTGGCCCGGTTCGGGCTGCGCTCGACGCCAAGGCCAGTATTCAGGCCACGCCGGCCGCTGTCGAATCCAGGGCGCCCTCGCGTCCGGTCTTTGATCCGGGTACCGCCGAGCGTCCGCCCCCGCCACAGTCGAGCTTTGCCAAGACCGGGCCTGATCCCTTCGTGCCAACGGCACCTGTCGCGCCGCCAGTGCCCGAGGCGCCTCCCAGCCAGAACGGCACCAGCACATTCGTTGCTGCCGCACGCCGGGCCCAGCGCGCGCGCCAGGATGCTTCGGCACCTGCTGCCGCCGGCAGCAACTCGCTGATCGGCCGGGCTCTTGCCCGCGTCATGCCCAGCCAGCCCGCCGTGGCGCCTGCCGACGAGACGGCAGCGGCACCGGTCGCCAAGGGCAAGCCGGAAAAACCGGCCAAGCCGGTCAAGGAAAAGAAGCCCGCCAAGTCCGAAGCGCCCGCCGTGGCGCCGGTTTTCGGACCGGAGAATGAGGAAGCCGCCGCCCCGCAGCAGAGCTTTCTGACCCGCCATCGCCGTCCGCTCCTGCTGGCGGCGACGCTTGTGGCTGTCTCCATGCTGGCGCTCAACCTGGTTATCCAGCGCATGGAAACCGACGCCCCGCAGCCGGCGCCGGTCGAGCCCGTCATGGATGCCACGTCCGACGATGTGTCCTTCGTGCGGCCCGAGCCGCGCGTCATCGACATGATCGACAGCACTGCCACCGGCTCGATCAATCCGGGCGAGGCCATGAGCTTCACCAAGCCGGTCGCCACGACGCCAATGCCCCGGACCCTCCTGGCAACATCGGCGACCCCGACAGAAGCCGTGCCGCTCGATCTCCCCACCGAGACGGCGCCGGAAACCACCGGCAGCATTCCCGTCGCCGAGGCGGGCAGTGCCGAAACCTTTGAAATGCCGGCCGAAACCATCGGCCCGCTGGAGCTGCGCCAGGCAGCCGCCAATGGTGACCCGCGCGCCCAGTTCGAAATCGGCGCTATCTTCACCGAGGGGCGCGCTGTCCCCCAGGACTATGTCGAAGCTGCAAAGTGGTATGAACGCTCGGCCGCCCAGGGCTTCGTGCCGGCCCAGTATCGCCTGGGCAATCTCTATGAAGCCGGACAGGGCGTCGACAAGGACATCGAGATCGCCAAGCTCTGGTACCAGCGCGGCGCCGAGGCCGGCAACCGCATGGCCATGCATAACCTGGCAGCGCTCTATGCCGGTGGCCTGCTCGGCGAGCAGGAGTTCGAGACGGCGGCCGAGTGGTTCGCACAGGCTGCCGCGCGCGGCATGACCGACAGCCAGTTCAACCTCGGCATGCTCTATGCCCGCGGCCTGGGCGTGCAGCAGGATTTCGAGCAGTCCTACAAGTGGTTCTCCCTCGCTGCCCGCAATGGCGATGCCGATGCCAGCGAAGCCCGCGACGACATTGCCAAGTCGCTGAGCGCCGAGGCCGTCGGACGCATTGCCGATGAAATCGCGGCGTGGAAAGCCGAACCGCTCGACCTGGCCGCCAATTTCGCCCCGCTGGGCACATGGTCCACCACTTTCGACCCGGGTGAGGTCATCACCACCAAGGATGTCGTGGCCAAGGTGCAGATGGCCCTCACCAAGCTCGGTTTCGATGTGGGCGTGCCCGACGGCCTGGCCGGTCCCAAGACGGCCGAAGCCATCAAGGCCTTCGAGCGCAGCACCGGCATGACCGAGAGCGGCGCCATCAATCCACGCCTCCTGGCTGTCCTCGGCAGCCAGCCGGTCTGACACCAAACTGTCGTTTGACACCGCTGGGGCGCGGTCCTAAAGCCCAATTATCAAGGTTCCCGCCTTCGGGCGGGAGCCTTTGACCTATTGTTGACGTACGATCCTGTAAGCTCGTGCGGTCTAAAGTGTTTTCTTGAACGGATCCGGTCTTGCAGGTCTATCTGCCGATCGCTGAAATGTCGGTGAACCTCTTCTTTCTCGTGGGGATCGGAGGGGCGGTCGGCTTTCTGTCCGGATTGTTCGGCGTTGGTGGCGGCTTCCTGCTGACGCCATTGCTGATCTTTTCCGGCGTTCCTGCACCCGTGGCCGTGGCATCCGTCACCGGTCAGGTCGTGGCCGCCTCCACCTCCGGCGCCCTTGCGCATTATCGACGCGGCGCCATCGACCTGCATCTGGCGCTCTATCTCGTGCTGTCGGGCGTCATCGGTGCCTTTGGCGGCGTCGCCGCCTTTGCCCTGCTGCGCGATGCCGGCCAGCTCGATCTGGTCATTTCCCTTGGCTTTCTCGTGCTGCTCGGCTTCGTCGGCGTGCTGATGCTGATCGAGTCCACCCGCTCCATTCTCAAGCAGCGCAAGGGCATCGTGGTGCGCGAGCGCCTGCCCAATCAGCACAACTGGATTCACGGCCTGCCCATGCGGGTCCGGTTCAAGAAGTCGCGGCTCTATATCAGCGTCCTGCCGGTGCTGATCATTGGTCTGTTCATCGGCTTTGTGGGCTCGCTACTGGGTATTGGCGGCGGCTTTATCATGGTGCCGGCACTGGTCTATCTGCTGCGTGTGCCCGGCAATGTCGTCATCGGCACCTCGCTGGCGCAGGTGGTGGCGATGATGGCGGCGACAACCGTGCTGCATGCCGTCCAGAGCCAGAGCGTCGATATCCTGCTCGCCTTCTGCCTCATGGTGGGTGGCACGGCCGGCGCCCAGTTCGGCGCCTCGGCTGGCAAATATCTGCGCGGCGAGCAGTTGCGGGGCCTCTTGGCGCTGCTGGTTCTGGCCGTGGCAATCCGCTTCGGCCTGTCGCTGGTGCTGACACCCGCCGACCCCTTCACCATGGCCGTGTTGGGGGGCAGCCAGTGAGATTTCTTGCCCTTTGCTTGCTTCTTGCCTGCACTTTGCTGGTCCCGGCCCACGGCGCGCGGCTGATCTCGCAGGTCTCCAACGAGACCATCGAGATCACCTCGAGCTTTGACGGCGAGCGGATGAACTTCTTCGGCTCCATCGTCCCCGATGCCGGCGCCGAGGAAAAATTCGTCACCGGGCCATTCCACGTCGTCGTTGTCGTGCTGGGGCCGACCCAGAACCGCGTTGCGCGGCAGAAGACCAACAATTTCGGCGTCTGGATCAATACCGGGCAGGTCGAGTTCTCCAACTTCCCGAGCTATTTCCATGTGCTCTCGAGTGGGCGGCTGGCCGACATCACCGATATCACCACGCTGACCACCAATTATATCCTGCCCGAGGCGCATACCCTGGTGGCCAATAGCAGCGACTGGTGGAAGAGCGCCATCTTCGGCCGCCAGCTGGTGCGTCTGATGACCGAGGAAGGCCTGTTCGGCGTGCAGGAGAATGGTGTCAGCTTCCTTGCCGACAATTTCTATTCGGCGCGCCTGACCCTGCCCAGCAACGCCCCGCCCGGGCCCTATCTGGCCCTGACCTATGTCTTCCAGAATGGCGAAATCATCGCCCGCAAGTCCGAGGGTTTTGCCGTGCGCAAGATCGGCTTCGAGCGCTTCCTGGCGCTCTCGGCCGTGCAGCAGCCGCTGCTCTACGGCCTGGTCTGCGTCATCCTGGCGCTGTTCACCGGCTGGCTCGGCGGCGTGATCTTCAAGCGCTAGCCGCGCACCAGCCGCTTTGGACTGACCGGATAGGTGCGGTCCTTGCCCAGCATGGTCACTTCCAGCCCCGGCCAGTGGAACAGCCCGAAGAAGGCCGGCGACAGGATATTGATCGACCCCGTCGAGGCGCCATAGGCCGGCAGGATGAGCAGCCGGTTGTCATGCACGAAGCACGGCCGCCGCGTCGAGCGCCCCTCGATATGGATATGCGCCGCCGGGTGGAGGTGTCCCGCCACGAGACCCGTCACGCCACGCTGCGGCTCGTGGGTCAGCATCAGCCCGCCCAGCTCGACCTGGCTCAGGCATTGCCCGCCCAGCGCATGGGGCCGCGGGTCGTGATTGCCCGAAAGCCAGAGCCATTCGGCAAGTCCGGTCATGTTGTCGAGCCGCGCCCGATCCACCTCGCTCAGCGTCGTCGTGCCCTCGTCGCGGTGGAAGCTGTCGCCCAGCGATACCAGCCGCTGCGCGCCGGTCCGGCGGATATCGGCTTCCAGCCGGGCCAGGGTCATGCCCGTGTCATAGGGCGGCAGCATCTGCCCGCGCCGGGCAAAGCTGCTCATCTTTTCCAGGTGCAGATCGGCGACCAGCAGCGTCTGCTGGGCGTGCCAATAGAGCGCGCCGGAGGGCAGGGGTTCGAAATTCTGGCCGGCAAAGCGCAAGATCGGCGTCTCCGTGATCTCGGCTTGATATAGGACTTGGCTCAACTTTGCCTACCGGAGCGATCTACCCCGCGGGACCGCTCATGGCCTCGCGCATCAGTTCATCTGCAGCATCAGCCATAGCCGATTCGCGGCCTTCTCCGAAAATGGGTTCCCTGCCGATATCGAGCATGACCGGCACGGCCAGCGGCGAGATGCGCGACAGCGGCTTGTGCACCACATGGCCGCGAATACGGCGCAGCATGTCGCCCAGCCGCTCGATATCGAGGAGGCCCCGCGCCGCATCGCGCCGTGTCGCCTGGATCAGGATGTGGTCCGGCTCGTGCTGGTAGAGCACGTCATAGATCAGGTCTGAACTCATGGTGATCTGCCGTCCGGTCTTTTCCTTGCCCGGATGGCGCCGCTCGATCAGCCCGGCAATGATGGCGCAGTTGCGAAAGGTGCGCTTCATCAGCGCCGATTCATCGAGCCAGGCTTCAAGATCGTCGCCCAGCATGTCCTCCGAGAACAGCTCGTCCAGCGATAGCCGCCCGGTGCGGATCAGCGCCGACAGGTCACCCAGGCCCCAGATGGCCAGGGCATATTCGGAGGCCACGAAGCCGAGCGGCCGGGCTCGTGCCCGCTCCAGCCGCCGGGTGAGCAGCATGCCCAGCGTCTGGTGCGCCAGCCGGCCTTCGAATGGATAGCAGACCAGGTAGTTCTGCGCGCCGCGGGGAAAGGTCTCGACCAGGAGGCTATCGCGCCCGGGCAGCACCGAGATATCGCGCTGCAGGCGCAGCCAGTCACTGACCTGGTCGGGCAGAACGCTCCAGCTGGCCGGCGTA
The DNA here is from genome assembly GCF_046614475.1 of Devosia sp. XGJD_8. Lineage (NCBI taxonomy): Bacteria > Pseudomonadati > Pseudomonadota > Alphaproteobacteria > Hyphomicrobiales > Devosiaceae > Devosia > Devosia sp. XGJD_8. The sequence goes on from NZ_JBKJHF010000001.1 coordinate 981,253, forward strand.
TCCAGCATCTTGCGCACCCGCTCGGCCAGATAGGTCGATAGCGGAAACTTGCCACCCATATAGGAGGGGATCTTGGGATTGGTCGCCTGCGCCCGGGAGACGAAGGCCTCGTTGTCGCGCATGCCTTCGAAGGCCACGATCTCGCCGCCGAACATGAAAGTGTCGCCCACCAGCAGCGTGCCGAAGAAATACTCTTCCATCTCGCCCAGCACCCGGCCGCCGGCGCCCACCGGGCTGTTGCTCTGCCCCTTCTTGAGCCCGCGCGAGCGGATCAGCCGCACCCGTACCATCGGCTCCTCGATGATGGTGCCGATATTGAGCCGGTATTGTTGCGCCACCTGCGGATTGGCCACGCGCCACTTGCCATCCTCGGTTGGCTTGAGCCGCGCATAGCGCTCATAGGCCTTGAGCGCATAGCCGCCGGTCGCGACGAATTCGAGCACCCGGTCGAACTGGCTCCGGGGCAGGTCGCGATAGGGCCAGGCGTGGCGAACCTCGTCATAGAGATCGTCGGCCGCAAACGGCGCCGCACAGGCCATGCCCAGGATATGCTGGGCCAGCACGTCATAGCCGCCCGAGACCGGATCCTCGCTGTCCTGATGGCTTTCCGCCACGGCCTCCAGCGCCGCCTCGCATTCGAGCACTTCGAAGCGGTTGGACGGCACCAGCAGCGCCTTGGACGGCTCGTCGAGCCGGTGATTGGCGCGGCCGATGCGCTGCAGCATGCGCGAGGACCCCTTGGGTGCGCCCACCTGCACCACGAGGTCCACATCGCCCCAGTCGATACCCAGGTCGAGCGTCGAGGTGCAGACCACGGCCTTGAGACTGCCCGCCACCATGGCGCCCTCCACCTTGCGCCTCTGTTCCACAGAGAGCGAGCCGTGATGCAGGGCAATGGGCAGCATGTCGTCGTTGACCGCCCACAGCCCCTGGAACAGCATTTCGGCCTGGCTGCGCGTATTGACGAAGAGCAGCGTCGTCTTGTGTCGCTTGATGGTCTCGTAGAGCTCGCGATGCGCATAATTGGCCGAATGCCCGGCCCAGGGCAGGCGCTCTTCGGTCTCGAGGATCGCCAGCACGGGCGGTGCGCCGCCCGACGCGGTGAGCAGATGCGTCGCCCGCTTCGGCACCGGCTGGGCGATCCAGTCGCGCAGCAGGTCCGGCCGCGCCACGGTGGCACTCAGCGCCGTGATCTGCACCTCCGGCGCCAGAAGGGCAATCCGCGCCAGGGCCAGGGACAGCAATTCCCCGCGCTTGGAGGTCACCAGCGCATGCAGTTCGTCGAGGACGATGCGGCGGAGCGAGCCGAAGAACAGCTCGGCATGCGGATGGCTGATGAGAAGGCAGAGCTGTTCCGGCGTGGTCAAAAGGATATGCGGCGGCTTGGCCCGCTGCCGGGCCCGCTTGCTTGCCGGCGTATCGCCGGTCCGCGTCTCGGCCGTGATCTTGAGGCCCATCTCCAGGATGGGCGCATTGAGATTGCGCTGCACGTCCACCGCCAGCGCCTTGAGCGGGGAGATATAGAGGGTGTGGAGGCCGGCGAACTTGCCGTCCACCAGGTCGGTCAGCGTCGGCAGGAACCCCGCCAGCGTCTTGCCGGCGCCGGTCGGGGCGATCAGCAGCGCCGAGGCGCCCGCCTGCCAGCTCTCCAGTACGTCGAGCTGGTGCTGCCGCGGCGCCCAGCCCTTGCGGGCAAACCAGTCGGTGATGATGGCGGGGAGGGGCGTAGTCAACGGCACCCCCACCTAACCTCCCCCTGACAGGGGGAGGAACCCGTCCGGTGCGACGCACCTGATCGTGCCAATGCCTCGATGCAGCTCCTCCCCCTGTCAGGGGGAGGCCGGGTGGGGGTTCGGAACGACCACAAACTTGCCAACTCACACCTTCTGCAAATCACATTCCACCCTATATGATCCCCCAACCACCACAAACAGGGCGACCTGCCATGAGCGATCAACCCCAGACCGAGACGCCGCGTTCCCCCGTCGAGCGCTTCTTCGGCGGCCATCCGGTCAATGTCCTGATCAAGCTGGCCTTCGTGTCGCTGCTGGTCGGCTTTTCCATGAGCGTCTTCGGCGTCAATGTGGAGGGCGTGGTGCGGGGCGCCATCGACCTGGTGCGCGAAGCGCTGCGCGACGGCGCGGGTCTCTTCCGCAATATCGGCGGCTATATCCTCACCGGTGCCGCCATCGTCGTGCCGGTATGGCTAGTGCTGCGCCTTTCCAAGAGCCGCTGATGGCGCCCGAACGCCTTCGTCTCACCCCGTCCCAGGCCCTGTCGCGGCTCGTCCCGCATATTCTGGACATGGTCAGCGATGCGCAGGGGCACCGGATTGCCATCGGCCTGGCCGGTGGCCCGGGCACCGGAAAATCGACCCTGGCTGCCGAACTGGTGACCATGCTCAACGCCACCCATCCCGGCAGCGCCGCGCTGGTGCCCATGGATGGCTTCCATATGAAGCATGCCAAGCTCGAAGCCATGGGCCAGGTCGACTACAAGGGCGCCCCGCATACCTTCGAGGGCGCCGAGTTCCTCAGCTTCCTCCATCACCTCAAGGCGGCGAAGGAGCCGGTCAGCGGCCCCCTCTATTCCCGCAAGATCGAGGATACCGTCGAGCACGCCTTTACCGTGCAGCCCGAGGTGCGCATCCTGATCGTCGAGGGCAATTACCTGCTGCTCACCGAAGGCCCATGGGCCGGGGTCAAGGCGGCGCTGGACTACGCCGTGTTCATCGACGTGCCGCGCGACATCGTCAAGGTGCGCCTGCTGCGGCGCCATGGGGAGGAGGGGCTCTTCACCGAAGAGCGCAACCGCGCCCATATCGAGCGCAACGACCTGCCCAATTACGATCTGGTCTCCCAGTCGCAGGATCGCGCCGATATGGTGATCGAGATGGATGTGGCGGGGTAGCCTCTTCCTTCTCCCCTTGAGGGACAAGGTGCCCCGAAGGGGCGTAGGCGAATTCCCACTTTCCCCGCGATCGCCGGCTGGATTAGGGTCCCGTAACTACTCCGACCTGAGTCCCCATGTCCGCCCAGCCCCGCCCCCAGCATCCTTTCACCGTGCGTCATGCCGATGTGTGGAAGATAGCGCTGCCTGCCTCGCTCGCCTTCATCACCGAACCGCTGGTGGGCATTGTCGATATCACCGTCATCGGCCGGCTCGGCGATGCGGGCCTCCTGGGTGGGCTGGTGCTGGGCGCGCTGGTCTTCGACATTATCTTCTCGCTGGCCTATTTCCTGCGCATCGGCACGGCCGGGCTGGTCGCCCAGTCGGTCGGCGCCAGGGACCCGCGCGATGGCCTGCTGCATGTCGTCCGGGCCATCCTGCTGGGCGTCGGCATTGGCGCGGTGATGATCGCCCTGGCCTGGCCCATGCTCTGGCTGGCGACGACATTGCTGGCGCCCGGCTCGGGCGCCGCGGCCGCGCTGGCGGACTATTTCTTCATGCGCATCTGGTCGGCGCCGTTTTCGCTGATCAACTATGCCCTGCTGGGCTGGTTCTATGGCCGCGCCGCGGCCACTACCGGCATGGCGCTGCAGCTTCTGCTGCACGGCATCAACATCGCCGCCAGCATCGCCTTCGTCTATCTGCTGGGCTGGGGCGTGGCCGGCGCCGCGGCCGGCACCGTGCTGGGCCAGATCGTCGCCGCCATGGTGGGCCTCGCCCTGCTGCTGCGCCACTATGGCGGGCTCAAGGCCGTGCTGGGCAGGATTGCCCCCGGCGAACTGCGCGACGCCACGGCGCTCCGCCGCATGTTCGGGCTCAGCCGCGACCTGATGATCCGCTCCATCGCGCTGATGGGCGCCTATGCCTGGTTCGCCGCCCAAGGCTCGCGCATGGGCGAGGTGGCTCTTGCGGCCAATGCCGTGTTGCTCACCCTGCTGATGACCGTAGCCTTCTTTCTCGATGGCATCGCCCAGGCGGCCGAGCAGTTGACGGGCAAGGCGGTGGGCGCCAACTGGCGGCCGGCCTTCGACCAGGCCTATGGGCTGAGCTTCTTCTGGGGGCTGATCCTGACGGTGACGCTGGGGCTGGCCTGGTATGCCGCGGGCCCCTTCGTCATCGGGCTGATGACGACCAATGCCGAGGTGCAGGCCTATGCCATGACCTATCTGCCGATTGCCGCGCTCTGCACCGTCACCTTCATGCCCGCCTTCGTCTATGACGGCATCCTGATCGGCACCACGCTGAACACCACAATGCGCAATGGCATGGTCGCGTCGCTTGTGGTGTTTCTTGCTGCTGCGCTGGCACTGCAGCCCTTGCTGGGCAATTGGGGTCTGTGGGCGGCCCTGCATTGCTGGTTCGTGGCGCGCGGCGCCATCTACTGGTGGGCGCTGGAACGGCGCCGGGCCGGCCTTTTCACTGCAGCGGCCTAGCCCGGGGCGGTCAATTCCCGCAGCCTTCGCGCAATGAACCGTTGCTCTGCCGGCTGCGTGGTCAGCGCCAGGGCCGCCTCATAGGCCGAGCGCGCCTCTGCGGTCCGGTCCAGACGGCGCAGCAGGTCGGCCCGGGCGGCATGCCAGAGGCGATAGTCGCCCAAGGCCGGTTCGAGCCCATCCACCAGTTTCAGCCCCGCCTCAGCCCCATCGCGCATGGCAATAGCCACGGCGCGATTGAGTTCGACGATCGGTGACGGGTCGACCCGCATCAGCATGTCATAGAAGGTCACGATCAGCGGCCAGTCGCTGCCCGCGCTGCCATGGGCCGCCGCGATCGCCGCCTGGATCGAGTAAAGACTGAACCGCCCGCCCAGCACCTGGCGCACCAGGGCCTGGCCCTCGGCGATCTGGGCCTGGTTCCACAGCGCGCGGTCCTGCTCGTCGAGCGGCACGATCTCCCCGCCGACCACGCGCGCCGCGCGCCGCGCGTCATGCAGCAGCATCAGGGCCAGAAGCCCCGTCACCTCGGGCTCCTCGATCAGCGTGCCGAGCAGGCGCGCCAGCCGGATGGCTTCCGCACAGAGGTCGGTGCGCAGCGCGCAGGCGCCCGAACTGGCCAGGTACCCCTCGTTGAAGACGAGATAGATCACCTGCAGCACCGCCTCGATGCGCTCGGCAAGTTCATCAGGCCCCGGCACCACATAGGGGATGCCCGCATCGCGGATCTTGGCCTTGGCCCGCACGATGCGCTGCGCGATCGTCACCGGGCTGGTGAGATAGGCCGCGGCGATCTCCTCGGTCGTCAGCCCACAGATCTCGCGCAGCGTCAGCGCCACCTGCGCATCCGGCGACAGCGCCGGGTGGCAGCAGGTGAAGACCAGTCGCAGCTGGTCATCGGCAATGGCCGGGACATCCGAGTCATCAGGCAGGGCCTCCAGTTCGATCTGCTGGGCCAGCTGGTCGGCAGCCCGATCGAAACGGGCGTCGCGCCGGATGCGGTCAATGGCCTTGAAGCGCCCCGCCGAGACCAGCCAGGCCCGCGGATTGGTTGGTATCCCCCGCTCTGGCCAGCTGGCGAGCGCGGCGAGCCAGGCATCGTGCAGCGCCTCCTCGGCGCGGTCGAACCCACCCAGCAGGCGAATGAGCGTGGCCAGCACGCGCGGCGCCTCGGCGCGATAGACCGCCTCGATGGCCCGACCCGCTTCGTTCAACCTTGGATGCTCATCACCGGCCGCACTTCCACGCAGCCGATCCGGGCCAGCGGGATATTGGCGCCGATGCGCATGGCCTCGTTGAGGTCCGCCGCCTCGATCAGGATGAAGCCGGCCACCTGTTCCTTGAGCTCGGCGAAAGGCCCGTCGGTAGCGCTCATCTTGCCCTGGCGCATCCGCACCGTTGTGGCGCTGGTGGGCGACATCAGCGCCTCGGCCGTGATGAAATGGCCCCGCCGCTGCAGCTCCAGGTCGTATTCCGCCGAATCCTTGACCAGTTGCGCCCATTCGCCGGGTGGCAGCGTGTCGGGCAGGGTGCTGTCGAAGCAGACGAGGCAGAGATATTTCATGTCGGATCCTCCGGTTTTGGTTGTACCGGACTCTCATCGAACGGGAAGGGGCGGATTCGACATCGCCGCGCGTTCAAATGACGTTTCCTGGCCTAGCCGGCGCGCTTGGCTGGGCTGCGGCTCTGGTTGGCCAGCCCGCTGATCGCCGCGCGCAGTGCCGCCGGCTTGACCGGCTTGGTGACCACGGCAATGCCGCGCTCCTCGGCCAGGGCCCGCACCGCCGGGCTGCGGTCCGCCGTCACCAGCGCCGCCGGCAGGTGCCCGCCCACATTGTGCCGGAGCCATTCGATGGCATCGAGGCCCGAGGTCTGGTCGAGGTGATAGTCCATCAGTACTAGGTCCGGATACCAGCCTTCCAGCAGCCTTTCGCGGTCGATCTGCTTGAGCGAGAGCGCGCTGCGCACATCGCATCCCCAATGGCGCAGCAGCCCCTCCATCGCCTCGAGGATGGCCGCCTCATTGTCTACGCAGAGGATCTTGAGGCCCTGCGTGCCGAAGCTGGTTTCGGCCGGCGCCGGATTGGCTTCGGGCACGGCCTTGATGGTGCGCGTTGCCGGCAGGAACAGCGAAAAGCGCGAGCCGCGCCCTTCTCTGCTGTCGAGTTCAAGCACCAGCCCCAGCGCCGTCACGAGGCGCTGCACGATGGAAAGCCCCAGCCCCAGCCCCTGCGCCATGCGTGCGCCGCGTTCCAGCCGCGAAAATTCGGCAAACAGCAGCCGGTGCTGGTCCTTGTTGAAGCCGATCCCGGTGTCGATCACGTCGAGCCGCATGCGGCCGCCCCGCCGCCGGAAGCCGACCAGCACCTTGCCCCCCGGCTGGGTATATTTGATCGCGTTGGAGACCAGGTTCTGCACGATGCGCCCCACCAGCGAGCGGTCCACCATCACCGTCGCATCGGTCGCCACGATGCGCAGCGAGATGCTGCGCTCGCGTGCCATGGGGCCGAATTCCACCTCGATCTTCTTGAGGATGTCCCGCCCCGCCACCGGCGCCGGCACAGGCTTGAGCGCGCCGCTGTCGATGCGCGAAATATCGAGCAGGGCGCCCATAATGTCTTCCACGGCTGTCAGCGACGCCTCGATGGAATTGGCGAGGTCCGCCAGTCCGGTCGATTTGGCCCGCTCGATCAGCGTGGACGTATAGAGCCTCGCCGCATTGAGCGGCTGCAGCAGGTCGTGGCTGGCGGCCGCGAGGAACCGCGTCTTGTCGTGATTGGCTGCATCCGCCTTGGCACGCGCGCTTTCAAGCTCGGCATTGACCCGGGTCAGCGCCGACGTCCGCTCCGCCACCCGCTCCTCCAGCGACTGGTTCACCAGCTCCAGTTCGCGCTCGGCGCGCACCCGGGCGGTGACATCGGAAAAGCTGATGACGAGGCCGCCATTGGGCAGGCGGCTCGAGTGGAATTCCAGGGTCTGGCCGGCATTGCCCAGCCGCTGCGTCACGGTGGTCGGCGAAGCTGTCAGCAGGTTGATTCGTTCGATCGCCAGCCGCGCCGCATCGCCGCTGCCAAAGTCGCCACGGTCTCCCAGAAACAGTGCGATGTCGAAGAGCGGCGTGCCCGGCTTCACCAGTTCGTCGGGCAGCACCAGCAGAGTGTTATAGCGGCTGTTCGAGGTCACGAGGCGCAGCGCGGCATCGAACACCGCAATGCCTTGCGGAATGTAGTCGATCGCATGCCTGAGGCTGGTGGCAGCCGCGGTCTCGTGGGCGGGCATTTTCTGCGGTCCTGCATCTCTGGGCGCGGCGGGACTATCGGCCCGCCATGAAAGCTGCGCAAGACCTACTCTGGGCCCATTGCATTTGTCTGCCGACTGAGGGAGTCTTTTGCTCTATGCGTCGGGGCAATGGGCTGGCGCCAAGCTGGAGGGATACGCAATGTTCAAGGAATTTCGGGACTTCGCCATCAAGGGCAACATGATCGATCTCGCCATCGGCGTGATTATCGGCGCCGCCTTCGGCGCGATCGTGTCCTCGATCGTCGATGATATCTTCATGCCCCTGATCGGCCTGATCATCGGCGGCGTGGACTTCTCGAACCTGTTCGTTGTCCTGTCCAACCCCGACAATGTGGCTGTGCCCTCGGTGGCCGCCGCCAAGGAAGCGGGCGTCTCCACGCTCAATGTCGGCCTCTTCATCAATGCCGTGGTCAAGTTCACCATCATCGCCTTCGTGCTGTTCATGGTGGTCAAGGGCATCAACTCGCTCAAGCGCGAGGCCGCCAAGGAACCCGTCGCCCAGACGCCTGCCCCCAGCAAGGAAGAAGTGCTGCTCACCGAAATCCGCGACGCCCTGCGCGCCAACCCGCGCTGACCGCCCGCGCGGCCGCATGGGTCGCAGGATAAAAATCCGTTGACATAGAATACCTAGGTAAATATCCCTATTACCTAGGTAGTTCATCCTACGTATATTCCTTATCGGACGGCAAGAACACTTATCGCAAACTACCTTGGCGATTCACCTGGGGGCGTCGCTGGCGAGGCTGCCATCGGCAGCACTGCGAGGGGGTGCGGGTTCGTCAGGCGAAAGGGTGCGACGTAAGCGAAACTTGCCAGCTGGACGGGGGCAATATGAGCGACGAGATCTACTATCATTCCTTTCTCAATCGAGGCCGGCTGATCCACATCGTGGATGGGGACCCAGCCACCTGCGAGGCCCTGAGCGTGCTGTTCCGCCTCGAGGGCTTCCAGACGTCCTTCTCGCTGAACGCGGAACATTTCATCGTCAATCTGCAACGGCGACGGCCCGATGTCGTCCTCATCAACCTCGCCTTGGGCGATGAGAGCGGTCTGGCGCTGCTGCGCAGCGTCAAAGCCATGCGCACCGGCACGCCCGTTTTCATGCTCGCCGAAACCCTGCAGGTCGCCGCCACGGTCACCGCCATGAAGCTGGGCGCGTCGGACGTCATCACCAAGCCGATCGACACCGAGCACCTGCTGACGGTGATCCGCGACGCGCTGCGGCTCGATATCCATCTGCGGCCGGTGCAGGGCGGGCGCCGTCCCGTCGAAGTGCGCGGCTTCGCCCAGCTCACCCCGCGCGAGCGGCAGGTGCTCGAGCTGATCACCAATGGCCAGTCCAACAAGGAAGCCGGCCGCGAACTCGGTATTTCCCCCCGCACCATCGAAGTCCACCGCGCCCGCGTCATGGAGAAAGCTGGGGGCGCGCAATACGGCGGACCTGATGCGGATCGTGCTGACCGGGTGAGGAACGGCCGGGCCGCAGGTGTTTCAACCCGCTTGGGGCCGGCCTGAAGGCGGCCATCCCACAGCAGCGCGCGGTCGTTTCAGTTGCCTGTGGCCGCAATCCTGATGTTCTTCATGAAGCCTTCGCGGTCTGTTCTCCAGGCGTCGAGAAGGCCGTTCGGGGGCTGACCATCCTCATGCCGCGTGCCCCATGTGCTGAGCTCCATCAGGACGGGCACCAGGTCCACCCCTTTGGCCGTCAGGCGGTAAAGCATGCTGCGGCCGTCCTGTGGGTCGCGCTCGCCGACGATGATGCCGACCCCCTGGAGCTTGGTCAGGCGGTTGGCCAGCACATTTGTGGCAATCCTCTCCTGCGAGGCGAGGAAGTCCTTGTAGGTCCGGGCGCCCCCGAACAGCATATCGCGCACAATCAGCAGCGACCAGCGGTCGCCGAGCACTTCGAGCGCAGCATTGATCGGGCAGGTTGAGCGGCGGGGTGATGGTCCATCAGTCATGTAGGGTCACTAGCATTTTCGCTTGCAGGTCGCAAGTAAACATGCTTGCATTGTGCAAGTTATCTCGAACTGGAATCCGCCAATGCCCTCACGCAAGAAGACCGCCGCTTTCAATAAGACCATGCAGATCGGCATCGTTGTGCCCGACGTGGAGGCGGCCGTCCGCAGCTACGAAGACATCTACGGCATCGGCGGGTGGCAGGTGATGGAGGTGGGGTCCGAAAACACCGAGAACGTTCGCCTGCATGGCCAGCCGCTTGAATGGAAGTCCAAGATTGCGGTCACCATGGTGGGGAGCGTGATGTGGGAACTGATACAGCCCGTCCGGGACGACGATCTTTTCGGCCAGTTCCTGGGCCGTCGTGGCGGCGTCGGCGGCGTGCATCATATCGCGGTGGCAACGCCGGACTATCATAGGGTGGTCGATGATCAGCTCAAACGCGGCAGGACCCCGATCCTGAGCGGCACCTTCAGTGAGGTCGAGGTCCAATACCTCGACACTGAGCGCGAATTGGGCGTGATCCTCGAGGTCTTCAGCGGGCTTCCGGACGGCATCGAGCAGCCAGGCGGCTGATTGACAGTGCGCGCTCGAGCGGAACCTCAATTGCCTTCGGCCTGACCATCTAGTCCCTGCGCCGCACGTGAACTGGCACCAGTCTGTTCCGGCGGCACTTGTACGGGAGCAGGATCGCCATCCCGTCTTTGAGGTTACGGCAAGTTCGCCTGAAGCGGACCATGCGGGCAGATGCTGCTTCTACCCGCATGGTGGTGAAGTCTACCAGGGGACCTTGCCCTGCGGCTCGACAAAGCTGCCGGAAATGGCATCGGGGCCGAGCAGGGCATAGGCGACCGGAAGGCGTGCCCCTTCGGCCGGCGTCATGAAGCCGTTGCCGCCTGTCAGGTCGGTCTGGACATAGCCCGGAGCCACCGAGTTCACGACGATGGGCGTGTCCCTGAGTTCCGCCGCCAGCTGGACTGTCAGCATGTTGAGCGCGGCTTTGGACGCATTGTATCCGATCAGCCGGGCCTCGTAGTAAGGCGAGGTCGGGTCGCCATTGATCGCAAGCGAGCCCAAGGTAGTTGCAAGGTTCACGATGCGACCCGTCGTCGAGCGGCGCAGCAAGGGCAGCATGGCCTGCGTCACGGCCAGGGTGCCGAGGAAGTTGGTTTCCATTTGCCTGCGCGCTGCAGCGGTTGAGCCAAGGGAAGGCGGACCATCTTCGGCATCCACGATCCCGGCATTGTTCACGAGAATGTCGAGCCGGCCATACTTGGCGGCTATCGTTTCAACTGCCGCAGCTATGGTCGCCTCATTGGTGAGGTCGATTTCGATCGCCTCGACGGCCAGCCCGGCCTGTTCCAGATCGCGGGCGGCATGCCGGCCGCGTTGCAGGTTTCGCGCACCCATTATCACCGCAATGTCGGCCTCGGCCAATTGGCGGGCAATTTCCAAGCCGATGCCTTTGTTTGCCCCGGTGACAAGCGCGACCTTCTTCAAATCCGTCATTGATTTTCCTCGGATATTCGCCGAATTGATGCTTTCAATATATGAAGGATCATTCGTTTTCGGGATTCGCATATGGACGCGACGCCGCCCAGGCACCTGACCGCCCGCAAGAAGCCGCGCCAGGCACGGTCCGCCACGACGGTCGAGGCGATTTTCGAAGCGACCATTCAGGTTTTGCTGCGGGAGGGGATCCATCGGCTGACGACAACGCGCGTGGCCGAGCGCGCCGGCGTATCGGTGGGCACCATGTACCAGTATTTTCCGCACAAGCAGGCGCTGCTCTATGCGCTGAACGAGCGGTATCTCGATTTGGTGGCTGAGCGCGTGGAAGCGGCCTGCCAGGCCCAACATGGAGCCCCGACGAAAGCCATGGTTGAGGCGCTGGTCACCGCCTATTGGGAGGCCAAGACCGAGCGCAGCGACGTGACGCGCGCGCTCTACCGGTCCGCTGTCGAACTCGACAACGAAGCCCTGATCGAGGCCTTCGCCAGGCGCATGGACGCGGCAACCATCGCCATGCTGAAAAGTGCCCCCGACGCGGTCTATGCTAATCTTGATCTGGTCAACGTCACACTGCTGTCGGTGATCTTCGGGACGGTCCGAAACGTCTTTGAACGCAATCTGCCGGCGTCCCAGCAGGTCGCAATTCGCCGCCAGCTGACGATCATGTGCCTGTCCTATCTCGAAATGTCGGGAGGCCGAGCCGAACGCGGAACCATTGGTTTTCCTAGCCGGCCTTGACCAGCGAGCGCGCCCATGCCCGTGCGCGCTCCACCTCTCCGTCCCTGAGCGGACCTTCGGTCCCGCCGACGAGGAAGCCGGCGGGTTCGCCAGCCAGTACACATCCCTTGGCGGCCAGCATGCGCTGCAGCACGTCGCTGGCATAGCCGCCCACTTCGACGACCCAGCGCAGCGGTGCCGGGTGGATGGTCTCGAGATCAAGGCGCGTATCGAAGGCCGCCGCGGCCAGCGGGCCCAACGTGGCATCGGCGTAACCGTCGAGGAAGTTCTGCATGTTGGGGGTGGGGCGGAAGCCGCGCGTTGGAGAACCGACAATCAGCAGGTCGACGCCGTCCAGGCTGACGTTGGTCGCCGTACCCACGGCGGCCAGACGCACGCTATGGGTGGTTTCAAGTTCGCTGGCCATCGCCTTGGCCAGCGTCGCGGTATTGCCGAAAACGCTGTCGTAAACGATCAAGATCGTCATGGGAGCCTCCTGACACTGCCAGCAGACCATGCGCCCCAAAAGGGCGGCGCACTTTGACTTTGATCAACCCCCGGTGGTGGGCAGGGTCAGATCGCCGCTCGTCAGCTTGCTGGCGGTGATCTTGGCGTCGGCCGCCTCGCGCGGCAGCTCGAGGCTCGTCCAGACGCTGACCAGTGCGTGGCGCAGTGCAAAGATCATCTCGTCGGTATGCAGCGGCGTCGGCGTGATGCGCAGGCGCTCGGTGCCCTTGGGCACGGTCGGGTAGTTGATCGGCTGGATGTAGATGTTGTGCTTTTCGAGCAGCATGTCGCTGGCCGCCTTGCACTGGCGCGCGTCGCCTACGATCAGCGGCACGATATGGGTATCGGTCTCCATGACCGGCAGGCCGGCATCGGCCAGGATCGCCTTCGTCAGGCGCGCCTGGCGCTGGTGCATCACGCGTTCATGCGTCGAGTCCTTGAGGTGCTCGATCGAGGCGCGGGCCGCCGCGCAAAGCGCCGGGGGCAGGGAGGTGGTGAAGATGAATTCTGGAGCGTAGGAGCGCACCGCATCCACGATCGCCTTGTTGGCGGCGATATAGCCGCCCATCGTCCCAAAGCCCTTGGCCAGCGTGCCTTCGACAATGTCGATCCGGTCCATCAGGCCGTCGCGCTCGGCAATGCCGCCGCCGCGCGGGCCATACATGCCCACCGCATGAACTTCATCGATATAGGTCAGCGCGCCGAATTCCTCGGCCAGGTCGCAGATTTCCTTGATGGGGGCCACGTCGCCATCCATCGAATAGACCGATTCAAAGCAGATCAGCTTGGGCCGCTTGCGGTCGGTGGCCGCCAGCAATTCGCGCAAATGCGCCACATCGTTATGGCGGAAGATCTGCTTCTGCATGCCGGACTGGCGCACGCCCTGGATCATGGAGGCGTGGTTGAGCTGGTCCGAGAAGATGATGCAGTCGGGCAGCAGGCGCGCAATGGTGGCAATGGCCGCCTCGTTGGAAACGAAGCCCGAGGTGAAGACCAGCGCCGCTTCCTTGCGGTGCAGGTCGGCCAGCGACCGCTCCAGCTCGACCAGCGGCCGGTTGGTGCCTGAAATATTGCGCGTGCCGCCCGAGCCGACGCCGAGCTTGCCGGCCGTCTCCTGCATGGCGCCGATCACCTTGGGGTGCTGGCCCATGCCCAGATAGTCATTGGAGCACCAGATGGTCAGTTCGCGCTGGTTGTCGGAATCGTCGCGATAGATGGCGCGCGGGAATTGCCCTGCAATGCGCTCAAGATCGGCAAAGACGCGATAGCGCTTTTCCGCGCGCAACGTATCGACTGCATCTTCGAATATGCCGCGATAATCCATCGGAAACGTCCTTCTTGCCTCGCCGCCCCCGGGCGAACCGCTCGGCAACAAGCCATAACTAGGTAGGCGCTCATGTCATTGACATAGGTCAATTCGACGCGCGCCGGCATGCTGCCAGGACACTTTGGCGCAAGGCGCAGGCCCGGCAACTTGAGACTCATTCTAAAGTGTCGGGCCCCTTCTGCCAATGCTTCAGTCGCCCTGAAGCCGCAAATGCAGCTCCGGCACGGGCAGGGACCACCCGCTTGTCGGGCAGTCGCGCCTGCGCTACCACCCATCACGGAGGGTCCATGACAGAGTTTGCTCGCTATCCCAGTCTCGCCGGCACGCCGGTGATCATCTCCGGCGGCGCTTCGGGCATTGGCGAAAGCCTGGTGCGCAATTTCGCCGCCCAGGGCGCCAGGGTCGGCTTTGTCGACATCGCCGTTGCTGCGGGCGATAAGCTCGCCGGGGAACTGACCGCTGCCGGCCACACCGTGCGGTTCACCCCTTGCGATATCACCGACATCGAGGCCTACCAGGCCGCCATTGCCGGCTTTGCCGAGGCACATGGCGATGCTCTGGTGCTGGTCAACAACGCCGCGCATGACCAGCGCCATGACTGGAGCGAGGTCACGCCCGCCTATTGGGACGACCGGATGGCGGTCAATCTGCGCCACGCCTTCTTCGCCATCCAGGCCGTCGCCCCAGGCATGGTCCGGGCCAGGCGTGGCTCCATCATCAATACCGGCTCAATCAGCTGGATGATCCTGACGCCGTCCCTGCCGGTCTACGAGACCGCCAAGGCGGCGATGCACGGGCTGACCCGCGCCATGGCCCGTGAACTGGGCCGGTCGGGCATTCGCGTCAATTCGCTGGTGCCCGGCGCCATCCTGACCGAGCGCCAGCTGGCGCTCTGGCTCGATGAGACGACGCTCCAGCAGATCGTCGACGCCCAGGCGCTCGCCAGCCATGTCTATCCCGACGACGTCGCCCGCATGGCTCTGTTCCTGGCCGCTGAAGACAGCGCCATGATCTCGGCCCAGCAATTCCTCGTCGATGGCGGCTGGGCCAGTACCTGATCGGTTGCTTGGCACGTTCATCTGGCGTTCAGGCTCTTTGCTTCACCACCATCCTGCCGTATTCAGTGGTCACCACAGGCCACTTTCCGAATCCTTCAGGGGGATAATAATGAAGTCGAAGATTCTGGTTGCGCTCGCCGCGACCCTGGCGCTCACCGCCTGCACCACCACCAATCCTTATACGGGCCAGTCCCAGCTCTCCAATACTGCCGGCGGTGCGCTGATCGGCACGGGCGGCGGCGCCGTTGCCGGTGCCCTGGTTGGCGCTGCCGTGGGTGGCGATCCGCGCGTCGGCGCGTTGATCGGCGCTGGTGTCGGCGGCCTCACCGGCGCGGCCATCGGCTCCTATATGGACCAGCAGGAAGCCGAACTGCGCGCCCAGTTGCAGGGCACCGGCGTCTCGGTCACCCGCGTCGGCCAGAACATCATCCTCAACATGCCGTCCAACATCACCTTCGCCACCGACCAGTCGACGGTGCAGCCGGCCTTCAACCAGACCCTGGTCTCGGTGGCGCTCGTGCTGAAGAAGTTCGACAAGTCCATCGTCGATGTCTATGGCCACACCGACAGCCAGGGCGACGATGCCTATAACCTGAGCCTCAGCCAGCGCCGCGCCGTTTCGGTTGCGACCATCCTGGCCAACCAGGGCATCGACCAGCGCCGCTTCTATATCGAAGGCAAAGGTGAGACCTCCCCCATCGCCAGCAACGCCACCGAAGCCGGCCGCGCCCAGAACCGCCGCGTCGAAATCCAGATCGCGCCCATCAACGGCTGATCCTCGCTGTCGTCAGAATCGAAAAGCGCGGCTCGAGGGCCGCGCTTTGTTTGTCAGGACGTCGGAGCCACCGGTTCCACCACCGGCTCGGCAGAGGGCGTTCCCGGTTGGACATCGCTACCCGGTGCGCCATTGAACATCTGCATGAGAAACAGCAGTGCGATGACTATGGCGAGGCCGAGCACGCCATAGAGCCACCAATTGGTTGGTCCCGTCGCGGCCACTGTGGCTTCATGCTCGCCTGCCACCTTGATCGCCGAACCATCCGGCACGTCGATGCGTGAGCCGTTTTCGTCGACCAGGTGATCCACGCTGGCCACGGTGGGCTGCGGTTGCTTGGGGGCGGTAGCCATCAGAAGTCTCCCTTGATCACGGTGTCCCCGCCCACGCCATCCTGCACGCCCTGGCGCACTTCGGCGATGGCGAGGTCGATCTCTTCGGCATCAAAACCGAGGTCCTTGCCTTCCTGGCTCGCCCCAGTCACGTCCGACTTGAGCTGGTGCAGCAGGTCGAGCTTTTCCCGGGCGGTAAACAGGCTGTTGTGAGCGATGGCCATGGGAGTGATTTTGTCATTGCCGCCCATGCGGTCGCGGAGGCTGTCAAAGATCATCTCGCGTCTCCTTCAATGGGTCTGGTGACCCCCGACAAACCAATGCTTTGCCAAGCCGCGGGGTTCCGTTCCCCCGTCTCGCACCACGGTCCGATCACATTTTTTTCAGCCGGAACCGCAGGCGCCGCGGGCACGTTGACCTGTCACACGCAACCACAGAGGAGTTCGAAATGGCTTACGATGACATTCGCAACCGCGATGCCGACGTCAAGGAAACCCACGACCTCATCGCCTCCGATAAGGTCGAAGGCACCAAGGTTTATGACCCGCGCGGCGAGCATATCGGTTCGGTCGAACGCCTTCTGGTCGAAAAGCGCAGCGGCAAGGTTTCCTATGCCGTGCTGAGCTTTGGCGGCTTCCTCGGCATCGGTGAAGACCACTACCCGCTGCCCTGGTCCAAGCTCAACTACGACGAGAGCCTGGGCGGCTACCGTGTCGACGTCACCAAGGAGCAGCTGGAAGGCGCTCCGAAGTACGACTACGAGCACGACGAGGATTACTGGACGGCAGAGAACGGTCGTCGCGTCTACGACCACTACGGTGTCGCGCCCTACTGGATCTAGTCAGCTCCCCGGCATTTCATCACCAAGTGATACTGCCAGCCGGCGCCCCCCTCGGGGACGCCGGTCTTTCCTTTTGCGGAGCAGCCCTAGCTAAGCAGGCCGCGTCAAGCTATTCAGTAGATCCCGAGACATGACAGAACCGCCAAAGAGTTCTGAGAGGAAAACCTGACAATGACGAGCCCTGCTGAACGCGACGCACTGGACGCCGACCTGCTCGCACAGGTCACCGAAATCGTCTCCGCCTATGTCTCCAGCAACCCCATTTCGCCCGCCGACCTGCCCGCCCTGATCGCCGATACGCATCGGGCGCTGCAGTCCCTCTCTGCCAACGGCGTCGCCGCCGTGGTCGAGGAGTTGACCCCGGCCGTGTCGATCAGGAAGTCAGTGACCCCGGACTACATTGTCTGCCTGGAAGACGGCAAGAAGTTCAAGTCGCTGAAACGGCATTTGAGCGTTCTGGGCATGACGCCCGATGAGTACCGCGCCCGTTGGGGCCTGCCCAAGGACTACCCGATGGTCGCGCCGAACTACGCGGCAACGCGGTCCGCACTCGCCAAGTCCAACGGACTGGGCCGCAAGCCGGATGTGTCCGCCAAGCCGGTCAGGAAGTCGAAAGCCCGCGCCTAGGGTTCTCCGCAAAGCATTACCCGACGACGGAAGCCGAGATGGATCAGAATAAGACCGCCCTTGAACGCACATTCGAACTGGCCAAATCAGGCCGGTTCGCCAGCTTTGGCGAAATCAAGAAGGTCGTGCGTGGCGAAGGTTATGCCGTGGACCAGCTCACCGGTCCGCAACTCTCCAAGCAGGTTCGCGGCCTGATCGAACTCGCCCGGACCCGCCAGTCGGCCGAACGCTAGGGGGCAGGCCGTTCAGGCCTGCTGGCGCCGGTTGATATAGGCCAGCAGCAAGGGTGCGGCAAACAGCGTTGCGATGCCCGCCAGGGGGTCGGAAACGACCAGCAGCAGGCCGATCCAGGCGGAGAGTACCAGGGGCAGGGCGCGGCGGGCCTGCGGTGGCTCGGCGGCAAGTCCCAATATTTCGGCCGTGGAAAGCACGCGGCCCTTGCACAGGACAACCGGCGCCGAGTCGGCGGTCGGCTGCAGCGTCGATACGCAAATGTGTTCCACAGCCATGATCGCCTCGCTTGATCGGAGCGACCATGACGCGCAAAAGCTTCGTCGGCTTTGAAACGCGAGCCGGCATTTTAGCGGACCCAGCAAGACATTGTTAATCGCAGGGCGTTTTGCCCCAAGACTTTCCCCCGTCCCGGGCGTTTGCTCGGTTGGGGTTGATGGTTTTGGCGACCAATCCATGTCCGAACAGCGAAGCGAACGGACCAATCAATCATGCTTCTGGCCATTTTGGCGCTCCTTGCCAGTTTTGTTGCGACCACGCTGCTGAGCCTGGCCGGCGCCTATTTTGGCGGCGCCGCCGGCGCGGTGGTGGGCATGGTCGTCGGCATTGTGCTGGCCTTCCTCCTCATGGCGCGGAGGGCCGGGCGATGATGACCGACAGGGCAATCTGCATCTGCGTCGTCGGCACGCGGCCAGAAGTCATCAAGATGGCCGCGGTGATCGCGCGCCTGGGGGAAAGCGACTGGGCAAGGCCATTCATCGTCAGCATCGGCCAGCATGCCGAACTGCTTGACCGGGCCATGGCCGATTTCGGCCTCGTGGCGGACCATCACATCGCCATCGACCGCAATCGGGGCTCGATCCTCGAAGTCGCGTCCCAGGCCATGGATCGCCTCGATGCGCTGCTGGAGGGCCTCGACCCCGCCTGCGTCATCGCCCAGGGCGATACGACCACGGTAATGGCGGCCTCCCTCGTGTCCTTCTATCGGAAGCTGCCCTTCGTGCATGTGGAGGCCGGGCTGCGCACGGGCGACCTGCGCGCTCCCTTTCCCGAGGAATTCAACCGTCGCGTGGCGGCGCTTGGCGCCCGCCTTCACTGCGCGCCGACGCAGGGAGCAGCGCAGAACTTGCTGGCCGAGGGCATATCCGATGCCGATATCCTGCTCTCGGGCAATACGGTCATCGATGCCCTGCTCGCCACCGCGGCGCAGAAGCCTCGGCTTCCGGCCGATTTTCTCGATGTGCCGCGCCCCATCCTGGTGACGGCGCATCGCCGCGAGAGCTTTGGTTCGCAGATGGAGGAGGCCTTCGCCGCCCTCCGCGCCGTTGTCGAGCAATATCCCGATATCGGCCTCTACTTTCCGGTCCATCCCAACCCCAACACCCTGGCATTGGCGCATCGGCTGCTTGGTGGGCATGAGCGCATCGTTTTGACCCAGCCGCTGGCCTACCCACAGCTGGTGGCAGCCATGCAGGCCAGCTGGATAGTCGTCACCGATAGCGGCGGGCTACAGGAGGAGGCGCCGGCCCTTGGCAAGCCGGTCCTGGTATTGCGCGATGTTACCGAGCGGCCCGAGGCCATAGCCAGCGGCGCTGTCGAGCTGGTGGGCACGGACCGGAGCCGTATCCTGCAGGCCATCGGGAAACTTGCCACAAATCCGGTCGCCTATGCGGCTATGGCAAGGCCGGTTTTTCCCTATGGGGACGGAACAGCGGCAGAACGAATTGTCGCGGCGATCCGCCAGCGCGTCGTTCCCGTAAAAGATCGTTAGGCGCTACCCCGTAGCGCCAGGAGTACATCCATGCGTAAGTCCCTGTTGCCTGTCCTGGCGTTGCTCGTCATGGTCGGCCCGGCAATCGCCGAGACCGTCACCGTGGAGACGACGCTGGCGGAGCGCGGCTTTGCCGAGGGCTTCCTGCTGTCCGGGCGCCAGGCGTCGAGCCTCTATCTGCCGCTCCCGACCGGGACAGCCATCACCAATCTGCGCATTGGCATGAAGGCACAGCTGGTGGCGCCGAACCTGCAGCGCGGTAGCGTCGTCATCATGGTCAATGGCCAGCCAGTCGATGCCCTGCGGCTCGATGAGGATCCGCGTGCGCAGATCCTGCAGCTGGACACCATGGTCAATCAGGGCGGATCATTTCAGGCGCCGGCGCTCGACCTGCGCTTTCGGGCCGATCTGATTGCCCATGCCGAATTCTGCGCCGACCATTTCGATCCGGCCGACACGCTGCAGGTCCTGCCGGAAACCACCATTGCCTATGACATCGATCTTGCAGCGGTCACCACCCTGCGCGATGCGCTGGCGCTGCTGCCCGGGCTGGCGGAGGTTGAGGTGGCTTCGCCGCTGACGCCGGACGCAAGCGCGGCGGTGCTGAAACTCGGGGCCCTGCTCGCCAGCGGGGGCTATCGCGCCAGCTTCACCGAGGCGTCCGACGCCACGGTGGGCCTGTCCCTGACGGCGCCGAGCGCTGACGGGGCGATCCGGCTTGCACACGAGCCTGGCCGGCTGCGCATCCTCGTGCCGGAAAATGCCGATATCGTTGCTTTCGCCCGGCTTTGGCAGGCTGTGCCTGCGGCCTTGTCCGGCGAGGCGCTGCAGGCGACCAGCGCGGTCGCTCCGCCCAGCGCCGGCGCCGATGGCTTCTGGGCCTTTCCCACCCTGCCAGGGCCGCTGCGCGTCGTGCAGACCGGTGCGCTGGGTCTCGATTTTCCCATGCTCGACGGCACTGGCCGCCGTGCCAGCCAGGTCCGGCTTCGCCTGACGGTGGCCCCGGACTGGTCCGACGCCAATCCGGTGATCACCCTTTATCTCAATGGCCAGCTGATCACGGCGAGCCGGGCAAAGATCGGGGAAAATACCCTGACCGCCACGCTGCCGGGCGAACTGCTGCGGCTGTCCAACCGGCTGGATGTGACGGTGGATCGGGCCCAGGCCGAGGGCTATTGCCCCGGCCCCAATCCCGGCCAGGCCGTGCAACTGCTGGCCGGCACCGGCATCGACTATGACGGTCGCGCCAGCGGTGGCTTTGCCGTCGTGGCCGGAGCATTGCGCCAGGGTGGCACACTGGTTCTGCCCGAGGCGGCAAGCGATGAGGGCGGGCTTGCCTACCTGACCCTGGCGTCGCGTGTGCTGAGCGGACTCGGCGTCGGCGCGGCCCCCGTCGACGTGGCGTTTGGCGAAGCGGCCACGCCAACCGGCCCGGTCCTCTCCATCGCTGCTGCAGGCGTCGACGGCCTCGTCCTGCCCATGGGCCAGCCTGAGCTGACGCTGTCGACCGACCAGCCCCTGGCCAGCCTCCTCGCCAACGCCGACCGGCAGCGGCTCGATATCCGCGTGCTCGAAGGCCAGCCCTTGCCGGATCCGGCGGGCATTTTCCTGGGCAATGGCGGCGCAGCGCTCGTCGGTCCGGAAGGCGTCATCTGGCAGGATTCGCCCACCGATAGCGGTCCCTCCATTCTCCAGCGCGCCCGCGATGTCTCGCGCGGCCTTGTCGATGTGCTGCGCATAGACGGCGTGTTCTGGAGCCTGGTCGGGATGATGGTGATCGCCCTGGTGGTGCTGGCGCGGGCGCTGCTCAAGCGCTTTTTCGATGACCAGGCCTCCAGATGACCGATCTGCTGCTGGCCCTGGCCACGTATCAGGGCGTCGTCGAAATGCTGGCGGTGGGGCTCACGGTGCTGATCCTGCTCACCAGCCTCGACGACCTGTTGATCGACCTCTGGTATTGGCTGAGGAGCTTCTACCGCTGGTTCTGGATCCACGCGCGCTTTCCGCGCCTCAAGGCCGAAACGCTCGATGCCAAGCTGGAGCGCCCCATCGCCATCATGGTGCCGGCCTGGAAGGAGAGCGAGGTCATCCTGGCCATGCTCACCACCTCCAACACGCTGATCCGCTATTCGAACTACCACTTCTTCGTCGGTGTCTACCGCAACGATGCCGAGACCATTGCCGAAGTCCGTTCGGCGATGGCGCGCTTCCCCAATGTCTCGATGTCGGTCGTGCCGCGCGATGGGCCCACCAGCAAGGCCGATTGCCTCAACGTGGTACTGGCCGACATCCTCGCCCATGAACGCCGGATCGGAACGCCCTTTCTCGGCATCGCGCTGCATGACAGCGAGGACGTGATCCACCCCTACGAGCTCAAGCTTTTCAACTACCTGCTCGACCGCATGGACCTGATCCAGTTGCCGGTCTTTTCGTTCCCGCGCGGCTTGCACGAGCTCGTGGCCGGCACCTATATGGACGAGTTCGCAGAATGGCACTCCAAGGACCTGGTCGTGCGCGAAAGCATGACCGGCGTGGTGCCCTGCGCCGGCGTCTCCGCCTGCTTTTCCCATCGCGCCATTGACGCCCTGCGCCAGGAGCGGGCCGGCGAAGTCTTTTCCACCACCAGCCTGACCGAGGATTACGACATCGCCTTCCGGCTGGCCAAGATGGGCATGCGGGAAATCTTCGTGCGCCTCCCCATATCCCTGGTCGTCGAGGCAGTGGGGCCGGACGGCATGCCCGAAATCACCCGGCGCAGCATGCCGGTCGCCACCCGCGAGTTCTTCCCCGAGGATTTCCGCGCGGCCTATCGGCAGCGGGCGCGCTGGCTATTGGGCATCGCCTTCCAGGGCTGGACGCAGCACGGCTGGGAGGGAAATCTCGGCGCCAAATACTTCTTCCTGCGCGATCGCAAGGGGCTGATCACTGCTCCCGCCGCGATCCTGGCCTATTTTGCCATGTTCAGCCTGCTTGTCGGCCATGGCCTCTTCCAGTTCCTGCCCCAGGCCGAGCGGCCGCCCTATGCCCTGCTCGGGTCCGACCTGTACCGCACGCTGCTCTGGGTAAATCTCATTCTGCTCGGCAACCGGCTGGTGCAACGCACCCTCTTCACCACCCGGATTTACGGCATCTGGCAGGGGCTCATGGCCGGGCCTCGCATGATCGTGTCGAACCTGTTGAACTTCTTCGCCACCCTGCGCGCCGCGGCTATCTTCGCGCGGCACAAGGCCACCGGCAAACCCATCATCTGGGACAAGACCACCCATTCCTACCCCTTCCAGATTGCCTCAGGCGTCGCGCGTCTTCCGGGATAGGTGTGTCGTGCCGAGTGCTGGTCCTCCGTGCCGCCGATGACGACACCATACGGGCCGGCAGCCCGTGGGGCTGCCGGCAGGTTTGCTCCTAGTAGTCGAACTGCTTGGCCAGGGTCAGCTTGAAGGTGCGGCCCTTCGAGCGGTCCATCGAGAGGTTCTCGCGGTAGTCGGCGTTGAAAATGTTCTCGATGGAGAACTGCGCCTCGGTCCCCTTGAACGCGCCGGACTGCGGCTTCCAGCTGGCAAAGACGTCGACCGAGGCCCAGCCGCCCGGCATGGGCGTGGCGGGAACCGTGGCCGCAGCGACGATCGGGTTGGCCGCCAGGGTGACCTTGGTGCCATATTCGAAGTCATGCTCGGGCAGGCGGCCTCCCAGGGTCAGGACGACCTTGTCCTGCGGCAGGGAGTCGAGGGGATCGCCAGCCAGGCGCGTATTGCTGGCATTGGTGGCGGCCGACCCGCCCGCACCCAGGAAGGTCTGGCTATATTCGCCGCGTGTCAGCGTATAGGCGAGACGCCCGAACACATGGTCGGACTCATAGGAGCCCTCGAGTTCCAGCCCCCAAAGCCGCATGCCCGCGATATTGACGAAATAGGGCGCATTGGCCGTGACCGGGTTCGAGCGGATGCCGTCGGTGATGTTGTTGTAGAAGCCCGTGGCCTTGAACCCGGCGCGATCACCGGCGGTGAGCAGGTCATAGCTCTGCAGGCCGAACCCAACTTCGTAATTGTCCGAGGCTTCCTTCCGCAGGCTCAGGTTGGCCGAGCGGGTCCCCGAATACTGGAACATTTCGTCCAGCGTCGGCAGGCGCTCGGTATGCGCCACGGAGCCAAAGACGTTGAAATTGTCGTTGAACTTGTAGAGCGCGGCGAGCTTGGGCGAGAAGGCTGCCTGCCCATTCGGCGTCGTGGTGGCCAGTGACTGGCTCGGGTTGAGATAGGAATAGTCGACGCGCGCGCCGGCAATGACCGTGAACCGCTCGTCGATCGTATGCTCGCTCTGCGCGAACCCGCCGACATTGGTGGATGTGCCTTCCGGGTGGGTGGTGATAACGCCGCCGCCGACCGGCGCCGCAACGCGGTTCTGGTTGCTCGCCTGCACGCCATAGGTCAGGTAGTTGACCCAGTTGTCGCCCGAGAATTCAGAGGTATTGGCCGCGTTGAGCTGCACGGTCTGGTAGCCGTAATCGGCGGCGCCGATGCTGCCCAGGAACGGGCTGGTCGGGTTGCGCTGCTGCACGCTGGTGTCGGAATAGGAGAGCTGGACCTTGAGGTCGAGCATCTCGTTATCCGAAGCCGGGTTCTCATAGCTCAGCACGACGGTCTGATCGTCCACGGCGCGGTCGATCTGGCCGAAATTCTGCGGATTGTTCAGCGGAATCGTGCCTGTCTGGGCATAGTCCTGCTTGTCCTGGTCGGTATTCCAGCGCTGGTAGGACAGGCGAACCACCTGCTCGGCATCCAGATGCATGGTGCCTTTGACAAGGCCCGACCATGCCGCAAATTCCGAGCCGGGCAGGGTGCCGCCGGCAGCCAGATCCTGCAGGGCCGAGCGGCGGAAATTGCCGGTCGCAAGCACTTCGAATGTCTCGTTGATACGATGCGCCAGAATGGCCGAGACCAGCGCCCCATTGCCATTGGAGCTGTAGCTCCCCTTGACCCGCAGGGCACCCGTCTGCCCGTCCTGGATGAAGTCGGAGGCATCCTTGGTGGTGAAGTTGATGACGCCGCCAAAGGCCCCCGAGCCGTACAGCGTCGAGGATGCCGGACCGCGCAGGACTTCAACCTGTTTGTAGAGTTCGGGGTCCGAGAAGAATGAACCCATGCGGTACTGCTCGTAGAATTTCTTGGCGCCATCGACCGTGATGATGATGCGCGCTTCGTCGCCCGAGGTTTCGGCCGAGCCGATGCCGCGGATATTGAACGACTCGCCGAGCGTGCGCTCGGAGCCGATCATGGTGACGCCGGGAGTATCCTCGAAGATCTCGCCCGTTGAACTGGCCTGCTTCTGGTCAATGTCCGCCTGGTCGACCACGGTCACGGCCTGTGGCGTATTGAGCGCCACCTTGGCGGCACCGGCCCCGATTACCAGACGCTCCAGCAGCGTCACATTGGTCAAATTCGCATTCGATTGCGCGGCAGCCCCCTGCACACCAATCATCCCCAGCGCCACGCCGCACAGCAGTGCCGCGGCACGCGATCGTACCAGCCCCATGTCAAACTCCAGTTGTCGGTTTCTTGAAGGCTGGCTGGCGGGGAGCTGGCTTGCCGTGATCGCGTCTTTTAATATGACTCTTTCGATCACCTATTGCGTCGAGTAAATAACATGGCTAAGAAAGTCAAGTTTTATGGTGTCGCCCGGCTGTGATCCGGAATGGCGCTACGCAATTGATATAAAAGGACTATTTATGCAAGCCGCCGCAGAGCCGCCAGCTGGCGATCGCGAGAATGGCCAGCCCAGAACCATCGGCAGCGACGAACTGTTCGATGGCCAGAGCGAGGTTTTCATCCGGCACAACGGCGTGCAGTACCGCCTCAGAATCACCCGCCAAGACAAGCTCATCCTGACCAAATAGGTTCGAAATTGACCGTCAACGCTGCCAAGACTCCTGCCGAAATCCGAAGCCTGCGGGCTCTGCATCCCGAAATGCGCGAGCGGGATTTCGCCCGTATCCATGCCATTTCCGAGGGCGAACTGGTCGCCGCCGAAGTCGGGCGCAGCGCCATCCGGCTCAAGCCCGATCTCGACATCTTGCTCAATGGTCTGACGGCGGTTGGCGAAGTGATGGCGCTGACCCGCAACGAGAGTGCGGTGCACGAAAAGATCGGCCCCTATGAGAAGGTGGTGATCGGCCCCATGGCATCGATGGTGCTGGGCGAGCAGGTCGACCTGCGCATCTTCCCCTCAAAATGGGCCTTTGGCTTTGCCGTGGAAAAGCCCGGCGAGGATGGTGCGGTGCGGCGCTCGCTGCAGTTCTTCGACGCCCAGGGCCATGCGGTGCACAAGGTGCATGCCCGCCCCGCCACCAATCTTGAGGCCTGGTCGGTGCTGGTCACCAATCTGCGCCATCCCGAGCAGGTCGACGCCATCACTGTGACGCCCCAGCCACCCGTTGCCGAACCGGGCGAGCCGGCCGGCGTCGCTGCATTGCGCGAGCGCTGGCAGGCCCTGACGGATACGCATCAGTTCTTCGGCATGCTCAGGAAGCTCAATCTGCATCGCCTCACCGCGATCGAGATGGTCGGCGAGGACCTGGCCTGGCAGCTCGACGCCAAGGCCGTGGAACAGATGTTCGCCGCCGTCGCGGGGACTGACCTGCCGATCATGGCCTTTGTCGGCAATCACGGCTGCATCCAGATCCATGCCGGTCCGGTCACCAACATCAAGCCGATGGGCCCCTGGCTCAACGTGATGGACGACACCTTCCACCTCCATCTGCGGCTAGATCACATCGCCTCGGTCTGGGCCGTGCGCAAGCCGACCAGCGACGGGCACGTCACCTCGGTGGAGGTCTATGACGGCAATCGCGAGCTGATCATCCAGTTCTTCGGCAAACGCCAGGAAGGCTCCGACGAGCGCGCCGGCTGGCGCACTGCCGTCGAGCAATTGCCCCTGCATAACCAGTCCAACGCCGCATGAGGCCTGACATGAACACCCTTTCGTCTTTCCGCTTCATCGGCGCCGCTGTCCTGGCTCTCGGCCTTGGCCTGCCCAATGTCGCAGCCCAGGAACTGCATGAATTTGCCGATACCTCGCGCCTTGTCTCCATCGGCGGCTCCCTCACCGAGATCATCTTCGCCCTTGGCGAAGAGGGCAGGCTGGTTGCCCGCGACCAGACGGCCCTCTATCCCGAGGCGGCCCTTGCCCTTCCCGATGTCGGCTATATGCGCCAGCTGGCGCCCGAAGGCGTCTTGTCCGTCAGCCCGTCCGCCCTGCTGGTGATCGAGGGCAGTGGCCCGCCCGAAGCACTCGACGTGCTGAGCCAGGCTGGCGTTGAATATCAGACCGTGCCGGAGAGCTATTCGGCAGACGGCGTCCTGCTCAAGATCCGCGCGGTCGGCCAGGCGCTGGGTGCCGACGACAAGGCCGAGGCCCTTGCCCAGGACACCGAGCAGCAATTTTCTGACCTTGCCGCGCGCCGGCAGACGGTGACCGAACCCAAGCGCATCCTCTTCATCCTGTCGGCCGAGGGCGGCAAGATCCAGGCGTCGGGCAGCGATACGGCCGCCGATGGCATCATCGCGCTGGCCGGCGGGGTCAACGCCATCGACGAATATTCCGGCTACAAGGCGCTGACCGAGGAAGCGATTATCGACGCCGCGCCCGACGTCATCCTGATGATGGACCGCGGCGGCGACCACGCCGCCAGCGACGCCGAACTCAAGGCCAACCCCGCTATTGCGCTCACGCCGGCCGGCAAGAACGGGGCCTTCCATCGCCTCGATGGCGGCTATCTGCTCGGCTTCGGTCCGCGCACGGCCGCTGCGGCAGGCGAGCTGTTCAACCTCCTCTACGGCGCGCCGTAAGGAGCCTGGGATGGCGAATGCAATGACCATGTCCCGGACCAGCCTGACAGCGGATCGCCCTGATGGCGACCGCAGCGCGCTTGGCCGCGTCGCCATCCTCCTTCTTGCCATCCTGCTGCTGGCGATGATGCTCCTGTCCATGACCACCGGCGCTTCCGGCGCCTCGGCCTGGACCATTATCGGCGGATGGTTCGGCCTTGTGCCGGACCACGCCGAGCAGGTGCTGCGCGATCACGCCGTCATCTACAATATCCGCTTGCCGCGCATGGTGCTCGGGGCCATGGTCGGCGCGGCTTTGGCGGTTTCGGGCCTGCTCATGCAGGGCCTGTTCCGCAATCCGCTGGCCGATCCGGGTCTGGTTGGCGTTTCGGCGGGCGCCGGGCTGGGCGCGGTCAGCATCATCGTGCTGGGCACCACCATGCTCGCCCCGCTCACCGCCTTCCTGGGCATTTACGCCCTGCAGATCGCCTCCTTCCTCGGCGGCCTTGCGACCACCTTCATCCTCTATCGCGTCGCCACCCGCAGCGGGCAAACCGCGATTGCCACCATGCTGCTGGCCGGCATCGCCATCGCCGCACTGGCCGGCGCGATCACCGGCGTCCTGGTCTATGTCGCCACCGACAGCCAGTTGCGCGACCTGACGTTCTGGGGTCTGGGCTCGCTCTCGGGCGCCAACTGGACCAAGATCGCGGCCTCGGGTCCCATCATCACCATCTCGCTCATCGCCGCGGCTTTCCTCAGCAAGGGGCTCAATGCGCTGACGCTGGGCGAAGCCACAGCGGCCCACCTTGGCGTACCGGTGCAACGCTTCAAGCTTCTCACCATCCTGGCCGTTGCCGGCGCGACCGGCGCATCGGTGGCGGTGAGCGGCGGCATTGGCTTTGTCGGCATCGTCGTGCCGCACCTGCTGCGTCTGGTGATCGGCCCCGACCATCGCTACCTGCTGCCGGCCACGGCCCTCCTGGGAGCGTCCTTCCTGCTGCTGGCCGACGCGGTGAGCCGGCTGATCGTTGCCCCGGCCGAGCTGCCGATCGGCATCATCACCGCCGCTTTCGGCGGACCCTTCTTCCTCTGGATCCTGCTGCGCAAGCGCGCGGCCTTCGCCTGGTGACGTCATGATTGATGTGCATGCGCTTTCCGTCAGCCTGGGCCATCGCCAGATCCTGCACGACGTCTCCTTTTCAGCGCCGCCAGGTGCCGTGACGGCGGTCATCGGGCCCAATGGCTCGGGCAAGTCGACGCTGATGAAGGCGCTCTGCCGGGACTATGCCTATGACGGAACGGTCAGCCTCAATGGCCACGACCTGGCTTCGATCAGTCCGGTGCAGGCCGCGACATGGCGGGCAGTCTTGCCCCAGGCCAGCAGTCTGCCATTCCCCTTCACCGTGCGCGAAGTCGTTGCGCTGGGGTTGACGGCCGGACGGTCCGGCCTGCCGCTTGGCATGGTCCGGCAACTGCCCGACATGGCCCTGGCCGCGGTTGACCTCGCCGGCTTTGGCGGGCGCTATTATGGCGAGATCTCGGGCGGCGAACAGCAGCGCGTGCAACTGGCCCGCGTGCTCTGCCAGGTGTGGATCCCGGTGCTCGATGGCGTGCCGCGCTACCTCTTTCTCGACGAGCCGGTGTCCAGCCTCGACGTCAAGCACCAGCTGATGATCATGGATGTCGCCCGCCGCTATGCCGATGCCGGCGGCGGGGTCATCGCCATCCTGCACGATCTCAACCTGGCGGCGATGTATGCCGATACCATCCTGGCCCTGCGCGACGGGCGCGTGGCGGGGTTCGGCGCGCCCGGCACAGTGCTGACAGACCAGCTGATCTCCGAAGTGTTCGACTGTCCCCTGCGCGTCGGCGTGGCGCCGCCGGCCGGCCGGCCATTTGTCCTGCCCCAATCCGTCGGCCGCAGGCATGCGTCCGATCTCAACATCAAGGTTGCCTGATGCCCCTACGCCCCTTCGCCGCGACCCTGGCGCTCCTGCTCTGTTCACCCGCTCTTGCCCAGGCGCCGGCCTCTGCCCCCGCGTCCCTGGTGCTCGAACTCAATGCCCTCCAGCCTGCCGAGGCAGGATGCCGGGTGACCTTCCTCGCCACCAACCGCCTGGGCGGCCAGCTGGATCGCGCCGCCGTTGAGCTGGCCTTGTTCGATGCAGCCGGGACCATCGATCGCATCGTCACCCTCGATTTCAAGGACCTGAGCGCGGACAAGACCAAGGTGCTGCAGTTCGAGCTCGCCGGCCTGCAATGCGACGGCCTCGGCCGCCTGCTGGTCAATGACATTACCGCCTGCGAGGGCGCCATCACCCCGCCCACCATCTGTCTTGACGCGCTTGAGACCAGCACACGTCTCGACGTCGATTTCGGAGTCTAGCATGGCGGTCCAGGAACACAGCTTCTCCATGATCGCCCTCTTCATGCAGGCGGACTGGGTGGTCAAGTCGGTCATGCTGGGGCTGCTGCTGGCCTCGGTCTGGTGCTGGGCCATCATCGCCAACCGCATCTCGACCTATGCCAGGGCCCGCCGCGACATGGCCGCCTTCGACCGCGCCTTCGCCTCCGGTCGGCCGCTTGCCGAGCTGCGCAGCGACTATGCGGGTAAGGATGCCAGCGGCCTTTCGGCAGTCTTCCTCGCCGCGATGGAAGAATGGGACAAGAGCCATGCCCAGCACGCGGCAACGGCAGGTGGCCTGCAGAGCCGGCTCGAGATCGCGCTCGACCTGGCGGTCACCGAGCAAAGCGCCGAACTGGAAAAGCGGCTGGCCTTCCTCGCCACCATCGGCAGCGCCGGACCCTTTGTCGGCCTGTTCGGCACCGTCTGGGGCATCATGAATGCCTTCACCGCCATTGCCTCTGCCGAAAATACCAGCCTCGCCGTGGTGGCGCCCGGCATTGCCGAGGCCCTGCTGGCCACGGCGCTGGGTCTTCTGGCGGCCATTCCCGCGGTGATCGCCTACAACAAGCTCAATGCCGATGCCGGCGAGCTGATCGGGCGGCTGGAAGCCTTCGCGGACAGGCTCGTGGCGCTGCTGTCGCGGCAGCTGGACGCCGGGAAAACCCTTTGATGGGCATGTCGGCGGGCGGAGCCAAGGGCGGCAGGCGGCGCGGCCGTGCCCGCAATGCGGCGATCAGCGACATCAACGTGACGCCGATGGTGGACGTGATGCTGGTCCTGCTCGTTGTGTTCATGGTTGCCGCGCCGCTCATGACCATGGGCGTGCCGGTCGACCTGCCGCAGACCCAGGCGCAGGCCATGCCGCTGGAGCGCAAGCCCATCACCGTGACGGTGACGCCGGACGGCGCCATTTCCATCGACAGCGAACCGGTGACACTCCTAACGCTCGTACCGGCCGTCGCGGCCCTGGCCGTCGACGGAACCGATGAGCGGCTCTATGTGCGCGGCGACGCGACAGCCGCCTATGGCGCCATCATGGAGGTCATGGGCGCGCTCTCCGCGGCCGGCTACGGCCAGATCGGGCTGATCACCGAACGCAAGCAGGCCGAGTAATGCAGTGGGCTCTCCCTGGCTCGGCGCTGGTGCATGCCGCCGTAATCGGCCTGGCGCTCATCGGCTTTGCCTGGTCCGAGCCGGACGACGCGCCTGCCGCGGAGGCGGTGAGCGTCAGCATCGTCACCCTCTCGAACGTCTCGGCCAATGCCACCGAACTGGTACAAAGCCATTCAACGGTCAATCTGGTCTCCTCCGGATCTGCCGCACGCGCAGCACCGATCGAATCGCTCGAACCGGAGACGGTTGCGCCCGTGCAGCCGGCCGCCCAGCAGCCCCTGCGGAGTGACCCCGTCGAACCGGGCCCGGTCGATCCCGTCGAACCTGACGCGCCTGAGCCCCTCATGGCTAACCCGACCGTTGAGCTCGCCGAACTGAGCTCAACCGCCCTCAGCGCCCAGACAAGCCAGGCAGTCGCAGCAACGCCCGCCCCGACCCTTGCGCCGGTCAGCAGCGCGGACCTCAAGACCGCACCGGTGCCGAAAACACTCAGCTTCCAACGGCCGAGCCAGCCAACCCATTCCAGCCCCGCCCCGGCACCGGCCCAGCCCAAGCCACGCGTCCCCGCACCGCAGCCCAGCCAGTCCGGCAATGGCGGCGCCAGCAATGCTGATGCGATAGCTGCGGCAGGCGGCGCCGCACAGCAGGCCGGCGCCGGCAATGGCGGCGATGCCGAAGTTGCCCGCTATCCCAGCGAAGTGCTGGGCCGGCTGCGTCGCGCGCTGCGCAGCAATAGCAGCTCCCGGGGCGAGGTCGTGGTGCGGTTCACCGTGCTGGCCAATGGCCAGGTCTCGGGCATCAGCATCGGCCGATCCTCTGGCAATGCGGCCGTCGACCAGGCCGGCCTCACCACCGTCACCCGCGCCGCACCATTCCCGCCCATCCCGCCCCAGGCCAACCGTTCCAACTGGACCTTCGACGTGCCCTTGGCCTTCGGCGGCTGATCCGCTCAGGGGCAAGGTCGAACACACCTGGAAGGGTTCCGGAAACGACCAGCAGACACACCGCGTGCATCACGCGCGCTTGCAATCACACCGTTCTGGAAATCAATGAAGAAAACTGGTGCTGCCGGACAGGATTGAACTCTGCCATCGACCAGCATAAACGCCAGATTTCCTGGGGCTTCAGAGGCCGCTAGATGCAGTCTGAGTACCAATAGCGAGTACCTGCGTCAACAACCTCCCTTGGACTTGAGTTGGCCACTGCGCCTACTTAGTGAGCGCACCTGAAACCGTTGTAGCGATGGTCAACCATTCTGCGTCGATCCGGTCTCACTCTGAACGTCAAGCGTAAGTCCGTACTTCCGGCTTAGATCGAACAGGTCGAAGACAACGAATTCCACGTTTGACAGCTCGCCCATAGCCGTACGTGCGGCAAACAATGCGCGATCCGAGCTGAGACCTTCATCATCAGTCATCAAGACGACAAGCATACGCATCGAGGGAAGCAAGGTTTGCACCCGGCGAATGTAATCTGCGGTCTTGCGTAGTCTGGCATTGATTGACATGCCTGACCGCAACAGAGTGATTTCGACCCCTAGCTCGCCACTCTGAGTAGAGATAATGCCGTCTAACCGCAGTGATCCTGAAGGTGTTGAGAAGCTTACATTCCGCTTGATTGTTGCATCGTACTTCCGCTGCAACTCCTGAAGCGCAAGGCTCTCCGCGAAGTATGCCCGCCTAACCAAGTCAGCATTTGTTCGCCGGACTTCGACACTTGGCGATTTTTCTTCGGCCGGGGAGGGGCTGGGCGCAGCTCCCGACGGCTCTACGACAGCCGGGTCGTTGATTTCCGGCTGGCCTCCTGGCGGAAGCTCAACCAGAGCGCCATCCATTTCAACGGCAATTTCTTCTTGGAGCTTGCTACCGACTTGCTCTGGCGAGCTTGACTGGGCCGCCTGTAGGAAGCTCTCGTCTGTGCGATAGTCACCTGGGCCGTAAAGCTTCTTGTGATGAACTGATACAAGCCACGCGAATACCCCCAGAATCAAAACCGGGAACAGCGCGATGAAGAGAACTAGAATGGTCTGATTTTGCGGTTCTAGGGAACTGATAGAAGCGCCAAGTAGAAGGGCGCAAACGCCATAGATCAAGCTGATAAACAGCGCTATAGTTCCCAGTGGATTGCGTACAGACCAGCTCGGTAGATCGACCTTCATGTATTCCCCGGTTTTCGCGCCACTACTTCTATAGTGGAAGAATTTGAACTATACTATACGAATTCACCAACGGTATAGGATGGGACGGGTGTAATTTCTCTCTGATGCCGCCTGTTGGCTATTCCGTCCAAGAAGATGAAAGAACGTCTCTTCTGGGGTGGTTCCTAGACTCTCAGAGACGGGGCCAGCGGCCTGCAGCGTCCTTAAAAACTGCATGGGATCAAGAACCACAAGGTGCTGCCCATACAAACTCAGCTGCTCACCTAATTCAGCCAATTCGTCGTTCAACTCTCCATAGATCAGATCAAGACATGGGACAAAGATGCAAAACATGAATGCGGCGTCATTGGATATCTTGAGTGGCACTTCTTTCGCGAACAACGCCCTACCCTCTCGGACCATCCTTGAGGAGCCCCTTGTTTGAGAAATTGCTTTTGTTACATTCTTCCTCATACGCTTCTCGGCGTTCGCTCGGCTGGTTGGAGGCACCTCCCCGTCGAAGTCGAAGCACTTCGCTTGGATGGATAGTGCTGCGCCATCTCCAACAATAATGGCATCAGCGAACTCTCGTTTGTTACTCTCGGATATCGCGACTTCCGGCGAATGCACAAAGTGCAGCAATGTATGATCGCCAACAATCTGTGGAAGCATCTCATGCACTTCCGTAGCACCGCTAAAGCCCGCCACATGCATCACATTGCCAAGACCCGAAATCACACTAGATCGCGCGTCACTCTGGAATTCCGAAAAGATGACGTTTGGTGAGAAGCCGGTGGTCCGATCATCGCTGAACTTAGATACGGCTTGTGTGATTTCGTCTAATGAAGTCCCGGCATAGTCAGGGCCCTGAGGCACAAAGCTTGTTAGCAGTTCGCCCGCCTCGCCCTTGCCATTGTATCGTCCGGTGGTCCGCGCAATTTCCAAAGCATAATCATTGAAGAGGATAATGTCGAACTCTGCCCCCGAAAGAACCAGCGACAACGCAGTCTTTTCGCTCATTATCTCAACAGCAGAGAACAGATAAAATGGAAAGTCCGCCTTTTCGTCAATTCCAATCACATAAACAATATTCCCACTTTCAGTTGGGATAAGGTCTAACGAAGCTGAGCTACTCTCCGACACAAAATATAGATCTATTATGTTTGATTTGATGTAGAGCGTGGGTTTGCTCAAATCGTCCGTCATGCACATTTCAAACCGAGCGATACAGCTACCCGAAAGAAACTCGGACCTTCGCTGGCCAGAGAGAATATGAACCACAAATGTACCCTCAATTGGTTTGGCTGCGCATTTTTATACAGATGCGATGCCAGCAAGGCATAAAACATTACCTGGTCGTTCTATAGATTTTCCGCGATTTAGTTCAGTGTGGTGGCCCCAAAGACGACATTCAACAAGAGGCCATCGGCTTCTCCGATTGTAAAGGGTTCAAGTGGTTTTCGACATAATCAATGCCGTCTTCGTAGACGTGATGAGCTCGTACGGCCTGCCGATTGCTGGAACCACAGGAGCTGTTGGGAGTGTGGCTTGGCGAAACCTTCTTAGTCAGCGTGTCGCTGCCGCGAGGGACATTTTGACCGATGAGCTTTCGAGAGGGACAAGAACACTTGATGATGTGCCTGCAGAAGATGTGGCGGCGGTCACCTTTCGGTACATGCGGTCAGCAGTTGAGGGGACCGCGAGGCTCAACTTACGGCTGATGGCTGCTACCGCGTCAGGGCAGGCGCGGGGGGGCGACCTCTATGCTGACCAGTTTTTGCGATGGGCCGACCTAATCGCCAGCCTGCGGCGGGAAGAAATCATAGTGCTTGCCACGCTATTTCGGGAGTGGACCGTCTTTAAAGGCCCCGGTGTGAACAAGCTCGGCGCATGGGCTATAGCGCAAGAGGCGCTGGAAGCATCGGAGGGAATGGACACCAAGACGTCTGACGCTTACGGCACCGCATGCCTCCGTACAGGACTAGTTCAGATGGCCACAGGCTCCCTCGGGGGCGGTCACAGCATTTTTCCAACTGCGCTGCTGGGGGAATTTGTGCGGCTGGCCGATATTGAAGGCGTATTGCATAGGGACAAAGCTTCTTTAAGGACAAGGCCGGTGTAGCTATCAGTGGTTGGGCGTCTCAGAGCGCCTCCCGCGATAGAAACAATAGACACCTTCCTTATAAGGATCGGTTCATAGCCCGCTCCCAAATGCTACGACCGCTCTTCACCCATCACTCGGTAGACGGCAGATCGAGCCACGTTGGAGTGCTTTGCAATCGCCGTGGGCTTGCGACCTACGGCCAAGGCGTTCCTGATAGCCCTTGATCACTGTGCATCGGCTTTCGCCACGATAAAGCTGGCTCGCTCGTAAAGCTCTGAGAATGTCACAATTTCTACGTTGCGCGTGTCTCTGCGGAACAGCTCGAAGGTTCGCAGTTTGAGCTGCGTCTCCCGCTCGGTAGTCGCCTTAAACGCCGCGTCGTCACCGATGATCAACAGCGCCTTGGGGTCAGCCGTCAATTGATGGATGTGATTGCCATCGCGGGTCACTGCTGACATCGCGCTACGCACCTGCCAACTCGCCTTCTGTTCCAGGATTTGGGACACCGCATCATAGAGGTCGGTGGACAGCTTCCACGCTCCAGACCTGTTCCGCCTAGAGCTGAACAATATGGTGCCCGGGAGTTTCAACTCCACTAGCATTGTGAAGTGTTTGCTCGCAGCAAGGAAGTCTGTGGTGGGGGAATTAGCTCCGCTGAGGTCCGGCGTCCCAACTTCCGCCTCATCCTGGAGAATGCCAAGGAAGCGGTAGTCTAGGCCATAGCCGAAAATCCATTCGTTCTGCTTGAAGAAGTGCTGCCAAGCTTTTTCGGGCTGGTCCAACCGCACCTCGTTGGATCGGGCGTAGTCCTCAACTGCGCTAGGCGAGCGTAGCAGCCTCTCGAAGAGTGCGAGCTGCTGCTTTCGGTAGCCAAGGTTGACGATGTCATGGGACGTGATAAGGCCGCTCTTGACCAGCTCCTCCACAATCCTCTGACCATCAGGCTGGATGAGAAGGGTACGAAGGGTCTTGCCGACCTCCGCGCTGATGCCCGCGCCTTGCCCTTCCATGAGCTGAACCCGGCGCTCATTAATGTTGGCCAAATCCAATTCGGAGAGCATCGCAAGGAGCTGGGCCAGCTTTTCAAAGGAGAAGTGAGTGAGTTTAAAGGGTTCCCCAGGGCCGTGAGGTTGCTCCACCCAGCCCTCATTCTTGTGGAACTTAAAACGCTTCAGGGTGACCTCTTTTATCCTCGAACTCTGTTTGATGAAGGTGAGGGTGAGTTTGAGGCGGTTTCGGATGTGGTCCGGCTCCTCATACTCCAGTGCGGTGTCTCCCTCTTCCGTGGTGAGGATGTTGAAGTATTTCCCCTCACCATTCTTGAAGTGATAGGTGTAGAGGTGGTCCAGGCGGGCCCCAGACACGAACGTTGCTTCACCCTCATCCGACAAGTCCGCGCCTCCCATTCACGACGAAAAACAATAGACAGCCCCACTCAGAACGCTCACAGAACAACCCGGAACCCCCTCAGCCTAGACTGTCGCAAAGCCCTCAGGCGCCTCCTCTGCCAGCCTTTTCGCCAACTTGGATAGGGTCGAACGGGAGCATTGGATGCTCCTCACTCACCGGTCGCGCGCCCCTAGAAGACCGACACAGTGACACCGCTTGCCTGCAGAGGGCAACAGTTTCTGTGGAGAGGTTACGGGCGTAATCTCCCCGCAGGCCATTGATCTACGATCAATGAGCGGACAAGAAAAACATATTATTGTGGCTGCTGTCCCCGCCCGCCAAGAGAAGCCTAGACATCTATTTTCGTTCGTCACAACCAGCTCGGTCCAAGCACCCTCGACACTTAGTCCAAGTCCCGCCCCTCGAAACAGGACAGGACAGGACCAGCTGGCGGTTGGCTTATGAAGAGAGCCTTGCTCCTGCTTTATGGTACGCTGACGTCCGTGGAGAACCGTTATGCTCGTCCGAAAGTCATTGGTCACATCAGCCGCTTTGCTGTTATCCGCGTCTACTGCCTTGGCGGAGGTTGAGAACTTCGGCCCTTTTCTGATTGATACCGTAAACCCAACCACAGCGGTTTTGGTGGGGACGATCGACCAGAACGCACCTCTGGACTTCCGCCGTCTCATGCGAGAATACCCAACCGTTGAAACTCTGGCGCTGGCCAGTAATGGTGGAGACGTAACAGCAGCCCTATTGATAGCTCAGGAGGTGGCCCTCCTTGGCTTCAAGACGTATGTACCTGAAGCAGATGGCTGCTATTCGGCTTGCGCTTTCATCTTCTTCGCGGGCGACGAGCGGGTAGTTCTTGGGGAACTAGGGGTTCACCAAGTTTCCGGAACCATTCCAGACGACTACTCTACGCAGGTGGCTGTCGCGGACATACTGGACAATCTATCCACCTTCGGAGTGCCAGATCGCGTACTTCTGGAAATGCTCCGCACTCCTCCTCAATCCATGAAGATTTACACAAGTGATGACGCTCAGAGCCTGGGAATAAATCGGAGAGCAGTCGCGGACGCCTCCGCGCCAGTGCAAGCAGTCCCAGCGCCTGAAGTGGTCGCAACCCCTGAGATCAGCGCGGCCACCAACGCCCCGTCGATGGCGAAAGTTAGCTCAATCGACTACGTGGAGGGCGGAGGCATTTGGACTGAATGGGAGTATCAGGTCCATCAGCCTGCCCAATTGCATGGTTGGTTCTCAGCCATGGGGTTACCGCGAGATAACATTGACGCCTTTATCGGCCTGCTTCGTCAGCGTGTAGGCTCAGAAACCGTTCCCGCATGGTCAAAAGCATGGGTGCTGACTTGGCCTGTGAACGAGGGCGGACGCGAAATCAGAGTGGCAGCCCGCGTCAGCTTATACGTCCCGCGGGCATCTGACGGCCTTTTGCTCCACGGGATTACTGTAGAGATGGATAGCAGGGGCGTTTTCATAGAAGTTCCCGAG
Organism: Devosia sp. XGJD_8; assembly: GCF_046614475.1. Taxonomy (NCBI): domain Bacteria; kingdom Pseudomonadati; phylum Pseudomonadota; class Alphaproteobacteria; order Hyphomicrobiales; family Devosiaceae; genus Devosia; species Devosia sp. XGJD_8. Next base: position 1,019,074 of record NZ_JBKJHF010000001.1, read on the forward strand.
CCACCGCTGGAGTGAGGGGCAGCGTCTGGACATATGCGCCGCAACACAATTTCTCCGGCACCCGCCGTATGCCCTCCGACGAAAATGCCTTATATACCCGCCTCAAGCAGCCCGCTCCAACACCCGCGAAACCTGGGTAGGTGTCCAAGTCCCCCCCCTTGAGGTCGGGATGCCCGTCTCGTTCAGCGTGGCAGCGATGCTGGCGAGGGTTGCCCCCGACTGACGTAACGGCCCGATTACCTTCATCACCTTCTCTGCTTCACTGTTGGCCTTCGCCTGCACGGCAGCGTTCCTCTTCATGGTCTTGTCCCTGAGGCCACCAAGATGCTTGCCGTTGGCCTTGGCCACCTTCAGTGCTGCCTTAGTCCGTTCTGAGATGAAGGTTCGCTCCTGTTCCGCCAGCGCCGCGTAGATATGCAGTTGGAACTTGTCAGCGAAGGGCATTGAGGCCACCCGGAGCCTGACAGCCTTGTCATCCATCAAAGCAGCTATAAACGACACCTTGCGGCTCAGGCGGTCGAGCTTGGCAACCAGCAGCTCGGCACCAGTAGATCGCGCCAGCTTCAGCGCCCGAGTAAGCTGTGGGCGATCATCGGAGCGACCCGATAGCACGTCCTGAAATCTGCCGATGACCTCGTAGGGCATCTTGGAGAAACTGGTCAGGAACAGCTCGATGTCGCGCTCTTGAGCCGCAAGACCCAGACCGCTCTTGCCCTGCTCGTCCGTGCTAACACGAGTGTAGATTACGTACTTCTTCATGGCTCAATCCCTCGATGAGCCCGACCATATTAAGCGAATTATCAAACGTCAACGGTCGTTGTGCCTGTAAAATCCTACTTGGATTGCCGCGGACGGGCACTTCGGAGACAACGCTAGGGGGGAGCGCGTTATGGTCAACAATCTGAACAAGGGCAGACCCCCTGGTTGGGAAGAGGCTGAGTTATTCAGTTTCATTGAGGACAGCTGGAGCAACGCCCTAGCCACCTTCGCCAACAAGAACATCATCTGCAGGCGCCTAGATGAGGTGGACCAAATATTTCTGAAGGTGCAGCGAGGGCTCAGCCTATCTCGCATGAAGGAATTGGTCCCCGCCTTGCTCTTCATGCGCTGCTTCAGCGCGTACAGGTCGATGGTGACGCTAGGACTGGCATCCCCAACTGATGCCTTTGCGGTAATGCGCTCCTGCCTAGAGAGCGCTGCCTACGCCATGTATGTGCATGGAGATGAGAAGCTAGCAGAGGTCTGGCTGAGGCGAAGCGAGACCAAATCAGCCGCTCAGGAGGTTAGAGATCTCTTCAAGCAAGGTTTGGTCCGGGCGGCGATTAAAGCCAAAGACCCAAAAGTAGCGAGCGACTATGGTCAGCTTTATGAACGGGCAATTGACTTCGGTGCCCACCCCAATGAACAGGCTGTGCTTACGAACATGGTGGCCGGGTCACTGAGGGGTGGTGGAGAGCTGCAGTACTCGCTGCTCAGTGGGGACGGACCACTGTTGGACGGCATTCTCCGCAGCGCGGTGCAGACCGGCATATGTGCTCTCCACATCTTCTCTCACGTCTTCCCCGCACGGTATGATGGGAGCGTACGGGCTGAGCTGGTTAGAGTGTCTCGAGACTTCTAAATTGTGCCAGGTCATAGACGACCGACATCACCGGGCGCTGATGCCCCCCACCGGGGGGAAGGGCCAGGAACCGTTATTCTATTTGACCCCTCAGATTTTTTCCCAGAAACATCCCGGTCCTCTCAGCACCGCCCAAGGAGGCACTCCGAGGTGTAGTCAAGAGGGTTGTGATGGCCACGGGGGACAACCAAGAGACACCACTTCCTGCTCGAGCCATTTCAGTTGCACTTCAGCTTCATGGCTCTTGGGGTTCTCTCCGAGGGGACTGAGGAGGATGGATGGTCATGGTGGTCATGGTCATTCTCCCTCTCTGGTCTCCCCACGGCCTCCCGGCCTATGGTGGTGGTAATTGTTCCTTATGGTGGGGGTAATCGTGAGGCCGGCGACTTAGCCCCACAAACCTCCGAAGGCCAGCAGGTGGTTATTTGATCAAAGCGCGCCGCCTAAGCGCTCTTCGCTCGTAACTTTCGCACTCTCAGAGGCCGACGAGGCGGCAAATCGCTTTTCAGCGGCCTTGGGGGGACCAACTCAAGCGACGGCCTCCAGTCGCTGGCTTCCACGTCAAAGCGAGGCAGCTTGTTGATTTCGGCATCCACAACTTCGGGTGACCAGTCGCCATAGCCTTCACGCGCATCTGTCTGGGACCGGCTCCCCAACATGTAATCGCGGGCCTCCTTGTCCATTTTGTAAGTACGGCTCAGCGTAGTGAATGCGTGACGCCAAGCATGGCTCGGCCTGTCGCCTGGCGCAGCAATGCCTAACTCGTCTGTAACCCAATCGGCGATCTTGTCGCCTGCGCTCTTTGCCCTGTGGTTAGACAAAGATTTCAGGTCCGTTCCCTCAGGATAGGGGGTGTAAAATGCGGGGCCATCGCCAATTGCCCTGAACATGTCCAGCAAGCCTAGTTCGATGAGGTGAGCGTGGATGCCGGTTGTCCAAGCATTTTTCCCCTTCGTACTGCCGTCGTCAGGTGTGATCAGCAGATATGGAATGCCGTTCTCTTCACGTAGGTGTCTGCCGCGAAACTGCGTAACCTCGGTCACCCGTAGTCCGGTGTAGGCGCAAATCCAAGGCACCCAGAAAAGGGCTCGTTGGTAAGGGATTTCGAGGTTCTTTGAAGAACCTCGGAACGTAGCCTGAAGAATGGTTTTGGCCTGCTCAGCACTGTATCCCTTCGAGCCGGTAGGGGCAGGGGCGTCTCTTTCGTCCCGTATGTTTGCCGCCACGTTTGTGGGAAGGTCAAATTCCTTCACTCCGTGGTTCAAGGCGACCTTAAGGCTAGTGAGGTACTGGTCATTTATTGTCTTCTTGGCCAAACCCCGCTTGATCAACGCATCTCGCCACCGCCGTACGTCATCCTTCGTGATGCGCCCGACCTCCTCGTGTCCAACGAAGGCGATAAAGTTTTTCAAACATCCGCGGTACTTATCGAAAGTGTCATCCTTCTTGGACTGAGTTCGTTGCTTGTGCGCAAGCAATCCCGTCAGCGTGGTGGGGTCGTCGCCACCGACCGCCTTTGCTGCCTTTGGCGCGGCTACCCGTTGCTCAATCTCCACTGGCGGAAACCGCTGTGCGACAGCGTCTGGGGAGTAGTCGCCCCTGCTGCGGCGTTCTAACAAGGTGGCTACATCGCCAACTGCCCGGTCAAACTCCACCAGTAGCCGCTGGTAGGTCTCGGGAGTTACCGTCAAGTGATGTTGCTTCAGCGCCCCGTCGACCCACGAGCCAAGGCGCGCCTCTAGAGAGGGTGGTCTGATCATTAGGGCTGCTGCTGGCGATACCTTGAGCTTTGCGCCCACTTCTGCCCGCTCGCGCCTTCTCTGTGCCCATAGGGCGGCTTCTCCGGGGTCGTCTTCCAATGCCGCCGAGATAGCGTGGTACATCTCCCCGGCCAGAGCGGTGATCTGCTTAAGGGTAAGTTTTACGGGACCGTTCTCAAAACTTAGCCAGATGCGGTTGAATTCAGCCTCAGCTTCATTGGCCCGTTGCTTGGCCTCTGCAATGGTCTTGGTACGCAGCGATACCTTGATGTAGTCGCCCAGTTTCACTGTGCAGGGCATTCCATCCACCGTGACGGTGACCGATTTGCCTTTGGCAACAGCCAACAGTCGAGCTGGGACGCGCTGCTTGAGCCAGTAAACGCCAGTGCTGGGATGCTTGTATGGGGAAGGCATAGACAAGACCATGAGAACCACCCTTGAGTACCAAAGGCGACCTCGAAAAGTCCAGAAAATCCAAATTGTTTAATGCCATCAAAGAGATGGAATGGTGCTGCCGGACAGGATTGAACTGTCGGCCTCCCCCTTACCAAGGGGGTGCTCTACCACTGAGCTACGGCAGCATCTGGAGCGCTCGGCAAGAAAGTGGCAAACCACTTCTAGGCTGGGGGAGCGCGTCCGCTATGTTTTCGTGCGCGGCCGGGATGCCCGGCGCGACGGGGGCTCTACTGCCATAGGGTCTGGCTCGACGCAAGGCTAAAAAACGCCTATCACCGGCTTGGAGGCAAACACGATTCTTCTCGCACCATGAGCAAAACCGAACAAGCTGCGCTGCGTGAGCAAAGATTGGCCGCAAAGCTCCGCGAGAACCTCAAGCGCCGGAAGGGTCAGGCCAAGGCACGCGCCGATTCGGAGCGTCAGGCCCCTGAGCCCCAGCCAGCCCCTGGAACCGATACGGTCAATAAACCGTAAACCAGTTTCAGGCGATGATACTGTACTACTGGCGGCCTCCCCAGGGTCTCCAGCCATTTCTGAGAACGGCGAGTCTGGCTTACGTGGCAACTAGGACTTGGCCTACCTCCATTCCCAGGTAGCAAGGGCGTTACGCCCGCCATATAGGACAAGACTATGGACCGTATCCGTTTGATCGGCGGCAATGAACTCAACGGCGAGATCCCGATTTCGGGCGCCAAGAATGCCGCCCTGCCGCTGATGATCGCCTCCCTGCTCACCGATGAGCCGCTGGTGCTGCAGAATGTGCCGCGCCTCGCCGACGTCAAGCAGCTCGAGCGCATCCTCGAAAACCACGGCGTCGACATTGCCGTGCATGGCCGCCGCCGCGGCGAGGAGGAGGGCGTGGGCCAGCGCATGACCTTCCTGGCCGCCGATATTGTCGACACCACCGCGCCTTATGAGCTGGTGTCCAAGATGCGCGCCAGCTTCTGGGTCATCGGCCCGCTGCTGGCCCGCTGCCATGAGGCCCGCGTCTCGCTGCCCGGCGGCTGCGCCATCGGCACCCGCCCGGTCGATCTCTTCCTCTATGGCCTCAAGGAACTGGGCGCCGAGATTGATATCGATGATGGCTATGTCGTCGCCAAGGCCCCCAAGGGTGGCCTCGTCGGCGCCCATATCAGGTTCCCCAAGGTTTCGGTCGGCGCCACCCACACGCTGCTGATGGCGGCAAGCCTGGCCCGCGGCACCACGGTGCTCGAAAACGCGGCCCAGGAACCCGAAATCACCAATGTCGCCGAATGCCTCGTAGCAATGGGCGCAAAGATTTCCGGCATCGGCACGCGCACCCTCACCATCGAGGGTGTGGAGCGCCTGCATGGCGCCACGGTCGACGTCATTCCCGACCGCATCGAGACCGGCACCTTTGCCATGGCGGCCGCCATGACCGGGGGCAATGTGCTGCTCAAGGGCGCGCGGCCCGAGCATCTGCAGTCCGCCCTCGATATCCTGGCCATGACCGGTGTCGACCTCACTGTCGAGCCCCGTGGCCTGCGCGTCCATCGCAATGGCAATGGCATTCAGTCTGTCGACGTCGAGACCGATCCGTTCCCCGGCTTCCCCACCGATCTGCAGGCCCAGTTCATGGCCCTGATGACCATGAGCTCTGGCACCAGCCATATCCGCGAGACCATCTTCGAAAACCGCTACATGCATGTGGCCGAACTGGTCCGCTTCGGCGCCGACATCACGGTCGATGGCCAGATGGCCACCGTGCGCGGCAAGCCCCAGCTCAAGGGTGCCCAGGTCATGGCCACCGACCTGCGCGCCTCGGTGTCGCTGGTCATTGCCGGCCTTGCCGCCAAGGGCGAGACCATCGTCAACCGCATCTATCACCTCGATCGCGGTTTCGAGCGTCTCGAAGACAAGCTGAGCCGCTGCGGCGCAGAGATCGAACGCGTCGCCGGCTAGACACCCCACCTAACCTCCCCCTGAACAAGGGGGAGGGATCTCTCGGTGGCTTTGGCTGGATCGCGCCACAAACTGGATCGGTCCCTCCCCCTTCTTCAGGGGGAGGATAGGTGGGGTTCTTCTGCGATCCCCCACCTAATCCAGCGTCTGCCGGTACCGCAGCATCGCCGCCAGCGAGATGACGAGCACGATCACCCCGAGCGCGGTGAATTTCGCGCCCAGATCGCCGCTATCGGCCCCCTTCAGCATCACCATGCGCACCAGGGCGATGAAATGCGTCGCGGGCACCGCCATGCCCAGGCCCTGCGCCCAGCCCGGCATGCCGGCAAACGGGAACATGAAGCCCGACAGCAGGATCGACGGCAGGATGGTGAAAAAGCTCAGCTGCATCGCCTGCATCTGGTTGCGCGCCAGGGTCGAGATCAGGAAGCCCAGCGCCAGATTGCCCAGGATGAACAGGTTGAAGCCGATAAAGAAGGCCGTGAACGTGCCCTCGAACGGCACGCCGAACACGACGAACGCCGCCACCAGGAACACCGCGGTCTGCACATAGCCCACCAGCACATAGGGCAGGATCTTGCCCAGCATGACCTCGAATGGCCGCACCGGCGTGGCGATCAGCATCTCCATCGTGCCGCGCTCGCGTTCCTTGACGATGGCGACGGCCGTGATCATCACCATAGTCATGGAGAGGATGATGGCCAGGAGGCCCGGCACGATATTGGTTGAGGTCCGCCCCTCTGGATTATAGGCCCGGTGCACGATGACGCCGAACGGGGCAGGGGAGGGCCCCGCCGCCGCCAGCGGCCCGGTCAGCGTCTGCGCCATCGCCCCGGCCACGATCCCGCTCAGCGCCGCCGCCGCCCCGCCCACCGCCGACGGGTCCGCCGCATCCGCCGCCACCAGAATGTCCGGCCGCAGGCCCCGCACCACATCGCGTTCGAAATCGGCGGGGATGACCACGACGAAATTGGCCGTCCCCTGTCGCAGGGCATCTTCGCCGGCGTCAGGGCCATGCACCACGCCGCGAAAGTCGAAATAGCCCGAGGTCTCCATCCCGGCCAGCACCGACCGCACGATTGGCCCGTCATCGTTGAGCTCCACCAGCGTCGGCAGGTTGCGCGGATCGGCATTGATGGCAAAGCCGAACAGCATCAGCTGCACGATGGGCAGGCCGATCATCATGGCAAAGGTGACGCGGTCGCGCCGCATCTGGATGAATTCCTTCATCAGCACGGCCAGGAAGCGGGAAAACGAGAACAGCCTCATGCCGCATCGCGCGAGAAATTGTCCCGCGCCCCCGTCATCAGGTAGATGAAGGCTTCTTCCAGTCCCGCCGGCTGCAGGCTCCAGCGATGGATACCGCGCGCCTCGAAACGGCGCACCGTTGCTTCCAGCGCCGCCGCATCGACCCCCGACACATGCAGCGTCGAGCCGAACCGGGCAATCTGCGCCACCCCCGGCTGGCCCGCGATCTCGGCTTCCAGTGTCGCCAGCTCCGGCCCTTCGGCCCGCCACGTTGTCAGTCCGACCATTCCTGGAATGTCAGCCGATGGCCCGTCGATCAGCTTCTTGCCATAGGCGATATAGGTGATGAAATCGCACTGTACGGCCTCGTCCATATAATGGGTCGAAACCAGCACGGTGACGCCGGCTTTGCTCAGCCGCCGGATCTCGTCCCAGAAGTCGCGCCGCGCCTTGGGATCGACGCCCGCTGTCGGCTCGTCGAGCAGCAGCAGTTGCGGGTCGTGGATCAGGCAGGCCGCCAGTGCCAGCCGCTGTTTCCACCCGCCCGAAAGCGTGCCGGCCAATTGTCCCGCCCGGTCGGCGAGCCCGAGATCGGCCAGCGCCGAACTCACCCGCGTCTTTCGGTCCCTCACGCCATACATGCGCGCCACGAAATCGAGATTTTCGCGGATGGAAAGGTCTTCGTAGAGGCTGAACTTCTGCGTCATGTAGCCGACCTGGGTCTTGATCGACTGCGCCTGCCTGCGCACGTCGAACCCCAGGCACGTGCCTTCGCCCGCATCGGGCAACAGCAGTCCGCACAGCATGCGGATCGTCGTGGTCTTGCCCGAGCCGTTCGGTCCCAGAAACCCGTAGATGGCGCCACGCGGCACGGAAATATCGAAGTGGTCCACCACCAGCTTGTCGCCAAAGCTCTTGGTCAGCCCGCGCACGTCGATGGCCTGCTGCCCGTTCACCGCGTCACCGTCACCGGTTGCCCCGGCTGCAGCGTGCCGGACGCATCCAGCTCCGCCTCCACCAGATAGACCAGCCGCCCTCTTTCCTCCCGCGAATAGATCACCGGCGGCGTGGTCTGCGGCTCCCGCGCCAGATAGGTGATCCGCGCCGTCATCGCGGTGCAGCCATCGCAGCTTACCGCCACTGTCGCGCCCACCGCCAATGCCGCCCGCTCCGGCTCCGGCACGAAGAACCGCGCCTTGAGCGCCACGGCGGGCATGATCGACACGACCGGCGCGCCCGCCGCCGCCATTTCGCCGGCGGAATAGAACAGCCGGTCCACCACGCCGGCCGTCGGCGCCAGCATGCGCCGGTCCCCCAGGTCGAGTGCCGCCCGCCTGGCGTCGGCCTCCGCTGCGGTCAGGTTTGCCTCCGCCGCGACCTGCTGGGCATTGCGCGCCGGCAGTTCCGCCACGCCCACCTGCGCGGTCAGCTGCTGCACCTGCGCCTGCGCCGCGGCCAGCGCTGCCCGGTCCTGCTCGACGCGTACCGCCGGCACGGCGCCCGCCGCTAGCAGCTTCTCGCTGCGGACCAGGTTCGCCTCCGCCAGTGCCAGGTCCGATTGCGCCTTGCCCAGGGAGGCGCGGATCACGTCGATCTCCTGTGTGCGGCTGCCGGTCACGAGGTTTTCCAGCGTTGCCCGCGCCGATGCCACCCGCGCCTCGGCCGCCTCCAGCAGCGCCTGATGCTGGCCATCCTCGAGCGCAAACAGCAGCTCCCCGGCCGCAACGGTCTGCCCCTCTTCTATGGCGATCCCGGATATGCGCCCGGCACTCACCGGCGCGACATAGACATAGTCGGCCTCGAGATACCCCGGATACCCCGCATCCTCGGCAGCCCCGCCCGGCAGCATGGACAGGATCGCCCCCAGCATGCCGGCAAAAAACTCGTTCATGGCCTGGCCTCCTCTGGCGCGGCGCTGAGGCCGTGAAACAGGATATCCAGATGGTTGGCGACCAGCCGGTCGAGCGACAGTCCCTCGCCCTCGGGCTTGATGCCGAAGAGTTCGCCCAGCGCCATATGGGCCAGCAGCGGTCCGATGATCGAGCGCACGGTCAGCTCGGGGTCGACGGGCCGCAGCTTGCCCGTCTCCACCCCGCGCCGGATCAGCCCGGTCAAGGCGGGAATGACCTTGTCGAGCACCTCCTGGCGATAGAAGGTTGCGATGGCGGGAAAGCTCATCACCTCGCGCAGGATCAGCTTGGGCACGGCGATCTTGTCGGGCTGGCCCAGTTGCTCGACCAGGATCATCATAAGCATGGTGATCGGCATGCGCGGATCGCCGTCGAATGTCTCGAGGTCCGGCAGCGCCCGCAACGCAATCGGCGCCACCGCCCGCCGCACGATCCCCTCGATCAGCGCTTCCTTGGATGGGAAATAGAGATAGACCGTTCCCTTGGAGACGCCGGCGCGCCTGGCCACGTCCTCCACCCGGGCAGCCGCGAACCCCTTCTCTACGAACACTGCCAGCGCCGCATCCAGCACCTCATCCGGTCGCGCCTCGGCCCGTCGCCGGAATTTCTTGGACATATCGGACATCACGCAGCTCCACTCTGTCCCATTAATAACTGACCAGTCAGTCAGTTGCAAGACTGTACTGCGTGGGTTGGAGGAGGGGCATCGAGTCGTGCCGGGGCATGATGCCCGGTCCACCCACCGCAGCTCCCCCTCTCCCCTTGCGGGAGAGTGGCCCCCGACGCGTTCAGCAGAGCGCAGCTTAAGGGGTGCTGCGCTCTGCTGAACGGATGTGGAGGCGAAGCCTCGTTCGGCGCACTGTCTCGCCCACCCACAGATCGTCACCCTCGGGCTCGACCCGAGGGCTCTTCACTTGCCGAGCGTCGGTAAAGTGCAGTCCCCTCAGGTCAAGCCTGAGGGTGACGACCGAGTTTGCTGGAGATTTCGAGCTTCATCCCCAACTTGTCCCCGCGCCAGCCGGCTCGACTAGAATAGGTCCATCACTCCGCATGGGCGGCCTGCAGGCGAACAGTGGCGGGGTGGGCCGGGCGTGGGTTTTGCCTCTCGCGCAGGTTCGAGATCCGGCCGCAGCATGGCGAGCGATCATGCTGCGCGATAACCGGGACTGTTCCAAAAACCGGCGCCCCGAGGCGAATGTCGTCTCATTTTTATATTTCCAGAGGCGGCATCCGCCTCGGGGCCCGTCTCTCTCGATAACCGCGATCCAGGCGGCGCTTGCGCACGTCCTTTTCTCCCCGCCCGCATTGCCCCCATGCCGCCAAGCTTGTAGATCGGGGTTGGGTTGACCAGATACGGTCATTCCATTGCCAAGGGCCGACCAGCTATGACCGACCTGAAACTTCTCGCGCTTGATACCGAAGACCTCGAAGTCATCTCTACCCATGTGCAGGACGCCGTCGTGCGCGTCGCCGATATGGGCTATGCGCGCGGCGATCGCCGCTTCGCGCTGCTGATGAACCGCTTCGATTGGGAATCCGGCCAGGGTCGCCGCGACAAGGGCGTGCGCAAGCGCGCGGCGCTGCATTTCGATGCCGTGCAGTCCGTCGTCACCAACGGCTTCGATCCATCTGCCCCCGAAGGCGTGCTCGAATTGCTGGCCATCACCTTCAAGCCCATCGATGGGCCGGCCGGCATTGTCGAGCTGAGCTTTGCCGGTGGCGGCACCGTGCGCCTCGGCGTCGAATGCCTCGAGGCCAGGCTCTCCGACCTGGGCGCCACCTGGGCAGCCTCCGCCAAGCCCGCCCACGCTCTGGACTAGGATATCCATGCCCATCCGCCTCGATAGCGCCGACTCCGATTTCGAGCAGCGATTCCAGGATCTGCTCGCTGGCAAGCGCGAGTCCAGCCAGGACGTGAACGACACGGTCGCCGGCATCATTGCCGATGTCCGGGCGCGTGGCGACGTCGCTCTGGTCGAATTGACCAACAAGTTCGATCGCTCGGGCGTCACCGCTCAGACCCTGCGCATCACCGAGGCCGAGATCGACGCAGCCGCCGCACGCGTCACCGACGAGGTGCGCTCGGCGCTGCAGACGGCGCATGACCGCATTCGCGCCCACCACGAAAAGCAGAAGCCGGTTGATCACATCTATACCGATCATCTGGGCGTGACCCTGGGCACGCGCTGGACTCCGGTCGATGCCGCCGGCATCTATGTGCCGGGGGGCCTCGCCTCCTATCCATCTTCCGTGCTGATGAATGCCGTGCCCGCCAAGGTCGCCGGGGTCGAGCGCATCGCCATGGTCGTGCCCACGCCCAACGGCCAGATCAGTTCCGCCATCCTGCTCGCCGCCCAGATCGCCGGCGTCACCGAGATCTACCGCATCGGCGGCGCCCAGGCCGTGGCCGCGCTCGCCTATGGCACCGCCACCATCCCCCGGGTCGACAAGATCATGGGTCCCGGCAATGCCTATGTCGCCGCGGCCAAGCGCCAGGTCTTCGGCCAGGTCGGCATCGACATGATCGCCGGGCCGTCGGAAGTGCTCGTCATCGCCGACGGTTCGGCCAATCCTGCCTGGGTCGCCGCCGATCTCATCGCCCAGGCCGAGCATGGCTCCGGGGCCCAGTCCATCCTGGTCACCACCGAGCCTCGCCTCGCCGACGCCGTGGAGGCCGAGGTCGATCGCCAGCTTTCCATGCTCCCCAAGCAGGATATCGCCCGCCAGGGCTGGGATGAATTCGGCGCCGTCATCACCGTCGCCTCGCTCGCCGAGGCCGCGACGCTGGCCAATCGCATCGCTTCCGAGCATGTCGAACTGGCCATCGACGATCCGCAGTCGCTGCTGGGTGCCATCCGCCATGCCGGCGCAATCTTCCTCGGACACCACACGCCCGAAGCCATCGGCGACTATGTCGGCGGCTCCAACCACGTGCTGCCCACCGCCCGCTCGGCCCGCTTCGCCTCCGGCCTCGGCGTGCTCGATTTCATGAAGCGCACGTCCATCCTCGGCTGCGATCCCTCCTCACTTGCTGCGCTCAGCGAGGCTGCGGTGACGCTTGCCGAAATCGAAGCCCTCGACGGCCATGGCCGCTCGATTTCCATAAGGCTCAACCGTTGAGCATTTCGATGGAAAGCCAGGCCAAGCCCACCGACACCGATCGCCTGGTCACCGTCACGCTCGACCCCAATACCATCACCTCGATCAATCCCGACGAGGTGCATGAATGGCGCATCGCCATCTATGACCTGCTCGAGGACAACAGCTTCCGTCCGGCCCGCGTCGCCGCCAAGGGGCCCTTCGCGCTGCATATGTCCATCGTCGGCAATTCCATCGTGCTCGACGTGCGGCATCCCGAGACCTTCCAGCCCATTGCCGCGCATTACCTGTCGCTGACCCCGTTCCGCCGACTCATCCGCGACTATTTCCGCATCCGCGACGCCTATTACGAAGCCATCCGCTCCGCCCAGCCGTTCCAGATCGAAACCGTCGACATGGCCCGCCGCGGCATGCACAACGAAGCGGCTGAACTGCTGCGCACCCGGCTCGAAAACAAGCTGATCATCGATCTCAACACCGCCCGGCGCCTCTTCACGCTGATCTGCGCCGTCCAGCCCTATGCAAGCCGCATCGACGAGAGCAAGAGCGAGCTTCCCACCGTGCTTTTCGTCTGCTCGATGAATTCGGTGCGCTCGCCCATCGCCGCGGCTCTGGCCCGCCAGGCCTTTCCCGGCCGCATCATTGCCCGCTCGGTCGGGGTCAATGGCGGCAAGGCCGACCAGTTCGTGCATGAGGTGATGGAAGAGATCGGTATTGATATGAGCGTGCACACGCCCCATATCCTGGACGAGCTCGTTGCCAACCGCTTCGATCTGGTCATCACCCTTTCCGACGACGCCCTGGAAGCCGTGGCCCGCAAGGGTCTGGAGGCCGGTGCCGTCGAATCCTGGCAGGTGGCCGATCCGTCCCTGGTGGAGGGCAGCCGCGAGGTCGTGCTGAGCGCTTATCGCGAGTTGCGCGACAGCCTCAGGAAGCGGGTGCGCGAGCGCCTTGAGCCGCTGGTTTCCGGTGGTTCACAAATCCATTGAATTGAAGTAGGTTCCGGCCAATTTCCGACCCCCGGCCGGCAAATCAATGCCCCATGGGTCCTTCAGGAGACAGTATGGCGAAGGAAGAAGTGCTCGAATTTCCGGGCGTGGTGACTGAATTGCTTCCCAATGCGACGTTCCGCGTCAAGTTGGAGAACGAGCACGAGATCATTGCTCACACCGCCGGCCGCATGCGCAAGAATCGCATCCGCGTCCTGGCTGGCGACAAGGTCCTGTGCGAAATGACGCCATATGACCTGACCAAGGGCCGCATCACCTACCGTTTCAAATAGGGCTCCAGAGATGGCCAGCCGTCCGGACCTGATCCTGGCCTCCGCCTCGCCGCGCCGGCTCGCTCTGCTCAACCAGATCGGCATCGAGCCCGAACATCTGGTGCCGGCCCATGTCGATGAGACGCCCGAAAAGGGCGAACTGCCGCGCAAGCTGGCCATCCGCCTGGCCGATCTCAAGGCGCTGACCGCCCAGCACAAGGCGCGCTCCGCCGGCTTCGGCAGTGGTGCGCTGGTGCTTGCCGCCGATACGGTGGTTGCGGTGGGCCGGCGCATCCTGCCCAAGGCCGAGACCATGGAAGAGGCGTCCGAATGCCTCCGCCTGCTCTCCGGTCGCGCCCACCGCGTCTATACCGCGCTGACCGTGCTGACGCCCTCCGGCGCCAAGCGCCAGCGCCTGGTCGAGACCCGCATCCGCTTCAAGCGCCTCTCCACCCGCGAGATGGAAGCCTATCTGGCCAGTGCCGAATGGCGCGACAAGGCCGGCGGCTACGCCATCCAGGGCATTGCCGGCGCCTTCGTGGTCAAGCTGTCCGGCTCCTATACCGGCGTGGTCGGCCTGCCGCTGATGGAAACCGCCCAGCTTCTCGCCGGCGAGGGCTATCCGGTGCATTTCAACTGGCTCAATCAGTCCACCCTGTCGGGCGTCTGATGGCCGCCGAACGGAAATGCCCGATCTGCGGCAAGCCGAGCGTCGAGGCCTTCAAGCCCTTCTGCTCCAAGCGCTGTGCCGATGTCGACCTCAACCGCTGGCTGACCGGCAGCTACGTCATCCCCGCGCGCGACGACGAGCCGGAAACCGGTGACGGCGACAATGTTATCCCCGACTACGACGAAGACGATAATATCTAGCCTTCACCTCTCCCTCTGGGGGAGAGGTCGGCGCGCCGCGCCGGGTGAGGGCGCCTGTTTTATCTTGCGCGTATAGCCGTCCGTCAGCTGCCTGCTGCAAACTCCTTTTCCACATGCCCTTTTCCCGCTTGCACGGGCAAAACCCATCACCTATAAGGCCCGTGGCTTGTCGCCGGGCGGACCTTTCCGCCCCATTGCCCGGGTAGCTCAGTTGGTAGAGCAGCGGATTGAAAATCCGCGTGTCACTGGTTCGATTCCGGTCCCGGGCACCATTTTTCCCCATACGAATCCGTCTGCCGGACGGTCCTTTGCCTTAACGAGGCATTGCCGCGTCAGCGGCAATTCCAGCGATCTTCGGAACGCCGGCTTCACGTGCTCGCACTATGCTGCCACAGGGTGTGAGGTGGTTTGATGGTCACGGATAGCGCTCTGCTATTGCAGCTCCAGACGGATGTGCTGGAAGCGGTTGCCTGTGGCGAACCGCTGGTGGTGGTTGCCGATCTTCTGTGCCGCCGCGCCCAGGCTCTGGCGCCCGGCGCCATCTGTTCCATACTGACAGTCGATGCTGAGGGCATCCTGCATCCCCTGGCTGCGCCAAGCCTGCCACTGAGCTATTCGAGCGCCCTGGAAGGGGTCGCCATCGGTCCCGGTGTCGGCTCCTGCGGCACCGCGGCATTTCGCAACGAAGCAGTCATCGTCACCGATATTGCCACCGATCCCCTCTGGGACGGCTACCGCGCGCTCACCGAACCGCTCGGCCTGCGTGCCTGCTGGTCTAGTCCCATTTGCGATCATGTCGGCAAGGTTGTCGCGACTTTTGCCTTCTACTATCGCACCAACCGGGGGCCCGATGCCCTGGAGCACAGCATCGTGCAGACCTGTGTGCATCTCTGCACCATCGCCATCGCGCACGACCAGGCCAACCAGCGCAACCATCGCCTGGCCTATTTCGATGCGCTAACCGGCCTGCCCAACCGGGGCCATTTCAACGAACTGCTGAGCCGTGCCATTCACATGGATGAGCCGTTCGGCCTGCTTCTGGTCGATATCGACCATCTCAAGCTGGTCAACGATACGGTCGGACACGTCTTTGGCGACATGTTGATCCGCACCGTGGCCGAGCGCATAGCGGGCTGCCACACCGGATTGACTGCCTGCCGCCTCGGCGGCGACGAGTTTGCCGTGCTGGTGGCCGATTGTCATTCCGATGACGCACTCAAGGATGCCGCGACGCGGATGCTGGGCGCGGTACGCGGGCTGATCGAGGTGGGTGACCAGACCATCGACCCCCATATCACCATTGGCGGCGCCCTGTACGGGCCCGATGGCGTCGACGAAGCCTCGCTGAGCCAGAATGCCGATTTCGCCCTCTATCACGCCAAGGAAACCCGCCGCGGCGGTTACGTACGCTTCGTGCCGGGCCTGCGCACCTCCATGCTGGAACGGGCCACCATGGTGCGCAATGTCGACCAGGCCATGGGCGAGGGCCGCATCCTTCCGCACTATCAGCCCATCGTGCGGCTTGATACCGCCGAAGTCGTGGGGATTGAGGCCCTGGCCCGGATGCGCCTGCCGGATGGCCGCATCGCCTCGGCCGGGGAATTCCACGCTGCCCTGGCCGATCCGCGCATCGCCTGGCAGCTGACCGGCCAGATGCTGACCCGGATTGCGGCTGACATCCGTCACTGGCTCGATATGGGCATTCCTTTCCAGCATGTCGGCATCAATGTCACCACGGGCGATTTCCAGCGCGGCGATCTGGAGTCGCGCATCGTCGATACCTTCGGTCGCGCCGGCGTGCCGCTCAAGCACCTGATTCTCGAGGTCAATGAATCGGTCTATATGGCCGGCGGCGACCAGATGGTGCCAAAGGCCGTCAGTGCCTTGCGCCAGCGCGGCCTGCGCGTCGCCCTCGACGATTTCGGTACCGGCTTTGCCTCGCTCACCCATCTGCTCAGCTTTCCGGTCGACATCATCAAGATCGACCGTTCCTTCGTGGCCCGGCTGGGCATCGACCGGGCCAGCGATGTCGTTGTCGGCTCGCTCATCGATATTGCGCGCAAGCTGGATATGCGTCTTGTGGCCGAGGGCATCGAGACCACGGCACAGGCCAGCATGCTTTGCGAACTGGGCTGCACGATGGGGCAGGGCTATCTCTTCTCTCGGGCCTGTTCGTTCGAGGATACGACCCAGCTGCTTACCCTGTTTGCGCAGACGACCGATGACCCCGTGCTGGAGCGCTACTCGGCCTGACGCGACGCGCCGTTGCCGTTGCAATTGTGGCCATGCTGGCGCACTCTGGTGCCGAAATATCCAACTGAACCAAAGTCGCACGGCGCGCGCGCCGTGGTGACAGGACGGTGACAGGGACAGGCCCTATTGTCCCAGCTCACGAACGCAGAGACGTTCCGGATATGACATGGGAGGACTTATGAACAAGCTGCTTTTGGCCGCGCTGATTTCCGGCGCTATGGCTGTTCCCGCTTTTGCTGCTGACTACACCATCATGGCCCCCGCTGCCCCTGGCGGCGGTTGGGACCAGACTGCCCGCTCCATGCAGGAGGCCCTGCAGGCCGAGGGCATTTCGGGCAATGTGCAGGTCACCAACGTTCCCGGCGCCGGTGGCACCATAGGCCTGGCCCAGTTCGTCAATCAGTCTGCCGGAAACCCCGACGCGCTGATCGTGGGTGGCTATGTGATGGTGGGCGCCATTCTCACCAATGCTTCGCCCGTTACCCTTGACCAGGTCACCCCGATCGCCCGCCTCACCGGCGAGGCCGTGGTCATCGTGGTTCCCGCTGCTTCCGAGCTGCAGACCATGGATGACCTGATTGCCAAGCTCAAGGCTGATCCGGGCTCGGTTGCCTGGGCTGGCGGTTCTGCCGGCGGCGCCGACCACATCACGGCTGGCCTCATTGCCAAGACCGTGGGCGTCGACCCCACCACCGTCAACTACATCGCCTATTCGGGCGGTGGCGAGGCACTTGCTGCTCTGCTCGGCGGCCAGGTCACCGTTGGCATTTCGGGCTATTCCGAATTCTCCGGCCAGATCGCTGCCGGCGAACTCCGCCTGCTGGCCGTGTCCAGCGACACCCGCATCCCCGGTGTCGATGCCCCGACCCTGCAGGAAGCCGGCGTCGACATGGCGCTGCAGAACTGGCGCATGGTTGCTGCCGCTCCCGGCATCACCGACGAGCAGAAGGCCGCCATCACCGCCGATATCGAGAAGATGGTGAACTCGGCCGCCTGGCAGGCAACGCTCGAAACCAAGGGCTGGGTCAACACCTATCTCGCCGGTGACGAGTTCACTGCCCAGCTTGCCGCCGACACCGAGGCGACTGCTGCCATCCTGAAAGACATCGGGCTGGTGCAGTGAGCACTGGCGAACCCAATCTCTCGCGCCGCCCCGATGGGGCGGCGCTTGTCATAGCGGCCATACTCGCCGCCATCGCCGCCATCATCATCTGGCAGACCAGCCAGATGCGCGTACCACCCATCCAAGCGCGCGTTGGCCCCACGGTCTTCCCCTATATCATCGCGGGAGGGCTCATCCTGCTCTCCCTCGGTACGGTCGTCTCGGCGCTGCGCCATGGTTTTCCGGCGCGCGAGGATGACAACATCCGTCCCATCATGTGGATCGTGGGTGGCTTGATAGCCCAGCTCCTGCTGCTGTCCACTGCCGGCTTTTCCATTGCGACGGGCGTATTGTTCGCCTTCACGGCCAAGGCCTTCGGCCGTGGTCCGCTGTGGCAGACCATTCCCATCGGGGCGGTGTTTGCCTTCCTCGTCTGGTTTGCCTTCGCCAAGGGCCTGCAGCTCTCGCTGCCCTCCGGTCCTCTCGAACGCCTGATTCCCTGATCGGAAGCTGCCGCCATGGATACTTTCGGACTTCTCGCCCAGGGCCTCGTCGCTGCAATGCAGTGGCAGAACCTCCTCTACGCCCTGATCGGCGTCACCCTCGGTACGGCCGTTGGCGTGCTGCCCGGCATCGGCCCGGCCCTGACGGTCGCGCTGCTGCTGCCTGTCACCTACAAGCTCGATCCAGCTGGCTCGCTCATCATGTTCGCCGGCATCTACTATGGCGGCATGTATGGCGGCTCGACCACCTCGATCCTGCTCAATACGCCCGGTGAAAGCGCCTCGATCGTCACGGCCCTCGAAGGCAACAAGATGGCCCGCAAGGGCCGCGGTGGTCCCGCGCTTGCCACGGCGGCAATCGGCTCCTTCGTTGCCGGTCTCATCGCCACGCTGGCGCTGGCCTTTGTCGCCCCCTGGGTGGTCAAGTTCGCCCTGGCCTTCGGTCCGGCGGAATATTTCGCACTGATGGTCCTGGCCTTCATCACCGTGTCGGCGGCGTTCGGCGACAGCGCGCTGCGCGGGCTCACGGCGCTGTTCATCGGCCTTGGCCTGGGCATTATCGGTATCGACCTGCAGACCGGCCAGGCCCGCATGTCCTTCGCCATCCCGGATCTGCTCGACGGTATTGAGGTCACCACGCTGGCCGTGGCGCTTTTCGCCATCGGCGAAACCCTCAAAATGGCCGCCGACCGCAACCAGGTGAAGGATGAGGTCCTGTCCGTCAAAGGTTCGGTCTGGATGACGAAGGAGGATTGGAAGCGGTCCTGGTTGCCCTGGCTGCGCGGCACCGCCGTGGGCTTTCCGATCGGCGCCATGCCGGCCGGCGGCGCCGATGTGGCCAGCTTCCTCTCCTACAGCACCGAAAAGACCTTCGCCAAGAAGCCCGAGGAATTCGGCCATGGCGCCATTGAAGGCGTGGCGGGTCCCGAGGCTGCTAACAACGCCTCGGCCGCCGGCACTCTGGTGCCGCTGCTGACGCTGGGCCTGCCCACTACCGCGACCGCAGCAATCATGCTGGCTGGCTTCCAGCAATTCGGCCTGCAGCCTGGCCCGCTGCTCTTCGTCAACAATGCGAGCCTCGTCTGGGCGCTGATTGCCAGCCTTCTCGTCGCCAACTTCATGCTGATCGTGCTCAACCTGCCGCTGATCGGCCTCTGGGTGAAGCTGCTGACCATTCCCAAGCCTTGGCTCTATGGCGGCATCCTGGTCTTCGCTACTCTGGGCACGCTCGGGGCAAACGGCGCGATGTCGGGAAACCTCTTCGGTGTCCGGTTCTCGTTCGAGCTGATGCTGCTGCTCGCCTTCGGCATATTGGGTTACCTGCTGCGCCGCTTCGGCTATCCCATTGCGCCCGTCGTGGTCGGCCTGATCCTCGGGCCCATGGCCGAACAGCAATTGCGCCGCGCCCTCGCCATCAGCCAGGGCGATCCTCTCGTGCTGTTCCAGTCGCCGATCGCCATCACGCTCTATGTCCTGGCCGCGGCAGCGGTGCTGGTTCCGCTCTGGTTCCGCCTGCGCGGCAAGGGCCAGGTCCTGGGGCAGCTGGCCAGCGACGAGGATTGAACCTCTAAACCGCGCAGACAAAGTAAAAGCCCGGACGCCCATTCAGGGCATCCGGGCTTTCTCACGCCAGATCGACCGCTCAGCGCTGCGCCCAGGGAGGGGAGCGCTGCGCCAGGGAGACTTAGAGCTTGCCGATCGAACGGAAAGCGCCAGGATCGATGCCCAGGGTCCGGAGGTGCTTGGCCTGAGGAGCGCGCCCGCCCTCCACCGCGTTCGAGACGGCAGCAGCGCTGCCGAACACTTCGACGAAGGTGCTAAGGGTCGCAAACAGGGATTTGCGGGGGGTGCTCATTTGCCAGTTCCTCTCAAGACCCAACCGAATTGCCGGGTCGCTTTCATGAGTTGGTAGATGGGCTCATTGCTGCACTTCTACTAGGCCCGATACCACAATCCAGCCATGCGCTCTGTGCAGGTGGGCGGCGCATCGTCACATAAACGATCAATATCGCCCAAAACTGTGAGACCAAAGTCCTAATCATGCGATCAGTGCATGGCTCTCATGGCTTAGGCGAGGCGATCTCGCCCCAGCTGTCGAGAAAGCGCTTGCGCCGCTGCTGATCGAGCGACACCAGCAGGGCTGGCCCCAGCGGAATGGGCTGGATCACGCCGCGCCCACGCGCCGCAATGGCCTCGCTGGTCCAGTCTCCCTTGGCGCCGGTCACGACAGACCCGAGCGCCGTCGGGCCCGCCGCGATGGCCTGTCCAACTGGCGACAGGGCAAAGTCCACAAACGCCCGGGCCAGATCGGGGTAGGGCGCCTCGCGGGGGATCAGCATGGCGCGCGTGAGCACCAATACATAGTCGTCCGGCACGACGATTTCGATATTGGCGCCCGCCGCCTTGCGCGCAAAGGCATAGGAGCCCAACACATTGTACCCCAATGCGAGGGAGCCATCGGCGACCCCGTTGAGAATGGCGGGACTCGACCCACTGAACCGCGCATCCACGCGCCCGAACGCTGCCGCAAGCCGCCAGAAATTGGACGAGATCAACTGGTCCTGCGAGGCCAGCAGGTAACCAACGCCGCTTTCAGCAATGTCATAGGTCGCAATGGCGCCCCTGAACCGCTCACTCTGCGTTTCCAGCATCTCCGCCAGGGTCAGGTGAGTGCGCGGCACCTCCGCGGCAGTGATGCGGTCGGGGTTGTAGATGATGACTGCCGGCTCGAACGTGAAACCGAACACCTCGTTGCGCCAATGGGCCCAGTCCGGCAGCCCGCCGAGCCATGGGCTGTCATAGGCCATGGCGTGGCCGTCATTGGCCAGCTTGATCTGCAGGTCCGCCGCCGAACTGATCAACAGGTCCGGCGGCGCCATCGCGCCGGACAGGAAGTTCTCATACATGGGCAGGGAGTCCTGCTCATCATATTCCACGGTGACGTCAGGCCGCACCGCTTGGAACCCCGTCACGAAATCGGCGAACAGTGGCGTATCCGTGGTGCCGACAATAGTCAGCACCGTCCCTGTACTGCCATCGGGCGCCGGATAGGTTGAGGATGCTGCTTGCGCATCTTGAGGCGCCATCAGCAGCAGGCACAGTACCACCGCCGAAAGGCTCCCCAGCGCCTTGCGCAGCTGCTCCACCTGGCGCGTGCGGCCCACCAGCGGCAGGTCGATCTCGACCACGAGGCCCCCGTCCGGCCGGTCGGCCAGACGCAACGCTCCGCGATGCGCCTCCGCCACGCGCTTGACGATGGATAGCCCCAGCCCCGACCCGACCTTGCTGCCGCTGGCGGCGCCGCGCTTGAACCGCTCCAGCACCAGAGGCTTCTCCGCATCGGCAATGCCCGGTCCCCGATCGCTGACCGACATCGTCATCATACCCTCGCCGACGTGCCCGCCGATTTCGACCAGCCCATCCGAATAGACCAGCGCATTGTCCACGACATTGCGCACCATTTCACGCAGCGCCACGCGGTCGCCGCGGATTGGTGCGGCGGCCACCGCTTCGGCCAAGTCTACCACGAGCCGGCGGGCCTGGTCCGGATCAAGTCGCTGGCGCACGTCCTCCACCACCGCGCCAAAGGCGGTCGTGTCGGTCTCCTGGTTCTCCAGGCGGTGCGAGATGGTGGCTTCCATCAACAACTGGCTCACCAACTGGCTGGCCTGGATGGCGCCCTGGTGGATGCGTCCGACCCGCCGCCGCAGCGCCTCGGGGTCCTGCTCGTCCATCGCCACCTCCGCCTGCGCCCGCAGCGAGGCGAGGGGCGTCCGTACCTCATGGGCTGCCTCTGCGACGAGGCCCGTCACCCGGTCCATTGCACTGCCCAGGCGTGCCATGAAAGCATTAAGCGCCGAGACCAGGTGGCTCACCTCGACCGGCACCGGGACGTCCAGCGGCGACAGATCATCTGGCGCGCGGGCCCGCAACTCGCGCTCCAGCTGATAAAGCGGCGCAAACATGCGCCCGATCCCGAACCACACCAGCGCCACGCCCAGCAGCGTCAGCGCCACGACCGGCACGATGGCATTGCCCAGGATTTCGGCCGACAATGCCTCGCGCTCGTTCTGCGTTTCCGCCACATGGATGGTCACCCAGTCGGTGTCGCTGCCCGATGACGTGAGCCGTCCCACGCTGGCCACCCGCACCAGTTCCCCACGATAGGAAGTATCGATGAAGACCGGTCCCGCCGAGTTCATCTCCGGCAGGTCTGCGGACAGATCCTCGTAGCCGGTAACGGCGCGCCCGCTCGGGTCCTCCACCGCGTAAAACACCCTGTCCTGGCCCGAAAACATGCCGAATGAGGCAAAGGGCAACTCCACGATCACCGTGTCATCCTCAACCTGCACGGCGCCGGCTATGGTTAGTGCAGAAGCGGCCAGTAACCGGTCGAAGGCCCGGTCGGATGCCCGCTCAGCATAGTCGCGGATGAACACGATCAGCACCACTGCCGCCGTCAGTAGCAGGGCCAGTGCCAGCGTCACAATGCGTCGCTGGATGGAAAAGGACTTAGTGGGCATGCGGCGCCCGCACGACGTAGCCCACCCCGCGCACCGTGCCGATTTCGATATTGGCGGCTTCCAGCTTCTTTCGGAGGCGCGAGATATGCAACTCCAGCGCGTTGACCGACACGGCCTCGTCGAAATTGAACAGCTGGTTCATCAGCCGCTCCTTGGGCACGACCTTTCCGGCATTGGTGACGAGGATTTCGAGCAGCCGGAACTCGCGGCGCCCCAGTTCGAGCGATTTTCCCGCGACACTGGCATTGAGCCCGGCCAGGTCCATCTCGAGATTGCCTACGCCCAGAGTGCTTGTCGTCTGCCCGCCGGTTCGGCGGATCAGGGCTCGCAACCGCGCCTCGAGTTCGCGCAGGTCGAACGGCTTGACCAGGTAGTCGTCAGCGCCAAGGTCGAGCAGGCTGACCTTGTCGTCGATTTCCGAGCGCGCGGTGATGACCAGGATCGGCGCGTTGAACTTGCGCTTGCGCAGGTCGGCGATCAGTCCGATGCCATCGCGGTTGGGCAGCATCAGGTCGAGCGCCACCGCGTCGAAATCGTCGCCCTCGGCAGCCGAAACCACGTCATTGCCGTCGCGCACCCATTCCACCGAATGGCCGGCGCTGCGCAGGCGCTTCTCGATCGCCTCGCCCAGATCTTCATTGTCTTCAACGAGCAGGATTCGCATAGGCGGCCGGTGTTCTCCCCGGCGTCACACTAAGGTCTGGAGGGCCCTGTGTCTAAAGGAGAGTGCTCATCATTGCGGCAGCCACCGCCACGATGCCGAAAGCCGCGAGGCCCGCAGCAAGCAACATGAGCTGGACGTGCTGCAGATAGCCCGACTGACGGGCGCGGCGACGTGCCGCCCTCAGGATGTCTGCGGATTCGTGCGTATCGAGATGCGCCATTTTCAACGTCCCCTCGGTTTGCCGGCACCAAACCGGATGTAACCCTGGGCAGCCGCTCTGCGCTGTTTCTCGCCCTCCCGACGAGACTAGTCCCGGGTGCAGGTTCGGCGAAATGCGATCCGTCAATCGCGGTTAATTTACATAAAATCCAACGCGACGCTATCTTGTATGGAAGATGATTGATCTACCACGCGGATCATGGCAAAACCCATCCATGACCCACCTTCACCCAGACCGCCTGTTCCCTGCTTCCGAGCCAGCCCAGTCTATCGCGCGCGAACTCTATCCCGAGGTCGCTGACCTGCCGCTGATTTGCCCGCATGGACATACCGACCCGGCATGGTTTGCTAACAACGCTCGTTTCTCCGATCCGGCAGCTTTGTTCCTCACGCCGGACCATTACGTTCTGCGCATGCTCCGCAGCCGTGGCCTGAGCTATGACGACCTGGGCGTGCCGCGCAAGGATGGCAAGCCCGTCGCCGAGGGCAGGGCGGCCTGGCGCCTGTTCGCAGCCAATTACCATCTCTTCGCCGGCACCCCGTCCAAGACCTGGATCGACCATTCACTCGATTGGGCCTTCGGCATCAAGGACGAGTTGTCCACCGCCACGGCCGATGCCATCTACGACACGATAGACGCGGCTCTGGCCACGCCGGCGCTGCTGCCCCACGCCCTGCTCGACAGCGCTCGGGTGGAAGTCATTGCCACCACCGAATTCGCGCTCGATCCGCTGGTCCATCACCAGAAAATGGAGGCCAATGGCACCATCGGCCGTGTGCGCACCACCTATCGGCCCGACGACGTCACCGACCCCAGCCGTCCTGCAATTGTCGAAAACCTGCAGAAATTCGGTGAGATCACCGGCGAGAACATCACGACCTGGTCGGGCCTGATCAATGCCCACCGGAACCGGCGCGAATACTTCCGTCGCTTCGGCGCCGTCGCCACCGATCATGGCGTCCCCACCGCCAACACAGCCGACCTGTCCGCCCCCGAAAAGCAGGCTCTGCTCGACAAGGTGCTGGCCGGCAGGCACGACGCCGCCGACGCCGAGCTGTTCCGCGCCCAGATGATGACCGAAATGGCGCTATTGTCGGTCGAAGACGGCATGGTGATGCAGCTGCATGCCGGGTCGCGCCGCAACACCGACCCGCTGCTCTTTGCCGAGCGCGGCACGGATCTGGGCGCCGACATTCCCGGCTCCACCGATTATGTGAATGGCCTAAAGGCCCTGCTATCCCGCTGTGGGAACGAGCCGAACCTGCGCCTCATCATGTTCGTTCTCGACGAAACCACCTATGCCCGCGAACTGGCACCCATGGCCGGCTACTGGCCCAGCCTGATGATCGGCCCGCCCTGGTGGTTCCATGACAGCCCGCAGGGCATCCGCCGCTATCTTGATCAGGTTGTGGAGACTGCCGGCTTCTACAACCTTGCCGGCTTCAACGACGATACCCGCGCCCTGCTATCCATTCCCGCCCGCCATGACGTCTGGCGGCGCGAGGTTTGCGGCTTTCTCGGTCGCTGGGTGGGCGAGAACCGCATCACCAGGTCGACTGCCCGCGATATCGCCAGGCACCTCAGCTACCAGGCGGCCAAGGACGCCTACAAGATCAAGTAGACGCGCTTCGCCCCTCTCCTGTCGTGGGAGGGGCAGAACGCGCTCAGGGTGACTTCCACAGCACTAGCAGCACGACCACCACACCGGTGATCATCAAGACAAGCAGGCCCCCGAGTCCGTTCATCACTTGGCGGCCGAAAGTCGGATGCGCCTCGTCGGCGGCGATGATGTCGGAAAGCCGCGCCGGTTCGCGCCGGTCGTCAAAAGGTTGATGCGTCATCGTAAGGTCCTCCCCTGCAGGTCCTCGTTTCGCGTCCGGACATGCTGCGCCCGCAAGGGTAACGAAGCCTTGCCCGGCCAGCCCTTCCTGCCGTTAGGGTTGCCATTCCGCCAACTGTCAGCCTTACCGGCAGGTTACCGCCTCGATTTCAGCAAGTTTACCGGCCATATGCGGCTACTGGTCGAATCCGCCCGCGCCTTCTGCTCTAATGCCATCATGAATCAGTCGCCTGTCGAAACCGCGCTCAGCCGCGCCATGATCCGTTGGTCCCTGACCAAGTCGACGCCGGTGGCCGAGTCGCCGCGTAGCTGGATTTTCCGCGTCGAACAGAATGGCCGCAACTACGGTGCCATCAAGATATTGAAACCCCTCGCCGCCGAAGAAGAGGGCCGGGGCGCAAGGCTGATGCAGTGGTATGGCGGGGAGGGCGCGGCAACCATCTTCGACATTCACGGCAATACCATCTTCATGGAATGGCTCGATGGCGGCACCTTGGGCGATGCTGCGCGGGCCGGTCACGACGACGAGGCGACCATTGCCATCTGCACCACCGTCGCCAATCTCCATCGCCCCCGCGATGGCGCACCCGATGACCTGCAGCCCTTGCGCCAGCGCTTCCAGGCCCTGTTCGACACCAATGTGCGCGCCTGGCCGCATACGGCGCGCGACCTCTATGCCCGTTCCAGCGGCATAGCACTGAAGCTGTTTGACCGGCCGAGCGCGCAATTGCCGCTGCATGGCGATTTGCACCACGACAATATCCTGTCATCCGATCGCGGCTGGCTGGCCATCGATCCCAAGGGCCTGATTGGCGATCCGCTCTATGAAGTCGCCAATGTGTTTCGCAATCCGCATGGCGCGATCCAGCTCGCCGCAAGTCCGAAACGCATCAATGCCTTGGCAGATGCCTTCGAAACCCGGCTGGGCTTCAATCGCAAGCGAGTTTTGGGTTATGCTGCGGCCCATTCGGCGCTGAGCGCCTGTTGGGATCTGGCGGCCGGCAGTCCCATCACCACCGATCTGGCCGTGCTGCCCCATCTGCTCAGTGCCTATGATCAGGGCTGAAACCTTCATGGACCCACTGATGCTGAACACCACGACCCGTCGCGGCTTCATCCTGCTGGCCGCGACCGCCACGCTTGCCGCCTGTTCCGCGACCATTCCTGTCCTGCCGAAATCGGCGGCCAGTACGCCGGAAACGCTCAGTGACGAAGAAATCCTGACAGCCATCAATGCCGTGCGCCGGGCCAATGGTGCTCCGCCCTGGCGCTACAATGACCTCCTCGAAGCTGCCGCCCGCTCGCAGGCGCGTCTCATGGCGCAGAAGAACACGTTGAGTCATGATCTCGGCGTCACCCTGCGCGAGCGGGTCACTGCAGCAGGTTACCTCGGCGCCGTGGGCGAAAACGTCGCCAAGGGTTATACCAGCCTGCAGGGCGCCATCGAGGGCTGGATGGCCTCGTCCGGCCACCGCGGCACGTTGCTTAATCACAAGTTTACCGAATTCGGCCTCGCTGCGGCGCGCGGGCCGGGCGGCAAGCTCTATTGGGCTATGATTGCCGGCGGTAGCTTCGAGGCGTGGATGGTCTAGCGCTTTCTCTGGCTCATTGCGTCAGCGTCCGTCGCACCGCTATGTCCCAGCCCTTGATCTTGGTCTTCCGCTCGGCGGCCTCCATCCTGGGTTTGAATTGCGCATCGCGCGCCCAGCTCTCGGCAAAATCCTTCATGCCCGGCCACATCCCGGCCTTCGAACCTGCCAGCCATGCCGCCCCCAGCGCCGTCGTCTCGAGGATCACCGGCCGATCCACTGGCGCATCGAGAATGTCGGCCAGGAATTGCATGGTCCAGTCTGACGCCACCATGCCGCCGTCCACGCGAAGCACGGTGTCGCCGCCGCCTTTCCAGTCCTTGCGCATGGCATCGAGCAGGTCGCGGGTCTGGTAGCAGACCGCCTCCAGCGCTGCCCGCGCGATCTCGGCCGGCCCCGAATTGCGCGTCAGACCATAGATTGCGCCCCGCGCCTCGGCATCCCACCAGGGGGCGCCGAGGCCGACGAAGGCGGGGACCATGTAGACGTGCTGGCTGGGATCGGCGGTGCGCGCCAGGGGGCCGGTCTCGCTGGCATGCTTGACCAGCTTCAGTCCGTCGCGGATCCACTGCACGGCGGCGCCGGCAATAAAGATAGAACCTTCAAGGGCATAGGTGGTCTTGCCATCGAGCCGATAGGCGATGGTGGTCAGCAGCCGGTTGCGTGATCGCACCATGTCCGAACCGGTATTCAGCAGGGCAAAACACCCCGTCCCATAGGTGGATTTCAGCATCCCTGGCTTGAAGCATGCTTGCCCTATGCTTGCTGCATGCTGGTCACCTGCTACCCCCAGGATGGGGATTGGCGCTCCGAACAAGGCCGGGTCGGTCACCCCGAAATCGTCGGCGCAGTCCTTGACCTCCGGCAACAGCGCAGCCGGAACGTCGAACAGCGCGAGCAGTCCCTTGTCCCAGCTATTCTTCGCAATGTCGAACAGCAGGGTCCGGCCCGCATTGGTCGCGTCCGTCGCATGCACCTTGCCACCGGTCAGCCGCCAGATCAGGAAGCTGTCCACCGTGCCGAAGGCCAGTTCGCCCTTTTCGGCCCGCTTGCGCGCGCCCTTCACATTGTCGAGCAGCCACCTAACCTTGGTGCCGCTGAAATAGGGATCGAGCAACAGCCCGGTCTTGCGGGTCACCAGCTTCTCGTGTCCCGCCTTTTTCAGCTTGGCGCAATAGGCCGCCGTGCGCCGGTCCTGCCAGACGATGGCATTGTGGATGGCCTTGCCCGTGACCCGGTCCCAGATCAGCGTGGTCTCGCGCTGATTGGTAATGCCGATCGCGGCAATATCCTTGGCCTCGACCTTGGCATCCTTGAGCGCGGTCTTGACCGCCCAGACAACAGACTCCCAGATTTCCTCGGGGTCGTGCTCGACCCAGCCATCCTGAGGGAAGATCTGGGTGAATTCCTTCTGCCCCAGCCCGGCAATGGTCCGGTCCTTGCCGAACACAATGGCCCGGCTCGACGTCGTGCCCTGGTCGATGGCCAGAATGTAACCGCTCATGCGTCCCCTCCGGTTCAGCCGCGTTGGGCCAGGTAATCCTCGAGCCTTGCGGCTTCTTCCGTGCTCACGCGCAGCCCGAGCTTGGTGCGCCGCCACAGCACATCTTGTGCCGTCCGCGCCCATTCATTGGCAACCAGGTAATCGACCTCGGCCGCATAGAGCTCGGCTCCGAAATTCTGGCCCAGATCGTCGACGACCTTCGCGTCGCCCAGCACTGTGCGCGATTTCGTCCCATAGAGCCGCATCAGCCGCCGCAGCAGGCTCTGCGGCATGCCGGCATGCTCCATGCCGAGCCGGCGCAGTTCGGCGTCGAAGGCCAGCGGCTCGAACTCCCCACCGGGCAGCCGGCTCGTCTTGGTCCAGGGCGCACCCTTCTTGCCGAGCAGTTCCTCGATCTTCTGGAGCACCGATTCCGCCAGCCGGCGCGATGTGGTCAGCTTGCCGCCAAAGACATTGATGGCCGCGCCCGTTGCGGCATCGCCATCCACCTTGAGCACATAGTCGCGCGTTGCCTCCTGCGCCGCGCTGGCGCCATCATCGAATAGTGGGCGCACGCCCGAATAGGTCCAGTGGATCTGGTCGCGCGTCACCGGGCTGGCGAAATACTCGCTCGCGGCGCTGAGCAGGTAGTCGGTCTCCCCGTCGGAAATCTTCACGTCCTTGGGGTCGCCGGTATAGTCCTCGTCGGTCGTGCCGATCAGGGTGAAGTCGTCCTCATAGGGAATGGCGAAGATGATGCGCCCGTCCGCATTCTGTAAGATGTAACAGCGGTCGTGGTCATAGAGCTTGCGCACCACGATATGACTGCCCTTGACCAGGCGTACGTTATGCGCGCCATTCTTGCCCATCGCGCCGGTGATGACATCGTCCACCCAGGGACCGGCTGCATTG
Source organism: Devosia sp. XGJD_8 (assembly GCF_046614475.1). Lineage (NCBI taxonomy): Bacteria > Pseudomonadati > Pseudomonadota > Alphaproteobacteria > Hyphomicrobiales > Devosiaceae > Devosia > Devosia sp. XGJD_8. The sequence continues at coordinate 1,048,311 of NZ_JBKJHF010000001.1, forward strand.
ACCACGAGCCTGGCCCGCACGCTCTGCCGGCCCGCTTCGCCATCAAGCTCCACCATCCAGCCATTCTGGTCCCGACGGACGCTCGTCACCCTTGTGCGCACATGGATGGCCGCGCCCTTGTCCGCTGCGTCGCGGGCATTGAGCACCACAAAGCGCGCGTCATCGACCCAGCAGTCGGAATATTCAAAGCCCAGCCGATAGCCCGGCTTGAGCGGCTTGCCCGTCTCGTGCCGGGTCAGGTCCAGCGTCTTGGTGGGCGGCAACAGCCGGCGCCCGCCCATATAGTCATACATGGCCAAGCCCGCCCGCAGCACCATGGCGGGCCGCAGCCCCTTGTGATGCGGCAGCACGAACCGCAGCGGCTTGATGATATGGGGCGCCTCCGCCCACAGCACTTCGCGCTCCGACAGCGCTTCCTGCACCAGGCGGAATTCATAATGCTCGAGGTAGCGCAACCCGCCATGCACCAGCTTGGTGGCGGCCGATGACGTGCCCGAGGCCAGGTCGTTCATCTCCGCCAGCGCAACCGTATAGCCGCGGCCCACGGCGTCACGCGCCACGCTGGCGCCGTTGATCCCGCCGCCAATGACGAAAATGTCGACGCTGTCGCTGCCAGCCATGTCAGGGCCCCCTGTTGCTGCTTTCGTTTGTACGCGGTTTGATTTCGTTTTGGAAGCAAAAGAGTTTCGTTTGCTGACGGCGTACCTCACGTCCAATCTACCATACAAGATGGACATTGACCCCGCCGCATCCGGCGGCTAGGCAGGGGGTCTCTCCGGCCACGGAAGCCCCGGCCATGCTCGCCATCCTCACGGTTATCGCACCTGTCTTCGCGCTGATGGCGCTCGGCTATGGCGCCGTGCGATTCCGGCTCTATCCTGCCGAGGGCATCAAGAGCCTGATCGCCTTCGTGAACAATTTCGCGACGCCCTGCCTGCTGTTCTATTCGCTCGTCACCAGCGATTTCAGCGCCGCGTTCAATCCGGCCATTCTCGGGCCATTCTACCTGGGCGCGCTCATCTGCTTTGCCATCGGCATCGTCATTGCGCTCAAGCTGTTCGGCAACACGCCGGGCGAGGCGGTTTCGGTCGGCTTTTCCGGCACCTTCACCAATACCGTGCTGATCGGCCTGCCCATCATGCAGCGCGCCTATGGGGCCGATGCCCTGCCGGTCACGCTGTCCATCATCGGCGTGCATGGCGCCATCCTGCTGACCGTCGGCATGGTCACCATGGAGCTCATGCGCCGGGATGGCGCTCCGCTCGGCAAGACCCTGGTCGTTGCCGTACGGCGCGTGGCGTCCAATCCGCTGATCTGGGGCATTGCCGCCGGCATGATCGGTTATTTCTCCGGCCTGCAGCTGATCGAGCCCGCCGAGGCCTTCCTTGTGATGATGAGCTCCGCCGTGGTCCCCGCGGCGCTGTTCGGCATTGGCGGCGCTCTCAACGAATTCAAGCTTTCCGACAACTGGAAGCAGGCGCTGGTGGCTTCAGCCATCAAGCTGATCGTTCACCCCGCCATCGCCTATGTGCTGATGATCTGGGTGTTGCGCGTGCCCATGGACATCGCCCGCTACGGCATCTTGCTCTCTGCCATGCCGGCCGGCGTCAATGTCTATGTCTTCGCCACCTACTACAATCGCAGCGTCAGCGTCGCCGCCAATACCATCCTGATCGCCACGATCGCCTCGGCCGTCACCATTTCGGGCTGGCTTTATATTCTGACCCTATAGGTCGGCGCCGCCTTTGCGGTCTATAGAGTGCCCATGAACGCATTGCTCGGACTGCTGCTGCTCGCCCTGCTGATCTCGATCGGCATCCTGATCGCCCTGGCGGAAATCGCCTTTGCCGCGGCGCGGGAAATCCGCATTCGCGCCCTGGCCGAGCAGGGTGACGTCCGCGCCCTGCGCTTCATCAAGCTGCGGGCCAGCGCCGGCAGCGTCATCACCGCCCTGCAGATCAGCACCAATGCCGTCTCCATCCTGGCCGGTATCGTCGGCTCCGAATTCCTCACGCCCCATTTCGCCACGGTGCTGGCGCGCGTCATGCCGCTCGAAACCGCCGTCGCCGTTGGCGGCCTGCTGTCCTTCGTCGTCGTGACGACGCTGTTCATTCTCCTCGCCGACCTCACTCCCAAGCGCATTGCCATGATGATGCCCGAGCGCGCGGCGCTGTTCGTAGGCGGCTTTCTCGAAATCCAGGTGCGCGTGCTCAAGCCCCTGGTCTGGGTGTTCAGCACCTTGTCCGACTGGCTGATTGCGCTGCTGCGCCTCAAGCCCGATCGCAATGACGAAGTGACCAGCGAGGATTTCCGCATGATCCTGGCCGGCGGCGAAGCCTCGGGCGCGCTGATGAAGAACGAGCACCAACTGATCAAGAATGTGCTGGCGCTCGAATTGCGCAGCGTTACCTCGGTGATGACGGTGCGCGACGATATCGTCTATCTCGACATCCGCGACCCGGTCGAGGTGCAGCGCGAAAAGGTGCACCAGTCCCCGTTTTCGCGCTATCCTCTGTGCGATGGCGGGCTGGACAATGTCATCGGCTGCGTCCGCGCCGAGGATGCCCTGGCCGCCGCCTTCGAGCATTCGAGTTCCTTCGATTTTGCCGAAACGCGCCGCGACGTGCTCTCGGTGCCGGACTCCCTCAATGTCTGGGAGGTCATGGCCGAGTTCCAGGCCCAGAATACCGGCTTTGCCCTGGTGGTCAGCGAATATGCCTATGTCGTGGGCATCGTCACCTTCAAGGATCTGATGGCTGCCCTGGTTCAGGGCCTGGTCAATCCCTTCGAGGAAAAGCCCATCCTGCGCCGCGAGGACAATAGCTACCTCATCGATGGCGTCACCCCGCTGGTCGAGGTCGCCCAGGCGCTGGGCATCAAGCATCTGCAGACCGAAGGCGCCTATGAAACCATTGGTGGCTTCATCGTCCACCGCCTGCGCCGCGCCGCCCGCAAGGGCGACCGGGTCGAGGCCGGCGGCTATACATTCGAAGTGGTCGACGCCGATCGCATGCGCCTCAACCAGCTGCTGGTCACCAAGCAGAATAGCAAGGTCACCCCCACCAAGACCATGAAATAGCCGCTGCGGTCGGCCAAGGACCTGGCGTTGTCGTCATATGGGCTGTCCATGCTGCGTCTTCTGACCATCCTTTTCGCATGCCTTGCTTGCCCGCCTGCGCAGGCCGCGACCCTCTGCACCCTGATTGCCGATGCGCATACCGGTTCGGTGCTGATCGAGTCCGGCCCGGGCTGCGATACGCCGACCACGCCCGCTTCCACCTTCAAGGTTCCGCTCGCCCTCATGGGCTTTGACTCGGGCCTCCTGACCGATGCGCACCATCCTGCCCTGCCATTTGTCGAAGGCTATGCCGATTGGGGTGGGCCTGCCTGGCGGCAGGTCACTGATCCGCAGCGCTGGATGGAATATTCCGTCGTTTGGTATTCGCAGGTCGTCGCCAGGGAGCTAGGCGCCGGAACGCTGGGCGACTATGCCCGTGACTTCGGCTACGGCAATGCCGATTTCTCCGGCGACCCCGGGGCCGATAACGGCCTGGAGCGGAGTTGGATAAGTTCGTCGCTAAAGCTCACCCCGCGCCAGCAGCTCACCTTCATGTTCCGTTTTGTCACTGGCCGGTTGCCCGTGTCTCCGCACGCGATCGAGACGACCATGTCGATCATGCAGCAGCGTCAGACGTCGGACGGCTGGCAGGTGATCGGCAAGACCGGCTCTGCCTTCCCCCGGCGGGCGGATGGCAGCTTCGACAGGGCACGCGGCTGGGGCTGGTATGTCGGTCTGGCCCGCAAGGGCGAAGAGGCGCTCGTCTTCGTGCGGCTGGACCAGGATAAAACCCGCCAGTCGGTGAGCGGTGGCCTGCGTGCACGGGACGCCTTCCTCGCCGAATGGCCCGCGCTTATCGAGCCTCTGTCGCGCTGATTGCCACGGTCGTCACCCCATCGCCGGCCGGCACCATGCGCACGGGCTGCGCGCCATGCGCGTCCAATCCTGCGGCAAGCCGCACATGCCGGTCGGTCGGGCACAGTTGCAGCAGGGGGTCAAAACCGATCCAGCCCAGCGCCTCGTCATAGGCTTCCGCCCAGGCATGGAACGCGGCCTGGCCGTCCTCGGCATCCACCAGATAGCCCGTGACATAGCGTGCCGGAATGTCCAGGCCCCGGGCCGCCCCGATAAAGGCATGCGCATAGTCGCTGGCCGGGGGCAGGGCGGGAACCACGCCGCCACCCTGGCTCTGGCTTTGCGACTGTGACCCATCGGCCGCCATCTGCGTCTGGGTGTCCGCCGTTTCGGCCATGCCCAGCGTCTCGCCCACCCGCGCCATCAGCGCATGCAGGATGTCGATCCGGCTGTCCTTGCTGCCGCGATACTTGCCATAGAGCGTCACCGACGCCCGGGTCAGCGCCGTCATGCGCTTGTAGAGCGCGGGCACCGGCTCGCCGCCCACCCGCCCCAGCACGCCATGCCGGTCCGTCGTTTCGACAACGCCCTTGGCGGTGATCAGCAACGCGCCTTCCGGCTTGTTCTGGTTGACCAGATGCGCACTATTGCCGAAGGCGTCGGTAAAGCGGCCGGCCTCGCCGATCCCCGCCATGTCGAGGCTCCAGCTCTCGACCTTCTGTGTCGGCCCGCTGAGCGGCGTCATCAGCAGTTGCAGCACGGCATGCGCCGAGCCCGTGGGCGGCGTGACGCTCATCTGGTGGTGAATGGCAATGCGCATGGACCGTTACTCTTCCGGGGCTCAGTAGAAGTTGTAGCTCTCCGACAGGCTGTCGGAGACGCGGTTGTTCCGCGCCATGAACTCGGTCAGGAATTCGTGCAGGCCATGCGCGAAGATCGTGTCCATTGTCGTGCCTTCGACCATGGCCCGCAATTGCTGGGCAGCATCGTCGCAGACCTGCTTCTTGCCGTAGAACTGGGCCAGCGTCTCCACCTGGCTCTCGATGAACCGGGCGCAGTAGATCAGCGAGCGCGGCATTTCCGGACGCAGGATCAGGAAGTCGGCGATGTTATGCGCCTTGTACCGGTCATGATAGACGTGCCGGTAGCTGCGATGGGCCGAAGCGGCGCGCAGAATCAGCGTCCATTGCTGGATGTCGAGATCGCCGCCCACCATCTTGGCGCGCGGCAGCAGCACGTAATATTTCATGTCGAGGATACGCGCCGTATTGTCGGCCCGCTCGACGAAATTGCCCGCCTGCAGGAAGGCAAAGCCATCGTCCCGCAAGATGGTGCCCAGCAGCGCCCCGCGGAATTCGTGGCTGAGATGCTTGACCCATTCCAGCAGCTCCAGCAGCTTGGCCCCGCGCACGTCGCGCGGCCTGATCTGGCTGAATTCGAGCCAGGCGCTGTTGAGCGTTTCCCACATGTCGCTGGTAATGGCGGTGCGCACCGTTCGCGCATTGGTGCGCGCAGCCTGCAGGCACGTATAGACCGAGCTGGGATTGGTCGGGTCGAACATCATGAAGTGGGCGACCGTGTCGACATCGGCCGGCCGGTCCTTCTTGGCGAAGTCCTCGTCCACCTCGGCGGCCTGCATCATCGAGATCAGGTGTTCCGACGAGCCGCCTTCGCGGCGGCTGGTCAGGCTCATGCGGTAGCCCACTTCGAGCAGCCGGGCCATGTTCTCGGCCCGCTCGACATAGCGGCTGAGCCAGTAGAGGTTTTGTGCGGTGCGTCCGAGCATACTCAATCTTCCAGCACCCACGTATCCTTCGTGCCGCCGCCCTGGCTCGAATTGACCACCAGCGAGCCTTTCTTGAGCGCGACGCGCGTCAGCCCGCCGGGCGTGATGCGCACCTCGTCGCCCACCAGCACATAGGGACGCAGGTCCACGTGGCGCGGCGCGATGCCGGCATTAACGTAGGTGGGGCAGGTTGAGAGGGCCAGCGTCGGCTGCACGATGTAATTGTCCGGCCGCGCCTCGATCTTCTTGCGGAATTCGTTGTGCATGGCCTTGTTCGAGGTCGGCCCCACCATCATGCCGTAGCCGCCCGAGCCGTGCACTTCCTTGACCACCAGGTCGGCAATATTGGCCAGAACCCAGTTGCGCTCCTCGTCGTTGGTGCAGTTATAGGTCGGCACATTCTGCAGCAGGGCCTTTTCGCCGAGATAGAATTCGACGATTTCCGGCACATACGTATAGACCGCCTTGTCGTCGGCAATGCCGGTGCCCGGTGCGTTGACCAGGGTCACATTGCCGGCGCGGTAGGCGTTGAACAGGCCCGGCACGCCCAGCATGGAATCGGGGCGGAAGGTCAGCGGATCGAGATAGTCGTCGTCGATGCGCCGGTAGATCACGTCGACCCGTTTCGGCCCGGTCGTGGTCCGCATATAGACCTTGCCGCCATCGACGAAGAGATCGGGCCCCTCGCACAGCGTCGCGCCCATCTGGTCGGCCAGGAACGAATGCTCGAAATAGGCCGAGTTATAGATGCCCGGCGTCAGCACGACGATATTGGGCGAACTGCCGGCGCCCGCAGGCGACACGCTTTCGAGCGTCCGTCGCAGGTTTTCCGGATAGTTCTCGACCGGCGCGACCTTGGTGCGCTGGAACAGGTCCGGCGCCAGCATCATCATCGCCTCGCGGTCCTCCAGCATGTAGCTGACCCCCGAGGGCGTGCGCAGATTGTCTTCCAGCACGTAGAATTCGTCGGCTCCGACCCGGACGATGTCCACGCCGATGATGTGGGCATAGACCCCCTTGGCCGGCTCCAGCCCCATCATTTCGGGGCAGAAGGCCGAATTCTGCAGGATCAGCTTTTCCGGAATCCGCCCGGCCTTGAGGATCTCCTGGCGGTGATAGATGTCGTAGAGGAAGGCGTTGAGCGCCTTGACCCGCTGTTCGATGCCCTTGGCGAGCTTGCGCCATTCCTGCGCCGCGATGATGCGGGGAATGACGTCGAAGGGAATGACCTTCTCGGTGCCTTCCTCCGAGCCATAGACGGCGAAGGTGATGCCGAGCTTGCGGAAGATGGCTTCGGCATCCGACTGCATCAGCGTCAGCGCCTTGTCCGGCTGCTCCTCGAGCCACTGGGCCAGAGCCCGATAAGGTTCACGGACGCTACCGTCCGCATTGTACATTTCGTCAAACGGCGTTGTGTCGCCCATTATGCTCCGAATGGTAATACGGCTCGTCCCATCGCCTTCACATTGCTACACATTTGTGAGCCCCCGTCCAGCTTCGAGCCTGCCCCGAGGGCAAAATCGCTCCGGGGGAGCGATTTTTGGCAGGAAGCTCATGCGGACATGCCCGAATGGCGGATGCGGGTCGACTTGAATGGTAGAGGACGCTATCTGTGGCCAACCCCATTCCGTCCCGCGAGTTCCCCATGGCCATCGAAATTCTTCAAACCGGCAAGCTGTTGGCGAGCTGCGAAGCGGCCCTGGCCGAGCGCTATACGGTCCACAAGCTGCACGAACAGGCCGACCCAAAGGCTTGGCTCGCCGCCAATGGCGCCCGCATCCGTGCCCATGCCGGCTCGGGCGTTCAGGCCGATCTGATGGATGCGCTGCCCAATCTCGAAATCATCGCCAGCTTCGGCGTCGGCTACGACAATATCGACACCAAGGCCGCCAAGGCCCGAAATATCCGCGTCACCAACACGCCCAATGTGCTCAACGACGCCGTGGCCGAACTCACCATCGGCCTGATGATCGCCCTGGCGCGCCGCATCCCGCAGGCCGACCAATATGTCCGCCAGGGCAAATGGCCTGCCGGCAACATGCCGCTGTTTTCCGAACTCACCGGCAAGACCGTCGGCATTCTCGGCCTTGGCCGCATTGGCAAGGAAATCGCCACCCGCGCCCAGGCCATGAAGATGCGCGTCGTCTATTACGGCCGCAAGCGCCAGCCCACCGAGCCGCATATCTACTACGACAACCTGGTCGACATGGCCCGCGACAGCGACTGGCTGGTGATCATCGCGCCCGGTGGCAAGGGCACCGAACGCATCGTCTCGCGAGAAGTGCTCGAAGCACTTGGTCCCAAGGGCATGCTCGTCAACGTTGCCCGCGGGACCCTGGTCGATGAACCCGCCATGCTGGAACTGCTGCAGAGCGGCGGCCTCGGTGGCGCCGCGCTCGACGTCTTCGAAAAGGAACCGCAGGTCCCCTCTGGCTTCCTCGCTCTCGACAACGTGGTCCTCAGCCCCCACCAGGGCAGCGCCACGGTACAGACCCGCGACGCCATGGGTGCCCTCCTGGTGGCCAATCTGGAAGCCCACTTCGCTGGCGAGCCGCTGATCAGCGCGGTGGTGTGATGGGCGACGAGCGCATGGTCCGCATCGCGGAGATAGAGGTCCATCCAGATCAGCTGGATGCCTATAACCTATTGCTCGCTGAGGAAATCGCTGCCTCGGTCGAGCGTGAGCCAGGCGTTCTCATGCTCCATGCCGTGGCGCACAGGGATGCGCCGCATAACATTCGCATCCTGGAAGTCTATGCTTCCCAGGCCGCCTATCAGACTCACATCCAGACGCCGCACTTCCTCAAATACAAGCTTGGCACAGCCGACATGGTGACGGGGCTTCGTCTCATCGAGGTTGACCCAATCCTTCTGGCGGCCAAGTAGCTACTCCAAGTCCTCCTGGACCATCGTTCCGGCCGCGTGCACGCAGAAGATCACCAGCCGGCCATCGCCGATATTGGTGAACTTGTGCGGCACCCCGCCTGGCACGACGGCGATGTCGTTCGGCCCGACCTCGTAGGTCTCGTCGCCCGCCACGATCCGCGCCCGGCCCGAATTGACGATCCAGGTCTCGGGGTAGGGGTGAACATGCAGGCCCGGCCCTTGCCCTGGTTCGTTGTCCACCGCGAAAAACGAGATACCGGTCCCGTAGGCGGCGCCTTCGAACCGGATCGTTCGGCTCGCGCTTGGGGGCCGGTCCGCCGCACGCAATAGATGTGTCATGGATGTCCTCCTGTTGCCTGTTGCCCACACGACGAGCGGACTCGACCGAATTCGACAGCGCGCATGCCTTTCCTGCATCGCCGCGGATTCCCTTCCATGCCCGGACCCGATAGCGTCCGGCGGCAACAGTGGAGACGGCAATGACTGAATGGTGGCGCGGCGGAGTAATCTATCAGGTCTATCCGCGCTCGTTTCAGGACAGCAATGGTGATGGCGTGGGCGATCTGCCCGGCATCATCCGGCGGCTCGACCACATTGCCGGCCTCGGGGTGGACTGCATCTGGCTGTCCCCGATCACCCAGTCGCCCCAGGACGACATGGGCTACGACGTTTCCGATTATCGCGAGGTCGATCGCCTGTTCGGCTCACTGCAGGATTTTGACAGCCTCGTCGCCCAGGCCCATGCCCGCGGCCTCAAGGTCATCATGGACCAGGTCGTGAGCCATACCTCGGACCAGCATCCCTGGTTCGCCGAGTCGCGCCTCAACCGCACCAATGCCAAGGCCGACTGGTATGTCTGGGCCGATCCGCTGCCCGATGGTTCGCCGCCCAACAACTGGCCCGCCGTCTTCGGGGGTCGCGCCTGGGAATGGAACCCCACCCGCGGGCAGTATTATCTGCACAATTTCCTCGCCAGCCAGCCCGATCTCAACTTCCACAATCCCGACGTGCAGCAGGCCGTGCTCGACATCATGCGCTTCTGGCTCGAGCGCGGCATCGACGGCTTCCGCCTCGACACCGTCAATTACTACTTCCACGACAAGAAGCTGCGCTCCAATCCGGCCAACAAGCTCAAGAACGAGCACCTGGCCTATGCGGTCAATCCCTATGACATGCAGGAGCACAAATTCTCCAAGAGCCAGCCGGAAAACCTGGCTTTCCTCAAGCGGGTGCGCGCGCTGCTCGACGAATTCCCCGGCGCCACCTCGGTGGGTGAAGTCGGCGACAGCCACAAATCCGTGCAGCTGATGGCCGAATACACCTCCGGCGGCGATACGCTGCATATGTGCTACGGCTTCGACTTCCTGGGTAATGACTTCACCGCCGCCCATTTCCGCAAGTGTATCGAGCAGTTCTTCAAGGCCGGTCCCGATGGCTGGCCCTGCTGGAGCTTTTCCAACCACGACGTGCCGCGCCATGTCACGCGCTGGGCCAAGCACAGCCGCTCGGCCGGCGACCTCGCCCGCCAGGCCGCCGCCCTTGTGCTCTCGCTCAAGGGTTCGGTCTGCCTCTATCAGGGCGAGGAACTGGGCCTGCCCGAAACCGACCTGCTGTTCGAGGAATTGACCGACCCGCGGGGTATCCGCTTCTGGCCCGAGGACAAGGGCCGCGATGGTTGCCGCACCCCCATGCCCTGGGACGAGGGCGAAGCCCCCAATGGATTTACCACCGGAAAACCCTGGCTGCCGGTCAAGCCCGCCCAGTCGATACTCAATGTCGCCAGCCAGAATGCTGACGCCAATTCCACCCTGGCCTTCTACCGAACCATCCTGGCCTGGCGCAAAAGCCAGCCCATGCTGCAGACCGGCGATATCACCTTCTACAAGACCGCCGAGCCCATTCTGGCCTTCCGGCGCGGTGAGGGCGAAGACGCCATGCTCTGCATCTTCAACCTTTCAGCCGACGACCACACCATCACGCTGGGTGGCGTGCCCAGCGGTGCCGAGCTGGAGCATGTCTCCACCAATGCAGCGCTGGCGGGCAACGCAATCAAGCTCGGCGCCAATGGCTATGCCTTCCTGCGCCTGCCCGCAGGCAAGGCGCTTCGGGTGAGCTTCACCGGCTAGCCGCTCTACTCCACGCGGCGGAAGTTGGTCGGCTCGTAGAATTCCATCTGCTCGCTGCCATCAGGCTGGAGCACGAAGGCGCGGATGCAGCCGCCCCAGATCTCGGTGCGGACAACATTGACGCCCTTCGAGCGCAGCATGTCCTGATTGTATTCGTTGATGTCGGCCTCGCTGTACCACTCGCGCGACAGGCTGAAGGTCCCGGTGCAGAGCGGGGCGGCAAGCGTGGGTGCGGCCAGCAGGGCCGACAGGGCCAGGCCCAGGGCAATGGACTTTTTCATGCAAAATCTCCTAGTTCGATTCTATCCTTGGCGCCCAATTGTGGCGAGCCCGCGCCTGCGGATCAGCACTACAACAATGGGAATCGCAAAGCTCAACAACAAGAGCCGGATGACGTGATGGGCGGCTATGAATGCCGTATCATAGCCGAGCGCAATGCCCAGCGCGCCCATGCCTTCCAGTGCGCCCGGCGCCAGCCCCAGCCAGATCTGGCCAAATGGCATGTCCACCAGCAGGCTCACGCCATAGGCGATCACCGTCACGATCCCCACCGTCATGGAGGTGGCAATCAAACCGCCTTTGGCGGCGGTGGCAAACTCCGCGCGTGAAATTCCGGCAAAGCGCGAGCCGATCAGCGCCCCGGTCAGGATGAACGTGATCGTCGTCAGCGGCACCGGCATGGCTTCCACATAGAGCCCGCCCAGCTTGGCCAGCGTGGCCGCCGCCATTGACCCCAGCACCAGACCAGCCGGCACCTTGAGCTTGATGAAGACCAGCCCTACCGCAAGGCAACCCGCCGCCAGCGCCAGCAACTGCCACAGGCCAAGAAATTCCGTCGCCACGGGTGGGGCGAAGTGGTCGATGGGCAGGAACAGGGTGCCGATCGGCACGCAGATGGTCAGCATCAGGATGCGGATCACCTGGATGATGACGATCTGCCGCGCATCGCCCACGCCGGCCGAGGCAATGCCCATCACGAATGACAGATGGCCGGGAAACGAGCTGAGATAGGCGGTCCCGGTATCCAGCTTGAAGAACCGCGCCAGCATCCAGCCGGTCGCGGCGATGATCAGCACGAGTTCAATGGCAAGCGCCGCGATGCTGACCGGCCAACTGGCGATCAGCTGCAGGCTGTCCGGCGCCACGCTGGCGCCCATCGACATGCCGATCAGCAGGAATGCCAGATCGCGCAGCCGGTCCGGCATGGCGATCGGAAACCCCATCATTGCCCCCGCCGTCACCGCCAGCACCCCGCCCACCATCCAGCTTGCCGGCACGGCCAGCAGCGTGGCGATCCACCCACCAGTGGCGGAGAGGACCAGGGTGAGGAGAGTGGGGAGGAGTTTTGAAAACACGGATGGGGCGGCGTCGGTCATCAAATCTCTCGCCACGACCTCGTCCTTCGGCAGGCTCAGGATGAGGTCTACTCAAAAATCGAGGTCATCAGTAGACCTCATGGTGAGCCTGTCGAACCACGGGTCGTGGCGCGGTGTCACTCCACCGGCAATGCCGTTTCCGCCAGCCGCACCCAATAGGTCACGCCAACGGGGATCACCTCGTCATTGAAATCATAAGTATCGGTATGGAGCTCGGAGCTGTCGCCATTGCCGAGGAAAATATAGGCGCCGGGGCGCTCTTCCAGCATGAAGGAAAAATCCTCTCCGCCCATCGAGGGCGGGGCGTCGGTGTCGACGTGGCCGGGTCCGACCACGTCGCCGGCAACCTGGGCCGCAAACTCGGTCTGCTCCGGCGAATTGACCGTCACCGGATAACCCCTTGCATAGCGCACCGTCGCCTGGGCGCCAAAGCTGGCGGCAAACTGCGGCACGAACTCGGCCAGCCGCTGCTCGATCTGGTCCTGCACGGCAAGGTCAAGCGTCCGCACCGTCCCGGTGATCTTGGCGGTCTGGGAAATCACATTGTCTGCCTCGCCGGCCTCCACCATGGTCACCGACAGCACGGCATTGGCCAGCGGGTCCACATTGCGCGATACGATGGACTGCAGCGCCACGATCATGTTGGCCGCCACCATGATCGGGTCGATCGTAGTTTGCGGCCGTGCCGCATGGCCGCCCTTGCCCACAATGTCGATATAGAAGCGGTCTGTGGCCGCCATGATGCCGCCGGCGCGAATACCGAAATGCCCGGCCGGCATGCCCGGCCAGTTGTGCATGCCGTAGAATTCGTCGATGGCGAAGCGCTCGACCAGGCCATCATTCAGCATGGCCTTGCCGCCGGCGCCGCCCTCTTCCGCCGGCTGGAAGATCAGCGCGATGCGGCCGTCAAAATTACGCGTTTCGGCGAGATATTTCGCGGCCCCCAGCAGCATGGCTGTGTGCCCGTCATGCCCGCAGGCATGCATCTTGCCCGGTACGGTCGAGGCATAGTCCTTGCCGGTCTTTTCGGTGACCGGCAGCGCATCCATATCGGCCCGCAGCCCGATGGTCCGTCCGCTCGTGTTGGTCCGCCCGTGGATGATGCCGACGACGCCCGTGCGCCCGATCCCGGTCACTACCTCGTCGCAGCCGAACTCCCGCAGCTTCTGCTCCACCACCCCGGCCGTCCGCTCCACCTCGTAGAGGATCTCCGGATGCGCGTGAAAATCCTGTCGCCAGCCGGCGATCTCCTGGTGAAACTCGGCAATGCGGTTGATGACGGGCATATCTGGTCCGAAGCGGTCAATTCTGGGTCAGTGTCGCTGTCCCAATCGGCTGCGTCAACACTAGCATGGATTTGTCGTCTTCCCCTCTTCCCTTGAGGGAGATGTGAAGGCGCCAGCACCCTTTTCCAACAATCCTCCCGCCGCTAGCCCAAATTTCCCCCCGCGCGGCTTGCCCGTGCTGGCCAATTTTGTAATGACACCGGCACCTTGCCGGAGCTGCCCATGAAAATCCTGGTCGCCATCAAGCGCGTCGTCGATCACAACGTTCGCATCCGGGTTCGTCCCGATGGCACTGGCGTCGAGACCAGTGGGGTCCGCATGTCGATGAACCCCTTCTGCAAGCATGCCGTCGAGGCGGCCGTGCAGCTGTCCGAGGCCGGCCATGGCGACGAGATCGTCATCGTCTCCATCGGTCCCAAGGCATCCAACGACGTCATCCTCACCGCCCTCGCCATGGGCGCCCATCGCGGCATTCTGATCGAGACCGATGCGGAGCTCGAAACCCTTGCCATCGCCAAGCTGCTGGCCAAGGTGGTCGCCGAGGAAAATCCCGACATCGTCCTGCTCGGCAAGCAGGCCGTCGATGACGACAGCAACCACGTCGGCCAGATGCTGGCCGCGCTGACCGATCGCCCGCAGGCGACCTTTGCCTCGGAGATCAAGGTGGTCGGGCAGGGGATCGAAGTCACCCGCGAGATCGATTCCGGCCGCGAGACCATCGCCATTCCGCTCCCGGCTATCGTCACCGCCGACCTGCGCCTCAACACCCCGCGCAATGCGGCTCTGCCCATGGTGATGAAGGCGCGCAGCAAGCCCCTCGCCGTCCGCCCCGTGGCCGAATTCGGCGTCGACCTGACGCCGCGTCTCACCATCGAGAAGGTCTCCCCGCCGGCCGAGCGTGCAGCGGGAAGGAGCGTGGCATCGGCGACCGAACTGGCCGCCTATATCGCCACTGAAGTGTCGCAGATGGAGGCCCTGTGATGAGCGTCCTGGTTGTTGCCGATCACGATCTCGGCGCCCTTTCGCCAGCCACCGCCCGCGTCATTCACGCGGTCAGCGAGCTGGGTCCCATCGATCTGCTGGTCATCGGCCAGGACATCGATGCCGTCGCGGCCGAGGCTGCCAGGATTGCCGGTGTGACCCGGGTGCTGGTGGCCAACGGCGCCTCGTCATCCGACGCGGACGCATCTCTCATCGCCGCGCTGGCCGAGCCCTACCACTTTATCGTCCAGTCGGCCGGCAGTGTGGGCAAGGATCGCATGCCGCGTGTCGCCGCCAAACTCGACCTGATGCCCGTCACCGACGTCGTCAAAATCCTCGGTCCCACCCGCTTCGAGCGCCCCATCTATGCCGGCAATGCCGTCCAGACCGTCAGCGATGGCCAGGCCCGGCATGTCCTCACCATCCGCGCCTCGGCCTTCCGCGCCGCCGCCGGCGGCAATGACGCGCCCATCGAACTCATCGAAAATACGGCGGCTTCCGTAGCCCGGCTGATTGCCGCGCACCGCACCGAAAGCGACACACCCGATCTTGCGACGGCCCAGATTGTCGTCGGTGGCGGCGTGGCGCTCGGATCCGCCGAGAACTTCCAGCTCATCGAACAGCTTGCCAAGAAGCTCGGTGCCGCCATCGGCGCCACCCGCGCGGCGGTGGATGCCGGCTACGCCCCCAATGACTGGCAGGTTGGCCAGACCGGCAAGATCATCGCCCCCGATCTCTACATCGCCATCGGCATTTCCGGCGCCCTCCAGCACCTCGCCGGCATCCAGGGCGCCAAGAAGATCGTTGCCATCAATGCCGATCCCGAAGCCCCACTGGTCAAACTGGCCGACGTGGCGCTGATCGGCGATCTGTTTGAGATCATTCCGCAATTGCTGGTGGAACTGGACAAAGCCGGGCTCAAACGAGACTGACGGAGGCCTCAGGTGAGGTCCTCACAGAGATTGCAAAAAATCCGCCGCCGCCTATAACAACCCCGCCTCCCACCGGAACGACCCCAGACATGTTCGAGACCCTGACCAAGGCCCCCGGCGACAAGATCCTGGCGCTCATGGGCGAATACGCGGCTGATCCGCGTCCCACCAAGATCGACCTCGGCGTCGGCGTCTACAAGGACGAGCAGGGCACCACCCCCATCATGACATCGGTCAAGAAGGCCGAGCAGAAGATCCTTGCGGCAGGCAAGACCAAGACTTACCTCGGCATCGCCGGCAACAAGGGTTATGGCGCCGCCGTGCTCGACCTGGCTTTGGGCGATAGTGTCGACCGCTCCCGCGTCCGCATCGCCCAAGCCCCGGGCGGCACCGGCTCGCTCTGGGTGCTGATGCAGCTGGTCAACCGCGCGCGGCCCGGCGCCACCGTCTGGGTCTCCGATCCGACCTGGCCCAACCACAACCCGATCGCCGAAAATTCCGGCCTCGTGGTCAAGACCTATCCCTATTTCGATACTGAAACGCGCGGCGTGAAGTTTGCCGAGATGCTGGCTGCGCTCGACAAGCTGGGCAAGGACGACGTCGTGTTGCTGCATGGCTGCTGCCACAACCCGACCGGCGCCAACCTGACGCCCGAGCAGTGGGACCAGGTTGCCGCGAGCCTTGCTCGTACCGGCGCGCTGCCTTTCATCGACCTGGCCTATCTCGGCTTCGGCGATGGCCTGGTGGAAGATGCCTACGGCACCCGCAAGGTCATCTCTTCGGTGCCCGAAGCGCTGATCGCCTTTTCCGGCAGCAAGAATTTCGGCCTCTATCGCGAACGCGTCGGCGCCGCCATCCTCATCGCCCGCGACGCTGCCCAGGCCGATATCGCCCAGTCGCAGCTGCTCAACATCATCCGCGGGGCCTATAGCCAGCCGCCCGATCATGGCGCCGAGATCATCCGCACCATCCTTGAGGATGCCGAGCTGCGCGCCGAGTGGGAAGCCGAGCTCAATGCCATGCGCGGCCGCATGATCCGCCTGCGCGAAAAGCTGAGCGAAGCCATCAGGCAGCGGTCGAATTCCAAGGATTTCGACTTCATCGCCGCCCATCGCGGCATGTTTTCGCTGCTGGGCCTCGAAAATTCGGTCGTTGAACATCTTAAGGCCAACAACGGCATCTATATGATTGGTGACAGTCGCATCAATGTCGCCGGCATCCCCGAAGATCGCGTCGGCGACCTGGCCGAAGCGATGCTCGCGGCAATCAAATAGCGCCACTTCAATTCGGCTTGCGGCAAGGTCTTGCCGTGCTACACCTTGGCTAACCGGCCACGGCAGAACACATTTTCAGGAGGGAACCATGAAGTTCTTCGTCGATACTGCAGAAATCAAGGACATCAAGGAACTCTACGAAACGGGTCTCCTCGATGGCGTGACCACCAATCCGTCTCTGATCGCCAAGTCCGGCCGCGACTTCAAGGAAGTCGTCAAGGAGATCTGCTCGATCGTTCCCGGCCCGGTTTCCGCCGAAGTCGCTTCGCTCGAATATGACGGCATGATCGCCGAGGGCACCGTGCTGGCCGCACTGGCCGAGAACGTCGTGGTCAAGCTGCCGCTGACCCTTGCCGGCCTCAAGGCGACCAAGACCTTCAAGGATCGCGGCATCAAGACCAATGTCACGCTCTGCTTCTCGGCCAACCAGGCGCTGCTCGCGGCCAAGGTCGGCGCGACCTACATTTCGCCCTTCCTCGGCCGTCTCGATGACATCAACCTCGATGGCGTCGAGCTGATCGAGAATATCCGCCAGATCTACGACAACTACGCCTTCGAAACCGAGATCCTGGCCGCCTCGATCCGTTCGCCCAACCACGTGACCCAGGTCGCGCTGGCCGGGGCCGATGTCGCCACCATCCCGCCCGACGTGATCCGCAAGCTGGCCAACCACCCGCTGACCAATTCGGGCATCGACGGCTTCCTCAAGGACTGGAAGGCAACGGGTCAGTCGATCCTGTAGTCTTTCGTTCTTTTCCTTCTCCCTTTGAGGGAGAAGGTGCCCCGTAAGGGCGGATGAGGGGCTTCGAGAAGTCCGGCAGGGCAAATCGCTCCGGTGGAGCGATTTGAGACGAGAAGGCCAGGAGAGCTGTGCTCGAATGGCAGCGGCGGCCATAAACCCCTCACCCGTCGCGGCCTGCGGCCGATCCACCCTCTCCCTCAAGGGGAGAGGGGAGGCACCCGGCGTAACGAGGTTCCCATGGCCGATACCGAACTCGCCGCATCCATCAGGTCCGCGCTAGCTGCCGTCGAAATCCCCGGCGGCGGCGATCTGGCGACCTATGCCGGCCTCTCAGACATCATCGTCACCTCCGGCGCCGTCGCCTTCGCCATCGCGGTGGCCCCCGGCATGGAGGCCGCCTTTGGCCCGGCGCGCGAAGAGGCCGCCGCGGTTGCACAGAAGATCGCCGGCACACGCAAGGTCATGGTCTCGCTCACCGGCGGCAAGGCGCCGCCCAAGGCCGGCCCCACCTTTTCCCATGGCAAGCCGGTACCCGCCGGCAAGACGCCCGTGCCCGGCATCGCGCGCATCATCGCGGTCGGCTCCGGCAAGGGCGGCGTCGGCAAGTCCACCACCGCCGTCAATATCGCCCTGGCGCTGCAGGCCGAGGGACTTCGCATCGGCATCCTCGATGCCGACCTCTATGGTCCCTCCATTCCCAAACTGCTCGGCCTCGAGGGCCAGCCAGCCATTCGCGACGACGGGATCTTTTCCCCGCACGAGGCCTTCGGGCTCAAGGCCATGTCGATCGGCTCCATGCTGGTCAAGGATCAGGCCGTGGTCTGGCGCGGCCCGATGGCCACTTCGGCCCTGCGCCAGCTGCTGCGCGAAACCGCCTGGGGCGAGCTCGATTGCCTTGTCATCGACCTGCCGCCCGGCACCGGCGACATCCACATCTCCCTGTTCCAGCAGGCCGAGATCTACGGCGTGGTGATCGTCTCCACCCCGCAGGACCTGGCGCTGATCGATGCGAAGAAGGCCATCGACATGCTGCCCCGCTTCGGTGTGCCGATCCTCGGTCTCGTCGAAAACATGAGCTACTTCATCGCGCCCGATACCGGTACGCGCTACGACATCTTCGGTTCCGGAGGCGCCGAGCGTGCCGCTGCCGACCTCGGCATCCCCTTCCTCGGCGCCATTCCACTGGTCATGTCAATCCGCGAGGGGTCCGACGCCGGCACGCCGCCCATGGTCGCTGCACCGGAGGGCCCCGAAGCCGCGGCCTATCGCGCCATAGCCCGAACCATCCTGGCGCAGGGCGCACCACCGCCGCGTTAATGACCTGTTAAGCCCCGGGCCGCACTATCGCACCCATGGCCATCATTCAAAAAGTCAGCGCCTACGACTCGATCATGCTCCAGCGCGCCAAGCGCGCGGACGCTGCGGCATTGGCCGAAGCCCGATCGGAGGCCCGGCGGGCCGCTGCCCAGAACACCCTGGCCAAGTCCGACACCCTGCGCTACACGCTCGCCAACGCCGCGGCACAGAACAGCGCAGATCAGTCCCAGCTGATGGCGCGGATCATCCAGAGTCGCGTGGCAGCCGACGCCAAGGCCAAGGCCGCGGCCGACAAGTGGTACCGCTGAGCCGCGCCAACCCCTCTCTGCAATCGATTGCATAAACCCCGATCATCGGCTATCTGGCTTGCCTAAACACGGCAAATGCCGGCCAGAGGAGCCTCCATGTTCTCGATCGACCGCAAGGACTTCGGTCCGGATTTCACCTTTGGCGTGGCCACTGCCGCCTACCAGATCGAGGGTGGCCAGCGCGATGGCCGCGGCCCGTCCATCTGGGACAGTTTTTCGGCCACCCCCGGCAATGTCCACAATGGCGATACGGGCATTAGGGCCTGCAACCACTACGAGCTCTGGCCGCAGGACCTCGATCTGATCCGCGACGGCGGCTTTGACGGCTATCGCTTTTCCTTCGCCTGGCCGCGGCTGATCCCCGAGGGCACCGGCGCCGTCAATCAGGCGGGCATCGACTTCTACGACCGCCTCGTCGACGGCATGCTCGAACGCGGCATCAAGCCCTATGCGACGCTCTATCACTGGGACCTGCCCTCGGCCCTGCAGGACAGGGGCGGCTGGATGAACCGCGACATCGCCGGCTGGTTCGGCGACTACGCGGCGCTGATTGCGCAGAAATTCGGGGACCGTCTCACCGCCACCGCCACTATCAACGAGCCATGGTGCGTCGCCTTCCTCAGCCACTATCTGGGCATTCATGCCCCCGGCTACCGCGACATGCGCGCTGCCGCGCGTGCCATGCACCACGTGCTGTTTGCCCACGGCACGGCCATCGATGCGCTGCGCGCCAATGGCGCGAAGAACCTCGGCATCGTGCTCAATCTGGAAAAGTCCGAAGCCGCGTCCGACAAGCCGGAAGATCTTGCGGCAATGGATATGGGCGATGCCCTGTTCAACCGCTGGTATCTGGGCGGCGTGCTCAAGGGCCAATATCCCGAGGTGGTCACCAACTGGCTCGGTGAGCATCTGCCCGCCGGCTATCGGGACGACATGGCCGTCGTTTCCCGTCCGCTCGACTGGCTGGGCATCAACTACTACACGCGTGGCATCTACAAGTCCTCCGAGACCCCCGGCAATCCGATCGAACAGGTCAAGGGACCGCTGGAAAAGACCGATATCGGCTGGGAAATCTACCCCAAGGGCCTCAGCGACCTGCTGGTCCGCGTCTCCAGCGACTACACCAGTCTGCCGCTCTACGTGACCGAGAACGGCATGGCAGAGGTCGAGGGGAGCGATGATCCGCGCCGCGTGAAATATTACGAGGATCACCTCAAGGCCGTGCTGTCCGCCCGCGCCGCGGGCGCCGATGTGCGCGGCTATTTTGCCTGGTCGCTGCTCGACAATTACGAATGGGCCGAGGGCTACAACAAGCGTTTCGGCATCGTGCATGTCGACTACGAAACCCAGCAGCGCACGCCCAAATCCAGCTATCGCGCCTTCCAGGGCATGCTGCACAATACGCGCTGAGGCTGCCTTGCCTCGATCATAGTCGCGAGGTTAAGTGGCGGTCAGCCCACGAGGGAAGCACCCATGACCGCCATTACGCTGATGACCGAGCCCAGGATTGCCGAGGAGCACGCCATCGACAAGGATTGGTGGCGCGGCGCGGTGATCTACCAGATCTATCCGCGCTCCTTCCAGGACCAGAACGGCGACGGCATCGGCGATCTGGTGGGCATTACCAGCCGTCTCGATTATGTCGCCGACCTGGGCGTCGACGCCATCTGGCTGTCGCCGGTCTTCACCTCGCCGATGAAGGATTTCGGCTACGACGTATCCGACTATCGCGGCATCGATCCCAGCTTCGGCACGCTCGAGGATTTCGACCGCCTGGTGCAGAAGGCCCACTCGCTGGGGCTCAAGGTCATCATCGACCAGGTAATCTCCCACTCGTCCGACAAGCATGCCTGGTTCGCCGAATCCCGCCAGAACCGCACCAATGCTCGCGCCGATTGGTATGTCTGGGCCGATCCCAAGCCCGATGGCACGCCGCCCAATAACTGGCTCTCCATTTTCGGTGGCTCGGCCTGGCAGTGGGACAGCCGGCGCATGCAGTATTACCTGCACAATTTCCTGGTCTCCCAGCCCGACCTCAACTTCCACAATCCGGACGTGCAGGAGGCCCTGCTGGGCGATATGCGCTTCTGGCTGGAGCGGGGCGTCGACGGCTTCCGCCTCGATACGGTGAACTTCTATTTTCACTCGACGGGTCTGGAATCCAATCCCGTGGTCAAGCCAGAGGATTTTAACGCCTCGACCGCCCCTGCGGTGAACCCCTATAATTTCCAGGAACATCTCTACGACAAGTCCCGGCCGGAAAACCTGGAGTTCCTCAGGCGCCTCCGCGCCATGATGGATGAGTATCCGGGCAAGACCACGGTCGGCGAGATCGGCGACAGCCAGCACCAGCTCGAAGTCATGGCGCAATACACCTCGGGCGATGAGCGCCTGCACATGGCCTATACCTTCGATTTCCTCGGCGGGGAGTTCTCGGCCGCCCATTTCAGCAAGTCGATCGCGGCCGCCGAGGCGGCTGCTCCCGATGGCTGGATTTGCCTGGCCTTCTCCAATCACGACGTGGTGCGCCATGTCAGCCGCTGGGCCGTCCATGGGCAGGAGGATGTCTTTGCACGCCTGGCCATCACGCTGATCCTGGCGATGCGCGGCTCGGTCTGCCTCTACCAGGGCGAGGAGCTGGGCCTCAAGGAGGCCGAACTGGCCTTCGAGGACCTGGTCGATCCCTATGGCATCGAGTTCTGGCCCCAGTTCAAGGGGCGCGACGGCTGCCGCACGCCCATGGTCTGGCAGGCGCATGCCGCCAATGGCGCCTTTTCCACCGCAAACCGGACCTGGCTGCCCGTGCCGGCCGAGCATCTCGTCCATGCCGTCGACACGCAGGACAAGGTCGATGGCTCGGTGCTGGAATTCTATCGTGCGCTGCTGCAGTTCCGCCGCGCCCATCCGGCGCTGGTCAAGGGTTCGATCAGGCTGCTCGACGCTCCCGGCAATGTACTGGCCTTTATCCGCGAGGCGGGCGATGAGCGCCTGCTCTGCGTCTTCAACATGGGCGACACCGCCGCCGAATTCGCCATTCCGGCCGATCTCAGCCCCCATGATGCCGGCTGCCCCGGCGTCACTGCTGCGCCGATCGACGGCGAACTCGATCTCGAACCGTTCGGATCCTATATCGGCGTGCTGTAGCCTTCAGGCGACCTGCGGCAGGCGCGCGGCCACCAGATCGCGCGTCAGCCGATGCTGCGGCCGCGCGAAGAGCTGATCCGGCTTGCCCTCTTCGACGATCCGTCCGGCTTCCATCACCAGCACCCGGTCTGCCATGGCATGCACCATGTCGAGGTCATGGCTGATGATGAGATAGGTGAGGCCGAAATCGGCCTGCAGGCGGGCCAGCAGCGCCAGCACCTCGCCCCGCACCGACATGTCCAGCGCCGATACCGGCTCGTCGAGCACCACCAGCTTTGGCCTGGTCACCAGCGCCCGGGCAATGGCCAGTCGCTGCCGCTGCCCACCCGAGAATTCATGCGGGTAGCGCTCCAGCATGCCGGCATCGAGCCCGACCGCCTCGACGGACTCCACCAGCCGCTGCCGCACCGTCTCGGCCGTCAGGCCCGGCTCCAGCCGCAGTGGTTCGCCCAGCGAATCCGCCACGGTCAGCCGGGGGTTGAAGCTGCCGAACGGGTCCTGGAACACCAGCGAGATGTCGCGTCGCAAGTCCTTGGGCAGGTCCGAACCATGATAGGTCCGGCCCTCCAGCCGCACCTCACCCGCCGTTGCCCTGTCGAGGCCGACGATGATCTTGGCCAGCGTGGTCTTGCCGCAGCCGGATGGCCCGACCAGCGCCAGGCACTCGCCGCTGGCGATGGCAAAGCGCGCCGCGTCGACCGCCCGCAGCGGCTTGTGCCGCTGGAACAGTCCGCCGCTCTGGCGATAGTCGCGCACGATACCATCGACCTCGAGCAGGCTCCCGCCAAGCGGCGCGCGCTCGAGGGGCGGAAAATCGAACCGTGACGCAGCCACCAGCCTTTGCGTATAGGGCTGCTTGGGCGCCGAGAAGACGCTCATGGCCTCGCCCGTTTCGACCAGCCGCCCATCATGCATCACGGCCACGCGCGTGCAGAGCGCCGCCACCGCCTTGAGGTCGTGGGTGATGAACAGCAGCGTCATCTGCCGGCGCGCGCAGATATCGGCAATCAGGTCGAGCACCTTGCGCTGGGTGACGAGATCGAGCGCCGAGGTCGGCTCGTCTGCGATCAGCAGGTCCGGCCGGCTCGCCAGCGCCATGGCAATCATCACGCGCTGCCGCTGCCCCCCGGACAGCTGATGCGGAAAGCGCTCGCCATGGCGGAGTTCGAGGCCCACTTCCTCGAGCAGGTTGCCAACCTTGGTCTGCGGCGCGCCATGCGCGATGTTGAGACGGATGGCCTCCTCGATCTGGTCGTTCACCCGCATCAGCGGATTGAGCGCCGTCATCGGCTCCTGGAACACCATGCCGATGCGTTCACCGCGCAGCCTTGCCATGGCGCGCTCGGCGCGGGGCAGGGGCTCGCCGTCGAGCGCTATCGTGCCGCCCACCACGGCGTCGTCGGGCAACAGGCCCGCTATGGCCAGCGTCGTCAGCGTCTTGCCCGAGCCGCTTTCCCCGATAATGCCGAAGCGCTCCCCCCGCTGCAGCGAGAAGCTGACATCGGAAACCACTTCGGTATTGCCGAAACGGATGGAGAGGCCCGAGACATCAAGCAAGGACATTGGGATTCCCTTGCCGGAGCCGCGGGTCTATGGCGTCGCGCAGGCCGTCGCCCGCGATATTGAGGGCAATGACGATGAGCACGATGGCCAGCCCGGGCACCAGCGTCAGCCATGGATGGATCAGGAACATGCCCTGTGCATCGCGCAGCATCAGCCCCAGGCTCGTCGCCGGCGGCTGGGTGCCCAACCCGATATAGGAGAGTCCCGCCTCGGCCAGGATGCCGAGCGACATCTGGATCGTGCCCTGCACGATCAGCAGGCTCATGATATTGGGCAGCAGGTGCCGCCAGGCAATCATCGCATTGCCCAGCCCCGCCAGCCGCCCGGCCGCGACGAAGTCGAGCGTGGCAATGCTGAGCGCCCCGCCGCGCGCCACCCGCGCGAAGACCGGAATATTGAATATGCCGATGGCCACGATGGCGTTGACCGCGCCGGGGCCGACCAGCGTGGTGATGAGGATCGCCACGATCACCGCCGGGAAGGCGAAGACAAAGTCGGTCAGGCGCAGCACGACCCACTCGACATGTCCGCCCCAGGCCGCTGCGGCAAGGCCCAGCGGCACGCCGACACCGACGCCGATGGCCACGGCAATGGCCGCCACGAGAAAGCTCGTCCAGGCGCCGGACATCACCAGCGACGCCATGTCCCGGCCCAGGTTGTCCGTGCCCAGCCAGTGTTCGGCGTTCGGCGCGAGGAAACGACGCGGAATGTCGATCTGCTCGATGGGAAAGGGCGTCCACACCAGCGACAACAGCCCGATGGCGACGAAGATCAGCGTGGCAACGAGGCCGATGACCAGGCTCGGATGGGACCAGAGCCGGTTCATGGCGCGCTCCTTTCCCGCAGGCGTGGATCGACCAGCGCATAGGTGAGGTCCGTCACCAGCATTGTCGCCGTCACCGTCACGATCAGGATGATGGTGGCGCCACGCACCAGGATCAGGTCGCGCTCGGAAATGGCGGTGAAGATCAGCCGGCCCAGGCCGGGCAGGTAGAACACGTTTTCCACGATGATCGTGCCGGCTACCAGATAGGCAAACTGCAGCCCCAGGATTGTCAGCACCGGCAGCAGCGCATTGCGCACCCCATGCCGCCATACCGCCTCGCCCATGGTCAGCCCCTTGGCGCGTGCGGTGCGGATATAGTCCTGGCTGGTCACATCCACCAGCGCCGTTCGCATCACCCGCGCCAGGATAGAGGCCTGCGGCAGCGCCAGCGCCAGGCTGGGCAGGATCAGCCCGCGCAGTGCCGCGCCGCTGTCCTCGTCCCACGGCGTGAAGCCGCCCGGCGGCAGCCAGCGCAGCGTCACCGCGAACAGCAGCGTCAGCAGCATGCCGAACCAGAAATTGGGAATGGCGATGCCGGTCTGCGCCAGCATCATCACCATCGTGTCGAGCGGCTTGCCGCGCCGCCGTGCGGCCAGGATGCCCAGCGGCAGGCCCACCACCACGGAAATCACCATGGCCATGATCGAGAGCGGCAGCGTCACGCCCAGCCGCCCCCAGATCAGCTCCGCCACCGGCGCGCGCTGCGTATAGGACATGCCGAAGTCGCCCTGCAGCATGCCCCAGATCCAGCCCAGGAAGCGCTCATGCGCCGGCGCATCCAGCCCCATCTGCGCCCGCAGCCGCGCCACGGCGTCCGGCGTGGCATTGATGCCGAGGATGAACTGCGCCGGGTCCCCCGGCAGCAGGTCGAGCAGCCAGAAGATTACCAGCGCCGCCACCAGCAGCGTTACGGCAAATCCGAGGAAACGACGGAGGGCGAAGAGGATCATCGATGGGGCAAGGGCCAGTCGCCCCCCCTCACGGCCTTCCCCACAAGGGGGGAGGTGAAGATATGTGCTTGGCTAGAGATCGAGCCCCAACCACCGGCCGGCACCTCCCCCCTTGTGGGGGAGGCTGGGAGGGGGGAAGTTACAAACTCAATAGTCGGGATATCACTCGGTCCACTTGATATCCCGCAGCACCAGCCCTTCGATGGGTGAGTTCTGCCACATGCCCGTGAGCTTGGCATTCCAGACGCCGGTCTGCGGCAGTTCGAACAGGTAGCCATTGACCGCATCATTGGCGAGGATGGTCTGCGCCTCGACCGCGAGTTCCTTGCGCTGGGCGTCGTCGGTCGTGCCATTGAGGGTCTCGATCAGCGCCTGGAATTCGGGGTTGTCATAGCCGAAGTAGTAGTCGGGGTTGGCGTAGTTGCCAATGTCGAACGGCTCGACATGGCTGACGATGGTCAGGTCATAGTCCTTGTTGGCATAGACGTCTTCCAGCCACTGCGCCCATTCCACATTGATCAGTTCGAGTCTGATGCCCACCTCGGCAAACTGGCTGGCAATGATCTGTCCCGAGAGCCGAGCATAGGCCAGCGGCGGCATCTTCAGCGTGGCGCTGAACCCATCCGGAAAACCGGCCTCGGCCAGCAGTGCCTTGGCGGCCTCCACGTCATGCGGATAGGTGCCGGTCAGGTCGACATAGTAGGGATTGTGCGGGGCAAAATGGCTGCCGATCGGCACGCCATAGCCATAGGTGGCGCCATCGATGATGGCTTGCCGGTCCAGCGCATGCGCCATGGCCTGGCGCACCTTGAGATTGTCGAAGGGCGGCTTGGTATTGTTGGTCGATAGGATCGTCTCGCCTTCCGTCGTGCCGACCAGCACCTGGAACTGCGGATTGGCCTCGAACACTTCCAGCGCTTCCTGCCCGAAATTGTTGGTGCCATCGATATCGCCGGCCAGCAGCGCATTGATCATCGTCGCCGTGTCGCCGATGAACACATAACTCGCCTTGGACAGGCTCACCGGCTCGCCCCAATAGGGGCCATAGGCTTCCAGCATTACCCGGCTCCCCTTGTCCCACTGCAGGAAGGCGAAGGGCCCGGTGCCGATCGGCACATTGGCATTGTTGCCGGCGCTTTCCGGCGCCACGATCACCGCGTCGCCGCGACCCAGATCGAACAGGAAGTTGCCGACCACCCGGCTGAGCTTGATCTCCACCGTCAGCGGATCGATCACCGTCACACTCTCGATCGGCTCGTAGAATTCCTTGTGCGCGCTGACGCTGTCTTCCGCCAGGATGCGGTCGAAGGTGAACTTGACGTCCTCGGCATCGAAGGCCGTGCCGTCGTGGAAGGTCACTCCGTCATGCAGCTTGAACGTATAGGTCAGGCTGTCGTCCGAAATGGTCCAGGATTCCGCCAGCCCCGGCTGCACCGCACCATTCTGGTCGACGCGGGTCAGCCCCTCGAAAATGTTCTGATAGACCACGATGTCGATGGCTTCCGCTGCCCCGGCGGTCGGGTCCAGCGCCGGCGGCTCCAGCGCCACGCCGATCCGAACTTCAGTCGGCTGCGCCAGCGCCATGCCGCCCGCCGCCGTCGTCAGCATCAGTGCCAGGCCCAGAGCCTTGATTGTCTTGTTCATCGTCATTCCCCGCGCTGCGCGCATTGCTGCGCTCTTGGCCGCATCATATAGGGAACCGTGACTAACATGGCAGCAGGCCAGCCTGTTATACTTTCCTACGGTCGCCCAGCCGGGTAGCAAGAATGACCGGAATGAGGCCCGCCAGCACGATGAACAGCGCCGGCAGCGCCGCCTGGGCAAACAGCCCGACATTGGCGCGGGAATAGACCAGCGTCGCCAGCGTCTCGACGCCAAGCGGCCGGAGCAGCAGCGTCGCCGGCAATTCCTTCACGATCTCGACGAACACCAGCGTCGCCGCGCTCAACAAAGCCGGCGCAAGGGTGGGCAGGTCGATCTTGAACAGCAGCCCCATGCCCCGTTCGCCCAATACCCGTCCGGCATCCAAGATAGAGTCACCGCGCTTCTTCATCGCCGCGTCGATGGTCGAATGGCTGACGGCCAGGAACCGGATCGAATAGACATAGAGCAGCGCCGCCATCGACCCGGAGAGGATCAGCCCCGGGCGCCACTCCCAAAGGGCCATGGTCATGCGGTTGAACCACAGGTCGGCCTGGCCCAGCGGCTGCAGCAGCCCCAGCGCCAGCACCGTGCCGGGAATGGCATAACCCAGCGTCGCCAGCCGGATCGCTCCCCTGGCCGTATTGCCCGAGCGATGCGCGAGCTTGGCTGCCACCAGCCCGACCACCACGGTGATGATCGCGCCCGCCGCCGCCAGCGTCACCGTAGGCACCAGCGCATTCAGCGTCATGGCAATGGTCTCGGGCAACATCACGCGGAATGCCAGATAGGCCAGCTGCCCCACCGGAATGCCGAAACCCAGCCCCAACAGCAGCAGGCAGAAGCCGACCGCAGCCCAGCGCCGCCCGGCTCGCAGCGGCTCCCGCGCTGGCGGGATACGGCTGTCGCGGCGTGTCATGTAGACGCGGTCCCGCCGCGCCCGCTGTTCGGCGACGATCAGCAGCCCGATCACCAGCACCACGGTCACGGCCAGCTGTGCGGCGCCGCCGAAATCGGAGCGGTTGATCCAGGTCGAATAGATGATCGCGGTAATGGCATTGATGCCGAAATACTGCACCGCCCCGAGGTCGTTGACGACTTCCATCATCGCCAGCGTCACCCCCACTACCAGCGCCGGGCGCGAGGTCGGCAGCGTCACGGTGAAGAAGGTCCGCATGCCGCCGGCGCCCAGCGTCCGCGCCGCGATATTGAGCGACGTCGACTGCATCAGGAAGAAGGCCCGACAGGCGACATAGACATAGGGATAGAGCACGCTGGACAGCACCAGCGCGGCACCCCACTGGCTCTTGATGTCGGGAAACCAGTAGTCCCGCAGCGTCGTCGCCCCGTTCACCGCCCGCAGCGCGCTCTGCAACGGCCCCGTAAAGTCGAGCACTTCGACATAGGCATAGGCCGCCAGGTAGGTCGGCACCGCCAGCGGCAGCACCAGCGCCCAGTCGAACACCCGTCGCAGCGGAAATTCGTAATGCGTCACCAGCCAGGCGGCGACCAGCCCGACGCCTCCGGTGAGCAGGCCCACCGAAACCATCAGCAGGCCCGTCTCGCGCAGGGCCGTGGGCAGCATGTTGGCGCCCAGGCCATTGCTGCCGCCAATCGCCAGCAGGGCCGACCAGCCCAGCCAGGCAATCGGCAGGCCCATCAGCGCAGCCAGCAAAAGCGGAACGACCGGCAGGGCGCGCGCCCTGCCGGTCAACATGGTCCGGACCTCGTGGTCGGTCGCCAAGCGGCGGCCTAGTCCTGGGGACCTTCGTTGAACTTGAGCTCGTCCACCAGCGCTGCCGCGGCACCGCGATTGGCGGCCACTTCGGTCAGCGGGACGGTCGAGGCCTTCAGTTCACCCCAGCTCAGCACCAGCTCGTTGATCGGCGCGCTCGCCACCACCGGGAATTCATAATTGGTGTCGGCATAGATCGACTGGGCTTCGTCCGACAGCAGGAAGGCGATCAGCGCATTGGCATTTTCGGCATTGGGCGCATGCTTGGCGATGAAGCCGCCAGCCACGTTCACCTGGGTGCCATCGGCCTCGGCATTGGGATAGATGATCCGGGCGGAATTGGCCCAGTCCTTCTGCTCCGGCTCGGCTTCGTTGTTGAGCATGGCGCCCATGTAATAGGTGTTCACGATCGCCAGGTCGCAGGTGCCGTCGAGGATGCTCTTGACCTGGGCGCGGTCATTGCCGTCGGGGGCGAAAGCCAGGTTGTCGCGCACCTTGGTCAGCCATTCGCGGGCCTTCTCCTCGCCGTTGACGGCGATGTAGTGGGCGATGAGGCCGATATTGTAGGCATGGTCGCCCGGGCGGGTGCAGATGCGGCCGTCCCACTCCTCGGAGGCCAGGTCCTCATAGGTCAGCGCGGTGGCGTCGACGCGGTCCTTGGAGACGTAGAAGACGCGGCTGCGCAGCGACAGGGCGGTCCAGTTCGCATCGTCATCGCGGAAGGCTTCCGGCACGCGCGCCACCAGGTCCGGCGTGGTGATCGGCTGGGTCAGGCCCTGCTCCTCGGCACCGACCAGGTTGCCGATATCGACCGTCAGCACCACGTCGGCGGGCGAAAGCTCACCCTCGGCAGCGACGCGCTCCAGCAGGCCATCACCAGCATAGAGCACATTGGCCTTGATACCGGTTTCTTCGCTGAACTTGTCCAGCAGCGGCTGCAGCAGGCTCTGTTCGCGATAGCTGTAGATGTTCACTTCGCCGCTCTGGGCAAAGGCGGGGGCGGCCATGCCGGTCAGGGCAACCGATCCGAGCAGGGCGAGCGCAATGCGCGAGGTCAGGGTCATGTGTCTACTCCCATAGGGCGGGGTCAAGGTCCCGCTGTAATGGGCGCCTTCTCCGCAATTGGCTCGCAAGAGTCAAGAATGCTCAGCAAAATCAATGGCTTGAAGTCTAGAACCGTTCAAAACAGCAATGACTTATACCAGTGAAATCAGTCTATTAGCTGATTGAGACAATCCACTTATTTTGCCTGCGGCAGACCGGCGCAGACCCCGCATCACTCCGCGACGTCGGGCGTGGCGCGCTCGACCAGGTCGGCCGGCACGATCAGCGTGAACAGCATGCCCTGTTCACCGGCCGGGTCGACCGAGAGTGAGAAGGCGTTGACCGCCAGCAGCGACCGGGTCAGCGCCAGCCCGATGCTGGACCGGACCGGGACCATCGCCCGCCCATCGCGGCCGGTGCCGTCGCGGAACACCACAAAGCGCTCGGCCATGTCGACGGCATTGGTGGAGCTGTCGCGCACATGGATGGCGATGCCGCCGTCATCCTCGAGCTGGGCCGAGATCACCACGCCGCCGCCGCTTGGCGTCTGGTCGATGGCGCTGGCCAGCAGGTTCAGCACGGCCTGCGCCAGCGAGGCGCGGTCAGCGGTAACGCGCGGCAGGCTTTCCGAAATGGCATTGCGCACGATCACGCGGGCGCCGCTGGCCTGCTTGCGGATGCGAACCACGCAGCTTTCGAGCAGGCTCGTCAGGTCGATGCTGGTGCGCTGCGGCAGGTAACGGCCATCGCGCAGCCGGGCATAGTCGTCCAGCTCGTCCACCAGCGCGGCAATCTCCTGGCCGGCCGTGGTAATATCCTGCGCATAGGCCTCGTAGCGGTCATTCTCCAGCGCGCCGAAGGCTTCCGAGCGGATCAGGTCGGCAAAGCCGATAATGGTGTTGAGCGGCCGGCGCACGCCGCGGCTGATCCGCGCCAACAGCGCCGGATCGATCTCCGCCGCCGCCGCAAGCCGCGCCGGGGCCGCGTCGCGCCCGCGCACGAAGCCGAAATAGCCGGTGATCACGCCTGCCTGGCCCTGGGCGAACAGCACGATCTCGGCGCTGCCCGATAGCGAGCGCAGGCTGAGGCTCGGGCGTTCGGTTTCGGCAAAGCGGGCCGGACGTTCGAGGAAGTCCCGCAGGCTCGCCACCTCCGTGCCGGCAACCAGCGTCGACAGCGACTTGCCCTCGAGCATGCCCTCGACATTGAGCAGGCTGGCACTGCGCGGCGTGATGGCGCTGATCACCCCGGCGCGCGTCGCCTCGAAGAATCCATCGCCCCGCTTGTCGGCAAAGGCGCGGGCAAAGGCCGTCACCGCGGCCTCGTGTCCGGTCCGGACCTCGGTCGTGCTGGCCGACAGCATCAGGGCAGGGCGGCCCTGCCAGGAGATCGACTGCAGCCGCGCCGTCACCGGCACCAGCGTACCATCGCGCTGCACCAGGTGGTTGACCGGCCCTGCGCTTTCCTCGCCCTCGGCGCCCACCGCGGGGAAGACTGCACCGAGACCCGCCGCGCGCAGGTTTTCCACCGAATCGTAGCCCACCATTTCGGTGATGGCCCGATTGGCGAACAGCACCTGCTGGTCGCGGAACACCAGTATGCCCAGCGGCAGCCGGTTGAGCACGAGGGTCTCGCCGCCCAGATTGATCAGCGCCCCGGTGCGGGCCGGCTCCTCGACCTTCCTGGGCAGTTGCGCCACCGGCTCCGGCTCCGGCTCGCCCACCCGATCGGTGAGGATGCGCGCCAGCTCGTCGAAATTGTAACGCGACACGCGCTCCACCGCCTCGGCATCGGCGGCGGGCGGCGGCACCAGTTCGGCCACGACCTCGGTGACCTGTTGCGCGCCGTCGTCGGCGGGGACATCGGATTCGGGCGGCGCCGCAACGGCGTCCAGTGCGGCAAGGTCGCCCAGATCGGCCTCGGCATCGGTCAGTTCCGCTTCCGGCACGTCCTGCTCGGCACCGTCGGCCATAGCATCCGCCCCGGTCACCTGGAACAGGTCGCCGGCCTCCGGCACCGCTGGCAGCTGGGGCGGGGGATCATCGGCATCAGTCAGCGGCGTGAACAGCGCATCATCCGCCGCGAGCCGGTCCACCAGCTGGCTGAGCCGGCTGACGGTTGGTGTTTCCACTTCGGCACCACTGTCCTGGTCTGCCGCTTCAGGGGCCGTCTCGCCGGCGGCCGGCTCCAGCGCCGCAGCCCCATCCTGCTCGGCTTCGCGCCAGTTCTCGAGCTCCTGCGCATAGGCATGCTCATCCGAGACGGGAGGCGGCGGCACTGCGTCCTCGGCTGGCGCCGCATGCTCGCTCTCGTCCAGCGCATCCTGCGCGGCCACGAGATCCGAATCCATGGGCCCCGTCTCTGCTGGGCTGATCACGTCTGCCGGTTCTTGCGCTGCTGCGTCCGCTTCGCTCTCAGCCGCGGCCAGAATGTCCGGCGCGATCGGATCGACACCCACGACCAGCAGTACGGTCTGCCCGTCCTGCCAGGGCAGGGGCGTAGTAGCGCAGGTGCCCGAGGCCGGCTTGTCTCCGGCGATGAACTGGATGCGGGCCAGGCTCGTCCGCCCGGGCGATCCCAGCCGGATATTGCGCGCGACCTGTCCCTTGATCGGCACGGCAGGCGGCGCCAGCTTCAGCCCATGCTTTTTGAGCTTGCCCAGGAAGAGCGGCGCGGCATCGTTCTGCCACAGCAGCGCCTGGCCGTCCTGCGACCAGAGCCACGCCGGCCGCGAGTCCCCGGCGTGCTGCAGCACGCGGGGGGCGCTTGGCGATGTGATCCAGTCGGCATCCATATACGATTATTGTCTCCGTCCCCGATGCGGTCGCATCCGTGCCATTCCGGCACAATCGCAGCGGGAAGCTTAAGGTTTCTTCAATATAGGCTGCGCTCGGCAGGGTCCAGTGCAACGCTGGAGGCGTCCCTGTCCTTCGGGCCGGATGGTTAAGTCGGCCATGGGCTTGCCCTTGTCAGCCGCGCGCGAAATCGGTGCTTGTCATCCCGGAATTCTCGACCTATGTTCCGCCCGCTTTCGGGACGAGCGTTTCGCCATCCCTCGCAGAGCATTTGCCGCCTTAGCTCAGTTGGTTAGAGCGCTAGATTGTGGATCTAGAGGTCCCCCGTTCAATCCGGGGAGGCGGTACCATTTCTCTCCCTCGCGCCATCATTGCGTCACCCGCAGATAGGCCAGGTTTTCACCGATCTGGGCGAACACGGCGGAGAGGTCCCCGCCCGTCGTCGCCTCGAAGGCATGCGAAGAATCGGTGGCGCAGTTGGCCATCACGTCCTGCGCACCCTGGATGTCGCCCACGTCGAACGCCACGGTATAGACGCGCACGCTGGGGTCGGCCG
This sequence comes from Devosia sp. XGJD_8, assembly GCF_046614475.1. Classification (NCBI taxonomy): domain Bacteria; kingdom Pseudomonadati; phylum Pseudomonadota; class Alphaproteobacteria; order Hyphomicrobiales; family Devosiaceae; genus Devosia; species Devosia sp. XGJD_8. Next base: position 1,081,492 of record NZ_JBKJHF010000001.1, read on the forward strand.
CCTTCATCGCATCGCACAGCGCCTCCGCCTGGGTATAGGAGTCCCCATTGGCAGGACTGCAGTTGATCTTGCTGTTCTCGTCACCGCTGCCGCTGGTGGAGATCTGGCTGATCACGCCATTGCAATAGGACGTGTTGAATGCCCCGTCTGTCATCAGTACCACGGCCCGCAGCACATTGGGTTCGTCCGCAGGGGCTGGCTGGCTGGCGGCGGGCCAGGGGCCATTGAACCGGGGGGACACCAGATACCATGCCCAGCCAATGCCCAGATGACCGGCCGTCGAGCCCGCCGCAGGCAGGTCATCAGCGAGGTCGTGCAGCACGGCCTTGTTGTCGGTCAGTGGCAGGATGGTCACGCTCGGGCAGGGATTGGCCGGTGTCGGATAGTTGCGGCCAAGCAACGTTGTGGCTGGCGAAGCATCGTTCAGCCCATTGGTGGTGCGCTCGGTGGCACAGGTGCTGATCGGATGGCGCCGCCAGCTTTCACCGTTGCTGTAGCGGTTTTGAAACAGGTAATATTGGCATCCCGCGGTTACGCAGGCCACTGTGCCGCCCGAGGCATAAGTGCCGAAGTCCTTGTTGACCCGCGACGTTCCGGGCAGAACGAAGCTGCTCGTCGACAGGACCGTGCCGATCTTCCAGACCAGAAAGCGATAGTCGCTGATGCCGTTGGTGTTGTTATTGACCCAATTGTAGTTGGCATTGTCGAAATTCGGGTTGTTGTCGTAGCGCGCATAGCCTGGCACGGGCCAACCCGGAGGACTATAGGTCTTCATCGAACCGGAAGTGGTGCCGACGACGCCCGAAATAAAGGCATTGTCACCGGTAGACAGGCCGTGCCCCGCCGAAGTCACCACCAGCTCGCAGGTCGACACCACGCACTTGGTCGCCCGGCCGGTCGATCCCGAATGGGTACTATAGGAAGTCCCGTTCACGCCTTGCAGCCGGAAGGTATTGGTGTTGGCATTGGCCACAGTGAAGATGGCATTGTTGATTTGCGTCATGCCACTCACGCCGTTGATGTACACCCGGTCGCCGTTCGCAAAGCCGTGGTTGTTCGACGTGATCACCACCGGATTTTGTTTCGTCGCGCCCGTGATCGTCTTGGCCGACCCTGTCGACCAGGACACATTGGTGATGGCCGTAGGCGCGGTGACGGCGCCGCGAATGGTCGCCGCATAGCCGCCGACATTGACACCCATGGAATAGGGCACGATGGCCATCTTGGAGTAGCTCGGTTCCTGTTCGTCCTTGACGACAACGTCAATCAGTTCGCCCAGCGCGCGCTCCAGCGCCTCGATCTTGGCTTCGGTCTCCCAGCCATTGCCGGTAGGCACGCGGTCATTCATCGAACCGGTAATGTCGACAGCCACGGCCACTTCGACATCCAGCGACCCGCGCCGCACCTCCGACTGGATCCGGGCTGGCAACGACTGCACACCCACCAGGCTGACGAAGATCGTCGGCACCGTCATATCGGCGGTGAAGAACAGCGAGCCCAGGTCGGTGTTGATGACGGGCGTCCCAACCGTGATGGTGATGCGGTCGTCGCCGATGCGGTTCACCACAAGGTCTCGAGCCCGGATGCGGATGTCTTCGGTCGTCAGCGTATCGTCAAAGATCTCCGGCTGCAGCGCCAGGGCCGCGGCGTCGAGCGCGAGCTGGCCGCGGTTGCGCGCCTGCTCCAGCGAGACATAGTCCACTACCGCGCCGCCAAGCGCGATCAGCACGATCGCCATCAGGCCGAACAGCACGGCGAAAACGCCACGCTCGTCCCGCCCGAAGCGCGATACCAATGAGAGAAAGCGATGCATGACGCGGGCACCCATAGGTTGTCTGCCCCGATGCGGAGCGTCCCGATCCTGGTGCAAATTCCTTATTAAAGGACCACTACCTTGCTATTAAGTTTGACGCGTCCATAAAGGTCGATCACGTCGGCATTGGTCATGCGGATGCAGCCGGACGACACGTTCTGCCCGATGCTCCAGGGCTCGGTCGTTCCGTGGATGCGATAGAGCGTCGAGCCCAGATAGAGCGCCCGCGCGCCCAGCGGATTGTCCGGCCCGCCCACCATATGGCGCGGCAGGTCCGGCCTGCGCCGCAGCATTTCGGCCGGCGGCGTCCAGCTGGGCCATTCCGCCTTGCGCGTCACCCGGTGCGTGCCGCTCCATTCAAAGCCGCTCTTGGCCACGCCGATGCCATAGCGCAGCGCCCTGCCATCCCCGAGCACGAAATAGAGAAAATGCGCGCGCGTATCGACCACGATCGTGCCGCTGCGCTCGCCGGTCGGATACTGCACCACCTGGCGCAGATAGACCGGATTGACCTGGGCATTGGCCTGCAGCTGCAAGGCATGCCTGGGCTTGCCCTGCACGATGGTCACGCCCGGCGGCGGTGCAAAACGCCAGCCCGGCTGCAACCCCTGTGCCGATGCCGGCACCAGGCTCGATAGGGTAATCACTAGCGCCAGCAGTCCCTTGCCGGCCGTCTTCATTCCGATCATGGCAGCGTCCATCTGTCCTGCCGGCCAATGCCGGCTTGGCTGCAAGAGTGCCGCAGAAGGGCCAATATGGGGTGAATTGGCATGGTTAAGCCATTGATCGCCCTGATGGTTAGCGGAATGCTAAGGCCCTGGTCGGAAGCGGATTCCCTTTGCGCCAGCGCCGGTTTATGGATTGTCCGCGTCAAGGAGCCTGCCCATGTCGATTGCTGCCGTGCCCGATGGTCTGCCGCGTTGCCCCTGGGCGGGCGACGATCCCCTCTACCGGCACTATCATGACCGCGAATGGGGCCGGCCGGTCACCGCCGATACGCGCCTGTTCGAAAAGATCTGCCTTGAAGGCTTCCAGTCCGGCCTCTCCTGGATCACCATCCTGCGCAAGCGCGAACGCTTTCGCGAGGTCTTCCACGGCTTTGACATTGCCAGGGTTGCCGCCATGACCGAGGATGATATCAAGCGCCTGCTGCAGGACACCGGCATCATCCGCCATCGCGGCAAGATCGCGGCCACCATCAACAATGCCAGGCGGGCTTTGGAACTGCAGCAGGAGTTCGGCTCGCTGGCCGCCTATTTCTGGCGCTTCGAAACCCGCCCCGAACATCGCCCCGACGATCTGAGCTGGGATGCGCTGCGCCTGCTCGCCCAGACCGACGCCTCCCGCGCCCTCAGCAAGGATTTGCGCAAGCGCGATTTCAACTTTGTCGGTCCCACCACCTGCTACGCCTTTATGCAGGCCATGGGCCTCGTCAATGACCACGCCGAGACCTGCTTTTGCCGCGACGAGGTCGAGGCGGAGCGCAACGCCCTGGTGCGACCGCGCTAGACAGCCCCCGCCCAACCTGTTGCGATTGCGCAACAATGCGGGCTGCCTGCGTCATCCCGCCACATCTGTTCTTGCAGATCACGGAATCGCGAGCTAGAAGCGAATTGTCCACAACCGCCAACCTGAGGGAGGCAGCTACATGACAGTCATGTTCGTACTCCGCCAGGGTCCCAATCCGCGACATCTCGGCCGAGCCTAGAGCTCCGTCGCCTGCGTCGCCCGGCTCACCAGCCGTGGACACTTTCCTAGCCACCAGACCGTGATGTGCTGAAACCGGGTCGCCTTGCGCCCCCGATTCCATCTCATCTCAAACCCCAACAGAGGCCGGTTCGCGTCTTGGCGCGCCCGGAAACCATCATGACCTATCAGAGCCTTCCCGAGGGCAGCGTCGTTCTGCGCCTCGAATTCTCCATCGCTGACGCCGTCCACCAGCGTGGTCTCTTCGCCGTGCTCGGCGCAGCCATCTCCGCCTGGTGGAGCCGTCCCCGGGTACCGTCGGATCTGCCTGACGACCTTCGGGCCGATGTCGGCCTGCCGTCGCGCGCAAACGCTGCCCACTGGACCGACATCCCCATGCGTTCGGGCATTCCCGATCCGCTGCGAAGGCCCAGCATGTAAACGGCGGGGGTGGCTGGGCTTCGGTCCGCCTCCCCCTCGTCCACCCACATCAGAAGGCCGGTCGGCGTGCGCGTCGCCGGATACCACAATGTCCTATGACCTACTCAAAGAGGGCAGCGTTGCCCTGCGCCTGGAATTCTACGTCACGAGGGCCGTTCACCAACGCGGTCTCCTCGCCGTTCTCCGGCTTGCCGTCGTTGCCTGGTTCAACCGACCTCGCATACCGGACGATCTGCCGGCCAGGCTGCGCGCCGATATGGGTCTGCCGCCCGATACCCGTCCGGTGTATTGGCCAGAGCCATCGGACAATCCCCAGGTCCCGCCACCCATGTGGCGGCCCGGACTATAGGGGCAGGGGAGGCCGGGATGCCTGGTCTCCCCCAAGTCGGGCCGCCTCTGGGTCGCCTGTCTCCAACCCGCGGGTGAAAGCCGGATGGGCGCGTTGGCGCGCCTGTTGTCTCCACAACCCCGATCCGCTAACAACGGCGCGACTTCCAGGAACTGCCAGATGACCGAAAAGACCAAGCTGATCGCCCCGCGTCTGCCGCGCGGCTTCGAGGACCGCACGCCCGGCGAAATCGCCGCGGTGGGCGCCATGATCGACAAGATCAGGAAAGTCTATGAGCGCTATGGTTTCGATCCGGTCGAAACGCCCCTGTTCGAATATACCGAGACCCTCGGCAAGTTCCTGCCCGATACCGACCGGCCCAATGCCGGCGTCTTCTCCCTGCAGGACGACGACGAGCAGTGGATGAGCCTGCGCTACGACCTCACTGCGCCGCTCGCCCGCTACTTTGCCGAGAATTTCGAGACCCTGCCCAAGCCCTACCGCTCCTATCGCCAGGGCTATGTCTTCCGCAACGAAAAGCCCGGCCCGGGCCGCTTCCGCCAGTTCATGCAGTTCGACGCCGATACGGTTGGGGCGGGGGGCCCCGAAGCCGACGCCGAGATGTGCATGATGATGGCCGACGTCATGGATGCGCTGGGGCTTGAGGGCCAGTATGTGGTCCGCGTCAACAACCGCAAGGTGCTTGACGGCGTGCTCGCCACCGCCGGCGTCACGACCGACGAGCAGAAGCTCACCGTGCTGCGCGCCATCGACAAGCTCGACAAGTTCGGCACTGAAGGCGTCAAGCTCCTGCTCGGCGCCGGCCGCAAGGATGAGAGCGGCGACTTCACCAAGGGCGCCGGCCTCTCGCCCGACCAGATCGAACCCCTGCTCGCCTATATCGACAGCGGCACGCCCGCTGCAGGCGTCGAAAAGGGCAGCAATGCCCATGTCGTCGCCACCATCAACACGCTGGCAGGCCTCATCGGCGGCTCCGAAGCCGGCCTTGCGGGCGTGCAGGAACTCGCCTCCATCTTTGGCCTCGTCAGCGCGGCCGGCTTCGGCTCGCGCGTCGTGCTCGACCCCTCCGTCGTCCGTGGCCTCGAATATTATACCGGCCCGGTCTTTGAGATCGAGCTGACCTTCAAGGTGCAGAATGAAAAGGGCCAGGACGTCGTCTTCGGCTCGGTCGGTGGCGGTGGTCGCTATGATGGCCTCGTCTCCCGCTTCCGCCGCGAGCCGGTGCCGGCCACCGGCTTCTCCATCGGCGTCTCCCGTCTCGCCAATGCGCTCAAGCTCACGGGCAATCTCGGCGCCACCGAGCCAGTCGGCCCTGTGGTCGTCCTCGTCATGGACAAGGAGCAGATGGCCCGCTACCAGGCCATGGTCGCCGAACTCCGCAATGCCGGCATCCGCGCCGAAATGTTCCTCGGCAACACGAAGAATTTCGGCAAGCAGGTCGCCTATGCCGACAAGCGCAATTCGCCCGTCGTGATCATCGAAGGCAGCCAGGAGCGCGAGCAGGGTATCCTGCAGATCAAGGACCTGATCGCCGGCAAGCAGGCCGCCGCCGCCATCACCGACAACGCCGAATGGAAAGCCGCCCGCCCCGGCCAGTTCGAGATCAGGCGCGACGAACTCGTCGCCGCCGTCCAGAAGCTGCTGAGCGAGCAATGAACGCTATCGCACGCATCTTGGGTCGGGCCGCCTTCACCTCTCCCCCGGTCAAGGAACACTTCCCATGACCGGCGCCGCCCTCCGCCGTGCCAATCTCGAGGCGCTGGTCGAAGCCCAGGGCGCCACGCGCGCCACGCCGCCTTTGTTGCTGAGCGCCGATCCCTATTTCGATCTCGCCGGCGAGGAGTTTGGCCGCCGCCTGCTGCTGACCACCGACGCGACGGGCGCCGAATACTGCCTGCGTCCCGATTTCACCCTGCCCATCGTCACTGCCTATATCGCCGACGGCGTCGGCCGACCGGCCGCCTTCTCCTATCTCGGCCCCATCTTCCGCCAGCGCGAAACCGGCGCCGCCGAGTTCGACCAGGCCGGCATTGAACTGCTCGCCCAGCCCGATGGCGATGTGGCGCTCGACCAGGTGCTGACCTTTGCCCGCGCCTCCCTCTCCATTTTCGGCGTCGCACCCGATATCCGCCTTGGCGGCGTTGGCCTCTTCGAGGGCCTCCTGGCCCAGGCCGATATGCCCGACGCCTGGCGCCCGCGCATTCGCAACCGCTTCGGCCATACGGAGGCGCTCGATCGTCTCCTGAGCCGGCTCGAGGCAGCGCCCGATGCGGCGCGCGAAAAGCAGCCCAGCCGCAAGGCCCTGGTCGAGTCGGTCACCGAACAGATGGTGGCCGCCGGCCTCAGCCTGTCCGAGGGCCGCTCCCCCGAGGAAATCGCCGACCGCTATCTCGAGCAGCAGGCTCTCGATGCGGCGCAGGTCCCGCCCAGGACGCTGAAGCTGCTGCGCGATTATCTCGCCATTTCGGGGCCGGTATTGCAGGCGCTGACCCGGGTCGAGGCGCTGGCGGCCGAGCACAAGCTGATGCTCGGCGCGCCCATCCGCGCCATCCGCCGCCACCTCAATGGTCTCGGCGAAGCCCGCGTCACTTTCGACGCCAGCTTCTCCCCACGCCTCGATTACTATACCGGCATCGTCTTCGAAATGACTGGACCCAGCGGCGAAATCCTTGCCTCCGGCGGCCAGTATGACCGCCTGCTCGAGCGGCTCGGCGCCACCGCGCCCATCGCCGCCTCCGGGTGCTCGGTCTGGGTCGATCGGCTGGAAGCGGAGGTCCGCCCATGACCGGCATTACCCTTGCCGTGCCCTCCAAGGGGCGCCTTGAAGAACTGACCCGCGAGTGGTTCGCGGCCCGGGGCATGACCATCACCCGCCCGGGCGGCGCGCGCTCCTATCTCGGCGCCATAGAGGGCATGCCCGACATCACCGTGCGCTTCTTCCCGGCCTCCGAGATTGCCCGCGAACTCATTCGCGGCAGCATTGATGTGGGCGTCACCGGTCTCGATCTGATTCACGAAACCAGTGAAAGCGGCCCGGCCAGCGTCTCCATCGCCGGCCAGCTCGGCTTCGGCAATGCCGATGTCGTGGTCGCCGTGCCCGAGGCTTGGATCGACGTCACCCACATGCACGACCTGGCCGACGTCGCCTCCGATTTCCGAAGCCGCCACGGTCGCTGGATGCGGATCGCCACCAAATACATCACCATCACCCGCCAGCATTTCGCCAGCGCCGGCATTGCCGAATACCGCACCGTCGAGAGCCTTGGCGCCACCGAGGCGGCTCCGGCATCGGGCGTTGCCGATATCGTGGTCGACATCACCACCACCGGCTCCACCCTCGCGGCCAATGGACTGCGTGTGCTCGAAGATGGCGTGATGCTGCAGAGCCAGGCCTGCCTTATCGTCTCGCGTACCGCGAAATGGTCGAAGACGAGGACGGCCCGGCTGACCGGCTTTCTCGACCACCTTGGCCTGTCCGCCAGACTCGACAGCTGAGAATTGCCATAGCGCCCCGATTCACGGCACAAGCAGCATTCTGGCCGGGGGGACCACGTGGCCGACGAACTCGAACTGACCATTCTCATGCCCTGCCTCAACGAGGCAGAGACGCTGGCGACCTGCATCCGCAAGGCGCAGGGCTTTCTTGATCGCACCGGCATCGCCGGCGAGATCGTCATCGCCGACAACGGCTCGACCGATGGCTCCCGCCAGATCGCCGAGGGCTTGGGCGCCCGTGTCGTGCCGGTCGATCAGCGCGGCTATGGCGCCGCTCTGGCCGGCGGCATCGAAGCAGCCCGCGGCCGCTTCGTCATCATGGGCGACGCCGACGACAGCTACGACTTTGCCAAGCTCGATGCCTTCGTCGCCCAGCTGCGCGACGGCGCCGATCTTGTCATGGGCAATCGCTTTGCCGGCGGCATCGCGCCCGGAGCCATGCCCTGGCATCACCGCTATATCGGCAATCCGGTGCTGAGCTCCGTCGGTCGGCTGTTCTTCCGCACCCCCATCGGCGATTTCCATTGCGGCCTGCGCGGCTTCTCCCGCGCCGCCGTGCTGGGTCTCAACCTGCGCACCACGGGCATGGAATTCGCCTCCGAAATGGTGGTCAAGGCCACGCTGGCGCATCTCGATCTGCGCGAAGTGCCCACGACCCTCGCCAAGGACGGTCGCTCCCGTCCACCGCATCTGCGCTCGTTCCGCGATGGCTGGCGCCATCTGCGCTTCCTGCTGCTGTTCTCGCCGCGCTGGCTGTTCCTCTATCCCGGCATCGCGCTGCTCGGGCTGGGTCTGCTGGTCGGCGCCGTTCTCCTGCCGGGGCCATTCCGCATCGGCGACGTCTCTTTCGATGTGCATACCTTCCTCGTCGCCGCGCTCTGCATCATCGTCGGCCTGCAGTCGATTTCCTTTGCCATCATCGGCCGCCGCTTTGCCTCCCGCTATGGCTTCATCCCGCGCTCCGGCCATTATGACCGCCTGCTTGAGGCCCTCACGCTCGAGCGCATCCTGCTCATCGCCATTGCCCTCATGCTGGTAGGCCTCGCCGCCCTGGTCTGGGGCGTCAATCAATGGGCCCTCCGCGATTTCGGCCCGCTCAATGCCAGCCGCACCATGCGCCCGGTCATCCTGGCCATGACGGCGCTGGTCACCGGCTTTCAGCTGATGATGAGCGGCTTCATGTCCTCGATGATCAATATCCCGATCTATGAGCGGCGCGTCGCCGAGGCGCCGCCGCCCCAGCCCAATCCCTGACCATCAGGATATTATGCTCGATCCTATCATTCTGCTGGCCCTGGCGGCCGTTGGCATGCTGGCCGGTTTCGTCGACGCCATCGCCGGCGGCGGCGGCATGATTGCGCTGCCGGCCTTGCTTTCGGTCGGGCTGCCGCCCGTGGCGGCGCTTGCCACCAACAAGCTGCAGGGGTCGATCGGCACGGCCATGGCGGCGCTCACTTTCTGGCGGCGCGGCTATGTCTCGCTGCGCGCCCTGCTGCCCGCCGTGCTGTTGACTTTTGCCGGCAGCCTGTCGGGTGCCCTGGTCGTGCGCCAGCTCGATGTCGGCCTGCTTGAGATCGCCGTGCCTGTCGCGCTGATCGGCATCGCGCTCTATTTCCTGTTTGCGCCCAACCTGTCGGACGCCGACAAGGCCGCCCGTCTGCCCTTCGGCCTGTTCGTCCCGGTAATGGGTTTTGCCATTGGCTTTTACGACGGCGTTTTCGGCCCGGGCACCGGCTCGTTCCTCACCATCGGTTTTGTCATGCTGTTCGGCCTGGGCCTGACGCGCGCTTCGGGCAATACCAAGGTCCTCAACCTCACTTCCAACCTGGCGGCGCTGGCGATCTTCATCCCCGCCGGTGACGTTGTCTGGCCGGCGGCCATTGCCATGGCCGTCGGGCAGGTGGTTGGCGGCTATATCGGCGCGCGCACCAGCATCCGCTACGGGGCCAGGGTTATCCGGCCCGTGGTGGTCGTGGTGTCGATCGCGCTGGCCTTGCGGCTGCTGTTTTTCTGATCGTCAGGCCGGGTCGAGCCCGGCGGCCGCGCGCAGGGCGGCGTTGATGCGCTCCTGCCAGCCGGGGCCCTCATCCTGGAAATGCTCCAGCACGGCGCGGTCGAGCCGCAGCGTCACCATCTCTCGGCCCTCCGGCGCGGCGACCGGCTTGCGCGGCGCCTCCGCCGGCTTGCTGGTTACGCTCTTGAAGGCAGCCTCCGCCTGGTCATAGGCGCTGCCACGTCGGGGTGTCCGCATCGAATCCTCACTGGGTGATCCATCCAGTCTAGCGCCCTGCGTCGACGAGAAAAAGGCGCAGTGTTTCCACTGCGCCTTTCTCGTGAAGTTCGTGACTGGGAAGAAACGAACTCCAAAGCTTTCGGGTCGGACTTCTTAGAAGTCCATGCCACCCATGCCGCCCATGCCGCCGCCGCCCGGCATTGCCGGTGCTGCGTCCTTGGGAGCCTCGACGATGAGGGCTTCCGTGGTGATCAGCAGCGAAGCAACCGAAGCCGCGTCCTGCAGGGCGGTGCGAACCACCTTCACCGGGTCGATGACACCCAGGGCGACGAGATCGCCATATTCACCGGTTGCGGCATTGTAGCCGAAGGTGATCGAGCTGTTCTCGAGGATCTTGCCCACGACCACGGAGCCTTCGGCACCGGCATTGTTGGCGATCGTGCGCACGGGCTCCTGCAGAGCGCGCTTGACGATGGCAATGCCAGCGTCCTGGTCGGCGTTGGCGCCCTTGACCTTCATGTTGCTCGAAGCGCGCAGCAGGGCCACGCCACCACCAGCAACGATGCCTTCTTCAACGGCGGCGCGGGTTGCGTTCAGCGCGTCGTCGACGCGGTCCTTGCGCTCCTTGACTTCGACTTCCGTCGAGCCGCCGACCTTGATCACCGCAACGCCACCGGCCAGCTTGGCCAGACGTTCCTGCAGCTTTTCCTTGTCGTAGTCCGAAGTGGTCTCTTCGATCTGCGCCTTGATCTGGCCAACGCGGCCCTGGATGTCTTCGGCCGAACCGGCGCCATCCACGATCGTGGTGTTTTCCTTGGTGATTTCGACGCGCTTGGCAGTGCCCAGCATGTCGATGGTCACGTTCTCGAGCTTGATGCCGAGATCTTCCGAGATGACCTGGCCACCGGTCAGGATGGCGATGTCTTCCAGCATGGCCTTGCGGCGATCGCCGAAGCCCGGAGCCTTGACGGCAGCGACCTTGAGGCCGCCACGCAGACGGTTGACGACGAGGGTCGCGAGAGCCTCACCTTCAATGTCTTCGGCAATGATCAGCAGCGGGCGCTGCGACTGCACGACCGATTCCAGAATCGGCAGGATGGCCTGGAGGTTGCTGAGCTTCTTCTCGTGCAGCAGGATCACGGGATCCTCGAGCACGGCAGTCATCTTCTCGGCATTGGTCACGAAGTAGGGCGAGAGGTAGCCGCGGTCGAACTGCATGCCTTCAACGACATCGAGTTCGGTCTCGGCGGTCTTGGCTTCCTCGACGGTGATGACACCCTCGTTGCCGACCTTCTGCATGGCTTCGGCAATCATGTCGCCGATGGCGGATTCGCCGTTGGCCGAGATGGTGCCGACCTGAGCGACTTCCGAAGACGACTTGATCTTGGACGAAGCGGCCTTGAGCGAAGCGACGACTTCTTCGACAGCGAGGTCGATACCGCGCTTGAGATCCATCGGGTTGAAGCCGGCGGCAACAGCCTTGACGCCTTCGACGACGATGGCCTGGCCGAGCACGGTCGCGGTGGTGGTGCCGTCACCGGCAATGTCGTTGGTCTTGGAGGCGACCGAACGCAGCAGCTGGGCGCCCAGGTTCTCGAACTTGTCTTCCAGTTCGATTTCCTTGGCGACGGTGACGCCGTCCTTGGTGATGCGCGGGGCGCCGAACGACTTTTCGATGACGACGTTACGACCCTTTGGGCCGAGGGTCACCTTGACCGCATTGGCCAGGATGTTGACGCCGCGCAGCATCTTGTCGCGGGCTTCGGTGGAGAACTTTACTTCTTTGGCAGCCATGTGAGGCGCTCCTTAAAGTGTAATGGAAACGAATGGGATCGAAGAAGGCGATCAGCCTTCGATGATGCCCATGATGTCGGATTCCTTCATGATCAGCAGGTCTTCACCGTCGACCTTGACCTCGGTGCCGCTCCACTTGCCAAACAGCACGCGGTCGCCGGCCTTCACGTCGGGGGTGATGTACTTGCCATCTTCGTCGCGGGCGCCCGGGCCCACGGCAACAATCACGCCCTCGGAGGGCTTTTCCTTGGCGGTGTCGGGAATGATGATCCCGCCTTTGGTCTTTTCTTCGCTGTCGAGACGACGGACGACCACGCGGTCGTGCAGGGGACGGAAGCTCATGATTGCTCCTATGGCATCAAGCTGAAATGCAATTTCGCACTGTTAGCACTCACGATTGTAGAGTGCTAACAGGGTGACGGGGATATATGGCTGGGCCTGTGCGGAGTCAAGGTCGGGTGAACCCGCTTTCCTCTCGCGCGTTGTCTCCGCAGGCTTCAATCTCATCACTGGCAGGACAACATGACGCGTCAATGTCTGGACAAGGATATCAAGATCAACCCCGCCAAGGGCCGGGTCCATGTAGTGTTCGACGACGCCGAAATCGGCAGTTCGCTGAACGCGCTGGAAGTCCACGAACCGGGCGAGCCATTGCGCATCTACCTGCCGCGCGAGGATGTGCGGGAGGACATCCTCGAGCTCTCCGAGACCCGCACAACCTGTCCCTACAAGGGCGAGGCGCATTACTACACACTCAAGACACTCACTGCCGACGGCCCGGACCAGGCCTGGTACTATCCCGATCCATGCCCCCTGGTTGAACCGATCCGCGATCACCTCGCCTTCCGCGGCGACCGCATCGAATATCGCTACTCCGACGTCTAGGCGTGCCAAGACGCCGCCTCTGACGCGGTTTTCATGATGGACGGACCCCGAGGCGCCTATCGCCTCTGGAAATTAAAAAACGAGACGACAGCCGCCTCGGGGTGCCGGTTTTTGGAACAGTCCCGGTTATCGCGCAGCATGATCGCTCGCCATGCTGCGGCCAGGTCTCGAACCTGCGCGAGAGGCAAAACCCGCGCCCGGCTCACCCCGCCACTGTTCGCCTGCAGGCCGCCCGTGCGGAGTGATGGCGATAATTGTGCCACAGGTTTTGCGGGCGGGGATAAGTGGGGGAAGAGCGACGAAGGGCTGAGTTCGGCCAACGACCTCCCACCCTTGATCCCCCTGCAAGGGGGAGGGTGTCGACTGAAACACCTCTGCCTTCAAACCTCGATCGGCAGGTGGAGACGGCACCATGCCACCACACCTGATGTCATCCCGGCCTTGCTCCGGGACCATTCCGATTTGCGTCGGTCGAGCACCGATCCACCCTGCCGCTGCGGCACGTCTCCTGGAAGGCCACGGCTGAGGGCCGGAGTGACACCGCGGGATCGCCCTCAGAGCTCCGCCAATGCTGTTTCGCCACTTTTCCCCTTCCACGCCGCGCCAAGCTGCGCCATAAGGCACACATGACCCAGGACAACACCCTTCAGATCAAGCTGCGCCTCAAGGGCGGCAGCGGCCCAAATGCAAACTGGCATTGGGAAATCCACGACGCGGCCGGCAAGGTCGTCAAGACCGGCAGTGCTGTCGGCCCCGAGCATAAGGCATTCGCCACTGCGCGCATCGCCAAGGAAAAGCTCGAAACCGCCAAGAGCTGACGCAGTTCTGCCGGGCGGTGCCCGCCCAGCATCGAGAGCCTCGTGACCAGTCCCAAGCCGGCCCACCCGACCAGCCCTGCGCAATATGCGGGCGGGCCGTTGCGCGGCATTGTCCTCAAGGTGCTGTCGGTCTGCTGTTTCGTGGTCATGGCCACGCTGCTCAAGGCCACCGAGACGGTTCCGGCGGGCGAGCTGGTCTTCTTCCGCTGCTTTTTCGCCATTCTGCCGGTGGTGTTCTATCTCGCCTGGCGCCGGCAATTGACCAGTGCACTGCATACACGCAACCCCTGGGGACACGTGCTCCGGGCGTTTATCGGCGTGTCCGCCATGGGGCTGGGCTTTTTTGCCCTGACCCGGCTGCCGCTGCCCGAAACAACCGCCATCAGCTATGCCACGCCGCTGCTGATCGTCGTGTTCAGCGCCTTGCTGCTCAAGGAGCGCGTGCATGTATTCCGCTGGACGGCCGTGCTGGTCGGCCTTGTCGGCGTCGTCATCATCCTCTGGCCGCGCCTGACCGTGTTTTCCGGCGGGGATGCCCTGGGCGATGCCGCGACGGTTGGCGCCATAGCCTGCTTCGTCGCGGCGATATTCTCGGCCTTTGCCATGATGCAGGTGCGCAAGCTGGTGCAGACCGAGCGCACCGAAGCCATCGTGATCTACTTCTTCATCTGCGCGACGCTGCTCTCGCTGCTCACCATCCCATTCGGCTGGGTCTGGCCCGACCCCGGGCAATGGCTGCTGCTGATCGTGGCCGGATTTGCCGGCGGCATCGGCCAGCTGCTGCTGACCTCCTGTTACCGCTATGCCGACATGTCGGTGATCGCGCCCTTCGAATATGTCTCGCTGATCCTGACCATCATCCTGGGCCTCGTGGTCTTTGCCGAAGTCCCCACGCTCAGCATGATTTTCGGCGCCACGATCATCGTCGCCTCCGGCATCGCCGTGATCCTGCGCGAACACTATCTGGGCCTCGACCGCGTCAAGGCCCGCGAGGCCAACACGCCCTAGCTTGCCGCGGCCATCTCGGCCCAGCCCTGTCGCTTGCGGTAGATGGTGGAGGGGCTGATTTCGAGGGCGGCGGCGGCCAGCGAGACATTGCCGCCGAAGCTGGCAATGGCGTCCTCGATAATGCGCTGCTCCTGCTGCCACATGGGCAGGATGGGCTGGCGCCGCTCTGCCCGCGGCGTCGGCTCGGATGCGGCGACGACGCCACGCGATTCGATATCGGCGGCGCTGAGCATGGGCATGGTGATTTCGCCGCCGTCGCACATCACCACCAACCGGCGCACCAGGTTCTGCAGCTGGCGCACATTGCCGGGCCATTCCGCCGAGGTCAGCAGGCTCGCTACTTCCGGGGAGAAGCCGCTGAAACGCTTGTGTTCCTCGGCGGCGTATAGCGCCAGGAAGTGGCGGGCGAGCACCATGATGTCGGTCGGCCGCTGCCGCAGCGGCGGCAGGTGGATCGGCAGCACATGCAGCCGATAGAACAGATCCTCGCGGAACCTCTTCTCGGTAATGAGCTGCATCGGATTGCGGTTGGTGGCGCAGATCACGCGCACATCGACATGCCGCACGCCTGATTCGCCGACACGGCTCAGCGTGCCGGTCTGCAGGAACCGCAACAGCTTGGACTGCAGGGAGAGGTCCATCTCGCCGATTTCGTCGAGGAACAGCGTGCCGCCATCGGCCAGCTCGGCCGCGCCCTTGCGGTCCTCATGCGCGCCGGTGAAGGCGCCGCGCGCCACGCCGAACAGTTCGCTTTCCATCAGGTCGCGCGGAATCGCCGCGCAGTTGATCGCCACGAGGCGCTTGCCAAAGCGCGGCCCCTCGGCATGCAGGGCCTCGGCGCAGACATCCTTGCCGGTGCCGCTTTCCCCGGTGATGAAGACCGGCGCCGACGAGGTTGCGATGCGGCCGATCTGCTCATAGACGAACTGCATGGCGCTCGAGGCGCCGATGAAGCCGGCAAAATCGGCTCGGCCGGCATTGCGCGGCTCGATGCTCAGCGCCCTTGCCTTGCCGTGGCGCTGCGCCAGTTCGCCGATGCGGGCCGCCATGGCCGGGCCGCTGACCGGCTTGACCACATAATCATGCGCTCCGGCGCGCATGGCGCCGACCGCAGCCGATACCGAGGCGCCATCGGACAGCGCCACGACCAGCGCGCCATCGGCCAGCCGCACGAGGCGCCCCACGGCATCATCGCTGCGTTCGCTGAGGTCGTGCAGGCTCGACAGGTCCGCCAGGACGATATCAAAGCCCGTATCGCGCAGCAGTTCGGCCGCGTGCCGCCCGCCCGCCGCAACGGTGATGCGCAGGCTGCCGCCCAGGCTTTGGGTAAGCGTCTCTGCCACCAGCGGCGCGCCAGCATCGTCGCCGTCGATCAGCAATAGCCGACCAAATGGCTCGCCGTCGCTTCGAGTGTGCATCGCCATGCGGCCCAGTCCTTGCGTTGGGATAAATCACTATGCCGGTTGTCTGCCGCCGCCGCGGCTTCCCCGGTGTTCTGGCGATTGTTCCCCAACAGGGTAAATAATCCGTTCCGGATCGTCGCAATTTGCACAATGGGGCCACAGACTTGCCGCTTGCTCGCCAAGCAGTCTGCCTATTAAGTCTGCCGCCATGCAGAACTTTTCTCCCGCCAATGTTCATGAGCCGCTGGCGCGCGGATTCGCACAGTCCGGTGTCCGCATTGCCAATGAGCGCGCCGTGCTGACGCTGATCGCCATGAATGCCGGCGCCTCCAACGCCGAGCTGGCCCGCCTGTCGGGCCTGGGGCCGCAGACCACCTCGCGCATCGTCGCCGACCTGGAGGCGCGCGAACTGGTCATGCGCGGCGAGGTGCTGCGCGGCCGCCGCGGTCAGCCGGCCACGCCGCTGTTTCTCAATCCCGACGGCGCCTATGTCATAGGCGTCGAAATCGGCTGGCGCCATTTCGAGGTGCTGCTGCTGGCCATGTCGGGCAAGACCCTGGCGAGCATCCGCCGCAGCTACGACTATCCCGATGTCGACACGATCTTTGAGGAAGTCAGCGCCGAGATCGCCACGCTCCGCGCCGGCATGAGCGACATCCAGACCAGCCGCCTCACCGGCATCGGCGTCGCCAGCCCCAGCCACATGGAAAACAATGTCGAGCGCCTCGGCGCCCCCATCGGCCATGCGGAGCGCTGGCGCGGCGTCGATATTGCCCGCAGGCTAGCCGGCCGCACGGGCCTCGATGCTTTCTGGATCAACGATGGCAGCGCCGCCTGCTGGAGCGAGTGGCTCGCCCTCAAAAGCCCGCGGCCGATGGGCTTTGCGGCCTTCCATATCGGCACCTATGTCGGCGCCGGCATCGCCAATGAAGGCACCGTGTGGGAAGGGCGGACCGGCAATGCCGCCAATCTGGGTGCCATCATGGTGCCCGACGCCAATGGCCAACCCACCGGCGTCTACAATATTGCGTCCATGGTCGCGCTGCAGCAGCGGCTGGAACAGGCCGGCCGCCGGCTGCCGCCGGGCAATCCGCTGAACTGGGACTGGTCTGCCCTTGAGCCGGTGGCCGAGGCCTGGCTCGACGATGCGGGCCGGGCGCTGGCTACGGCCGTGGTGAGCACGCGCGCCGTGATCGAGCTTGATCTGATCGTCATCGACGGCATCATGCCCCGCGCGGTGGTGCGCCAGCTGGTCGACCGGGTCACCCATTACCTGGCGCTGCTGCCGGTCTATGGCGAGCGGCCGGTGGTTGCCATGGGCCATCTCGGCGGCGCGGCGGCCGCGACCGGCGCGGCGCAGATGATGCTGTTCCGGCGCTATTTCTCGCGGGCCTGGAATCTCTTTGCCACCTGAAGCGGCGAAATAGGCTTGGGAGAGCGCAGGTTGCGCGCTTTTGCCTGCTCTTGCGCAATGCTATGAGGAATGGGCCGAATCCCGGTTTTCGAGAAGGGTCTGAGGTCCGCCCGTGCAGGCATTGGTCTACACGTTCATCGCCCTTGCTGCTGTCGCCGTCGGCGCTGCCGCCTATTTCGGGCTGACCTTCACCCCGGCCGATGCCATCCTGGCCGCCGTGGTGTTCGGCTGCGTCTGTGTCGTGCTGCTCGAGCGCACCCTGCGCCAGCGCGCCGAGAACCGGCTGGAAAAGGCCATCGAGGATCTGTCGCGCCTGCTCGCTACCGATGCCCAGGCCGGCGCCGTGCTGGGCCAGCGCATCAATGCCATGGCCGATATCAATGCCGGTGCGCGCCTCGAGGGTGTCGAGGCCGATATTTCAGTGCTGGGCACCGTGATCCGCCAGGTGGCCGAGGCCGTTGCCGAAATCGAGGATCGCACCCGCAAGCCGGCGCCCGCCACGCGCGAGCGCATGATCGCCGCCGCCGCCCCGCCGCCCGTGCGCGAACCCGAGCCGACCATCCCGCTCGATCGCCTGCGCCAGGCACTGGACGAAGGCCGGTTGATCCATCATGTCCAGCCCGTGGTAACGCTGCCCCAGCGCCGCCCGCAGGGCTATGACCTTGTGCCCCGCATGATCCAGGAAGGGGGCGAACTGGCCGACCGCGCCGATTTCATGCCCCGCCGCGGCGGCGAGGATGCATTGCGCCAGATCGAGGGGATTGGTCTGGTCGAAGCCATCACCATCTGCCGCCGCGCCCGGACCGGCGGCCAGCCGGTGACGCTCTACATCCCGCTGTCGCGCGCCACGCTTGGCGATTCGATGGCCTCCGAACAGTTGCTCGTTTCGCTCGAAGCCAATCGCGCCATCGCCGCCAATCTGATCTTTGCCATCAGCGAGACTGACTGGCTGGGCCTGACCACCGGCGAACGCGCCATCGCCGATGCCATCGTCAAGAAAGGCGCCGGCTTTTCCATCACCAATGTCCGCTCGCTGCGCGTCGATGTGGCCGAAATGGCCGCCCAGGGCGTACGCTCGCTGCGCATCGACGCGGCCCGCTTCATCGATGAGCCGGAAGTCTTTACCGATTTCCATGCCTCCGACATCGCCAACTATGTCGGGCGTTTCGACATCAAGCTGCTGGCCACCGGCATTGCCAATGAAAGCCAGATCGTCGAGCTGCTGGAAGATGGCATCCTGCTGGTCCAGGGCCCGCATATCGCCGCGCCTGGCCCGGCCCGGCCCGAGCTGATGGCCGAGCCATCCCGCCAGACCGTGCAGTTGCGACGCGCCGAACTCTAGGCGCCCACGGGCTGCATTGAACCTCTCCCGCTGCAGGCACATCGCGGTTTCCACTTGATCCCGAGGGCCAAGCTGCCACATAGAACCCCCATCCTGTCCGCATCGGAATATCACGATGACCAGCCCGCTGCCTTCCATCTCCGGCCTCGCCGATCTTGCCGTCCGCTATGACGCAGTGCTCAGCGACGTGTGGGGTGTCGTGCACAACGGGGTCGAGGCCTTTCCCTCCGCGGTCCAGGCGCTGGCCGAGTTCCGCAAGGCGGGCGGCAAGGTGGTGTTCATCACCAATGCCCCGCGTCCCTCCGGCCCCATCATCGAGATGCTGGACCGGCTCGGTGTTCACCGCGACGCCTATGACGCCATTGTCTCCTCGGGCGACGCCACGCGCACCATGATCGCCAAATATAGCGGCAGGGCCATCCACCATGTCGGCCCCGCGACCGAGGACGATGCGCTCTATGAGGGCCTCGGCGTGCGCCGCGCCGGCGCCGACGAGGCAGAGGTGGTCGTCGTGACCGATCTCGATACCGACGACGACACCCCCGAAATGTATCGCGAGCGTGCCCGGCACTGGCTGAGCCGCAAGCTGCCGATGATCTGCGCCAATCCCGACCGCGTGGTCGAGCATGGCGACAAGATCATCTATTGCGGCGGCGCTCTGGGCGATCTCTACGCCGCCATGGGCGGCATGGTGCTGATGGCGGGCAAGCCCTATCAGCCCATCTATGAAGAGGCCTTCCGCCTCGCCGAAGTGGCCGCCGGCCGGCCGCTCGACAAGGACCGGGTGCTGGCCATCGGCGACAGCGTGCGCACCGACGCCACCGGCGCGGCCCAGTTCGGCATCGACCTGCTCTTTGTCACCGGCTCCATCCATGCGGCCGAGCTCGACGCCTTCGGCAAGCCCGACCCGCAGGCCATTGCCGATCTGGTCGCGCCCAGCCGCGCCCACATGGCCGGCTTCCTGCCGCGCCTGACCTGGTAATTCGATGGCCGGTTTCACCCGCCTCGACGGCCTCGACACTGTCCCTGCTGCCTTGCGCGGCGCCTATGTGGCCATCGGCAATTTCGATGGCGTCCATCGTGGCCATCGCACCGTGCTGGCGAAGCTCAAGGCCCGCGCGGCCGAGGCGGGTGTGCCCGCCATCATGCTGACCTTCGAGCCGCATCCGCGCGACGTCTTCGCGCCGGCGCCCTTCATGTTCCGCCTCACCGACGGCAAGGCCAAGGCGCGGCTGGCCGAGGCGCTGGGGCTCGACGCCATTGCCATCCTCAATTTCGACCGCGCCTTCTCCCAGATCGAGGCCGAGGATTTCGTCTCGCGCTTCCTGATCGATGCCCTGGGCGTCACCGGCGTCATCGTCGGCGCCGACTTCCATTTCGGCCGCCAGCGGCGCGGCACGCCGACCTTCCTCAAGGCCGCTGGCGAGGCGCAGGGCTTTGCCGTGGAAACGCTCGACCTGATGGATGAGGGCGACGAGGTCATTTCCTCCTCGCGCATCCGCGCCGCCTTGTCGGAAGGCGCGGTCACTGCCGCCAATCGCCTGCTGGGCTATCACTGGTTTTTCGATGGCTGCGTGGTCAAGGGCGACCAGCGGGGCAGGGAGCTGGGTTACCCTACTGCCAACACGATGACCCACGCCAATTTCCAGCTCGCCCAGGGCGTCTACGCCGTGCGCGCCCGCCTGGGCGATCGCCTGTTCGATGGCGTGGCGGCCTATGGCAAGCCCATGTTCGACAACCAGCGCCCGCCCTTCGAGACGCATCTGTTCGATTTCGACGAAGACATTTACGGCCAGACCATCACCGTGGCGCTGGTCGACCATATCCGCGGCCAGGAAGTGTTTTCCGGGCTCGATGAACTCATCGCCGCCATG
This sequence comes from Devosia sp. XGJD_8, assembly GCF_046614475.1. Classification (NCBI taxonomy): domain Bacteria; kingdom Pseudomonadati; phylum Pseudomonadota; class Alphaproteobacteria; order Hyphomicrobiales; family Devosiaceae; genus Devosia; species Devosia sp. XGJD_8. Next base: position 1,102,047 of record NZ_JBKJHF010000001.1, read on the forward strand.
GACCGCGACAGCCGCAAGGCGCGCGCCGCACTGGCCGCTGCCCGGCCGCTCGGCGAGCTGGATGCGAAACTGGGATTTGTGGGGTAGCTCCTCTCCCGTTCACGGGAGAGGGGGACCACGCGAAGCGTGGTGGAGAGGGGAGCCTCACGCGCAAGAACGGCGGGCGGTCAGCTACGCCATTGCGCAAGCGGCTCCCCCCTCCACCGCCTCTCGGCGGTCCCCCTCCCCCGCAGGCGGGGGAGGACGGTCGACTGCGGCATCTTGCTTTGCGACGGAGCGCTTGCCCAAATCATCCTTTGCCCCGGCCGTCCTGCCTTGCTAAAAGGCGGCAAAATCTCCCCAACCGATTGCCGTTTCCCATGACCGATACCGCCACGGGCGCCGCCGAAACCGATTATTCGTCGACGCTGTTCCTGCCGGAAACCGAATTCCCCATGCGCGCAGGGCTGCCCCAGCGCGAGCCCGACTGGCTCAAGCGTTGGGAAGAGATGGACATCTATGCGCTGCAGCGCGAGCAGGCAAAGGATCGGCCGCTCTTCACCATCCATGATGGCCCTCCCTATGCCAATGGCAATATCCATATCGGTCACGCGCTCAACAAGACGCTGAAGGACCTCGTCTCCCGCTCCATGCAGATGCTCGGCTACAACTCGGCCTATGTGCCGGGCTGGGACTGCCACGGGCTGCCCATCGAGTGGAAGATCGAGGAACAGTACCGCGCCAAGGGCAAGGACAAGAACGAGGTTCCGGTCGTCGAATTCCGCCAGGAATGCCGCACCTTTGCCGAGCAGTGGGTCGATGTGCAGCGCGACGAGTTCAAGCGCCTCGGCATCCTGGGCGAGTGGGACAATCCCTACCTCACCATGAGCTTCGACGCCGAAGCCCAGATCGCCCGCGAGCTGATGAAGGTGGCCAGCACCGGCCAGCTCTATCGCGGTTCCAAGCCCGTCATGTGGTCGGTGGTCGAGCGCACGGCGCTCGCCGAGGCCGAGATCGAATATGCCGACTATGAGAGCGACACGATCTGGGTGAAGTTCCAGACCGCGCATATCGCGGCGACTGCCGGATCGGGCGTCGAGGACAATATCGCGCGCCGCGAGCACCTGACCGGTGCCTCGGTTGTCATCTGGACCACCACGCCCTGGACCATCCCCGCCAACCGCGCCATCAGCTTCTCGTCCAAGGTCGCCTATGGCCTCTACGAGGTCACCAAGGCGCCCGACGGCAATTGGGCCTCGACCGGCGAGAAATATGTGCTGGCCGACAAGCTGGCTGCCGAAACCTTCGCCAAGGCAAAGGTCGAGGAATTTGTCCGTCTGCAGGACGTGCCGCCGGCCGTGCTGGCTGGCCTCACCTGCCACCATCCGCTCCGCGGCCTCGGTGACGGCTACACTTTCGAAGTCCCGCTGCTCGACGGCGAACATGTCACCGATGATGCCGGCACCGGCTTCGTCCATACCGCCCCCGGCCATGGTCTCGACGACTTCGAGATCTGGATGAACTCGTCGCGCCTGCTGGGCGAAAAGGGCATCGACACCGCCATCCCCTATGTCGTCGGCGACGACGGCTTCTACACGTCCGAAGCCCCGGGCCTCGAAGGCGCGCGCGTCATCGACGACAACGGCAAGAAGGGCGACGCCAATAACCGCGTCATCGCGGCTTTGGCCGAGCGCAACGCCATGGTCGCGCGCGGTCGCGTCAAGCACCAGTACCCCCATTCCTGGCGCTCCAAGAAGCCGGTGATCTTCCGCAATACGCCGCAGTGGTTCGTCTATATGGACCGCGACATCGAGGGTGCGGCCGGCGACACGCTGCGCCATCGCGCACTCAAGGCCATCGACGCCACCAAATTCTACCCCGCCGCTGGCCAGAACCGCCTGCGCGCCATGATCGCCGACCGCCCCGACTGGGTGCTCAGCCGCCAGCGCGCCTGGGGCGTGCCGATCACGGTCTTCGTCGAAAAGGCCACGGGCGACATCCTCAAGGACGATGCCATCAATCACCGCATCGCCCAGAGCTTTGAGGAAGAGGGTGCCGACGCCTGGTACAAGCCCGGCGCCGCTGCCCGCTATCTCGGCGAAGCGCGCAATCCCGATGATTTCGAGATGGTCACCGACGTGCTCGACGTCTGGTTCGACAGCGGCACCACCCATTCCTGGGTGCTGCGCAACAAGCAGAAGTGGCCGCATCTCAAGTTCCCGGCCTCGATGTATCTCGAAGGCTCCGACCAGCATCGCGGCTGGTTCCATTCGAGCCTGCTGGAAAGCTGCGCCACCAATGGCCACGCCCCCTATGAAAGCGTGCTGACGCATGGCTTCACCATGGATGGCGAAGGCCGCAAGATGAGCAAGTCGCTGGGCAATACCGTCGCCCCGCAGGACATCATCAAGCAGTATGGTGCCGATATCCTGCGCCTCTGGGTCGCCTCCTCCGACTATTCGGAAGACCTGCGCCTGGGCAAGGAAATCATCCAGACCACGGTCGACAGCTACCGTAAGCTGCGCAACACCCTGCGCTGGCTGCTGGGCAACCTTGCCCACTACCAGCCCGGCGACGCTGTCGATTTCCGCGACATGCCCGAGCTCGAACAGCTCATGCTGCATCGCCTGGCCCAGCTCGATGAGCAGGTGCGCGGCGCCTACAAGGAATATGACTACCGCAGGATCGTGACGTCCCTGTCCAATTTCATGAATACCGAGCTGTCGGCCTTCTATTTCGACATCCGTCGCGACGCGCTTTATTGCGATCCGATCTCCTCGACCACGCGCAAGGCGTCGCTCACGGTGCTCAATCACCTGTTCGATTGCCTCACGGCCTGGCTGGCGCCGATCCTGGTCTTCACCATGGAAGAATGCTGGCTTGAGCGGCATCCGGGTGCGGGCTCGTCGGTTCACCTGCGCCTCTTCCCCGAAGTGCCGGGCGAATGGCGCAATGACGGGCTCGCCGCCAAGTGGCAGAAGATCCGCGCGGTGCGTCGCGTCGTCACCGGTGCCCTCGAGATCGAGCGCCGCGACAAGCGCATCGGCTCCTCGCTCGAAGCCGCGCCCAAGGTGTTCATCACCGATGAGGACCTGCTGACGGCTTTGGCCGGCGAAGACCTTGCCGAAATCGCCATCACCTCGGCAATCGAGATCGGCAATGCCGAGGCGCCGCCCGAAGCCTTCCGCCTCGACGACGTGCCCGGCGTGGCCGTAGTGCCGGCGCTGGCCCAGGGCACGCGCTGTGCCCGCTCGTGGAAGATCCTCCCTGATGTCGGCTCCGATCCCGACTATCCCGACGTCTCCCCGCGCGACGCCCAGGCCCTGCGCGAACGCGCCGCGGCGGGTCTCTAGCTTGGCTGGTCGGTTCTCCTATCCCGCCCCATCCACTGCGCGGCACCTCCCCCTTGACGGGGGAGGGTGGGAGGGGGTGCCGGAGCCCGGATATTCGGGCCAGACGCCCCCCTCCCTGACCCTCCCCGCAAGGGGGAGGGTGTCGACTGACAATCTGGGTGAAAGGGCATTGTCGTGAACCCTAGATCTCTGTTCCACCCCACCGTCTACCTCTCCCTGACCCTGGCCATTCTCGCCTTCGGGCTCGATCGTGCGCACAAGGCCTTCCAGGTTTCGGCAGACTGCATCGCCATCGGTTCGGCGACCTGCGTCGAGGTCTTCACCAGCTATATTCCCTTCGCCATGACCGGCTGGCGCGGCGGGGAAATCCTGCGTGTTACCGACTTCTTCGACTACGTGCTGGTGTGGAATACCGGCATTTCCTACGGCCTGTTCGATAGCCTGCCGGCCTGGGCGCTGGGCGTGGTGATGCTGGTCGCCATCGTCGCGCTCTCGGTGTGGTGGCTGCGCGCCGATTCTCCGCTGGTGCGCATTGGCCTGGCGCTCTGCATCGGCGGGGCGCTGTCCAATGCGGTCGACCGGCTGATCTATGGCGCGGTGGCGGACTTTTTCCACCTGCACTGGGGCACCTGGTCTTTCTACATCTTCAACATCGCCGACGTCGCCATCACCGTCGGCGTCATCCTGTTGATCGCCGATCTCATCGGTCTTGCCCGGCTGCGCAAGCCGGCCAATTGAGCCGCCGAACACGTTGCTGCCAGAATCTGGCCTTAGGCGGCAGAATGCGCTATAAGCGCCGCCGACATCTCGAAGGACGTTTCATGCGTATTGGATTGACCGGGCAGCAGGCTGCTCACAAGGCGCTCACCCGCACCGGCCTGGCTTCACTGGGTCTCGTGCTGGCTCTGGCGCTCGGCGCCTGCACCACCGTTGAAGGCACCAATGCCCTGACCGATGTGGGCACGTTCGAGCGTGAGGTCATGTCCAGCACGGCGCGTGGCGTCGGCCTCATTCCCGGCGAAGCGCCCAAGGAAGACCTGACCTCCGCCCGCGCGCCCCTGGTGCTGCCGGCGGCCGGCCAGGCCCTGCCGGCGCCCGTGCAGCAGACGGCAGCCGCCCAGCTGCCGGCCGATAGCGATACGGTGCGGATCGACACCACCAACCTGACCCAGGCCGATATCCAGCGTCTGCGCAACGCCAAGGTCGTCGACCTGCGCTCCACCGCCGGCCGCCCGCTGACCGAGCAGGAAACCCGCACCCTGGTTGCCCGCATGCAGCGCGCCAATGCCGATGTCACCACTGTCAACGGCCAGCGCCCGCTCTACCTGCCGCCCGATGAATATTTCACCCGCGTCGGCGACGCCGAACTGGTCTGCTCCACCCCGGGCGGCGAGATCGTTGCCCTCAATGATGCGCGTTGCCCGGAATCGGTGCGCAAGGCCATCGCCGCGTCCCGCCGCACGGCGCCGAGCGCGGCATCGTCGATGAGCAGCAATCCCGGTGTCGGCCTGACCGAAAAAGAGACCACCCTGAACTGACGATATCGTCGGTTTGATGTTTTGCGGGCGGCCGGTTGATCCGGCCGCTTCGCCTTTTCCCGCGCCGCCCAGATGGGTCCCGCATGACAGAAAGTACGCCGCTATGAGCGACTCCGCCCCCGCCCCCGCCCCCGCCAAACCCGATACCGGCGATCGTCTCGCCAAGGTCATTGCCCGCTCCGGGCTCTGCTCCCGCCGCGACGCCGAAGTGTGGATCACCGAGGGCCGCGTCGTGGTCAACGGCAAGAAGGTGCTGACCCCCGCCTTCAACGTCACCGACCGCGACAAGATCATGGTCGATGGCGTCCCGCTCGCCGCCCGCCAGGGCACGCGCGTCTGGCTCTATCACAAGCCCGCCGGCCTTGTGGTCACCGAGAAGGACCCCGAGGGTCGCGACACCATTTTCGAGCATCTCGAAACCCATGGCCTGCCGCGCGTCGTCACCGTCGGGCGCCTCGATATCAATACCGAGGGCCTCTTGCTGCTGACCAATGATGGCGGCCTCAAGCGTGTGCTCGAACTGCCCGCCACCGGCTGGCTGCGCCGCTATCGCGTGCGCGCCCATGGCACGGTGACCCAGGCGGCGCTCGACAAGCTCAAGGATGGCATCGAGATCGATGGCATCAAATACGGCTCGATCGAAGCCACGCTGGAGCGCGAGCAGGGCTCCAATGTCTGGCTCGTGCTGGCCTTGCGCGAAGGCAAGAACCGCGAGGTCAAGAACGTGCTCGGCGCCCTCGGGCTTGAGGTCAACCGGCTGATCCGCGTCAGCTATGGCCCGTTCCAGCTCGGCGATATTCCGGTGGGCGGCGTCGAGACGGTCAAGGCCAAGATGCTGCGCGACCAGCTCGGCAAGAAGCTCGCCGACGCGGCCGATGTTGATTTCGACAGCGAAATGCCCGAGCAGGCCGCGCTGATCGGCAAGCCGACGCGGGACCGCCTGACCGGCCGCGGCACCAATACGGTGGAGATCGACCGCCAGCGCTTCCGCTTCACCGACGGCGCCGAAAAGACCGAGGAAGAAATGCGCGCGGAACGCCCGCGCCAGGATCGCCCCGGCCGTTTCGACAGCCGCAAGCCCGCCAGCCGGCGCGATGACGCGCAGGACGATGAATATGCGCCGCCGCCGCGGCACATCCATTTTGACGAAGACGGCCGTGCGCCGGAGGAATTCGTGGCCAAGCGCAATACCCGCATCGTCAAGCGTCCCGACCGCGACGACCAGTCCGCCAAGACCTACGGCAAGGCGGCGCCGCGCCCCACCGGCGGCAAGCCCGCCTTCGGCGAGAAGAAGTCGTTCGGGGACAAGAAGTCCTTTGGTGACAAGAAGTCCTTCGGCGACAAGAAGCCCTTCGAGAAGAAGAGCTTCGGCGACAAGCCACGCGGCCCGCGCCGCGAAGACGGCGATCGCCCCAAGCGCCCCTATGGCGATCGTCCCGCCGGCGCCCGTCCGTCCGCCGAGCGCAGCGAGCGTCCCGCGCGCGATTTCGGTGGTCGTCCGGCTGGCGGCAAGCCGTTCGGCGATCGGCCGCGCAGCCCCCGTCCCGAAGGTGGTCGTCCCCCTCAGGGTCGTGAATTTGCCGGCACGCCGCGCGGTCCGCGCCGCGGCGACGCTGGCGCCGAGCGCCCCGCCTATACGCCGCGTGTCCGTCCCGACAGCGAGCGCGGCGACGGCGCGGCCTTCAAGGCCGAGGCCAAGCGCCCCGGCCGCAATTTCGTGGAAAAGCCGCAGACCTACCGCCCGGAAGGCAAGAGCTTCCGTCCCGCCGGCGACCGTCCCGCGCGCAGCGATCGTCCGACCCGCCCCGGCCGCGATGAGTTCGGCTCCGAGGCCAAGACCTATGGCAAGCCGCGCATGCGTGCCGATGGCAAGCCCATGCCCAAGCGCGACGGCGCTGCACCGGCACGCGGTCCGCGTCCCGGCGGCGGCAAGCCCGGCGGCTTCGGTGGCAAGCCAGGCGGTCGTCCAGGCGGCGGCGCGGGTCGTCCGTCTGCCGGCGGTCGCCCGAGCGGTGGCGCCGGTCGTCCTTCGGGTGGCGCCGGCCGTCCAGCCGGTCCGCGTCGACCCAAGGCCTAAGCCATGCGCATCGTTGCCGGTAAATTTCGCGGCAAGCAGCTGATCTCGCCGTCGGACGATTCGATCCGCCCGACGGCCGACCGCGTGCGCGAATCGATGTTCAACATCCTCGCCAGCCGGCTCGGTCCGGTCTTCGAGGGCATCCGCGTGCTTGACCTTTTTGCCGGCACCGGCGCCTTGGGGCTCGAAGCCCTGTCACGCGGCGCCAGCCACGTGACCTTTGTAGATATGGGTGCGGAATCGCGCGGCCTGATCCGCGATCACATTGAGGCCTTCGGGGCCGGGGGCATCACCAAGCTGCTGCGCCGCGACGCTACCGATCTCGGCACGCCCGGCACTTTCGGACAGTTCAACCTGGTGTTCCTCGATCCGCCCTATGGCCAGGGCCTGGGCGAACAGGCGCTGGCCGGCCTCGCCGCGGGCGGCTGGCTGGCCCCCGGCGCCACGCTGGTCTTCGAGGAAAGCGTTGATGCGGCGGTGGAGATACCGCCCGGGTTCACGCTGGACGACCGGCGGGAATACGGGTCAGCCGCAGTACATTTTCTGAGCTTTGGGGAATAACCCCCACCTAACCTCCCCCTGAAGGGGGAGGAATCCGGCCGGCGGATGTCCTGAGATGCTGCTAATATCGCGATGCAGCTCCTCCCCCTGTCAGGGGGAGGGTGGGTGGGGGTACTCGTCCCGCACTCAAGCCGCCTCTACACACACCGCACATTTGCCGCGGATTTCCATCGTCGTCCGCTCGACCTTGAAGCCCTTGGCGCTGGCCCAGTCGCCAAGCCTGTCCTCGATCACCGCATCGGCGAATTCATCGACCTTGCCGCAGCCCTCGCAGATGGCGAAGGCGATCAGCCCCTTGCGGTGGCAGTGCTCGTCGGCGCAGGCGACGAAGGCATTGAGCGATTCCAGCCGATGGGCCAGGCCCCGCTCCACCAGCTTGTCCAGCGCCCGATAGACCTGCAGCGGCGCCCGCAGTCCGTCGCCACGCAGCTTGTCGAGGATGTCATAGGCGCTCAGCGGCCCTTCGGAATGGTTGAGCGCCCCCAGCACCAGCCCCTGGTTGCGCGTCAGGTCGCTTGGAACATCGTGACTATGCGCCATGGGTTTCTCTCCGGCCAAACAGCCGCGTGACGGGAACCGTCAGCGACACGAGGAATATGATCAAAGCCATCACCACAATCGAGGGGCCGGACGCGGTATCCCACGTTCGTGAGCCGAAGAGGCCCCCCACGACGGCAATGGCGCCCAGTATGGCCGCCACCGCCGCCATCATTTCCGGCGTGGCGCTCAGCCGTCGTGCCGTGGCGGCCGGGATGATCAGCAGCGAGGTGATGAGCAGCACGCCCACCAGCTTCATGGCAATGGCGATGACCGATGCCATCAGGATCATCAGCACCAGCCGGCTGGCCTCTGGCCGCAGGCCTTCGGCTTCCGCCAGTTCCGGGCTCACGGTCGAGGCCAGCAGCGGTCGCCATGCGAGGATCAGGATGGCGAGGATCGCCGCGCCGCCGCCATAGATGATGGCGATGTCTTCCACCGATACGGCCAGGATATCGCCGAACAGGAAGCCCATCAGGTCGATGCGGACCGTGGTGAGGAACCCCACCAGCACCAGCCCGACCGCCAGCGTCGAATGGCTCAATATGCCCAGCAGCGCATCGGTCGACAGCGTGGCCTGCCGCTGCAGCACGATCAGCGCCCCGGCCACCAGGGCCGCGACAGCGAACACGCCCAACGTCATGTTGATCGAGAGGATGATGGACAGCGCCACGCCCAGCAGCGCCGAATGCGCCATGGTATCGCCGAAATAGGCCATGCGCCGCCAGACTACGAAACACCCCAGCGGGCCGGCAACAAGCGCCAGGCCGATGCCGGCGATCAGCGCGCGGGAGAAATAGTCACCGAACATGGTCGTGCCCCGCATGCTCATGGTCGTGATGATGCTCATGCGCATGCCCCTCGGGCACCACGCAGCCGTCGTCATGATGCTCGTGGTCGTGGTGATGTTCGTAGATCGCCAGCGTATGCGCCGCGCGTTCGCCGAACAGCCGGAGATATTCCGGGCTCCGCTTCACCGCCGACGGCGTGCCGCGGCAGCAGACATGGCCATTGAGGCAGATCACCGTATCGGTCTCGGCCATCACCACATGCAGGTCGTGGCTGATCATCAATATGCCACTCCGCGTCGTGTCGCGGATCTGCCGCACCAGTTCGTAGAGTGCGACTTCGCCGGAAAAATCGACACCCTGCACCGGCTCGTCCAGCACCAGTAGGTCGGGCTTCCTGATCATCGCCCGGGCGAACAGCACGCGCTGGAATTCGCCGCCGGACAGCTCCTGCACCGCCGCCTTGCGCAGGCGCAGCGCGCCCACCGCCTCGAGCGCCTCGTCGATGGCGGTCGCGGGGTAGCGCCCGGTCAGCGTCATCAGCCGCTCCACCGTCAGCGGCAGCGTCCAGTCGATGGTCAGCTTCTGCGGCACATAGCCGATGCGCAAGCCGGGCTGGCGCGTCACGCTGCCCGTGCTCGGCTTCAGCACGCCGGTTGCCAGCTTGGCCGTGGTGGATTTGCCCGAGCCATTCGGGCCGATCAGCGTCACGATCTCGCCGCGCGAAATGGTCATGTCCACGCCGCGGACCAGCGTCCGTCCGCCACGCGTTACGCCGGCATTGCTGAGCGTGATCAGCGTTTCCTTGTGTGCAGGTGCATCCATTCGAAAACCTCTTGACGCCTCTCAATACGTTATAGCATAACACCGCCGCAAGCGTAATAACATAACATATCAAGAGGCCCCGCCGATGAAACTGCTCGCCCCGCTCAGCCTGCTGGCCACGGCTTTCCTCAGCACCACCGCCATCGCCGCCCCTAGCGTCGTGGCCTCCATCAAGCCCGTCCATTCGCTGGTCTCGGCCGTGATGGCGGGCGTCGGCGAACCCACCCTCATCGTCAAGGGCTCGGCCTCACCCCACACCTATGCGCTTCGCCCCTCCGATGCCGGTGCGCTGGAAGCGGCCGATATCGTGTTCTGGACCGGCCATGGCATGGAGCTGTTCCTCGGCGACGCACTCGAAACCCTGGCCACCGGCGCCACCGTGGTCGAGCTGGCCGATGCCCCCGGCATTACCCTGCTGCCCGTCCGCGAAGGCGGCGCCTTCGAAGCCCATGCCCATGACGAGGCAGGGCACGAAGACGAGCATACCCACGAGGCGGATGAGCACGATGGGCACGACCATGACGAGCATGGCGAAGGCGACATGCATTTCTGGCTCGATCCGCAAAACGCCAAGCTGATGGTCACCCAGATCGCCACGACGCTGGCGGAAGCCGACCCGGAAAACGCCACCGCCTACCAGGCCAATGCCGAGGCCGAACTGGTCAGGCTCGACGCCCTCGAGGCCGAGCTGGCCGCCATGCTGGCCCCGGTCGCCGACAAGCCCTTCATCGTCTTCCACGACGCCTATCAGTATTTCGAAGCCCGCTTCGGGCTCAATCTGGCCGGTTCGGTCACCGTCACGCCCGACACCATGCCCGGCGCCGCGCGCATCGACGAGCTCAAGGCCAAGCTGGCCGAACTGGGTGTGACCTGCGTCTTCGCCGAACCCAATTTCGAACCCACCATCATCTCCGCCATCACCGAAGGCACCCCGGCCAAAGCCGGCGTGCTCGACCCCGAGGGCGGCGCCCTGACCGAAGGCGTCGATCTCTACCCGGATCTGCTGCGCGGACTGGCAACCAGCCTTGTGGACTGCCTGGGCTAGAACACCCCCACCTGACCTCCCCCTGAAGGGGGAGGAATCCGCCCGGTGATCATCACCTATATTGCCCCAAAACACGACCTGCCCCTCCCCCTTCAGGGGGAGGGTGGGTGGGGGCCTAGTACGGGCTGAGAGCCCCGTCTGTCCCTCCCCACAACGGGGAGGGCGCCCACCATCACGCCCGAAATTTCACCTCAAACGTAACGTGCTAACATATCGGAGACATCATGCACGCTCGCTTCCTCCTGCCGCTGCTCGCCGCCACGGCGCTCACCCTGCCCACCATCGCCGATGATCACGTCTCGGCCTGGCGCCTCTTCGTCGCCGACCACGCCAAGGCCGAAGTCACGGCCATCGACCTGGCCAGCGGCGACACGCTCGCCAGCTTCCCGCTGGCCAGCCCGGCCGCGCTCTACACCACCGATGGGGCCGTCTTTGCCGTGCAGGGCGCCGGCAACCAGGTGTCCGTCATCCGCAGCGGCATTGCCCTCGACGATCACGGCGACCATGGCGATATCGAGATCAGCGACCCTGAACTGGTCGAGGCCGTGATGACCGGCGAAAAGCCCGCCCACTTCGTCGAGCATGGCGGCAAGGCCGCAATGTTTTTTGATGGCTCGGGCCTGATCAACCTGTTCAGCGCCGAGCAATGGACCAACGATGGCACGATCGACGCCAGGCAGCTCGATAGCGGCACCGCCCATCACGGCGTAGCCATCCCCTGGGGCGACTACACGCTGACCTCGGTGGCCAATGCCGATGACGAGAAGAAGCCGCGCCTCGGCCTCAATGTGCTCGATGCCGATGGCGAGGTCCTGGGCGAGACCCATGTCTGCCCGGACCTGCATGGCGAGGCCACCTCGGGCAATCTGGTGATCGTCGGCTGCGGCGATGGCCTGCTGATCGTCTCCGGGTCGAGCGAACCGCAGGTCACCAAGCTTTCCTATGATGGCCTGCCCGACGGCAAGGCCACCACCTTCCTCGGTGGTGTCGGCATGCAGTATTTCCTGGGCAATTACGGGGCCGACAAGGTCGTGCTGATCGATCCCGCCGAGGCCGAACCCTATCGCCTCGTCGACCTGCCGACCCGCCGCGTTCACTTCGCGGTCGATCCGATCCGGCCGAAATTCGCCTATATCTTCACCGAGGACGGCAAGCTCAACCAGCTCGACGTGCTCTCCGGGGAGATCGTGCAGTCTCTGGCAGTGACCGAGCCCTATTCCATGGATGGCGACTGGAGCCTGCCGCGCCCGCGCATCGCCGTGGCCGGCGACGTGGTGGCCGTAACCGACCCCAACCAGGGCCAAGTGCACCTGATCGACATTGCCAGCTTCACCGAAGCCGGCGCCATCCCCGTCGCCGGCGCGCCCTACAATATCGTTGCTGTCGGCGGTTCAGGGGCCGTTCACTAGAAAGCCCCCACCTCGCCTCCCCCTGCCAGGGGGAGGGATCCGCCCAGTGACGGTCCGAGATTTCGCCACACACTTGATGCGGCTCCTCCCCCTTCAGGGGGAGGCTGGGTGGGGATAGCCGACCAGGCCCTACTTCAGCGGCCCCTTGAAGATGAAGAAGGCCCCCAGGGCGATCATGGCGAAGCCGATACCGTGGTTCCAGGTGAACTTTTCGCCGAGATAGAACACTGCGAACAGCACGAAGACCGAGAGCGAGATCACTTCCTGGATGGTCTTGAGCTCGGCGCCCGAATAGACGCCATAGCCGATCCGGTTGGCCGGCACGGCCAGCCAATATTCGAAAAAGGCGATGCCCCAGCTGATCAGCACCACGACCCAGAGGGCCGTGGCGGGGAATTTGAGATGCCCATACCAGGCAAAGGTCATGAACAGATTGGATGCGACCAGCAGCCCGATCGGCGCCAGCGTGGCAAAGTTGAAGCCCAAGGCTTCCTCCTGAACGAACCGGTCAGCCCCGGCGGCGCTATCTAGCCGTATTGGCCACGCCGTGAAAGCGCGATTTGTGCAGGGCCCGCCTAGCGCAAATGCTTGGTCGGCTGCTCGAGCCCGAAAATCTCGTCGGTGAGGCTGTCCATGCGCTCGCGGATCAGGCCCTGGGCGTCATAGAGGCCGCGGTTGTAGAAATAGGCGCCCATCTTGTCGACGAAGAACATCATCAGCATTTCCGCCGGTATGGCGCCGATCTGCTGGTCCAGCTCCTCGCGGAAATAGTCCTGGATTTCGCCCACGATGGCCTTTGTTTCCTCGCGGCTGAACTTGATGGGTTTCATCTCTCTCACCTTGGAACTTGGACCTCATACCCAGCGTGTCGCAGGACGAGGCTTGATCAGAGCGAGGTCTACTGTGAGTCGCCCCCGCCAGGCGGCGCCCTATTGCCCCTCAAGCGCCCGGCGCGGGCTTGACCGCGGCGCTGTTTTCCGAGCAACGGGACACCGCCGTTGCACTTGCGCCCATTTGGTGGCAAACCAGTTCCCGTGTTGGTTTCCAAAGGCCGTTGTGCCGGAGGAATCAAAAGGGAACACGGTGCGACGTACCCATCAGGGCGCAAAACCGTGGCTGCCCCCGCAACTGTAAGCGGTGCGCACTCTCACTATGCCACTGGCGAAAGCCGGGAAGGCGAGCGTGCCATCTCCACCGCGAGCCAGGAGACCTGCCAACGCACAGGCCGGGCGACCACGCCCATATTATTCCGCGCACGGAGGGTGCTGCAATGAATACCACGACCAATACGACGACCACTTCGACTGATCTCCAGTCGCTCTCGATTTCCCAGCGTATCATTGCCGGTTCGCTGGCGCTCATGCTCGGGCTGACCCTTCTGGTCGGCACTGGCTTTGCCGGCGATTATCGCCTGCATAGCGGCGCCCACGATACCCGCCACGCCATGGGCTTCCCCTGCCACTAGGGCAGGCATCTGAAGCGCTTCCAGCAAGACTGGGAACCGGTTTTGCGGTTCGGAAGCGCGACAATGAAAACGAGAGAAAATCAAAATGATCCGCAATCTGTTTGCCGCTGCGCTTCTCGCAGCCCTTTGTGCTGGCCTGGTCAATGCCGCGCTCCAGCATTTCCGCGTCACTCCGATCATCCAGCATGCCGAGAGCTTCGAGGGCGAGGGTGGCCATAGCCATGGCGAGGCAGCCGCCGTCGCCGCGCATGAACATCCCCCAGGCACGCCTGAGCATAGCCACGACGTGGTCACCACGGCCGCCGCCGAGCCCGAATGGGCCCCGCAAGACGGGTTCGAGCGCACTGCCTATACGACACTCGCCACAGTGCTTGCCGCTGCCGGCTTTGCCCTCGTCATCGGCGCCGTCTCCATGTTTGCCGGTATCCCGATCACCTTTGCCAATGGCTTCCTCTGGGGCATGGCCGGCTTCGTCACCTTCTCGCTGGCCCCGGCCTATGGCCTGGCGCCCGAATTGCCCGGCATGCCGGCCGCCGATGTGTTCCCGCGCCAGGTCTGGTGGGCCGGCACGGCTCTCGCGACCGGCGCGGCCTGCCTGCTGCTGGCCAAGACCCGTGCCAGCTGGGCCTTTGCCGTCGCCATCGCCCTGGTCGTCGCGCCGCACATTATCGGCGCCCCGATGGCCCCCGATGAGCCGAGTGCTGTCCCGGCCCATCTGGCTACTGAATTCGCCGCCATCACCCTCGGCACCGCGCTGGTGTTCTGGCTGGTGCTGGGCACCGTCTTCGGCAAGCTCAACGATGTCTTCGCCGCCCGCAGCGCCGCCGTCCCCGCAGGAGCCCACGCATGAGCAAGATCCCCACCACCGTCATCACCGGCTTCCTTGGCGCCGGCAAGACCACCCTGGTGCGCCATCTCCTCGCGCATGCCCCCAAGGGCAAGCGCATTGCGCTGATCATCAACGAGTTCGGCGATCTCGGCGTCGACAAGGATATCCTGGCCGGTTGCGGCGACGAAACCTGCCGCGAAGAGGACATGGTCGAACTCTCCAATGGCTGCATCTGCTGCACCGTGGCCGACGAGTTCATCCCCACCATGCAGGCTTTGCTGGCCCGTCCGGACAAGTTCGATCACATCGTCATCGAAACCTCGGGGCTCGCCCTGCCGCAGCCGCTGATCCGCGCCTTCAACTGGCCCGAGATCAAGGCGCAGGTGACCATTGACGGCATCGTCACCGTCGCCGACGCCGCCGCGCTGGCCGAGGGGCGCTTTGCATCTGACGAAGCCGCCGTCGACGCCCAGCGCCGCCAGGACGAGATGCTCGATCACGAGACCCCGCTGGGCGAACTGTTCGAGGACCAGCTCTCGGTGGCCGACCTGGTCATCATCAACAAGGCCGATCTGCTCGATGCGGCCACGCTCGACAAGGTCGAGGCCAATATCCGCGCGGAACTGCGCCCCGGCGTCGGCGTCATCCGCGCCCGCAACGGCCATGTCGACATCGCCGCTTTGCTCGGCCTGGGCATGAGTTCGGAAGACGATATCGCCAATCGCCCCAGCCACCACGAGCTGGAGCATGGCGGCGAGACACATGAGCATGATGATTTCGACAGCTTCTCGCTGCGCCTGCCATCCATTGGCAGCAAGGACGAGCTGCTGACGGTCATCGAGCAGACCATCCGCGACCACGACATACTGCGCCTCAAGGGCTTTGCTGCCGTGCCCGGGGCTGCCGCGCGTCTCGCCATCCAGGCCGTCGGCCCCCGCGTCACCGCCTATTTCGATCGTCCCTGGAAGGACGGCGAAATGCGCGAGACGGCACTGGTCGTCATCGGCGAAAGCCCGCTCGACCACGCGGCGATCACCGCCAGCCTGCAGCGCGCCCTGGCCGTCGCCGCCTGAAACCAGCCCGGCCCCGATCTGTCCCTCCCCCTTCAGGGGGAGGTTAGGTGGGGGCGCCCGCGACAAGGTGGGTGCCAACCAAGGATAAGAAATGACCGAGATCACCAAGGACTCCAACGGCACCCAGCTCAGTGATGGTGACGCCGTCACGCTGATCAAGGACCTCAAGGTCAAGGGCACCTCGGTCACCCTCAAGCGCGGCACGCTGATCAAGAACATTCGCCTCACCGACGACACTGCCGAAATCGAGTGCAATGCCGAAAAGGTAAAGGGCCTCGTTCTGCGCACCGAGTTCCTCAAGAAGGCCTAGCGCCGTGCACCTCCTTTCCGCCCAGGCCGGCGCCATCCAGCAGGAAGGCGAGGCCATCGACCTCAACCAGCGCCCCGGTGCGCTGGTCTTTGCCAGCTCGGCCGATAGCGAACTGGCCATGCTGGCCGGCGCCGCCGATCGGGCAGGGGAGGGCGAACTCCGCCTCGCCAATACGCTGCGGCTGTCCAACAATCTTTCGGTCGATCTCTGGCTGGAACAGACGGTGGCCCATGCCCGCCTCGTCGTGCTCCGCCTCATCGGCGGGGCCGCCTATTTCCAGTATGGCGTGGACGAGCTGACTGCGCTCTGCGCCAACCGCAGGATCCCGCTCGCGCTGCTGCCAGGCGACGCCAATCCCGACCCCATCCTGCAGTCCCGCTCCACCATTCACCCCGATGACTGGAGCCGCCTGCACAGCCTCTTCATCGCCGGCGGCCCGGACAATGCCGATACGATCCTCAAGGCATTCAACCTGCTCGCTTCACCTCTCCCCCAGGGGGAGAGGTCGGCGGCGCAGCCGCCGGGTGAGGGGGGCTTTCTTGCCGACCTGGCCCCCACCCCCTTCGCCCGCTTCGGCCTCTGGTATCCCGGCCATGGCGTGACCGATCTCGACAGTATCCGCGCTGCTTTGTGCCTCCCGCCCGGTGCGCCCAAGCCGGCGCATGTGCCGATCCTGTTCTACCGCGCTGCCCTCGAGGGCGCCGGCACGGCGACGCTGGAGGCGCTGGTTGTCGAACTGGAAAGCCAGGGCATGGCCCCGGTGCCCATCCTGGTCTCATCGCTCAAGGAAGCGCCTTGCATCCGCTTCGTGCAGCAGGTGCTGGCGGCGGTCAAACCCAGCGCCATCTTCAACCTGACCGGCTTCGCGCTGGGCATTGACGGGCTCGACGACAAGGCCAATCCCTTTTCCACCAGCGACGCCCCGGTGATCCAGCTCATCCAGTCCGGCCGCTCCGAGGCGCAGTGGCGGGCCGACAGTCAGGGTCTCTCCTCCAAGGACATGGCGATGTTCCTCGTCATGCCCGAAGTCGACGGGCGCCTTGGCGGCCTCATCGTCGGCCACAAGGCCGACGCGGTCTGGCACGAGCGCTGCCAGGTCCCGCTCACCAGCTACGCCCCCGATGCCTCGGGCATCACCCGCGCCGTGTCCCTGGCCAGCAACTGGTCCCGCCTCCGCGCCACACCTCGCGCCGACCGCCGCATCGCCCTCGTCCTCGCCAACTACCCCATCCGCGACGGCAGGCTGGCCAACGGCGTCGGCTACGACGCGCCCGAATCCACGGTACGAATGCTGAAAGAACTGGAAAAGGCGGAGTACGCTCTTTCTTCACCTCTCCCTCCGGGGGAGAGGTCGGCGGCGCAGCCGACGGGTGAGGGGGCCTTGCCGGATAGTAGCGCCAACCTCATCGCCCTCCTCCAGTCCGGCCCCACCAACGCCAATCCGCAGCGGGGCAACACCCCGGCCACACTCGGCCTCGCCCGCTACGCCGACCTCTTCGCCGCCCTCCCGGCACCCATCCGCGAGGCTGTCACCGCCCGCTGGGGCGATCCGGCGTCCGATCCCTTCATCCGCGACGACGCCTTCCATCTGCCCGCGCTGATTTTTGGCAATGTCGCCATCCTGCTGCAGCCCGCCCGTGGCTACCAGCTCGACGAGACGGCGAGCTATCACGACCCGGCCCTCGTCCCGCCGCACGCCTATCTCGCCGCCTATCTCTGGCTGCGCCACGAATTCGCGGCGCATGCCCTGATTCACAATGGCAAGCATGGCACGCTGGAATGGCTGCCCGGCAAGGCCACCGCGCTTGACGAGGCCAGTTATCCCGACGCGCTCTGGGGGCAGTTGCCGCATCTCTACCCCTTCATCGTCAATGACCCCGGCGAGGGCACCCAGGCCAAGCGACGCACCGGCGCGGTGATCATCGACCATCTCGTGCCGCCCCTGACCCGGGCCGAGACCTATGGTCCGCTCAAAGACCTCGAGGCCCTGCTCGACGAATATTACGCCGCCTCCGGCATGGATCGGCGGCGGCTGGCCAATCTGCGCCAGCGCATTCTCGACTTCACCCGCGACGCCCGGCTTGACCGCGATATCGGCCTGCCCGAGGACGAGACGGAAGCGCTGATCAAGATCGACAACTTCCTCTGCGATCTCAAGGAAGCCCAGATCCGCGACGGCCTGCATGTCTTCGGCCAGTCGCCGCAGGGCGATCTCCAGCGTGATCTCATCGTCGCACTGGCCCGCGTGCCGCGCGGCGAGAGCGCGGGCGAGGCCTCGCTCATTCGTGCCCTTGCCGACGATCTCAAGCTTGGTTTTGATCCGCTGACGGCCAAGCTCGTTGAGCCGTGGTCCGGCCCGTCATTGTCGCGTTCATTCACCGTTCATACCGCGGGCGAAATTGTGGCGCGCACCCTTGGCGACGTGGTCGAACACCTCGAGGCCATCGCTGCCGCTCTCGTCGACCGCACCCTCATGCCCGACCCCGCCTGGACAGCCACATCAGCCGTCCTCGACACAGTCCAAACCCTCATCCGCCCCCGCCTGGCCGCCTCCGGCCCCGCCGAAATGCAGGCTCTGCTCGACGGCCTCGACGGAAAAGTCATTCGCCCCGGCCCCTCCGGCGCCCCCTCGCGCGGCCGGCTCGATGTGCTCCCGACAGGCCGCAATTTCTACTCCGTCGACAGCCGCGCCGTCCCCACGCCCACCGCCTGGGAACTCGGCCGGAAATCCGCCGAAAGCCTGGTTCTCCGCCACTTGCAGGACCATGGCCACCACCTCCGCTCGGTCGCCCTGTCGGTCTGGGGCACCGCCAATATGCGCACCGGCGGCGACGATATCGCCCAGGCCCTGGCGCTGATCGGCGCGCGCCCAACTTGGGATCCGGGCTCACTCCGCGTTTCGGGTTACGAGATCATCCCGCTGCCCAGGCTCGGCCGCCCGCGTGTCGACGTGACGCTCCGCATTTCCGGCTTCTTCCGCGATGCCTTCCCGGCCCAGATCGCCCTGTTCGACCGCGCCATCCGCGCCATCGGCGCGCTCGACGAACCCACGGACGACAACCCCATCGCCGCCCGCATGCGCACCGATGCGCTGGGCCTGATGGCCGAGGGGCAGTCCGAACGCGATGCGGCGCTGTCGGCAGGACACCGGATTTTTGGTTCTAGGCCAGGCACTTACGGCGCCGGCCTCAACGCGCTGATCGATTCCGGTTCCTGGACCAGCAAGGCCGATCTCGGCCGCCAGGCGCTCGACTGGGGCCAGTATGCCTATGGCGCGCAGGCCGCCGGCACGCCCGAGCGCGATCGCTTCGCCGCGCGTCTCAGCGACATCGACGCGGTCGTCCACAACCAGGACAATCGCGAACACGACCTGCTCGACTCAGACAACTACTACCAGTTCGAAGGCGGCCTCTCCGCCGCCGCCGAGACCCTGACCGGCATCCAGCCCGCCGCCTATCACAACGACCATTCCCGCCCGGAACGCCCGCTGATCCGCACGCTGGAGGAGGAGATCTCCCACGTCATGCGCTCCCGCGTCGTCAATCCCAAATGGCTGGCGGGCATGCAGCGCCATGGCTATCGCGGCGCCTTCGAGATCATCGCCACGGTCGATTTCATGTTCGCCTTCGCCGCCACCACCGGCGCGGTCAAGACGCACCATTTCGACCTGGCTTTCGAGGCTTTCGTCGAGGACGAGGCCATCCGCGACTTCATCCGCACCGCCAATCACCATGGCTATGACGAGCTGATCGCCAAATTCAACGACGCCCGCCAGCGCGGGCTGTGGACGCCACGCTCCAACTCCGCCTTTGCCTATCTGGAGGACTCCAAATGACCGACAAGCCCGTCAAGAAGACCGACCTGATGACCGAGGCGGAGCGCGACGCCTATCATGCGGAAAAGATGAAGAAGAAGCGCGAGGCGCGGAACAAGATCCTCGCCACCAAGACTCAGGAAAAGGGCCTGCTCATCGTCCATACCGGCAAGGGCAAGGGCAAGTCGACCGCCGCTTTCGGCATGGTGTTTCGCGCGCTGGGGCACGGTTTCAAGGTGGGCGTCGTGCAGTTCGTCAAGGGCGTCTGGGAGACGGGCGAGCGCGACGTGCTTCTGAAATTTCCCGACCTGGTCACGATCAACGCCATGGGCGAGGGCTTTACCTGGGACGTCGCGGACCGCCAGCGCGACCTCGCCGCCGCGCGCAAGGCCTGGGACCAGGCCAAGGCGCTGATCTCCGACCCGGCCTACAAGCTGGTCCTGCTCGACGAACTCAACATCGTGCTGCGCTACGATTATCTTCCGATCGAGGAAGTGGTCGAGTTCCTGCGCAACAAGCCGGTCGATACCCATGTCATCGTCACCGGCCGCAACGCCAAGGATGAGCTGATCGAGATCGCCGACCTGGTCACCGAAATGACCGAGATCAAGCACCATTTCCGGGCGGGCGTGAAGGCACAGAAGGGTATCGAATTCTAGCAGCTGGCCTGCAGCGAGCGCGTCAGGCCGGCAATGACCGGCTCCATCTCGACCCTATCCGCCACGGAGTATTCGGCGCGGAAGGCGGCGTAGCCGGCGCCGTCGCAGAGGACAATCATGCGCTGGGTGAAGGTCTGGATGCCCTTGATGCCGGACACCTCGGCCCAGCGCGGCGTGACGGTCTGCCCCGATATGGCCCAGGCGTCAGACTCAAGCGCCGCGTTCTCGCTGCTCACCGCCGCTTCGAAGGACCCGGAGGCAGACCCGCTCCAGACCATGATCTTCTGCACCTTGCCCGGTCGAACGAAGCCCAGCCCGTCACCGCTCGGCACGAAATCCGCCGGCACCTCGATGGAATAGCCCGCATTGCTGTCTTCGAAGCGCTGCCACTCCTGCGCCGCGACAGGCGCAGCGAGCAGGGTCATCAGCAGGGCGGCCTTGAGCATGTGCATGCATCAAGGCTAGCGGCGGCGCCATGCGGTGACAAGGGGCGCTACAGCACCACAATGCCGGAATGCTTGGCCTTCTGCTCGGGCTCGACATGGATGGTGATCTGCACATTCCTCACCGCTTCGCGCAGCTTGGCCTCGATCTGGTCGCAGATCGTGTGTGCGTCCTCGACACTCATCGCGCCCGGCACGACCAGGTGGAAATCGATGAAGGTCATCTTCCCTGCCTGCCGCGCGCGGATGTCATGCGCCTCGATGGCGCCGTCGGCATTGGTGGCGATCACGTCGCGAATGGTCTTTTGCGTATCGGGCGGCACGGCGACATCCATCAGTCCGCCCACGCTGTGGCGAATTACGCCCCAGCCCGACCACAGGATGTTGAGCGCCACCAGGGCCGCCAGAATGGGGTCGAGCACCGCCCAGCCGGTTGCATAGACCAGGGCCAGCCCGGCCAGCACGCCGACCGTCGAGACCACGTCGGTCATCAGATGCCGGCCATCGGCTTCCAGCGCCGGGGACTGCACCGAGCGACCATGCCGGATCAGCACGACGGCCCAGATCACGTTGATGACGGTGGCCACGCTGCTGACGACAAGCCCCTGCATCGGCGCTTCGGGCAGGCTCGGGGCCAGGAAGCCCAGCACGGCCTCGCGCACGATCAGGATGGCGGCGACGATGATCATCACGCCGACGATGACGGCCGAGAAATACTCGGCCTTGTGATAACCATAGGGCAGGGCGGCATCGGCCGGCCGCTGCGCCAGCCGCACCGCGATCAGGGCGACCACGGCGGTCACGACATTGACGATCGATTCCAGCGCGTCCGAATAGAGCGCGATCGAGCCGGTAATGTACCAGGCCAGGAACTTGAGGCCGAGCACAATGACCCCGACGAGCAGACTCGCCGCGGCTATGGCCAGCGTTCGGTTGTTGGTGGTGATGCTCACCCGGTGCCCCATCGGAAGTGGTTACACGGCCATAGTCCTCCCGGGCGAAGAGGGCAAGTCCTTGAATTTGCAAATCATTTTCAGAAGCATTCCGATCTGGTCGATGGGTGGCGCAAGCCATTGATTGACCACATGCTTCTCCCCGCCTAGAACCAGACCTGCGCAGAGTTCCCGTGAAGGAACTGAAACAGAATCCGGTGCGGTCGACCCAATTCGGGGACCAACCCCGGAGCTGCAACGGTCTTGAGCGAACCTGCCTCTTGGTCTTGAGAGGCGATGATGACGACGGTTCAGGCCGGGCCACTGCCCGGAACAACGCTACCCATTGGCGCCCGGCTGGTTGCCGGCATCGGCTGCAGCAGTGCGGCGGATGTCGCGGAGATCGTTGCTCTGGTGGAGCAATGCCTTGTCGAGCTCGGCGCAGCGCCCGCTTCGCTCATTGGCCTCGTCAGCCACAGCCGGAAGGCGAACCATCCCGGGCTTCTGGCTGCTGCGCAGCATTTCGACATCCCGGTCCGCCTGCTGGATGATGCAGAACTGCGTGCCGATATGCCCACGCCGTCGCCCCGCGTCCTGGCGGCCATCGGCCAGCCCTCGATTGCCGAGGCCGCCGCGGCCGCGGTCGGTCCCCTGCTGCTCGCCAAGCGCAGGTCATCGCATGCCACCTGCGCGCTGGCACTCTGCGACGGTCGTTTGGATATGCAGGCTCAGGCGTCGAGCCCCAGGGCCTCGATCGCCGCTTCAACGCTGTCGACCTCATGCGCCGGACCATAGGCGGGGCGTGCGATCATGAAGACCTTGACCCCCAGTTTCCGGGCCGCCTCCAGTTTGGCGGCCGTCTGTCCGCCCCCTGAATTCTTGGTCACCAGATGAGTGATGCCCTCGCGCTCCATCAGCGCCATTTCATCGATCAGCGTATAGGGCGGCCGCGTCTGCAGCAGGCGGGCGTGGCGTGGCAGCTCCATGGCCGGCGCCTCAATGGTCCGCACCACAAACTGGCAGTCATTGCGTCCGAGGAAATGCTCGAGCCCGGTATGGCCGGTGGTCAGCAGAACGTCCGCATTGGGCGGCAGGGCGGCAGCGGCTTCTGCGGCGGTCTCGACCGTCAGCCAGTCATCCCCGATCTGCTGCTCCCATGCCGGACGCATGTAGCGCACCAGCGCGACGCCGGCCGCCTGCGCCGCAGCGACGGCATTGATGGAAATCTGCCCCGCATAGGGATGCGTCGCATCCACCAGGCGGCCGATATTGGCCACGCTCAGATAGGCCGCCAGCCCGGGAATGCCACCAAACTTGCCCATGCGCAGCCCGCCAGCGGGCAGGATGGGATCCTGCGTGCGCCCGGCCAGCGACGTGATGACATCGTGGCCCATGCCCACCAGCCTGTTGGCCAGCTGGCGGGCTTCGGCGGTGCCGCCAAGGATCAGAATCTTCATCGGGCTTGCAGGTCTCCTCGCGCCCAATGTGCCCATTCCCGGCCGCTGTCTCAAGGGTGGTCACGCTGATGTTCGACTGGATCAGACGTCCATTCCGCCCGGGCCACTTCGCCGCGCTCGACCATGCGGATTTTCCGATAATGGAGCCGGGCACGGTCTGGCTGGTCGGCGCCGGGCCCGGCGGGCCGGGGCTGGTCACGCTGCTGGCCTATCATGCCCTCAGCCAGGCCGACGTGATCGTCCATGACGCACTGGTCTCGCCCGATCTGCTGGCCATGGCGCCCAGGCGTACCCAGAGGCTGTTTGCCGGGAAGCGCGGCGGCCGGCCATCGCCCAAGCAGGCCGACATTTCCCTGCAGCTGATCGAGCTGGCCAAGGCCGGCAAGCGGGTCCTTCGCCTCAAGGGCGGGGATCCTTTCATGTTCGGCCGTGGCGGCGAGGAAGCCGGCGCGCTGGCCCGGGCCGGCGTGCCGTTCCGCATCGTGCCGGGCATTTCGGCGGGCCTCGGCGGTCTTGCCTATGCCGGCGTACCGGTGACGCACCGCGACACCAACCAGGCCGTGATCTTCCTCACCGGGCATGACGAGACCGGCGCGGTGCCTGGCGGGGTCGACTGGCCGGCAGTGGCCAAGGCGGCGCCGGTCATCGTCATGTTCATGGCGATCAAGCATCTAAACTCGATCTCGCAAAAGCTCCTTGCGGCCGGCCGCGACGGGGCCGACCGTGTCGCCATCGTCTCGCATGCTTCGACCCCGCAGCAATCGGTGATTGAAACCACCCTCGCCGAGGTGCCGGGGCTTGTCGACGTGCCCACGCCGGCCATTGTCGTGCTCGGCCCGGTCAGCGCCTATCGCGAGACGCTCGACTGGTATGTCGGGGAAGCCCGGAGGCATGTCTTTGGCTAAGGGCATTGTGATAGCTGCGCCGCGGTCCGGTTCGGGCAAGACCGTGATCACGCTCGGCCTGCTGGCCGCCTTGCGCCGGCGCGGCGTTGTCGTGGCACCCGCCAAGACCGGGCCGGACTATATCGACCCGGCCTTTCTCGGCCGCGCCGCGCTGCGCGAAGCGGTCAATCTTGATCCGTGGTCGATGTCGCCCGCTCGGCTCAAATCCCTCGCATCCATGCAGGCCGTGGGCGCAGACCTGTTGCTGGTCGAGGGCGTCATGGGCCTGTTCGACGGTGCCGCGGATGGCTTTGGCTCCACCGCCGACCTGGCTGAACTGCTGGAGCTGCCGGTGGTGCTGGTCGTCGATGCCGAGAGGCAGAGCCAGTCGGTGGCGCCGTTGGTGGCAGGATTCGCCAATTGGCGCCCGGGTGTGCGCGTGGCCGGGGTGATCCTCAATCGCGTCGCGTCCATGAAGCATGAGCGCATGCTGGTCGATGCGCTGACCGCCACCGGCATTCCATGCCTCGGGGCCATTCCGCGCAATGCAGATCTCGTGCTGCCCGAACGTCATCTCGGCCTCGTCATGCCCGACGAGCTCGCGGCGTTTGCAGCCTTTGTAGATACCGCAGCCGAGGCCGTTGGCGACTATGTCGACCTCGAGCGGCTGCGCGGGCTGGCTGCACCCATTGCCGAAGGCGATACGGCGCCGGCGCCCTTGCGGCCGCTGGGTCAGCGTATCGCCATTGCCCGCGACGATGCCTTCGCCTTTCTCTATCCGCACCTGCTCGATGGCTGGCGGGCCATGGGCGCGGAACTGAGTTTCTTCTCCCCGCTGGCCAACGAGGCCACGCCGGACGACTGCGACGCCGTCTTCCTGCCAGGGGGATATCCCGAGCTCCATGGCGGCACACTCGCCGCTGCCAACCACTTCAGGGCGGGGCTCATCGCCGCGAGGGACCGGCACGCGCTGATCTATGGCGAATGCGGGGGCTTCATGGTGCTGGGCGAGGCGCTGGTGGACAAGGCGGGGGAGACCCATGCCATGGCGGGCCTCTTGCCCGTCACCACCCGCATCGATCGGCCCAAGCGGATCCTGGGTTATCGGCGGCTGGTGCAGTCGGGAGACCTGCCGTGGCCGGGGCGGTTGCAGGGGCATGAATTTCATTATTCGTCGGCCAGGCAGTCGCGCCTGCCGCCGCTCTTTGCGGCGACCGATGCGCGGGGCGAGGCCATGCCGCCCATGGGCGCCGTGATCGGCCGCGTCATGGGCTCTTACGCCCATGTGGTGGATGCGGCATAAGTCGGGCCATGGCTAAGTCACTGATGTTCATGGGTACCGGGTCCGATGTCGGCAAATCGCTGCTGGTGGCCGGACTGTGCCGGGCGCTCAGCAATCGCGGGCTGCGCGTGGCTCCGTTCAAGCCGCAGAACATGAGCAACAATGCTGCGGTGACCGCCGATGGCGGCGAAATTGGCCGGGCGCAGGCGCTGCAAGCCAGGGCCGCCCGCCGCAATTCGGTCACCGCTATGAACCCTGTATTGCTCAAACCTGAACAGGAAACCGGTGCGCAGGTGGTGGTGCGCGGACAGCGCCGCGCCTCCATGTCGGCGCGTAGCTATTGGGCAGAACGCGGCAAGCTTCTGCCGGATGTGCTTGCAGCATACTGCGAACTTGCTGGCGATTCCGACGTGGTGCTGGTCGAGGGGGCCGGCAGCGCCTCCGAGGTCAATCTGCGCGCCAATGACCTGGCCAATTTTGGCTTCGCCCAGGCGGCCGGCGTGCCGGTCGTGCTGGTGGGTGACATTCATCGCGGCGGCGTCATCGCCTCGGTGGCCGGCACCTTCGCCGTCATCGACCCCGCCGATGCCCGGCTGATCCGCGCCACGCTGATCAACAAGTTCCAGGGTGATCCGGCGCTGTTCGAGGCGGGGATGGACTTTCTGCGCGATCGGACGGGCATGCCCTGCTTTGGTCCGGTGCCCTGGTTTGCCGACGCGGTAAAACTGCCCGCCGAGGATTCGATGGCTTTGGGCGCGCTGCCCAGCAATCCGGATGGCGCGTTGACCATTGCGGTCCCGCAATTGCCGCGCATTGCCAATTTCGACGACCTCGACCCCCTGCGCGCCGAGCCCGGCGTCAATGTGGTGATGGTGCAGCCGGGCGAGGTCATTCCGCGTGACGCCGACTGGATCATCATTCCCGGCTCCAAGGCCACGCGGTCGGACCTTGCCGCCTTGCGCGCCAACGGCTGGGACAGCGATATCCTGGCCCATCATCGTGCTGGGGGCAGGGTGCTCGGCATTTGCGGGGGCTACCAGATGCTGGGTCGCGCCATTGCCGACCCCGACGGGATCGAAGGCGCGCCGGGCAGCAGCGCCGGGCTGGGCCTGCTCGATGTCGAGACCGTGCTGACGCCGGTCAAGCAATTGCGGGTGGAAGAGGCCAGGCATGTGGCCTCTGGCGAGACCATCAGCGGCTATCACATGCATATGGGCGTGACGGCAGGCGCGGCCCGGGCGCGGCCCTTTGCACGCATCGGTGCCGAGGATGAGGGCGCGATCAGTGCCGATGGCCGGGTCATGGGCACCTATCTGCACGGGCTCTTCGCTGGCGACGGCTTCCGCCGCAGCTTCCTGGGCAATGTGGCCAGTCCCGATCTCGCCTATGAGGCGAGCATCGAGCAGACGCTGGATGCCCTGGCGGATCACCTCGAACAGCATCTTGATATCGATGCGCTGCTGGCGCTCGCAGAGGAGGTTGGTAAATGAACGCCAGGAAGCCCCCCTCACCCGTCTCGGCCTGCGGCCGATCCACCCTCTCCCACGAGGGGAGAGGGGGACACCTGCAGCTTGAGAGGCACATTGCCCCCTTCTCCCCTCGTGGGAGAAGGTGCCCCGAAGGGGCGGATGAGGGGGGCTTGCTATGCACGCCATGATTGCCCCCCTCGCCCTCCTGCTCGAACGTTGGTTCGGCTATCCGCAGCGGCTGGTGGAGCTGATCGGCCATCCCGTTATCTGGATGGGGCGGTTCATCTCCTACATGGAGCGGGGCGTCGACAAGCGGCAGCGGACGCCCCGCCAGCGCCGCGATGCGGGGATCTTTACGCTGGCCATGCTGCTGCTGGTGACGCTGACCATCACCCTTGCTGTCCAGCAGGTCCTGCGGTCCATGCCGCTGGGCTGGGTGCTTGAAATCATGCTGGCCACGCCTTTCCTCGCGCAGAAGGAACTGTGCCGTGCCGTCGAGGCGGTAGCCATCGCGCTGCGCAACTCGCTCGATGCGGGCCGCGAAGCCGTCAGCCACATTGTCGGACGCGATCCGCAGGCGCTGGACGAGGCGGGCGTCGCCCGAGCCGCGATCGAGACACTGGCCGAAAGCACCTCGGACGGGGTGGTGGCGCCGTGGTTCTGGCTGGTGCTGCTCGGCCTGCCGGGCATTGCGCTCTACAAGGCCATCAACACCGCCGACTCGATGATCGGCCATATGAACGAGCGCTATCGCGACTATGGCTGGGCGGCGGCCAAGCTCGACGACCTAGCCAACTGGATCCCATCCCGCCTGACTGCGGTGCTGATCACTGCCGCCTGCTTTGTCACGCCCCATGCCAGCCCGAGCAAGGCCTGGGCCATGGCCCGGCGCGATGCGCGCAAGCATGCCTCGCCCAATTCCGGCTGGCCGGAAGCCAGTTTTGCCGGTGCATTGGGGTTCAGGCTGGGAGGCCCGCGCAGCTACGATGGCGAGATTGTTGATTTGCCCAGCTTTGGCGATGGCAAGTCGGCTCTGGTGGGCAGCGATATTTTGCGCGCGCTGGTGCTGTATCGGTCGACGCTGAATGTGCTGCTGGGGGTGAGTGTGGTGTTGGCGGTGTTGCTCTGGGTGGCCTGACCCCCACCTAGCCTCCCCCTGGAAGGGGGAGGGACAGATCGGGTGTGTGGCAACATCGATGACGATCACCAGCCGGATTCCTCCCCCTTCAGGGGGAGGTTAGGTGGGGCGTTTGGCCCCGATATTTGGGCCAGCCGACACCCCCTCCCGGCCTCCCCCGTCAAGGAGGTGCCGCCCGGAGTATGTTGTCCGATCGGACTCTCACCGGATGTCTAGGCCACGTGTATGCGGCTCGTCGCCGGTACCGGGACGTCGCCCTTGAGGGTCATGGGCAGGCCGGCGGCGACGAAGTAGACGTCATCGCAGATTTCGGCGAGGCGCTGATGCGCGGCGCCGGTCAGGTCGCGAAAGGTGCGGGCCATGGCATTGTCGGGCACGATGCCCAGGCCCACCTCGTTGCTGACCAGGATCACCTTGGCCGTCTTGACCTGTACAAGGGTGGCGCCGAGCTCGCTCACCGCCAGGGCCACGTCTTCATTGGCCACCAGCAGGTTGGTGATCCACAGCGTCAGGCAATCGACCAGGATGACGTCATGCTTTTCGGACGCCGCAATCAGGGCGTCGGACAAGGCCAGCGGTTCCTCGATCGTGGCAAATTGTGCGGCCCGCGAGGCCTGGTGACTGGCGACCCGGTCGCGCATTTCCGCGTCTAGCGCCTCGGCCGTCGCGAGATAGGCGGGCCTTGTGCCACTGCGGATCGCCAGCTGCTCGGCAAAGGCCGTCTTGCCCGAACGGGCGCCACCCAGAACCAGCACATGTCGTGTCATCGTCGTTGCCTCCCTAACCTGCCGCCGCAGCGCTCAATGGTACAAAAGCTGCTCCGCCGCAACAGGTTGCGCCAGGCCCGCGTGCAGGCCATGCGCGCCATGCCGCCGACGGGCGCTTTTTGTGCCTTATCCTACTTTCGTCTTAGCATCTTTCGCATTATGGTCCGCGCCGAAACGACACTTTAGAATCCGTCCAAAAGCGCTCCAGGAAAAGTGGAAGCCGGTTTTCCGTCCGGAAGCGCGCAACTCGATGACCGGGAGATTCCCCGCGTGCCCAGATACTATCTTGGCGTTGATGGCGGCGGCACCAATTGCCGCGTGCGTCTGGCTGACGAGAACCTGAAGACGCTCGCCGAGGTCAAGAACGGCCGCTCCAACCTGCAGATCGACGACGGGGAGCCGGCATTCCGCGCCATCAGCGACGGCACCCGCGACGTGTTCCAGGCCGCCGGGCTCGATTATGCCGAAACCGCCAATACCTATGCCTGCTTCGGCATGGCCGGCGGCCGCATGGATACGGCCCGCGCCGAATTCGCCGCGCGGCCATGGCCCTTTGCCGGGGTCAAGGTCTATGACGATATCGACATTGCCCATGCCGGCGCCCTGGGCGGCGGCGAGGGCGGCGTGATCATCGTCGGCACCGGCTCGGCCGCCATGTCCATCGTCGATGGCAGGCGGCACCAGGCCGGCGGCTGGGGCTTCCAGATCGGCGACCAGATGAGCGGCGCCATCCTGGGCCGCGAACTGGTCCGCTATTCGGTAGAGGCGGAGGATGGCCTCGTCGAGGCCTCGCCGCTGACCAAGGCGGTCATTGCGGCCCTGGGGGGCGACAACCAGGCGGTGATGACCTGGTCCTTTGCCACCGACATGGACCTCAAGATCATCAGCCGGGATGGCTCGGAGGGCTGCGACGACGCGCTTATCGGGCGCGCGCCGGCCGAATTCGGCAAGCTGATGCCGCTGTTTTTCGACCATTACGACAAGGGCGATGCCGTTGCCCACAAGATGATGGAAATCGAGCTGGGCTATATCGACACCTATGTGCGCTGGTTCCAGGCGCACAATGCCCATGTCATGGCCATTGTCGGCGGCTTTGGTGCGCGCCTGTTCCCCATCCTGCAAAAGCGCTATGGCAATTTCGTCGCCCTGCCGCAATTCGAGCCGCTGCATGGCGCCGTCATCCTCGCCAAGCAGAACCACCCCGCCTGACCCTCGCACCTACCCCAGAGGACTAGCCTAGTGTCCAGCCGCATCATTCCCGTCCAGCCTTTCGACTATGTGGTGTTCGGCGCCACGGGCGACCTGACCAAGCGCAAGCTCATTCCGGCGCTCTACCATCGCTTCAAGGATGGGCAGTTTGACGAGGAAAGCCGCATCATCGGCGCGTCCCGCTCCAAGCTCAGCGACGCCGATTTCCAGAAAGTGGCGCGCGAGGCCATCAGCCAGTTCGTCGAAAAGGAATATCAGGACGAAAAGGTCATCGACCGTTTCATCAAGATCTTCTCCTATGTTCCGGTCGATGCGAGCAACCCCGAAGGCTCGGGCGACCTGGGCAAGGCGCTGCGCAGCGACCCCCAGATCGTCCGCGCCTTCTACCTTGCCGTGGCGCCCGACCTGTTCGAGCCGATCGCCGAATACCTGGCCAAGAAGAAGCTCTATCGCCGCGATGCGCGCGTCGTGATCGAAAAGCCGCTGGGCCATGACCTGGCTTCCTCGATGGAGATCAATGACGGCGTGGCCAAGATCTTCAAGGAAGATCAGGTCTATCGCATCGACCACTATCTCGGCAAAGAGACCGTGCAGAACCTCCTGGCCCTGCGCTTTGCCAATGCCCTGTTCGAGCCGATCTGGAATTCGGCCCATATCGACCACGTCCAGCTCACGGTGGCGGAGTCGGTCGGCGCCGGCACGCGCGGCTATTACGACGAGAGCGGCGCGCTGCGCGACATGGTGCAGAACCACATGCTGCAGCTGCTGTGCCTCGTCGCCATGGAGCCGCCGGCCTCGGACGATGCCGATGCGCTGCGCGACGAAAAGCTCAAGGTGCTGCGGGCGCTCAAGCCGATCATCAATGGCGACATCGCCCGCAACACCGTGCGCGGCCAGTACAAGGGCGTGAAATCCGAGACCACGTCCGTGGCCGGCTACCAGGAAGAACTGCCCGAGGACAAGAAGGGCAGCCGCACCGAGACCTTCGTGGCGCTCAAGGCTGAAGTCGAGAACTGGCGCTGGAGCGGCGTGCCCTTCTATTTCCGCACCGGCAAGCGCATGGCCAGCCGCGCCTCGGAAATCTGCATCCAGTTCAAGCCCATTCCGCACTCGATCTTCGACCATGCCGAAGGTGCGCCCAAGGCCAACAAGCTGGTGCTGCGGCTGCAGCCCGACGAGGGCGTCAAGCTGATGATGATGATCAAGGATCCCGGCCCGGGCGGCATGCGCCTGCGCGAGGTGCCCCTGAACCTCAGCTTCGCCCAGACCTTTTCCGAGCGGACGCCGGAAGCCTATGAGCGCCTGCTGATGGACGTGATCCGCGGCAGCCAGACCCTGTTCATGCGCCGCGACGAACTCGAGGCCGCGTGGAAATGGGTCGATCCGATCCGCCAGGCCTGGGACCGCTCGACTGAGGCGCCGCAGACCTACGTGGCCGGCACCTGGGGCCCGAGCAGCGCCATCGCGCTGATCGAACGCGACGGACGGACCTGGCACGAGGATGATAACTGAAGGGCTTAGCCCAGTGGGTCGTACGGCGCCATCGCCTCGCGACCACCGGGCGGCACCTCCCCCATGATGGGGGAGGCTGGGAGGGGGTGCCGGGAGCCCGGAAATTCGGGCCAGCCTCCCCCACCCTTGATCCCTCCCCAAGGGGGAGGGTGTTGACTGAGATATCGGGGCAGAATTGGCCCATGACTGTGAGTGAACGACGATGACCATCGACCGCCGCAGCTTTGCCGACAAGCCGACCCTGGCCATTGAGCTGGCCGAGGCCGTTGCCGATCGTATTCGCGCGGCGATTGCCGAGCGCGGCGAGGCGGCCATTGCGGTGAGCGGGGGCTCGACCCCGGGCCGCTTCTTCCAGGCGCTGGGCAAGACCAAGGATATCGACTGGTCCAAGGTCATCGTCACGCTGGTCGACGAGCGCTGGGTCGACGAGACCAGCGATCGCTCCAATGCGCTGCTGGTCAATGAACGCATGCTGCAGGGACCCGCAGCCACGGCCCGCTTCTTCCCGCTCTATTCGGGCGGCGACGAACCCGACGCAGCGGGCGTCGTCCGCACCAATGCCCTTCTGGCCCAGCTGCCCGAGCAGTTCGCCGCCGTCGTGCTCGGCATGGGCAGCGACGGGCATACCGCTTCCTTCTTTCCCGGCGGCGACACGCTGGCCGAGGCGCTGACCGCCGAAGGCCCGGCTCTGGCCATTCGCGCCCCCGGCGCGGGCGAGCCGCGCATCACCTTTACCCTTCCGCGTCTCCTCCGCACGGATGGGCTGTACCTTCATATCGAAGGGGAGGAAAAGGCCGCCGTTCTCGACACGGCTCTGGGCGAGGGTCCCGTCGAGGACATGCCCATCCGCGCCGTCTTGCGATCCGGCCATGCTGTGACTGTCTACTGGTGCCCATAGTCCCCTTCGCGGTCCCCAATTGACCGCCTAGGCCACGAAGGCCCCAGCCCGGAGCGTTCTCAGAAAGGTGGAAACCGGTTTTCCACTTCGAGGGCGCGACCATTGAAAGGTTAGGAGCTCGCCATGTCTGTCCGCCAGGCCATCCAGGATGTTACCAATCGTATTGCGGCGCGCAGCCGCGACAGCCGTCGCGATTACCTCGGCCGTCTCGATGAAGCGCGCGAGGCCGGCGTGCACCGCTCCGTGCTCTCCTGCGGCAATCTCGCCCATGCCTTTGCCGCCTGCACCCCGTCGGAAAAGGCGGCCCTGGCCGGCAACAAGACGCTGAACCTGGGCATTGTCACCAGCTATAACGACATGCTGAGCGCCCATCAGCCGTATCAATTCTATCCCGAAATCATCAAGGAGGCCGCCCGCGCCATCGGCGCCACGGCACAGGTGGCTGGCGGCGTGCCGGCCATGTGCGACGGCGTCACCCAGGGCCAGCCGGGCATGGACCTGAGCCTGTTTTCCCGCGACGTCATCGCCATGGCGACGGCCATCTCGCTCAGCCACAACATGTTCGATGCCGCGGTCTATCTCGGCATCTGCGACAAGATCGTGCCGGGCCTGCTCATCGGCGCGCTGACCTTCGGCCACCTGCCGGCCGTCTTCGTGCCCGCCGGCCCGATGCCCTCGGGCATTCCCAATGACGAAAAATCCAAGGTCCGCCAGCTTTATATGGAGGGCAAGGTCGGCCGCGCCGAACTGCTCGAAGCCGAGAGCAAGTCCTACCATTCGGCCGGCACCTGCACCTTCTATGGCACCGCCAATTCCAACCAGATGCTGATGGAGATCATGGGCCTGCACCTGCCGGGCGCCAGCTTCGTCAATCCGGGCACGCCGCTGCGCGATGCGCTGACCCGGGAGGCCACCGTGCGCGCCCTGTCGCTGACGGCTTTGGGCAACAATTATACGCCGGTCGGCCACATCGTGGACGAGAAGGCCATCGTCAATGGCCTGGTCGGCCTGCATGCCACCGGCGGCTCGACCAACCACACCATGCACCTGATCGCCATTGCCGCCGCTGCGGGCCTGCAGGTGACCTGGGACGACATGAGCGACCTTTCGGACGCCACGCCCCTGCTGGCCCGCGTCTATCCCAATGGCGTGGCCGACGTGAACCATTTCCACGCCGCCGGCGGCATGGGCTTCCTGATCCAGGAACTGCTCGAGAGCGGCCACCTGCATGAGGACGTCAAGACCGTCTGGGGCGATGGCCTGTCGAACTACACGGTCGAGGCCAAGCTGATCGAGGAGAAGCTGACCTTCGAGCCGTCCCCCAAGGAATCCGCGCTGCCCAAGGTGTTGACCAAGGTCGCGACGGCCTTTTCGCCCACCGGCGGGCTCAAGCTGCTCAGCGGCAATCTCGGCCGTTCGGTGATCAAGGTCTCGGCCGTCAAGCCCGAGCACCGTGTCATCGAGGCGCCGGCCAAGGTATTCCACGGCCAGGAGGGCCTGCAGGCGGCGTTCAAGGCGGGCGAGCTCAATGGCGACATGATCGCCGTGGTCCGCTTCTCCGGCCCCAAGGCGCTCGGCATGCCCGAATTGCACAAGCTGACGCCGCCACTCGGCATCCTGCAGGATCGCGGTTTCAAGGTGGCCCTGCTCACCGATGGCCGCATGTCCGGCGCGTCGGGCAAGGTGCCGGCAGCCATCCACATGACCCCCGAAGCGGTCGATGGCGGCCCGATCAGCAAGATTCGCGACGGCGACATGATCCGCCTCGACGCCAATGAGGGCACGCTGACCTTCCTCGGCGACGAGAAGGAATTCCGCTCGCGCACCCCGGCCACGGAAGACCTGCGCAGCCAGCATTACGGCATGGGCCGCGAGCTGTTTGCCGGGTTCCGGAGCCTGGTGGGCGTGGCGGACCGGGGCGCGAGCGTGTTCCAGTAAAGCAGGGCTACCAGGAGAGGCATCGTCCTTTGATGCCTGCCTGCGGCACGTCCGTGCCCGCCGGACTCCAGCGCGGGAGAGCCCGCTCGAATTCGGCGCGCTGGTCCGGCGATAGGCGGGCCACCGCCCGGGCGGCCAGGGTCGCCAGATCACTGCATCCCGCGGCGACCGCTGCCTGGAAATGCAGCGCCGACTTGACCAGACTGCCCTCGACCTCCGGACTGTCCTGCAGCAGCACCGCCAGCAGCGCCGAGGCCCGCCGGTCGCCGGACAGGGCCGCTGCCTCCAGGTAGCCAAGGCCGTCGGCACGCCCGATCGGTACGTTGACGTCACCCGCCTGGGGCAGGCCCAGCACAAGGGGCGCATCGAGACGGTAGGACTGAGCGGCGACCGGGGCGCTCAGCGGCAGAGTACAGAGCAGGAGAAACACGCTGACGCGCATGATTGTGTCCTGTTGCTTGCAAGTGTTGACGCTTGAGGAGGCAAGTTTTCCCATGCCGCCAAGAGACCTGGCGGCATGACGTCGCTGAAGTAACCGAGTGTGCCGGCCGGCGTGGCCGAGGAGTGTGGACTGTTGCTGCTAGCCGGCCAGATAGTCGTCCTTAGCCGGCGGGTCATGCGGATAGATGTCCGTCAATAGACGTGCCTTGAGCCACCTATCGAGGGCAGCTTGCAGGCATGAAAACACCAGGCAGACCAGACCGAATATTGCTTCACGCATTTTCGTTCCCTCTTTGTTCAAAGGAACATTTCATGAACAAATATCCGGAGTCGAGAGAGATTCGTTAACCTTTGCGAATCAATCCGCGAACTAGCGACTTCTCCCAAACAGCCGCTCGATGTCTTTCTTCTTGAGCTCGACATAGGTCGGGCGGCCGTGGATGCACTGCCCTGAATGGGGCGTTGCTTCCATGTCGCGGAGCAGGGCATTCATTTCGTCGACCCGCAGGCGCCGGCCGGAGCGGACCGAGCCGTGGCAGGCCATGCGGGCGATGATGGCTTCCATCCGGTCGCTGATGGCGGCCACGGAGTCCCACTCGGCAAGGCCGTCCGCCACGTCGCGCACGAGGCCGTCGATATCGGAATTGCCGAGCAAGGCCGGGGTCTCGCGCACGGCGACGGCGCGGGGGCCGAAGCGTTCGAGATAGAGGCCAAAGCCCTCGAGTTCGGGGGCGGCTTCCTCCAGC
The DNA here is from genome assembly GCF_046614475.1 of Devosia sp. XGJD_8. NCBI lineage: Bacteria > Pseudomonadati > Pseudomonadota > Alphaproteobacteria > Hyphomicrobiales > Devosiaceae > Devosia > Devosia sp. XGJD_8. The sequence continues at coordinate 1,137,425 of NZ_JBKJHF010000001.1, forward strand.
CGGGCGCAGTCTTCCTCGGGCAGTTCGATCACCACCGGAATGAGCTGGCTCTGGCTGGGGACCGGGCCGGAGGCCAGCTGTGCCTTGAACCGCTCATAGACGAGGCGCTCATGGGCGGCGTGCTGGTCGACCAGCAGCAGGCCCTCACCATTCTGGGCGATGATGAAATTGTCGAACATCTGCGCCCGGGCGGTGCCGAGCGGATATTCGGACAGCGCCGGAGCAGGTTCGGCCTCGATGCGGGCGCTGGGCTCGGTGAACCCGTCAAAGCGCGCAAACGTGGCCGGCTCGACATGGTGGCTCTGGTCGTAGCTGCGGGCCATGGGCGCCGCCGTCGACATGGTCTGCGGCGCGGGTGCACTATAGGCGGGCGCGGTGAAGGCGCCCAGCACATCGTCGGCCACTGTGTCGGAGGCCTTGAAACCCGCCGCCGTCAGAGCTTCGCCGATGGCGCGGATCACCGCACTGCGGACCGCGCCAGCATCGCGGAACCTCAGCTCGGCCTTGGCGGGATGCACATTGACGTCCACCTCGCCCGGATCGACCGCGATATAGAGCGCCACCACCGGAAAGCGGTCGCGGAAGGTATAGTCGGCATAGGCGGCGCGGATGGCGCCGACCAGCACCTTGTCGCGCACCGAGCGGCCATTGACGAAGTAGAACTGGCTGAGCGAATTGGCCCGCGTATAGGTCGGCAGGCCAGCAAGGCCCGCGACCACCACGCCATGCCGGCTGCTCGCCAGCCGCACGGCATTCTGCGCAAAATCATCGCCCATCACTTGGCCCAGTCGCGCCTCCAGGGCACCCGTGCCGGTGACGGCAGGCCAGTTGGCGGGTGAGCGGTCCGTGCCGTTGAGCACGAAATGCACCGCCGGATTGGCCATGGCGAGGCGCTTGACCACATCGGTGATGGCCGCCGCCTCGGCCCGGTCGGTCTTGAGGAATTTCAGCCGCGCCGGCACATGGGCGAAGAGGTTCTTCACCTCGACAATGGTGCCCCGGTTCATCGCCAGCGGCACCGGGCCGGCGCGCATGCCATGGCGCACCTCGAGCCGTAACCCGCTTTCGGCATGAGCGGTGCGAGAGGCGATCGAGAGCTCGGCCACCGAGCCGATCGAGGCCAAAGCCTCGCCGCGGAAACCCAGCGTGCGGATATCGTCCAGCTCGTCTTCCGAGAGCTTGGAGGTGGCGTGCCGCTCCACCGAAAGCAGCAGGTCGGCCCGGTCCATTCCGTGGCCGTCATCCTCGATGCGCATCAACCCCTTGCCGCCCGCCGCGGTGGTGATGACGATCCGGCTGGCGCCGGCATCGATGGCGTTCTCGACCAGCTCCTTGACCACGCTGGCGGGTCGCTCCACCACCTCGCCGGCGGCGATGCGGTTGATCAGATCTTCGGGCAGCTGGCGGATTGGCAAGGGCGATTCTCCTGAGGGGAGAATATAGGGGAGGCGAGGCGGCTTTCCGACCCGTTTGCGCTGGTTGTGCCCATGCGCATGCGCGCTGGTCGCTGGCGCTTTATTCAGGACTCGGGGCCACGCCCGGACCTAAAATGCCATCGGCTCGGGGAGTAAGACATTGCGCACGATCCTGCTGACCGCCGTGGCCATGGTCGCCTTTGCCGCCAATTCCATCCTGGCAAGGCTGGCGCTGGGCAGCGGCGCCATCGATGCGGCCAGCTATACCGGCATTCGCCTGGCGTCAGGGGCGGTGGTTCTTGGAATGCTGGTCATGCTGCGTGGAAAATCCGGCTGGCGTTCTCTTGCCCGGCTGGGCACCTGGCAGCAGGCCGCTGCATTGCTGGGCTATGCCCTCGCATTCTCCCTTGCCTATCAATTGCTGGGGGCGAGCGTGGGCGCCCTGATCCTGTTTGCGAGCGTACAGACCGGCATGGTGGCGCGTGCGGTCCTGGTCGGCGATCGTCCCGGCGCTCTTGAGTGGCTGGGACTGGGATTGGCCGGGGCCGCCTTTGTCTATCTTGTCTCACCCGGTCTCGCGTCGCCCGATCCGCTGGGGGCGCTGTTGATGGTCGTGTCGGGCCTTTGCTGGGCGGCCTATTCGCTGCTGGGGCGCGGCTCGTCGCAGCCCTTGGCCGACACGGCGGGAAACTTCCTTCGCTGCCTGCCTTTCGCAGTGCTTCTTCTGGTGGGCGGGCTGGCGCTCAATGCGCCGCGCCTGGATGGCGTTTTCTATGCGGTTGCCTCGGGCGCCATAGCGTCGGGCCTTGGCTATGCCATCTGGTATGCCGCGCTGCCGGAGCTCTCGCGTACGCGGGCGGCGGTGGTCCAGCTCAGCGTTCCCGTCATTGCGGCATTCGGGGCAGCGCTGTTCATCGGCGAGACCGTGACGCCACGCCTGCTGGTTTCATCTGCGCTCATTCTGGGTGGTATCGCGCTGGCGACTCTGCTCGCCGGCCGCCGCAGCCGCTGAGCCTGCGCTTGCCCGCCCGGACAGTTCGCGATACCACCCCGTTCATGGCCCCGCCCCTAGCCCCCATGGACCTTGCCCTCAGCCTCGCCGAAGAGGCGGCCACCCATGGCGAAGCGCCGGTGGGTGCGGTGGTCATGGAGGGCGAGGTTGTCCTTGCGGCAGAGCGCAACCGCATGAAGGCACTGAACGATCCCACCGCCCATGCCGAGATGCTGGCCATCCGTGCCGCACTCGACAAGCGGGGCACCGGGCGGCTCGATGGCTGCGATCTCTATGTGACGCTGGAGCCCTGCGCCATGTGCGCGGGGGCCATTGCCCATGTGCGGCTGCGTCGGGTCTATTTCGCTGCCGAGGACAGCAAGGCGGGCGCTGTGGAAAACGGCGTGCGGCTGTTCGACCAGCCAACCTGCCACCACCACCCCGAGGTTATCGGGGGCATTGGCGCAGCACGGTCGGAAGCCATGCTGCGCGATTTCTTCAAGGCGCTGCGCTAGCTCTCGGGCCTAATGGCCCAGCATGCGCTCCAACGCGCCTGGATGATCATGCACCGCCAGCTTGTCCATGATGGTGGCGCTGGCCTCGTTCATGCCGACCAGTTCCACTTCGGCGCCGGCGCGCCGGAACTTGAGCACCGCCATGTCGATGGCATTGACGCCGGTCAGGTCCCAGATATGGGCCTTGCTGACATCGATGCGCACACGATCGAGTTTCTCGGCAAAATCCATGGCCTTGAGGAAGTCCTCGGCCGAGGCGAAGAACAACTGGCCTTCGACCAGATAGTCGCGCTCCCTGCCGTCCGCGGCCAGCACCGAGGTGACGCGGAAGATCTGCGCCACCTTCCAGGCAAAGAAGATGCCCGACAGCAGCACGCCGACGCCGACGCCCAGCGCCAGGTTGTGCGTGCCGACAACCGTGATGACCGTGGCCAGCATGACCAGGCTCGACCGGCGAGGGTGATGGCGCAGCTCGTTGAGCGAGCGCCAGCTGAAGGTGCCGATCGAGACCATGATCATGATGGCGACCAGGGCGGGCATGGGGATGAGCCCCACGACGTCTCCCAGAACCATCAGCAGGAAGAGCAGGAATGCTCCGGCGATGAAGGTGGACAGGCGTGTACGGCCGCCCGATTTCACATTGATGACCGACTGGCCGATCATGGCGCAGCCCGCCATGCCACCGAAGAAGCCGCTGGCGATATTGGCAATGCCCTGGCCGACCGATTCCCGGTTCTTGTCGCTGGTCGTATCGGTCATGTTGTCGACGATGGAGGCGGTGAGCAGGCTTTCGAGCAGGCCGACTGCGGCCACGGCGGCCGAATAGGGCAGGATGATCCACAGCGTTTCAAGCGACAGCGGCACCTGTGGCCAGAGCAGGGACGGCAGGGCAGAGGGGAGTTCGCCCAGGTCGGCAACCGAGCGGACATCGAGCCCGAGCAGCAGCGTAATCGCGGTGAGGACCAGAATGCAGACCAGCGGGGAGGGAATGGCGCGCGTCAGGCGGGGAAACAGGTAGATGATGGCAAGGCCCGCCGCGACCATGGCATAGGTCTGCCAGGTGACGCCGATCAGTTCGGGCAGCTGGGCCATGAAGATCAGGATGGCGAGCGCATTGACGAAGCCGGTCAGCACCGACCGCGACACGAAGCGCATGATGGCGCCGACGCGCAGCCATCCGGCTGCGATCTGCAGCACACCGGCCAGGATCGTGGCCGCCAGCAGGTAATCGAGCCCATGCTCGCGCACCAGCGAGCCGAACAGCACGGCGGTGGCGGCAGTGGCGGCCGAGATCATGGCGGGGCGACCGCCGGCAAAGGAGATGACAATGGCGATGACCACCGAGGCATAGAGCCCCACCTTGGGGTCGACGCCGGCAATGATGGAAAAGCCGATGGCTTCGGGGATGAGCGCCAGCGCGACAACGATGCCGGCAAGCACGTCGCCGCGCAGGTTGGAGAGCCAATCGCGGCGGAAGTTTTCAATGAGGGTCATGGATGGTCCAGACAGCACGATAACCTGGCCGCAATCGGCGACCGGAAAATGGGGCGGTTTCTACTGGATTGTCTGGCGGATTGGCGGCCAGAAGAGCCACCCGGATTTGCACCGGGTCCGATGAATGGCGCCGTTTTGCCCGCATCCGCAGCGAAATGCAAGCCGGCGCAAGTCTTTCGCAGGCTAGTTGCTCCCGATCACCGGAACACGGTCGGCGATATAGTCTTCGATCTTCTGGGCCAGGATGCGCTTGAAGCGCTCCTTTTCCACCTCGGCATGGGCCACGATCTCGCGCACCCGCCAGAATTCGAGGGCGCCGAAATTGGTGACATGCGGGCGAATGTAGATATCGGGCGGATAGGCGGCCATCATATGCGCCGTGAGCGAGTGCATCATGATCTGGGCCGAGCCGAACCAGATGTCGATCGCCTTATGGTCGGTCTTGGCGATGCCCTCGGAGGGGTCGCCATTGACGTCGATGCCGATGAGGAAATCGGTGTCGATATCGGCCTGGTCGAGGGGCAGGGGATTGACCACACCGCCATCCACCAGGATGTGGTTGGCATAGACCACCGGCTTGAACAGGCTGGGAATGGCGATGGAGCCGGCAATGGCCGGGCGCAGCAGGCCGGAATTGAACACCACCTGGTGCCAGGACTGGAAATCGGTCGCCACCACATAGAGCGGGACCTTGAGATCCTTGAATTCGAGGGGAAAACTGTCCGGAGTGAAGGCGTCGACAATGCTGGTGGCGTCCAGCTGCATCGAAATGCCGTTCTTGAGGATGCCGCTGATGCCGCGGATCTGGGTGGCCCAGAGCTTGGTGGCAATGGTGCGCATGGTGCCCAGCACCTCATAGGAATGCTCGCGCAGCTCCTGCCCGCTCATGCCGGCGGCCCAGCCGGCCCCGATCAGCGCGCCGATCGAGGTGCCCGAGATCACCGATGGCTTGAGGCCGAGTTCGTCCATGGCCTCGATATAGGGAATATGGGTCAGGCCACGGGCGGACCCGCCGCCCAATGCCACGCCAATTCGAGGTCCCGATATCGTCGTCATGCCGCTGCCCCGCTCCTTGCCTTGGCTGCGCAGCCCATCGGCGAGCGCCTTGCCGCGCAGTTGCAGCGGTGTCAGCGGACGCTTGGGCGGCGTCTCGTCAAAGACGGTCTTGCGGTAGAATAGGTTGGCGGGGTTTAGGAAGGGTTCAAGAATCGGCGCGGGCGATTTCGCGCCAACCGATGTCTCGGCGGCAAAAACCTTCTGGCCAAACAATCTGGTCCACGCCTGCGTAAGCACGTTCCTGTGCCTTTCTTGCCGTTTTGCCCAGCGCGGTAACGTTCAGGACGCGGCCGCCGGCAGCAAGTAAACGTTCGCCGTCGCGGCGCGTTCCGGCGTGGAAGACATGAATCGTGTCGCTGTCGATGCCTTCGGCGCCCTGGATTTCCGAGCCTTTGGCATATGAACCCGGATAGCCCTTTGTCGCCATGATGACCGTCAATGCATACTGGTCTTTCCACTGCACGTCGTGGCCAGCCAGCGTGCCCGTGGCGGTGGCATGCAGCAGCGGCAGCAGGTCGCTGTCCATCCGCAGCACCATCACCTGCGTTTCCGGATCGCCGAAGCGGGCATTATACTCGACGAGCTTTGGGCCATCGGGTGTGAGCATCAGCCCGGCATAGAGCACGCCCTGATAGGGCGTGCCGCGGGCGGCAAGGCCGCGGACCGTGGGCCAGATCACCCGTTCGAGCACGTCCTCGTAGATTTCGCGCGTCATCACCGGAGCCGGCGAATAGGCGCCCATGCCGCCGGTATTGGGGCCGGTATCGCCATCGAAGGCGCGCTTGTGGTCCTGCGCGGTGGTCAGCGGCAGGATGTCCTTGCCGTCGCAGAGCACGAAGAGGCTGACTTCCTCGCCCTCCATGAATTCCTCGATGACGACCTCCGCGCCGGAGGAGCCGAAGGCGCCCGCGAAGCAATCGATAATGGCGGCCTCGGCTTCCTCGACCGTCATGGCCACGGTCACGCCCTTGCCGGCCGCCAGGCCATCGGCCTTGATCACGATCGGCGCGCCCTGCGTATAGAGATAGGCGAGGGCGGCGGCTTCCGTGTCGAAGCGGCCATAGGCGGCGGTGGGAATGCCCATCTCGTCGCATAGCGCCTTGGTAAAGCCCTTGGAGCCTTCGAGCTGGCCGGCGGCCTTGCTGGGGCAGAAGCAGGTAAAGCCGGCGGCGCGCACATCGTCGCCAAGGCCGGCAACGACCTGTGCGTCGGGCCCCACCACGACAAAGTCGATCTGGTGCTGCCGGCAGAGGGCGACCACGGCGTCATGGTTGGTAACGTCGACCGCCAGGTTTTCCGCCACTGCGCCGGTGCCGCCATTGCCCGGGGCGATGAAGAGTTTGGTCAGGAGGGGTGACTGGGCGATTTTCCACGCCAGGGCATGTTCGCGCCCACCCGAACCGATCACCAATACCCGCATGGATTGCCCCCGTCGCTGTTGCGGGCGTGATGCACGATGGGGGCGGGAGAGGCAAGCGGTTCTTACTTCTCCACCGAAGGGAGAGGTAAGCCGCCTACATCTCGGCTTCTTTGAAGATCCGGGTCAGATCGCCGTTCCATTCGCCGCGATACTTGTCGAGCCAGCGTTCCGCCGGGGACTTGGCGTGCTGGATGGTCTCTTCGAGCGGGGCCAGATGGATGGTTTCATCCTGGCCCTGGGCGTTGCGGCGGTCGCGGCGGACCAGGCCCGCCTCGGCAATGCCGACGGCCTGGGCGGCGACGTCATAGAGGTTGGAGCGGTCATGCGGGGTCATCAGCCCCAGGCGGGGTACTTCGCGCCGCATGCGGTCGCGCTCGTCGGCGGACCAAGGCTCGATCAATTCGTACGCGGCTTCGAGTGAAACCTCATCATAGAGCAGGCCAGTCCAGAAGGCCGATAGCGCCACGACCGACTTTTCGTCGCCCATATCGGCGCCGCGCATTTCGAGGAACTGCTTGAGCCGGACTTCGGGGAAAATTGTCGAGAGATGGTCTTCCCAATCCTTGATGGTCGGCTTTTCACCCGGCAGCTGGGGCAGCTCGCCCTTGAGAAAGGCGCGGAAGCTCTCGCCCGCCACGTTGACATAGGCGCCATTGCGGATGACGAAATACATCGGCACATCAAGGGCATAATCGGCATATTGCTCGAAGCCGAAGCCCTCTTCGAAGGCAAAGGGCAGCATGCCGGTGCGGGCATCGTCGGTATTGAGCCAGATATGGCTGCGATAGCTGAGATAGCCGCTGTCGCGGCCTTCCGAGAAGGGCGAATTGGCGAACAGGGCCGTGGCCACCGGCTGCAGCGCCACCGATACGCGCAGCTTCTTGACCATGTCGGCTTCGCTCGAAAAATCGAGATTGGCCTGCACGGTGCAGGAGCGGAACATCATGGAGGTGCCGAGCGTGCCGACCTCTTCCATATAGGGCTTCATGATGCCGTAGCGCGACTTGGGCATGGCCGGGATTTCATCGACCGACCACAGCGGCGTCACGCCCAGGCCGAGGAAATGGATATCGAGCGGTGCCGCGACCTTCTTGGTGACGCGCATATGCTCGGCCAGTTCGGCCGCAGTGCCATGCAGGTCCTGCTGCGGCGAACCCGAGAGTTCGAACTGCCCGCCGGGTTCGAGCGAAATGCCGCCGGCGACCTCGTCATTGCGCAGGCCGATGGGGTTTTCACCATCGTAGAAGGGATGCCAGCCGGTTTCCGCCTGGATGCCGTCGAGCAGCGCGCGGATGCCATCGGGTCCTTCATAGGTGACCGGCCGCAAGGGATTGGTGTGGAACACGTGCTTTTCGTGTTCAGTGCCGATCCGCCAGTCGGCCTCGGGCTTGCACCCCCGCGCCATGGCCTCGATCAGGTCGGCCCGCGATTCGATCGGGGGTGAATAGGAGTCGGCGCCGGCCATAAGCAGTCCTCTGACGTGAGGGTTCAATGTTGGCCGGAACATAGCGTTGCACAAGCCGAATGCAATCGGCTTTTATCGCCAATCACCGATGATTGCCTGAATCACCGCTAGCGCCGCGACCGCAGCCGTGTCCGCCCGCAGGATGCGGGGGCCCAGGCTGATGGGGACGACATAGGGCAGGGCGCGCAGCCGGGCGCGTTCCTCGTCGGAAAATCCACCCTCGGGACCGATCAGGACGCCGATCTTCTGTCCCCTGAGCCTGCCCAGCACCTCGACCGGCGAGGACGATGCCTCGCCTTCATCGGCGAGGATGAGCCGCCGATCGGCGGGCCAGGAATCGATCAGGCGGTCCAGCGTCACTTCGGGCTCGACAATGGGCACGCGCAGCACTTCGCATTGCTCGGCCGCCTCGATGGCATTGGCCACCAGCCGCTCATGCTTGAGCCGGCTGACCTGGGTGAAGCGGGTGAGTACCGGCTGGATGGTGCCGGCACCCATTTCCACCGCCTTCTGGATCACATAGTCCAGCCGCTCGGTCTTGAGCGGGGCAAAGCCGTACCACAGGTCGGACGGCGGGCTCTGGGGTGCGATCTGCTGCACCAGTTCGAGCGCCACCGACTTCTTCGAATCACCGGTGAGCCGGGCCAGCCAGGCGCCATCGCGGCCATTGAACAGTACGACCTCATCACCAACCGTCTTGCGCAGCACGGCGGCGAGATAGAGCGACTGCTCCTTGCCCAGGGTGAGCGGCACCCCGGGGGCGAGGTCGGCGTCGATGTAAAGGCGGGGCAGGGCGGCGTGGGTGCGGGGCATAATCTCTGCCGTTCCCCTTCTCCCCTTGTGGGAGAAGGTGCCCCGAAGGGGCGGATGAGGGGTTTCGGGGGCGACCATAAACGCTGTATGCGTGGAGAGAACCCCTCACCCCTGATTTTCTGCTGAACGCAGAAAATCAGACTTGCCATTCGAGCACGGCTCTCATGGCCTTCTCCCCTCAAGTCGCTCCAATGGAGCGACTTGCCCTGCGGGACGGCTCAAAGTCCCACAAGGGGAGAGGAGGGATGCAGAGCGCGTAAAGAGGCCATTGCCCATGACCGAAAACACTCCCGACGCTGTCGCCGATGCCAAATCCGGCAACTGGGTCGATCGCTATGCGCCGGCATGGCTCAAGCCCTATGCACGGCTGGCGCGCTGGGACCGGCCGATCGGCTTCTGGCTGCTGTTCTGGCCCTGTGTCTGGGGGATAGGCCTGGCGGCAGTGGCGCGGCCCGATGTCGGTTTCGACTGGTGGGCCGCCATCCTGATGCTGGCCGGCGCCATCCTGATGCGCGGCGCCGGCTGCACCTTCAATGACATTGTCGACCGCGACATCGACGACAAGGTCGCCCGCACCCGTTCCCGCCCGATTCCCTCCGGAGCCGTCACGGCGCGCGACGCACTGGCCTTCCTCGTTGCCCAGGCGCTGCTCGCCTCGGTGATCCTCTTCCAGTTCAATCGCTTCACGGTGTGGGCCGGGGTGGCCTCGCTGGTGCTGGTGGCGATCTACCCGTTCATGAAACGGGTCACCTGGTGGCCACAGGCCTTTCTGGGCCTGGCCTTTGCCTATGGTGCCCTGGTGGGCTGGAGTTCGCAGACTGCCAGCCTCGCCATGCCGGCGCTGCTGCTCTACGCCGGCACGATCCTCTGGGTCATCGGCTACGATACGCTATACGCCCTGCAGGATATCGAGGACGATGCGCTGATCGGCGTCAAATCCACGGCGCGCCTGTTCGGGGAGCATGTGCGGCCGGTGGTGGCGGTGCTCTACACCGGAGCCTACCTGCTCTGGCTGGCGGCGGCCCTGCTGGTTGGAGGCGGGATCGTCTTTGCCGCCTTCTCGCTGGCGGCCGCGGCGCTGCTCGCCTGGCAGGTCTGGACCGTCGATGCGGACCAGCCGGACAATCCCCGCTTCCGCTTCGATAGCAACAAGTATGTGGGAATTATCGTTTCGCTGGCGCTGCTGGCCGAGTGGGTCTGGTAGCGGCCCTATCCTAAACGCCAAAAGGGCTGACCGCACCACCGGTCAACCCCTTGGACGTGCTTTGGAGAGCAGTAAACTTATGCGTCGGACTGGGCGCCCGGCTTGCGGCGGTTGAGGAAGCGCGGGCGGCGATTGGCTTCGGCCACCAGCTTGCGGCGGCTCTGCGAACTGCCGACGGCCACGCCATCGACCTGCTGGCTATAGGGCATGTAGGCGCCATCGCCGGCCTTGATGAACAGCGGCAGGCGGAGCTTCTTGCCCCAGTTCTGCCATTCGGCGACGACGTTGTGATTGCCCTCTTCCTCGAAGACGCGATAGTTCAGTTCGCTGTCGGAATGAACCAGCTCGATCGAACTGGTCAGCACGCCGCCTTCGGAAATCTGGGTCGCCACGGCGACGCCGATGAATTCGGTAACCGGCACCTTGATCTTGATGGCCACACCGCTCTGTTCGAGCATGCGGCGCACGGTGACGGTCTTGACGGGATCCTTGGGGCCGTTGTCGTTTGCCGCCACGAAGCGGCGGTCCGCCACGCTGGGGCGGCCGAATGCGAGAACGACCGAAGTCCCTTCCATCGCGACACCATGAACCATTTGAATTCGCCTTCCTGTCAACTTCGAGAGCTGGTTTTTTGCGCTCTCTTTATGGGGCCAACATAGCGCCTCGCCTTACCTGCCTCCTTAATCCGTTCGGTTAAGTTTATCTTGTTTTCCGAGAGGGTTAGCAGGGTCTTGCACCGGGTAGGGAGCGGTTAACCCCGCTGGCTGGCGGGGTGTTAACCCTGCCATATTTGCCGCTGTCCGCCCGCCATGCGGCCCGGCTCTTGCCCAAGCCCCGCGCCAAGCCTAAAAGGCGCGGCAATGCCCGCTCCTGCAACCACTTACAGCGATGACCTCGAACTGCTCCGCTCCTCGGCGGTCGCGGCGGGGATCATTGCCAGCAGCTTTTTCCGCCGCGACGTCAAGAGCTGGCATAAGGAGAATGCATCGCCCGTGAGCGAGGCCGATATCCTGGTGGATCGCTATCTCGCCAATGCCCTGCTGCAGGCCCGGCCCGACTATGGCTGGCTGAGCGAGGAAACGGTCGATCATCCGAGCCGGCTCGATTGCGAGCGGGTTTTCGTGGTCGATCCGATCGACGGCACCAGGGGCTTCCTGCGCGGCGAGGACAGCTGGACGGTCTCCCTTGCCGTGGTGGAACACGGCGTGCCGGTTGCCGGGGTGGTTTATGCGCCGATGCGCGACGAAATGTATGACGCGGTGCGCGGCGAGGGTGCCCGGCTCAATAGCCAGCCCATCCGCCGCACGCGCCGGGCTGGCGCCGCGCCGCTGATTCCGGCGCCGGGCGCGGTGCATCAGGAGATGCAGGCTGCCGGGCTCGACTATACGCGCGGCCCGGCCTATCCGTCGCTGGCCTATCGGCTGGTGCAGGTGGCCACCGGAAAGCTTGATGCGGCGGTCGCCCGGCGCGGCAGCCAGGATTGGGATATTGCCGCCGCGGCGCTGATCCTGGCGGAGTCCGAGATCGACTTTGCCGATGTCTGCGTCGGGTTCCCCCATTTCAACAAACGAGATGTGCGTCACGGGGCGCTTGCGGCGCTGAGCGACATGAGCCTAAAACCGCTTGTTCATGCGGCCCTGATCAAGGTCTATGGCTGTCCGGCCCCGGACGCAGGCGACGCCGAACTGTCCACTCCTTCACACACGGACCTCACCGATGGCTAACGAAGACCCCACCAAGCAATTGCTGCATCTCGTGATCGGCGGCGAACTCTCGAGCCTGGAAGGCGTGACCTTCGCCGATCTCGACAAGGTCGACATCGTGGGGCTCTATCCCAACTATGCCGCTGCCTATGCGGTGTGGAAGCAGAAGGCGCAGATGACCGTCGACAGCGCGCAGACGCGCTATTTCATCGTCCACCTGCATCGCCTTCTGGAGCCGGAAACGCACAAGCCCTGATGGGCTCTTCACCTTTCCCTTTGGGGGAGAGGTAAGGCTGGCTACGCGACCAGCGCGTCCAAGATCGCCGCCATGGCGCCGGGGCCGCCGATGCGTTGGCGGCCGATATTGGCCAGGCGCCGGCGTTCGTCTTCATTTTCCAGCAGCGTGCGCAGCGCCGTGGCGATGGCCGGGGCATCGGCCGGCACGACCATGCGCGCCTCGCCGAACAGCATCTGCTCGTCATTGAAGCGCGAGCGGCGGTCGCGTGGGTTGACGAAGGTGATGGCCGGCTTGCCCAGGCCCAGCGCCTGCACCGTGGCCGTGCCCGCCTGCGACAGCACGATGTCGGATGCCTCCAGCAGATTGCCCATCGCCCCGCCGCGCGCCATGTGAATGGTCAGATCGCCATCGGACAATTCGCCGAGGTCGGAGGGCTCGACACTGAGCATCGCCGTGCGCTTGAGGCCGGTCTGCCGGGCCAGCTCGTCGACACTGATGCTGCCCGCCACGGCCAGGAAGACATCCGGGCGCAGGTCGGTGCGCAGCATGCGCAGGGCTTCGACCTGGAGTGCAAAGCTCTCGGCGGTCAGCGCCCGGCTCCCGGGCAGCAGCGTCACCGCCATCGGCCGGCTGCGGCGTGCCATGGCGTCGTAGCCGCCATGGGGAATGGTATCCATCATGATATTGCCGGCCGAGCGCGCATCGACGCCGATCTGCGTCAGCGACTGGGCCAGGTTGTCGGACCGGCAGAACACGGTCTTGCAGGCATGCTTGATGGCCCAGCGCTCCGGCGCGGAATAGAGCCGTGCCGCGCCCGTCTTGTAGACGTCCAGATAATAGAGGTCGCGGTGGCCGGTCAGCTGGCAGGCCAGAACACCGACCATGTCGCCCACGACCACCACACGATCATACCGGCCGCGCATGCGGCGCAGGAAGCGCAGTGCCGGCGGCACGGTGGCAAGGCCCCCCGTGGCAATGTCGCGCCGCAGTGAACCCTTGACGTTGCGCCAGCCTTCGGACGCCAGCGTGGCGCGCGGACCAACCACGGCACAGACGCCGGCATAGGCATTGCCGGCCCCGATCATCGGATAGGCATCCGCCTCGATGCCCTTGGGCAGGCGCGCCACGATGGCTGCAGCAATGCTGTCTTCGCCATGGCCATTGGAAATGAACAGGAACCGGCGGCAGCCCGACGCTTCGGCTTCCACCATCAGGCTCCGCGACCGAAACGCTCAAACGCGGTGTGAGCGGCGGTCGCATCGGCATAGGGTTCCTGCCGGTCGACGCTCCAGTAGAACAGTTCGTCGAGCGGAATGGGTTTTTGCGTGATGGCGCAGCGCACGAAACTGCCGGGTTTGAGCACCACATAGTCGCCATCGAGGTAGCGGATCACCGCTTCGGTGGGTGCAAAGCCCTTGTCGAAGATGTTCATTCTGATCGTCCTTCAACCGTTACATCGATATAGCGGGCAATGGGACCGATCAAAAGAGGCTTTCCTGACTATCCCTGTCCAGTTGAGGGCGTGGTTTCTTCTTTATGGCTGGGCTGCCAGCAATCGTCGCGGAAACGTCGCCATCGGCAAACTCGATGGCAACCATATCGCCCGGCATCAGGCCCGCCCGTTCATGCACCAGGTTGCCGTCTGCATCCTTGATGACGGCATAGCCGCGCGCCAATACGCTCTTGTAGCTCAGTGACACCAGCAGCTTGGCCGACTGGGACAAGGCGGCGCGCCGCTCGCCCAGGCTCTGGGCAATGCCGCCCAGCAACCGGGCCGTGAGCGGGGCGAGCTGGCTCTGCGAGTGGCGCAGTTCTGCGCGCAGGGCATTGGTCGAGAGCTTCGGGCCAATGGCTTCGAACTGCGCCCGCTTGCGCTCCACCAGTCGCCCTGCCGCGGCAGCCAGCCGCTCGGCGCGCGGATCATGCGTCAGCCGCGCCCGGTCCACCGTCTTGCGCAGGCCGGCATCGGCCCGCAGCGACAGGTTGCGCAGGCGCTCGCCCACCTCCTGCTGCTGGCCCCGGATGACCCGCGCGGTGAGCTTGGATTCGACGCGCGAGAAGGCCACGCGCCGGTCCTGCACCGAATGGCGCAGGCCGGTAAAAAGATTGCTGGCGGCATGGTCGAGCCGCTGTCGCTGGGTGGCGACCAGGTCGGTGGGGCGCGGCAGTCCGGCGGCAGCGGCGCGCAGCCTGTCCCGCGCGCTGCCGGCCATCCGGCGGGCGGCCTGACGCTGGCGGCTGCCCAGATCGTCGACATAGCCGATCAGTTCGGCGCGCACCGGCACGGCCGCTTCCGCCGCAGCAGTCGGGGTGGGTGCCCGCATGTCCGACACATAGTCGATCAGCGTCGTATCGGTTTCGTGGCCAACCGCCGAGATCACCGGAATGCCGCTGGCAGCGACGGCGCGCACCACGGCTTCCTCGTTGAAGCCCCAGAGGTCTTCGATCGAGCCACCACCACGCGCCACGATCAGAAGGTCCGGGCGGGGAATCGGTCCATTGGGCATGAGGGCGTTGAAACCCTCGATGGCATTGACCACTTCGGGCGCGCAGGTCTCGCCCTGCACGCGCACCGGCCAGACCAGGACGTGACTGGGAAAGCGGTCCGCCAGACGATGCAGGATATCGCGGATCACCGCGCCGGTGGGCGAGGTGATGACGCCGATGACCCGAGGCAGATAGGGCAGGGGGCGCTTGCGCTCGCGGGCAAACAGCCCCTCCGCCAGGAGCTTCTTGCGACGCTCCTCGAGCAGGGCCATCAGCGCACCCGCGCCGGCCGGCTCGATATTGTCGATGACGATCTGGTATTTGGACGAGCGGGGGAAAGTGGTGAGGCGCCCGGTCGCGATGACCTCCAGCCCCTCCTGCGGCTTGAAGGTCAGCTTGGCGAAGTTGCCCTTCCACACCACGGCGTCGATCGAGGCGTTTTCATCCTTGAGGGTGAAATAGGCATGGCCGGAGGAATGCTGGCCGCGATAGCCGGAAATCTCGCCGCGCACCCGCACATGGCCAAACTCGTCCTCGACCGTGCGTTTGACCGCCTGGGCGATCTCGCTGACGGTGAATTCGGCGGCATTGGTCAGGGCGTCGGCCATGTCCTCTGGTGCGACAAAGCCCGATGGAGGTCAAGAGCGAGGGCGCGCCCATCTTCTCCTTGTCCCCGACGGGGCGAAACTGGCGACCAGCTACTCCGCCGCGTCCGATTGGCGTGGCACGTCGAGATTGCCCATCGACTGCACGATATGGTTGGCCAGCGCATCATAGATCCCGCCATAGGCGTGGCTGGCGCGCATCAGGGCGATCTGTGCGTCGCCCAGGCGCGGCAGGCCCTGATCGTCATTGACCACACGCATGCCCGGCTGCAGCGCACTTTCGGGCAGGAAGCCGACGGCGAGGTCGGAGAGCACGGCGCTGGAGATGGCGGTCGCGTTGGAGGACGTATAGGCAATGCGATAGTCCTTGCCGGTGCGGTCCAGTGCTTCCTGCGCATCCTTGCGCCAGATGCAGCATTGCGGCCCGCAGGCAATGGCAAGCGGCTCGCTGGCCAGCGCCCGTCCGCCATGCGAGGCGACCCAGAACATCTTTTCGGTGCGGAACAGCTCACCAAAATTCTGGTCGGTACCCTGCGTGAAGACGATCAGGTCGTAGCGCCCGGCCCGCATACCTGTCAGCAGCTCCTCCGATGCCATACAGGCCACATCCACGGCGATCTTGGGATGGGTGCGCTGGAAGCTGGACAGAATCACCGGCAGCAGGCGCACGGCATAATCATCCGGCACGCCGAAGCGAATGGAGCCGCTGAGATCGCCATCCGAGAAATGGTCGAGGATTTCGGCATTGGTGCGCAGCATCTTGCGCGCCCGGGCATAGAGCGCCTCGCCATGCACGGTGAGGGTGACGCCCCGCCCGTCGCGCGCCAGCAGCGAATGACCAAGCCGCTCTTCGAGCCGCTTGATCTGCATGGAGACGGCGGACTGCGTCTTGTTCACCCGGCGTGCCGCCTCGGTGAAGCTGCCGCAATCGGCGATGGCGCAGAAGCTTTGGAGCTGATCCAGATCAAGCGGAGCGGTCATGTCGCTACATCACTCAAATTGATGGTGTGAATGAAATCTATTTGTTGGACGAATGGAAGTCCAGAGCGTTATCTCATGAACATCGGCGCAGTAGACCCGCGCCGGACCCGCCGACCTCCCTTCGGCACAACCACATGTTTGGAGACTATAATGGCTCTCTCGCTTCCCGGCGAGCGGTCACTCTCGGCCGCGTCGCCTGCCAATCCGTTTGCCGCTTTCGCGCGCTGGATCGCCAAGGCCCGTGCCGCACGAACCCGCCGGCATGCGCTGACAGCCCTGCTGGAACTCGATCACGCCCGCCTTCGCGACCTGGGCATTTCGCGCGACGACGTGACCGCTGCGCTTGCCGCCCCGGCGCATGCCGGTCGCACGCTGAACGCCGCGCGCAGCCGCAACGCGCGGGCCTGATCTGTTGTTTCCATAGAGTTTGCGCCGGCGCTGACCTCCAGCCGGCGCACCCCTGTTGGTACGAACATTCGTTACGAGCGCTCGTGCCATCTCCCGGGCCGGTTTTGCCGCCGGTCCCGTTTCCTGATGACTTGCCGGACCGATGCCTTGGCATCCGTCCGGCCTTTTTTTGTTCAGGAGGGGGCGAAGGCGACGCCCAGCTCGGCTTCCGTGCGCCACACGACGCTGCAGGCAAACTTGCGCCCGTCGTCCATGGCCAGCTGAAAACTGTCGGGAATGCCAACTATGCTGGCGACCTTGAGGCGCGCGCCAGCCTCGGACAGGTTGCGCACCGTGCACTGGAACGTCGAAAAGCCGTCATTGATGACGATGCGCCCACCCTTGAGCGTTCGGTGGCGGGGCGATGCGCGGTGCTCTTCTGCCATGCACTACTCCTCACTCAGGGGAGTTGGGCAAAGCCGTCCTCGAAACCGTTCAGCGACACCGGAATGCCGATGCCTTCCTCGGGCGTCTTGAACACCACGAAAATGGCATTCGTGCCCTTTGACAGCGTATCGATCAGGCTGTCATCGAGCACAACCTCGGCCACGCAGCCATTGGGCAGGCAGCGCACGAAGGCCACGCGCCCCATATCCTCGCCATCGACATTGAGCCCGAGACCGTTGGGCAGCAGCACGCCGAGCGGCGCCAGCACGCGCAGCAGGCGCGCCTCGCGATCGGCCGTGCGCAGTACGATGACGGACAGGCCCACATTGGGCTGATCCTCGGCCATTACATTCTGGATAATGGCGCATTGTTCAAAGCTTGCGCCTGGCGGCGTGTCGCAGCTCATCTGCCAGTCGCCATACTGGGCGCGTACCACGCCCTGGCCAAAGGTGGCACCCGCCGCGGCTGCCGCAGCCACCAGCGCAAGACCCAGACCGGCCAGACGACGCTTCACAATCCGCTTCACTTGTATCAACTCTCCCGACGAATCGCGCGCCCACGCGAGCCTTCGTCTGTTTCCGACAGGCCGGGGGGCAAGTCAACCAACGCCCGGAATTGCTAGGGATAAGGTCGGCAAACTGCGGCGAGGGTGAGGCGTCTCCGCCTGTTTGTCGCGCAATATGACGCAGCTTGGGCGCCCTTTGCCACAATGGACTTGGCGTTTCCGATGTGATTTAGGTCAGGGAAGAGTTTTGCGCTCCGAGGTTGAGTCGGGGCGGCGTACGCTATGCCGCTGTTTTCGCCCCTCAATCCCGGTGTGGATACACCAATTGAAGTCGATAGGGGGTTTAGGTGACCGGGCAGTTCTTGAAAAAGATGGGGGCCATTTCGGCAGCCGCAATGGCGCTGGCACCCGTTCTTGCCACGGCGCAGGAAAGCGCGGGCCATCCCGTTCCGGGCCAATTCCACCTTCAGCCATCGGTCACCCCGATCATGGACTCCATCGTGGCTTTCCACGACGGCATCCTGATGTGGACCATCACCCTGATCGTGGTCTTCGTGCTGGCACTGCTGGTATGGATCGTGATCCGCTACAATGCCAAGCGGAACCCGGTTCCTGCGGCCTTCACCCACAATACGCTGGTTGAAGTGGTCTGGACGGTCCTGCCCATCGTCATCCTGATCATCATCGCCATCCCCTCATTCGGTGTCCTGAGCGACCAGCTCACCACGCCCGACGGGGAGCGCAAGTATCTCGGCTCCAACATCTTCTCCTTCGGTGAAGTCGATGTTCCGGCACCCGAGCTGACCATCAAGGCCACCGGCCAGCAGTGGTACTGGGATTATGAATATGTCGATCAGGGGCTGACCCTGACCTCGATCATGCTCAATGAAGACGATCGCAACGCCACCAAGCCAAACCAGCCGCGCCTGCTCGCGGTGGACAATGAGCTTGTCGTGCCGGTCGATACGACCGTGCGCCTGCAGGTGACTGCCGATCCGCTTGGCGTCATCCACGCTTTCGCCGTGCCGTCCTTCGGCATCAAGATCGACGCGGTTCCCGGCCGTCTCAACGAGACGTGGTTCAATTCGCGCGAGACCGGCATGTTCTACGGCCAGTGCTCGGAACTCTGCGGCAAGGACCACGCCTTCATGCCGATCGCAGTGCGCGTCGTCACCAAGGAAGAATTTGCAGCCTACATGGCGGCTTTCGAGGGCGGTGACTACACCGCCGCTACCGCGACGCTCGCGGCAGTGCAGTAAGAACACGGGTCAGGGGATACACTAATGGCCGACACGACCGCTCACCTCGAAGCCCACGCGACCGGACACGACGCCGCGTCGCACCATGAACCGACCGGCTGGCGCCGTTGGGTCTATTCGACCAACCACAAAGACATCGGCATCATGTACCTGGTCTTCGCGATCGTCGCGGGGATTCTGGGTGGCTTGCTCTCCGGCGTGATGCGCATGGAGCTGCAGGAGCCAGGCATTCAGATTTTCCACGGCCTGGCCTCCATGGTCTATGGCGTGGAAGGTGGCGAAGCCATCGACGCCGGCAAGCACATGTACAACGTGTTCACCACCGCGCATGCGCTGATCATGGTGTTCTTCGTGGTCATGCCGGCCACCATGGGCGGCTTTGCCAACTACTTCGCGCCCCTGATGATCGGCGCGCCCGATACCGCTTTCCCGCGTATCAACAACATCGCCTTCTGGCTGCTGCCGCCGGCTTTCATCCTGCTGCTGATGAGCCTGTTCTTTGAAGGCACCGGCCCCGGCGCACTCGGCTTCGGTGGCGGCTGGACGGTTTACCCGCCGCTCTCGACCTCGGGACATCCTGGCCCGGCCATGGATTTCGCCATCCTGTCGCTGCACGTGGCTGGCGTGAGCTCGATCCTGGGCGCCATCAACCTCATCACCACCATCTTCAACATGCGCGCGCCGGGCATGACGCTGCACAAGATGCCGCTGTTTGCCTGGTCCGTGCTGGTGACCGCCTTCCTGCTGCTGCTGGCCCTGCCGGTGCTGGCCGGTGCCATCACCATGCTGCTGACCGACCGCAATTTCGGCACGACCTTCTTCAATCCGGCTGGCGGCGGCGATCCGGTGCTGTTCCAGCACCTGTTCTGGTTCTTCGGTCACCCTGAAGTCTACATCATGATCCTGCCGGGCTTCGGCATCATCAGCCACATCGTCTCGACCTTCAGCCGCAAACCGGTCTTCGGTTACATGGCCATGGCCTATGCCATGGTCGCCATCGGCTTCGTCGGTTTCGTCGTGTGGGCGCACCACATGTACACGACCGGCCTGAGCCTTGACGTTCAGCGCTACTTTGTGGCCGCCACCATGGTCATCGCGGTGCCCACGGGCGTGAAGATCTTCAGCTGGATCGCCACCATGTGGGGCGGCTCGATCACCTTCAAGTCGCCCATGCTCTGGGCCATCGGCTTCATCTTCCTGTTCACCGTTGGCGGTGTGACGGGTGTGGTGCTGGCCAATGCCGGTGCCGACCGTGCCCTGCACGACACCTATTATGTCGTGGCGCACTTCCACTACGTGCTGTCGCTGGGCGCCGTGTTCTCGATCTTCGCGGCCTGGTACTACTGGTACCCGAAGATGTTCGGCTACATGTACAACGAGTTCCTGGCCAAGCTGCACTTCTGGGTCATGTTCGTTGGCGTGAACCTGATCTTCTTCCCGCAGCATTTCCTCGGCCTTGCCGGCATGCCGCGCCGCTATATCGACTACCCGGATGCCTTCGGCATGTGGAACCGCGTCTCCTCGGTCGGCTACTACATCACCTTCGTCGCCATGATCATCTTCTTCTACGCGACCTGGGAAGCTGCCCGGAAGAAGCGTCCCGCCGGTGACAATCCGTGGGGTGATGGTGCAACCACGCTGGAATGGACCCTGTCCAGCCCGCCGCCGTTCCACCAGTTCACGACGCTTCCCAAGATCGACTCGACCAACGCGCACTAGCGTAATCCGGGCCGCGTTCGCGCGGCCCGTCTCCGAACCGTAAAGGCAAGGCCATTGGCTCTTCTCGACGACAGCAGGAACCTGCCAGGCATCGCCGGCGAAGCGCGCGTGGAGGATTACCTCGCGCTGCTGAAGCCGAGCGTGATGCAGCTGGTCGTGTTCACCGCCATTGTCGGCCTGATCGTGGCCCCCGGCGGCATCAATCCGGTCATCGCGATCATCGCCATTGCCTGTATCGCCATCGGTGCGGGCGCCTCTGGCGCGCTCAACATGTGGTATGACAGCGACATCGACGCCGTCATGAGCCGCACGCAGAACCGCCCGATCCCCGCAGGGCGCGTCACCCGTGAGCAGGCGCTGGTCTTCGGCCTGGTGCTCTCGGTGTTTTCCGTGGCGCTGCTCGGGCTGGCCACCAATTGGGTGGCCGCGGGGCTCCTCGCCTTCACCATCTTCTTTTACGCCGTCATCTACACGATGTGGCTCAAGCGCTCGACGCCGCAGAACATTGTCATCGGTGGCGCCGCAGGCGCTTTCCCGCCCATTGTCGGCTGGGCGGCGGTGACGGGCAATGTGTCCTTCGAAAGCGTCGTGCTGTTCCTCATCATCTTCCTGTGGACGCCGCCGCATTTCTGGGCGCTGGCGCTCTACAAGCAGTCCGATTATGGCGCGGCGGGCGTGCCCATGATGCCCAATGTCGTCGGCGAAGCCTCCACCAAGCAGCAGATCTTCGGCTACACGCTGATCCTGGCCGCTGCCGCCATGCTGCCGACTTTCTTCGGCTTTGCCGGCTGGATCTACACGACCGTGGCCGTGGTCACCGGTGCATCCTTCACCTATCTCGCCTGGCGCCTGCTGGTTACGCGCGAGGATGTGGCCATGCGCAAGGCGGCCCGGACACTGTTCAACTATTCGCTGAGCTACCTGTTCATCGTGTTCTTCGCCTTCATGACCGATAACCTGCTGACCCGCTTCGGAGGTTTCATCTGATGAGCGCACCGAACGAAATCCGCAGCGTCGAAGTCGATACGCCCGAGATCGCCGCAGCGCGCGCCCGCCTGCGCCGCCGCCGCTCCATTGCCATTGCTTTGGGCCTGGCGCTGTTCGCCGTGACATTCTACGCGCTGACCATCATCAAGATGGGCCCCGCTCTGTTTGACCGGACACTCTGATGGTTGATCTGACCAATCCCGCGATCGATCCTGCAATGGCGCGCCGCAACCGGCGCGTGGCTATTGCCGGCCTGTTCATCGCCGCCGGCATGGTCGGCCTCGCCTATGCTTCGGTGCCGCTCTACCAGCTGTTCTGCCAGCTGACCGGCTTTGGCGGCACTACGCAGGTGGCCGGCGACAGCCCCAAGGGCGCGATCGCACGCGAAATGACTGTGCGTTTCGATTCCAACGTGGCCAATGACCTGGCCTGGTCGGTTACCCCGGCCGCCTCGATCACCGATCGCATCGGCATGGTCGATACCGTCAACTACGTGGCGACCAACAATTCGGACGGGCCGATCACGGGCACGGCCGTGTTCAACGTCTCGCCCGCCAAGGCCGGCGCCTATTTCAACAAGATCGAGTGCTTCTGCTTCACCGAGCAGACGCTGCAGCCCGGTGAAACCGTGGACATGCCGATCGTCTTCTTCATCGATCCCGAACTGGCGGACAATCACGAGCTTGCCACTGTCAACGAGATCACACTCTCCTACACTTTCTACGCTTCAGACAACGAGGGAAGCTGACTATGGCCGGAATAGCCAAGAACCACGATTACCACATGGTCGAGCCGAGCCCGTGGCCGTTCGTCATGTCGGTTGCGGTCCTCATCATGGCCATGGGCGGCATCTTCTGGATGCACGAATGGACCCCGTGGGTCTTCTTCATCGGCCTCGTGGGCGTGCTCTACACCATGTATGCGTGGTGGAGCGATGTGATCAAGGAAGCCAACCAGGGTGACCACACCGCGGTCGTGCAGATGCATCACCGCTACGGCATGATGCTCTTCATCGCTTCCGAAGTGATGGTGTTCTTCGGCTTCTTCTGGGCCTATTTTGACGGCTTCTTCCGCCTCGATGACGTCGAGCAATATGCCCGCGTCGCCGCAACCGGCGGTGTCTGGCCGCCGACCGGCATCGAGCTGTTCGACCCCTTTCACCTGCCGCTGTTCAATACTCTGCTGCTGCTGACCTCGGGCACCACCGTGACCTGGGCGCACCATGCGCTGCTCGAGAATGACCGCGAAGGCCTCAAGTGGGGCCTCGTTCTCACCGTCCTGCTCGGCGCGATCTTCACCTGCGTGCAGGCCATCGAATATATGGAAGCCGGCTTCAGCTTCGGCGGCAACATGTATGGCGCCACCTTCTTCATGGCGACCGGTCTGCATGGTTTCCACGTGCTGGTCGGCACCATCTTCCTGCTGGTCTGCCTGATCCGCGCCCTGCGTGGCGACTTCACCCCCGAGCGCCATCTCGGCTTCGAATTTGCCGCCTGGTACTGGCATTTCGTGGACGTGGTGTGGCTGTTCCTGTTTGCCTCCATCTACGTCTGGGGCAGCTGGGGCGTGGCGATCCACCACTAGCATCGGCCGGACATCTTTACGGGGCGCGGCCACAGGCTGCGCCCCGATCCATTTGGAGGCCCTATGGCCCGACCCGCCCCGATCATCACCGGCCTCAAATGTCGCTGCCCACGCTGCGGCGAGGGCAAGCTGTTCACCGGCTATCTCAAGCTGGCACCGGCCTGCTCGTCCTGCGGGCTTGATCTCAAATTCGCCGATAGCGGCGACGGCCCGGCGATCTTTGTCATCTTTCTCGTGGCGCCCATCGTCATGGTGCTCGCTTTGGCTGTCGGCGCGCTGTTCAACCCGCCACCCTATGTCCACCTGATGTTGTGGATTCCGGTCACAATACTGCTCTCGCTCGCGCTGCTGCCGCCCTTCAAGGGCGTGCTCATCGCGCTGCAATACCGGCATGACGCCCATGAGGGCCACCAATGAGCGAGAGACGCGGCCTCGGACCGGTGATGACCTGGACCTTCGTTGTCCTGATGCTGGCGCTTGCCGCCACCTGCGTCTGGCTCGGCTCCTGGCAGATGCAACGCCTGGCCGAAAAGGATGCGCTGATCGCCGCCGTCGCGGCGCGGCTCAATGCCGATCCGATACCCGTTCCCCCGGCGGACCAGTGGAACAGCCTCGATCTCGAAGCGCTCAATTTTCTGCCCGTCGCCCTGACGGGCACCTTCCGCTACAACCAGACCGTGACGGTCTTCACGAGCCTCGCCAATGCCCGGGGCCCGGCCTCCGGCCCCGGCTACTGGGTTGTCACGCCCTTCGTTCTCGCCGAAGGCGGCACGGTTTTCGTCAACCGCGGCTTCATCCCGGAGGACTTCCAGGAAGCGGCTGTGACCGATCCCCAAGGCGAGGACGGCCTTGTGACCATCAGTGGCCTCCTGCGCCCAGGCGAGGCCGCCGGCTTCATGACGCCGGGCCCCAATACCTCCGACCGCATCGAATGGGTACGCGATCCCGAACGGCTCGCCGCCATGGTCGACCCGGCCCTCGCGCCCTTTGCGCCCTTCTATGTCGATCTGCCGGCGGGACCGGCAGGGGAACTGCCGCAGGGCGGGGAGACGGTCGTCGAATTCCCCAACAACCATCTGGGCTATGCCTATACGTGGTACGGCTTTGCCATCGTCGCCGTCGTCATGCTGGGCTTCTGGCTGGCCCGGCAGCGTGTCGTCAGCAAGGGTTGAGCGGCAAACTTGCGGTTCATCCCCTGTTTGAATAGGTTGCGACAATTCTAAAAGGGCTCTTCCCCCGAATGCAGTTTGTCTCCACGCGCGGCCAGGCGCCAGCGCTCGGCTTCTCCGACTCGGTTCTCGCGGGCCTGGCCTCCGACGGCGGGCTCTATGTGCCCCAGAGCTGGCCCCAGGTCAGCGCCGCAGATATCGCCGCCTTTGCCGGCAAGCCCTATGCCGATGTGGCCTATGCCATCATCAGCCGCTTCACCGGCGACGAAATCGCCCCGGAGCGACTCAAGGCCATTATCGACGAATCCTACGCCGTGTTCCGTCATCCCTCGGTTGCGCCGCTGCTCGAGCTCGAACCGAACCACTTCGTGCTGGAATTGTTCCACGGGCCGACCCTGGCCTTCAAGGACGTGGCCATGCAGTTCCTCAGCCGCATAATGGACCACATCCTGGCCGAGCGCGGGCTCAAGGCGACCATTGTTGGCGCTACATCAGGCGATACCGGCTCCGCCGCGATCGAGGCCTTTCGCGGGCGTGACACCACCGACATCTTCATCCTGCATCCGCGCGGTCGCACCTCACCGGTGCAGCGCCTGCAGATGACCACCGTGCTTGATGCCAATGTGCACAACATTGCGCTCGAAGGCACGTTCGACGACTGCCAGAACATCGTCAAGGCGATGTTCAACAACCACAAATTCCGCGACCATGTGCGCCTCTCCGGCGTCAATTCCATCAATTGGGGCCGCATCGTCGCGCAAATCGTCTATTATTTCACGGCGGCCGTTTCGCTGGGCGCCCCGCAGCGCAAGATCAGCTTCACCGTGCCCACCGGCAATTTCGGCGACATCTTTGCCGGCTATTGCGCCAAGGCCATGGGCCTGCCCATCGAGCGGCTGATCATCGCCACCAATGCCAACGACATCCTGCGCCGCACCTTCGATACGGGCCGCTACGAGATGGATGGCGTGGCCCCCACCATCAGCCCATCGATGGATATCCAGATCTCGTCCAATTTCGAGCGCCTGCTGTTCGAGGCAGCCGGGCGCGACGCGACAGCCGTGGTACGCATGATGGACAGTCTCAAGCAATCCGGCGGCTTTGCCCTGCCGGACCAGGCCCTGGCCGCCATCCGCCGCGATTTCGCGGCCGGCACCACAGGTGAAGCGGAAACGAAGGCGACGATTGCCAATACGCTTGCGGCTTCGGGCTATCTTCTCGACCCGCATACTGCCGTGGGCGCCCATGTGGCGCGGACGCATCTGGGGCCCACTCCCATGGTCACGCTGGCGACCGCCCATCCGGCCAAGTTCCCCGCAGCGGTCGAGGCAGCATCGGGCATTGCCCCCGCATTGCCAACATGGCTGGCCGACCTGCATTCGCGCGAGGAGCGTCTCAGCATCCTTGCCAACGACCAGACAGCGGTCGAAGACTTCATCTCAGCGCGTACGCGCGCTGCCTGACGCATTCGGGGGCCGGCGGTCGCTCGACCGCCAGGCCTCGAGGAGGAGCCTAGCGTGAGCGTACAATCGACGACCCTGGACAACGGCATGGTGGTGCTCACCGATGACATGCCGCATCTCGAAAGTGCCTCCCTCGGCGTCTGGGTCAAGGCCGGTGCGCGCAGTGAGCGCAAGGCGGAACACGGCATTTCCCACCTGCTCGAACATATGGCCTTCAAGGGGACGACCTCGCGCACCGCGCTGCAGATCGCCGAGGCCATCGAGAATGTCGGCGGCGATCTCAATGCCGCAACCTCCATCGAGCATACCGGCTATTTCGCCCGCGTACTGAAAGATGACGTGGTTCTGGCCGCCGACATCCTGTCAGACATCCTGCAGAATTCCCTGTTCGACGACGACGAGCTGACGCGCGAGAAACAGGTCATCGTCCAGGAGATCGGCGCGGCGCGCGACAATCCCGACGATCATGTCTTCGACCTGTTCCAGGCCGCGGCTTTCCCCACCCAGCCCATCGGCCGCACCATTCTTGGCACGGTTGATTCGGTGCGCGAATTCACGCCCGACACCGTCCGCAAATACATGAACCGCAATTATGTGGGTGACCACATGGTGCTGGCAGCGGCGGGCAATGTCGATCATGACGGGTTGGTCGAAGTGGCGCGAGACCGCTTTGCCGATCTCAAGCCCAATGGGGCGCCGGCCCCCCAGCGCGCCGAGTATCAGGGCGGCGAAGAGCGCCTCATCTCCGATCACGAACAGGCTCATATCGTACTCGGCTTCGAGGGCAGGGCCTATAATTCCGACGGCTTCTATGCCGCGCAGGTGCTGGCCTCTATCCTGGGCGGCGGCATGAGCTCCCGCCTGTTCCAGGAAGTGCGCGAGAAGCGCGGGCTGTGCTACTCGGTCTATTCCTTTCACTGGGCCTTCGCCGATAGCGGCGTCTTCGGCGTCGCCGCGGCCACCGGCCAGGACGAGGTAGCCGACCTGGTCCCCGTCGTGCTGGACGAGCTCAAGCGCGCCACAGAGACCATTACCGACGAGGAAGTGATCCGCGTCCGCAACCAGATCAGGGCCGGCCTGCTGATGTCGCTGGAGAGCCCTTCGGCGCGGGCGGGCCAGCTGGCACGGCAGCAGATATTGTGGGGCCGGCCCATCCCCATGGCCGAGACCGTGGAGCGCATCAACCGCATCACGGCCCACCGGGTGCAGGAAGTGGCCGAACAGATCCTCACGCAGGGGTCGCCAACGCTGGCCGGAATCGGGCCTATCGGCCATCTTGCCGATGTGGGCGCCATCGGCGACCGGCTCAAGCGCTGAGGCCGCCGACACGCCATGCTCTGGCCCTGGTCATCCCCCGCTCCCCTGATTGCCCTGCGCGGGCAGCGCCTGCTGCTGCGCCTGCCGCTGATGGCAGACTATGAGGACTGGTATGCACTGCGCCATTCCAGCCGGGATTTCCTCAGGCCCTTCGAACCCCGCTGGACCGAGGCCGACCTCGGTCGCCGCGTCTTTGCGCAGCGCGTCAGGCGCGCACGCGAGGAGGCGGAGGAAGGGACGGACTATTCCTTTTTCATCTTCCTGACGACGGGTCGGGATGAAGCCCTAGTTGGTGGCATCACCCTGTCCAATGTGCGTCGCCGCGCCGCGCAATTCGTCAATCTGGGCTATTGGATGGGCCAGCCCTTTGCCGGCCAGGGGCTGATGACCGAGGCGGTGGCGACCACCCTGCCATTCGTCTTCGACACGCTGGACCTGCACCGCATCCATGCCGCCTTCCTGCCCGGCAACACCGCGTCGCGCCGGGTGCTGGAGAAGAATGGCTTTGTCGAAGAAGGCTTTGCCGAGAAATATCTGCAGATCAATGGCCGCTGGGAAGACCACGTGCTGTTCGGCCTGACCAAGGAACGCTACGAGATCAGCCGCTTCAACCGGCGCCACGCGTGACCATTGTTGCCAATTGGCAACAGCCCCGCAAGCTTGTGGCAGGGGGCAATCCCCGCTACCAAAGGGCGCTCCCGCCAAGAGGATGCCGTCTCAGCGCGTCGTCGCTTTATGCGACCTTGCTGAAGCGCTGCCACAATGAAGCCTACCGCAGGATATAATCGCCCCTGATGCGTCACCTCTTTGCACTTGCGATGTGTCTTGCGTTCGCGCTGGGCGTCTTTGCTCCGGCCGCTGCTTTTGAAGTCATCTCGGTTCCCGAAGACGTCAATGCCGTCAATCTGTCCGACGTGATCGAGGTTCAGCCCGGCACGGATGGCCGCGTGCAATTGTCCACCGCACCGGGCGAGGACGGCATCATCCGGCGCATTGAGGTGCTGGCGAGCGAGCAGGGCACCAATCCGAGCTTTGCCCTTTTCGCGCTGCGCAACGAGAGCGACCAGCAGATCGAGCGCCTCTTGGTGGCGCCCTTCTTCCGCCTGCCGGGCTCCGGCATTTTCCAGCCCGATCTGGGCGATGATCGCCTCAAGGCGCTGACGCCGAGCGCCGGCATCCGCCCGGTCCGCCTCGTCGACAGCGAGGCCGATGTGTTCGAGGTCACGCTCGACCCCGGCGCGACGGTGACCTTTGTTGCCGAACTCACGGGCGAACAGCTGCCCGAGCTGTACCTATGGCAGCCCAATGCCTATCGCGACTACGTCAACTCCTTCACCCTGTTCCGGGGCGTGGTGCTGGGTGTAGCCTCGCTGGCGGCGGTGTTCCTGACCATCATGTTCGTGGTCAAGGGGCGCGGCGTCTTCCCGGCGACGGCCGCCTTTGCCTGGGCCGTGCTGGTCTATCTGCTCATCGATTTCGGTGTGTTGGGGCGCCTGCTCGGCCTGCCGGCAGGTGGCGTGCAACCGCTGCGGGCAGCAGCGGAGGCCGGCATCGCCACGACCCTGGCCGGGTTCCTGTTCATCTATCTCAATCTCCACCGCTGGCACCTGCGCTTCATCCATCTGGCGCTGGGCCTGGCGGCTTTGTTCCTGGCGCTGTTCGCCTTTGCCTTCTTCCAGCCAGCCATCGCCGCCACCATCGCCCGGCTGGTGCTGGCGTTGCTCGGCGTCTCGGGCTTCTTCCTGATCCTGCTGCTGGCGCTACGCGGCTATGACCGCGCCGTGCTGCTGGTGCCCACCTGGATCATCCTGATTTCCTGGCTGTTCTATGCCTGGCTCGTCCTCTCCGGACAGGTCTCCAACGACGTGGCGCAGCCGGCGGTCGGGGGCGGCCTCGTGCTCATCGTCATGTTGCTCGGCTTCACCGCTGTACAGCACGCCTTTTCCGAAGGGCAGGTGTCGATCGGCACGCTGTCGGAAGTCGAACGCCGCGCCCTGGCGCTGACCGGTTCGGGCGACTTCGTCTTCGACTGGAATATCGAGCGCGACCGCGTGTCGGTCAGCGACGAACTGGCGACGCGGCTGGGCGAGAAGCGCGGGGCCCTGCGCGGCGCCATCAAGCGCTGGCTCGATCGCGTGCATCCCGACGACCGCGACCGCTTCCGCACCGCCTTCGACACGCTGGTCGAGCTGCGCCGCGGCAAGGTCAGCGCCGATATGCGCATTGCCGGCCACGACGGCAGCTATCGCAGCTTCCGCATGCGGGTAAAGCCGGTGCTGGGCGGCGATGGCCAGGTCAACCGCATCGTCGGCACCCTACAGGACGTGACCGAGGACCGCGCCTCCCGCGAGCGCCTGCTGCACGATGCCGTGCATGACAGCCTCACGGGCCTGCCCAACCGCATGCTGTTCCTCGACCGGCTGGAGCGCGCGCTGGTACGGGCGCGCACGCCGGGCGGTACCAAGCCCGCCGTGTTCCTCATCGATATCGACCGCTTCATGGAGCTTGAGGAACGCATCGGCCATTCGGCTGCCGATTCGGTCCTGCTCGCGATTTCTCGACGCATCGCCCGCATCATGCGGCCGCTCGATACCGTGGCGCGTGTAACCGGCGACCAGTTCGCCGTCATCCTGGCGTCCGAGCAGGCCGCCGGCAAGATCGCCGAGACCGCCGAGCAGATCCGCAAGGCGCTCAAGGCCCCGTTCAATTTCGGCGACCGCGACCTGACCCTGTCGGCCTCGATCGGCGTCACCATCTATGACAGCAACCCGGCCACAGCCGCCGATGTGCTGCGCGATGCCGAACTGGCCATGTATTACGCCAAGCGCCTGGGCGGCGACCGCATCGAGGCCTATCGCGCCTCCGCCCGCTCCATCGCCGCCTATAATCGCGCCAGCGAGGAAGACCTCGAACGCGGCATGAAGCAGGGCGAGCTGCATGTGCAGTTCCAGCCGGTCATGGATATCCAGAGCGGCCAGATCGTCGGCGCCGAAGCGCTGATGCGCTGGACGCATCCGACGCGCGGCGTGGTCAATCCGGACGAATTCGTGCCGCTCGCCGAGCGCTCGGGCCAGATCGAAAAACTCGGGCGTCTCGCCTTCGAGCAATCGGCCGCCCAGGCCAAGGACTGGATGACGACGCTGGGCCTGCCCGAGGATTTCTTCATCTCGGTCAATCTCTCGCCCACCCAGCTGGCCACCGAGACCCTGCTCAACGACATGCGCAACCTGGTCAGCCAGGACAAGGAACTGGCGCGTCGCCTCAAGCTCGAGATCACTGAAAGCCAGGTGATGACCAATCCCGAGCATTCCGCCTATATGCTGCAGGCATTGCGCAATCTGGGCCTGGGTCTGGCGCTCGACGATTTCGGCACCGGCCACTCATCGCTGAGCTACCTGCACCGCTTCCCCTTCGACACCATCAAGATCCCGCAACCCTTCATCAAGATGGGCGAGACCAACGGCATCGCCCATACCCAGGGCCCGATCATCAAGGCCGTGGTGCAGCTGGCGACCGACCTCGACCTGATGGTCATCGCCGAGGGCGTCGAGACGCTGGACGAGATCGAACGCCTGCGCCAGCTCAACTGTCGCTATGCCCAGGGCTTCGCCTTCGGCGCGGCAATGACCGGCCCGGAATTCGGCAAGAAACTGTCGGCTCAGCTGGCGCGCTAGCGGGAACGTTCTGACCTCTCCCCAAGGGAGGGTGTGAAGAATGGGTCTCAGGCGTGTCCGGCATCGGGGCTCAGCGTCGCCCGGGTGATATGCAGGCTCGCCAGCGCCGCTTCATAGCGGTCGCTCACCGGGGTGTCGAACAGCAGTTCGCGGCTGAATGGGGCGGTCAGCCAGCCATTGTCGCCGATCTCGCCTTCGAGCTGGCCGGCGGCCCAGCCGCAGCAGCCCAGCGCAAACAGCGAGGCCCGCGGTGCCGGACCAAACGCCATGGCCTTGAGGATGTCGAGTGTGGCGGTGAGGCAGATGCCCTCGGTCACCGGATAGGTGTGGCCGCTGTGATAGTCGGAAGAATGCAGCACGAAGCCGCGCCCCTTCTCCACAGGTCCCCCGCGCATCACGGCGCGCTGGCGAATGCTGTCGGGCAGGCGTATCACCGCGTCCGGATCGCCCAGGTCGAGCTCGTCCAGAATGTCGGCAAAGCGCAGGTTGGCAAGCTCGTGGTTGACCACAAGGCCCATCGCCCCCTCGCTGCCGTGGCCAACGAGCAGGATGACGCTTTCCGCGAAGCGCTCGTCGGTCATGTCGGGCATGGCGACGAGGAATTGTCCTTCCAGTGTGCTCATGGCGCTAATGTAAGTCCCGACACCGCCCATGCCAAGTTACCAAGGTCTCGTGATGTATCAGACCTCTTCACGAAGGCATGATGGACTGTCAGCTATTTCTCAACCCCATCCTGCGCTAATGCCATCCCATGCGCCTTCTGTCCCTTGTCGCCGCCATCGCCATGCTCGCCTCGTCCGCCACGGCGGATGAAACGCCATGGCAGGAAGTGGCGCCCGGCGTGAAGCTGCGGCTGATCAGCACCGGCCAGGTCAAGTCCAGCGGCACCACGCTTGTCGGTCTCGAAATCGACATGCCCGAGACCAGCAAGACCTATTGGCGCGTGCCGGGGGATACCGGCCTGCCCACCGAGCTTGATCTGGCCGGCTCCACCGGCGTGCTGGGCCACCAGGTGCTCTGGCCCTATCCGACCCGGCACGAGACCGCCGACTATCTCGACTATGCCTATTTCGGCCCCACCGTCCTGCCCATCGAGGTGACAGTGGCCCCCGGCGCGCCCCGGCTCGAACTTGGCGCCATTCTGGGCGTCTGCTCCGATATCTGCGTGCCCGCCCAGGCGCATTTTTCGTTGCCGCTGCACGACGCAGAACCCGACCGGCCCAATGGCTTGCGCATCCGCCAGGCGCTGGCCATGGCCCCGATCGAATGGGACGGCGATCCCCAGCCCATCGGCAATGTCGAACTTCGGCGCGACGCAGCCATGCTGGCCGTCCGCGTCAACGATCCGGCGATCGACCCCGCCTCGCTGATCGCCGCCACGCCAAGCGGCGAGCCGCTGTTCGGCGCGCCGCAAAAAAGCCCCGAACCAAACCTAGTCCTCATCCCCATCCTGGGCAAAAGCGACGAAATCGACTTGGAAAACCAGGCTGTTCAGCTCACATTCCTCACAGGCATGGGAGCTTTCGAGGTCACACGGACCATCAGGGTGCCGACGGCCAGGTGAACGGTGCGAGGGGAAAGGGCCATTAGGCCTTGTCGACGGTGTGAAAGCCGCTTATCCCGAATGCACTTGAGACTGAGGAATGGCCACCGCCCTGGTGGCCAAGTCATGGGGCATATCCACATATGATCGATCGCGGCAGTCCGGTCCCGTCCGTGGGCGTAAAACTTGTCACCGCCGATGGCGCTACCGATACGACCAGCGATGCCATTCTCGGCACGGGGCTCGTCGTGCTCTTCACCGTCCCCGGCGCCTTTACGCCGACCTGCCATGTCAACCACCTGCCGGGCTTTGTCGCCAATGCGGCCAAGCTGAAGGCTGCCGGCATCGATCGTATCGTCTGCGCCACGGTCAATGACCATCACGTGGTCAAGGCCTGGGGCGAAGTCGCCGGCGCGCTCGGCACGGTCGATTTCATTTCCGACGGCAATGCCGAACTGGCCGAGGCGCTCGGGCTGATGAAGGACTCGACCGCCTTCGGCATGGGCATGCGCTTTGTGCGTTCGGCGCTGCTGATCCGCGACGGCGTTGTCGATGCCGTGTTCGTCGAAGACGCGCCGGGCGTCAATGCCAGCGGCGCGCCCGCCATATTGATGGCGCTCGAAGCCGCCTACAGCTAGTGTTTGCGTCAGGAGATCGCCCGATGAACCAAGCCTCTTTCCTGCTGCGCCTGTCGGCCGGTTTCGCTACCGCAACACTGCTGGCCGGCTGTTCCATGGGCGGCCTGTTCGGCAGCGGCAATGCCGCGCAGAACCAGCAGCTGCAGAATGCGACGGCGACGCCCGCAGCGGTGGCGCAAGCCCAGACCAGTGCGCTACCCGCCATCGCCACCGAATGCCCCCCCATCCGCGTCCGGCCTGGCGGCGAGGCGATGTTCTATTATGGTGGCGGCCGCACCGGCGACGCCCGCTCGCTGCAGTATCAGGGCGTCATCGACGAGACCTCGCGCAATTGCGTGGTTTCCAATGGCCTGATCACCGTCAATATGGGCGTGGTGGGCCGCGTCCTGCTCGGCCCTGCCGGAAGCCAGTCTTCGGTCAATGCCCCCATTCGCTTCGCCGTCGAGCGCGATGGCCAGGCCGTATTCTCCGAGAAGCACACCCTGCCGGTTGCGATTGCCGCCCCGGCCCGTTCGGCCGAATTCGTCAAGGTGCTCGAAAATGTCGCCATTCCCTATCTGGGCGGCGAAGAGATCACCATCTGGGTCGGCTTCGACACCAGGGGCTGAAATTCGGCAGTATCGCAGACAATCAGGGCCCGTGGATAAGTCCGCGGGCCTTTCTGTTTGTCGCACCGATATCTCAGTCGACGCCCTCCCCCTGCGGGGAGGGATCAAGGGGGGGGCGTTTAGCGCAGATATCCGGGCCAGTCGCCCCCCCCTCCCAGCCTCCCCGTCAAGGGGGAGGTCCTCAGTGTTTGCGGATAGTACGCCTACACTACTCCGCTGCCTTCGGCAGCTCGTCCTTGCGTTCCCACTTGAGGATCGGCGAGCGGGCCGCCCGCGTCTCGTCCAGCCGGCGGCGGGGTGCCTTGAGCGGCGCGGCGGTGAAGCGCGTCGTATTGCCCGCCTTGGCGTCGGTCGCCAGCTCCGCCATCACATCGCAGAAGTGGTCCAGCGTCTGCTTGCTCTCGCTTTCCGTCGGCTCGATCAGCATGGCGCCATGCACGACCAGCGGGAAATACATGGTCATGGGGTGGAAGCCCTCGTCGATCAGCGCCTTGGCGAAATCGAGCGTGGTGACGCCCGTACCAGCCAGGAAACTGTCGTCGAACAGCGCCTCATGCATGGTCGGATAGTCGCCGAACGGCACCGAGAACACGTGCTGCAGGCGCGCCTTGATATAGTTGGCGTTGAGCACGGCATCCTGCGCCGCCTGGGCAAGGCCGTCGCCGCCATGGCTGAGCATGTAGGTCAGGGCGCGCACATACATGCCCATCTGGCCCTGGAAGGCGGTGATGCGACCAAGCGCTCCGCCCTCGGTATGCTCGACCAGTTCCAGCCCATTGCTGCCCTTGCGCACGAAAGGCACCGGCGCGAAGGGCGCCAGGGCCTCCGACAGAACCACCGGGCCTGCGCCAGGCCCGCCGCCGCCATGCGGCGTCGAGAAGGTCTTGTGCAGGTTGATATGCATGGCGTCGATGCCAAGGTCGCCCGGACGGACGACACCCATGATGGCGTTGAAGTTGGCGCCATCGCAGTAGAAGAAGGCCCCGGCCGCATGCACGGCTTCGGCGATCTCGATGACCTGTGGTTCGAACAGCCCGCAGGTATTGGGATTGGTCAG
This sequence comes from Devosia sp. XGJD_8, assembly GCF_046614475.1. Taxonomy (NCBI): domain Bacteria; kingdom Pseudomonadati; phylum Pseudomonadota; class Alphaproteobacteria; order Hyphomicrobiales; family Devosiaceae; genus Devosia; species Devosia sp. XGJD_8. The sequence goes on from NZ_JBKJHF010000001.1 coordinate 1,172,169, forward strand.
CATGATGGCCGCCACTTCCGGCGACAGCGCATCCTTGACCGCCTGCACATCCACCGTGCCATCGTCCCGCGCCGGGATCGGCTTGACGGAATAGCCGAGGAAGGCCGCAGTAGCCGGATTGGTACCATGCGCGCTTTCGGGCACCAGCACGATGGTGCGGTGGCTCTGTCCGGCCGCATCCTGCGCCGCCTTGATCGCCATCATGCCCAGCAGTTCGCCATGCGCGCCGGCCTTGGGGGTCAGCGCGACGGCAGCTGTGTTGGTTAGCGTCATCAGCCAGTGGCTGAGCTGGTTCATCAGCTCCAGCGCGCCCTGCACGGTCGAGGCCGGCTGCAGCGGATGGATATCGGCAAAGCCGGGCAGGCGCGCCATCTTCTCGTTGAGGCGCGGATTGTGCTTCATCGTGCAGGAGCCCAGCGGATACATGCCGGAGTCGATCGAGTGGTTGAGCCGGCTGAGGCGCACATAGTGGCGCATCGCCTCGGGCTCGGTAAGCCCCGCCAGGTCGAGCGGCATCTTGCGCTCGAAGCCGCCGAGGCGGCCGGCCGAGATGGTCACATCCGGCAGGTCGACGCCGGAATGCTCGGTATCGCCGATTTCGAACAGCAGCGGTTCATTGGGCAGCAGTGCCGAGCCGGAGGTCGAGGTGAAGCCCGAAGCGCCGGTGCCGGTGGGGCGGCCCTGATTGTTCATGCTCATGCGAGTTCCTCCGAAAGGGCGGCGCAGAGCGCGGCAATGTCGGCGTCGGTGGTGAGTTCGGTCGCGGCCAGCACGATCAGGTTGGCCACGCTCGGATCGCTTGGCTCCAGCCGGCTGACCGGCACGCCAGCCAGAATGCCGCGCCGGGCCAGGCGCTCGATCAGCGTGGCGGCGGGCTGCGCCGTGCGGATGGTCATCTCATTGAAGAAGGTCTTGTTGAGCACTTCGACGCCCGTCACGGTCCCCAGCGCATCGGCCAGCTTGCAGGCATTGGCGTGGTTGAGGCGGGCGAGGCGGGTGAAGCCGGCTTCGCCGAGCAGCCCCATATGGATCGAGAAGGCGAGGGCGCAGAGCCCCGAATTGGTGCAGATATTGCTCGTCGCCTTCTCACGACGGATATGCTGCTCGCGGGTGGAGAGAGTCAGCACGAAGCCGCGCTGGCCTTCCGCATCGACGGTTTCGCCGCAGATGCGGCCAGGCATCTGGCGGATGAATTCCTTGCGCGTGGCCAGCAGGCCCAGATAGGGGCCGCCGAAATTGAGCGCATTACCGATAGACTGGCCTTCGGCCACGACAATGTCGGCGCCATAGGCGCCCGGCGCTTCGATGAGACCGAGTGACACCACCTCGGTGATGACCACGATCAGCAGCGCCCCCTTGGCATGGGCGGCGTCGGCGGCGGTCTTGAGATTGCGCAAATGGCCATAGAAGTCCGGCGTCTGGATCACGATGGCGGCGGTGGTCTCGTCGATATGGTCGAGAATGTCGCCCTGGCCCTCGGGCGAGGCCGAGAGGCATTCGAGATCGGCATCGTCCTTGAGATAAGCCTTCACCACGTCGCGGTAATGCGGATGGAGCCCCCCCGACAGCACGATTTTGTTGCGCTTGGTGAGGCGCCGCGCCATCAGCACTGCTTCGGCCGTACCCGTCGAGCCGTCATAGAGCGACGCATTGGCCACATCCATGCCGGTGAGCTTGGCCACCTGGGTCTGGAATTCGAACAGCATCTGCAGGGTGCCCTGCGAGATTTCCGGCTGGTAGGGCGTATAGGCGGTGAGCCATTCCGAGCGCTGGATGAGGTGGTCGACCGTGGCCGGCACATGGTGACGATAGGCGCCGGCGCCGACGAAGAACGGACCATCCGCTCCCGCATGGTTCTTGCCGGCCAGCGCCCGCATATGGGCCTCGACCAGAAATTCCGGGCTATGGGCGGGCAGGCCGAGATCAAAGGTCTTCAGCGCCTGCTTTGGAACGGCGCTGAACAGGGCATCGATATTGGCCGCACCGATAACGCCGAGCATTTCGGCGCGTTCGTGTTCGGAATGGGGGAGGTAGCGCATGGGGCCTCTTACTTCGTCAGGTCGGCATAGGCGGCGTCATCGAGCAGGCCGTCGATCTCGCCGGCATCGGCAATGGCGATCTTGTAGATCCAGCCGGTCGCCTCTGGATCGGCATTGATCAGGCCGGGATTGGCCGAGAGCTCTTCGTTGACTTCGGTGACGGTGCCCGAGACGGGGGCGTAGATTTCCGAAGCGGCCTTGACGCTTTCGACGACAGCGGCCTCGTCGCCCTTCTTGAGCACCTTGCCGACGGCAGGCAGCTCGACAAAGACGATGTCGCCGAGCGCTTCCTGCGCATAGGGCGTGATCCCCACAATGCCGGTCGAACCCTCGACGCGGATATATTCGTGGTCAGGGGTGAACTTGGTGGTCATGGCTGGCCTCTCAACTGGCTTTGGGCTTGCGGAAATAACGATGTGGCACGAAGGGGGTCGGAACCACCTCGGCCGGCTGGGCACGGCCGCGGACCGACACCTGCAGCTTGGTGCCATGCGTGGCATGGGCCGGTGGCACGAAACCAAGGGCGATGGCCTTGCCCAGCGACGGGGCGAAGCCGCCGCTGGTGACGACGCCGATGGCATTGCCGGCGGCATCGAGAATTTCGGCGCCTTCGCGGGCCGGGGCGCCTTCGACGATCAGGCCGACGCGGATCCTGGACAGCTTGCCCTCGCGCTCGGCGAGGATGCGCGTGGCGCCGGGGAAATCGGCAGCCTCGCGGCGGCGCTTGGAAACGGCAAAGCCGAGATCGGCTTCGGTGGGTGAGATGGTCTCGTTGAGGTCATGGCCATAGAGCGGCAGTCCGGCCTCAAGCCGCAGGCTGTCGCGCGCGCCCAGCCCGATCGGCTTGACTCGATCGTCGGCGAGCAGCGCATCCCAAAGCTTGGGGGCATTGGCGGCCGAGACGAGGATTTCAAAGCCATCTTCCCCGGTATAGCCGGCGCGCGAGATGATCAGCCGCTCACCGCCCCATTCGAAGGGGGCATATTGCATGAAGCTGAGCTCGACTGCGCCCGGGGCGATCTGGGCAATGACATTGACAGCTTCGGGACCCTGCAGGGCCAGCAGGGCATTGTCGGCGTCGGCCCGCATCAGCTTGGCCTTGTCGCCGGCGGCCGCTTCTATGAGGGCGAAGTCGCCCTCCTTGGTGCCGGCATTGACGACGATATAGAGCGCCCCGCCGAAGAGTGGCGAGCGGCCGACCATCAGGTCATCGATCGTGCCACCCTGGTCATTCAGCAGCAGGGTGTAGCGGATATTGCCCGGCTTGAGGCCGGCAATGTCGCCGCAGATCAGTGGCTCGATCAATGCGGCCACGGCGGCATGGTCGGCCTCGGCATCGCCGCTGGGATTGCTGAGCGTGAGGAAGCTCGGGCCCATATGGCTCACGTCGAACAGGCCCGCCTGCTCGCGCGTCCATTTGTGTTCGGTCATGATGCCGCTCGGATATTGCACCGGCAGGCTATAGCCGCCGAAGGGCACCATGCGGCCATTGGCGGCGACGTGGCGCTCATAGAGCGGCGTGGTCTTGAGGTTATCGGCTGAGGTTTCGGCCATCAACACTTCCCGGAAAATGAAACAAGGCGGCACGACTAGCTTCGCCCTGCGGCGAAATCCGTGCCCCCTCTGTCCTCGACACCTGAGAGATTTCCCAGCTGAGCGCTGGTTGCTCCTTCGGTGGGACCGGATGACCCGGTCCGCTTTCCAGAGTTGTTGACCTGACGGCGGTCCTTTGGCCTGAGAGTTTCCGGGGCGGTTGCTCCTTCGGCGCCGGAGAAATCCAGTCTCTCCCGCAGTCCCCGGCACCATGGTGGAGATTCCGCGGGAGGTCAATCCGGCCATTGTAGCGCCAAACGAAAAGGGCGGGCATAACTGCCCGCCCTTCCAAATTCTCTGCGACGAACCTTAGTTCAGCCGGTTGGCCACATCGGCAATGGCGGTGTCGACGACCTGGCCGCCCTTGCGGTTCATTTCGTCGGTCAGCACCAGTCGGGCCGCCTCGATGGCCACATCGGCCGAGCGGGCGCGCACTTCGGCGACGGCCTGGGCCTCGGCCTGGGCGATCTTGTCTTCCACGGCCTTGGTGCGGCGGGTGACCAGGTCAGCAAGCGACACCTGGGCCTCGGCGGTGAGGCGGGCAGCCTCTTCCTTGGCGGCGGCGATGATGCCTTCAGCTTCGCTTTCGGCGGCCACGCGCTTCTGCTCATATTCAACGAGCAGGGCGGCGGCTTCCTCGCGCAGCTTTTTGGCTTCGGCCAGGTCGTCGGCGATCTTCTTGATCTGGCCATCGAGCATCTTGCCGACAATCCGGGGGATGCCGAAATAGAGCGTCAGCGCCAGGAAGATGACGAGGGCGACAAGCGCGTAGAAGCTGTTATCGAGCCATTCCATGTCGCTTACTCCTTGCTCGCCTTGGCGACCGCGGCGCGGACGCTGTCAGCCGATACGTCGCCGACCAGCTGGGTCACGACGGTCTGCGCCGTGGTCGTGGCGATCTCGTCGACATGGGTCAGTGCTTCGGTCTTGGTGACATTGATGCGGGCTTCGGCAGCAGTCACCTTGGCGGCGAGATCGGTCTCGACGGCGCTGCGCTTGGCGGCGAGGTCCGCCTGGATGGCTTCGCGGCTCTCATTGGCAATGCCCTGGGCCTTGGACTTGGCCGCGGCCAGCGCCGATTCATAGGCGGCAATGGCGGCGTCGGTCTTCTGGCGCGAGGCATCGGCCGCTGCCAGATCGGCATCGATGATGGCCTTGCGGTTGGCAAGGATGCCGCCGATGCGGGGCAGGGCAACCCGGCTCATCAGCAGGTAGAGCGCGGCGAATGTAATGGTCAGCCACAGCAGCTGGCTGGGAAACGTCGCCGGATCGAAGGGCGGGAACACGTCCGAACCATGCTCGCCGCCATGGGCTTCGGTCGTGGCATGGGTATCGGCGGTGGGATCGGCGTGGGTCGCGTCGACGGCGCCTTCAGCGCCTTCGACGTGCTCTTCGGCCGGTGCAACCGCTTCTTGGGCGTAGGCTTGCGTTACCATCAGGTGAGGTCCCGTTAAATCCGGTCAGCCGGCCGGAGCCGGAGAAGTGCACGCAGCCGGACCAGGCCCGGCTGCGAAAAGCGTGATCGACGCTGGTCTTAGACGACGAACAGCAGGATCAGGGCAACCAGGAACGAGAAGATGCCCAGAGCTTCGGTCACGGCGAAGCCGAAGATCAGGTTCGAGAACTGGCTCGGAGCAGCCGACGGGTTGCGCAGGGCGCCCGACAGGAAGTTGCCGAAGATGTTGGCCACGCCAATGGCGGCGCCGGCCATACCGAAACAAGCAATACCGGCACCGATGTACTTTGCGGCTTCAGCTTCCATTTTTTAGTCCTTTCAAGCGACTTTTTAAGCGGGGGTTCTGGCGGAACAGCCCGCCGTGACTGGTAGTTAGTGAGACGGGTGGATCGCGTCGTTGAGATACATGCAGGTCAGGACGGCGAAGACGTAAGCCTGAACGGCACCGACGAGAAACTCGAGGCCAGTGAGCGCAATGGCCATGATCAGCGGCAGCGCCGAACCAAGAATGCCGAGGAAACCCAGGCTGGACATGGTGACGATGAAGCCGGTGAAGACTTTGAGCGTGATGTGGCCGGCCAGGATATTGCCGAACAGACGCACGGAGAGCGAGATCGGGCGGCTCATGAAGGAGATGAACTCGATCGGCGCCACGATGGGAAGGATATAGCCGGGCACGCCGGAGGGCACGAACAGCTTGAGGAATTTCGGGCCGTTCTTGACGAAGCCGTAGATCACCACGGTCAGAAAGACCAGCATCGACAGCGCGAAGGTGACGATGATGTGGCTGGTGACGGTGAAGAAATAGGGCACCATGCCGAGCATGTTGGCCACGAGGATGAAGGTGAACAGGCTGAACACCAGCGGGAAGAACTTCATGCCCGCGGTGCCGGCGGCACTTCGCACCATATTGGCCACGAACTCATACATGAGCTCCGCCACGAGCTGCGCCCGGCCTGGAACCACGCGCTTCGCGCCGGTCGCCATGATCATATAGAGCGACACGATCGCCACGGTGGCGACCATGAACAGCGCCGAATTGGTGAAGGCGAAGGTGACGCCACTGCCTTCGGTGCCGTCACCGCCAACGGTGAACAGCTTCGCGATGTCATAGATGACGAACTGGTGGATCGGATCAGTACCGGCCAAGATGGTGCCCTCTAAGCGTCATCATTTGTCTGCCTCGTCTTCCACGTCGGGTCCCAGATCGGACCCCGGCGGGGGAGGCGAAGCGGCATTCATCTGCGCCACCACGCGGGTGACATTGAGTATTCCAGCGGCGAAGCCCATCAGCAACATGATGAGCAAGCCCCAGGGGCTGGTCCCCAGGCCAAGATCGATGAGATAGCCGATAACGGCCCCCACCAGGATCGCGGCGATGAACTCGGTACCGATGCGCATGCCGCGCGCCATACCGCTCATCTCCGGGGAGGCGTCCCTCGAGGTTCTGTTGTCCTCGATATCGCGTTCCCGCTTGGCCGAGGCGATGCGTGATGCAAGATCGCGCGTCACCCCTTCGGCGCTGTCCGGCCGACCTTCGGTATCTTGCGGTTTTACCATCCGCGCGCTCCCCCTGGCCGGCTTTCTCCCGGAGTTTCCGGGACGCCCTTTTAAGTCGCGCGCAACATAGTGGTGGGGTCTGAGAGTGTCAAGACAACCTTACCGACCGTAAGTTGTTGATCTGTAATGGCAATTCAGCTTGTCGCAGGGGTGCGGCATGCTGTCCACCGGCGATCGTGGCGAAGTCGGGGCGGGGACGGGGGGATTCTGTCTCCCAGGGACGTGCGGACGCGCCGCCTGCAGCGCGGTTTTCGAGATGGACGGACCCCGAGGCGGCTTTCGCCTCTGGTAATTTAAAAACGAGACGCCAACCGCCTCCGGGTGCCGGTTTTTGGAACAGTCCCGGTTATCGCGCACGATGGTCGCTCGCCAACGTGCGGCCGGATCTCGAACCTGCGCGGAAGGCAAAGCCCGCGCCCGGCTCACCCCGCCACTGTTCGCCTGCAGGCCGCCCATGCGGAGTGATGGGGAGATTATGGCATGGGTTCTGGAGAGGGGGATAAGTTGGGGACGGCAAGAGGAGATCCCAGCTTGCCCTCGTGCCGGTCCTGGCATTCAATGCCTTATCCGTGCGGGGAGGTTGGCATGGCAGGGGCTGAGAAGGTCGACAGATTTGGCGGCAAGCTGGTTCTGGTGCTGCTGGACAACAAGATTGCGCCATCCATCAAGGAGGGGCGGAGCCTGTGGGGCATGCATGACCCATTGACCTACCACCCCGGCGACCGGCAACACACCATCACGGTGCCGGCGGGTTTCGTCACCGATCTGGCATCGGTGCCGCGCTGGGCCTGGATCCTGATCCCGCCGGACGGACCCTGGGTCAAGGCCGCCATCATCCACGACTACCTCTATTCCACCGGCGGCACCGGCAAATGGAAGAAGCATCCGCCCTCCATTACCCGCCCCCAACCCTATAGCCGGCTGGAAGCCGACCGGATCATGGAAGAGGCGATGGAAAATCGCGGCGTGGGCTGGTTCGCCCGCAGGCTGATCTACGCTGCCGTTCGCCTGGGCGGCTCAGGGGGCTGGCGCGAGAACCGGGCGGCCATGGTCAGCGAGGCGACTGAACGTTATGTGACCGGCGCCTAGCTCGCCTCGCGGAAACTCTCGGCCGTGGTCAGGTCCACCGAGACCAGCTGGCTCACACCGCGCTCGGCCATGGTGACGCCGAACAGGCGATCCACCCGGCTCATGGTGATCGGATTGTGGGTGATGACCATGAAGCGCGTATTGGTGCGCTGCCGCATGCTGTCGAGCAGGTTGCAGAAGCGCTCGACATTGGCGTCGTCGAGCGGCGCATCGACCTCGTCGAGCACGCAGATCGGCGCCGGATTGGTGAGGAATACTGCAAAGATCAGGCTCATGGCAGTCAGTGCCTGCTCGCCACCCGACAGCAGGGTCATGGTCTGCGGCTTCTTGCCCGGCGGACGGGCGATGATTTCAAGGCCCGCTTCGAGCGGATCGTCGCTCTCGACAAAGCTCAGCTCCGCCGTGCCACCGCCGAACAGCGTGGTGAACAGCTCCTGGAAATGCGCATTGACCTTGACGAAGGCGTCGTTGAGCCGGGCGCGGCCCTCGCGGTTGAGCGACTGGATGCCGGTGCGCAGCTTGGCAATGGCCTCGATCAGGTCGGTTTTGTCGCGCACCATGGCATCAAGCTTTTCCTGAACCTCGATGGCTTCCTTTTCGGCCGAGAGATTGACCCCGCCCAGCCGCTCCCGCTCGGCCTTGAGGCGGTCCACCTTCTGCTCGATGGCGGCTTCCGAAGGCAGCGCCTCCTCGGGGCGGATGCCGGAGGCTTCCAGCGTCTTGCTGGCGGGAATGTCGAGCACTTCCTCGATCTGCCGCTCGATCTGCTGGCGCTGGGCGATGAAGCCCTTGGCGCGCTCCTCGATGCGGGTCAGTTCGATCCGGGCATTGGCCAGGATATCGCTGGCGGTCTTGAGGGCCTTGTCGGCCTCGCGATAGCCGGATTGCGCGACGCTCAGGCTGTCGCCGGCCGCCTTGTGGTCGATCTTGGCCTGCTCGATCTGGTCCTCGATCTGCGCACGCCGCGCCACGAACCCATCGGGCGTTTCGTTGACGCCGGCCAGTTGGGCGCTGACTTCGGCGCTGCGCTGGTCCAGCGTCGACAGCTGCGCCAGCGCGCCCTCGCGGCGACGCTGCCAGCTCTGGCTATCGCGCTCGAGCTGGGCGAGACGGCTCTCGCGCATGCGCGCGGCGGTTTCGAAACTGCCCAGCTTGAGCCGGGCCTGGTCCGCCCGGTCACGGGCCGTGGTGAGAATGGATTGGCTGGCCTCGGCGCGCTGGGCGGCGTCGTCCTCGGTGCCGGCCTCGGCCAGCGCCTGTTCGGCCTCGGCGCGAATGGCCTCGGCCTCGCTGAGGCTGGCGGCGAGGCGAATACGGGCTTCTTCCAGCGCCGACTGGCGCGTGGTGAGGTCGCCGATGGCGCGTTGCGCCTTGTCGACCTCGGCCTGCGCCGCGCCAATGGCATGCTGGGCCGCGCGCCAGGCCTCACGGCGCCCGCGCTCCTGCTGCCGGGCCATGTCGAGTGCCACGGTCAGCGCCTCCACGTCGCGCTTATGCGCATTGCGCTCGCCCTTGGCCCGGGCGATTTCCTCGTCCAGGTCAGTGAGACGATTGCGCTGCGCCAAGCGCTGCGCGGCGGCACTCGGTGCGTCCGCGGCCGAGACGAAGCCGTCCCAGCGCCAGAGGGCGCCATCGAGCGTCACCAGCCGCTGGCCGGGCTTGAGCGCATGCATCAGCCCCGGACCATCGGCCGCGTCGATCAGCCCGATCTGGTCGAGCCGCCGCTTGAGCAGGGCGCTGCCGGTGACATAGCGCGACAGCGGCTCGGCGGCCTGGGGCAGGGCGGCGTCATCGCTGTGATCGACCGGCACCGACCAGTGCATCGGCGCGCCGGCATCGGAACTGGCTTCAAGGTCATCGCCGAGAGCGGCGCCGAGCGCGGTCTCATAGCCCGGCGTCACCTTGAGCTGGTCGACAATGGCCGGCCACAGGCCCGAGCCGACATTGAGCATCTTGGCCAGCGTTGCCGCCTCGGCTTCGAGCCGGTTGAGCGCGGCCTCGATTTCCGCAAGGCGCGGGCGGGCGGCGTCGAGCTTCGCCTGGGAACCGGCAGCGACTTCTTCGGCGACGAGGGCGGCGGCTTCGGCTTCCGCAGTGGCGGCCTGTGCGGCGGCCAGGGCACTGCGTTTGTTGGAGAGGGTCTCGTCGGCATCGAGGCTGGCGGCAACGCTCTGTGCTTCCCGTTCGACCTCGGCCGCCTGCTGCGTCAGCCGCTGGATGCGCGCGGCGGCGTCCTGCGCCGAGCGGATCGCCTGCGCCCTGCGCGCGCGGACCTGGGCCAGGAGATCGGCCGCGCTGCGCGCATCGCCTTCGGCGCCGGCAACGGCGGCGCGGGCGGCATCGGCCTCGGCGCGGGCGCGATCGAAATCGGCCTGCGCGGCCTCGCCGTCGGCGGCGAGCCGAGCCTGTTCCTCGCCATAGGCGGCCAGCGTCGTCTCCGCCTCGGCCACGAGGTCACGCTCGCGCGTGCCGTCGGCGGCGAGCTGGCGGATGCGATCTTCCAGCTCGGCGCGGCGCTGGCTGGCGCGGCGGGATTCCTCGGCCAGCTGTTCGGCAAGGATCGTATAGCGCTGCAGCACGGCGCCGGTGACGGCTTCGCGGTCACGCAACGGCTGCAGCGCCGCATCGGCGGCTTCGAGCTTTTTCTGCGCCTGCAATTCGAGATGGGTGGCATCGGCCAGTTCGCGCACCAGCACGGCCTGCTGCGCCTCGGTTTCCTTCTCGGCGAAGCGGGCCGCCACCCAGCGGATATGATATAGCGTCGCCTCGGCGCGGCGGATGTCGCCGCTGAGCGAGCGATAGCGGGTGGCGAGGCGCGCCTGGCGCTTGAGGGTTTCGAGCTGGGTCTCGACCTGGGCGATGATGTCGTCGACGCGCTCGAGGTTGGCCTCGGCCGCGCGCAGCCGCAGCTCGGCCTCATGCCGGCGGGAATGCAGCCCCGAAATGCCTGCCGCTTCCTCGAGCAAAGCGCGGCGTGCGGTGGGCTTGGCGGCGATCAGCTCGCCGATCTGCCCCTGCCGCACCATGGCCGGCGAATGGGCGCCGGTCGAGGCATCGGCAAACAGCAGTTGCACGTCGCGGGCACGCACTTCCTTGCCATTGACGCGATAGACCGAGCCGGCCTCGCGCTCGATGCGGCGTGTGACTTCGAGAATGTCGGCATTGTTGAGGGCCGCTGGTGCGGTGCGGTCGGAATTGTCGAGGACGAGCGTGACTTCGGCCGAATTGCGCGCCGGCCGATTGCCCGAGCCTGAAAAGATCACGTCATCCATGCCCGAGGCACGCATGGCCTTGTAGGAGCTTTCGCCCATCACCCAGCGCATGGCCTCGACCAGGTTGGACTTGCCGCAGCCATTGGGCCCGACAATGCCGGTCAATCCCGGCTCCATGACCAGGGTCATCTCGTCGGAGAAGGATTTAAAGCCGTGCAGCTTGAGGCGGGAGAACTTCACTTCTCCCTTCTCCCGCGCGGGGAGAAGGGAACCACATTTGTTAGGTCGTTACTGCGCAGGGGTGGCTGGCGTCGCGGCAGGGTCGGCTGGGGCCATCGCGCCGCCGGCCGGGGCCATGGCGTCGGTTGTTGCAGCGGGTGCAGGGGCAGCGGCGGGCTCGGCTGCTGCCGGGGCAGCGGTTGTGGCGGCGCCGGTCGTGGCAACGAAATCGGCAGGAACAAGGGGATCGATTTCAGCGGCGAGCTGCTCGAGCGTCTTGTCACCGGTGAGTGTCTTGCCATTGACATAGAATGTCGGGGTGCCTGCCAGACCAAATTCATCCAGCGCCTGTTCGCGCAAGGCTTCCATCCCTGTGAACAGTTCCTGATTCGTCAAGGCAGCGTCGAAAGTTTCCTGGGTAAAGCCCAGCTGCTTGGCGATTTCGAGGATGGCATCGCGCGGTGTCTGCGAGCTAGCCCAGGTGGTCTGGGTCTTGAAATAGGTCGACAGCACATTGTGGTAATTGGTCGGGCCGGAGGCCTCGGCCAGCATGAACACGGCCGCGTCGAGCACGTTGCGCACGAAGGGGCGCACGATGAGCTTGACCTTGCCGGTATCGACATAGGACTCGATGAAGCCCGGCAGCACGTCATTGGAGAAGGTCGCGCAATGCGGGCAGGTCGGCGAGGCATATTCAATGACGGTGACGGGAGCGGTTTCGCTGCCCATGACGTGGTCGGCAACCCCGCCGGCAGGCGCCAGCAGCTTGGCAACATCCACCATGTCGCCTTCGGCAGCGCTGGCGGTGGCCACCCCGCAAAGGCTCAGGGCCGACGCGGCCGCAGCCAGGATGAGGGTGTCACGGCGGTTAAAGTTCACGACTAACGCTCCTGTTTTGTTGCGCGCGACACTACACGCGGCAATTGTGTGGGCAAGTGGGCACAGCCATCAACCCGACGTGAACAGTGCGGTTCCACTGTCGCGACAATGGCTAGTCGCTTCGCCCCGATCTGCTGGATAGCGCGTGACCCAGAGTCCGCAACGCTTCCCTCAGATCGTCGTCGGCAATATCGGCCACCTGGGCCCCGACCTTTGCGATCACGCTCTGGCTCGGTTGGAGCGGTTTTTGCTCCTTGCGGCCTGAACCGGGGGTGAACGGCTCTGCGGACAGGCGCACCGCCCCCACCAGTACAAAGCCGAAATAGCGGTTGATCGCCGCGGCGATCTTGGGCCCCTCATGGGCGATGGCCATGGCATGGCCCGGCACGCAGCGCAGGACCAGCGTCGCCCCCTCGGCGCCACGCTCGCCGCGCGGCCAGCTCAGCTTGTCGGGAATGGCCACGGTGTCATAGGGCTTGGGCGCCATCACCGACCAATGCGCGATGATGTCCCGGCTGGCAAAGCCGCGCTTCTTCAAGACCGGATCGAGCGCGCCACTCAGCACATCGGCGACGCTCATCGTCCGATTGCGGCGTTTCGGTTCGGGGAGATCGTCCTTGGCCATAACAGTGGAGTATCGCTCGGGGCCTGCCCACACAAGAGCGTGGCACCCCCTTGTCGGCATGATCAGGATGGAGTTATCCGGTTCCCATGTATCTTCCCGATCCCGCCCCCATCGATGCCCCGGCCGTGCTCGCCTGGTATGACCGGCATGCGCGCGACCTGCCCTGGCGCATTGCCCCGGCCGATCGGGCACGTGGGATCGGGCCCGACCCTTACCGTATCTGGCTCAGCGAGGTGATGCTGCAGCAGACCACGGTGGCGGCGGTGAAGAACTATTTCCTGCGCTTCACAAGCCTCTGGCCCACCGTCCACGATCTCGCCGCGGCGCCGCTCGACAGCGTGCTCAAGGAATGGGCCGGCCTTGGCTACTATGCCCGCGCCCGGAACCTGCATGCCTGCGCCCAGGCCGTGGTGAACGAGCATGCCGGCGTTTTCCCGCAGACCTCGGCTGGCCTGCAGACCCTGCCGGGCATCGGCGCCTATACCAGCGCCGCCATTGCCGCCATCTGCTTTGACGAACCTATCGCCGTGCTCGATGGCAATCTCGACCGCGTTCTGGCGCGCTACTATGCGCTGCCCGTCCCGGTGCGCGAGGCCAAGGACGAGCTGCGCGCCGCCCTACAGGCCGCGGTGCCCGAGCGGGCAGGGGACTTTGCCCAGGCCATGATGGATCTGGGCGCCACCATCTGCGCGCCGCGCACGGCCGCCTGCATGCTGTGCCCGATCCAGCCGGGCTGCACGGCCACCAGGGTGGGCGATCCGACCCTCTATCCCGTCAAGCCGGTCAAGGCCGAACGGCCGGTGCGCAAGGGTCATGCCTATGTGATGCGCGACGCCGATGGCGACGTCTATCTGCAGAGCCGGCCCGAAAAGGGCCTGCTGGGCGGCATGACCGAAGTGCCCGGCTCCGCCTGGGCCGCCGACCTGCCGGTGGCGGACTATCCGGTGACCGGCGCCTGGCAGCATCGGGGGCAGGTGGTGCATGTCTTCACCCATTTCCGGCTCGAGCTGGAAATCTGGTCGGCGCAGGTGCCGGCCGATGGGCTCGATGGCGGCTGGTGGGCGCCGCCGCGCGCGCTCAAGGGCGAGGCATTGCCCACCCTGTTCAGAAAAGTGCTGGCCGCGGCAGGGCTCGACTAGGCAATTGCCTGCTGCCTGACCTGGATCAATTACCGGAGGGCCATTTGGGTGCAAGCTGGAACGACCAGCATGAGGAGCATCCGATGCCAGCTTTTCCGATCGTCACGCTCAAGCCAGAGCCCTTTGCCTATATCACCATGACCACGCCCATGTCCGACATCGCCCAGGCCATGGGGCAGGGCTTTGACCGGCTGGGCGCGGCCTTTGGCCAGTCCGGTGCGCGCATGGCGGGCATGCCGATGTGCCACTATACCGCCTATGACGAGAAGACCACGACCTTCGAACTCGGCTTTCCCGCCCGCCCCGACGAACTCGACAAGCTCAAGGCGGCCGGCCTTCAGACCGGCCAGACGCCATCGGGCCGCAATATGAAGGCGGTGCATATGGGGCCGTATGACACGGTGGTGCAGACCTACAATGCCATGACCGAGGAAATGAAGGCCCGCGGCCTCACCGCTGCGCAGGATATGTGGGAAGTCTATTACAGCCCGCCGGACAGCCCGCCTGAGCAGATCAAGACGGAGATCCTCTGGCCGGTGCAATAACCGGCCGACGTCACGCCGTCAGCAGGTCCTTTGCCCCATAGTGCCCCGAGCCATCCAGGTCGGCGCAGACGCGGTTGCGCCCCTCATGCTTGGCCCGGTAGAGCGCGGCGTCGGCGCGGTCGAATGCCGATGACGGCGGCGTGCCCCCGGCAAAGCCGGCCACGCCGAAACTGGCACTGACCCTGGTGCCTGCAGGCATCTCGGATATGTCGCCGGCATGAAAGCGGGTGCGGATCATCTCGGCGACATCGAGCGCCTCCTGCATGAACATGCCGGGCAGCAGCAGCGCGAACTCCTCCCCGCCGATACGGCCTGCCTGATAGCCGGTCCGCGCCATGACGCTGGCAAAGGCGCAGATCACCTCGTCGCCAACCTGGTGGCCGAAGCGGTCATTGACCTGCTTGAAATGGTCGATGTCGCAGAAGATCACCGCTCCGCCCCTGGCTGCCGTCACGCCGGCCAGCGCATCGAAGGCCCGGCGGTTGAGCAGGCCCGTCAGCCCGTCGCGTTCGGACTGCAGCCGGAATGTCTCGATCGTGTCGGCAATGATCGCCGAGATCACGAGCGTGATGATCCCCAGGGTGAGGAAGCTCTCGCCCGCCAGCAGGGCCAGCTCCATCGATGAACCGTTGAAGCCGGTAAATTCGATACCGGGCCCGAAATACCAGACCAGCAGCGGCAGTCGCGCAATCCTGAGCAGCGCCAGTATGCAGACCGATATGAGCAGGGAAGTGTCCAGCACCCGCCAGCGCAGCCGGCTCACAATGCGCAGGCCGGCATCGATCATGGCCAGGCAGCAGGCGAGCTGCACGAACAGGACCTGGTAGAAGAACGGTGCGCCGACGGCAAACAGCGCCACGGCAATGGCACACAATCCGGCAAAGGCCAGGTTGAACGCCCGCCGCCAGCGCTTCTCGGACATCATGGCGTGGATGGCGCTGTTGGCCAGCCAGAAGCCGAGCGGCGCCATCACCATGGCGGAGATGAACTCCAGCGGCGTGCCGGGCGCAAAGGTGACGATCAGCGTTTGCGTTGTGCCGACGCCAAGCGCCGCCGCCAGCCAGGCCAGCGGCTCATTGCGCCGCAGCGCCAGACTGGCCACGGCACAGAGCAGGGCCAGAAAGCCCAGTATGGCAGCGATGACGATATTGAGCCCGACCATGGCGGACATTGTGCGCCCCCGCACCCCAAGTCACGGCAGGCATGGTGGGGGTGACGGGTTAACACGGTCCTTCCGGACCGGTACGGATGGCGACAACTGGCTGTTATCGTTAAGGGATGTCCGCGCCTCGCTCTATCGTTATCCCGATCTCCATTTGGCATGGCGCTCTTTTTCACGAGGCATACTAGGATGGACACGTCGAGCCCGCCATTGCGGGCTGATTGGCATTGTTGCCGAGTAATGATCCGCTTTGCGGGTCTTCGGCCCCTGAGGGCCAATTCATGCCAAAGCCGCCGACTGTGCATTCCGAAGCGCCGAGCACTCTCGCTGTTGTCGTGTCATCCAACGAGCCGCTGCTGTTCCTGACGGAAGACCTCAAGGTCATTGCCGCCAGCGCATCCTTCTGCCGCGCCTTCGAGATCGATCCTGCAGCCGTTCTGGACCGGCACCTGGGCCAGCTCGGGGCCGGCGAATGGGCCATGCCCAAGCTGGTTTCCCTGCTGAAGGCGACCGCGTCGGGCAGTGCGCGTATCGAAGCCTACGAAATCGACCTCGTGCGCCCGGACCACAAGGCGCGGCAGCTCATCGTCAATGCACGCTCGATGACGGCGACGCCGACAATATCCGCCTGCTTGTGGCCATTACCGATGTGACCGACATGCGCGCCGAGGCGCGACTGAAAGACAATCTGGTCCGCGACAAGGCCATGCTGCTCTAGGAGGTTCAGCATCGGGTGGCGAACAGCCTGCAGATCATCGCCAGCGTCCTCATGCAGAGCGCGCGAAGGGTGCAGTCGGAAGAGGCGCGGGGGCATCTGCAGAACGCCCATAACCGCGTCATGTCCATTGCGGCCCTGCAGCGCCAGCTCTCCACCTCCAGCGGCGGCAATGTCGAAGTCCGCAGCTATTTCAACCAGCTTTGCCTGAGCCTTGGCGCGTCCATGATCGCTGACCCCGAACGCCTCTCGATCGAGGTGACGGTCGATGACAGCGCCGTTGAGGCGGACATCTCCGTGAGCCTGGGGCTGATCGTGACCGAACTGGTCATCAACGCCCTCAAGCACGCTTTCCCCGATGAGCGGGACGGCAAGATACTGGTCGACTATCGATCCTCGGGCGATGACTGGACCCTTTCCGTCACCGACAACGGCATCGGCATGCCCTCGGGCGAGGATGCACCCAAGGCAGGACTGGGGAGCGGCATCGTCGAGGCGCTCGCCAAGAACCTGTTGGGCGAAATCGCCGTGAGCGATGCCGGCCCCGGCACCGCCGTCACCATCAGCCACCAGGAAGATGCCGCTGTGCAGGCCGATCTTCCCAGCGCGGCATAGGAACTCAATTGCTTCCCAATCGCTTTACCCTACTGGCCTGGCCTGTGTGGCTCCGCCCAGTTACCAGAGCAAGCAATGAATAAAGGCAAGGCCGTCGTACTGGTGGTCGAAGACAGCACGATCATTCGCATGGGTGCGGTCGATCTGGTGCTGGCAGCCGGCTACGAAGCGCTGCAGGCGCGCGATGCCGATGAGGCCATCGCCATCCTCGAGTCACGGGGCGATGTCGATCTGGTTTTCACCGATGTGCAGATGCCCGGGACAATGGACGGCATAAAGCTGGCCCATTACATCCGGGACCGCTGGCCGCCGGTCAGGCTGATCGTCGCGTCCGGCGCCGCCATCATCGAAGAAAGCAGCCTGCCCGGTGGCAGCAGCTTCTTTTCCAAGCCCTATGATGATCACGCCATCACCGACGCCATGGCGCCCCTGCTCGCTGGCGACGCTTCTGCCGGCTCAAGGGTCTGACCGGCGCCAGCCTGGCCAGATTGACAATCTGCAGGCTTTGGCCGACCTTGACGGCATGACCTGCCGCCGCACCAACTTCAAGGCCTCGAAAAAAGCCCCCGCATAGGGGCTGATGGTCGTCGCGCGCAGGAATTAGCAAGCACATCGATCAGATTGACCCCGCCGGTTTCGACGGGGCTTTTTTGTACGCACTCCGTCTCCGGCCCACAGGAGATGGACTATGGAAACCAGCCGATCGGCACTGCAGGGCATCTGGCTGCCGCTGATAACCCCGTTCCGCGACGGTGCGCTCGACGAGGCATCGCTGCGCCGGCTCGTCGCCCACTATGCTGCCCAGCCGCTCGATGGCTTCATCCTGGGCGCCACGACAGGGGAGGGCATGGCGCTCGATGACGACGAAACCGGGCGCCTCGTATCGATCACCCGGGCGGCGCTGGACGTGGCAGGGCGGCATGTGCCTGTCTATCTGGGGCTCTCCGGCAGCGATACGCGCAAGCTCGCCAAGGCGCTGGACCACACGGCCAACTGGGGCATCGATGGCTATCTCATCGCCTGTCCCTATTATACCCGGCCATCCCAGCTCGGCCTGTTCGCGCATTTCTCGGCCCTGGCCGACAGCACGGCCAGGCCAATTTTGATCTACAACATTCCCTATCGAACCGGGGTCAACCTCGGCAACGAGACCATGCTGCGGCTCGCCGGGCATCGCAACATCGTCGGCGTCAAGGATTGCTGCGCCGACCCCGCGCAATCCTTCGATCTGGTGCGCCACAAGCCGGCCGGTTTCGCCGTGCTGACCGGGGAGGACCCGTTCTACTATTCAGCCCTGACCCAGGGTGCCGATGGCGCCATCCTGGCCTCGGCCCACATTCGCACCGCAGCCTTCGTCGCCATTCGCGACCTGATGCTGGCCGGCAACCAACCCGGCGCCCTGGCTGCCTGGCAAAGCCTTGCCGACCTGCCGCGCCTGCTCTTCAGCGAACCCAGCCCCGGCGCGATCAAGCATTGGCTGTGGCGCACAGGCCTGATCGACAGCCCGGAAATGCGGCTGCCAATGGTGCCGGTGAGCGCGGCCCTGGCGGAAAGGATCGATGAGGCGACCACACGCCAGAGTCAGGAGGCCGGAATGGCCTGAGGTCATTGCGTTCAGCACACTAGGCCGGCGGCGCAAGCTTGGCTCCGGATACTGACAGGCCGAGCCCGCCAAGGCGTCTCTATCGTTTCTGCTTCTGGATTGAACATGCTAACCCTGTGGCTCCAACCGGAGTTCGTGCATGTCGGAACTGCCTGGCAAAAAGATCAGCGCCCTGAATGATGAACTCACCGCGGCGGATCCGGCACTTGTCGGCAATGAAGCACTGCTCGTAGCTCTCCTGTCTGGCAGTGACGACTGCATCAAGATCCTGGACCTCGATGGCCGCCTTCAGTTTATGAGCGAGGGCGGAAAACGAGTCATGGAAGTCGATGACTTTCCTGCTCTCAAGGGCTGCCCCTGGCCTGATTTCTGGTTGGACGAGGGAAACGTTGCTGCCAAAGCGGCAATCGAGGCCTGCCGCAACGGAAAGCCCGCTCGCTTCCTCAGCGCCGCCAGCACTGTGAAGGGCAATTCCAAGTTCTGGGATGTCCGCGTGATGCCGGTTCTGGGAGCGGATGGGCGGCCAACCCACATCCTGTCGATTTCGACCGACATAACCCAGACCCGAACGGCGGAGATGGCCGCACGAGAGAGCCAGGTTCAAACCAAGGTTGCCCTGGCCGCCGCGGAAATGGGCGTCTGGCAATGCCGTGTCATCGACGGAAAGTTCGTTGATCTGATCGGCGATGACCGTGCCGTCAGGATGTTAGGGGGCACGGCGGGCAAGAAGGCTTCCTTCGAGGAATTCCTGGCTCGACTTGCCCCGGAAGACCGCTCCATTCTGGCAGCTGAGGCTGCCAAAGCCATGGATCCCGCTGGCGACGGTATCATGGACGTCGAATACCGCATCGTCTCAGGCCAGGGAGCCCCCCACGTCTGGATTCACGCCCGCGCGCAGGCATTGGCTTCGACGGGTGGCAAACGGCTCATCGGAACGGTTCGTGACGTCAGCCAACGCAAGGATGCCGAGGCGAGGGAGGTAATGCTTGGCGCCGAACTGCAGCATCGCATCAAGAACACGCTCGCCATGGTCAGCGCCATCGCATCCCAGACGCTGAGGGGCGACGACATCGCAGACAGGAGAGCTGCCTTTTCCGCGCGCTTGCAGGCGCTTGGCAATGCCCATGACATTCTGACCGCCAAGGCGTGGAGCGGCGCACCGATGCAGTCGGTCGTGCAGAAGGCTCTGAGCCCGCATATGGCGGGACCGGACCGCATTGTGCTGGACGGCCCACCGGTTGAACTGGGGGCCAGGCAAGCCCTCTCAATGGCCCTCACGATCCATGAACTTGCCACCAACGCGGCAAAGTATGGAGCCCTGTCGGTCCCCGGTGGCAAGGTCCTGATCGATTGGTCCTTGGGCACCGCCGACGCCGCAAATCAGGGGGCGTTTCGCTTTACCTGGCGTGAAACTGGCGGCCCCCCGGTTGCAGAACCTACCCTCAAGGGCTTCGGCTCAAGACTGATCACGAGAGTGCTGGCGGCCGACTTTGAAGGAGAGGTCAGCATCGACTATGCGCCCGGCGGCGTTGTCTGCACCCTGGCGTCATCTCTCCCAACATCCAGCGTCAGCTCGCTAAGTTGAGCAACCGGGCGGCCCGGACTCCGACTCAGTCTGGAGAAGGGCAGGGGATCGCCCCCGAAGCGTCCGCATGGCGTTCATAATGCCACGCCCGTAAGGAACCGCGTCCAGTTCGCCGCGCCAGGGCAGGCCTTCTCCGCACAAACAAAAAGGCCGCTGGGGCAAACCAGCGGCCTAGTCAAGAGCCTGAGACGTGATTGGAGGTCAGGATCAGGCAGAAAGCAAATCAAGTTTTGCACGGATGCCCGTGCGGAGTTCATCTATCGGGCTGGTCCGCCCGTTTTGTTCGTGGTGCCAGAAGGTCCACCCGTTGCATGCTTCGGCGCCTTGGACCAAAGCACCAACCTTGTGGATGGAGCCCTGGTGGGTGCCGGAGACAAGTGAGCCGTCTGCACGAACCATGGCAAAGTAACGTTTCGTTAAGTCGAAGAGTTGCGTGCCCGGTTCAATTAATCCCTGCTCGATCAGCGAGCCGAAGGGGATGCGCGTTTCCTTGCGCTTGGGCGTCACCGACTGCAGCGCTTCGAACACGCCGGGGCGGATCGCCGCGATGCGTTTGAGCGCCGCATTGATATAGGCGTCTTCCCGCTCGATGCCGATGAAATGCCTGCCCAGCTTGCGCGCCACGGCACCCGTCGTGCCGGTGCCGAAGAACGGGTCGAGCACCACATCGCCCGGCTTGGTCGTGGCATTGAGAATGCGGAACAGCAGGGCTTCCGGCTTCTGGGTCGGATGGACCTTGCCGTCATCCTCGTCCTTGAGGCGTTCGGCGCCGGTGCAGAGCGGAAACAGCCAGTCGCTGCGCATCTGCGTGTCGTCATTGGCCAGCTTCATGGCCTCATAGTTGAAGGTGACGCGGCTTTTCTGGCTCTTGGCGGCCCAGATCAGCGTCTCATGCGCATTGGTAAAGCGCGTGCCGCGGAAATTCGGCATCGGGTTGGCCTTGCGCCAGACGATGTCGTTCAGCATCCAGAAATCCAGATCTTGCAGGGCCGTGCCGACCCGGAAGATATTGTGGTAGCTGCCGATGACCCAGAGGGCCCCGTCGGGCTTGAGCACCCGCCTTGCGGCCTTGAGCCAGGCGCGGGTGAAATTGTCGTAATGGGCGAAGCTCTCGAACTTGTCCCATTCGTCATCCACCGCATCGACCTTGCTCTGGTCGGGCCGAGTCAGGCCGTGTTCCAGCTGCAGGTTATAGGGCGGATCGGCGAAGATGAGATCAACCGAGCCGGCCGGCAAGGCATTCATGTGGTCGATGCAATCGCCCACCAGAATTGTATCGATCGGGAGGCGCGGAGCCTCTTCCGCAGCTGCCTCGACAGCCCTACGCGCGGTACGCAACATACACTTAACCCTAACGCAGTACTAACCCGTCCGTTATAGAACGCCAGGGTTAATGGAGCGTGATTTCATAGGGTTAGCGGGAAGTTAAGAGGGCGACAGCGGCTACCCTGCGCGTGTTGCCCCACCCCCTCCCAGCCTCCCCCATCAAGGGGGAGGTGCTGGCCGGTGATCGGGGCGCGATGGTGCCAAAAGAGTGGAGGCAAACCTCCCCCGTGATGGGGGAGGTAGGAGGGGGTGGGGCCACGCCCGCCAAACTCAAGCCACCAGAACCACGCCACGCACCCGCGCCCACGCCTCGGCCACCGGCGCGAATTCCTCGCGGTGGTGCCGGCAGGGCCCATGCTCCACCAGCGCGCGCATATGCTGGGGCGTCGAATAGCCCTTGTGGCCGGAAAAGCCGAAATGCGGCGCGTCGCAATCCATGATCTTGCACATGCGGTCGCGCGTCACCTTGGCGACGATGGAGGCCGCCGCGATCGACACGCTGCGGCCGTCGCCGCCGATCAGCGCCAGGCCCTCGCAGGGCAGGCCGAGCGGCACGTCGCGCCCGTCGATCAGCACCCGGTCGGGGCGGATGCCGAGACTGTTGGCGGCCTGCGCCATGCCCCAAAGCGTCGCGCCGCGAATATTGCGGCTGAGAATGATCGAGGGGGGCGCCACGACCACCGAGACGGCCAGCGCCGTATCCATGATCTGCTCGAACAGCAGTTCGCGCTGCTCCTCGGTCAGCTTCTTGGAATCGTTGAGCCCCTGCGGAATGGCCCTTGCGTCCAGCACCACGGCCGATACCACCACCGGCCCGGCCAGCGGCCCGCGCCCGGCCTCGTCGACCCCCGCAACGACACGGGCGCCACGGGCCTGGAGTTCCAGCTCGTGGCGATAGTCGGGCTCGGTCTGTGGCGTCGAATCAAACAGCATGCCGCCAGCATCGTCCTCGGGCCGGTCAAGTCAACCGGCGGCCGTCACAGCCGCGCCAGCAGTGCTTCCCGGTCGGGCGCGAAGCGGTGGTTGCCGTGCCGGTTGGTTTCGAACACGAAGTCGCGCAGCGCCTTGCTGGCCTCTGTCTGGGCGGCAATGTCCCCGATGATGGCGAGGCGCAGGCGATAGTTCTGCATCTTCTGGAAGAATATGCCGGCAATGCCGCTCCTGAGGTCGAGAAATCCGGGGGCCAGCCGGGCAAGCGGCACGACGATCATGTCGGCGCCGGTGCCATAGGTCTCCCCGATCATGTCGACTGCGTCCTGCTCGGTGGCGAGCAGGGGGCCGTCGAGCGGCAGCTCCAGCAGGACGAGGCCATTATGCTCAATGCGCATCATGCCGAATTCTCCTTCATATTCACAGGGCTAGGCCCTGTTGCCGGGCTTGGGCTCTGCTATAGTGCGGGCGCTGGGGGGCAACCAGCGAGAGCCCAGACGAGATGACCTTCCGATACGGCGCCATCCTGGCGATAGCAGCTCTGTCGGCCATGCCGGCCGCCGCCGCGCCTTTTCACCATCCCTTCGGCGAGTGGCGCGAGTATAATCGCGACTGGCTGGCCGCCTGTCCCGACGCCATCGACGAGGACGCGACCGATTACTACGGCTTTTCCTGCTTTGCCAGCACTGGCAGCCAGGAGCTCAACAGCGCCGGCCTGCCCGCCTACAAACTCACCATCCTGCGCAATCGCCTCACCGGCGATCTCGATCTGGCCTTTACCGTTGCCGCCGACGATGTCGAGACCGATACCAGCCGCCCGCTGCTGCTGGCCTTCGGCAAAGAACCGCCCGAGCGCCTCAGCTTCGCCACCGATCTCGAAACCCGCTACAACACGGTCAATCAGTTCTATGTCGCCGACCCCGCCCGCAAGGCGGCGCTGATCGAGCAGATGGGCGAGCGCAATGCGGTTGTGGTGACAGTGCCCCTCAACGGCGGGGACACCAAAGAGGTGCGGCTGTCGCTGCGCGGCGTGCTGGCCTCGCTCGATTTCATGGCCAGCCATGCGCGCAAGCTCGCCCAGTATTAGCAGCGATTGACGCGGCGTGGCTTTTGCTATCGGTTCCGCGCTGCTCCCTCTCGTCCCCGGAACTCTTCATGATCCTCAAGCCAGGCGCCGCGCTGCTGTTCGATATCGACGGCACGCTGGCCGATACCGATCCGCTGCATCTCGAGGCCTTCAACCGCACCTTCGCGCCCTATGGCCACCACTTCGACAAGCCGCGCTTCGCCCTGGAATTGCAGGGCCTCGCCAATGAGGCCATCGCCCGCCGCTTCGTGCCGCATCTGTCGCCAGCGGACGGCATGGAGGTGCTGCGCGGCAAGGAGGAGACTTTTCGCGATCTCGCGCGCTCGGCCATCCATGCGGTTCCAGGCCTCTTCGCGCTGATGGACATGGCCGATGCCGCCGGCCTGCCCATGGCGGCGGTGACCAATGCGCCGCGCGCCAATGCCGACCTGATCCTCGACGGGCTGGGCATTCGCCACCGCTTCCGCGCCCTGGTGATCGGCGAGGAACTGGCCCATGGCAAGCCCCATCCCTTGCCCTATCTCGAAGGCCTGCGCCTGCTCGGCGCCATCGCCGAGGCCTCGGTCGCCTTCGAGGATTCGCGCACCGGCATTGCCTCGGCCACGGCAGCCGGGCTGGCCACCATCGGCATCCGCACCAGCCTGCTCCACGAAGACATGATCGCCGCCGGCGCGGTCCTGTCCGCCGACAGCTACGACGATCCTGCGGTACGGACCTTCATCTCCAGCAGAGTGGCACAGGCCTGATCGCTTCTGACGCTAGAACAGGCTCATCTGCCGCTCTTCCAGCCGGGGCGCAATGAAGAGGTCATTGCGCAGGCCGGGCAGCTTGGCGTCGAGGCCATAGCGTTCGCGCGCCTTGTCGAAGCGCTGGCGCAGCAGCGTGGCATAGGGACCTTCGCCCGTCATGCGCGTGCCCCAGCGCGAGTCATAATCCTTGCCGCCGCGCGTATCGCGCACCAGCGCCAGCACATGCCGCACGCGGTCTGGGAAATGCCGTAGCAGCCATTCGCGGAACACGTCGCGCACTTCCCCAGGCAGCCGCAGCAGGATCATCGAGGCGCTGACCGCCCCCTGCGCCTTGGCGGCGTCGAGAATGCGCTCCAGCTCCATGTCGTTGATCGCCGGAATCATCGGCGAGGCAAACACCGCCACCGGCACCCCCGCTTCGCTGAGGAGCCTTATGGCTTCCAGCCGCCGGGCAGGGGAGGAGGCGCGCGGCTCCATCTTGCGGCTCAGCTTATGGTCCATCGAGGTCATCGACAGTGCCACCTTGACGAGGCCCAGCTTGGCCAGCTCGGTCAGGAGGTCCAGGTCGCGGATGATCAGCGATGACTTGGTGGTGATCATCACCGGATGGCGCGTTTCCAGCATCACTTCGAGAATGCCGCGCGTCAGCTTGTGCTTGCGCTCGGCCGGCTGGTAGGGGTCGGTATTGGTGCCCATGGCAATGGGCTTGACCCGATAGCTCTTGGCTGCCAGTTCCGCCCGCAGCGCCTCGACCGCATTGACCTTCACATAGATGTCGCGCTCGAACTCGATCCCCGCCGAATGGCCGAGAAAGGCATGCGTCGGCCGGGCAAAGCAGTAGGAACAGCCGTGTTCGCAGCCGCGATAGGCGTTGATCGAGCGCTCGAAGCCGATATCCGGGCTGTCATTGGTCGTGATGATGGTCTTGGCGCGCTCGACATGTTCGACGGTCTCGAAGATCGATAGCGGCTCGACATTGTCCCAGCCGTCGTCAAACCCCTCGCGGGTCTGCTTTTCGAAGCGACCGCTGCGATTGGATTGCGCCCCGCGCCCGCGGATGCGGTCGGGATCGAGCAGTTCGCGCCGCGCCAGATCGGCGTCGCGGCTGCGGCTGAGTTTTTCCAGGGCTTCGAACGAGGGGGCCTGATAGAGCGCCATGAGAGATCTCCTGCCGGACGCCAACAGTCGAATCGTGACCGCAGAACGCGTCCCAGGATGTAACAGTTCCACGAGAACAAAACAAGAACTGCACCACTCGCCTGGACCATATATGGGTGCAACTTCCCTGCGGGAGAAGGGGCCGAAAGACGATTTCGCAGCCCAGATTTGCATTCCTGTGACTGGACGCAGAAATGCGGCAGGCCTAGAAACGGCACCCTTTCGCGGGCCGCTCGCGATCAACGCTTAAGCGCATAATTTAGTATTGACCCATGCCTGCGGCGGCGTTACTAAAGCCGTCGCCTAACTATATGCCTGCTGACACCGGTTGTCGCAAAAACACTTCACGGTGACGTCGAAATCCACCGGCGTCGCCCGTCGTCCTGGTGACCAAGCAAATTTTCAGCATCGAGGGATCTGATGAGTACCGAAGCAACGACTTTTGACGCCATGCCGGCCGAGGCACCGGTGAACCAGACCGATGCTGCCCGCAACAAGCTGGTCATCGCCCTGCTGCTGGCATCGACCTTCGTCGTCTTTCTCAATGAAACGATGATGAGCGTGGCCATCCCCAATCTGATGGACAGCCTGGGGGTGCAGCCCAATATTGCGCAGTGGCTGACCACCGCCTTCCTGCTCACCATGGCCATCGTCATTCCGATCACCGGCTTTCTGCTGCAGCGCATGAATACGCGCCCCGTCTTCATGCTGGCCATGTCGATCTTCACGGCCGGCACGCTGATCTGCGCCGCCGCGCCGGGCATTGAACTGCTGATCTTCGGCCGCGTCATCCAGGCCGTCGGCACTGCCATCATGATGCCGCTGCTGATGACCACGGTGATGACCCTGGTGCCGCCGGAATCGCGCGGCAAGACCATGGGCAATATCTCCATCGTCATCTCCGTGGCCCCGGCCATCGGCCCCACCATCGGCGGCTTCATCCTGGCCAATCTGGACTGGCGCTGGATGTTCATCCTCATGCTGCCCATCGCCATCGCGGCCCTGGTTGTCGGCGCCCGCAAGATGCAGAACGTCACGACGCCCCGCTATGCCCCGCTGGATATCGCCTCGGTCATCCTGTCGGCTGTGGGCTTTGGCGGCCTCGTCTATGGCCTGTCGAGCCTGGGCGAAGGCGAGCATGTCGGCGCGGCCTTCCCGATCTGGCTGCCCCTGGTGGTTGGCCTCGTGGCCATGGCGGTCTTCATCTGGCGACAGATTCAGCTCTCACGGCAGGACAAGGCGCTGCTCGACCTGCGCACCTTCCTGTCGCGCAACTACACCGTCTCGGTGCTGACCATGGCCATCGCCATGATGGCCCTGTTCGGCACGGTCATCCTTCTGCCCATCTATACCCAGAACGTCCTGGGTCTGGACACGCTGCAGACCGGCCTGCTGCTGCTGCCCGGTGGCCTGCTGATGGGCCTGCTGGCCCCCTCGGTTGGCCGGCTCTATGACCGCATCGGCCCGACCAAGCTCCTCGTGCCCGGCACCATTCTGGTGTCGGTCGTGCTGTGGGCGCTGACGCGGGTGGATCAGAACACCTCGGTCTGGGCCATCCTGACCGGCCACATCATCATCAGCATTGGTCTGGCCCTGGTCTTCACGCCGCTGTTCACCGCGGCTCTGGGTTCGGTGCGCATGGAAATGTATTCCCATGGCAGCGCCATCCTCGGCTCCATCCAGCAGGTGGCCGGCGCCGCCGGCATTGCCCTCTTCGTCGCCCTGATGACCATCCGCACGGCGGGCCTGACGGCCGAAGGCGTGGAGCCGGTCAGCGCGCTGGCCGGTGGCATCCAGCTCGCCTTCCTGATCGGCGCGGTGATCTCGCTCTTCGCCGTGGTGGCCGCCTTCTTCGTGCGCAAGCCCGAAGCGGCCCCCGGCATGAGCCACGGCCACTGAATCGAGAACGGCGCCCCATGGGGCGCCGTTTTTGTGTGTCAGGCGGCGGCGATGGCCAGTTCCGCCGCCACCTCCACGACCACTGCCCCGCGCTTGCGGCCGCTGTCGACCCGGGCATGCGCCTCGGCGATGTCATCGAACGCATGGCGGCTGTCGATTGTGGGCCGGACAATCCCCGCCGCCACCAGGTCGCGTATGGTCTCCAGCTCCGCCTGCCGGTCCGCAGAGACGGCGGCGATCACCTTGCGGCTGCCGAACAACCGCGTCCACGCCGCCCGGATAAACGCCGTGCCGCCGCCGTCCACGGCCAGAAGAATGCCGTTCGCTGTCGTGGCCCGGCGGAACCGGCCCAGCGTGACATTGCCGACCGTGTCCAGGATGACGTCGAACTTCTGTTCCGAGCGCGAGAAGTCCATGCTCTGATAGTCGATGACAGCATCCGCGCCGAGACTGCGCACCAGCGCGGCATTGCCACTGCTGCACACGCCGGTGACATGCGCGCCATAGTGCTTGGCCAGCTGCACTCCGAATGCGCCGACCGCCCCCGATGCGCCATTGACCAGCACACGCTGCCCCGCCGCAATATTGGCCCGGCGCAGGAAGAACTGGGCCGTCAGCGCCCCGAATGGGATGGCTGCGGCCGCGTCAAAGTCCAGGCCCGGCGGCATCGTCGCAATGGCGGCATCCTCGGGCACCGCCTTGTATTCGGCGTGGCAGCCATAGACATGCAGGCCAAATACCCGGTCGCCCACGGCAAAGCGGCTGACCGACTGGCCAACGGCCTCCAGGATGCCGGCAAATTCGGCGCCCAGCACCGCCTTGCGCGGCCTGGTTATGCCCATGAACAGCCGGGCGGGCAGCCAGAAGGCGGCCGGGATGCGGAAGGCCCGCATGCGGGAATCCCCGGAGGTGACGGTGGTGGCCATAACCCTCACCAGCACCTCATTGTCTTTGGGCACCGGCTTGGCTGTGTCGGCGATGACGACGACGCTCGGCGCGCCATATTCCGTCTGCAGGGCGGTCTTCATGTGTTTAGGCTCCGGTTTTCGGGCGCGCGTCGGCCCGCGGCCCGCAAGGAGGGGGCCGTGATTGCGGTCAAATCTGTGGGCACGTTCAGCCGCTGACGGCTTTCTTCCACTGGAAGACGTCGCCGATCTCGACGCCGAACACTTCGGCGATGCGGAACGCCGCTTCGAGCGAGGGCGAATATTTGTTCTGCTCGATCGCCGCGATGGTCTGGCGGGTCATGCCGATCCGGTCGGCCAGCTCCTGCTGGGTCATTTCGCCATGATCAAAGCGCAGCCGGCGGATCGTGTTGCTGATCGGGGGAGGGGCCATTCAGGCGGTCATCCGGAACGAAGCGATATGTACGCTTTCACGCACCACTTCGGTCAGCACGAAGGCCATCAACATGCCATTGGCAAAGATCAGCGCCACGCTGCCGGCCGGATCGGCAGGAAATGCCGCGCGGATCGTGTCGGTGGCCAGCAGCCCGCCGATCAGTCCGATAGGCACCAGAACTTCGAGCAGCTTGAAGCCGATCCGGTCCGCCCGCGCCTCGATCAGCCGCTCCAGTTCATCGGGCGGCGTCTCGATATTCTTGGCGGTCATCACCCCGGTCGCGACATTGAGCCCGATCATCACCACCAGCGAAATACCCATCGTGATCAGGAACCGCGTCAACACCGCGCCGCCATCGAGCCGCTGGCCCGCCACGTCCACCCAGAACCAGGCAAAATAGACACTCCACACCACCAGCGTCGTCACCACCGCGATCCACGCCGTTCTTTCCCGAAAGGCCATGACCCAACCCCGTATGCAAAATCTACATGACGGGATATCTGCTATTTTTGTCGTGATGTAAAGTAGGTTTAACATGATGGTGGAAATTTATGACGTTATCCTCGGCTGGGTGGGCGTGCGGCGGCGGTATCAGCGCAGCCTGGTGGGCACGGCTGGCGGTGCAACCGGGGGCAGGGGCGACCCGCGAGATTCAGGCTTGCCAAGCGGGGATGGGTCCCCGACAAATCGGCGCTTCCCGTCGCGAGTGATTACCCATGCCTTCTGCACTGCCCAATTCTGTCGAGATAGCCATCTGCGATGCCACGGCGGACCCCGATGAACTGGCTCAGTTCTTCTGCGCCAATCTGACCCCGGAATACATTTCGCACTCCGAACTGCAGAGCAATCGCACGACCCCTGCAGGGGACTGGGTGCCCGATATCGAGGCCGTCATCGGCAATGAACTGCAGGACGCCCTCGCCCAGGACGCAACCTTGCGCCTGTCGGCCCCGGAATGGAACGGGGTGATCGTTGCCAAGGTAGATGGCCGTCTGGCGGGGATCGCCATCGTTCTCTACGTCCATGCCGATGGCAGCTATGGCGTGATCGAGGACATCCTTGTCGACGGCGCGCTTCGCGGTCGGGGTGTGGGCACCAAGCTGATCGACTTTATCCTAGCCGACATGCGGGCGTCGAACCTGTCGCGCGCTTTCCTGGAAAGCGGGGTCAACAACGGCAAGGCGCACGATTTATTTCATCACATCGGCTTTGCCAATACTTCTGTAATAATGGACATGAAATTGTAGCGGGCAATCTGTTTGGGGGGAAGTGCATTGAGTTTTATCGCGGAGTCGGTGGTCGTCCTCCTCGAAATAGTCAGCGTTATGACATTTCTATTCGTGATCTACCTGCGCTATGGGCGGGATGATCAGCGCCTTCAGGCCATCGGCAACCGGCATGTCAGGCGGCTCCGTGCCAAGGACAGGGCACAGATCGGCATTTTCGTCGGCCTCGTCATCGTCACCCTTGTCTCCGCGCATATCGCCTTTTCGGCCACCGCGCTGTGGGTCGGCTCTGCCATCCTGACGCTGGGCCTGCTGGCTGCCGGGGGCGTCTACTTCCAGGGCGTCAGCCGCCTGATCGTCGATCGCTCGATTCGTTACGCCATGATGATGTGGTCATCCAGTTGCCTGTTCATCGCGGCCCTGCTTGCGGCGATTTCCTGGGGTGCCTGGCGCTCGCAGGCTCTGGGCGATGGGTTCGATGGCGGCCTGCTGGCGCAGTTCGTAGCGCCTCTGGCCCAGACGGCAGGCATCATCATCGCGGCAACCATGGTGGTCCTGACCAACCGGTTCACTGCCGATCAGGCGAAGCGGTCGGCAGGGCAGGCCATCTATCAGAAACTAGAATTTGCCTCGGTGGAGCTGTTCCGCTTCGAGGCGAGCCACCCCGAACTGGTCAAGGCACTCTGGTTCGAGGCTCCGGTGCCGCTTAGCGACAATCCGACCGCCGACGAGAAGCTGGCTGCCTATAGCCTCGAACAATATGTCTGCCAGCTGCTCAACCTGTTCGAGATGGAACTGCGCTTCCGCCGGGAAGGCATCATTCCGCCTGATGTCTTCGCCAGCTGGATTGTCTGGATGTATGAAATCTGCTGCCTGCCGACCTTCATCCACATCTGGAGGAATGAGCTGGAGCCGCACTACATCACCGACTTCCAGGTCCTCATCAATGAGGGCATTCACGTCGGACAGTCCGACGTGCCCTATCGCGACAGCTCGGATGAGCCGGATTGGGAAAAGGTGCAGCGCTTCTACGAGAAGGTTGCCGAACTGGTCAGCCCGGACAATCCCTGTGGCGAAGTCCGGAACTGGCTGCGCGAGCGCAAGCTGCTGGCGAGCTAGCGCTCGTCCAGCCGCGGCATCAGTTCGACGAAGTTGCAGGGCTTGTGGCGGTAGTCGAGCTGGTGGGTGAGGATGCCTTCCCAGGCGTCGCGGCAGGCGCCGCGCGAGCCGGGCAGGCAGAAGACGAAGGTGGTGCCGATCAGCCCTGCCGTGGCGCGCGACTGCAGCGAGCTCGTGCCCACCGTGGTGGCCGAATACTGGTGGAACAGCACCGAAAAGCCCTCCATGCGCTTGTCGAACAGCGGCTCGACGGCTTCCGGCGTCACGTCGCGGCCAGAGAATCCGGTGCCGCCGGTGGTGAGGACGACGTCGACCGAAGGGTCGGCGACAAAGCCCTGCACGGCCTGGCGGATCAGTTGGATATCGTCGCGCACCACGACGCGCCCGGCACAATGATGCCCGTCCGCCTCCAGCAGCGACTTGAGCAGTGCGCCGCCCGTGTCGGTTTCGAGCGTTCGCGTGTCGGAAACGGCGATGACGGCGATGGAAAGGGGCTTGAATGCCCGGTCTTCAAACCGTGCCGTCTTGAACATCGCGTCTATCCTCGTTCTGCGTCGCCAATTCATCCGGGACCGGCGCTTCGGCATGTCCCATCTCGGGGCTATCACTATCAGCCCGTGGATCGAGCACAATGGTCTCCGGCGTCACCTGGCGGTCGCCCATCGGCTGGAACGGCTCGCGATAGGCCGCGTCGATCCCCTTGCGGATTCGCATGCGCAGGAAGGCCGTGACCGCCAGCGCGCCATGGAAGGCCGCCGTCACGACGAACAGGCCCACCGGCGACCAGGCGCCCATGATCAGCGAGGCGACAGCCGGGCCGATGGCCAGCCCGATCCCCAGGATCAGCAGCATGCCGCCGGCAATCTTGGCGAAATCGCCATCCTTGGCAAAGTCATTGGCATGCGCCACGGCCACCGCATAGATCGGATTGGCGGCAAAGCCATAGGCGGCAAACAACACGAACATCATCCAGTTGGCGCCCGGATTGATGAGCACGGTGAGCGCGCCGACAATGGCGGCAAAGCCCGAGAGTCCGATCAGCACGATGCGGCGGTCGATATGGTCGGACAGGCGCCCGAACGGGATCTGCGCCACCGCGCCCAGAATGGCCGCCACCGCGAAGAGCAGGGCGATGCCGCCCGTATCGAGCCCCTGTTCATAGCCATAGACCGGCGCCAGCGTGCCGAAGGCGCCATTGGCCATCCCCACCGAAAAGGCGGCGATCGCGGCGACCGGGGAGGTGCGATAGAGCAGGCCAATATCGATCTTGGCCGAAGATAGGGGTCGCGGCTGCGGGCTCGAGGTCAGCGCCGTCGGCAGCACGGCGCAGATGAAGCTGATGGCGCCCAGCACGAACGGCACATAGCCCGCCGTGCCGGTCACCGACATGGCGATCTGCCCCAGCGTCGAGGCGGCCATGTTGATGGTCACATAGATCGAAAAGATCGTGCCGCGGCTCTTGTTCTCGGCCACTTCGTTGAGCCAGCTCTCGACGATCATCGCCGCCCCGGCAAAGCAGAAGCCGGACAGGGCCCGCAGCAGGATCCAGCTGATATCGTTGATCAGCAGCAGGTTGAGCAGGATGGTGATGGTGCCGATGGCCGCCATCACCGAAAAGGCCCTTATATGGCCGACCTTGCGCACCACCAGCGGCACCGAGATCGATCCGGCGACAAAGCCCACCGACCAGCCCGTGCCGATCAGGCCCAGCGCCAGCAGCGAAAATCCCTCCTCGGCGCCGCGCACCGACAGCAGCAGGCCCTGCAGGCCACCGCCGAACATCAACAGCGCGGAACCCAGGAACAGGGCGTAGATCTTGATTACAGAGGCCATGACGCTTTCGGCTGTGCTGGGACGGGAGAACGTTGCAAATCACGCAACGGTGACAATAGCGCGGCGTTCCTGCAATGGCAGGGCGAAATTGCGGCCATGCCCGATATTGTCGGGGCAGGGGCTCCGGGAGCCTAACCCAGCCCCAGTTCCACCATCTTCAGCTTGAGCGCCAGCATGTCGGCCCAGGCCTGCTGCTTGGCGGCCGGATTGCGCAGCAGATAGGCCGGGTGCAGCGTCGGGATCGCCTCCACCGCATGGTTGCCGATGGTCACGTCCGACCATTTGCCGCGCATCTTGATGATGCCCGCCGTCGTCGAAAACACCGTCTGCATGGCCGGCCCGCCCAGCGTCATCACCAGCCTGGGCGCGACCAGTTCCACCTGACGATGCAGGAAGGGCAGGCACAGCGCCATTTCCTCGGGCGTCGGCGTGCGGTTGCCCGGCGGCCGCCACGGCACGGTATTGGCGATATAGACCCTGGTTCGATCCAGCCCGATGGCCGCCAGCATGCGGTCGAGCAATTGCCCGGACTTGCCGACAAACGGCTTGCCCTGCCGGTCCTCCTCGGCGCCGGGTGCCTCGCCGATCAGCATGATATCGGCCTCCGGATTGCCATCGGCGAATACCAGCTGCGTTGCCCGCAGTTTCAGCCCGCAGCCGTCATAGGCGCCCAGCAGCGCCTGCAATTGCTCAAGGCTCTGCGCCGAAGCGGCGAGGCTCCGCGCCTCTGCGGGGTCGCCACCCAGCATGGGCGCCTCGGCCGGCCGCTCGCCCGCCGGGCTCGCCACTGCCGCCAGCGCCGGCACGGCGCGCGCCGGCGGGCGCTGCGCAAAGCGGTCCACCGGCTCCTCGCCCACGGCAATGTCGACGCCCGCAGCCCGATACCAGTCGAGCACGGCGAGCATTTCGTCGTGATTTAGCGGTCGATCTTGAGCCATGTTCTCTGTTATGTCACAGCCCGTTTGGCGCGGCCAGCCGCGCATGGAGCGCCGTCGGCAAATGTGGATACCGGTTCCGGATCGACAGCGCGACCAGACGGCAATGCAAGCTTGAGGCAGTCCTATATGGCAGAGGCCGGTTCGCGCGAAACCCTTTCGACCGACGTGCTGATCGTTGGCGCGGGTCCCTCTGGCCTGGCTGCCGCCATCCGCATCAAGCAGCGCCATCCCGAGATCGCCGTGACCGTGGTGGAAAAGGCGGCCGAAATCGGCGGCCATATCATCTCCGGCGCAGTGATGGACCCGGTCGGGCTCGATGCGCTGATTCCCGATTGGCGCCTCAAGGGCGCCCCCGTCGGCCCCGATGTCACCACCGACACCTATCATTACCTGACCGAACAGCACGATTTCGCGCTGCCCCATATGCTGGTGCCGCCCCAGCTCAAGACGCCCAATGCGGTGATCGTGAGCCTGGGCAGTCTGGTGCGCTGGCTGGGCGAGCAGGCGGCCGAACTGGGCGTCGATATCTTCCCCATGACGGCGGCGGTCGATGTGCTGAGCACCGGCAATGGCCCGGTGCGCGGCATCATTACCGGCGATCTGGGCCGCGACCATGACGGCAATCCCAAGCCCGGCTTTGCCGAAGGCATCGCGCTCGAAGCCAGATACACACTGATCGCCGAAGGCGCCCGCGGTTCGCTGGCCAGGCAGGTCATTGCCGCCCATCAGCTCGCCCGCGAGCCGCAGAAATATGGCCTGGGCATCAAGGAAGTCTGGGAGATCCCCGCCGAGCGGCACCAGCCGGGCAGGGTGGATCACTATCTCGGCTTCCCGCTCGACAATGCCACCGCCGGCGGCGGCTTCGTCTACCACGCCGAAGACCGCAAGCTCTATGTGGGCCTCGTGACCTATCTCGATTACCAGGACCCCACGCTGTCCCCCTTCGACGAGTTCCAGCGCTTCAAGACCCATAAATCGGTCGCCCCGCTGCTCGAAGGCGCCACCCGCCTCAGCTATGGCGCCCGCGCCGTCACGGCAGGCGGCTGGCAGTCGGTCCCCACGCTGGCCTTTGCCGGCGGCGGGCTGATCGGCTGCGCCGCCGGTTTCATGAATGCCCCGCGCCTCAAGGCCATCCACAACGCCATCCTCTCGGGCATCGGCGCTGCCGATGCCGTGGCCGACGCCATCGGCAAGGGCCGCCAGCACGACCTCATCGCCGATTTCGGCCATCGCGTCATGGCCACCGGCATTGCCGAGGAATTGCGGGGCGTGCGCAACGTCAAGCCGCTCTGGACCCGGCTCGGCACCTTCGTCGGTGCCCTGGCCTCGGGCGTCGAACTCTGGTCGTCCGCCATCCTGCGGCGCTCGCTGCTCGGCACGCTGCACCACACCGCGCCCGATTATCAGGGGCTCAAGCCCCGGGGCGCGCTGCCGCCCCGGACCTATGCCAGGCCCGACGGCAAGCTGACCTTTGATCGCGCCTCATCGGTCTATCTCGCCAATCTGGCACATGACGAGGACCAGCCGGTTCATCTCCGTCTTGCCGATCCGGCCGTGCCGATCCGCGACAACCTGCCCAGATATGGCGAGCCGGCGCCGCTCTATTGCCCGGCCGGGGTTTATGAAGTGGCCGAGGAGGGCGGAACTCCGGTCTTCCGCATCAGCGCCGCCAATTGCGTGCACTGCAAGACCTGCGACATCAAGGACCCGGCCCAGAACATCACCTGGGTGCCCCCTGAAGGGGGCAGCGGCCCCAACTATAGCGGAATGTAGCGCGGCGCCGAGATCACGCTATGTGGCGCGCCCTTGCGGCGCGGTCCCAAAACGGACAATCTTCGCCGCCAGAACGGGCCCAACCGGCCAAGGGAGTTTCGAGCCTCGTGATATCGCTTCTGCATCGCTTCGCGCGTCCGGCGCTGGTTGCCATCCTCCTCTCGACCTCGGCCCCTATGGTCCAGGCCGCGCAATCGGCCCAGTCCGTCCAGACCGCGCAGTCCAATCCCCTGACCCAGTTCAACCTGCTCCCCCTGTTCCGCATCAGCGTCACCGGCTCCTATATGGCCGGCCAGCAGGCGCTGCAGGATCTGCGCACCGACGAGGCGGCCCGCTATTTCGCCCAGGCCGCCCAGGCCGATTGGGACAATCCGGTGCTGGTGGAGCGCGCCTTCATCGCCTATGCCGCCGATGGCCAGGTCGGCCAGGCGGCCTCGACCGCCAAGCACCTGCTTGAGCTCGATCCCAATAACGAACTTGCCGAGCTGGTTGTCGCCACCGAGGCGCTCAAGGAGCGCCGCTATGCGGCTGCCGAGCAGATGCTGGGTGCCATCGGGCAGGACAGCTTCACCGGCATAACCGCGGGCATCCTGCATGCCTGGGCCCTGGTGGGCGATAACCGCAAGGCGGAAGCCGATGCCGTGCTCGACAAGCTCGGCCAGTCGGGACTCGAAGACTTCCTCGTGTTCCACCGTGCGCTGATGGCTGAGGCCTCCGGCGATACCGAAGGCGCCATTGCCCTTGCCGCCCGCGCATTCGAGGCCGAGCCCTATGTGGCCCGCATTGCTGAGGTCTATGCGCGCATCCTGGCCAATGCCGGGCGCACCGAAGAAGCGCGTGACGTGATCGCCGCTTTCGAGGACCAGGGCATCACCCATCCGGTCGTCACCATCGTCAAGGAGCAGATCGAGGCCGGCCAGCGCCCGGGCATCTTTGCCTCCAATGTACAGGTCGGCGCCGCCGAAATGTTCCATGGCATCGGCGTTGCCCTGTCGCGCGATGGCAGTCTCGACCTGTCGCTGGTCTTCCTGCGCATGGGGCTCTATCTCGACCCCTCCGCCGACGTCATCGCGCTGGCCCTCGGGCAATTGCTCGACAGCGCCAACCAGCACGACGCGGCCAACGCCATATATGACGCAGTGCCGGTGACCTCGCCGATGAAGCCGACGGCCGTGGTGCGCATCGCGCAGAACCTCGACGTCAAGGGCGATCGCCCCGAAGCCCTGCGCCGTCTTGGTAATATCGTCACCAGCCGCCCCGGCGATCTCGACGCGGTGTCCGTGCTGGGCGATCTGCTGCGCTATGACGAGCAATATCTCGAGGCCGCCGAGGCCTATAGCAAGGCACTGGCCCTGACCGGTGGCGACAGCCCTGCCGACTGGCGCTTCTACTATGTGCGCGGCATCGCCTATGAGCGGGCCAAGCAATGGCCCAAGGCCGAAGCCGATTTCCTCAAGGCGCTCGAGCTCAATCCCGATCAGCCGGCCGTGCTCAACTATCTCGGCTATAGCTGGATCGACCAGGATATGAACCTCGAGCCGGCCCTCGAAATGATCGAGAAGGCCGTCGAGGCGCAGCCCCAGGATGGCTATATCGTCGATTCGCTGGGTTGGGCCTTCTACAAGCTCGGCCGCATCGAGGAGGCGGTGAAGACGCTCGAGCACGCCGTGCTGCTGCGCCCCAACGATGCCGAGATCAACGACCATCTGGGCGATGCCTATTGGAAGGCCGGCCGCAAGCTCGAAGCCCGGTTCCAGTGGAATGTCGCCGCCTCGGTCGATGAGACCGGCAACGTCAAGGAGCGCGTGGCGGCCAAGCTCGCCGATGGGCTGACCGAAGCCAACGAGACCGAATAGCACTCATGACGGCACCCTTCGTCCAGCTCGCGCCGGCCAAGGTAAACCTTGCCCTGCACGTGACGCGTCGGCGTGAGGACGGCTATCACGATCTCGAAAGCCTTGTCGTCTTCGCCGACCTGGCCGATGAACTCGAAGCGGTTCCCGCCCCTGCCGACACCCTGCACATCTCGGGGCCCTTTGCCGCCGGGCTGGGCGCCGGGGAAAGCAATCTGGTCTCGCGGGCCGTGGCCGCCTTCCGCGCCCGCTGGCCCGAGGCCGTGACGACCGGTCTGGCCCTGCGCCTCACCAAGAACCTGCCCGTCGCGGCCGGCATTGGCGGCGGCTCGGCCGATGCCGCGGCGGCCCTGCGCCTCATGGCGAGCCTTTCCAGCCAGCCCATCGCCGTAGCCGAGCTCGCCGATATGGCCGCACGCCTTGGCGCGGACGTGCCCGCCTGTCTGGTATCGGCCCCGCTGGTCGCGCGCGGCGTGGGCGAGGTGCTGGCACCGCTCCCCGAATTTCCCGCCTGCCACCTGGTGCTGGTCAATCCCATGGTGCCGCTGGCCACCGCCGACGTGTTCCGGCGGCTGCGGGCGCATGACAATTATCCGCTGCCCGAATTGCCCTCGCCGCTGACGCGTCCGGCGCAACTGGGCATCTGGCTGGCCGAAACCCGCAACGACCTGCAGCCGCCGGCCGTCAAGCTCGTGCCCATCATCGGTGATATCGTTGCCCAGCTGGCCGAGACACAGGGCTGCATCCTGGCGCGCATGTCGGGCTCGGGCGCCACGGTCTTCGGCCTGTTCGGCTCCTCCGGCCAGGCCCACCAGGCCGCCCAGGTCATGCGCGCGGCGCATCCCGATCACTGGGTGGCGGCTGCGCCATTGCTGGTGCCCTAGCGCGAATGCCCCCAACGCACAGATCGTCACCCTCCGGCTTGACCCGAGGGGTCTGTACTCTAGGGGCCGATCGATAAGTGAAGAGCCCTCGGGTCAAGCCCGAGGGTGACGCGCGGTGGACTGTGAAAATCGCCGCCTAGTAAGCCCGGATCACGCTGAATTCGACCACGTCGCTCAGCAGCGCACGCATCTCGGACTCCGGCAGCACGTCCAGCGCCTGCTGCGCCGAGCGGGCATGGCCATGCGCCTGGTCGATGGTGCGGGCCAGCGTCTTGTGCTGTTCCATGATCGCCACCACTTCGGCAACCTGCTCGGCCGTGGCTTCGGCATCGCCCAGCGCCTTGGTGATGGTGGCGCGTTCGGCCTCGCTGCCTTCGCTCAGGGCCAGGATCACCGGCAGGGTCATCTTGCCCTCGCGCAGGTCGTCGCCGGTATTCTTGCCCAGCGTGCCGGACTGGCCGCCATAGTCGAGCACGTCATCGACCAGCTGGAACGCATTGCCCAGTTCAAGCCCGAAACGCGCCAGTGCCTTGCGGCCTTCCGCATCGGCGCCGCCCGACATGGCGCCCACTTCGCAGGCCGCCTCGAATAGCACCGCGGTCTTGGCGCGGATCACTTCGGCATAGTCGGCCGGTGTGGTGGTCAGGTCGCCGGTCTTGGCCAGCTGGAACACTTCGCCCTCGGCCATCACCGCCGAAGCGGCGGACAGCACGCCGAGCGCGCCGATATCGCCGGTTTCAACCATCATCATGAAAGCCTGGCCGAGCAGGAAGTCGCCCACCAGGATGGAAGCCTTGTTGCCCCAGACCATGCGGGCCGCCGGCTTGCCGCGCCGCATGTCGCTCTCGTCGACAACGTCGTCATGCAGCAGGGTGGCATTGTGCATGAATTCGACGGCCGCCGCGAAATTGATCGCCGAGCCCGTGCCCTTGCCGAAAAGCTGGGCTGCCGCCACGGTCAGCATGGGACGCAGGCGCTTGCCGCCGCTCTCGATGAGGTAGCGCGCCAGCTCCGGCACCATTTCGACATGAGAATCGGCGCGGCTGAGAATCAGCGCATTCACCTTGGCCATGTCAGCCTCGGTCGCCGCCAGCAGCCGCTCGATCGGGTTGGCCGAAGGCGCTTCTCTCATCTGCGTCAGAACTGACACTGTTGTTCCGTCCTCGTTTGCCGCCTAGCAAATCTGGTTGAGCCTGCTGCACAAGCGCATGTAAGGTCGCGCAAAACCGGCCTTTCAGGGTGCGATGTCCCTAGACCAGCCTCATAGCTTTGTAAAACACCAATCGGTAACACGCGATGCCTTTTTGGGTGGTCGGCTCACTCTGTCGCAGCCTGAGCACGGTTTCCGTGCCGGATTGGATAGCGTGTTGCTGGGCGCGGCCGTCGCGGCCACCAGCAAAAGCCTGCTCGACCTCGGTTGCGGCGTCGGCACTGCGGCCTTTGTCGCCATGACGCATCATGGCGAACTTGCCGGCACGCTGGCCGAACAGAACGCCGAGATGCTCGCTTTGGCCGAGGCCAATGCGGCCGCCAACGGATTCGCGGCGCGTGCACGCATCATTCTGGCGGACGTGGCCGCCAAGGGAAGCGAGCGTCAGGCGGCCGGCCTAGCGGAAAACGCCTTCGACAGCGTCATCGCCAATCCCCCCTTCTTCGCCGATGGCGCCGGCACCCTGGCCACAGATGCCGGCCGCGCCGGCTCCCGGCACATGGACGCCGCAACGCTCGATCGCTGGATCAAGACGGCGGCCGGCGCCGCTGCCGGCGGCGGCGAGGTCATCTTCGTCTATCCCGCGCAACGCCTTTCGCCGCTCCTTGCCGGCTTCGAGCAGCGCTTCGGCGCCATCACAGTGCTGCCGTTGAGCCCGCGCCCGGGCGAGCCGGCCAGCCGGGTGCTGCTGCGGGGAATCAAGGGCTCGCGCGCGCCGCTGACCCTCCTGGCCAGCCGGCCTCTCCACGAGGTCACAGGCCGCGCCTTCCAACCGGACTTCGACGCAATCTTTCGTGGCCAGGCCCGGCTTGTCTGGTAATCGGCCCGGCAAGGCCCTAAATCTGGCCGCGAAGCAAAAGGATCGCGCATGGCCATCGAACTGACCACGCCCAAATGGAACTGGCTGCAGCGCCTCACCGGCCGCGGCAAGACCCCCATCCCCGTGGTGCGCCTGCATGGCGTCATTGCCGCCGAGCAGCGCCAGGGGCGCCTCAACATCGCGACCGTCGGCCCTCTGCTCAAGCGCGCCTTCGCCATCAAGGCGGCGCCGGTCGTGGCCATCATCGTCAATTCGCCGGGCGGTTCGCCCGTGCAGAGCCGGCTGATCGCCAAGCGCATCCGCGACCTGGCCGACGAGCACAACAAGCCCGTGCTGGTTTTCGTTGAAGACGCCGCGGCATCGG
Source organism: Devosia sp. XGJD_8 (assembly GCF_046614475.1). Lineage (NCBI taxonomy): Bacteria > Pseudomonadati > Pseudomonadota > Alphaproteobacteria > Hyphomicrobiales > Devosiaceae > Devosia > Devosia sp. XGJD_8. The sequence goes on from NZ_JBKJHF010000001.1 coordinate 1,212,715, forward strand.
GTGGCTATTTCATCGCGGTGGCCGGTGACGAGATCATCGCCGATCCCAGCTCGATCGTCGGCTCCATCGGCGTCATCATGGCCGGCTTCGGCTTTGTCGGTACGCTGGAAAAACTCGGCATCGAGCGGCGCGTCCATACTGCGGGCAGCAACAAGTCGACGCTCGATCCTTTCCTGCCGGAAAAGAAGAGCGATATCGAGCGCATCAAACAGGTCGAACTCGACATTCATAACGTGTTCATAGACGTGGTGAAAAAGCGGCGGGGCAGCAAGCTCAAGGCCGCTGACGACGTGCTGTTCACCGGCGAATGGTGGACCGGCATGCGCGGTCTGGAGCTCGGCCTCGTCGACGCCATCGGCGATATCCACGAGACACTCCACACCCGCTACGGCAAGGAGATCGACCTCAAGATGATCGAGCCCAAACGCCCATGGTTCGGTATCCCGCGCCTCGGATTCTCCAACGGAATCAGCGGGGATATCGCCGCCACCATCGAGGATCGCTCGATCTGGGCGAGGTTCGGCCTATGATCTGGCGCGTCCTTATCATCGCTGTCATCGGCCTGGCTATCCTCTGGGGGCTCCGCAGAATCTGGCGCGACTGGACCGGCCATTTCAACGCCGAGGAGCAGGAAGCCAAGCGCCTGCGCCGCGAACGCGACCTGCGCGAACGCGCCCAACCCGGCGTCATCGACCTCAAGCGCGACGACGACGGCACCTTCCGCCCGGGCGACGACGACAAACGCCGTTGACCGTAACCGGCGGCCAAACTAGAGGTTTGTCCCAACTAGCAGGGACTGCCAGATGACCAACCGCCCGTCGCATATGGACCCCCGGAACTCGTTCCAGGGCCTCATTCTCACGCTGCAGAATTTCTGGGCGGAGCAGGGCTGCGTCATCCTGCAGCCCTATGACATGCAGATGGGCGCCGGCACGTTTCATACCGCGACCACCCTGCGCGCTCTTGGCCCCAAGCCGTGGAAGGCCGCCTATGTGCAGCCCAGCCGTCGCCCCAAGGATGGACGCTATGGCGAAAACCCCAATCGCCTGCAGCACTATTACCAGTTCCAGGTAATCCTGAAGCCCTCGCCGGCCAATATCCAGGAGCTCTACCTGCAGTCGCTGGCCGAGATCGGTCTCGACGCCGCCCTGCATGATATCCGCTTCGTCGAGGACGACTGGGAAAGCCCCACTCTGGGCGCCTGGGGCCTGGGCTGGGAATGCTGGTGCGACGGCATGGAAGTCAGCCAGTTCACCTATTTCCAGCAGGTGGCCGGCTTTGAATGCTCGCCGGTGCCGGGCGAAATTACCTATGGTCTGGAACGGCTTGCCATGTATGTGCAGGGCGTTGAAAACGTCTACGACCTCAATTTCAATGGCCGCGAAGGCGACGACAAGGTCACCTATGGCGATGTCTTCCTGCAGAACGAGCAGGAATCCTCGAAGTACAATTTCGAGGTCGCCGACACCGAAATCCTGTTTCGCCATTTTGCCGATGCCGAGCAGGAATGCCGGGCCATCCTCGCCAAGGGTGCCGAGGCCAACCGCCAGTCCATGGCCATTCCGGCCTATGAGCAGGTGGTCAAGGCCAGCCACAACTTCAACATGCTCGATGCACGCGGCGTCATCTCGGTGACCGAGCGCCAGAGCTACATACTTCGCATCCGCGAACTGGCAAAGAGCTGTGGCGAGGCCTGGCTGCAGACCGCGGGCGGCGGCGCGGAGTAGCCGAGCAATCCCATTGCGCGCCTGCTGGCAGAGTGCCAATGTCCGCGGCAATTGCTGGTGCGCTTGAGGGAGCTACATATGTTCGGTTGGATCATTCTGGGCCTGGTCGTTGCGGCCGCAGCCTACGCCGTCGTCATCTACAACGGGCTCGTCAAGAACCGGCAGATGGTGGAAGAGGGCTGGTCCGGCATCGACGTCCAGCTCAAGCGCCGCACCGATCTCATCCCCAATCTGATGGAAACCGTGAAGGGCTATATGAGCCATGAGCGCGAGACGCTCGAGGCCGTGACCAATGCCCGTGCCGCCGCCACGGCCGCCGCCAATGGCACGCCCGAGCAGCGCGCCGCGGCCGAAGGCCAGCTCTCTTCGGCCCTGGGCCGGCTCATCGCCACGGCAGAGGCCTATCCAGACCTCAAGGCCAATACGACCTTCCTCGAATTCCAGGCAGCCCTGCAGACCGTGGAAGACGAAATCCAGATGGCCCGCCGCTATTACAACGGCGCCGTTCGCAACATGAATGTCATGGTCGAATCCGTGCCCTCCAACTTCATCGCCGGCCCCTTCGGCTTCCGCAAGGCGCAGTATTTCGAGCTTGAGAACGAGGCCGACCGGGCCGTCCCGACCGTCAAGTTCTGAGCCGCCATGCGCCTGCTGCTTCGCTTCGTCCTCGCTGCGCTGCTCGCGCTGACGCTGGCTCTGCCGGTGTCGGCGCGCGAGGAAATCTCGGGCTTCATTGCCGATATAACCCTGCGCAACGATGGCTCGGTCCGGGTCGTTGAAACCATCGATGTCAATGCCGAAGGCATCGACATAAGGCGCGGCATCTATCGCGACATCCCCACCGTGCAGCTGTCCATTTCCGGCCAGAAGATCCGCTCGGGCCTGGTGGTCGAAACCGTCACCCGCGACGGGAATGACGAGCCCTTCCGCACCGAGCGCATGGGCAATTTCGTCCGCATCTGGATCGGCAACAGCGAGCAGTTCATCGCCCGCGGCCAGCATCGCTATGTCCTGACCTACACAATGGATCGCATGGCCCGCAGCTTTGCCGAGCATGACGAGCTCTATTGGAACGCCACCGGCAATTACTGGATATTCCCCATTGTCCGTTCCGTGGCGCGGGTGACGCTGCCGGACGGCGCGGTCATCTCCGATCTGGTTGCCTATACCGGCCCCGTCGGCTCCACCGAGCAGGCCGTCACCATCACGCGCAACACCGACAATACCGCGACCTTCCGCACCAACCGCGCCCTTGCCGCGGGGGAGGGCATGAGCTTCGCGGTCAAGTTCCAGAAGGGCATCCTGGTCCCACCCAGCGGCGCCAATGCCCTGCTGCAATGGCTGTCCGACATGCGCGAGATCATCCTGCCAATTCTCGGCGTGATACTGGTGCTGGCCTATAACCTGATTGCCTGGAACCGGGTGGGCCGCGACCCGGCCAAGGGTACGATTATTCCCCTGTTCCACCCCCCCAAGGATTTCTCGCCCGCGCTGACACACTATGTGCATCGCTGGGGCTTCCATGAATGGACCGCCTTCACCGCCACCCTGTTTGACCTCGGGGTCAAGGGGCTGGTGAAAATCGACAATCCCGAAAGCGGTCTCTCGGTCGAGGTCACCGGAAAGTCTCCAGACGAGCCGCTCCCGGCGGGTGAGCAGAAGCTGTTTCGCTATCTCCAGTCCAGGGGCACGGTGAGCGTCGACAAGAGCAACGGCGTCGAACTGGCCAAGCAGCGCGTGGCATTCCAGACGGCCATCGAGAGCGAAAACCGCAGTGTCTGGTTCAACCACAATGTAGGCTATGCCGCGCTGGGCTTTCTGATCGCCCTCGTCGTGCTCGCCGCCATGGTCTGGTTTGAGGCGCTGGAGCCGATCTGGCTGGTGGTCGGCGTGGTGGCCGGCGTGCTGCTGGGCCTGTTCGGCACAGTCGCCAATGCCATGTGGAAGGGCGGCGGTTTCCGGCGCTTCTTCCTGCTGCTCTGGATCGGCATCGTCGGGTTCAATTTCGTCGGTGGTGGCATCGAGATGTTCACCCAGCTGACGGTGAACACCGCTGCCATTGCCGCTGCGTCCATTGTTCTGCTCACCGTGGTCTTTGCCGTGCTGATGCGCGCGCCGACCATCCAGGGTCGCAAGGTCATGGACCAGATCGAGGGCTTCAAGCTCTACCTGGAGACGGCCGAAAAGGAGCGGATGAACATTGTCGGCGAACCGCCAATGACCATCAGCCGCTTCGAGCGCATCCTGCCCTATGCCATTGCGCTGGGTGTGGAAAAGCCGTGGTCGGAACACTTCGAGGGTGAGCTGGCGCGCAATGCGGTGAGCGATGTGGAGCACGGCGCGATCTACCAGCCGCGCTGGTATTCGGGCAGCACTTCCTTCTCTCCCGGCAAGATATCCAACTCCATCAGCGCCGCGGCGGCGGGCATGACGGCGGCCATGGTTGCCGCCCAGCCGGTGCAGGCCAGCTCGTCCGGCTTCAGCTCGGGCGGCGGCGGTGGTGGATCGTCCGGTGGCGGCGGAGGCGGTGGTGGCGGTGGCGGCTGGTAATCGCCAATAGACATCCCGGCCTGCCCAAGCTAAGCAAACCCGCGCTTTCCAACCCTGGTATCCACCATGCCCGAACTGCTGCTCGAACTCTTTTCCGAGGAAATCCCCGCCCGCTTCCAGCGGCGCGCGGCTGATGATCTCAAGAAGGCTGTGACCAATGCGCTGGTCGATGCCGGGCTGGTCTACGAGGGCGCCAAGGCATTCGTGACGCCGCGCCGGCTGGCGCTGACCGTGACCGGCCTGCCGGGCCGCTCGCCCGATACGCGCGAGGAAAAGAAGGGCCCCAAGGTCGGCGCACCACAGCCGGCCATCGACGGCTTTCTGCGCTCGGCGGGTCTCAGCTCGATCGATCAGGCCAAGGTCGAAAGCGACCCCAAGAAGGGCGACTTCTACGTCGCCCATATTAACAAGCCGGGTGCCGAGGCGGTGGACCTGTTGTCCGCCATCCTGCCGAAAATCCTGACCGATTTTCCCTGGGCCAAGTCGATGCGCTGGGGCAGCGGCAGCTTCAACTGGGTGCGCCCGCTGCGCGCCATTACCGCCACCTTCGGCGCGGAAAACGAAGAGCCGGTCGTCATCCCCTTCGATTCCAACGAGCTGGCCTCCGGCCAGACCACGTTCGGGCATCGCTTCCTGGCGCCCGAGCCGATTCGCGTGCGCCGCTTTGACGACTACGCGGCGGCGCTGGAGCGCGCCAAGGTGGTGCTCGATATCGATCGCCGCAAGGACATCATCCAGACCGATGCCGAGCAACTGGCCTTTGCCCAGGGCCTGACGGTGATCGCCGACGAGGGCCTGCTCGAAGAAGTGGCAGGCCTCGTCGAATGGCCCGTGGTGATGATGGGGTCCTTCGATCCCGCCTTCCTCGAACTGCCAGAGGAAGTCATCATCGCCACCATTCGCGCCAACCAGAAGTGCTTCTGCCTGCGCGATGCCGGCGGCAAGCTGGCGCCCAATTTCATTATCACCGCCAATACCGAGGCCAGCGATGGCGGCGCGGTGATCATTGCCGGCAACGAGCGCGTCATTCGTGCGCGCCTGTCCGACGCGGCCTTCTTCTATCGTGGTGACCTGGCGCTGCCGCTCGAACACGGCCTGCCCAAGCTTGAGGAAACCGTGTTCCACGCCAAGTTGGGAACGCAGTTCGCCCGCGTCGAGCGCCTGGTCAAGCTGGCGGCGGAGATTGCCCCGAAGGTCGGGGCCGATCCCGAGCGTGCCAAGCGTGCCGCCATGCTCGCCAAGGCGGACCTCACCACCGGCATGGTCGGCGAATTTCCCGAACTGCAGGGCCTGATGGGCCGCTACTATGCCGCGGCGCAGGGCGAACCAGCCGATATCGCGACGGCCGTCGAGATGCACTACAAGCCTCTCGGCCCCACCGACAGCGTGCCCACCGAGCCCGTCTCGATCACCGTCGCTCTGGCCGACAAGCTCGACCTGTTGACCGGCTTCTGGGCCATTGACGAAAAGCCGACCGGCTCGCGCGACCCGTTCGCATTGCGCCGTGCGGCTCTGGGCGTGATCCGCATCATCGCCGAGAACGGCCTGCGCTTCCCGCTCCGGGTGGAGCCCGACCTGCTGGCCTTTTTTCATGACCGGCTCAAGGGCACGCTGCGCGACGCGGGTGCCCGCCACGATCTCGTCGACGCCGTTATTTCGGCGGAGAGCGACGACATCCTCGAAATCACCCAGCGCGTCGGCGCGCTGTCGCAGCTGCTGTCTTCCGACGACGGCGTCAACCTCCTCGCCGGCTACCGCCGCGCCGCCAACATCCTGGCGGCCGAGGAAAAGAAGTTCAATCTGACCTATAGGGGCGCCGTCGATCAGGGGCTGCTGCGCCTGCCCGAGGAAACCGACCTGGCCTTTGCCGTCGATGCCGTCCACGCTGCCGTGCTGAGCCATGTCAGCGCCAATGACTACAAGGGCGCCATGGCCGAACTGGCGACGCTCCGGGCGCCTGTCGATGCCTTCTTCACCGCCGTGATGGTCAATGACGAGGATTCCATGGTCCGCGTTAACCGGCTCAACCTGCTCAGCCGCCTTCGCGACACCATGCATCTGGTGGCCGACTTCTCCAAGATCGCGGGCTAGGGGCGCAGGGCGATGAGTGTTGGTCTTCTTGCCCTGCTCGATGACGTCGCCGGCCTGGTAAAGGTCGCGGCGGCCTCGCTTGACGATGTTGCGGGGCAGGCGGCCAAGGCCGGGGTCAAGGCCGCCGGCGCGGTTATCGACGATGCGGCGGTGACGCCGCGCTATGTCGATGGCTTCACGGCCGATCGCGAATTGCCCATCGTCGGCAAGATCGCTTGGGGTTCGATCAAGAACAAGCTGCTGATCCTGCTGCCGGCCGCGTTACTGCTGAGCCTGTTCCTGCCCTGGCTCATCACGCCGCTGCTGATGCTGGGTGGCGCCTATCTCTGCTACGAAGGCGCCGAGAAGGTGTTTCATATGCTCGCCCCACACGAGGCCGAGCATCATGAGGCAGGTCTCGAGCCAGTGGCGCTGGGCGCCGAGACGGTGGAAGACCAGAAAATTGCCGGCGCCATCCAGACCGATTTCATCCTGTCGGCCGAGATCATGACCATCGCCCTGGCCGCCATCGAGGTCGACAACTTCTGGACACGCGCCGCTATCCTGGCTGTCGTCGGCATCGGCATTACGGCCGCCGTCTATGGCGTTGTGGCGCTGATCGTCAAAGGCGATGACCTGGGCCTTTGGCTGGCGCGACACGCACGCACCGGGCTGGGCCGCGGCTTCGGGCGCGGGCTGGTGACCGGCATGCCGGTCTTCATGCAGATTCTCAGCGTCGTCGGTACCGCCGCCATGACCTGGGTGGGCGGCAGCATCGTCGCGCATGGCCTTTACGAGTTCGGCATCGATGGCCCCGAGCATATCATCGAGGCTGCAGCCCACTGGGCCGAACAGGCCTTTCCGGCCATTGCCGGTGTGGCCGGCTGGTTCGCCACGGCGGCTGTGGACTTCGTTATCGGCCTGCTGCTCGGCGCCCTGCTGATCCCGGTTGTCGGCTATGTCGTGGCCCCGGCCTGGAAGGCCGTAAAGCACCTGCTGCCGAAGCGGGCCTAGCCCGCCCGATCAGCGCTTGGTCTTGAACGGCGCCATGCCTTCATTGGCGAGCTGGTCGGCGCGCTCGTTCAGCTCATGCCCCGCGTGACCCTTGACCCATTTCCAGTCGATTTTGTGTCGCTTGGTGGCCTCGTCCAGCGCCTGCCAGAGTTCGAGATTCTTCACCGGCTTCTTGTCGGCGGTCTTCCAGCCATTCCGCTTCCAGCCATGCATCCAGCTCTGTACGCCGTTCTTGACATATTGGCTGTCGGTATGGATCTCGACCGTGCAGGGACGCTTGAGCGCGTTCAGCGCCTCGATGGCGGCGGTCAGCTCCATCTTGTTATTGGTGGTCAGCGCTTCGCCGCCCTTCAATTCCTTGGTGTGTCCGCCATATTCGAGGATGGCTCCCCAGCCGCCGGGACCCGGATTGCCCGAGCAGGCGCCGTCGGTGTGGATGATGACGGTGTCAGTCATGGGCCTTGGGGCGCTCATAGATGTGGAACTGGCAGAGGAGCCCGTTTGGCTCGACCTCGACCCGCGTGGGGACCATGCCGATCTTGCGGAGGATGGCGAGCGAGGGCGCGTTGCGGGTATCGGCGAAGCCAATGAAATGGCTGGCGTCGGTGTCCCGGAAGATCCAGTCGCGTAACGCCGTCGCCGCCTCGGTCGCATAGCCCTGCCCGTGATGCTGTTGAAACAGCGCGTAGCCTATCTCAGGCTCTCCGGTAGGGGGATAAATGCCGAAACCGGCCCGGCCGACAAGGGCGCCGTCGGACTTGCGCGTGAGCCGCAGCTTGCCCAGGCGGCGGGTTTCGAACAGGTCGATCCAGTGGGCGACGGCCGCCTCCGCCTGCTCGCGCGACCATGGCGCACCACTGACGGAAAGGTAGCGCGCGATATCCTCGGTACCATGCAGGCGCACCAGGTCATCGACCTGGTCCATGCGCCAGCCGGACAGCACAAGGCGCTCGGTCTCGAGCAGATCCAGATCGCTCATCGTGCGACGGCGGCTTCGATGGCGCGCAGCTCACGCGGAATGTTGAAGGCGATGTTCTCCTTGGCTGTGACGCGCGCCTCGACCTTGATGTCATAGCGCTGCGCAAAGGCTTCGATCACCTCGTCCACCAGCTTTTCCGGAGCGGAGGCACCGGCCGAAACACCCAGCGTGCGAATACCCTCGAGCCGGCTCCAGTCGATCTCCGACGCCCGGTCAACCAGCATCGAGACCTTGCAGCCGGCGCGTTCCGCCACTTCCACCAGCCGCAGCGAATTGGACGAATTGGGCGAACCCACCACGATCATCGCGTCCACCTCTGGCGCGACCGCCTTGATGGCCTCCTGCCGGTTGGTGGTGGCGTAGCAGATATCTTCCTTGTGCGGCCCGTTAATGGCCGGGAAACGCGACCTGAGCGCCGCGACAATTTCCTTGGTGTCGTCCACAGAAAGAGTTGTCTGCGTCACGAAGGCCAGTGTCTGCGGGTCGCGCGGTTGAAACACCATGGCATCGGCCACGGTCTCGACCAGGCTGATGGCGCCGGGTGGCAACTGGCCCATGGTGCCAACGACCTCGGGATGGCCCTTGTGGCCGATCAGCACGATCTCGTGTCCCTCGGCAAAATGACGCTGGGCTTCCACATGCACCTTGCTGACCAGCGGGCAGGTGGCATCGAGGAAGAACATGTTGCGGCTTTTGGCGTCCGCGGGCACCGACTTGGGCACGCCATGCGCCGAAAACACCACTGGGGCGTCGGTTTCGGGGATTTCGCTGAGCTCTTCGACAAACACCGCGCCCTTGTCCCGCAGGCCGTCCACGACATATTTGTTGTGCACGATGGCGTGGCGCACATAGACCGGCGCGCCGTATTTCTCCAGCGCCAGCTCTACGATCTGGATGGCCCGATCGACCCCCGCGCAAAATCCGCGCGGGGCACACAGCAGAATGTCTAGTTGTGGCCGCTTTTCCATATCAGTCAGATGCTTTCGTGGCAGGCGCAAGTCAAGTCTTGTTGCAGCGCCAAAGCTGCGCAGGCATGATGCGCACGCAATTAAGGCAAGGGCTTAACGGTGAGTCTGGCTCAGGAAATGTTCGCGATTGCCCCGGCCATGGGGAAGGCGAACCTGTCCGCCAGCCAGCTCAAGCTGCTGAGCGGCAAGGCGCGCTGGATTTTCCGGGTCGGGGAAGCCGGTTTCCCCACCGTGCCGACCATCGCGCTGACCCGCGCCGCATGGGAAGCCCTGCAGGGCGAGCGCGCGCATAAGGAACACAAGCTCCGGACCCATTGGGTCGCCTGCCTCTTCAAGCTGGTGGGCAAGGATGCCGTACCGCCCCTGCTGGTGGTGCGAACTTCGGCAGCTGCCCACAATGGCGGGCTGATGCCGGCCAAGCTGGGCATTGCCGCACCAGCCAATCCGGAAGATTCGGTCGATCCAACCCGGCCGCTGGCCAAGGCCATCAAGGCAGCTTTTGACAGCTATGGCTTCGGCCAGGGCTGGACCAGTCGTCCCGACGAGGATCGTGGCCGGCAGATCGTGCTGGTACAGGCCGCGGCCGACGGCGAGATCGAGCAGTTCCTTACCCGTCACGCAGTGACGGGGGCGATGGGGCCGGCGCCGGTCAATGGCGCGCCGCTGCCGCGCATGTCCGAATCCATCGATGCCCTGGTGACCCTGCTCGATGCCAAGGCGGGCCGGCACATGAACTGCCTCGTCGCCATCAAGCGCGGCCAGGTGCAGTTTCTCTCCGCTCGACCCGTCCAGGTCACGGCGGCGGCCGAGCTGGAAGCGGCGGTTGACCGGGTCAATCGCAAGATATGGTCGGCGCAGAATGCGGTGACCCGTGTTGACCCCACCCGCCTGACGCAATTGCTGCATCCGCGCCTCAAATCTGCCGAGGGCGCGGCCCTGATTGCCACGGGCCTGGGCGTGTCGCCCGGCGCCGCCAGCGGCGTCATCGTGTTCAACACCGAGGATGCCGCGCGGATGCGTGCGCGCAGCAAGCACTGCATTCTCGTCGTCAACGAAACCGGTCCGGCCGATATCGAAGGCATGAAGGCGGCGACCGGCATCCTGACCGCCCGCGGCGGCATGTCCAGCCATGCCGGCGTCATCGCCCGGATCACGGGCAAGCCCTGCGTTGCCGGCGTGCGCACAATGTCGGTCGACACGGCGGAAATGGTGTGCCGCATCGGCGATCGCGAATTCCGCACCGGCGACCGCATCACCATCGATGGCAGCGACGGGCATGTCTATATGGGCATGCTGCCGCTCGCCCAGCCCCATATCGGCGGCGCCATCGGCACCTTGCTCGGCTGGTCGGATGCCAGCCGTACCATCGCCGTGCGAACCAATGTGGAAACGGTCGAATCGGCCAGGACGGCGCTGAGCTTCGGCGCCGAGGGCATTGGCCTTGCGCGCAGCGAGCACATGTTCTTTTCGCCCGAGCGCATGGTAGCGCTGCGTCGCGTCATCCTGAGCGAAGACGAGGAAGACCGGAACCGCGCCATCAATGGCCTGGTCGACTACCAGACCGGGGACTATTCAGCGCTGTTCTCCACCATGAACGGCCTGCCCGTGACCGTGCGCCTGTTCGACCCGCCGCTCCATGAATTCCTGCCCCGCACCGATGAAGAGATCGAGGAGACCGCGGCCTCATTCGGCCTTGCCGTGCGCGCGCTGCGGCTGCGCCTCGACCGCATCGCCGAGATCAACCCCATGCTGGGCCACCGCGGCGTACGGCTGGCGATCACCTATCCCGAAATGCTGCAGATGCAGATGCAGGCGCTCATGGCTGGTGCGCGGGCTGCCAGCGAAACCCAGACCGAGCCGGTGGCCGTCGAGGTTATGGTGCCGTTCGTCTCGACGGCCAGCGAGGTGGCCTGGGTGCGTGACCGGGTCAACGCCATTGCAGCCAATTCGGGTCTCCTGCGCACCGACCGGGTCAAGTTCTCCTTCGGCACCATGATCGAGCTGCCCCGCGCCTGCCTGCGGGCGGCCGATATCGCCCAGATGGTCGACTTCTTTTCCTTCGGCACCAACGACCTGACCCAGACCACCTTTGGTATTTCGCGTGACGATGCGCCCACTTTCCTGGCCGCATACCAGCGGAAGGGGATTTATGAGCGCGATCCCTTCGTCAACATCGACGAAAAGGGTGTGGGCGAATTGATCGCCATTGCCATCGAGCGGGGCAGGGCGGCCAATCCCCGCCTCAAGATCGGCATCTGCGGCGAGCATGCCGGCGACCCCGCATCCCTCAGATTCTTTGCCGGACTGGGCGTCGACTATGTCAGCTGCTCACCCTATCGTGTGCCGGTGGCGAGGCTGACGCTGGCGCAGGCTTCTGCTTAAATAGCGCGAGCGCGATCCCCATATAGAGGGGACGAGGTCGGCATGCCCGCCGACGCAGGGGAGATGTTAGCAACGTGAAATTATTGCCGGTTCTGGCGCTGTTGCCGATTGTGGTTTTTTCGACACCTGCCGTCATGGCCCAGCAAACGGGCACGCAATGCACCACCATTGCCGGCGATGCCGAACGTCTGGCTTGCTTCGACGCAGCCTTCGCCGCTCCCACCGGTGAGGCTGGCGACACGCAGCTGGTCTTTGAATCCGAGCAGCTCATTCCCGCCCGACCCAATGGCCGCCGCGCTGCCACCATTACCGTTGCCTGCGACGCCGGGGTGCTGAGCGTGGCATTCGCTTTTGCCGGCAATACCATGTCGGCCCTGGGCAATGATGCGGGGATCACCTGGCAGTTCGACCTGCAGGCCGCGCGCAGCCGCACCCTCCCGGTCAACGAAGACAATACCGCCATCCTGCTGGACAATACCCCGGACGCGCTGGCTTTCATCCAGAGCCTGGAAGGCGCGACCAACCTGACGGTGCGTGTGACGCCGGTGAACTCGCGCTCGCTCTCGGTCCGCTATCGGGTCGATGGCTTTGTTGACCAGGTGGCGCCAGTGCGGGCGGCGTGTGGCGTGTAGGCCGGCTATTCTGCCATCCTTGCCATCCAAGCACAGCTCTCATGGCCTTCTTGGTTTGAAAGGCTCCACTGGAGCCTTTCATCCGCTTTGCGGAACACCTCGAAGTGCGACAAAGCGACCATTCACATTTATGCCCAGCCAGCGCCTTGGTTGGTCCATGGCTGTGCCGCAAACCCCGTTTACCCGCTGCTAACCCTAATCAGACATCATTACGACTGTCGGCATTTTAGCGTCACTTTCGCCGATCAGTAGTTGTGTTGCGTAGTGTTGAGTAGCGTTTAATGGCTTCATCCCACCGGCCGGTGGCGCATTCGCGTCCGGTCAGAGCGGCTCGCCGACATCCCTTCACCAGGTTTCTGGTCGTCGGGATTTTTTGTGGCCTGACCTATGCGGGCCTGACCAACGGCGCTTTCGGCCCCGCCAGCGGACTGGCTGACGCCCTGCCGCCCGAAATCGACCTGGTCGCCGCCAGCATCTCCTATTCGGGTATCGATCCGGTCATTACGGGCTCTGTCGATCACCTGTTCGATGCCGCCAGCTTCACCGGCCCCAATCGCGCCGAAAAGACCGATCGCCTGCGCCCGCCCGTGGACGTGCTCGCCATATCGCGCAGCTTCGCCGAAGTCCGCACCCGGCTGGCCGCGCTGCGTACCGGTGCCGCCGATCCGACCGATCTCGGCCAGTCGCGCCTGGCTGACGTGACCGTCGAGGCAACCGGCGATGTCGAATATGGACCGCGCATGTCGGTCGCTGCCATCAACCCTTCCACGGCCTCGGCGCTTGATGCCATTGCCGGCATCGCGCCGGCATCGGGCACGCCCCTGCCGGTCCTGCCCTCCGAACAACTGGCTTATGCTCGCGCCACTGCGCCCGTCACCGGCGGCTTTTCCAGCGGGCCGGTCGTCAAGGTGTCGGACAAGGAACTCTGGTGCCTGGCAACGGCGATCTATTTCGAAGCCCGCGGCGAAAGCTATCGCGGCCAGGTGGCCGTGGCCCAGGTGGTGCTCAACCGCGTCAAGGATCATCGCTATCCCGACACCATCTGCGGTGTCGTGTTCCAGAACCAGAACCGGCGCAATTCCTGCCAGTTCTCCTTTGCCTGTGACGGCATTCCCGAGACGATCAATGATCGCCAGTCATGGGCACAGGCCGAGGACATCGCCAATCGCTTCACCGCTGGCGAGCTCTATCTGACCGAAGTATCCGATGCGACGCATTATCACGCAACCTATGTGCGTCCCGCCTGGGCGCCGCGCATGAACAAGGTCACCCAGATCGGGCTGCACGTCTTCTACAAGTTCAAGCGCGGCTGGCTGTTCGGCTAGGGCTCAGTGGCGCCAGGCGCCGTAATAGCTGAACGAGCCGGCACTGCGCGTGCTGAAACCGGACCATTTGCCGTTGGTCCAGTATGAGAAGCGGTTTGCGCTCGGTTTGACAGGTTCGACGCTGATCCCCGGATATTGAACATGCGGGGAGAAAATGGCGTCGGTCGAATAGGTGCCGGTTGCGGTGGTGGTGATGGTCACATAGCTGACCTTGCCGGCTTCCACCTTCTTGACCCGCGTCGTCGAAAGCGGATCGGTCGCGACCCAGTCTTCGTAATCGACATTGTATTTGCGCCCCTCGAACCGAACGAGGCGGGCAGCATCGACGCCGGTGATCACCCCTTCGTCACCGAAGGCCTGCAGCACCATGCCGGGGCCGATGGCCGCCAGGGCGGTGGCGCAAATTGCACCCAGGGTCATGCCGAGGAGCAGATGGCGATCTGGCAGGTTCATGGCGGTCTGTCCCGAAATGACGCGGATAGGGGTCTTCGTCTTAACGGATTAGAAACCATAATCGCCCGGCAGGGGCAAAGTTCATCCTTTGTTAGGGTTAATTTTCACAGCCCAAGCTGTTGTCGCTAAAGGGAAATCGCCTCGAAGGCGGCCACGAACCGGTCATGCGCCTCCCGCGTCGGCCAGGGTCGAATCAAGCGGTCGAAGGCATCGACATCAAAGGCGGGGAGGCTGGGCTCGCCAAAGAACTTGCGGGCCTCGCTGTCATCGAAGCCGGCAAGGTGGATAGCCTCGAAGAAAGCGGCCTCCCGATCGGCCTTCTTGACCTGCTTGGCAAGCGCCGCGGGCATGCTGGCGGGCAATGAAAATCGCAGGTAGATCGCCGACAGCAGGCGGTTCTCAACGTCCTTGTAATTGCCACCCATCGCCGCCTTGAACGGCGAGATAATGTCGCCCATCACATATTCGGGGGCGTCATGCAGCAGCGCCTGCACCTGGGCCACGGGCTCGCTGTCGGGATTGTGCGCGCGGAACAGTTCGAGCACGAGCACCGAATGCTGGGCTACCGAGAAGGGGTAGTCCCCATGCGTCTGGCCGTTCCAGCGGGCGACGCGCGCCAGCCCATGCGCAATGTCGGAGAGTTCGACATCCATCGGCGATGGGTCGAGAATATCGAGCCGCCGACCCGACAACATGCGTTGCCAGGCCCGTGCGCTTGCGCGTGCCATGATGCCCCCATCGGTTAGCAGGCTGTTGGCAGCGAGCGTAGCAGTCAGTCCCGATTCGGGGGACTCTGCTGCCGTCAAACCGGACTAGTCTTCTGCTACGGCGTCCCCGAACTGGTACGTCGCCCAAACGGGCAGGGCCACGCCGACCGGCTTGCCCTCGACCGTGACGGCCGCGGGATCGGTGATGCGGTCGAGACGGAGAATGGCGACAGCCATGCGATCGAGCACCTGACCGATCGCTCCGGCCTCCCGCCCGCCGGCCACAACGGCGCTCCCTGCCGGCGCGTCGATGCCCGAGACGATGACCGGGCGGCGCCGTGCCGTGCCGCGATGCTTCATGCGGCTGACCACTTCCTGGCCGACATAGCAGCCCTTGGCAAAGTCGATACCATCGAGAATGTCGAGGCCGATATCATGTGCGAAGGCGTCATTGGCCGGGAAGTCATTGCCTTGGTGAGCGATGCCGACGCCGATTCGCTCAGCATGGTAGAACGCGTCATCCTGCACCCAACTGGCCGTCGCCTCGACCGGGGCAATGGTCCTGTAGCCCATGTCGATCGGCCCCATGCGGTCGGTATGGCGGATGCCTGTGGGTTCTTCATCCTGCGCGAAGCCGACGCGATGGGTTTCGCGCAGGTCGTCGATCGTGGCCTGGGCGCGCAGGCGATACATCTTCATACGCTTGAAGAAATCGTCGGCGACCGACTGGTGTACATCGACCCAGATGGCGTCTTCGGCGTGACCGGCCAGCCCCTCGGCCAGGATCTTGCCCTGCGCTGACAGCAGCGCCCAGGCAGCCGCCACTTCGCCTTCACCCAAACCGATGGCCGGTATCTCCCCGGTCACCACATCATTGAGCAGCTTGTGCGCGTCCGGCCCCGAAAAGCGGAAAACGGCACGGTCGGCACGCAGATGGATGGTCATGATCTCTTGCTTCCCGGACGGAGCGTCCGCTAAACCGGCCCCAAGGCTTTGCACAGGCGGGACCAAGACATGGCGCAGTATGACACCATTTTCAAGAACGCCACGCTGGTCAACCAGGATGGCGAGGGGCTCGGCGATATCGCGGTGCGCAATGGCCGTATCGCGGCGCTCGGCAATGTCGGCGACAGCGCGGCCGAAATCGTCGACTGCAAGGGGCTGCATATCCTGCCCGGCGTCATCGATACCCAGGTGCATTTCCGTGAACCCGGCCTGACGCACAAGGAAGACCTCGAATCGGGCTCGCTCTCTGCGGTGATGGGCGGCGTCACCGGCGTCTTCGAAATGCCCAATACCAATCCGCTGACCACCAGCCGCGAGACTTTCGAAGCCAAGATCGCGGCGGGCACCAACCGCATGCATTGCGACTTCGCCTTCTATATCGGCGGCACGCACGAAAATGTCGGCGAACTGTCCGAGCTGGAAAAGCTGCCGGGCTGTGCCGGCGTCAAGGTCTTCATGGGCTCGTCCACCGGCTCGCTGCTGGTGCAGGACGATGCCGGTGTCGAAGCCATCCTGCGCGCCATTTCGCGCCGGGCCGCCTTTCACTCCGAAGACGAATACATGCTCGAAGAGCGCAAGCACCTCCGCGTGCCAGGCGATCCGTCGAGCCACCCGATCTGGCGCTCGCCCGAGGTTGCGATGAGTTGCACGACGCGCCTGGTCAACCTTGCCCGCAAGACCGGCAAGCGCATCCATGTGCTGCATATCTCGACCAAGGAAGAAATCGTCTACCTCGCCGACCACAAGGATGTGGCGAGCGTCGAGGTGACGCCGCACCACCTGACGCTGGACGAAACCGCCTATACCCGTCTCGGCACCTATGCCCAGATGAACCCGCCGGTGCGCGACAAGGCCCATCGCGAGGGCATCTGGAAGGGCGTCGCCAATGGCGTGGCCGATATCCTGGGCTCGGACCACGCCCCGCATACAAGCGCGGAAAAGGATCATCCCTATCCGGAAAGCCATTCCGGCATGACCGGCGTGCAGACGCTGGTGCCGACCATGCTGGACCATGTCAATGCGGGCAAGCTCAGCCTGTCGCGCTTCGTCGATATGACCAGCGCCGGGCCCAACCGCCTGTTTGGCATCGCCAACAAGGGCCGCATCGCGGTGGGCTATGACGCCGACTTCACCATAGTCGATCTCAAGCGCCGTGAGACCATCACCAATGACTGGGTGAAGAGCCGCGCCGGCTGGACGCCCTATGACGGGGTGACGGTCACCGGCTGGCCGGTGGGCACGGTGGTGCGGGGCAATACGGTGATGTGGCAGGGCGAACTGGTGACGCCGTCAGTCGGCCAGCCGATGCGCTTCCTTGAGGCGCTACCGGCCGCCTAGGCGCAAGCCTATTGCAGGATGCGATCGAGATTGTACTCGCCCGAGCGGATGCGGTCGGGCAAGAGGGCAATGAGGTCCGCGGTGGCCTCGTCGCCATGCATCTTCACGAACGTGGCAAGTGCGGCAAACAGCGAGGCATGCGCCAGCGCAGCGCTCTGCACGCCGTCGTCTTCCGCGCCATTCCACGCCTCGGCCAGATATTCCAGCGCAAGCTGCCGCTCGCCCTGATCGCGGTCGAAAACGGCCTTTCCGGAGGCAGGCGCAAACATGGTTTTGCTCGTCGTCATGACCTTGGGGTTAGCACGAGTAAATGTGGCAGACCCGCGAGAAGTAACCCGAAGGTTAACAGGATCTGCGCAAGTGTATGGAAGGCCCGCGTGGCGCCGCTCGCCTATTCGGCATAGCGCGTGTGAATCTCGCGCGCCGTGCGCTCAGCCTCGATAAGCAGACGCTTCAGCGCCTCGCGTGCGGCGGGCGTGCAAGCCCGGTGAAAGCGCGAATAGGCCGTGTAGCCGACGTTGAAAGCCCCGGCCAGTCGCTGGCGGCGGTCTTCGTCGGGTTCGTCGAGCGTGATCAGCTCGGCCATCTGCGCCCGCCAGTCCTCGGGGCCGGCATCGCAGAGCGGCTGCAGGAAATAGAGGCTGCCCATGATCTCGGCCAGCCGCTCCATTTGCCGCTGGTAGGGCGGGTCGATGGCAAGGCTCGGCACGGTGCCGAGGGCAAGCAGCAGGGCAATGATGGTCAGTCGAAGCTGTTTCAAGATGGCAGTCCGCACGGTCGGCCCTGTCTATCAGCTTTGCAGCAGAACTGCGAAGGCCCTCGCGAGCACGTCATCGAGCCGGCTGGTGGTGCGCAGCGCTATCAGGGCCGCCGGATCCAGCCACTTGTGATCGGCCACCTCGTCGGAGGCCCTGACCTGTCCGGTGAAATCACGCGTGACAAAGACTGCGAGTCGGAACGTGCCGTCGCGACCCAGCGCCTGCACCATGACCGGGCGCGGATTGCGGATGACGAGGCCAACCTCCTCGGCGATCTCGCGTATGGCGCATTGCTCGATGGTTTCACCCGCTTCCATGCGGCCGCCGGGCAGGGTCCACAAATGCTGGTAGGGTGCATAGGCGCGCTTGATCAGCAGCACCTTGCCTTCGCGCACGATGGCGACGCTGGCGGCATTGGGAAGGTCGTCGTTCACGCTGTGTCCATTTGCGATTCGTCAGGCCAGAGACTACCTCTACCGAGCTGATTCCGGAGACATGAAACATGTGCGGACGCTACGCTTCGACGCTGCCGCCCGAAATGATGGTGGAGCTGTTCAGGCTGCTCAAGGGGGTTGAGGTTGTGCCGCGCTACAATATCGCGCCAACCCAGCCCATCGTCGCCATCTGGGAGCAGGAGGGTCGGCGCGAGGCGCATTTCGCCCGCTGGGGGCTGGTGCCGGGCTGGGTCAAGGACCCGCGTGAATTCCCCCTGCTGGTCAATGCCCGTGTGGAAACCATGGCAGAAAAGCCGGCCTTTCGCGACGCGCTCAAGCATGGCCGCTGCATCATCCCGGCCAGTGGCTACTATGAGTGGCACACCAATCCCGACAAGACCAAGCAGCCCTATTTCATCACCATGGCCAATGACCGCCCGATGGCGCTGGCCGGGCTCTATGCCAGCTGGATGGGCCCCAATGGCGAGGAGATCGACAGCGTCGCCACCATCACCGTACCGGCCAATCCGCAACTGAGCGAAATCCACGATCGTATGCCTGCCATCCTGGATGGGGAGGCAATCGAGAACTGGCTCAATGTGCGGGATGTCCGGGCGCACCATGCCGCGCAACTGGCCCTGCCGCTGGAAGATGGCGCCTTGAAATTCCACCCGGTCTCGACACGGGTCAATTCAGCGCGCGACGATGATGCCGGGTTGATCGAGAAGGTAGAGGTGCAGAAGCCCGAGCCGCGGCCCAGGAAGGTCGCGGGCGGCGGACAGCTGGACCTGTTCTAGACTCCGATCCCGAAATAGCCCAAGGCATCGCCCATGGCGTCTTCCTCGTAGCCGAGATGGCTGAGCAGGACGCGCTCAAGGGCATGATAGACCGTCTTGGTGTCCTCGAAACGCGCGGGCGTCGTCTCTTCCGCCAGGGCATTGAGCGCGTCGACCAGGCGCATCAGCAATTCGTGCACGACGACATGCTCGGCCTGCAGCCGGTCGGCAATGGCCTTGAAGGCCGGACCCTGCGCTGCCAGCCCGGGGAAGATGGCGTAGTCCTCGATGGAATGGTGGCCGTGCACGAACTGGCAATACTGGCCGCAGAGATTGCCGAAGCGGCGATAGTTGGCGACCATGGCCAGACTGTCGGTCTCGGCCGCAATCTCGGCCTGCGTGGCGGTGCCGGCATTGGCCCGTTCGATTAGCTTGCCGAGCGTGACCATGTTGTCGCGCAGATGATCATGGATCATGCGCAGATGCTGGCCAGGCGCCCGCTGGGCGTCGGTCAGGCCTTCGAGTTTCTGGATGGGTGGACGCGTCGCGTCGTCGAGAAAGGCAATGTTGAGCAGCATGCGGCGATAGATGGCGTCCAGGCATGGCGAGTGCAAGACGGCACAAAATGGTGACCGACCTGCGCTTGCCTATCCCAGCATCTTTCCCGGATTTAGAATCCCCTTGGGGTCCAGCGCCGTCTTGATGGCGCGCATCATGTCCAGCGCCACCGGATCCTTGACCTGCTTCAGCAGCTCGCGCTTCAGCTGTCCGATGCCGTGCTCGGCCGAAACCGAACCGCCAAGCCGCAGCACGATCTCGTAGATGGCTTCATGCATTCTCTCATCTGCGGCGGCCATGAAGGCCTTTGCATCGGCGCCGACGGGCTGGCTGAAATTGAAGTGGATATTGCCATCGCCCATATGGCCGAAGGGGACCGGTCGAATGCCGGGAAACAGGCGTTCCGCGGCGGCGCTGCCCTCGGCGATGAGCGCGGGTATCGCGGCAATGGGCACCGAGACATCGTGCTTGATCGAGGCGCCTTCCTTGCTCTGCACCTCGCTCATCTGCTCGCGGAACGCCCACATGCGGGTGCGGTCGGCGAGCGATTCGGCAAAGACCGCATTGTCGATGAGACCATCGGCAAAGGCGGCCTCGATGGCCGATTGAAGCGCGCCTGGCGCGCCGCCCTGCATGCGGCTGACCTCGATCAGCGCATACCACGGGGAGGGCCCCGCCGTCGGGTCGCGGTCCAGCATGCCGTGCCGGAGCTGCATGTCGAGGCCCAGCCAGGGGACGATCTCGAAGGCGTTGAGCCGGCTGCCCGTGCGTTGGCGCAGCAGCTGGAACAGCGTCAGCGCCACCTCGGGGCCAGCAATGTTGACGATGGTGGTTTCGTAGTCTTCCGGCTTGGGAAAGATCTTCAGGGTCGCCGCGGTGATGATGCCCAGCGTCCCCTCGGCACCCACCAGCAGGTCCTTGAGATCGTAGCCGGTATTGTCCTTCTTCAGCGAATTGAGGCCACGGTAGAGCCGGCCATCAGCCAGCACCGCCTCGACGCCCATGGTGAGCTCCCGCGCATTGCCAAAGGCGAGCACATTGACCCCGCCGGCATTGGACGAGAGCAGCCCCCCGATGCGGGCCGAGCCCTGCGAGCCGAGCCAGAGCGGAAAGATCGTGCCCTCGGCCTCGGCGGCCTTGTGGGCATTTTCCAGGATCACCCCGGCTTCCGCCGTCATGGTCCCGGCTGCGACATCGACCGAACGAATGCGGTCGAGCCTGGTGAGGCTGACGATGACCTCGTCGCCCCGCAGCGGCACCTGCGCGCCCACCAGCCCGGTATTGCCGCCCTGCGGGATGATGCCGACGCCATGCTCATGCGCCCAGCGCATTATGGCTTGGACCTGCTCGACCGAGCCGGGCAGGGCGATGGCGGCAGCGCCCCTGTGGAAGCGCTTGCGCGGTTCGTTGAGGTAGTTCCCCATCCGCCCTGGCTCGCCGATGACAGCATTTGCGCCGAGCATTGTGCTGAGCTGGGCGACGATATCGGCGGCGGAAAGTGTCATGAAACAACCGGAGCTTGGCGGGCGGTGAACGTGTCCCTGCCTTCGGCCATGTGCCACAACCGGCGCGGCGACTCCAGCACGGGACGGCAACAATGGCCACTCGATTGCGGACAGGCAAGCGCGCGCTGCTGGTGGCGAGCGCTGAAACATAGCTGCTGAGCGATCTGGCAGGTGGCGCGGCCGATAAAATCCAGTACGTTGCTACCGGCTGCGCCGTCATCGGCATGACATTGCCCGATACTGTTGCGTCCGAGGCGAGCGAATAGGCGCTCGCTGCTCACTCTAGCCTCGCAGGACGCGCCGGCTCAGCGGCGCGGGAATGAATCGATGACAGCGTTGGTCTGGCCGGAAATCTACTTTGTCCGGCATGGTGAAACCCCCTGGAATGCCGAGCGTCGCTACCAGGGCCGCAAGGATATTCCGCTCAACGACAAGGGTCGCGGGCAGGCCAACCAGAACGGCCGGACGCTGGCCGCCCTGTTCGCGGCGCGCGGACTGGATCCCATGGCCTTCGAGTGGCACGCATCCCCGCTCGGCCGTACGCGCGAAACCATGGATCGGGTGCGGGCGGGGTTCGACACTCATCTGCCCGACGTCAAATATGATGTCAGGCTGATGGAAATCTCCTTTGGCGTGCTCGAGGGCGAGCTGTTCGAACAGTTGCCGGCCAACATGGCGGTCGCGCCGGGCGCCCGCGACGAAGCCTACTGGGACTATCGCCCGGAAAATGGGGAGAACTACCGCGATGTCGAGGCCCGGCTGGCCGAGTTTTCCAGCGTGCTCAAGGGCCCGTCCGTGGTGGTGGCCCATGGCGGCATAGCGCGGACGCTGCGGGTGCTGATCGAGCATGCGCCGATCATCGACGTCATCAACTGGGCGCCGCCGCAGGACGCGATCATGCACTTCACCCCCGGCCGGATGGAACTGCTGCGCGGCTAGGTCCGATTGACCTTCCCGCCCGTGGCTCCTAGAAAGCCGCCAACCACGGGGCCGCTCCATGTCGTTCAATACATTCGGACATCTGTTTCGTTTCACCACCTGGGGCGAAAGCCATGGGCCGGCGCTCGGGGTGGTCGTGGATGGCTGCCCGCCCGGCCTGGTGCTGACGCCAGAGATGATCCAGCGCGATCTTGATCGCCGCAAGCCCGGCCAATCGAAGTATACCACCCAGCGGCGGGAGGCCGACGAGGTCAAGATCCTCTCGGGCGTGTTCGAGGACGAGCGCACCGACGGGCCGCGCACCACCGGCACGCCGATCTCGCTGATGATCGAGAATACCGACCAGCGCTCCAAGGACTATGCGGAAATCCGCGACAAATACCGTCCGGGCCACGCCGACTATACCTATGACCAGAAATACGGCATCCGCGACTATCGCGGCGGCGGCCGCACCTCGGCGCGCGAGACCGCGGCGCGCGTCGCGGCAGGCGCCGTGGCGCGGCAGGTGCTGGCGGGCATCACCATTCGCGCCAGCCTCGTCCAGGTCGGGCCACACAAGATCGACTATGCCAATTTCGACTGGGACCAGGTGGGGGAGAACCCCTTCTTTTGCGCCGATGCCAAGGCGGCCGAACTGTGGGCCGGCTATCTCGACGGCATCCGCAAGGAAGGCAATTCCGTGGGTGCTGTGATCGAGGTGGTCGCCGAAAATGTCCCGGCTGGCTGGGGCGCGCCGATCTATGGCAAACTCAGCGCCGACCTCGCCTCGGCGATGATGAGCATCAATGCGGTCAAGGCCGTCGAAATCGGCGCGGGCTTTGAATCGGCAAGCCTGACCGGCATCGACAATGCCGACCAGATGCGGGCAGGGGCCGACAAGCCCTATTTCCTGTCCAACCAGGCCGGCGGCATTCTCGGCGGCATTTCCAACGGCGATCCCATTGTCTGCCGCTTCGCCGTCAAGCCGACCTCATCGATCCTGACGCCGCGCCAGACTGTGACCACGGCCAACGAGGATACCGACATCGTCACCAAGGGACGGCACGACCCCTGCGTAGGCATCCGCGCCGTGCCGGTGGGCGAAGCCATGATGGCGCTGGTGCTGGCCGACCACATGCTGCGGCATCGCGGCCAGACCGGCCGGGACGGCGCTGTGGGGTTCGAGAGGAACTGACTGCTCTTCCCTTCTCCCCCTTAGGGAAAAGCCGCCTGAAGGGCGGATGAGCGGTCTGCTAGCTTCTCGCAAAAACCAGCACGGTTTCCACGTTCCCATCACCACCAGCGATGGGCGAGGTCTCGGACTTGCGATGCGCAAAGCCGTGTTGAGCCATGAAGGCGATGACTTCGGCCAAGGCCGTGTCGATGGCGACCTGATCGGTGACGATGCCGCCCTTGCCGACATTCTGCCGGCCGACTTCGAACTGCGGCTTGAACAGGATCACCGCATCGGCGGTCGGCGTACACAGCGCCAGTGGCGCCTCGAGCACCTTGGTCACCGAAACAAAGCTGACATCGGAAACCAGCAGGTCGATCGGCTCGGGAATCATCTCGGCCGTGAGGTCGCGGGCATTGACGCTCTCCATGCTGACCACGCGGTCGCTGCCCTTGAGGCGCTGGTGCAACTGGTCGTGGCCGACATCGACGGCGTAGATGCGACGCGCGCCACGCTCCATCAGCACCTGGGTGAAACCCCCGGTGGATGAGCCGACGTCGATGCAGGTCTTGCCGGCCACGTTTATGGCGCCGGCATCAAGGCCGGCAACCAGCTTGAGCGCTGCGCGCGAGACATAGTTGGCTGCAGGGTCGCTGAGCTCGAGCTTGTCGTCGCGGCCGACCATCTGGTTCTGCTTGTGGGCGGTGACGCCATTGATGGTGACGGTGCCGCGCAGGATGGCGTCGCGCGCCCGGGCCCGGCTCGGCACGAGGCCGCGCTGTTCGAGCGCGAGATCGAGGCGGATGCGCTCGCTCATCCCTCGACCAGGCGCTTGACCTTTGCCAGGGCCGTGTCCTGCGCTTCCTCATAGGCGATGGTGCCCTCGAAGCTGCCGTCGTCGTCGATGAGGAAGGTCAGCGCGGTGTGATTGACCAGATAATAGGGGTCGCCAGGCTCGCCGACCTTTTCGGAGAACACGCCAAAGGCGGCCTTGGCGTTTTCGGTCTGCTCCAGATCGTGCCCGACAAGGCCAATGACGCTGGGGTCGAAGCCCTCGACATATTCCCTGACCATGTCGAGCGTGTCGCGCTCGGGGTCGACCGAGACGAAGATGATGCGCAATTGCTCGTCGGTCAGCCCCAGCTGCGACCGCAGGGCCGTCGTCTCGGCCAGCGTCGTAGGGCAAACATCAGGGCAGAAGGTGTAGCCGAAAAAGATCAGGCTGGGCACGCCGCGCAGGTCATCCTGCGTGAAGGCTCCACCCTTGGTCGAGTTGAGCGCAAATTCCTGGCCGGTGATCCCCAGAGGCCGCGCCGGTGGCCGGAACAGATAAAGCGCCGTGGCGCCAATGGCCACGAGGGCAACGAGCGTCCACAGGACGATGCGGAAATTGCGGATGGTCTTCGGTGCGGTGGTCATATTGCCTCTGTGGCACGCCTGGATGCGAATGCGGTTAGGCGTCGAGCGGTTCGGTGCCCGTCGGCTTGCCATCGCGGCTCAGGGTGATCTTCTCGATGCGCGCCTCTGCCGTGCGCAGCAGCGCTTCGCAATGGGCCTTGAGGGCTTCGCCGCGCTCGTAGATGGCGATGGATTCGGCCAGCGGCGCGCGGCCGGATTCCAGCTTGCCGACAATCTCTTCGAGCTGGGCCAACGCGGCCTCGAAGGTCAGGGTCTTGACGTCGTCATTGCTGGTTTCGGCCATGGCAAAGGTCCTAATCGTCGAGGCGCCCGATGGCGCCGTCCATCAGCATGGCGACGTGATGGGATGCACCGCCCGCCAGGCCCTTGAGGTCATAGCCACCTTCGAGCAGCGACACAATGCGATTGCCGCAGGCGCGTTCGGCCACATCCATCAACTTGCCCGTGAGCCAGCCAAAGTCGGCCGAATTCCAGTTGAGCTGCGCCAATGGGTCGCGCTCATGCGCGTCGAATCCGGCCGAAATCAGGATCAGGTCGGGCGAGAAATCGATCAGCGCCGGGATGATGTGACTGGCATAGGCCTCGCGCATGCTGGAGCCGTCGCTATTGGGGTCGAGCGGGACATTGGTGATGTTGCCGACGCCCGTCTCGCTTGGCTTGCCCGTGCCCGGATAGAGCGGCATCTGGTGGCTGGATGCGTAGAAGACCGTTGAATCTGCTTTGAAAATATCCTGCGTGCCATTGCCGTGATGCACGTCGAAATCGACGATGGCGATACGTTCGGCGCCGTATTTGCGCTGCGCTTCGCGGGCGACGACGGCGATGGTGTTGATCAGGCAGAAGCCCATGGGTGTGGCGATTTCGGCGTGGTGGCCGGGCGGGCGGATGGCGCAGAAGGCGTTGTCGACTTCGCCCAGCAGCACCGCGTCGAGCGCGTTGAGGGCGCCGCCGAGGCCCGTGGCAACCACGGCCAGCGAATCCGCCGAAATGAAGGTATCGGCATCGATCTGTCCGATCCCCTCGGCCGGGCGGCCATCGCGCAGCCGCGACAAGTATCTGGAATCATGCACCAATTCGGCCAGCATCAGGTCGCCCGACGGCGCATTGCGGCGCAGCAGCTTGTCGAAGCGCGGCCGGCTGAGCGCCTCTTCGACGGCCCGGATTCGGTCGGCGCGCTCGGGGTGACCCTGCGGCGTGACGTGGTCGGCAAAATTCGGCTGACTGACGAGCAGCGTGGTCACGCGGGGCGAGTCTCCTGTCGATTCGTCACTTCGTCTTGACGCGCCGGGGTCCCGTTGTCAAACAACCGCCACCAGTATGAACGGTTGATGTATGACGGATGAACCAAAATCGGTGGCAGAGGCGGCCGCGCTGCTCCGTGCCGGCCAGCTCTGCGCCTTCCCGACCGAAACGGTCTATGGCCTGGGTGCCGACGCGACCGATGCCGATGCGGTGCTGTCGATCTATGAAACCAAGGGGCGGCCGCGCTTCAATCCGCTGATCATCCACTGCGCCGACCTGGCCATGGCTGAAACCCTGGCCGAGTTCTCGCCACTGGCGCGCCGGGTGGCGAGCCTCTGGCCAGGCAGCCTGACGCTGGTCCTGCCGGCGCGGCCGGGCAATGGTCTGGCCGATGTGGCAACGGCCGGTCTCGACAGCGTGGCCATCCGCATTCCCGACCATCCCCTGGCGCTGCAGCTGATCGCGGCGGTGGGCCGGCCCCTGGCCGCCCCGTCGGCCAATCCGTCGGGACGCCTGTCGCCGACCACGGCAGAACAGGTGCGGCGCGGCTTTGCCGGCCGGGTGCCGGTGCTGGATGGCGGTCCCTGCCAGGCGGGCGTTGAATCCACCATCATCCGGGTCGAGGGCGAGCGACTGGTGCAATTGCGGGCCGGGGCCGTGGCGCGCGAGGAGATCGAGCGCCGCCTGGGCGTGGCAGTCGCGCTGGCGGAAAAGCATGTCGCGGTCACCGCGCCGGGCATGCTGGTCAGTCACTATGCTCCCAATGCGCTGCTGCGGCTCAATGCCGAGCCGCGCCCTGGCGAGGCCTATCTGGCATTTGGCAATGCAGCGGCGTTTGCTGGCCCGATGCGTAACCTGTCACCGGCGGGGGACCTGCACGAGGCGGCACGCAACCTGTTCTCGATGCTGCATGAGCTGGACGCTGCAGGGGCCAGCATGATTGCCGTGGCCCCGATCCCCGACGAGAGACTGGGTGAGGCGATCAACGACCGGCTGCAAAGGGCGGCCGCGCCGCGGGGGTAGGACCCCCACCTAACCTCCCCCTGAAGGGGGAGGGACCGATCCAGTTTGTGGCTCGATCTTGCCACATCCACCATCCTGCTCCTCCCCCTTCAGGGGGAGGCTGGGTGGGGGTCTTGCTAATCACGCACCTTGTACGGCTTCTGCTCGCGCATGAACCGGGCCAGCGCCTCGAGGTCCGGATCTCCGCCAGGGGGCAGGATGACCTTGAGATTGGCATAGAGATCGCCCTCGCCGTAGAGCCCCTTGCCCTTGAGGCGCAGCGCCTTGCCGGTGTCGATGCCGGGCGGCAGGTTGAGTTCCACTGAGCCGTCGAGCGTCGGCACGCGCACCTTGGCGCCCAGCACGGCTTCGTAAAGCGTGATCGGCACATCGGTGCGCAGGTCCGCGCCGTCGCGGCGGAACTGCTTGGATTTGCCGAAGCGCACGGTGACCAGTGCGTCTCCGGGTTCGCCGAGCCCGGGCGAGCCCTGGCCCTTGAGGCGGATCTGCTGGCCTTCCTCGACCTTGTCAGGCAGCTTGACCGACAGCACCTTGCCCGAAGGCATGCGCACCGGGATCGAGCCACCCTTGTGGGCGTCCTCGAGCGAGACGGTGGCGTTGACCACAATATCCTCGCCCTTCATGCTCCGCCCGGCGCCAGCGCCACCCGCAGCGGCTCCCGCAAAGGGGTCCCACTGCGCGCCGCCGGCCGGGCCGCGGCCCGCTCCGGGTCCGCCACGCTGCTGGCCGCCAAAGCCGCTCATGAATTCCTTGAGGATGTCCTCGGCCGAAAAGCCGCCCGCGGCTGTACGGCCGCCGCGCTGCCCGCCCGAAAAGCCACCGGGATTGAAGCCGGCAAATTTGGGATTGCCGTCGGCATCAATCTCGCCGCGGTCGAACTGGCCGCGCTTTTCGGGGTCATTGAGCAGGTCATAGGCATTCGTCGCCTCGGCAAACTTGCCGTGCGCCGCAGGGTCGTCTGGGTTCTGGTCGGGGTGATACTTCTTGGCCAGCTTGCGATAGGCGGACTTGATGTCCTTCTCGCTCGCCGATCTTGGCACCCCAAGCACGGTATAGGGATCGCGCATTTGGTCCATTCAATGAGTCGGGCGTTGCTTAGCCCAGGTTTCCCGTCCTATATGGCGACCACCCCCCGCCTTGTCCAGTTTTGAGCCGCCGGCTCGCGACTAAGGGATGAAATTCATGCTTCAAACGCTGACTGAACGCCTGTTTGACGACGGCGACCGGACCGATCTCGACCCCTTTGCCGTGTTCGAGGAGTGGTTTGCATTGGCCCGCGAGGCTGAGATCAACGATCCGCACACCATGGCATTGGCCAGCGTCGATGACGAGGGCATGCCCGATGTGCGCATGGTGCTGCTCAACGCCCGAGATGCGCGCGGGTTCAGCTTCTTCACCAATTTCGAGAGCGAGAAGGGGCGCCAGCTGCTGGCCCATCCCAAGGCCGCCATGGTGATGCACTGGAAATCGCTGCGCCGGCAGGTGCGGATGCGCGGCCCGGTCGAAGTGGTCTCGCCCGAAGAGGCCGACGCCTATTTCGGCAGCCGTCCCAAGGGCAGCCAGATTGCCTCGGCGGCCTCCCAACAGTCGCGGGCGCTCGACAGCAAGATGACGCTGCTCAATCGCCTATCCGAACTCGCCACCACGATCGACGACGGCCCCGTGATCCGCCCGCCGCACTGGTCGGGCTTCCGCATCGTGCCGACCAGCATCGAATTCTGGAAAGACGGCGAATTTCGCCTGCATGACCGGGTACGTTTTACCCGAGAAAGCGCGGACCAGCCCTGGGTGAGTACCCGGCTTTATCCATAGGCCTTCTACCGGCCTCCCTGAAGGGGGAGGGTGTCGACTGATGGCTCCCCCGCACCCTGCTTCCCAATTCTCCACGCCTCGCCTAGAAAACCATGATGTGAGGACTGCGATGGTCTGGGGTGGGACAGTGGAAAAGCCAGTGCCGGTAAAGTTCACCGGCACGCGGCGTGAGCTGGGCGGCATGCTGCTGCGCGGCTATCTGCTGCTGCTCCCGACCATTGGGCTCTACCGCTTCTGGCTGACCACCTGGAAGCGGCGCTTCTACTGGTCCCACACCGAGATCGCCGGCGATCCGCTGGAATATACCGGCCATGCCATGCAGCTGCTGCTCGGCTTCCTGATGGCGCTGGCCGTCTTCGTGCCGCTCTATGGCCTGTTCTTCTACCTCTCCACCCTGTCCTCGCAGGCGGCCATTGTCGGCTATGGCGGGGTCGGCGTGCTGCTGTGGTTTCTCACCGGCTATGCCATCTACCGGGCGCGCGACTTCCGGCTGTCGCGCACCCTGTGGCGCGGTATCCGCTGCGACCAGGGCGGCAGCGCCTGGAACTATGCCTTCCGGCGCTTCTTCTGGTCGCTGCTGGTGATCGTGACGGCGGGGCTGGCCTATCCTTTCATGAGCGCCAATCTCTGGGCCTATCGCTATCGCCACAGCTGGTATGGCGATCGGCAGTTCGGCTTTGTCGGGACCTGGCGGCAGCTCGCCCGGCCATTCTATCTGGCCTATGGCATCGTGGTTGTCATGGGGGCGATCGGCCTGGGCCTTGCCGCGCCCATTGGCGCGTTCGACAGCCCGCCAAACCCGGCCGGCTTCCCGCCGCTGCTGGTGGCCGCCCTGCTGATTGGCCTGGTGTTTCTCTACTACCGGTCACGCGAGTTGACGCAGATGTTCTCCTCGGTGCGGCTGGGCGGAGCCGCATTGACGGTCAAGGTGCGGGCGCGCGGTCTGGTCTGGCAACACGCTTTGTTCGGCCTGGGCCTGGTCGGCAGCTATATCGTCCTCGCCATCGGTGGCGTTGTCGTGCTGGGCATCGTCGCCGGCACTGCCTTTGCCGGCGGACAGTTCGACCTCGACATCTTCATGCAGCACATGCGGGGGAGCCTGATCACGCTTGTGGCCATCATCTTCGGCTACCTGCTGATCCTCGCGGCCTTCAGCCTCATGGTCGAGCTCTTCCTCGGCCTGGGCCTATGGACCCTGGTGGCACGCGGCGCCGCTATCTCCGGGCTTGATAGCCTCCGCACCGTACGGGCGCGCGATGAAGACAAGGCGCTGGCCGGCGAAGGCCTGGCCGATGCGCTCAATGTCGGAGCCTATTGATGGCGATAGCGGCGCGCTTTCACGACGGGCTGGTGGCCGAGGTAGAGGCCGTTGAGCTGGAATACCAAGCTACGGGCGCGGTCGGCATGCTGGTGATCCGGCGCAGCGGAGACGGCGCCGAGCTGGGCCGCTGGCCGGCCACTACGCTCTATGCCCTGCATGGCCGGCGCGACGAATTGCGACTGGGGGCCAATGGCCAGCCTGCCGGCGCCCGCGTCGTGGTCGAGGGGCAGCACGATGTGGCCCGGGTGCTGGCCACGCTGCCGGTCCTCACCGAAAAGCGGCGGCAGGAGACCGGCCGTCAGGTGCGGCTGGCGGTGACCGCGACGGTGGCCCTGGCCGCGGTCATTGCCGCCTACCTCTATGGCGTACCCCTGCTGGCCAGCCGCATTGTCGGCATGGTGCCGGCCGCCTGGGAGGCCAGCCTGGGCGAGACGGTGGCCGGCCAGATGGAAGCCAGCCTGGGCGAAAGCGGTGGCCTGCAGCTCTGCGATGCCAACCCCGACAGCCTCGCCAACCGCGCCATTGCCCGCTTCGGCGCAGAGGCCCTGGCCGGATCGGGCTCGCCATTCGATCTCGATATCCGCGTCGTCCGCTCCGACATTCCCAATGCCTTTGCTTTGCCGGGCGGGCAGGTCTTCTTCTTCTCCTCGCTGCTTGAGCAGGCCCGGACGCAGGACGAGTTTGCCGGTGTGCTGGCCCATGAAATCGGCCATGTGGCCTATCGGCACGGCATGGAGCAGCTGATCTCGACAGCAGGAACGGGCGCGCTGATCGGCTTCATCCTGGGCGACATGACAGGTCTTTCGGTCGCGGCGGGCCTGGGCGCCACCATGATCGATGCGCGCTTCTCGCGCGATGCCGAGCGGCAGGCCGACGCCTTTGCCGCGCAGGTGGCGCAGCGGCTCGATTTCAATCCGGCGGGCCTCGCCGACCTGATCAACCGCGTCGGCGCGGACGACGAATTCGCCCGTGCCCTGGCCTTGCTCAACACCCATCCGCTGACCGAGGACCGCAAGGCGGCGCTGGAAATCCTCAGCCAGCAGCGCCCCACCGGGCTCGAGCCGCCCTTCACCGCTGCCGAATGGCGCGCCATTCGCAGCATGTGCGGCGCGGCGCCCGCCGCAGAGCCCCGGACCAAGACCAAATGATCGCCTGGCAGGCAAATGTTCAAGTTCGCGCAACACCTTGCGGCTAATCTCCCCACGCATGTGAAGAGGCTGCTTTGCGCATACTGATCCGAACATCGAGATGGGCCATCTGGGCGCGCCGGCTGGGCAGCGTCGCGGTGCCGCTCGTCGTCATCTCGCTGCTGCTGCACCGGCTGCGCCTCATCACCAGCGATGTGTTTGTCGTGGCGGCGCTGGCATCCGGCCTTGTGGCGTTGCTGGCCGTGCTGATCGGGCTGATCGCGCTGGCGCGGCTGTGGCAGACCGGCGATCAGGGCTGGGGCAGGGCGCTGGCCGGCCTGCTGTTCGGGCTGATCAGTCTCGTGCCCTTCGGCTGGTATGCCAGCCTGATGCTGCGTTACCCGGCGGTGACCGATATCGCGACGGCCGATCGCGGATCGATGCCGCTGGTCTTCGAGCCCGGCACGGCCATGATGCCGCCACCCAAGACGCTGACCGCCCCTGAACTGGCGGTGGAATTCCCCAATGTCGAACGCCGCCTCTATCCGCTTGGCCTCGTGCCGACCTTTGCGGTGGTGCGCGATCTGGTCGAAGGCTGGGGCTGGGAGATCCGGCTGCTGCGCGAGCCGGGCACCGGCGTCGACGTCGGCCAGCTCAATGCCCAGGTCATGACCCTGGCCGGATGGCGCGAGGAAGTGGTGATCCGGGTGACCGGCAGCGATACCGACGCCGTCGTGGACATGCGGTCCGCCTCGCTCAATGCCCAGCACGATTTCGGCTCGAATGGGCGTCGCATCGAGACCTTTCTCGCTGCGCTCGACGATGCCGTCACCACCCTGCTGCGCGACAATCCCAGCGCCAACCAGCCGCTCGAGACGGTCCCGGAAGACGACGTCTCCCCGGATGTGCCGACGGCTGAATAGGCTTTCTGACCTCTCCCTCGAGGGAGAGGTGAAGAACTGCCCTACTTCATGATCCGCGTGCCGAACGGGCCACGACGGACGGTCAGCTGCCCCAGGCTTTCGAGATATTCGACATGGGCGGTAATGGTCATGCGGGCAGCCAGCCGCACCGGCAGCGGCTGGTCGGGATAGATGGCCGCCACCAGAGCCGCGATACTGCTGGCGCCGGCCTCGACTGCCGCAATCACCTGCCCATTGCGCAGCTGGCGATGCGCCCGCAAGGCGGTGGCATAGGCCCGGCCATCGGCAATCGGCCCGCCATGCGCCGGCAGGTAGCGGTGCTGGGGCAGGGCGATGACCTTGTCCAGCGATGCGAAATAATCGGCCATCGAACCATCGGGGACCGAGACCAGCGTCGAATTCCAGCCCATCACATGATCGCCGCTCAGCAGGTCGGACCCGATCGCGAAGGCCAGGTGATTGGCGCAATGGCCCGGCGTGCTGTGGACGCTGGCCGCCAAATCGCCGGCCGTGATGGATTCCCCATCGACCAGCGTGCGGTCGGGCACCAGGTCCCAGTCGCAGGAGCGGCGGATCGGATTGCGCTCGAATCGCCGCAGCGGTCGCGACAGCCGATGCCGGCCGCCGAACCAGAGCGGCGCATCCAGCGTCCGTCCCAGCCTGGCCGCCAATGCGCTGTGGTCGCGGTGGGTATGCGTCAGGATGATGGCCGCGACCGGCCTTCCGGCAATGGCACGCAGCAGGGCGGCCATGTGGGCCGCGTCGTCCGGGCCCGGATCGACCAGCGCAAGGCGCTCGTGCCCCAGTAGAAAGCTGTTGGTTCCGGTGAACGTATAGGCACTCGCATTGGGCGCGGTGATGCGGGTAATACCTTCCGCCAGCACGACCGGCTCGCCGGTCTGTGGTAGGAAGGTCCGGTCGAAGGACAGGGCGGGGGCGGGCGATGCCATTGCACTCACTTTGCCGAGAGACTAAGAAGTCGATACCTGAATGACAGTGCGGCCCGGGAGGGGACGCCGGTTCAGACAAGCATGGAAGGTATGAAATGGCCGTGACTTTGACCACGCCCAACACGCTCCTCGGCGTATTCCAGCCCAAGGGCGACGCTGCCAAACTGGCGGCCAACATCGCGACGGTCGTGCTCGGCACGCTGCTCATCACCATCTGCGCCAAGATCAACGTGCCGGTCTGGCCCGTGCCGGTGACGCTGCAGGGCTTTGCCATTGCCGCGCTGGCCGCTGCTTTCGGCATGCGCATCGGCGTTGCCACGGTGGCGCTCTACCTGCTCGAAGGCGCTTTCGGCCTGCCGGTCTTCGCCACCGGCGGCGGCCTTGCCTATCTCGCCGGCCCGACGGGCGGCTTCCTCATCGGCTTCCTGGGTCTGGCTGCCATTGTCGGCTATGCCGCCGATCGCGGCGCCTCGGGCAAGCCGCTGACCCTGTTTGCTGCCATGCTGGTGGGCGATGCCGTGCTCTTCGTACTGGGCTTTGCCTGGCTGCTGGTCATGGCCGGCCAGGCTGGCTGGATCGACCAGTCCAATGTCGTCGCCTCCGCCTTTGCCAAGGCCGTGCAGCCCTTCATCGTCTGGGACATCCTCAAGATGGCCCTGGCCGCACTGACGGTGACCGGCGCCTGGAACCTCTTCGCCAAGCGCTAAACCGCTTCCTTCCGGTCTATTCCCGAAAGCCGGCCCAATCGGCCGGCTTTCTTTTTTGCGAGACAGCATGGCGGTCAATCCCTGGCAATTGCTCGACACGGCCACCGTGCCCGGCGGCGAAGGCACGCTGCGCCTGATGAAGCGCGGCAGCGAATTCTCCATCATGGCCGGCTCGACCTCGTTGATGAACAGCCGCATGAGCGGCTCCGAAGAGGCGCTGGCGAGCCTGGCCTTTGCGCGCATCAGCCAGCAGAAACAGCCCCATATGCTGATCGGGGGCCTCGGCATGGGCTTCACGCTCCGCGCCGCCCTGGCCATCCTGCCGGCCGAGGCAAAGGTCACGGTCGCCGAACTGGTGCCCGCCGTGGTCGCCTGGGCGCGCGGCCCCATGGCCGAGGTATTTGGGACGAGCCTCTCCGACCCGCGCGTGACGATCCGCGAGGCCGATGTTGGTGCCCTGCTACACGGGGAAAAGCTCTATGACGCCATCCTGCTCGATGTCGACAACGGCCCCGAGGGGCTGACCCGCGACGCCAATGACCAGCTCTATACCGTCGCCGGATTGCGCCGCACCCTGCGGGCGCTGCGTGATGGCGGCGTGCTGGCCGTCTGGTCATCCCATACCAGCGCCCCCTTCACCAAGCGGCTGGCCATGGCGGGGTTTGACGTCGAGGAAGCCCGGGTCCGCGCCCGTGGCGCCAGTGGCGGCGAGCGCCACCATATCTGGGTGGCCGGAAAGAGTCGCACGGCTGCACCTCGCCAGGCCAGACCCCGCGCCTGATCAGGCGCCTATGCCGCCCAGGCAGACATATTTGAGCTCGATGAATTCCTCGATGCCGTAGCGCGAGCCTTCGCGGCCGAGGCCCGATGACTTGATACCGCCGAATGGCGCCTCGGCGGTGGAGATCAGGCCGGTATTGACCCCGACCATGCCATATTCGAGCGCTTCCGCGACGCGCCAGACGCGCGACAGGTCGCGGGCATAGAAGTAGGAGGCCAGACCAAACTCCGTATCATTGGCCTGTGCGATCACATCGGCTTCGTCGCTGAACCGGAACAGCGGCGCCACCGGGCCGAACGTCTCCTCCCGCGCGACGGCCATGTCCGCGGTCATCCCGGTCAGCACGGTCGGCTCGAAGAAGGTGCCGCCCAGGGCGTGGCGCTTGCCACCCAGGGCAATGGCACCCCCCTTGCTGAGCGCGTCCGCGATGTGTTCCTCGACCTTGGCGACGGCCTTGTCGTCAATCAGCGGCCCCAGCACCACGCCTTCGTCAAAGCCATTGCCGGTGCGCAGGCCGGACACGGCCTTGGCCAGCTTTTCGGCAAAGGCGTCGTAGACGGCGTCCTGCACATAGAGTCGATTGGCGCAGACGCAGGTCTGGCCATTGTTGCGGAACTTGGCGATCAGTGCGCCGTCGACCGCCGCGTCGAGATCGGCGTCGTCGAAGACGATGAAGGGCGCATTGCCGCCCAGTTCGAGACTCAGTTTCTTGATCGTGGGGGCGCATTGCCGGTAGAGCTCGGCGCCGACCTCGGTCGAGCCGGTAAAGGTCAGTTTGCGCACCAGCGGGTTGCTGGTCATCTCGCCGCCAATGGCACGGGCCGAGCCGGTGATGACGCTGAACAGCCCCGCCGGCAGCCCCGCGCGCTCGGCCAGCACTGCCAGGGCAATAGCCGAGAACGGCGTCTGGCTGGCCGGCTTGAGCACCATGGCGCAGCCGGCCGCCAGGGCCGGCCCCACCTTGCGGGTGATCATGGCATTGGGGAAATTCCACGGGGTGATCGCGGCCACGACGCCAATGGCCTGTTTCAGCACCATGATGCGCTTGTCCTTCTGGTGGCCGGGAATGATGTCGCCATTGATGCGGCGCGCTTCCTCGGCAAACCATTCGATGAAGCTGGCACCGTAGGTGATCTCGCCGCGCGCCTCGGCCAGCGGCTTGCCCTGTTCCGCCGTCAGGATCGATGCCAGATCGTCGCGATGGGCGATCATCAGGTCGAACCAGGCGCGCAACAGGTCGGAGCGCTGCTTGGCGGTGCGGGCCGCCCAGTCTTTCTGCGCTGCCTCGGCCGCCTCGATGGCGCGGCGCGTGGCCGACGCATCGAGATCAGGCACCTGGCCGATGACCTCGCCCGTGGCCGGATTGGTCACCGCGATGGTCTTGCCACCCGCCGCCTCGATCCATTCGCCGCCGATATAGGCCGCCTGCCGCACCAGCCCGCTGTCCTTGAGATTGGGCACCATCTGTATAACCTCACTCCATAAGCCGCGCCGCCACCCGTCACGGCCAAGACCGGAACTCTTCACACCGCCTTATGGTGTCGGCAAGTGGCGAGAATTTTCCGAACGCCCGCGGCGCATACCCGTCATCCGGCGCGCATTCGGCGGGCTATGGGAGTGTCGTCAAAAAGAGACGGCCCGGATTACCGGACCGTCGCCACATTTACGCGTGATGAAACTGCTGGGCCCAGCGTCCCGGAGTTGCAGTGATCTGGTGGGCTACTTCAGACCCATCTCGGCCAACAGGCCATCGTAGTGATGGTATTCCTGCTGCAGAGCCTCATTCGTCTCGAGCATCGTCATGAATTTCGGCGTGATATCGATGCGCGCAAACTTGTCCTGTACCTCCGGATCCTGGATTGCGGCATTGAGCGCGAGCTCGACCCGCGCCAACAGGTCCGGCGGGGTTCCCGCGGGCGCCATCAGCATTTGACGTCCCGTCCCGCGGACATCGGGGTAGCCCAATTCGGCCAGGCCCGGGACATCGGGAAATTCTGCCATGCGCTCAGCGCCTGGCAGCGCCAGCGGTGTCATTGTGCCCTGCCTGACCTGACCGATGGTGGATGCCTCCAGCATGAAATGGACGTCGCCGGACAGCACGGCCTGCACTACTTCACTCGCGCCCGAATAGGGGATGTGGGTGGCCTCGATACCAGCCGACGCCAGCAGGTCGGCGATCGCAATATGGCCGGTGGAACCGACGCCGACCGAGCCATAGTTCAGCTCGCCTGGATGGTCCTTGGCGTAGGCAACAAACGACTCGAAATTGCTCAGCTCGGCGATTTCTTTCGTTGCCGCAAGCATGCGTGGGGCTTCGCTGACATTTGCAATGGCAACCAGGTCATTGAGTGGGTCAAAGCCGACCTCGGACAGATGCGGCGAAGTGGTGATGATGGCATTGCCCGCGAGCAGCAGTGTTGCGCCATCGGGCGCGGCGCGTGCTGCTCGCTCGGCACCGATCGTGCCGCCACCGCCGCCGACATTTTCGACGATGAAGTTTGCGGCGAAACGCTTGGACAGTTCCTCGGCCACGATCCGGCCCACAAGGTCAGCGGCTCCCCCGGCCGCGTAGGGCACGATGACCGTTACCGTGTCCACGGGGTATTCTTCCTGGGCCAGGGCCGGCGACCCGACCATGACAACAGACGCCAGTATCCCACTGACAACCCCCAATAGTTTTTTCATGCTGCTCCTCCCGAAGCCTGGTTGGCAAAAACTGGGGAACTCATGGCAGGCGGGCAGGGCGACCGCATTGCAGAGTGCAGCGGATTTCGGCTGGCGGAACGCTTGATTGACCGCCTGTACGCCTGCTGCTGCCCATCCGCTGCCGAGGCGGTCATGCAAAGCCATAGAGGCGTTTCGGATTGTCCACGAGCACCTGCTGCATCTGAGCATCGGGAATGAGGTTGGAAATCAGATCCACGAGTTTGCCATCATCAGGCATCTCCCGGTCCAGAACCGGATGGGGCCAGTCGGTTCCCCACAATACCCTGTGCGGAGCGACGTCGAGGATGCCGTGAGCGATGGGCAAAACGTCGTGCCAGGGCGCACCGGTGAGTGAGTTCCGTTCGGCCCCCGATATCTTGCACCAGACGTTGTCTTTTTCGAGCAGGCGAAGAAGGATCTTCATTTCCGGTCCGTCGGCGTCCGACGCCGACAGGCGCCCCATATGGTCTATGACGACGGGCAGGGGCAGGGCACCCAGCCAGCTCGACAGATCCGGCAGCACCTCGGGATCGAAATGTACGACAAGGTGCCAGCCCAGGGCGGCAATGCGCTTGGCCAGCTGTGTGGCGGCGTCCCGGTCAGGGGCCGCCGAGAGCCTCGCCATGAAATTCAGCCGGGCGCCGCGCACGCCGCGCCGGTCGAGTTGGACCAATGCGGCCTGGTCGATGTCAGCCGGTACAATGCAGACGCCGCGCCGGTCAGCCGGGTTCAGCGCGATGGCGTCCAGCATGGCGCTGTTGTCGAAGCCATGGCAGCTGGCCTGGACATAGACGGCTTTCGAAATGCCCAGCAGGTCGTGCAGTGCCTGGAGGCGCTCAACGGGGGCGTCCTCGGGGGTGTAGGCGCGCGCCTGGCTGAAGGGGTATTTCGCAGCGGGTCCGAAGACATGGCAATGCGTGTCACAGGCCCCGTCCGGCAGTTTCAGGGCGGGACGCGACGGGCTGGGGTGCGGGGGCGGGCAATTGCGTTGCGCTTGCATCAACTCGATCCTTTGCTCTGGCGCCGCCCATGTATCGGCAAGGCGGAGGCCGGACTATTGCGCGGCGCGCCGATTCCGACCTGCGGAATGTGACTGCCATAGCGCGGCGCCACGCCGGAGTTCAGAACAGCTCGAGTGCAGGGAACTTCGGAACGAAAACGAGCAGCGAGCTCCCGCTTGAGGCCAGCTGTTGAGCCTCCACTTGTGAAAACGTCATGGACGGAACGTGTGCGCTCGCTCCACAACCCTGACCGTGACCGTCACCGCCGTCTCAGCTAATTGCCCCAAAGTGTCTTTGGCGTTCGCTTCCAGCAGGCACACCGGTACGTCTCCTTACCAGGCAGTTCGGCAGGCGACCTTGGCCGCTTCTGCTCAGTCGGAGAATAATTCCGGTTTGATGTCACGTTGGCGCACGCCATCTCGTCTTGTTCGTGAAGCATCCCACAGGAGCCACGAACATGAAGATCGTCGTCATTGGCGGAACCGGCCTGATCGGGTCGAAAACCGTCGCGAAACTGCGCGAGCGCGCTCATGAGGCATTCGCTGCCGCGCCCTCGACAGGGGTGGATACGATCACGGGTGAAGGACTGGACGCAGCCCTTGAAGGAACCTCGGTTGTCATCGACCTCGCCAACTCGCCCTCCTTCGAGGATGAGCCTGCAATGGAGTTCTTCCAGACCTCGGGCCGCAACTTGCTTGCCGCAGAGAAGAAGGCAGGCGTCGTCCACCACTTGGCTCTGTCAGTTGTGGGCACCGCGAGGCTGCAGGACAGCGGCTACTTCCGCGCCAAGCAGGCGCAGGAAGAACTGATCGAAGCCTCCGGCACGCCCTATACGATCATTCACTCCACGCAGTTCTTCGAATTCATGGGCGCCATCGCCCGCGCAGGGACCCAGGGCAACGAGGTCCGGCTGTCGTCGGCGCTGATCCAGCCGATCATCTCCGACGACGTAGCCGAAGCGGTAGCCGACATCGCGCTGGGCGCTCCGGTTAACGGGCTGGTCGAGATCGCCGGGCCAGACCGCGAACCGATGGACCGCATGGTCGCGCGCTTTCTGTCGGCCGCGCAGGATCCGCGGGTGGTCGTCACCGATCCTGCATCGCCCTATTTCGGCGTCGTGCTTGAAGAGACCTCGCTCGTGCCTGCGGGCAAGGCCAGGTTTGGCGCGACCACGTTCGACGCCTTCCTTGGTCGCGGAGACCTGCGTACATGAGCCGGTTGAAGCTCTACTACGCGCCGGGCGCCTGTAGCCTCGCCGACCACATCGCCCTGCACGAAGCGGGTGCACCTTTCGACATCGAGCGCGTTGATATCCGCACTCACACCAACGAGAGCGGCGTCGACTTCAGGACCATCAGTGCCAAGGGTTATGTTCCGGCGCTGATCCTTGCGGACGGCCAGTTGCTGACAGAGAACATCGCCGTGCTCGACCATCTGGCAGCGCTCCATCCACAGCTTGCGCCTGCCGGCGCGCTGGGCCGCACCCGAATGCTCGAAGCGCTCGCGACGATCTCCACCGAACTGCATCGGGCCTTCAAGCCCATGTGGCATGGCGGCTCCGAGCGCGAACGCGCGCAGGCCAATGAGACGGTGACCGGCCTCTTGGTCCTGCTCTCGGCGGGCATGAAGGGCACTTTCCTGTTCGGCAAGGACCCGACGGTCGCCGACTTCTACCTGTTCGTCATGCTGCTGTGGGCCGAGCGCTTCGACGTGGAGGTTCCCGAACCGATGGCCGAACTGCGCACGAAGATGCGCGAGCGGCCCGCCGTAGCTGCTGCCATGGCAGCCGAAGGCCTCGCTGGCCTCAAAGTCTGAGAAGTTTTACACTGGAGATCATGATGATACCGCGAATTGTCGACCCGTTTTCCAAGGCCACTGCAGGGATCAAGGGCATGTATGCCGTTGAGGCAGCCATTGCAGGGAACCTGGACAAGACACTCTTGCACCTCGTCAAGCTGCGCGCCTCGCAAATAAATGGCTGCGCCTTCTGCCTGCATATGCATGCCACCGCCGCCCGAGCAGACGGCGAGACCGAGATGCGCATCTACCTGCTCGACGCGTGGCGTGAATCCACCTTGTACTCGGCGCGCGAGCGCGCCGCGCTCGCCTGGACGGAAGCGCTGACCGACGTCGCCCGCAACGGAGCGTCCGACACAGACTATGAGCTCGTAGAGGCCTCCTTCGACGAAACGGAAAGGGTCTACCTGACCCTGGCAATTGGCGCGATCAACCTGTGGAACAGGCTGCAGGTGGGTCTCCGCGCCGTCCATCCACCCGAGGAAAGCAATGGGCAGGCTGCCTGAAGCAACTCGCCTGTTCGAGGCGCAGCGACCACGGCTGCTGCGCCTCGCCTACCGGATGCTGAGTTCGGTCGCCGAGGCACAGGACGTCGTGCAGGACGCCTGGCTGCGCTGGCAGCGCGCGGACGTGTCCGAAGTTCAGAATGCGCCGGCGTTTCTGACCCGTATCGTCACCCGGCTATGCCTCGACGCCATGAAGTCGGCCCGCGCCCAGCGCGAGACGTATATCGGCAGCTGGTTGCCGGACCCGCTGCCCGAGCCAGACGACGATCTGAGGGCCGACAATCTCACCCTGACGCTCATGCTGGCATTGGAGCGGCTGTCGCCGCTCGAACGCGCCGCCTTCCTGCTGCACGATGTGTTTGACACGCCGATGGACGAGATCGCCGCGACGCTCGACCGCGATGTCGTGACCGTGCGGCAACTGGCATCCCGCGCCCGCCGCAACGTGCAGGCCGACAAGCCTCGCTATCCTGTTGCCCGCGACGATGGCGAGCGGATCGCCCTGGCCTTCCTCGACGCGACAAGGACGGGCGATATCGGCACGCTCCGGACGATCCTTGCCGAAGGGGTCAGGATCGTTTCGGATGGTGGCGGCAAGGTGCTGGCCTTCCCGAACGCCATTGTTGGCCTCGACAAGGCACTCCGTCTCTACGAGGGGCTCTTCCGGAAGTACGGCGATACCGAGAGCCTGGTGAGACGGGTCTGGATCGACGGTCTGCCGGGCTATGTCAGCCTGTATAACGGCACATTGCAGACAACCTCGTTCGAGATCGAGGAAGGTCTTGTCACCGCCATCTACAAGATCCGGAACCCGGACAAGCTCGCGCATATTTCCGCGCAGATCGGCGCCACACACTAGATGGCCTCGCATTGACTGGGCGGTGCGACGTGTCCAACCTGTCAGAAATTCGCTGACATCTTCAGCAGCCTGGGCCCTCGCTACGACCGGCCGATCTCCACGGTCGGTCGTAGCAATCAAAGGCGGATCTCTCTGCTGCCGCCGGACAGGCGCATCAGCAGGAACAAGGACAGCATGGTCAGGATGAGCAGGATGGTGGATAGCGCTGCGGCCGTTCCCAACTGCCCACGGATGACCTGAGCATAGATGCCAAGCGAAAGCGTCTGGGTCGACGTGTTATAGAGAAACAGCGTCGTGCTGAGTTCGGTGATGATGGTGACCCAGCTCAGCACCGCGCCCGATACGATGCCGGGTGCCAGTGCCGGCACGATGACCTGCACCAGCGTGCGGAACTTGGACGCCCCCAGGCTCACAGCCGCTTCCTCGATACTGGGGCTGAACTGATACATCAGCGCTGTTGTGGAGCGTACCGAATAGGGCAGCCGACGGATGGCCAGGGCCAGCACCATGACCGCAAATGTTCCCGTCAACACCAGCGGCGGCTGGCTGAAGGCGGTGATCAGCGCGATGCCGATGATCAGCCCGGGCACCACATAGGGCACCATGGTCATGGTATCGAGCGCCCCTGTCAG
Source organism: Devosia sp. XGJD_8 (assembly GCF_046614475.1). Taxonomy (NCBI): domain Bacteria; kingdom Pseudomonadati; phylum Pseudomonadota; class Alphaproteobacteria; order Hyphomicrobiales; family Devosiaceae; genus Devosia; species Devosia sp. XGJD_8. The sequence continues at coordinate 1,254,794 of NZ_JBKJHF010000001.1, forward strand.
CGCGCCCTTGCGGCGAACCGTAAGATAGGACACCAGCACCGCCACGATGACCAGCAGTACCAGCGCCGTCAGGCCGATGCTGAAGGTGTTGGTGATGTAGCGAATGATGTCGCGCTGCGCCGTGAGGTAGTTGCGGAACGAGAATCCGTCGACGAACTGGCCATAAAGCGTGTTGCGGAACGAGCTGACCACCACGACGACGAGCGGCGCCAGGGCCAGCACCAGGAAGCCATAGACATAGGCGTAGACGCCCCAGCCTTTCCATCCGGTAAGGGGGCTGGGTTCGATCGGCCGCATCGCCGTCATCGAGAAGGTGCGGCGATCGACGATGAATTTTTGTACCAGGAACACGCCCAGCGTCACCGCAATGACGATCACCGCCACGGCGGCGGCAAAGCTGCGGTCGACACTGACTTCTCCAACAAAGGAGCTGTAGATCAACACCGGAATCGTGCGGAATCCTTGCCCGATCAGCATGGGCGTACCGAAGTCGGCAAAGGCGCGCACGAAGACCAACAGGCTTCCGCCCAGGATCGTGGGCAGCAGCAAGGGCATGATGACCTTGAGGGCCCGGCGCCAGCCGGTCATGCCCATGCTTTCCGCCGCCTCGAGCAGCGAGACGTCGATGGTGCGCCAGGCGCCCATCAGGTAGGTGAAGATCAGCGGCACCAGTTGTAGCGTCAGCACCAGCACGATGCCGGTAAAGCCATAGATGCTGGGGACTTCGAGCCCGACATCTTTGAACCAGCGGGTAATGAGCCCGTTATTGCCCAGCATCAGGATCCACGAATAGGCGCCGATAAAGGGTGGTGACATCATCGAGGCGAGGATCAGCACCTGGATCGTGCGCGTGCCAGGAATGCGGAACAGCGTCATGAAATAGGCGAGCGGGAAGGCGATGACGAAAGCCAGCACCGTCACGCAGATCGTCACGAGGAGGCTGTTGAGCAGCGTGCCGTAATAGAGCCGCGACGAGAAAAATGTCGCGAAGCCATCGAGCGAAAAGCCCTCGCCATTGGTGACGCTGGCCAACAGCACCGTGACCAGTGGCCAGACCACCATGAAGAGATAGCCGCCCGTCAGCAGCAGTGCGATCGAGGTCCATCCATCAACGGGTTTGCCACCGATTTTCAAACCGCTGCTCCCGCCATGATCGACACGCCGCTCGCCGCATCAAAAAAGGTCAGGAGGTTCGTATCGACATGGAGGAACACCTTTTCACCGCGCTGCCACAGGACGGAACGTTGCGAGAATTCGAGGAACTCGACGATATCGCCGCTGACCAGCTGCGCCCGGACCTGGGAGTGTGACCCGAGGAAGGTTTCATCCACGACTTCGGCGGCCAGGCCGGTGCTTGCGGCCTTGACGGCCTCCGGGCGCACCGAGACCTGTACCCGGCCGCTGGCTGATGGATTGATCATGTCCGCCACGTCGATAAGCTGACCGCTGCCCAGGTCAATCAGTGCCCTGCCATCCTGCCGGACGAGGTCGCGTTCGAGCAGATTGGTCTTGCCGATGAATTCGGCCACGAAACGATTGGCGGGGCGGCGATAAATCTCGGCAGGGGTGCCGACCTGCTGCACGACACCCAGATTCATCACCGCGATCCGGTCGGAAACGGCCATGGCCTCTTCCTGGTCATGGGTGACATAGACCGTGGTGATGCCGGCATCGCGCTGCGCCTGGCGGATCGTGTCGCGCATTTCGACGCGCAGCTTGGCGTCAAGATTGGACAGCGGTTCATCCATCAGCAACAGCGCCGGCTGGATCACCAGCGCACGCGCCAGGGCGACGCGTTGCTGCTGGCCACCCGACATCTGACCGGGCAGGCGATCCTTGAGGTGCCCCATGCGCACCGACTCGAGCGCTTCGGCAACACGGCGCTCGGCCTCGGCCCGCGCGATCTTGTGTGTTTGCAGGCCAAAGCCGACGTTTTTTGCCGCGGTCATCTGCGGAAAGAGCGCATAGTTCTGGAACACCATGCCGATATTGCGCTCCGAGGCCGGGCGGTCATTGATGACCGTGCCATCGAAAGAGATCGTTCCGGCTTCAATGGAATTGAAGCCGGCGATCATGCGCAACAGCGTGGTCTTGCCGCAGCCCGAAGGCCCGAGCAGGGTAAAAAACTCACCATCCTCGATCTCGAGGGTAAGATCGAGGATGGCAACCTGCCCGGCATATTCCTTGCGGAGCGCCTGAAGCGCTATACGGGTCATAGCGCTTCTCCAGTTTGGTCGGTTGTCACGATCAGGAACGGGCCTCGAGGATCGCCCGATACTTCTCGACGATCGCTTCGCGGTTTGCAGCGACATAGGCGCCGTCTTCCTGCACGGTCGGGATGTCGGCCAGCGCAGGCAGGCCTGGCTTGACTATGCCTTCGCGCAGCGGACGACCGGCGGTCTGTTCGGCGATGATCGTCTGGCCCTCTTCGGATATGACGAAGTCGATAAAGGCTTCGGCTGCCGGCTGGTTGGGTCCACCCTTGATGATCTGGACCGTTGCAGGCAGGAAGGCCGCGCCTTCGGCAGGATAGACAATCTCGACCGGAGAGCCGCTCAGCACGAAGTTCAGCGACAGCGGCTCATAGGTCAGGCCGACGATATATTCGCCATTGGCAACGTCTGCCGCCACCTGGCTGGACGAGCCGATCGAGATGCCATCGAGCTGCTCGACCAGCGCGGTGACATAGTCCCAGCCGGCCTGCGCTTCATAATCGCCGCCAACAGCCTTGAGCATGTTGGTGAGCTGGGCAAAGGCCGAGGACGATCCGGTGGGGTCGCCATAGGCGATCTTGCCCTTGAGCTCAGGCTGCAGCAGATCGGCATAGCTGGTGATCTCTATGCCGGCTTCGGCCAATGCCTCGGTATTGACCAGCAGGTTAGAGCCGTCCGCCTGGTATGGCGTGAAGGCACCCGTGGTGTTCTTGCCCGCTTCGACCATGCCGGCATCTTCTGGCGAGACATATTCCTGCCAGAGCTCGGCATTGACGGCGGCCTGGGCAGCCCCGCCACCAAACATCACGTCGCCCTGCGGATTGCCCGCTTCGCTGCGGATACGCGAATAGAGCTCGCCCGTGCCGGCGGTGATGAGCTGGACGGTTACGCCCGTGCTTTCTTCAAACACCGGGATCAGGCTCTGCAACATGCCTTCCTCGTTGGGCGTATAGACCACCAGCGTCGTGCCGGAAATCTCCTGGCCCTGCGCACTGGCAAGGGCGACAAGCGACACGGCGGTAGCGAAAAAGGCGGTAGCGGTAATCTTGGTCAGGCTAGGCATGGCGTTCCTCCGGATTTGGACTGTTCGTCTTGAATGGTTGAATGGGCTCCTCACAACAAAGCCTGCTCGTTGCGGCCCATGAAGCGGAAGGCGATGTAGACTGCGCAGCCGCTGAGCAGCAGCAGGATGGTCGAGAGCGCCGCGGCCACCCCGAAATCGCCGTCGAGGATCAGCAGGTAGATGCGCACCGGCATGGTCATGGTGCTCCCGACATAGAGCACCAGCGACGACGATAGCTCGTTGATTGCCGTAACAAAGCTCAGCATGCCGCCCGCGATGATGCCCGGCACGATCAGCGGCACGGTGATGCGCAGGAACGCCTGGAACGGGCTGTAGCCCAGTGAGATTGCCGCCTCTTCCATGCTGGGCGAAATCTGTCGCAGCGACGATGCCGTGGTGCGCACCGTGTAGGGCAGGCGCCGGATGAAGATCGACAGGATGATGATGGTCGCCGTGCCGGTCAGCACGATCGGGCCGGTATTGAAGGCGGCGATGAAGGCAATGCCGATGACGATGCCCGGCATGACATAGGGCACCATGAATGCGCCATCGAGCAGCGCCGTGTTGAAGTTGGTGCGCCGGGCGACCAGCACGCCAACCACCGTACCCACGATCACGATCAGCGCTACTGCCGCCATCGAAAAGGTCAGCGAATTGCGCACCACATCGCCCAGTCCAAACAGGATGCGCTCATAGCTCTGCAGCGCAAAGCCATCCTGGAACACGGGGCCGCTGGTCTTGCGGAAGGAATAGATGACCGAGATAATGACCGGCAGCGCGCCGCACAGGCCGATGAAGTAGACGGCAAAATGGGCCAGCACATTCCGCCAGCCCTTGAGCTGGATACGGAGCGGCTTGTTGATCATGTTGCCGTGGTAGACGTTCCGGCGCGACACGTAGCGCTGCAGCATGACGAAGACCATCGATACCAGGATCAGCACGACGCTGATCGTGGTGGCCATCGACATGTTGGAGCCCACTTCGGCCGAATAGAGCGTGAAGGCTTCGGTCGCCAGCACATTATAGCCACGTCCGAGCAGGCGCGGCGTGCCGAAATCGGCAATGGCCTGGATCAGCGCCAGCAGGCCGCCGGCGGTGAGTGCTGGAAACACCATGGGGAACGAGATCTTCATCGTCCGCTGCCAGGGCGTCAGCCCCAGGCCCTCGGCGGCCTCTTCGAGCGAGCGGTTCACATTGCTCAGCGCCCCCGAGACCATCAGGTAGACGTATGGATAGAACTTGAGCGAGAAGACGATGAGAATGCCGCCCACGCCATAGATAGGCGGCATGTTGATGCCCATGTCGCGCAGAAACCCGCGCACCACGCCACCGGCACCGAACAGCACGATCCACGAATAGGCGCCGATAAACGGCGGCGATACCAAAGCGAGAATGGCCAGCAGCGACACGAACTTGCCGCCGCGTATGACGAAGCGCGACACGCAGAAAGCCATGATGGAGCCCAGCAGCAGCGCGCCAAACAGCCCGCCGAAACCGACAACCAGAGTATTGAAGAACGCCTGGTGAAATCGCGGTTCGCCGAGGAATTTGAGGTAGTTGGCGATCGTGGCATTGCCCTGCTGGTCGTAGAAGCTGGCCGTCAGAACAGAGCCGACCGGGATAAACAGCAGCACGAACAGCATCAGCCAGGTGAGGATCATCACCACGGTCCAGAAGTTGAGGCGCGGCATGGCGCTCACCCTCCGATACGGATGTTGTCGGCGCCAAAGGCCATAAGCGCCTCGCGCGGCACCAGTACACTCACCTGCTCGCCCGGCTGGTGTGTCAGGGTCATGCCCGGATTGGCAATTTGCACGACCACAAGGCCCGCCGGTGTTTCCACCTGCACATGCGCTTCGCGACCCAGATAGGTGAATTTGGCGATGGTGCCCTCAAGCGTCGCAGCGCCACCAGTGTCGCCGCCGCGCGCCGCCAGCCCTAGCCGCTCCGGACGCGCGGTCCACGCCGTTGCTCCCGGCAGGCTCAGGCCCAACTGGCTCAGCATGGCATCAAGGGCCGCTCCCGGCGCGAACGTATTGAGGGTCCCGACGAACTCGGCGACGAAGCGGGTCTGCGGATCGCCATAGATTTCGGGCGGCGTGCCGACCTGTTCGATCCGGCCGGCGTTCATCACGCAGATGCGGTCGGAAATGGCCAGCGCCTCTTCCTGGTCATGCGTCACATAGATGGTCGCAATATCGACCTGCTTCTGGATATCGCGGATTTCCTCTCGCAGCTCGATGCGCAGCTTTGCATCGAGGTTGGACAGCGGCTCATCCATCAGCAACAGGCGCGGCTTGATAACCATGGCGCGGGCGAGCCCGATGCGCTGCTGCTGCCCGCCGGACATGGCCGCCGGCAGACGATCCGCCATGGCCCCGAGACGAACTGCATCGAGCGCCTGCGTGACACGGGTCTTGATCTCGGCGGCCGGCACTTTGCGCGGCTTGAGCCCGAAAGCAACATTTTCAAAGACGCTGAGGTGAGGGAACACCGCATAGTCCTGGAACACCATGCCGATATCGCGCTGGTGCGGCGGCACGATGCGCAGGTTGGCGCCATCGAGAGTGATGTCACCCGAGGTCAGGTCATTGAAGCCGGCGATCGAGCGCAGCAATGTTGTCTTGCCGCAGCCGCTGGGGCCCAGCAGGGTAAAAAACTCCCCGCGCTCCACGGCAACTGACACCCCGTTCAGCGCCATGAACTCGGGCCCAAAACGCTTCATCGCATTGCTGACGGTTAGGTAACTCACGCCGATCCCCCAGACATCTTCGTCACAGAACCGTCACATATGACACCGACAAACTTTCGTATTGCAACATTTATTCGCGTAGTTCACGATCATTTCGACCCCAATTGATCATATTCGAACTGGAGGATTCTGATGGTCATTCGCAAACGTACATTTCTGGCGCTGTCTGTCGCGGCGCTCATTGGCTCCACGAGCATGTCGTCGATCGCCTTTGCCCAGGACGGATCGGTGGTGATCTACACCGCCCACAAGTCGTCCATCGTCGACACGCTGCTGCCCATTTTCGAGCAGGAAACCGGCCTCAAGGCCGAGGTGGTCAAGCTCGGCTCGGGTGACATCGCCAAGCGCGTGCAGGCCGAGTCCGGCGCTCCCGCCGCCGACGTCATCTGGTCCATTTCGGGCAGCCAGCTCACCGAGCTCAAGGACCTGCTCGAGCCCTATACCCCACCCGAGGCCGACCAGATCGATCCGCAATTCGTCAAGGACGATGCCTGGACGCCTTATACCGCCGTGGTCTACGTGCTCGCGGTCAATACCGACTTGCAGCCGCTCGACACGGCACCCAAGACCTGGGCCGAACTTGCCGATCCTAAATGGGCTGGCCAGATCGCCAGTGCCCGCGCCGATGGTTCGGGTTCGGCCATGCAGCAGCTACAGACCGTCCTCACCGTCTTCGGTGACGAAGGCTGGGCCAAATACGCAGAAATGGCCAAGAACTTTGTGTTTGCCGATTCCTCGGGCGCTGTTCCGCGTTTCGTGGCCGATGGCGAAACTTCGATGGGCCTGACGCTGGAAGACAATGCACTGGAATATGTCCAGGGCGGCGCGCCGATCTCCATCGTGCACCTGTCCGACGGCACTGCCGCAACGCCGGATGGTGTCGCCCTCGTCAAGGGCAGCCCGAATCCGGAAGGCGGCAAGGCCTTTATCGACTGGGCCATGTCCAAGTCCACCCAGGAAAAGCTGGCCATGGATATCGGCCGTCGCTCGGTACGTCTCGATGTTGCCGGTCCTGCCGGCACGCCGAACCTGGCCGACCTCACCCTGGTCGATGTCAAGCCACTGAGCGATTTCGGCGGTGCCGAAGCCGTTCTCGCAGAATGGCGGACTGCCATCGGCGAATAAGCGGGCCGTTCACTACAGCCAGACTAGAGACAGGACCAAATGAGGCAACTTGAAGCCTTTTCGCTGGGCAAGAAGTTCGGCCATCCCGAGACCAACGAAGACAGCCTCGTGGTCATGCCAAACCTGGGTTACGCCGTCATCGACGGCGTAACCGACCGCAACGGAACGCGCTATGACGGCATGTTGTCAGGCCAATTTGCCTCGCGCACCGTCAAGCGTGCCATCGAGATATTCCTGCTCGCGCAGGGCGATCCGAGCCAGCCCGACCTGCAGTTTCAGGGCGGCGAGCACTTCATCGACTATCTCGGCAGGTCCATTCATGCCGGCTATGTCGCCCACGATGCACTTGCCGCAGTGGAAGCGGACTGGAAGCTGCGCGGTGGCTGCACCGTCATGGCCGCCATGCTGATTGGAGATCGGCTCGAAGTCGTCGCCGTGGGTGATAGCGGCATCCGCATCAATGGCCACGATACCCTGCAGGTGCTCAAGCCGCTCGACGATGTCACCGCCATACTGCGCCGGGAAACCTGGCACTATTTCGAGGCGCTTGGCAGCTCGACCGCCGATTGCGATCGCTACGCCACGTCATTGACCTGGCAGGGCACCCACAACCAGCCGGAAGGCAGTGCCACTGCGGACCCGGACCTGCTGGCCACCATAGAAGGCCGGGTGCTGGAAGCCTGTCGCAACCATCTGCCCGGCGTTCCCGACAACGAATTGCTGGACCTTATCCAGCACGGCATTGCGCATGGCCAGGGCAATTTCCAGAATGTCACCGAGCCGGTGCTGGGCTATGGCGGCATTGACGGCTTCCTGGTGCCGCCCCGTTTCATCGAAACCCGCAGCTATGATCTGGCAGAAGTGGAAACGATCGAGCTATTCTCCGACGGTTACTTCAAACCGGGCGAGGGATTCGGTGTGGCGGCCTGGGAAGCGGCTTTCCAGGAGGTCGAAACCGAAGACTACCACAAGATCGGCCGCTATATGAGCACCAAGGGTACAACGGATACGCAGCTCACTGATGACCGGAGCTATCTGGGCGTGAGGCTGAAATGAGCGGCGACGTCGCTCCGAGTTTGCGCTCCGCATCATCCGTCACGCCTGCCGAAAACGGCCGTGCCCGTGACCGCCGCCAAGCCATCCTCGGGGCCGTGCGCGCGAATGGCGCAGCATCGGTGGCCGAACTCGCGGCCCGGTTCGACGTGACCTACCAGACCATCCGGCGCGACCTGCGTGCCCTTGAGCTGCAGGGACTGCTGCAAAAGGGGTTTGGCGGCGCCTTTGCCTCTCCTGGTGTCGCCCATCATACCCATGACGAACGTCATGCCAGCCAGCTCTCGGTGAAGCGCCGGCTGGTGCAGGCGCTCGAGGAATTCCTCCTGCCCGGCGCTACCATCTTTGTCGGGCTTGGCACGACATTTGATTCCCTCCATGAGATTCTGGCGCGTCATCCGGGCGTACTTATCGCCACCCCCAATCTCGAGGTCGCACACTCCTGTGCGCTCAAGACCGACGCCACCGTTTATGTCTATGGCGGTTACGTCCGCAACAAGGACTCCTCGGTCCTGACGCTTGGCGATGACAGCCGGCAGCGCTTCAAGTTCGATATTGCGGTCATCGGTGCGAGCGCCATCGACCGCGAGGGCACGGTGCAGGAGTTCGATCCGATGGAGGTCGATCTGGTACGCTCCATCCTGCCCCATGCCAGGCAAGTCATCCTGGTCGCCCATGATGACAAGTTCGAGCGTCGCGCACCCCATGTCGTGACCCAGATGGCCGATGTTGACGTCCTGATCACCAACGGCGACCCGCTGCAGCGTTTCGACGACGCCGCAACGCTTGCCTCGACCCGGGTGATCGCGCTCGACTAAGCCCTGACGGCGGTTTCGAGCGGAGTTGGAGAACCTGGACTGCCGAGCTCGGCGATTTCAGTCATGAAAATTTGCCCGCGGGAAGTCTGGGTCTCGTGGGTTCCAGAGCACGACTCGGCCTCTGACAGTCAACCACACACTCGTCGCGACCGCCAGTGGATCTCGCTACGATGCGCCCGCTCGATCGCCGGTTGGCGGACATCTGCTTTCAGGTACTGGCCGGCCTTATCTGAACGGCCGAAATGGCACGCCAAGCTGCCACGCCTGCGGCAGGTCCATCGCCGCTGGAAGCGCAGTTTTCCTTCAGCCCTGTCGGTGTAAAAAAACCCCGACGTCCTGAGACGCCGGGGTTGATTGGTCGGAGTAGAGTGATTCGAACACTCGACCCCCTGCTCCCGAAGCAGGTGCGCTACCAGGCTGCGCTATACTCCGTCAGGAAGGCGACACGGGGTTTGGTGGCGGCGCCGCATTTTCATGCGATCGCTGCCCGTCGCGATGGGGCGGGTTATAGCCGCGCTTGCCATCCCGTTCAAGCGTCTCGCAGCGGCTTTTTGCGGGGTCAGCGGTCGTGTTGCGCAGCACTTCCAAACCGTGTAGGAACCGCGCCAGTTGGGGCGTCGCCAAGCGGTAAGGCACCGGTTTTTGGTACCGGCATTCCCAGGTTCGAATCCTGGCGCCCCAGCCAGTCCCCTCATCATCACCATGTGCCCCCGCTGCCGTGCCGGTCGCGTCTGCCTGATAAATGATCAGGCCACGCCGCCTTGCATACATGGCAGCTGCAGAATCGACACCCCCCACCAAAAACACGGCGAACCAAGCCCATCCGCACCGCAAAAGCGCCCCGAAATCCACGATTTCGCGGACCGCCCGCGTCCCGGCTCCCTGCCCAAATTTTAGCCGAACCGCATCGCCTTGCTCAGATATTGCGCAGGCGTGCTGGAGCTTCCTATCCGTAAGCCATTGATTCCACTCACTTTTCCAATTGGCACGCCGCTTGCTCCTTCTGAACCGAGTAAGGAGCTAGGGTTCCGGCGCTGCACGGCGCGTCTGGTCCGAGAGCTGCCACCAGCCGGGAGACATCCGGCCGGACGCACGGCGGGACAAAAGCCCGGGAGACCTCGATAGCCAAGGGATTGGCGCGATGGTTTCTGCCCAATCCCTTTTTGTGAGAACGCAAAGGGGAATTGAGATGACGTTTCTGACCAGGATTGCAACCGTAGCCGCCCTCTCGATGGCCCTCGCCACCGGCACATCCAGCCTGGCGCTGGCCCAGGCCAAGACCGATTTCAAGGTCGCCTGGTCGATCTATGTCGGCTGGATGCCCTGGGGCTACGCCGCCGACGCCGGCATCGTCCAGAAATGGGCCGACCAGTATGGCATCACCATCGAGGTCACCCAGTTCAACGACTATGTGGAATCAATCAATCAATACACCGCCGGCGCCTATGACGCGGTGACGCTGACCAATATGGATGGCCTCTCCATCCCCTCCGCCGGTGGCGTCGATACCACCGCCGTAGTCATTGGCGATTTCTCGGCCGGCAATGACGCGGTCATCCTCAAGGGCGCCGGCGACCTGGCGTCGATCAAGGGCCAATCGGTCAACCTCGTCGAATTCTCGGTGTCGCACTACCTGCTCGCCCGGGCGCTCGAAAGCGTCGGCATGACCGAGCGTGATGTCAGCGTCGTCAATACCTCCGATCCCGACATGGTCGGTGCCTTCCAGACCGCCGATGTCACCGCCATGGTCACCTGGAACCCGATGGTTTCGGAAATTCTGGCGCTCCCCGACGCCACCAAGGTCTTCGACAGCGCCCAGATCCCCGGCGAGATCATCGACATGATGGTCGCCAATACCGAGGTGCTCGAGGCCAATCCCGATTTCGGCAAGGCGCTGGTCGGCATCTGGTATGACACCATGGCGATCATGACGGCAGATACGCCCGAAGGCGCCGCCGCGCGCGAGGCCATGGGCGCCGCCTCGGGCACCGACCAGGCGGGCTTTGAAGCGCAACTCGCCGCCACCAAGCTCTTCCCCACCGCCGCCGAGGCCGTAACCTTCACCACCTCGCCCGATCTCGCCACCACCATGGACAAGGTGCGCACCTTCCTCTTCGACAAGGGCCTGCTCGGAAGCGGCGCCCCCTCGGCCGACGTCATCGGCATCGAACTGCCCGACGGCACCGTGCTGGGCGACAGCGCCAATGTGAAGCTGCGCTTCACGGCCGAATACATGCAGATGGCGGCTGACCGGGCGCTGAAGCCCCCTCATCCGGCGCTACGCGCCACCTTCTCCCACGAGGGGAGAAGGGCCCGCCTGAGGCCTCCCGGTTCCATCCCCTTCTCCCCGCCGTGGGAGAAGGTGCCCGAAGGGCGGATGAGGGGCTTCGAAGGTCACCAACCGTCCGAGCAAAAACCATGCGCTGGATCAATACCAAACCATCGCCGGCCGTCGCCACGCTGCTGATGCTGGCGCCCTTCGTGCTGCTGGTCATCGCCTATGGCGTGGGCTCGGCCGCGCGGTTGGCGGACAATCCCAGCGACAAGCTGCTGCCGGCACTGCAGACCATGGTCGACGCCGTCAACCGCCTGGCCTTCATTCCCGATCCGCGCACCGGCGAACTCATCCTGTGGTCCGATACCTCGGCGAGCCTCGTCCGTCTGTTCTCGGCGCTGGGTATTTCCACGCTCATCGCTCTGGTCTTCGGCATGCTTGTCGGCATGCTGCCCTATGTCAGGGCGCTGCTCGCGCCCTTCATCGCCACCATTTCCATGGTCCCGCCGCTGGCGCTGTTGCCCATCCTCTTCATCGTGCTGGGCCTGGGCGAAACCGCCAAGATCACCCTGATCGTCATCGGCGTCGCCCCGGCCATGATCCGCGACCTGGCCCTGCGCGTCATCGAGCTGCCCAAGGAACAGATCACCAAGGCCGAGACGCTGGGCGGCTCCTCCTGGCAGATTGCCTTGCGCGTCGTGCTGCCGCAAATCCTGCCGCGGCTGATCACCAGCCTGCGCCTCCAGATGGGCCCAGCCTGGCTGTTCCTCATTGCCGCCGAAGCCATTTCGGCCGACAGCGGCCTTGGCTACCGCATATTCCTCGTCCGCCGCTATCTCTCGATGGATGTGATCTTTCCCTATGTGGCCTGGATCACGCTGCTCGCGGTCATCACCAGCTTCGCGCTCGATCGGCTGCGCATCGTCGTCTTCCCCTGGTCCAATCTGGGGGCGCGCTGATGAGCACCATCGTCTTCGACAAGGTCTGGAAGGAATATGGCGACCAGATCGTCCTCGAGAAGATCAGCCTGACCATTGCCTCGCGCGCCTTCGTCGCCCTGGTCGGCCCCTCCGGCTGCGGCAAGACCACCTTCCTCAAGCTGCTCCTGGGCGAGGAAGCCCCCACCCAGGGCACCATCACCATGGATGGCGTGCCGCTCGTCGCCGAGCCCGGTCCCGACCGCGGCGTGGTGTTCCAGCGCTATTCGGTGTTCCCGCACCTGACCGTGCTGGGCAATGTGCTGCTGGGCAAGGAGTTCAGGAGCCCCGTGGCGGCACGGCTCTTTGGCGCTGCGCGGCGCAATGCCGTGGACGAAGCCATGGCGCTGATCGCCGAGGTGGGCCTGGCTGGTTCGGAAACCAAATATCCCGCCCAGCTTTCCGGCGGCATGCAGCAGCGGCTGGCTTTGGCGCAGGCGCTGATCATGAAGCCCAAGGTCCTCCTGCTCGACGAGCCCTTCGGCGCGCTCGACCCCGGCATCCGCGCCGACATCCATGTGCTGATGAAGCGGCTGTGGCACGAGACTGAACTCACCGTCGTCATGGTCACCCATGACATGCGTGAGGCCTTTACCCTGGGCACCCGCGTCATCGCCTTCGAGCGTCCGCGCGACCGCCCGGAAGAGCGCGAGCGTTACGGCGCGCTGCTTAGCCGCGACATCGACATCTGGCCGCCGCGCATCGCTGGCGAGCCATCCCTCTTTGCCCCCGACCGGGACGACCCGGCCATTCCTTTGGGCCTCAGCCAGGACGACCCGGCGCCACAAGGAGACAATCCATGAGCCGCACCCCGGATCAGATCGCCGCCGACCGCGCGCGCTACGAGGAACACCAGCGCAAGGGCCTGCAGAATGCCCCCAGGGCCTTGCCCGGCCCGAGCGCCATTCCCGCCGCGCCGATTGCCGCCCCCATCCATGTCGAGACCATTCCAGGCGGCTGGTACTGGTCGACCACCCTCAAGGCCGGCGACACCATCCGCATCGCGCAGGACCATGGCCCCTCTGCCGTGTCGCTGATCGCCTGGTCATCCGCCGATCCGTCCGAGCGCCTCAACCTGCCCGATACCGTCAAGGTGCAGTGGACCACCGCCATCGCCCGTGGCCGCGTGCTGTTCACCGATATGGGCCGGGTGCTCTTCTCGGTGACCGAAGCCGCCTCCACGGCCCATGACGCGCTGGTCGGCGGCTCAACCGCCGCCTCCAATGCCGCCAGATATGCCGGTGACCAGCGCAACACGCGCGACAATTTCATCCTCGTCGCCGGCAAGCTCGGCCTCGACCGCCGCGACATCCCTTCGGCGCTGACCCTCTTCGCGGCCGTGCGGGTCGATGCTGAAGGCAATTTCATCTGGCGCGACGAGCTGCGCGTCGCCGGCGACTATGTCGAGCTGCGCGCCGAGATGGACCTGATCATCGCCCTCTCCAATTGCCCGCATCCGCTCGATCCGAGCCCCGACTATGCGCCGCAGCCCGTCACCGTGACGCGCTTCCGCGCGCCTGTTGCCGGGGATGATCTCTGCCGCACTGCCACCGCCGAAGCCGTGCGCGGCTTTGAAAACAACGCCATGCAGCTGGCTTGAGGGGAGGCGAAAATGGACTATCTCATCCCCGCCGAAAAGCCCTGGTCCGGCCTTGTCCGCAAGGGCCAGACTATCCGCATCATCGACAGCGAAGGCCAGCAGGCCGTCGATACGCTGTTCTACAAGGCCGACGACTTCTCCGAGCGCTATAGCGGCCAGGACACCTTGCGCGTCAACGGCAATGCCTATGTTGGCCTGGGCACCAAGATCGTCAGCAACGAAGGCAATGTGATGCTGACCGTCACCGCCGACTCCTGTGGTCGGCATGACACCTCGGCCGGCGCCTGCTCGTGTGAGAGCAACACTGTCCGCTTCGGCCACGACACCAGATATCTCCATGCCTGCCGCGATAACTTCCTGCTGGAGGTGACCAGGCACGGCATGTCCAAGCGCGACATCGTCCCCAACATCAACTTCTTCATGAACGTCCCCATCGAGCCGAGCGGCCAGATGACCATTGTCGACGGCCTGTCCGCCCCCGGCGACCATGTCGAAATGGTCGCCGAAATGGACGTCCTCTGCGTCATCTCCAACTGCCCCCAGGTCAACAACCCCTGCAACGGCTTTAACCCCACGCCGATCCTGGTGGTGATTTCGGGTGGTGCGGAATGAGTGCGATTTTGCTCGATCTCACCGCATTCACCGGACAGCACCTCCCCCTCGACGGGGGAGGCTGGGAGGGGTTGTGGACTGGCCCCGATGGTTCGTGCCTAAACATCCCCATCCCCATCCCCATCCCCATCCCCATCACTCCCCGCAAGGGGGAGGGTGCCGACCGTGCCTGCGGGGAACGCTAGGCCATGTTCACCAAAGTCCTCATCGCCAATCGTGGCGAAATCGCCGTGCGCATCATCAAGACGCTGCGCCGCATGGGCATTGCCTCGGTGGCCGTCTATTCCGATGCCGATCGCTTCACCCGGGCGGTCCAGCTTGCCGACGAAGCTGTCCGCCTCGGCCCCGCTCCGGCCAGCGACAGCTATCTCGACGTCGATGCCGTCATTGCCGCCTGCAAGGCCACCGGCGCCCAGGCGGTGCATCCCGGTTATGGCTTTCTGTCCGAGAATATCGGCTTCGCCCAGCGCCTCGCCGATGCCGGCATCACCTTCATCGGCCCGACGCCGGCCAATATCGAGGCCTTCGGCCTCAAGCACACCGCGCGCGAGCTGGCCAAGGCCAGCGGCGTGCCGCTGCTGCCGGGCACCGGCCTGCTGAGCAGCGCCGCCGAAGCCCTCAGCGCCGCCGAAACCATCGGCTATCCGGTCATGCTCAAGAGCACGGCCGGGGGCGGGGGCATCGGCATGCAGCTCTGCGCCGACGCGACCGCGCTCGCCGCCGCCTTCGACAGCGTGCAGCGCACGGCGACAGCCAGCTTCGGCGATGCGCGCGTCTATATCGAGCGCTTTGTCTCCGCGGCGCGCCATGTCGAAGTGCAGATCTTCGGCGATGGCAAGGGCAGGGTGGTTGCCCTGGGCGAACGCGATTGCTCGCTGCAGCGCCGCAACCAGAAGGTATTGGAAGAAACACCAGCCCCGGGCCTGTCCGACGCCGTGCGCGCGCGGCTGCACCAGGCCGCGACCGATCTCGGCTCCGCCGTCAAATACGCTTCGGCCGGTACGGTGGAGTTCATCTATGACCCCATCCGCGAGGACTTTTACTTCCTCGAAGTGAACACCCGCCTTCAGGTCGAGCATCCCGTCACCGAAGCGGTGTTCGACATCGATCTGGTCGAATGGATGATCCGCCAGGCCGCCGGCGAGGACCCGATTGCCAAGGCCGGTCCGCTCACTCCGCAAGGTGCGGCTATCGAAGTCCGGCTCTATGCCGAAATTCCGCATGCCGATTTCCGGCCCAGTGCGGGCCTGCTGACCGAAGTCAGCTTCCCCGACCACATCCGCGTCGATGGCTGGATCGAGACCGGCACCGAGGTCACGTCCTACTACGATCCCATGCTGGCCAAGATCATCGTCGCCGGCATCGACCGCCCCACCGCCATCGCCAATCTGCGCGCCGCGCTCAAGGCCACGTCCATTTGTGGCATCGAGACCAACCTGAGCTATCTCCGCGCCATCGCCGCCTCAGATCTGCTCGCCAGCGGCAAGGTGGCCACCACCGCGCTAAAGGATTTTGTCTTCGTGCCCGACGTGGTGGAGGTCATCGCCCCCGGCGCCCAGTCGAGCATTCAGGAACTGCCGGGGCGGCTGGGTCTCTGGCATGTCGGCGTGCCGCCCAGCGGCCCGATGGACGAATACAGCTTCCGCCACGCCAACCGGCTGGTCGGCAATGCCGACACTACGGCGGCGCTGGAGCTGACAGTCGCCGGACCAACCCTGCGCTTCCATG
This sequence comes from Devosia sp. XGJD_8, assembly GCF_046614475.1. Lineage (NCBI taxonomy): Bacteria > Pseudomonadati > Pseudomonadota > Alphaproteobacteria > Hyphomicrobiales > Devosiaceae > Devosia > Devosia sp. XGJD_8. The sequence goes on from NZ_JBKJHF010000001.1 coordinate 1,271,010, forward strand.
CCCCAGTCACCATCGCCCTGTCGGGCGCGACCATGCCGATGAAGCTCGATGGCGTCCCGGTCGCCCACAATGCCCCCATCGCCATCGGTGCCGGCCAGACGCTGGCCATCGGCGCCGTCGATGGACCGGGCCAGCGCAGCTATCTTGCCGTGGCGGGCGGCTTTGCCGCGCCAGTGGTGCTGGGGTCCCGCGCCACCTTCGGCCTCGGCCAGTTCGGCGGCCACGCCACCGGTGCGCTCAAAGCCGGGCAGGTCCTGCACCTCGCACGCGCGGACCAAATTGGGCCGCCGGCCGAAGCGCCGGCGCCACTCACCCGCCACTGGAATGTCGGCGTGCTCTATGGCCCGCACGGCGCGCCGGACTTCTTCCAGGATGGCGATATCGAAACCCTCTTCGCCACCGACTACGAAGTCCATTTCAACAGTGCCCGCACGGGGGTACGCCTCATCGGCCCGGCGCCCAAATGGGCCCGCACCGACGGCGGCGAAGCCGGCCTCCACCCCTCCAACCTGCACGACAATGCCTATGCCGTCGGCGCCATCGATTTTACCGGGGACATGCCGATCATCCTCGGTCCCGATGGCCCGAGCCTCGGCGGCTTCGTCTGCCCGGCCGTGATCGCGCGCGACGAACTCTGGAAGATGGGCCAGTTCAAGCCCGGCGACACCATCCGCTTCCACCCCGTGGAGCGTCCAGACGATCCCATTGCCGGTCCGGCCATTCACCGCCCGCAGCTTGATACCGGTTCGGCCATCCTGGCGCGATCCGATGCGGGTCCGGTGCCGGTCGTCTATCGCCGCCAGGGCGACGACAATCTCCTCGTCGAATATGGCGACATGTCGCTCGACATCGCCCTGCGGCTGCGCGTTCATCTGCTGCAGGAAGAACTGAAGAAAAGTGCCAGCATGCTGGCGCCAATCGACCTGACGCCTGGCATTCGCTCGCTGCAAATCCACTATGATGGCACGACCCTGTCGCGCACCCGCCTGCTCGGCCTGCTGGCCGAAATCGAGGCCTCGCTTCCCGCTGCCGAGGATGTCGTGGTGCCCAGCCGCGTCGTCCATCTGCCTCTGTCGTGGAACGACCCCGACATCCAGCTGGCCATGCGCAAGTACCAGGAGCTGGTGCGCCCCAACGCTCCATGGTGCCCGGACAATATCGAATTTATTCGCCGCATCAATGGCTTGGAGAGTATCGACGAAGTCAGGCGTACCATCTTCGATGCCAGCTATCTGGTGCTGGGCCTGGGCGATGTCTATCTCGGCGCGCCGGTAGCGACCCCCATGGATCCGCGCCATCGCCTCGTCACCACCAAATACAACCCGGCCCGCACCTGGACGCCGGAAAATGCGGTGGGGATCGGGGGCGCCTATATGTGCGTCTACGGCATGGAAGGCCCTGGCGGATATCAGCTTTTCGGCCGCACCATCCAGGTCTGGAACACTTGGCGTTCGACCCCGGAATTCACACCGGGCAAGCCCTGGCTGCTCAATTTCTTCGACCAGATCCGCTTCTTTCCGGTCAGTCACGACGAGCTCACCGAGGCCCGCGCCGCCTTCCCGCACGGCGCCTATCCCCTGCGCATCGAGGAGACGCAGTTCTCCTATGCCGACTATGCCGCCGACCTGGCGGCCAATGCCGGCAGCATCGCCGCCTTCAAGACCCGCCAGCAAGCCGCCTTCGACGCCGAGCGCAACCGCTGGAAAGCCGAGGGCCTCGACAGTTTCATCGCCGACGATGCCGGCAATGGCGCGGTGGAAGGCGACATTCCGCTCGGATGCTTCGGCGTCGCCAGCGGCGTGCCGGGCAATATCTGGAAGATCCTCGTCGAGGACGGCGCCGCAGTCGCCGAGGGCGACGCCGTCGCCATCATCGAATCCATGAAGATGGAAATCACCGTCACCGCCCATGCCCCCGGCCGTGTCCGCGAAGTGCGGGCCGGCCCGGGCCGCAATGTCAAAACCGGCGACGTCGTCGTCGTGCTGGAGGAAATCTGATGCTGCCGATCATGCTCGACCTGGCAACCCTGAAGGCGCTCTATGCCGATCGGACGGTCACGCCCCGCGATGTGATGGAGGCCGTCATCGAACGCCGCGCCGCCTGGCTCGACAAGGCGGTTTTCATCACGCCCACCAGTGATGCCGACCTGCGCGCCGCCGCCGAGGCGCTGATGACCCAGCACCCCGAGCCCAACAGCCTGCCGCTCTGGGGCATTCCCTTTGCGGTCAAGGACAATATCGATGTGGCCGGCCTGCCGACCACGGCGGCGTGCCCGGCCTTCGCCTATCACCCAGCCGCCGACGCCACAGTGGTTGCCCGCCTGCGCGCTGCCGGGGCCATCGTCATCGGCAAGACCAATCTCGACCAGTTCGCCACCGGCCTCAACGGCACCCGCTCGCCCTACGGCGCGCCACGTTCGGTCTTTGATGCCGACTATGTCTCGGGCGGTTCCAGCTCGGGCTCGGCCGTCGCGGTCGCGGCGGGTTTCGCGAGTTTCTCGCTGGGCACCGACACCGCTGGCTCGGGCCGCGTCCCGGCCATGTTCAATAACCTCGTCGGCATCAAGCCGACGCCGGGTCTGCTGCCCAATACCGGCGTCGTGCCTGCCTGCCGCAGCGTCGACTGCGTCACCATCTTTGCCGCAACGGTCGGCGATGGCGTTGCCATCCGCCAGGTCGCCGAAGGCTTCGACGCCGCCGATCCGTTCTCGCGCAGGGCCAGGTGGGCCGGCCTGCCCGTCGACAATCTCCGCGTCGGCGTGCTCGACGGGGCCGAGCGCGAATTCTTCAGCAATGCAGAGGTCGAGCGGCTCTACGATGCCGCCATCGCCAATATCCGCGCCCTCGGCGCCACCATTGTCCCCTTCGACTACGCCCCGTTTCGCGAGGCGGCGGCGCTGCTTTATGAGGGCCCATGGGTGGCCGAGCGGCTTGCAGCGGTGGAAGAGTTCTTCGCCAGCAACGAGGCCGATTTCGATCCCACAGTGCGGGCCATCATCGGCGGCGCCAAGGGCAAGACGGCGGTCGAGGCCTTCAAGGGCAAGTATCGCCTCGAAGAACTGCGCCGCATCACCGAGGCCGAATGGACCAAGGCCGATGTGCTGCTGCTGCCAACCTCCCCAACCACTTACACCGTGGAGGCCATGCGGGCCGACCCGATCCGGCTCAATTCGCATTTCGGCCGCTACACCAACTTCGTCAACCTGCTCGATTGCGCGGCCATTGCCGTTCCCGCCGGCTTCGACAGCGCCGACCACCTGCCTGCCGGCGTGACCCTGGTCGCCCCTGCCTTCACCGACAACGCCCTGGCGCCCCTGGCCGATGCCCTGCACCGCCGGGGCGCGCGTGGCATGGGCAGGGACAAGGCGGCAGGCCTGCCAGAAACGAGCAAAGTGCTCCCCACGGCCAGCGACATGGTCCCGATCGTCGTGGTCGGTGCCCATCTCACCGGCATGCCGCTCAACAAGGAACTGACCGGGCCCGGCGGACGCATGCTCAAGGCCTGCCGGACGGCCGCCAACTACCGGCTCTTCGCCCTGCCGGGCACTGTACCGCCCAAGCCGGGCATGCTGCAGGAGCCAGGCTTTGCCGGGAGCGGGCTCGCGGTGGAAGTCTGGGAACTGCCGGCTGCAGCCTTCGGTCAATTCGTGGCACGCATTCCGGCGCCGCTCGGCATCGGCAAGGTGACGCTCGACGATGGATCGCAGGTGTCCGGATTCCTGTGCGAGGCCCATGCCCTGGCTGGTGCCGAGGACATCACCCATCACGGCGGCTGGCGCGCTTATCTCGCCAGCCGCGTGTAATCTGGGAGGACAGCGCAATGCTCCAGTGGCTACGGACCGGAATCACTCTCATCGTCAACGGCTTTGCCGCCCGGAGCGGGGCGATTGGCTACTCCCGGGAAGGCAAGATCAGCCGCAATCGAGGCAATGTGATTGTTCGCGCCAGACGCCCGTGAGGTCGAGCCCCTTGTGATTGCTGCACCGACCTGGTTGGCGAGGCAGAAAGGTCAGCAGTGCTAACTTGAAGGGCCTAGCGCCCGTGTCCATGGTTATGGCCGGAGGTGGCCATGAATAGTACCGAACGGGAGTGCATTGTTCAGACTGTCGAAGTCACGCTTGACGGTGAGATTCACCGTGCGAGTTACTACGTTGAAAACAACATCATCCATGCGCGGATCGGCGGACACCCCGTCTTGAGTCCGCTCGGCAATGCGCCGGCCGCAGACACGGTGAAGGTGCTGCTGACCGAGCATCTGATCCAGCGGCGGCGGGTGGCGGACCAGGCGGCGCGCTGGCTGTCGCGGCTGACCTCTGCCGAGCCCGGCCGCCGCGCGTAACGCCTGTCCTAGGTCGAGAAGACCACGAGCATGTCGGAGCGATAGACCTCTTCAGGCGGCGCGCCGACAATGTTGAGCCAGCGTGCCAAGCCGGCATCGTGGCGGGCAGAGAGATCGGCGATCACCAGCACCTCGTCGGCGCCATGACAGCGGCGGAAGGCGAGCACTGCGGGGTCCAGCACAACGGGCTCGTAGCGCCCCTGGGCAAACACCTCCGGCAGCCGGCGGCGGAGCTGCAGCAGCGTCTGGGTCAGCATCATCTTGTCGTCACGCTGCGCCATCGGCTGGGCCAGGCGATGCGCCAGACGCGTGAAATCGACCGGGCGCCGGTTGTCGGGGTCGACAAAGCTCTGCTCCCAATCCTCGGCGCCACGATAGATGTCCGGCACGCCCGGAATGGTCAGCTTCAGTCCCAGCTGGATCAGTGCCTTGCGGCGGCCGATCTCGACCAGCGGCAGCCGCGCCGCGTGGACACTGCGCAGGAATGCCTGGTTGGCCAGGGCAGCGTCGATGAAGGCCAAAACCCGGTTTTCGTAGCCGGTATTGGTGACGCCCCAGTCGCTGCGCTGCCGTGCCTCGCGCAGCGATTTTGTCATCGCGGCCTTGACGCGGTCGGCAAGGTCATGGGCCTCACCCTCGATGGGCCAGCCGCCCAGCAGCAGCTGGAACAGCAGGTAAAGATCGTTGGCCGCAATCGCGTCGGCGCCATCGGCCGCCAGAATGCCCCGCCATTCCTGCGTCGCGGCCTTCCATCGGGCCGGGTCACCGGCAATCGCTGCAACCACGGCGCGCAGGTCCTCTCCCCGCTTGGTGTCATGGGTCGAGGTGGCGATCATGCAGGCCGGATGGGTAGCGAGACGCCGGCGATTGCTGTCATGGAAGGCGGAAACGGAAAGGGCAAACCGGTCCGGATGCGCCCCCACCTCGTTGAGCGCAACCAGCCGGTTGTAGCGATAGAGCGCGGTGTCCTCGAGGCCCTTGGCCATCACCGGCCCGCTATATTGCTGGAAGCGGCCGACGGCCTCGGCGACCAGCCTCGGATCATACTCATTGCCCAACGCGCCGCAGAGCACATCCCTCACAAAGTCGAACAGGGCAGGGGACAGGTGCGCCGCCGATCGCCGCGCCTTGCCAATGGCAACCCCGATCTCGCGCCTGTCGCGCGCGCCGCTGCCGGCATCGTCGGCATAGACACGATAGACCTCGAGCTGGGCAATGGTTTCGCGCAGCGCCCGGCGCAAGCCGGCCTCGGCGAGGTCCATGGTGGTCCCAACCGCCCAGGCGATCGTGGCGAAGCGCCGCGCCAGGGCCGCAAGCTCGGCCGCCAGCTCATTGTCCATGACCCGCAGCTTGCAGCGATAGGCCTCCTCCTGCGGATCGTCGACCGCGCCGACAAAGGCCTCATAGGCAGCGGTCACCGCCGGCTCGGCATGGGCCGGCATCAGGATCCGGGTGAGCTGCGCGCCAACTTCATAGCCCGTTGTTCCTTCAACCGGCCAATCGCCGCGCAACTGCTCATGCGGCGCCAGGATCTTCTCGACAATCAGATAGATCGGCCTGGGCGCGCATTCGCGCAGCTTCTCGATATACCCCTTGGGGTCGAGCAGACCGTCGATGTGATCGATGCGCAGGCCATCGACCAGCCCCTCTTCGATCAGGTCGAAGATCAGCACATGGGCATGCGCGAACACATCCGGCCGGTCGATGCGAATGCCGGCCAGGTCGCTGTTGATGAAGAATCGCCGGTAATTGATCTCGTCGCCCGCGACCGAATGGTGGGCGATCCGCCAGTTCTGGCTCGCGATCAGCGCATCAAGGGACGCCCAGGAGCCCGCCTGTTCCGGCTGGCCAGAAAGCGCGGCAATCGCCGCCTCGGCCGTGCCATGGCGCGCGAGCAGCTCGCTTTCGTCCTCGGGACGGATGGGCAGCTTCTGGTCGTCCCCCGCCCAGATGGCGAAGCCGTCGGCATCGGCTTTGAGCTGCAGGAGACCGGATGTCAGGCTTTCGGCATAGCTGGCGCCCAGAAAGGGCACGAGCAACTTGCCCGCCATGCCCGGCCTTGGCGGGTGCCAGTCGATGTCGAACCAGTCGGCATAGCGGCTGGACGGGCCGTGCTTGAGCACATCGAGCCACAACCCATTGTCGGCGCCGCCCACCCCCATGTGGTTGGGGACGAAATCGAGAATGACGCCCAGGCCGTGCTGCCGCAGCGCTGCCACCAAGGCGCGGAAATCGTCCAGCGATCCCAACTCCGGATTGATCTGCTGATGATCGACCGTGTCATAGCCATGCGTGCTGCCGGGCCGCGCCTTGAGGATCGGCGAGAGATAGACGTGGCTGACCCCGAGCGCATTAAGATAAGGCGCAAGCCTCTGCGCATCGGCGAAGGTGAAGGCGCTGTTGAGTTGCAGCCGGTAGGTGGCGCGGGGCGCCCGGTCCCCGTCGAAAGAAGGCGTCTGGGATGTCATGAGCGGTCCGAGCCTGTGTGCACTGGCCACAACGAACCGGGACCGGCCCGGTTCCGGGTGCCGGGGGTGTGACGCGGGCTAAAGGAAGGGGGAGCCCGCAAATGGACAATGGGCCGGGCCGGTACTACGCCTGGTGGGCGCGGAGTCGGCTTCGCGCCGCATGATTGACCAAGGTGTTTGCCCCATGAATGTCATCGACCTCAACGACCAGATCGCCGTCGTCACCGGCGGCGCGCAGGGGCTCGGCTTTGCCATTGCCCGGCGGCTGATCGCCTCGGGTGCCAGGGTCAGCCTGTGGGACACCAATGCCGGGGCCCTGGCCATGGCGCTGGACAATCTTGGCCCCGCGTCTTCGGCCAAGACGGTCGACATCACCGATCTCGCGGGTCTGCAGCGGGCGCATGCCGAGGTGGAGGCAGAACTCGGGCCGGTGTCGATACTGGTCAACTCCGCGGGCATTGCCGGCCCCAATGCCACGCTGGAAGACTACGACCCCGACGAGTGGCGTCGCGTCGTCGAGATCAATCTCAACGGCACCTTCTACGTCAACAAGGTGGTCATCCCCGCGATGAAGGCGCGCAACTACGGCCGAATCGTCAACATCTCATCGGTTGCCGGCAAGGAGGGCAATCCGAACCTGTCGGCCTATTCGGCCGCCAAGGCCGGCGTCATCGGGCTCACCAAGTCACTGGGCAAGGAACTCGCCAAATATGACATCGCGGTCAACGCCATCACGCCCGCCACTGCCAAGACGCGCATCCTCGATACGCTGACCAAGGAATTCATCGACTACATGCTGGTGCGCATTCCGCGCGGCCGGTTCCTGGAGGTGGACGAGGCCGCCTCCATGGTGGCCTGGCTGGTCAGCCGGGAAAACAGCTTCACCACCGCCAGCGTCTTCGATCTCTCCGGCGGCCGTACGACCTATTGATTGCGCCGCGCAACACCGCGACAAGACTGGCGCAATGCCCTGCAGACCCTGCGTTTCACGCTGTCGATGACGTCGCAAACGCGCGTTGAACAGGCCTGACTCTACGGCCTGCAGTCGCCTCTTGGTCCACAGTCACATTTCTGTTACCTAGTTGTCACGCAGCTGTTATCTGGCCTGACTAGATCGGGGCCGCACACCATGCGTCCCCGCCACGAGGAGGGTGGCGTGCGCGTATGAGGTTTCGTTTTCTGTCTGATAGATTTCGCTTCTGTTTCGTGAAGCCTTGATGACAGTCCTCAGCGCTCAAATTCGAAGTTCTGGAAGAAGCTGGTCGGTCACAAGGCCGAGCCGGTAACAACGGGAGATAACCATGAAGAATCTGAATGGCGTAGCCGGGCTTGCCGCCCTGTCGCTGATGCTTTCCTCTTCGGCTGCCTTTGCGCAGACCGAGATCGCCTGGTGGCACGCTATGGATGCCGAGCTCGGCCAGCGCCTTGAAGCCATCGCCACGGGCTTCAATGAAAGCCAGAGCGAATTCGTCGTGGTTCCCAGCTACAAGGGCAGCTATCCCGAGACGCTGACCGCCGCCATTGCCGCTTTCCGCGCCAACGAACAACCCGCCATCGTGCAGGTCTTCGAAGTGGGCACCGGCACCATGATGGCCGCCAAGGGCGCCGTGAACCCGGTCTACTCGCTCATGACTGAGAATGGCGAAGCCTGGGACCCGTCAGGCTTCCTGGCTCCCGTGACCGGCTACTATTCCGACACCGACGGCAACATCCTGTCCATGCCGTTCAACTCGTCCACCCCGATCATGTACTACAACAAGGACGTGTTCGAAAAAGCCGGCCTTGACCGCGAAACCCCGCCCAAGACCTGGGCCGAGCTCGAGACCATGAGCCGCCAGATCATGGAATCAGGTGCTGCCCCCTGCGGCTTCACCTCCGGCTGGATCTCCTGGGTACAGCTCGAAAACCTCTCGGCCATCCACGACCAGCCCTATGGCACGCTCGAAAACGGCTTTGGCGGTCTGGGCAGCGAGTTCACCTTCAATGGTGAAGTTCAGGTCAAGCATTGGGAAAACCTGAAGAAGTGGGCTGACGAAGGCCTGTTCCAGTATGGTGGCCCGGTCGGCGGCGCCGATGCTCCACCCAAATTCTACGCCCAGGAATGCGCGATCTACATGAACTCGTCGGCATCGCGCGCTGGCGTCGTCAACAATTCCAAGGAGTTCGAAGTCGGCTTCGCACCCCTGCCTTACTATGACGACGTGACCACCGAGCCGAAGAACTCGATCATTGGTGGCGCCACCCTCTGGGCCCTCAATGGCAAGGATCCGGAAGTCTACAAGGGCGTCGCCCAGTTCTTCACCTACCTCTCGAGCCCCGAAGTCCAGGCCGACTGGCACCAGGCGACCGGCTACCTGCCGATCACCAATGCGGCCTATGAACTCGGCCAGGAACAGGGCTATTACGAAGCCAATCCCGGCTCGGACATCGCCATCAACCAGATCACCCGCGGCACCCCGACGGCCAATTCCAAGGGCATCCGCTTCGGTAACCTGACCCAGGCCCGCACCGTGGTCGATGAGGAGTTCGAAGCCCTGCTCGCCGGCAACAAGACCGCCCAGGAAGCGCTGGACGCCGCCGTCGAACGCGGCAACCAGATCCTGCGCGACTTCGAAGCCGCCAATCAGTAAGTCTCCCCGGGCCGCCCGCGACCGCAAAGTCGCGGGCGGCCTACCAACCAAGCGGCTATTGCCGCCCGGCTTGTCTGGCCGTGATCGTCGGGGGAGTTCTCGGCCCAAATGCAAACCAAGCGCACTACCTTTCCCAACAAGCTGCTGCCCTATGCACTGCTGGCGCCGCAGCTTGCCGTGACCCTGATCTTCTTCATCTGGCCTGCAGCCCAGGCGGTCAAATCATCCTTCGAGCGTGAAGATCCCTTCGGCTTCAAGACCACCTTCATCTGGTTCGAGAACTATTCGCGCCTGTTCGCCGACCCCGGCTATGTGAACTCGCTCACCAAGACGGCGATGTTCGCCGTGTCGGTGACGCTGCTGTCCATGACCCTGTCGCTCATTCTCGCGGTGGCCGTAAGCCGCGTGCTGCGCTCCAATCGCGCCTATACCACCCTGCTGGTCTGGCCCTATGCCGTGGCCCCCGTGGTCGTCGGCATCCTGTGGTGGTTCATGTTCAACCCCACCATCGGCATCGCGCCCTATCTGATGCGCGCCGCGGGCATTTCCTGGAACCACCGCGTGGATGGCAACCAGGCGATGATCTTCGTCATCATCGCCGCGAGCTGGAAGCAGATATCCTACAATTTCCTGTTCTTCGTCGCGGGGCTGCAATCGGTGCCGCAATCGCTGACTGAGGCGGCCGCCATCGATGGTGCCGGACCCTTCAAGCGCTTCTGGACCATTGTATTTCCGCTGCTCTCGCCCACCACCTTCTTCCTGCTGATCGTCAACATCAACTACGCCATGTTCGACACCTTCGGCATCATCGATGCGACGACGTCGGGCGGGCCCAACCAGGCCACCAATATCCTGGTCTACAAGGTTTATGCCGACGGCTTCCTCGGGCTCAATATCGGCTCGTCCGCAGCGCAATCCGTGGTGCTGATGGCCATTGTCATCGTGCTGACCGCCATCCAGTTCCGCTATGTCGAGCGGCGCGTACAGTATTGAGGAGCGCAGCATAACATGGTCGAAAATCGTCCTCTCCTCACCGTCCTCACCCACCTGGTGCTCATCGTTGGCGTCATCGTGGTGGTGTTTCCGGTCTATCTGGCCTTCATCGCCTCCACCCATGGCAGCGGCGACTTCATGCGCGGACTGGTGCCGCTCCTGCCGGGGCCGCACCTGATCGAGAACTACGGCAAGATGCTCACCGAGGGCATTTCCACCGCTGGTGCGCCGCCGCTGTGGATCATGCTGATGAACTCGCTGATCATCGCCATCATCATCGCCGTGGGCAAGATCGCCATCTCGCTGCTCTCGGCCTATGCGATCGTGTTCTTCAAGTTCCCGTTCCGCATGGTCGCCTTCTGGATCATCTTCATCACGCTGATGCTGCCGGTCGAGGTGCGCATCATCCCCACCTTCGCGGTCGTGGCCAATCTGGGCCTGCTCAATTCCTATGTCGGGCTGACCCTGCCGCTGATCGCCTCGGCAACGGCCACCTTCCTGTTCCGCCAGTTCTTCCTGACCGTCCCGGACGAGCTGATGGAAGCCGCCCGCGTCGACGGCGCCGGCCCGATCAAGTTCTTCCGCGATATCCTGCTGCCGCTTAGCCGGACCAATATCGCGGCGCTTTTCGTCATCCTCTTCATCTATGGATGGGTGCAGTATCTCTGGCCCCTGCTGGTGACCACCGACAGCCGCTATTACACGGTCGTCATGGGCATCAAGCGCCTGGCCGCCACGGCCGATTCCGAACCGCAGTGGAACTTCGTCATGGCCGCCGTAATGCTGGCCATGCTGCCCCCAGTTCTCGTCGTCATCTTCATGCAGCGCCTGTTCGTCAAGGGCCTGGTCGAAACGGAGAAATAGCAATGGCCGCCATCGAACTCTCGGGCGTCAAGAAGACTTATCCCGGCGGCGCCCAGGTGATCCACGGCATCGACCTGGCCATTGCCAATGGCGAAATGGTCGTGCTGGTGGGACCATCCGGCTGCGGCAAGTCCACCTTGCTGCGTATGATTGCCGGCCTCGAATCCATCACCGAGGGCACGATTTCCATCGGTGGCGCCGTGGTCAACAAGCGCGAGCCCGCCGAGCGCGACATCGCCATGGTGTTCCAGAACTACGCGCTCTATCCGCACATGACGGTGCGGGGAAACCTGGAATACGGGCTCAAGAACCGCGGCACGCCGCGCGACGAGATCGATGCCCGCGTCAATGCCGCGGCGCAGACGCTGGAAATCGCCCCCTTCCTCGACCGCAAGCCGCGCCAGCTTTCGGGCGGTCAGCGCCAGCGCGTCGCCATGGGCCGGGCCATTGTCCGCCAGCCCAAGGCTTTCCTGTTCGACGAACCGCTGAGCAATCTCGACGCCAAGCTGCGCGGCCAGATGCGCATCGAAATCCGCCGCCTGCAGCGCTCGCTGGGCACCACCAGTGTTTACGTGACCCATGACCAGCTCGAAGCCATGACCCTGGCCGACCGGCTGGTGGTGATGAATGGCGGCCATATCGAGCAGGTTGGCAAGCCGACCGAACTCTACGACCGCCCGGCTTCGCTCTTCGTGGCCGGCTTCATCGGCTCGCCGCCGATGAACCTGATCGATGTCGAGCGGATCCGCGCGCTGCCCGGCGTAAGCCTGCCCGCAAGCCTGCCGGCCGGCACCGATATCGTGGGCATCCGGCCCGACGCCGTCGTCATGGGCAAGGGCGCGGCGGGCGATATCCCGCTGACCGGCACGGTGGAACTGATCGAGCCTGTGGGCGGCGAGAGCCATCTCTATGTGCGGGTGGCGGGTCTGGAGCAGATCTTCGTCATCGTCGCGCAGGGCCGCACGACCCTGACCGAAACCGGCCAGGTGGATTTTGCCGTGCCCGTCGCCACACTGCACCCCTTCAACCGCGCCAGCGGCCGTCGTCTCTAGGACATCTCGGGGACCCGACACGCTGGTGCTGGAAAGCGCAGTGTGATCAAAAGCTTAGCTGCGATCCCGGAAGCGGCGCTGGTAGTCGGGGTCGTAGAGGCTGCTCTCGCGGAAGTCGGCGGCGCCGAGGCCGCGGCCGACGAAGATGATGGCCGTGCGCTCGACCGGATCGGCGGCAAAGCGGGCTTCGATGTCCGCCAGGGTGCCTGCGATGATCTTTTCGTCGGGCCAGGAGGCGTGGAAGACGATGGCGACAGGGCAGTCGTCGCCGTAGAGCGGCCGCAATTCGGTCACGACCCTGACCAGTGAATGAATGGCCAGATGGATGGCCAGAGTTGCGCCGGTCGCGCCGAAGGCGGCAAGCGTCTCGCGTTCGGGCATGGGGGAGGCGCGACCCGACACGCGGGTCAGTACCAGGCTCTGTGCCTCGGCCGGAATGGTCAGCTCGCGACCCAGCGCGGCGGCGGCGGCGGCAAAGGCGGGGACGCCCGGCGTGAGCGTATAGCCAATGCCCAGCCGATCGAGCCGGCGCATCTGTTCGGCCACCGCGCTCCATACCGACAGATCCCCCGAATGGAGCCGGGCGACGTCCTCTCCGGCGGCGTTGGCCCGGACATACTCGGCTTCGATCTCGTCGAGCGACAGCGGGGCGGTGTCGACAAGACGGGTATCCGGGCCGCACCAGGCCAGCATGTCGGGCGGCACGATGGAGCCGGCATAGAGGCAGACCGGGCAGGCGGCGAGCAGCTTCATGCCGCGCACGGTGATAAGATCGGCCGCGCCGGGGCCGGCGCCGATGAAATGGACGGTCATGGCAGCACTTTCTTACCTCTCGCTCTGGGGGAGAGGTCGACCGTCTTCGGTCGGGTGAGGAGGCCTTTACCGGGTGTGGTGCACAAGGAAGGCCCCCTCACCCGGCGCGGCGCGCCGACCTCTCCCCCGAAGGGAGAGGTGAAGAAGGGCGCGCTGCTCATGGCTTGGTCCAGGCCCATTGGGTGATCGGCATGGCGGGGCGCCAGGCGGTCATGCTGCCGACGGCGTCGGCGCGCGCAATCGCGATGCGGGCCAGGCTGCCGCCGAGCCGGGCATGGTGGTCCAGCAACATGGCTTCGAGTTCCAGCGTCACGGCATTGGCCACCAGCCGTCCGCCGGGGCGCAAAGCCGCCATGGCGGCGTCGAGCACGCCGGGATCGGAACCGCCGCCGCCGATGAAGACGGCATGGGGCGCTTCGAGGCCGGACAGGGCATCGGGCGCCGTGCCGATCACCAGCTTGAGGTCGGGCACGCCGCAGGCGGCAGCGTTGCGGGTGATGCGGCTCGCGCGGTCGGGATTGGCTTCGATGGCAATGGCGCGCAGGCTGGGATCGGCCAGCATCCACTCGATGCCCACCGAGCCCGACCCGGCGCCGATATCCCAGAGCACCTCGCCATGGCGCGGCGCCAGCGCGGACAGCGCTAGCGCGCGCAACTCCCGCTTGGTGATCTGCCCGTCATGCTCGAACAGCGCATCGTCGAGGCCGGCCGACAGCGGCAGGATGCGCGCGCCGGGCAGGGCGACGACGCTGATGGCGCAGATGTTGAGCGGGTTGATCTCGTCCAGCGCAAAGTTCATGGCGACATGCGAGCGCACCCGTTCGCCGGGACCGCCCAGCGCCTCGAGCACCGTCACGATGGAAATGCCGAAGCCGGCTTCGGTCAGCAGGGCCGCCAGTGCCGCCGGCCCATGCGCATCCGAGGTCAGCGCCAGGATACGGGCGCCGGCATGCAGGTGCGGTCGGATCAGGTCGAGCGGGCGGCCATGCAGCGACAGGCTCAGCACATCCTGCAGCGGCCAGCCCAACCGCGCGGCGGCAAGGCTGAACGAGGAGGGATGCGGGAAGACCTGCATCTGGCTGGCATCGATCTGCCGGGCCAGCGTGGCGCCGACGCCATGATGAAACGGATCGCCGGAAGCCAGCACGCAGATCCTGCGTCCGCGCAGGGCGATGATGGCATCAATGGATGCCGAGAAGGGGGAGAGCCAGGCGCGGGCTTCCCCGGTGATGGCCGGAGCCGCCAGCTCAAGATGCCGCGCACCGCCAAAGACGATCTCGGCACCGGAAATGGCAGCCATGCCCGCGTCGCCGAGCCCGGCAAGGCCATCCTCGCCAATGCCGACGATCGACAGCCAGCTCATGACCCGCCTCCGGTGGAACGCGGAGAATAGACCAGCGGCGCCCGGTCGGGCCGTTCGATGACGCGGGTTTCGGGCGAGCCGATGATGACGCAGGTGGCCATGTCGGCCTTGCTGGCATCGGCTTCTGCCAGCGTCATCAGGGTGATGGCCTCGTCGGGGCGCCCGGCGGCGCGGCCGAAGATGACGGGCGTCGACCAGGGCAGCACCTCGCGCAGGATGGCGAAGGCCGTGCCCAGCTGCCAGGGGCGGGCCCTGGAAATGGGATTGTAGAGCGCGATGACCAGGCCCGCGCCGGCGACGGCCCGCAGCCGCGCTTCGATCACGGTCCAGGGCTTGAGATTGTCCGACAGCGAAATGGCGCAGAAATCGTGCCCCAGCGGCGCGCCGGCGCGGGCCGCCACGGCCAGCATGGCGGTAACGCCCGGCACGATGGTGAGATCGACGCTGCGCCAGGCGGGCGGACCTTCCTCGATGGCCTCGCAGATCGCGGCCGCCATGGCGAAGACGCCCGGATCGCCACCCGAGACGACGCAGACCTGCTCGCCACTGGCGGCGGTCATGAGGGCATCCTTGGCGCGGGCGAGTTCCTCGCGATTGTCGGAGGCGACACGGCGCTGGTCGTCGCGCAGCGTGAGGCGGTCGAGATAGGGGCCGTAGCCGAAGAACACATGCGATGCGGCGATGGCGGCCAGCGCCTCGGGCGTGGTCTGGTCAGGATTGCCCGGACCGGTGCCGACGACGCTGAGCCGGCCGGTCATGGTCGCGTGCTCCAGCCGGGCAGCAGGATCAGCGCGAAATAGGGGGCAATGTCGTCCGGCTTGTCGGCCAGGCGCATGGACAGCCCGCCTTCCATGGTGCCGCGCTCGACATAGACGGCATCCTCCAGCCGGCCGGCGGCCTCGATGGCGCGGCGGATCTTGGGCAGGTTCCGCCCCACCTTCATGATCACGGCGCCGTCGGTATTGTCGAGCCGGCTGCGCAGGTCGACCTCGTCCAGCGTGCCCGGGAGAACCGACAGAATATCGTCGCCCTGCACCAGCGGCAGGCCGGCGGCAGACCAGCAGCCCGACATGGCGGTCACTCCGGGGATGACCTCGGTGGGGTAGAGCTTGGAGAGCCGCACATGGATATGCATGTAGCTGCCGTAAAACAGCGGATCGCCCTCGCTCAGCACGGCCACAGTGCGCCCGGCATCGAGATGGGCGGCAACGCGCGCGGCGGCATCGCCATAAAAACCGTTGGTGGCCGACTTGTAATCGTCGTGGCGGCGGTCGATCTCGGTGGTGACCGGATAGCCCAGCTGCTCTTCGATCTGGCCGGTCATCAGGTCAGCCACGATCCGGCGGGCATTGCTGGAATTGCCCTGCTTGGCGAAATAGGCGACCACATCCGCCCCTTCGATGGCGCGGACGGCCTTGATGGTGAGCAGTTCCGGATCGCCCGGTCCGGTGCCGACGCCGATGAGCTTTCCGGTCATATGCCCGGCCTCGCCAAGGCATTGAGAGCCGCGGCCGTCATGGCCGAGCCACCCAGCCGCCCGCGCACGATGGCATAGGGCACGCCATAGGCATTCTCTGCCAGAGCCGCCTTGGATTCGGCCGCACCGACAAAGCCGACCGGCATGCCGACAATGGCGGCCGGCCTGGGCGCCCCATCGCGCAGCAGTTCGAGCAGGAAGAACAGCGCCGTGGGCGCATTGCCGATGGCGACGACGGCGCCGGCAAGCCGCGGCAGCCAGAGGCGCAAAGCGGCGGCCGAGCGCGTATTGCCGATTTCGGCGGCGATGGCCGGCGTCTGTGGGTCGCGCAGGGTGCAGATGACTTCGTTATTGGCCGGCAGGCGGGTGGCTGTGACGCCGCGCGCCACCATTTCCGCATCGCAGAAGATCGGCGCGCCCAGGGCAAGGGCGGTGCGCGCGGCCGCGACGAAGCCGGGACCGAATTCGAAATGCCGTGCCGCCTCGACCGACCCGGCGGCATGGATCATGCGGATGGCAAGCTCCGCCTCGTCCGGCGAGAAGGCGGCAAGGTCCGCCTCGGCGCGGAT
Source organism: Devosia sp. XGJD_8 (assembly GCF_046614475.1). Taxonomy (NCBI): domain Bacteria; kingdom Pseudomonadati; phylum Pseudomonadota; class Alphaproteobacteria; order Hyphomicrobiales; family Devosiaceae; genus Devosia; species Devosia sp. XGJD_8. The sequence goes on from NZ_JBKJHF010000001.1 coordinate 1,287,577, forward strand.
GATGGCGAAGGACTGCGCATAGATCGCGTCGCCATCCTTGATGTAGTCGTAGTCGGTCATCGTCATCCCTGGGCCGCGAGCAGCGCGGTTTCGAGCTGGTCGGCCCGCAGCACTGCCCGTGGCGTATCGCCCGCCCGGCCGTCGATGACAAGGCCATAGCCGTCGGCGCGCCCGATAAGCGTCACATCGGCAGGGCCGGGATGGGCGCAGCCCTTCTGGCAGCCAGAGACATGGAGGCTACTGCCGGGCGCGAGGCCTGGCGCCAGCCGCGAGGCAACCGCGCGCGCCGCGATATGGCCCGACGCACAGCCATCGCTGCCGATGCAGGCGCTGATGCGGGTGCGCGGATCGTGCGGATGCGTGACAAAGCCGATTTCCGCGGCTTCCGCCAGCAGGTTGCCATCGGCGCCGATGGCAAGCAGGGAATGGTGCGGGCCAGGACGGAACGCACTGATGCCGAAGCGCCAGGCACCATCGGCCAGCGCGGCCATGGACTCCCAGCCCATGGCGCCAAACGGCAGCCCGAGGCCGATCGCCTTGCCCCTCCGCAGCGGAAACTGACCGACGGGCGAACTGACCGGTTGGCGCACCGGGGCCGAGGGGCTGATGAGGTCCCCCAGGTCCAGTCCGTCTGGAGCGAGGTCCGTGGCCCGGCCCAGCGGCCCCAATCCGGCCAGCGCCGTCAGCACGATGCGGGCGCAATCGAGCGGCCGGCGCGTGGTGCCCATGAGCGTGGCGCCAACCGAAACCAGCCAGACCTCTGCCCCGACGGCCACCAGCCGCAGATCGGCCCTCAGCGCCCCCAGCCCGATCTGCCCATTGCCATCGACAATCACCGCCACCTTGGGGCCCAGCCGATGCGCGAAAGGCGCCGCCAGCGCCTTGATCGAAGCGGCGAGAGGACGCGGATCGACAAATTCCAGCGGATCATCCCCCGCCAGCGGCGGCGTCTCGACCACGAGTCCCGTCTCGACCGTGACAATGTCCCGCACCGCGTCGGCGAAAACCGGTGCCGTCGCTGCCGTCAGCCCGCGCACCTGCAGGTTGCCGCGGGCGGTGATCTCGATAATGCCATTGCCATGGGTGCCGCAGAGCACGGCCAGCTGCTCGAGCCGGACCGGATCGATCTGGCCCCCCGCCACGCGAATGCGCGCGAGCAGCCCATCACCGGTCTGCATCGGCATGTCGAGCGACGGACAGGCGCCCCGGCGGAGCGGTGCTATGGGCAAGGCATGGGACATGAGAAGAGGTCTAGCGGATTGGTGGACCATATCCAACTGCGACACGTGGCCGATTCTCAATCCCGCTTGCGCAGCAGATAGGTATCCATGATCCAGCCATGCCGCTCCCGAGCGGCCTTGCGCGTCGCGACGATCCTGTCCGCAACATCGCCCAGCCGGCCGGAAATGGTGATCTCGTCCTGCGTGCCGAGATAGGCGCCCCAGAAGATGTCGAGCTCCGGATCGGCATGGAGAAACGCCCTCTGCCCATCGAGCATGACCACGGTGTCATCCTCCACCGCGCCGAGTTGCCTGCCGGTGGTGATATGCACCGGCTCCCCGATCCGATTGAGCGCAATGCCATGTGCGGCAGTAAGGGCCTGGATGCTGGTAATGCCGGGGATGATCTCCACGACATGTTCGGACCGCAGGCGCTCGACGATGCGAATGGTCGAATCGTATAGCCCCGGATCGCCCCAGACCAGGAAGGCGCAGGCGCCATTGTCGGGCACCGCGTCCAGCAGGGCGCCGAAGCGCGTGGCCAGCGCCGCATGCCAGTCATCGACGCCGGCGCCATAATCGGGATTGGCGGCGTCGCGCCTGGGCACCGTGTATTCGACGGTGCGGCTGTTCGGATTGGTCACATAGCGGGCGACGATCTCGCGGCGCAGATCGGCCAGGTCCGCCTTGCCTTCGCCCTTGTCGGGGATGAACAGCACGTCGGCGCGGTTGAGCGCGTTGATGGCCTGCACCGTCACATGCTCCGGATTGCCGGTGCCGATGCCCACGATGAGAATTGTCTTCATGCGGCTTCCTTGCCCCAGGGCAGGGGCGTTGACAAGCCACCCGCACATCTGTATTCAACCAATTAGTGTTATACAAAACGGTTTAATACAAATGACCGACCCCCTGAGCACCACGCTGGCTGCCCTGGCCGACCCGACCCGCCGCGCCATCCTGGCCCGGCTGACCCAGGGCGAAGCCAGCGTCAACGAACTGGCCGAACCCTTCGACATGACGCTGGCCGCCGTCTCCAAGCACATCAAGGTGCTGGAACATGCCGGTCTCGTCAGCCGCGGCCGGCAGGCGCAATGGCGCCCCTGCAAGCTGGAGGCCGCGCCCATGCGCGACGTGGCCTCGCTGGTCGAGTTCTACCGCAGGTTCTGGGAACAGAACCTCGATCAGCTCGACGCCTATCTCACCAAATTGCAGACCCCGCAAACCGACAGCAAGAACTGAGGAGAAGAGAAATGACCACCCACGCAACGTCCAACCTGTTCAAGACCGAACTGCCGGAAGACGAGCCGGTCATCATCATGACCCGCACCTTCAACGCGCCGCTCGACCTGCTCTGGACGGTCTGGACGCAGCCGGAGCACGTCGCCTACTGGTTCGGCCCGCGCGAGGACAACGAAATCGTCGAGTATGACGTCCGCAAGGGCGGCAAATGGCGCATCATCTCGACCATGGAAGACGGTTCCGCGGTCACCTTCCACGGCACCTATCTCGAGGTCACGCCCAAGACCATGATCCGCAACACCTTCGTGGTCGAGGGCATGTATGAGGAAGACGACCGCTTCTTCGAGGAGCACAATTTCGAGGAGTGCGACGGCAAGGTATTCTACCGCTCGGTCTCGAGGCTCGAAAGCTTTGAGCAGCGCCAGGGCGTCATCGACAGCGGCATGGAATGGGGCGCCAATGCCAGCATGGCCAAGGTGGATGAGATTTTGGAACGGCTGAAAGCGGGGCGGTAGGCGCGCTCCCAGCCCCCACCTAACCTCCCCCTGAAGGGGGAGGGACCGCGCAGTGGATGTGGCTGGATCAGCCCCAGAACCCAATCTGTTCCTCCCCCTTCAGGGGGAGGTTAGGTGGGGGCAACACGTGGCGGACTCAGTTCGCCCCTTCACGCACCAGGTGCTGGCCGAGCTGGTCGAGCAGGATTTCGGTGCCCTGCCGGCGGATGTCGTTGCCGTCGCTGAAGCCGTCGAGATAGGCGCCCATTTCGGTGAGCTTGAGCGTGGTATAGTCGCCATCTCCCACCAGCTCGAAACTGGCCAGCGACACCGAGATACGCACGTCGTCCAGCTCCATGTCATAGCTGTAGACGATGCGCTGGTTGGGCACGATGTCCTGGTAGATCGCCTTGAACTTGTGCACCGCGCCACCGGGCGGGCCGCCAACACTGGTCTCGACACCGCCGATGCGGAAATCCAGGTGATGCTCGCTCTTGCCCCAGGATTCGGGCGGGTTGAACCATTTCTGCTTGGTGGCCGGGTCGGACAGCGCCTTGAAAACGCGTGCCGGCGTGGCCTTGTAGCGCCGCTCCAGGGTGAAGCTGGCATGGGTGACGCTGCGTTCGCTCATTCCGGTTCGCCCTCGGTCTCGGAGAGAAGGTCGCCGAGCCGGTCGAGGCGCCTGGCCCACAGCGTGCGGCGGTCATTGATCCATTGTTCGGCCAGGCTGAGCGCCTCGGGTTCGATGCGGACGGTGCGCACGCGGCCGAGCTTTTGCGAGCTGACCAGGCCCGACTGCTCCAGCGCCTGCAGATGCTGCACCACGGCGGGCAGGGACATGGCGAAGGGCTTGGCCAGTTCGCTGACCGATGCCGGGCCATGGCTCAGCCTGTCGATCATGGCGCGACGCGTCGGGTCGGCCAGCGCCTGGAACATCAGGTCGAGATTGGGATTTTGGTTAAGCATGATCTTAAGTAACAAATCGGCGCGCTGGCTGTCAATCGACTTGACCTTCCCACGGGGGAATCCGGCACACAGCTGCGGCACCGAACCAGAGGAACCGACAATGAAAAGAGTGATGCTTGCCGCCGCGCTGACCCTTGCCCTGGCTGCACCGGGCCTGGCCCAGGAGCACGACGCCAGCCATGGCGCCATGATGAGCGACAGTGCGGCGACCACCGCCTACAAGGACGCCAACATGCGCATGCATGCCGACATGGAAATTGAATATAGCGGCGACGCCGATGTGGATTTCATCCGCAACATGATCCCGCATCACCAGGGCGCGGTCGAGATGGCCCGCATCGTGCTCGAGCATGGCACCGACCCCGAAGTGAAGGCCCTGGCCGAAGCCGTCATCGCGGCGCAGGAAGAAGAAATCGCCTGGATGCAGGCCTGGCTGGCCAAGAAGGGCATGTGATCGTTCAGCACGCACGGAACGGCACCTCCCCCTCGACGGGGAGGTTGGGAGGGGGTGCGAGAGCCCCGGTATCCGGGCCAAACACCCCCCCTCCCTGACCCTCCCCGCAAGGGGGAGGGTGACGACTGAAAGTCCGGTGTCTACTCCCGCCCGATCCGGCTTACCGAGTTGCGCACGATCAGCTCGCTGCGCAGCAGCACTTCCTTCTTTTCCGGCGTCTTGCCGGCGAGTAGGGCCAGCAGCAGGTCCATGGCTTCCTCGCCGATCTTGAGGCGGGGCTGCTTCATCGTGGTCAGCGATGGCGTGACGAAGCTGGCAAAGGAAATGTCGTCAAAGCCCATCACCGAGAACTGGCGGGGCAGGTCGTATTTTCGCGCATTGAGGGAAATAATCACGCCCAGCGCCGTCGCGTCGTTGACGCAAAGAAAGGCCGTGGGCAGCACGTCGCGCACGAACATCTGTTCGGTGGCGGCCCGGCCGGATTCGGTGGTGCCGTCGCCATCGAGGATCAGCCGCGGATCGACGGCAATGCCCTGGCCTTCCAGCGCGGCGCGGTAGCCCCGCTCGCGCAGCATGTTGACGGCCTTGGTTGTCGAGTGACCGATAAAGGCAATGCGGCGATGGCCCTGCGAGATCAGATGCTCGGTGGCGACACGCGAGCCCTCGAAATTGTCGACGCCCACAAAGGGCACGTCGCTGTCGCTGACCGGTTCGTTGACCGCAACCATGGGCGGCAGGCGCGATTCCCCGGCCTCATTGCCAAAGCCATAGGGCAGGTGGCCGGTAAACAGGATCAGCCCGTCCGCCTGGTTGGAGCTGATGAAGCGCAGGTAGTCGGTCTCGCGCGTGGCGTCGTTCTGCGTATTGCCGATCAGCACGCCATAGCCGCGCTTGCTGGCTTCCGTCTCGAGCCCGACGAGAATGTTGGAGAAGTTCGGGTCGCCCACATCGGGCGCCAGAATCAGGATCATGTTGCTGCGCCGCATGCGCAGCGAGCGGGCCATGGCATTGGTGGTATAGCCGGTCTTGGCAACCGCCTCGGTGACGCGACGGCGGGTCTCGTCCGCGACCTTGCCCGGCTCATTGATGGCACGGCTGACCGTGGCGATGGATACGCCGGCAATCGCCGCAACATCCTCGATCGTGGCCAGTTTCTGGTGCTGCAAAAATGCCCCCGCACACCCTCTGGCGTCCGCATTTTCTGCCTGTAGCAGATGCTGCAGAGCGCGCCAGACCCTCCCGACACGGTTATACCGTTTTCCGATTGTGTAAACCTTTACATCAAACATGAAAACCTTTACATCGTTAGGCAAGGACGAAGAGCCGGGTCAACCGCCGCGTCCGAGGGGAGGGGTATCAGACATGACCAGTGCCGAAGGCACGTCCGGACCGGCCATTCTGTCAGCCAACAGGATTTCCAAGTCCTTTGGCGAAATCCCCGTCCTGTTCAGCGTCGATTTCGACATTCGCCCGGGCGAGGTTCACGCCATCATCGGCGAAAACGGCGCCGGCAAATCCACCCTGATCAAGATCCTGTCCGGCATCGAGCAGCCTACCTCCGGCTCGATCAGCTATGACGGCAAGACCGTGGTCCTGCCGCCCAATGGCGAGGCCGAAGCCATGGGCATCGTGCTGATCCACCAGGAGATGAACCTAGCCGAGCACCTGACGGTGGCGGACTCGATCTTTCTCGGCCGCGAAATCAAGAAATATGGCTTCCTCGACCTGGCCGAGATGCGCCGGCGCTCGGCGGCCGTGATGGAAACCCTGCATGTGCATGTCGACCCCGATGCGCGGATCAATACGCTGCCGGTCGCCGACAAGCAGATGGTGGAAATTGCCAAGGCGATCAGCCGCGATGCGCGCGTGCTGATCATGGACGAGCCGACCGCGGTGCTGTCGGTGGGCGAAACCGAGACGTTGTTCGAGCAGATCCGCCGCCTCACCGCGCGCGGCGTGGCGGTGATCTTCATATCGCACAAGCTCGACGAGATCATGGAACTGGCCGACCGGGTCACGGTGCTGCGCGACGGCCAGCTGATCGCCACTGTCGGCACCGAGGCGCTGACCCCCGATTCCATCGCCCAGATGATGGTGGGGCGCGAGCTCTCCAATCTCTATCCGCCCAAGCATGAGCCCGATATCGATGCACCGGTGGTGCTGTCGGTGCGCAACCTGTCGGCACCGGGCGTCAGCGATATTTCCTTTGATCTGCGCCGCGGCGAAATCCTGGGCTTTGCCGGGCTGATCGGCTCGGGCCGCACCGCCGTGGCCGAGGCCATTGTCGGCCTATTGCCCAAGAGCGCGGGCCAGGTCGAGGTCAATGGCAAGCCGGCCAATTTCACCGACGTGGCCAAGTCGGTGGATGCCGGACTGGCCTATATGACCAAGGACCGCAAGGGGCGCGGCCTGCTGCTCAATGTGGGCCTGCAGCCCAACCTGACGCTGCTGACGCTCAAGAAGCATCTCAAGAACGGCTTTCTCGATGGCAAGAGCGAGGAACAGGCGCTCGATCGCGCCGTGCGCCGCTTCGACATCCGCGCCCGCGACGCCTCGGTGCGGGTGGGCCAGCTCTCGGGCGGCAACCAGCAGAAGCTGATGCTGGGCAAGACAATGGAGAGCGAGCCCGACATCATCATCATGGATGAGCCGACGCGCGGCATCGATGTCGGCACCAAGCAGCAGATCTATCACATCATCGCGGCGCTGGCGGCCGAGGGCAAATCGATCATCGTCATCTCCTCGGAGATGCAGGAAGTCATCGGCCTCAGCCATCGCGTGCTGGTGATGCGCAACGGGCGCCTCGCCGGCCGGCTGGAAGGCGCCGAAATCTCGGAAGCGGAAATCATGCGGTACGCCGCTGGCATCAAACAGGATGGGGACGATGAGCGTATCAGCGCATGAGGCAGCCAAGCCGGCCAAGGGGTTCCGGCTCGACCTCAAGACTGCGGGACCGCTGCTGGCGCTGATCCTGCTGGTGATCCTGGGCTATTCGCTCAATCCGGCCTTCCTCAATGAAGGCAATATCACCAATATCCTGACCCGCTCGGCCTTTATCGGCATCATCGCGGTGGGCGCCACCTTCGTCATCACCGCCGGCGGGATCGACCTGTCCGTCGGCTCGATGGCCGCCTTCATCGCCGGCGTCATGATCATCATCATGAACAGCGCCGTCGATGCCATGGGCGCCTCGATCTGGACCGTGCTGCTGGGCATCGGTTCTTCGCTGATCCTGGGCATTGGCGCCGGCTTCATCAACGGGTTCCTCACCACCAAGGGCAAGATCGAGGCCTTCATCGTGACGCTGGGCACCATGGGCATCTATCGCTCGCTGGTGACCTATTTCGCCGATGGCGGCACGCTGTCGCTCAACAATGCCGCGCGCGAAATCTACCGCCCGGTCTACTACGACAGCTTCCTGCGCATTCCCTACCCGGTCTGGGTCTTCATCTTCGTCGCCATACTGGGCTGGGTGCTGATGAACCGCACCGCCTTCGGCCGCTATTGCATGGCCATCGGCAGCAATGAAAACGTGGCGCGCTACTCGGCCATCAAGGTCGACCGGGTCAAGACCGCGACCTATATCCTGCAGGGCCTCTGCGTCTCGCTGGCCACCATCATCTACGTGCCGCGCCTGGGCTCGGCCTCCTCGGCCACCGGCGTGCTGTGGGAGCTTGAGGCCATCGCGGCCGTGATCATCGGCGGCACCATGCTCAAGGGCGGCTTCGGGCGCATTGGCGGCACCGTCATCGGCGCGCTCATCCTGACCTCGATCGGCAACATCCTCAATCTCACCGAGATCATCTCCAACTACCTCAACGGGGCAGTGCAGGGCGTGATCATCGTGGCGGCAGTCTACCTGCAGCGCGGCTCGCTCCGCACAAGGCGCAAGAAGGCTGACTAGATTTCGAATTCCATGCCCCGAACGGGCAGGATCACCGGCGTCCCATAATGGCGCCAAACACTGGTAGGGAGGACTATACTTATGTCTTTGAAGGCAATCGCACTTGGCCTGTTGGCCACCAGCGTCCTGGCCGGCGCAGCCGCCGCGCAGGATCCGGTCAAGATCGGCGTCTCCATTCCGGCCGCAACGCACGGCTTCATGGGCGGCCTCAACTGGCATGCCGCTGAAGCCGAAAAGCGCCTGGAAGCCGCCAATCCGCATATCGACCTGATCATCGTCACGGCCGACGGCCCCGCCGACCAGGCCAGCGACCTGGAAGACCTGGTTTCGGTGCACCAGATCGACGCCCTCGTCGTGCTGCCCTTCGAATCCGAGCCGCTGACCGAGCCGGTCCGCGCCGTCAAGGATTCCGGGGCCTTCATCACCGTCGTCGACCGCGGCCTGACCGATCCGTCCATCCAGGACGTCTATGTCTCGGGCAACAACACCGAAATGGGTCAGGTCTCGGCCGAATACATGATGACCCGCCTCGGCGAAGGCGACAACATCGTGATCCTGCGCGGCATTCCGACCGTGCTCGATACCGAACGTTTCGACGCCTTCATGGCCACGATCGAAGGCTCGGGCATCAACGTGCTCGACAACAAGTTCGCCAACTGGAACCGCGATGACGGCTTCGAAGTGATGCAGGATTTCCTGTCGCGCTTCCCCGATATCGACGGCGTCTGGGCGCAGGATGACGACATCACCCTGGGCGTGGTCGAGGCCATCAAGCAGGCCGGCCGGGAAAGCGAAATGTTCGTGGTCGGCGGCGCCGGCATGAAGGAAATCGTCAAGGGCGTGATGGATGGCGATCCGCTGGTCCCCGTCGACGTGCTCTATCCGCCGGCACAGATCGCCACGGCCATGGACGTGACGGTGAACCACTTCATCTCCAACGGCCCGGTCACCGGCAGCTATATCCTCGGCTCGCCGCTGATCACCCAGGAAAATGCCGAGCAGTTCTACTTCCCCGACAGCCCGTTCTGATCTCCCACTGAACGGACAGCAAAGGGCGCCGCAAGGCGCCCTTTGTTTTTCCGGCTCTATCTCAACTGAGCGCCCGCGGTGGAGTCGCACGCCGAAGCCCGGCTACCCCGCTTCCGGCGTATAGCCCGCCTCGCGGATCGCCGCCTCGCCCTTGGCGCGGTCGCCGGTGAATTCCACCTTGTGCGTCGCCAGGTCCACCGCGATCTCTGCCCCCGGCAGCGCCTCTTCCAGCGCCTTGCGCACGGTGCCGACGCAGTGGCCGCAGGTCATGTCGTTGACGGAGAGAATGGTCTTTTCGGTCATGTCAGTGTCCTTTCGAATGGGGATGCTCGCCGGCCAGGTCGTCGAGTATGGGGCAATCGGGGCGATTGTCTCCGCCACAGCAATGGGCCAGGTGCTTGAGCGTCTTGACCATGGATTGCAGCTCCGCAATCTTGGTCTCGAGCGCCGCGATATGGCCCACGGCGATATCCTTGACCTCGGCGCTGGCGCGGGACTTGTCCTGCCACAGGCCCAGCAGGGTCGCCGTTTCCTCCACCGAAAAGCCCAGCGTCCGGGCTCGCTTGACGAAGCGCAGCACATGCACCTCGTCTTCCCGATAGACCCGGTAATTGCTGTCGGTGCGCAGCGGCGCCCGGATCAGGCCGATGGATTCGTAATAGCGGATCATCTTGGCCGAGACGCCCGAGGCGTTCGATGCTTCGCCAATATTCATGCCGAAACTCCTTTCACAGCGCGCAGGCGTTGCGCATTGCCCACCACGAAGATCGAGCTGAGCGCCATGGCCCCGGCGCCGATCATCGGGTTGAGCAGGATGCCGAAACCCGGATAAAGCGCGCCCGCCGCCACCGGGATCAGCAGCACATTGTAGCCAAAGGCCCAGAACAGGTTTTCCCAGATGTTCTTCATCGTGGCCCGGCTGATGGTGAGCGCGTTGAGCACGCCCTTGAGGTCGCCGCCCAGCAGCACCACGTCGGCGCTCTCGATGGCAGCGTCCGTGCCCGTGCCCACGGCAATGCCGATATCGGCTTCGGCGAGGGCAGGGGCGTCATTGATGCCGTCGCCGACATAGGCAACCTTGCCGAACTGCCGCAGCGCCTTGAGCGTCGCCACCTTGTCGGCCGGCAGCACCTCCGCGCGCACTTCGTCAATGCCCAGCTGGCGGGCAATGGCCTCGGCGGTGCGGCGGTTGTCGCCCGAGATCATCACGGTCTTGAGGCCCATTTCATGCAGCGCCGCGATCACCATGGCGCTGGAGGGCTTGATCGTGTCGGCGACCACGATGGCGGCGGCCAGCTTGTCGTCGATGGCGGCAAAAACGGGGGTCTTGCCCTCGTCGGCGAGTTTTTCGATGGCGTCGCTGAAATCGGCAAAGTCGAGATGCCCGAGATGGCGCTGCGACCCGATCGAGACCAGTCTTCCATCGACGCGGGCGGTGACGCCATTGCCGGCATGGGCCTGGAAGTCGGTGACCGTGCCCAGCGCGAGCCCGGCCTGTTCCGCCGCCGTGACGATGGCACTGGCGATCGGATGCTCGGACTTCGCCTCGACAGCGGCCACCAGCGCCAGCACCTCGTCATGCTCGAAATCGTCATCGAGGATGAGATCGGTCAGCGCCGGCTTGCCCGCGGTCAGCGTGCCGGTCTTGTCGAAGGCGACGACCCTGGCGTCGCGCAGCTGCTGCAGCGCTTCGCTCTTGCGGAACAGCACGCCCAGCTCGGCGGCGCGGCCCGTACCCACCATGATCGAGGTGGGGGTGGCCAGGCCCATCGCACAGGGGCAGGCAATGATCAGCACGGCCACGGCATTGACGAGGCCGAACACATAGGCCGGCTCCGGCCCCCAGATGGTCCAGATGCCGAAGGTGATGATGGCCAGCCCGATCACGGCCGGGACAAACCAGGCGGTGATCTGGTCCACCACGCCCTGGATCGGCAGCTTGCCGCCCTGGGCTTCCTCGACCATGCGGATGATCTGGGCCAGCATGGTGTCGCCGCCCACCTTGGTGGCGCGGAAGCTGAAGCTGCCCGATGTATTGAGCGTGCCGCCGATCACCGTGGCGCCGACCGTCTTGGAGACGGGCAGGGACTCGCCCGAAATCATCGATTCATCGAGATGGCTGGCCCCCTCGACGATCTCGCCATCCACCGCGACCTTGTCGCCCGGACGCACGATGATGATGTCGCCGGCTTTCACCTCTTCGATGGGCAGCTCGACAATGCCGCCATCGCGCTGCACGCGAGCCGTCTTGGCCTGTTCGCGCACCAGCCGCTGGATGGCCTCGCCGGTGCGGCCCTTGGCCAGGGCCTCGAGCCAGCGGCCGACCAGGATCAGCGTGACGATCACGGCGGCCGCTTCATAATAGACATACTGCGTCTGCGCCGGCAGCAGTTGCGGCGCGAAGGTCACGACGACCGAATAGAGATAGGCCGCGCCGGCGCCCAGCGCGACCAGCGAATTCATCTCCGGTGCGCCATGGAACAGCGCCGGAAAGCCGATCTTGAAGAAGCGCCAGCCCGGCCAGAACAGCACGACGCTGGCCAGCACGAAATAGGTCACATAGAGCGCCTGCTGGGACACCATGCCCAGCAGCCAGTGATGCATGGGCGGATAGAGATGGCTACCCATCTCCAGCACGAAGAGGGGTAGGGTCAGCAGCCCGGCAACCAGCACGTCGCGACGCAGCACGGCGGCGTCTTCGTCATGGTGGTGATGGCCGGCATGGCCATGATCATGGCTCTGCGGCGTCTGGCTGCCCTTGTAGCCGACCTTTTCGATGGCCTTAAACAGGGCATCGACATTGCCTGCATCGTCGAGCTGCACGGTGGCGCGTTCGGTCGCCAGGTTGACCGAGGCCGATGTGACACTCGGCACCTTGAGCAGCGCCTTCTCGACCCGCAGCACGCAGGACGCACAGGTCATGCCTTCGATATCGATGGAAACTGGCTTGGAGTGGACGTGTTCATTCATTTCTATCACCTCGTCCTCAGTCATATAGACCTTCCAATCATGGGAAGGTCAAGGCGCGATTTCGGCAATCGTGGGGAGGTGCGGCTGTGGCCTCGGTGGCTCCCGTCACCCCACCCTCGGTCCCTCCCCATCAAGGGGAGGGAGGCGCAAACTCCAATGCCCGTGTTCATCGTCTCCCTCCCCCTAAGGGGGAGGGATCAAGGGCGGGGGTATGTTTGGCCCCGATATCGGAATGGTAAAGGATCGCAGACTGCGCCGGTCGCCATTCGGGCGTAGCCCGCATGGCCTTCATCGCTAAAATCGCTCCACTGGAGCGATTTTGCCCGTAGGGCCGCGATGAAGTGCGGCAGGATGGCGCTGCGACAGTTGCGCAACTTAAAGGCTTGACGGCCGGCGCCTATATCAAGGCTGTCAGGAGGCGACGTTCATGCAGCCCGCTCGCAACGACATCCACAATTCTCCCCTTCCCGTCCTCTGCCAGAGTTGCCAGGCGCGTCACCAGGGCATCTGCGGCGCGCTCACGCCCGAGCAGCTGCTGACCCTGTCCCGACAGTCGCGGCGCGTGCATCGCGACGCCGGCGATGAGCTGCTGGCCGATGCCGAGCCGATCACCGCCTACGGCAATGTGCTGCGCGGCGTGGTCAAGCTCTCCAAGGTGCTCGAAGACGGGCGCCAGCAGGTCGTGGGCCTGCAGTTTGCGCCGGACCTGCTCGGGCGTCTCTTTGCCAGCGAAAGCCGGGTATCGGCCCAGGCGGCGTCCGACGTAGATCTCTGCATGGTGCCCAAGGCGGCCATGGAAGACCTGCTGCGGGACAATCCGGCGCTGGAACACCGCGTCATGCTGCAGACCCTGCGCGAGCTCGATGAGGCGCGCGACTGGATGGTGACTCTGGGCCGCAAGACGGCGGCCGAAAAGGTCGCCAGCTTCCTCTATCTGATCGCCAGCCATATCGACCCGACCCAGGCCGAGGTCACCACCTTCGACCTGCCGCTCAGCCGCGGCGATATCGGCGACTTCCTGGGGCTGACCATCGAGACGGTGAGCCGCCAGATGAGCCGCCTCAAGGCCGATGGCGTCATCGAGATCGAAAACTACCGCCACGTCTCGGTCCCCGACCTGACCCGCCTCCGCGTCCGCTGCGGGTAAGGCACTTCTCAGCTCTCCCTCTGGGGAGAGGGCTATCGCATATGGACTGTGGTGCGATCTCGCCCATACACCGGACGGCACCTCCCCCTTGATGGGCTTGCAAGCGGCCAGGAGGGACAAATCGCTCCGGTGGAGCGATTTGAGCGCGCAAGGGTGGGAGGGGGTGTGAGAGCCCCAATATCGTGGCTAAACACCCCCACCCTTGATCCCTCCCCACAAGGGGGAGGGTGTCGACTGGACCATCGCGGACCAGCATTGACCCGCCCTCAAGGGGAGAGGGTCAGCGACCGCCAGATCAGCCTCACCCCAGCATCCCGTTCCGCATCGTCAGCACCCGGTCCACCGTGCTTTCGGGGATGGCGGCATGGGTCACCACAACCACGGTGCGGTCCCTCGCCGCCCTGTGCAGCGTTTCGAAGAACGCGACTTCCGCCGTCCGGTCCAGCCCGGTGGTCGGCTCGTCGAGCAACAGGATGCTGGCCGGCGACAACAGCGCCCGGGCAAGACACAGGCGCCGTGCCTGTCCGGCCGAGACAGTGCGCCCGCCTTCGCCCACCATCGTATCCAGCCCCTTGGGCAGGGCGTGAACGAAGTCGGCAATGCCGGCATCGGCGAGCGCCGCCCACAGGGCCGCGTCGTCGGCCTCGGGTCGTGCAATCAGCAGGTTGGCGCGGATCGTGTCGTTGAACAGCGGGCTGTCCTGGCTGAGCAGGGCCATGCCGGCATGGATATCGGCCTGCCGCAAGGCGGCGAGCGGCGTGCCCCCGACCGTGACCGTTCCCAGCTGTGGGTCGGCCAGCCGAAGCAGCAGCGTCAGCAGGCTGGATTTGCCGCTGCCGCTGGGCCCGGCAATGGCGACATGCTCGCCCGGCGCAATGGTCAGGTTCAGATTGCCGAGCACGGGCGGGCCGCCATAGCCGAAGGTGACATCGCTCAGCGCAATGGTCGTGTCGGCAGGCCAGGCCACGGGCATGGCCGGGTCGGCAATCGCAATCGGGCTCTCGGCAATGGCGGTGAGCCGCTCGGCGGCCGCCATGGCAGTTGTCAGCTTGCCGACACTGCGCACGATGACACTGGTGGCTTCGAAACTGCCCAGAATGGCCAGCAGGAGCCCGGCCAGCACCGGCCCATCAACGGCCCCTGCGCCAAGCGCCTGCAGGCCGAGCCAGAGCGAGCCCGCGAGAGCCAGGCCGGCGGCCGATTGCACGGCAAAGCCGGCTATGGCTGTCAGCGTCGCCAGCCGCTGCCTTGCCTCGCCCAGGCGCTGCGTGGCCTGGCTGAAGCCGGCCTGCGCCGTGCCGAGCACGCCGAAAATGGTGAGATCGGCATGGCCGTCCAGGCCATCGAGAACCGCCGAGCGCGCCTCGGCGGCGCGGGCAACGACATCGCTGCCGGCACGGCGGGTCGCGAGGACAAGGCTGCCCGGAACCACCAGCGCCGCCACGCCATAGCAGATGCCATAGAGCAAAGCTGCGCCGGGCAGCAGCCAGGCCAGCACCCCGGTCAGCACGCCGCCAATGACCAGCGCGGCGACGACCGGGCCGATGGCGACGAGAAAGGCCGTATCGAGCGCATCGACATCGGCCGTCAGCCGGCTGACCAGGTCGCCGTGCCGCAGGCTGCGGTCGGTGAGGGGCAGGCGCGGAAACAGCCGCGCAAACAGCCAGCCGCGCAGGTCGGCCAGGAGGCGCAACGTGGCGTCATGCCCGGCGAGGCGCTCACCATAGCGGGCGAGGATGCGGATAAAGGAAAAGCCGCGAACCAGCGCCGACGGGACGAAGAGGTTGAAGGCAAGGCCGGCCGTGGTCAGCGCCGCGGCCGTGATGAACCAGCCGGACGTGCCCAGCAGGGCGACGCCCGACGCCAGCGTCACCAGCGACAGTATCAGGGCGAGGGTGAAGCCACCGGCCTGGCGGGCAAACAGGCTCCGGAAGGCGAGCAACGACTTCATGCGACGCTCCTGTCCTTGCGGGCGGGCAGGGGCGTCGGCAGCAGCGACTCCCCCGCAATGCGCCACGCCTTGTCCATGCGGGCCGCCACGGCCAGCGAATGGGTGGCGATGATCAGGGTGCGGCCCCTGGCATAGTGCTTGAGTTCGTCGAGCACGATCTGTTCGAGCGCGGCGTCGAGATGGGCGGTCGGCTCATCGAGCAGGATCAGGCCGGTATCGCGCAGATAGATGCGCGCCAGCGCGATGCGCTGGGCCTGTCCACCGGAAAGCCCGAGCCCGCCTTCGCCCAGCATGGTGTCGAGCCCCTCGGGCAGGGCGTCGGCAAATCCTGCGACATGCGCACGCTCGGCCGCCCGGCGGACGTCGCTGGTCGAGGCGCCGGGCCGTGCCAGCGCGATATTATGTGCCATGGAGCCGGCAAAGATGCGCGGCTTCTGCCCCAGCATGGTCACGCGCCGGCGGAGTTCGGCCTCGGGCCAGTCGGCCAGCACCCTTTCGCCCAGCAGGATGGTGCCCTCATGCGGGCGCAGCCGCGCCACCGCTTCGAGCAGGGTGGATTTGCCGATGCCGCTGGGCCCGAGAATGGCGACATGCTCGCCCGCCGCTACGGTGAGACTGGCACCCGCCAGCACGACCCGCGCACTGTCCGGCGTGCGCAGCGTCAGCCCCGCCAGCGCCAGGCCAAGCGATCCGCTGGAGGCAGGGGTGGGGACATCGGCCAGCACAGGCGTGGTCTGCGGCAGGGCGCCGAGCTGCGCCTCGATCTCGCCGATCGCCGCCTTGGCCGCGGCGCGGTCATGGTAATGGGCGGCCAGCAGGCGCAGAGGATTATAGACCTCGGGCGCCATCAGCAGCAGGAACAGGCCCAGCTCCAGCGTCAGCGGCGCGCTCCGCAGCTGCAGGTAGTCGATAAAGGTCAGCCCGACATAGAGCGCGATGCCCGCAACGCCCAGTGCTGCGAAAAATTCGAGCACCGCGGAGGACAGGAAGGCGATGCGCAGCACGCCCAGGGTGCGGCGGCGCAGCTCGTCACTGGCCGCGACGATACCATCCGTCTCCGCCTCGGCGCGCCCGAACAGCTTGAGGGTGAGCAGGCCCCGCAGGCGATCCGCAAAGCGGCCATTGAGCACCGACAGGGCGCGCGCCTGCCGCCGCGTTGCCGCCTGGGCGCCCCAGCCGGCCAGCGCCATGAAAACCGGGATCAGCGGTGCGGTGAAAAGGAAAAGCAGCCCCGCCAGCCAGTCGAGCGGCAGGATGATCGCGCCAAAGGCCAGCGGCAGCAGCGTCGCCTGGATCATCGCCGGCAGGTAATGCGCAAAGAAGCCGTGCAGCGCCTCGACCTGGTCGACAATGGCGGCCGAAGCCGCACCCGATTGCGGCTGCTCGGCCGCGCGGGGCGAGTTCGACAGCAATCTGGCAAACAGCGCGCCGCGGACGCGCCCCTTGATCGCCTCGGCGGCGGCCGCGCCGGCCCGATCGCCAATGGCCGCCAGCGCGGCGCGAGCAACCAGCAAGCAAAGCAGCAGCATGATGGCAGGTAAAGCGGTAGCAACTGGCGCCTGTGCTTCAATGGCGGCGCCCAGAACACCCGCCAGCGTAGCGGCCTGCCAGACCAGCAAAGCCCCACCCAGCAGTGGCGCCGCAATGGCCACAATCAGCGCCGGCCCCGCATAATTGCGCAGTCCGGAGAGTGTCTTGCCGTTCTGGCGGTCGGTGTCCGCGTTAGTCACGAGCCTCGATTATCCTCATCATCACCGCATTCGGACGCTTGTTAGAATACTGGGTGAAACCAGCCTTGATCTGAATCAATGCATGCGCAAGTCTACTTGGGCATAGGGTGCGCGGTGACGGCGCCGACTCAAGGCGCTGCCAGGGCATAGGGGCAGTAGCGCCATGATCGACATGACTGTCGTCGAACTCTCGCGGTGGCAATTCGCCGCCACCGCCATGTATCATTTCATCTTCGTGCCGCTCACACTGGGGCTCTCCTTCATGATGGCAATCATGGAGAGCGTCTATGTGATGACGGGGCGCGACATCTGGCGCAAGGCCACCCTGTTCTGGGGTACGCTGTTCGGCGTCAATTTCGCCATGGGCGTTGCCACCGGCATCGTCATGGAATTCCAGTTCGGCATGAACTGGAGCTATTACAGCCATTATGTCGGCGACGTGTTCGGCGCGCCGCTGGCCATCGAGGGCCTGATGGCCTTCTTCCTCGAAGCGACCTTTATCGGGCTGTTCTTCTTCGGCTGGGACCGGCTGAGCAAGGTGGGCCACCTGGCGGTGACCTGGCTGACGGCCCTGGGCGCCAACCTCTCGGCGCTCTGGATCCTGGTCGCCAATGGCTGGATGCAGAACCCGGTCGGCTCGAAGTTCAACCCCGATACGATGCGCATGGAAGTCACCGACTTCGTCGCAGTAATCTTCAACCAGGTCGCCCAGGCCAAGTTCGTGCACACGGTGAGCGCGGGCTACCTGTCGGGTGCCGTCTTCATCATGGCGATCTCGGCCCTGTTCCTGCTCCAGGGCAGGCATGCCGAGCTGGCCAAGCGCTCCATGGTTGTGGCGGCCAGCTTCGGCCTCGCCTCGGCCCTGTCGGTCGTCGTGCTGGGCGATGAGAGCGGCTATGTCGCCACCGAACACCAGAAGATGAAGATCGCCGCGCTCGAGGCCAGCTACCACACCGATCCGGCGCCCGCGCCCTGGACAGTCTTCGCGCTGCCCGGACCCGATGGCGGCGCGCCGAGCTTTGCCATCCAGGTGCCCTGGGTGGGCGGCCTGATCACCACGCGCTCGTTCGACCAGGAACTGCCGGGCATCGAAGAACTCGTCGACAATGCCGAAGAGCGCGTCCGCCGCGGCATGATCGCCTATGACACGCTGCAGGAGATCCGCGCCGACGGCACCAATACGGCCGCCCGGGCGACCTTCGACGAATACTGGCCCGATCTCGGCTATGGCCTGCTGCTGAAGCGCTACCGCGAGGATGTGGGCAACGCCACGCCAGAAGAAGTCCGCATGGCCGCAGAGGACACCGTGCCCGATGTGTGGCCGCTGTTCTGGACCTTCCGCATCATGATGGGGCTGGGCTTTTTCTACATCGCCTTCTTCGCGGTGTGGTTCTACCGCGCCTCGCGCGGCTGGCTCGACACCAACCGGCCCATGCTGTGGTTCGCCTTCGTCACGCTGCCGCTGCCCTGGGTGGCCATCGAAAGCGGCTGGTTCATCGCCGAATATGGGCGACAGCCCTGGGTGGTGGAAGGCGTGCTGCCGACCTTCTACGCGGCATCGGGCCTCAACTTCTGGGACCTGGTCATTTCCCTGACCTTCTTTGTCGCCCTCTACTCGGTCCTCTTCGCCATCATGGTCATGCTGATGATCAAGATCATCAAGGCCGGACCGCAGGACAAGCTGTTCCCGATCGACCGCGACAGCGACGAGGACTTCGTCATGGCCGCATTGCCGGCGACACCCGCTACCAAGGAACTCGGATCATGAGCACCATTCCGCTCGACTATGAAACCCTCCGCCTCATCTGGTGGCTCCTGCTCGGCGTGCTGCTCATCGGCTTCGCCATCATGGGTGGACGCGACCTTGGCGTGGGCGCGCTGCTCCCCTTTGCCGCCCGGACCGACGAAGAGCGGCGTGTGCTTCTCAATCTGGTCGGGCCCACCTGGGAGGGCAACCAGGTGTGGCTGGTGCTCGGGGGCGGGGCGATCTTCGCCGCCTTCCCGCCGCTCTATGCGGTAAGCTTTTCGGGCTTTTACCTCGCCATGATCGTGATCCTGCTGGCGCTGATCCTGCGCCCGGTCGGCTTCAAGTTCCGTGGCAAGATCAAGGATCCGCGCTGGCGCGAGACCTGGGACTGGGCGCTGTTCATCGGCGGCGCCGTGCCGGCGCTGATCATGGGCGTCGCGGTGGGCAATGTGCTTCTGGGGGCACCCTTCCACCTCGATGACACGATGCGGGCCTTCTACACCGGCAACTTCTTCCTGCTGCTGATGCCCTTTGCCCTGCTGGCGGGTCTCGTCAGCCTCGGGATGATCGTGACGCAGGGCGCTGCTGTCATCGTCGGCCGCACGGTCGGCCCACTGGCCGAGCGGGCCCGCACCTATGGCACCTGGGCGGCAATCGCCACCGTGTTCCTCTTTGCGCTCGGCGGGATCTGGATTGCCTTCGGCATCGACGGCTATGCCATCACCAGCGTCACCGACCCCAATGCGCCGATCAATCCGCTGGCCAAGACGGTGGAACTGACGCGCGGCGGGTGGCTGGCCAATTACGGCCTCTATCCGTGGATGATCGCGGGCCCCGTGCTCGGCTTTGTCGGCATGGTCGGCGCCGCTTTTGGCCTCAGGGCCCGGCTGGGCATACCCACGCTGCTGGCGTCGAGCATCGGCATCTTCGGCATCATCTCGACCGCCGGCCTGTCGCTGTTCCCGTTCCTGCTGCCCTCCTCGACCATGCCGCAGGCGAGCCTGACGCTGTGGGATGCCTCCTCGAGCCACCTCACGCTCTTCATCATGCTCCTGGTGACCGTGGTCTTCCTGCCCATCATCCTGGCCTACACCGCCTGGGTCTTCCGGGTCATGCGGGGCACCGTCTCGACGCAGTCGCTCGAGAAGAACCCCAACGCCTATTAGGAGAACGTCATGTGGTATTTTTCGTGGATCCTCGGCGTCGGGCTGGCCTGCACCTTCGCCATTCTCAACGCCATGTGGTTTGAAATGCGCGAGGACCGGCGCATTGCGCGGGAGGAGGGGCGGAGCCCGATCCAGCGCTGAGCGCAGGGCTCTTGTCCAGATGGTCAAAAATCGATTAACGCGGACGCCAGGCAATTGGCGCCCGTTTTTGCTTTATGATTCAGTGGCTTACGGAGTGGCTTGGATTGGAGTTGGTCCGGCGAGGCGGATTCGCGCATGACAGGAACATGAACAAACTGCCTCTTTTGTTTGCACTGAGTGCATAACGGATGTGCATAGAGTCCATCTTCTAATCACGACCGGCTGGCTATAGATATTGGTCATCGAAAACGAAGGGGAACCAAAATGAACATCCGCCAGAAAATCGCACAGTTTGCCCAGTACCAGCGCACGATGCGCGAGCTCAACGCTCTCGACGCCCGTCAGCTGAACGATCTCGGCATCACCAAGGGCGACATCAAGAGCATCGCTCGCGGCACCTACGCCAACTAAGCGACCAAGCTCTGCCCTGTAGATGAAGGCGTCCTCCCGGGCGCCTTTTGTCTATTCTGGGGTCTGTTTTGCAGGGTTCTCTCTTGCCTCTCCACCGAAGGGAGAGGTGCAAAGGGGTCACCGGATCAGGTCGGCGGCCTTGCCACCGAGTGCCGCCACCAGATCGTCGGGTTTCATCCGGATCTGCAGGCCGCGTCGTCCGCCATTGAGGAAGACCTCGTCTTCCAGCGTCGCCAGCTCCTCGATAGCCGTCGGCACGAGCTTTTTCTGCCCGAAGGGGCTGATCCCGCCCACCTTGTAGCCGGTCAGGCGCTCCGCATCGGCCGGTTTCATCATATGCGCCGACTTGCCGCCAAACGCCGCGGCGAGCTTTTTCATGTTCACTTCCTCGTCCGAAGGGACGGCGACGCAGACCGGCTTGCCATCGACCTCGGCCATCAGCGTCTTGAGCACGATCGAGGGCGATACGCCCATGGCCTCGGCCGCCTGCAGCCCGACGCGGTCGGCATCGGGGTCATAGTCATAGGTCGCGGTGGCAAAGGCAAAGCCGGCTTTGGTCAGCGCCAGAGTGGCGGGGGTGGTTTTCGACATGGTGGCCTGTTCTAGCGCACTGGTGTCGGCAGGCAAGATAGCTCGCTAGAGCTCATCTGCGGCGGTGGCCCCCAACATTGTCCTCGGTTGCCCCGATATCGCGCAGCAGATGCGGTGAGGCATGGATCAGGTCGATGGTTGCCTGCCTGCGGCGGCGTGCGGCGCCGAACAGGCGGGGCAAGCGCAGACCAGGCAGGTGAATGGCATTGGCGATAGGCTTGGCGATGGCGATCATGGCTATGACCATCCTTATGCGGATGGCTCCTGTTCGGTTGTCCATGATCTCAGAATCGCTGGCAATGGGCCGGATTTCCAACTAAAGCTCGATGCCAGTGCATAAGGAGATTTTATCCATGAGCACCCTTCCGCCACTGACGGCCATGCGCGCCTTCGATGCCGTGGCGCGGCACCTGAGCTTTACGCGCGCTGCCGAGGAACTGGGGATGACCCAGGCCGCGGTCAGCTATCAGATCAAGATTCTGGAGGAGCGGGTGGGGGCGCCACTCTTCCTGCGCAAGCCGCGGCAGATCGCCCTGAGCGAGACCGGTGCCCGGCTCGCGCCCGACGTGGCGCAGGCCTTCGACATCCTCCGCAATGCCTTTGCCGACTCACGGGGCCTGGTCGACGGCATGCTCAGCGTCACCTCGGTGCCGACCTTTGCCAGCCATTGGCTGGCGGCCAATATCGGGCTGTTCCAGCTCGCCAATCCAGAGATCGCAGTGCGGGTCGAAAGCTCGCCGCATCTGGTGGACTTCGGCACCGAGGAATTTGACCTCGGCATTCGGGCGACAAGCAAGTTGCAGGCCGGGATGGTGTGGCACCTGCTGGTCAAGGCAGAATTCGCGCCGATGCTGAGCCCGAGACTGGTCGAAGAATACCAGGTACTCGTGCCCGCAGACCTTCTGCGCGTGCCCCAGATCACGCCCGACGATCCCTGGTTCTGCGCCTGGCTGGAGCTGGCGGGCGTCAGCATGCCACCAACCGCGGACCGCCCCTTCAGCCGCCTGGGCTCGCAAAACCTGGAGGCCACCGCCGCCATTGCCGGCCGGGGCCTGGCGATGGTGACGCCGGCCTTCTATGCCGAAGATGTCGCCAGCGGCCGGCTGGTGCAGCCGTTCGACCTGAAGGGCTGGGATGGGCACGGCTACTATCTCACCTATCCCGAAGCGCGCCGGAATTCCCCCAAGATCAAGGCGTTTCGCGATTGGATCATCCCCGCGACAGCGGGATTGCGCGGGGAATAGACTCCGGCGGGAGTGTCGGCCTACCCAAACATCGCCCGGTCCCGTGCCACGATCTCGCTCAGGAATTCCGCCACCAGCGCCACGCGGCGGATGCTGCGCAGGTCTTCATGCACCACGGTCCAGTAGCTGCGGCTGAGATTGTGTTCCGGCAGGACCTGCACGAGGCGATCATCTCCCTGCGCCATGAAGGCGTGCAGGATGCCGATGCCGGCCCCGGCGCGCACCGCCTCGGTCTGGCCCATGGCCGATGAGATCGCCAGGCTCGAGCGCCAGCCCTTGAGGAACTCTGCCGTATAGTCGAGCGAAGCGGCATAGAGCAGGTCCTCCACATAGCCGACAAGACGATGGTCGGCGAGCGCGGCCAGATCGGATGGCGCGCCATGCTGGTCAAGATAGCTTCGGGCGGCGTAGAGCCCGAGCCGGTAGTCGGTCAGCTTGCGGGCAACCAGCCGCCCCTCGCGCGGCCGCTCCAGGGTGACGGCAATATCGGCCTCGCGGCGCGACAGGGAGAAGGCGCGGGGCACCGGCACCAGCTCGATGCGCAATCCCCTGTGGCGCTCGGTCAGTTGGCCCAGGCGCGGCGCGAGGAAGGCGACGCCAAAGCCATCGGGCGCGCCGACGCGCACGGTCCCCTCGAGCAGGCTGTCGCCGCCCGTCGCCTCGCTCGCGGCGAGCATGGCGCTCTCCATCCGCTCGGCGTGAACCAGAAAGCGCTCGCCCTCGCCCGACAGTTCGGAGCCGTTGGTCTTGCGGACGAAGAGCTTGCTGCCCAGCGCTTGCTCCAGGGCACTGAGGCGGCGTGCGACCGTGGCATGGTTGAGCCCCAGCGCACGTGCGGCCCCCAGGATCTGGCCGTTGCGGGCGACGGCGAGGAAGATGCGAACGTCGTCCCAATTCATCGGGCTATAAATCCTGCACAACAGATGCGGAAACTATCGCATTGAGATGCGGAAAATATAGCGCCAAGAGTGTTCCCCAACAAGGGAGACCCTCATGCGCACCATCGGCCATTTCATCGACGGCGTCGAAACCACCGGCAACAGCGCCGAATTCCAGGACGTGTTCAACCCCGCGACCGGCGAAGTCCAGGCCCGCGTCGCCCTGGCGACCGAGGCCGACCTGAACGCTGCCGTGGCCTCCGCTGCCGCGGCCCAGCCCAAATGGGCGGCGACCAACCCGCAGCGCCGGGCCCGCGTCTTCTTCAACTTCGTGGCGCTGATCAATCGCGACATGCAGGAGCTGGCCGAGCTGCTGAGCGCCGAGCATGGCAAGACCGTTGAGGACTCCAAGGGCGATATCCTGCGCGGCCTCGAAGTCGCCGAATTCGTCGCCGGGGCGCCGCACCTGCTCAAGGGCGAGTTCACCGATGGGGCAGGGCCGGGCATCGACATGTATTCCATGCGCCAGGCGGTGGGCATCGGCGCTGGCATCACCCCGTTCAACTTCCCGGCCATGATCCCGCTCTGGATGCTGTCGCCGGCCATCGCTGCCGGCAATGCCTTCATCCTCAAGCCATCCGAGCGTGATCCCTCCGTGCCGGTCAAGCTGGCGCAGCTCGCCATCGAGGCGGGCCTGCCCAAGGGCATTCTCAATGTCGTCCATGGTGGCAAGTCGGTGGTCGACGGCATCCTGCACCACGCCGAGATCGGTGCGGTGAGCTTTGTCGGCTCCACCCCGATCGCCCGCTACGTCTATGCAACGGCTGCTTCCGAGGGCAAGCGCGTGCAGGCCTTTGGCGGCGCCAAGAACCACATGATCATCATGCCCGACGCCGACATGGACAAGGCCGCCGACGCGCTGATGGGCGCCGGCTTCGGCTCGGCCGGCGAGCGCTGCATGGCGGTATCGGTGGCCGTGCCGGTGGGCGACGACACGGCGGACCGCATCATCGCGGCCCTCAAGCCGCGCATCGATGCCCTCAAGGTGGGCCCTGCGACTGACAAGGCCAGCGAAATGGGCCCGGTTATCACGAAGGCCTCCAAGGACCGCATCGCGGCTCTGGTCGAATCCGGCATCGCCCAAGGCGCGACGCTGGCCGTCGATGGCCGCGGCTTCTCGCTGCAGGGCTACGAGAATGGCTACTTCGTCGGCCCGACCCTGTTCGACAATGTCACCGCCGAGATGGACATCTACAAGGAAGAGATCTTCGGTCCGGTGCTGAGCGTCGTGCGCTCCCGGACCTATGAGGATGCGCTCCAACTCACCATGGACAATCCCTATGGCAATGGCACGGCCATCTTCACCCGCGACGGCGATGCAGCCCGCGACTTCGCCGCCCGGGTCAATGTCGGCATGGTGGGCATCAACGTGCCGGTCCCGGTGCCGCTGGCCTATCACAGCTTCGGCGGCTGGAAGGCGAGTGCCTTTGGCGATCTGAACCAGCACGGCACCGATGCGATCAAGTTCTGGACCAAGACCAAGACGGTGACCGCCCGCTGGCCGAGCGGCATCAAGGACGGGGCGGAATTCCAGATGCCGACGATGAAGTGAGCGCTGGCCGCCACCTCTCCCTTGGGGGGAGAGGTCGGCGCGTAGCGCCGGGTGAGGGGGCCTTTACGGGGAACGGTGTTTGGGGAAGGCCCCCTCACCCGACCCAAGAGGTGAGGAAGAAAACAATAAAGGCCCGGTGATTGCTCACCGGGCCTTTTCGCTCTGGGAGGAGCGTTGAAAACCTAGACGATACCGCCCGAGCCGCCCTCGACGGCGGGGCGGATGTCGGCGACCTTGGCGCGATAGCCGGCGGCGCGGTAGGTGGCGAGCACGTCGATGGCGCCGCCCTGTTCCAGCCGGGCCATGGCCAGGATCGGCTCGACATCGGTGCGATAGGCGAGGCGCAGTGCCTGGGTGGCGGCGAGGGCGTCATTGCCCTCCTGCGCCGCCTTGAGACCCGCCCGATCAACCAGCAGGGCCTGCGCATAGGCGCGCTGCACGTCCGAGGCCGACAGCATCAGCGACTCGATCGGGTCGGTCACATTGTGGCTCTGGTCCAGCATATGGGCGGGCCGGAAATCGCTGTCGCGCGTCTCGATATCCACCAGCTCGTTGAACACCAGGAACAGGCGATAGGGGTCGATGGCGCCGGCATCGAGATCGTCGTCGCCATACTTGCTGTCATTGAAGTGGAAGCCGCCGAGCTTGCCGAACTGGGCCAGCCGACTGACGATCATCTCGATATTGACGTTGGGCGCATGGTGGCCGAGATCGACCAGGCACATGGCCTTCTCGCCCAGCTCCCTGGCGATGATGTAATTGGTGCCCCAATCCTGCACCACCGTCGAATAGAAGGCCGGCTCATACATCTTGTGTTCGGTATAGACGCGCCAGTCATCGGGCAGGGCGGCATAGACTGCCTTCATCGAGTCCAGGTAATGCTCGAACTGGCGGGCGAAATTGACCTGGCCGGGGAAGTTCGAGCCGTCGCCGATCCACACCGTCAGGGCCCTGGAACCCAGCGTCTTGCCGATCTCGATACATTCCAGATTATGCTCGATCGCCTGCTGGCGCGTCGCCGCATCGGCGTGGCTGAGCGAGCCGAACTTGTAGCTCTGCAACTGCCCCTTGGCGTCCGAGAACGTGTTGGAATTCATCGCATCGAAGCCGAGATTGAAGCGGCTGGCCGCCTGCTTGAGCCGGTTCGGATCGGCCTTGTCCCAGGGGATATGCAGTGACACGGTTTTGGTCGCCTGCGTCAGCTGGGCGATGACGGCGCAATCCTCGATCTTGTCGAAAATGTCGCGCGGCTCGCCCAGGCTGGGGAAACGGGCAAAGCGCGTGCCCCCGGTGCCGACACCCCAGGAGGGGACGGCCACCGAGAAATCGGCAACCTTGGCCTTGATGGCATTGATGTCGATGCCGCGCCGGTCGAGCCGTTCGCCCAGCGTGTCGTAATCGACATTGAGGTCCGCCGCGCGCCGGGCATTCTCGGCCTCGACAATGGATGGGTCGATAATGTGTTCGGTCATGTGTGGCTCCTCCTGCGCATGCTGAAGGCCCCCTCACCCGGCCCTTGCGGGCCGACCTCTCCCCCAAGGGAGAGGTGTCGCTGCGCGACGGGAGGCTCCCCCACCTCTCCCTCTGGGGGAGAGGTCACCGCGAAACGGCGGGTGAGGGGGCCTTCTTTTCTTGATTACCGCGTGAACGACTGGGCATTGCCCGCGTCGACATTGATGATGTTGCCGGTGGACTTGGCCGAGGCCTCCGAGGCGAAGAAGTA
This sequence comes from Devosia sp. XGJD_8, assembly GCF_046614475.1. Classification (NCBI taxonomy): domain Bacteria; kingdom Pseudomonadati; phylum Pseudomonadota; class Alphaproteobacteria; order Hyphomicrobiales; family Devosiaceae; genus Devosia; species Devosia sp. XGJD_8. The sequence continues at coordinate 1,314,194 of NZ_JBKJHF010000001.1, forward strand.
GATGGCCTCGGCGATATCCTCTGGGAAGACCGAGCGCTTGAGCAGCGAACGCTCGCGATACATTTCCTCGAGGCCACCCTTGTCGGTCTTGTAGGTCGAGGCGCGCTGTTCGAGCCATTCGCCGGCCCAGATCTTGGAGCCACGCAGCACGGCATCCGGATTGACCACGTTGACGCGGATCTGCTCGCCGGCGCCTTCGAGGGCGAGGCAGCGGGCGAGGTGGATCTCGGCGGCCTTGGCGGTGCAATAGGCGCTGGCATTGGGAGATGCGGCCAGGCCATTCTTGGAGGCAACGAAGACGACATTGCCGCCGATCTTCTGGCTGCGGAACAGGCGGAACGCCTCGCGGCTGACCAGGAAATAGCCGGTGCTGAGGATGTCCATGTTCTTGTTCCACAGCTCGAGCGTCGTCTCCTCGATCGGCGCCGAGGAGGCCAGGCCCGCATTGGAGACCAGGATGTCGAGCCCGCCGAACTCCACCACGGCATGGGCGAAGCCGGCGATGACGGCGTCTTCCCTCGTGACGTTGACGATGACCGGGCGGACGAAATCCTTGCCGAAGGCGCCACTCAGTTCCTCGGTCGCGGCGGCCAGGGCCGTCTCGTCGATATCGGCCAGCACCACGCAGGCGCCCTCGCGAAGCAGCCGAACCGCGGTGGCCTTGCCGATGCCGCCGGCGCCGCCGGTGACCAGCGCAATCTTGCCGGCCAGCGATTTCGGCTTGGGCATGCGGGCCAGCTTAGCCTCTTCGAGCAGCCAGTATTCGATATCGAAGGCTTCCTGCTCGGGGAGGCCGACATAGGTGGAGACGGTCGAGGCGCCGCGCATCACATTGATGGCGTTGACATAGAACTCGCCGGAAATACGGGCCGTCGCCTTGTCCTTGGCGAAGGTGAACATGCCGACGCCCGGCATCAGGTAGACCACCGCATTGGGGTCGCGCACGGCGGGCGAATTGTCGTGTTTGCAGCGGTCGTAATAGGCCTGGTAGTCGACGCGATAGGCGGCGATGTCTTCCGGGATTTTCGCGACGACCGCATCGATGTCCGGATTGGCCGGATCGAACTCGATCACCAGCGGGCGGATCTTGGTGCGCAGGAAATGGTCGGGGCACGATGTGCCCAAGGCAGCGAGCGGCCGCAGGTTGTTGGAATTGACGAATTCCAGCACGGCCGGGCTGTCATCGAAATGGCCCAGCTTATGGCTCTCTTCCGAGATGAGGCCGCGGATTTTCGGCATCAGCTTGGCGGCGATGGCGCGGCGCTGCTCGGCAGGCAGGGCGTGCACCGCGGGGCCGCCGAAAATGGTCTTGCCCTCGGTCTGCTGCTCGAACCATTCGATGGCCTGGTTGATGACCGAGATCGTGGTCTCGTAGCATTCCTTGGGCGTGTCACCCCAGGTGAAGAGGCCATGGCTTTCGAGGATCAGCCCCTTGGCATTGGGGTTTTCCTCGCAGAACTTGCCCAGCCACAGGCCGAGCTCGAAGCCCGGCTTCTTCCACGGCAGCCAGCCAATGGTGTCGCCGAAGATCTGCTGGGTGAGTTCCCTGGAGTTCTTCGCCGCCGCGATGGCGATGATCGCATCGGGATGCATGTGATCGACAAACGGCCGGTTCACATAGGCATGCAGCGGGGTGTCGATCGAGGCCGCGCGCGGATTGAGGTTGAAGGTGGCATGGGGCAGGTAGCCCACCATCTCGTCCTCGAATTCAACGCCGCGATAGAGGCCCTTGAGCGCCCGCAGCTTGTCCATATAGAGCGTCGAGAACCCGTCGAGCTTGATCGAGGCATTGTCGCCGCCCGAGCCCTTGACCCAGAGCACCTCGACATCCTGACCCGTCAGCGGGTCCTTTTGCCAGATCTTGGAGGAGGTATTGCCGCCACCGTAATTGGTGACGCGCTTGTCGCTGCCGAGCAGGTTGCTCCGGTAGACGAGCCGTTCCGGCTCGCTCATCGCGGCGGCCTTGGCATCATCCCAGAGGTTCGCGAGGCGCTTGGGCGCGGTGGTGGACATGAGACTCCTCCCAGGGGTATTGGCGAAATTATTGGCCGGACATGGCCACGATCGATCAAGGCTGTCAATCAGAAACGATCATGTACGAGCATATATCGCCATCATGGCGCGATTTTGATTGTTTGATGATTGACACTGATTGAAATCGGTGTGAAGGAATGCGCCAGGGAGATAGCAGCCTTGCACGAAACCGAGCGCCAGAGAGTGATCATAGCGGCCGTCCAGACGCGGCCAGTGGCGACAGTTGCCGAGCTCTGCGAGGTCACCGGATCGTCCGAAGCCACCATTCGCCGCGATATCGCGGCCCTGCATGTGCAGGGCAAGCTGCGCCGGGTGCGCGGCGGCGCCGAGGCCTTGACCCCGCCCGAGCAGGGCGGGCTGATGGGGCGCCCCTTTTCGGTCAATGAAACGATCAACATCGCTCAAAAGCGCGCCATTGCCCGCGCCGCCGTCGAGCTGTGCAGGGATGGCGAGCCGATCATCATCAATGGCGGCACCACCACATACCAGATGGTCCACTACCTGACCGATCGCCGGCTGAGCGTCTTCACCAACAGCTTCGGCATTGCCGAATACCTGATCCACAATTCGCGCAATTCCGTCGTCATTCCCGGCGGCACCGTCTATCGCGAGCAGAATGTCATCCTCTCGCCCTTTGGCGGCGTGGTGGCATCCCACTTCTATGCCAAGCGCATGTTCATCGGCTGCCAGGGCATCGGCGCGCACGGACTGATGGAGGCCGATCCCATGGTCGTCCAGTCCGAAATGGGGCTGATCGGGCAGGCGGACGAGCTGATCGTCCTGGCTGACTCATCCAAGTTTTCGGGAAGATCGAGCCTCATCCTGTGTGGGCTCGACCGGATAACCGCTGTCATCACCGATAGCGGCATCCGCGACGAAGACCGCCAAATGCTGGAAACGGCAGGCGTGCGGCTCATCGTGGCGGAAACAAGTGCTCAAGGGGACCGTCAAGCCACGGTCGCCTGAGATCAAGGACTACAAGACCAGAACGTCCCAGGGAGGGATTACCTATGAAACTCTTGAAGATTTTGGCTGCCACCACTGCCGTTGCAGTGCTGCTCGCCGCCCCGGCCTATGCCCAGACCCGCATCGCGCTCGTGGTGAAGTCGCTCGGCAACGGCTTCTTCGACGCCGCCAACAAGGGCGCCCAGGAAGCGGCCGCAGAACTGGGTGACGTCGAAGTCATCTATACCGGCCCGACCGCTGCCACCGCCGAGGCCCAGATCGAGGTCATCAACTCGCTGATCGCCCAGCAGGTGGACGCCATCGCCATCTCCGCCAACGATCCGGACGCCCTGGTGCCAGCGCTGCAGCGCGCCATGGAACGCGGCATCAAGGTGATCAGCTGGGATAGTGGGGTTGCGCCCGAAGGCCGTCAGCTCCACCTCAACCCGTCCGATATCGACCTGATCGGCGAGACCATCATCAAGCTGGCTGCCGATTACCTGCCCGAGGGCGGCCAGGTGGCCATCCTGTCGGCTGCCTCCACCGCTACCAACCAGAATGCCTGGATCGAAGCGGCCAAGGCTGCCCTGCCCGAGAAGTTCCCCAATATCGAGCTGGTCGCCACCGTCTATGGCGACGATGACTCGGTGAAGTCGACCGACGAAGCCAAGGGCCTGATCGCGTCCTATCCCGACCTCAAGGCCATCATTGCCCCGACCACCGTCGGCGTCGTGGCTGCCGCCCAGGTCGTGACCGACCAGAACCTGATCGGCAAGGTCAACGTGACCGGCCTCGCTCTGCCGTCCGAGTTCAAGCAGTTCATCGACAATGGCGCTTCGCAGGCCGTGGCCCTGTGGAACCCGATCGACCTGGGCTATGCCGCAGTCATGCTGGCCAATGACCTGGTCGAAGGCGGCACTGCCGAGCCGGGCGCAACCCTCTCCATGGGCCGCATGGGTGAACTGACCCTCGACGACACCAATTCGGGTGCCATGGCTGCCCCCTTCACCTTCGATGCGTCCAACATCGAAGAATTCTCCAAGATCTATTGACCTTCGAGGCGTCCCGCAAATCGCTCCAGTGGAGCGATTTGAGCCGAGAAGGCCATGAGAGCTACGCTCGAATGGCCCAGACGTGAAACGTACCGTGAGGGGGCCCTTTCCAAGCACAGGAAGGCCCCCTCATTCCCAACCTCTCCCCCAAAATGGAGAGGGAGCCATATCGAGCGCGTGGCGATCCTCCTGCGACGCGAAGGAATTCCCCATGACCGACCCGATCCTCACCCTGTCCGGCATATCCAAGAACTTTCCCGGCGTGCGGGCGCTCAACGAGGTCTCGCTGGAGCTTTATGCCGGCGAGGTCACCGCGCTGATAGGCGAGAACGGGGCGGGCAAGTCGACGCTGGTCAAGACCCTCACCGGTATCTACCAGCCCGATGCCGGCGAAATCCGTATCGGTGGCGCGGTGGTGACCCTGCCAACGGCACATTCGGCTTCGGCCGTGGGCATCACGGCGATCCATCAGGAAACCGTGCTGTTCGACGAGATGACCGTCGCCGAGAATATCTATCTGGGCCACGCGCCGCGCAATCGCTTCGGGATGATCGATTGGCGCAGGATGCGGGCCGAGGCCAGGGAAACCCTGGACTCCATGGCCGCCGGGATCGATCCCGATATCAAGCTCAAGGAACTTGGCATTGCCAAGAAGCACCTGGTCGCCGTCGCCCGTGCCCTCTCCATCGATGCGCGCGTCGTCATCATGGATGAGCCGACCGCCGCGCTGAGCCAGAAGGAGATCGAGGAGCTCTATGTGCTCATCGATCTGCTCAAGCAGGATGGCAAGGCGATCCTCTTCATCAGCCACAAGTTCGACGAGATCTACCGCATCGCCGACCGCTTCACCGTGTTCCGCGACGGCGAGCAGGTGGGCAAGGGCTCTATCAAGGACACCACGCAAAGCCAGATCGTGCAGATGATGGTCGGCCGCCCGGTGGACCACATCTTCCCCGAACGCGCCGCCGTGATCGGCGAAGTGGTGCTCGAGGCCAAGGGGCTGAGCCATCCCACCGAGTTCGAGGGCATCTCCTTTTCGGTGCGAAAGGGCGAGATTTTGGGCTTTTATGGCCTGGTCGGGGCAGGGCGCTCCGAGGTGATGCAGGCGGTGTTCGGCCTGACCCGGCCGTCCGCCGGGTCGCTGGTGCTCGACGGGCAGGCCATCGCGCCGAAGTCTCCCGCCGACGCGGTCGAGGCGGGCATCGTCTATGTGCCGGAAGAGCGCGGCAAGCAGGGCGTGATCACCGGCGAGCCGATCTTCAAGAACGTCTCGCTGCCCTCGCTGAACAAGACGTCCAAGTCGGGCTTCCTGCGCATGGCCGAGGAATTTGCGCTGGCCCGCACCTATACCGAGCGGCTCGACCTGCGCGCCTCCTCGCTCAGCCAGGACGTCTCGACCCTCTCGGGCGGCAACCAGCAGAAGGTGGTGATCGCCAAATGGCTGGCGACGCTCCCCAAGGTCATCATTCTCGATGAGCCGACCAAGGGCATCGATATCGGCTCCAAGGCCGCCGTGCATGAATTCATGGGCGAACTCGTGGCGCAGGGGCTGAGCGTGATCATGGTCTCGTCCGAACTGCCCGAAGTGCTGGGCATGAGCGACCGCATCGTCGTCATGCGCGAGGGCAGGGTGATCGACACGCTCGACAACAGGGGCCTCAAGCCCGAGACACTGGTGCGGCTGGCCGCCGGCATTGCCGAGGAGCAGGCAGCATGAACCGCCTTCTCAAGCACCGCGAAATCTTCCTCGGCCTCGCCATCCTGCTGGTCTTCGTGCTGGTGACAATTCGTTTCCCGCGCTTCGCCCAGCCGGGCAACCTGCTGACCATCTTCAACGACACATCCATCCTGATGATGCTGGCGCTGGGACAGATGGCGGTCATCCTGACCCGCTCCATCGACCTGTCCATGGCCTCCAACCTAGCCCTTACCGGCATGATCGTCGCCATGACCAATGCGGCTTTCCCGGGCGTGCCGATCCCGCTTCTGATGGCCATGTGCATTGTCATCGGCGCGGGCCTCGGCGCCTTCAACGGCATCCTGGTGTGGAAGCTCAATATACCGCCCATCGTCGTGACCCTGGGCACGCTGACCATCTTCCGCGGCCTGGTCTTCGTGATTTCCGGTGGCGCCTGGGTCAACGCAGCGCAGATGAGCCCCGATTTCATCGGGCTGCAGCGCACGGTTTTTCTCGGCCTGCCGCTGCTGAGCTGGTTCGCCATCGCCACTGCGGCGCTGTTCTACGTGCTGATGACGCGCACCCCGCTCGGCCGCGCCTTCTACGCCATCGGCGTCAATCCGACGGCCTCGGTCTATACCGGCATCAATGTCGGCCGCACCAAGTTCTATGCCTTCGTCATCGCCGGCGCCGTCGCCGGATTGTGTGGCTATCTCTGGATTTCGCGCTACGTCATCGCCTCGGTGGAGGTCGCCGGCGGCTATGAGCTGACCATCATCGCCGCCTGCGTCATCGGCGGCGTCTCTATCGCCGGCGGCATCGGCACCGTACCGGGCGTGCTGCTGGGGGCCATCTTCCTCGGCGTCATCAACAATGCCCTGCCGGTCATCAACATCTCGCCCTTCTGGCAGATGGCCATCTCGGGCACGGCCATCCTGCTGGCCGTGGTCCTCAACGCCCGCGGCGAAGCCAGCAAGGGCCGCATCATTCTCAAGAAGGCGGAGGCAGCATGACCGACACCACCCTGCATCGCTCGCTCCCCGACCGCCTGGATAACCCGCTCCGCTCCGCCGTGCTGAGCTGGGAGAGCCTGCTCGTCCTCGTGGCCGTCGGCATCTTTATCCTCAATTCCTTCGCCTCGCCCTATTTCCTCAACGCCTGGAGCCTCTCCGACCTCACGTTCAACTTCACCGAAAAGGCCCTGATCGCCCTCGCCATGGCGCTGCTGATCATCTCGGGCGAGATCGATCTCTCGGTGGCCGCCATCATCGCGCTGGCCTCCACCATGATGGGCCTCGTGCTGCAATATGGTGCCGACACGCCCACCTTGGTGGCGGTCGGCATCGGGGTGGGCCTGCTGTGCGGTGCCTTCAACGGCTTCCTCGTCACCGGCCTCAAGCTGCCCTCCATCGTCGTCACCATCGGCACGATGAGCCTTTTCCGCGGCATCGCCTTCATCATCCTGGGCGACCAGAGCTTCAAGGGCTATCCGCCCAGCTTTTCCTGGTTCGGCCAGGGCTATGTCTGGTGGGTGATCTCGTTCGAACTGGTGCTCTTCCTCGTCTGCGCTCTCATCTACTGGGTGCTGCTGCACCGCACCAATTTCGGCCGCCGCGTCTTTGCCATCGGCAATAATGACGTCGCCGCGCGCTTTTCCGGCGTCCGCGTCGACCGCATCAAGTTCATCCTGTTCTGCCTTACCGGCCTGATGAGCGGCATTGCCGCTGTGCTGCTGACGGCCCGGCTGGGCTCGACCCGCCCCTCGATCGCCGAGGGCTTCGAGCTTGAGGCCATCACCATGGTCGTACTGGGCGGCGTCTCGATCCTCGGCGGCGCCGGCTCCATCCTGGGCGTAGTGCTGGCCGCGCTGATCGTGGGCCTCGTGACATTCGGCCTCGGCCTGCTCAACGTGCCCGGCATCGTCATGACCATCTTCACCGGCTCGCTGCTGATCGTGGTGATCGCGCTGCCCATCCTGTTCCGCATGTGGAGGCAGCGCGCATGATCGAGGACGGCGCCTACGAAAAACACGCCTTCAAGATGCAGCTCAATCCCGGCATGGCCGCCGAATACCGCAAGCGCCATGACGAGATCTTCCCCGAGCTGGTCGACCTGCTGCACGACGCCGGGGTGAAGGACTATTCCATCCATCTCGACGAAGAGACCAATATCCTCTTCGGCGTGCTGTGGCGCCGCAAGGACCACGCCATGGCCGACCTGCCCAGCACGGCGATCATGCAGCGCTGGTGGGCCCATATGGCCGATGTCATGGCGACCAATGACAGAAACGAGCCGATCGCCATCGACCTCGTGCCCATGTTCTGGATGAAGTAGCGCAACTGCGCCACCGCTGTTCATTGTGCCCCCGATCACATAGGCTTGCGCCTATGAATGAACGACCCGCGACCCTGCATGCGCCTTCCATCACCCTCAACGGCAAGCCGCTGAGCTTTTCCGACATTGCCCGGATCGGCACGCGCAAGGCGCGGCTGGAGGCTGATGCGGGAGCCCTCGAGCGCGTGGCGCTGGCCCGCGTCGTCATCGAGCAGGCCATTGCCAGCGGCCAGCCCGTCTATGGCTCGACCACCGGCGTCGGCGCCATGAAGGACGTGGAATGGTCGCCCGACCAGCTCGATGCCTTCAATATGGGCCTGGTGCGCGCCCATCACTTCGGCACCGGCGAGGCCTTTCCCGACGAGATCGTCCGCACCGCCATGGCCATTCGCGTCAACATGGCGCTGACCGGCCGGGTGGGCTGCACGACGGACCTGGTGGAAGCCTATCTGGCCCTGCTCTCGGCCGACGTCGTGCCTGTGGTGCGGCGCACCGGCTCCATCGGCTGCGCCGATATCGGCCTGATGGGCCAGATCGGCGCCGTGCTGACCGGGGCCGGCGAAGCCATGTTCCAGGGGCGCCGGCAATCGGCCGGCGACGCGCTGGCCGCCGCCGGGCTCAAGGCCTTCCGCCTCGCGCCACGCGACAGCCTCGCCTCGATCTCCACCAATGCCGTGGGCTATGCCGCAGCGGCCAATGCCATTCGCGATGCCGCCGGCACGGTGCGTGTCATGCTGGCAACCGGCCTCACCACCGCCGGCGCGCTGGGCGCCTCGCGCGATCCGTGGAAGGCCGTGGCCCATGTCGGCACCGAGCGTGAAGCGGGTATCGGCGCCTGGCTCTATTTCAACGCCATGGGCTGGGACTGGCCCGATGCCACCCATATCCAGGATCCGCTCTCGCTGCGCATGATGAGCCAGGTCTTTGCCACCGGCTTCGAGACGCTGGTCGCGGCCGGCAAGATCCTGCTCGCCGCCACCGGGCGCACCGACGACAATCCCGTGGTCGCGGGCGGGCAGGTGCTGACCTCGGGCGGCTCGCTCCCGCTCGATGTCACCGTATTCCTGCAGACCGCGCAGCTAGGCCTGGCCCATATCGCCCGCAATTCCTTCAATCGCTGCGTGCTGCTCGGCAATGGCCAGCGCCGCAACCTGCCGGTCAATCTGGTGCAGCCGGGCGCCATCGCCACCGGCTTCGGGCCGATCATCAAGCTGGCGGGTGAGCTGTTTGCCCGCGTGCTGTCCATGACCAACCCCATTTCCGCCAATTCCATGGTGGTGGCTGGCGGCATCGAGGACGAGGCCACCTTCCTGCCGCTGATTGTCGAGCGGTTCGAACGCCAGGTGCTGGCGCTCAGGCGCCTCGCCGCGCTCGAGGCCATGCTGGCGGCGCAGGCCATGGATATTTCGGGCGACCGGCCCGGCAATGTGCCGGGCATCATCTATGCGCTCGTGCGCCAGCATGCTGACACATACTGGCAGGACCGGCCATTATCCGCCGAAGTCGAAGCCGTCGAACTTGCTTTGGCATCCGATGCGCTGATGAACGAACTTATTTCTCACTCGACGATTATGGAATTGGACGAGTTTTTCGCCCTGGGCCCGATTGCCTAGAATTTGCGGCCTCGCCCAATTCTGCCAAGACGTTACGTTAGGGACAGCCGGGTCCAGCCAACTGGAAACCTGGAGAAAACGGAGAAACCAATGCGCCTTACATCCAAGCTTCTGAGCGCCGTCGCTGTGCTCGCCATCTCGGTGACCGCCGCCAATGCCCAGGTCGTCGTTTCTTCCAAGATCGATACCGAAGGCGGTGTGCTGGGCAACATCATCAAGCAGGTGCTTGAGGCCAACGACATTCCCGTCGAAGACCGCATCCAGCTCGGCGGCACGCCGATCGTGCGCGAGGCGATCACCGCCGGCGAAATCGACATCTATCCCGAATATACCGGCAACGCCGCCTTCTTCTTCGAAAAGGCCGATGATCCGCTGTGGAATGACGCGGCTTCCGCCTATGCCGAGGCCGCCAAGCTCGACCTCGAAGCCAACAAGATCGTCTGGCTGACCCCGTCGCCGGCCAACAACACCTGGGCCGTGGCCATCCGCAACGATGTCGCGGAAGCCAACAGCCTCAACACGTTCACCGAATTCGGCGCCTGGGTTGCCGGCGGTGGCGAAGTGAAACTTGCGGCATCGGCCGAATTCGTCAATTCGCCGGCCGCCCTGCCCAAGTTCCAGGAAGTCTATGGCTTCACCCTCTCGCCGGACCAGCTGGTGACCCTGTCGGGTGGTGATACCGCCGCGACCATCGCCGCCGCTGCCCAGCAGACCAATGGCGTCAACGCCGCCATGGTCTATGGCACCGATGGCGGCATTGCCCCATCCGGCCTCAAGGTGCTGGAAGACGACAAGGGCGTGCAGCCGGTCTATCAGCCCGCCCCGATCATCCGCGAGGAAGTGCTGGCCGAATATCCGCAGATCGAAGAACTGCTCAAGCCCGTCTTTGAAGGCCTGACCCTCGAAGTGCTGCAGGACCTCAATGGCCGCGTCCAGGTCGGCGGCGAAGCCGCTGCCGCCGTGGCCACCGACTACCTGACCCAGGGCGGTTTTCTGAGCTAGGCCGATAGGGATGCGGGGGTAATACCTCCGCATCCACCACACCCACCGGCCGTCACCCTCGGGCTTGACCCGAGGGCACTGCACTTGACGGACAGGCAGCAAGTGAAGAACCCTCGGTTCAAGCCCGAGGGTGACGCGCAGTGTTGGCGGAGAAGAAATTTTCCCAACCACTGCCGCCCAGCGAAGCCAGCGACTGACCAGCCGGAGCCCGCATGAGCATCGCCGACACGACCATCAGCGCTTCCCGCCCCCGCTGGCTCGCGCTCGACAAACTGGGCGTGCTGATTGCGTTGATTGCCGCCGTCGGTGCGGTACTGCCCTTCGCACTGTTCCGCGCCAATCGCATCGTGCTGGGCGACCCCCTTTCCCTGCTCGATGCGCTGCCGGGCGCCGCGGGCGCCGTTCTATCCGGTGTTCTGCTGGCCGGATTTGTCACCGCACTGCTACGCTTCCCCGTCGTCACCAAGCTGGTTGTCGGCTTTCTCGTACTGGCCGTGCTCTTCGTTTTCATCGGCTGGTCCGCCAGCCATCTCACGCCCGAGGGCGACACCTTTGCCCGCGTCTCGCCCGGCGCCGGCTTCTGGCTGCTGGTCTTCGCCTTTGCGCTTCTGGTCACCGATGCCCTGACGCGGCTGCGCTTCGCCCCGCTGGTGCGCATCGGCATCCTGCTGGCCGTATCTGTCGCCATGGCCCTGCTGCTGTGGAGCGGCAGCTGGAATGACCTCTCCATGCTCAAGGAATATGCCACCCGGGCGCCGGCCTTCTGGGCCGAGGCGCGCACGCATCTGGCGCTGGCCTTCGGCTCGGTGGCCATAGCCGGCGCCATCGGGCTGCCGCTCGGCATCCTTTGCTACAAGGTCAGGCCCTTGCGGGCCGCCGTGCTCAACATCCTCAACATCGTCCAGACCATTCCCTCCATTGCCCTGTTCGGCCTCCTGATCGCCCCGCTGGCCTGGGTTGCCGCCAATGTGCCGGGCGCCTCGGCCATCGGTATTTCCGGCATCGGCGTGGCCCCGGCCATGGTGGCATTGTTCGCCTATTCGCTGCTGCCCATTGTCTCCAACACGGTGGTCGGCCTGCAAAGCGTTTCGCCCGCTGCCGTCGATGCGGCCAAGGGCATGGGGATGACCGGGTCGCAGCGCCTGATGGGCGTCGAGCTGCCGCTGGCCTTTCCGGTCATCCTCACCGGCATCCGCATCGTGCTGGTGCAGAATATCGGGCTGGCCACCATCGCCGCACTGATCGGGGGCGGCGGCTTCGGCGTATTCGTCTTCCAGGGCATTGGCCAGACGGCCATGGACCTGGTCCTGCTGGGCGCCGTGCCAACCGTCGCCTTGGCCTTCGCCGCCGCGGTCGTTCTCGATGCCTTGGTGGAAATGACGAGCCGGGGAGCGACGCGATGAGATCGGTGCCCCCCTCATCCGCCCTTCGGGCACCTTCTCCCACAAGGAGGGAAGGGGAGCTCCGATTTTTGGGAGCCACTGGGTTCCCCCTCTCCCCCCGTGGGAGAGGGTGGATCGGCCGCAGGCCGAGACGGGTGAGGGGGCTCTATCCATGCACACGGGGACCCGCCGCATGATCGAGATCGACGACATCACCAAGGTCTATAGCGGCACGACCGTGGTCGACCATGTGACGCTGACCATCGAGCCGCACACCATCTGCGTCATCGTCGGCACGTCCGGCTCGGGCAAGACCACACTGATGCGCATGATCAACAAGCTGGTCGAGCCCACCTCCGGCCATATCCGCATCGACGGCCAGGACATTGCCGGCATTCCCGCCTACGAGCTGCGCCGCCGCATCGGCTACGCCATCCAGGGGCATGGCCTGTTTCCCCATCGCACGGTGGGGCAGAATGTGGCGACCGTGCCCAAGCTGCTGGGCTGGGACAAGACCAGGATCGCCAACCGGGTCGATGAACTGCTCAACCTCTTCCAGCTCGATCCGGCCGAGTTCCGCGATCGCTTGCCGCATGAGCTGTCGGGCGGCCAGCAGCAGCGCGTCGGCGTGGCGCGGGCGCTGGCGGCCGGGCCCAATATCCTGCTGATGGACGAACCCTATGGCGCGCTCGACCCGGTGATCCGCGCCAAGGCGCAGGAGGACCTGCTCGCCATTCAGCGCAAGTTTGGCACGACTGTCGTGCTGGTCACCCATGACATGGAAGAGGCCATCCATCTCGGCGACACCATTGCGGTGATGGACAAGGGCAAGCTGCTGCAATGCGCGGCGCCGGCCGAGATCATCGCCAATCCGGCGACGCCCTTCGTGGCAGAACTGATCGGCACCAGCGAGCGCCCGTTCCGCCTGCTCTCGCTGGCGCGGGTTGCCGACCATATCGAGGACGGCACGGTCGAAGGTCAGCCCATCGACGTCACGGCCTCTCTGCGCGATGCCTATGCCGAACTGTTGTGGTCGGGCCGCCCGGCTCTGCCGGTGCAGCGCGACGGGCAGATCGTCGGGCAGGTGACGCTGGACCGCCTGGCTCGACTGGCGGCGCGGCCGCAATGACGCCCGGCAACCTCATCCGCGGCCTGGTCCTGCTGGCCCTCGTGCTGCTGCTGGTCAACCCGGACCTGTTCAGCGGCTTTTTCGGCCTTTTCACCAAGAACAATCAGCCCGCCATCTACAATCAGGGCAGCCTGCTCGATATCACGCTCAACCACCTGGCCATCGTGGCGGCGGCGACCCTGGCCTCCACCGTGGTGGCGGTCGGCCTGGCCATCATCGTCACCCGGCCCTTCGGCGCCGAATTCCTGCCGCTGTCGCGCTCGCTGGCCAATGTCGGCCAGACCTTTCCCCCCGTGGCCGTGCTGGCGCTGGCCGTTCCCATGCTGGGCTTCGGCACCGCGCCGACTTTGGTCGCTCTGTTCCTCTATGGCCTGCTGCCCATCTTCGAGAACACGCTGACCGGCCTCACCAACCTGCCGCCCACCGTGACCGACGCCGCCAAGGGCATGGGCATGACCGGCTGGCAGCGCCTGGTGAAGGTGGAACTGCCCCTGGCTTTGCCGGTGATCCTCGCCGGCATCCGCCTGTCGGTGGTGATCTCCCTGGCCACGGCCACGATCGGCTCCACCGTGGCGGCGCGCACCCTGGGCGAGGTGATCATTGCCGGGCTATTGTCGAGCAACACGGCCTTCGTTCTGCAGGGCGGGTTGATTGTCGGCGTTCTGGCCGTCCTGATCTATGATGCACTTGCAGCACTCGAGCGGTTCCTGATGGCGCGCACGGGACAACTGGGGAGGGCAGCAGCGTGAATTTCGATCTCGTCGACACCCCTCTCCCAGCCTACCCCACACGGGGGGAGGTGCCGCATTGTGTTCTGGGCTCGATGTTGCCAAAACCGCCGGCCCGACACCTCCCCCTTGATGGGGGAGGCCGGGTGGGGGTGTTGGGAGCCACGACCCCTGCTTGGGAGCACCCATAATGTCCGATTTCGACCTCGTCCTGTCCGGCACGGTCGTCCTGCCCGGCCTCATCATTGAAGACGGTTATGTCGCGGTACGCGGCGGCAAGGTGATCCATGTCGGCGAGGGCAAGGCGCCCTCAGCCCATGAGCGGCACGAGCTGGGCAATGCGCTGATCCTGCCCGGCGCCATCGATGCCCAGGTGCATTCGTTGAGCCAGAAGAACCAGGAGGATTTCATCTGGTCGACCCGCTCGGCAGCGGCCGGCGGCGTCACCACCATCGTCGACATGCCCTATGACGAGGGCAACCTCGTCTGCTCGGCCGAGGCCGTGCGCATCAAGGTGGCCCATGCCAGCCCGCAGGCGCGGGTGGATTTTGCCCTTTACGGCACCATCAACCCGGAAGAGGGCGCAACCCGCATCGCCGAACAGGCCGAGGCCGGCGTCGCCGCCTTCAAGTTCTCGACCTTCGGCACCGACCCGATCCGTTTCCCCCGCATTCCGCCGGCCCTGCTGGAGGAGTGCTTCGCCGCCGTCGCGAAAACCGGCCTGACCGCTGGCGTGCACAACGAAGACGACGAAATGGTCCGCGCCGCCATGGCCAAGGTCGAGGCCGCCGGCATAACCGATTATCGCGCCCATGCCCTGAGCCGCCCCCCGCTGACCGAACTCCTGGCCAGCCTGCAGATCTACGAGACCGGCGCCGCTACCGGCTGCCCGGCCCATGTCGTGCACTGCTCGCTCGGCCGTGGCTACGAGATCGCCCGCACCTATCGCGACCAAGGCTATGCCGCCACCATCGAGTGCTGCATCCACTACCTGACGCTCGACGAGGAAAACGACGTCGCCCGCCTCGGCGGCAAGGCCAAGATCAATCCGCCGATCCGTCCGCGTGCCGAGGTGGAAAAGCTCTGGGAGCATGTGCGGGCCGGCAATGTCACGCTGGTGTCCACCGACCACGTCAGCTGGTCAGAAAACCGCAAGAAAAGTGCCAGCATGCTGGCGAATGCTTCCGGCGTGCCTGGCCTTGAAGTGATGGTGCCGCTCTTCGTCAAGGGCGCGCTGCAGCGCGATATCCCGCTGACGTGGGCCGCCAGACTGATGGCCGAAAACCCGGCCAAACACTTCCGGCTGGCCCAGAAAGGTGCGCTCACGGCCGGAAAAGACGCTGATATTACAGTGCTTTTCCCCCGGCCCACCCGCTACGACGCCGCCGCCAGTGGCCACAATGTCGTGGGCTGGTCCCCCTATAACGGCATCGAACTGCCCTGGACCGTCGGCCTCACCTACCTGCGCGGCCAACAGGTCTTTGACGGCACCACCGTCGCCGAACCCGGCACCGGCCGCTTCGTTCGACCGGAGGTAAGGGCTTGATTCCAAACACGTCTATCCGCGCCGAACGTATCGCCGCCGACATCGACGCACTGGCCGCGATCACCGAGCCGGAGCGCCCCTGGACCCGCCGCGCCTTTACGCCGATGTTCCTCGAAGGCCGCAAATGGCTGGAAACCGCGATGCGCGAGGCCGGCGCGGTGACCCGGATCGACGCGGCAGGCAACCTGGTCGGCACCATTCCCGGCAAACACCCGCAGTTGGGCACGATCATGCTCGGCTCCCATTCCGACACCGTGCCCGATGGCGGCCGGTTCGACGGCATTGCCGGCGTTGTGGCGGCCCTGGAAGTGGCGCGCGCCCTGCGCGACCAGGGCCTGGTGCTGGATCACACCCTTGAAGTTGTTGATTTTCTTGCGGAGGAAGTCTCGATTTTCGGCGTGTCCTGCATCGGCAGCCGGGGCATCAGCGGCACGCGGCCGGCCGAGTGGCTGGCGCGGGAAAGCGACGGCATGACGCTGGAACAGGCCATCGCCTCGGTCGGTGGCGCCACCCACCGCCTGGCCCAGCGCGACGATATCAAGGCCTTTCTCGAACTGCATATCGAGCAGGGGCCGGTCTTGCAGAACGAACAGCTCGACGTGGGCGTGGTGACGGCCATTGCCGGCATTACCCGCATCGAGATCATCGTCGAAGGCCGCGCCGACCATGCGGGAACGACCCCCATGGGGTCGCGGCAGGATGCCCTGACCACGGCGGCCTGGATCGCCCTGGGCGTCGAGGAACTGGGCAAGGCACTGGCCAGCGGCGAGCAGCATTTTGCTGCAACGGTTGGCGAATTCGAGATGACTCCCAACGCCGCGAATGTGGTGCCGGCGCGCGTGCGCATGCTGATCGATGCGCGGGCCGAGTTGCGCCAGGACATGGAGCGGTTCATTGAGGAACTGGAGCGCGGCGTCGCCGCGATCGCCGAGAAAACCGGCGTCACCGTAGAGGCGCCGCGCATCGTCTCCGACAACCTACCAACCGTCTGTGATCCCGATGTGCTCAATGTCCTCGACGCCGCCTGCGACAGCGCCGGCGCCCGGCATCGCCGCATGGCATCGGGCGCCGGGCATGACACGGCCTGGATGGCGCGCATCACCAAGGCCGCAATGATCTTCGTGCCCTGCCTCGATGGCCGCAGCCACTCTGCGGATGAATTTGCCACCGCCGAGGACATCGCGCTCGGTGCCGCCGTGCTGCTCGATGCCGTGCTGGCGCTCGATACCAAACTGCAAGGAAAGACCTGATGGGGCGTATTCTGACCGAAAAGGACGTCGAGGCGGCCGTGCGGGGAGGATCGGTCTATGCGGCGGGCGGCGGCGGCTGGGCCGACCATGGCCGCATGCTGGGCCACGCCGCAGTGAGCATCGGCAGGCCCGAACTGGTCAGCATTGATGAGCTGGATGCCGATGACTGGGTGGCCACCGCCGCTGCCATCGGCGCGCCGGCCTCGACCACGCCATGGGAAATGCAGGGCGTCGACTATATCAAGGCCGTGCAATTGCTGCAGGATGCCTTGGGCGAAAAGCTCAGCGGGCTGATGGTGGGGCAGAACGGCAAGTCGTCAACGCTGAACGGCTGGCTGCCCTCGGCGGCGCTGGGCCTCAAGGTGGTCGACGCTGTCGGCGATATCCGCGCGCATCCCACCGGCGACATGGGCTCCATCGGCATGGCCGGCTCGCCCGAGCAGGTCATCCAGACCGCGGTTGGCGGCAATCGCGCCGAGAACCGATATATAGAACTGGTGACGCGTGGCGCGACAGCCAAGGTCTCGCCCATCCTGCGTACGGCGGCCGACATGTCGGGCGGGTTCATTGCCTCCTGCCGCAACCCGCTGCGCGCGAGTTACGTGCAGAAGCACGCGGCCTTGGGGGGTATTTCGCTGGCGCTGAAGCTGGGCGAGGCGATGATCGCGGCCGAAGGCAAGGGGCCGGGCAAGATGATCGATGCCATCGTTGCCACCACGGGCGGCACCATCCTCACGAAGGGCTACATCACCGCTCTCGACGTGGTCTATACCAAGGAAGCCTTCGATATCGGCCGCATCACCCTGGGCGATGGCGACGCGGCGACCACCCTGCATGTGATGAACGAATATATGGCGGTAGACGACGCCGGTGGCACCCGGCTCGCCACCTTCCCCGACGTCATCACCACACTCGACGCGGCAGGGCAGGCGCTGTCCGTCGGGCAGCTCGGCCTCGGCCTCTATGTCTTCGTGCTGCACGTGCCCAAGACCATCATCCCGCTGAGTTCGTCCGTGCTCGACCCGGCCGTCTATCCATTCGTCGAGGAGCGGATGGGGATCGAGCTGGCGAAGTATGCGCAGGGCTAGAAATGGCGATCTGACCTGCCTTACCTCTCCCTGGGAGGGGTAGAGAAAGAGCGAGAAAAATGCCCACACCCAATCTCCGTCACCCCAATTTTCCGATTCCAGGCGGTCCGGAGCTGCGCGCCAGGGGCTGGCGGCAGGAGGCTCTGCTGCGCCTGCTGGAAAACGTTCTCGCGGTCGGCGAGAATCCCGAGGAGCTGATCGTCTATGCGGCTTTGGGCAAGGCGGCGCGGAACTGGGCGAGCCACAAGGCCATCGTCGAAACGCTGCTGCGCATGGACGAGGACCAGACGCTGATCATCCAGTCGGGCAAGCCGATCGGCCTGCTCAAGACCCATGCCAGGGCGCCGTTGGTCATCATGGCCAATTGCAACATTGTCGGGCAGTGGGCCAAGGCCGAGGTGTTCTACGAACTCGAGAAAAAGGGCCTGATCTGCTGGGGCGGGCTCACTGCCGGCGCCTGGCAATATATCGGCAGCCAGGGTGTTATCCAGGGCACCTACGAAATCTTCATGCGCATTGCCGAGAACCGCTTCGGCGGCTCGCTCGCGGGACGCTTCATCCTTACCGCCGGGCTCGGCGGCATGGGTGGCGCGCAGCCGCTGGCCGGGCGCATGGCCGGGGCGGCGATCCTCTGCGTCGACATCGACCCTGAACGGGCGCGCAAGCGCAAGGAGATCGGCTACCTTGAGGAGATTGCCCCCGATCTCGATACGGCTTTGGCGATGATCGACAGGGCCGTCGCCGAAAAGCGCGCAACCTCCATCGGCCTCGTCGGCAACGCCGCCGAAATCTATCCCGAGATTGCCCGGCGCGGCATCGTTCCCGATATCGTCACCGACCAGACGTCAGCGCATGACCTGGTCTATGGCTATGTGCCCAAGGGCATGTCGCTGGACGAGGTCAGGCGCCTGCGCGTCGAGGGGCCGGGCCAGCTGATGGCGGCCAGCCGGGCATCGATCGTCGACCATGTCCGGGCCATGCTCGCCTTCCAGCAGGCGGGGGCCGAAGTATTCGACAATGGCAACCTGATCCGCACCCACGCCAAGGCGGGTGGAGTGGAGAATGCCTTCGATATCAGGATCTTCACCGAAGCCTATCTGCGACCGCTCTTCGCCCGCGCCATCGGGCCCTTCCGCTGGATGGCATTGTCGGGCGATCCAGAGGACATTCGCAAGATCGACGACAAGCTGCTCGAAATGTTCCCGGACAACCGCATCGTCACAAACTGGATCAAGCTGGCCCGCCAGCACGTGCCCTTCGAGGGCCTGCCGGCGCGAATCGCCTGGTTTGGCCACGGCGAGCGCACCGCGCTGGCGCGGGCAGTGAACGCCATGGTCGCCGACGGCACCCTGGCCGGCCCGGTCGCCTTCAGCCGCGATCATCTCGATGCCGGCGCCATGGCGCATCCCAATATCATGACGGAAGCCATGAAGGACGGGTCGGACGCCATTGCCGACTGGCCTATTCTCGATGCCATGCTGCTGTGCTCATCTATGGCCGACCTGGTCGTGGTGCACTCGGGCGGTGGCGGCTATGCGGGCTATATGACTTCGGCCGGCGTAACAGTGATTGCCGATGGCACGCCGGGCGGTGACGAGCGGCTGGAACATGCGCTGACCAATGACACGGCACTGGGCGTGATGCGCTATGCCGATGCCGGCTACGAGGAAAGCCTCGACGAAATCGCCAACAAGGGGATTGGGCATATATCCGTGGGCTGAAGCTTCAGTCCACCGCCCTGGATCAGGCGCTGGCCGCCATCGCGACACTGGCGATCGAACGCTGCTTCAGCGCATCGCCCACCGCAAAGATCGTCGGTGCTGACAGCGGGAAGGCCTCCACCGCTGCGACCGCTTCCCCGATCGTGCCGCGCCAGACCTGCTCGTCGGCCCGGCCGACATTGCAGGCGATGACCGCCGGCGTCTCAAGGCTCATGCCTTGGGCGCGGAGCTGGCTGACAATCTCGGGAAGGGTGCGGCGGCTCATGTAATAGACGCTGGTGGTGGCGGAGTCGGCGAGTGCCACCCAGTTGAGGGTTTCCGGCAGCACGCCCTTGCGCGAATGGCCGGTGACGAAGCGCACCGATTGGGCATGGTCGCGATGGGTCAGGGACAGGCCAAGCCGGCTGGCCAGGGCCAGGGCGGCGGTGACGCCGGGCACGACCGTGACGGCAATGCCATGCTGTTCCAGCATCTCGATCTCCTCGCCGGCGCGGCCGAAGATCATCGGGTCGCCGGACTTGAGACGCACCACATGCTTGCCCTGGCGGGCCAGGGTCAGCATCATCTCGTTGATGTCTTCCTGGCGGCAGCTTTCTCGCGCCGCGCGCTTGCCGACCAGCATGCGCTTGGCCTCGCGGCGGGCCAGCTCGAGCACCTCTGCGGAGACGAGGTCGTCGAACAGGATGACGTCGGCGGACTGCAGCGCGCGCACCGCCTTGATGGTGAGCAGGTCTGCATCCCCCGGTCCGGCGCCAACCAGCGTGACACGACCCACCGCGGGCGCCGCTTTGATCGCGTCGATATCTTCATCCATCGCCGTCGGCGCGCTGTCGCCGAAAGCGCGGTCGACCAGGCGCTCCCAGAAGGCGCGGCGCTGCGGGCCGGCTTCGAGGCGTTCCATGACGGTGGCGCGCACCTGTTGGGCGAGCTGGGCCCAGGCGCTCAGCGTACTGGGCAGCAGTGTCTCGATGCGGCGGCGCACGGCCTGGCCGAGAATGGGCGCCGCACCGGCCGTCGAAATGCCGACCACGACGGGGGAGCGGTTGACGATGGTGCCGAACTGGAACTGGCAGAATTCCGGGCGGTCGATCACATTGTAAGGCACGCTGGCGTCGCGCGCCGCGGCGATGAAGGCCAAGGCGTCGGCATCGTCCTCGATGTCGGCGACGGCCAGCGTCGCGCCGGACAGGTCGGACGGCGCCCAGTGGCGGTCGACGAGGCTGATCGTGCCGGCGGCCGCACCGGTCTCGGCCAAGGCTATGAGGTCGTCGCACCATTCGGCAATAGGCGCCAGCACCTGGACATGCGCGCCGGCTGCAGCGAGCAGCTCGATCTTCCAGGTGGCGGGTTCCGAACCGCCGATGGCGACAACGCGCTTGCCCACCAGGTCGAAGAAGACCGGCAGGACGGCGAGCGGAGCGACCCTGTCGTGACGCGTGCTATTCGGCTGCCTGGAGACGACTTGCATCGATGATCCCCCTGATTTCGGCGCGGCAGGAGCCGCAATTGGTGCCGGCCCTGGTGCAGGCGCCGACGGCCTCGACTGTGCTGCAGCCCTGCTGGGTGACAGCGGCAGTGATGGTGTTGATGCCCACTGAAAAGCACGAGCAGATAATGGCGCCGCTATCGGGCATATCGGCTCCCGGCCGGCCGGCGAGGACTGCAGAGGCGCCGAGATTATCGGCCACGAGCAGGTCCGTCGCCCATTGCCGAGACACCAGCACCGGATCGGGCGCCGTGTAGAGCGCGACGACCAGCCGGCCCTTTTCGATGACGGCAAAGTTGCGCCGGCCGGAGCGGGCGTCGAGCACGGATTCGACAATTGCGGCCCCGGAGAGGCCGAAGGCGGCCCTGAGCCATTCCGACCAGTCGAGGGGTTCCTCGAACCAGCCGAGTTCTCCCCGCGTGCCCCCGATGGCCTCGGCAATGGCCCAGTAGCCCGCATCGAGCACGGGGCGACCGGCGGAGACGAAGAAGCCGTAAATCCGGGTATGCACCGGTTCGGCATGCACCTCGGCCATCTTGAGCGCGGGCTGGGCGGAGAACGGGTCGACCTTGGCGGTGACCAGTGCATCGATGCGCCCATTGGAGGCGAACTGGTCGGTCCAGTGCATGGGCACGAACAGGTGGCCGCGCCGCTGGCGATCGGTGACCAGGGCCCGCACCACGACGCTGCCATGCCGGTTGCTGAGCCGCACGAGGCTGGCGCGCCGGATGTTGAGCGCCTCGGCATCGGCCGGATGAATCTCCACGAATGGCTCGGCGTAATGCGCCGAGAGGCGCGCGGTTTTCCCGGTACGCGTCATCGTGTGCCAATGGTCGCGCACGCGGCCGGTATTGAGGATGAAGGATCCCGGGGCCGGCGCAAAGGGCGGCGGCGGCAGGACCGGTACGAAGCGCGCCTTGCCGTCACTGGTGAAGAACGCTCCATCGCCAAACATTCGGGCGGCGGGCCTGTGGCGCACCGGCCATTGCGTCGGCGGCAGGTTGCCATAGTCAGCACTGGCAAGGCCGGAGAGGTCGAAGTCGCGCGCGCCATCATTCTCGAAGGCGGACAGGGCCACATGCTCGGCAAAGATCTGCGCGGGGCTGCGATAGCTGAAGGCCTGCTCAAAGCCCATGCGGCTGGCAACTTCCTTGACGATCCACCAGTCGGGGCGGACTTCGCCGGGCAGGGCGAGGAAGGGGCGCTGGCGCGATATGCGGCGTTCCGAATTGGTGACCGTGCCGTCCTTTTCGCCCCAGCCGGCGGCGGGCAGGCGCACATGCGCCGTCACGCCGGTATCGGTCCGTGCCGACATGTCCGAGACAACCACGAAGGGGCAGGCGGCGAGCGCCGCGCGCACCGCATCGGCTTCCGGCATGGAGTCGACTGGGTTCGTCGCCATGATCCACACGGCCTTGATCTCGCCGCGCGCCATGGCCGCAAACAGGTCGACGGCCTTGAGCCCAGGCCTGCTGGCGACCCGGTCGCTGCCCCAGAAGCGCCCGACCCGATCGATGGCTTCAGGGGTGAAATCCATGTGGGCGGCAAGCATATTGGCCAAGCCGCCCACCTCCCGGCCGCCCATGGCATTGGGCTGGCCGGTGACGGAGAAGGGGCCCATGCCCGGCCGGCCGATGCGTCCGGTGAGCAGATGGCAGTTGATGATGGCATTGACCTTGTCGGTGCCCGATGCCGACTGGTTGACGCCCTGCGAATAGACTGTGACCGCTTTTTCGGTTGCGGCAAACCAGTCGTAAAAGAGCGCAACCGACTTCTCGGAGAGACCGGTAGCGCTGGCGACGCGGGCGACGGACCAGTCTTCCGCGACCAGCAGGGTCGCGTCGAGCCCACTGGTATGCGCGGCGACGAAGTCCGGTGCGGTGACGCCATTGTCTGCGAGATGAGCCAGCAACCCGACGAAGAGGGCGCTGTCCCCATCGGACTGCACGGCCAGGTGAAGGTCGGCGATGTCGGCGGTGACGGTCCGGCGCGGGTCGATGAGCACGACGCGCATGTTCGGACGCTCGGCCTTGGCCTTGACGATGCGCTGGTAGAGCACCGGATGGCACCAGCCCAGATTGGAGCCGACTAGCACCACGAGGTCGGCGAGCTCCAGGTCCTCGTAATTGCCCGGCACCGTATCGGAGCCGAAGGCGCGCCTGTGGCCGGCCACGGAGGAGGCCATGCAAAGGCGCGAATTGGTGTCCATATTGCCCGAGCCGATGAAGCCCTTCATCAGCTTGTTGGCGACGTAATAGTCCTCGGTGAGCAACTGCCCGGAGCCATAGATGGCAACGGAGTCGGGCCCGAACTCGGCGATGGTCTGCGTGAAGGTGTTCGCAACCCGCTCGAGCGCTTCGTCCCAAGTGACTCTGGCGCCATCGATTTCCGGATAAAGCAGACGACCATCGAGCGACAGGGTTTCCCCCAGGGCCGACCCCTTCGAGCACAGGCGCCCGAAATTGGCCGGATGCTCCGGATCGCCGGCTATCGCCACCGATCCATCCGCTTGCGGCGTCGCAAGCACGCCGCAGCCCACCCCGCAATAGGGGCAGGTGGTGCGAACGGTCGTGCTGGCAAGCGGCTGGTTCATTCGGCCGCCGCCATGCTGGACACCTGGTAGGCCATGAAGATGCGGCCGTCGACGACCTCCGTCGGGAAGGTCTTGACCTGCCCCTCGTCCGCGCCGAGTGCCTGGCCCGTCGCCAGGTCAAACACCCAGTTGTGCAGCGGACAGGTCACCGAGGCGCCATGCACGATGCCCTCGGCCAGGGGCCCGGCCTTGTGCGGGCAGCGGTTCTCGATGGCAAAGATCTGGTCTTCCTGCGTCCGGAAGACCGCGATCTTGCCCGTCGGTGTGTTGACGCAGCGCGCGCCCCGGCGCGGGATGGCGTCAACCGTACCGATGTCGATCCAGCCGTCCACTACGCGGCCTCAACGAAACGGTGGCGTTCGTAGAGGAACTTGAGCACGGCTTCACGGCACTTGAGATAGGTGCGGTCGGCAGCCAGGTCGAGCCGCTGGCGGGGGCGCTCCAGCGGCACGTCGAGGATTTCCCCGATGCGGGCGGAGGGACCATTGGTCATCATGACGATCCGGTCGCTCAGCAGCACCGCTTCGTCCACGTCATGGGTGATCATGATCATGGTGTTGCCGAGCTTTTTCTGGATGTCCATGACGGCGTCCTGCAGATGGGCGCGGGTCAGGGCGTCCAGCGCACCGAAGGGCTCGTCGAGCAGCAGGATCTTGGGCTGCATGGCCAGTGCCCGGGCAATCCCGACGCGCTGCTTCATGCCGCCGGAAATCTCCGTCGGGCGCTTGTCCTTGGCATGGCTCATCTGGACCAGGTCAAGGTTCTGCATGATCCATTCGTGGCGCTGTGCGCCGGTCTTGCTGCGGCCGAACACCTTGGCCACGGCCAGGTTGACGTTCTCATAGACGGTGAGCCAGGGCAGCAGGGAGTGGTTCTGGAACACCACGGCACGTTCCGGGCCGGGGCCGTTGACCTCGTTGCCCTCGAGCATGATGCCGCCCGACGAGACCTCGGTGAGGCCCGCAATCAGGTTCAGCAAGGTGGACTTGCCGCAGCCCGAATGGCCGATGATGGAGATCACCTCGCCCTGGGCGATATCGATGCTGATCCCCTTGAGGACTTCCGAGCGGACGCCGCCGCGGTCGAAATGCTTGTCGACGTTGTCGATGCGAAGATAGGTCATGGCTGGGTTCCTCAGTTCGCGGACGTGCCGCGGGTGACGAAGGCGCCGATGGCAGCTACCAGACGGTCGAGGATGAACCCTACGACCCCGATATAGGCCAGCGCGACGATGATGTCGGAGAGGCGCGAGCTGTTCCACGCATCCCAGATGAAGAAGCCGATACCGACGCCGCCGGTCAGCATTTCTGCTGCGACGATGGCCAGCCAAGACAGGCCCACACCGATGCGCAGGCCCGTGAAGATGTAGGGGGCGGCAGCCGGGATCATGATCTTGAAGAAGAACTCGAACTGGTTGAGGCGCAGGATCAGGGCGACGTTGCGATAATCCTGCGGGATGTTGCGCACGCCCACGGCGGTATTGATCAGCACCGGCCAGACGGAGGTGATGAAGATCACGAAGATGGCCGAGGGCCCCGAATCCATGAAGGCGGCCAGCGACAGCGGCAGCCAGGCAAGGGGGGGCACGGTGCGCAGGATCTGGAAGATCGGGTCCAGCCCGCGCATGGCCCAGATCGACTGGCCGATGACGGCCCCGACCGTCACGCCAACCAGCGCCGCGATCCCGAAGCCAATGGCGACGCGCTGCAGCGAGGTCAGCACGCGCAGTCCCAGGCCGATATCGCCCTGACCATAATCAAAGAACGGGCTGTAGATCAGCTCGGCAGCATCGGTCCAGACCCGGCTCGGCGCAGGCAGGGACGCGCCGGGCGTGGAGCACAGGATTTCCCAGATGATCAGCGCCAGGGCGATGACCACCAGCGGCGGAATGACATTGGCAGCGATCTGGCCCAGCGTCTTCTGCCAGGAGCGCGGACGCGAGGCAGGCTTGGGCAAGGCGAATACCGCGGCATTGGCGGTGGCCGCAGACGCTGTCGGGGTGACGAGGCGCTGGACGGTGGCGGTCATGGTCAGTGTCCTTTCGGGGCAGGCCGGAAAGGGTGCGGGGGGGAGAGGCCCCGCACCGCGTTGGGTCAGACCATCGCCTTGATGGCGAGGCTGTCGAGATAGGCGGAGGGATTGGCCGGATCGAACACCTTGCCATCAAAGAAGGTCTCGACACCGCGCGATGTGCCTTCAGGAATGTCCGCGGCAGCGATACCGAGCGCCGCAGCCGCGCCGCGCCAGATGTCTTCGCGGTTGACCATGTCGACCGCTGCGGTGATGTCGGTCGTGCCCGGAAGATAGCCCCAGCGGATATTCTCGGTGAGGAACCAGGCATCGTGGCTCTTGAAGGGGTAGGACGCGTAATCCTTCCAGAACTTCATCTCGAGTCCGGTGGCGGTGGCGACGCGGCCATTGCCGTAGTTGATATCGCCCTTGAGCCGGCCGGCAACATCGACCGGCGGCACATTGAACCAGCTGCGCTTGCCCAGAATGGTGGACATTTCATCCTTGTTTTCCATTCCGTCGCACCACTGCTGGGCTTCCATGACGGCCATCAGGATGGCTTGCGTGGCGACCGGGTTCGCGTCGATGAAGTCGGTGCGCAGGCCAAGCGCCTTTTCGGGGTGGTGCTTCCAGAGCTCCCCTGTAGTCGTCGCGGTGAAGCCGATGCCCTGGTTGACGAGCTGCTCGTTCCAGGGCTCGCCCACGCAGAAGGCGTCCATCGTGCCCACCTTCATGTTCGCCACCATCTGGGGCGGCGGCACGGTGATGACAGAAACGTCGGCATTGGGGTCGATACCGCCGGCAGCCAGCCAATAGCGGATCCACAGGTCATGTGTACCGCCAGGGAAGGTCATGGCGATGTTGACTTCCTTGCCGGCAGCCTTGCGCTCGGCGAACACGGCCTTGAGCGGCGAGCTGTCCAGCTCGACACCGACATCCTTGTATTCCTGCGCCACCGAAATGCCCTGGCTGTCATAGTTCAGGCGGGCCACGATCGACATCGGCACGGGCATGCCGCCGGTGACGGTGCCCAGGCTCATCAGATAGGGCATGGGTGTCAGGATATGCGCGCCGTCGATGCCGTTGGCAGCGCCGCCAAGTACGAGATTGTCACGCGTTGCGCCCCAGGAGGCCTGCTTGAGCACCTCCACGTCAGGCACGCCATGCTTGGCAAAGAGCCCCTTCTCGAGGGCGATGATCAATGGAGCTGCGTCGGTCAGCGCGATGAAGCCCAGCTTGGCACCGGTCACTTCCGGACCCGCACCCTGTGCGAAGGCCCCCGACGGGAACAGGGACCGCGCTGCGATCAGCGTCGCTGCGGTTGCCGTGGCCCCCTTGAGAAATCCGCGCCGGGTGGTCGTATTCTTCGTCATGTAGTTCTCCATCTGCACCGATCGGAAAAACAAAAAAGCTGCCAACAGAGCATCGCATCCGGTTTGCACCGCATGCGTACTTGTTGGCAGCTTTGCCTGGGTGACGCCCATCGTTGGACATCGACTTGAAGAGCGTCTTGGGAGGAGCCCGTTCGCAAACAACATTGCACGAAGCGTGCCAAGTCGTCGGTGCGACAGTTTTCTTAATGCAGGCAACGGCTTGGTGGATTGAGGGCCGGATGTGAAAATCGCCCTCTGAAACCAGAACCGACCAAATCTGCACCAAACTGCCTATTTTGCGATCATCCTGGGTGGCATGCCCAAGATTGAATCAGGGACGCCGCTGGCTCGCGATATAGGCGTCGAGCGCGTCGGGGTCATACACCTGGCCATCGAAGAACAGGTCGGGGCCCATCGTCAGGCTGCCGTCTTCCGCCGGTATCGGAGCGGCAGTCTGGCGTGTCCCGTCGGTCTTGTAGTCGGAGACGGGTACCGCGGCGCCCAGGGGGGCGAGGGCCGTGCGATAGAGATCGGAGCGGAAGCAGGCTGCGGCAATCTCGGCATGGGCGGGGCTGGCCGATACTTCGCCCCAGCGCACCATCTGGGAATAGTACCACAGGGCATGGCTCTTCCATGGGAAGTTGGCCGCGCTGGCATGCGGAATGAAATAGTCCGGCACGTGACGCACCGTGCCGCCGCCGATATCGAGCATGCCCGTCAGGGCGCGCGCGACGATGGCCTCGTCCGCGTTCAGATAGGCGGGTGCGGCCATGATCCGCGCGGCCTCCGCATGATTGGCCGGATCGGCACACCAGATGCCCGCGAGGTAAATGGCGCGAACCATGGCCGATACCAGTTCTGGGTTCTCCTCGGCCCAGGTTGCGCGCATGCCGATGACCTTGTCCGGACTGGATTGCCAAATCGAGGCCTTGACGGTCGCGATCTGCGCGCCCTTGGTTGCCACGCCAATGCTGTTCCAGGGCTCGCCCACGCAATAGCCGTCAATGCCGCCTGCACCGAGCGCGTCAGGCAGCAGGGGTGGTGGCAGCACGACAATCTCTATGTCGCGATCCGGCATGATGCCGCTCGCCGCAAGCCAGTAGCGCAGCTCGTAATTGTGCGACGAAGTCTGGTGCACGACGCCAAAGCGAAGCTTGCGCCCGGCGGCGACAACCCTGGCCAGTGCCGTGCCAGCCGGGCCGGCGGCCAGGTCGCCAGGTGCGCCCTGATCCGCCATGGCCTTCCAGAGGTCGGCGCTCACGGTGATGGCGTTGTTGCCCAGCCCCAATACCACCGGCGCGATCATCGGGGTCGCAATCGGGGTGAGGCCCAGGCTGGCCGCCAGCGGCATCGGCGCCAGCATCTGGGCAATGTCGAAATGGCCGATGGCCGCACGGTCGCGGATATTGGCCCAGCTGGTCTCACGTACCAGGTGCAGGTCCAGTCCCTGCGCCTCGGCAAAGCCCTTCTCGCGCGCCAGCACCAGCAGCACGCTGTCGAGCAGGGGCAGGAATCCGGCGGTGAGGTGGGTGGTGGGCATGGCGATTTTCCTATGGGCCCAGGAGATCGGCGGCGGTCACAAGGCTCTGGGCGATGTCGACCAGCCTCCGGTTCTGGTTCATGGCGGTCGAGCGGAGCAGGGCATAGGCCTCGGCCTCCGCGAGTCCGCGCGTTTTCATCAATATGCCCTTGGCCTGCTCGATGATCTTGCGGTCTTCCAGCTCGCTGCGGGCCTGTTCAAGCTCCCGCGTCAGGCGTGAAAAGGCGTTGAAGCGGGAGATGGCCATGTCGAGGATCGGCTTGACCCGTTCCTTCTTGAGGCCGTCCACCACATAGGCCGACACCCCGGCCTCCACCGCCTTCTCGATCATGGCGCCGTCAGAGCGATCCACGAACATGGCGATCGGGCGCTGAATGGCGCGTGACAGCGAGAAGAAGTGCTCGAGCGTGTCGCGCTTGGGATTTTCGAGATCGATGAACACCACGTCCGGCATGGTCGCCTGGATGGTGCGGGCCACTTCGTTGACGTCGTGAATCACTGCCACGCGGCCATAGCCGGCCTCCCGCAGGCCGTCCTCAATAATGGACGCACGAATGCGGTTCTCGTCGATGATCAGAATGGATAGGTCAGGGCTCGGCATTGCCGGCAGTTATGCCGGTGCCCACAAAAAGCACAAGTGATACGTGTGCACATTTCCTATGCAAACACGTTCACAGCGCTTTCAGACCTTGGCGGCGGCCTCGCTCTTCCAGCTGAACTGCGGGGAGTAGCCCAGCATTCGCTTCGCCTTCTCGATGGACAGCAGCGTGCCGTTGGCCGACAAATTTCCCTTGGTTGGGACGCTCGGGAAGACCTCCGCCAGCAGGGACATGTTGGAGCGGCTCATTACGGTGTCCGCATTGGCGATGATGAAAGCCTCAAAGCCAGTGAAGTCGGCTTGGATCGACCGGCGGACAGCCTGGGCGCCGTCGCGGGCATCGATATAGCCCCACAGGTTCCATTTGCGGCTGTGCGGATCGGCGTCGAACTTGGGGAAGGCGGCGTAGTCCTCGGGGTTCATGACATTGGAGAAGCGCAGGCCGACGATCCGCAGGGAGGGATCCCAGCGGCAGAATTGGGCGGCCATGGTTTCGTCCAGCAGCTTGCCCAGCGAATAGGCCGATTCCGGACGCGGATAATACTCTTCGTCGACCGGCGCATAGGGTGGCGGCGTATCAAAGGGCAGGCCCAGCACGGTTTCGCTCGAAGCAAAGACGATGTTCTTGATGCCGGCAAGGCGGCTGGCCTCGAAGACATTGTAGGTGGTCGGGACATTGTTGGCGAATATCCGGGCATTCGCGGCGAGGCCCGGGGCCGGAATTGCTGCCAGGTGAACCACGGCGTCGAACGGGCCCTTGCGCTCATCGACGCCGCCCAGAATCGCCGCTGCGACCTCGCCGAAATTGGTCAGATCGATGCGCACGCTGGGGCAGATCGGCTCGGGCAGGGCCTGCTGATCGATGTTGAGCACGTCGTAGCCATGCGCCACCAGGTCGCGCAACACCGCGCGCCCAAGCTTGCCACTGCCGCCCGTCACCAGAACCTTGGCCATCCTAACCTCCTCTGCATTCAAGGGAATTCCCCCTTCTATCGCGCAAGGGTGGCATGCCAACGACCCAATGCCAAGCCGTCCCTCTCGGTAAATAGAACATGAACGCGCCCCTCACGAGCAGTTCAACTGGAAAGGCACATAACGGTCACCACAGGGCCAAGAGCCCATCAATCAGGGAGATCGAAAATGAAGCATACCGCAACCGTTATCCTCGCCGCCGGACTGCTCACCGCCTTCGCCACGCTGGGCGCCAATGCTCAGGCCGTGCCGGGCAAGAACACGCCGAACTATCCCAAGTCCAACACCGAAACCGAGTGCAGTTTCAATGCCTTCATGCATCCGCTTGTGCGGACGAATGAAGTCTCGGCTATCGGTGCCGACCAGCGGATCTGGCTGACGCCGGTCTGTGAGGATGAACTGGACCGCAACAATTACGGCACGCTGTTCCGCGACGGAAATGTCGAGACGCTGCGCCAGTTTATCGCCCGCAATCCGGCCTTGATGGCGACGCTGACCACCCGTGGCTACGACCATTTCGACGTGGTTGCACTGCGCTTTGGCCGGAATGACTCGGTCAATCTCTTCGTCCACCAGCGCGACATGCGCTGAAATTCGGTCACGAGTCTGAACGGTGAATGAACGCCCCCATCACGATCGGTTCAAAGCCGGGAGGGCATCCTCCCGGCATCAGATGAAACACTGTCGAGGGAGACAGAAATGAACAAGCAACAGGAAAAGGTTCTGGTCGCCACGCTCTGCGGTGTGATCATCGCCGCCGCCGGCGCCTTCGCGGTGCAACCAGCCATGGCGGCCGGCTACCAGGTCGACCAGCTGGCACAGGTGACCGGTGTCGCCCACTGGGACAAGCTCAATGTCCGCAAATGGCCCGCATCCTATTCGCAGAAGGTCGGTGCTTTCGCCCCCGGCAGCCATGTCTGGGTCGAGCGCTGCATCGAAGCCAAGACCGGCGCCGACTGGTGCCTGGTTGGCGCGCAGGACACCACGGGCTGGGTTAATTCCCGTTACCTGACCGTCGTCCACGACTGGGATATCTGATCCCGGCCGTCGGCGACGGCGGAGACCCGGCAGGCTGCGGCTCGACCATCGCCGCGAATCGCAGCTGCAGACTGTCCGGGTCTCCACCCTCGCCGATGCGAGTTTCGTGCCTGCCTCCTTCCCATGCTGTGTTGACTTTTCCGGTCCTGCGCTGTTCGTGACGAACAGCCTGGACCGGAGTTTTTTGTGATGGATGCCAATCCCGTTCTTGCCGAGACCATTCGCGGCAACTGGATCGAGAACCGCCACCGCGGCGCCTATGTCGTGGTCGATGCCGATGGGACGATCATCGCTTCGTCCGGCGATATCGAGCGGCCGATCTTTCCGCGCTCGGCGATCAAATCCATGCAGGCCCTGCCGATCTTCGCCCAGCATGCCGAAGACAAGTTCCACCATACCGAGGAAGAACTGGCCCTGGCCTGTGCCAGCCATCATGGCGAAGACGCCCATGTGGCGACGGCCCAGGGATTGCTCACGCGCCTCGGTCTCTCGGTGGCCGACCTCGAATGCGGTGCGCATCAGCCCACCAACAGCGCTGCCCGCGAAAAGCTGCGGGCTGCCGGCGCCGAGCCGAGCGCCCTGCACAACAATTGCTCGGGCAAGCATTCGGGCATGCTGAGCGTGGCTTTGGCCATGGGCGTGCCGACCGTCGGCTACGTAGGCCGCGAGCATGAGGTGCAAAAGCGGGTCCGCACCGCGGTGGAAGCGGTGATCGGCGAACCGCTGAGCGAGGGCAAGTGCGGCACCGATGGCTGCTCGATCCCCACTTATGCAGCACCGCTGCGCGCCTTCGCCTTTGGCTTCGCCCGCATGGCGACGGGAAGGGGCATTTCCGACGAACTGGCAACTGCCGCGCGGCGGCTCTTCGATGCCGCGACCAGCCACCCACACCTGGTAGCCGGAACCGACCATGCCGATACGCTGCTGATGGCGGCATTCAAGGGGCGGCTGATGCAGAAGGTGGGCGCCGAGGGCGTGCAATGCGGCGCCATCCGCGACAAGGGCTGGGGCTATGCCCTCAAATGCGACGACGGCAATATCGCCGCGTCACAGGCCATGCTCGCCGGCATGCTGCTGCAACTGGCCGATCCCGATGCAAAGCAACGCGCGCTGCTGGAGGGGCTGGCACACCAGAAGATCAGAAGCGTGCGCGGGGCCGAGGTGGGTGAACTGCGCGCAGTCGGCTAGTGGCCACGGGCAGATTGCATGGCCGGCACGCGGTTCGCGCCGTGACGCGTCGCGCTCGCCCGGACGCGCCCTGCGGGACAAGAGAGTTACGAGTTGTCCCGCGCCGACGCGGACGGCTATAAGAGCCCAACCCAAAGCAAGGCGGCGCTGATGCTCGTTGACGACAAGATCTTTCTCGGGACCAGCACGCAGCCCGAATATCTCGCCCTCAAATATGGCAACCGCCATGGCCTGGTGACCGGCGCCACCGGCACCGGCAAGACGGTGACGCTGCAGGTGCTGGCCGAGGGATTTTCGGCAGCGGGCGTGCCGGTTTTCGCGGCAGACATCAAGGGTGACCTTTCCGGCGTGGCCAAGATGGGTGCGGCGCAGGGCTGGCAGACCCAGCGGGCGCAGGAAATCGGCTTCACCGATTTCAAGGACGACATCTTCCCGGTGATCTTCTGGGACCTGTTCGGCCGGCAGGGCCATCCGATCCGCGCCACCATTTCGGAAATGGGCGCCTTGCTGCTCAGCCGCATGCTGGAACTCAACGACACCCAGGAGGGCGTGCTCAACATCGCCTTCAAGCTGGCCGATGACGAAGGCCTGCTGCTGCTCGATCTCAAGGACCTGCGGGCCCTGCTGATCGACATCCAGGAGCGGGCCAAGGAAATCTCGGCCACCTATGGCAATGTGTCCACCGCCTCGATCGGCGCCATCCAGCGGGCGCTGCTGGTGCTGGAACAGCAGGGTGCCGAGAATTTCTTCGGCGAGCGCGCGCTCGATATCGCCGACCTGATGCGCACCGATCGCAATGGCCGCGGTTTCATCTCGATTCTCGCCGCCGATGAACTGATGCGCGCGCCGCGGCTCTACGCGACTTTCCTGCTCTGGATGCTGTCCGAACTGTTCGAGGAACTGCCCGAGGTGGGCGACCCGGACCGGCCCAAACTGGTGTTCTTTTTCGACGAAGCGCATCTGCTGTTCGATGACGCCCCCAAGGTGCTGATCGACAAGGTCGAACAGGTCGTCAAGCTGGTGCGCTCCAAGGGCGTCGGCGTCTATTTCGTGACGCAGAACCCGGTCGACATTCCCGATACGGTGCTCGCTCAGCTGTCCAACCGGGTGCAGCATGCGCTGCGCGCCTATACGCCGCGCGAGCAGAAGGCGGTCCGCGTTGCCGCCGACACCTTCCGGCCCAATCCGGCCTTTTCGACAGAAGAGGTCATCACCCAGCTCGGCATTGGCGAAGCCCTGGTGTCGGTGCTGGAATCCAAGGGCGTCCCCTCGATGGTGGGACGCACGATGATCCGGCCGCCCTCGGCCCAGGTCGGGCCGCTATTGCCTGAAGAGCGCCGCGCCATCATGGCCAATTCGCCCGTGGCCGGGCTCTATGACACTCTGGTGGACCGGGATTCCGCCTTCGAGGTGCTGGCGCGCAAGGCGCGGGACCGGCAACTGGCCGAGGAACGGCAGCGCCAGGAAGACGAAGAGCGCAAGACCGCGGAACGCAGCTACCAGGAGGACCGGCCGCGTCGCACCTCTTCGCGCCAGACACCAGCCGAAGCGGCGATGAACTCGCTGGCGCGCACTGTCGCCAACCGGCTGGGAAGCGCGCTGGTGCGCGGCATCCTGGGCGGGCTGAAGCGCGGCCGATGAGCACGATGGAACCTGCCGCCGCCGCCCATGTCATCGCTGTCTTTGCCTCCGACCGGGGGCCCGGTGACCCTGAACGCGCCTCGATCATGAGCCAGACCGGCACCTATTTTGCCAAGCGCGGCGCCAGCATCGTGTGTCTTGCCGAAGGCGGCATCATTCCCGTGCCGCTGATCACCGCCGCGCGCGCGGCCGGGGGGCAAGTGCGGATCGTCGCTGACCCCGGCATCACCCTCCCGCCCGCTCTCGCGGGCGTGACAATGGACATCCTGCCCACGCGCGAGGAGCGCCTGGCGCGCCTGTCGGAGCTGGCCGAGGCCTATGTGGCACTGCCGGGCTCGCTGGCCTCCGCTTCTGCCCTGTTCGGCACCTGGGCAGCGGCCAAGGCCATGGGGCGCACGCCGCCCGTCGTCATGCTCAACCGTCACCGTGCCTATGAGGTGATCCGCGGCTATGCTGCCGATGTCCTCTCGCCAGGACTGCCCGGCCACGAGCGC
Organism: Devosia sp. XGJD_8; assembly: GCF_046614475.1. Classification (NCBI taxonomy): domain Bacteria; kingdom Pseudomonadati; phylum Pseudomonadota; class Alphaproteobacteria; order Hyphomicrobiales; family Devosiaceae; genus Devosia; species Devosia sp. XGJD_8. The sequence goes on from NZ_JBKJHF010000001.1 coordinate 1,348,629, forward strand.
GCCGTGCAGTTTGCCGATACGATCGAGGACCTGTGGGGCCGGCTGAGCCGGCTGATCAGCGAGGCGCGGTAAGAGACATACCTCTCGTTGGTGAGGTTTCTCTACAGACAAGGTTGTGGAAGGCCCCTCACCCGGCCCAAGAGGGCCGACCTCTCGCCCGAAGGGAGAGGTGAGGAAGGCTTAGCCGTCGAGGCCGGGGTGCCTTGGCTTGCGGCGGTCGGGGAAGAGCGGAATCACATTGTCGGTGATGCGCCGGGTCGGCACGGGCTGTGGCGTCGGCATGGTGGTGCGATTGCGCCGCTCGGGGCCACGATAGCCGCCGAGCACGCCGACAACACTGCGGCTGCGCAGCCGCGTCTGGATGCGCTGTAGCAAGTGGCGGGGCGACATCGGCTTGATGATAACCTCGTCGATACCGGCGCTGATCGCCTGGTGCCGCATGGGCGGGGTGATGGTGCGGGTCAGCGCAATCACCGGGACATCCTGGCTGAGCAGGTCATTGTTGAGACGGATGCTCTCGACCATTTCATAAGCCGGACGGTCCTCGCGGTCGAAGTCGCAGACCAGCATGTCGAGCGGCGCAATGCGCATATAGGCCACCAGCTCGGCCTCGCTCTCGAACTGACGAACCTTGAGATGCGAGTCGCCGGCCACCACCATCGCCAGCAGTGACGACAGGGCAGGATTTGCGGCGATGATGGCAACCACCTTGGTCGACACGGGCTCTCAAGCTCCCCAATAGTAAACGAAGCGTTACCATGGGTGGAGCGGTGGTTGAAGGCCTGCATGCCCGAAATGGCTAATTGGCGGGGAAAACGCGGGCCGAGCAGAAGAAAGCCCGCCGGCGCAGGGCGCGGCGGGCTGGCATTCGCAGTCAACTCCCTCCGCCTTGCGGGGAGGGTCGGGGCCCTCAGAAGGAGGGCCCCAGCGCAAGATTACGCCTTGGCTTCTTCGAACATGTGCTCGACATGCTCCCAGTTCACCAGGTTGTCGAACCAGGCTTCGAGATACTTGGGACGGGCATTGCGGTAGTCGATGTAATAGGAGTGTTCCCACACATCGACGCCGAGCAGCGGCTTGCCGCCATGCACCAGCGGCGACTCGCCATTGGGGGTCTTGGTGACTTCCAGCTTGCCGTCCTTGAGCGACAGCCAGGCCCAGCCCGAACCGAACTGGGTGGTGCCGGCGGCGATGAAATCGGCGCGGAACTTGTCAAAGCCGCCCAGATCGGAATCGATGGCCGCCTGCAGGGCGCCCGGCAGCTTGTTGCCGCCGCCATTGGGCTTCATCCAGTTCCAGAAATGCACGTGGTTGTAGTGCTGGCCGGCATTGTTGAAGAGGCCGGCATTCTTGCCGTAGCTCTCCTTGACGATGTCTTCGAGCGGCAGGATTTCGAGGCCCGAACCCTCCAGCAGCTTCTCGCCATTGGTGACATAGGCCTGGTGGTGCTTGTCGTGGTGATATTCCAGCGTTTCCGCCGACATATAGGGGCCGAGTGCATCATAGGCATAGGGCAGTGGCGGCAGAGTGAACTTGGTGGACATGTTGGCCTCCGGTTTCTGGATTGGACGCTGGGTGAATTCGGCACTGGTATAGGCCGATTATGACGGCAGAACAATCAGTTGGACGGAAATGATCCTTCCAGACCGACCGCATTGAGCGCAAAGGCGTAGCACATGGCTGTTTCCTTGAGCCGGTCGAAACGACCCGACGCGCCGCCATGGCCGGCGCCCATATTGGTGCGCAGGTACAATGGAGCATCCCCGCTCTTGGTTGCGCGAAGCCGGGCGACCCACTTGGCAGGCTCCCAATAGGTCACGCGCGGATCGGTGAGACCGGCCAGCGCGAAGATCGGCGGATAGGGCTTGGCGGCAACCTGCTCATAGGGCGCATAGGCGGCGATACGCGCATAGTCCTCGGCCGAGGCCAGGGGATTGCCCCATTCGGGCCATTCCGGCGGGGTGAGCGGCAGCGTCTCATCGAGCATGGTGTTGAGCACGTCCACGAACGGCACCTGGGCGAGAATGCCGGCCCAAAGGTCGGGCCGGAGGTTGGCGACGGCGCCCATCAGCATGCCGCCGGCCGAGCCGCCCTGCGCCACGATACGGTTGCGAGCGGTATAGCCCTGCTCGATCAGCATTTCCGCGGCAGCGATGAAATCGGTGAAGGTATTGGTCTTGTGCTCGCGGCGCCCCTGCACGTACCAGCGATAGCCCTTTTCCATGCCGCCCCGGATATGGGCCGTGGCATGCACGAAGCCGCGATCGACCAGCGACAGGGCGGAGATCGAGAAGGCCGCGGGCATGGACATGCCATAGGCGCCATAGCCATAGAGCAGGGTCGGCGCGGAGCCGTCGAGCACCAGACCCTTGCGATAGAGCAGGGTCACCGGGACCAGTTCGCCATCGGGCGCGGTGGCAAAGAGCCGGCGCGTCTCGTAGTCGTCGGGATTGTGGCCGGAGGGCACTTCCTGCTCCTTGAGCAGGGTGCGCGTGCCGGTCTCGAGATCCATGTCATAGGTGCGCGACGGCGTGGTGGGCGAGGAATAGGTGAGGCGGAAGACCGAGGTGTCGAACTCGTAGCCGACCGACATGCCCAGGCTATAGGCTTCCTCGTCGAAGCCGACGGTCTCCTCCTTGCCGGTCCGCAGGTCGCGCACGACGATGCGCGGCAGGCCCTCGTGGCGTTCGAGGCGCAGCAGGTGGTTCCTGATCACGATCGTGTCGAGGATCAGCACGCCCTGGCTGTGCGGGACGAGGTCGGTCCAGTTCTCGGCGCCAGGATTGTCGACCGGGGCGGTGACGACCTTGAAGTCCTCGGCGCCATCGGCATTGGTGCGGATGTAGAGAAGGCCATCACGCTCGTCGATGTCATATTCCCGGTCCGTCAACCGGGGCGCGACCAGGCGCGGCGCGCCGCCCGTTTCGGCGTCGATCAGCCAGCATTCGCTGGTCTGGTGGTCATGCGCGTCGATGACGATGAACCTGTCGCTCAGAGTGCGGCCGACGCCGACGAAGAAGCCGGGATCGGCCTCCTCGAAGATGATCGGGTCACTGGCCTGATCGGTGCCTATCGTGTGCAGGCGCACGCGGTAGGGCCGGTGATTGTCGTCATACTCGGTATAGTAGATGGCGCTGGAATCATTGCTCCAGACATAGGAGCCGGCCGTTTCGGTGATGACTTCGGCGCTGTCCTTGCCAGTATCGAGATCGCGGATGACGATGTCATAATATTCCGAACCGGCGCGGTCGGCGGCCCAGGCGAGGTAACGGTGGCTGCGGTCATGCTCGGCGCCGGCAAAGCCGAAATAGTCCTCGCCCGCTTCCACATTGCAGTCGAGCAGCACGGTTTCGGGGCCGCCCTCGCGGGCGGTGCGGACGATCTGGGGATACTGCTTGCCCTCGAGCATGCGCGAATTATAGGCGAAGGGCCCATCGGGGGAGGGGATGCCGCTGTCGTCTTCCTTTATGCGGCCGCGGATCTCCTTGTAGAGGGTCTCCTGCAGCGCCTCGGTCGGCTTGCCGAACTCGGCTTCGAAATAGGCATTCTCAGCCTCGAGATAGTCGCGGATTTCCGCGTCCAGCGTCTCGGGCTTCTGCATCACCTCCTGCCAGTTATGCGCGCGCAGCCAGTGGTAGGGATCCTCACGCCTGATGTCGTGAAACGTGGCGGAGTGCGGCTTGCGGGCGGCGACAGGCGGCATGGGCTTGGTCATGGCAGGTCCGGACAGGGTGGGCTTACTCACATAGGGCGCGCCTTGCGGCAAAGGAAGGGCCGAATGCATGCGGGCTCCCGGCCCCGTGCACGAATGCGGGACAAACCCGCGCACCACCCCGTTTTGGCTTGTCCCGGGGGGATCAATCGTTAAGGTCTTGCCGCAAGTCGACGACAAGAATCGGTGCAGGGAGTATTGGCGTTTGGGGTTGGGTATGGATGCAAGCATAGCGCTGGTGGCGATCGCGCCATTTGTTGCGGCTCTGCTGGCGCCGCTGGCCCAGCGACTGACCAAGCCTTTTGCCGGCTGGGTTCTTGCTGCGGTTCCGCTGGCCATCTTCGCCTTTCTGCTGACCCTGGTCGAGCCCGTGATCGCCAATGGCGCCGTCTCGGCCAGCATCGGCTGGGTGCCGGCCTATGACCTCAACCTGTCCTTCTTTGTCGACGGGCTCAGCCTCACTTTCGCGCTGACCATTTCCGGCATCGGTGCGCTGATCGTGCTCTATTCGGGGGCCTATCTCAAAGGTCATCCCCATCTTGGGCGGTTCCTCGGCTTCCTGCTGGCCTTCATGGGCGCCATGCTGGGGCTGGTGCTGGCCGACAACATGCTGGCGCTGTTCATGTTCTGGGAGCTGACCTCGGTCACGTCCTTCCTGCTGATCGGCTTTGACCATACGCGGCAGGCCTCGCGCCGGGGCGCCATCCAGGCGCTGGTGATCACCAATATCGGCGGCATGGGCCTTTTGGTCGGAGCCCTACTGGTGCACCACCTCACCGGTACGTGGGAGCTCAGCGCGCTGGGCGACGAAGTGCGCGGCAGCGGCCTTTATGGCCTCGTGCTGTTTGCCTTCCTCTGCGCCGCCTTCACCAAATCGGCCCAGGTGCCGTTCCACTTCTGGCTGCCCAATGCCATGGAGGCGCCGACCCCGGTCTCGGCTTTCCTGCATTCCGCCACCATGGTGCAGGGCGGCGTTTACCTTCTGGCGCGGACCACGCCCTGGCTGGGCGGCACCGAGGCCTGGACGCTTATCCTGGTCTGCTTCGGCGGCGCCACATTGCTCTGGGGCGCGCTGGGCGCCCTGCGCCAGACCGACCTCAAGCAGATGCTGGCGCAGACCACCATTGCCTCGCTAGGCCTGTCCGTGCTGCTGATCGGCCTCGGCACCGAGGCTGCCATCGCCGCCATGGCGCTCTACTTCGTCGCCCACGCGCTCTACAAGGCCGGGCTCTTCATGGTGGTGGGCGCCATCGACCACGAGGCCGGCACGCGGGACATCACCGTGCTCGGCGGGCTGGCCGACAAGATGCCAGTGACCTTTATCGGCGCGGCCCTGGCGAGCCTGGCCATGATCGGCCTGCCGCTGACACTGGGCTATTTCGCCAAGGAAGAAATGTATCTGGGCCTGCTGGCCTGGACCTGGTCCGATATCGTGGTGCTGGTGGTGCTGGTCGCGGGCAATGCCATGCTGGCCGGTGTCGCCATGCTGGTCATGGTCAAGCCGTTTCTCGGCCCTGTGCTGCCGACGCCCAAATCGCCGCATGAGGCGCCGCTGGCCATGCTGGCCGGCCCCATCCTGCTGGGCGTCTGCAGCATCGTCTTTTCGGTGCTGACCGAGGATCTGGGCAAGTACCTGCTGGTGCCCGCCGCCTCCGCAATTCTGGATCATCCGGTGACGAGCCATCTGACGCTGGCCATCAATCCCGCCAGCCCGCTGCTGTGGCTGTCCATTGCGACCTGGGGCCTCGGCCTTCTGGTCTATCGCCAGGCCGCGACGCTGCGCACCCTGTTGCGGCGCGCCGAGGCCGCGCTCGGCTGGACCGCCGACAATCTCTTCGACGTGGTGATGTTCGGGCTGATCCGCTTCTCGGCCGGGGTAACGCGGCTGCTGCATCACGGGCGGCTGGAGATCTATCTGGTCACCGTCTTCGGAGCCCTGGCGCTGGCGCTGACCCTGCCGATGCTGCTGCTGGGTGGCTATGATGTGCTGCTGCCGACCGCCGAACTGGGCAACTGGTCGGATGTGTTAAGCTGGCCGGACCTGCGGATCTATGAGTGGGGCGTCGTTCTCTTGGCGCTGGTCGGGCTGGGCTCGGTGCTGCTGGCGCCCAACCGGCTCGTCGCCATCATGGCGCTGGGCATCCAGGGCACGGCCGTGGCGTTGATCTTCCTGCTGTTCGGCGCGCCGGACCTGGCCTTCACCCAGTTCATGGTTGAAATCCTCTCGGTGGTGATCCTGGCGCTGGTCATGACGCGCCTGCGCCTCGACGAGCGCGACCACCGCCCGCTGGAGGACCTGGCACGCGATGGCACGCTGGCTTTGGTGTGCGGCGTTGGCGTCAGCCTGCTGCTGATGGTGGTACTGACCGGAACGCTCGACAAGCGCCTCTCCGATCTCTTCACCGCCACCAGCGTGCCGATTGCCCACGGCGCCAACATCGTCAATGTGATCCTGGTGGACTATCGCGGCTTCGATACGCTGGGTGAGATTGCCGTGGTGATGGGGGCCGGCATGGCCATCATGGCCCTGCTGCGGCGCCGGAAGAAGGCCACGTCATGAACACCATCATCTTCCGCACCATCGCGCCGCTGATCGTGGCCATCATGCTGGTCTTCTCGGTCTATGTCTGTCTGCGCGGCCACAACGAGCCCGGCGGTGGCTTTATCGGTGGCCTCATCGCCGCCTCGGCGATCGCCATTCTGGGAACCGCGATCGGTCCCGCCGCGGCGCGCCGGGCGCTGCATATCGACCCGATGAACATTGCCGGTTTCGGCGTTTTCATGGCCGCCTTTTCCGGCCTGCTGTCGCTGTTCACCGGCTCGCCCTTCATGACCAGCATCTGGCTCTATCTCAACTTGGGCGACACCACTGTGCCGCTCTCCACCCCGATGGTCTTCGATATCGGGGTGTTCCTCGTGGTGTTCGGCACCATTGCGGCGATTGCGCTGGGGCTCGAAGGCGATGGGGGGGAGCGGTCCTGATGGATTATGTTCTCGCCGCTCTCATCGGCTGTTTCATCGCCCTCGGCGTCTATCTGCTGCTGTCCCGCTCGGTGATCCGCATGCTGCTGGGCATGACGATTTTCGGCAATGGCGTGAACCTCTTGATCTTCACGGCAGGGCGGCTGACGCGCGAAGTCGCGCCGATCATCCCGTCCGGCCTCGACCAGCCCGAAGGCGTCATCGCCAATCCGCTGCCGCAGGCCCTTATCCTGACAGCTATCGTCATCGGCTTTGCCATGTTCAGCTTCCTGCTGGTGCTGGCCTTCCGCGCCTATCAGAGCCTGGATGCCGACGACACCGACACAATGCGCGTCGCCGAGCCGGTAGACGAGCCCAACCCGCCATTGAGCTACTGACATGGATGAGCTGGTGCTTCCTCCCGCGATGATCGAGACAATAACTGCGGCGGCCGACTGGGTCATCGTGTTGCCCGTGGTGCTGTCGCTGATGGGTGCGGCCATGGCGCTGATGCTGCGCAAGGCCGGCAGCCTGTCCTTCATGCTCGCCGCCCTGGTGATCTGTGCGGTCATCGCCTGTGACATCGCCCTGCTGCTGCGCGTGCTGGAATCCGGACCGGTCAGCATGACCATGGGCAAATGGCTGCCGCCTTTCGGCATCAGCCTGGCCGCCGACCTGTTCAGCGCCGCCTTTGCGCTGGCGGCGGCCGTCGTGACCCTGGTGGTGCTGATCTATGCCGAGGGTGAGAGCGGCAGGGATGAGCGGGATGGCTTTCATGCCATGGTGCTGCTGTTGCTGGCAGGCGTTACCGGCTCGTTTTTGACCGGCGACCTGTTCAATCTCTATGTCTGGTTCGAGGTGATGCTGATCGCGTCGTTCGGGCTGATGGTATTGGGTGGAAAGCCCATCCAGCTTGACGGTGCGGTCAAATACGGCTTCCTGAACTTCCTCGCCACGACGCTGTTCCTGCTGGCGCTTGGGCTGCTTTATGGCCTGCTCGGCACGCTCAATATGGCGGACGTCATGCGCGTCGCGCCGGCAGCAAATCCGGCAGCAATGGCCGGTGTTGCTGCACTCCTGCTGCTGGCTTTCTCCATGAAAGCTGCTGCCTTTCCGGTCAACGCCTGGCTGCCGGCCTCCTACCACACTCCGCCGGCCGCGGTTTCAGCCCTGTTCGCGGGGCTGCTGACCAAAGTCGGCGCCTATGCCCTGCTGCGGTCGCTGGTGGTGGTGCTGCCCGCCAGCCGCGACCTGCTTGAGCCGCTGCTGGTTGCCATCGCCGTCGGCACGCTGCTGATTGCGCCGCTCGGCGCCATTGCCGAAACCAACCTGCGCCGCGCCATCGGCTTTCTGGTCATCGGCGGCGTCGGCGCCATCCTGGCCGGCATAGCCGTGCCGTCGCAGGAAGGGATCGGCGGGGCAGGGCTCTATGTCTTCCACGCCATCCTGACCATGACGGCGCTCTACCTGGTGGCTGGCCTGATCGAGCGGGGCACGGGCGAGACTGATACCAGGCGGATGGGCGGACTCTATGCCGCCAGCGCACCGCTCTCGATCCTCTTCCTCGTGCTTATCCTCGCTACGGCCGGCGTGCCGCCGTTCCTGGGCTTCTGGCCCAAGCTCCTGCTGCTGCAGGCCGGTATCGGCGAGGGCGGATGGAGCGGCGGCCTGATCGTGGTCGCATTGCTGGTCAACGCCGTGCTGACGCTCATTGCCGGCTCGCGCCTGTGGGGCCATGTCTTCTGGCGCTCCGCGCCTGCAGACGGGAATGCGGCACCCCTGTTGCCGCAGACCTGGCAGCGCCTCGGCGCGACCGCCGTGCTGGTGAGCATGGTCCTCGCGGCGGGGCTCTGGCCGAATGGCCTGTTTGAAGGGCTCAATGCGGGCATTCCCGACATGATGGATCCGGCCCGCTACGTGGATGCGGTCGGGCTTGCGGGAGCTGCGCCATGAACCCGGCTTCAATCGTCATTGTCCTGGCAATCGTCTGGGGCGCCATCACCGGCACCTTCACCGGGCTGAACCTGTTGCTGGGTGCAGCCATCGGCGGTGTCGCCGTGCTGCTGCTGCGCAGCGCCTTTGCCCCGCCGCGCATCCTGCGCAAGATCGGCCAGATCGCGTCGCTGATCCTGCTCTTCCTCTATGAACTGGCGGCCAGCGCGGTGCGCGTCGCCATCGTCGTGCTGACGCCGAGCATGAAGGCAGACCTGCGGCCGGCCATCATAGCCTTTCCCCTTACGGTGAAATCGGATGCCGAAATCACCCTGCTGGCCAACCTCATCACCCTGACGCCGGGCACGCTGAGCATCGATGTCAGCGAAGACCGCTCGGTGCTCTTTGTCCATGTGTTGACGCTGAGCACGCGCGAGGCGCTGATCGCCGACATTGCCGGAGGTTTTGAAGCCAAGGTACGGGAGATCTATTCATGACGCCCGCCGACGCCCTCTCACTGGCGACGCTTGTCGCGCTGATCCTGCTCGGACTGGCTTTGCTGATCGCGGCGATCCGCATCGTCATCGGACCCACGCTGGCGGACCGTGTGCTGGCCCTGGACCTGCTGACCGTGGTTGCCATGGGCTTTGTCGGGGCCATCGCCATCCGCACCGGGCTCATGCTCTATCTCGATATTGCCATTGCGCTGGCGCTGCTCGGGTTTCTGGCGACCGTGGCACTGGCGCGCTACATCCTGTCCCGGGTCAGCGCCGCAGAAAGGGACGGATCATGATGATCACAGATATCCTGATCTATGCTGGTTGCGTGTTCCTGCTACTGGGGGCGGCCTTCAGTCTGGTCGCGGCGATCGGCGTCCTGCGGCTGCCCGATCTCTATACGCGCATGCATGCTGCCTCGAAGGCCGGCGCGGTGGGTGGCGGGCTGATTTTGCTTGCAGTGGCATTGGTTTGCTTCGACGCCGCCGTGGCCCTGCGGGCAGTAATAGGCGTCATATTTCTGTTGCTAACGACACCCTTGGCCGCTCACCTGCTGGCAAGAGCAAGTTACCGTGCTGCTAACCAGTCTCCCACAAATATGCTCATCGACGAACTAAAGTCTAAAAGAAGCCCAAGTTCTCCCGCATGACTAAACATGCTAGCAAGGTTCAATTGCTGCATATGGGTTGCGAAGGTTAATGAACAATCCTAACAAGGCATATGGTTGTGACTGCCCCTGTCGCTGCCAGATAAAAATGGAAGGTTGAAACATGAATGATACCACCGGCTCGGCGACCGGTTACGAGAGCGATCTGATCGAACTCAGTACCGAAATTGTCTCGGCCTATGTGAGCCATAATTCGGTGAGCGTGACCGATCTGCCCAAGCTGATCGCCGAAGTTCACGGAGCCTTGCGGGCCTTGCAGAATAACGAGGTCCAGGCTCCGGTTGAGGAACTCAAGCCGGCTGTTCCGATCCGCAAGTCCGTCGCGCCCGACTACATCATCTGCCTCGAAGACGGCAAGAAGTTCAAGTCGCTGAAGCGCCACCTGCGCACGCACTACAATCTCTCGCCGGAAGAATACCGCGAGAAGTGGGGCCTGCCTGCCGACTACCCGATGGTTGCCCCGAGCTATTCGGCCACCCGCTCGAAGCTGGCCAAGGATAACGGGCTCGGCCGCAAGGCTGCCTGACACACGACGAGACGTCGCGTCCCGATCGGGACCCCGGCGATAACCAAAATTCAAACGGCCGCTCGCAAGGCGGCCGTTTGAATTTTTATCAGCATACTTATCCCCCTCGCTCTTGCCTGCCTCAGTATGTAGGAATTAATTCCTGATACGCGAGGAGGCAGACCGATGCACCCTATTCCTTCCCCACTGTCGACCCACCGGGCGGTTCGTTGGCGCGGCGCCATCCACCGCAGTTGTGACGAAGCCATTATCCTGGTGGCTTTGCAGAAAAACGTGCCCATACGCATGCTTATGCACAATACGCGCTGCAGCCTGCCGGCAGCGCGGGCGCGGCAACTGGCCATGTATCTGTGCCATGTCGTGTTCGGGCGCACGCTGGCGGAGATCGGCGAGGCCTTCGGACGGGATAGGACAACAGTCTCACATGCCTGCGCCATCATCGAAGACATGCGCGACGATCCGCGCTTCGATGAGGAAGTCTGCGCCCTCGAAAGCCTGCTGGAGCAGGGCGGCGTGCCGTCGGAGGACAGCCATGCCCATTGAAAGGGGTGACGATTCCCTGACGCGGCTGGCCAGCCGCGGCGGCAAGCGGGAGGCGGCCTTCCTCGCGCCGCATCACCTGGCCGCGGCGGAGCGCCTCGAGAGGCTGATCCTGCGCGCGCAGCTGATGCCCCGCGTGACCATGTCCTACGACCCGACCCGGATCGGCGGCCGCAACGGGGCGGGCAATGACGCTCTGTCGGCCACCGAGGCATCGGCCGCCGCGCGCCAGAAACTGAACGCCCTGGCGGCCAACCTGCCATCGGACTGCTGGGGCGTGTTGTTCGACGTCTGCGGCCTGGGCAAGGGCCTGCAACTGGTCGAGACGGAACGGCGCTGGCCGCGACGCAGCGCCAAGCTCGTGCTGCGCATCGGGCTCGATCAGCTCGCCGGACAGTTCGGCCTGTCGCCTGAGGCGAAGGGCGCGGGCCATGGCGTCACCCGCAACTGGCTGGAGACAAGGCTGCCGCTGATCGCCGACGAATCGCCCTGACGGCTCAGCTCAGCGCCTTGCCCTCGGCGCGGATGCGGTTGACCATGGCGACGAGGCCATTGGAGCGCTGCATACCCAGATGCTCGCTGAGGCCGATCGTCTTGAACCAGGCGATGGCGTCGGTTTTGGCGATTTCCCTGGCCGGGCGGTCCGAATAAAGCGCGAGGAGCACCGCCACCAGACCCTTGGTGATGATGGCATCCGACTGGCCGGTGAAGTGCAGGACCGGCTGCTCGCCGGAGCGATCCGCGCTGGATACCAGCCAGACATTGGACACGCAGCCCTTGACCTTGTTCTCCGCGGTCTTGTCGGTCTCCGGGATCTCGGGCAGCGCCTGGCCGAGTTCGATGAGGTAATTGAGCCGATCCTCCCAATCGTCGAGGAAGGAGAGGTTTTCGGCAATGTCCTGGAAGGCTTGGGGCTCGCTCATGGGGACTATCTAGTCAAACCGCGTGGGCAATACCAGAGCAGGGCAGGGCAAAGAAAAACCGCAAGCACGGGGCAGCGTGCTTGCGGCAGGGGCCAGGGTCGCTGGAGCGTCGCTTGGGGAAGTGACGCGACCCTGGGGTCGAGTTCGGGGCCCGGGGCAGGGCGCCCGCTATCCCGCCCGGTCTGGCCTTGGTCGGGGTATGGGGGCCAGATTGATCGCCGGCTGCTCATGCATGGGTGTGCCGGCGGACGGGGAAGGCTGCAGCGCGGCGGCGGCAATCGCCTTGCCACCCACGCACTGGAAACTGTCGCATTCGATGTTCTGGATCTGCTCGGCAACCACCCGGCTGCCTGCCGCCATGGCCTGGGCCGAGAGCGCACCGGCATCGGGAAGATCGACGCCGGGCTTGATCACCATATAGGCGAGCGTCAGCCAGAAAACTGAGCGAACCACTGCAAACATTGTCATTCCCGAAAACTGCTGCAGGCCCGGTTCGACCTGCATGAGCCAGACTAGACGGGGTCTGTTAAACCGCTTTGGGACATTTCGATAAAATTTTAGGCAAATGCGACCCATCGCCGGCAGGCAGGGCAACGCCTTGTTTACGCTAACCCGAGAAAGGGGCCATCCGGGGCGTCCGGCAGGGTGGGACGGGGCCGGATTTAAGCTCGCCTTTAGCTCTTGGGTCGCAGGGTGGCTGCAACAAGACCTGATCCCGTTCAGGCGGAGTGCGGCCCCGGCCGCGCTTGTCGGAGCCCCCGGGCATCCGTGACTGCTGGCGTCGTGATAGTGAGTAATGCGTATGCGTAGCCTGTTCTCTTTCGGCGCAAGCAAAGAGATGTCGATGGCCATCGCTGGCGGTGGCCACCGGCCCGAAATGCTGCGCCGCAAGACGCTCGCCAACAATTCCCGCATCCTGATTCTGCTCAGCGCGCTGTGCATGCCGCTCGCCGTCTATCTGCTGGTCATCGGCAGCCCGTTCCCGCTGGCTATCGCGGCGCTGGGGCTTGGAGCCGGCATGACGACGCTGGCGCTGCATCAGCGCAAGCTGTTCGAGCAGGCCGCCGCCGGCCAGGTCTATGCCCTGCTGATCATCGGCGCGCTGCTGACGCTGGCGGACGCCCAGCTTGGCGATGCCGGGCTGGCCATAGCGGTCATGGCACCCATCATGGCGTCCCTGCTCGGCCAGCAGCAGCTGCGCCGCCAGAGCTGGATCATGCTCGCGGCCGTGCTCGGGCTTGCCATCCTCGCCAGCGCGCTCGCGCTGCCGCCCATTCCGGTCGCGGCCTCGACGCTGGTAGGCACCAGCATTGTCGGCTTCGCCATTGTCGCCTTCATCGTCCTGCACAGCGCCAACCGCATCAACGCGGCCTATGAAGTCTATGACAAGGCGCAGATGACGGCCTATCGGCACCTGATCGAGCATGTCCAGGATGGCGTGATCCGCTTTTCCAGCGATGGGCAGATCCTGCTCGCCTCGCGCTCGTCCGAACAGCTGTTCGGTTGCCAGCGCTACGAACTGTCGGGCTCGGCGCTGGGCGAACGCCTGCATGTGCTGGATCGCCCGGCCTACCTGACCGCCTTTGCCGATGCCAATCAGGGCGGCAAGTCGCGCACGATCGAGGTGCGGATGCGCCAGGACGATCCGCGCGCCATGACCAACCTGCCGCGGTTCATCTGGGTGGAAATCAGCCTGTCGCCGGTGATCGATCCCGAGACCGAGGGTCAGCGCCATGAAGTCGTGGCCCTGTTCCATGACATCACCCGGCGCAAGGACAATGAAATCGCCATGGCCGAGGCACGCCGCGCGGCGGAAGATGCCTCCGCGGCCAAGTCGCGCTTTCTCGCCACCATCGGGCATGAACTGCGCACGCCGCTCAATGCCGTGGTCGGCTTTTCCGAAATGATGACCAGCGATATCGGCGGCGAACTGTCGACGACTCATCGCGAATATGCCGGCCTGATTCACCAGAGCGGCAAGCATCTGCTCGAAGTGGTGCGCATGCTGCTGGACATGTCCAAGATCGAAGCCGGCAAGTTCGAGCTGCAGACCGAGCCTTTTGTCGCCGAAGACATGATCGCCCCCTGCTTCAGCATGGTGGACGCCATGGCCCAGGCGCAGGATGTGACGCTGGTGGCCGATATCGCCGGCCACCTGCCCATGCTGGTTGCCGACGAGCGCGCCTGCCGGCAGATCCTGCTCAACCTGCTCTCCAACGCGATCAAGTTCAGCTATCCGGGCGGCCGTGTTACAGTCAGCCTCAAGCGCCAGGGCCAGAGCCTCAACCTGTCGGTGAGCGACAATGGTGTCGGCATGGCGCCCGAATCGCTGAGCAGGATTGGCGAACCGTTTTTCCAGGCGCAGGATGGCCTGGCCCGCCGCTACGAAGGCACGGGGCTGGGTCTCTCCATCGTCAAGGGGCTGGTCGACCTGCACCAGGGCACGCTGCGGGCCATGTCGGAGATTGGAGCGGGGACAACCGTGACAGTTTTGCTGCCCATAAACGGTCCGGCAATAAAGAGCGAAGAAACTGCATCCGTAACACCCTTCCGTAGAGAGCCAGCCGCCGCTCCGATTCATTCATGGCAAGACGAAAAAAGAAAAGCGCAATGACGGCAACCACCTTCTCGCGCCTGCCCTTGCTGGCGGGCAGTGCTGCCGCGGCCTCACTTGGCCGCGCCGGCCTTTGGGCATTCTCGCGCTATATGCGGGCGCCACTGGCCTCGACGGGCCTGCTAGCCATGGTCACGCTGACGGCGATGGCTGCCAGCAATGCCCTCTATCTGCAGACGGCCCGGCATCCCGCGCCGTTCTTCATGCCGGCCACGGATATGCCCGTGCCCGTCGCGCAGCCGGCCGTCGCGCCAGCGCCCGTACCGGCGCCGACCCGACAGACCGCCGTGCTGCCGCCTGTGGCGAGCGAAACCACCGGCAGCGTTGCTACGGTGCCGGCGCCCGTGCCGGATGCGCCGGTGGGCAATAGCGATGCCTTTGCCGTGCAGAAGAAGCTGACCGAACTGGGTCTCTTCAACGGCACGGTCGATGGTTTCTATGGCCCGATGACCGCCGCAGCCATTCGCGCCTTCGAGACGCGCAACGGCATGGAGCCGACCGGGGCGATGAGCCGCGAAGTGATCGACGCCATCCTGCGCGCCGATGCAGCCGGCATGGTGCCCGCTACCCAGCAGGCCGCTGCCGTGCAGCCGGCTCCCGTGGTCCAGCCGGCGCCGCAGCCGGTTGCCGTGCAGCAGGTTGCGCCGCGTCCCGCGCCGCAGGGCGACATCCTCGTGGGTCGCGTGGCCGAGCTGTCGCCGGTCGACCAAGCGGTCGACACCATCGGCAATGCCGCGGCCCTCACCATCGATTCCATCGTTGCCGCCGTCGACGGCGGCCGCAACACCCCGCCGGCGCCAGCCACGAGGCCCGTCCCCGCCGTGCCGCTCGCCGCAGCGCCAACCCGCCAGCAGCCCATGCCGGCACCGGTCCAGGTGGCTTCGCTTGAGCCCATGGCGGCCCCGCGTGCCGCCAGCGAAGTGCAGGCAGGCCCGACGCCCGACCAGATGATGGCGGCCAGCACGGCGGTTGCCCCGGCCAATAATGTGCAGCTGGTCAGCCAGATCCAGCAGGGACTCGCCAGCCTGGGCTTCTATCACGGCTCGATCGACGGCCACCCCGGCGACGCCACGGCCAAGGCCATCCGCGAATTCGAGAACTTCCACAGCTACAAGGTCACCGGACAGGTGAAACCCGACCTGGTCGGCCTGTTGCGGCAGGCCGGCGCCGAGATCTAGTGAGCGCGCTGCGCAGCGATATCTGGTGCGGCGTCTTCGTGCGGCGCCACAACGACCTGGGCAATATGTGCGTGGTCGCGCGCCGCGGCGATCCGATCGCCGGCCAGGTCTTCATCGAGGTCGACCACCTCGACGGCACCCGCTCGCTGTTTACCCCAGCCCCCATGGCCGGCCGGCCCGACGATGCCAGGCTGGTGTTTCAACGCCGCTTCAGCCGCGTCGAGGCGGCCAAGGTCAGCGAACGCATTGCGCGGGAAATCGAGTTCGATCCAGATCTCTGGGTGCTCAGCCTCGACCTGCGCGGCGATGATGTGGGGATCGACCTCGCCTAGCTTGCGCGGCGGGCGCCGATGCGGGCCAGGGCCTCGATAGCCTGCTCGACCACCGGATTGTGCGCCGGCGCCAGCGTCTGCGAGGGCGTGCGGCGGCTGGCTTCGGTGAAGGGCTTGTATTCGGGCTTGTTGAGCTCGAGCAGGTTCACCTCGCCGCGCCAGGCGCTCATCAGATAGGCCATGGATTCCGGCGTGACATTGCCGAACAGCGTGGCGAAGTCGGCCAGCGCGCGCGAGCGGTCGCTATCATGGCTGGTGGCGTGGATCAGCACCTTGAGGCCTTCATAGGCACTGCAGCCAAAGGCACGCAGGATGACGAACAGGGCGGCGCCCGTGACGTCATGCGCAATCTGGCCGCAGCGCACTTCGTCGAGCCCGGTAATCTGCGACAGCAGCCGGGTGACTTCCGGGCGGCGGTTTTCCGAGAACAGCTTCATCAGCGCCTTGGTCAGCTCCGCATTGGCGACGGTCAGCTGCTCGATGGTCCGGCTGCTCGGCAGCTTGGGCGTCTCGCGATTGGTGAAGGCCTGGATGACCTTGACGCGGTGGTCGTCCGACAGGTCGAAGAAGGCGGGCGCCAGGAGGGCCGCGTCGAAATCGCTGCGCTGGGCCAGGGACTCGGCGACCATATGGTCCATCTGGGCGGAGCGGGCGAGGGCACTGAGATAGGCGCCGCGCGGCACGATCGCGGTATTGGCAGCCAGGGCGCGGTAGACCTTGCGCGAATTCATCTGGAAGAGCTTGGCCAGCACGACATTGGTGAGATCGTCGCGCGCCGCAATGGTGGCGGCGGCCGGTACGTCATAGCGGGCGATGATGTCGAGCATGGTGGGCTCGGACAGATCAGCCGCCCCGGCGAGAAAGCCGATGAGGTCCTCGCCGATATTGTCGACGACCAGCTGCTCGAGCGTCGGGGACAGCATTTCGGCACGGCCCAGGATGGCTGCGCCCTTGGCGCGGGCCTGCGGGCCGGCAATGGGGAACAGGCGCGAGGCCAGCGCTTCAAACTGTTCCATTTCGGGAGGCGTCGGCTTGCCGCGACGCGCATAGGCATCACAGGCCGCGATCAGCAAGGTATTCGTACGGTCGACGCCGCCTGTCTCGATGAGCAGTTGAAACGTCTCGTAGGGCTGAAAACCAAGCATGTGTCGGGGACCGTCATTCGGAATCGCATCACATTCGATGCATCGTCACTCTTGCCGCCAATTCGTTAGCAGACTGTTAACCTTGACGATCTCTTAATGCGGTCATGAGCAGGCAGCGCGAGGGGCGTCGCGCCGACTGATTTGTAACGCGAACCGTTGTCTCCATTGGGAATGGGGGAACGAGCAACCTGGAGGACAGCTTGGGAAAGCTCGTCAAGTTCGATCAGCGGCGAAAAGCCGACACACGTGGGGTGAAAACGCCCGGCGACGCCCAGATCCTGATGTTTACCGGGGTGCGTTATGAACGCCAGGCGCCGCAGCCGCCAACGACAAGGCTCGATCCGACACGGCCAAAGCGCAAGCGTGGATAGGATGTTTCGACTGGCCTCTGCGCTGGTGCTGGCCACGCTGCTTGCCGCCTGTTCGGCCGCCCGGCCGGTGGGTGATTTCGGCCGCGCTGCGCCCAGCTTTACCCATGACGTGGCCATGCCGGCCGCCGGCGACTTTCTTGCGCGCAATCGCAAGGAGCCGGTCTCCAATTTCAACAAGACCGACCAGGAAGAGGAGATGCATAACCGCGTCTGGCGCTTCCTCGTGGCCGCACACGCCAAGGACTGGGTGTTCGACTCCTCGGTGGAACTGCAGCGCACCCGCATCATCCCGCCGCGCAAGGACGAGCACTACACGGTCGAGCGCTACTATGCCTGGCTCAAGCGCACCGAATACCAGTCCTCGCGCACCCGCTACGCGACGGTGGGCCGCCATATAGCGGCGGATATAGATACACTGCCGGGCACATTCGCTGCGATCTGCGCGGTCATCGAGATCGATCGCCAGCGCGCCATCGCCTATGCCAGCCTGGGTCGCGACCTGCCGCCGGCCATGGGCGACAACCTAACCGCCCGCAAATACGAGAACGACGCCTTCATCGCCTGGTTCGTAAGGGCGCTGAACTATCGCCACGCCAGCTACGACTATGCGCTCGACAGCCTGCTGGTGGAGACGCCGCACGAACAGTCGCTGGCCGTGGACGAGGCGCTGCGACGCCTGTCAGTCTATGTGTCGCGCGCGGACCGCCACGACTTCTGCGGCGATGGCGACACGCGCCGGGGCGGGGCCAGTGTCGTGATCCCGTCCCGCTTCCAGCACACAGGTGATCAGGAAGTCGTGCTGCCGAAATAGGGCAGGGCCTTTGACAGTCAGAGAGACAGCCAGAGGACACCCGCGGCGGCGCAGCCGGCCAGCACCCAGATCGTGCCGATATTGAAGCGGAACACGGTTAGGACGGCCGCGGCGGTCAGCACCAAGGCCGCGACATTGAGCGAGGACCAGGCCGGGATGTCGAGGCTGAACCCCGGCCCTTGCCAGATGGTGATCTCGGCAAAGAGCGTGTGCAGCGCGAACCATACCGCCAGATTGGCAATGACACCGACCACGGCGGCGGTGACCGCCGAGAGGGCCCCGGTGAGCGCCACATTGCCCCGCAACTGCTCGATGAAGGGCGCGCCGAGGAAAATCCACAGGAAGCACGGCACGAAGGTGACCCAGGTGGTCAGGACTGCGCCCAGGGCCGCTGCAACCATGGGGTCGAGCGCGCCCGGGTCGCGATAGGCACCAAGGAAGCCGACAAACTGCACCACCATGATCAATGGTCCGGGCGTGGTTTCGGCCATGCCCAGCCCGTCGAGCATTTCCCCGGGCCTCAGCCAGCCATAGTTCTGCACGGCCTCCTGCGCCACATAGGCCAGCACGGCATAGGCGCCGCCGAAGGTGACGACCGCCATCTGGCTGAAGAAGACGGCGATCTGGCTGAACACGTTTTCCGGTCCGAGCAGGACGACCAGCGCCAGCACCGGAACCAGCCACAGCGCCAGCAGCACACCTGACGTCCAGAGCGACCAGCGCAGGTTGGGCCGGGCATGGGCAGGGGTCGTCTCGCCCAGCAGCGACTGAGCATCCTCAAAGACCGGTCCCTTGGCAGCGCCATGCCCACCACCGACGCGGAACAGCGGCGAGCCGACACGCCCGCCGCCATAGCCGACCAGCGCGGCGGCCAGGATGATGAGGGGGAACGGAATGTCGAAGGCGAAGATGGCGAGGAAGGCCGCCACGGCAATGCCAATCATCACCGGGTTCTTGAGGGCCCGCTTGCCGATGCGCACCACGGCCTGCAGCACAATGGCCAGCACGGCCGCCTTGAGGCCGAAGAACAGCCCGGCAATCAGGTCGAGATGACCCAGCCCGACATAGAGAAAACTGAGCGCTAGGATGGACAGGAAACCCGGCAGGATGAACAGCAGCCCGGCGACGATGCCGCCCCTGGTCTTGTGCAGCAGCCAGCCAAGATAGACCGCCAGTTGCTGCGCCTCGGGACCGGGCAGCAGCATGCAATAGTTGAGGGCATGCAGGAACCGGTGCTCGCCTATCCAGCGCTTCTCCTCGACCAGGATGCGATGCATCACCGCGATCTGCCCGGCGGGACCGCCAAAGCTCAGGGCAGCGACCCGCGCCCAGACCTTCACGGCTTCCGAGAACGGGATGGTGACGCCGGGCTGATAGGCTTCCGCACGAGGCGCAGTGGTGGGTAAGACGTCAGACATTGGTCAGCTCCTCGCCTTGCCCGAGGGCCAGTTGTGGCTCTCTTCGCTCGCATCGCGCGCCCAGCGATAAAACGCATCATAGAGGGTCATGCCGGCCTCAAGCTGCTCGAGGTCGTCCGCATACATGCGCGACAGGCCCAGGGAAGCAGCCAGCAGTCCCGCCGCCTCCGGCGCCAGGTCGTGCCGGGACGTATCGGCGCCGCGCACAATGGTGGCCAGCCGCTGCAGGGCGTCGGAGGCCAGACCGAATTCGGCGATCATCACGTCGAAGGTGCACAACTCGCCGCGATGGCTCCAATAGACATCGTCGATATCGAAGGGCGTGCCCCCGAAGCGCTCGGCGACGGCGGCCACTTCGGACGGCGTGACGAAGAGGAATGCCGCATCGGGGTCGACGAACCGGCGGATCAGCCATGGGCAGGCGATGCGGTCCACCTTGGGCCGGGCGCGCGTGACCCAGACGGTCCGTCCGTCGCTGTCGCGCGGCGGTATGGCGGCCTCTGGAACGACGGGCCTGCCGGCCGCGACCCAGCCGGCATAACCGCCCTCCAGCACTTCCGCTGCAATGCCTTCATGCCTGAGCCAGGCGGCGACGCCTTCACTGAGCTGGTGGCCATGCTGGCAGATGACAACGGCAGCCGAACCCCGGAAGGGCCCGATCCACTCGGCCACGGCCTCGTGCGACCGGCGCACGGCACCGGGAATATGCCGCGGATCGGCTGCAAAAACCTCTGAAGTGCGAACGTCGATCAGGCGGGGCAATCGGGGTGTGCCGACAAGGCGATGAAGCTTGTCGACCGAAATCGTGGTGGTCGAAGACATGGCGCGTCCCTGCAATAGGTGTTGTACGGACGCGATGCTTTGGCTGGCGCCTCATGGGGAGATCGCAATCCCCATGGCGGCATTGTC
Source organism: Devosia sp. XGJD_8 (assembly GCF_046614475.1). NCBI lineage: Bacteria > Pseudomonadati > Pseudomonadota > Alphaproteobacteria > Hyphomicrobiales > Devosiaceae > Devosia > Devosia sp. XGJD_8. Next base: position 1,369,165 of record NZ_JBKJHF010000001.1, read on the forward strand.
CCCGGGGCAGGGCGGAAGTCAAGCCGCCGTGCAACGCTGGCCGGCGCTTGACAGCGCGTGCGCATTCAAACTAGTACATTCAACGAATTTGTTGAATGATGCGGGTCGCGGCTGACATGACGGCACACGAGCACCGGTTCGGCATTGCCGAGAACCGGGGACAATTCAGCCATCAACTGGTGCAGGTCCTGCTGGTCGGCTTTGCCATCGGCATGACCCGCACGGTCGTGCCGGCGCTGGCCGAGAGCGAATTCGGCGTGGCGCGCGGCTCCTTCGTGCTGCTCTCGGCCTTCGTGGTCGCCTTCGGCGTGGTCAAGGGCGTGCTCAACTTCGTCGCCGGGCGCCTCTCGGAGCGGATCGGGCGCAAGAAGGTGCTGGTGCTGGGCTGGATCGTGGCCCTGCCGATCCCCTTTCTCATCGCCTTCGCGCCGAACTGGAACTGGATCGTGGCAGCCACGGTGCTGCTGGGGATCAACCAGGGCCTGTGCTGGTCGATGACGCAGACATCCAAGCTCGACCTGACCCGCCCCACCCAGCGGGGCGTGACCATCGGGCTCAACGAGTTTTCCGGATATATCGGCGTGGCGCTTGCCGGCATCATCACCAGCTATGCGGCAACGCTGATGGGGCCGCGCGAGGGGCTGCTGACCTTCGGCATATTGGTGATCGCAGCGGGCCTGATCCTGTCGTCGCTCTTCGTGCGCGATACGCTGCCCTGGGCGCACAGTGAAAGCCGCAACCACCTGGCCAATGGCAATGCCGAGAAGGCGCTCTCGACCTGGGATATCTTCGCACTGATGACCTGGAGGGACCGCCGGCTCGCGGCCATTTCCCAGGCCGGGCTGGTGGAAAAATTCGTCGATGCGCTGGTCTGGGTGATCTACCCGGTCTTCCTGTTCGACCGGGGGCTGACCCTGCCGGAGGTCGGCTGGGTCGTGGGCATGTATGGCATGGTGTGGGGCGGCTCGCAGCTCGTGACCGGCCGGCTGTCGGACAAGGTTGGGCGGCGCTGGCCCAATGTCTCGGGCATGTGGATCTGCGGCGCCGGCGTCGCCATGATGATGCTGGGCGAGGGCATGGCCTGGTGGTCGCTGTCAGCGGCCGTGTCGGGCCTCGGCATGGCGCTGCTCTATCCCAACCTCTCCGCAGCCGTGGCCGATATCGCATCGCCCACCTGGCGTGGCTCGGCGATCGGCATCTACCGGTTCTGGCGCGACCTGGGCTATGCCATCGGAGCCCTGGGCTTTGCTCTGGCGGCCCATTTTACCGGCCAGATCGAGGCAGCGTTCTGGTTCGTGGCGCTTGCCATGTTCGCCTCGGGCGGGCTGCTGTTCGCCTGGGGGGAAGAAACCCATCCGGCCCTGGCGGCCAAGCGCCGGTGAGCGCCTGCCAGCCCGTGCGCGCGAGGTCAGGCGGCGGCGCTCTGCATGCGGGCGAAACCGCGTTGCAGGGCGGCAAAGCAGCGGGGGTCGATCGCGGTTTCTAGATCGCGCTGCATGATGTCGAAGGCCGCCGAGACCGGCATGGCCGCCCGATAGGGGCGGTCGGCCGTCAGGGCGTCGAAAATGTCGGCGGTGGTGACGATGCGGGTATCGAGATCGATATGAGCCGCCTTCAGCCCCTGCGGATAGCCCTTGCCATCAAGACGCTCGTGATGATCCCCGGCAATGCGGGCCATGTCCTGGAAGGCGACGATCTTGGACAGGATGGTCCGGCCCAAGGCGGGGTGGCGCTTGATGGAAAGCCACTCTGCGTCGTCCGGCTTGCCGGGCTTGTCCAGCACCTGGTTGGAGACCCCGAGCTTGCCGATATCGTGCAGCAGGGCCGCCCGCCTGATCCAGCGGCGACGCTCCGGCGCGTAGCCGAGCTCCTCGGCGATGAGATCGGCAAACAGGGCCACCCGGTCGCTGTGCCCGGCTGTAAACGGGCTCTTGGCGTCGACCACCTGGGCAAAGCCGGCCGCGATATCGTCGAGATAATCCTCGTCGACCTGGCGCGTCAGGGTGCGCGGCTCGATGTCGATGACGTTTTGCGGCAGGTCATTGGCCAGCAGGGCGGCCCAGAAGTGATGATCGTCGGCGAAACTCTCCAGCACGGCGACGAGCTGCGGGTCGAACCAGCGGCCGGCGCGTGAACGCACTTCGGCCAGCGCGGCTTCGGCGCCGCCGCGGATGAAAAAGACATCGGCCACCTGCGCCAGCAGGGCGATACGTGAGAACAGCGCGATATCCGTGCCGGCGAGGCCCAGCGGCTGCCCCTTGCCGTTCCAGTGCTCGTCGAGGTCCAGAATGCCCCGCGCCACATCTTCGGAGAACCGCATGCTGCGCGCGATCTCGGCGCCGCGCTGGCACCGCGTCTCGATCAGTTCGCGGGCGATCTCCCCGCCATTGCGGGCGATGTTGATCATGGTCTGCAGCCGCTCGACGATGCCGGATTTCCGCGCCGTATGGGCGAGCAGGAAGCGCAGGATTTCGGGCAGGCCCTCCTCGACGGACTTGAAGTCCGCCTTGAACGCCAGGTCGTCAGCCAGATAGAGGCTGCACAGGCGGGCGGCATTCGAGCTGCAGCCGATATCCTTGAGCAGCAGCGTATAATAGAGGTCGGACAGCGCCTCTGGTTCAAGACCCAGGCGCATGCCGACATGCATGCCGATCCAGCAGCAGCGCAGGCTGTGGCCCAGCGGCTGGCCCTCGGTGATGTCGAGCGCGAAGCTCAATGCGCCCACCACCTCGGACAGGTGGATCGAGCCCGGTGCTGCAGTCATGGCCGTCTCCTATCCTACTGACGATAAATCGAATTTCTTAAGGAAGGCTGGCGGAATAGCCGTGCTTTGCCCGGGCCCGAAATTGTTGGCAGGCGGTTTGTCGCAGGTGCAACTTCCGCACGCCCGGGCGCGTATCTGCCGTCATGACCGACCACGACGATGCCAGCCCAAGCAGTCAGCCCTATGAATTGTTCATGTTTGCCCGCAAGCATGGGCTGCCCTTGCACGCGGCAAGGGCAATCATCGACGAATATGGCTGTGATCGTGCCGGCGCGGACGCAGCCGCCATCGCCTATGAAGGCGATCGCTACATGCCAGAGCTCGCAGTCTTCCGGGCGCCGCAGGCAGGACCCGATTGCTCGTGTGGATGATGGCGGGTGCTAGCCGCGCGTACCGCAGGTGACCGCAGTCAGCGCTGTCTCGAAGCGCGCGCGCATGACCTGATGCGGCGGCGCCAGGCGGACCAGAATGAGCAGCTTGTCACTCGCCGACTCCACGACAAGCAGCCCCTCGGCGACATCAAGCTGCTGCTGGGCGAGCAGGCGGGTCTGCGCTGCATTGAAAATGCCCAGCTCCAGCGTCTGGCCGATGCCGTCGCGATTGGTGGTCGAATAGGTGACAATGCCCGATTGGTTGAACAGGGCGACCGACCAGAAGGCGTCGGGCAGGATGCCGCTGACATAAGCGGGGCCCTGGGCGAGGTCGACGCGGCACAGCCCGTAAACCAGCTCCGGATCGAGCCCCAGCGGATTGGGTTCTCCGGCCTGGACCGGTGGCAGGATGACCATGCGGTTATCGGCTTCCACCTCGGCCACCCGTGTCCAGAGTGACTGCTCGGCCAGGGCGGGCAGGGTGAGTATGACCACGATATGGATGATGCCGCCGAGCACGGCGCCGGCCAGCAGCCAGAGCAGGGGGCGGATCATGCGCAGCTCCCGCGAATGATGGCCGGCATCGACTCATCGCTGGAAAAGCCCGAGAACACGGCCGTGTCGTAGAGAGTCAGCACAAGCTTGAACGGACCTTCGCCGGTCAGTTCCAGCCAGTTCCACGGCATGAGGCGCGTGCCCACATTGATCGCGATGGCGCCGTCATCGCTGCGCACGATGGATGAGCTGCGCATGGCCGGCGCCGTATCCGGCGCAGCGATATTGGTGCCGGTTCCATCCAGCGCCACCAGCGTCCAGAAGCTCGCGACCGGCGTGCGACCGGCGACGCGGTAGGCACAGTCGCGCGTCAGGATCTCGCCGCTGCTATCGGTTGTCGCCGTGAATTGCAGGCCCTCTGCCTGGCCGAGTTCGAAGGCGGCCGTGCGCGCCAGATGGCCGCGCGTATAGGGGTTGGGTGCATTGGCGCCGACATCGGGCCAGGCATGCCAGGGCCCGACCTGGGCCACGCCGAACAGGCGTCCGTCGGTCAGCGCGTAATAGCTGAGCCCGAAGCCCACCCCCAGTGCTACGGCAATCATCATCAGCAGATAGATTACGAAGCGCACGGTTCAGCGGCTCAGTCGGGAAATCGGCATGGGCGACGGCAACCTGCGCGCTAGGAGTGGCTGGGCAAGGCTATAGCAAGGGGGGCAGGGGCACGGAAGGGCGAAGTGGGACTATACGAGGTCGTCGATGGTTACGCGCAGGGCGGCTGCGAGTTTGCGAACGGTCTCGATAGAGCCCGATTTGCGCCCAGCCTCAATATCGGCAATCTGGACACGATTGACCCCCGCGGCAGCGGCAAGGGCCGACTGGGTCATGCCGCGAAACTCCCGGTACACCCGCAATGGGCTCTCGCCGTCGAGCACGCGGTCGGCATATTCGGATGGGATGAGCTCTTCCTGTCCGGCGGCCATGTCAGCCTTGATGCGATCATAGGAGGCAGCGTCGGCCAGTGCTTCTGCAGCGCCAAGGAGGCGTTCATACTCCTCGCGCGGGATGGTGACCATCTCGTTCATAGCAAAACTCCCTTACTCGTAGACGCTGCCTCTCGGGCCTATCTCCAGGACTTCCAGAACAACGCCATCATCCATGATGACGCGCCAGTCGCCCACTCTCAACCTGATGCCAGCTCGGCCCTGCAATGCTTTGACATTGTTTGCCTGTGACGCGGGATTGGCGGCGTATTCGGCGATCTTGCCGCGAATGCGCGCTGCCGTGTTTTGCGGCAACCTGCGCAGCACGCGGATAGCGGCCCTAGTGTAGGAGATCTGCCTCACGCGAGGAAATGTAGCTTATGGCCACGATGTAGTCAATGGCTACATCAGAGGCCTTGGGTAGGTCTATCTGCCGGTACGCTCGCCTGGTCTGCCACTGGCGTGGTGGTTTCCAGCGTTGCCGCGAAGCGGTCGGCGAGGTCGACCAGCTTGCGGGCGGCGCCGGGGGTGAGGCTGGGCGGGCGCTGGATGATTTCTTCTTCCAGCACGGTGGCGTCGGTATCGGCGACAATGACCGGCTCGGGCACGAAATCGACGCCGAAGACCGGCTGGATGTCGATATTGGTGTGGGCATAGGCCATGAACTTCTGCCAGGCGATGGCCGGCAGCGTGCCACCTGTCAGGTTATTGGTGGGGTGATAGTCATCATTGCCGAACCAGACAGTGGCGACATAATTGCCGGTAAAACCGCAGAACCAGGCGTCCCGATAGGACGATGTCGTGCCCGTCTTGCCCGCGACAGGCACGCCCGGCACATCGGCGCGGCGCCCCGTACCGCCGGTAATGACTCCCCGCAGCATGGAGTTCATGTTCGCAACGGTGGTTTCGCTGAGCACGCGTTCACGCGGGGCTTCGGGATCGATCTCATAGACCTTGTCGCCGCTGAGCGTTGTCATCCGGGTAATGCCATAGGCCTGCGTCTTGAAGCCGTGATTGGCCAGCACGGCATAGGACGAGGTCATGTCCAGCACCGAGACCGAGGCAACGCCGAGCGCGAGCGAGCGGGTGACCGGATAGTCGGCCTGCAGGCCCATGCGATGGCTGAGTTCGGCAATGGTATCGCGCCCGGTCTTGATCGAGAGCGTCACCGGCACGGTATTGAGCGACTGGGCGAAGGCGCTGGCCAGCGTCACCGTGCCCTTGTAGTTGCGGCCATAGTTCTGCGGGCACCAGTCGCCGATGCAGACCGGCCGGTCGGTGATCATGTCCGCGGGGGTTAGCCCCAGCTGCTCGAGGGCTTCGGAATAGACGAAGATCTTGTAGGCCGAGCCGGGCTGGCGGGTGGAGACGATGGCGCGGTTGAACTGGCTCTTGGCATAGTCGGTGCCACCCACCATGGCGCGGATGGCGCCGCTGGTATCGGTGACGACCATTGCGGCCTGTTCGACGTCATACTGCTCGGCGCCCTCGCGCACGGTCGAGACCACGGCCTCCTCGGCATATTTCTGCAGCGTGGTGTCGATGGTGGTGCGAACCACGAAGTTATTGGTCGCCTGCTGGCCGCGCTCGATCAGCACCTTGGACTGCTCGAAGGCCCAATCGAGAAAGTAGTTCGGCGAATTGGCGTCGGCCGCCCGGCTGATCGGCGTGGCCGGATGGCGCCGCGCCGCAGTGACCTGGCCCTCGGTGAGGAAGCCGGCGGCGACCATGTTGGACAGCACCAGATTGGCCCGGCCGCGCGCCGCCGCGAGGTCGACATGGGGCGCGTAATTGCCCGGGGCCTTGAACAGGCCAGCCAGCATGGCGGCCTCGGCCAGGTTGATGTCCTGCACCGTCTTGCCGAAATAGTAGTCGGCTGCAGCCACCACGCCATGATTGCCGCCGCCCATATAGGCGCGGTCGAAGTAGAGCTTGAGGATATCGTCCTTGCTGTAGTGCCATTCCAGCCAGATGGACAGGAAGGCTTCCTTGATCTTGCGCTCGAGATTGCGCTCGGGCGTGAGGAACAGGTTCTTGGCCAGCTGCTGGGTGATCGAGGAGCCGCCCTGGATGCTGCGCTCGCCCTGCGCATTGCTCATCAGGGCGCGCAATGTGCCCACCACGTCGATGCCGAAATGCTCGTAGAAGCGCCGGTCCTCGGTCGCGAGGGTCGCCTTGATCAGATAGTCGGGCATGTCGGCCAGCGCCACCGAATCGTCCGAGCGGATGCCGCGGCGCCCGATTTCGGCGCCAAAACGGTCCAAGAAGACCACCGAATAGTCTTCCGCCTTGTTGAATTCGCCCGACGCCGTGGTGTCGAAGGCCGGCAGGGCCAGGGCGGTCATCAGCACGCAGCCTATGGCCAGGAACGAGAACCCATCGCTCACCACTTCCACGACGGCCCGGCGGAAGCCGGCGACGTGGAAGATGCTCATGAAATCCTGGAAGCGCGTATAGGCCTGGCCAAGCGCCTGCCAGAACTCGTAAAGCGAGGAATCGAGCCACGCATCTGCCGCCAGCATGCTGGAGGATTTCTTGCGCTTCTCTTTTGTGTAAAACGGATCCTGCACCAGTCGTCCTCAAGGTCGGCTTCACGGACTGTTGTCTGCGACAGCGATCAACGCAACACAATCGCTGGAATATGATTGCGTCGGCGCGCCGACAAGAGCAAACCGGCAACAACCTTAGCAGCACCGGATTAAGATGGCCTTTTGGGAAGAAAAGACGCTGGACCAGATGTCCGCCGCCGAGTGGGAAGCGCTCTGCGATGGCTGCGGCCGCTGCTGCCTGATCAAGCTCGAGGACGAGGATACCGGCATCCTCATCACCTCCGACGTGCGTTGCCGGCTGCTCGATGGCGATACCTGCGCCTGCACCGACTATCCCGGCCGCCAGGCCAAGGTGCCCGACTGCATCAAGCTGACGCCGCAGAATGTCACCGAGATCGCCTGGATCCCCACCACCTGCGCCTATCGCCGCATCGCCGAGGGCAAGGGGCTGGCCTGGTGGCACCCGCTGGTTTCGGGTGATCCGCAGACCGTGGTGGACGTCGGCGTCTCGGTCAAGGGCCGCACCTTCGGCGAGGATGACGTGGCGCCTGACACCTGGGAAGAGCACGCCGTGGACTGGCCCGAATGGGAGCCCCCGGAGCAACTGTGAGCTCGTTTACAAACCGTTAACCATCTTGTGGCCTGATCTCGGCGTGCGCGAGCCCAGGATAGGCGACAACCATGACTGTATCCGCGACTGCTGAACCCTTCTGGACCCGGGTCCGTGCTGCGCTGGGCGCCTTGAGCCCGGTTCGGTCGGAGCGGGGGCCCGCTTATGGGCAGGCGGCGATTGCGCGCTCCATCGGCATCAAGCCCAAGCTGGGGCAGCTGATCGAGGACGAGCTGGTGCACGGCTGGGCCAATGCCGCGGGGCGGCATGTGTCGCTGGGCCTGCTGGTCATCGAAATCGACCGCTCCACCGATTATTTCGCCGCCTATGGCAAGCAGAGCACCGATGACTGCGTGCTCGCGGTCATGCAGGCCATCACCGATGTGCTGCCGCGCAGCGGCGATACCTGCCTGCGGCTGGGCCGTGCCGGCTTTGTCGTCGTGCTGCCGGACCTGCCGGGGCTGATGGCCCGCGCCACGGCGCACAAGATCACCGAAGCCGTGCGGCGCCTGTCGCTGGCCCACAAGGAAAGCCATGCCGGCATTGTCACGGTGAGCCTGGGGCTGGCCGTGACCAATCCACGCGGCAGCTATGACAAGAAATTCTTCGAAGCCGGCGCCGAGGCGCTGAAGAAGGCCCAGCGCAAGGGAATCGGGCGCCTCGAAGCCGTCGACCTGCGGCCTGCCCAGCAGCGCAAGCGCAAGGCCGCCTGAGCTTGCCTCCGGCAGACTGATTATCTAAACAGGCCGTCCCGCGCGCCGCCCGGCGCATTTTCCATGATGGACGGCATGCCATGACCCTTGTTTGCGGCCTCGACTTCGGCACGTCCAACTCCACCATCGCGCGGCTCGACGATGCTGGCGTGCCCCATCTGCTCAAGCTGGAAGACGGGCGCGAAACCATCCCCAGCGTGATCTTCTTCGGCTTCGAGGACGACAGCGTGCATTTCGGCCGCCAGGCCGTGGCCGAATATGTCACGGGTGCAGAAGGCCGGCTGATGCGCTCGCTCAAGAGCGTGCTGGGCACGGCGCTGATCGGCGACACGACGCGGGTCAAGGCACGCAGCTATGGCTTTCTCGAAATCCTGGGCATCTTCATTGCCGAGCTGAAACGCCGGGCCGAGACCGAGCTGGGCGGCGCGGTGGAAAGCGTGGTCTGCGGCCGGCCGGTGCATTTCGTCGACGACGACCCGGTGGCCGATGCGGCGGCGCAGGGGCAGCTGGAAAGCGCCGTGCGGGCGCAGGGTTTCCGCCATGTCGATTTCCAGTTCGAACCGATTGCCGCCGCGCTCGACTATGAGCGGCAGGTGACGGCCGAGCGGCTGGCGCTGATCGTCGACCTGGGCGGCGGCACGTCGGACTTTTCGGTGGTGCGGGTTTCGCCCGACCGGGCGCGGGCGGTAGACCGAGGGCAGGACATCCTGGCCACGGCGGGCGTCCATGTCGGCGGCACCGATTTCGACCGGCTGCTGTCGATGACCAAGGTGATGCCCGAACTGGGCCTGGGCACCATGACGCGCGATGGCAAGCGGCACCTGCCGGTGGCACCCTATTACGACCTTTCCACCTGGCATCGCATCAACCGGCTCTACACTGCCCAGACGCTGCGCGACCTGCGCGGCACCCAGCGCGAGGCGCAGGCGCCCGAGCGCGTGGCGATGATGATGGAGCTGATCGAAGACCGGCTGGGCCATCGCCTCGTGGGCGCAGTTGAGGCGGCCAAGATCGCCCTGTCGGATGCCGCGACGACGGACTTTGCCTTTCCCGTGCGCGACCGCCAGATCGAAACGGTGATGAGCATCGACGACCTGACCCGGGCGCTGCAGAGCCCGGTGTCGCGCATCGAGGACACCATTGCCGAGACGCTGAAGCGGGCCGGGGTGGCGGCACGCGAGATCGACAGCCTGATCCTGACGGGGGGCTCGACCCAGGTGCCGGCCATCGCCGCGCGGCTGCGGGCACTGTTCCCCGAGGCCGACCTGGTGCGCACCGACGTGCTGGGCAGCGTGGGGCTGGGCCTGGCCATGGATGCACGGCGCAAGTTCGGCCCCTGAGCGCAATCGAACAACCCTTTGGCGCCTCGAAGCGTTGTCAGGGCAGGGGGCATTCCATGAGCCAGATCGCATTCCAGTTTCGCCAGCTCGTGCAGCGCATGTGGTTCCTGCCGGCCGCCTTCTCGCTGGTCGCCGTGCTGACCATCTTCATTGCCTATGGACTGGCGCGCTTCGCGCCCGAAAAGCTGCCCTTCACCATGCCCTCCGATGGCGTTGTGTCGATCCTGAGCATCCTGGCCTCGAGCCTGCTCACCGTGGCGGTCTTTGCCCTCTCGACCATGGTCAGCGCGCTCTCCACCGCCTCGGCGTCGACGACGCCCCGGGCGGTGCCACTGATCGTGGGGGATCGCAGTGCGCAGACCTCGATCTCGGTCTTCATCGGCGCCTTTCTCTTCGCCATCGTGGGCATTATCGGGCTCAATGCCGGCTTTTATTCCGAGGCGGGACGGCTGTTCCTGTTCCTGGTCACGCTGGGTGTGGTGCTGCTGGTTGTGGCGGCGCTGATCCGCTGGATCGGCCAGATCTCGGCCATTGGCCGCGTGCAGGAGACAATCGACCGGGTGGAATATGCCACGACCTCGGCCTTCGAGGCCCTGTCGGCAGAGGCCTGTTTCGACTGCGCGCCGCAGCGGGTTGAGCCCAGGGGCGCCACTGTCATGGCCGAGACGATCGGCTATGTGCAGCACTTCGACGCGTCGCAGCTGCAGCAACTGGCCGAGGAGCATGACCTGACCGTCGCGGTGACCGCGCGGCCGGGCGCCTATGCCGGGCCCGACCGGCCCCTGCTGCGCGTCGAGGGGAAACTTGATGACGAGCTGCGTCGCAAGCTGGCTGAGTGCTTTACCGTGGGGGATACGCGCACCTTCGACAGCGATCCGCGCTTTGGCCTGGTCGTAATGGGCGAAATCGCCAGCAAGGCGCTGTCGCCGGGTATCAACGACCCCGGGACCGCCATCGACGTCATCGGCACGCTGGTGCGCGTGCTGCATGAGCGGGACGGCGCGGCGGCGGACGAGGCCCCCAAATATGACCGCATCAGCGTGCCGCCGCTCCGGCCGCACGACCTGGTCGAGGACGGCTTCCGGCCCATCGCGCGGGACGGGGCCGGGGTGATCGAGGTGGTGCAGCGGCTGCTGGCGGGGCTCGAAACCATCGCTGCAACCTGTCCCGATCTCGCCGAGGCGGCCCTGGAGATGGCGCGCGACGCCACCGAGCGCGCCCGGACCGGGCTGACCGCATCCTCCGACCTGCGGGCGCTTGAGGCGGCGGCCGCTTTTGTGGATGCGCCAGGCCGGGCCTAGCCGCCACATCCTCGCCACCTCCCTGAACGCAAGATGAATGCGTGGTTTTTGGCCGGTTCAGTCCGGCCGTGGCATCTGCTCGCTCAACCAATCCATCGCCGCCTCGTGCCCCCAAGGGAGGGCCGGCGGCGTCCCAGATCGTTGTCGAGGAGATGACCATGACTTTTGCAAAGACAATCGCCGCCGCCACCCTGGCCCTGTTCGTCGCCGCTCCCGCCTTCGCCCAGGACCTGACCCCGGTCGGCACGTGGCAGACGGCAAGCGGGGAGTCGCGCTATTCGGTGAGCTATTGCGGCGATGGCACCCAGCTCTGCGCCAAGCTCACCTGGCTGCGCAAGGATGCCCGCAAGCCCGAGAACGTGGCGCTGCTCAACCAGCTGGTGGTCAATGGCGCCAAGCCGGTGGCCGCCAACAAGTGGCGCGGCACGGTGAACTACGAAGGCAATGCCGTTTCCGGCTCGGTGACGCTGGTCAGCGAAGACCGCATGAAACTGCAGGGTTGCCAGCTGATCGCCTGCAAGAGCGTGGAATTCGTACGGATTTGATTCTGGCTGATACCTGGATAGAGGCCCTGCTGCGGTAGCGCGGCAGGGCTTTTGTTGTCTGGCCGTGCAGTCGACACCGTCCGCCTCAAGGGAGGGGGTGTCTAGCCCGGATATCGGGGCTCTCACACCCCCTCCCAGCCTCCCCCATCAAGGGGGAGGTGCCGCCCGGTGCGCGGGTGAGATTGAGTGCCATCAGAGGATGGCGGGACCCGTGGCCAGCAGGACTTTCTGGCAAATCGCTTAGGCTGGACCACTTTTTTTCGCAGATTTTCGTCCGTTTTCTGCCCATCCCCCATTCCATCCGCTAAAATCTCAAGGACTGCCGGGGCTTTGCCGGTGGCGCGGAGAAGTTATCCCCGCGTGACGGTGGTCAGCTATAGTTCAGGCATGGTCGAAGAAGTGGGTGAGGCGGCGGTGAGCCGCTCTGCCACCAGGACCCATCCCGAGGCATCCGGCAGGTCCGGGCCGCTGCGCCGGGCGCTTGAGAGACACCGAAATGGACGATGCTGACGAGGCCAATCGCAACCGCGATGGCATGCCTGTGCCATGGGACGAGGTCCGGCGCGATTATGAGGCCGGCCACCTCACCTGCAATGGCATTGCGCGGACCTACAGGTTGCGGCGCTCGCAGCTGGAAGGCCATGCCCGCAAGAACAAGTGGGGGCGCCCGGGCAGCCAGGTTCTGGACCGACACATCCTCATTCAAAAGCTGATGGCCCTGCTGGAGCGCCAGATGGACCTGATGGAGGAAGACATGAACAACAACAAGACGGTCGACGGCAAAGCACTGAGCGATCTGGTGCGTGACCTCGACAAGATGATTGTCATCGAAAAGGCCGAGGCCCAGCGCAGCGGCCACGATGACGAAACCGGCGAGATGCGCGACCTGCAACGGAAGATCGAGCAGCGGATCAATGCGATCACCAAGCAGCGTCGCTGACGCCTGAATGGCCACCAAGGAAACCGGACTGCTTCGAGACCTCGCCCAGCTACCGCTGCAACGGCTGGGTGAGACTTTCTACAAATGGCCGATCTGGGCCTATGAACACCAGCTGCCCCCCAGGGGCAACTGGACGACATGGCTGCTGCTGGGTGGACGCGGCGCGGGCAAGACACGCGCCGGCGCCGAATGGGTGCGGCAGCTGGCCCGCGATGAGGTGAGCCCCATCGCGCTGGTGGGCGAGACCATGACCGAGGCCGAGGCCGTGATGGTCAGGGGTGAGAGCGGCGTGCTGCGCGTCTGCCCGCCCGGCGACAAGCCGAAGCTTGTTGGCAATGTGCTGCACTGGCGCAATGGCGTGGAGGCGCACCTGCTGCCGGCAGCGGACCCCGAGCGCTTTCGCGGCCCGCAATTCGCTGCCGCCTGGTGCGACGAAACGGCGAAATGGAGAAAGGCGGAAGCGGCTTGGGACATGCTGCAGTTCGGGCTGCGGCTCGGCACTCGGCCCCGGCAACTGGTGACGACCACGCCGCGGCCGACACGACTGATGAAGCGCCTGCTGGCCGACGAGCGCACTGTGGTGACGCGCGCGCAGACCAGGGTGAACCAACATCTGGCCGATGCCTTCCTCGAAGCGGTCGTCGGACGCTATCGCGGTACCGTGCTCGGCCGGCAGGAGCTGGACGGCGAGCTGATCGAGGATCTGCCGGGCGCGCTGTGGCAGCGCGGCATGTTCCGGCGCTTCGAGGGCGGGGCGGTGGAGCGGATCATCGTGGCGGTCGATCCGCCGGTGACCGGCACGGCGCGGGCGGATGCCTGCGGCATTGTCGTGGCCGGAAGGGTGGGCGAGGGCGCGGTGGTGCTGGAGGATTGTACGCTGAGGCAAGTGGCGCCGCTGGCCTGGGCGCGGCGGGCGGTGGCGGCGTTTCATGCGCATCGGGCCGATGCCATCGTGGTCGAGGTCAACCAGGGCGGCGACCTGGTGCGCCAGCTCATGGCGCAGGTGGATGCCAGCGTGCCGGTGCGCGAAGTGCGGGCCAATCGCGGCAAGTGGCTGCGGGCCGAGCCGGTGGCCGCGCTCTACGGGCGCGGGCTGGTGCGGCATGTCGAGGGGCTGACGGCGCTGGAAGACGAGATGTGTGCGTTCGGGGCGGATGGGAAGAGTGATGGACACTCGCCCGACCGGGTGGATGCGCTGGTCTGGGCGCTGACGGAACTGTTGTTGGGCGGCGAAGGGCCGCGGGTGAGGGGGCTTTGAGCCGCTTCGCAAAACTCAGTGCCCCTTCTCCCCTTGTGGGAGAAGGTGCCCGAAGGGCGGATGAGGGGGCCTGATGTCATCGCCAACACAGTGCGTGGGAAAGAACCCCTCACCCCGCTCAATCCGCTGAACGCGGATTGAGCGACCCTCTCCCACAAGGGGCGAGGGGGGATGGAGCCGTGGGCTCAGCGAATAAGGAAATGTCGCCATGCCGAACTGGATCAGCCGCCTGCTAGGCGGGCAAACGAACACGCCTGCCGAAACCAAGAATTTTGCCGGGCATACGCTGCTGAGCCTCAGCCAGCTGGGGGCGGCGAACTGGAGCCATCGGGGTTTTGCGAGCCTGGTCAACCAGGGCTTTGCGCGAAACCCCGTGGTGTACCGCTGCGTGCGGCTGATTGCCGAGGCGGCCAATCGGGTGCCGCTGGTGGTGAGCGAAGGCGGCAATAGGCAGGACGAGCATCCGCTGGCGGCGCTGCTGGCGCGGCCCAATGGGCGGCAATCGGGCGGGGAACTGCTCGAGGCGGTCTATGCCTACCTGCAGACCTCGGGCAATGCCTATCTGCAGGCAGGACTGGTCGATGGCGCGGTCAAGGGGCTGTTCTGCCTGCGGCCGGATCGCATGAAGGTGGTGGCCGGAGCCGATGGCTGGCCCATGGCCTATGACTATACGGCGGGCGGGCGGACCAGCCGGCTGCGGCAGGACGAGGGGCCTTTGCCCGCAGTGCTGCATCTGGCGCTGTTTCATCCGCTGGACGACCACTATGGCATGGCCCCGCTCGAGGCGGCGCAGACCAGCATGGATATCCACAATGCCGCCGGCGCCTGGAACAAGGCGCTGCTCGACAATGCGGCGCGGCCCAGCGGGGCGCTGGTCTATTCCATGGGCGGGCAGACGCTGACGGCGGACCAGTTCGACCGGCTCAAGACCGAGCTGGAAGAGAATTTTTCCGGGAGCGCCAATGCCGGACGGCCAATGCTGCTCGAGGGCGGGCTGGACTGGAAGACCATCGCGCTCAGTCCGCGCGACATGGATTTCATCGAGGCGAGGCACGCCGCGGCGCGCGACATTGCGCTGGCCTTCGGCGTGCCGCCCATGCTGCTCGGCATTCCGGGCGACAATACCTATGCCAACCTCGCCGAAGCCAACCGCGCGCTGTGGCGGCAGACGCTGATCCCGCTGGTGGTGCGCGTGGCCGATGACTTGAGCAACTGGCTCGCGCCGGCGTTTGGCGGGGCGGTGATCACCCCCGATTTCGACGGGGTGGAAGCGCTGGCCGAGGATCGCGCGGCGCTCTGGGCGCGAGTGGGCGGGGCGGAGTTTCTGAGCGACGCGGAGAAGCGGGCGATGCTGGGGGTTTAGGCGGCCCTTACGCAGCGCGCGTTTGCCGATGGCCGGCGAGCAGGCCGCGGACGGAGATGTCTTCGTCGATGGCGGACCAGTGGATGCCTTCGCCGCGACCGATCAGGCGCCAGTTGGCGCGGTCGGTATCTGACGCGTCACGCAGGCGGGGGAACCATTCGACCGGCACGGAGAGCTCGCGTCCGTCATCGAGCGTGACGCGCAGAACTGTGGCGGTGACGGCGACGTCAACGGCCAGCGGCTCAGTTTGCAGGGTCAAAGTGGTCATGCGGCTAGCATAGCGCACTTGTCGGGAAGGCAAAGGGTCCACTTACCCACCGCGCGTCACCCTCGGGCTTGACCCGAGGGACCTGTACTGCCGGACACACAGTAAGTGTAGAGCCCTCGGGTCGAGCCCGAGGGTGACGATCCAGTTTGGGGTGAGCTTTGGTGATCACTCGGAGGATTCTGAACATGGACGAGCTGACCAAAACCGTCATCGAACGGGGTGATCTCGCGCACCTGGCCCTGTTCCTCTGGGCGAGTGGCGCTTCGGCGCTTCTGGTGTGGAGCCTGCGGGAGATGGCGAAGGTGAATCAACACTTCAACGACTTCGTGCAGGAGATTGCCAGTTTGAATCGGCTGTTCAGGAAGGATGAGTAAGTCCATGGCCAACAAGCAGAATCGGCAGAATGCGCAGCAGACGTTCCGGCAGTTTGCTTGGAACCTGGCGGGGACGCTGGCGCGACCCGGCAAGCCGGTGGCCACGCGGCCGGGCAAGCGCTGATGGTGGGGATTCCCATCGATAGCGAGGGGCGGTTTTCGGGCTATGCGAGCCTGTTCAACCGGCTCGATGCCGGCGGCGATATCGTCATGCCCGGCGCCTTTGCCAAGAGCCTCGCCAAGCGGGGCGACCGCATCCGGCTGCTGTTCCAGCATGACCCCAAGGAACCGGTCGGCACCTGGGAAGCCATCGGCGAGGACGCCAGGGGCCTGTTCGTGGCGGGGCGGCTGGTGCCGGGCGTGCCACGGGCCGATGCGCTGCGGCGGCTGATCGGCAATGGGGCGCTCGATGGGCTCTCCATCGGCTTTCGCACCGTGCGGGCGACGCGCGAGGGCGGGCATCGCAAGCTCTGGCAGATCGACCTGTTCGAGATCTCGATCGTGACTTTTCCGATGATGGAGGACGCGCGGATTGCGTCCTCCTATTCGACCGGCGCCGCCATCGTGGCCGCCACCCAGACCATCCGCAACCGATAAGGACATCTGCATGGACATGACCAGTGACGGCCTTGAAACCAAGGCCGGCGCGGGGAGCGATATTGCCGCTCTCTTCGCCGAATTTTCGACTGCCTTCGAGGAATTCAAGCGCACCAACGACCAGCGGCTCGGCGAGATCGAAAAGCGCGGTTCGCCCGATGGGCTGCTGGAGGGCAAGCTCGACCGGCTCAATGCCGTGCTCGACGGGCAGAAGGCGGCGATGGACCGGGTGCTGGTCGACCGCGCCCGCCCGCTGCTTGACGGCAGGGCGCGCCAGGCGGACGGCGAATACAAGGAGGCCTTTGCCTCCTATGTGAAGCGCGGCGAGGAGAAGGCGCTGTCGGTGGGCGTCAATGCCGATGGCGGCTATGTGGTGCCGCCCGAGACGGAGACGGAAATCACCCGGCTGATGACGGCGGTATCGCCGATCCGCGCCATTGCCGGCGTGCGGCAGGTGTCGGGCTCCGTCTACAAGCGGCCGATCTCGGTGACCGGCCCGGCCACGGGCTGGGTGGGCGAGACGGCGGCGCGGCCGACCACGGCATCGCAGACGCTGGCCGAACTCAGCTATCCGACCATGGAACTCTATGCCATGCCGGCGGCCACCTCGGCCTTTCTCGACGATGCGGCTGTCGATGTCGGCCAGTGGATCGCCGACGAGGTCAATGCGGCTTTTGCGGCGCAGGAAACCACGGCCTTCGTGACCGGTAATGGCGTCAACAAGCCGACGGGGTTTCTCGCCGCCACCGCGGTGGCCGAGGCGAGCTGGAGTTGGGGCAACCTGGGCTATATCGCCACCGGCGCGGCCGGGTCCCTGCCGGCCAGCAATGCCAGCGACGTGCTGATCGACCTGGTCTATGCGCTCAAGGCCGGCTACCGGCAGAATGCATCCTGGGTGATGAACCGCAAGGTTCAGGGCACCTTGCGCAAGCTCAAGGACGCCGACGGCAACTATCTCTGGCAGCCGGCGGCGACGGCGGATGGCAGGGCAAGGTTCATGGGCTTTGACCTGGTCGAGGCCGAGGACATGCCCAATATCGCGGCCAACGCCATGGCCATTGCCTTCGGGGACTTCCGGCGCGGCTACCTGATCGTGGATCGGCAAGGGGTCAGCGTGCTGCGCGATCCGTTCAGCTCCAAGCCCTATGTGCTGTTTTATACCACCAAGCGGGTTGGCGGGGGCGTGGCCGATTTTGATGCGATCAAGCTGCTGAAGTTCGCGGTTTCCTGACATCGCGCGCTCGGCAGTCACCCCCTCCTACCTCCCCCATCAAGGGGGAGGTTCTCTCCACTCCTGGGGCAATATCCCACCACGATAACCGGACGGCACCTCCCCCTTGATGGGGGAGGGTGGGAGGGGGCGATTGCGGGGCACCTTCGGCCTCGCGCCACCAAACCAAAAAGGCAAAAACAATGACGTCTTATCTTCTCGCGGGACCCGCGGAGGAGCCGGTTTCGCTTGCCGAGGCCAAGGGCTTTCTCAAGGTCGATGACACGGCCGAGGATGGGCTGATCACCACGCTGATCGGCGCGGCGCGGCTGCATGTCGAGGGCGTGACCGGGCGGGCGCTGCTGGCGCAGAGCTGGCGGGTGGTGCTCGATGGCTGGCCGGAGAACCGGCAGGTCAGGCTGCCGGTGACGCCGCTCATGGCGGTGACGGAAATCAACGCCTATGACGAGGCGGGCGCGGCGCATGAACTGCCGCTGGACCAGTTCCTGCGCGAGCCGGACCGGCTGCTGGTGCCGGCGAAGGTGGCAGGCATGCCGGTGCTGCGCGAGCGGCAGGGCCTCGAGATCGACTATGTCGCCGGCTTCGGGACCGAGCCCGCGGATGTGCCGGCCGATATCCGCCAGGCACTGCTGCTGCTGGTGGGCCATTGGCACGAGCATCGTGACGCGGTGATCGTGGCGGGATCGGGCAGCGTGGTGCCATCCGGCTTTGACCGCATGGTGGCCGGCTACAGGCGGGTGCGGCTGTGAGTGAGCGGGCGCCACCGATCGGCACGCTGACCGACCGGGTGCAGCTCAAGCGGCGGGAAATGGCCGGCGAGGACGAGGGCGGGCATGTCGCGCTCTTCGTGCCGGTGACGAGCCTGTGGGCGCGGGTGCGATCGCTGAGCGGGCGGCAGGGCACCAGTGCCGACGGCCGGGCGGTGGAGATTTCGCACGCCGTGGTGCTGCGCTTTCGCAATGACATCAAGCCGGGTGACCGCATCGTCTATCGCGGACGCTCGCTCGACGTGGTAAGCGCGGCCGACCTCAACGGGCGGCGGGCCTATCTCAGCTGCGCCTGCAGCGAAACCAGCTTCACGGGGTAGGGGCCATGCATCCGATCAGCCTGTTGCAGGGGGCGTTGGTGACGGCGCTCAAGAGCGACGCGGCCCTGGTGGCGATCATCGGGGCCGATGGCGTCTTCGACGCGGCGCCGACCGGGCGCGCCGCGCCCTATGTGGTGATCGCCCGGCATGACGTGATCCAGCGCGATGGCGACGGCGCGCCGGGCCAGGAACACCGGCTGCTGCTGCATTGCTGGGGCGACCAGCCCAGCCGCAGGCGGGCGCTGGATATGGCGGAACGCGTGGTGGCGGTGGCCGGGGATTTGGTGGCCGCGGGGATCGTGGTGACGCATCGCGAGCATGTGCGGACCGAGACGGTGATCGACAGGGATACCGGGCAGGCACGAGCCGCGGTGGTGCTGCGGTTTTTGAGCGAGGCGTGATGCCTTCACTATCCCCGAACGTCACCCTCGGGCCTGACCCGAGGGGTCTTCACTTAACAAACACACCGCAAGTGCAGAACCCTCGGGTCAAGCCCGAGGGTGACGATCGAGTTGGTGGAAACTTCGGAGATCAAACATGGCCGCTCAGAGCGGGAAGAATATGCTGCTCAAGCTCGACCAGACCGGGTCGGGAAGCTTTCTCACCGTGGCGGGGCTGCGGACGCGGGCGCTGGCCTTCAATGCCGCGACCGTGGACACGACCGACCAGGAAAGCGCCGGGCGCTGGCGGGAATTGCTGGCGGGTGGGGGCGTCAAGCGCGCCTCGGTCACCGGCGCCGGGGTGTTCAAGGACACCGCCTCCGACGCGCAGGTGCGCTCGCTGTTCTTTGCCGGGACAATCCGCAACTGGCAGCTGATCATTCCCGATTTCGGGACGGTGTCCGGACCGTTCCAGATCGTGGCGCTGGAATTCGCGGCCGATCATGCGGGGGAGGTGACGTTCGACCTGGCGCTGGAGAGCGCCGGGGAAGTGACGTTTGCGGTGATTTAGACAGCCGAAGAACAAGGCCCCCTCACCCGT
Organism: Devosia sp. XGJD_8; assembly: GCF_046614475.1. Taxonomy (NCBI): domain Bacteria; kingdom Pseudomonadati; phylum Pseudomonadota; class Alphaproteobacteria; order Hyphomicrobiales; family Devosiaceae; genus Devosia; species Devosia sp. XGJD_8. Next base: position 1,388,932 of record NZ_JBKJHF010000001.1, read on the forward strand.
GCTACGCGCCGACCTCTCCCCCAAGGGAGAGGTGAGAGCTTGCGGCTCCAGCGCTTCTTCACCTCTCCCCTGGGGGAGAGGTCGGTCCGAAGGACCGGGTGAGGGGGCCTTCAACAAACAAGGAACATTGGAATGGCCATTACCCAACGGGGTGAGATCGACGCCGTCATTGGCGGCGAGACGGTGACGCTTTGCCTGACGCTGGGAGCGCTGGCGGAGCTCGAGAGCCGACTGCAGGCCGGGGATCTGGTCGGGCTGGCCGAGCGCTTTGCCAGTGGCCGGGTTTCGGCGCGGGACCTGACGGCGATCCTGGGGGCCGGGCTGCGTGGAGGTGGCAATGCCATGACCGATGACGACCTGGCGCGCCTCGCCATCGAGGGCGGGCTCAAGGGTGCGGCCGAGATCGCGGCGCGGCTGCTCAAGGCGACGTTTGGAGAGGCCGCATGACGCCCTTTCCCTGGGACGCGGCGATGCGGTTCGGGCTGGGCGTGCTGCGGCTGCCGCCACGCGACTTCTGGCGCATGACGCCGCGCGAACTGGCCTCGGCATGGGGCGCGGTGATCGGTGATCGGGGCGGGCCGCTGGGGCGGACCGAACTCGATGGATTGATGGAGCGCTTTCCCGATGGCCGATGATCTCTTCTCCGACGGCTTTGGCCGCGAGCTGGGCGATGTCTCGCTGGAGCTCGAACGCATCGGCGACCTCGCCGACGGGGTGGCGCGCGCAGTTTCGACCGCCTTTCGCGGCGCTTTGGTCGATGGCCGATCGTTCAAATCCCTGCTGGGCGATATCGCCCGCAGCTTTTCCGACATTGCGCTCAAGGCGGCCATCAAGCCATTCGGCGACCTGGTCGGTGGCCTCGTGGGCAATCTGTTTGCCGGAACCAATCCGGCGCTCGGCACCGTGACACCCTTCGCCAAGGGCGGGGTGATCGCAAGGCCGAGCTACTTTCCGCTGGGCTCGGGGCTTGGCCTTGCGGGCGAAGCGGGGCCGGAGGCGATCATGCCCCTGGCCCGCGGCGCCGATGGCCGGCTCGGCGTGGCCGGCGGCGGCGGGGCGGTCAACGTGACGTTCAACGTGACCGCGACCGATGCGCGGAGCTTTGCCGCGAGCGAGGCGGAGATTTCCGCGATGCTGCTGCGGGCGGTGAAGCGGGGGACGAGGGGGAGCTAAGGCCTTCGGGCCGAACCCCCACCTAACCTCCCCCTGAAGGGGGAGAAATCTGTCCGGTGTCTGTACCAATTTGTGCCCCGAGCGAGATCGGCTCCTCCCCCTTCAGGGGGAGGGTGGGTGGGGGTGGCCACACGCGCCGCGTCTGCGGAGGCACACCCCCTTCCTGCTCGATTCAACGGACTTAGCTGAAGCTAAGTCCTATCTCGCTTCCCTCCCCACAAGGGGGAGGGTGGGCTCCGTGGCTTTCCCAAACCGAGGACAATCATGACCTTCCACCCCATCCGCTTCCCCCTCGACGTCGCGCTGGGCGCGCGTGGTGGGCCGGAGCGGCGTACCGATGTGGTGACGCTGGCCTCCGGCCGCGAGCAGCGCAATGGGCGGTGGCAGCATTCGCGGCGGCGCTACAATGCCGGCTATGGGGTGAAGTCGCGGGCGGACATGGCGGCGGTGCTGGCGTTTTTCGAGGAAAGGCGCGGGCGGCTGCATGGGTTTTTGTGGCGGGACGGTCTGGACTTTTCCAGCGGCGGCGCGGTGCCGACACCACTGGACCAGCCCATCGGCATGGGCGATGGCAGCCGGACCGGGTATCAGCTGACCAAGCGCTATGGCGGCAGTTTCGACCCCTATTTCCGGCCGATCACAAGGCCGGTTGCCGGCAGCGTGCGGGTGGCGGTGGCGGGTGTGGAAGTGTTGACGGGCTGGAGCGTCGATGGCGCGACGGGGCTGGTCGGCTTCACCACGCCGCCGGCCAATGGGGCAGCGGTAACGGCGGGATTCCTGTTCGACGTGCCGGTGCGCTTCGATACCGACCGGCTCGATGTGGAACTGAGCAGCTTTGACGGGGCCGAGGCGCCGAGCATTCCGCTGGTGGAGATCCTGCCATGAGGACACTCGATATCGGGCTCGCCGCGCATGTGGCGCAAAGCGAGACGACGCTGGCGACCTGCTGGAAGCTGCTGCGCAGCGATGGCGCGGTGCTCGGTTTTACCGACCATGACCTTGCGCTGAGCTTTGGTGGCGTGGACTTCGTGCCGGCCCATGGCCTGGATGGCAGCGAAGTGCCGGCGCGGCTGGGGCCGCAGGTGGAGACCAGCGAAGTGCTGGGCGTGCTCAGCGCCGAGGCCATCACCGAGGACGATATCCTGCTCGGGCGCTATGATGGGACGACGGTCGAGACATGGCGGGTCAACTGGGCCGATGTGAGCCAGCGGGTGAAACTGCGCAGCGATACGATCGGCGAGATCACGCGCGAGGATGGCGTGTTCCGGGCGGAACTGCGCTCGGCCCAGCAGGGGCTGAATGCCACGCATGGGCGGATCTATCAGGGGCTGTGCGATGCGGCGGTGGGCGATGCGCGCTGCGGCGTGGACCTGAGCGCGCCGGCGTTGCGCGGCTTTGCCACGGTGACGGCGATCGACGACGCCCATCGCGTGGTGGTGGCGGGGCTGGAGGGTTTTGCCGAGGGCTGGTTCGGCTTTGGCAGTGCCTTGTGGACCGATGGGCGGCGCGATGGCTTGCGCGACGGGGTGCTGACGCATCGACGAGGGGCCGGCGGCGATGTGCTGGGCTTTGGCGTGGCGGTGTGCGACTGGGTGAGCGTTGGCGATACGCTGACGGTGACGGCGGGCTGCGACCGGCGCTTTGCCACCTGCCGGGACAGGTTCGCCAATGCCATCAACTTCCGCGGCTTTCCCCATATTCCGGGCAGCGACTTCGTGCTGCGCCATCCGCGCAATGGCGACGCGCTGGACGGGCGGGCGGTGGTGCCATGAGCGACGCAGTGGTCGCGGCGGCGCGGGAATTTCTGGGCACGCCCTATCGGCATCAGGCGTCTTTGGCGGGGGCGGGCTGCGATTGCCTCGGCCTGCTGCGCGGGGTGTGGCGGGCAATGGTCGGCGAGGAGCCGATGGCCATGCCGCCTTATCGCGCCGACATGCGCGATTCCCTCAATGCCGGGGCGCTGCGGCTGGCGGCAGAGACCTGGCTGGTGGCCGAGACGGGGCCGCTGGCGGCGGGACAGGTCGTGCTGTTCCGGCTGGGCGGTATGGCCGAGCCCAGGCATTGCGGGATTCTGGTGACGCCGGAGCGGTTCATCCATGCGCAGGAGCGGCTGGGCGTGGTTGAGGCGAATTTGACCGAGGCCTGGGCGCGAAGGATCGCCGGGCGGTTCCGGTTTCCGGAGGTCGTCGGCGAAGCCGGCGGGTGAGGGGGCCTTCCCCGAGCACCACACCCAGTAAAGGCCCCCTCACCTGACCCAAGAGGGTCGACCCCTCCCCCGAAGGGAGAGGTGAAGAAAGGAATTCGCATGGCCACACTCGCACTTTCGCTGGCCGGGCAGGTCGTGGGCGGACTGGTCGGGGGACCATTCGGCGCCACGGTGGGGCGGGCGCTGGGGGCGCTGGCGGGGAGCGCGATCGATGGGGTGCTGTTTGGCGAACAGGCCGCGCCGCAGGTGGCGCATGACATCAGGCTGCAGGGCTCGAGCGAGGGCGGGGCGGTGCCGCGGCTTTATGGCTGGAGCCGGCTGAGCGGCAATATCATCTGGGCGCGGGAGCTGGAGCTGCTCGCCGAGGAGAGCTCGGGCGCCAAGGGCTTCGGCCAGCCGCAGCAGCAGCGCGAGGATGTGGTCGGCGCCAGCTTTGCCGTGGCCTTCTGCGAGGGCGAGGTGAGCCATATGGGGCGCATCTGGGCGGATGGGCAACTGCTCGACACTGCAGGGCTGACCCTGCGCTTTTATCGCGGCAGCGAGGACCAGCTGCCGGACGGCTTGATCGAGGCCACGCAGGGTATTGCGCCGGCCTATCGCGGGCTCTGTTACCTCGTGGTCGAGCAATTGCCGCTCAATCGCTTTGGCAACCGGATACCGCATCTGTCGGTGGAACTCTGCCGGGTGGTGGGGGACCTGGAACCCAATATCCGCGCGGTGACGGTAATCCCCGGGGCGACGGAATTCGGCTATGACCCGACCCCGCGCGTGCGGATTGCCGGGCCGGGGCAGGGCGTGGGCGAGAACACCCATGTGTCGGCCTCGGTGAGCGACTGGACGGTCTCGATCGACGAGCTGGTGGCGCTTTGCCCCAATCTTGAGCATGTGGCCCTGGTGGTGAGCTGGTTCGGCGACGACCTGCGCTGCGGTCATTGCGCCATCGGGCCACGGGTCGAGGCGGCGGAGCGCAGCATTGTCGGGGCCGAGTGGAGCGTCGCCGGGCTGGGGCGTGGCAGCGTGCCTGTGGTCTCGAGCCACGCGGGCGGCGCGGCCTATGGCGGCACGCCCAGCGACGCCTCGGTGCTGGCTGCGATTGCCGATCTCAAGGCACGCGGGCTGAGCGTGACGCTCTATCCGCTGGTGATGATGGATGTGCCGGCGGGCAACAGCCTGCCCAACCCCCATGGCGGCACGGGGCAGGCGGCCTATCCCTGGCGCGGGCGGATCACCTGCCATCCGGCGCCGGGGCAGCCGGGTTCGCCCGACCAGAGTGCGGCTGCGGCGGCGCAGGTTGCGACCTTTGCGGCGGCCTATCGGCAGATGGTGCTGCACTATGCCGGGCTTGCGGTGGCGGGGGGCGTCGACACGCTGATCATCGGCTCGGAAATGGTCGGGCTGAGCACGGTGCGCGGGGCGGGCAACGGCTTTCCCTTCGTTACGGCACTGGTGGCGCTGGCAGGCGAGGTGCGGGCCATTGTGGGGCCGGCGACCAGGCTCACCTATGCGGCGGACTGGAGCGAATATTCCGGCTACCAGACGGCGGGCGAGAAGTTCTTCCATCTCGATCCGCTCTGGGCCTCGCCGCATATCGATGCAGTCGGCATCGACAATTACATGCCGCTGGCCGACTGGCGCGACGGGCAGGGGCATGCCGATGCGGCACTGTCGGCGGCTGGGTATGACCTCGACTATCTCAAGGGGAATGTCGCGGGCGGGGAGGGCTATGACTGGTTCTATGCCAGCAATGCCGACCGAGAGGCGCAGGTGCGCACGCCGATCGGCGACGGCGCGCATGGCGAGCCGTGGATCTGGCGTTACAAGGACATCCGCAGCTGGTGGACCAGTCACCATCACGACCGGCCGGGCGGGGTGCGCAATGGCGCGCCGACGGCATGGGTGCCGGGCAGCAAGCCGATCTGGTTCACGGAACTGGGCTGCGGCGCGGTCGACAAGGGGGCCAACCAGCCCAATATTTTCGGCGACCCCAAGAGCGCCGAGAGCGGGCGGCCATATTTTTCGGTGGGGACGCCTGATCCGCTCATCCAGCGGCAGGTGCTGCGGGCGCATCAGGCCTGGTGGGGCGATGCGGCGAACAATCCGCCCGGCATGGTTGACCGCGACCGGGTCTATCACTGGACCTGGGACGCGCGGCCCTATCCGGGCTTTCCGGCGCTGACCGATGTCTGGGCCGACGGCCCCAATCACCGCAACGGCCACTGGCTGACCGGACGGCTGGGCGGCATGGCCAGCGATGAACTGGCCAAGGCCATCGCCGCCGACCATGGCGTGGCGCTGAGCGCCGAGCCGGCGGCGCCTTTTGTGGGCGGCTGCGTGCTGGGCACGGCGACGACGGCGCGGGCAGCGCTCGAGCCGGTGCTGGAAGCGACGGGGCTGAGCCTGCGCAACCGGGCGGGGGGCCTGCATCTGGGCGTGGCGCGACGCGGCGAGGCTGTGGCGTTTGCGGCTGAAGCACTGGCCCAGGGCGAGGGGCCGATTCTGTCGCGGCGGCGGGGTGACCCGGCCGAGGCGCCGGGGCGGCTGGCGCTGACCTATCAGGATCGCGAGCGGGATTATCTGACGGGCACCGTGACGGCGCTGAGCCGCGCCGATGGGCCGCTGCTGGGTGAGACCACGGCGCTGACGCTGGATGGATCGGGCGCGCGACTGGCGGCCGAGCGCATGCTTGACGCGCGGACGGCACAGCGCGAAACGCTCGATATCAGCCTGCCGCCTGCGGCGCTGGCGCTGGAGCCGGGCGACCTGATCGACATCGAGGGACTGGCCGAGGGGCCGTTCGAGATCGGCGAGATCCGCGATGGCCTGATGCGGCGCATCACGGCGCGAACCCTGCCGGCGGGGGTGGCCGTGGCAACCGGCATCGACCGGCCGCTGACTTCGGGTAGCGGCGCAACGGCGCGCGCGCTGCCGTTGGTCGTGGCGGCGCACCTGCCACCGCTGCCGGCCGATCCCGCACGCTCGCGGCTGCTGGTTGCGGCCTATGCGCAGCCCTGGCCGGGCATGGTGCAGGTGGTGGACGACGCGACAGGCGTGACGCTGGCCGAGCTGAACCGGCGCGGTTTGCTGGGCGCGGTGGCGACTGATTTGTCGCCCGGGCCGGCGGGCGTCTGGGACCGGGGCAATGCGTTTGAAGTGACGCTGCTTGCCGGGCATCTGGCCTCGGCCGAGCCCCTGGCCGTGCTGGCGGGGAGCAATCGGCTGGTGGTGGAGACCGATGCCGGGGACTGGGAGGTGATCGGCTTTACCGAAGCCGCGCTGGTGGCGCCGGGGCGCTATCTGCTGGGCGGTCTGCTGCGCGGGCTGGACGGCACCAGGCCTGCCATCGGCGCGGCGTCGACGGGCAACCGTGTCTTCGTCCCTGATGGGCGGAGCATGGCGCTGCCGGTCGAGCCGCAATGGCTGGGTGAGAGTCGGAGCTTCCGTGTCTATGCCGGTGCGGGCGATATCGAGGGGAGCAGCCTCGATGTCGAGGCTGGCCCGGCGCCGGCCCTGCCGCTGCCGCCGGCGCATGTGCGGGCGTGGCGCGCGGGCGGCGATATCACACTGCGCTGGATGCGCTGCAGCCGGGCCGATGGCGATGGCTGGGGCGCGGCGGAGAGCCCGCTCGAATTGGTGCCGGAGCGCTACCGTGTGACCATCTTCGCTGGCGCGACAGCCGTGCGCACGCTCGAAAGCGCCACACCCAACCTCATCTATGCCGCGGCCGATCAGCTCAGCGATTTCGGCGCACCGCCGGCTGCATTCACCTTCAGTGTCGCCCAGCTCAGCCCCACCCTGGGGGCGGGCCATGTCGCAACGGGAGCATTTCATGGCTAGAAGCCGTTTCGATGTCTGTCTCGACGAGGTGCTGCGGCACGAGGGCGGCTATGCCGACCACCCGTCCGACCCGGGCGGCGCGACCAATCTGGGCATCACCCACAAGACGCTGGCCCGCTGGCGCAAGGTGTCGCCCTGGTGGAAGCTGCCCAAGACCGCGGTCAAGGAGCTGCAGCGGGCCGAGGCTGCGCGGATCTACCGCGCCAGCTACTGGGACCGCAGCCATGCCGGGCGGCTGCCGCCGGGGCTCGACCTGGCGCTGTTCGACTTCGCGGTCAATTCCGGCCCCGACCGGGCCATCCGCACGCTGCAGGCCGAACTCGGCGTCGCCGCCGACGGCCAGGTCGGACCCCTTACGCTTGATGCGGTGGAGACCCATGCGCGCAGGAGCGGGCTGGGCAGCCTGATCGAGGCCCTCTGCAACCGGCGCCTGGCTTTCCTCAATCGCCTCTCGACCTTCCCGGTTTTTGGCCGGGGCTGGACAGCCCGCGTCGCCGCGGTCCGTACCGCCGCGCTGGCCACGGCCAAGGCATCACCAACTTCGTCATCCACCAACTGGAGATCCGTCATGGACATTCTGAACGGCTACAAGACCTATATCGTCGCGATTCTCATGCTGCTGGCCGGCCTGGCCCAGCTGCTGGGCGTGGACCTGCCGGCGCTGGACGGCAATTCGGCGGGCCATCTCGTCATGGAAGCACTGGCCGTGCTGTTCCTGCGCAAGGGGCTGAAGGGCGATATCGGGCGGGCGTGACAGCGATTGGCGCCTTGTTCAGACGTCTTGTCCTAACGATCTGTTTCATGCTTGAACTCGATAGAACTTAGGGAGCCAACATGAAGAAGCTTCTGGTCATCGCCCAATGGGACGATGAAGCAGGCGTCTGGGTTGCCACAAGCGACGATATTCCCGGTCTGGTGACCGAGGCCACCAGCCTTGATGAACTGCTCACCCGCGTCCTCGCGGTCGCCCCGGAACTGCTGGAAGACAATGCTCATCTGGTCGAGGACGGCGGTCAGCCCGGCGACCTGATTGATTTGTCCATTCAGTCTCAGTTCCGTCTTGACGGGGCGCGCGCGCATTAATGGTTCGGGGCTTCTATCGGCAGATTGTAGAAGCCCTTAGAGCCGCCGGATGCGAGTTTCGCCGTCCGGGCAAGGGCGATCATGAGATTTGGTATAGCCCAATCACCGATCGCACCTTTACCGTGGATAAGGGCTCGCTCTCCCGCCACACGGCGAACGCCGTGATGAAGCAGGCCGGCATAGAGCTTCGGTTTTGAATGTCTCGAATGGCGGGGTGGACTCCGCTGCCTCATTCATGTCCCATTCAGCAACCTGCCGATAGGTTGCACGCATGGAAACGTATTTTGTGAAGCTCCTTGCCCCGATCGCGATCGCCCTGGCGATGGCCCTTGCCGGAACCGGCGGTGCCACTGCGCAGGCCTGTATCGACAGTTCAGCCGAAATCCAGGCTCTCATCAGTGAGGGGCGGATCATGAGTCAGTATGACGCCGTCGCCGCCGCAGGCTATAGTGTCGATGAAGTACTGAACTATCGGCTGTGCGAGGACGGCGGCCGGTATGTCTGGATCGTCGGTGTGCTGAGCGCCGACGGGACTGCGCAAAACCTCACGGTCAGCGCAGAATAGTGTAACGGCGAATCGGCGGGGGGCCTCGATGCGTATTCTGGTTGTCGAAGACGATACCAATCTCAATCGCCAGCTCAAGGAAGCACTGACCGAAGCCGGCTATGCGGTGGACGTCGCCTTCGATGGCGAGGAGGGGCACTTCCTCGGCGATACCGAACCCTATGACGCCATCGTGCTTGATATCGGTCTGCCGCAGATGGACGGCCTGTCGGTGCTGGAAGAATGGCGCCGCGCCGGCAAGACCACGCCGGTCCTGCTGCTCACGGCGCGCGACCGCTGGAGCGACAAGGTGCAGGGCATCGATGCCGGCGCCGACGACTATGTCGCCAAGCCATTCCACATGGAAGAGGTGCTGGCCCGCATTCGCGCCCTGGTGCGCCGTGCCGCGGGCCTGGCGTCGAACGAGATCGTCGCCGGCTCGGTGCGGCTCGACTCGCGCTCGGGCAAGGTGACGGTGGACGGCCAGTCGGTGAAGCTGACCAGCCACGAATTGCGGCTGCTGAGCTATCTGATGCACCACAAGGGCAAGGTCATCTCGCGCACCGAACTGACCGAACACCTCTATGACCAGGACTTCGACCGCGACAGCAACACGATCGAAGTCTTTGTCGGCCGCCTGCGCAAGAAGCTACCGGAAAACTGCATCGAGACGGTCCGGGGCCTGGGCTATCAGATCGCCGAGGACTAGGCGCCTTATGGGGCAGGTGCACGAAAGGGGCCGCTTCGCCACCTCTCCCTTTGGGGGAGAGGTCGACCCTCTTGGGTCGGGTGAGGGGGCCTTTTCCGAACTCGGTGTGGGATCAAGGCCCCCTCACCCGGCGCTACGCGCCGACCTCTCCCCCGAAGGGAGAGGTGAAGCGTGAGAAAAGGCTCCATTGCGGCGTCGCTGTTCTGGTTGTCGGCGGGATGGCTGATCCTGGCGCTGGTGGCGACGGGCTTTCTGTTGACCGACCTCTATTCGCGGGCGCTCGACACCTCCCTGTCGGAGACGCTCGACTTCCATGTCGAAAGCCTAACCGGCGCCTTGCTGGAGGCCGGCGACCCCATGAGCGACGAGATCGCGCTGACCGATCCGCGTTTCGAGCGGCCGCGTTCGGGCTGGTACTGGGCGATCCGCGACGCCGATGGCACGCTCTATAACCTCTCGACCTCTGTGGTAGGTATCGACCTGCCAGTGCTGATGGGGCCGGCCGATACGCGCGGCCGGCGCACGGCCATCCTCGATGACGCATTCGGCACCGAAATGCGCGTGGTGGAGCGCACGGTGACCGTGGCGCCCACCAGCTACCAGATCGTCGTCACCGGCAACCTCAGCGAAATCCTCGAACTGGTTGGCGAATTCCGCGGCCAGACCTTCATCGTGCTGGGCGCGGTGGGCGTCATGCTCGCCATCATGAGCGCCATTGTCGCCCGCTTTGCCATGCGTCCGATCGACCGCCTCAGCGCCGCCATCGAAAGCGTGCGCGAGGGCGAGAGCGTGACCGTCGGCGGCACCTATCCGCGCGAGATTGCGCCGCTGGCCGAGGAGGTCAACGAGCTGCTGCGCTCCAATGCCCAGATCATCGAACGCGCCCGCAACCAGGTCGGCAACCTGGCGCATGGACTCAAGACCCCGATCGCCGTGCTGCGCAACGAGGCTGCCGCCAGGAAGGGCGTGCTGGCCGACGTGGTGATGAGCGAGAGCGAGAAGATGAGCACCATGGTGGCCACCTATCTCGAGCGGGCGCGGCTAGCCGCCCGTACCTCGGTGGTCGGCAAGAAGGCCGACCCCACCATGGTCATGCTGCGGCTGACCCGCGTCATGCGCAAGATCAACCCCGATTGCACCATCGCCTTCCAGCGGCCCGACGCTTCATTACCCTGGTTCCGTGGCGACGAGGCCGATCTCGAGGAAATGGCCGGCAACCTGCTCGACAATGCCTGCAAGTGGTCCAAGGGCCAGGTGGGGGTGCGCCTGTCGAGCGAACGCAGCGAAACCGGCACCATGCTGCTGATCCGCATCGACGACAATGGTCCGGGCCTCTCCGAGGAAGACGCCCAGAAAGTGTTGCGCCGCGGTGTCAGGCTGGACGAGAAAACACCTGGCAGCGGCTTGGGGCTCGATATCGTCAAGGAACTGGTGGATGTGTACGGCGGCAGCCTGGCACTCAAGCGTTCCGCGCTGGGCGGCCTGCTGGCGGAGCTGCGCCTGCCGACGGCCCGGCTGGGCAGCATGGCCCGGCCGAACGCAACTTGACGCACTTTCGCCGCATTACGACAACATGAGCCTTCATATCGTCCAAGAGATTGCAAAACCCATGAACCGCATCGCCCTTCTCGCCACGCCGCTGCTCGCCATCACCCTGGCCGCCTGTTCCAGCACGGGGACGACCACGCAGGTGGCGCGGGCGCCGGTGACGGTGGCCCCGGTGATCGCCCAGCCTCTGGTGCCGACCCCGGCCCAGACGACGCAACAGGCTCTGCTGACCACCAGCATTTCCAACGGCTTTGTCGATCCGGCCGCCCTGGCGGTAATGACGGCCAAGGATTCGGCCGAGGCCAATAGCGCCCAGTTCTATGCCCTGCAGTTCGGCCGCCCCGGCGCGCCGCGCCAGTGGGCCGGTGACAAGGGCACGACCGGCACGGTGGCTGTGGGGCCCTATGTGCGCGTCAACAACCTCGACTGCCGCGATTTCACCCACACGGTCAAAGCCAATGGCCAGGACTATGTGAAAAAGGGCACGGCCTGCCGCGAGCAGAACGGCAACTGGGCAGTGGTGCAGGGCGCAGCCTGACGCAATAGCCAGGCGTAGCGGATATGGATTGTTTACCAACGGCCTATAGGCTTTGGCGGTAAGTATCCCAACCCCCCTGCGCCGATGTCTCAAGCTGCCCATCATTCCGACACGCCAGCCACTGCCTCGACCCGCCGGGCGAGCCGCGCCGCCGGCCGCCCGTTTGCGGGACTTCTGGACATGGTTGTTGTCCAGGATCCGGTGCAGTTTCCGTTCGCCGGTTCGATTTCGCGCGCCCATGCGGATGCCGCCTGGACCTGGGTCCATCGCGATCTCTGCGCCGACCTGATCCCGGCCGAAGCCATTGCCGCCGGCACCTTCTCGGTCGCCGACACCGAAGCCGCCATGCCGCAGATCCTGCAGCGCATGAAGGAGGGTATCGAGGCCGCCGCCGCCGATCCGGACAGGGATCGGCGCCTGCGCGCCACCCTGGGCAGCACCGATGCCCGCGATGCCTTGCCGGCCATCATGATGGCGCTGCGCAGCCGCGCGCTCCTGGTCAAGGCGATCGCCTTCGGCAAGGCGCTCAATGCCATTACCGAGGATGCGGCCCTGGGCACGGCGCTGCAATCCATGCCGCTCAAGGACCAGGCGCTGGCCGCCCTGTTGTTCCATGTCGCCATCGGCCAGGTGTCCAATCCGACAAGACTGATCACCACGATCATCCGCATCTCCGGCAATGCCACCGAAGCGGCGGTCATCCGCATGGGCTTCAGCCCGGTGATCGACGCCATGCTGGCGCATGCGCAGAACCAGCTGTTCATGCTGCAGCCGAGCGGGCCCTTCGCCGATATCGATCTGATCTGCCGCAGCCTCGACCGGTTCCACCGCCTGGTGCGTTCGCTCACCGGCTATGTCGAATTCAGCCGCGGCAGCCGCTGGGCCATGGTGCTGGCCGCCATCACCAAGCAGGTTTCCGACCGGATCGAGCCGCGCCTGCGCGACGTGGTGTCCGACCTCAACCAGGCCATGCGCCGCGGCCGCGAGGGCAGCGACCGGATCGACGAGGATCGCATGCTGGCCGCCATCAATGGCGTCTACCTGCTGGCCACCGTCCGCGAATGCCGCGATTCGCTGGCGCTCAATGCGGTATTCGACCAGGCTTGGAGCCAGACCGGCCAGGCGCTGGAGGTCCATCTGCAGCGCAATCTCGACCTGATCCGGCAGAATCCGGACGATGCGCCGACCGGCGTGCGGCTCGATGCCGGGATCAAGATGGCCGAAGTCCGCTTCAATCCGGAATATGCCGAGACGCTAAGGCGTGCCCGCGCCACTGCCGAGCGCCGCGGCTAGGTCCATGCCCTCGCGATAGGGGGCAACCAGCTGCACGCCGATGGCGCGTCCCGGCTCGCGCGCGCTGGCCATCTGCCCCATTGCACCGGCCACCAGGGCAATCGCCGTACCATTGATATTGCGCACCACCACGCCGATGGCGTGCAGCGGGTCGGTGGTGTCGGCATCGGCATGGATCAGCGTGCCGGGCTCCAGCATCCGCTTTTCACCGGGCCGCACCACCCAGAGCTCGGCCCCGGCAAAACGTCCGGCCAGATAGGGTGGTGGCAAGGGCAGGGCTGTGGCCGGGCGCTCGGCCGCGCCATGGTCCGCGTCCGCAATCCCCACCATGGCGACGCGCTCCTGCGCCACGATGCCGGCGCTCGATGCCGGAATGGCACCGAGCTGCACGCCGGAGACGATATCGGCAAGGGCCAGCGGCTGGGGCGTGTCGGCCAGCGACCAGCCGGTCTGCCGCGGCGCGAAGGGCAGCCAGCCCGGCCAGCGCGACCGCACCGGGCGGGGCCGGTCGAGATAGTGCTGGCCGGCAGCGAGAAAGGCCGGCGGCCCGTCAGCCTCGGGCAGGTCGCCGATCGGCGCGGGGCCGTCCGGCGTCTCGTAGAGCGGATCGATCAGCGGATCGTCAATCGGGTGGCGCTCGCGGCCCAGCAGGGCGTCGACCGCATCATCGCCACTTGCAAGGCAGGCGCGCCGGGTGAACCAGCCAGCAGCGCTGCCGGCCAGCGCTATGCCGGGCGGGCCGTTGCGGGGCTCGAGCCGCGCATGGGCGGCGTTCCAGGCGCTCTCGCCGCCCGCCATGTGCCACAGCGTCAGGTCCGGCTGCCAGCCGCCGCAGGTGATCACCCGATCCACCAGCTGCACCGGTTCGGGCTGGGAGAACCCTTCCATCGCCAGGCGCGGTCGCAGCAACAGGCCCTGCCGCTTCGGCCCCCTGGCTGCCGATGCGGCCACGGTGCCGGAGGCGAGCGTGATGCCATAGGCCTTCGAGAACTCGATGAAGCGCGACTGCGGCCGCGGCCGCGAATCGATGATGCGGGGCACGAGGATTCCGGCATCCTTGGCCAGCATGGCGAGGCGGTAGGCCGGGCTGCTGCTGGTGGCAAACAGCGCCGAGCCACCGGCCCAGACGCCGTAATGATGCGCCAGATCAAAGGCTTCGAGCGTGCCCATGATGCCTGGCAGCCGGTTGCCGGGAAAGACCGGCAGGAGCTCCAGTGTGCCGGTGGCAAGGACGATATGGGGCGCCCTGATATCGATGATCCGCCCGGCCGGCGCGCCATCCTGCACCTCCACCTGGTGCAGCCGCACCACGCCCGGCCGCAGGCCGAAGACCTCGGCGCTTGTGAGAACGGTGATCGCCTCGGTCTTGCCGATCAGCTCGGCCAGCCGGGCAATATTGTGGTCGGGCGTCTCCTCGCCCTCCTGCGTGCCGAACAGCCGCGCATGCCCGCCCAGCCGGGGCGCCGCCTCGATCAGCACGACGCGCCGGCCCCGCCGGGCGGCTGCCAGCGCCGCTGCCATGCCGGCCACCCCAGCGCCCACCACGATCAGGTCGGTTGCGGGGCCTGCTTCGCCCGGCATGCCCAGCCAGGGCCGGGGCAACGGGTCAGGCTGGTCGAGGTCGAGGCCCAGCGACTCGCCGCCGCGCCGCAGCAGCCGTGCCAGCGCGCTGCGCTTCTGCCTGCGGCCGAGCGTGACATAGTCGGCGCCATCCGTGGCGGGCGTGCGCTCCATCGGCAGCGCCCGCTGCAGGTCGCGGGCCAGGGCGGTGAAGGTGATGGCTGGCGCATGGTGGGCCGACAGCGCCAGCGGCACGCCGCCGCGCTTGCCCACTGTGTCGATGCCCGATGCCAGCACGGCGCTCAGCACCGTGTCGCCGGCAAAGCCGGAAATCTCCCGTCCATTGAGCCGGAAGCGCAGGGGCCGACTGCGGTCGATGGCGCTGCCCTGGAGCAGATGGTCGGCTTCTGTACCGAGGCGATTTGGATTGTCCCTCATGGCGCGCCCACCTCGGCAACCATGGAGGGGCTCGTCATGCGGTCGACCAGCCGCGCCCCGAGCCAGGCGCTCTCCGCCGCACTGGCGGTCCCCGAGAGCCAGCGGGCGATGAGCGGGGCGAAGAAGGCGCCCGTCGGCCCGAACCCGGCCAGCACATCGGGCCCCACGCCATTGATCCGCCCCACGGCGGGCGCCGCGTCGGCCGTGACCAGCGTTTCGTAGCTCGACTGGCCGGCCTGGCGGAAGGCGCGGCTGGCGCCGAGCAGATCGCCCAGCTCGGCGGCGAACGGATCGATGCTGCCCGGACCCATGGCGGTAATGCCGCGATCCTGGCGCTGCACCAGGGTCAGGCCGCTATCGAGGTGGCAGGTCACGGGCGAGACGATGGCCTGGGTCGGCTCGGTGAAGATGGTGCTGGCCACCTGCCGGCCGAGCAGGGCGGGCCACTGCTCGGCCGGCACGTGGCTGATGATGGCTGCATCATCCGCCAGCAGGGTCTGCCCGATCGCGATCCGGGCGTCGCCCGCTACCAGTTCGGCGCTGCCATCGGCGCGGACCTCAAGCCGGTCGTCGTCGGCAAGGCGGCGCACCATGTGCTGGACCAGCCAGGCGTCGAGCCCGGCTTCCAGCGTCGGCCGGTGCAGCAGCACCGCGTCGCGCAGCAGCAGGCCCTCGCGTCCGCTGCCCAGCAGGCTCGCCGGCACCGGCTCGGCGCCATGGCCAAAGGCCAGCGCCATGTGCCGCACATGCGCCAGGGCCTCCTTGCCCGCCGCACCACCGGCAAAGAACACCGGATCGACGCGCGACCACGCCCCGCGTCCGCCGATGCGCGAGAGGAGCTTCAGCGTCTCGGGCAGGCCGGTCTTCAGCATGGCCCAGCTATGCGGGCGGGTCAGCGGCGCCACCGACAGGTCAATGCCGCGTGGCAGGCGATAACCAGGCTGGCTTTCGCCGGAAAACACCACGCTCTTGCCATGCGCCGACGCCAGCAATCCCGCCACGAGGCGGGCCAGAGGCGTGGAGCCGATAATGGCGAAGTCGATCGGGGTCTCGGTCATGCCCCGGTGCTGGCCTGTGGCAATGCGTCCGCCTCAAGGATGCGTGTTTCGGTGGTTTTTCGCCGCATTGGGCTTATAGATGACGCTTCCTTGCCGCGTGCCGGCGTCAAGCGTCCAGGGCCCATGCTTTTCTGGTTCATCGCCACTGTCATTACCGCCATTGCCTGCGCTGCGCTTTTCTACGCAGCCGGCCGGCGCGCGGTCAACTTAAGCGATCCTGATTTGGACGATGCCAACAGCCATTTTCGGCTTGTGCTGGCCGGTATCGACACCGATCTGGCCGCAGGCAAGCTGGGCGAGGCCGAAGCGCAGGCCGCGCGCGGCGAGCTGGCGCGCGAAATCCTGCGGCTCAAGGCCGAGGCGGGACGCGTAGCCGGCAATTCCCTCGACTTCGGCCGCCCGGCACTGCTCGCAGGCCTCGGCGGCATCGCCGTGCTGGCTCTGGGCCTCTATGGCCTGCTCGGCAGCCCCAGCACGCCCAGCCAGCCGCTGGCCGGCCGGGCCGAGGTCGCCGCGCAATCCATCGATCTCGATGCGGCCATCACCCGCATCGAGGCCCAGCTCACCGCCAATCCCGACGATCTGCGCGGCTGGACCGTCATCGCCCCCGCCTATCTCGAACTGCGCCGCTATGCCGATGCCGCGCGGGCCTATCGCCGCATCATCGAGCTGAGCGCGCCAACGCCTGACCTGCAGACCAGCCTCGCCGAGGCGCTGATGCTCGATGCCGGCGATGCCGGCTCGCCCGAGGCCATGGCCCTGTTGCGCGCGGCCGCCGCCGCCGATCCGGCCCATGTCCTCTCCCGGCTCTATATCGCGGCCGAGCTGACCCGCGCCGAGCAATATCCTGAGGCCGCCCAGGCCTGGCAGGCCGCCTTGGCTCTGTCGGAAGGTGACGAACCCTGGCTTGCCGCCGCCCAGCAGGGGCTTGCCGTGGCGCAGAATGGTGGCGTGGCGCCGGTCAATGACGCCGAGGCCGAGATGATCGGCCAGATGGTCAGCGGCCTTGCCGAACGGCTCGCCGCCGAGGGCGGCAGCGTCGAGGAATGGACCCAGCTGGTGCGCGCCTATCTGGTGCTCGGCGATGCCGACAGCGCCCAGGGCGCCTATGACGATGCCGTGGCTGCCTATCCGCAGGCCTTCGACCGCGGCGAACTCGATACGCTGGCGCTGGGCGCCGGCCTCACCCTGAATGGAGCCCAGCCATGAGCATGCCATCCGCCATCCGCAAGAAGGGCTGGTCGCGCAAGCAGAAGCGGCTCGCGCTCATTGCCGGCCTCGCCTTGGTACTGGCGCTGGCCACGACGCTGGTGCTGGTCGCCCTGCGCGACCAGATCGTCTTCTTCTATTCGCCTTCCGACGTCATCGCCCGCGAGGTCGCCGCCGGCCAGCCGATCCGGCTCGGGGGCCTCGTCAAGGATGGCTCCTGGATACGCGACGGGCAGGACAACAGCTTTGTCGTGACCGACGGCGCCCAGGAGGTTGCAGCGCGCTATACCGGCATCCTGCCCGACCTGTTCCGCGAAGGGCAGGGCGTCGTCGCCGAGGGCAGCCTTGGCCCCGATGGTTCGTTCATCGCAACCAATGTGCTGGCCAAGCATGACGAGAACTACATCCCCAAGGAAGTCGTCGACGCCCTCAAGGCCAGCGGCGAATGGCGGCCGGAGGCGGGGCAGTGACGGGGTTTTGCGGGCAAGGCACTCCTTCACCTCTCCCTTCGGGGGAGAGGTCGGCGCAACCGCGCCGTGTGAGGGGGCCTTTACTGGGTGAGGTGTCGGGGGAAGGCCCCCTCACCCGGCCCAAGAGGGCCGACCTCTCCCCCAAAGGGAGAGGTGGAGAACACCCATGAGCATCGAACTCGGCCATTTCGCCCTCATCCTGGCCTTTGCCATTGCCGTGGTCTCCACCGTCGGCGGCTACACCTTCTGGCGCTCCGGACAGCGCATCGCGCTGGTGCTGAGCCAGGGCGCCGTGCTGCAATTCGTGCTGGTGGCGGTGGCCTTTGCGGCGCTGATCCAGGCCTTCATCGCCTCCGATTTCAGCCTGCTGCTGGCGGCCAGCAATTCCCATTCGCTCAAGCCGCTGATCTTCAAGATCTCCGGCGTCTGGGGCAATCATGAAGGCTCCATGGTGCTGTGGATCTTCATCCTCGTCGCCTTCGGCGCCATGGTCGCCGCCTTCGGTCGCCGCCTGCCGGGCGACCTGCTGGCGCTGGTGCTGGCGACGCAGAGCCTGCTGACGGCGGCCTTTGCCGGCTTCACGCTGTTCACCTCCAATCCCTTTGCCCGCCTCATCCCGGCGCCCATCGAGGGCAATGACCTCAATCCGGTGCTGCAGGATATCGGCCTCGCCATCCATCCGCCGCTGCTCTATGCCGGCTATGTCGGCTTCTCGATCTGCTTTTCCTTCGCCATTGCCGCGCTGATCTCGGGCCGTATCGACCAGGCCTGGGCGCGCTGGGTGCGGCCCTGGGCCATGCTGAGCTGGACTTTCCTGACCCTGGGCATCGCCATGGGCTCCTACTGGGCCTATTACGAGCTCGGCTGGGGCGGCTGGTGGTTCTGGGACCCGGTGGAAAATGCCAGCTTCATGCCCTGGCTGGCTGGCACGGCGCTGCTGCATTCGGCGCTGGTGATGGAAAAGCGCAACGCGCTCAAGATCTGGACGATCTTTCTGTCCATCATCACCTTCTCGCTGTCGCTGCTCGGCACCTTCCTCGTGCGCTCGGGCATCCTGACCTCGGTCCATACCTTTGCCAGCGATCCCACGCGCGGCCTCGTCATCCTGACCCTGCTGGCCATTGTCATCGGCGGCGCTTTCTTCCTCTTCGCTTTGCGCGCCGCCGCACTGCGCCAGGGCGGTCTCTTCGCGCCGGTCAGTCGCGAGGGGGCGCTGATCCTCAACAACCTGTTCCTCGCCACCGCGGTGGGTGCGGTACTGGTCGGCACGCTCTATCCGCTGCTGCTCGATGCCCTGACCGGCACCAGCATTTCGGTCGGCGCACCCTTCTTCAATCTCACATTCGGGGCGCTGATGGCGCCGCTGCTGCTGGTGCTGCCCTTCGGGCCACTGCTGGCCTGGAAGCGCGCCGACATCGTCAGCGCCGCCCAGCGGCTGATCGGCGCGGCGGCCCTGGCAATCTTTGTCACCATCCTGGTCTCGGCGCTGGGCGGGGTCTCCATCTCGCTGGCCCCGCTGGGCCTGCTGCTCGGCTTCTGGGTCAGCTTCGGCGCCATTGCCGAACTGGTCGACCGCAGCAAGCTGTTCCGTATTCCTTTCGGGGAAAGCATGCGCCGGCTGATCGGCCTGCCACGCTCGGCCTGGTCCACCGCCATCGCGCATTTCGGCGTCGGCGTCACCGTCCTGGGCATTGTCGCCACCACCGCCTGGGAGACCGAGCTGGTCACCACGCTCAATCCTGGCGAGAGCGCGGCCCTGTCCGGCTACACCATCGCCTTCGACGATTTCCAGCAGGTGCAGGGCCCCAACTATATCTCCGACCAGGGCAGCTTCACCGTCACGGCACCCGGCGGCGGCACGCGACAGATGCTGGCCGATCGCCGCAGCTATGTCGCCAGCGGCATGCCCACCACCGAAGCCGCCATCGAGACCTATGGCTTCTCCCAGCTCTACCTGCAGCTCGGCGAGCCGCTGGATGACACCCATGTCATCCGCGTCTGGCACAAGCCCTATATCACCCTGATCTGGCTGGGCACGCTGCTGATGGCGCTGGCAGGGATCCTGTCGCTGACTGACCGCAAGCTGCGCGTCGGTGCCCCGCGCCGTGCCGCCCGGCCCGTCACGGAGGCCGCGCAATGACCTGGCTGCGCGCGCTGCTGATCGCCCTGCTGCTGGCCGCCCCCGTCGCAGCCCTCAGCCCCGACGAGATCCTGCCCGATCCGGTGCTGGAACAGCGCGCCCGCGACATCTCGGCCGGCCTGCGCTGCCTCGTCTGCCAGAACCAGTCGATCGACGACAGTGACGCCGACCTCGCCAAGGACCTGCGCGTGCTGGTGCGCGAGCGGCTGGTGGCCGGCGACAGCGACGAGGCGGTGCGTCAGTTCCTCGTCGACCGCTATGGCGAATATGTCCTGCTCAATCCGCGGTTAGGGGGCCACACCATTCTGCTGTGGGTCGCCGCACCGGTCTTGCTGATCGCGGGGCTGGGCACGCTGTTTGTGGTCGGCCGCAAGCGGCGGACGGTCGAATCGGGTTTGAGTGCCGAAGAGCAGGCGGCTTTGGACGAGCTGAAGTAGCCCCTACGCTCGACGCCCAACCTCCCCCGCCTGCGGGGGAGGGGGACCGCCTTAGGCGGTGGAGGGGGAGCCGCTGGCACGACGGTGTGCATGACCGCCCCTGCCTGCGCCTGCTGTACCCCTCTCCACCACGCTTTCGCGTGGTCCCCTCTGCCGTAAACGCGAGAGGTTTCCTACCCCAGTCGCAGCGCCGGTCTGCCCCATTCCCGCCGCCAACATTGCCAAGGTTTAATGTTGGCGCAACCTCGCAGAAAGCTCACTCGTTCCATATCTAGCCCCCACAAGCTGTTGAGGGCTTGCGAAGGAGATTTATATGCGCTCGACCATTCTGAAGCGTACCAGCCGCTGGCTCGGGGCCTCTGCCCTGGCGCTGCTGGTTGGTATCGGCGGAGTTTCAACCGCCTTTGTCATGACTGGCCAGACGGCCACTGCCCAGGTGCAGAACGCTGCCCAGATCGTCGTTCCAGAGGCTGTCCAGCCCCAGGCCGGCTTTGCCGAGCTTGTGGAAGCGGTCAAGCCGGCCGTGGTGTCCATCCTCGTCGAGGCCGAGGAAAGCCCGCGCGCCATGCAGCGCGGCGGCGGCCGGGAGTTCAATTTCGATTTTCCCGACCTGCCTGAAGGCCATCCCTTCCGGGACTTCTTCGACCAGTTCGGTGACCAGTTCGGCCAGCAGGGCCCCCGTGGCGGCCAGGAACCTTCCCCCCGCCAGTTCATGGCGGCAGGCTCGGGCTTCGTGATTTCGGCTGACGGCTATATCGTCACCAACAATCACGTCGTCGAGAATGCCACCAAGGTTACCGTCGTGTTCGATGACGGCACCGAGCAGGAAGCCGAGATCGTCGGCACCGACGAGCGCACCGATCTGGCCGTGGTCAAGATCGAAGGCACCGACCTGCCTTTCGTCAACTTCGAGACCGAATCCAGCCGCGTTGGCGACTGGGTGGTTGCCGTGGGCAATCCCTTCGGCCTTGGCGGCACCGTCACCGTGGGCGTCATCTCCGGTTCCGGCCGCAATATCGGCGGCTCCAACTATGGCGATTTCCTGCAGATCGACGCGGCCGTGAATACCGGCAATTCCGGCGGCCCGGCCTTCAACACCAAGGGTGAAGTGGTTGGCGTCAATACCGCCATCTATTCGCCCAATGGCGGCAATGTCGGCATCGCCTTCGCCATCCCGGCGGCCACCGTCAAGGGCATCGTCCAGCAGCTCATCGAAGATGGCTCGGTCACCCGCGGCTATCTCGGCGTCGGCATCCAGGACGTGAACCGTGACATCGCCGATGGTGCGGGCCTGGCGGAAGCCAAGGGCGCCATTGTCAGCAACGTGGCCGAGGACGGCCCGGCCGGTCCGGCCGGCGTCAAGTCGGGCGATATCATCACCGCCGTTGACGGCGACCCGATCGATGACGCGCTGGACCTCAGCCGCACCATTGCCGGCAAGTCCCCCGACTCGACCGTCGAGCTGACCGTCTGGCGCGATGGCGCCGAGACCACGCTCTCGGTCCAGCTCGGTACGCTGAACGAGGAAGCCGCTGCCCAGGCCGATCCGGCCCAGCCGCCGGTCCCCGAGGCTCCGCTGCCGGAAGAATCCAGCGTTGGCCTGACCCTGGTGCCCAATGCTGACGGTTCGGGCGGTCTGCTGATCCAGAATGTCGATCCTGAATCGGCTGCGGCCGAAAAGGGCCTTGCCGTTGGTGACGCGATCCTCGAGGTCAACAACACCCCGGTGAACACGGTCGAGGAGTTCGAGGCAGCCCTCGATGCAGTCAAGGCGCAGGGGCGGAACACCGCCCTGGTCAAGGCCAGCCGTGACGGCAATGACACCTTCATTGGCCTGCCGCTGAGCGAGTAGTACAAGCAGGCCCCGGGGTTCGCCCCGGGGCCGTTTCTAATGCGTTGAATGGAGCGTCGCGGTGAAGATTTTGCTGATCGAAGATGATCGCGAGGCCGCGAGCTACCTGATCCAGGCCCTCGACGAGGCCGGACACATCACCCACCACGCCGCCGATGGCGAAACTGGCTATGCCATGGCTTCGGGCATGGATTACGACGTGCTCATCGTCGATCGCATGCTGCCCCGCCGCGACGGCCTCTCCATCGTCGAGTCGCTGCGCGCCGAGGACGACAAGACCCCGGTGCTCATCCTTTCCGCCCTGGGCGAAGTGGACGACCGGGTCACCGGGCTGCGCGCCGGTGGCGACGACTATCTCACCAAGCCCTATGCCTTCACCGAGCTGCTCGCCCGGGTCGAAGTGCTGGCCCGCCGCTCCAGCCCCTCCGAAGCGGCCACCAGCTACCAGGTGGGCGGGCTGGCGCTCGACCGGCTCTCCCGCAAGGTCGAGCGCGACGGCGAGACCATCCTGCTGCAGCCGCGCGAATTTCGCCTGCTCGAATATCTGATGAAGAATGCCGGCAAGGTGGTGACCCGCACCATGCTGCTCGAAAATGTCTGGGACTATCACTTCGATCCCCAGACCAATGTCATCGACGTGCACATGTCGCGCCTGCGCTCCAAGATCGACAAGGGCCACGCTTCCCCGCTGCTGCACACCGTGCGCGGCGCCGGCTACATGATCCGCGAGTAGGCCTTGAACCGCTTCCTGCAACTCTGGCGCACCTCCACGGTCAGGCTGACGGCGACGTTCATCCTGATCTTTTCGCTGTTCGCCATCCTGCTGCTGGCCTTCATCACCTGGCAGTCCAGCGTGCTGATCCAGCGCCAGCAGGCCGATGACATCGACCGCGAGGTCCGCGTCTTCCAGCGCATCGATGCCAATCAGGGCGTGCGGGCCCTGGCCTTTGCGCTGGAGCGGATTTCCCGCGCGCCGGGGCCGGGCGTCTATTATCTGGGCGACGCCAGCGGGCAATACCTGCTCGGCAATGTCACCGACATTCCCGCCAATGTGCTGATCGAGCCGGGCATCCACAGCTTCGACTATGAGCGCGCCAACCCCTTCATCGATCCGCCCGACGAGAACGCTCCGCCACGGCCGGAAAAATCCGGCTTTGCCGTGGTCCGTTCGGTGGAGCTGAGCAATGGCATGCGGCTCGTTGTCGGCCGCGACGTGGTCGAACGCCGCGGCTTTTCGGCTATCATCGTGCAGAGCTTCCTGTTCGGCGTGCTCGGCATCATCCTCTTTTCCATCATTGCTGGCGGCGTCACCGCGCGCCGCGTGCTCAAGCGCATCGACACGATCCGCGATACCTCGACCAAGATCATGTCGGGCAATCTCTCCGAGCGCGTCCCGGTGACCCGCCGCAATGACGAATTCGATGGCCTCGCCACCAATCTCAACGCCATGCTCGATCGCATCGAGCAATTGCTGCAGGGCCTCAAGCAGGTCACCGACAATGTCGCGCATGACCTCAAGACGCCGCTGACCCGGTTGCGCAACCAGGCCGAATCCGCCCTGCGTGATGGGGCTGACGACGAAGCCCGCCGCCAGGCGCTCGAAACCACCATTGCCGAGAGCGACCGGCTGATCCAGACCTTCAACGCCCTGCTGATGATCGCCCGGGCTGAAGCGGGGGCCCCCTCCGGCGCCCTCAGCGACGTCGATGTCAGCGCCGTCGTCGCCGATGTGGCCGAACTCTATGGCCCCGTCGCCGAAGATGAGGGCATCGAGGTGGAGACTGCCATTGTCGAAGGCGTGCACCTGCATGCCAATCGCGAGCTGATCGGCCAGGCCATGGTCAACCTGCTGGAAAATGCCGTCAAATATGCCAAGCCCGAAGGGGAAGGGCAGGGGCGCATCACCGTCGGCCTGCGCCAGCACGACGGCCGCGTGCTCATCGAAGTCGCCGACAACGGCCCCGGCATCGCCGAGGAGGACCGCAAGCGCGTGCTCGAACGCTTCGTCCGCCTCGAAAAAAGCCGCTCCGAGCCCGGCTCCGGCCTGGGCCTGTCACTGGTCGACGCCGTGACACGCCTCCATGGCGGCACCTTCCGCATCGAAGACAATGCGCCGGGCGTCAGGGCGGTGATCGACCTGCCGGGGGCGTAGCAGGAAGACCCCCACCCAGCCTCCCCCTGGTAGGGGGAGGGGCGGATCCGGCTTGTGGCACTGTCTGCGATAAACGCCGGAGGGATTCCTCCCCCCTACCAGGGGGAGGTTAGGTGGGGGGCGACCCCCTCATCCGCCCTTCGGGCACCTTCTCCCTCAGGGAGAGAAGGGAAGGCCACCTTGCTCCCATCCCACGGCCACGCTAATCCTCGCTCATGGTCATCAAGCTCCACGCACTGCCGCCCATCGAGACGCCGCGTTTCAGTGCCTGGCTGGACGAACTTCCCGCTGAGCAACAGAGGATTCTGGCTGCAGCATCGCTCACGCTTGGCCCGTTGCTGGAAGCAGCGCCCTATCTGCTTGCCCTGGCCCAGGCCAATCCCGACTGGTTGGCCGCCACGCTTTCCGACAGCGCCGACGGCGCCTTCACCGACATAATCGACATTGTCGAAACCCTCGGCCGCACCGCGGCCAGCGAGGACGCTCTGGCGCCGGTGCTGCGCATCGCCAAGGGCCGGACGGCGCTGCTGGCGGCCCTGGCTGAAGCCGGGGGCGCCTGGACGACGGCACAGGCCACCGCAGCCCTGTCCGATCTGGCCGACGCCGCGCTCGACGCCGCGCTCAACCTGCTGATGCGCCAGGCCGCCGAGCGCGGCCAGCTGGCCATTCCTGCCAGCGAGGCGACGGCCGCCCGTTCGGGCCTGGCCATCTTCGCGCTGGGCAAGCATGGCGGGCAGGAGCTCAACTACTCGTCCGACATCGATATCGTCGCCTTCTACGACCTCGAAAAGGGCGTGCTCGCCGACCCCGGCGAGGCAACGAAATTCTATTCCCGCATGGTGCAGAAGCTGGTCGGCCTGATGGAAGACCGCCAGGCCCACGGCTATGTGTTCCGCACCGACCTGCGCCTGCGTCCCGATCCCGGCTCGACCCCGGTCGCGCTCTCCTTCGAGGCAGCGCTCGCCTATTACGAAGTGCGCGGCCAGAACTGGGAACGCGCTGCCTGGATCAAGGCCCGCGCCTGCGCCGGCGACCTGCGGGTGGGCGAGGCCTTCCTGCGCGAACTGGCGCCCTATGTCTGGCGCAAGCATCTCGACTTCGCCACCATCGCCGATATCCAGGCCATGAAGCGGCAGATCAACATTTCCAAGAATGTCGGCGATATCCGGGTCGAGGGCCACAACGTCAAGCTCGGCCGCGGCGGCATCCGCGAGATCGAGTTCTTTACCCAGACCCAGCAGCTCATTGCCGGCGGCCGCGACAAGTCGCTGCGCGTCAAGCCCACCGCCCACGCCCTGGCGGCTCTGGCCGATGCCAACTGGATCACTCCCAAGGCGGCAACCGAGCTGACCCAGACCTACTGGTATCTGCGGGCCGTCGAGAACCGGCTGCAGATGCTGCGCGACGAGCAGACCCATGTCATGCCCGCCGCGCCCGAGGATGTCGCCGTCATCGGCCGGCTGATGGGTGAACCCAACCTGCGCCGCTTTGAATCGGACTATCGCGCCGCGCTCGAGCGGGTGGTCGGTTACTATTCCGAGCTCTTCACCGAAGGCGAAACGCTGGGCAGCGGCGAGGGCAATCTCGTCTTTACCGGCAGCGACGACGATCCCGGCACGGTGGAGACGCTGAGCGCCATGGGCTTCGCCGACCCGTCCAAGGCCATCGCCACGGTGCGCAAGTGGCACTATGGCAGCTATCCCGCCACCAGCGCCGCGGCCGCCCGCGCCCATCTCACCGAGCTGCTGCCGGCCCTGCTGACCACGCTGGGCGCCGCGGGCAATGCCGACGAGGCCATGGCCAAGTTCGACAATTTCCTGTCGCGCCTGCCCACCGGCGTACAGCTCTTCGCCCTGCTGCGCAGCCATGCCAGCCTGCGCACGCTATTGGTCCAGCTCATGGCCTCGGCGCCGCGCATGTCCGAAGCGGTCATCCACCGCGCCCATGTCATGGATGGCCTGATCGATCCGGCCTTCGCCAATGAGGTGACCCACCGCGACGTGCTCATCGCCAAGGTGGACGCCTTCCTCGCCGATTCCCGCTCCTACGAGGAAATCATCGACCGCGCCCGCATCATCGGGCAGGAGCAGAAATTCCTCGTCGCCGCCGGCCTGCTCTCCGGCACGGTCAGCGCCACCGGGGCAGGGGAGCAGTTCACCGCCCTCGCCGAAACCCTGGTGCACCGCCTGCTCGACAGCGTCAGCGCTGAATTCGAGCGCCGCCATGGCAAGCTGGCCGGCGGGCGCGTAGCCCTGCTGGCCTTCGGCAAGATGGCCAGCCGCGAAATGACGGCGACGTCGGACCTCGATTTCATCCTGCTCTACGACGCCCCCGACACTGAGTCCGATGGCGACAAGCCGTTGAGCACCAATCACTACTATACCCGCCTCACCCAGCGCCTGGTGGCAGCCGTCACCTCACCCACCGCCGAGGGCGTGCTCTACGAGGCCGACATGCGGCTGCGGCCCTCGGGCAATGCCGGCCCGCTGGCGACGAGCCTGACAGGCTTCCGCGCCTATCACCGCGATAATGCCTGGACCTGGGAACATCTGGCGCTGAGCCGGGCCCGCGTCATCGCCGCCGATGCCGGCTTCGGCTACGAGGTCGATGCGGCCATTGCCGAAGTCATGTCGCGCACGCGCGACGTCGCCAAGACCATCGATGACGTCGTCTCCATGCGCGCCCTGATGGCCAAGGAGCGCCCGGCGCGCCACCCCTTCGATCTCAAGCTCACCGAGGGCGGTCTGGTCGATCTCGAATTCATGGCCCAGTCGGCCCAGCTGGTCGCCGGCGCCACCATCGGCCTGCCGCAGGCTTTGACCACCCGCGTCCTCGCCCGGCTGGGCGAGACCGGCCTCGTGCCCGAAGGCGCAAGGCTGGCCGAAATCCACGAAACCTATTCCACCGTGCTGCAGGTGATGAGCTCGGCGCTGATCAGCCCGTTCAAGGACGAGGCCTGGACCTCCGCCTTCAAGGAATTGCTGGCCGGCCTGACGCACTATCCCGATTTCACCCGGCTGGAACTGGATCTGGTCCAGATGCGCAGCGAAGTCAGCTCCGCCGCGGCGAAATGGTACGAGAAGGCGCGGGGGCTCTAGCACCCTAGGTGAAGTGCTAAGCCGCGACCCGGACGCTTTCCGCGCCCAGCGGCAGGGATATGGCCACGGTGGTTCCCAGCGTCGGGCTGGAATCGATGGCCAGATGTCCGCCGCTGAGTTCGGCAATGGCGCGGGAGATGGAAATGCCCAGCCCGGGCCCGACGCCCTCGCGGGTAAAGGTCGCGTCGCCCAGTGCGAAGGGTTGCGACAGGCTGGCGAGACGTTCCTCGTCCATGCCGATGCCCGTATCGGTGACTTCGATCACCACGCCATCGCGCGCCGCAAAGGCCGCCAGCGTGATGCGCCCGCCGCCGGGGGTGAAGCGCAGCGCATTCTCCACGATATTGCCCACCATGCGCACCAGACCCAGCCGGTCGCCCAGCACCACGGCGCCGCAGGGTGCGTCCAGCACGAATGTCAGCCCCGCCCGCGTCGCCTGCGCCCGGAAGCGCTCCAGCACGCTGTCGAGCACTTCGTCCACCGCCACCGGCTCGCTGCGCAGCGACTTCTGCCCGCTTTCCAGCTCCGCCAGGTCGAGGATGGTGGCGAAGGATGCCAGCAGATGCTCGCCCGAAGTCTTGATCGACTGCACATAGTCGGCATAGCGCGCATCGCCCAGCGGACCATAGGTCTGGTGCCGCATCAGTTCGGCAAAGCCGATAATGTGGTTGAGCGGGGTGCGGATATCGTGGCTGAGATGGGCCAGGAAATTGGTCTTGGACCGGCTCGCCGCCTCTGCCTTGAGCTTTTCCTCGTGATAGCGCCGGGCCAGTAGGCGCTGTTCCTGGCGGATGGCATGCAGCATCGTATCGGCGCGGCGTGCCTCTGTGACGTCGCTGACCAGCGTCATGAAGGCGCCATGGCCCAGCGGTCGCTCGTCGATCAGCAGGCACGAGCCATCCTCGCGATGCAGCTCCAGCACCCGGCTGCCGTCATCGTCGTTGATCAGCTTGATATAGCCGCCCATGCTGAGCCGTTTCACCGCGTCCTGGTAGGTCATGCTGCCCTGGCCCAGCTGCAGCCGGTTGCGGTATTGCTCGTTGCAGACGATCAGCTTGCCCGCCTTGGTCCAGCAGGCGACGCCCAGCGGAATGGCCGAGGCCAGCGTGCTGAAATTGTGCCGCTGCATCAGGTCGGGCATGTCGCGGCGCCGGCGCGACGCCAGCAGCGTCATCAGCCCCGCCAGCGCAAAGACCGCCCCGCCGCGCTGCATTACGCCCGTCCAGGCCTGGCTCTGCTCGGTTTCGAGGGCCAGCACGCCATGCGGCTCGGCCGGAACGATCAGGCTGGCCATCAGCGGTGCCGGCGCGGCGGCGTCAGGGCCCAGCAGGCTGGCACGCGTGACGGTCCCGAAGCGGCGGCGCGATGCGGCGAGCACGGCGCCAGCCTCAACGGGCGAGAGCTCGGCAATTTCCGATGCCAGCGCCGTGCCGATGACGGCAAGTTCGCGCCGGGCATCGTCAAAGGTGCGGGCCGTGTCATAGATCACGAACAGCGTGGCGCAGAGCAGCGCGGTCAGGGCCACGGCAATGGTAATGGGCGACACGCCGGGGCGACACGGATGGGCGACCTGTGCTAGGCCACTGTCATCCCGACGGTGCGTATCTGCCTTGCCTTTGCCCGCGCCGAATCCGGTAACGCTGGCGCCGGATGCCTCCGCCGACCGCATGGTATTCTCCCGATTTTGTGGGTTTTGGACCCGCCCGATTTGCCCTTAACGAACAATGAATCAGCCGGACTCTGGTGTCCAGCCCCGCCCATGCGGGCGCGAGCCCCGTTCCGGCAAAATCACGAGTCGGCAGAATCACTTAGCGGGTGAAGAAAAATTCTTCCAACGGCGGCGGGCGTTTGGCCGGGAGGGCAGGATGCAGTCACACCCACCGAACAGCACGTCCCCCTTGATGGTGGAGGTTGGGAGGGGGGCGAGAGCCCGGATATCGGGCCAAACCCTGGCCCCTCCCCACAAGGGGGAGGGTGTCGACTGAGACTCTGCCGGTTTGCTCAGGTGCAGCCGCCCCTACCCCGCCAGCATGCGCGACAGGATATCGCCCGTATTCCGGCTCAGCGTGCCGCTGTTCTGCAACCCCGTCAGCGCCGCCTTGGCGGCATCGCGGCGGCCGCTTTCCAGCATGGGCCAGATGCGGAAACCGGTCAGCACGCGGGCAGCCACCTGCGGGTTGATCTTGTCCACCTCGGCGACGAAATCGGCGACGAAGCGGAAGCCGGCGCCATCGGCCCGCGCAAACTGCGTCGGGTTGCTCATGGCAAAGGTGCCCACCAGCGCGCGCAGCCGGTTGGGATTGGTCTTGGGGAAGCCGGGATCGTCCAGGATGCCCTTCATATCCTCGATCACCCCGTCCCGCGGCGCCGCGGCGGTCACCGTCAGCCACTTGTCCAGCACCAGCGGATCGGCGCCGAACCGGGTCCGGAAATCCGCCAGCATGGCCGGGGCCTCCGCCGTGCCCGCGGATGCCGAAGCCGCCAGCGCGGCCAGCCGGTCGGTCATGTTGCTCGCCTGCGCATATTGCTGCGCTGCCAGCCCGGAGGCACCCGCCGCTTCGCTCGCGACCAGCAGGCTCAGCAGCCGGTTGCGCAATGCCCGCCGTCCGGTGCTGGCCGGGTCGGGCGCGTAAGGCGCGGCGCTGGTCAGGGCGCGATAGGCCGCCAGCAATTCCATGGCCAGCGGCTCGAACACCGCCTTGAGCAGTTGGTCCCGCACTGCGTGAATGGCCGATGGATCGATATCCTTGCCAATGGTCCGGCCGATCAGCGACTCGTCGGGCAGGGCTAGCGCCAGTGCCTTGAAGGCGTCGTCCAGCTCCGTGCTGGCCAGCGTATCGGCCATGGCCTGGCTCAATGCCGTGATCGACTCCTGGCTCCAGGCCGTGCCACCGACCGCGGCCACCGCCAGGTCCATGCCGACATCCTGCAGCGCCTGCCAGCGGTTGAACGGGTCGCTGTCATGCCGCGCCAGGAACAGCTGGTCGGCCTGGCTCGCCCTGCTCTCGAGGATGACCGGCGCGGAAAAGCCGCGCAGCAGCGATGGCACCGGCCGGTTGGCAATGCCCGTAAAGGTGACTTCGGCACTGGGGCCGTCGAGCACGATCATGTCGTCCCGCACTTCGGCGCCGCTGACCCCGCTCCAGCCCATCGGGCTGCCATTGGGGCCGAGCAGGCCGAACTTGATCGGCACCACCAGCGCCTCCTTGCTCGGCTGGCCCGGCGTCGGCGGCGTCTCCTGCTTCAGTTTGAGCGTATAGGTCTGCGCCGCTGCGTCGTAGCTCTCATCCACGCTCAGCCGCGGCGTGCCGGCCTGCAGGTACCAGGTCTTGAACTGGTCGAGATTGACGCCATTGGCATCCGCGAAGGCGGCAAGGAACGCCTCGATCGTCGTGGCCTCGCCGTCATGGCGCTCGAAATAGAGATCCATGCCCTTGCGGAAGCCGGCCTCGCCCAGCAGCGTTGCCAGCATGCGCACGATCTCGGCGCCCTTCTCGTAGACCGTGGTCGTGTAGAAGTTGTTGATCTCGCGATACTGGTCCGGCCGCGGCGGATGGGCCAGCGGGCCGCCATCCTCGGGAAACTGCGCACGGCGCAGCATGGCCACGTCCGAGATGCGCTTGACCGCTCTCGAGCGCTCGTCCGAGGTGAACTCCTGGTCGCGATAGACCGTCAGGCCTTCCTTGAGACAGAGCTGGAACCAGTCCCGGCAAGTGATTCTGTTGCCAGTCCAATTGTGGAAATATTCATGCGCGATGACGCGCTCGATGCCGTCATAGTCGCCATCGGTGGCCGTGTCCGGCTTGGCGAAGACCAGCTTGTCGTTGAAGATGTTGAGGCCCTTGTTCTCCATCGCGCCGAAGTTGAAATCGGAGACGGCGACGATGTTGAAGATGTCGAGGTCATATTCGCGGCCGAAGCGGCGTTCGTCCCAGGCCATGGAGCGCTTGAGGCTGTCCATGGCCCACAGGCACTGCTCTTCCTTGCCATGGGTGCAATAGATGCCCAGCTCTACCTTGCGGCCCGAGGCGGTGGTGAAACTGTCGGTAATCGAGCCGAGGTCGCCCGCCACCAGCGCGAAGAGATAGGCCGGCTTGGGGAAGGGGTCTTCCCACACGGCATAGTGCATGCCGTCGCCGGCATCGCCCTTGTCGACCAGGTTGCCATTTGCCAGCAGCACCGGGGCCAGGTCCAGCGGCGCCGTCATGCGCACCTTGAAGACGGCCAGGTTGTCCGGCCGGTCGAGATAATAGGTGATGCGCCGGAAGCCTTCGGGCTCGCATTGCGTGCACCAGGTGCCGCTCGAACGGTAGAGCCCCATCAGCTTGGTATTGCCCTCGGGCTGCAGCATGACCTCGGTTTCCAGCACGAAGCGGCGCAGCGGCGGCTCGATGATGGTCAGCCCATTGGCATCGGCCGCATAGGCCGACAGCACCAGCGGCAGCCCGTCAATGGCGATCGAGGTGAGGTTGAGTTCATCCCCGTCCAGCACCAGCGGCGTGCCCGGCGCGGTCGTCTCGCGCGGCTCCACCGTCAGCTGCGCCTGCACCCGCGTCTGCTCCGCCAGGATGCGGAAATCCAGCGCCACCGACACGATCCGGTAGGGGCTCGGCGTATAGTCCTTGAGGTAGATGGTATGCTCGGTTTCGGTGCGCATGAACCTGTCCGTCAAATAATCGTCGGTCTGAAATTGACTGTGGCGCCGCCGCAACAGCAAACGCGACGCATTCGTGTATCCTGATCGGCCTGCGACCGCTCCGGTCCACTCTTCTACGCCAATTGGGACGGCATTGGGGAGGGGGCTTTCTTCGGTTGCACACGCTGCTCCTCTGCGTCAATTGAGGGCGTATCGAGCACGGTATCCAATATTCCCGGTCGGCATCGCATCGACCCGTTCGTCCTTGTTCCATCTGAGTTGGAACGCGGGACGCCGTCTGCGCGATGCTCTCCAGGCACATCTAGGTGAACTTCTATGCTGCGTTGGTTCGAACGACGTCTTGATCCCTATCCCGCTGGCGATCCGGTAGAGCCCCCCAAGGGCCTGCTGGCCTTCTGCCTGCACTATTCGCACGGCGCCAAGAAGTGGCTGGCGCTGATGGCCTTTGCCGCCGCCGCCGTGGCAGTGGGCGAAATCGTCGTCTTCGGTTTCATCGGCGATGTGGTGAACTGGCTGGCCGATGCCGACCGCGAGACCTTCCTTGCCACCGATGGCTGGAAGCTGGCGCTCATGGGGGCCATGGTTGTCTTTGTCGTGCCCGCCTTTGCGCTACTCTCCACGCTCACCATGCACCAGACTCTGCTGGGCAACTTCCCCCAGCGCATCCGCTGGATGAGCCATCGCTACCTCATCCGTCAGTCTATGAGCTATTTCCAGGATGAGTTCGCCGGCCGCATCGGCGCCAAGCTGATGCAGACCTCGCTCGCCGTGCGCGAAGTGGTCATGAAGCTGCTCGACATGCTGGTCTATGTCGTCGTGTACTTCACCGGCGCCGTGATCCTGGCGGCCTCTGCCGATTGGCGCCTGGCCATCCCGTTCCTCGTCTGGCTCGTCGCCTATGTGTCGATGATGGTCTATTTCATCCCGCGCCTGGGCAAGATTTCCGAGGCGCAGGCCGATGCCCGTTCGCTGATGACCGGCCGTATCGTCGACAGCTACACCAATATCGCCACCGTCAAGCTCTTCTCCCATTCCAACCGTGAGGAGAAATACGCCAAGGAGGCGATGGACCAGTTCCTCGACACCGCCTACCGGCAGATGCGCCTCTTCAGCGTGCTGAACGTCTCGGTGCTGTGGTCCAATGCCCTGCTGCTCTTCGCGGTGGCGGCGACCGGCATCTGGCTCTGGCTCAATGAGTTGATGACGCCCGGCGCGTTGGCCGTCTCGCTCGGCCTCGTCATGCGCTTCCAGGGCATGAGTCAGTGGGTCATGTGGGAAATGTCCTCGCTGTTCGAGAATATCGGCACGGTGCGCGACGGCATCTCCTCGCTCTCGGTTTCCCGCGTCGTCTCCGACGCGCCCGGGGCCAAGGCGCTGCCCGAGGTCAAGGGCGACATCAAGTTCGAGAATGTCTCCTTCCACTACGGCAAGACTGCCGGGGTGATCGACAATCTCAACCTGCATATCCGTCCCGGCGAGAAGATCGGCCTCGTCGGCCGCTCCGGCGCCGGCAAGTCGACCATCGTCAACCTGCTGCTGCGCTTCTACGACCGTGCCGATGGCAAGATCCTGATCGACGGGCACGACATCGCCCAGGTCACCCAGGATAGCCTGCGCGCCAATATCGGCGTCGTCACGCAGGATACCTCGCTGCTGCATCGTTCGGTGCGCGACAACATCCTCTATGGCCGCCCCGACGCGACCGAGGCGATGATGCGCGAGGCGGCCGATCTGGCGGAGGCGACGGACTTCATTGCCGGGCTCAGCGACGCCAAGGGCCGTAAGGGCTTTGATGCCCATGTCGGCGAACGCGGCGTCAAGCTGTCCGGCGGCCAGCGTCAGCGCATCGCCATTGCCCGCGTCCTGCTCAAGAATGCGCCCATCCTGGTGCTGGACGAAGCGACCTCCGCCCTCGATTCCGAGGTCGAAGCCGCCATCCAGGGCCAGCTGCAGCTGCTGATGAAGGGCAAGACCGTCATCGCCATCGCCCACCGCCTCTCCACCATCGCCATGATGGACCGGCTGGTGGTGCTGGACAAAGGCCGCGTGGTCGAAACCGGCCCCCATGCCCAGCTCGTCGACAGCGGCGGCATCTACAGCCAGCTCTGGCACCGCCAGTCCGGCGGCTTCATCGACGCCGACCAGCCCGAAGAGGCGGCGCAGTAGGCTCTTTCTACCCTCTCCCCTTGAGGGAGAGGGACGACATTTTCTGCGTTCAGCAGAAAATGACAGGGTGAGGGGTGCTGCGCCACCCCATGCTTCAATGTCGGGGGAAGGCGCAGCACCCCTCATCCGCCCTTCGGGCACCTTCTCCCTCAAGGGGAGAAGGAAGAACGCAGACCCAACCAACCAAAGGAGAACCCAGATGGGTGACATCATCACGATCCGAGCCAACGGCAACCCGAACCCCGGTACGCGCCGCAAGTCCAAACCCTCCGATCGTCACCGAACCTGACCCGAGACCAGAACCCTCTGTCAGGCGCGGCTCAAAAATGAGCTCAAAATGTTCAACCGCGTCATTTCCTATTTCGACCATCTTTATTCGCCCACCGCGCTTGCCGAAAACCGGCAGCCGCCCATGGGCCTCCGGCCATTTGTCGGCTACTTCATCGGCCAGTTTCGCGCCGCCTTCATCATCCGCATCCTGCTCGTGTCGATCGGCTCCATTGCCGATGCGCTGATGCCGGTCTTTGTCGGCCTCATCGTCGGCATGCTGGCCACTACCAATCCCGGCGACATCTTCACCAGCCACGGCCAGACCTTCCTCTGGATGATCGTCGTCGTCGTTCTGGTGCGCCCGCTCACCTTTCTGCTCGATACGCTGATCCGCAACCACGCCATCGTGCCCAACCTGGTGGACCTGGTCCGCTGGCAGAGCCATTGGCACGTCATCCGCCAGAGCTGGACCTTCTTCCAGAACGACTTTGCCGGCCGCGTCGCCAACAAGATCATCCAGGCCGGCGAAGCCATCGAGATCGGGGTCAACCTCACCATCGATGCTGCCTGGTATGCCCTGGTCTTCGTCGTCGTGGCCATCATCGTGCTGGCCCAGCTCGATCCGGTCCTGCTGGTGCCCATCGGGGTCTGGCTGCTGCTCTATGCGGTGCTGTTTTCCATCACCATGCCGCTGATTGCCCGCTATTCCGAGGAGCTCTCGGAGAGCAAGTCGGTGATGACTGGCCGGATCGTGGACAGCTACACCAATATCCAGACGCTCAAGACCTTCTCCA
The DNA here is from genome assembly GCF_046614475.1 of Devosia sp. XGJD_8. NCBI lineage: Bacteria > Pseudomonadati > Pseudomonadota > Alphaproteobacteria > Hyphomicrobiales > Devosiaceae > Devosia > Devosia sp. XGJD_8. The sequence goes on from NZ_JBKJHF010000001.1 coordinate 1,424,161, forward strand.
CCGGCGGGCACGAGGACCGCTACGTGGCCGATTCCATCGATGACCACGCCATCAGCTTCCGGAAGCTCATGCGGGTGTTCACCTATATGTGGTCGACCCTCTTCTTGCTCAATGCGGGCCTCGTGGTCTCGGTCACTTGGCTGGCGCTGACTGGCTGGAACGAGGGCGCGCTGACCGCGGCCGCGGTCGCCACCGCCATCCCCTTCGCGCTGCAGATCATGAATATGAGCGGCTGGATCCTCGAAATCGGCTCCAGCATCTTCCGTCAGATCGGCAATATCCGCGATTCCATGGAGACCATCGCCCAGCCGCTGACCATGCTCGATGGGCCCGAGGCCAAGGCGCTGGCCGTCACCAAAGGCGAGCTGACCTACGACAATGTCAGTTTCAACTACTGGCGCGGCAAGGAGGGCTCGGTCATCGATGCCTTCAACCTCACTGTGGCGCCGGGCGAAAAGATCGGCCTCGTCGGACGGTCCGGCTCGGGCAAGTCGACCCTGGTCAACCTCGCTTTGCGCATGTTTGACGTGCAGGACGGGGCGATCCGCATCGATGGGCAGGATGTGCGGAGCGTGACGCAGGAAAGCGTCCGCGCCGCCATTGGCCTTGTCAGCCAGGACACGTCCCTGCTGCATCGCTCGGTCCGGGAGAACCTCAAATATGGCCGCCAGAATGCGACCGACGAGGAAATGATGCGGGCCGCCGAGCAGGCCAGGATTCATGACGTCATCATGGGTCTGGTCGATCCCAAGGGCAATCGTGGCTACGACGCCCATGTCGGCGAACGCGGCGTCAAGCTCTCCGGCGGCCAGCGCCAGCGCGTCGCCATTGCCCGCGTCCTGCTCAAGAACGCGCCCATCCTGGTGCTCGACGAAGCCACCTCCGCCCTCGATTCCGAGGTAGAGGCGGCCATCCAGGAGCAGCTCACCACGCTGATGCAGGGCAAGACGGTGATCGCAATTGCCCACCGTCTCTCAACCATCGCGGCCATGGACCGGCTCGTCGTGCTGGAGCAGGGCCAGATCGTGGAGGAGGGGACCCATGCCCAGCTGCTGGCCTCTGGCGGGCACTATGCGCAGCTGTGGGAACGCCAGTCCGGCGGTTTCCTCGACCTGGAGGCGTCCTGAAATCGCCCAATGAAAAGGCTGCGCCCGGCCTCGCCGCCGGGCGCAGCACCCTACATCTCGATCAGCTCGCAGACTTCCACGCTCCCGCCCGCTGCCAGGATCGGGCAACCCTTGGCGATGGCATTGGCCGCGTCATGGCTGTCGGCAGTCACCACCGTATAGCCGCTGAATGGATTGGCCCCGCCGTCATTGCTGACGCTGCCATCGCTATGCACGGTCATCGACCGGCCGGCCGCTGCCCCGCCATCGGCCAATTGGCCGCCCATGGCCGCGTACCAGTCCGTCCAGGCCGCCATGACCTTGGCGCCTTCCTCCTCGGTCTCGGGCATGCTGCCGCCGTGATAGGCGAATATGTATCTTGGCATCCTTGCCTCCCTTGGCTTGCCACATCTGGCCGGGTGCGGCCGGGGCCCGCGCCGCCGGATCACCTGGCTACTGGAGTCGAGAAAACCCTGCCGCCCGCCGGGGCGGGTTGGACGTATCGATCATGATGATACTGCCGCGCGACCCGCGGGTCCACGATGGCGTTGCTGCCAGTGCGGCTAGCTTGCGGCGCCGAAGATCTGGTTGCGGTGGGCCTGCCAGCCCTTGCGCTCGCTCGACAGCTGCTCGATCACCATGTCCTCGGTCATCGGCCTGCCGAACAGGTAGCCCTGCATCACCGTGCCGCCCAGCCCGAGCAGGGCGTCGAGCTGCTGCTCGGTCTCGATGCCCTCGAAGACGCAGGAAATCCCCAGGTTCCGGCACAGGTCGACCGTGGTCTTGATGATGGCCCGGCTGGTGGGATCGCTGGTCACTTCCGCCACAAAGCTGCGGTCCACCTTGATCCGGTCCAGCGGCAGCTTCTGCACATGGGTGAGGCTCGAATGGCCGGTGCCGAAATCGTCCAGCGCAATGCGCGACCCCAGCGCCAGCAGCGACAGCAGCGCCTGGTTGGCCTGCTCCATGTCCCGCATCACTGCGGTCTCGGTGATTTCGAAGTCGATCCGGCAGGGGGCGCCGGCGCGCGTCACCATCGAGACAATGGCGCCGATGGCCGTGAAGGACGCCAGGTCATGCGCGGAGAGGTTCACCGACAGCCGCAGCGAATTGGGCAGCCGCGCCGAAGCGGCCAGCGCCTTGCGCAGCACCGTCTGGGTGATCCGCGAGATCACGCCGATCCGCTCGGCCATCGGAATGAACTCGGCCGGCGAAACATCGCCCAGCGTCGGGCTGCGCCAGCGGGCCAGCACTTCGTAGCCCGTGGTCCGGTTGAGCGCGATGTCGAACTGCGGCTGGAACAGGATGTGGATTTCCTCGTCCAGGTTGGCCGTCCGCAGCGCGTGTTCGAGCGTCCGGACCTTGCTGATTTCCTTGGCGTGCCGCTCCGAGAAGATGACGGCCGCGCCGCGCGCTTCGCGCTTGGCGATGGAGGTGGCGTAGTCGGCCCGGTCATAGAGCGTCTCGGCGCTGTCGCCCGGGCGTGACGTGGCAAAGCCCACCGAGGCCGACAGGTGGATGATGGCATTGGGCAGGTCGAAGCTGAGCCGCATCGCATTGCTCAACACTTCCCCGCGCGTGCGCAGGCCGGCCTCGTGCAGGTCGCCCTGCATGATCAGGGCGAAATTGTCGGCGCTGAGCCGGGCCACGAATGTGTCGGCCTTGCGCAGCGCCATAAGGCGCCTGGCGGACTCGATCAGCACACGATCGCCGGTGATCTGCCCGAAGGTCTCGTTGATCGCCTTGAAACTGTCGAGATCGAGCCGGGCGACAGCGATCGTGCTGCCGGCGGCCTGCGCGGCCGCGAGCGTCTCGCTGAGCTGGCGGTCAAAGGAGCGGCGGTTGGGCAAGCCGGTCAGGCTGTCCATATTGGCAAGCCGGTTGTTTTCGTCCGACAGCCGCTGCGTCTCGCTCTGCTTGCGCTCGATCGCGGCGCGCGAGGCCACCAGTGCACCGAAGTCCTGGTAATTGCCGAACAGGATCGACATCAGCCCGGCGACGACCAGCACGAAGTTGAACGCCAGGGCCCCGAAAACCGGATTGCCGCTCATCACGAAAAAGGCAGTGAAGGGTACGATGACGCACAGCGCCACCATGGTGGCCGCGGCGCGCAGATGCATCAGGCAGAACACGCAGCATATGCTGGTCAGGCCCATATAGAAGGCGACATGGGACTGCTGGTAGGCATTGCCATAGGGATAAAGGCTCAGCGCCCACCAGGAAAACCCGATCCCGAGAATGCCGGCGACCAGGACCGCGCTGACCAGCAGGCGCCGTGCCTTTTCGTGCGATATGGGCCGGCCCCGCGTGCGCAGCCACATGGTGATGCGGATGAAGCAGACCAGCGCCAACAGGCCCGGCACAACCAGTCGCAACAGTTCGGGGGCCTCGGTATGGGTGGCGGCAAGCACCAGAGAATTGACCAGCAGGATGCCGTACATCAGCGGCACCTGGCGACTGAAGGCGCGCGCCTGCGCCTGAACCAGATCGGGATCATCCGGAACGGCAAAGAACCGCTTTATGGTCATCAGAGCCGACATTGGCCTTCTGGCCTCCTCGTATCGGCCGAAACTACCCGCACAAACCCTAATAGACACGTAAACGGAACCGTCCGACCTGCAACAATTCTGCTGAAATCGGCCGTGGCAACGATGCAATTGCCGCAAAATCTGCGTTCGAGCCCATTGGAACACTCCGCGAGTCCGGCTAGAAGGCTGCTGCAATCGATTGCAGCGGGCGATCATGACCAGCCAAATGCGCGCTGGCGCCGCCGCAAAATGCCTTCAGGAGACGACCATGGCCATGCCAGCCACCTATTCCGCCCTCGATTTGCAGGGCACTTTCACCCTGTCGTCTCCGAGCAATGATATCACCGCGCCGATCCAGTTGCCCGGCGACGTGCACACCGCGCTTCTGGCGGAAAACCGCATTCCCGATCCCTATTTCGGCGAGAACGAAAAGACGGTGATGTGGGTCAACGAGACCGCCTGGTCCGTCGAGCGCCGCTTCACCGCCACCCCGGCCGATATCGATGGCTATCTGACCCTCACCCTGGCCGAGGTCGATTGCATTGCCACCATCCTGCTCAATGGCGAGGTTATCGCCAAAACGCAGAACAGCTTCATCCGCAACGACATCGACGTGACCGGCAAGGTGCGCGCGGGCGACAACACGCTGCGCATCGAATTCGACATTGCCCCCGATGTCGCCAAGGCGCGCGCGGACGCCCATCCCTTCCCGATCCCCTTCACCAAGAACTACCAGACCAACGGGTTGAAGGGCATCCACATGAACTTCATCCGCAAGGCCGCGTGCCATGCGGGTTGGGATTGGGGCATCTGCATCATGCCCATCGGTGTCTATGGCACCATGAGCCTGCGCAAGTCGCGGCTGGCGCGTCAGGAGAGTGTCCAGGTCGATCAGGCTCATGGCAGCAATTCGGTCGAACTGACTCTGAAGACTCGCGTTTTTGCCTTTGCTCACGGTGAAGTGGAACTTGAACACACCATCGACGGGCAGGTGATCGCCGACAAGCTGGTGGTCAACAAGGGTGAGAACGTCTTCACCCACAATGTCACCATTCGCAATCCACGCCTCTGGTGGCCGGCGGGGCAGGGCGAGCAGCCGCTTTACGAGCTGGTCACCAATCTCGAGGGTGAGAAGACCACCCGCCAGATCGGCCTGCGCAAGCTCGAATGGATCGTCGAGAAGGACGAGATCGACCACTCCTTCAAGTGCCGCATCAACGGCCGCGATATCTCGATGCTCGGCGCCAACTGGATTCCCGCCGACGCCATTCCGTCCCGCATCACTCCCGCCGTCATCCGCGACCTGCTCGAAAGCGCCAAGGCCGCCAACATGAACATGCTGCGCATCTGGGGTGGCGGCCAATACGAGCCCGACTATTTCTACGAAATGTGCGACGAGCTCGGCATCCTGATCTGGCACGATTTCATGTTCGCCTGCATGAGCTATCCGTCCGATCGTCCCTTCCTCGACAATGTCCGCACCGAGATCACCCAGCAGGTGCGCCGCCTCAGCCACCATGCCTCGATCGCGCTCTGGTGCGGCGACAATGAAGTCATCGGTTCGCTGCACTGGTATCCCGAGACCAAGGCCTCGCCCGAGCGCTATGTCGCCAACTACGATCGCCTCAACAGCATGCTCGGCAATATCGTCGAGGACGAGGATCCGGCCCGCCGCTTCTGGCCGTCCTCGCCGTCCATGGGCTATCTCGATTTCTCCGACGGCTGGCATGCCGATACGCGCGGCGACACCCACTATTGGGACGTCTGGCACTCGGCCAAGCCCTTCGAGGCCTATCGCACGGTCAATCCACGCTTTGCCTCCGAATTCGGCTTCCAGTCCTTCACCTCGATGAATGTCATCGAAACCTTCGCCGAACCCAAGGACCGCAATCCGTCCTCCCCGGTCATGGAAAACCACCAGCGCAATGCCGGTGGCAATGCCCGCATCCTCGAGACCATGACGCGCTATTTCCGCTTCCCGCGCGATTTCGACCAGATGGTCTTCCTCAGCCAGATCCAGCAGGGCCTCGCCATCAAGACCGCCATCGAATACTGGCGCTCCACCAAGCCGCGCTGCATGGGCACCCTGTTCTGGCAGATCAACGACATCTGGCCGGTCGCCTCCTGGTCGAGCCTCGATTACGGCGGGCAGTGGAAGCTGCTGCAATACATGGCCAAGCGCTTCTTCCTGCCGGTCAATGTCGTCGCCGTGCCGGTGCATGACGATGTCGCCACCAACTCGCGCGGCACCCCGGTCGAGAATGCCCCGCCGACCAGCATTGTCTTCCGCGGCATCAACGACACCGCCGGCCCGGTCAGTGTCGCGCTCGAAATCAAGGCCGTGAAGATTGCCGGGGGCGAACGTGTGGTCTTTTCCGGCAATACCGCCATTGGGCCGGACGCCGCGATCACCGTCGCAACCCTTCCCTTCGATGATCTGGCTGCCGACGAGTTCCTGTTCTTCTCCTGGCGCGATGCCAAGGGCAACCTGCTGGGCGAAAACGACTATTTCCCCATGCCCTACAAGGCCTATGAACTGGTTCAGCCCAAGGTCCGGGCCGCCTGGTCCGATGTCGATGGTCAGCTCGTGCTGAGCCTGACCAGCGACCAGCCGGCCCTCTTCGTCACCGCCACCGTCGATGCGCCCGGCTATTTCTCCGACAATGCCGTGACCCTTCTGCCGGGCCGCACCACCGACCTCACCTTCACCCCCCGCCACGGCGCCACCCCATCGGCCTCCGAGCTGATCACCTCCCTGAAAGTCCGCAACCTCAGCGAGACGTTCTAGGACGCCCAAGCGTAGGGGCCGGTAAGATCGCGCCCCATCCACCGTCTCCTCCTCCCCCTTCCAGGGGGAGGTCGGGTGGGGGTCCGTCACCGATCCATCAACTTCCATACAAGAATGCCCGCTCGGTCATTGACATGACCTCCGCCATCTTCCATCGCTAGGTTCTCCGCGTCTCCCTCCTGCGCCGCCATCCGGACCTGCCATGTCGTCTCCCATCGCGCCCATCGAGGAGCGCCGCCTGTTCGGCATCGGCCTGGTGCTCGCGGCCTATTTTCTCTTCGTCTGTCTGGATGGCTCGGCCAAGTGGCTGGGCCTGGTCGGCATTCCCGCCCTGCAGGTGATGTTCGTGCGCTATGCCGTGCATCTGGGCCTGGCCGCGGCGATCAACCTGCCCAGCAAGGGGCTGAGCCTGCTGCGCACCAATAGCCCTGGCCTTGAACTGCTGCGCGCCGGCGCCCTGGTGGGCTCGACGCTCTGCAACTTCACGGCAGTCCGCTACCTGCCGCTCACCGTCACCGGCGCCATCACCTTCACCGTGCCGCTGATCGTCACGGCCCTGTCGGTCTTCATCCTGCGCGAAACGGTCGGCTGGCGCCGCTGGACCGCCATTGCCGTCGGCCTGTTCGGCGTCCTCATCATCGTCCGGCCCGGCACGGAAGTCTTCCACCCGGCCACCTTGCTGTCGCTCGGCGGGGCCGTCTCCTATGCCTGCTACGCGATGCTGACCCGGCGCCTTGCCGGCGTGGATTCGGCCGGCACGCAGCAATTCTATGGCGCGGCCCTGCCCACCATCGTTCTGGCGCCCTTTGCCATCGCCACCTGGATATGGCCGACCAATGCCCTCGACTGGACCGTCCTGGCGCTGATCGGCGTCATCGGCTTTTCGGGCCATCAGTTCATCACCGTGGCCCATCGCTTCGCGCCGGCCTCGGCCCTGGCGCCCTTTGCCTATGTGCAGATCCTGTTCTTCACCTCGATAAGCTGGCTCGTCTTCAACCAGCCGCCCGACATCTGGCTCTTCATCGGCGCCCCCATAGTCATGGGCAGCGGCCTCTATATCTGGCTGCGCGAACGCGCACTGGCCAGGCCCGCCAGCCCCATCACCGAGGAACGCTGATGGCCCGTCCCGTCGCCGCCATCGAGCACAATGCCAACAAGGCCATCCTCATCCTGCTGTTGGCCCAGTCGGTGCTGATCTTCCTCGACGTCTCGGCCAAGTGGCTCTCCACCACCGGCATGCCCACCACCGAGATCATGTTTGCCCGCTACGGCCTGCATGTGGCCCTGCTCCTGCTGCTGGTCCTGCCCGTCCAGGGCTGGAGCCTCTTTTCCACCGGCAACTGGAAGCTCGAGCTGGCGCGCGGCCTTTGCCTGCTCGGCTCCACCGCCGGCAATTTTCTCTCCATGCGCTACCTGCCGCTGACGGTCACCGGCGCACTGCTGTTCACCTCGCCGCTGATGGTCTGCGCCCTCTCGGGGCCCTTGCTGGGCGAGCATGTCGGCTGGCGCCGCTGGCTGGCCATCGGCATCGGCTTTGTCGGCATCCTGGTCATCATCCGCCCCGGCACCGAGGCCTTCCACCCCGCGGCCCTGCTCAGCCTCGCCGCCGCCTTTTTCGGCGCCCTGTTCGGCATCCTGACCCGCAGGCTGGCCGGCGTCGACAGCGCCATGACCCAGCAGATCTATGCCGGTGGCATCTCGCTCCTCGTCATCACGCCCATCGCCTTCACCGACTGGGTCTGGCCCACCCAACCCATCTCATGGGTGGCCTTCTTCACCCTCGGCGCCGCCGGCGTGGGCGGCCACCTGCTGATCTCTGTGGCCCACCGTTATGCCACCCCGGCCACTCTGGCCCCGTTCAACTATCTCCAGCTGCTCTACCTGGCGCTGGCCAGCTGGGTCATCTTCAACCAGCCCCCCGACAACTGGTTCTTCCTCGGCGCCGCCATCATCATCGGCAGCGGCCTCTACATCTGGCTGCGCGAACGCAACCTGCACAAGGCGACGACATCGGTTGACGAAGTGGCGGAGCGCTGACGCGCCGCTACGCCTCCGTCACTTCCTTGATCGGCGCCTTGGCTTCGGCCTCGCCCTGGGTGATCAGCCGGGCGCTGCGCTGGCCGCTGAGATAGATCCACAGCCAGCTCAGCGCCACGGCTAGCCGGTTCTTGGTGTCGATCAGGAAGTAGATATGGGCGATGCCCCAGACCCACCAAGCCACCCAGCCCTTGAGCTGGATCCAGCCGAAATCGATCACCGCCGCCCGCTTGCCGATCGTCGCCAGGTCTCCCGCATGCTTGTAGCGGAACGGCTTGAGCGCCGTGTCCCCGGCCAGCCGCGCCCGGATGACGCTCGCGGCATGCTTGCCGCCCTGCTTGGCCGCATCGCCCACGCCGGGCACCGGCTTGCCATCGGGCATCGCGATACTGGCCGTATCACCCACCACGAAAATCTCGCCATGCTCCGGCACGCTCAAATCCGCTTCGACCTTGACCCGTCCGGCCCGGTCCGGCTCCAGCCCCAGCCACTTGGCCGCCGGCGACGCCTCGACCCCCGCCGCCCAGATGATGCATTCGGCATCGAGCCGCGTGTCGCCATAGACCAGCCCGTCGGCATCGATCGTCGTCACCGGCTTGCCCAGGATCACCTCGACCCCCAGATCGCGCAGCGACTTGAGCGTGTAGTCCGACAGCTCCGGCTGGAAATTGGCCAGCACCTTGTTGCCCGCCTCGATCAGCACCACCCGCGCCTTGCCCGGATCGGCCCGGCGGAATTCCCCCGTCAGCGTCACCCGCGCCAGTTCCACGATGGCCCCGGCCAGCTCCACCCCGGTCGGTCCCGCCCCGATGATGACAAAGGTCAGCAGCGCCTGCCGCTTTTCCGGGTCCGGCTCGCGCTCCGCCGCCTCGAAGGCCAGCAGCAGCTTGCGCCGGATCGTCGTCGCGTCCTCCAAGGTCTTGAGCCCGGGCGCGAACTTCTCCCAGTCGTCATGCCCGAAATAGGCGTGCCGCGCCCCGGTAGCCAGGATCAGGCTGTCATAGCCAACCCGGCTGCCATCCTCCAGCAACACGGCCTTGCCGGCCACATCCACGCCAGTCACCGTCGCCAGGAGCGTCGTCACCTCGCGTCGCTTGCGCAGGATATGGCGGATCGGCCAGGCGATTTCCGAGGTGCCGAGCGAGGCGGTCGCCACCTGGTAGAGCAGGGGCTGGAACAGGTGGTGGTTGCGCCGGTCGATCAGCGTCACATCGACATCGGCCCCCGCCAGTGCCTGCGCTGCCGATAGCCCGCCAAAGCCGCTGCCGACGATAACCACCCGATGCCGCGCCATGCCACACTCCTTGTTGCCCATCATATGGGGTCAACGGGCCGCGTCCACATCGGTTCAGCCTGCAAGGCAGCTAGGCGATTTGCTCGCGCCAGCGCTGGGCATAGGCGTCAAATCCCGGCACATCGAGCGGCGCCACCGCCGTGCCCGCCGCCGCCACGCCCTCGCCAGCCCCGAACAGCATGCTGGCCCCCAGGCTCGTCCCCGTCGCATCGCCCGATGCGCTGACCCTGACCCCCGCCAGCCGCGCCAGCGCCTGCGCGAAGAGCGCATTGCGCGCCAGCGGCCCCTCGATGATGATCTCCCGGCCCAGTCCGCACAGCTCGAGGCAAGCCCGCGTCAGCAGAGCCAGATAGAGCGAAGCCGCCGCTGTCCGCTCCTCGGCCGTCAACTGCGCCGGGTCGACCGTCCAGCGCCCCGCCGCCTGCGGAAAGGGGCCGACGCCGGGCGTGAAGCTCGGCTGCACGCGGATATCCCTCTCGATCACCCGCGCAATGTCAGCCCCGCTCGGCGTGCGAATTTCAGGCACCAGCGTATCGAATTCCCGCCCGCCCATGAACCGCGCCGTCGGCACCGCCCGTCCATGGGCGTCGACATTGGCCAGGCTGTCCCGCGCCGGGTCCAGCTGCCCGGTATCCCCGCCCACCGTCATGGCAATGGTCCAGGTGCCGGTCGAAATGATGCTGAAAGGGGTCGCACGCGCCCCCAGATGCGGCAGCAGCGAGGCATTGGAATCATGAATGCCGCAGGTCACCGGCGTCTCGGCCCCAAGCCCCGTCGCCGCCGCCACCGCGGGCACGATAGGACCGAGGACCGACGCCGCCGGACGCACCGGCGGAAACGTCTCCACCCAGCCCTGCGCCTTGACCATGCTGGAAAACTCCGCCCGCCCCGGCGCCCAGAGGTCGGTGTGGCAGCCCAGCGAGGTCACCTCGCTCGCCATCACCCCGGTCAGCCGCCAGGCCCAATATTGCGGATAGGTCAAAATGGCCGTCACCCGCGCAAACGTCGCCGCATGCGCACGCGCCTGCCAGAAGATTTGCGCGCCCAGATTGAGCCCATTGGGCAGGCGCGGCGACAGGGTCTCGGCAAAATCGGGCCGCGCCGCGCCATACTCCGCCGCACGCGCCTCGGGGCCGTCATGCTCATAGTCCAGCACCGGCATGGCAAGCTCTTCGCCCGCCATCAGTGCCGCGGTCGCCCCATGCGTGGTGATGGAAATCCCGTCCACCCCATGCTCGGCCTGCAGCGCCCTAAGGCTCTCGAGGATAAACCCCCACAGCCGCTCCACATCGGCATGCGGATAGAGTCCCTCGCGCAGCACCGTATTCGGCGTCCCTCGCGCCGCCACCTGCTGGCGCGTCGTGCTGTCGATCAACACCACCTTGGCATTGGTCTTGCCGATGTCGATGACAGCGATATGGCGGGGCAGGGGCATGGCTGGGCGCTCGTCCGGTCGTGATGCAGCGCCAATACTGGAAATCCGCAGCGGGCGCCAGAACTGACATGTTAGTCAGCGGCGTTTGCGACCGGGGGATGATGGTCTTCGCTGCGCACCCTCAGTCGTCCACCTCCCCTTGTGGGGAGGGCGACCGAATTTGGGTTGTGGCACTATTCCACCCCACCCACCGCGCTGCACCTCCCCCTTCCAGGGGGAGGCCGGGTGGGGGTTCGAGAGCCCCGATATCGGGGCCAAACCACCCCCTCCAGCGAACATGCATCATGGGAGGCCAGCTGGCTCTCCCCTACCTTCCAAACCGCCCCACCGGCACCCCGGGCACATCCACCCGAAAACGCACAACCCCATCCAGCCCCTCATCCGCCATCTTGGAATCGAGACTCGTCACGTAGACCGTCCGCATATCCGCGCCGCCAAAGCACGGCATGGTCGGCAGTCGCAGCGGCACATCCACCCAGCCCAGCAGGTCCCCATCGGCCGAAAACCGGTTGATCCGGCTCGCCGAGGGTCCCGCTGACCAATAGGTGCCCGCCATGTCGCAGGCGCCGCCATCGGGTCGCCCATTGGCCTCGTCATTGTCGCGCAGGCGCCGCCGGTTGCCGACTGCGCCGGTTGCCGCGTCGAAATCCCAGCAGTCCAGCCACATGCTGCCGCGCGAATCCGAATGGTACATCCGCGTCGCGTCGGCATTCCAGGCCAGCCCGTTGGAGATCGCCAGCCCCTCGGCGATCACCCGCACCGTACCATCAGCGCCGATGCGATAGAGTTTTGCCGCGGGCGCCCCATCCGTGCTTGCATCCATGCTGCCCACCCAGAAGGCGCCGTCCGGCCCCACCTTGCCGTCATTGAGCCGCATCTCGGACTTGGCATGGCTGACGCTGGCCACCAGTTCGCGCGCGCCGGTTTCGGGGTCGAACAGCACCACGTCGCGGCGCAAAGCCACCACCAGGCGCCCGCCCTGCGCCAGCCCGAAGCTGGGCACCGGCTCGTGGAAGTGCCAGCGCTGCCGCGCCCCGCTCGCCACGTCCAGCGCGTGGATCACCCCGGCGGGAATATCGCACCACAGCAGGCGCTGCTGCTCCGCGTCCCAGACCGGGCTCTCGCCCACGCCAAAGCGCTCGCGCACCACAAAGCTGATCTCGGGCGGCTTCATAAGGCTCTGCTACGTCCCGTCATGCGCCAGGCTCCATTCGCGATAGCGCCGCCGCCCGCCTTCCAAGTGCTGGCGCATCGCCGCCCGCGCATCGTCGGCGCGACGGTCGGTAATGGCCTCGAAGATGCGCCGGTGTTCGCTCTGGATATTCTCCAGGAACTCGGCCTTGTCCTTCTCGTCGGTAAAGCTGGCGCCCAGCGCCCGGCGCGGGATCAGCCGCTCGCCCATTTCATCCACGAACAGGCGAAACCGCTTGTTGTTGGTGGCGTCGGCAATGGCGCGGTGAAAGCTGCGATCGGCGTCGGTCGCCAGCGTATTGTCTTCCAAATGCCGCGCGAACTGGCTCATCGCCTGCTCCATGCGCAGCAGGTTGGTTTCCGTGCGCCGCTCCGCCGCCAGTCCGGCCGCCTCGATTTCGACGCTCATGCGGAATTCGATGAAATCCAGCACCTCGCCGATATCCTGCGGCGCCTCCATGAACATCGAGCCGCCCACCGGCTTGGGTGGTTCGCTGACATAGACGCCGCTACCGCGCAACGAGCGCAGCCGCCCCTCGGCCTTGAGGCTCGCTATCGCCTCCCGCACCACCGTGCGGCTCACCGAAAACTGCTCGCAGAGCTGGTCGGCCGGCGGCAGCTTGTCACCCGGCTGCATGCCGGCATCCATGATCATGCGGTTGAGGCCGTCCTTCACCCGGTCAGTCAGGCGTGGTGCTGCAGTGTCTGCCATGTGCGTCGTTTCGGCCATTCATTATGCGTTCATAGATGTGTTCAGACTTAGCCCGATTTATCATCCTGCGATAGCATCGGACGGCGCTGCCGTGCCGATTTCGCTGCCCCGCATCGCATGCCCGCTTGTACCATGGCAAAATCTTTCATACAACTTTGGAGAAATCATAACAGGCAAGGATATTGACCATGTATGTGGGCACCCAGCTCGGCGGCAGCAAACTCGAAGAGGTGGGTGATCGCTATCTGCGGCAGCTGGCCCAGCTCGGCATCGTCCATGTCTGCATCGATCCGCCCGGCAATCCCTATTCCTGGACGCGCGACGTGCTCAGGCGCCATATCGACCGCGTCGATGCGGCGGGCCTCGTCCTCGACATGGTGCAATTGCCGCTGCCATCCTCGGGCATCGAAAAGAACCACCAGTCGCCCGGCATCGTGCTGGGGCAGGGGCCCGAACGCGATCGCGAGATCGATGGCATCTGTCGCCTGATCGAGGATCTCAGCGCCATGGGCATTGGCGCGGCCAAGTATAATTTCAACCTGCTGGGCATTCCCCGCACCCCCTCCGAGCGCGGCCGCGGCGGCGCCATTCTGTCCACCTTCCGGCAGGACCAGCTGACCGATTCCGACATATTGACCGCCGCCGGCCAGGTCAGCACCGAGCAGATGTGGGAGCGCATCACCTATTTCCTCGAGCGCGTCGTGCCGGTGGCCGAAGCCAACAAGCTGCGCCTCGCCTGCCACCCGCACGATCCGCTGACCCCGCCCGGCTATCGCGGCATGGAGGAGCGCGTCCTGGGCAGCGCCGATGGCCTCAAGCACTTCGTCTCCATCGCCGAAAGCCCCTATCACGGCCTCAATTTCTGCCAGGGCACCATTGCCGAAAGCCTCGAAAATCCGCGCGAGGAAATCGGCGACATCATCCGCTGGTTCGGAGAGCGCAAGAAGATCTTCAACGTCCACTTCCGCAACATCAAGGGTGGCCGCTATTCCTTCACCGAGGAATTCCCCGATGCCGGCGATATGGACATGGCTGCCGCCCTCCGCCTCTACAAGGAAGTCGGCGTCGACTGCATGATCATGCCCGACCATTGCCCCGATATCGACGGCGAAGCCCCCTTCGAAACCGCCTTCGCCTTCAGCTTCGGCTACATTATCGGCCTGTTCCACGCCAATGGCTGGGATCCATACGGGCGCTGAGGAGGTTTGCTGTTCCACAATCCCCCACGCACCAGTCTCCTCCTCCCCCCGAAGGGGGAGGCCGGGTGGGGGGGGCGAGAGCCCCGATATCCTACCCACCCCCCCCTAACCTCCCCCTAAAGGGGGAGGAACCGCCCGGTGCATGGGCAGGATTTTGCCCATGAGCGGAGAGAAACCTCCCCCTCGATGGGGGAGGTAGGAGGGGGTGATGGGGGCCGCCATATCACGGCCAAACCACCCCCACTGTTGATCCCTCCCCACACGGGGGAGGGTGTTGACTGACGGTCCGGCTTCCCGCCCTCAAAACAAAAGCCCGGACCTCGCGGTCCGGGCTTTCTGGCACCAGGGAGGCCGTGCCAGGGAAGCTCTAGCTGTGTGCGGCGATCAGCTGCGCCAGCGTTTCGCGCTCGTCGGCGCTGAGTTCGGTCAGCGGGCTGCGCACCTTGCCGGCGGGGCGTCCCACGATGTCTGCGCCCGCCTTGATCATCGACACGGCATAGCCGCGCTTCTTGTCGCGCAGCTCGATCAGCGGCAGGTAGAAGCTCTTGAGCAGGGCCTGCACCGTCGCGCCATCGCGCTGGCGGATGGCGCGGTAGAAGCGCAGCGCCAGCTCCGGCACGAAGTTGAACACCGCCGAGGAATAGGTGGTGACGCCCATTTCCAGATACGGCTGGGCAAACACCTCGGCCGTCGGCAGCCCGCCGATATGCACCATGCGATCGCCGATCCGGCTCGCCACCTGCACCATCAGCTGCAGGTCGCCGATACCGTCCTTGTAGCCGATCAGGTTGGGGCAGAGCTCGGCCAGCCGCGCCAGCGAGTCCGGCGCCAGCCGCGAATTGTCGCGCGCATAATAGATGACGCCGATCCCCACCGCGTCGCAGATCGCCTTCATATGGGCGATGATGCCTTCCTGTTCGGCGAACATCAGGTAATGCGGCAGCACCAATATGCCCGCTGCGCCGGCCTTCTCGGCGCGCCGCGCCAGGTCCACCGCCATGCGCGTGCCATAGCCCACTCCGGCCAGCACCGGCACATTGGCCGAGCTGTTGCTCACCGCCGTGCGGATCACGTCGTCATATTCGTCATAGCCGATCGAGAAGAATTCCCCCGTGCCGCCCGCCGCGAACAGGCCCGACGCGTCGAACGAGGACAGCCACTGCAACCGCCCGGCATAGGAATCGCGGTCGAACTCGCCCGCCTCATCGAAGTCCGTCACCGGAAAGGACAATAGGCCCGAGCCGATCTTGGCCTTGATTTCGTCGAGGGTCACATCCATCTCCTGCACGCATAATTAGTATGATTACATTGAGCTAACACCGCCACATTCGCCCTGTCAACGCCCTCTCACAGGCGCCTGTTGAAAAGCAGTATGATTCATTGTTGACAAGGCTAATGCAGTCATACCACACTGCAACCGCCATCACCTATAACGGGGATAACCCCAGCGGTGCTGCAGCTAAAAGCTTGATGGGAGGGAACATTGAAGCATCTCAGGATTGCCGCTCTGGCGGGGATATCCATTCTTGCGCTCGGCCACGCCGCCTTCGCGCAGACCTATAGCCAGGCCCCCGAACTCGACGCGCTGGTCTCCAGCGGCGACTTGCCGGCAGTAGCCGACCGCGTCGGCGCCGAGCCGCGCGTCATCGTGCCGGTCAGTGAAGTAGGCCGCTACGGCGGCACCTTCCGCGGCGGCATGGTCGGCGGCAATGACCGCAACATGCTCTTCACCCATTTCGGCTACGAGCCGCTCATCGCCTGGGATGCCGACTGGACCGGCGAAGTTGTCCCCAATATTGCCAGCGGCTACACGGCCAGCGCCGACAGCAAGGATTTCACCTTCACCCTGCGCGAAGGCATGAAATGGTCCGACGGCAGCCCCTTCACCGCCGATGACGTCGCCTTCTTCATCCAGGATGTGCTGCCCGACGAAAAGCTCTTTCCCACCAAGCCAGGCTGGCTGACGGTGGAAGGGGAGTTGCCCACCGTATCGGTCGCTTCTCCGACTGAATTCACCATCTCCTGGACCAAGCCCAACGGCCTCTTCGTCGTCAATGCCGCCAGCGTCTATGGCGTGCAGCTTGCCCTGCTCAACAAGGCCTATTGCAGCCAGTTCATGCCGAAATACAATCCCGACGCCGAGGCCAATGCGACGGCCGCCGGGGCCGCCGATTGGGCCGAGCACATGGTCAATATGTGCGGCGTCGGCATCGAGAATATCCAGCGCTGGCGCAATCCGGAGCGTCCGACGCTCGAGGCCTGGCGCATCACCGAGCCCTACGAGGCCGGCGCCACCCGCGTCACCCTCGAGCGCAATCCCTACTACTGGAAGGTCGATACCGCCGGGAACCAGCTGCCCTATATCGATGACCTCAGCATTTCCGTGAATGCCGAGTCACAGACCTTGCTGCTGAGCGTGCTGGCCGGCGAGATCGACTACGAATCCCGCCACACCGCCAATCCCGTCAATCTGCCGGTGATTGCCGAGGGCATGGAGACCGGCGACTACTATATCAGCGCCCGCGAATCCCGCGTCGGCAACGCCATGACCATCTCGGTCAATCTCAACTCGCCCGATCCGGTCAAGCACGACGTCTTCCAGAACAAGGACTTCCGCGTCGCGCTGTCCCATGCGCTGGATCGCCAGGCCATCATCGACGCGCTCTATTTGGGGCAGGGCACGCCGCAGCAGGTCTCCCCGCGCCAGGGCACGCCTTACTACAATGAGCGTCTCGCCACCCAGTTCATCGCCTACGATGCCGAGGAAGCCAACCGCCTGCTCGACTCCATCGGTCTCGACAAGCGTGGCGGCAATGGCTTCCGCCTCGCGCCCGATGGCAGCCCGCTTGTGGTCAATGTCGCAGCCGTGACGGCGCTTGGTGCCATGGCCGACGCCGCCGAACTCTTCGTGCAATATTGGCAGGCCGTGGGTGTCGATGCGCGTTTCGCCGCCATGGACCGCACCCGCTTCTACGAGGAAAAGACCGCCAGCCAGCATGACATCGTGGTTTGGGGCGCCACCTCGGGCGGCATCGACGTCTTCATCGATCCGCGCGACTATTTCCCCTTCTCCACCGAGTCCAACTTCGCCGTCGAATGGGCCAAGTTCTATATCGGCGATGGCGGGCAGGAGCCGCCCGATTACGTCAAGGAGCAGTGGTCGCTCTACGACCAGATCAAGGCCACCTCAGACTCCGACGAGCAGGCCGCCCTGTTCCAGAAGCTGCTCGATATCGCCGCCGACCAGTTCTACCAGATTGGCGTCAGCACCGCGATCAACGGCTTTGCCGTCGTGTCCAACAATCTGGGCAATGTCCCCGAAGGCACGCCGGTAGGCTGGATTCACCCAGATCCTGGCACGCTGAGCGTCGAGCAGTTCTACTTCAAGCAGTAGCAGACGCCCCCGCGGTCCGGCCTTTGGCCGGGCCGCTCATCCAACCGGGTGCCCCGTCATGTTGTTCTTCATTCTCAAGCGGATCGCCGGCATGATCCCGGCCATGCTGGCCATTTCCGTGCTGGCCTTCACGGTCATCCAGCTGCCGCCGGGCGACTATGTCTCCACCTATGCCGCCCAGATCGCCCAGTCCGGCGAAACGGTCGATAGCGCCGTGCTCAACAATCTGCGCGAGCGCTATGGCCTCGGCGAAAACGTGGTGGTCCAGTATTTCAAATGGATGGGCGGCATTGTCCGCGGCGATTTCGGCCAGAGCTTTGAGTGGAACCAGCCGGTCACCGACCTGATCTGGGGCCGCATGGGCATGACGGCGCTGATTTCGGTGCTGACCCTGGTGCTGATGTGGGCCTTCTCGCTGCCCATCGGCATCTATTCGGCGGCCCGCCAATATTCGATCACCGATTACCTCTCCACCGCCTTTGCCTTCCTGGCCATGGCCACCCCAAATTTCCTGCTCGCCATCGTGCTGCTCTACATCACCACCATGTGGTTCGGCGTTTCCGTCGGCGGGCTGTTTTCGCCGCAGTTCGAGAATGCGCCCTGGTCGCTGGCCAAGCTCTGGGATTTCATCACCCATGCCTGGGTGCCGATCTTCGTGCTGGGCACGGCCGGCACCGCCTCGCTGATCCGCATCATGCGCGCCAATCTGCTCGACGAGCTGCACAAGCCCTATGTCGAAGCCGGCCGCGCCAAGGGCCTGCCCGAGGCGCGCCTCATCCTGTCCTACCCGACACGGGTGGCCCTCAACCCCTTCATTTCCACCGTCGGCTGGGTGCTGCCCGCCCTGATCTCGGGCGAACTCATCGTCTCGACCGTGCTCAACCTGCCCACGGCCGGCCCGCTGCTGCTGCAGGCGCTCAAGAGCCAGGACATGTATCTGGCCGGCGCCTTCATTCTGCTCAGCGGCGGGCTCGTGCTGATCGGCACCCTCGTCTCCGATGTCCTTCTCGCCATTTCCGATCCGAGGATCCGCCTGTCATGACCCTCGAAGCTCCCCTGCCACATCAGGACGATGACCTGCTCGACCGCCAGCTCAATGCCGGCCAGCTCCAGGCCGCCGGCCAGTGGACCATGGTGTGGAACAAGTTCCGCAAGCACAAGCTGGCCGTCGTCTCGCTCTTCGTGGTGGCGCTGATCTACTTCGTGGCACTCTTTGCCGAGTTCCTTGCGCCCTACGATCCGGGCAAGTTCGACCCGCGCTACACCTATGTGCCACCGCAGTCGATCGGCTGGTTTGTCGATGATGGTGCCGGTGGCCAGAGCTTCCAGCCCCATGTCACCGGCTTTGACATCAAGCTCGATCCGGTGAGCTTCCGCCGCATCTTCACGCCCGATCCCACCCAGGTCATCCCCATCGGCTTCTTCGTCCCCGGTCAGAGCTACAAGATGTGGGGCCTGTTCGACATGAACCTCCATTTCATCGGCCCGCTCGATCCCTCCCACCCCTTCTTCCTCGCCGGTGGCGACCGGTTGGGCCGGGACCTTCTGAGCCGCACCATCCATGGCACGCGCATTTCCATGTCCATCGGCCTGGTCGGCGTCGGCCTGTCCCTGCTCATCGGCATGATCCTGGGCGGCATTTCCGGCTATCGCGGCGGCATGGTCGATCGCGTCATCCAGCGCGTCATCGAGTTCATACGCTCGGTGCCCACCATTCCCCTCTGGCTGGGCCTCGCCGCCGCCATGCCCAAGGACTGGCCGCCCTTGCAGGTCTATTTCGCCATCCTGATCATCCTCTCGCTGATCGGCTGGACCGAGATCGCCCGCGTGGTGCGTGGCCGCTTCCTGAGCCTGCGCACCGATGATTTCGTCATCGCCGCCCGGCTCGATGGCGTCAGCGAATTCCGCCTCATCATGCGCCACATGATGCCCTCGCTCTATTCCCACATCATCGCCGCCATCACCCTGGCCATTCCCAACATGATCCTGGCGGAAACCTCGCTCAGCTTCCTCGGGCTCGGCCTGCAGCCGCCCATCGTCAGTTGGGGCGTCTTGCTGCAGGACACGCAGAACCTGCGGGCCATCACCCAGGCCCCCTGGCTCTTCGTGCCGGGTGCCTGCGTGGTGCTGGCGGTGCTCGCGCTCAATTTCCTCGGCGATGGCGTCCGCGACGCCGCCGACCCCTATGCCAAGTGAGGCTGCCATGATCGACACCGCCACGCCGATCCTGCGGGTCAGCAATCTCTCCGTCGATTTCCCGATGCACAAATCGGTGCTGCATGCCGTCAAGGATGTGAGCTTCGATCTGCATCGCGGAGAAACCCTCTGCGTCGTGGGCGAGAGCGGCTCGGGCAAGTCCGTCACCGCCCGCGCCATCCTGCAGCTGGTCGCTAAGCCGGGCGAGATCACCGCCGGCAGCATCCATCTCGCGACCGAAGCCGGCGAGGTCGACATCGTCGCCCTCGGCAATCGCGGCTCGGCCATCCGTCAGATCCGCGGCCGCCGCATCGCCATGATCTTCCAGGAACCGATGACGAGCCTGTCGCCCGTCCATACCATCGGCCACCAGATCATCGAGACCATCCTGCTGCACGAAAAGATCAGCAAGGAAGAAGCCCGCATTCGCGCCGCTGCGCTACTCGACCGGGTGCGCATTCCCAATCCCGATGCCGCGCTCGACCGCTATTCCTTCGAATTCTCCGGCGGCATGCGCCAGCGCGCCATGATTGCCATGGCGCTGTCCTGCAACCCGGAAATCCTCATCGCCGACGAGCCGACCACCGCGCTCGATGTCACAACCCAGGCCGAAATCCTTTCGCTCATCCGCGAGCTGCAGCGCGACCGGGGCATGGCGGTACTGTTCATCACCCACGACATGGGCGTCGTCGCCCAGATCGCCGACCGCGTCATGGTTATGTTCCGCGGCGAAAAGGTCGAGGAAGCCAAAGTCTTTGACCTCTTCGCCCGCCCGCAACAGGCCTATACCCGCGCGCTGCTTGGCTCCGTGCTCAAGCTCGAGACCCCCGCGCCGCGTCCGGCCCGGCCGATGGCCGAAAAACCGATCGCCGAGATCAACGATCTGGCGCTGCATTTCCCGCTCAATCCGGGCTTTTTCGGCCGCCCCACCGCCTATCTCAAGGCCATCGACGGCGTCAGCCTCACCATCAACCAGGGCGAGACGGTCGGGGTCGTCGGCGAATCCGGTTCAGGCAAGACCACCCTGGGACGCACCCTACTGCGGGTTTACAATCCCACCGGCGGGCAGGTGCATTACTGGCGCGGCGATGGCACCTCGGTCGATATCGCCTCGCTCGGCAAGGCCGGCATGAAGTCGCTCTATGGCGAAGTGCGCATGGTTTTCCAGGATCCGCATTCCTCGCTCAACCCGCGCATGACCATCTACCAGATCATCTCCGAGCCCCTGCGCACCAATACCGACATGTCCGAGCACCAGATGATGGACCGGGTGCAGGAATTGCTCACCCGCGTCGGCCTGCCCGCCGATATCGGCGACCGCTATCCGCACGCCTTTTCCGGCGGTCAGCGCCAGCGCATCTCCATCGCCCGTGCCATCGCCGTGCGGCCGCGTCTCATCATTGCCGATGAGCCCACCTCGGCGCTCGATGTGTCGCTCCGCCACCAGGTGCTCGATCTGATGCGCGACCTGCAGTCCGAATTCGGCCTGTCCTACCTCTTCATCTCGCATGACATCTCGGTCATACGCTATTTCTGTGACCGCGTGGCGGTGATGAAGAATGGCAAGATCGTCGAGATCGGCGACGTCGCCCAGATTTGCGAGCGCCCGCAGCACGATTATACTCGGCAGTTGATCAGCGCCGTACCCCGCCCCGATCCGCGCCTGCGCGCCGATGCTCCCGCCTGAGGAATAGACCTATGCCCCAAATCCTGCTGACCGGTGCCTCGGGTAGGCTGGGTAGCCATTTGCGCCAATGGTTCGCCGCGCGGGGCAGGGCCTTCCTGCCCACAGATATCGTCGCCCCCGAGGATGGCTCCCCGGTCGAGATCGCCGACCTGGCCGACCGTGCCGCCATCGACCGCCTGATGTCGCGGGACATTTCCGCCGTCGTGCATTTTGGCGGCATGGCCAAGGAAGCCGGCTGGCAGACCGTGCTCGAAGCCAACATCATGGGCGCCTACAATGTCTTTGAATCGGCCCGCAAGGCCGGCGTCGGCCGCGTCATCTTCGCCTCGTCCTACCATGCCCAGGGCATGTACCCGACCGCCGAAGTGCCGATCGAAATCGACGCGCCCTACCGCCCGGATTCGCTCTATGGCGTGTCGAAGGCGTTCGGCGAAACCCTGAGCCGGCTCTATTTCGACAAGTTCGGCATCGAGTGCCTCGCCATCCGCATCTGCACCGCCGGCCAGCCGGGCACGCCGCGGGAAGCACGGCTCTGGTTCAACCGTGACGACCTGGCGAGCCTGGTCGACCGCGCTTTGGATATCGAGACGCTGGGGCACCGCACCATCTACGGCATCTCGGACAACCCCAACGCCTTCTTCGTCAATGCGCCTGACGCCGAATTCGGCTGGTCTCCCGGCCATGGCTCGCTCGAACTGGGCTCACCCGACCCGCGCGAGCCGCTCGACCCCGCCGATCCACGCCACCGGCTGACCGGGGGCGTCTTTGCGCAATGGGGCCATTTCGACGACGCCTGACTCTACTTGACCACCAGCACCGGAATGGTCGAACGCGCCAGCACTTCGGCGGCCTGACTGCCCAGCAGCAGGCGGCCGAGCCCGCGTCGACCATGCGAGCCCATCACGATCAGGTCCGCCCCTTGCGCCTTGGCCGTGTCCAGCAGGGCATCAGCCGCGACGCTCGATGGCACGTGGATCGGCTCGATGGTCAGCCCGTCCGCCTTGGCCAGGGCCTGCGCCTCGTCCAGCGTCGCCTTGGCGGAGCTGGCCTTGGCCGCTTCCAGTTCGGCAATGAGTTCGCCGGTATTGATGGCCATCATCTCGGCCCCGGGCGAGATCAGCACCGACGGCTCGGTGACCGTCACCACGAAGAGCCGCGCATGCGATTGCTTGGCCAGCGTCAGCGCATGACGCAATGCCTTGGTTGCCAGTTCTGACCCGTCAATGCCGACGACGATACGTGTATACATGGCCTGTCCCTCTCAGTTTTCAGGGCAAGCATATACCCACGGTGCATAGCGTCCATTGATCCAGATCACTTGCCGCGCATTGCCCCGCGCCCAATTCGCGATTATGGAAACGCCATGTTGCAGAGCCCGCGAAATGATGCCGACGCTGTGAAGCGCGCCCGCCGCTTCAGTGTTGCACCTATGATGGACTGGACGGACCGCCATTGCCGGTACCTCCACCGGCTGCTCACGCGCGAAGCTTTGCTGTTCACCGAAATGGTCACCAGCGCCGCCATCGTGCATGGCGATGCACAGCGCCATCTGCGCTTCGATCCGGTCGAACAGCCTGTTGCCCTGCAACTGGGTGGCTCCGATCCGGCCGAACTGGCCAAGGCCACGCGCTTGGCGCATGACGCCGGCTATGCCGAGATCAACCTCAATGTCGGCTGCCCGTCCGACCGCGTGCAGTCGGGCCGCTTCGGCGCCTGCCTGATGGCTGAGCCGGACCTGGTGGCCGAATGCGTCCGCGCCATGCGCGACGCCACCGACCGGCCGGTCACCGTCAAATGCCGCATCGGCATCGACGACCAGGACACCGAACAAAGCCTCGACCGTTTCGCCGACGCCATGGTGACGGCCGGTGTCGACGCGCTCTACGTCCATGCGCGCAAGGCCTGGCTCAAGGGCCTCAGCCCCAAGGAAAACCGCACCATTCCACCGCTGGATTATGATCGCGTGCATCGCCTGCGCGCGCGCCTGACCCCGTTGCCGGTGATGCTCAATGGTGGCCTCGAAACCCTCGAGGCCGCACAAGTGGAGATGGCCCATGTCGATGGCGTCATGCTCGGCCGTGCCGCCTATCACACCCCGATGCTGCTCGCCGAGGTCGATCGCCGCTTCTTCGGCGCCACCGCCGAGCCGGTAACGCTCGAGTCCATCATGCATGCCATGGCCGATTATGCCGATCGCGAAGCCGGGCAGGGCACCCGCCTCAACAATATCGCCCGCCACATGCTGGGTCTGGCCAATGGCCTGCCGGGCGCGCGCCAGTTCCGCCAGATTCTGAGCGTCGATGCCTGCCGGCCCGGCGCCGACTCTGCGGTGATGTTCCGTGCCCTCGAAGCCGTCAACCGCCCGCGTCTGGCTGAGGCAGGCTGACCGCGCTGCCTCAGTCCACCAGCTCGAGCGAATTCTGCGTGACGCTGTAGCGGGTCAGCGTTTCGAGGAAGGTCATGCCGAGCAGGCTTATGTCGAGCGCATCCTGTTCGGTCACGAAGGCCGCCACGCCCTCGCGGGCAATGCCGCCCACCTCGATCCGCTCCAGCCGCACCCGCGCCGCCCGGCCGGTGCCATTGGCAGTGGAGACCGGAATGGTGAAGCGCAGCCCGTCGGTATCGATGCCCGCCGCTTCCGCATCGGCAATGGTCAGCACCACCGCGCTGGCGCCCGTATCGAAGATCATCGGCGTCGTATGCCCATTGACCGTGGTGTTGATCTCGAAATGCCCGCCCATGCCGCGGCGGAAGGTGGCGATCCCCTGTTCGGCATCCACCATGGCGACGCCTGGCCGCAGTTCGCCGGCAACCCGTCCGGCCATGCCGGTCAGTTCGTCGCGATAGGCATAGGTCACGGCCGCCACGCCGAAAATGCCGATCCACAGCAGCACGCTGCCCACCAGCTCCGACGCCTTGCGCCGCCGGGTGAACAGTCCACCGGCAAACACGATGAGGATGACCAGAAGGGGGATGAGCTGCGCCGTTTGCGCCTGCGTCAGCCCGACGAGGCTCCCCGCGTCCCCGCTGATGAGCAGCGCAATGCCCACCGCGATCAACAGCGCAATGCCGATAAAGATCATGCTCGCGCCTCTGCCCGGTTTGCGGTTCTCATCAGAACGATAAAGTCATCCCCTGCGGTATTTTCAACCCTGCGGAGACAATAACGACCCGGCGAGGCCATCGCTCCATCGGACCTCACACAAATGGCAGCAGTGCGGCGAGCACCGCCACTTCCACCAGTGCCACCAGCGCCCCGATCAGGTCGCCCGTCTGCCCGCCCACCAGCCGCTTGCAGAGGGCGGCCCACCCCGTCATCACGATCACGGCCAGCATCACCGCGACCACCAGGGCAAACATGCTCGTCGCTGGCCCTGCCAGCAGGAACAGCAGCAGCGCGGCGAACACTGCCCCGACGGCAAAATTCCGCGCCGGCAACTGCCCCGCCGTCGCCGCCGCGCCATCGCGCCGCGCCGGCGGCAGCGCCACCGCCACCCACAGTGCGCCCGACCGCCCGACAATGCTCGCCGCCAGCCAGATGCTCCCCGCCGCCAGCGGATTGACCGCGGCGATGGCCCCCAGCGCCGTCACCCGCAGCAGGATGAACAGGCACAGCGCCGCCACCCCATAGGTGCCGTGCCGGCTGTCCTTCATGATGTCGAGCCGCCGCTCGATGTTGTGCCCGCCAAACAGCCCGTCGGCCGCATCGGCCAGCGCATCCTCGGCCATGGCGCCGCTCGCCAGCACCATGGCTGCGACCGCCAGTGCCGCCGCGAAATAGCTCGGCAGCCCGGCCAGTGCCCCGCCGACCAGCAGCAAGGCGGGCCCGATGCCGATGGCCACGCTCGCCAGCGGCAGGGCCATGGCGATGCGCCCCAGATTGGGTGTCTGGTGTGGTGAACTGCCCGTGGGCAGCCGCGAGAAGAACCGCAGCGCCATGATGAAATCGGCCCGCAGGCCCATGTGGTCAACAGCCCCGCGGGGGCTGCTGGGCTCACCAGCTTCCAGATTTGGTTGGTCGGCGTTCAATTGCTTTTCGCCCTGCAATCGGCAACAAGTCCGTCCTTCCTAACCCGAACCATCGCGACTCGCCATGCCCACGCTCAGCCCCGCCTACGCCGACGTCATCGAGCTTCTGACCATTGCGCCCGATGGCGACGAGGCCGCCGTCGCGGCGGTCCGCGCCCATGACGCGCAGCTGACCAAGCCGCCCGGTTCGCTCGGCGCGCTCGAGGGGCTGGTGGAGTTTCTGGCGCGCTGGCAGGGCAGGGCGAGCCCCCGGCTCGACAATCCCATGGTCACCATCTTTGCCGGCAATCACGGCGTGACCGATCAGGGCGTTTCGAGCTTCCCGCGCGAAGTGACCGCCCAGATGGTGGCCAATTTCACCAATGGCGGCGCCGCCATCTCCCAGATTTGCGCGCTGCATGAAATCAACCTGCGCGTGTTCGAACTGGCGCTGGAATTGCCGACGGGCGACATCACCCTCGAGCCCGCGCTCGACGACAAGATGTGCGCCGCCACCATCGCCTATGGCATGGAAGCGATTGCCGGCAAGCCGGACCTGATCTGCATCGGCGAAATGGGCATCGGCAACACCACCGTCGCCGCCGCCATCTATGCCGCCCTCTATGGCGGAACCGGCGCCGAATGGGTCGGTCGCGGCACCGGCGTCGATGATGCCGGCCTCGCCCGCAAGGCCGATGCGGTCGATCGCGCTCTGGCCCGCCACGCCGGCGAACTCGATCATCCGCTGGCCGTCCTGGCCCGCGTCGGTGGCCGCGAGATCGCCGCCATGCTGGGCGCCCTCATCGCCGCCCGCCACCAGAAGGTCCCGGTGATCGTCGATGGCTTCGTCGCTACCAGCGCCGCCGCCATCGCCCATGCGGTCAATCCCGCATCGATCGACCACTGCCTCTTTGCTCACACCTCAGCCGAATCCAGCCACGCCCGCGCGCTCGCCGCCATGGGTCAGAAGGGGCTGCTCGATCTGGGCATGCGTCTGGGCGAGGGGAGCGGCGCGGCCCTGGCCGCCGTGCTGGCCAAGACGGCCCTGCACCTGCACCACAACATGGCCACCTTCGAAAGCGCCGCCGTTAGCGGCAAACAGGGATAATTGCAAATTGTACCATAGGGTGGTACAATGGTTCATGGTGAAGCATGATCGGCAGTTTTCGGGATGAATGGCTAAGAGCATTCTTCGTCGACGATGCGAGGACGGGGCGCATTCCACCGGACTTGGAAAGGCGATTATTTCGAAAGTTGCAGATGTTGGACGACGCCGTTTCCGAGCAGGACCTGCGCGTACCACCAAGTAATCACCTCGAAAAACTGCGGGGCCATCTGGACGGGTGGCATTCGATAAGGGTCAATCAGCGTTGGCGACTTGTTTTCCGCTGGATCGATGGTGAGATTATGCAGCTCTATCTCGATGATCACAGCTATAGGTGAGATGGACCATGTTGCAGACCGTACGTAAGCCCGTAACTGTCGGCGAGATCCTGAGGGAAGAGTTCCTTGGCCCGATGGGGCTGACCCAGGGTGCACTGGCCGACGCCATGGGCGTGCAGCGCAAGCACGTCAACGAGCTCTGCAACGACCGGAGAAGCGTCACCGCGCCAACGGCACTCATCCTTGCGCGGGTCTTCGGCACGACGGCCGACTTTTGGCTCAATATTCAGCGCCGTACCGACCTCTGGATGGCGATGAACGACCCGCAGGAGCGCGAGCGCATCGACCGCGCTCATCCTCTCAATACGGCCGCCTAGCCCGCCTGGGAATAGATCTCGAGGCGGTTCTTCTTCTCGACCACCGGCGCCAGCGCGTCCATCACCCGGGCACGCGGGAAGGTGGCGATGACTTCGGTACCGAAGCGCAGCTTGCTGAACAGGTCGAACCGGCCCTGATGCAGCTCCATGATCTTCTGCACGATGGGCAAGCCGAGGCCCGCGCCCTGCTCAGCCGTCTTCTGGGCCAACGACCCCTGTCCGAATGAGGACAGAACCGTCGCGATCTCGTCCTCGGGAATGCCGGGCCCATTGTCCTTGACTGAAACCATCTGCCCGCCATCGGCGCTGCGGGTCACCACCAGCGTGACCTTGCCATGCTGCGGCGTGAACTTGATGGCATTGCTGAGCAGGTTGAGCACGACTTGGCGAATGGCACGCTCGTCGCCCCACAGCCGGGGCAGGTTGTTGCCCACATTGAACACCAGGTCGATGCCCTTGGCCTTGGCGCGCAGCTCCATCATGCGGCGGCAGTCCTCGGCGATGTCGACCAGCGACACCACTTCCTCGTTCAATTCATACTTGCCTGCCTCGATGCGGCTGAGATCGAGCAATTCGTTGATCAGGTTCAGCAGATGCTGGCCGCTGGCATGGATATCCCCGGCATATTCCTTGTACTGCGGCACCTGGTGGGGCCCCAGCAGCTCCGATTTCAGCACTTCGGAAAAGCCGATAATGGCGTTGAGCGGCGTGCGCAGCTCGTGGCTCATCGTGGCGAGGAACTGCGATTTGGCGATATTGGCCTGTTCGGCATGTCGGCGCGCTTCTTCGGACATCTGCCGCGCTTCTTCGAGTTCGCTGATCAGCGCGTCCTTTTCCGACTGGTGCGAAATGGTCTCGAGCTCGGTGCTGTGCATCTGCCGCGCCAGGTAGACGAAGAAGATCTCGCCGCAGATGGCCACGGCGGCCAGCGTGTAGTTGAGCGTGCCGCCCAGCATGATGAGATTGCCCGATACCGTTACCGTCACCGGCAGCGTGCTCATCACCGTGGCAAGCGGCAGCGTATGGGTCGCGACCGCATTGGCGGCAACGCTGACCAGCACCATGGCGAACATGACGGGAGTCAGGCTCCCTGGATCGGCCACCAGTGTGAACAGCGCCAGCAGCGACCAGGAAAGGCCATAGATCGTTTCGGCGACGACAAAGCTGGTCGTCCATTGTGCGGCGCTGAATTTGGCCTGTTCGGTATTCCTGAAGCGCTGCGCCATCAGCACGACGATCAACAGGCTCAGGATCACCATTCCCGCCCAGAGCGAGGCGAAAACCACCGGCACCCAGAAGCTCGCGACGATGGAGAGAATGGCCACGATGGCGGCAATCGGCAGCGCGGCATCGAGCCGCGACTGCGCATAGTCCCGCATCAGTTCAAAATCGTAGTCGGCGCGGGTGCCCGAACTGGAGGTGAGACGCTGGCGCGCGTCCAGCACGGTCTTCTGTGCAGCGCGCTTGCCGTCGCGTCCCATCTGCGAACGGACGTCATCGATGACAGCCGACTGGGACACCATGAACTCGTTACTCGTTACTATATAATGCGAACAGAAACGGTGTTCGCTACGCTACGATGCAACACTAGCGACCGCGTAGTTAACGGTCGGTGAAATCCGGGGTCGGCAACTGTATCGCTTTTCTCTCTTCCGCGGTCCGCGCGGTGCCGTCCTGGCAATCGTCATTCTGGCCGGCGCCGGGCTGCTCGCCGCGCTGCTCGATCAGCCCCCGCCGCCAGTAGCGGGGCAGGCGAGGGTCAGCGATGGCGACAGCCTCCGGCTGGGCGACGTGCGGGTCCGCCTGCTGGGCCTCGATGCGCCTGAACTGGCTCAGGATTGCGATGCGGCAGACGGCCGGTCCTGGCCCTGCGGCCGCGCGGCACGCGATCGCCTCGCGGCACTGCTGGCCGCCGGCGCCGTCGATTGCCGGCCCGAAGATACCGATCAATATGGACGCCTCCTCGCCACCTGCACGGTCGCCGGCCAGGATCTTGGCGCCGTCATGGTGTCGGAGGGGCTGGCCATTTCCTCTGGTCGCTACTGGACCGAGGAGGCGGCTGCGCGCCAGCGCGGTGCGGGCATCTGGGCCGGTGGTTTCGACACGCCTCGTGACTGGCGCGACGACCATGCCCGCCCGCAGGGCGCCTTCGGCTGGCTGCCGGTTTTCTGGCCCTAGCCTCCCGCTCGGTTAATACATCGTGGACAGCATGCAACCACTTGGATGGCGCAAGATTATTGCTAATCTCGCCCGGATGTGGCAGTTAACCCGCCGATTTGGGGCTGGTTTTCGGGCGTAATTAGAAATCTGATTTCGCGGGGGTGGTATGGCTTTGGACAAGATCGACAGGAAGATACTGACGCTGCTGCAAAAGGATGCGACCATGCCTGTGGCCGAGATCGGTCGCAAGGTTGGCTTGTCCACCACGCCCTGCTGGCGCCGCATCCAGAAGATGGAAGAAGATGGCGTCATCCAGCGCCGCGTCGCCGTGCTTGATCCGGCCAAGGTCAATGTTGGCGTCACCGTCTTCGTCTCGGTCAAGACCAACGAACACAACGACACCTGGATGCGCAAGTTTTCCGGTGTCATCGATGAGTTTCCCGAAGTGGTCGAGTTCTACCGCATGAGCGGGGAAGTCGATTACCTGATGCGCGTCGTGGTGCCCGATATCGGCGCCTATGACTCCTTCTACAAAAAGCTCATCAGCCGCATCAACCTGACCGATGTGAGCTCCGCCTTCGCCATGGGCCAGATCAAATACACCACTGCCTTGCCGCTCGATTTTGCCATCGTCGTGGATGATGACAAGTAACATGGCCATAGCACTCGAACACGTCGGCATGACCTGCGGAAATATCGCGCGGACCATCGCTTTTTACTGCGACCTTCTCGGGCTGAAGCTCATCCTGCGCAAAGGCGACGAGCGCGGCGAATACATCTTTCTCGATACCGGCAATGGCATGCTGGAAATTGCCTGCCCGGTGGCCGACGTCGCCCGCTCGCGCGACGTGCCGCCGCACGAGGCGGGCATGCGCCACCTGACCTTTGCCGTCGACAGCGTGGACGACGTTTTCGCCACGCTCGAAGCTGCCGGCGTCCCGGTGATCGAGCGCCCGCGTCCGGCATTCTTCACCGAAGTGCTCCAGCGCGTCGCCTTCGTCCGCGATCCGGACGGAATTCTCGTGGAACTGGTCGAGCGCGCCCCCGGCCGCTAGCCGCCCGTCACGCTCATATGCCGGCCCAGGGCCGGTTCCGGCCTGGTCCGGTCGATGACGAAGTCATGCCCCTTGGGCTTGATCAGCATGGCCTGGTCCAGAGCCGCATCCAGCGCCACCGGGCCGCCCTCGCGCAGGGCGTCGCGCAGGTTGACCTGGTCGTCCTGCCCCAGGCAGAGGAAGAGCTGCCCCGTCGCCGTCAGCCGGACCCGGTTGCAGCTTTCGCAGAAATTGTGGCTCATCGGTGTGATGAAGCCCAGCACGCCGCCCGTCTCGGCCACATGCACATAGCGGGCAGGGCCCCCCGTACGCTTGTCGAGCTTGGTCAGCGTATAGCGCCGCGCCAGGGTATCATGCAGTTCGCGCAGCGGCAGGTAGCTGTCCACGCGGTCAATGCCCACTTCGCCCAGCGGCATGCCCTCGATCAGCGTCAGCCCCATGCCGCGCCCATGCGCCCAGGCCATCATCGGCTCGATTTCGTCGTCATTGACGCCGCGCATCGCCACCATGTTGATCTTGATGGCGAGGCCCGCCGCCTGCGCCGCATCTATGCCCGCCAGGACGTCATCCAGCCGCCCACGTCGCGTGATGGCCGCAAAGCGCTCCGCGTCCAGCGTATCCAGCGATACATTGAGCCGCCGCACACCCGCCTCGGCCAGTCCCTGCGCGTGCCGGCGCAGCTGGCTGCCATTGGTGGTGAGCGTCAGCTCATCCAGCCCATGCCCGATCTTGGCCCCCAGCGTTGCCACCAGGTCCATGATATCCCGCCGCACCAGCGGCTCGCCGCCGGTCAGCCGGATCCGCGTCGTCCCCCGCGCGATGAACGCTCCCGCGATCGCCTCGATTTCCTCAAAGCGCAGCACGTCCTTCTTGGGCAGGAAGGTCATGTCCTCGGCCATGCAATAGACGCAGCGGAAGTCGCAGCGGTCCGTCACCGAAATGCGCAGATAGGACACATGCCGCCCATAGCGGTCGACAAGCGGGCGAACAGGAGGCGTGGCAGTGGTCATGCTGCAAATCTACAGCCTGTTGCGCCACGTTCAAAGCCGCCACAAAGAAAAAGGACCGCCTTTTTGGCGGTCCTTCTGGCAATTTCTGCGGAACCCTGGGGTCTTAGTGGTTGACGACGATGGTCGCGCCAACCTGGACGCGCTCGTAAAGGTCGGCCACGTCGTCATTGGTGAGGCGGATGCAGCCCGAGGACACGGCCTGGCCGATCGACCAGGGTTCGGACGTGCCATGCACGCGATAGAGCGTCGAGCCGATATAGAGCGCACGGGCGCCGAGCGGATTGTCCGGGCCACCGGGCATGAAGGCCGGCAGGTCGGGGACGCGCTTGCGCATCTGCGGCGGCGGGGTCCAGCCGGGCCACTCGGCCTTGCGGGTGATCCGGTGGGTGCCTGACCAGGTGAACCCGTCGCGGCCGACGCCGACGCCATACTTCATCGCCTTGCCGTCTTCGAGCACCAGGTACAGCCGGCGCTCACCGGTCTCGATCACGATGGTACCCGGCTTGTGGCGGGTCTCGTAGCTCACGATTTCCTTGCGGATGGGGCTGCCGGAGCGTGGGCGGGCACGTGTTGCCAGCTCGCTGGAGTCAACCCAGCTGGCGCTGTTGGGGTCATATACCAGCGCTGCGGTCGCAGGCATGACGCTGGTCGCCGACAAGAGTATCGACAGCCCGATTGCTATCGCTGACTTGATATTGAACATCTGACGACTGTGGCCTCTGAAATAGAACGGATACTCGATTCGCCCGCCCCAAGAATTGCGGTTGCTTACGCGTTTTGTGATAGTGCGAAAAGAGGCGCTTGCCCCAAATTCGCCACACCCGCCCCACCTTCGCCAATATGTGTTGCCAGCAAGTTACAGTGTCCATTCACCAATCCGTGATCTCCCCCTTTTGGCGGCATTGACTCAGGGCCTGTCGCCTGCAATTGCCACCATGCAAAACACCGCGAGGCGACGATGAGCGAGCAATTGAAACGCCAGGCTGCGGCCATGGCCCTGGCCGGCATCAAGCCCGGCATGCGGCTTGGCCTCGGCACCGGCTCCACGGCGCGCCACTTCGTCGATCTGCTCGGCCAGCAGGTCGCCGCGGGCTTTGAATGCCTCTGCGTCCCCACTTCCGAGGCGACGGCACAGCAGGCCCGCTCGCTCAACATTCCCCTCTCCGATCTCGAAACCCTCGATCGTCTGGACGTCACGGTCGATGGCGCCGACGAGATCGATCCTCAGCTCAACCTCATCAAGGGTGCCGGTGGCGCCCTCCTGCGCGAGAAGATCGTCGCGGCCGCCTCCGACGCGATGATCGTCATCGCCGATGGCTCCAAGCTGGTGCAAACCCTGGGCCGCTTCCCCCTGCCCATCGAGATCAACCTCTTCGGCCGGGGCGCCACGCGCCGCGCCATTGCCGACGTCATGGCCCGCCACGACGCGGAGGGCGAACTGCGTCTGCGCGAGACCGCGCCCGGCTCGCCCTACATGACAGATGGTGGACACCTGATCCTGGATGCTTTTTTTGGCCGCATTTCGCGACCAGAAGCGCTATCGCGCGACTTGCTCGATATCGCCGGGGTAGTGCAGCACGGGCTGTTCCTCAAAATGTGCAAGACGGCTTATGTGGCGACGGCAGATGGCGTAGAAACGCTTTCGGCTGGGAACTGATGGATCGAGACAAGATGGGTATTTCAACGATGACCGGTATTATGATGCGCGCCAAGGCGCTGGTAGCGGTGGCGCTGAGCGTCGCTTTTGTCACCCTCTCCCTGCCGGCCATGGCCCAGGAAGTGCCGCCCGAGCAGCTGGCTTTGGCCCGCAAGTATATCGAGCTGACCGACCGCGCCGCGGTGTATGAAATTACCCTCGTCGAAATTGGCCTCGGCACCATGCGCCAGATCGTGCAGCAGAATCCCGAACTCGTCGATGAGACCGACGAAGCCATCGGCAAGGTCCTCGAGGAATATCGCGATCGCAAGGGCGAGCTGCTCGACCAGTTTGCCCGCATCTATGCGGTGCGCTTCACCGTCGAGGAATTGCAGGAAATTGTGGCCTTCTACGATTCGCCGACCGGCCAGAAGCTGGCCCAGGCCAATACGGAAGTGAACAACGACGTTCAGGCCGTGTTGCAGGTCTTCACCAACAACACCCGCCCCGAATTCTTCGCCAAGGTGCGTGCCGAGTTGCGCGCCAAGGGCTTCGAGGTCTAGCATTCGGCGCCAATTGCATGGCAGCTATCGGACCCCGCCTTGTGCGGGGTCTTTTTTTGTGCGAAGCGCCAACCTACATCCATCGTCGAATGACGATAAATACAGGGGACGTCCATGACCGGCAGCTATGATCTCGTTGTTATCGGTGCCGGCTCCGGTGGCGTGCGCGCCGCCCGCATGGCCGCCACCTATGGCGCCAGGGTTGCCATCATCGAGGAGTTCCGCGTCGGTGGCACCTGCGTGATCCGCGGCTGCGTCCCCAAGAAGCTCTATGTCTATGCCAGCCGCTTCAACGAGCTGTTCGATGTCGCCGCCAGCTTCGGCTGGCAGGTCGATGCCTCCTTCGATTGGCCCACCCTTGTGGCCAACAAGGAAAAGGAGATCACCCGGCTCGAGCACGCCTACACCGCCAATCTCGAAAAGCCTGGCGTCGAGATCATCAAGGACCGCGCCGTCGTCACCGGTCCCAATTCCGTACATCTGGTCGGGCAGGACCGCGACCTGGACGCCCGCTACATCCTCGTCGCCACCGGTGGCCATCCCTATATCCCGCCCATCCCCGGCGCCGAACTGGCCATCACCTCCAACGAGGCCTTCGACCTGCCGGCCCTGCCGCATTCGATCCTGATCGAGGGCGGCGGCTATATCGCGGTGGAATTCGCCACCATCTTTGCCGGCCTGGGCGTCAACACCACCATCGTCTATCGCGGCGATTGCATCCTGCGAAGCTTCGATGACGACATGCGGCGCGGGCTTGAGGCCGGCCTCATCGACCGCGGCATCAAGCTGATCTACCAGACCACGATCAAGTCGCTGACGCGGGCAGGGGACGACATTTCCGCCACCTTCAGCGATGGCGTCACCGCCCCCTATGGCGCCGTGATGTTCGCCACCGGCCGCGCGGCCAATACCGGCGGCCTCGGTCTCGAGGCGGCGGGCGTCAAGCTGCATTCCAATGGCGCCGTCATGGTCGATGCCTTCTCGCAGTCCTCCGTGCCCTCCATCTATGCCGTCGGCGACGTCACCGGTCGCGCCGCGCTGACGCCCGTTGCCATTCGCGAGGGCTGGTATTTCGCCGAGACGGTGTTCAACAACAATCCGCTGGCCGTCGACCACTCGCAGATCCCCACCGCGGTCTTCTCCGAACCCGAAATCGGCGTCATCGGCCTCACCGAAGGCGAGGCCGCCACCCATGGCGATATCGACGTCTATCTCGCCCGCTTCCGCCCGATGATGAACACGCT
Source organism: Devosia sp. XGJD_8 (assembly GCF_046614475.1). Taxonomy (NCBI): domain Bacteria; kingdom Pseudomonadati; phylum Pseudomonadota; class Alphaproteobacteria; order Hyphomicrobiales; family Devosiaceae; genus Devosia; species Devosia sp. XGJD_8. Next base: position 1,459,164 of record NZ_JBKJHF010000001.1, read on the forward strand.
TTCCAGCCGCACCGAGCGGATGATCCTCAAGCTCATCACCGAAAAGGACGGCGGCAAGGTGCTGGGCTGCCACATCCTGGGGCCGGGCGCCGCCGAGATGATCCAGCTCGTCGCCATCCCCATGGGCATGGGCGCCAGCAAGGCCGATTTCGACCGCGCCATGGCCCTCCACCCCTCCGCCGCCGAGGAGCTGGTGACCTTCAAGGCCCCCAGCTACACATACCGCGACGGCAAGAAGATCGGCGGCTGACGCCTGATCCCTTGCGTCTTGCGCCTCCCGGCCCACAGATCGTCACCCTCGGGCTTGACCCGAGGCTCTTCACTTTCCGATCGTGAGATAAGTGCGGTCCCCTCCGGTCAGGCCCGAGGGTGACGGCCGGATTTGTTGGGCTTTTCAGGTTCGGACAAAAACTTATCCCCCTCCGCCTGACCTGCTGCATAATCACCTCATCTACCCGCCAGAGCGCGATCATGACGAGTGATGAGCGGGCCAGACTGCCGGGGAGCATGGGTCGCCAGGCTCCCGCATGTATGCTGACCACCGGCCTCGCGCCGTCCCGCAGGGCAAGGCCATGCGAGCTCCGCTCGAATGGCACGAACCTCCAGGCGGAACGGAAGCGATAAAATCCGAAAGGGCGGCCGCTCGATGCGTGTGTGAAAAATCCCGGCGTGATGGCGAGGCGTCTGTCTCACTATCCAAAACTAACCTTCGAGGCAGTCGCCTCGCCATCACGGCTCACTCGGTGAGCAGGACCAGGCCACACGACAACCGCGCTGCAGGCGGCGCTTGCGCATGCCTGCTGCGACCAATGTCGCCCCCGATTATCCTTGGCACCGCGCTCCAGCCTTGGTATTCCGCCCCCAGCAGCAAGTAACCCCGCGTGAGCGAGACCGAAGATGACCACCTGGACCCCCGATAGCTGGCGTGCCAAGCCGATTTCCCAGGTGCCGGCCTATCCCGACGCCGCCGCGCTTGCCGAGGCCGAGCGCCAGCTGGCCACCTTTCCGCCGCTGGTCTTTGCCGGAGAGGCCCGCGACCTCAAGGCGCGCCTGGCGGCCGTCGCCCGCGGCGAGGCCTTCCTGCTCCAGGGCGGCGACTGCGCCGAGAGCTTTGCCGAACACGGCGCCGACCACATTCGCGATTTCTTCCGCGTCTTCCTGCAGATGGCGGTCGTTCTGACCCATGGCGCATCCAAGCCCGTGGTCAAGGTTGGCCGCGTTGCCGGCCAGTTCGCCAAGCCGCGCTCCTCCGACACCGAAACCATTGATGGCGTCGAACTGCCCTCCTATCGCGGCGACATCATCAACGACATCGCCTTTACCGAAAAGTCGCGCGTCCCCGATCCCGACCGCATGCTGCAGGCCTACCGCCAGTCCGCCGCCACGCTGAACCTGCTGCGCGCCTTCTCCATGGGCGGCTATGCCGAACTGACCCGCATCCATGAATGGACCGTGGGCTTCATGAAGGGCTCCAACTGGTATCCGCGCTACGAGGAAGTGGCGCGCAAGATCGATGACGCCATCACCTTCATGGGCGCGCTTGGCCTCAATCCCGACAATACGCCGGCTTTGCGCCAGACCAGCTTCTTCACCAGCCACGAAGCCCTGCTGCTCGGCTACGAGGAAGCGCTGACCCGCCGCGACTCCATCACCAATGACTGGTACGCCACGTCCGGCCACATGCTGTGGATCGGTGACCGCACCCGCCAGCCCGATGCCGCCCATGTCGAATATTTCGCCGGCATCAAGAATCCCATCGGCGTCAAATGCGGCCCCACCCTGAGCAATGACGATCTGCTGCGCCTGCTCGACCGGCTCAACCCGACCGACGAGGCCGGCCGCATCACGCTCATTGCCCGCTTCGGCTCCGACAAGGTCCACGATCACCTGCCGCGCCTCATCGAGACTGTGCAGAAGGCCGGACGCACCGTCGTCTGGTGTTCCGACCCGATGCACGGCAACACCATCAAGGCCTCCACCGGTTTCAAGACGCGTCCCTTCGACCGCGTCCTGTCCGAAGTGAAGTCCTTCTTCGAAATTCACCGCGAGATGGGCACCTATGCCGGTGGCGTGCATATCGAGATGACCGGCGATGACGTAACCGAATGCGTCGGCGGCGTTTCCGCGGTCACCGAGGCGTCGCTGTCCGATCGCTACAACACCTATTGCGACCCCCGTCTCAACGCCAGCCAGGCCTTGGAACTGGCCTTCCTCGTCGCCGAGGAAGTGCACGCCCAGAAGCCCCCCCGTCAGCGCCTGGCTGCCGGCGAATAATCCCGCCTACCCGTTGAACCGTCTCCGGGCTCGCCGCGTTGCACACTCAACGCGCGGCCTTTTATATTGCGTCGGTTCCTGCCCCTGTCGTTCCATGAAAGCCGCGCATGCCAAGATCACTGTTTCCTGCCGCCACCCCTGAGGCGCGCGCTCGCCTTGAGCAGGATCCAACGCTCAAGCTGATCAATGATTTCGACTGGTCGGGGAACCCTCTCGGTCCCATTCCGGGCTGGCCAGAAAGCCTCAAGGGCGCGGTGCGCGTCATGATGGCGGCGTCCACTCCCATGACCATGCTGATCGGGGACGATGGCATTCTCGTCTACAACAACGCCTATGCCGAGTTCGCCGGCGGCCGGCACCCCCAGATTTTCGGTCAGCCGGCTCTCGAAGCCTGGCCCGAAGCGGCCGATTTCAATCGCGACAAGATCGACCGCGGCCTGCGCGGCCTCACCACGACCCTGCGCAATCAGGAGCTGATGCTCAATCGCCATGGCCAGATGGAGCCAGTCTGGCTCGAGCTGCACTACAGTCCCGTGCTGGGAGAGGATGGCCTCCCGCTGGGCTCGCTTGCCGTGGTCCATGACATCACCGACCGGGTCCTGGCCGAAAAGGCGCTGGCCCGCAGCGAGGAGCGGCTTTCCCTCGCCCTGAGCGGGTCGAGCCTTGTCGGCACCTGGGACTGGAACGTGACGGACAATATCGTCACCTCCGACGACAAGTTCGCCGCCATGTACAACGTCGATCCGCTGCGCGCCGGCCTCGGCCTGCCGATCGAAGCATTCCTGCAGGCGATCCATCCCAATGATCGTGATCGCGTCGGTGAGGAAATCGCCAAGGCCCTCGCCGATGGCTCGTCGCTGCAGTCCGAATACCGCCTGCTGGCTCCCGATGGCGAGACACGCTGGGTCGTGGCTTCCGGCCGGGCGCGGCTCGATGCCGAGGGCAAGGCGGTGCGCCTGCCCGGCGTGGTGGTCGATGTCACCGAGCAGCGCCGCATTTCCGAGGCGCTGGCAGAAAGCGAACTGCGCTTCCGCACGCTCGCCGACACCATGCCGCAAATGGTCTGGTCGACCCTGCCGGATGGCTTTCACGACTACTACAATGCCCGCTGGTATGAGTTCACCGGCGTGCCGGTCGGCTCCACCGATGGTGAAGGCTGGAACAACATGTTCCACCCCGACGATCAGGAGCGCGCCCGCAAGGTCTGGCACCACTCGCTGGCCACCGGCGAACCCTACAATATCGAATATCGTCTGCGCCACCACAGCGGCAAATACCGCTGGACGCTGGGCCTCGCTCTCCCCATTCGCGATGCGGCCGGCCAGATCGTGCGCTGGTTCGGCACCTGCACCGACATTCACGAAACAAAGCTCGTGGCCGAGGAGCGTGAACTGGTCGCGCAGGAGCTCAGCCACCGCATCAAGAATATCTTCGCCGTGCTGACCAGCATCATCAGCCTCTCCGCGCGCGGCCGCCCCGAGGTCAAGACCTTCGCCGACGAGCTGCGCCAGCGCATCTACGCGCTGGGCGAGGCGCACGATTTCGTCCGCCCGCACAGCCACGTCTCCCAACCGCCGGAAAACCAGGGTTCGCTGAAATCGCTGATCAGCCGCCTGATGCAGCCTTACCGCCAGGACGGGGCCGAACGGGTCATCTTCCTCGGCGAAGACACCGAGATCGATGATGGCGCCGCCACCCCTCTCGCCCTGCTGTTCCACGAATTGGGCACCAACGCGGCCAAGTATGGCGCATTGTCGGTCGATGGGGGCAGGGTGGAACTCACCGGCCGCCGCGACGGCGAACACTACCACCTGTCATGGAAGGAGCTTGCGGGCCCCTTCATTGGCGGCGATGCGGAGCTCGCGGGCTTCGGCTCGCGCCTGATCAGCCTCAGCATCGAGGGTCAGTTGCGCGGCAAGCTGGAACGGAAGTGGGAAGCGGATGGCCTGCGCGTCGAGATCGATCTGCCCGTCGACGCGCTGCGCCGTTCGGCGCGCCTGCACAAGTAGGCCTTAGCTGGCCGAAGTGGCGGCGCCGGCCCAGTTGAACAGTTTCAGCCGGTGCGGCGGGGTCGCCTCGGCGGCGTCGCGCCGCGCCACGGCATAGGCCACGGCCGCCCGCAATTCGCGGTCAGTCACCGGTTTGGGCAGCACGCCCACGGTGCCCGGCACGCCATCGCCGAGCTGGGATGGATTGGCGGTCATGAACAGCACGGTCACGCCATGCGTCTGCGCCAGGATCTGGCCGATGGTGATGCCGGTGGGGCCGTCCTGCAGGTTGAGATCGACCAGCGCGACATCGGCATGCGACGCCAGCGCCAGGGCTGTCTGTGCGTCCGGCGCGATGCCGATCGGGGTGAAGCCCATCTCTTCGATGACATGTTCGATCTCGGCAGCGACGAAAATCTCGTCTTCGACCACCAATATTTTGCGCGTCATAATAAGAACTCTTCTGCAAACTAGCCCTTGGGCAACTCCCCCACACCGCTCAGGGTTGCCACCGCCGATGCATATTCCTGCATTGGCCGTTCAACTTTGCTCCAGCCGGGTTACCAAAACCCCAAATAGCGTTGCTGTGAGGCACTTAGCGGAACCTTAACCCTAATGGAGCATAAATTTTTGCGACAATAGGACGCCCCCGGGAGGTTTCGATGAAGCGCACCATTCCAGCCGCCGCCGCAATTCTGGCGATCTGCGCCGCCGTCCCGGCTTTGGCCGCCGACTATCCCGAACTGCGCCCTGCCTATGTCGAGGGCTGGGAAGCCGGCGAGGACGATATCCGCTTCGAATTCGGCACGGCCTACTGGTACTCCTGGGGCGGACGCGATGCCGGCTTCACCGGCACGGCGCCGTTGGGCAACATCGCCGTCACCTCCCGCGACCAGACCCATATCGGCGAACTGCACGGCAAGATCGAGGATCTGTCCACCCAGAGCTACGTGGCCGGCCGCGCCGGCCTCGGCCTGCACACCACCGGCACCTACGCCATTACCCCCGCAGGCAGCGGCGCCATCGGCAACTCCTCGCGCATCGGCTATGCCGGCGCCGATTTCGGCTGGCTCCCGGCCGGCAGCATGACCGAGGGCTACGCCTTCGGTGGGCTGGTCGGCTACCACTATTGGAAGGACGCGCCCACCATCGGCACCGGCCAATACGCCACCAGCTTCGCCGCCGGTGTGCCGACCAGCATGGGAGAGGCCCGCAATGAACTCGACATCCATGCACTGCGCCTGGGCGTCAAGGGTACCGCCAGCTTCGACATGTTCGACATCCAGGGCGAGCTTGCCGGCGTTCCCTACGCCCATGTGTCCGGCGTCCTCGGCGGCAGCTCGCCCGGCGGCTACAATTTCGGCGGTACGGTCTACAACGAAAACGCCCCGACCACCTTCTCCGGCCGCGGCTATGGCGTCATGACCGAGGCCATGATTGGCTTCCACCCCACCGAAAACCTCACCCTGCGGCTCGGCGGCCGCGCCTGGTATCTCGAGAGCACGCTCGATGCCGTCTTCAACGGCACCTCCGCCGGCGGCGCACAGCCCGCCCAGACCATGCCCTCCACCTATGCCTCGCTCTTCCGCTATGGCCTGCGCGCCGAACTGACCGGTCGCTTCTGAAACGCCGCTGGCGAAAATGCCGCCCGCCCCACCATGAAAGCTGCGCTTGAATGGCTTGGGGGAGGGGGGTATGGCAGGGCTGGTAGATTTACCGCCCGTCCTGCCCACGATCCCAGTTAGGCCATTCCCGTGACAGACCGCCTCCGAATTGCGCTTGCCCAGCTCAATCCCAAGGTCGGAGACCTGGTGGGCAATCTGGCCATGGCGCGCGCCGCACTTGCCGATGCCGTGGCCGCCAAGGCCGACATCCTGATGCTGTCCGAGCTCTTCCTCACCGGCTATTTCCCGGATGATTTGCTGTTCAAGCCAAAGTTCGTCGCCGACGCCATGCAGGCAGCCCACGATCTGGTGGCGGACACCAGTGGCACCGACGTCGTCCTGATCCTGCCCACCGTCTGGCGCGAAAAGACCGGCCTGCACAATGCCGTTCTGGTGGCCGAGAATGGCAGGATCATCGCCACCCGCTTCAAGCGCGAATTGCCCAATACCGACGTCTTCTACGAAAAGCGCTATTTCACCGCCGGCCCGCCGCCCGAGCCGGTGCTGATCAAGGGCGTGCCTGTCGGCATCCCGATCTGCGAAGACATCTGGCACCCATCGGTCTGCGAGCACCTCGCCATGCGCGGCGCCGAGATCATGCTGTGCCCCAATGGCTCGCCCTACTGGACCGACAAGCAGCATATCCGCAAGGAACTGGTGCGGGCCCGCGTCGCCGAAGACGATGTCCCCATGCTCTATCTCAACCAGGTCGGCGGCCAGGACGAACTGGTCTTCGACGGCGCCTCCTTCGGCATCGAGCCGGGCAACCGGCTGGTCTTCCAGGGCAAGTCCTTTGCCAATGACTTCATCACCTCCGACTGGGTCCGGGGCGACAATGGCTGGACCTGCGAGCAGGGTGCGGTCACCGAGCTGACCACCACCGATGAAGCCCCCTGGCTGGCCTGCGTGCTCGGCCTGCGCGACTATGTCCACAAGAATGGCTTCAAGCAGGTCGTGCTGGGCCTCTCCGGCGGCATCGACAGCGCCGTTGTCGCCGCCATGGCGGTGGATGCCTTCGGCCCTGAAAACGTCCACTGCATCATGCTGCCCTATCGCTACACCTCCGAGGCCAGCCTCAAGGACGCCAGGGACTGCGCGGAGCGCCTGGGCGTCCGCTACGACATCGTCTCCATCGGCAACCCGGTCGATGATGCGCTGGCCGAACTGGCCCCCATCTTCGACAATCGCGTCCCCGATCTGGCCGAGGAAAACATCCAGTCCCGCATGCGCGGTGTCGTGCTCATGGCCGTTTCCAACAAGCTCGGCTCCATGCTGCTGACCACCGGCAACAAGTCGGAAATGGGCGTTGGCTACGCCACCATCTATGGCGACATGAATGGCGGCTACAATCCGCTCAAGGACATGTTCAAGATGGAGGTCTATCGCCTCGCCGCCTGGCGCAACAGCCATGTGCCGGGCGACTGCAGGGGCCCCGCCGGCGAGGTCATTCCCCAGGCCATCATCGCCAAGGCGCCCAGCGCAGAACTGCGCCCCAACCAGACCGACCAGGACAGCCTGCCGCCCTATCCTGTCCTCGATACCATCCTGGGCGCTCTGGTCGAGGATGAGATGTCGATCGCCGACATCGTCGCCAAGGGCTACGATCAGGCGCTGGTCGAGCGCATCGAGCGTCTGCTCAATATCGCCGAATACAAGCGCCGCCAGTCTGCCCCCGGTCCCAAGCTCACGCCCAAGGCCTTTGGCCTCGGCCGCAAGTACCCGATCACCAATGGCTACAAGGATCGGACCATCGGATGACCAGCCCCGATACTATCGTTCGCTGGGCGCCGTCTCCCACGGGCCGCATCCATCTCGGCAATGCCCGCCCGGCGTTGCTCAACTGGTTCTATGCCCGCCGCCATGGCGGCCGCTACATCCTGCGCATGGACGATACCGACCAGGCCCGTTCGACCCGCGAATTCGCCGACGGCATCGAGGTCGATCTCGCCTGGCTGGGCATCACGCCGGACCTGCTGGTCCGCCAGTCCGAGCGCACCGCGCTCTATGATGCCGCCCGCGACCGGCTGATCGCCGCCGGCCGGCTCTATCCCTGCTACGAGACCGAAGATGAGCTCGACCGCCGCCGCAAGCGCGCCCGTGCCCTCAACAAGCCGCCGATCTACGATCGGGCCGCGTTGAAACTCACCGATGAAGACCGCGCCCGGCTCGAGGCCGAGGGCCGCAAGCCGCATTGGCGCTTCCGGCTCGATGGCCGCCCGGTCCATTTCGACGATCTCATCAAGGGCCCGCAGACCGTCAACACCGCCTCCATGTCCGATCCGGTTCTGGTGCGCGAAGACGGCTCCTATCTCTATACGCTGCCCTCCGTGGTCGATGACGTCGACCTGGCCATCACTCATGTGATCCGCGGCGAAGACCACGTCTCCAATACCGGCACCCAGATCGAGATATTCGAGGCCCTGGGTGGCGCCGTCCCCGTCTTCGGGCACCATAATCTGCTCACCGACGCCGAAGGGCAGGGCTTCTCCAAGCGCCTCGGTTCGGAGTCGATCGCCGATTTCCGCGCCGCCGGCTATGAGCCCATGGCCGTCGCCATCATGGCCAGCATCACCGGCACCAGCCTGCCGATCGAGACCTACGAAACCCTCGACGAGATCGCAAATCGCCTCGATTTCTCGATGATTTCACACGGCTCCGCCCGCTTCGATCCGGTCGAACTCGACGGCCTCAATGCCCGCCTGCTGCATGCCATGCCCTATGAGGCCGCCCAGCCCCGCCTCTCCAGCCTCGGTCTCGAGGGCGAGGCACTGTGGCTGCTGCTGCGCGACAATCTTCACAAGTTCAACGACATCGCCGACCTGGCAAGGCTGGTGACCGGCCCCGTCGAGTCCATTGTCGCCGACGAAGATCGCGATTTCCTCGCTCTGGCCAAGGCCCTGCTACCGCCCGAACCCTGGGATCAGACCACTTGGTCGCACTGGACCGATGCGCTCAAATCCGCCACCGGCCGCAAGGGCAAGGCGCTGTTCCTGCCGCTGCGCCTGGCCATGACCGGGCGCCACGATGGGCCGGAGCTTAAGTCCCTGCTCCCGCTGGTCGGGCGTAAGGCGTGTCTGGACCGACTACCCTGACGACCTTGTCGCCAAACTGCACCAGCCGCATTTCGGTCTCCGCCGCGGCCTGAACCGGGCGCGTGACCGGGGTCTCGCCGGGGCCGGCAGGACGACGGCGGGGCAGGGGGATGTCCACCAGCGTGGCCGTCTCGAGCGGCGCCACGGTCGCCTGCACCGGTGCCTGTCCACGCGGATCGCGCAGCGGCAGCGGGAAGCTGACGCCAGCCACTTCGATCATCATGCGCGTCGAGCCATCACTCCCCGTCGCCACGCTCATCGTGCCATCGGACTGCGGCGCTACCTTGCAGCTGGCGCTGACGCTGGTGTCCAGCTCGTCGCGATAGCGGAACGCGGTGGGCAGCGCCGAATAGGGCTCGCCGAACAGGTTCCGCATCTGCTCGGGCTCCTGGCCCGGATTGTCGTACATGTAGAGTTCTACGGGCGTTGTCGGACAGCTCGCCTCGCATTGCATGGCGTCATTGCTGGCATAGTCGGGCAGGGTGGCATAGCTGATCGGCCAGAAATAGCCGTCGCTGAGCCGCACGCAGACGGTGCGCACCGTCTGGTAGCCCTGGTAGCCCCAATAGTCGCCGCCATCCACCATCTGCCCGTCGGTGAAGTCGCCTTCCGACGTGGTGCCGAAGATTCGGTCGAACACCGACTGCCGCTCATTGGTGAAGGTGGCGCTGGAGCCGCGGTTCTCGCCGCAGCCGAAGCGCGCCATTTCCTGCAGGATCGCCTCGCGCTGGCCGGCGACGGCATTGGCCGTCTCCACCTGGCGCGACACATCCGCGGCAACCTCGCGCAGCCGCAGCACTTCGCGCCCGATCTGCTGGCACTGGTTGGTCAGCGTGCGCCCGGCCTTGGCGTCGTCATTGCATCCGTCGCGGACATAGCGGCTTTCCATGGCCTGCACATCCCGTGCCGCCTGGCGCGCTGCCTGGGAATTGCCCCCCATTTGCCGGAACTCGGCATTGCTGTCGAACTGCCGCAGGGCATTGTCCAGCTGGGCGCATTGTGCCGCCTGGGCATAGGCGGTGTTCACGTCCATGATCAGGCAGATCGCCGCCAGCACAGATAGTATAAGGGCGCGTCCGCCGTTCCTGCCCAAGCCTGTCCTCGAATCCATTGCCGGCGCCCAGCGCCCTTTGCGGTCCTTAAAGAGAAGGTCAGGACCATTGGCAACACTATAGTGGCTGAGCCGTTGCCGTGGTAGCGCTGCAAGGCCACACAACTTCGAGATTGCGCCCGATGAAACTAGCAACGCTCCGCAATGGCCGCCCCGATGGTCAGCTCGTCGTTCTCTCGGCCGACCTCGGCCGCTATGTTTCCGCCGGGCGCATTGCCCCGACCCTGCAGGCTGCACTCGACGATTGGGAGGCCGCTGTGCCCGCCCTTGCGGCCCTGGCGGGCCAGCTCGACGCCGGTGCCATTGCCGGTCAGCCCTTTGATGCCGACCTGGCCCTTGCGCCGCTGCCGCGGGCCTATCAGTGGATCGACGGCGCCGGCTACCTCAGCCACCTCGAACGCGTGCGCAGCCTCAAGGGCAGCAAGGATGAAGAGCTGCAGTCGACCCGCCCCTTGCTCTACCAGGGTGGCTCTGATTCGCTGTCCGCGCCCACCGACCCCATCCGCGTCACCGATCCGGACCTCGCCATCGACTTCGAGGCAGAAGTCGCTGTCATTGTCGGGCCGGTGCCCATGGGCGCCAGCCGCGAGCAGGCAGCCGCAGCCATTCGCCTCGTCACGATCTGCAACGACGTTTCCCTGCGCCGGCTGGTCGTCGATGACCTGCAGAATGGCTTCGGCTTCTTCCATGCCAAGCCCTCCACCGCCTTCGCCCCCATTGTCGCGACGCCCGAAAGCCTGGGCGCCGCCTGGCGCGACAATCGCCTGCACCTGCCGGTGCGTGTCGAGGTCAACGACGTCCTCTACGGCCAGCCCAATGCCGGCACCGACATGCATTTCGATTTCGCCGACCTGATCGTCGAGGCCACCCGCACCCGCGGCCTGGCCGCCGGCACCATTATCGGGGGTGGCACCGTCTCCAACCGCCACGACGAAACCCTGCCCATCAAGCGCGATGGCATCGGCTTTGCGTGCATTGCCGAGGCGCGCACGGTCGAGAAGCTGAAATACGGCCGCGCCCGCACGCCCTTCCTCAAGCCTGGCGACATGGTTCGCATTGGCGCGGTCTCTACTTCCGGCCAGTCCGTGTTCGGCGACATGCTCCAGAAGGTCGCGCTCGCCTAACACCTTGCAATTCCGATAACATTCCCGTGTGGGCGTTGGGCGTGTCATCTGGCCATGCCAGACTTTGGTCTTGGCGGACGCTGCATGCGCCGCCTGGGTCAAAATCGTTGAGGGTGCAACTCATGTCGATCAAGAAGTTTTCCGCGATGGCCATTGCTGGCCTGATGACGCTTGGCGTCGTCGCGGCCGTGGCGCAGGACGCCTTCGTTCCGCCTGCCACCGCGGAAGAGGCCCTCGCGGCCCGCAAGGCGCTGATGCGCGAGGATGGCGCCCTGCTGCGCTCTGCCGGCAATCTATCGGGCGCTGAAGCCGTTGCGGCCATGCAGACCCTGCTCGACAACTACACCCACATTCCCGATCTCTTCCCCGAAGGCTCGATCGTTGGCGACAGCGAAGCGCTCCCCGCCATCTGGGAGAACTGGGAAGATTTCGTCGCCATCGTCGAAACCGGCAAGCAGGCTGCCACCGATGGCCTCGCCGCTGCCGAAGCCGGCGACGCCACCGCCTATGCCGCGGCCGTCCAGGCCCTCGGCGCCACCTGCGGCGCCTGCCACCAGCAGTTCCGCGGCTGACTTGCGGCCCGAAGGGCAAAATCGCTCCGGTGGAGCGATTTTAGCGAGGCAGGCCACGAGACCTATGGTCGAGTGGCGGGCAGCCTGAAAATATCGCCTCCAAAGCGATTGGGCGGTCCTCCTGGGGATCGCCCTTTTTCTTTTCGGCTTGATTTCCCCTCGGACAGCCGTCAATGTCCGCGCCATGAAGACCCGGTTCATTCTGATTAACCGCTGCATTATTACCTGCTAACCACTCGTTGGCGGCGCGGTCTTCTTCATCCCTGATTTCTGATACCCGAAGAGCCCCGTCAGCCAGCGCAACTCCGCATGGCCAGGATTTTCGACGATGACCTCGGGCACACCGCAGATAAGCCTCTACAACACGCTCACGCGCAGCAAGGAGCCCTTCACGCCCCTCGATGCGAACAATGTGCGCATGTATGTCTGCGGTCCCACGGTCTATGACTTCGCCCATATCGGCAATGCCCGTCCGGTCATCGTCTTCGACGTGCTGTTCCGCCTGTTGCGCCATGTCTATGGCGCCGAGCACGTCACCTATGTCCGCAACATCACCGACGTCGACGACAAGATCAACGCCCGCGCCCTGCGCGACTACCCCGACCTGCCGCTGAACGAAGCCATTCGCAAGGTCACCGAAAAGACCGAGGCGCAGTTCCTCGCCGATGCCGAGCGCCTCGGCAACCTGCCGCCCACTTACCAGCCTCGCGCCACCGATTTCGTGCTGCCGCGCCCCGATGGCAAGCCCGACATGGTCAGCCTGATCAAGACCCTGATCGAGCGCGGCCACGCCTATGAGGCCAATGGCGAAGTGCTGTTTTCCGTCCAGTCCATGCCTGACTACGGCCAGCTGTCCGGCCGCAACCTAGAAGACAACCTCGCCGGCGCCCGCATCGCCGTCGACGCCCACAAGCGCAACCCCGCCGATTTCGTGCTCTGGAAACAGTCCAGCGCCGAAGAACCCGGCTGGGACAGCCCATGGGGCCGCGGCCGCCCCGGCTGGCACATCGAATGCTCCGCCATGAGCGCGGCCTATCTCGGCGACGTCTTCGACATCCATGGCGGCGGGCTCGATCTCATCTTCCCCCACCACGAAAACGAAATCGCCCAATCCCGCTGCGCCCACGGCACCCACGCCATGGCCAATGTGTGGATGCACAACGGGTTCCTGCAGGTGGAAGGACAGAAAATGTCCAAGAGCCTGGGGAATTTTTACACCATCAGCCAACTGCTGGACTCCGAGGACTTCGGCGGCCGCAAATGGCCGGGTGAAGTCCTGCGCTTCGCCATGTTGATGACGCACTATCGCGAGCCGATAGACTTCTCGGTGCGGCGTCTGGAGGAAGCACAAAACATCCTTCACAAATGGCGCGCCCCCCTGCGTCATGGAAGCGTTAGTCGCAGTCACGTCCAAGCAACTGAGGTACCGCCAGAATTCTTGAAATTGTTGTCGGAGGACCTCAATACGCCGGCAGCGCTGCGTTATTTGACTGAGGTTGCATCCAGGTCCTTCGGCGTATCTGTGGGTACCGAGTCGCCCTCCAATCTCTTTCACCCCTCATTCAACCAACTTTGGTCGGCTCTTCAACTGGTGGGCGTTGATTTGCTCGGCTACGAGGTCATGCGCGATAGTCGCGTTGAAATGGCTGTTGCTGAACGCCTCGCCGCCCTCAACGCCAAGGACTTCGCCAAGGCCGATGCCATCCGCAACGAACTCGCCGAACAGGGCATCGCCCTGATGGACTACAAGGACGAAGCCGGCCAGCGCCAGACGAAGTGGGAGGTCAAGCGGTGATGCCGCAGTCCCCCGCATCTGGAACCACGATATCCTTGCCCGCCCGGACGCTGTGCTCGACGCCGTCTGGGCCGCTTTGCATGAGGCCCAAGCATGACTGACAAGCCCGAAGCCCATACCGGTGGCTGCCAGTGCGGCGCGGTGCGCTTTCGCGTCACCCGGCTCGGCCGCCCCTCCATCTGCCATTGCCGCATGTGCCAGAAGGCCTTCGGCGGCTTCTTCGGCCCGTTGGTCACCGCCCATAACGCCACATGGACCCGTGGCGAGCCCAAATGGTTCCAGAGCTCGAACGCCGCCCGCCGGGCCTTTTGCGGCGATTGCGGCACGCCGCTGGCCTATGAGACCCGCTTCGGTCTGGAGCTGGCCATTGGCGCCTTCGACGATCCCACGGTCGCCGCGCCGGTCATCCAGGTCAATCTCACCGACAAGCTGCCCTTCTTCGACGGGTTGACCGCCCTGCCGGCCCGCACCGAATCCAGCGATGAATGGCGCGACTTCCTCGCCGGCATCCACTCCAACCAGCATCCCGATCACGATACGGCCGACTGGCCACCCCGAGGAGGCGACAATGGCTGAAACCTGGTCCGGTGGCTGCCAGTGCGGCGCCGTGCGCTACCGCTTCACCGCCAAGCCCGAGGGCGCACATATCTGCCACTGCCGCATGTGCCAGAAGGCGTTCGGAGCCTTCTACGCGCCACTGGTCGGCGGCCCGCTGGAGAGCTTTGAGGTCACGCGCGGCACGATTGCGATGTTCCGCTCGTCGGAACCGGTCGAGCGCGGCTTCTGCCGCGATTGTGGAACGCCGCTCAGCTTCAACCATGTCGGCGGCAGCTGGATGAGCGTCTCAATCGGATCGCTCGACAACCCGGAAGCCTTCCCGCCCAAGGACCAGCATGGGACCAATAGCCGCCTGTCCTGGGTGAACGATTTGGGCCGTTTGCCCGATGTGGCGCCCATCGAGGAGCGGGCGCCGGAAAGCGCGGCCCTGATCGCGGCAACCAGCCATCAGCACCCCGACCACGACACGGCTGACTGGCCGCATCAGCAGTAACCGAGTAGCCCACATGTCCAAAGACCGCCTCTACATCTTCGACACCACGCTGCGTGACGGCGCGCAGACCGCCGGCATCGAATTCTCGCTCGAGGACAAGATCTCGATTTGCGGCCTGCTCGAAGAGCTGGGCGTCGACTATATCGAGGGCGGCTATCCCGGCGCCAATCCGGTCGATACCGAATTTTTCGATCAGCGCCGCACCAAAAAGGCCACCTTCACCGCCTTCGGCATGACCAAGCGGGCAGGGCGCTCCGCCGCCAATGATCCGGGTATCCAGGCCCTGCTCAATTGCGAGGCCGACGCCACCTGTTTCGTCGCCAAGGCCTGGGACCACCAGGTGACGGTGGCACTTGAGATATCGCTTGAGGAAAACCTCGCAAATCTGCGCGAAAGCGTCGCCGCTTCCGTCGCCGCCGGCAAGGAATCCCTGGTCGATTGCGAGCATTTCTTCGATGGCTTCAAGGCCAATCCCGATTATGCCCTGGCCTGCGTCAAGGCCGCGCTCGATGCCGGCGCCCGCTGGGTGGTGCTCTGCGACACCAATGGCGGCACCATGCCCAGCGAGGTGCGGGAGATCGTCGGCAAGGTGCTGGCCGTTGCGCCCGGTGATCGCCTCGGCATCCATGCCCATGACGATACCGGCCAGGCCGTGGCCAATACGCTCGCCGCCGTGGAAGCCGGCGTCCGCCAGATCCAGGGCACGCTCAATGGCCTGGGCGAACGCTGCGGCAATGCCAACCTCGTGACGCTGATCCCCACCCTGCTGCTCAAGCCGCTCTATGCCGATCGCCTTGAGACCGGCATCGACCCGACCCGGCTGCAGCGCCTCACCCAGATTTCGCGCGCCTTTGATGATCGCCTCAACCGTGCCCCGACCCGCCAGTCGCCCTATGTCGGCGCGTCCGCCTTCGCCACCAAGGCCGGCATCCACGCCTCGGCCCTGCTCAAGGATTTTTCCACCTATGAGCATGTGCCGCCCGAAAGCGTCGGCAATGAGCGCGCCATCATGGTCAGCCAGCAGGCCGGCAAGTCCAATCTGCTGACGGCTCTGGCCCGCCACGGCATCGTGCTCGCCAAGGATGACCCGCGCCTCGAGCGCCTCCTGGCCACGGTCAAGGAGCGCGAATCGCGCGGCTATTCCTATGACGGCGCCGACGCCTCCTTTGCCCTCTTGGCCCATGAGGTGCTCGGCACGATGCCCAGCTACTTCACCGTCGAGAACTATCGCGCCAGCGTCGAGCGCCGCCACAATGCCCAGGGCGAGGAGATCAGTGTCACCGAAGCGGTGGTCAAGCTGCGTGTCGAGGGCGAGTTGCTGATGTCCGTTGCCGAGGGCAACGGCCCGATCAACGCCCTGGATCTGGCCCTGCGCAAGGATCTCGGCAAGTATTCGGGCCGCATCGAGGATCTCGAACTGGTCGACTTCAAGGTGCGTATCCTCGACGGCGGCACGGGCGCGGTCACCCGTGTATTGGTCGAAAGCCGCGATGGCAGCGGCGAGCGCTGGTATACGATCGGCGTTTCCCCCAACATCATTGATGCGTCCTTTGAAGCTCTGTATGAATCAATAACCTACAAGCTGCTGAAGACTGAAACGGCGCTGGGGACGACAGACAAAGTGGCTTAACCTGGCAGCCCGGTCACGGGTCAACTGCCACAACGGTCCTGGAGGACAAACTGGCCGAAACCGCTCCGAAAAAACCTCTTGCGCTCACTCTCGGGGCAGCGGCGGTTACTCTTGTCGTCATCATCGGCGTTCTGACGGGGCCCTCCCTCGTCTCCTGTTTCAGTTCCAGCGACGGCATGGGCCAGTGCCTGCGCGGCAAGATGACCGACGCCGGCATTCTGCCACCTGCCGGCCCTGTCGAGACCGTCACGGCCGATGCCCCGGCCACGCCGGCGCAGGAACCGGCTGCCGCAGTAGGTGAGCCGGCTCTCGATGTCACCCCGGCCGAAGATCTGGTCGCTGCCACCTTCAGCCTGTTGCGCGCCGAACCCGATGGTTCGGTCGTCATCGCCGGCAGCGGCACGCCGGGCAGCCAGGTCGAGATCTATTCCAACGATGTGCTGCTGGGCACCGCAACGGTCGAATCCAGTGGCGACTGGGTCTTTGTCCCCGACGCACCGATCCCGCCCGGCGGCACCGAGCTGACCCTGGCCGAGGCCGGCAAGACCGGCCGCGCCGCCCAGTCCTTTGTCGTCGTCATCAATGACGACAAGTCCAGCGAGCCGCTGGTTGTCGCCAGCACGCCCGGCGCCGCCAGCGAAGTGTTGCAGGGCATCAATCGCCCGGGCGCCGAGACCCCCACCCAGCTTGCCGCCGCCGATCCCGTGGCGCCCGCGGCCGCACCCGCTGCCACAACGCCTTCTCCCCCAGCGACCACCACGCAAGCTCCGCCCGCGACAGCCCCTGCTGCTCCAGCCAACGCTGCCGCCGCGACCACCCAGCCGGCCGCTCCCGCGCAACCCGCTGCATCCCCGCCTACCGAGCCGGCCGCAACGCCGGAACCCGCACCGGCACAGCCGGCCGCGACCGAGCCCGCGCCAGCACCAACACCTGCTCCGACTACCGCCAGCAGCGAACCCGCAGCACCTGCGACGCCGGCAGCAACGGAGCCAGCAGCCAGCGCCGCAGCGCCTGCCACCGTAGCAGCGCCTGCCACGGCACCCGCGGCCACTGCACCCGCGGCCACCCCTTCGGCACCAGCCTCAACGGCCCCCGGTATTGCCGCCGTCGCGCCGGCGCCCGCTGCGGCACCAGCCGCCCCGGCCGCGCTCGGCAGCGTTCCGCCGACCATTGACGCCATCGAGATCGAAGACGATCGCACCTTCTTTGCCGGCGCAGGGCCGGAAGGCGCCACTATGCGTCTCTACGTCGATGACAGCTTCATCGCCGATGCTCTGGTCAGCGCCGGGCGCTGGCTCGTCGAGGCCGGCAATGTGCTGACCAAGCCCCAGCAACGCGTGCGCATCGACATGCTGCAGGCCGATAGTGCCGAGGTCGCCGCCCGCGCCGAGGTGGACTTTGTCGTCGAGCTGCCGGCAACCGATACGCCGGCCACTGCAGTGGCTCAGGCCCCCCCCGCCGCGCCGGCACCGGCAACGGATCCGTCGCCGGCTGCGGATGCCGCTCCTGCTGCGGCGGCAGAGCCGGCAGCCACGGCGCCGACTGCTTCCGAACCGGCCGCGACCGAGCCCGCAGCCGCAGAGCCGGCCGCCGTCGATCCGGCACCGGCCGCGGTTGCCGTCGCGCCAGCGCCGGCCGTTGCGGCCGCTGCAGAGCCCGCTGTCCCGACCTTGGTCGGCGTCTCCATTGGCGGTCCCAATGCCGAGCGCTTTGCCGCCGGCAAGGCCATCATTCGCCGCGGCGACAATCTCTGGACCATCGCCCGGCGCGTCTATGGCGAGGGCATCAGATACACCACGATCTACCAGGCCAATACCGGCCAGATCCGCGATCCGGACCGTATCTATCCCGGTCAGGTGTTCGAACTGCCCAACTAAATGCGCACAAAGTGGCCCGCCCTTCGGCGGGCCATTGATTATTTGCGTGTCAGCCCCCATTTTATCGTTAAATGACGATCAACACTGGCAGGACCATGCACGACGACGATATTGCCACCATCATGCGAGCGATGGGCCATCCGGTACGGCTCAATATCCTGCGCATCCTGGCCAAGCAGGAGCGCGGCGAATGCTGCTGCGCCGACGTGACCGACGAATTGACCCTCGCCCAATCCACCGTCTCCCAGCACATCAAGGTGCTGCTGGATGCGGGCCTCATCGAGCGCAAGCCCCGCGGCACGCGCAATTGCTACATCGTCCAGCATGACCGGCTGGCAGCGCTCGGCGCCGCCTATTCCGGCATGATTGCGGGCTTCAGTCCCGCTCCATCCAAACTGGAAGCGGAACCCGCCTGATGTCGTCTGACAGCGCTGATAGCAAGCCGTCCGTTAGCGCGGACGAAGGCTCATTGCTCTCTACAATGAAGAACCTGTGGGCCTATATGTGGCCGGCAGATCGCCCCGACTTGCGCCTGCGCGTAGTCCTGGCCATCGGCGCCCTGCTGCTCAGCAAGGTCGCCACCACGCTTGTTCCCTTTGCCTACAAGGGCATTATCGACAGCCTTGATGGCTCGGCGCCCGATAGCGCCGTGATCCTCGGCCTCGCCGTGCCCATCGTGCTCGTCATCGCCTATACGCTGGGCAACGTCATCGATGCCGGTTTCCAGCAGTTGCGCGACGTGCTGTTCGCCAGCGTGGGCCAGCATGCCGTGCGCAAGCTGGCGCTGCAGACTTTCCATCATCTGCATCGCCTGTCGCTGCGCTTCCATCTGGCGCGCCGCACCGGCGGGCTCAGCCGCGTCATTGAGCGCGGCACCAAGGGCATTGAAACGGTGGTGCGTTTTGCGATGCTCAACATCGCCCCCACCATTGTCGAATTCATCGTCACCGCCATCATCTTCGTCTGGCTGTTCGGCATCAGCTATCTTGGCGTGCTGGTGGTGATGATCTGGGCCTACCTCTATTTCACCATCAAGGCATCGAACTGGCGCATCGGCATTCGCCGCGCCATGAACGATTCCGATACCGATGCCAACGGCAAGGCCATCGACAGCCTGCTCAACTACGAGACGGTGAAATACTTCGCCAACGAGAAGATGGAGGCCGCCCGCTACGATGTCTCCATGGCCGGCTATGAGCGCTCGGCCATCCGAATCTGGACCTCGCTGGGCTTTCTCAACTTTGGCCAGGCGGTCATTTTCTATACCGGCTTCCTGATCATCGCCGTCATGTCGATCGTCGGGGTCATGAATGGCACGCTGACACTGGGCGACTTTGTCCTGCTCAACACTTTCCTGATGCAGATCTACCGGCCGCTCAATTTCATCGGCTTCGTCTATCGCGAGCTGCGCCAGGGCCTCACCGATATCGAAGCGATGTTCAAGCTGCTCGACCAGTCTCCCGAAGTCGAGGACGCGCCCGACGCCAAGCCGCTCACCATTACCGGCCCGGTCATCCGCTTCGACAACGTCACCTTCCACTACGATCCCGATCGCCCCATCCTCAAGGGCGTCAGCTTCGAGGTCCCCGCCGGCAAGACGGTCGCCATCGTCGGCCCGACCGGCGCCGGCAAGTCCACCATCTCCCGGCTGCTCTACCGCTTCTACGATGTCACCGGCGGCTCGATCACCATTGACGGGCAGGATCTGCGCAAGGTGACGCAGGAGAGCCTGCGTTCAGCCATTGGCATGGTCCCGCAGGATACGGTGCTGTTCAACGATACCATCGGCTACAACATCGAATATGGCCGTCCTGGCGCCAGCGCCGAGGATGTCCGCGCCGCCGCCGCCATGGCCCAGGTCGGCCCCTTCATCGAAACCCTCCCCAAGGGCTACGAGACGCCCGTCGGCGAGCGGGGTCTCAAGCTCTCCGGTGGTGAAAAGCAGCGCGTTGCCATTGCCCGCACCATCCTCAAGGCCCCGTCCATCCTCATTCTCGATGAGGCAACGTCGGCGCTCGACACCAAGACCGAGCGCGACATCCAGTCCGCTCTCGATGTCGTCTCGAAAAACCGCACCACCGTCGTTATCGCCCACCGTCTCTCCACCGTGGTCAATGCCGATGAGATCCTGGTGCTGCGCGATGGCGCCATTGCCGAGCGCGGCAATCATGCAGCCCTGCTGCAGCAGGATGGCCTCTACGCCCAGATGTGGAATCGCCAGCGCGAGGCCACCGAGGCCGAGGAACAGCTGCTGCGTACCGCCAACGACCCCGAAGGCTTCGTCAAGCGCGGCGTCCCCGCGGCCGAATAGCTGGCCGCTCAGGCAGCCAGCACCATCTCGCTCTCCGTCGCGGCCATCACCGCCGCCGGATCACGGCCGAGCTGGCCGAAAGCGCGGATCGTCGGGCCGTGCTGCATGGCAAGAACAACCTCGAGGACATGCACGCCGCTCAGCGGTCCCGAAACGCCACGCTTGCGCAGCGCTGCCAGTCCCTTGAGCAAGGCTTCGCCAGACGGGGCGGCATTGTAGAGCTCCTTGGGCCGGGGCAGGGGCGGCACGTCGCGTTCCGAACCGGCAATGACCGCCTCACTCACGCCGGCCCGGCGCAGGTCGGCGCGGTGCTGCTCCCGCAGCGCCTCGGCAAAGGCCTCGCGGCTGATGCCAAGCTTGCGGAACACCCGCATTGCCGATCCATCCGGCAGCTCCAGCGCCGCCAGCACGAAATGCTCGGCGCCCGGCACCTTTTGCTGCGCCGCATTGGCAATCCGTTCCGCCGCCTCGCACAGCGTCTTAATGGTGCCCATGTCCTTGAAGTTCTGCTTCAGCCTGCCAAACATAGCGGGTCTCCTTAAATGTCTATCGTCGGCACGATGCCGGCAAGCCGCTTGTGCGCCGCCTGCTTGCTGACACCCAGCGCCTGGGCAATGCGGGCCCAGGACCAGCCCTGCGCCAGCGCCTCGGCCACCGCCTTGCGTTCCAGTCGATCCGCCATCAGCCGCAGGGCCACCACGCTGGCCAGCGCCTGCTCGGGATCATCGGTATTGCTGGGATATGGGATCTCGGTCATGCGTCAACAATAGTTGACGCTTGGTATTGTGTCAACAAATGTTGACGGGTGCCATGTGCTGTCCCGACAGGCCGAATTGGCTATTCTGGCCGCATGACCCAGCCAGAGATTCGTCTTGTCGCCGCCGGACCCGAACAGAAGCCGGTCATCGCCAACCTGATCCAGCTCTATCTCTACGACATGACCGAGACCATGCCGTTCCCGGTCGGCGCCGACGGCCGCTTCGGCTATGATTTCCTCGAGCGCTTCTGGCGCTTTCCCTACCTGATTCATGCCGGCGACGAGATCGCCGGCTTCGCCCTTGTCATTGAGGAATGTCCGCTGACCGGCACGAAGCCCTGCTGGTTCATGGCCGAGTTCTTTATTCTCAAGGCCTATCGGCGGCGCGGGGCAGGGCGGGCCGCGGTTGCTGCAGCAATGCGGGAGCATCCGGGCGACTGGCACATTGCCGTGCCCCAGGCAAACGCGCCCGCCGGCGCCTTCTGGGATAACACTCTGGCGCCTTACGCTCCCCGCTCACGGGATATCGCCTTTGAGGGCGATGAGTGGCGGCTCCACGCGTTTACGGCTTAGGCTCTGTTCAATGGGCGGCTGCCAAATCCGGAAGAGCGCCCCAACAAAAAAGGCCCGCATCGCTGCGGGCCTCTTCTCATTTCGTATCGCCTACTCGGCAGCTTCGGGCCGGCTGACCACGGTCACGCCGTTCTTTTCCTTTTCCACCAGTCCCGCATCGGGGCTGACGATATAGCGCTTGCTGCCGTCGGCATCAGCGGGGATTTCCACCGCCATGCCGTCAAAGCCCGCGGGTGCTGCCGCCACCGTCCGGCCGCGGCCGGTAGCGAACTGTGCAAGCCGTACGAACTGGCGGCCGACCCACTTGATCTGCCCGCCCAGCACGGTCGGCGCCACCACCATGACCGGCACCATGACCAGCGTCAGCGCGGTGGAGACGAACAGGCCCGAGACCAGCGCGGCGCTGAGATGGATGAACCACGAGCCGGCAATGCCGCCCACCACGATTTCGCGGCGGATGAAGTCGAACTCGACATTCAACGCCATCGGGATCACGCCCAGCGACGTCACCGTGGCGGTCAGCAGCACCGGACGAACGCGCTGGCTGATGGTGATCAGCATCGCCTTGACCGGGTCGACATGCTCGTCGCGGTGATAGTGGTTGTAGGTGTCGATCAGCACGATGCCGTTCTTCACCACGATGCCGGCCAGCGCCACGATGCCCAGGCCCGTCATGATCGCCGAGAAGCTCATCCCGGTGACCACCATGCCCAGCAAGACGCCGGCAATCGACATCAGCACGGTCATCAGCGTCACGATCACCTGGTAGAAGCTGTTATACTCGATCAGCAGGATCATGGCGATCAGCGCCAGGGCCGCGAACAGCGCCGAGATGATGAAGGCATTGGTGTCATCGACCTGCTCGGCCGCACCGCCATAGACGATTTCGACACTGGCCGGCCATTCCTGGGTCGCCTGCCATGCCTTGATCTGTTCGATCTTGGCATCGGAGGTTACCGCTTCGCCGGCCGCGTTGGTCGGGCTCAGGTTGGCAGCCACGCTCATCGCATAGACGCCATTGCGGCGCGAGATATTGGCCACCTTGGGCACGGCGGTGCGCTCGATGAAGTTCGAGACGGGAACCAGGCCCTGGGCGGTCACGATGCGCAGGCTGTCGAGCGCGTCGAAGGTGCGCTCGTCTTCCGGCAGGCGAACGCGGATGTCGAGCTCGTCGCCGCCATCGTCCGGCCGGTAGCTGCCAAGCTTCACGCCCGACGTCACCAGCTGCACATAGGGGCTCAGCTCGCGCACGCCGATGCCATACTTGGCCGCGGCCTCGCGATCGATGGTGATCTGCCAGTCGATGCCCGGGGCAGGGCGTCCGTCCTCGATGTCGATCGTGTCGCCCAGCTCGTTCTCGATATAGTCGCGCAGCTTGGCCACCGCCGGAGCGATGTCGTCATAGATCGTGCCTTCGACGCGAAGGTTGATCGCCTTGCCGGCCGGCGGGCCGTTTTCCTGCGCGGCGATCTGGACGTCGAGGCCGGAAATATGGGCCACCCGGTCGCGGATATCCTGGAAGATTTCCGCGGCCTTGACGCGCTCATTGTAAGGCAGCAGCTGAAGGTTGAACGAGCCGATCGTGTCCGGCGGACCGCCCGAGCTCATCGCATCGCCACCGCCACCAAAGCTCATGATGACGTCCTGGATGCCTTCGACCTGCAGGATTTCGTTTTCGACCTCGACCAGCATGTCGCGGATCTCGATCGGCGAATAATTGCCGCGCGTGATGACGTTGACCGTGCCGAATTCGGGCTCGGATGCCGGGAAGGCCTCGGTGCCGGTGGGGTTCATGATATAGGCGGCAAACATCAGCACCACCAATCCGAACCCGACGCCCAGCGTCAGGATCGGCTGCTGGATCAGGTGCTGCATGGTCCGCACATAGACGCCGGTCACCCCGCCGACCTTCTTGGGGTCGAACTTGTCGGCATACATCACCACGTCGGCCGCTTCCTTGGCCTTGGGGTCCACATGGGTGGAGGCGATGAAGGCGCCGATGATCGGCATGAAGATGAGCGCGGAGACGAGCGAGGCGATCATGACCACGATCACGATGATCGGCAAGTAGCTCATGAACTTGCCGATAATGCCCGGCCAGAACAGCAGCGGAATGAATGCCCCCAGCGTCGTGAAGGTCGCCGCAACCACCGGCACGAACATCTTGCGCGCCGCCAGGATGAACGCTTCCTTCTTGGAAACGCCTTCCATGAGCTTGCGCTCGGCATATTCGACCACCACGATGGGGTCGTCCACCAGCACGCCCACTGCGATCACCAGGCCGAACATGATCATCATGTTGATGGTCATGCCCATCATCTGCACGACGAGGAAGGCGATCATGAACGAGATCGGGATCGACATGCCGATCATGATGGCCGGGCGGACGCCCAGCGTCGCGATACAGGTGATCAGCACCAGCGCCACGGCGGTCATCACCGCGGCTTCCAGCGACCGGAACAGCCCCTTGGTGGAGTCGGCCTGGTCGATCAGGAACGAGGTTTCGATGCCCTGCGGCCAGTTGGCGGTGAACTCTTCGGTCACGCGCCGCACGTCGTCGGAAATGGTGATGACGTTGGTGCCCAGCTTCTTGATCACGCCCAGCGTGATGGCCGGCTGGCCGTTCACATGGGCATACTGGGTCGCGTCTTCGAAGGTACGGGTAATGCTGGCGACATCGCCAAACGTCACCACCGTGTCGCCCGAGGTCTTGAGCGGCAGCGTGAACACGTCCTGCGCATTCTTGATCAGGCCCGGCACTTCGACGTTGAACGAGCCCTGGCCGCTGTCCAACGTGCCGCCGGCAACCACCATATTGTTGCGGGCGAGGGCATCGAACAGCTGCGCGGCGGTCAGGTCATAGGCTTCGAGCCGCTCGAGGTCGATGGTGATCTCGAGCACTTCGTCGCGCGATCCGCTGAGGGTCACGCTCTGCACGTCGCCCATGGCCTCCAGTTCGTCCTGCAGGTCCTTGGCGCGGTTCACCAGCTCACGCTCCGGCACCGAGCCATAGACGGCCACCGAAATGGTCGGCATGTCAGTGAAGGAGATTTCCGTCACCGTCGGCTCGTTGGCATCGTCGGGCAATTCCGACGTCACGCCGTCCATCGCCGCCCGTATATCGGAGAGTGCGGTGTCCTTGTCGGCATTGACGTTGAATTCGAGGAACACCGAGGCGTGTCCCGTCGTTGAGGTGGAGGTATAGTTCTCCAGCCCGTCGATTTCCTTGATCCGGTCCTCGATCGGCTTGGCCAGCAACTGTTCGGCGTCACGTGGCGACACCCCGGTCTGGCTGACCGAGATGTAGAAGTAGGGAATATCGATTGCCGGGAAGCTTTCCTTCGGCAGCGAATTGTAGGCTGCAAAGCCCGCGCCCAGCAGCAGCACCATGACGGTCAGAACGACGCGCGGCATCCTCAGGATGCGTTCGATGAGGTCCAGCATGGCTTCAGCTCGCGGTTACGGAATTGGCTTTGGCGGCGACATTGGTTGCTTCGACAGCCTGGCCGTCGACGACATATTCCTGGCCGACGGTGATGATGTCGACCGATGGCGGCAGGCCGAGCACCCACACGCCTTCGCGCGTGTCGCTGGCGATGGTAACGGGGAGGAATTTCACCGTGCCATCGACAACGCTGCTGACCCCCAGCACGCCATCATCGCTCAGCGTCAGGACAGATTGTGGCAGTAGGTGCGCGGGAGCCGTGCCCATGGTGACGGTGGCGGTGGCGGTGATGCCGTCGCGAATGGACCCATCAGGGTTGGGCAGCTCGATTTCCACGGGGAAGGAGCGGGTGGCCGCATCGGCGGTGGCCGAGATATAGGTCACTTTGCCTTCCACCTGCTGATCGGTGATGGTCTTGACGTTGGCGGCAAGGCCCAGCTTGGCAAGTCCGATCCGGGCTTCCGGCACCTGGCCGATAAACACCATCGGGTCCAGCTGCACGATAGTCGCGCAGGGCTGGCCCATCGCAAGCATCGCGCCGGCCACGGCCAGCGGGTCCTGCACGACGCCGGCCACCTTGGCGTGGATGACGGTTCGGTCGAGTTCAGCCTGCGCATTGTCGAGCGCGGCCTGGGCGGCGCTGACAGAGGCCTTCGCAGCGCTCAGCGCAACTTCCAGCTGGCGGGCGGTGTTCGGCGCCGCCAGCCCCTTGGCCCGCAGTTCGGCATTGGTGTCGAAGTCCGACTGGGCCTGCGCCAGACCGGCATTGGCCTGCTCGATGCCGGCCTTGGCCTGCGCCACCGCAGCGGCGCGCGTGCCCTGGTCGAGCGTGCAGAGCAGGTCGCCCACGGCCACCTTCTGTCCCTTGCTCACATGCACATCGTCCACAATGCCGGCCGTCTCGGCCACGGCGCCCACTGAGGCCTTGGCCTGCGTGCGACCGCGCAGCGGCACTTCGATGCTCCAGGGCTGCGCGACATAGGTCGAGGTGCGCACCGACTGCAGCGCGGTGCTGCCACCGCTTTCCAGCTCGTTGCGCTGGGCAATGGTCAGGTGCGGATCGACAGCATGTTCGGTGGAATGCTGGGCCAGGACGCCCGCATCTTCCAGCTGGGTCGCGAGGGGCCCATGTTCTTCGCCCTCGATCACCGAGATGAGCGGACGCTCACCATTGCCGGGTCCGTTGCCGCCCATGACCAGCGTTCCGGTGACAAACCATGCCCCCGCCACGACCAGGATCAGAAACGCAACGCCGTAGGAATACAGTGCACGCATTGAGAAATCGCCCCTTTACTCAGCCGCGTCTTTCTTTGGCTCGGCTCGCGCTAATGTGATCAGTTCGTGCATATGGGAGCGCAGATGCTGTTCCGCAACCTCCATTATCGCACGTCCGTAATTGATGACCCATGTATCCGCTGCATTGCTGCCGCGTTCTTCAAAGGCTTCTTCTAGCTTGCGGTGACCATCTATGGTCCTCTGCAAGAATTCGTTGGCCCGCGTCTCTACAAGGTCGCGCGGCAGGATATGCGCGAAGCGGGCAAACAGCAGGAATGGGCTGCGGAACACGTCGTCACCCAGGGGTGCGCCAAGTTCCTCGGCAAAGGCATTCCGGCCCGCCTCGGTGATGGAATAGACTTTCTTGGCCGGCTTGCCGGCCTGCTGCTCGGTGCGGCTGGTGACGAGCTTTTCGTCTTCCAGCTTGGCGAGCGCGGGGTAGATGGAGCCGAAGCTCGCTTCCACGAAGTACGAGCATTCGCCTTCAACGCAAAGCCGCCGGATTTCATATCCGGTTGCTTCCCCCTCATAGAGGATGGACAGGCAAAGAGTTCTGACATTCATGCGCTTGTTCCGACGACCTATGCTGGGCCGATATATGCCGGTTCTTTATATCCACGGCGAAAATAGCGCAAGTTGTGACAACTACCTGATCAGGCAGACCAGTTAAGATCAGATTGCATGGCTGCTGTTCAGGCCAGCAGGCGCGTCATTTCCGCGGCGGCCTGGCGGGCCAGCGCCTCGCTCGAGGCGGCGACGAAATAGGGATTGAGGAAAGCCAGGTCGTGCTTGCCATAGCGCATGCGCGCTCCATCCAGCGTCACCACGGCGCCGCCTGCTGCTTCCAGCACCGCCTGTCCCGCCGCAGTGTCCCATTCGCAGGTTGGCGTGAACCGCGGGTAGAGCTGGGCGTCGCCGCGGGCCAGCAGGCAGAATTTCAGCGACGATCCCACCGATACATCGGCCTCGACATCGAGGGTCTCGCACAGCGCCGCCAACGCGGCATGCCCGTGCGAACGGCTCGCCACGATGCGCGGCCGGCTGGCCGAAGCAACCGCCATGCGTTGGCGCTCCGTGGCTATGCCGTCCTGCGTACTGCAGAACCAGGCGCCCGACGCATCGCCGATAAAGGTCTCGCCCGTTGCCGGCGCCAGCACCACGCCCAGCACCGGCACGCCATGCTCCACCAGCGCAATATTCACCGTGAACTCGCCGTTGCGCTTGATGAATTCCTTGGTGCCATCCAGCGGATCGACCACGAAATAGCGCTCGCCCAGCGTCGGGATAATTCCGGCTGCCACGCTTTCTTCGCCCAGCACGGGAATGCCCGTTGGTCTGAGATAGTCGAGGATCACCGCCTCGGCCGCCGCGTCAGCCTCGGTCACCGGCGAGCCATCTGCCTTGGTGATGGCGGTGATCGGCCGCGCATAAACCGCCATGATCAGCCGCGAAGCGGCAATCGCTGCATCGAGGACAAGAGAGGTGAGGCTTTGATCGGTCGGCGCTTGCATCGTCGCGGCCATGGTCAGCGACCGATCTCGACATCGAGCCCGAGATCGAGCGGCGACGCCGCCATGGTGATCTGGCTGGTGGAGATATAGTCCACGCCCGTCTCGCCTATCGAGCGCACCCGGTCCAGCTTGACCCCGCCCGAGGCTTCCAGCTTGGCGCGGCCGGCATTGATGGCCACGGCCTGACGCAGCAGGTCATTGTCCATATTGTCGAGCAGCACCACGCGCGCGCCCGCAGCCAGCGCTTCTTCCAGCTCGGCAAGGTTTTGCACCTCGATCTCGATGGCCACCAGATGACCGGCAAAGGCCTCCGCCGCCCGGTAGGCCGCGGTCACGCTGCCCGCCACGGCGATATGGTTGTCCTTGATCAGGATGGCGTCGCTCAGGCTGTAGCGATGGTTGGCGCCGCCGCCACAGCGCACCGCATATTTCTGGAAGGCCCGCATGCCCGGCGTCGTCTTGCGCGTGTCGCAGATTTGCGCGCCGGTCCCTTCCACCGCATCGGCATAGCGCCGCGTCAGCGTGGCTATGCCGCTCATATGGTTCAGGAAATTCAGCGCCACGCGTTCGCCCGACATCACCAGCCGGGCAGGGCCGCTGACCGTTGCCACGAGATCCCCCGCCGCCACCCGGTCGCCATCGGCCACCTTGGCCGCGAAGGTCACGCCGTCGCCCACGAGGCGAAACGCCGCCGCCGCCAGGTCCAGCCCGGCAATGACACCCGCTTCCCGCGTGGAAAGGCTTGCCGTGGCGCGCGCCTCCGGCACCAGCGTCGCCTGGCTGGTCAGGTCGCCGGCCAGCCCCAGATCTTCTTCCAGCGCAGCGGCAACCGCGCGCTCGACCAGGACGCGCGGCAATTGGGCGGGCAGGCGGTCGGGACGCGACATGGCTTTTGGTCTCTCAATAAGCCGCGCTGATGTACGCGCGCCCCGCGCCGCTGGCAACAGTCAGACTAGTGCCCCCGCTTGACCGTGTGGTCCGCCTCGATGATCGCCTTGGTGAGGCTCCCGGTCGCCGGATAGAGCGGAATGAGGCAGGCCTGCAGCGCGTGATAGATATCCGGCTTGCCCACGAACAGCCGCGAGGTCGGCGTCAGGTCTTCCTTGAGCTCGCTGAGCCAGCCGCCGCGCTTATGGTCGATCACGTGGTTCTCGGCATAGTCCCAGAGCTTGCGATACCAGATCTGGAAATAGTCATGCGTCGTGTCATAGGCCGAAATATAGGCCGCGGCGCC
This sequence comes from Devosia sp. XGJD_8, assembly GCF_046614475.1. NCBI lineage: Bacteria > Pseudomonadati > Pseudomonadota > Alphaproteobacteria > Hyphomicrobiales > Devosiaceae > Devosia > Devosia sp. XGJD_8. The sequence goes on from NZ_JBKJHF010000001.1 coordinate 1,488,448, forward strand.
AATCGCCTCGCTCACCGGCCACCACAGCTTCTCGCGCATGATCGGCTTGTTGTCCCAATCCAGCGTATAGAAGAACCCGCCATGGGTCTGGTCCCAGCCCAGCTCGGCCGACTGGCGGAACAGCTCGCGCGCCGCCCCCGTCATCCACGACAGGCGCTTCTCGCCCAGCACCCACAGCTGGTACAGCAGCCGCGACCATTCCAGCCAATGCCCCGGCGTCGCGCCCGATGGGCGGAACATTTCCGAACCCTGGTAATTCTTGTCGAGCACCCAGTTCTCGTCGAAATGCTCGGCCACCCGGTGCCCCAGCGGCACGGCATGCTTGGCGATGATCAGCTCGGCAATGCGCTCGGCCTTGGTGAGATAGGCCTTGTCACCCGTCGCCTCGAACGCCGCCATCAGCGCCTCGGTCAGGTGCATGTTCGAGTTCTGCCCGCGATAGCGGGTCGCGCCCGACCAGTCATTGGCAAATTCCTCGCGCACCGCGCCGACCTTGTCGTCCCAGAAGCGGCGCTCGATCACTTCGGTGACGTCCGCCACCATCCTGTCGGCCAGCGGATGGCCAAGCAGCTTGGCGCTTGATGCTGCCAGCATGACGAAGGCATGCCCGTAGGCCTGCTTGCTGGCATCCTTGGGTCCATTGTCGTCCAGCGACCAGACATAGCCGCCATGGCGCTGGTCGCGATGCTGCTCCCAGAGATAGCGCATGCCATGGTCGACGATCTCGTCCGATCCCGGCCGGCCAATCAGGCTGCCAATGGTGAAGCAGTGCACCATGCGCGCCGTGCCGTGGATCTGCCGCGTCGAATTGGCCGCGTCGATCGCCGAGCCATCGTCATTGAGCTCGAAGAACCCGCCCTTGCGATTGATCGACGGCGCCTGGAAGAAGTCGAACAGGTTATTGGCCTGCCGCATCAGATACTGCCGGTGAAACGGCCGGTTCGGCCATGGGCTCGAATTGGTCTGGGACAGTGTCGTCTGCGCGTCGGTCATGATGGCTCCTCATCTGGCCAGAGCTATACCCAGACAAAAAGAACGTTGCAAATCTTCGAAGCGGCCAAAGGCAAAATCGCTCCTGTGGAGCGATTTTAGCTGAGAAGGCCATGAGGGCTGCGCCCGAATGGCAGCGGGGTCTTCCTGAGAGGACGAGGGCAACCTACCCCTTGGCGTACCAGGCCTCGACCCGCGCCACTTCCTCCGCCGAGCCCAGGATCACCGGCACCCGCTGGTGGATCGCGGTCGGCATCACATCGAGCAGCCGTTGCCGCCCGGTCGTCGCCTTGCCACCCGCCGCCTCGACCAGGAATGCCATCGGGTTGGCCTCGTAGAGCAGGCGCAGCCGCCCGCCCTTGCTGACCGTCTCGCTGTCCAGCGGATAGAGAAAGATGCCGCCGCGCATCAGGATGCGGTGCACATCGGCCACCATCGAGCCCACCCAGCGCATATTGTGCCGCTTGCCCGAAGCCCCGGTTTCCCCAGCCACATTCTCGGCCACATAGCCCTTGGTGGCGTCATCCCAGAAGCGCTCGCGCGCCGTGTTGATCGCATATTCCGCAGAGGCCTGGGGCACCTGCACATGGCCATCGGTCAGCACATAACGCCCGTCGGCATCGAGCGTGAACACCACCACGCCCGGGCCAAAACTCAGCACCAGGCTCGTCGCCGGACCATAGGCGACATAGCCCGCCGCCAGCTGCGCAGTCCCCTTCTGCAGCAGGCCTCCCGCGGCATCCAGAATGGCAAAAATCGTGCCCACGGTGACGTTTACGTCGAGATTTGAAGACCCGTCCAGCGGATCGGTCGCCACCACATAGCGCCCCTGATTCTGCAGCTGAAGTGGTTCATCCAGCTCTTCCGACACCAGAATCGAAACCTGCGGATTCTGCTCCAGGTATTTGACGACAATGTCGTTTGAGATGATGTCGAGCTGCTTTTGCTCCTCGCCCTGCACGTTGACGCGCCCGACCAGCCCCACCTGTCCGGCAACCGGCGCCGTCCGCAGAATCGCCGCGATATCGACGCTGGCCGCGGCCATGCTGGCCACCACCGAGGCAAGGCCGCTATCGACGGATTGAACGGCAAGCCATTCGGCAAGAGTGGTCATCATGGGCTCCATGGCATCATCAGGGCAGGGGTACTCACTCTCCCAGAGTGAGGCCCCGAGACAAGGCAGACTTTCGGATGGGCGTCACACCTCGCGCGCCAGATCCGCCAGAAGACCCGCCGCCACCGACAGCCGCGATACGGTGAGTTCGCCCTGCGTTAGCTCGGCCACCGCCGCGGCGGTACGCGCGATCCCCGGCTTCTGCTGCGCCGACCAGCCAGCCAGCCCGCCTTCGGCCTTGAGCACATCGGCCGTTAGGTCGCGCTGGGCACGCATCAGGTTGGCCAGCGCCCGGTCCAGCGCCATGCGGTCGAACCGGTCGTTGAGCGCGATGGCCCGTCCCTGCTCGATCACCGGCCACAGCCGGAATGCCGCGAACACCCCGAAAAACGCCGCCGCGCCATCCGCTACCGAAACGCCCGCCCGCTCGCTGACCAGCACAATGTCGCTGGCATAGCTCAGCACCGGCAGTTCCGCGATGGCCCGCGCCGTCGCCTCCGGCACGTCCTGCGCCACCAATTGCGCAGTCCTGGTCGCAATGCTCTCCGCCAGCGAGGCGGGCAGGGTCGTCCCCAGCATGTCCCGCAGCGCCGCGACGCCCGCGCCATGCCGCGCCACCAGCCCGGCCAGTCCCTGCGTTACATCCGCATTGCGCAGGAACCACAGGCTCTCCTGCCGCAGCAGGTCCATCACCGCGCCATAAAGCCCCAGCTGCACATCGCCCGCCACCACGCCATCCAACGCATCGATGGCGGCATTGAGCCCCGTCAGCCCATAGGCGTCGCGCGTCCCGGCATAGGCCAGCGCCACTTCGCCCGGGCTGGCGCTGGTCGCGGCCCGCAATTCGCTCACAAAGGCCGGGCCTCCCCGGTTGATCATGGCATTGGCCAACACCGTCGCGATCACCTCGCGCTTCAGCCGGTGCTGGGCCACCGCGTCCGGATAGGCGCCATGCAGCGTCTCGGGGAAATAGCGGTAGAGCTCCCCCGCCAGGTACGCGTCGTCGATCGAAACGCCCTCCAGCAGGTCCGCATAAAGCGTCAGCTTGGCATAGGCCAGGATCACCGCCAGTTCCGGCCGCACCAGCCCCTTGCCCGTCAGCGCCCGCGCATCCATCACCGCATCCGACGGCAGGAACTCCACCGCCCGGTCCAGCAATCCGCGCGCCTCCAGCCGCTCGATCAGCTCGCGATGGTCGGGCAGTTCGCCCGTGCCCGCCCGCTCCGCCAGCGACAGCGCCAGCCCCTGCAGGTAGTTGTTGCGCAGGCACAGCGCCGCCACTTCATCTGTCATGGTCACGAGAAACGCATTGCGCTCCGCGAGGCCGAGCGAACCATTGGCCATCAGCGGCGCCAGCGCGATCTTGATATTGACCTCGAGATCGCTCGAATTGACGCCCGCCGAATTGTCGATGGCGTCGGTATTGATCCGCCCGCCCTTGAGTGCATATTCCACGCGCCCGCGCTGCGTCACGCCCAGATTGGCCCCTTCGCCGACCACCTTGGCGCGCAGGTCATTGCCGGTGATGCGGATGCCGTCATTGGCCCGGTCGCCCACCTCGGCATCGGTCTCGGCGCTGCTTCGCACATAGGTGCCGATCCCGCCGAACCACAGCAGGTCCACCTCCGCCTTGAGAATGGCCGACATCACCTCGCCCGGCGTCGCCTGGCTGGCCACCAGGCCCAGCGCCGTCTGCATTTCCGCCGTCAGCGGGATGGATTTGAGGCTCCGCGGAAACACGCCGCCACCCGTCGAAACCAGCCCCTTGTCATAGTCCTGCCAGCTCGAGCGGGGCAGGGCGAACAGCCGCTGCCGCTCGGCAAAGCTGGTCGCCGGGTCGGGATTGGGGTCGATGAAGATGTCGCGATGGTCGAACGCCGCCACCAGCCGGATGGCCGGCGACAGCAGCATGCCATTGCCGAACACGTCGCCGCTCATGTCGCCCACGCCGGCCACGGTAAACGGTTCGCGCTGGATATCGCGGTTCATCTCGCGGAAATGCCGCTTCACCGTTTCCCAGCCGCCACGCGCCGTAATGCCCATTTCCTTGTGGTCGTAGCCGGCCGAGCCGCCCGAGGCAAAGGCATCGCCCAGCCAGAAGCCACGTCCTGTGGCAATGGCATTGGCCGTGTCCGAAAAGCTCGCCGTGCCCTTGTCCGCCGCCACCACGAGATAGGGGTCGTTCCCGTCCCGCCGCACCACATCCTGCGGCGGCACCACGGCGCCCTCGACCAGGTTGTCGGTCACATCGAGCAGCGCCCCGATAAAGATTGAATAGGCCGCCACGCCCTCGGCCTGGAACGCTTCGCGCGCCATGCCGGGCACCAGCCGCTTGGGCACGAAGCCGCCCTTGGCGCCCACCGGCACGATCACCGCATTCTTGACCTGCTGCGCCTTGACCAGGCCCAGCACTTCGGTGCGGAAGTCCTCCGGCCGGTCCGACCAGCGGATGCCGCCGCGCGCAATGGCGCCAAAGCGCAGATGCACGCCCTCGACACGCGGCGAATAGACCGAGATTTCGCGATAGGGCCGCGGCGCCGCCATGCCCTCGACCAGCCCGCTGTCGAACTTGATCGCCAGTGCCGGCATCCTTTTGCCCTGCGCGTCGCGTTGGAAGGCATTGGTGCGCACCGATGCCTCCACCAGGTTGACGAAGCGGCGCACGATCGTGTCCTCGTCGAGCGAGGCCATGGCATCCAGCGCCGCCGAAATGCGCTGCCGCGCCGCCTCGGCGCTGACCTCGCGGTCCTGCTGCCGCGGGTCGTGCAGGGCGTTGAACAGGCCCACCAGCCCTGTCGCCGCCTCGGTCTGCTTCACCAGCACATTGGCGATATAGCGCTGCGAATAGGAGGTCCCGATCTGTCGCAGATAGCGCGACAGCGCCCGCAGCAATGCCGCATCGGTCCAGCCCAGCCCGGTTCGTGTCACCAGCGCATTGAGCTGGTCGCTCTCCGCCAGCCCGTCCCACACCGCCAGCAGTCCCTCTTCCACCGCCGGCCCTAGGGCCGCAACGTCGAAGGCCCCGCCATCGGCTGGCTCCAGCACCATGTCGTGCAGATACCGCTCCACGCCGTCGCGTGGCACGATCGTATAGGTGCGCTCGTCGATCACCCGGAAGCCGAAGGCCTCCAGCATGGGCACCCGGTCGCTCAGCGGAATGGCGCTGCCGCGATGGTAGAATTTCAGACCAAGCGAGCCGTCGGTGCCCTCGCGTGTCTTGAGGCGGATCGCCACGCCCGAGCCATCGCCCAGCCCGCGCATGACGTCGATGTCGGCCAGCGCATCGGCCGCCGAATGGCGCGACTGATAGGCTGCAGAAAAGGCCCCGCGATAGTCGCTGATGATCGCTGGGTCGCTTGCCGTCGCGGCCAGCACGTCGCCGAAATTGGAGGTCAGCGAATCGACGCGCGCCTCCAGCTCGCTTCGGCTCGGCTGCGGCGTCGGCCCCGATACCCGGCCGATGATCACATGCAGCCGCACCAGCTCGCCTTCAGGGAAATGCGGATAATAGGCCGAAACCCGCCCGTCATAGACCTGCGCCAGATAGCGCGCGATCCGGGCCCGCGCTTCCCCGTCATAGCGGTCGCGTGGCACATAGACGAGCACCGAGACGAAATTGTCGAAGCGGTCGATGCGCGGCAGCACGCGCACGCGCGGCCGGTCGAACAGCGCCGCAATGGCGGTGGCGAATTCGAACAATTGCTCGACGCTGATCTGGAACAGTTCATCGCGCGGATGGCTGTCCAGCGCGCTCAGCAGGGTGCGCCCGTCATGCCCCAGCGGATCAACCCCCGATTTGCGCATCACCTCGGCAATCTTGCGCCGGATGATCGGTACATCCGTATGCGGCGTCACCAGCGCCTGCGCCGTGAACAGGCCCACGATGCGCAACTCGCCCGTCGCCTTGCCATCGGAATAGGTCTTGATGCCCACATAGTCCATGTGCACGCGCCGGTGCACCCGCGCCCGCACATTGGCCTTGGTCACCAGCAGCGGTTCGTCCGACGCCATGAAGGCGGCGTGCTGTGGCGTCGATTCCACAAAGGTCGGGCCGCTGCGCAGCACCTTGAGGTCCGGGTCGCGCAATATGCCCAGCCCGCTGCCCTCCACCGGCTCCAGTCCGCCCGCGGCAATGCGATAGTCCCGCATACCCAGGAAGGTGAAATTGTTCTCCGTCAGCCAGTCGAGAAACCGCAGCGGCTCTTCCTTCTGCGGTGACGGCGATTTCTGCAGTGCGGCGATCGTCGCCCGCATCCGCATCAGCATCGGTTCCCAGTCGTGCACGGCCCGGGTCACCTCGGCCATGGTTGCCTCGATCTCGGCGGTCAGCGCCGCGACATCGGCGACCGGGTCGCTGTGGATATGCAACACGCTCAGCGGCCGTCCGCCGCCGTCTCGCACCACGGGATGGGTGAAGAGCTGCACTGTGCCGCCCGCCGCCCGCACCGCGGCCAGCGCGCTGTCGACGATGAAGGGCATGTCGGGGGAAACGATATCGAGCACCAGCGGCTCACCGGCCCGCTCCGGCGGGCGCGCCACGATCTGGCTGCGGTCGCCCTTGTAGGCCAGCAGGTGCTGGTACGATTGCCGCAGGATCGCTTCGAACCGGTCCGGCGCCTGTCTTGCCAGGTCATCGCCATCCGTCGCCAGGATCGCCGCCTTGAAGAAGCGGGCAAAGCCTGCATCTTCCGTCATCAGTGCAGCAACCCGCTCCAGCAAGGCTGGTCGGTTCGATTGACCCAGATCCATTCAGCGACTCCCAAAACGCCCCTGCAGTCTAGGGGGCATGCGGCCCCCTGTCTGCCATACGATTGCATAATAGCGTCGGTTCGGAATGGTGCCATTGCGCCGCCAGAGGCGGGGCGGCGGCGTTAGGGTTCTGGTCACATTCTGGAATGAGATTGCGTCTGCGGGGTAAATGCGGGTCGCAATGCGAGTCTTTTGCGGATTTTTCGGCGATTGAAGCAAGATGTTTCTGCGGCGCCCGCGCCCGCCGCCAAACTTCGCCTTGTTATACTCTACTAGTCTGGTAGTCTAATGGCATCAGCGGAGACAGCGATGAAACACGCAACGAAACTGCTTTCCTATGCCGCCCTTGCCGCAGCCCTCGCGCTCGGCTTTGTGGTCACTACCCACGCCCAGGAACGGACCCTGACCAATGTCAGCTACGATCCGACACGCGAATTCTATGAAGCCTTCAACGAGGCCTTCGAGGCCCATTGGCAGTCCACCACCGGCGAGACGGTGTCTGTGCAGACCACTCATGGCGGCTCCAGCACCCAGGCCCGCTCCGTTATCGAGGGCCTGCCGGCCGACATTGTCACCCTGGCGCTTGAAAGCGACATCAACGCCATTTCCGATGCCGGCCTGCTGCGGCCCGATTGGCGCGGCACCTTTGACAACAACAACGCGCCTTACACCTCGACCATCGTCTTCCTCGTCCGCAAGGGCAATCCCAAGGCCATTGCCGATTGGGGCGATCTGATCGGAGAGGGCGTCGAGGTCATCACGCCCAATCCCAAGACCTCGGGCGGCGCCCGCTGGAATGTCCTGGCAGCCTGGGCCTGGGCCAAGGCCCAGCCCGGCGCGACCGATGAGACTGCACGCACCTATCTCGCCGAGCTGTTCCGCCATGTGCCGGTTCTCGACACCGGCGCGCGCGGCGCCACCATCACCTTTGCCCAGCGCGGGCTGGGCGACGTGCTGCTGGCCTGGGAGAACGAGGCCTATCTGGCCCTGCGTGAAATGGGTCCCGACAGTTTCGAGATCATCACCCCGTCCGTCTCCATCCTGGCGGAGCCGCCCGTTGCCATCGTCGATTCCAGCGTGGATGCACGCGGCACCCGCAACGTGGCCACGGCCTATCTCGAATATCTCTATTCTGACGAAGGTCAGGCGCTGGCCGCAGCCAATTACTACCGCCCCTTCCGGCCCGAGGCCGCTAATCCGGACGATATTGCCCGCTTCGGCGCGGTCAACCTGGTGACTATCGAGGATTTTGGTGGCTGGCGTGAAGCTCAGCCCGCCTTCTTCGGCGATGGTGGCGTCTTCGACCAGGTCTATAGCCAATAGCACCGCACACCCGCAGCAATGCCGGCCCAAAAGGCCGGCACTTTTGTCTAGTGCACCGTCACCGGCTCGACCGGCGTCTCGGGTCCCTCGGTCAGCTTCGGCCCGGCCCAGAATACCAGGTAGAGCAGTTCTTCGCCTGACGCGTCGGTGATCTCGATGGAGCGGGGCACCCGCGTGTCGCCACCGGTGCTGGCGGCCTGCTCGACGATTGCCTTGGCCAGCGCCGCCGCATTGTGCTCCGCCGCTTCCAGGTCCGGCAGGTCGCTGCCGTCCACGTCCCGAACCAGTTCTTCATCCGTGCGGTAGTGAAAATAGAACCGGGGCATGAGCTGCCTCCCTCGGCGAGGATGGTCATAGCTTGGCAGCTTCGCGCCCGTCAGTCGAGCCCGCCCAGCTGGTGATAGTGGTGACGCTGCCACAGTAACGGCGATCGGCTGGTTGTGGTTTCCGCCTCCACCACCGCTCCGGCAAACAGCACATGCGTTCCGGTCTCCATCGACCCCACCACGTCGCAGTCGAGCGCCGTCACCGCGCCCAGCAGCATCGGGTGCCCAGATGGCCATTCGCCCCAGCTGGCGGCGCTGAACCGCTCCTGCGGCGCCAGCCGCCCGGCAAAGGCATCGGCCACGGCCGTCTGGTCGTCCGCCAGCAAGGCGAGGGAAAATCCGCCCGTCTTGGCGATCAGGTCGGCCAGCCGGCTCATGATGTCGATCGAGATCAGGATGGTCGGCGGGTTCATCGACAGCGACAGCATCGAAGTCACCGTCCGCCCGATGCGTTCCTCGCCCCGGCGCGCCGTCACCACGCTGACCGTGCTGGCCATGGCCGCCATCGCCGAACGGAACTCGGTATTGCCAACCGGCGGCCGCCGCGGTGGACGCAGTCGCATGGCATCGGGCAGCTCAAAATCGGCCATCAAGTCACAAAGTCCTGTTCGGGCCCCGCGCATCCAGACACGCAACGCCCAGTCAATTCACTACGTCATTACCGCGCAGGCGGGTATCCCCGTCGGCGCGGCAATACGGCAACGCATGGAGGCCTGCTCCGGTTTGCCGGCCCCTTATACGACGGGCGTCCTAGCCCAGATTGGCTTCGGCGAATTCATAGTTGGCCAGCTTGTCGAGGAAGTTCGTCACATAATCGGGCCGGCGGTTGCGGAAGTCGACGTAGTAGCTGTGCTCCCACACATCGAGGCCCAGCAGCGGCTTGCCTTCGCCGGTTGCCAGCGGGTTGGAGCCGTTCGGCGTCTTGGTCACCTTGAGCTTGCCGTCGGTGCCCAGCACCAGCCAGGCCCAGCCCGAACCAAACTGGGTGGTCGCCGCCGTTTTGAACTGCTCCTTGAACGCCTCGACCGAGCCGAGGTCGCTGACGATCTTGGCTTCCAGCTTGCCACCCAGCTTGCCGCCGCTAGGCGACAGCGCATTCCAGAAGTGGATGTGGTTCCAGTGCTGCCCGGCATTGTTGAACACTGGCGCCAGCTCCGCCTTGCCATTGGCGAAGGCGATGATCTCTTCCAGCGACTTGCCCGCCAGCTCGCCATTCTTTTCGACGAACCCGTTGAGTGCCGTCACATAGGCCTGGTGGTGCTTGTCGTGATGCAGTTCCAGCGTTTCCTGGCTCATGCCACGTTCGGCCAGCGCGGAATGGGCATAGGGCAGGGCGGGAAGTTCGAAAGCCATCTGGAGTCTCCGTGATAGGGCGGCGCTTGCATTTCCATGCGGCGCCGTTTAATTTCCAAGTGATGACTTTGAAAACCTCCGGCGTGAATATGTCAAGCCAGAACTTGGAAAACGCGGTTCCAGCCAATGTGGCCTGGTCGCCGCGTAGTCCTGCCGAGCGCGTGCTCATGGCGCTCAAGATGCATGGCGCCCTCTCGGCCTCCGCCCTCGGTCCCATGCTCGGCACCACCGGCGAGGCCGTGCGCCAGCAATTGGCCCGTTTGGCCCAGGATGGCCTGGTCGTCGCCACCAGCGAAGCACGCGGGGTAGGGCGCCCCACCCAGCGCTGGAGTCTCACGGCCGCTGCCCAGTCTCGCTTCCCCGACACCCATGCCGCGCTGACCGTTCAGCTGCTGGACATTATCCGTTCATCATTGGGGCCAAATGCTGTCGAAACCCTCATCTCCGCCCGTGAGGATCTGACCCGCACAGCCTATCAGTCCACGCTCGATCCCCGGCAAACCCTTCGTGACAAGGTCGCCGCTCTTGCCGATCTGCGCTCCGCCGAAGGCTATATGGCCGAGTGGCGCGAAGAGCCGGACGGCTCCCTTCTCTTGATCGAAAATCACTGCCCCATCTGCGCTGCAGCCACGGCCTGCCAGGGTTTCTGCCGAGCCGAGCTCGACGTCTTCCGCTCGGTCCTGGGCCCCGATACTTCGGTCGAACGCAGCGAACACATCGTCTCGGGCGGCCGCCGCTGCACCTATTCCATCAAAGAGTCCCGCGCATGACCGAACACAATCCGCGTCCCCCCGTCGGCACGCGCCACCAGCGCGTCGGCTGGGAAACGCCTGAGGGCCTCGACGAAGCCATGATCCGCGCCGTGGTCGACCGCTTCTATGCCGATGCCCGCCGCGACCCGGTCATCGGCCCGGTCTTCAACCGCATCATCGCCGCCGAAGCCTGGCCCGCCCACCTCGCCACCATCGCCGATTTCTGGAGCTCCATGCTGCTCGGCACCGGCCGCTATGCCGGCCGCCCTATGCCCAAGCACATGGCTATCCCCGAACTGTCCGACGCCCATTTCATGCGCTGGCTGGCCCTGTTCCGACGCACTGTGGACGAGCTGTGTCCCCCCGATATCGCCGCGCTGTTCATCGAGCGCTCCGAGCGCATAGGCAACAGTTTCCGCATGAATATCGCCATGCGCCGCGGCGAGGATATCACCACCATGGCTCCCCTCGAGCGCGAGACGCCGCTCTGGACGCCACCGCGCTGAGCGCAACATTGTCGCGCCAGGGCGCCATGCGGGCACAATTTTCCGCCGCCGCCCCTGCAAACGCCAAGCCTCTCCTTGAGAAACGCGGGCGATCCTCTAGGGTCGCGCCGGCGATGCTACGAGGTTGAAACATATGGAAGTTCGCGTTCAGAATGTGCGCAAGGAATTCGATCGCTTCCCGGCGCTGCATGACGTTTCGCTCGATATCCGCTCGGGCGAGCTGATCGCGCTGCTCGGCCCCTCGGGCTCGGGCAAGACCACGCTGCTGCGCCTCATCGCCGGCCTCGAAATGCCCACCCAGGGCCGCATCTTCTTCGGCGATACCGACGCCTCCGAAAAGACCGTGCAGGAGCGCAATATCGGCTTCGTGTTCCAGCACTATGCCCTGTTCCGCCACATGACCATCCTCGACAACATCGCTTTCGGCCTCAAGGTGCGCCCGCGGTCGAGCCGTCCCCCCGCCGGCGAAATCCGCCGCCGCGCCCTCGAATTGCTCGATCTCGTCCAGCTCGCCGGCCTCGAAAAGCGCTATCCCAGCCAGCTGTCCGGCGGTCAGCGCCAGCGTGTCGCCCTGGCCCGCGCCCTGGCCATCGAGCCGGCCGTGCTGCTGCTCGACGAACCCTTCGGCGCCCTCGATGCCCAGGTCCGCCGCGAACTGCGCAAATGGCTGCGCGAAATCCATGACCGCACTGGCCACACCACCGTCTTCGTCACCCACGATCAGGAAGAGGCCCTCGAACTCTCCGATCGCCTCTGCGTCATGAGCCAGGGCAAGGTCGAACAGGTCGGCACCCCAGATACGGTCTATGACCATCCCACGTCGCCCTTCACCTTCGGCTTCATCGGTGAATCGAGCGAATTGCCTGTCACCATCGCCAATGGCGAAGTCTCCTTCGACGGCCGTGCCATCGGCATTGCCGCCGGCAATGCGGCCCCCGGCCGGGCGCGCCTGTTCTTCCGTCCCCACGATGTCGAACTGGTCGAAGCCGATGCTGCGCTTTCCGGCCTGATCACCACGTCGCGCCGCGTCGGTGGCACCCGTCGCGTCGAGCTGGCCCTGGGCAGCGAGGACCACCGCGTCGAGGTCGATCTGCCCTTCGATCATCCGGCTGCCGAACAGACCCGCATCGCCTTCCGCCCCCGCCGCTGGAAACTCTTCCCCGCCGCATAGCGCGCATGCGCGTGGCGCGTCGCGCCGCGTTAGCATTCTGGCCACCGAATCCGGCTATGCTGGACTGCCTACACACTGAGAGCGTCCGGTGTCCGACTATCCCGCTGGCCTGATTGATGGATTTACCCGCGGCACCCACCTGCTGCGCGCCGGCCTCTGCGACGAGGCCATGGTCGAATTCCGTGCCGTCTACGCCGAGGCCCGGCACCTCCCTGATGAAGATCTCATGGCCGCCTGCCTCTGCGAGATGGGCTGGTGCAGCTACAAGCTCGGCCAGACAGAGCAGGCGCTGGAATGCGCCATGGGCGCACGCGGCCTCCGCCAGCGGCAGGGCAACACCACCGAGCTTGCCCGCGCCATGGCCGTCGAAGCCATCGTCTTCCTCGATCTCGGCTTCAGCGACGAGGCCTTCGATCTCTCGGCCGAGGCGGTGGACCTGGCCCAGGCCGGCAGCGATCCCGCCATTCTCGCCTTCGCGCTCAACGCCAAGGGCCTCGTCCTGGCCGTGTGCCGCGAGACCGAACTGGGCATGGCGCTGATCGAACGCGCCGTCGCCCTGGCCGCCGAACAGGCCAATATCGCTGCCGAAGCCTATTACCTGCTCAATCTGGGCTTTTGCCACACCAAGATCGCCGAGGAAGCCGAGACCTTCGGCGAACCTGGCCGCGCCATTGGCGAGCGCGAGGCCGCCATCGACCTCTCCGAGCGTGCCATTGTCCGCGCCGAAAGCAGCGGCGACCACTGGACCCTGCGCGTCGCGCTCTGCAACACCGCCGAAATGCTGGGCCTGCAGGGCCGTCACGACCTGGCCCTTGCCTATCTCGAACGCCATTCCAGCCTGCCCGGCGATCCGGGCCCGAGCCTGCGCATCCATTATCTCTATACTTTGGGCGATATCGCACTGCGTTCCGGCGATCTCGCCCAGGCCAGCTCCATTTTGGAACAGGCCCTGGCCCTGGCTGGTTCCACTCAACAGCTCGATCACCAGGTCAATTCTGCCCGCAAGCTGGCCGAGGTCCTGGAGACCATGGGCGATGCCGCAGCGGCGCTGGCCATCTACAAGCGCTTCCACGCCCTCTACGTCACCCAGTCAGGCGAGACCGCCCGCCGTCGCGCCCGGATCGAGGCCATCCGCGCCGAAACCGAGCAGTGGCGCAGCCGGGCCACCACCCTGGCCGATCAGGCCCTCAACGACGCGCTGACCGGCATCGCCAATCGCCGCAGCTTCGACCAGATCCTCAATCGCCTGGCCGGCACCCCGATCGCCCTTGCCGTGCTCGATCTCGATCACTTCAAGTCGGTCAACGACCGCTTCTCCCACATCGTCGGTGACGCCGTTTTGCAGCGTGTCGCGCGCGCCATAGTTGACCAGATCGGCCCGCATGGGCACGCCGCCCGGCTCGGCGGCGAAGAGTTCGGCCTGATCTTTCCCGACGCGTCCGAAGCCATTGCCGCCGCGTTCTGCGAGGGCGTCCGCATTGCCATTTCCTGCACCGACTGGTCCGATATGGCGCCTGGGCTCGAAGTCACGGCCAGCATCGGCCTGGCCGCAGGCGACGGCACCGCACCCTCGGGCGAGCTGATGCAGCTTGCCGACAACCGCCTCTACATCGCCAAGCACAATGGCCGCGACCGTCTAGTGCTCGCCGATGACCCGAACCTCGACAAGCAGAGGTGGCGGGCATGACACGCGACGCCTTCCGCCAGTTCGAGGAAAAGCTCGCCCGTTACGACGATCCGGCCGAGACGGGCGCAGCGCTGCACGAACTCGCCGCCGCTCTCATTCCCTGCCACCTCTTCACCCTCACGGCCATCAATGGTCCGGCGGGCCATGTCCGCCGCGTCTATTCCAGTCATCCCGACGTCTATCCCCTGCTGGGCACCAAGCCGCTGGTGATCGATGACTGGTTTCGCGCCATGCAGACCGAGCGGCGCATCACTGCCATCAACACCGCCGCCGGCATGGAAGGCCAGTTCCCCGACCTGGCCCTGATCCGCTCCCTGGGCTGCAACAGCTCCCTCAGCGTTCCCGTCATGGCCGGCAATGATCTGCTAGGCACCATCAACGCGCTTGATGCTGAAGGCAGCTATCCCGACGCCATGCTCGACCGCGCCGCCGACCTGATCATCCCGGCCACCGCCGTCTTCCTGATCCTGCGCGCCCATTTCGCGCTCTAGCACGGCGTGTGACACAACCACCGCTCCATCCCCCTTGCGGGGAGGGAGACGACTGAGGCATTGCACCCGCAAAATATCTCCTCCACCCACCCTTGCAGTAAAAAAATTTTGGTGGTGAGATAGTAATTATGTCAGACACTTGCGGCTGCCCATTCCCCGCGACGCCCACACCCCCCGGGACGCGCTGACATGCCCGCCTACATCCTCCAGCGCCTGGGAATGATGCTGCTCACGCTCTGGGCCATCGTTACGCTGACCTTCTTTCTCATGCATGCGGTGCCCGGTGGCCCCTTCGTCTCCGAGCGCATGCTCGCGCCCGAGATCGAAGCCGCGCTCAACGCCAAGTATCGCCTCGATCAGCCCATCTGGCTGCAATATCTCGCCTATCTGCGGGGCATCCTGACCTTCGATCTCGGCCCCTCGTTCAAATATCCCGGCATCTCGGTCAACACCATGATCGCCGATGGCCTGCCAGTTACCCTGCAGACCGGCCTGCTCGCCGTCATCTGCGTCATTGCCCTGGGCATTCCCCTGGGCATCATCGCTGCGCTCAACCGCAATCGCTGGCCCGACACCACGGTCATGCTGCTCGCCACCATCGGCGTCGCCATCCCGAGCTATGTCATCGCCACCGTCACGCTCTATGTCTTCGCCCTGCGCCTGGGCTGGGTGCCCACCTTCGGCCTCGATGACTGGCGCGGTTACATCCTGCCGGTCTTCGCACTCTCCGGCTTCTGGGTCAGTTTCGTTGCCCGTCTCACGCGCTCATCGCTGCTCGAAACCTTCGAGCAGGATTACATGACCACCGCCCGCGCCAAGGGCCTGCGTCCCGGCCAGGTCCTGTTCAAGCACGGCCTGCGCAATTCGCTGGTGCCCGTCGTCACCGTTCTCGGGCCGGTCGTCGCCAATCTCATCACCGGCAGCTTCGTCATCGAGCAGATCTTCGCGCTGCCCGGCATCGGCCGGCAGTTCGTGCTCTCCATCACCAATCGCGATTATACCGCCATCATGGGCATCACCATCTTCTACGCCGCCGCCCTGATGGTGATGATCCTCATCGTCGATCTGCTTTACGCAGTGCTCGATCCCCGCATCAAGCTGACGAGCGCCGCCGCATGAGCGATATCGCCCCGCAGATGTGGGAAAAGCTGGCCCCGGTCGATGCCGCCCCTGTCGCCACTGCGCCGAGCCTCACTTACTGGCAGGATGCCCGCCGCCGCCTTTGGGCCAACAAGCCGGCGGTGGTGTCGATTGTCTTCATTATCCTGCTGATCCTGGCCGCCATTTTCGGCCCGCTGTTCAGCCCCTACAGCTACGCCGACCAGAACCTGCGTCTGTCCAATATCCCGCCCGCCTTCGAAACCTACAGCGTCGCGGACGGGCAGGGGGGCACCATCCGCTTCTTCCTCAATGCCAGTAACTTCAACCTCTACGAGGTCGATACCGATGGCCATGTCCTTGGCCTGCTGCGCGGCGAGCGCAAGGACATGCTGAGGAAGTCGCAGGCCTTCATCTTCGGCGACACCACCATCACCCTCGACTATTCCAGCCTCCCGGCGAGGCTCCTCGCCGCAGACGGCGCCGCCATCACGCCCTCCGGCTGGTCGTGGAACCGCACCTTTCTCTTCGGCACCGATCAGCTCGGCCGCGACGTCCTCGTCCGCCAGCTCTACGGCGCCCGCATCTCGCTCACCGTCGCCTTCGTCGCCACGCTGGTGAACTTCTTCATCGGCATCTTCTATGGCGGCATTGCCGGCTATATCGGCGGCAAGACCGATGCCGTCATGATGCGCATCGTCGAGATCATCTCCACCATCCCGCTGACGCTCTATGTCGTCCTGCTCATGGTGGTGTTCGACAGCGGTCTCTATTCCATCATCATCGCCATCGGCTCGGTCTTCTGGGTCGACATGGCCCGCATCGTCCGCGGTCAGATCCTCTCCCTCAAGCAGCAGGATTACGTCGCCGCTGCCCGCACCATGGGCGCCTCGACATCGCGCATCCTCACGCGCCACCTGTTGCCCAATTCCATCGGCCCCATCATCGTCACCCTGACCATGCTGATCCCCTCGGCCATCTTCATCGAGAGCTTCATGAGCTTCATCGGCCTGGGCGTCACCCCGCCGCTCGCCTCCTGGGGCACGCTCACCTCCGAGGCCGTCGAGACCATGCGCGCCTATCCGCACCAGCTCTTCTTCCCCGCCGCCGCCATCTCCCTCACCATGTTCGCCTTCAACTTCCTTGGCGATGGCCTGCGCGACGCGCTCGACCCGAGGTTCCGGAAATGACCATTCCGCAAATGAACCCCGTCCTGTCCGTCCGCGATCTCGCCACCTCCTTCTTCTCCCAACGCGGCGAAGTGCAGGCCGTGCGCGGCGTCAGCTTCGATGTCTTTCCCGGCGAGGTCCTCGGCATTGTCGGGGAATCCGGTTCCGGCAAGTCCATCACCGCCATGTCCATCCTGCGCCTGCTCAAGGCCTCCGGCCGCATCAAGTCCGGCTCCGTGCATTTCGACGGCCAGGACCTCACCGCCCTTGACGAAGCCGATCTCCGCGACATCCGCGGCAACCGGATCGGCATGATCTTCCAGGACCCCATGACCTCCCTCAATCCCACCCTCACCGTGGGCGAACAGGTCATCGAAACCATCCTGCGCCACCGCAAGGCCACCCGCGCCGAGGCAAGGGCCCGCGCCGTCGAGCTCTTCGAACTCGTCCGCATCCCCTCCGCCGCCGAACGCCTCAAGTCCTATCCGCATGAATTCTCCGGCGGCATGCGCCAGCGCGTCATGATCGCCATCGCCCTGGCCTGCGACCCAAAACTGCTCATCGCCGACGAACCCACCACCGCGCTCGACGTCACCATCCAGCGCCAGATCCTGGGCCTGCTCAAGGATCTCCAGTCCCGCCTCGGCATGGCCATCATCCTCATCACCCACGATCTCGGCGTCATCGCCGAAGTCACCGATCGCATCGTGGTCATGTATGGCGGCCTCGTCATGGAAACCGGCCCGGTCCGCGACCTGTTCGCCCGCCCCATGCACCCCTATACGCGCGGCCTTCTCGCCTCCGTCCCCGACCTGCGCGACGAAACCCATCGCCGCCTCACCCCGATTCCCGGCAGCCCGCCCGACATGGCCCATCCGCCCACCGGCTGCCCCTTCACCCCCAGATGCCCGCACGCCATGCGCCAGTGCCAGGCCGCCCTGCCACCGATCTTCGGCACCGGGCAGGGCGCCCGCTGCTGGCTCCACCACCCCGACGCACCTTCTTCCTTTACCTCTCCCTCTGGGGGAGAGGTCGGCGCGCAGCGCCGGGTGAGGGGGCCTTCGTCATGACCACCAATCCAACCGCATCCGCGATGCGCCACCTCCCCCTTGATGGGGGAGGCCGGGAGGGGGTGGGGGCCCAGACTCCGGGCCAACCCCTCGTCTCCATCCACAACCTCCACAAACACTTCACCACCGGCCGCGCGCTCTTCGGCCCCAGGCCCATCCTCCGCGCCGTCGATGGCGTCACCCTCGACATCAACTGCGGCGAAACCCTTGGCCTCGTCGGCGAATCCGGCTGCGGCAAGTCCACGCTCGCCCGCACCCTCATCCGCCTTTACCGGCCCACCTCGGGGTCGATCCATTTCGACGGCACCGATATCGCCACCGCCGCCGAACGCGATCTCGTCCCGTTCCGCCGCCGCGTGCAGATGATCTTCCAGGACCCCTATGCCAGCCTCAACGGCCGCATGACCGTCCGCGACCTCATCGCCGAACCCCTCGAAATCGCCCGCATCGGCACGCCGCAGTCGCGCACCGCCAAAGTCCACGATCTCCTCGCCCGCGTCGGCCTCCATGCCGACCACGCCAACCGCTTTGCCCATGAATTCTCCGGCGGCCAGCGCCAGCGCATCGGCATTGCCCGCGCCATCGCACTGGAGCCCGATCTCGTCATCTGCGACGAACCTATCTCGGCCCTCGACGTCTCCGTCCAGGCCCAGGTCGTCAACATGCTCGAGGACCTGCAGGATCAGCTGGGCCTCACCTACCTCTTCATTACCCATGACCTCTCGATGGTCCGCCACATCTCCGACCGCATCGGCGTCATGTATCTCGGCCGCATCGTCGAGCTGGCCTCCAATACCGATCTCTATCGCCGCCCGTCGCACCCCTATACCCAGGCCCTGCTGGCCTCCATTCCGGTCCCCGATCCCACCGCGGCGCGCCCCGCCGCTCCGGTAGCCGGCGAAATCCCGAGCCCGCTCCACATTCCCTCCGGCTGCCGCTTCCGCACCCGCTGCCCCATCGCAACGGATCTCTGCGCCGCAAGCGAACCGGAGCTCAGAGATATCGGCGGGGGGCACCTCGCCGCCTGCCACTATGCCGGCGCTGCGCCACCTCAACCGGCGGCGTAAGCCAATCGCAAGCAGGCTGGCAGCAAACCACAAGCTTGCTGCCGGCAAAACGACGCAAAGGCTGGGTCGGAACCCCGCCCAAAACAGGAGAGAAGACGATGACCAGACACTTCCTGCCGCTCCTCACGGCGGCCTTCCTCGCCTCCACCGCCGGCGCCTTTGCCGCGGGCGAACTGACCTATGTGGTCAACAATGAAAGCGCCAAATACGACCCCGGTACCACCGCCGAAACCTTCGCCGCGCCCATCATCGGCAACACCTTCGAAGGCCTCGTTCGCTTTGATTCCAATGGTGAAATCGTCCCGGCCCTCGCCGAATCCTGGACCGTGTCCGACGATGGCCTGACCTATACTTTCACCCTGCGCGACGCCAAGTGGAGCGACGGCCAGCCCGTCACGGCCGGCGATTTCGAATATGCCTGGAAGCGCGTCCTCAACCCCGCCACCGGCGCCATGAATGCCGCCATGCTCTATTCCATCGTCGGCGCCGAAGAGGCCTACAACGCCGCCGGCGCCGGCGAAATCGCCATCTCCGCCCCCGACGACAAGACCCTCACCTTCACCCTCAAGCAGCGCGTCCCCTACATGATGCAGCTGCTCACCTACACCACCTTCTTCCCGGTCCGGCAGGACGTAGTCGAGGCTGATCCCGAAGGCTGGACGCGCAACCCCGCCACCTTCATCGGCACCGGCCCCTTCCGCGTCACCGAGTTCAACCAGGGCGAATCCGTCGTCTTCGAAAAGAACCCCGAATATTACGACGCTGCGGCCGTTTCGCTCGACAAGTTGACCTTCCGGTTGATCCCCGATCCGGCCACGGCCCTCGCCGCCATGGAAGCCGGCGACGTCGACGGCATCGAATCCGTACCCGCCCCGGAAATTCCGCGTCTCTCGGTTGAATCCGATGCCTTCCTCGTCGTGCCGGCGCTGGGCACCACCTACGCCTTCTTCAATCCGGCCCAGGCGCCGCTCGACAATCTCAACGTCCGCAAGGCTCTTTCCATGGCCATCGACCGCGAGGAAATCGTCGAATTCGTGCTGCAGTCCGCCGACATCCCGGCCATTGGCCTCGTCCCGCCCGGCATGACCATTGCCGGCGAGGATTTCACCGAAGGCCGTGACACCTTCGGCCTCTCCGAAACCGCTGACGTCGAAGGCGCCAAGGCTGCCCTGGCCGAGGCCGGCTACCCCGATGGCGAGGGCTTCCCCGAAACCCTCTATGTCACCTATTCGTCCCCGCCGATCGAAAAGCTCCTCGAAGCCATCCAGCAGATGTGGAAGCAAAATCTCAACATCGACGTCGATATCCAGGCCACCGAATGGCAGGTCTTCTATCCTGAAGTGCAGAAGGTTGAATACCAGATCGCGCAGATGGGCTGGGGCGCCGACTATCCGCACCCCATGACCTTCCTCGACAACTTCGTCACCGGAAGCCCCAACAATCTCAACAACTGGTCCAATGCCGACTACGACGCGGCCATTGCTGCCTCCAAGGCCACGGGCGACGAGGCCGAGTCCCTCGCCGAAATGCGCAAGGCAGAGGCCATCCTGATGAATGACCACGTCATCCTGCCCCAGTACCACCGCAACAACTACATGATGATGAGCCCCAAAGTGACCGGCTTCTGGCGCTCGACGCTCAACGTCCCATACTTCCGCGATGCGGTGATCGCTGAGTAAGGCGCAACCAAAGGTCAAAACGCGCCACCGGAGCGTTTTGACCTCTTCCGCGCAAGGGTGGAGCCAACCACCGGTCGTCACCCTCGGGCTTGACCCGAGGGCTCTGCACTGACCGCCCGCTCCACAAGTGAAGTCCCCTCGGGTCAAGCCCGAGGGTGACGATCGAGCTTGTCAGGCCGTCGGAGAACCTACTCCTCGTCCCCCTTCACCGCCTCCATCGACACATGCGTGCTCGTATGCGCCACATGGGGCAGGGCGGATATCCGCTCCCCCAGCACCTCGCGGTAATCGGCAATATCCTTGGTCCGCACCTTAAGCAGATAGTCAAAGCTCGACGCGATCATATGCGCCTGTTCCACCTCCGGAATCGCCCGCACCGCCTTGTTGAAGGCCGTGAGCGCCGCCTTGCGCGTATCGCTCAGCTTCACCTCTACAAAGGCGACATGCGGCAGTCCCAGCCGCTTGGGGTCGATCACCGCGCGATAGCCCAGGATATACCCCGCCTGCTCCAGCCGGGTTATCCGGGCCTGGCAGGGCGTCTTGCTGAGGTTCACCCGTCGGCTCAGCTCCGCCACGCTGATCCGCCCATCCCTGGCCAGTTCATCCAGAATCCGCCGATCGATCTGGTCCAATGTCTCGTAGGTGACAGTTTTCATGGGCATTTGTCCTGCAATATGCGCACAGGATAACGCTTGTCATCGCGATTTGCCATCAGATCAGGTGAAACGCCTACCGGTGTCGTGACATCCTCTGCTCAACCAACAGACCTCGTAGTGAGCCCGTCGAACCACGAGATCGTGCCCCCAGAGTCCACAATGTCCATCACCGCCGCCCGCCAGTCCCTTCGAGCCCGCAACCTCGCCGACGAGACCCAGCTCGTTCGCCAGCTCATCACCGAAACCGGCCTCGATACCGCCGCCCGCGCCAGCATCTCCGCCAAGGCCGAAAAGCTGGTAGAGACGGTCCGCACCGGCAATCGCCTTGGCCTGATGGAGAGCTTCCTCGCCGAATACGGTCTCGCCACCGACGAGGGCGTCGCCCTCATGTCCCTCGCAGAGGCGCTGCTCCGCGTGCCTGATGCTGAAACCGTTGATGCCCTCATCCACGACAAGGTCGGCAGCTCCGACTGGACCGCCCATTTCGGTGCCTCGTCCAATCAGCTCGTGAACTTCTCCTCCTGGGCCCTCAGCCTCACCGCCGATGTTCTTGGTGACCCCGAAGTCGGCCCGAAAAACGCCCTTCACCGCGCCATTGCCCGCCTTGGCGAGCCCGTCATCCGAACCGCCGTCGCCCAGGCCATGCGCCTGCTCGGCAGCCAGTTCGTCTTCGGCCGCACCATCGATGAAGCCATCACCAATGCCAGAAAGCCCGAGAGCCTGGGCTACCGCTATTCCTACGACATGCTGGGTGAGGCCGCGCGCACCTCGCCCGACGCCGCCCGCTATTTCGACGCCTATGCCCGCGCCATAGCCAGCCTCGCGCCGCACTGCACGGCAAGCTCGGTCCGTGACAACCCCGGCATCTCCGTCAAGCTCTCCGCCCTTCACCCGCGCTACGAGTTCGCGCAGCGCCACCGCGTCATGGCCGAACTCGTTGCAGCGACTCGCAAATTGGCGCTGGCGGCCAAGGCGGCCAATATGGGTTTCAACATCGACGCCGAGGAAGCCGACCGGCTCGACCTGTCGCTCGACGTCATCGCCGAAGTCCTGGCCACCCCCGAACTGGCCGGCTGGGACGGCTTCGGCGTCGTCGTCCAGGCCTATGGCAAGCGCGTCCTGCCACTGATCGACTGGCTCGACGCCACCGCGCAATCCCTCGGCCGCCGCATCATGGTACGCCTCGTCAAGGGCGCCTATTGGGATGCCGAAATCAAGCGCGCCCAGGTCATGGGGCTCGATGGCTATCCGGTCTTCACCCGCAAGGCCTCCACCGACATCAGCTACATCGCGGCCGCGCGAAAGCTCTTTGCCGCCGCAAGCATCTATCCCCAGTTTGCCACCCACAACGCCCACACCGCCAGCGCCATCCTCCACCTCGCCGCCGAAGCGGGCAGGGGCGCCGACAGTTTTGAGTTCCAGCGCCTGCACGGCATGGGCGAGCGCCTGCATGAAGTCCTGCGCACCGAACACGGCACCCGCACCCGCATCTACGCCCCGGTCGGCGCCCACAAGGACCTGCTCGCCTACCTCGTCCGCCGCCTGCTCGAAAACGGCGCCAACGGTTCCTTCGTCTACCAGATCGCCGACGAAGACATTCCGGCCAGCGTGGTAGCGGAAGACCCGATCGGGAAAGTGCTGGTGCTCGACGCCATCCCCAACCTCGCCATCCCATCCCCCGCCGCCATCTTCGCCCCCCGCCAGAACTCGACCGGCCTCGACCTGACCGACCCCATCGCCTTCCCAACCATGGAGGCCTCCCGCGCGGCCTTCGCCACCACCCAGTGGCAAGCAATCCCCATCGTGGCCAACCATCACCCCCTCCCAGCCTCCCACATGAAGGGGGAGGTGCTGTCTGGTGGTCGTGACTCGATTGAGTCAAGCGAGTGGAGAGAAACCTCCCCCTCTGATGGGGGAGGTAGGAGGGGGTGGGGCCACATGCGCGAAACCCTCGCACTGACCAACCCCGCCAATCCCACCGATCACCTCGGCACCGTCATCAACGCCACCCCGGCCGACGTCACCGCCGCCATCGCCGCCGCCACCACCTCCGGGTGGCCCACCACCCCCGTCGCCACCCGAGCGACGCTCCTCAGCGCCACCGCGGACCTCTACGAAGCCCACCGCCCCGAGCTCTTCGCCCTGCTCGCCCGCGAAGCCGGCAAGACCTGGTCCGACGCCGTTGCCGAAGTCCGCGAAGCCGTCGATTTCCTCCGCTACTATGCCGCCGAGGCCGAGCGGCAGCCCATGGCAATCCCGCGCGGCCCCATCGCCGCGATCTCGCCGTGGAATTTCCCGCTCGCCATTTTCACCGGCCAGATCGCCGCGGCGCTCGTCGCGGGCAATCCCGTCCTGGCAAAGCCGGCGCCGCAGACCCCGCTCATCGCCTTCCGCGCCGTGCAGCTGATGCATGAAGCCGGCATCCCCCTCGACGCCATCCAGCTCCTCCCCGGCGCCGGCGAAGTCGGGACCGCGCTGACGTCCGATCCCGCCATTGCCGGCGTCGTCTTCACCGGCTCGCTCCCCACCGCCCACAAGATTGACCGGGCAATGGCCGCAAACCTGTCGCCCACGGCCCCGCTCATCGCCGAGACCGGCGGCCTCAATGCCATGATCGTGGATTCCACTGCGCTGCCCGAGCAGGCCGTGCGCGATATCCTCGCCTCGGCCTTCCAGTCTGCCGGCCAGCGCTGCTCGGCCCTGCGCGTGCTTTACCTTCAGGAAGACGCCGCCGAGCGCACCATCGAGATGCTCAAGGGCGCCATGGACGAGCTGACCATGGGCAATCCCTGGGACCTCAGCACCGATATCGGCCCCGTCATCGACGACGCCGCCAGGTCAAAAATCCAAGCACATATCGATAGTTACGAGCGTTCGGGGAATCTGATTCATCGCTTGAAGGCGCCCGGTCAGGGCACCTTCATTGCCCCAACCGTCCTCCGCGTCAGCGGCATCGAAGCGCTCCAGGAAGAGATCTTCGGCCCGGTCCTGCATATCGCGACCTTCAAGGCCGATCAGCTCGACGTCGTGATCGAGGCGATCAATGATTCCGGCTACGGTCTCACCTTCGGCCTGCATACCCGCATCTCCTCGCGCGTCCGCAAGGTCTCGAACGAAGTCCATGCCGGCAATATCTACATCAACCGCAACCAGATCGGCGCCGTCGTCGGCTCGCAGCCCTTTGGCGGCGAAGGCCTGTCCGGCACCGGCCCCAAGGCCGGCGGCCCGCATTACCTGCCGCGTTTCACCCAGGGCCATGGGCATGCGGAAATCGCACCGCAATTGCTGCCCGGTCCGACCGGCGAGAGCAATGTCATGCATACCGTGCCACGTGGTGCGCTGGTCTGCCTCGGCCCCACCGAGGCCGACCGTGCGGCCCAGCATGCTCTGGCCGAAGCCGCCGGCTGCATACCCCTGGCCTTTGATCTGGACCTCGATGCCCTCTCGATGGCGACCACCTTCGACGCCGTTGCCTGGTTCGGCGACGCCGAGACCCTGCGCGCCATTCGCCGCGCCTTGGCCGATCGCGACGGCCCCATCCTGCCGCTGCTCACCAGCGCCAGCGACACCGCCCGCCTGCAGATCGAGCGCCATGTCTGCATCGACACCACGGCTGCCGGCGGCAACGCCAGCCTCATGGCGCAGGCGGGGTAGGGGGAGCCCCTACCTGGCCGCCACCAGCGCCGCAAGCTTGGCCGGCACCGCGATCACGTCGCGGATCGCCTGCACGCGCTCGGGCGTGTAGTAGCCCTCCACGTCCAGCATGTTGACCGTGCCCACCAGCTCCCCACCAATCACCACCGGCAGGTTGACCACGCTCTGGCAGCCCAGCGAGTCGATCAGCTCATAGTCCGGAAACACCTTGGCGATATCGGCGATCGTGTTGGCGACGAAATACTGCCGCTGCTTGTGCACGATGTCGAACCAGCTGTCATAGCGGATCGGCTTGGTGCCCGAGGTCGGATAGTTCTCCGCATCGCTCGTATAGGCCCGCCGCGCCACCTCGGCTTCCATGTCAACGGTCATGAAGGTGAAGAGCTTGGCCCCCACCGTCGCCTGCACCAGCTGCTGCAGCGCCCCGAACGCCTGGTCCGCGCCCTTGGCATGGGAAATGGCCGCGTCGAATTGGGCAATGGCCTGCGAATAGTCAGTCATGAAGTCAGTCCTTGGTCTCAAAAATCTTGGGCACGCTAGGCGGGCGACTCCCCTCGGTCGCCGCCAGCAATTCCTGCGAATAGGCCTCGCCCAGCCGCTTCTGCTTGAGCATGGCCACGTCGGCCACCTCGACGATCTGCCCATGCCGCATCACGGCCAGCCGGTCGCACAGAAAGCTCACCACCGGCAGGTTGTGCGTCACCAGCAGGTAAGTCAGCCCCTGTTCCCGCCGCAACCGCTTGAGCAGGTTGAGGATTTCCGCCTGCACCGACACGTCCAGCGCCGAAGTCGGCTCGTCCAGCAGCAGCACCTTAGGCTCCAGCATCAGCGCCCGCGCAATTGCCACGCGCTGCCTTTGCCCGCCCGACAACTGATGCGGAAAGCGGAACCGGAACCTCTGGTCCAGCCCCACCGCCTTGAGCATCGCCTCGACCCGCTCCCCCTGGTTGCCCAGGCCATGGATGGAGAGCGGCTCGCTCAGCGTTGCGTCGATGGTCTTGCGCGGATGCAGCGACCCATACGGATCCTGGAACACCATCTGCACCTGCCGCGCCACCGCCCGGTCGACGCCATGGCTGCGCGCCTGGCCCAGGACGGCGATCTCGCCCGTCCAGTCCGGCGCCAGCCCGGCAATGGCCCGCAATATTGTCGACTTGCCCGAGCCGCTCTCGCCCACCAGCGCAAAGCTCTCGCCCTCGGCAATGTCGAGGTTGATCCCATGCACCACCTTGGTGTCGCCATAGGAAATATCGAGATTCTTGAGTTCGATCGCGCTCATGTGCCCGCCCATTGCGTCCGGTCGAGCACCGGCAATTCGTCCCGGCTCTCATCGATGGTCGGCATCGCCGCCAGGAGGCCGCGCGTATAGGGGTGGCGCGCCTGGTCCAGCTGCCCCGCCGCGCATTCCTCCACCACCGCGCCCGAATTCATCACCAGGATGCGGTCGCAATAGCGGCTGACCAGGTTGAGGTCATGGCTGATCAGGATCAGCCCCATCCCCTTGGTGGTCACCAGGTCGTCGATAATGTCGAGCACCTGCGCCTGCACGCTCACATCCAGCGCCGAGGTCGGCTCATCCGCGATCAGCAGTTCCGGCTCGGGGATCAGCATCATGGCGATCATCACCCGCTGCCCCATGCCGCCCGAAACCTCATGCGGATAAAGCCCCGCCACGCGTTTCGGATCATTGATCCGCACCGCTTCCAGCATGCTGAGGATGCGTTCGTTCACCGCGTGCCGCGGCAGCTTCTCATGTGTCACCAGCGCTTCGGCAATCTGCTCGCCCACCGTCATCACCGGATTGAGCGAAAACTTCGGGTCCTGCATCACCATGGAAATGCGCGCGCCGCGAATGGTCCGCATCTGCTTCTCGTTCTGGTCGAGAATGTCGATCCCCTCGAACGCCAGCTTGTCCGCCGTCACCAGCCCCGGCTTGCGGATCAGCTTGAGGATTGCCCGGCCTGTCATCGACTTGCCCGAACCGCTCTCGCCTACGATCCCCAGCCGCTCGCGGCCCAGATCGAACGAAATCCCCTTCACCACCTCGACCCGCCCGCGATGGGTGGGAAAGCTGACGCGCAGGTTCTTCACCTCGAGCATCGGCGCCATCACTTGCCCTCGCTCTTGGGGTCAAGCACGTCGCGCAAGCCATCCCCGAGGAAACAGAAGCCCAGGCTCACGATGATGATGGCAAAGCCCGGCATGGTCGCCACCCACCACTGGTCGAGGATGAAGGTCCGGCCGCGCGAGATCATCGCGCCCCATTCCGGCAGCGGCGGCTGCGCCCCCAGCCCGATAAAGCCCAGCCCGGCAGCGGTCAGGATCACCCCGGCCATGTCCAGCGTCACCCGGATGATCATCGATGAGGTGCAGAGTGGCAGCACATGCTGCACGATCACCCGGAGCGGGCTGGCGCCCTGCAGCTGCACCGCCTGGATGAATTCCGCATTGCGGATGGTCAGCGTTTCCGCCCGCGCGATACGCGCATAGGCCGGCCAGGAGGTAATGGCTATGGCAATGATCGCATTGTTGATGCCGGGCCCCAGCGCCGCGACAAAGGCCAGCGCCAGGATCAGCTTGGGCATGGACAGGAAGATATCGGTAAAGCCCATCAATACCCGGTCGGTCCAGCCGCCGAAATAGCCGGCAATGGCGCCGACCAGCAATCCCAGCGGCGCCGAGATCAGCGCCACCAGGCCCACAATGGTCAGGGTGATCTGGCTGCCCCAGATCACGCGCGAAAATATGTCTCGCCCCAGCTCGTCCGTGCCCATCCAGTGGGCCTCAGACGGCGGCGCCAGCCGGTTGGCCAGGTCCTGTCCGGTGGCGGAGTAGGGGGCGATCCACGGCGCCAGGATCGCTGTCAGGATCAGGACGAGGATGATGACCCCGCCCACCACCGACAGCGGATTGCGCAGCAGGGCGGTAAACACCCGATAGGCCCGTCCCGCATTGGCCTGCCAGCGCGAGGTCGGAGAGTCTTCAAGCAGCCAGTCGCGTGTGCTCATTTCTTCACCTCTCCCCTTGGTGGAGAGAGCCTGCCCCGGACTTGATCCGGGGTCGGCGCATAGCGCCGGGTGAGGGGGCCTTCAACCTGAACAAAACCCATCATCGCGCCCTCGGATCCAGCACGCGATAGAGCACATCGCTGACCTTGTTGATGAAGATGAACACAGCGCCGATCACCAGCGTCGACCCCAGCACCGCGTTCATGTCGGCATTGAGCAGTGCCGTGGTGAGGTAATTGCCGATCCCCGGCCACGAAAACACCGTCTCGATCATCACCGATCCTTCCAGCAGCCCGGCATAGCTCAGCCCGATCACGGTGATGAGTGGCACGCGGATGGGGTTGAAGGCATGCCGCCAGATCACCACCCGTTCCGGCACGCCCTTGACGCGCGCCGTGGTCACGAATTCCTGGCTCAGCTGGTCCAGCATGAAGCTGCGCGTCATGCGCGCGATATAGGCGAGGCTGAAAAAGCCCAGCACGGAGGAGGGCAGCACCAGATGGGTCACCGCGTTCCAGAAAATCTCGGGCTCGCCCGCCAGGAGACTATCCACCAGCAGGAGACCGGTGACCGGGCTCACTAGCCCGTCATAGAAGATGTCGAGCCGCCCGGGGCCGCCCACCCAGCGCAGCCGCGCATAGAACAGGGCCAGCCCCACCAGCCCCAGCCAGAAAGCCGGCATGGAATAGCCCAGCAGCCCCACCACGCGAATGATCTGGTCGATCACCGAACCCTGCCGGCTCGCCGCGATCACCCCCAGCGGCACACCCAATGCCACGCCGATGATGATGCCGATGGTCGCCATTTCGAGCGTCGCCGGAAAGAACCGGCTGAGATCCTCGACCACGGCGCGCCCGGTCGATACCGACTGCCCCAGATCGCCCGAAAACACATTGACCACATAGTGGAAGAACTGCACCGGCAGCGGCTGGTCGAGCCCCATCGCGACGCGCGCCGCTTCATAGACCTCGTTGCTCGCCCGGTCGCCGACCACCGCCAGCACCGGATCGATCGGGATCACCCGGCCGATGAAGAAGGTGATGGCCAGCAGGCCCAGAAAGGTGAGGAAAACCGTCGCGGCAAACCCGAATACGGCCGAAACGCCACGTCCCCATTTCCGCCCCGAGGACGGAGAATGGACCGGGGTGACGGCAATTTGTGGCTCCAGGCTCACGTAAAATCCTCTTTACAAAACAAAGAGCTACGTCTGCGAAATGACTCTCTCGCAGACCGTGAAGGGCTTCACATTTCGCTTTCATCATACAGAAAACTTTGCTTATATCAAAAAAATTATGGTGGACCCGATGGCAGGCGCCGCACTGGCAAAGTCGGAACTGGAAGGGCATCCCAAAGTGGGTGCGCTGATCCGTGCGCGCCGCCGTCAGCAGCACATGACGCTCGAAGCTCTGGGCAAGTCGGCCGAGGTTTCGGTGGGCTATCTCAGCCAGGTCGAGCGCGATCACGCCACCCCGTCGCTGGGCACTTTGGCCAGCATTGCCCGGGCGCTGGGCGTCGGCATCGACTACTTCGTGTCCGCCCCCACGGCCCAGGCTGCGCTCACCCGCTCCGGCCAGCGCAACCGCTTTTCCCTTGATGGCTCATCCATCATCTATGAGCGGCTGGGCACCGATTTTCCCGGCAACCTGCTCTCCAGCTTCGTCATGACCGTGCCGCCCGGTTACAGCTCGGAAACCGTGGCGCATGAGGGCGAGGAAATCCTCTATGTGCTCGAAGGCTCCATCACCCAGCGCCTTGATGGCGACGAGATGGTGATGAGCGCTGGCGATAGCCTGCACTTCCGCGGCAACCGCCCCCATTCCTGGTCCAACCACACCGACCAGCCCGCGCGCCTCCTCTGGACTGGCACGCTTACCCTCTTCCGTTCCTCGGCCAAGCCCTCGCGGCAGGTCGCGGCGGTTGCAAAACCCGGCCCCAAGCCGGTGAAGAAAAAAGTCGTCAAAAAGGAGAAACGCACATGAAGCTGTTTAGAGCTGCTTTGCTCGCGACCGCGCTTACGCTGCCGCTGGCAGCCGGCGCCGTCTATGCCGCCACGCCTGCCGATGCCCTGGTCATTGCCCAGAACATCGATGACATCGTCGCGCTCGATCCCGCCCAGGCCTATGAATTCACCTCCGGCGAGATCAACACCAACGTCTATGACCGCCTGGTGCAGTACGAAGCCGAGGACACAACCGCGCTTGTCGGCGGCCTTGCTTCCGAATGGGTGGCCGACGAAGCCGCCAAGACCATCACCTTCACCCTGCGCGACGCGACCTTTGCCTCGGGCAATCCGGTCCGCCCCGAAGACGTGCTCTACTCCTTCAAGCGCGTCGTCACGCTCAACCTCACGCCGGCCTTTATCCTCACCCAGCTCGGCTGGACCCCGGAAAACATCGACTCCATGGTCACCATCGTCGATGGCAAGGTCGTGGTGCAGTGGGAAGGCGATTTCGCCTCTGCCTTCGTGCTCAACGTGCTGGCCTCCCGTCCGGCCTCCATCGTCGACGAAGTGCTGGTCTCCCAGCATGTCGAAGGTGAAGACTGGGGCAATGCCTGGCTCAACACCAATTCGGCCGGCTCCGGCCCCTTCGTGCTGACCGACTATCGCCCGGCCGAAATCGTTCGTCTCACCGCCAATGAAACCTACTTCCGCGGCGCCCCCGCCATGAAGCAGGTGCTCATCCGTCACGTCGCCGAAGCCGCCACCCAGCAGCTGCTGCTGACCTCGGGCGATGTCGACATGGCCAAGAACCTGACCCCCGACCAGATTTCCGGTCTGGGCGACGGCATCAAGGTGGAAACCTATCCCCAGGCCGCCGTCCACTTCCTGTCCTTCAACCAGAAGACCGAAGAGCTCACCCCTCCGGCCGTGTGGGAAGCTGCCCGTTACCTCGTCGATTACGACGGGATGACCCAGTCCTTCCTCGCCGGCCAGATGGAAAAGCACCAGGCCTTCTGGCCCAAGGGCTTCCCCGGCTCCTATGACGAGACGCCATTCACCTATGACGTCGAAAAGGCCAAGCAGATCCTGGCTGATGCCGGCATCACCACGCCGATCGACGTCACCCTCGACGTGATCAATTCGGCGCCGTTCACCGACATTGCGCAGTCGCTGCAGGCCGGCTTTGCCGAAGCCGGCATCAACTTCGAGATCCTGCCCGGCACCGGCGCCCAGGTGATCACCAAGTACCGTGAGCGCACCCACCAGGCCATGCTGCTCTATTGGGGCCCGGACTTCATGGACCCGCACTCCAACGCTAAGGCCTTCGCCTACAACTCCAACAATGCCGACGACAACTACACGGCAACCACGACCTGGCGTAACGCCTGGGCCGTGCCCCAGGAGATGAATGACGAAGTCACTGCCGCCCTGGCCGAAGCCGATCAGACCGCTCGCAACGAGCGTTATGTGGAACTGCAGAAGCAGGTCCAGGCCGAAAGCCCGATCGTCATCATGTTCCAGGCCGCCAAGCAGGTCGCCATGGCCGATGCCGTCAACGGCTTCGTCAACGGCGCCACCTCCGACTTCGTCTACTACCGCCTCGTGACGAAGGAATAACGACCGTCCCAGCAGGCCAATCGCTCCGGTGGAGCGATTGGAGGTCGCTAGGCCATGAGAGCTCTGCTCGAATGGCCAAGGCGTACCGCAAACGCGATCCCTTCTCCCCTCGTGGGAGAAGGAGCCCCGAAGGGGCGAATGAGGGGCTGCGATCCTTCCGCGTATCCGCTGTAGGTTGGCGTTTCTCGTTCGCCCTTCCTTCGTGGGCCAATCTGACCTCGCCCCAGGAGTGGAGCGAAACCTCCCCGTAATTGGGGATCTAGGAGGGGGTGACGAGAACCCCTTTGGTCCAGCAGCACACTAGACACAACCATCCGAGCCCACCATGAACCCCACCCTCACGACCCGCCTCGCCAATCTCCGCGCCCGGATGGCCGAAACCGGTACCGATCTTGTGGTCATCGGACCCTCCAGCCACATGCTCTATCTGGCCGATCTCTCGCCGCATGGCGATGAGCGCCCGGTCCTGTTGATGGTGTCGCCGACCTTTGCTGGCTTCCTCATGCCCGCGCTCAATGTCGACAGCGCCCGCCAGCATACCGATCTGCCCTTCTTCCCCTGGGCCGATGCCGATGGCCCGGACGTTGCGCTGAAGGACCTGCTCGCCGCCACCGGCGTCCCAGCGTCCCCCTCCATCGTCCTCGACGAAACCATGCGCACCGATTTCGCCTTGCTCGTGCTCGACGCACTGCCCGGCGCGCGCCGCCGCTTCACCCAGGACACGGTCGGCTATCTCCGCTCCCGCAAGGACGATGCCGAATACGATGCGCTCAAGAAGAGCGCCGTGCTCAACGACGCCGCCATGGCCGCCGGCTTTGCCGCGCTTCGCCCCGGCATCACCGAATACGAAGTCGCCACCGTCATCCGCGATTTCTACAAGGCTCATGGCGCCACCACCGAATTCTGCTCGGTCTGCTTCGGCCCCAACGGCGCCTTCCCGCATCACCATACCGGCGACACGCGCCTCAAGGATCGCGACGCCGTGCTGATCGATACCGGCGGCCGCATTCACGGCTACCCCTCCGACATGACCCGTGTCGGCTATTTCGGCAGCAAGCCGCAGGGCTTTGAAGAGATCCACGCCATCCTCGATCGCGCCGTCACCGCCGCCATCGCCGCCGCCCGGCCGGGCGTGGCGGCCAGCGCCGTCGACAAGGCTGCCCGCGACGTCATCACCGAAGCCGGCTATGGCCCCAATTTCCTGCACCGCACCGGCCATGGGCTCGGCATCGACGTGCATGAAACGCCCTACATCACCGCCACCAGCCCGACGGTGCTTGAAGAGGGCATGGTCTTCTCCATCGAGCCGGGCATCTATCTCCAGGGCCGCTTCGGCCTGCGCCTCGAGGAAATCGTCATCATCCGCAACGGCAAGGCCGAAATCCTATCCGAAATGCCCCGCACCGCCATCGCGGGCGGCTGACGCTCTTCACCTCTCCCTTCGGGGGAGAGGTCGGCGCGATAGCGCCGGGTGAGGGGGCCTGCCGAAACAATGGAAGTGCTCACAGGGAGCATGATGAGTCCCAGCGTGTCCAAGCTCTTGCAGCCGATCCTCATCACCGACCGCCTCGTCCTCCGCGCCCACACGGCAGCCGACTTCGCCGCCTGCTGCACCCTCTGGGCCGACCCTGATGTGACGCGCTACATTGGCGGCCGCCCCAGCACGCCCGAAGAGGTGTGGTCCCGCATGCTGCACTATGCCGGACATTGGCAACTGCTCGGTTACGGCTATTTCCTCGCCTCGGACCGGGCCACCGGCGGCATTGTCGGCGAGTTCGGTCTCGCCGATTTTCACCGCGACATCGAACCATCCCTGGGCGCTACCCCGGAGGCCGGCTGGGCCATGCTGCCGCAATTTCAGGGCAGGGGCCTGGCCCGGGAGGCGCTCGGCGCCGTCCTCGACTGGGCCGATCAATCCATGCCCCGCACCGTCTGCCTGATTGATCCGGACAATGCGCCATCGCTGCGGCTGGCCGCCCGGCTCGGCTACACCGAATACGCCCGCACCACCTACAAGGAACACGCCTCGATCCTGTTCGAGCGCCCGTCCGCACGTTGATCAGGCCCGCAGCAGCGCCATCCCGGCCGGCACGTCCCGCTCGAACACCAGCACCCCGTCCACCACGGTCAACCGCCCCTGATGCACCGCCGTCTTGCGCGCCGCCACATCGGGCGGTCCGGCCTTGTCACGCGTCTCTTCCCACTCGGGATGGGTGAAATAATACATCGCCCCGTGCTCGCCCACGACCACCACATCGGCATGCCGCGCAAACCGCCGGTCCATCGGGTCGGCTCCCGGCTGGTCGGCAATCAGCCCCTGCCGCGTCCAGTTCACCGCATCATCCGAGCGATAGACACCCTGGCCCCGCCACTCATCGACGATCAGCCAGTGCCAGCCGCCCAGCACGAACACATTGGGCCCCTCATGCGGCGGCCCGTCCGGCGAGCCGGGCAGCACCATACCCTCCTGCCGCCACTCGAACAGGTCCGTGCTGACAGCGCTCCAGGTGCTCGAGCCGGCATCCTCGTCCTTGTACCACATGCGCCACAGCCCATCGGGACACTTGAGCATGCAGGCATCGATCACCCGCGGCCCGTTGAGGCTCAGGGGCCCAATGCGCGTCCAGGTCTCGAGATCGGGGCTGGTGAAATGCGTGATCGTCCGCGGCACGCCCGGCCAGTTGTCCGGCACGCCCGGAATATAGCTCAGCCACATGTGATACTGCCCCTCGGCCCAGATCACCTCCGGCGCCCAGTGCGTATTGCGCTGCCCGACATCCCTGGGGTCATCCAGCCCCGCCACCGTGCCGCGATAGGTCCAGCTCGCCCCGTCATCCGTACTCACCGCGATCCCGATCGGCGAGCCATGGATCCAGGTGAAATTCGGCCCCTCCGCCGCCGGCTGCCGGTTGGTGTAGAACATCCACCATTCGTTCGTGCCCTGCTTGCGGATGACGGTCGGATCCGCCGCCCCATCGGCAATCGGATCGCGATAGATCGGAGCACTCATCAGCCGTAGACCCTCACCATCCGCCCATCGGCCCGATCCACCAGCCGGCCCGGCCGTCCCACCAGCTCACCCGCGAGCGTGACCATGCCAGGATCGGTCGCCAGCTTGCCGTCGCCGGCATCCTCGGTGCTCAGCACGCTCGCCTTGAGCAGCCGCGAATAGGGATGCTCGGGATTGTCCAGCACCGTGCGCGCATCGCCCATTTCGACGATCCGCCCGCGCTGCATGATGATCAGCCGGTTGGAAATGTAATAGGCTGTCGCCAGGTCATGCGTGATGTAGATGACCGAAACGCCCAGGTCGTCGCGCAGGCTCTTGAGCAGGTTGACGATGCTCATCCGCAGCGACGCATCCACCATCGATACAGGCTCGTCTGCCACCAGCAGCGGCGGATTGGGGATCAGCGCCCGCGCGATAGCCGCGCGCTGTAATTGCCCGCCGCTCATTTCGTGCGGATAGCGGCCCTTCACTTCGGCCAGGCTCAGCCCCACCTTCTGCAGCGCCCCGTCCATGGCGCCATCGAGGTCGTCCCGCTGGCTGAGCTTGAGGAACCGCCTGGCCGTCGATTCCAGGTAGCGGTCGATGCGCTTGAGCGGATTGAATGCCTCGAACGGGTTCTGGAACACCGGCTGCACATTGGCCATGAATTCCAGCCGCTCCTGCCGCCCGACACGATGGCTCACCGTCTTGCCGCGAAAGCTGATTTCCCCGCTGCTGGGCAGTTCCAGCCCCAGGATCATGCGGGCCAGCGTCGTCTTGCCGGAGCCGCTCTCCCCGATAATGGTGAAGATTTCCGGCGTTTCCGCGCTCAGCGTCAGGCTGGCATCATCCACCGCGTCCACGGTCTTTCGGCCGAACAGCCCGCCCATGGTGAATCGCTTGGAGACGTTGCTGACCTCAAGGAGATTGCTCATGCGATCACCCCCTGCATGGCCTGCGGCTTGACCAGCGGCTCTACATCCCGCCACCGCCAGCAGGCGGTGCGATGGTCCGGCCCCACCGTTTCGAGCGGTGGCACTTCGGTCTTGCATTTGTCGATCGCCAGCGGGCAGCGCGGATGAAACCGGCAGCCCGCGGGCGGATTGGCCAGGCTCGGCGGCCGCC
The DNA here is from genome assembly GCF_046614475.1 of Devosia sp. XGJD_8. Classification (NCBI taxonomy): domain Bacteria; kingdom Pseudomonadati; phylum Pseudomonadota; class Alphaproteobacteria; order Hyphomicrobiales; family Devosiaceae; genus Devosia; species Devosia sp. XGJD_8. The sequence goes on from NZ_JBKJHF010000001.1 coordinate 1,523,984, forward strand.
CTTCCAGTGCCGGTCGCTGCGTCGTGTCGCCGATGCGGGGCAGGCTGGCCACCAGATGCGCCGTATACGGATGCTTGGGAGCGAAGAACATCTGCCGCGTCGGCCCTTCCTCCACCAGCCGGCCGGCATAGATGATACCCACCCGGTCAGCCATATTGGCATGCACGCTCATGTCATGGGTGACGAACACCACCGAGCTTCCCATGTCCTGCTGGATCTCGCGGATCAGCCCCAGCACTTCCTTCTGCACCACCACGTCGAGCGCGGTCGTCGGCTCGTCCGCAATGACGAATTCGGGGTGGCACACCGTCGCCAGCCCGATGGTCACGCGCTGCCGCATGCCGCCACTCAGTTCATGCGGATAGGCCCGCAGCACGTCGGCCGGCAGCTTCAGCCGTTCCAGGTGATTGAGGATACGCGCCCGATAGGCCTCGCCCGACAGGCCCAGGGGCCTTTTGGCAAAGTCCTCGAAGGTCTTGCCGATGCGCCGCACCGGATTGAGCACACTCATCGAGCCCTGCATGATGTAGCTCAGGTGCCGCCAGCGGATGCCCTCGATCTGGGCTTCCGAGGCCGTCGCAACATCGATCGGCCCGTTCTTGAAGTCGTATTTCACCGTCCCCGCCACGATCCGCATCGGCGGTCTTATGGCGGCGGCCAGCACCTTGATGAAGCTCGTCTTGCCCGACGAGCTTTCCCCGGCAATGCCATAGACCTCGTTCTTGCGGATGGTCATGGTGATATCGTCGACCGCCCGCACCTCCCGGGTCACGCCGAAATAGTCCATCTGGTAATAGGCCTTGAGGCCGTCGACTTTGAGCAGGTCTTGGGTCATGCGCAATACTCTCTACCAACTCGGGCTCCCCCTCTCCCCTTGAGGGAGAAGGTGGATCGCGCGCAGCGCGAGACGGGTGAGGGGTTCTTCCCCCAGGCTCTGGGTTTGCGGCTGTCGCAAAGACCCCTCATCCGCCCCTTCGGGGCACCTTCTCCCTCAAGGGGAGAAAGAACTAAGCCTTCCCCCCTCATGCGCCCATCCTCCGAAGACGGCTGCGTGGGTCGATATATTCGTTCATGCTCATGGCCAGCAGGAACAGGCCCAGGAAGGTCATCACGATCAGGATGACCGGGATCACGATCCACCACCACACGCCCACCACCATGGCCGAGTGCGAATTGGCCCAGTAGAGCACCGTGCCAAAGGTGGGGTTGTTGATATTGGTGAAGCCGAGCACAGCCAGCGTCACCTCCAGCCCGATCGACCACAGCATGTTGTTCATGAAGGTGGCGAACACGATCGGCATCACATAGGGCAGGTGCTCTTCCAGCAGCACCTTGCGCGTGCTCATCCCGGCAAATACGGCATGGCGGGTGAATTCGCGATGCTTGAGCCCCAGCGCTACCGAGCGGATCAGCCGGGCGTCGAACGGCCAGCCGAAGCACGCCATGATCAGTGCCAGCGTCAGGCTGTCCATGTTGTTGCGCAGCACGAAATAGAACAGCACCAGCACCGGGAAGATCGGCACGGCCACGAAGATGTCGTTGACGAACATCAACGCCCGGTCGACCCAGCCACCGAGATAGCCGGCCAGCAGGCCGACGGTGATCGAGATGACCCGGCTGATCAGCGCCACGATCAGGCCGAAGGTCAGCGAGTTTCGCAGCGCCGTGCTGAGCTGCCAGAACATGTCCTGGCCGCGCGAATTGGTGCCGAACCAGTACTGCCAGGAGGGCGGCTGATCCGGGATGGTCAGATAGATGAGCGAGGTATCGACCGGTGAGAAGAAGCTCAGCAGGGCGAAGAGCACCACGATGGTCACCAGCACGACGCCGATGGCGAATTCGATATTGTAGCGAATGAGGTCGCGGAATACGGCAAACATGGTGCTACTCCGCCCTTATGCGTGGATCGAGCAGGGGATGGAGCAGGTCGACGATGAAGATGGCGATGGCCACCGCGGTCACCGACACGGTCGAAACCGCCAGCACCAGCGAATAGTCGCCGGCATTCACCGCATCGATCAGCAGCGAACCCAGGCCCGGATAGTTGAACACCTGCTCGGTGATGACAGTGCCGGAGAACACGCCGCCCAGCGCCATGGCCAGCGCCGTCAGTTGCGGCACCAGCGCATTGCGCATCACATAGCCGCCGACAATGGTCGATTTCTTGACCCCAGCCAGTTCGGCATAGGTCACATAGTCCTCGGTCACCACATTGCTGACCAGCGCCCGCATGCCCAGGAACCAGCCGCCGAAGCCGACCAGCACCAGCGAGCTCGCGGGCAGGATCGCATGCTGCAGTACCGAACTGATATAGGGCCAGTTCATGCCCGGCGTGACATTCATGGCGAAGCCACCTGAAATGGGCAGGATCGGCCACAGGAACCCGAAGATGATCAGCAGGATGAAGGCGACGATGTAGTAGGGCACCGGCTGGATGGCGATCGCCACGATACCGAAGGCCTTGAGGAACTTGTTGTTCTGGCTGTAGCCGGCCAGACCGCCCAGGATATTGCCCACCACGAAGGTGATCAGCGTGGCAACGGTCAGCAGTGTCACCGTCCAGGGCATGGCGCGCATCACCAGCGTCATGGCCGGCGTGGGAAAGGCCATGAGTGATGGCCCAAGGTCGCCGCGCACCAGGCGGCCCCAGAAATTGAGATATTGCGACCAGAGCGGCGCTTCAACGCCATAGAGCTCGGTCAGCGCGGCGCGCATGGCCACGATCGCTTCCGGATTGGACACCGACCGTGCCGTCATGCGGCCCAGCGCCGCTTCCACCGGGTTGATGGGCGACAGGTGTGTCACCAGGAAAGTCAGAGACACGCCAAAGAAGATCACTGCCAACATCAGCAGCGCGCGCTTCCCGGCAAACAACAGGTAACCATGCATACTTCGAACCGTCCCTTGGGCAAATCGCTCCGGTGGAGCGATTTGAGGTGAGAAGGCCACGAGGCCTATGGCCGAGTGGTCCAGACTGTCCACTTGCTCGATTTCCCCTCTCCCTTGGGGGAGAGCGTGGAAACCCGCGTTCAGCGGATTTCCGGGTGAGGGTGCTGCGCCATGCCATGCTTCACCGCAATTGGATGGCTCTGACCCCTCATCCGCCCTTCGGGCACCATCTCCCTCAAGGGGAGAAGGGAAGACGGCGTTCGTGACGGCATCGCCGCCAGAAGACAATGCGAGGGGTGCGAAGACACCGCACCCCTCGGAGCGGCGGAGCCTTTCGGCCCCGCCATCCGGGAGGACGCTGTCAGCTTACCGGGGTGATCTGCGTGAAGATGTACTTCGCGTTGGACCAGTTGGTCACCGGGTTCGCATAGGGGTTTTCGGCGCTCGGCCAACCCGTCCAGAACCTGTTCGACTGCATGGAGAACACGTTGTAGGACATGATCGGGATGTTCGGCATCTCCTCGAGATGCAGCTTGACGAACTCGATCCCGTATTCGAGGGCCTTGGGATCGTTGAAGTCGATGCCGCGCACCTTGTTGATGATCTCGTCGAGGCGCGGATCTTTCCAGCGCATCCAGTTGCGGCCTGGCTGGGTTTCGCCGGGTTCGACAACAAAGGACGAGTGGTAGCTGTCGAGGAAGAAGGCGAGATCGGGGTGACCGCCATAGGTTTCCACGGCCCAGCCGATTTCCACGTCGAAGTCACCGGCTCCGGTACGATCCCAGATATCGGTCGCGACTTCTGCCGTGGCCTGGACGCCGTTCTGGCTCCAGCTCTGGGCGATCATCACGCCGAGGCGGTTGATCACGCCTTCCTGCGGAATCAGCACGCTGAAGGCGAATGGCTGGCCATCCGGCATCATCCACTGATTGCCGTTCTTGGTGAAGCCGGCAGCCGTGAGCAGCTCTTCTGCCGCCGCGACATCGGTCTTCCACCAGCCATACCCGAAGGCGTTGCGGATGGCGTCCGGATCGGTTGGCACCTGATCGCCAAACTGCGGACGCACCATTTCGGCGATCTGCAGGCCGACATCGGGGTCGTAGGGTTTGATCACCCTTGTGCCGGTGTCGATCTCGAAGTTGGTCAGGTATTCCTGCAGTGGCGCATGGTAGTCGCGCGGATGCGTGCCCGTTGGCGGGATGGAAATCGCCGACAGGGTTGCAGCGCCACGATAAGACGCCATGGACATCGCCCGTGCATCCAGCATGAGCGTGAGCGCCCAGCGCACGCGCTTGTCCTGGAACATCGGGTTCTGCAGGTTGAACACGGCCATTGGCAGGGTCGGGTCGGGATGGGCATAGGGGAAGCCCGGGAACCAGCCCTGCACGTCCGGATCCTGTTCCACGATCGAGAACGTGCCTTCCGGCGACAGGTCGTGGATCATGTCCAGGTTGCCGTTGCGCATTTCGATCAGGCGATTGTCGGTCGAAATGTTGTTCCGGTAGATGACATATTTCGGCTTCGGTTCGCCAACCAGCGCCATCGTGGTCTTGTCCCAGTCGGCGCGCTTTTCCCAGATATACCAGGTGCCGTTCGGGTCGAACGAATGCAGCGTGTAGGGGCCAAGGCTGACCGGTGGGTTGTTCTCGAACGCGACGATGTCTTCGACACCCTCGAACACATGCTTGGGCATGATCCAGGCAGCGTTCCAGCGCACCGAGAAGGTGGTGTGGAAGCGGGAATTCGGCGCGTTGAGCACGAATTTGACCGTGTACTTGTCTTCGGCCGTGACGCTTGCGACCTGGGTCGAGAAGGCGCCATACCAGCCGGTGCCGGGCGTTGCCGCCTGCTTTTCGACGGTAAACACCACGTCGTCCGCAGTAAATTCGACGCCATCGCTCCACAGGATGCCCTGGCGCAGTCGCACCGTCATCTCGCTGAAGTCGTCGTTATATTCCCACGGACCTTCGGCCAGCGAGTAGTAGATGGCGTTTTCGCTCGCGCCCTCGATGCCGGCATCGGGGTCGATGTACCAGAAGGTGTCGGCCGTCAGTTGCTGCAGGCCCGTGCTCAGGCCGCCGCCGCCATTGGCCCACAAGTTGAACCAGCCCGGATTGCGTATCACGCCTTCCGGGTTGTGAACGATCACGGTCTCGTTGCGGGGAAACTGGTTGAGATCGGGTGCGGAGCCAGCGGCGTCCTGCGCGAAGGCAAGGCCCTTGGCCGAAATCAACAATGCGCCGGCGGCGGTGCCGAGCATGAAGCTACGTCTGTCCATCAAATCCTCCCTTTTGGGATGCGTTTCGCATTCCCGCTCGCGGCGCGTTTGGGCGCCATCATAAGTCATACTTAACCAGCCAATCGGGGCTGTCAACGTGCTTCATGATGTAAATCGGAAATCATGATACACAATAATGTGGGGCGCACCGATGCCGGTACGCCCCACGTAAAGTGCGGTGATTTCAGGGTCTGACGTCGTTCATTCACCGGTCAGACTCGCGGCGCTTTTGTGGCGCCGCGGCCCGGACCGCTAGAGCTTCACCCGCACCATCTGGTACGAATAGGGCGGCAGTCTGACGCTGAGCGTATCGCCATCGATCTTGGCGCCATCGCCCTTCTTCGGCGCAACCTCATCCTGCTTCTTGGCCGTATTCACCGCCTTGAGGTCTGGATGGGTCATCACCTGGTGGTCGATGATCGTGCCCTTGCCGAAGCCCTGCAGGCTTACTTCGGTGTCGATGCTTTCGCTCGTGTGCCGGTTGACCAGGAAGAAGCTCAGCGTCCCGTCTTCCTCATTGTGCACGCCGGACACGTCCACGAATGGGGTGTCCTTGGCATGAGTGGTTTCGTAACCGGGCGAACGGGTTGCCAGCTGCAAGGCCGTGCCGCGGCCGAAGACCGAAGCGAAGTAATAGGGGTAGTAGATCGTCTGCGCCCAGGCCGGGCCGCCCTTTTCCGTCATGATCGGGGCGATGACGTTCACCAGCTGCGCAATACAGGCGATCTTCACCACATCCGAGCGGCGGATAAAGGTGTTGAGGATCAGCCCGACCATCAGCACGTCTTCGAAATTGTAGATGTCTTCCAAGAGGCCCGGCGCATGCGGCCAGCCGCCATTGCCGTCCAGGATCTCGCGATCCTTCTTGTTGGAATGGTACCAGACGTTCCACTCGTCGAAAGAGATATAGATGTCCTTGCTGGACTTCTTCTTGGTCTTCACCTGCTTGATGGTCGAGGCGACGGTGTCGATATAGCGCTCGAGTTTGTGGCTCAGCCCCAGATAGTTAGGCGTATTGTCGTCGCGATTGGCGAAATACATGTGCAGGCTGATATGGTCGACATGCTCATAGGTATGCTCGAGCACGATGCGTTCCCAGTCAGGGAAGCTCGGCATGTCCATATGCGATGAGCCGCAGACGATCAGCTCCAGCGACTTGTCGAACATGCGCATGGCGCGCGCCGTGTTGGCGGCCAGCTTGCCATATTCGTCGGCATCCTTGTGGCCGACCTGCCAGGGCCCGTCCATCTCGTTGCCGAGGCACCACATCTTGACGTTCCAGGGCTCCTTGCGGCCGTTCTTGATGCGAAGGTCGCTCCAGTAGCTGCCGCCGGGATGGTTCACATATTCGAGGAAGTTACGCGCCTCGTCGACGCCGCGCGAACCCAGGTTCACCGCCAGCATCATCTCCGTGCCGACAGTGGCGCACCAGTCGGCAAATTCATGCACGCCCACCGCATTGCTCTCGGAGGTATGCCAGGCCAGGTCCAGCCGGGTCGGACGCTGCTCGCGCGGCCCGATGCCGTCTTCCCAGTTATAGGCCGAGACAAAGTTGCCACCGGGATAGCGGACCACGGGGACATTGAGGTCCTTGACCAGCTTGGCCACGTCGCCGCGCATGCCATCCTTGTCGGCCGTCGGATGGTCCGGCTCGTATATGCCCTCATACACGGCCCGCCCGAGATGCTCGAGAAATGCCCCATAGACACGATCATCGATTTTGCTGATCGTATAGTCCTTATGCGCAACCACAGACGCTTTCACGACGACGTCCTCCCTCTAATCCCGTTTTTCTGATTTATATCAGTTACCCCGTTGTAAACGAGGCCTTGAGGATCGCGCAAGGGTCGCGAGGCAAAAATATGATTATTTGTTTTCAGCGCGCCGTTTGCAGCCGCATGATGATTTCCTGGTCGTAATTGCCGAAGCCTCGACCGAAAATATTGATGCCGCCCGGATGTTTAGCGTCGTCCTTGACGGCAATGCGCAGGCGGATCGAGTGGTGGTTGGCCAGGTCCAGATCCACCAGCGAGATCGGAGAAATCTTCACCCCGTCCACATAGGTGCCGTCCAGCGTCACCCGCCAGCTCTTGAGCTTGCCGTACTGGCTGCCCTTCAGCTTCCACCAATCCGGCGTGTAAACGCCGCGCTTGTCGCCGAAATCGCCAGGGCTCATCCAGGTGCCGATTTCGGTGCCATTGACCGACAGGGTAATGTCGCTCGGCCAGTCGGCGGACGTGCCGGGCACTTCCGAGCTCAGCTCCATCGAAAACTCCATGGCCTCGATCTTGTGCTGGCTCAGCTTGGCATTGTTGGGGAACTGGTATTCGACATAGCCCCGGGTAAACCAGATCAGGCCCGTCTTCATCCGGTCGGGATCGAGAAATGTGTCGGGCACGTCGAGCAGGCCGATAATGCCATCTACCGAGCATAGCCCGCACGGCGCCGAGACTTCGCAACTGGTATAGAGCCCCAGTGGCATTGCCACTTCGATTGTGTTCGAACTCAGTGGCTTGATGTCTTCCTTGAACATCACCAGCACTTCGTCGAACGTCGAGTGGCAGATCTTCTGGTTACCCTTGCGCGCCTTCTGCGTCTCGGTGCGGATCAGCCCCGCGCCTTCCAGGATCTGGATATTGGTCGAAACGGTCGACTGCGGCAGGTCGAGCTTCTCGGCAATATCATTGCCGTTCATCGCGCCCTGCATATGCAGCAGCTTGAGGATCCGGACCCGGATGGGCGACGCCAGACCCTTGAGCACCTCGATGTCTTCTTCAGGGTCGACGACAAGAAAGTTGCGGCTCATGTGGCTGGCGGTTCCGGACATCGCAGGATCGACAAAGGCATATCAGGAATCCTGATACAATCAACCTTGCGTTCCTATCCCAGCTCCAGGCTGGTAATTCCGAACACCCGATGCTGTTCCAGCCTGGGCGCCGGTCCCCGATACATGCGTGCAGTCATGAAACGGGGTACAAATCCTTGTCCTCGCAGCGCCTCGATAAAGTCCACCTGCTGCACTGGCACATCAATGTGCAGCGGACCAGTCATCGCTCCCATCAGCTCGAGCGCCACCTCCGCAGTATCGGCAAACAACGGCCCGATCTTGTACCCTTCCACACAAGGCCGCGACACTGCATATCCCCGCACGGCGCCCCCCACTGAAACGGCGAGGCACCGGTTGGGTGGCAACAGCCAGGCCCTTAAAAAGTCTCGTCTTTCTGCCGGAAAGCAAGCACGGTCATAGCGCGCAACCGCGTCCAGCTCGGCCGGCCGCGCCGCGGATGTCTGGCGCGCCAGTGTTCCGCTGAAGCGAATGGTTTCGTAGGTCTGTTCGAACCCCATGCGACCATAATTGGCCTGCTGCTCGGGCACCCCATCGAGCCCGATCGTTCGGCTTCCCAGATGCGCCATCCCAGCATCCCACACTGCCTTGCCGTGCCCCTGGCCGCGCCAGTTCTTGTGGCAGATATAGAGGCCGATAAAGCCGAAGCGCTCGTCATAGGCCACCGCCGAAATACCGGCCACCATGACCCCATCCACAAAGGCGCCGATAAACCCGTCTGGGTCGGCCGCCTGGAAGGGCAGGGCGTCACCCAGGCCGGGATTCCATCCTTCCGCCGCAGCCCAGTCCAGCCTGCGGATCACCCGCGTCATGCTGGAGCAAACTCGGCAAGCGCGCCCAGATAGGGCTTGGCCACCGGCGCGGCATAGGCGCCGCGCTTGCTGGTCCCAAGGCCTAGCGCCACCAGCGCCTCGGCCTGCTTTACCGCCGCACCCACCCCGTCGATCACCGGCATGCCGAATTCGTGGGCGAGCGTTTGCGCCAAGTCGGCCATACCCGCGCAGCCCAGCACGATGGCCTCGGCATTGTCCTCGGCGATGGCCCGCACGATCTCGTTGCGCAGCCGGTCCCGCGCTCCCGAATTGGGGTCTTCCAGCGCCAGTACGGCAATATTGGCCGCCCGCACCCGCGCCCGCCCGGCCATGCCATAGCGCTGCACCAGTTCCTCGATAGGGACGCGCGAGCGCTCCATCGTCGTTACCACGGTGAAGCGCTTGGCGATGAACGATGCCGTCGCCAGCGCCGCCTCGCAAATGCCGATCACTGGCATCCGCACCATGGCTCGCGCCGCATCCAGCCCGGTATCGTCAAAGCAGGCGATGACCGCTGCCTGCATGCCCTCGCGCTCTGCCCGGCCGATCTCGCGCAGCAGGCCGGGTAGGGCGAAGGCTTCGTCATAATAGCCCTCGATCGATACCGGCCCCATGCTCGACGTAACCGCGACGATCTCGGTCCCTGATCCCGCCACCAGGCGGGCTGCGTGGCCGATCGTTGCCGTCATGCTGGCTGTGGTGTTGGGATTGACGACGGCAATGCGGGTCATGCGCGCGCCCGGCGACGGTTGAGGAGCAGAATGGCGCCCAGTGTTGCCAGGATAACCAGGAACGAGAACAGCGTCGTCACCGTCCCCAGCGCATAGAGCACTGGCGTCGTCACATTTGTGGTCATGCCATAGATCTCGAGCGGCAGCGTATTGGAACTGCCAGACGTCATCAGCGTCCGGGCAAATTCATCATAGCTCAGCGAGAAACCGAACAGCCCCACCCCGATCAGGCTCGGCGCAATCATCGGCAGAACGACATGGGCAAAGGTCTGCCACGAACTCGCCCCCAGGTCGCGCGCCGCTTCCTCGTAGGAGGGCGAGAAGCGGTTGAACACCGCGAACATGATCAGGACGCCAAAAGGCAGGGTCCAGGTCAGGTGCGCGCCAAAAGCCGAGCTGAACCAGGCCGGCCGGAACCCCACCTGCTGGAACAGCACGCCAATGCCCAGAGACACGATGATCGACGGCACCACCAGGCTGGCCACCGTCAGGTAGAATAGCGACGTCGCCCCGACAAACTTGCGCCGGAAGGCCAGACCCGCCAGCAGCGACACCAGCACGGTCGCCGTCATAACCATCAGTCCCAGCATCAGCGAGCGCCCAAAACTGGCGCCGAAATTCCCCACCGCCTGCGTCTCGAACAGGTTCTGAAACCAGCGCAGCGACACGCCATTCAGAGGAAAGGTCAGCCCGCCCTGTGGCCCCTGGAAGCTGAGGATGAACACCGCCGAGAGCGGTCCGTAGAGAAACAGCACGAACAGCACGAAGAACGCTGCAAGCACATAAAAGCCGGCTGTCCGCTTTTCGCCGCCCATCTCACAGCTCCTTGCGAATATCGACCACGCGCAGAATGCCCGCGACCATGAACAGCACCACCACCAGCAGCACGATCGCATTGGCCGCCGCCGCCGGATATTGCAGCAGGCTCATCTGGTTGCGCATCATCAGCGCCACCGAGGCGCTCTGCCCGCCACTCATCACCTGCACGGTGGAAAAATCCGCCATAACCAGCGTCACCACGAAGATCGACCCGATGGCGATGCCCGGCTTGGCCAACGGCAGGATGACATTCCAGATGATCTGCCAGTCCGCCGCGCCGGCATCGCGCGCCGCCTCGACCAGGGATTTATCGATGCGCATCATGGTGTTGAAGATCGGTGTCACCATGAACAGCGTGTAAAGGTGCACCATGGCCAGCACGACGGCAAAATCCGAATAGAGCAGCCACTCGATCGGCTGCTCGACCACCCCGGCGCCCACCAGCCCGGAATTGATCAGCCCGTTCCGCCCCAGCACCGGGATCCACGAGATCATGCGGATGATGTTGGAGGTCAGGAACGGCACCGTGCAGACCAGGAACAGCACCATCTGCATGGTTGCTGTCCGCACGTGAAAGGCCAGGAAATAGGCCACCCAGAAGCCGACAAAGGCGGTGATGGCCCAGACCGTGACCGCGAATTTCAGCGTATTGCCATAGGTTCGCCAGGTGACCCAGCTGCCCAGCGTCTCGGCATAGTTGAGCGTCATGAAGTCGGGATACATCCCGGCGAAGTCATAGTCCCAGAAACTGACGACCAGCAGCAGCAGGATCGGAATGGCGAGGAAGAAGCCAAGAATGACCAGCAGCGGCGTTGCCTGCAGATAGGGCGTGGCGCGCGTAAGCAGCGTGTTCATGTCCGATCGTCCTCCTGCGCGCAGTCTACACCCTCGCCCCGGTGGGAGGATAAGTCCGTGGCTCCCCTCCCCGCGCGGAGAGGGAAGCCGAGTGTCGAGCGGCCTAGGCCGCGATGAACTCGTTCCAGCGGCGGACCATGTAGCGGTCTTCGTCCATCACCGAGTTCCAGCAGGCGACCTTGCCCATGCGTTCTTCGAACGAGCCGCCATCGCGCACGGCGCCGGCCTTTTCCATGACCGTGCCGTCGGGCGCCAGGATGTCGCCCTGGGCCGGCTTGCCCTCAATCCAGAAGCCCCATTCGTCGGCCGACATGTGCTCCTTGGCTGTCTCCATGGCCGCCGAGTAATAGCCCTGCCGGTTGAGGTAGCCGCCGACCCAGCCCGACGTGTACCAGTTGATATATTCATAGGCCGCATCGAGCTGCGCGCCTTCCAGATGCGCGGCCAGGCCCAACCCGCCGCCCCAGCTGCGATAGCCTTCCTTGAGCGGCTGGTACTTGCATTCGATCCCCTTGGAGCGCACGGCGGCAACGGCCGGCGACCACATGGACTGGATCACCACCTCGCCCGAGCTCATCAGGTTGACGCTCTCGTCAAAGCTCTTCCAGAAGGCGCGGAATTGCCCGTCCTGCTTGGCCTTGATCAGGAAATCGATGGTCGCATCGATCTCGGCCGTCGTCATGTTGCCCTTGTCGCCATAGGTAATATTGCCCATGGCTTCCATGATCATCGCCGCATCCATGATGCCGATCGAGGGCACGTTGATGATCGCCGTCTTGCCCTTGAAGGCCGGGTCCATGATATCGGCCCAGGTGGTGATGTCGCGGCCGACCAGGTCGGGGCGGATGCCCAGCGTATCGGCATTGTAGATCGTCGGCACCATGGTGAACCAGCCCGTCTCGCCCTTGGCGAATTCCTTGCTGTCCGGACCATCGACAAAGCCCACCGTATGCGGCGCGGTACCCTGCGCGATGACGCTGTCAGGCAGCAGCTTGCCGGTTTTGAACAGCGGCACGATCTTGTCGTAATAGGTCAGGCGGCTTGTATCCATCGGCTGGATCACCCCGGTGGGGAACACCTTCTTGAGGATCCAGTATTCGATATCGGCAATGTCATAGCTGTCCGGCTGCGTCACGGCGCGCTGGGCTGCGGCGTCGGAGTCCGTCGCCGTCATTTCCAGCGTGATGCCCAGGTCTTCCTTACACTTCTCGGCAATGGCATTGAGGTTCGACACGCCGGTGCCGAACTGGCGCAGCGTGATCGGGTTCTGCGCCCAGATCGTGGGGAAGCCGGTGATGACGCCCGAGCCGAGCGCCGTGCCGGCCACGGCGGCCGCGCCGGTCTTGAGCAGGTTACGGCGGGAAATGCCGGTCGTCTTGGTGGTCTCTGTCATAGCCTGATGTCCCTGTTGCTGGCTGGTCTTAACGATCGGGTGAGCCGAGGATGATCGCGTCCCCGGCGTCCCAATGGAGCGGCACCGCCTCGCCCACCGCGACGGGCGTCGCGTAAAAGGCCGTGTCGGTGATGATGGCGGTGAATTCGGCAATGCCGGCGCCTTCGATGGTGAGCTTCACCGTCGGGCCGCGATATTCGAGATTGGAGACGATGCCGGTAAAGCCCAGCCCCTTGACCGGGCTCTCCCCGATCCGCACGTGATCGGTGCGTATGGCGGCGTCGACATCCGTGCCCGCTGGGCGGAGCGCACCCGAGGCCGAAAATGTTGCGCCGCCCACTACCTCAAAGCTGACAAGCCCGCTGGATGAACCCGCCACCTTGCCGGAAATCACATTGTGATCGCCCATGAAGCGCGCGACAAAAGCCGTGGCCGGCCGCTCGAACACCTCGCGCGGGGTCGCCGCCTGCTCGATGCGCCCGTCGCTCATCACCACGATGAGGTCGGCCAGCGCCATGGCCTCTTCCTGGCTGTGGGTCACATGCACGAAGGTGATGCCGAGCTGCTTCTGCAGCTTCTTGAGCTCGGCCCGCATGCGGATCTTAAGAAACGGGTCGAGCGCCGACAGCGGCTCGTCCAGCAGCAGCGCTTCAGGGTCGGTGATCAGCGCCCTTGCCAGCGCCACGCGCTGCTGCTGTCCGCCCGATAGCTGCGCCGGCTTGCGGCTGGCATAGGCATCCATCTGCATCAGCCTGAGCATGTCGAGCGCCCTGGCGCGGCGCGTTTCCTTGTCGACACCGCTCATCTTGAGGCTGAAGGCGACATTGTCGACGAGGTCCAGATGCGGAAACAGCGCATAGGACTGGAACATCATCGCCGTGCCGCGCTTGGCCGGGGGCAGGTGGGTCACCACATCCTTGCCCAGCACGATGTCGCCGATCGAAACGCTTTCATGCCCGGCAATCATCCGCAGCGTCGAGGTCTTGCCGCAGCCCGAGGGCCCGAGCAGGCAGCAATAGCTGCCCGCCGGTATCTTCAGGCTGATGGCATCCACCGCCGTGGTCTTGCCGTAGATTTTGGAAACCGATGCGATATCGATCTCGGCAGCTTTCGACATCCAGCGTCCCCCGATTGTCGGGAAACTCTATGCATCCGCCGTGCCAGACTCGGCCGCACGCAATAACCCATTGATATTCGGGTTCAATTCACCTTCATCGGTAATGTGCGATAAATGGGCAGCGCCACGAAATGCCTGATTCCTGTGCAAGTGTTCCCATTATCTGCCAAGATTGTATGCAATCCTAGCTGGCGTCTGTATGCGACTTGCCGCTTCCGTTGCGGCGCGATTCTTCCTATGAATGGCCGACCGGGTGAACCATGACGCTTACAGACCAGACTTTCAGCGGACCATTCGTCGCCGAAGACCGTGCGGCGATGATCCGCGATCATTTGCGCGATGCCATTGTCGACCGCCGCCTGGCGCCCGGCACCAAGCTCAACGAGGCCGAGGTCGGCACCCTGTTCGATGTCAGCCGCACCGTCGTGCGCGCCGCCCTGCAGGCGCTGGCCTTCGAGGGCCTGGTCCGGACCGAGCGCAATCGCGGCGCCTTCGTCGCCAATCCCACGCCGGACGAGGCGCGGCAGGTGTTTCAGTCCCGCCGCCTCATCGAGCCGGGCATTGCCCGCGCCGCCGCCGAGCGCATCACCACGGCCGAAATCGCCACCTTCCGCGCCCGCCTGCATGATGAAAGCCGGCTGATGGGCGAACGCGGCCCAACCGCCCGCCGCGCCGAAATCCATGCCTCGGGCGATTTCCACCTGCTGCTCGCCAGCGTGGCCGGCAACGCCATCCTGCTGCGCTTCATGGAAGAGCTGGTCGCCCGCTCCTCCCTGGTTATCGCCCTCTACGGCCGCTCCGGCGCCTCCAGCTGCGGCCACAACGACCACGCCGACATCCTGGCCGCCCTCGAAGCCCACGACGGCCCCCGCGCCAGTACCCTCCTGCTGACCCACATCGACCACATCGAAGCCGACCTGGACCTGCGAACGACGACGGGCTTGGCGCTGAGGGAGGCACTGGCGCCGTAGGGGGCAGACCCTATTGCAGCGCCTCCAGTCAAATCTGTGTCGGCGTTGATTTTGCAATTTTCAGCGGCGCGGGCCAGAGCTGCGTCGCCGGCTCGCGGCTAGACTTGTGTTGGGCTCGCAAACGGGGGGCCATTTCGGCCTGTGGGATTAGTCATTCTCGGCTGCCCGCCGGCGCAAGATCGGCTCCCAGATATGCGACCAGCAACTTTCCAAGTTCCAGCAGGGAGGATGAGTGCGTTCGCTCCCAGCCGTGGGAGCTGTCCAGTGAAAAGCATACCAGACCCACACGAAGATCCCATCCGGCCTCCACCGCCGCTGCACTGTCGGAGCGGTAGTGGCGGAAGGTGTCGCGTTCATGCCGGATGCCGTCGCGCTGGCAAAGGGCCAGCAACTGACGTGTCATATGCGCGTCAAACGGACCCTGGCGGTCTCGCATGGCGATGGTCACGGCATCGTCGCGCGAAGCCTGGTTGGGCGCGGTCACGGCATTGTCGATGGCGAGCAGTTCCTCGACGTCCGGGCCGAAGCCATGCGTGCCGCCAATGCCGATCTCCTCGCCGATGGTGAACATGGCCTGGAAGGGCACCGACACCTTGAGTTGTCCGTCGCTGATGGATTTCAGCACGGCCAGCAGGGTAGCGCAGCCCGCCTTGTCATCGAGATGGCGGGAGACGATGAACCCATCCACCACTTCAGGCTGGGCATCGACGGCCACCATGTCGCCGACGTTGAAACCGGCGGCCATCAGACTGGGCCGGTCGGGCAGGATGGCGTCGACGCGGATTTCCAGATTGTCCCAATCGGCAGGCTGGCTATCGACTTCGGTATTGAAGCGATGGCCGGAGGCCTTGAGCGGCAGGATCGTGCCGCGGTGTTCTGCAGTATCGGAAAAAATGGTGACACGGGCCCCCTCGGCAAAGCGCGCCGCCCAGGTCCCGGTATTGCGCAAAGCCAGCCGGCCATTGGGCTTGAGTTCGCTCACCATGGCCCCAAGTGTGTCCAGATGCACGGCCAAGGCGCGGCGAGGGGCGCCCTCACCCACCTCGACATGAAGGACGCCCCGGCGGGTATATCGTGGGGTATAGCCGAGTTCGCGCAGCCAGGAATCGACCAGCTCGGTTGCGCGTCCAGTCATGCCGACCGGACTGGGCGTCTTGAGCAATTGCAGCAGGCGGTCGAGAAGGTAGTTCTGATCGATCATGCGGTGCGGCGCTTTCTGGTGCGGGCCGGCGTCGCCTCTTCGGTCAGGAAACGGTCCATCAGCTTGGCTTGAAGATCGAGCATGTGCTGTTCGGCCTCGGCCATATGCACTGAAAGAATGGCAGCTGCCGCCTCGGCGTCGCGGCGCCGCATGGCTGCGATGAGATCGCGTTGGTGCTGAATGCCACGGGCGCGGGATACGGGCTCGGGGTGGACATAGATGTCCTGAGCGATGGTGAGGTCCTTGAGCAGGCGCTGCAGGAACCGGCAGGTAAAGGCCAGGATGGGATTGTCGGAATACTGCGCTACGACACCATGAAAATCGAGTTCGGCCATGCGCTGGTTCCAGCGCTCGGTGGGATCCGCCGGCTCGTGGTCGTAGATGCTGATGATCGCCTCGAGGCGTTTGAGGCCCGCTTCATCGATATGGGGCGTGGCGCTGGCGGCGACCTGCGGCTCCAGAACTTTGCGCATCTCGTAGATATTGGCGATGGACAAGTTCTTGGCGAACAGAAAGTTGGACAGCAGGCTCATCGCCCGGCCTTCCGACATGCGCTCGATGAAGGCGCCACCACCCGGCCCCGTACGCACCGAGATGAGCCCTTGAACCTCCAATGCCTTGAGCGCCTCGCGCACCGTGCTCTTGCCGGCGGCGAACTGGGAGATCAGCTCCCGTTCCTGCGGCAGGCGGTCGCCTGGCGCCAGCCCGTGCTCGACGATCATGCGCTTGATGGCATCCACGATTTCGTCGGTGCGCTTGCGGCGAGGACCTGCCGCCGCCGCGGGTGTCTCTGGGGAGTCGAGTTCGCTCATGGAGGGCTGTCCGATACCGTCAGGCGGGGGGCGCTGGCGATCAGGGCCCTGGTGTAATCGTGTTGCGGGGTGGCAAAAAGCCGGGCGGCGGGACCAGTTTCCACCACTTCCCCCAGATACATGACGGCGACACGATCGGAAATCGATTCCACCACGGCCAGATCGTGGCTGATGAAGAGATAGGATAGGCCAAGCTCGTCCCGCAATTGCTGCAGCAGCAGCAGGACCTGCGCCTGGACCGAGACGTCGAGCGCGCTGACCGGCTCGTCGAGCACCAGAATACGTGCCTCGGCAGCAAGCGCCCGTGCAATGGCAATACGCTGGGCCTGGCCGCCGGAAAATTCGTGCGGATAGCGCTCGAGCGTATCGAGCGGCATCTGCACGGCGTCGACGAGTTCCTGCTTGCGGCGGGCGCGACGGTCGCGGTCATAGCCGCAAAGCAGGCGCAGTGGCACGTCGAGAATTTCACCGATGGTCTTGCGTGGATTGAGCGAGGCGACGGGGTCCTGAAACACATATTGGATGGCCCGGCCAAAGGCGCGGGTACCCGACGCGGCCAGCTCGGACCACGGTTTTCCCTCGATGGCCATATTGCCCGAAGTCGGGTGTTCCAGCCCCACCAGCATGCGCGCCAGGGTCGATTTACCCGAGCCGCTCTCGCCCACGATGCCTAGTGTTTCGCCCCGTTGCAGGGTCAACGAAATGCCCCGGACGGCGTGGACCTCGCTGGCCGAACGCCCAAAGAGGTTGCGACCACCACCGAAGGTCTTGACCAGGTTCTGCATATCGACTGCCGGCTGGCTCATGGCCTGATCTCCTCGAACAGCGGGCGGACGCGGTCAAGGAAGGCATGGCCCTCGCCCAGTTCGGGCACACAGGCGATGAGGCGCTTGGTATAGTCGTGCTGGGGTGCGCGCAGGATGGAGGCGGTTTCACCCTGCTCAACGATCTCGCCATTCTTCATCACCGCGACGCGGTCGCAGACCTGGGCGACGACGCCGAAATCGTGGGTGATGAGCAGGAGCGCCAGACCGCGCTCGCGGCGCAGGTCCTGCAGCAATTCGAGGATGCGCGCCTGCACCGTCACGTCGAGCGCCGTGGTGGGTTCGTCGGCAATGATGATGTCGGGGTCATTGGCCAGGGCCATGGCGATGCCAATGCGCTGGCGCTGGCCACCCGAAAGCTCATGGGGATAGGCGCTGGCCCGATCGGCAGAGTCGCGAATGCCCACCGTCTGCATGAGTTCAAGGGCGCGCTGGTGGGCCGCGCGTTTGCTCACCTGGTTGTGGGCCATCACCGCCTCGGCAATCTGGGTGGCAACCGGGAAGAGCGGGTGCAGTGTAGTCAAGGGATCCTGGAACACATAGGCGACGCGGGCGCCACGCAGGGCGATCAGCTCCTGCTCGCGCAGCGAGAGCACATCCTGCCCGCCGATATAGACCGCGCCGCTGGTGATGACGCCGGGCGGCGAGGCCACCAGACCCATCAGCGACAGCGCCGTCACCGATTTGCCCGAGCCGCTTTCCCCGATTATGCCGAGGCACTCGCCCTTGCCCAGGCGGAAGCTGACGTCGCGGACGGCCGGCGTCACGGCGCCGCCATTGGCAAAGCCGGTGGAGAGATGCTCGACCACCAGCACCGGGGCCTCGGCCAGACTCGCCGGCGGCGTGGTCTGCCGCGCAATGCGGGTGACCGAGAGGGGACGATCGAGGGCGCCGGAGCGCAGGCGTGGATCGAGCACGTCGCGGACACCGTCGCCGAGCAGGTTGATGCTCATCACCAGCGCGAAGATCATGACACCGGGAATGATCGAGGCATGCGGCGCAGTGAAGAGCTGGGCGCGGGCCTGGCCGAGCATGGAGCCCAGATCGGCCGTGGGCGGTTGTGCGCCAAGACCCAGAAAGGACAGGCCGGCGGTCTCGAGGATCATCCAGCCCACGGTGGTCGACATGGAGATGACGATGACGGGCAGCACGTTTGGCAGCACCTCGGTGAACAGGATCGAGGCATGGCTCTTGCCCGAAAGGCGCGCCGCGTCGACGAATTCACGATTGCGGATCGATACGGTCACGCCCCTGATATTGCGAGCAAAGAAGGGAATGTTGACCAGCGCAATGGCGTAGAGCGCATTGAGCAGGCCAGGGCCGAGCGCGGCAACTATGGCAATGGCCAGAAGGATATAGGGAAAGGCCATGAGCATATCGACAAAGCGCATCAGCACACTGTCGGTAACGCCGCGGGCATAACCGGCCACGAGGCCGATCAGCGAGCCGAACAGGGCCGCCAGCGCGGTGGCACTGATGCCGACGATGAGGGAGATTTGCGTGCCCCAGATCAGGCGCGAGAGAATGTCGCGGCCCAGGTGATCGGTGCCCAGCAGGTGGCCCTGGCTGAGCGGGGGCAGCAGGCGATTGGGCTGATCGGTCATGTTAGGGTCGGGCATGGGCAGCACCGGCGCCAGAATGGCCACGAGCAGAATGAAGCCGAAGATGAACAGGCCCGCCGCGGCGAGGCGGTTGGCCATCAGCAATTGCCAATTGCTGCGGCGCCTATTGGGAGATGGCTGGGTGGTCACGCTTGGGGTCATGCCTTCAGCCTTGGATCGAGCATGGCCTGAGCGACGTCCGCCAGCAGATTGACGAGAACATAGACCGTGGCCGCGACCAGAACCCCGCCCTGCACCAGGAGGAGATCACGGGTGGAGACGGCCTTGACCAGCATCTGGCCGAGGCCAGGCCACTGGAACACGGTCTCGATATAGACCGCCCCACCGAGGACGAAGCCGGCCTGGATGCCCAGCACTGGAATGACCGAGACCAGCGCCGCGCGGAAGGCATGGCGGTAGATCACGGCGTTCTCGCTGAGGCCCTTGGCCCGGGCAGTCCGAATGAAATCCTGGCGCAACACTTCGAGCATGGCGGCGCGGGTGAGGCGCGCGACGACGCCGGTGGCGACAATGGCCAGGGTTCCGGCTGGCAGGATCAGATGACGCAACAGGTCGGCCAGGTCGCCGCCGCCATAGACGGCATACATGCCCGAGGCCGGCAGCAGGCGCCACTGCACGGCAAAGAACAGGATGAAGACCAGGCCCAGGAAGAAGGCCGGCATGGAAATGCCGACCAGTACGAAGAAGGTGACGATCCGGTCCGTCCAGCCGAACTGGCGCACCGCCGAGGCGATGCCGGCCAGAATGCCCACAATGGAACAGATGACCAGTGATGCGCCGGCCAGGATCAACGTGGCGCCGAAGCGCTCGATCACCTCGTCAAGAACCGGCCGGTTGAGGATATAGGAGCGCCCGAAATCGCCCTGGAGTAGATTGCCTACCCAGATGACATATTGCTCGGGCCAGGAACGGTCGAGGCCCAGAGCGCGATTGATGCGGGCGACATTTTCCGGCGTGGCATAGGAGCCGAGCAGAGCCTGGGCCGGATCGCCCGGGATCAGCTTCATCACCAGAAAGACGATGATAGACAGTCCCAGGATGACCGGGATGGCGGCCAGCAGACGCTTGCCGATATAAGCCGTCATGTCGGGTACCCCCCATGTTGTCAGCGCCGTTGCAACCTGCCGCGCGCCTTGGTCTGCACTGGGCGCAAACGAGGCACGGGCATGTCCGACGTCGAGCCGGGTGAGGGTAGGGCCCTCACCCGGCTGTCTGGTTTATGGCTTGGTCACGTCTCGGAGCACCAGGCCGAAATCTGGCTGCAGTTCGAAATCGCCCACCGCGC
Organism: Devosia sp. XGJD_8; assembly: GCF_046614475.1. Classification (NCBI taxonomy): domain Bacteria; kingdom Pseudomonadati; phylum Pseudomonadota; class Alphaproteobacteria; order Hyphomicrobiales; family Devosiaceae; genus Devosia; species Devosia sp. XGJD_8. The sequence continues at coordinate 1,544,438 of NZ_JBKJHF010000001.1, forward strand.
TGGTGACGACGGCATTCTGCTTCCAGTTGGCAACGAAGAGCCAGGGGGCATCCTCGTGTGTGATCGCCTGGACCTGCTTGTAGAGTTCGCCGCGTTCCGCCGGATCGGTGGAGATGCGGGCCTGGTCGAGCAGGGCATCGACTTCCGGATTGGAATAGTAGGACGAGTTGAACCCGCCTTCGGCGGGGAAGGCCGCGGTGCGCAGGGTCAGGAAGGGCAGGGTGTCGGGATCGGAGGTCATCCAGGCCATTTCGGCCATGTCGGCCTTGCCCTCGAGGCCCGGATTGACCTCGGAGAGGAAAGTGTTCCACTCATAGGTCTGGATCTCGACATTGAGCCCCACCGCGGCCAGGTCGGCCTGGATGGCGGTGCCCATGGGGACGGGATCAAGCATGCCCGAGCCGCCCTCGGTCACGAGGAAGGTGACAGTCGCGCCCTCGGCCCCGGCTTCGGCCAGCAATGCCTTGGCCTTTTCGGGGTCGTAGGGATAGGGGGTGACCTCTTCATTATAGGCCCAGTTGAAAGCTGGCGGGATCGGACCGGCCGAGACGTCTGCCGTACCCTGCAGCACGTCGTTGACGAGGCTTTCCTTGTTGACGGCATAGTTCACCGCCTGGCGGACGCGCACATCGGCAAAGGGGCCTTCCTTGGCATTGAGCATGACATACCAGACATGGGGCCCGACGGCCTCGACCACGCTGTAATTGGCATCATCGCGGAACTGGGCAACGTTGTCTGGCGGGGTCTCGAGCAGCACGTCGATGCCACCGGAGAGCATTTCGGCGACACGGGTATTTGCATCGGTGATCGGGCGGAAGATCACCGCTTCGAGGGACGGTGCACCATCCCAATAGTCCTCGTTGCGCGAGGCGACCACGCTGGTATTGGACTGCCATTCCTCAAACTTGAACGCGCCGGTGCCGACCGGATTGCGGCCATAGTCGGCGCCCGAGGCCTCGACTGCGGCCGGCGAGACGATGAGGCCGGTGGGCGAGGCCAGATTTGACATGAAAGGGGCGAAGGGCTCGTTGAGCGTGAACTTGACCGTCAGGTCATCGACCACCTCGACGCTCTCGACCGCGGAGAAGAAGAAGGCCAGCGGGAACGGGCCGGTCGCGGCAAAGGGATGGTCCTCATCGAGCATGCGGTCGAAGTTGAACTTCACCGCCTCGGCATTGAAGGGGGTTCCATCATGGAACGTGACGCCCTCGCGCAGGTTGAAGGTATATTCCAGGCCCGTATCGGAAATGGTCCAGTCGGTCGCCAGAGCCGGCTCGATTTCGAGCGTGCCCGGCCTGTTGCGCACGAGGCCGTCATAGATGTTGACCGCGATGCGGAAATCGTTGGCGGCGGTGGAGACATGCGGATCAAGCGATGCCGGTTCGGCGATCTGGCCGACGACCAGAATATTGGGCGGCGTCTGCGCCATGGCCGGCGAGACTAGGGTCAGTGCCGTAGCGGCCAGCAGTAGCGGCGCGATAGCTTTCCATTTGCGGATCATGTGAAACCTCCTTGCTTTCCCTCGCTCTTGCCTCGCGAAAAGGACCGTGAGAAAAGAACTCTGGTAATTTATCATCATAAATTTCGAGCACCGTCAATTTGTGATGATAAATAGTCTATGCGTTAGGATGCGTGATGACCTTTTCCATCGTGGCCCGTGATCCCGATACGGGCGCCCTGGGTATCGCCACGGCCACGGCCGGGCCCATGGTCGGGGCACTGGTGCCGCATGGCCGCAGTCGTGTGGGTGCGGTGGCGACCCAGGCCATGACAAACCCCTATCTGGCGATCGACACGCTGGCGCTGCTGGATGAGCACCCGGCCGCTGCGGCCTTGCAGGCCGCGCTCGCTCGGGACACCGAAGCGCGCCAGCGTCAAGTCATCGTCGTTGATGCCAACGGCGCGTCCGAGGGATGGACCGGCGAACGATGTGTGCCCTATGCAGGGCATCTCACGGCAGCGGGAGTGGCGCTGGCCGGGAACATGCTGACGGGTCCGGCAGTGCTCGATGAGATGCTGGCGGGCTATCACTGTCAACACAAGGCGGGCTTCGCGGGCAGGTTACTTGCCGCCCTGCTGGCGGGTGCTGCGGCAGGCGGCGACAGCCGCGGCATCGGCTCCGCCGCCCTGCGCGTCTATACGACACAGGCCTATCCTGATCTGGATTTGAGAGTTGATGCGTCTGACGAGCCAATGGCCGCGCTGGAGCAGCTATTTGCCCTCGCGACTTCGGGCCCCTATGCGGAGTTTTTCGCCCAAGTTCCACGACGAAACGCCGATGGTGAGTGGCGCAAACTCACGACATGAATGACAATCGGCGGATGTCCGCACGGGTCGCGCCAATGCCCAAACCAGTGAGTCCGTTTTCCCCATACGAGACTTTGCTGCCTATTTGGGACACCGGCAGCACCAGCACGAGAGCTGTCGGCAAATGGATTCTATCGTCGAATATGGATGCGCCTGACGGCTGCTGACGGAATCATGCAACGTCGGTTTTCGGGGAGGCGCCAAAGGTGATCCAAAATCCAAACAGGGGGCGCGCAGCGACTCTGACCATCCACATCGCTGGTTGATAGTCACCAGACTGGCAACTTGAGGGATGAGGCCAGGGCAACAAGCTCGGCCTGGCGGTGGCAACCGGTCTTTGCGAATACCTGCAGCAGGTGGGTCTTGATCGTGCTCTGGGCCGCGCCGGTCTCGGCCGCGATCTGCCGCGGTGACGCTCCTGCCGAAATCTTTTCGAAGACCTTGGCCTCCGCGGGCGTCAGATCAAACAGGAAGGCTATCTCCAGTTCGGGCCAGAGCGGTGATTTTCGTGACGGGGTAATGAAGATAGCAGCGTCGGCTGACACGCTGACCGTGGGCCGGATCTGCCCTGAGCGAAGAGGCAGGACGTGGAAGACATGGGTCTGGTCTCCCAGCCGCAAGGGTATCCCAAAGCCATTGGATCCCAGAGATTTCTCATCCGTCGCGGCCTTCGTCACCGCCCTTGAAAGCGCTGGTGTAGCGCCTGGAGACGGCACGGATAGCCTACCGTTGACGGCACTCACCGGCGCACCTGCGGACAGCATCCGTTGCGCGGCCTGATTGGCATGAATGATCTTGAGGCTGACGTCGGTGACGACCACACCCACGGACAGCGCATCGACCACGCTCTGGAACATATCCGACTTGATGGAGCCGATATCCAGCAGGCGCGATATGGCAACGGATCTCTGCAGGTGCGGAATTAGCAAGCGCGCCAGCGAAAGCTCACGCTCGGTGACGGGGCCGGCATCGCGATGGCGACCAAACGCCATGGTGCCCACGGCGGCACCATCACGCGCAAGCCCGAATGCCATGACGTCGATGATTCCGCGGGGCTTGGTCCATTCAACATAGATGCGGTTCGCCTCGGTCAGCCCTTCCTTGTGCTTCTCGGACATTAGCGCCGGCTGGTTGGGGTCGTAGGTCAGGAGCTTGCCAATTCCGCCCCACTGCTCCAGCGCCTCAGCGCCGTATCCATGTAGCTTTTCAAGCCAGTGCTGCTCGATGCCGCTGGTGTACAGCAGCAGAATGTCGCCGGACGGATAGGTGCGCAGGTTGAGCGCTGCGCTCTTGAAGTTCATCGCCGCGCAAAGCGCCGCCAGTGCTCGAGGCCATTCGTTCGGATCGATGGCACAGTCATATATGGCGGCCACCAGGTCCGACATCTCGTCCAGAGCAAGCGCCTGCCCTTCGCCAGCGCATGGGCGTGCAGCTCTGTCCGTTCTCCGGCCAGGTTGAGGAATACTTGGTCGCCGACCAGCTCGGCGGTATGCACGATCTCTGGCCGGAGAAGTGGCGCATGATCATCGATGCCGGTGCAGCACCCGCATAAAAAAGAGGCGGCCGCATGGGGCCGCCTCAACAGTCAATGGGCTTTGCAGCTAGGCGAAGACGCCTTCGTCGGCTCGCGCGGCCTTGTGCTTCAGGAGAGCCTTCTCAAATTCGCCGACAGCGAATTCATGGCTGGCCTGGTTCTTAGCCAACTTCTGCGGATCGAAGCGGGCCATGTCGAGCACCAGGCGGTAAGCCCCAGCAATGTCGGAGAGATACTTATCAAGGAAGTCGAACGGCTCCGTCGCCCACACAACGGAGCCGTCTTTGACCGTCATGAGCCCCTTGAGGCCATATACGAGAGGCATGATCAGCCCGTCAGGATAGCGGTAATCCACTGCTTCATTCGTAAATTGAGTAGTCGGGCGAGTGAGGACGAAGCCGCTCTTATCCTTGGCGGCTGCACGACGAGCTGGATCGTAAATCTTGACGATGTTGTTGCCGCCGAAGCGATAGCCGTTCGAGTTGTATGCCTCAGGGAAGTCCGCGTAGATGCGGTCGTAGAGCTTGGGAAGATCCGCCAGAATGTCGAAAGCGCTGGAGACGACTTCGTTATGCAACTCGTGGATCGGACCATCGACTTTTTGAGAAACAGACGGATCGGCCATTAGCTTGTCGAATTGCTTCGAGCACTCGCCCTTGTTGCGATAGATGTTCTGCGGAGAGACAGAAATGTCGATCGGCAGCAGCTTCTTCTCATTGGCGAAATTTAGCGGGATCCATGCCAGGGCGAGCAGGTCGCGGACCTTGATAGGACGAGCTTCATTGCTGTCCCACTCGTTGCTTTTCCATTCCACCCGATCCGCGATGCTCTTGTCGAGACGACCACGGATCTCATCATAGAAGCCCATCTTATTGGACTTCGTCTCTTGCGTAAGCTGAGCATTGTTGTTGCGAGCGGCGCAGATCTCGAGCACCGACATTTCGAAGTCGGAGACCACGCGTTCGTCTTCAACGTCCGAAGGCACCAGGAGCTCTACAGGCACCAAAAAGTCGAAGCGGTCTTTGACCTTCTCCAGGGCAACGCGGTTGTCGTCCCACAACTCTTTCATGTCGTCCCAGAGCTGGATCTTGGACACGTCCGCAACAGCAGAGAGCATATGCATGCCGATCGCGAGCATGTTGTGTCCGCCATCGAGCACCCCTTCCGAGGCAGGGTCGTTAAAGCGCAGTTCGAAGCGGTTGCGCTGCAAGGCTTCATAGTCGGCCGTGCCCAGGAGCACTCCCTTGGACTTAAAGGGAAACAGGTCGGGCGTCCTGCTGAGCGACTCGAGGATATCCTTGACCACGGCGCCAACCTTTGCAGCGCGTGGGTTAGCCTCGAGCGAGACGTGGTCGAAGAGTGGATAGAGATCTTTGCCGCGAGCGAAGCCAGTATAACGCTTAATGCCAGCGATAGAGTTTTCCTCCGTGCCGCTGGTCAGCCGATCCTCATCACGAGGGTTCGGTTGCTCAGCAACAAGAGCAAAGCGGATAACAAGTTTTGTGGTTTCTGTCGTCATAGTCCAGTTCCTCAAAGAGGGACTGGCTTCGATCAATTGACCGCAATATGCGCGTCATCAGCAAGGCCACAGGGGCCTGCCTCATTGTCACTATCCAGCGACGTCTCATGATCGAAACCATTCCAGGTTTCATTTCCAGCTCCCATCCGGGAGCAACATGAGCATGGACAGGAATCAGTGCGTCGTCAACCCGCCCTAGAGTGAGCCACTTAGGTGTGACAAAAGGGTGTGACAGCGTTCTGCTAAATTACTGAAATCATTGCGAAAAGAGAGATGGCTGGGGAACCTGGATTCGAACCAAGATTGACGGAGTCAGAGTCCGCTGTTCTACCGTTGAACTATTCCCCAGCAAGGGATCGGCCTCAGGCCGTCGGTAACGCGGGAGGCTCAGCGAGCGTCCGGCGCGGGCACTGCATAGACAATGCCTGACGAGATTGCAAGCGCCTCTGACATGTCCGCGTTGCATGCCGCCGGCATTGCGCTCGCCGCCCCCTTGCACTACCGTCGTCGGCGACACGCAATCAACAGTGCGTTCGGGCGCGACCGGCTTGGCCGGTTTTGGCGACCGCGCACGACAGGAGACTTCTGTGACCGATTCCGATCGGTCCGCCGCCGCACTTTCGTCCCCGGACGAGCCGGCGATCCGTGCCCCGTCCGGTCCCGGACCGGCGGGGAGGGCAGGGGGCGATTCGCCTCCCCCCGATGCGGAAAAGCGGACACCAGCCGCCCCCAATCCGCGCCGGCATCGCGGGCCCATCTATGCCGCGCTCGATCTGGGCACCAACAATTGCCGCCTGCTCATCGCTCGCCCGCATGATCACGGCTTCCGCGTCCTTGATGGCTTCACCCGCATTGTCCGCCTCGGCGAGGGCGTCTCGGTCACCGGGCGCCTGGGCGATGCGGCCATGGAGCGCACCATGGAGGCGCTGCGCCAGTGCCGCAACAAGTTGCGCGAGCACCAGCCCACCCGCATGCGCCTGATCGCCACCGAGGCCTGCCGTGCCGCCGAGAACGGTCCGGCCTTCCTCGCCCGCGTCAAGGCCGAAATCGGGCTCGATCTCGAAATCGTCGATCGCCGGACCGAGGCCGAGCTGGCCGTTACCGGCTGTGCCGACCTGATCGAGGGCACGGCGCAGGGCGCGCTGATGTTCGATATCGGCGGCGGCTCGTCCGAACTGGCCTGGATGGATTTTCGCGGCGGCCGCCCCAAGGCGCAGGGACGCATGTCCGCCTCGATCCGCTCCTGGCAGTCGCTGCCGGTGGGCGTTGTCTCCATTGCCGAGAAATTCGGCGGCGTCGATGTCTCCCCCGCGGTCTTCGAGGCCATGGTGGCCCATGTCGCCGAGCATCTCCGCCAGTTCCGCGGCCGCGAGAAGCTGCGCCAGATGATCGCCACCCATCCCGTGCACCTGATCGGCACCTCGGGCACCGTAACCACGCTGGCCGGGCTCCATCTCGGCTTAGAGCGCTACGAGCGCCAGAAGGTCGATGGCCTGTGGATGAAGCGCGGCGAGGTCGACGAGACCATGAAGGTGCTGCTGGCTATGCCCTTTGATCGCCGCGTGGCCCATCCCTGCATCGGGCGCGACCGCGCCGATCTGGTCCTGCCCGGTTGCGCCATTTTCGAGGCCATTCGGCGCGAATGGCCGACCGAACGCGTGCGCGTCGCCGATCGCGGCTTGCGCGAGGGCATCTTGATTTCGCTGATGGACGCCGACCGCGCCCACAGCCGTGCGGTGCGATATCCGCGGAGGAATGGCAATGGTGGATAAGGCTCTCGGTACAGGCGGCCGCAAGTCCGACAAGGATCTCAAGATCCGCGTCAAATCGGCCAAGGGCCGCAAGGTGAGCTCCACCAAATGGCTGGAGCGCCAGCTCAACGACCCTTATGTCGCCCGCGCCCGCGCCGAGGGCTACCGCTCGCGCGCCGCCTTCAAGATTCGCGAGATGGACGAGAAGTACAAGCTCTTCCGCAAGGGCATGCGCGTCGTCGATCTGGGCGCCGCCCCAGGCGGCTGGGCACAGGTTGCTGCCAAGGCGACGGGCTCTACCTCGGCCAATCCCCTGATTGTCGGCATCGATTATCTGGAAATGGACCCCATTCCCGGCGTTATCCTGCTGCAGAAGGATTTCACCGACGATGACGCGCCTGCCATGCTGATCGAGGCCATGCGCGGCAAGAAGGCCGATATCGTGATGAGCGACATGGCCTGGCCCACCACCGGCCACCGCCCCACCGACCACCTGCGCATCGTCCAGCTCATCGAGGTGGCCGCCGCCTTTGCGCTCGACGTGCTGTCGCCCGGCGGCGTCTTCGTCGCCAAGGTGTTCCAGGGCGGCACCGAGCATGAGCTGCTGCACATGCTCAAGCGCCACTTCAAGACGACCTTCCATGCCAAGCCCCCCTCCAGCCGCCAGGATTCGGCCGAAGCCTACCTGATTGCCAAGGGTTTCAAGGGCACCAACGATACCGTGCAGGGCGAAGGCGATTACGACCGCTAGCCTTCACCTCTCCCGCGAAGGGAGAGGTAGGGGCCCTTCAGTGCTCGCCACCGCCGCCGCGCGTCAGCTGGTGACCGGCATTGTTCGGCAGCCGCAGGAACAGCACGGTGGCGATCGCCCCCACCGCGGTCACCACGAAGAACGCCATCTGGAAGTCGGCCAGCACCAGCGGTCCCTCGCCGCGCATGCGATGCACCAGTTCCAGCGTGCCGCCGCCCAGCGCCACGCCCATGGCGAACATCAGCTGGCCCCAGACCTGGCTGATCACATTGGCCTGCCCGGCATCCTTGTCCTCCACATCGGCAAAGACGAAGGCGTTGGAGCCCGTCCAGAACACCGATTGCCAGAAGCCGACAAAGGTCAGGATGCCCAACATCAGCGGCAGCGGCGTCGCCGGCGTATAGAGCCCCATGGCCAGGATCCCGAGGCATGAAATGGCCGTCGCCAGCACCAGCGGATACTTGAAACCGAAGCGGGCAAAGATCCAGTTGCAGACGAACTTGGCCACCAGTGCCCCGATGGCGCTGACAAAGGTGATCATCCCCGATTCAAACGGGCTCATCCCGAAGCTGAGTTGCAGCATCAGCGGAAACAGGAACGGCACCGCCCCCTGGCCCAGCCGGAAAAACGTCCCCGCCACCACCGAGATGCGAAACACCGGCAGTCGCAGCAGACGCAGGTCGAGCAGCGGATATTCCGTGCTCAGCGCATGCCGCACATAGATGGCGCCGATGCCTATGCCGATCGAGGCAGCCACCGCGCCGATCACCGGGGGCAGCGCCGGCAGGCTCATCACCGAGCAGCCGAAGGCAAACAGCGCAAAGGCCGCACCGGCCAGAACGAACCCCTTGCGGTCGATCTGCCGCGGCGCGCTGCGCGATGGCGTATTGGGCAGCGCGAAGCCGACCAGCACAATGCCCAGAATGCCGATCGGCACATTGATGATGAAGATCCAGTGCCAGGAAAAATAGGTGGTGAGAAAGCCGCCGAACGGCGGGCCCAGAATGGGCCCGATCAGCGCCGGAATGGTCAGCCAGGCCATGGCGTCCACCAGCTGGTGCCGCGGGGTCGCCCGCACCAGCACCAGCCGCGCCACCGGTCCCATCATTGCGCCACCCATGCCCTGCACGAAGCGCGCGCCGACAAACTGCAGCAGCGAACTGGACAGCGCGCAGCCGATCGAGCCGAGCATGAAGACCAGCATGGCCACGCGGAACACGTTGCGCGCCCCGAACCGGTCGGCCATCCAGCTCGATATCGGGATGAAGATGGCCAGCGCCACGAGATACGCCGTCAGCGCCAGCTTGAGCGAGATCGGGTCCGTCCCGATATCGGCGGCAATGGCGGCCAGCGAGGTGGCGATCACCGTCGAGTCCATGTTCTCCATGAACAGGGCGGTGGCGAGGATGAGGGGCACGGTGCGTGACAAATATCTGTTGCCGGGAAATCCCGGTCACTCCTTTGCGATAGCCTTGTGGCCCGAAACATCGTGCCCGGCATCGGCTGGCAGTCGCCAATAAATCAATCCGGCCAGCGCGCTGAGCCCGCCGACCACGAAAAACGCAAGCTGAAAATCAAATAGCGACAGCTCCCCGCCATGCATGCGGGTGCTGACTTCGAGAATGCCGCCGGCCACTGCCACGCCAAAGGCGATGCTGAGCTGCTGGCACACGGCAACGATCGCTGTCGCCTGGCTCGCCTCCTCGTCGCTCACATCGGCATAGCCCAGCGCATTGGTGCCGGTGAAGAATACCGAGCGCAGCACGCCGCCCGCCAGCAACACCGCCATCATTACCGGGATCGGCGTATCGATACTGAACAGCCCCTGCGCCGCGATCAGCAACCCGCCGAACAGCGCCGCGAACCCCAATATGCGCGGAAAGCCGAAGCGCGCGAACACCCGCTCGGCGATGAACTTGCTCATGATCGCGCCAATGGCCGAAACGAAGGTAATGGCCCCCGACTGAAACGGATTGAGCCCAAATCCCAGCTGCAGCATCAGCGGCAGCAGGAAGGGCACCGCCCCAACGCCGATGCGGAAGAACGATCCGCCCAGGATCGAGGCGCGAAACAGCTTGTGCCGCAGCAGCGCCGGGTCCAGCAGCGGGAATGTCGTTCGCTTGGCATGCAGGAAATAGAAAATGCCCGAAACGGCCCCGATGGCGATGGTCAGGTAGCCATAGACCAGCGGCAAAGCGGGCAGGCTGACGACGGACAGGCCGAACACGCAGCCGGCAAAGGCGATGCCGGCCAGGATGAACCCCACGGCGTCGATCGGCCGGGGAATGCGCGCGTCCGGCACCTTGAGGAAAATGCCGGCCAGGATGATCCCGGCGATGCCGATCGGAATATTGATCCAGAAGATCCAGTGCCAGCTCAGATAGGTGGTGAGAAAGCCCCCGATGAGCGGGCCGGTCAGGGGCCCCAGCAGGGCCGGAATGGTCAGCCAGGCCATGGCCCCCACCAGTTCGCTCCGCGGCGTCGAGCGCACCAGCAGCAGCCGCCCCACCGGCGTCATCATCGAGCTGCCAATGCCCTGGAAGAACCGCGACACCACGAAGCTCTCGAGCGAGAACGAAAACGAGCAGGCGAGCGACCCCAGCATGAAGACGAGGATCGCCAGCCGGAAGATGTTCTTGGCGCCAAACCGGTCGGCCATCCAGCCGCTGATCGGAATGAAGATGGCCAGCGCCACGAAATAGGCCGTCAGCGCCAGCTTGAGCGCGATCGGCTCGGTGCCGATATCGGCCGCGATCGCCGGCAGCGACGTGGCGATGACGGTCGAGTCCATCTGTTCCATGAACAGGGCGACCGCCAGGATGAGGGGGGTGACGCGGATCACGACAAGCAGACCGGGAGGAATCGGGGCAGGGCGCGAATGCGACCGGTACAACTATGGACCCCGTAGCCAAAGCTGAAAAGCTGAAAGGGCGCTTGTATGGTAGATTTGATCGCCCGGCGTCCCAAGGCATGCAGCCAGGGCGGGGCCGCCCCGGCTGGCCTGCATCGCCCACCCCTATGCAAGCCGCCCGCCCGGTGCTATTGACCCTCGCCAACCCGAGCCCGCCGAGTCCATCGGCCGGTTCACATTCCAACATTTCTGATCCGATCAGAAGGCAGGAAAGGTCTGGCCTTGGCGAAGATTATTACCACCATCACCGGCGATGCGGCTTTGACCTTTGACGACGTGCTGCTGCAGCCGGCGCGGTCCGATGTCCTGCCCACCGAAACCGACATTTCCACCTATGTCACCAAGGACATAGCGCTCAATCTTCCCATCCTGTCTTCGGCCATGGATACCGTCACCGAGAGCGCCATGGCCATTGCCATGGCCCAGGCCGGCGGCATGGGCGTGATCCACAAGAACCTCACCGCCGCCGAGCAGGCCGAGCAGGTTCGCATGGTCAAGTCCTTCGAGAGCGGGATGGTGATCAACCCCATCACCATCGGCCCCGACGCCACTCTGGCCGATGCCCTGGCTCTGATGCAGTCCAACCGCATCTCCGGCATCCCAGTTGTCGAGAATGGCGGCAAGGGCGGTCGCGCCATCGGCAAGCTGGTCGGCATCCTCACCAATCGCGACGTGCGCTTCGCCTCACATCCGGCCCAGCCCATCCGCGAGCTGATGACCTTCGAAAAACTGGTCACCGTACGTGACGGCGTCAGCAAGGACGAAGCCAAGGTGCTCCTGCACAAGCACCGCATCGAAAAGCTGCTGGTCGTCGATGCCGACTACCGCTGCACCGGTCTCATCACCGTCAAGGACATCGAAAAGGCCCAGCTCAATCCCAACGCCGTCAAGGACGATCAGGGGCGCCTGCGCGTCGCTGCCGCCTCCACGGTCGGCGACCAGGGCTTCGAGCGCTCGCTGGCGCTCATCGACGCTGGCGTGGACCTCCTGGTCATCGATACCGCCCACGGTCATTCCGTGCGCGTCGCCGAGGCCGTCGAGCGCGTCAAGCGCGAGAGCAATTCCACCCGCATCGTCGCCGGCAATGTCGCCACCGCCGAGGCCGTCAAGGCGCTGATCGATGCTGGCGCCGATTCCATCAAGGTGGGCATCGGCCCCGGCTCGATCTGCACCACTCGCATCGTCGCCGGCGTCGGTGTCCCCCAGCTGGCGGCCGTCATGGCCTGCGCGGAGGAGGGGGCCCGCCAGGGCATTCCCGTCATCGCCGATGGCGGCATCAAGTTCTCCGGCGATATGGCCAAGGCCCTGGCCGGTGGCGCCTCCTGCGTCATGATTGGCTCACTCCTTGCGGGCACCGACGAGAGCCCGGGCGAAGTCTACCTCTACCAGGGCCGCTCCTACAAATCCTATCGCGGCATGGGCTCGGTCGGCGCCATGGGTTCCGGCTCTGCCGATCGCTACTTCCAGCAGGATGTGCGCGACCAGATGAAGCTGGTCCCCGAGGGCATCGAGGGCCAGGTGCCCTACAAGGGCGCCGCCGGCGCCGTGCTGCACCAGCTCGCCGGAGGCCTGCGCGCCTCCATGGGCTATACGGGCGCCCACAACCTCAAGGACTTCCGCGACAACTCCGTCTTCGTGAAGATCTCCGGCGCCGCCCTCAGCGAAAGCCACGTCCACGACGTCATCATCACGAGGGAAGCCCCCAACTACCGCAGCGGGCGATAGCACCGTCCAGAAACAAGAAACCCGCGGAGCGATCCGCGGGTTTTTTGTTATCCAAGTCGGCGCTTCTGCTTGTCGTTATAGGGGTTCTCGCTGCCGCCACGCACCCAGAGCCGGATCGGCGTCCCCTTGATGTCGAAGGCGTCGCGCAGCCCGTTGACCAGGTAGCGCTGATACGAGGTCGGCAGCACATCCGGCCGCGACGCGAACAGGATGAAGCTCGGCGGCCTGGTCTTGGCCTGCGTCATGTAGCGCAGCTTGAGCCGGCGGCCCGACACGGCCGGAGGCGGGTGCCCCTCGACCATCCCGGCCAGCCAGCGGTTGAGCCGCGCGGTGGACACATGCGAATTCCAGTTGCGCTCGATCTTGAAGATCGCGTCCATCAGCTTGTCGATATTCTTGCCCGTCAGGCCCGACAGGGTCACCAGCGGCACGCCGCGCAGCTGCGGCAGCAGCCGCTCGCACTCTTCGCGCAGCACCTTGAGGGCTTCGTTCTTGTCCTCGATCAGGTCCCACTTGTTGAGCGCAATGACCAGGGCGCGCCCCTCGCGTTCCACGAGGTCCGCCAGCGCCAGGTCCTGCTTCTCGAAGGGAATGGTCGCATCGAGCATCAGCACGACGACTTCGGCATACTGGATCGAGCGCAGGCTGTCGCCCACGGCCAGCTTCTCGAGCTTCTCGGTCACCCGGGCGCGGCGGCGGATGCCGGCGGTGTCGACCAGGTTGATCACCCGGCCTTCCCATTCCCACGGCACCAGGATGCTGTCGCGGGTAATGCCGGCCTCGGGCCCGACCAGCACGCGGTCTTCACCCACCATGCGGTTGATCAGCGTCGACTTGCCGGCATTGGGGCGGCCGACAATGGCCACGTTGAGGTAGCGCTTGGGATTCCAGCGCAGCGTCGCCTCTTCGCCTTCGCCTTCCAGCATGTCCTCGGTGATGTCGACATCAACCTCGGGCATTTCGTCGAGATCGCCGATCTCGGTCCCTTCCTTCTCGGCGGCGACGCGGTCAATGGCCGCCGACACAATGGAATAGAGCTCCGCCAGGCCGAGCCCGTGCTCGGCCGACAGCGCAATGGCCTCGCCAAAGCCCAGCCGGTAGGCTTCCACCAGCCCGGCCTCGGCCGCGCCGCTCTCGGCCTTGTTGCCGACCAGGTGCACATCCTTGCCCGCCTTGCGCAGGACCTGCGCGAAGCGCTCGTCGAGCGGCACCACGCCGGCCCGCGCATCGATCATGAACAGGATGACATCGGCTTCCTTGATCGCCAGCTCGGTCTGCTGGCGCATCCGGTCTTCCAGGCTCCCGTCGGTCACGTCCTCATAGCCGGCCGTGTCGAGAATGCGGAAGGTCAGGTCCGCAATCCGGCCCTCCGCCTCGCGGCGGTCGCGGGTCACGCCCGGCGTATCATCGACCAGCGCGATCTTGCGACCAACGAGGCGATTGAACAGGGTGGATTTGCCGACGTTGGGACGACCGACAATGGCAACGGTGACGGTCATGCGTTCTGGGTTCCGATCCGGCGTGAGGTGTGGCGGCCGCTATTGCGCGGCCGGCACGGCCTCGGTTGTTTCAGCAGGGGCCACCTCGGCCGGGGCTTCGGCGGCAGGGGCTTCATCGCTGACAATTTCGTCAATGGCGGTCGCTGCCGCATCGGCAGCGTCCGCTTCCGGCGCTGCCGCAACGGCGCCCTGCGCCAGCAGCTGGGCCAGGTAATAGCCCATGCGGTTGCGCGTGCTGCTCTGCGTCATCGGATCGTTGATGACGGCCTCAAAGCTTTCCTGCGCCGCAGTGAAATCGCCGGCCTTGTATTGTGCCAGTCCCAGCGCTTCGCGCGCTGCATTGCGCAGCGGGCTGCCTTCGACGGCAATGCTGCCCACGCGGGATTCGACATCGGCCAGTGTGCCGCTATCGACCAGCAGCGTGCCGCCCAGCACCAGCGCCAGCTCGCGCAGGCGGGGATTGGACTGGCCATTGGCCAGCGCGTCATAGGCGGCAACGGCATCTGCCGTCGCGCCTTCCCTGGCCAGAACGCCCGCCTTGCGGAACTGCGCCAGCACCGGGTAGCTGCCCGAACCGTGGGCGATCAGCGCGTCGAGCTGGCTCTGGGCGCCAGGCAGGTCGCCGCCATCGATGAGGTCGAACGCGGTGTAAAGTTCGTCGGAAGACTGCGCGGCATTGTTGGCGTGATACCAAGACCAGCCTTCATTGACCGCCACGATGGCGACCACGCCCACGGCGGCGCCGATCACATAGGGCGCGAAACGACGCCACAGGGCGCGCATGCGATCGCTGCGCAGCTCCTCGTCGACTTCGCGGAAAATATTCTGTTCGGACATGGCCTGCCTAGGTCATCAGTGAATTCGGGCGCACGTTTAACATGCTGCCGGTGGAAAGCAAACGCCAGCAATCCGGCGGATTGCTGCAAGCATGCTGGCGAATTTCCTGCGTTTTGCCTGCTATTCCCACTCGATCGTGCCGGGCGGCTTGCTGGTCACGTCGTAGACGACGCGATTGATGCCGCGCACCTCGTTGATGATGCGGGTCGCCGTCTTGCCGAGGAAGTTCATGTCGAACTGGTAGAAGTCCGCCGTCATCCCGTCGACCGAGGTCACCGCCCGCAGCGCGCAGACAAACTCATAGGTCCGCCCGTCGCCCATCACGCCCACCGTCTGCACCGGCAGCAGCACGGCAAAGGCCTGCCAGATCTTGTCATACTGGCCCGACTTGCGGATCTCGTCGAGATAGATGGCATCGGCCTGGCGCAGGATATCCAGCTTTTCGGGCGTGATGCCGCCCGGGCAGCGAATGGCAAGGCCGGGGCCGGGGAAGGGGTGGCGACCGATAAAGCTCTCGGGCAGGCCCAGTTCGCGGCCAAGCACCCGGACCTCGTCCTTGAACAGCTCGCGCAGCGGCTCGACCAACTGCATGTTCATGCGCTCGGGCAGCCCGCCCACATTGTGGTGGCTCTTGATGGTCACCGAGGGGCCGCCGGTAAACGACACCGACTCGATCACGTCCGGATAAAGCGTGCCCTGCGCCAGGAACTGCGCGCCGCCCAGCTTCCGGGCTTCTTCCTCGAAGGTCTCGATAAACAGCCGCCCGATGATCTTGCGCTTGGTCTCGGGGTCCGACTGCCCATCAAGCTCGCGCAGGAACACCTTGGACGCGTCCACATGCACCAGCGGGATATTGTACTGGTCGCGGAACATGGTCACGACCTGTTCGCTCTCGTTGAGACGCATCAGCCCGTGGTCGACATAGATGCAGGTCAGCTGGTCGCCGATTGCCTCATGGATCAGCACGGCCGCAACCGAGGAATCGACGCCGCCGGAGAGCCCGCAGATCACCTTGCCCGTGCCGACCTGGGCGCGGATCTTCTCGACCATCTTCTGCCGATAGGCATGCATGTTCCAGTCGGACTGCAGCCCGACGATCTTGTGCACGAAATTGGCCAAGAGCTTGCCGCCATCGGGCGTATGCACGACCTCGGGATGGAACATGGTCGTGTAGCACTTGCGCGCCTCGTCGCCGGCAATGGCGAATGGTGCATTGGGCGAGGTCGCCATGACCTTGAAGCCCTCGGGCAGCTCGGTGACGCGGTCGCCGTGACTCATCCAGACTGGATACTTGCCGCCGACCTGCCAGATACCCTCATAGAGCGCGCTGGGCTCGAGGATTTCGACATCGGCCCGGCCGAATTCCCGATGGTGCCCGCCCTCGACCTTGCCGCCCAGCTGCAGGCAGAAAGTCTGCTGCCCATAGCAGATGGCCAGGATGGGAAGTCCGGAATCGATGATCGCCTGTGGCGCCCTGGGGCTGCCCTCCTCGGTCACCGAAGCCGGTCCGCCCGAAAAGATGACACCCTTGGGCCGCAGCGCCGCAAAGGCCTCTGCCGCCTTGTTGAACGGGTGGATTTCGCAATAGACACCCGTCTCTCGAATGCGGCGCGCGATCAGCTGGGTGACCTGCGAACCGAAGTCCACGATGAGGATGGCGTCGGGGGCGGCAGTCTCGGGGGTTTTCATGGCGAGGCCATATCGTCCCGGCACAGATTCCGCAAGTCCAACTGCAGCAGGACAGCATTGCGGATTGCCGCCAACAATGGCAGCTGTAATCCCCACAGACAGATGCCGAATGGCACATCTGGGGGAGACAGATGAGCGACAGCGAAAACCGCCTCTATGGCGCCGATTTCATGCGGGCCAGCGCCTGCTTCATCGTGCTCTTCCATCATCTGGCGCAACGCATCGATTTCCGCAGCGAACTCGGCAGCAATCCCTTCGCCCAGGTCTTCAACAGCGTGGGCGGCTTTGGCGTTGCCATGTTCTTCGTCCTGAGTGGCTTCCTCCTCGCCCGGCCATTCTGGCAGGCCCTGGATGCCGGCCGGCCCCTGCCGTCGCTGCGCATCTATGCGCTGCGCCGGGCCGCCCGCATCGCGCCCGGCTTCTGGCTGGCGCTGACCGTGACCTTCATCCTGAGCGTCACGGTCTTCGGCTTCGCGCTCGATGCCTGGCTCTGGCTGCGCTACGTCGCCGGGCTCCTGCTGGTCAGCGACTGGCACTGGACGACGCTCTTCCCCGTCGAGATCAATGGCCCGCTCTGGTCCATCGGCTTCGAGGTGACATCCTATGTGCTGCTGCCCCTGGGCTTCCTCGCCCTCTTGGGCCTCGCCCGGGGCAGGATAGCGGGCTGGCCGGCCCGCCTGGCCTGGCTGGTCGTGATCGCTGCTGCGCTGGGGGGCCACTGGATCTTCAGCAACACGGTCGTGGTCGACCCCTTCCGCAAGGGCTGGAACTACGGCCTGCAGGGCGGCGCCAAGACCTGGATGCCCTGGTTCAACCCCTTCGCTTTCTTCGCCATGTTCGCCATCGGCGCGTGGGCCGGCGGCATCCAGACCCTTCTGGCGCATCGCCGCTCGTTCATCTTCGATCTTCTCGCCGTGGCTGCCATCGCGGCGGCCGGCTGGATGATCTGGGTCAGCGGCCTCGCAGGCGGCGGAGAATTCTACGGCTGGCTGCGCGTCCCCCATGAATTCCCGACCTTTCAACTGCTCGTCGCCTCTGCGCTCGCCTTTGCGCCTTCGGGCCGCCTCGTGGGGCGCGTTCTGGACAATCCGCCCGTCGCCTATCTCGCCCGCATCTCCTTCGGCATCTATGTCTGGCACTATCTGGTACTCGAACTGGTCCGTCTCTACTGGGTGCCCGAACTCACCCAAGGCACGATTGCCGACCCCGCCAAATTCCTCGTTGCAAGCCTCGTGATCATCGCCATCTCGATGGTCATTGCCACACTGTCCTATCGCTGGATGGAGGCGCCGATCATGCTCTGGGCGCGCCGCTTCGAACACGCAGGCAGGTTGTCGGCACCGCAACCCGCTTGACCGCGGCCATAGGCTCGGGCAGGCCTGTCGCCGCAACGGTGCAGGATTGCCAATTGACCCAACAGCGACTGCTTGGCGCGGATTTCCTGCGTGCCGCCGCCTGTCTCATGGTGTTGTTCCATCACCTGGCGTTCAGGATGGATATGGGCAATGTCCCCTCGGCAGCGCGTCCCATCATGGGCTTCCTGGTCACTGGCAGCTTCGGCGTCTCCATCTTCTTCGTGCTGAGCGGCTTCCTGCTGGCGCGTCCATTCTGGCTGGCGCTGGACCGCAACGCCCCCATGCCCTCGCTGCGCATCTACGCGCTGCGGCGCGCGGCCCGCATCCTGCCCGGCTTCTGGCTGGCCCTCATCGTCAGCTTCACCCTCAGCGTCACAATCAGCGGCTCCCCGCTCGATACTGAGCACGTTTTGCGCTTCCTCGCCGGCTTCCTGCTCGTCAGTGACTGGCACTGGGTGACCCTGTTCCCTGTCGACAACAATGGCCCCCTCTGGTCGATCGGTTTCGAAGTCACCGCCTACCTGCTGCTGCCGCTCTGCCTCGCTGCCCTTTTCGCGCTGCGCCTCAGGGGGCATGCGGCGCGGCTCGCCTGGATCGCGGTGATCGGCCTGGCGTTGGCGCTGCATTGGATGATCGTGCAATGGGCACCCATCGACGAGGTCGCGCGGGGCTGGGAGCATGGCCTGATCGGCGGCGCCAAGGCCTGGATGCCGCGCTTCAACCCGCTCGGATTCTTTGCCATCTTCGCACTGGGCGCCCTGGCGGCCGGCATCCAGGTTGCGCTGGCCACCATGCGTCACTGGCTGTTTGATCTGGTCGGCCTGCTCGCCATCGCGGCAACCATCTGGATCATGGCCGCCCATATTGGCAGCCCCAGCGAAGGCTATGGCCTGCTGGGTATTCCCTATGCCTATCCCTGGATGCCCCTGGCCATCGGCGTCGCCCTCATCGCGCTGCCCTCGTCAGTCGCCGCAGGACGACTGCTCGACAACCCGCCGAGCAGGTTCCTCGCCAACATATCCTTCGGCATCTATGTCTGGCATTTCCTGGTCATTGGCCTCGTGGCGCGCCTTCTGCCC
Organism: Devosia sp. XGJD_8; assembly: GCF_046614475.1. Classification (NCBI taxonomy): domain Bacteria; kingdom Pseudomonadati; phylum Pseudomonadota; class Alphaproteobacteria; order Hyphomicrobiales; family Devosiaceae; genus Devosia; species Devosia sp. XGJD_8. The sequence continues at coordinate 1,563,395 of NZ_JBKJHF010000001.1, forward strand.
CCTGCCTTCCAGACCTGGCTCGACGGTGGCTGGACCATCTGGCTGTGGTCGAGCGCGCTCGCCATAACGCTCAGCGTGGCCCTGGGCACGCTGAGCTTCTACCTGCTCGAGCGTCCGGTTGTCCGTTGGGCTCGCGGGCTCGAAGCCCGTCCCGGCTAGTTCAGCAGGGCGATGGACAGGTTCAGCACGCTGGCAAAGCTCACCCAGGCCAGATAGGGCGCGAACAGCCAGGCGGCGATCCCATCATGCCGCCGGGCCGCGACGATGAACGCCACGATCAGCGCCAGCAGCACGACGATCACTGCAAAGGCCGGCCACAGCATCTGTCCGATGAACCAGATCGGCGACCATACCCAGTTCACTGCCATCTGCGCGAACCACAGCTTCATGGCGCCGCTGTCGGGGGCAATCATCCAGATGCGCCAGCCTGCCGCCGCGATCATCACGTAAAGCGTGAACCAGACCGGGCCAAAAATCCAGTTGGGCGGATTGAACGGGGGCTTGGTCAGGCCTTCATACCAGGCGCCGGGCACGGACTGCGTGCCGATAAGCGCACCAACGCCGATCACGACAACCAGGAATATCCCCAGCGTGAGCCAGGAACGGGGCGACTTGTAGTCAGCCAGGGAAGGGGTGGTCATTGTTGTGCTCGTGTTGCGATCAGCTCCCCCTTGAACGCACGCCCGGCACGGCTGGTTCACTATTGGGTCAGCGTACAGTCCGCCCGCGCAATCGTCAGAGTGCCCGTGCTGCCGTCCACGGCAGCGTAGGCCACCACCACACTGGCTTCATCGGCCGACCACTGTGCCGTCACATCGCCGAACAGCGGCCGGTTGCCGGAAAGCGCCAGCGGACAGCCGGTTCGCACCCCGCCAACATCGAGAATGGCGACACGGTTGCAGCCGCCATCACCGCACAATTCCCCGAGCTCGATCCGGGCGCTGCCGGATGGCGCCACGAGATCGTGCCGCGTGTCTGGCGCCGGAAACATGAACCACACCGCCGCGAAGGCTGCCGCAATCACCGCAACGGCCCCTGCTGCAAACGCCCAGACGGGAATCCCCGTTTCCAGGTTGTCAGGCATCATGCAGCCAGCCGAAGCGCGTTGAAGTAGAACCCGTCTGTCCCGGTGCGAAGTGGCGTGAGGGCAATGCCCGACTGGCTGGTCGAAAGGTTCGGGGGCAGGGCGGTCCCAAAGGCCGCCTGCCACAGCTCGGCTGGAGCCACCGAGGCAAAGCCGGGATTGGCGGCGATGAATGCCGCAACCTGGTCGTCATTCTCCTCGGGCAGGATCGAGCAGGTAATATAGACCAGCACCCCGCCTGGCTTGAGATAACGCTGCCCCTCGGCAAGAATCGCCGCCTGTTCGGTCACCCGCTGCGCCAGCAGCTCGGGCGACAGCTTCCACTTGGTGTCCGGCCGCCGGCGCCATGTGCCGGTGCCGGTGCAGGGCGCATCGATCACCACGCGGTCCATCTTGCCGACAAGATCGTCCAGCGCGCCCGGCTGCGGCGCCCGCACCTGCACATTGCGCGCGCCATTGCGCTTGAGCCGGTCATAGATCGGCGCCAGCCGGCTGCGGTCGCTGTCATAGGCAAAGATCTGCCCCTTGTTGCCCATTGCGGCGGCCAGGGCGAGCGTCTTGCCTCCGGCACCGGCGCACAGGTCGAGCACCTGCTCGCCCGGCTTGGCGCCCGCCAGGGCCGCCACGATCTGGCTGCCCTGGTCCTGCACTTCGAACCAGCCCTTGAGATAGCCCTCGTCCGTGGTGACATTGGGCGTCCGCGCATCGCCCGGACCGGCCGGCATGGTCACGCCGACCGGCGAGATCGCCGTTTCGGCCGGGTTGAACCGCGCCAGCGATCTCATCACCCGTTCGCGGCTGGCCTTGAGCAGGTTGGTGCGCAGGTCGAGCGATGGCCGCCCGGCCATCGCCTGCCCCTCGGCAATCCAGTTCTCGCCCAGGCCCCGCTCCAGCGACGGCACCAGCCATTCGGGCATATCGGCCATGGCCCAGCCCGGTGTGTCATCGGAAAGCTGTCCGGCAGCCCGCGTCATTTCCTCTTCGGTCAGCGGCTCGGGCGCATGGCTGTCCTCGGCAAACAACGCGTTCAACGCGGCAGGGTCCTGGTTCCAGTCGCGCATGGCCACGGCCAGCACCAGCGCCCGCGGCGTGTCGCTACCCATCAGCGCGGCATGCGAGGCCCGCCGCCGCAGGGCGTCATAGACCAGGTTGCCGATGGCGGCGCGATCGCCCGCGCCGGCAAAGCGGTTGTTCAGCCCCCAGGCCTTCAGAGCCTCGGACACGGGGCGCTTGCGCGTTTCCACGTCGGTCAGCACGGCAATGGCGGCAGAAAGGCGGCCGGGAAGACGCATTCAGATACTCGGGGCTAGGATGACGATACGCAGCACGAGCCATAGCCATAGAAGCGCCAGCACCACAAGGCCCGCGCAATAGACGGCAAACCGGCGATAGACGCGATTGGTGGTGACATGCACGCCCGCATGCACATAGCGCAGCACCACGAACAGCCATGCCAGGGCCAGCTCAACCCAGCCGGCGCCGCCGCTCCACAGGGCAATCAGCGCCGCCACATAGAATAGCACCGGCAATTGAAACTGGTTGTCGAAACTGTTCGACAGGAGCCGCGCCTGCAGCGGATAGGCCTCCCGTTCCACGGCAATATCCTTGATGGCAATCTCGCCCCGCGCCACGCGCGGCACGCGTTCGAACCCCATCCAGATCAGGATGCCCAGCGTCAGCAGCACCTGCGCCGCAATGGCGAGGATCAGCAACTTGTCGATCAAGGGCATGGGCGCGCTCCAGTTTCAGCTATGGTCTTGTAAAGCAAACCTCTGCCGCCGCATCCCATAATAGCGGTGCGATATGCGGTCGCCGTCCGGGGCGCGACATATTTCCCAGACCCATGGTGCAATCGCGCGCTCTTGCCTTATATTATCCCGGCCAAAGCGACCCGATGCTGAGAGCGGGGCCGCATTCCCAAGATACATCGTGTACGCAGAAATATTGATCGTCGTCGTGCTGACCATCGTCAACGGCCTGTTGGCAATGTCGGAACTGGCCGTTGTTTCCGCCCGCCCCGCCCGCCTGCGTGGCATGGCGGACCAGGGCAACAAGGGCGCCGCAGTCGCCATCGAACTGGCTGACGACCCCGGCAAGTTCCTCTCCTCCGTGCAGATCGGCATTACCCTGGTCGGCATCCTCTCCGGCGCCTTTTCGGGTGCCACGCTAGGCCTGCGCCTGACCGACTGGCTGGAATCGGTGGGCGTTGCCGGCAACATCGCCGACGTTCTGGGCGTCGGCGTTGTCGTCGTGCTCATCACCTACATTTCCCTGATCATCGGCGAGCTGGTGCCCAAGCAGATCGCCTTGCGCGACGCAGAAGGCGTCGCCGCCCGCGTCGCCCCGGCCATGAAGATGGTCGCCGCGATCGGCTCACCCGTCGTCTGGTTGCTCGATGTCTCCGGCAAGGGCGTCCTGGCCCTGCTGGGGCAGTCCGGTGAATCCGAGGAAAAGGTCACCGAAGAAGAGGTCAAGACCATCATCGCCGAGGCCACTACCGCCGGCGTCATCGAGACGGACGAGCATTCGATGATTTCGGGTGTCATGCGCCTGGCCGACCGCTCCGCGCGCGGCCTGATGACGCCACGCCTCGATGTCGATGTGGTCGATCTGTCCGACGATAGCGACGAAATCCGCAGCACGATCCTGAGCACGCACCGCTCGCGGCTGCTGGTTCAGGACGGCGACGCCGATTCAATCATTGGCGTGGTGGCGATCAAGGACATCATCGGCGTCTTCGCCAATGGCCTGCCGCTCGACATCCGCAAATTCGTCCAGCCCGTGCCGGTGGTGATGGAACATGCCGAGGCGCTGGACGTCGTCCGCGCCATTCGCAACTCCACCGTCCACATGGCCCTCGTCGTCGACGAATACGGCCACTTCGAAGGCATCGTGACCTCCGGCGACATCCTGGAGGTCATCACCGGTGTGTTCCAGGAAGAGACCGGCGATGACCCGGCGCTGGTCAGGCGCGAGGACGGCTCTTACCTCGTGGCCGGCTGGATGCCGGTCGACGAGTTCGGCGACAAGCTCAAGATTGCCATCCCCCGCGACGCCAAGTTCGAAACCGTCGCCGGCTACGTGCTCTCGGTCATCAATCACCTGCCCAAGGTCGGTGAGACCTTCGAGCACAATGGCTGGAAATTCGAAGTCGTCGACCTGGACGGCCGCCGCATCGACAAGGTCCTGATGAGCAAGGTAGGCTAAGGGTTCGATACTGTCCCGAACAGGATTGCTCCTCCCCCTGTCAGGGGGAGGCCGGGTGGGGGCCGCGATATCAGTGCCCTAGAGCGTCATCCCGAACCATGCAGCGCCATCGGTGCGGAGCGGCTTGAAGCCGCTGCGGGTCCAGAAGGCGATACCCCCGGAATTGGCGGGATTGGCCCCGAGGTGAATGCCCGTCACACCCGCCGCGCGGGCCTGGGCGATCCACCGATCCAGCAAGGCCGTGCCCACCCGTTGCCCGCGCAGCCGCGGCAGCAGGTTCATATGGATATGGGCGGGATACTGCGCCACGATGTCGGGCGGGTTGAGCGAGGGCTCCATGATCGCGCCGATCCGCTGACGATCCGTCGCGGTCAGCTCCGCCTTGGGCACATCCGCATAATGCTGCCGCAGCGCTGGCCACCAGTCCTGCTCCAGCCGCGCGTTGAAGCCATCGGTATTGAATGTGCCGACGATATAGCCCGCAACGCCCTGGTCGTCTTCGGCGACGAACACCTGCTCGGGCTCCAGCACCCCATAGGGCGCCGCATAGATATGCCCGATCGCCTTGCGGTCATGGTGGAGCGGGGAAGCGTCCTTGCCTGAATCCGCCGTGAGCAGGCAGATTTCGTAGAGCGCCTCGAGGTCATCGGGGCGATAGGGCCGCAGCGCCACCATGGCTCTAGATATCCTCGAACGCGCCTGTGACGACGTCGAACAGCTTGCCGTTCTCCTTCAGCGCGGGGCTGAGCATGTCGATGAGCTTGGGCGCGATATCGGCCGGCTTGGGCAGGGTCTCGGGGTCCTCGCCCGGCATGGCCTTGGCGCGCATCGCCGTGCGCACCGCACCGGGATAGAAGGCGTTGACGCGCACCTTGGTCTGCGCCACTTCCCCGGCATAGGACTTCACCAGTGCGTCCAGCGCCGCCTTGCTGGCGGCATAGAGCCCCCAGAAGGGCTTGGCCGACCGCGACGCGGATGAGGAGACGAACACGGCCCGGCCCGCTGTCGATTGCCGCAGCAGCAGGTCGGTCGCGCGCAGCAGGCGATAATTGGCGGTGACATTGACCGCCATCACCTTGTCGAAGTCTTCCGGCTTCACATGGGGCAGGGGACTGAGCACGCCCAGCTGCCCCGCATTGGCCACCAGCCCGTCCAGCGCACCCCAGCGCTCGAAGATCGCCGCGCCCAGCCGGTCGATGGCATCGCCATCGCGCAGGTCGAGCGGCACCAGCGTTGCTGCCGATCCCAGATCCTGGATTTCGTCGTCCAGTTCCTCGAGCCCACCCACGGTGCGGGCGACGGCGACCACATGGGCACCCCGGCGCGCCGCCTCGATGGCGGCCGCATAGCCGATGCCGCGCGATGCACCGGTGACGAGGACGACCTTGCCGGCCAGATCTTGACCGGTCCGGTCCTGTGTTCCAGCCATTAACCAGCCTCTTTGAGCAGGGAGATTTGTTTCGGCTCGTTCTTGGAGCGGCCGTTGAGATCGGTCAACTGCGTCGGATAGTCGCCCGTGAAATAATGGTCGGTGAACTGCGGCGCCTTGGGATTGCGCTTCTCGCCGCCCACCGCGTCATAGAGCCCGTCGATGGAAAGGAAAGCCAGCGAATCTGCGCCGATGAACTTGCACATCGATTCCAGGCTCTCATGCTGGTTGGCCAGCAGCTTTTCCGGGTCCGGCGTGTCGATGCCGTAGTAGTCCGAGAAATAGATCATCGGGCTGGCGACGCGGATATGGACCTCCGTGGCGCCCGCCTCGCGCATCATCTGCACGATCTTGACCGAGGTCGTCCCGCGTACGATGGAATCGTCGATCAGCACGACCCGCTTGCCCGCGATCTCGGCGCGATTGGCCGAATGCTTGAGCTTGACGCCAAAGGCGCGGATCGACTGCGTCGGCTCGATGAAGGTGCGCCCGACATAGTGGTTGCGGATGATGCCGAGCTCGAACGGAATGCCGCTGGCCTGCGCAAAGCCGATGGCCGCCGGCGTGCCGCCATCGGGCACCGGCACCACCACATCGGCTTCGACAGGGGCTTCCTTGGCCAGGTTGATGCCCATGCGCTTGCGCGCCGAATAGACGCTGCGCCCGGCCACGATCGAGTCGGGGCGGGCAAAATAGACATATTCGAACAGGCATGGCCGCTCCGGCGCCGGTCGCGCCGCCTTGCGCGCCTCGATGCTGATCGAGCCATCCGGCTGCACTTCGCAGATCACGACCTCGCCGTTTTCCACGTCGCGGATATACTTCGCGCCGATGATATCGAGCGCACAGGTCTCCGAGCAGAAGATCGGCTTGCCGTTCAGCTCACCCATCACCAGCGGCCTTATACCGATCGGGTCGCGCGCTGCAATCAGCTTGGTGCGCGTCATCGCCAGCATGGCATAGCCGCCTTCCATCTGGCGGATGGCGTCGATGAAGCGATCGGTGGTCGAGCTGTGCCGCGAACGCGCCACCAGGTGCAGCACGACTTCCGTGTCCGAGGTCGACTGGCAGATAGCACCGGTCGCGATGATCTGCCGGCGCAGCGTCAGTCCATTGGTAAAATTGCCGTTATGGGCGATAGCAATGCCGCCATCTTCCAGCTCGGCAAACAGCGGCTGCACATTACGCAGCGCCACTTCGCCAGTGGTGGAATAGCGCGTATGGCCCATGGCCATCGAGCCGGGCAGCTTGGCCAGCAGAGCCGGGTCCGTATAGTGGTCGCCCACCAGGCCCATGCGCTTTTCGGTAAAGAACTGTCGTCCGTCGAAGCTGACGATGCCGGCTGCTTCCTGGCCGCGATGCTGCAGGGCATGCAGCCCCAGCGCCGTCAGCGTCGCGGCATCGCTATGCCCCAAAATGCCAAACACGCCGCACTCTTCATGCAGCGTGTCGCCATCAAGACTGAAACTGTCGTCGCTCGGATGGTTCACCGGGGTCTCCATGCCAATGCTGCCCTGGGACTGCGTGCCGCCATGCGCGGCCGGGCCAGGAGGGGCGGGCGGTCCCCACGCAATAGCCCATTTTGCTCACCCGGACCATTGCCTCGCAAGACGGTCAGGGTTGTGGCGAGCGCGGCGCGCTCACCCGATTATGATCAGACCTGCGGCGTTGCGGGTGCTGTGGCCGGCTCGACCGTATTGTCTTCGGTCGCATCCGTGCCTTCGTCGACCGGTGCGGCTGGTGCCTCGGGGTCATCGGTAAGGCCCGTGCCACCCTGCAGCATGTCCGTGACCTGCTGCTCAAGACCTTCCGGCAGCAGCGAGATCAGCGTCTGGCCCATATTGCGCAGATGCGGCAGCGATTGCGATTCCGCAGCCCAGGCCGGCAGATTGTTGGGCAGCAGCCAAGTGCCGAAAATGGTGATGACAATGGCGATCAGCACGCCGCGCAGCACGCCGAACACGAAGCCCAGCGTCCGGTCGATCGGTCCGACGCGGCTGTCGACGACAAAATCGGCGATGCGCATGGTCAACAGGTGCAGCACGATCAGCGCGACGATGAAAGTCACGACCACGGTCGCGATATCGGCAACGATGGCCTCGGCGATATACTGCCGCGCGATTTCGGGGTGATACTGCCACATATAGATGGCGATGGCGGCCGAGCCGGCCCAGGTCGCCAGGGAGAGCACTTCGCGGGTCAAACCGCGCGCGGTCGCCAGGATTGCCGAAATCAGCACCAGCACACCCACACCAACGTCGAACGCTGTCAGCATATGTCTTCGCTTAGCTCCAGTTGCCGCCCCGGCATTGTGGCGCTTCGTTTAGCCGCTTTGTGTCGCCATGCCAAGGGTGCCGGGCATCAGCGCGCGCGATCTCCCCGAAAAGCGGATGCGGTGTCGCCGCCCTACCACTCGTCGCGCTCCGGCTCGCGCGGCTTGCCATTGGCGGCAATGCGCCCCACCAGTTCCGATAGGGCGGTGAATTCGGACACGTCCAGCCCGGAATTGCGGTCGGCATTGCTCAGCCGGCCGGTCGAGACCGACTTGAACCCCAGCTTCTGCGCCTCGCGCAGCCGCAGTGACCCGTGCACCACCGGCCGCACCCCGCCCGCCAGCGAAATCTCGCCGAAATAGACCGAATCCGACGGCAGCGGCGAACTGGTCAGCGAGGAAATCAGCGCTGCCGCCACCGCCAGGTCCGCCGCCGGCTCGTTGATCTTGAGGCCCCCGGCCACGTTGAGATAGATGTCGTTCGCCCCGATCCGCACGCCGCAGCGCGTCTCGAGCACTGCCAGCACCATGGACAGGCGCGAGGAATCCCAGCCCACCACGGCCCGGCGCGGCGTGCCCAGCGGGGAGGGCGCCACCAGAGCCTGGATTTCGATCAGGATGGGCCGCGTGCCCTCCATGCCGGCAAACACCGCCGACCCCGCCGCGCCCTCGTCGCGCTGATCGAGGAAAAGTGCCGACGGATTGGCGACCTGCTCCAGCCCCAGTTCGGTCATGGCAAAGACACCGATTTCGTCGGTCGCGCCATAGCGGTTCTTCACCCCGCGCAGGATGCGGAAGGTATGGCTGGTGTCGCCCTCGAAATAGAGCACCGCATCGACCATGTGCTCGACCACGCGCGGGCCGGCAATCTGCCCGTCCTTGGTCACGTGCCCGACCAGCACTACTGCCGCGCCGCTCTTCTTGGCAAAGCGCGTCAGCGCCTGTGCCGACGTGCGCACCTGCGTGACCGTGCCCGGCGCGCTGTCGACGCGGTCGGTCCACAACGTCTGGATCGAATCGATGATGACGAGGTCGGGGGCAGGGCCGCTCTCCAGCGTCGCCAGGATGATCTCGACATTGGTCTCGGCGGCCAGCAGCACATTGGCCTCGCCCAGGCCCAGCCGCTGAGCCCGCAGGCGCACCTGTGCCACCGCCTCCTCGCCCGAAACATAGACGACGCGCCGTCCCTGGTTGGCCAGCGCCGCTGCGGCCTGCAACAAAAGCGTCGATTTGCCGATGCCGGGGTCCCCACCCACCAGCAGGGCCGATCCCATCACGAAGCCGCCACCGGTCACCCGGTCGAGTTCCGCCAGGCCCGTGACGACGCGCGCCGCGCTTTCGGTCTCACCCGACAGCGGCACCAGATTGGCTGGCCGCCCATTGGCCTTGGCCGATTTCGGCCCGGCGCCGACGCCGCTATCGGTGATTTCCTCGACAATGGTGTTCCACTCGCCGCAGGCATCGCACCGCCCCTGCCAGCGCGTGGAGACGGCGCCGCAGCTCTGGCAGACGAAGGAAGAACGCGATTTGGCCAAGACGATTCCTTAAGTGTTGCCTGAAGGCTTGTATGCGGCAGCCCGCTCGACCAGCCCGCGCAGCGTGTTCCAGTTGCGGGCCGTCACTAGGCCCGATTTCTTCTCGATGATGCCCGGAAGACGGGAGCTTGATCCGCGCCCATCATAATCGACGATCAGGTGCCGCCCCTCGACATGGATGCGTTCTGGTCCCTGATAGTCGCCGGTCCAGGTGAAGTCGGGCTCGGCGCCGGCAAAGAAATAGACACCGATCTCGCTGGGTCGCTCAAGCGCCGCTTCGGGAAAGGGGTTGGCGCGCAGCAGTGTGCGCAATTGCCCCGGCAAGCGCACCACCGCCTTGTTGCCGGGCCCTAGGCCCAGCGCGTGCACGATGCGGTCCATGCGCCGGGTTACCGCTGCCGGCGTGCCATCGCCCGCCACGATCATGTTGCCGGTCGCCACGTAGGTTTCGGGCGCCTCGAAGCCCTCAGCGACGACGGCCTCCCGCCACTGCGCCATCGACATGACCTTGTGCGTCACCGGTCCGATGGCCCGCAGCAGGACGATAAAGACGCTCATTCACCGCCTCTTCAACTGCCCGTTCGATACCCCACTTGGCGCTGACAGGCAAGAACAAATCAGGAACTTGCGGAGACCTAGGCCGGCAGATTGCCATCGCCGATATAGTTGCGGCTGTAGCGGCCCTTGAGCGAGGTCAGCACTTCGTAGCCGATCGTGCCGGCGGCATCCGCCTGGTCGTCCACCCCGATCAGGTTGCCGAGCACTTCCGCGCCCTCGCCGGGGCTCGGAATGTCCGTTCCCAGCTCGGTGATATCCACGGTGATCTGGTCCATCGAGACGCGACCGATCACCGGGCAGAGCTTGCCGCGAATCGCCACCTTGCCGCCCGGCCGCATATTGTTGCCGGACAGGGAGCGGAAGAAGCCGTCGGCATAGCCATGGCCGATGATCGCCAGCCGGCTGTCGCGGGAGAGGGAATAGGTCGCCCCATAGCCCACGGTCTCTCCGGTACGCGCTTCCTTCACCTGCAGGATCGGCACGTGCAGGGTCACCACCGGCGCCATCGGGTTCTTGCGGCCATTGACCGCCCGCCCGCCATAGAGGGCGATGCCCGGCCGCACCATCTGGAAGTGATAGTCCCGCCCGGTCATCAGCCCGGCCGAATTGGCCAGGGAGGCCGGCACGCCCGGAAACTGGTTCATCACCGAGCCGAACAGCGCCAGCTGCGTGCGGTTCTTCTCATGGTTGGGCTGGTCGGCGCAGGCCAGGTGGCTCATCACCATCTGCGGCGCATAGCCCAGCGTCTGGATCCGGTCACGCACGAGGCTCGCCTCGTTGAGGCGGAAGCCGAAGCGGTTCATGCCGGTATCGAAGTGGAAGGCCGATGGATAGGCCTCGTTGCGCTCCAGGCACTTGGCCAGCCATTCCTCGAGCATCGCCATCGAGGAGATGATCGGCATCAGGTTCTGCCGGATATAAAGGTTCGCCGCGCCGGGATAGAGGCCGTTCAGCACGAAAATATGCGCATCCGGCACTGCGGCGCGCACCGCCATGCCCTCGTCGGGCGTCGCTGCAAAGAAGAACCGCGCACCGGCGGCATGCAGCGCCTTGCTGGCCATGGTGATGCCGGTGCCATAGGCGTCGGCCTTGACCACGGCGCCCGTCAGCGCGCCCGCGCTCACCTTGTCCAGTGCCCGCCAGTTCCGGGCCAGTGCCCCGAGATCGATGCTGAGTTGCCCCCCGAGGCCCGACGTCAGCGCCATGCCTATTCCATGCGCTCGGGGAGGTAATCGGCGCGTGCCAGATTGCCGAAGCGCGTGAACTGCGCCTCGAAGCTGAGCTGCACCGTGCCGGTGGGGCCGTGGCGCTGCTTGGCGATGATGACTTCGGCCTTGCCGTGCACCTTTTCCATTTCCCCCTGCCAGGTCATATGCTCTGGCGTGCCCTCTTTGGGCTCCTTGTTTTTGAGGTAGTACTCTTCGCGGTAAACGAACAGCACCACGTCGGCGTCCTGCTCGATAGAGCCCGATTCGCGCAAATCCGCCAGTTGCGGATGCTTGTCATCGCGCGATTCCACCTGACGCGACAGCTGGGACAGCGCCACGATCGGCACTTCCAGTTCCTTGGCCAGTGCCTTGAGCGTCGTCGTGATCTCGGTCAGTTCCTGCACGCGGTTCTGGCTCGACGCCTTGGACGAGCCGCTCAGCAGTTGCAGGTAGTCGATGACCAGGAAATCGAGCCCCTTCTGCCGCTTCAGCCGGCGGGCACGCGCCGCCAGCTGCGCCACGCTGATGCCGCCGGTGTCGTCGATATAGAGCGGCAGTTTGCTCATCATGTTGGAAACATCCACCAGCTTGGAAAACTGGCTGTCATGGATGCGGCCGCGACGGATGTCGGATGAGGAAATCTCTGCCTGCTCGGCCAGGATACGGGTGGCGAGCTGCTCGGAACTCATTTCGAGGCTGAAAAAGCCCACCACGCCACCATTGGTGGTCTTCTGGTGCCCGTCCGGGGTGATCTCACCCTTCCAGGCCTTGGCGACGTTGAAGGCGATATTGGTGGCCAGCGACGTCTTGCCCATGGCGGGACGCCCGGCCAGCACGATCAGGTCCGAGCCCTGCAAACCGCCCATCTGCCGGTCGAGGTCATCGAGCCCCGTGGCAATGCCCGACAGGCCCCCGTCGCGCTGATAGGCTTCGCCCGCCATCTGGATCGAGGCGCTGAGCGCGCTGGAAAAGTTCTGGAAGCCGCCGTCATAGCGGCCTTTTTCAGCCAGCTGGAACAGCTCGCCTTCCACCTTCTCGATCTGCTTGTTCGGCGTCATTTCGACGTCGCTGCCGTCATAGGCAACGGCCACCATCTCCTCGCCGACCAGGATCAGGTTGCGGCGAATCGCCGTGTCATAGATCGCCTGCCCGTAATCGGCGGCGTTGAGCACCGTGGTCGCTTCTGCGGCGAGCTTGGCGAGATATTGCGCCATCGTCACGTCGGGCAGCAGCTGCTCGGGCAGGTGGGTCTTGATCGTGGTGGGGTCGGCCGACTTGCCGGCGCGGATGATCTTGCCGGCGATCTCATAGATGTCGCGGTGCACCGGCTCATAGAAATGCACCGGCTCGAGGAAGTCCGAGACCCGATAGAAGGCGTCATTGTTCAGCAGGATCGCGCCCAGCAATGCCTGCTCGGCCTCCACATTGTGGGGTGCCAGACGAAAGGACTTGTCTTCGGCCGGGTGGAGCCGCGCGATCTCTGCCATGGTGCCTCGGGAGGAAACGTTAACCTTTCTTAACCACGCGATGCGGGCCAGAGTCTTGGCCTATCGAAGTGCTGGTTAATGCGCCGTAACGACGGGCTGTGAACACTGTGGACAACGGGGATTATGCCCATGATGACTTGCACGGGAGCAAGGCCACAGAATGGCACGCGCATCGAGTCGCCCCAACGGGCAAATCGCTCCGGCGGGACGATTGGGCAACAAAAAAGGCCGGGCAACTGGCCCGGCCTTCGATCAGTTTGCGTTGAAACTAGACTTCGTCGTCGAAACGGTCGTCCTGCTTCGCATCCTTCTGGCCGGCAGCGAAATCGCCGTCCGCATCGTCTTCATAGACGGTGACGGTGACGTCTTCGCCAGCCGACTGGCGGGCAGCTTCGTCGGTCGAGCGGGCGACATTGACGGTGATCGTGACGGCAACTTCGGCATGCAGGTTCAGCGACACGGTGTGCACGCCAACCGACTTGATCGGGTCTGCCAGGTCGACCTGCGAACGCTGGATGGTGTAACCATCGGCCGCCAGGGCTTCCACGACGTCGCGCGAAGCGACAGAGCCGTAGAGCTGGCCGGTTTCGCCGGCCTGGCGGATGATGATGACTTCGCGGCCGTTGAGGCCTTCGGCAATGCCGGCAGCGGCGTTCTTGCGATCGTCGTTGCGCTTTTCGATATGGGCGCGTTCGGCTTCGAACTTCTTGCGGTTGGCTTCCGTGGCGCGGAGTGCCTTGCCCTGGGGCAGCAGGAAGTTACGGGCAAAGCCGTCCTTGACGGCAACTTCATCGCCGATCGAGCCGGTGCGGCCGATACGCTCGAGGAGAATGACTTTCATTTGAGATTCCTTTTGGCTGTCCCGCCCTCGTGGACGGTTAGGAGCCCCGGACCATCCGGAACCCCAGCGATGTGCTCAGAAAGCACCGGCCCCCGTGGTAAGACGGTAGGCCAATCAGGAAGTCGTTGGGCTGGATGAGATAGTGGTGGTTCGCGAGAACCGGAGCGGAGCGTACTTGAGTACGTGAGCACCGGAAGCGCAGCGAACCGCCGCTAGATCGCCAGCCCAGCGAACTTACTGGACGGCATACGGCATGATGCCGATGAAACGAGCCCGCTTGATCGCCTGAGCCAGTTCACGCTGCTTCTTGGCAGAAACGGCGGTGATGCGGCTCGGCACGATCTTGCCGCGCTCGGAAACGTAGCGGCTGAGCAGGCGGACGTCCTTGTAGTCGATCTTGGGCGCGCCTTCGCCCGAGAACGGGCAGGTCTTGCGGCGGCGCTGGAACGGACGGCGGGCCTGGGCGGTGGTAAGGTCTTTGATTGCCATAGCTGTATGTCCTTAAAATTAGAAACGACGCGGACGGCGTTCGCCGCCGAAGCCACCACCAGGACGGCCACCACGGTCGCCATCGCGGTCGTCGCGGTCGCGCTTCTGCATCATTGCCGATGGGCCTTCTTCCAGCTCGTCCACGCGCACGGTCATGAAGCGCAGGATGTCTTCATTGATGCGCATCTGGCGTTCCATTTCGGCGACGGCCGGAGCCGAAGCGTCGATGTTCAGCAGCGTGTAATGCGCCTTGCGGTTCTTGCGGATGCGGTAGGAGAGACCCTTGAGGCCCCAATATTCATTCTTGGTGACCTTGCCACCGCCAGCGGCGAGGACTTCGGTCAGGGCAGCGGTCAGTTCTTCGACCTGCTGCTGGGAAACGTCCTGGCGTGCCAGGAAGATATGCTCGTAAAGGGCCATTGATGCGCCTTCCTTCGTGGTTCAAACACAGCAATGTCTGGCGCGGAGCCTCCTTGAAGCCGGAAAGGCGTCAAAGCAGTCTTGCAAAGAGCGGGAACACGGGAGGCCGGGCAGCATGCCCTATTCGCCATTCCAAATGGCAAACCCTCCGTTCAGCCCCCGGCCAAACGAATTGCTGGCGGTCCAATAGGCCAGGGACGGCGGAAATACAAGGCCCTTGCGTCTTCGCGCGCTGCTTTGCGGTCACATCTTTGCCGGCTTTGACCTGCTAGGAGGCGGCCTGATCCAACCGAGACTGCTTATATGACCAAGCTGCTGCTGCCCTTCGCCGCCCTCGCCGTGCTCACCCTGGCCGCCTGCGACAACGCGCAGACCAACGAGCCGGCAGCCACCGTGCAGACCGAACCCAATGGCACCACTACGGTGCAGATCGAGGTTCCCGATGCCTTGGCGCCCGCCGTTGAGGCCGCTGCCAACCCCCAGCGTACCTTCGACGACCTGCGCAACCAGGCAGGCGCGATGACCGATCAGGCCAAGCGCGATGCCGTCGTCAATGCCCGCCGCGCTGCAGAAGCCGCCGCACGCGCACTCGGCCAGACCGAGGCCGAGATCACTCAAGCCGGCGACGTCGCTGAGCGCAGCGCCGAGGATGCGCTGGGCCTGCGCTGACCCCTGGCAGTGGGACCGGAAGAGTTGTCCCCGCCAGCAGCCTCCGGCCAGGCCTGACACATTCGGATGAGCGTGAGCCGGGCGGAACGAACACGCGTCCGGCTCAAAGATGACCTAGTTGGGTTCATCCCCGACGGCCAGGATATTGCCTTCGGAATCCTTGAACCAGGCGGCGTGGAACTTGCCCATCGTGGCAATGCCATTGACGGTCTTGAGGCCCGGCATGTCATATTCCTCGAAGCGCACGCCATGCTTGCGCAGGTCGCGAACCTCGGCCTCCACATCGTCGGTGGCGAAGGAAAGCAGGGTATTCGGCGCCTTGCCCGCATTGGGCGTGGGATAGAGCAGGAAGCTGGTCCCGCCGCCAACCCGGTAGAGGCAGCCCATGTCGTCTTCCAGCGCGGGTGTCAGGCCGAGCTTGTCCCGATACCAGGATTTTGCCCGGTTCATGTCTGCAGCCGGGATGGTTGCGTAGGCACGATGATCTGTGAGCATAACTTCCTCCCTTTCTGAGAGCCTGTCACACCATCAAAATACGCCTCTGCCAGCAGGGTGTACAGGCGCTCGCGGTCCGCGCCGCCATCCTGCCTTGACTCTGCCACACACTCCCGCTCAAACCCCGCGCAACTGGACAGCCCGCCTGCGGATTGTCTAACTGAGTCAAAAGGGGGCGACACCATGACCAGCTATGCATTCACCTTTCCCGGCCAGGGCAGCCAGGCCATCGGCATGGGCAAGGACCTGGCCGCCGCCTATCCCGAGGCGCGCGCCGTCTTTCAGGAAGTCGATGAGGCCCTGGGCCAGCGTCTCTCGGCCATCATGTTCGAAGGCGCCGACGATATCCTGCGCCTCACCGAAAACGCCCAGCCGGCCCTGATGGCCGTCAGTCTCGCCGTCGTCCGCGTGCTCGAGGCCAAGGGTATCCGCCTTGCCGATCACGCCCGCTACGTCGCCGGCCATTCGCTGGGCGAATATTCCGCCCTCTGCGCCGCGCGCACCTTTTCCATCGCCGACACCGCCCGCCTGCTCAAGACGCGTGGCCAGGCCATGCAGAAGGCCGTTCCGGTCGGCCACGGCACCATGGCGGCCCTGCTGGGTCTCGACGTGGCAACCGCCCAGGAAGTGGCCGACGAGGCCGCCCAGGGCGATGTCTGCGACGTTGCCAATGACAATGCCCCCGGCCAGGTCGTTGTCTCGGGCAGCACGGCCGCCGTCGAGCGCGCCGTCGAGATCGCCAAGGCAAAGGGCGCCAAGCGTGCTCTCCTGCTGCCGGTGAGCGCACCTTTCCACTGCTCGCTGATGCAGCCCGCCGCCGATGCCATGGCTGCCGCCCTGGCCGAAGTCACCATGCAGGCGCCGGTCGTTCCTCTGGTTGCCAATGTGCTTGCCGCCCCGATTTCCGATCCGGACGAAATCCGCCAGCGCCTTGTCGAGCAGGTCACCGGCGTCGTCCGCTGGACCGAGAGCGTGACGTGGCTGACCGGCGCGGGTGGCGTTACCCATCTGGCTGAGCTTGGCACCGGCAAGGTACTGACGGGCCTTGCAAAACGCATCAACACCGAGACTGTCGCCACCGCTGTCAGCTCGCCGGCCGATATCGATGCCTTCGTGGCGGCACTATCGGCTTAAGAACCTGAATCAAGCCATCAAGGACTTGAGTCACTATCTCCGTGGGGGAGGACTAAATGTTTGATCTGACTGGAAAACGCGCCCTAGTGACCGGCGCCAGCGGCGGTATCGGGCGCGAGATTGCCAAGGCCTTGGCTGCCGCAGGCGCGACCGTCGCCCTCAGCGGCACCCGCGTTGGCGCGCTTGAAGACACGGCCAAAGAAATCGGCAAGGACTGCGCGATTCTTCCGGCCAATCTCTCCAGGCTCGACGAGGTCGACAAGCTCGTCCCCGCCGCCGAGGCGGCCATGGGTGGCCTCGACATCCTCGTCAACAATGCCGGCATGACGCGCGACAACCTCTTCATGCGCATGAAGGACGAAGAGTGGGACGAGGTGATCGCCGTGAACCTCACGGCTGCCTTCCACCTCAACCGCGCCGTTCTGCGCGGCATGATGAAACAGCGCTTCGGCCGCATCATCGGCATTTCCTCCGTGGTGGGTGTCATGGGCAATCCGGGGCAGGGCAACTATGCCGCCTCCAAGGCTGGCCTGATCGGCATGAACAAGGCGCTGGCCCATGAGGTCGCATCGCGCGGAATCACGGTCAATTCGATTGCGCCCGGCTTCATCGCCTCGGCCATGACGGACGAGCTCAACGACAAGCAGCGCGAGTCGATCCTGTCCACGATTCCGGCCAACCGGCTGGGTACGGCGCAGGAAATCGCCGCCTGTGCGGTTTTCCTGGCCAGCGACGGCGCGGCCTACATCACCGGCCATACACTCAACGTCAACGGCGGCATGGCGATGATCTGATGGTGTCGATGCAACATTCGGCGTGGCAACAAAACCGGGCGAAAGCCGTTGAAAACCGGCATACGGGCTGCTGGGCAAGCCGCTGCAAGTGTGATACTCGGCCCCGCTGATAGCCGTGGCAGACTGCCTTGCGGGCGCCGGAAAGCGCGCCTACATTGCCTGTCGGTCAGCCAAACACGGTGCTTGAAGATTTGGCACTGCGCCAATAAAGAAGCGAAACGAAACCTCGATTTCGAAAAGGGAAGTCAATATGAGCGATGTCGCTGATCGGGTCCGCAAGATCGTTGTGGAACACCTCAATGTGGATGCCGAGAAGGTTGTCGAAAAGGCTAGCTTCATCGACGATCTGGGTGCGGACTCTCTCGACCAGGTCGAGCTGGTGATGGCCTTCGAAGAAGAATTCTCGGTCGAGATTCCTGATGACGCTGCCGAGTCGATCCAGACTTTCGGCGACGCCGTCTCCTTCCTCACTAAGGCCGTCGGCTAAGCCCCCCGGGCTTGGTCGAGTTAGGCAGGTAAAGCATGGAATTGCGCCGCGTTGTCGTCACCGGGTTGGGCCTCGTTACGCCCCTCGGCTGCGGAGTTGAGGCCACCTGGGCCAATATCCTGGCCGGAAAGAGTGGTGCCAAGCGCATCGACGATTTCGAGGTCGATGATATCGCGTGCCAGATCGCACATCGGTTGCCGCTCGGCGATTACGCCGAGGGCAAGTACAATCCCGATGAGTGGATGGATACCAAGGAGCAGCGCAAGGTTGACCCCTTCATCGTTTACGCGATGGCTGCCTCCAAGCAGGCCATCGACGATGCCGGTGTCGAGCCCAAGACCCAGGAAGAGCAGGAACGCACAGGCGTCCTGATCGGCTCTGGTATTGGTGGCGTTGGCGGCATCTACGATGCGTCCATCACCCTGCACGAGAAGGGCCCGCGCCGCATCAGCCCCTTCTTCATTCCGGGCCGGCTGATCAATCTCGCTTCGGGGTATGTCTCGATCCGTTTCGGTCTCAAGGGGCCGAACCATTCGGTCGTGACCGCCTGCTCCACGGGCGCCCACGCCATCGGCGATGCCGCCCGGCTGATCGCCCTTGGTGATGCAGACGTCATGGTCGCCGGCGGTGCCGAAAGCTGCGTCAATCGTCTGGCTTTGGCCGGATTTGCCGCCGCCCGTGCCCTGTCGACCAATTTCAACGACAACCCCACCGCGGCATCGCGTCCTTACGACAAGGACCGCGACGGCTTCGTCATGGGCGAAGGCGCCGGCATTGTCGTGCTCGAAGACTATGAGCGCGCCAAGGCGCGTGGCGCCAAGATCTATGGCGAAGTGATCGGCTATGGCCTGTCGGGCGATGCCTACCACATCACCGCTCCCTCGCCCGATGGCGATGGCGGTTTCCGCGCCATGAGCGCGGCGATCAAGCGCGCCGGTATCGATGCCTCCGAGATCGATTATATCAATGCGCACGGCACTTCGACGCCCCTCGGCGACGAGATCGAACTGGGCGCGGTAACCCGCGTTCTGGGCGATGCCGCGCCCAAGACGGTCATGAGCTCCACCAAATCGGCCATCGGCCACCTCCTGGGTGCCGCCGGCTCGGTTGAAGCCATCTTCTGTCTGCTCGCCATGCGCGACGGCATCGCGCCGCCGACGCTCAATCTGGACAATCCCTCGGTCGAAACCGCGATCAATCTGGTGCCCAAGACGGCATTCAAGACGGAGATCAACGTGGCCTTGTCCAACAGCTTTGGCTTCGGCGGCACCAATGCCAGCCTGGTGATGCGCAAGGTCGGCTGACTTTTCCACGATTCAAATGGAGGCACACCGCGTTGTTACGCGGTGTGCCTCTTGTCTTTGTGCCCCCGGCACACCAACAATGCCGCCGGCCATGAGGCTGACTCAAAACGATGACAAGACCCGTCGCGCCCAACGCGAATGGGCTTCGAGGATGATCCAGCACGATGAATGATCGCAAGCCCAGGCGCCGCCGCCGCTCAAGCAATGGTTTCGTCGATATCCTCAATGGCTTGTTGACCCTGCTGGTCATCGGTCTGCTGGTAGCCGGCGGGCTCGTCGTCTATGGCGCGTCCCAGTTCTATGGCGATGGTCCCCTCACCGAGGAAGCGACCTTCCGCGTCGAATCGGGCTCGGGCCTGGCGTCCATTTCGACGCGCCTCGAAGAGCAGGGGCTTATTTCCAACCAGTACATCTTCCAGGCCGGCGGCCGCCTCACCGAACGGCAGGCCGCGCTCAAGGCCGGCGATTTCCGTATTCCGGCCGGCGCCAGCATGGCCGACATCCTGCAGGAACTCACCGAGGGCAACCCGATCCGCTATGCGGTGACCATCCCAGAGGGCTGGACCTCCTGGGAGGCGATCCAGCGCCTCAATGCCGATGGCAACCTGGTTGGCGAAGTCACCTCGCTGCCCCCGGAAGGCTCGATCCTGCCCGGCAGCTACGACTACACCCCGGGCGATACGCGTCAGTCGGTCCTCGACAAGATGCAGGCCGCCATGGCCGCCGAGCTTGCCGCCGTCTGGGAAAGCCGCGTTCCCGACCTGCCGGTCGAGACGCCCGAGCAATTGCTGGTGCTGGCATCCATCGTCGAGAAGGAAACCGGCCTTGCCAGCGAGCGGCCACAGGTTGCCGCGGTCTTCGTCAATCGCCTCCGTGACGGCATGCGCCTGCAGTCCGACCCGACCATCATCTACGGCATCACCAAGGGGCAATCGACCCTTGGGCGCGGCCTGCGCCGCTCCGAGATCGAGGCGCAGACGCCCTACAATACCTATCAGATCGATGGACTGCCCCCCACGCCCATCGCCAATCCCGGCGTCGAGTCCCTGCGCGCTGTCGCCAATCCCGACACGCATGACTACCTCTACTTCGTCGCCAAGGGTGCCTCGCCCAGCGAAGGCCACGTCTTTGCCGAAACCTATGCCGAGCATCAGGACAATGTCGCGCAATACCGCCGCATAGCAGCCGAAGCCGCCGCACAGGCCGAAGCGGAAGCCGAGGCGGCCCGCCAGGCCGTTGAGGCAGAGCAGGCCGCCGAGAACTCTGACGCCCCGGCCGCACAGTGAGCCAGACGCTTGCCAGCATGACCGGCTATGCCCGGGCCACTGGCTCGGTGCCCGGCGCGTCCTTTGCCTGCGAGGTAAAGTCGGTCAACGGGCGCGGCCTCGATATCAGGCTGCGCCTGGCCCCCGGCCTTGACGCTCTCGAGGGCGACATCCGCCAGTTGATCGGCAAGATGGTCTCGCGCGGTTCGGTCACCTTCAGCCTGTCGGTCGAGCGCGATGGGGCAGGGGGCGAGCTGCTCGTCAACCGCCAGGCACTGGCAACCGTTCTTGCCGCCCTCGATGACCTCAAGGGCAAGGTCGAAGCGACCGCTCCCACCCTCGACGGCATTCTCGGTCTCAAGGGCGTGCTGGACCAGCGCGACAGCCCCATGTCCGCCCAAGCCGAAGAAGCGCTGGTCGCGGCTATACTCGACGCCGCCTCCCAGGCCTTGGTCGATCTCGTTCTGGCGCGGCGTCAGGAAGGAAACCAGATCGCCGCCATTCTGCTCGACCGGCTGGACCAGATCGAGGCCCTGGTGACGCAGGCCGAAGAGCACCCCGCACGCAGCCGCGAGGCCATTCTCGCCCGCCTGCGTGAGCAGGTCGCCGCCATCGCCGACGACATCACCATTCCCGAAGAACGCCTCGCCCAGGAGGCCCTGTTACTCGCCACCAAGGCCGATATCCGCGAGGAGCTGGACCGTCTGGTGGCCCATATCGCCAATGCCCGCCAGCTCATCCGGGGCGGTGGCGCCGTCGGCCGGCGGCTCGACTTTCTGGCGCAGGAATTCAATCGCGAAGCCAATACGCTGTGCAGCAAATCCAATGCGGTGGAGCTCACCGCCATCGGCCTTGACCTCAAGGCGGCGATCGATCAACTACGCGAACAAGTGCAGAATATCGAATAGGAACTGGCTGATGGAATCCCAGCGTCGCGGCGTCATGCTGGTTATCGCTTCGCCGTCGGGTGCGGGCAAGTCGTCGATTTCCCGGTCCCTGTTCGGCCAGGATCCCAATATCCGCCTCTCGGTCTCGGTCACCACGCGTGCCCGCCGCACCGATGAGGTCGAGGGCACCCATTACTACTTCGTCGATGTGCCCACCTTCAATCGCATGAAGGCTGATGGCGAGCTGCTCGAATGGGCCCAGGTGCACGACAATTTCTACGGAACCCCCCGCGCCAAGGTCGAGGAGCAGCTGGCTGCCGGCAACGATATCCTCTTCGATATCGACTATCAGGGCACCCTGCAGCTCTATGAAAAGAGCCGCAAGGACATGGTCACCGTGTTCATCCTGCCCCCCACCATCAAGGAGCTTCGCGCCCGCCTTGAGCGCCGGGCGCAGGACAGTGTCGGCACCATCGAAAAGCGCCTGCGCAACGCCAAGCTCGAGATGCAGCACTATTCCGAATACGACTACATCATCATCAATGATGACCTTGAGGCGTCGACCCAGAAGGTGCGCTCCATCCTTGCCGCCGCCCGCCTGGCCCGGCCGCGCCTCACCCAATTGGATAATTTCGTCAAGGACTTGCAGAACCAGATCGATTCGCTGTGACAGCCCGTTGAATCGATGGGTGAGGTGAGCATTTATGGTTGAGGCGCAGGTTCCGGCGGCCATCCGGCGCGGCACCCCGGCTTTCCTCCGTGCGAACACGGCCTTCTTCCTCTCGGCCTTCGCCATCTTCGCGTCGCTCTATTCGGTCCAGCCGCTGCTGCCCATCTTCGCCGCCGAATTCGGCCTGGACGCCGGTACCAGTTCCCTCGCTCTCTCTGCCACCACGGCCACGCTGGCCGTCGCGCTGCTCCTGGCCAGCTGGGTCGCCGACCGCCTGGGCCGCAAGACCCTGATGGTCTGGGCCATCCTGCTCACTGCCACGCTCGGCCTGCTGCTGCCCTTCGCGCCAAACTGGTGGTCGCTGATCGCCATCCGCACGCTGATGGGGCTGACCCTATCCGGCCTGCCGGCCGTCGCCATGGTCTATCTCGCCGAAGAGATGGATCCCGATGCCCTGGGCTTTTCCATGGGGCTCTATATCGGCGGTACCGCTATCGGGGGCATGGCCGGGCGCCTGGTATCGGGCGTTCTGACCGACTGGATCGGCTGGCGTCCGGCCCTGCTGGTGCTGGGGCTCGCCATTGCCGTTGCCGCGCTCGCGGTGGTCCTGCTGCTGCCCACGCCGCACAACTCCGCCCGCTCCCGCCTTGGCATGCGCGACCTGGTGCGTCTCGTCACTGTCCAGTTCACTGACAAAGGCCTGCCCTGGCTCTTCGCCTCGGCCTTCCTGCTCATGGGCAGCTTCGTGACCCTCTACAACTATGCTGGTTTTCGTCTCGCCCTGCCGCCGTTCGACCTCAGCCACTCGGCCATCGCGGCAATCTTCGTGGTCTATCTTTTCGGCAGCATCAGCTCGGCCTGGGCCGGCGGCCTGGCCCAGCGCCTCGGCCGTCGCAAGGTCTACTGGACCCTGGTGCTCGTCATGACCACGGGCACCTTCCTGACGCTCATCCCCTCGACACCGGTCATCATTGCCGGCCTCGCCATTGCCACCATCGGCTATTTTGCCGCCCATGGCATAGCCAGCGCCTGGGTTGCCCGCCGCGCCGTGGTCGGGCGCGCCCAGGCCTCGGCCATCTATCTCTTCGCCTATTATCTCGGCTCGTCGGTGCTGGGCACGCTCGGCGGCTATGCCTGGATGGCCTGGGGCTGGCCGGGCGTCATGCTGGTCAGCGGCGGCGCCGCGCTTGCCGCCTTCCTCGTTTCCATCCGCCTGATGTTCCTGCCGGTCCTGCCCGTACCCGAGCGTCCTGCCGAGCCGCCAGCCGGCGTCTAGCCCGCCGCCTTGCGCAGCGCCGGCAGGGCCCGCGCCATGGCCAGGAACGCCGCCACGGGCAGTTCCTCGGCCCGCTCGTCTCCCCGCAGCCCCGCGGCCTGCAACAGGCCCTCCACCGGCACGCCGGCGGCCTTCAGGCTCTGCCGCACCATTTTGCGCCGCTGCCCGAAGGCGGCGCGCGTAATATGCTCCAGATCCTTGACGGTCACGTCGTCACCCACTGCCTTGGGCACCAGATGCACTACGGCCGAGGTGACATTGGGCGGCGGCACGAAGGCCTGTCGGCCGACATTGAACGCAATTCGTGCGTCGGTGCGCCAGCCCGCCAGCACGCCCAGCCGGCCATAGGGATCCTCGCCCGGCTTGGCGCAGATGCGCTCCGCCACTTCCCGCTGGAACATCAGCGTCAGGCTCTCGAAAAAGCTGGGCCAGGGGTCCAGCGTCAGCCAGCCCGTCAGCAGCGGCGTCGCGATATTGTAGGGCAGGTTGGCGATGATCCGCGTCGGCCCGTCGGCCAACAGCCGATAGTCCATTTCCATGGCATCGCCGCTGATCACCGTCAGCCGGCCCGGATAGGCCTCGGCAATCTGCGCCAGCGCCGGCAGGGCCCGCGCATCCCGCTCGATGGCAATCACCTCGCGCGCACCTTCGGCCAGCAGCGCCCGTGTCAGCCCGCCGGGCCCCGGTCCCACCTCGATGACACGCACGCCCTCCAGTGGTCCCGCCACCCGCGCGATGCGCGAGGTCAGGTTGAGGTCGAGCAGGAAGTTCTGCCCCAGTTCCTTCTTGGCGCGCAGGCCATGCTCGGCAATCACCTCGCGCAATGGCGGCAGGTTGTCGATCTGGCTCATGTGGAGGCCGTCATGGCATCGGCCATCCTTATGGCGGCGAGAAAACTTGCCGGCGAGGCGCGGCCGCTGCCCGCCAGGTCAAAGGCCGTCCCATGGTCAGGTGACGTGCGCACGATGGGCAGCCCCAGCGTCACGTTCACCGCCTCCTCGAAGGCCACCGTCTTGATCGGGATCAGCGCCTGGTCGTGATACATGGCCACGACCGCGTCATAGCGCGCCCAATGGGTTGGATAAAACAGCGTATCGGCGGGCAGGGGGCCTTCCACGCCGATCCCCTCGAATTGCAGCTGGGCCACTGCTGGTCCGATGACCTCCAGCTCTTCCCGCCCGATCGCTCCGCCTTCGCCGGCATGCGGGTTGAGCCCCGCCACCCCGATCTGCGGATTGGCAATGCCGAAGCGGTGCCGCAGGTCATGCGCCACGATCTGCACCGTCTCCACGATGAGCGCCTTGGTCAGCAGCCCCGGCACCTGGCTGATCGGCACGTGGATGGTCACCGGCACCGTCCGCAGCCCGCCATGCGCCAGCATCATCACCGGCAGGCGCGGCTTGTCGCCACGGGCGCAGAGTTCGGCCAGGAATTCGGTATGCCCGGGATGCTTGAAGCCGGCATTGTAGAGCGCACCCTTGTGGATGGGCGCCGTCACCAGCCCCCGGCAGGCGCCCGTCAGCGTCGCCTCGACCGCCATCTGGATGGATCGGATCACCGCGCCCGCCGACACATGCGATGCCTGCCCCGGATGGTCGGGCACCAGCCCGTCCACCTCGACGACCGGCAGGGCATTGGCGAAAGCGGCAGCTGCGCCTGCGGGGTCGGCGTTGACAATGTCGATGCTGAGACCCAGCCGCGCTGCGCGCGCCCTCAGGAATTCGGCATTGCCGAAGACGCAGAAGGCCGGCAGGCCGAGTTCGGCGCGTTGCGCATAGAGTGCCAGGATGATGTCGGGACCCACGCCCGCAGGTTCACCCATGCTGATGGCCAGCAGCTTGTCCATCTCGGCCCCCGTCGGTGAACAGCGTAAGGCCCGTCACGCGGGCCAGTTCTTGCGAATAACAGAGCGGCCCGCCGAAGCGGGCCGGCCTGTCTCAGTTGTAGATGATCTTGGCCTGCTTGCGCAGGTTGGCCATGTAGGCCGCGCTCTGGTCGACAAGCACGTCATTGCCGGCTTCGGCGCGCAGGTCGCTCTTGATGAAGGTCAGGTCTTCCGCCTGGGCCTTCTCGCAGACGGCCAGCATGGAAACGCCGGTTTCGACCACGCGCGGCTTGGTGATGCCGCCGACATTGAGCCCGGCCAGTTCCTTGGCAATGGCTTCCGGCAGCTGCGTTGCATGCCGCCGGCCGACATCGATCACCGCTGCGTCCGTAAAGGCCAGCGACAGGTCCACGGCCGTATCGCAGCCGGCGAATTTGGAGCGATAGCTGTTGGCCTGCCCGGCGCGACCGCCCGACCCGCTGCCCACGAAGATCACTTCCTTGAGGATGTAATCGAAGGTCTGGTAGTCCTGCACCTTGTTGGCCGCCTGCTCATCGAGCTGCAGCTCCGAAATCTGCACCTGCGGCATGATCACCTGTTCGGTGATGGCATTCCAGGCGATGGCAGCGCGCAGCCGGTCCTTGAGCGTGTCCATGCCGACGCCGCCCTGCTGCAGCATGTTGATCAGACGGTCCTGGCTCACATTCATGTTGCGCGCGATCTGCAGCAGCGCCTCATCGATTTGTGCGTTGGAAACGGTAATGCCGAGGCGCTTGGCTTCGCTGATCTGGATGGCTTCGTCGATCAGCTGTTCCGTGGCACCCTTGGAACCGCCGCTGCTGCCTTCGAGCGCGAACAGTTTCTGGCGCTGCGCCACCTGCAGGTCGGTGATCGGGGTCCCGTTCACGGTCACCCGGGCGGCCTGCGCAACGGCCGGCATGGCCGCACCGATGGTCAGAATCGCGCCCACGATCATGGCGCTGGCTGCGCGCCTCCAGAGATTTTTGGTCATCGTATTCTTCCGCCTCGCGTCAAAGCACCCGCCCTCAATGCGGCGGGAACTGCGCTCTGTCAATTGCCCCATGAATGAGGCCAAAATCCGATATTGCCTAGAAGCTGGGCAAGGTCAGCGGGACTGCGCCCTGGTAGCCGACATTGAACCCCGCCGGAGCCTTGAGCCGGAACGTCGCCGTCACCGTGGTTGCGTTGGGCGAGCTATGCGTCGGCCCGGTGCGGTTGGCATTGGCGCCGATAACCACATAGCCATCGTCATAGGTCACCCCGCCACCCACCTGCAGCCAGCTGTTGCCGGCCAGGTCCCAGGAGGCATTGCTGCTGACCGACCAGTATTCGGCCACTGGAATGGTGATCGTGCCGCCGATTTCATGCTGGTCCTTCAGCGTGCCGACGGCCGCATTGGCAGCCAGGAAGCCGTAGTCGACGCTGGCCCCATAGCCGGCATTGGCATAGCCCACGCCCAGGCCTGTCCGGGTGACCCGGGGGCTGGCGGTGTCGACCTGCAGCTTGCCGCCCAACGTCAGGCCTTCGGCGAACGAGGCATAGGCGCCCAGCACGGCGTAGGAGGCGGTAACGTCCATCCCGGAGCCCACCCCGGTCTGCGCCGGGTCGGCGGCCGCAAAGGCATTGCTGCCCGCCAGCTGAAAGGATTGGCCGGCAATGACTTCGAAAAAGCCGCCATCTGCGAAATTGGCCTGGTAGCGCCCGCCAATATTGGCCCGCAGCCCCGTTTCCTGCCGGTCACCGCCCGAAAAGCGGTTGTAGCTGAACAAATTCGTGTCATCGAAGACAAAGCTCTGGGCATCGTCATTGGTGATGCCCACTGCCGTCGTGTTGGAGCCGCGATAGACCAGCTGGCCGATGGGCTCGATCAGGTGGACCGTCGAACCGTCATTGGCCGCCATCGGAAAGCGCACATCCATGGCTGCGATCGGCGTGGCGCTCCATAGCGTCGTCGCGCCGGGCAAGGCGGCACTGGTGCCGTCGTAATAGGCCACGTCGCCGCGTCCGCCCAGATAAGGCGTCGCCACAAACCCGCCCGAGCCAATAAACTGCCGCTGCCAGCCGGCCTGCAGGTTCAGATGCTGCTTGTTGCCGGCATAGCCGAATGTATAGGGCACGCCATTGACGGTGGTTTGGGAGTCCAGGTCCCGATGCACGCCCAGCAGGCGCCCGCTGATCTCGACCCGCCCCGCATCCGGCCCCAGGTCCTCGACATGCTCGAAACGCACCACCGGCAGGGCCTTGCCTTGCTGCCCCTGCGACGCAGCCGTCACGTCGCCCAGCAGGTTGAACTGCTGCAGGCGGACGTCGAAGAAGGTGTCATCGGCTAGATGCGTCGCATAGACCTGGTTGACCGAGGATTTTGCCGTGGTCAGCCGATAGTCGGGCAGATAGGCCGCGTCGGTGAAGGCCACATAGCTCCAGCCCACCGTCCAGTCTTCGATCGGGGTGAATTCACCCGACGTCTGGACCGCACCCCGCCAGTCGCGCTTCGCTTCGGTGAACGTAAAGGCCGACTGGTCGAACTGGTAGAGTCCGGAAGCCTTGATCTGGAACGAGCCATTGTCAAACCGCTGCAGCCACTCGGCGCCAAGCAGGAAACCCTGCCGGCTCATGAAGGTCGGCGTCAGCACGATCTCGGTCCAGCGGCTGGAATAGGCCGCATAGGGCACGATCAGCGTGTGCCCGGTTTTCTCACTATAGTCGTAGATCGGCGTGCGCACATTGGCGACGGTGTTCGCGCTGGTATCGGGCAGCCACAGATAGGGCAGCCAGGCCACTGGAATGCCGAGAACCGACAGTGTCGGCTGCTCGAGAGCCACCGAGCCGTCTTCGGCATTATAGGTGACGCGCGACGTGGTGACCGACCAGCCGATGCGCCGTCCGGCATCGTCGATGCAGTCCCCGCAGGGCGCATAACTCGCCTTTTCCATCAGCGTCTGCAGCGCGGCGTCGTAATCCACGCTGTCGGCAGTGATGCGCGCGCCATCATAGGTGGTGATGGTCAGCGCATTCATGAAGGCCTGCTTCATGCCGCCGGTGACATCCAAGTCCACCATTTCGGCCAGATTGCCGGAGGGGTCCAGAATGGTGACATCGCCGACAAATTTGAGGGTACCAGCACCCCGGTTATAGACCAGGCTCTGCCCGGTCAGCGTATAGCCGCCCTGGCTGAGCACCACATCGCCGCTGGCCGTGATGATATTGTTGACGCTGTCGAAGGTCAGCGTCGAAGCCTCGATCGCCGATGGTGCCGAGCTGTCGATCGGAGCATTGAAAAAATCTATGGGAACAAGGCCTTGCGCGGAGGCGCTGGCGGTCAGGGTAAGCGCAATCATCGCGCTGGCCAGAGCCAGGCGGTGTGGCGAAATCCCCCTCTTGGCACTCGCCATCATACTCACGCGCGCCCGTCTTCTTTGTACAGCAGCACCGTCACGCCGATGACGATGGCTACAAACGCCGGTCCGACTGCCGCAAACGTGGGATCGAGAACGCCGGTCGACCCGGCTCGGTCGGCCATCTCGGTAATCACGAACACAACAAATCCCAGCACGATCCCATAGAGAACCGCAGGACCATAATTAGAGCCTCTTCGATAACCTGCGGTAAACGCAAATGCAATGAACAGCGAGCCCGTCAGCACCAGGGGCAGGGCCAGCAGCTTGATCAGCCGCATCGTCCCCGCCGTACGGATGCTGGCATCGGCGACGCCGGCCTGCAGCAGGCGCGCCAGCTCGAAAAACGTCATGTCTTCGGTCGATGCCAGCTTGAGCCCGATTTCGGTCGCCGACGAACTGGTCGGCACCGTGTAGTTGAACACCCGCTGCGCCGGCCGGTCAGGGTTGCGCACAATGGCCTCGGGCATCACCCATTGCCCATTCTCCAGCCGCGCCTCGGCGGCCTCCACCCGCGCAGAATCGCTCTCGCCCAGGTGAAACAGCGTTACCTGGCCCAAGACCGCGCCACCCGGCTGCATGCCCGTGGCCATCATCACATAATGCGTGTCGCCACTGCGCTGTTCGAGCCAGACCTCGCCTGGCGGCGTCAGCATGGCTGCCTGGCCCGGCGGCGTCGGGCTGAGCTGGCGGTTGATCTGCGTGCTCAGCGTCTCGACGCCCAATGCCACCAGCAGGCTCACCGCCGCCAGCGCGATGACCGGCGCGCGCACCGTCCGCCAGATGGAGATGCCGCTGGCCTGGATCACCGTCAGTTCATGCCGCGCCTTGAGGTCGATGAAGCCGAGAATGGCCCCCATCAAGACGGTGACGGGCAGGGTCTTGATCGTCCACTTGACCCCGCTCATCGCCACCATGACCACCGCCATGGGCAGCCCGTGATTGTCCGCCACGAAGTTGAAGCGCCAGGTGTCGAGCGACTCGACCAGCGCGATCAGCCCGTAGAACACCAGTACGGTCACCCCGATCCGGCTGCCCAGCCGGTTGAGCACGATCCAGTCGATCCGGCTCATTGTGCCGCCACCATGGGTATGGGCCGCGGCCGCGTGCGCAGCAGCAGCGCGCCCCCGGCCACCACGATCAGCAGCAGCGCCCCGGTCCCCGTGCCCAGCGGGCTATAGGCGCTGAGGCCGCGTTCGCTGAAGGCGATCAGCAGCACCACGGCCTCCATCGGCACATTGAACCGCGTGCGTCGTCCGCTCGGAAAGCCCATGATGGCCAGCACCATCATGGCCATGCCGACCACCCGCAGGCCCTCGGCCGCCCGGTTGGCCAACAGGGTCAGCAGGGACGGGCTCCACTCGCCGCGGGAGAGGGCCTGGGCAATCAGCGATATGCTGTCCTCCGCCAGCATCGGGTCCGTCTGCGCCACGGGCTGCGACAGCTGGTCCACGCTGAGGTCGTAGCGCGCAAAGGAGATTTCGGAGAACCGCCCGTTGGACTGGGTATATTGCAGCGTGCCATTGCGCAGCTCGAGCACGTAGTTCTCGCCATCGGTCGAGACCCGCGCAGAATCGGCAATGTAGGTCCGCCGCGTCTCCGGCTCGCGCCTGTCGTCGGCGAAGAACTCGTTGATCTCCCCATCGCTGCCGCGGCCCCCGATCAGCAGCACCACGCCTGGCGTCACCTGGGTGAAGCGCCCCGGCCGCAGTGTCGAGCTGACCAGGTCCGCCGCCACGCTGGCGTTGAGGATGTTCAGCCGGCGATTGGCATAGGGCTCGATGAAGTTCGAGAGCAGCAGCACCCCCACCACGCCCGCCCCGGCGACCAGAGCCGTGGCCCGCCACAGCGATCCCAGCCCATGGCTGGTGTGGATGATATGCAGCTCCCGATTGGCCTGCAGCGCCTGCAGCGCCCGGGTGAGCCCGATGCCGATGCACACATAGAAAAACGAGATCGCCAGCGGCGGCATGGTCAGCAGCGCCTGCACGCCGAGCACCAGTATGCTCTGCCCCTTGACCGAGACCACGTCGAACGAGCGCAGGCAGTTGACCAGCCACAGCAGGAAACAGACGACACCGAACAGGATCAGCGCGTCGGCAACGAACAGCCGGGCAAGATAGGTGGTCAGTCTCTTCATGCAGTCAGGTCAGTCTATTCCGGCCCGCAGGCAGGTCCCGCAGATGCGCCGGACCTTGGTGCAGTTTGCCGTGCCACACAAGCGCGCAGCGCGTCGTCCACCGATTTGTCCGCGCCCCTGTTGCGGGATTGACGCGGGCGGGAAACACCTCAATGTAAAGCCATTGCGGCCGTCTTCGGCCCCCGCCCGTTTTGCCAATCAAGGCCCTCCATGTCCCAGACCATCTCCATTCGTACCGCCCCCTTTGCCGGTGCCGCCGCACCCTTGACCATCATCTACGCCGCTGAAGACGCCGCGCCCGCGGGCGCCGCCGCCGCCATCTGGGCCGCCACCGGTCTGGATTGGGTGGAGACTGCGGCGGCCGCCGCCTTCAAGGGCAAGCAGGGCCAGGCGCTCGATGTCATGGGCAAGGGTGGCCGCCGCCTCCTGGTGCTGGGCAGCGGCAAGCCCGTTGCCGACGCCCCGCTCAACGGCTGGACCGACCGCGGCGGCTCGCTCATGCACAAGCTCGCCGCCACCCGCGCCGGTTCGGTCTCGGTGATCCTGGACGAAGCAGGGGCCAGCGCCGCCGCCATCGCCGAACTGGCCGCGGGCCTGCGCCTGCGCCACTACAAGTTCGACAAATACAAGTCCGCCCGCAGCGACGACGCGCCCGCGGCCCTTGCCGTCACCCTGCATGTGGCCGATCCCGCCGCGGCCGAAACCGCCATCGCCGATCGCAATGCCACGGTCGAAGGCACATTGCTTGCCCGCGATCTGGTCAACGAGCCGGCCAATATCCTGGGCCCCGTCGAATTCGCCGCCCGCGCCGCCCAGTTGTCCGATCTGGGCGTCGAGGTCGAAATCCTCGAGCCCGAAGCCCTCGAAAAGCTCGGCATGGGCTCGCTGCTCTGCGTTGCCCAGGGCTCTGATCGCCCGGCGCGTCTCGTCATCATGCATTGGCGCGGCGGCGATGTCGGCGCGGCGCCGCTGGCTTTCGTCGGCAAGGGCGTGGTCTTCGATACCGGCGGCATTTCCATCAAGCCCGCCGCCAATATGGAAGACATGAAGGGCGATATGGGTGGCGCCGCCGCCGTCACCGGGCTGATGCATACCCTTGCGGCCCGCAAGGCCCCGGTCAACGCCGTCGGCGTCATCGGCCTCGTCGAGAACATGCCCTCGGGCGGCTCGGTCCGGCCCGGCGACATCGTCAAGGCCATGAGCGGCACGACGATCGAGGTGATCAATACCGATGCCGAGGGCCGCCTCGTGCTCGCCGATGCTCTCTGGTACACGCAGGACCGCTTCAAGCCCCGCTTCATGATCAATCTGGCGACCCTCACCGGCGCCATCATCGTTGCCCTGGGCCACGAGCATGCCGGCCTCTTCTCCAACAATGACGAGCTCTCGATCCAGCTGCTCAATGCCGGGCTCAACGCCAACGAAAAGCTCTGGCGCATGCCGCTGGCCCCGGCCTACGACAAGATGATCGAGTCCAAGTTCGCCGATATCCGCAATTCGGTCGGCCGCCCCGCCGGCTCGATCACTGCCGCCCAGTTCCTGCAGCGCTTCGTCAACAACGTGCCCTGGGCCCATCTCGACATCGCCGGCACGGCCTTTGGGGCAGGGACCTCCGAAGTCAACACCTCCTGGGCCCCCGGCTTCGGCGTCGCGCTGCTCGATCGGCTGGTCAGGGATTATTACCAGGGTTAGGGGTGCGCTTCTCCCCCTCTCCCCTTGAGGGAGAGGGTGGTTCTGCCGCGTTTAGCGGCGGAACCGGGTGAGGGGTGCTGCGCTCACCCATGCTGAAGACCAAGAAAGAAACCCCTCATCCGCCCTTCGGGCACCTTCTCCCTCAAGGGGAGAAGGGAGGAACAAGCCGCGACAACCCACCCATTCGCCGATTCAATCTTCCGCCCGGCCACATGAAGGGCTTAACTGCATCCATGTCTGACGTCCTCTTCTATCACCTTGAAGTTCGCCCGCTCGAAGCGGTCCTTCCCGCGCTTCTGGAAAAGACCCTGGAGCGCGGCTGGCGGGCCGTGGTTGAAGTCGGCTCCACCGAGCGCGCCGAGGCGCTCGATGCCCATCTGTGGACCTTCCGCGATGACAGCTTCCTTGCCCATGGTCTGGCGGGTGAAACGACCGACGCGCACCAGCCCGTGCTGATCACGACCGGTACTGACAATCCCAACGGCGCCGCCGTGCGCTTTTTCATCGATCGCGCCGTGCCCCAGTCCGCCGATGGCTATGAGCGCATCGTCTACATGTTCTCCGGCCACGATCCCGATGCGGTCGCCGAAGCGCGCCTCGCCTGGAAGGCCTTGAAGCCGGGCAACGATCTGACCTATTGGCAGCAGGAAACCGACGGCCGCTGGGTCAAGAAGGCATGAGCACCGATCTCGCCACGCCCAGCCGCCATCAGCTGCATGAAGACATCTTCGCCATGTTCATCGGCACCATGCTGGTATCGCTCGGCATCGTCTTCTATGCCCAGGCCACCCTGACCACCGGCAGCACGGCCGGCTTGGCCCTGCTGCTGCAGTATGGCACCGGCATTCCCTTTGCCTGGCTGTTCTTCGCCATCAACCTGCCATTCTACATTCTGGCCGTGCTGCGCATGGGCTGGCCCTTCGCCCTCAAGACCTTTGCCTGCGTCGGCATGGTCTCTTATTTCTCCGCGCAGATACCCGCCTGGATCGACATTTCCCGCATCGAACCGCTCTATGCGTCTCTGGTCGGCGGCGGGCTGATGGGCTTGGGCATTCTCTCGCTCTTCCGCCACAAGGCGAGCGTTGGCGGCATCAATATTCTGGCGCTCTACCTGCAGGACAATTTCGGCATTCGCGCCGGCTATTTCCAGCTCGGCGTCGATGCGGTGATCCTGGCCTCGGCCTTCTTCGTGCTGCCCGTCGACCGCGTGATCTATTCGATCCTGGGCGCCCTGGTGCTCAACATGATCATCGCCACCAATCACAAGCCCGGACGCTACGTCGGCTTCAGCTAGCCTCGATCTTAGTCTTCTTTTGCTTGCGCGGCTCCACTTGGGGCGCTGCCGGCTCGAGGTCCTTGGCAAGGCTCTCCGAATAGAGATCCATATAGTCCTGCATCAGCTCGTAGCAGAAGATGACCTCGATCGTTTCCGGATCGTAGAAGGCATTGGGCTCCCCGCAACGCTTGGCGTTGAACTGCACCGTCTTGCCCAGGCTGTAGTTTCTGCGCAGCTCGTCGGCCACCTGGTCGAACACGCCGCTGGCCCGGAAGGCCTGGGCCGCTTCCTTCAGGCGCTGCCCCGCATCATGATAGGTCACCACCACCTCGGTGCCCCTTTTGTCGCCGCGCCCGCCCAGCAGCGACCGCAGTGACCGGTCGACCGTGTCATAGTCCCATTGGCAGCTCTGCTGCCGGTCGCGGATGATGCGGAATTCATTGGCGATGGGGCGGAACGAGGTCTCGTCCATGCCCACCATCAGGCAGACGATCTGGTAGGCCCGCTGCTTGTCGAGGCTATGCACGGCCGCATAGTCGCTTTCGCTGCCGCCGCTGTCATAGGCGACCCCGGACAGGATCCACCCCTCCGCCGCATCGACCAGCGCCTGCTCTGCCTCCGGTCCGCGCTTGTTGAGCAGGATCCAGGTGGCGACATTGTCCGCCGCGTCTTCTTCCCGGCCCAGCACGGGCATGTCGAACTGGTGGAACAGCAGGTGGCCCAGCTCGTGATACAGCACGAACAGGCTGTTATTGTAGGCAAAGCGATGGACGGCAGCGCGCTGCTTCTTGGTCAGTTCCTGCGCCTGCACCGCACCTGCAAGGCAGAGCATGCACAGGGATAAGGCAGCAAGCAGCTTGGCAACAGGGCGCATCACGCACTTTCGTCTATTCAGGCCGCCAGCAAAGGGCAGGGGGCATCAACTGTCAACCGACTGGCCCCACTCCGGTTAATCCTTTCCCGGCGCCCAGTCGGCCTCCGCCAGCTCGAAGCCGGAAAACTGGAATCCCGGCGCCACCGTGCAACCGACAAGCGTCCACTCGCCCGTGCTCACCGCCGCCTGCCAGGCCGCACGCGGCACGATCACCTGCGGGCGCTGGCCGGCCGCGAGGTCGCTTCCCAGCATGTGCTCATCCACATGCTTCCCGTCAGAAAGGCGCAGCCGCAGCGGCGCCCCGGCATACCAGTGCCACACCTCCACCGCGTCGACCCGGTGCCAATGCGATGCCTCGCCCGCTTCGAGCAGATAGTAGATGGCCGTGGACCGTGTCCGGCCGTCCGCCTGTTCGGCATCCTCGAAGGTCTGCACATACCAGCCGCCCTCGGGGTGCCGCTGCATGCCCAGCGTCTCGATCACGTCCCTGGCGGCCAGCCTGCTCATGCGCGTTCGACGCTCTCGAGCTCGGCGCTCAGCGCCAGCCACTGCTCTTCGGTGGCCTCAAGGTCGGCGCTGAAGCGCGCCTTGTCCTTGCCCAGGGCGATCATCCGGTCCGGCGGCCCATTGTAGACCTTGGGGTCCTCGAGCTGCGCGTCGATCTTGCCGATTTCCACCTTGAGGCGGGCAATCTTGGTTTCCGCGTCCTTGATGGAGCTCTTGAGCGGCGCAATCTCGGCCCGGCGGGCTGCCGCCTCGGCCTTGTTGGCCTTGCGATCCGCCTTGCTGACGCCACTGCCGCCCTTGCCCTCCTTGGTGGAGGTGATGCTGCGCTGGTAGCTGTCGAGATCCTCGTCCAGCTCGCGGATCGTGCCGCCTTCGGCGATCCACAGCGTGTCGCAGGTCGCCTCGATCAGGTGGCGATCGTGGCTGATGATCAGCACGGCGCCTTCATAATCGTTGAGCGCATGCACCAGCGCGTCGCGGCTGTCGATATCGAGATGGTTGGTCGGCTCGTCGAGGATCATCATGCCCGGGCCTGAAAAGGTGATCAGGCCCATCAGCAGGCGGGCGCGCTCGCCGCCCGAAAGGTTCTTGGCCAGCGTATCCATGCGCGACTTGGTCAGGCCCATCTGGCTCAGCCGCGAGCGGCGCTTGGCCTCGCTGTCCGTCGGCATCAGCTCGACCACATGCTCGAACGGCGTCCAGTCCGGCTTGAGCTTGTCCATCTGGTGCTGCGCAAAATGCGCGATTTCCAGCTTCTTGCCCTTGCCGAAGCTGCCGCCCATCGGCTTGATGTCGCCGGCCAGTAGCTTGGCGAAGGTCGACTTGCCGTTGCCGTTGACGCCGATCAGCGCGATGCGGTCACCCGGATCGATCCGCATGTTGATGTGGCGCAGGATGGTCTTGTCGCCATAGCCCGCCGACACGCCGTCCAGCGTGATCATCGGCGTCGCCTGCTCGGCCTTGGGCTGCTGGAAGGTGAATGGCGCCGAATATTCATCGAACATGGCTGCCGGTGGCTTGAGCTTTTCGATCATCTTCATGCGCGACTGGGCCTGCTTGGCCTTGCTCGCCTTGGCCTTGAAGCGGTCGACGAATTTCTGCAGATGCGCAACCTGGTCCAGCGCCTTGTCGCGCCCCTTGTTGTTGAGCTCCATCTGCATGCGACGCGTGGTTTCGAACGTGTCGTAATTGCCCTTGTAGAAGGTCAGCTTGCGATGCTCGAGATGGATGATCGAGTTGACCGACTTGTTCAGCAGGTCGCGATCATGGCTGATCATGAAGACGGTATAGGGATAGGTCGCGAGGTACTTTTCCAGCCACAGCGTGCCTTCAAGATCGAGATAGTTGGTCGGCTCGTCGAGCAGCAGCAGGTCGGGCTGGCTGAACAGCACGCCGGCCAGCGCCACGCGCATGCGCCAGCCGCCCGACAGCTCATGCGTCGGCGCATTCTGCCGGTCCTGCTCGAAGCCCAGGCCCTTGAGAATGGACGAGGCCCGCGCCTCGGCCGAATGCGCGTCGATATCGGCCAGGCGAATATAGATCTCGCTGATCCGGTCCGGGTCGGTGGCCGTCTCGGCCTCCGCCATCAGCGCCGTCCGCTCCTTGTCGGCTGCCAGCACGACGTCGAGCACGCTCTCATTGCCGGCCGGCGCTTCCTGCGCCACCGCCCCGATCCGCGCTTTCTTGTTCAGCTCGATCGAGCCTGAATCCAGCGAGATATGCCCCTGGATCAAATGGAACAGTGTGGTCTTGCCCGTCCCGTTCTTGCCCACGAAGCCCGTCTTGGAGCCGGTCGGCAGCACCACCGACGCGTCTTCGAACAGCTCGCGGCCCTGGATGCGATAGGTGAGGTTGGTGATGGTCAGCATGATGCGGCAATCTGTGGAAGGCGGGCTCACGCTGGCGACGGCAAAACCGTGGCCCCAAGCCTGCAACGAAGTGTTTGCGGTTGGATAGAGTTAAGCGCCGGTCATGGCAACCGGCTTTACGGCATGGCTGCCGTCCCCGCTGGAGCCACTTTCTCTGTCGGGCGTTATGCCTGTCCAACCAGAAAGGACCGTCCATGACCTCGATGAAGCTTGTTCTCGCCCTTGCCACCCTCTCCGTTATCCCCGGCATGGTCCATGCCCAGGAGGCGCGCACCCTTGATGATCTCGACGCCGATCGGCTCAATGCCAGCCAGGTCAAGATCGAGTTCGAATATACCGGCGGCGCCTGCGAAGAGGTCGGCACCGCAGAACTGGGCGAGCTCGTCGATGGCACGCTTTCGGTGACCTTCCCCACCACGAGCACCGCGGAAGTCTGCACCATGCAGGCGGTGGAAATCGAGGTCGAGCAGGCCATCGAAGCCGACGAAACCGTCACCCATGTCGATGTCACCCTGCTGGCTCCCGACGGCACGGTCATGGCGACCGGCACCGACCGCGTCGACGAGGACTGACCCCTGCAATCGTGGCGGCCAGCATTGGCCGCCACCCGTCTTGCCTCCGTCGCAGTCTCCCGCTACAAGGCGCCACCTTCCCAACAGACCCATTCAAGGATCGACCCAATGGCGCTCGAACGCACCTTCTCCATCATCAAGCCCGATGCCGTCCGCCGCAATCTCATCGGCAAGATCATCGCCAAGTTCGAGGAAGCCGGTCTCCGCCCGATCGCCCTCAAGAAGATCCACATGACCCGCGCTCAGGCCGAAGGCTTCTACGCGGTCCACAAGGAACGCCCCTTCTTCGGCGAGCTGGTCGAGCAGATGATCGCGTCGCCCGTCGTCGTCCAGGTCCTGGAAGGCGAAGGCGCCATCCTCAAGAACCGTGAAGTGATGGGCGCCACCAATCCGGAAAACGCCGCTCCCGGCACCATCCGCAAGGAATTCGCCCTCTCGATCGGCGAAAACTCGGTCCACGGCTCCGACGCCCCGGAAACCGCCGCCCAGGAAATCAAGTTCTTCTTCAACGACGACGAACTGGTTGGGTGAGACCTGACGGCTGGCTCTTGCCAGCCGGCAAATCGCTCCGGTGGAGCGATTTGAGGGGCGAACGCCCTGAGCCATGCGAAGGGCCGGACCGGCCGCGCAATGCACTCGAATCCTAGGCCGCCCGCCGGGCGGCCTTTTTGCTTGTTTGTGCTATGGTGTGTCCAACCACCATGGCCTCGACCTCAAATTCCATCCGCAAACCGGGCCTCCCGCCCCATGCGGCCATGACGCCAATGTTTGGCGGCGTCCAGAAAGCCAGTAATGTCCCTGCCTGATACCATCCTTGCCCCGCTTGCCCGCGCCCTCGCCGCCAAAGGCTATGAGACGCTGACGCCGGTCCAGGCCGCCATCATCGAAGACCAGACCAGCGGGCGCGACCTGCTCGTTTCCGCCCAGACCGGCTCGGGCAAGACCGTTGCCTTTGGCATGGCGATCGCGCCGACCCTGCTGGGCGATGCCGAACGCTTCACCGAAACCGGCGCGCCGCTCGCGCTGCTGATCGCCCCGACCCGCGAGCTGGCCCTCCAGGTGCAGCGCGAACTCGAATGGCTCTATGCCGAAACCGGCGCCCGCACCGCCTCCTGCGTCGGCGGCATGGATGCGCGCACCGAGCGCCGCGCCCTCGAACGCGGCGCCCATATCGTCGTCGGCACGCCGGGGCGCCTCCGCGATCACATCACCCGCGGCGCCCTCGACATGTCGGCTTTGCGCGCCGTCGTGCTCGACGAAGCCGATGAAATGCTCGACCTGGGCTTCCGCGAAGACCTCGAATTCATCCTCGACGCTGCTCCCGAAGACCGTCGTACGTTGCTGTTCTCGGCCACTGTTCCCAAGCCCATCGCCCAGCTGGCCAAGACCTTCCAGCGCGATGCCCTGCGCGTCGCTGCCTCCAGCGGCACCGAGCAGCATGCCGACATCGACTACAAGCTGATGCTTGTCCCCTCCGCCGAGCGCGAAAACGCCATCATCAACACGCTGCTCTACTACGAGGCCGTCAACACCATCGTCTTCGCCTCCACCCGCGAGGGCGTGAAGCACCTCTCGGCGCGCCTGCACAACCGAGGCTTTGACGTCGTCACCCTCTCCGGCGAGCTCAGCCAGTCCGAGCGCACCAATGCGCTGCAGTCCATGCGCGATGGCCGCGCCCGCATCTGCGTCGCCACCGACGTCGCCGCCCGGGGCATCGACCTGCCCAACCTGGATCTCGTCATCCACGCCGATCTGCCCACCAATGCCGATACGCTGCTGCACCGCTCGGGCCGCACCGGCCGGGCAGGGCGCAAGGGCACCTGCGTCATCATCGCGCCGATGCATCGCCGGGCCGTCGCCCAGCGCATCCTCAAGACGGCCCGCCTCGACGTCACCATGATGGCCCCGCCTTCCGCCGAGGAAATCGAGGCCCGCTACCGCGAGAGCATCCTCACCGCCGAGGGGCTGACCCAGCCGGTCGGCGAGGAAGAGGCCGAGTTCGTCTCCCAGCTTCTGGCGCGCTACACGCCTGAGGCCATTGCTGCCGCCTATCTGCGCCAGCAGCTGGCCGCCCGTCCCGCCCCCGAGGATGTCTCCGACGCCCCGGTCTTCGACAAGCCCGGCGACAAGGACCCGCGCACGCGCGAAAAGTTCGAGGGCGGCACCTGGTTCAAGGTCACCGTTGGCCGCAAGCACAAGGCCGAGCCGCGCTGGCTGCTGCCCATGCTGTGCAAGGCCGGCGGCGTCACCAAGACCGCCATTGGCTCGATCCGAATCTTCGATACCGAATCCATCTTCGAGGTCGCCGCCCAGAAGGCCGATGCCTTTGCCCGCAGCGTCGAAAAGAATGGTAGCGGCGAACGTGGCGTCACCATTGCGCCCGTCGATGGTCCGGGCGAACGCCGCGCCGGCCCTCCGCCCAGCCAGCGTCGCCCGCCAGGCCCGGTCGAGCGCTTCGATCCCGACGCGCCGCGCCCCGGCCGCGCCGATCGTCAGGCCCGCTATGGCTCGGCCGGTCTGCGTCCGGATGATCTGGAGGCTCCTCCTGCCACCGGTGGCTGGAACCCCGCCGAGGCCGAAGCCCCGCGTGCCCCCAGGCCCGATTTCGACAAGCCGCGGCCGCCCAAGGTCAACAAGGCGCCGCCCAGCAAGGACAAGGGCAAGCCCAAATGGGCCGGCAAGCCTGCCGAAGGCGCGCCCTTTGCCAAGAAGGAAAAGCCTGCCAAGAAGGACCACAAGCCCAAGCGCAAGCCGCAGGTCTGAACTCTGGCGAGCACCGTGACGCAATGACTCTACCCACCATTGTGAGCTTCTGGCATGGCCCCATGAGCTGGCTGGAGGCGCTCTCGATCGCCTCCTTCCACCGGCACGGGCACACGGTCGAGGTCTATTCCTTCGATCCCGTGCCCGGCCTGCCCGCCGGCGCCGTCGCGCGCGACGCCGCCAAGGTGCTGCCGCGTGACAAGCTGGTCTTCTACAAGGGCAAGGGCACGCCCGGCGTCTTCTCGGACTATTTCCGCATGATGGCCCTCAGGCAGGGCAGGGGCGTCTATGCCGATCTCGACGTCTATTGCGTACGCCCCATCGAGGGGCCGCCCGATTATCTCATGGCTTATGAGCGGCCCGGCTCGGTGAACGGCGCCGTGCTGCATATCCCGGCCGATGCGCCGCTGCTCGATGATCTGCTGGCCATCTTCACCCAGGCCGAGCGGCCCCTGTTCGAGCCGCATCTGCCGCCTGTCCGCCGCATCGAGGTCGCGGTCCGCCGCCTTTTCGGCGAGAAGATTGCCCCAGAAGACATGCAATATGGCGCCACCGGCCCCATGGCGCTCACCCACTATGTCGCGCGCCGCGGCCTGGCGTCACGCGTCCTGCCCAGCAGCGTGCTCTATCCCATCCCCTATGAGGATATCCCGGCGCTGATGACGCCCGGCTCCAGCGTCGATCCCGCCATCAGGCCCGAGACCCTCGCCATCCACCTCTGGCGCAGCCAGCTCACCCGCCGCGGCCGCGCCGACATGCCGCTTCCCGCGCCCGGCAGCGCCATGGCCGCCCTCTGCGCCCGCGAAGGCATCGACCTGCCGCCCGGCTAGTCCCCGCCGGCACATCTGATCTGCCCTTGCGGCACTTCACCTTTGTGCCCATTTGTCCTATCACCACTCCGCCCAGGACGACCTCGGGTGCATGTCTTTCGGCCGGGACGACCCGCCTTTCAGGAGTCATCCCCATGGCCTGGGTCTACCTCATCATTGCCGGCCTGTTCGAAATGGGCTGGGCCATCGGCCTCAAATATACCGACGGCTTCACCCGACTCGTTCCCACGGCGCTCACTGTCGCGGCCATGATCGTCAGCGTCATCCTGCTCGGTCTGGCCCTGCGCGATCTGCCGGTCGGCACCGGCTACGCCATCTGGACCGGCATCGGCACCGTCGGCACGGCGCTGCTTGGCATGTATCTCTTTGGCGATCCGGCGACCGTGGCGCGCCTGGCCTGCATCGGCATGATCGTCGCCGGCATCGTCGGCCTCAAGCTTTTCTCTTGATATTTCAAATGTTTGAGGCGCCGGCCTGAATCACTTTGCCGGCGCCTTGAATCATCTTCTCAGCGCCGGGACTGTGACAAAAAAGTTGAAGTTCCACGCGAACCGGCCCGCTCCCCATTTTGTTAATGGCCAAATCAGCGTGGCTTGTTAGATTCGCGACACAGGAATGCCGAATTCGCGTCGCCGGCCCCCCAAGTTCACAGTTGGAGAGCAATAGTGCCTTTGCGCTGGCAGGAAGTGGCTTTGCCACTATTCGTAATCGTTTCCCTCATCGCCCTCAAATACATCCCCCTCACCGAAGGTCTGCCGCTCGCCCGCGCCGCTGGGGTGGTTGCCTTTGGCTATGCCGCTTTCCTGGCCCTGCGCCTGGTCCAGAGCGAGGAAGCCGTCAGCGTCGATGGCTGGTCCGAACTGCGCCCCTCCATGGTGGAATATTTTGCCTGCTACGGCGCGGCGGCTCTCGCCGTGGTGCTGATGAGCGCCATCATCGTCATCGGTGGCACGCGGCACGTTGAAGCCACCCAGATGGTGGCCACCTTCATCGCCTCCGTCATGCTGGGTTCGGGCGCTGTCGCCATCGGCCTTGGCGGGCTCTTCACCAAGGTGCGCTGGAACAATTCCGTGCTGGAGCACCGCAGCGCCCTCGGCCGCGAAACCCGCATCGCCTGGTCCGACGTCCGCGCCGTCCGGCCCTGCTGGCGCGGCGTCACCATCGCCACGCACGATGCCCAGCGCGTCACCTTCTCCCAGTTCCACTCCGGCGCCGCCCAGCTGGCCATCCACGCCACCAACCGCGCCCGCCGCAACGCCGAAACCTCCACCAAGGCCTTTGCCTCGCTCTGAGCCGGCCGAAGGCAAAATCGCTCCAGTGGAGCGATTTTGGGTTCAGAGGCCATGAGAGCTGCGCTCGAATGGCAGGGCGTACCCCACCCACCGCACGTCACCCTCGTGCTCGACCCGAGGGCTCTTCTCTTGCCGAACGACGGGCGCACGATGCTACCCCACCCACGGGACGGCACCTCCCCCTTGATGGGCTCCGATCCGTCCCGAAGGGCAAATCGCTCCAGTGGAGCGATTTGAGGTGAGAAGGATGGGAGGGGGTGACGGGAGCCCGGATATCGGGGCCAAACCACACCCACCCTTGATCCCTGTCGACTGCGGCATCGAGCCCCCCAACTTATCCCCACGCTTATCCCCCTCCCCAAAACCTGTGGCACACTCCTGCCCATCACCCCGCACGGGCGGCCTGCAGGCGAACAGTGGCTGGGGTGAGCCGGGCGCGGGCTTTGCCTCTCGCGCAGGTTCGAGACCTGGCCGCAGCATGGCGAGCGATCATGCTGCGCGATAACCGGGACTGTTCCAAAAACCGGCACCCCGAGGCGACTACCGTCTCGTTTTTTAAATTTCCAGAGGCGGCATCCGCCTCGGGGCCCGCTCGTTTTTGACAACCGCGACCCAGGCGGCGCCTCCGCACGCCCATTCACGCCGCAAATGCCCGGCATCACCCCAATTCAATTGAGCGCGGTCCGGCCCTCCGCTAATCTCCACCCATGAACCAGCCCGTCGCCCTCCGTACCGCCCGTTCGGTCTGCCCGCATGATTGCCCATCCGCCTGCGCGCTGGATGTGGACATCATCGACAATGCCACCATCGGCCGGGTGCGTGGCGCCAAGGATGATCCCTATACCGCCGGCGTCATCTGCGAAAAAGTCGCCCGCTATGCCGAGCGCGTGCACCATCCGGAGCGCCTGCTGCACCCGCTCCGCCGCACCGGCCCCAAGGGCAGCGGCCAGTTCGCCCGGATCTCCTGGGATGAAGCCCTCGACGAGATCGCCGCCCGCTTCACCCAGATCGAAGCCGAGCACGGCGCCGAGGCCATCTGGCCCTACTATTATGCCGGCACCATGGGCCATGTGCATCGCGACGGCATCGACCGCCTGCGCGCCGCCAAGGGCTATTCCCGCCAATATGACACCATCTGCACCGGCACGTCCTGGCCTGGCTACATCGCCGGCACCGGCATGCTCGGCGGGGTCAATCCCGAGCAGATGGCCGAGAGCGACTGCGTCGTCATCTGGGGCACCAATGCCGTGCATACCCAGGTCAATGTCATGACCCATGCCATGCGCGCCAAAAAGGAGCGCAAGGCCAAGGTCGTCGTCATCGACATCTACCAGACCGCCACCATGGCCCAGGCCGATCTGGGCCTGATCCTCCGCCCCGGCACCGATGGCGCGCTGGCCGTCGCCGTCATGCATGTCCTGCTGCGCGATGG
The DNA here is from genome assembly GCF_046614475.1 of Devosia sp. XGJD_8. NCBI lineage: Bacteria > Pseudomonadati > Pseudomonadota > Alphaproteobacteria > Hyphomicrobiales > Devosiaceae > Devosia > Devosia sp. XGJD_8. Next base: position 1,607,393 of record NZ_JBKJHF010000001.1, read on the forward strand.
TCTGGCCGACCGCGCCTATATGGCCAAATACACCGATTTCGGGCCCGATTTCGAAGCCCACCTCGCCGGCAGGACGCCCGAATGGGCCGCCGAAATCACCGGCCTGACCGTGGCCGAGATCGAGGCCTTCGCCCATCTCGTCGGCACCACGCCGCGCTCCTATTTCCGCCTCGGCTATGGCTTCACCCGCCAGCGCAATGGCTCCACCGCCATGCATGCCGCCCTCTGCATTCCTGCCATGACAGGCGCCTGGCAGCATCGCGGCGGCGGTGCCTTCCACTCCAATTCGGGCACCTGGAAACTCGACAAGTCCCGCCTCACCGGCACGCATCTGCAAAAGGGCGATCCGCGCTGGCTCGACATGTCCGAGATCGGCCCGATCCTGACTGGCGACCCGAGGGCGCTCAAGCAGGGCGGTCCGGTCAGGGCCATGATCGTCCAGAACACCAATCCCGCCGCTGTCGCCCCCGACCAGACGCTGACCCGCCGGGGTCTCGCCCGCGACGACCTCTTCCTCGTCGTGCATGAGCAGTTCATGACCGAGACGGCCGAACTGGCCGACATCGTCCTGCCCGCCACCATGTTCCTCGAACATAACGACTATTACACCCGCGGCGGCCATACCCGCGTGCTCTACGGCCCCGCGCTGATCCAGCGTCCCGGCGAGACCCGCTCCAACCACGAAGTCATCAACGCCCTGGCCCTGCGCCTCGGCCTCGAAGACGAGAGCTTCCACATGGCGGACCGCGACGTCGTCGCCGAAACCTTCCGTCGCTCCAGCTATCCCGCGCTCGATGAAGTGGAAAAGACCGGCTTCGTCGATCGCGAACGCCCCGACGCCGCGGCTCGTTTTGCCGATGGTTTCGCCTGGCCCGACCAGCGCTTCCGCTTCGCCCCGAACTGGCAGGATGTCGCCGACAGAAAGGGCTATCTCTGGACCTGCGACCCGGCCGACATGCCGCGCTTCGCCGACCACTGGGCTATCACCGAGGCCACCGATGCCGAGCACCCGTTCCGCCTCGCCACCAGCCCGGCCCGCGCCTTCCTCAATTCAAGCTTCAACGAAACGCCCGGCAGCCGGAAGCGCGAAGGCGTGCCCTCGGTCTTCATCCATCCCGATGACGCCGCCCGTCTCGGCATCGAAGAGGGCCAGTTCGTCACCCTCGGCAATCGCCGCGGTTCGGTCGACCTCACTGCCCGCATCCGCACCGGCCTGCCCACCGGCGTCCTCATCGCCGAGGGCCTGCACCAGAACAAGGCCCATCGCGGGGGCAGGGGCATCAACACCCTCACCAACGCCACGCCCGCCCCCCCCTTCGGCGGCGCTGCCTTCCACGACGCCGCGGTCTGGATCAGGCGGGCTTAGAGCCGTCCCAGCGGGCAAATCGCTCCAGTGGAGCGATTTGAGGTGACTTCGCCGGCGATCCGCGCAGCGGATGAAAGGCTCCGGTGGAGCCTTTCAAGCCAAGAAGGCCATGAGGGCTATGCCCGAATGGCGGGGACTAGGCGTAAGCCCCCCAGAAGAAATACCCGGTCATGAACACCCCATAGACAATCACGGCCATCCGAATCCATTGTGTCGGAATGTGATGCGCATATTTGGCCGCCAGATAGCCGCCGATCACGACGCCCACCAGCGCGATCGAGCCGTGATACCAGTCGATCGACTCGCTCAGCGCAAACCGCGCCACCGCCACCAGCGCCACGATGGCCGAGATATAGAGCTTGAGCCCGTTCATGGCATGGATGTCGCTCATCCCCGCCGTGGCGAGAAAGGCCAGCAGCAGAATGCCCAGCCCGGCATTGAAGAACCCGCCATAGACGCAGACGCCGGCAAGGAACGCCATCAGCAGCGCCTGGCCCAGCACCTTCATCCCCCGCCGCCCGCCATGCAGCGACGCGACCAGGCCATTGATCCGGTTGCCGAAGATGAACAGCAGCACGGCAAAGCCCATCAGCCAGGGCACCACCAGCGAAAACAGCTCGTCCGATACCACCAGCAGCAGCTCGGCACCCACATAGCCGAACACCGCCGCCATGATGGCATAGAGCACCAGCCTGTCCTTGTGCTTGGCCATGGCATGCCAATAGCCCACCGTCCCGCTCACATAGCCGGGAAGGGCCGCATAGGTGTTGGACGCATTGGCGATCACCGGCGGCACCCCGACAAACAGCAGGGCCGGAAACACGATGAACGACCCTCCGCCCGCCAGCGAATTGACCGCCCCGCCCAATAGGCCGGCAATCAACAGGAACAGTGTTTCGATCATGGTCACGGGCCTCTTCTCCTCCCCCTTCAGGGGGAGGTCGGGTTGGGGTCTTGGTCTGCGCACATACGCTGGTCGCATCAGTTCGCCCAACACAAATCGCTGATCACCCCATCACCGCGATTGATCGCATGCCCGCCATGCCGTTGACAAAGCGCCCCGTCGCGCACATATCCGGCTCAGGTCGCTGGCACCCGCCGCTCGCCGGAAGCATTTCCGATGGTGAAGTCCAGTCTCCGCGCATGAGAACGAACTCCGGTTCATCCCCTGCAAGGCGCATCATGGCAAAGCGAGCCCCCATGGAAACAGTCGCCCCATTTGCATGAGAGGACCTCGTCATGTCGTTTTCACTCGACACCCCTTCCGCCCAGACCCTGAAATCCGAAGCCAAGTCCCTCCGTCAGGAGCGCGCCCTGGCCGGCGAAACCCTGTCGCATGGCGCCGCGCTCGAAGCCGTCGCCCGCGCCCATGGCTATCGCGACTGGAACACTGCCCGCGCCGCCTTGCCCGATCGGGTGGCCGTGCCCTTCCAGGTCGGCATGCGGGTCAAGGGGCTCTATCTCGATCAGCCCTTTACCGGCCTGCTCATCGGCGTCCAGCTCCTGGGCGACATGCAGCACATGACGGTGACCGTGACCTTCGACACCCCCGTCAATGTCACGCCCACCTTCATGTTCGCGGCCCTGCGCCACCGCGTCGTGTCCACCATCGACAGGCACGGCATCTCCTCGGCGCTGCGGGGCAATGGCAATCCACAGATGATCCTCAAGCGGGCATGATGAGCTACATATGGGCAGGGCAACGAATTTTGTTGCCTTGCCCTTCATCGTCAAATGCCGATAGTTTGACGCATCAAATCAACAATGGAACCGGCAATGACCACTCAGACCCAGCCGATCGAAGCCTATTCGCTGCCCACGCCAAACGGGCAGAAGGTCCATATCATGCTCGAGGAACTGGGCGTGCCGTGGACCTATCACCGCATCGATATCGGCAAGGGCGACCAGTTCAAGCCGGAATTCCTGGCCATCTCGCCCAACAACAAGATCCCGGCCATTGTCGATCCCGAGGGCCCGGGCGGGGCGCCGATCGCGATCTTCGAGTCGGGCGCCATCCTCAAGTATCTCGGCATCAAGTTCGGCCAGTTCTATCCCGAAGACCTGCGCCAGCAGGTCAAGGTCGATGAATGGCTGTTCTGGCAGGTCGGCGGCTTCGGCCCCATGCTGGGCCAGAACAACCACTTCAACGTCTATGCGCCCGAGAAAATCCCCTATGCGATGAAGCGCTACACCGACGAGACCCATCGCCTGTTCCGCGTGCTCAACACCCAGCTCGAGGGCCGCGACTACATAGCCGGCGATTATTCCATCGCCGACATCGCTTCCATTGGCTGGGCCCAGTCCTGGGAGCGCTATAACATCACCCGGGCCGAATACCCCAATGCCCTGGCCTGGATCGAGCGCCTCAACGCCCGTCCGGCCGTCGCCCGCGGCTTGGCCTGGGGCAAGGATGTCCCCGCCAAGAGCCTGGCCGAGGACAAGGACGCCCAGAAGATTCTGTTCAACCAGCGTTGATCTCAACCAGTCGGGTCCGGCACCAACCGGACCCGGCCCCTGCAAACCGGGCCACTATCCCCAGCGGGCCAAAAACCGCTTGCCATGCCTCACCCCGCCCGCTATCCACCCGGTGACGGAGAGGTGGCCGAGTGGCCGAAGGCACGCCCCTGCTAAGGGCGCAGATCTCAAAAGGGTCTCGTGGGTTCGAATCCCATCCTCTCCGCCACTTCCCCCAAACCCGACTAGTCCCTGCCAGCCGCTACCCCGGCCTCGGCCAGGAAATCCGCGATCTCCTTGCGCACCGCCTCGCCATGGCCCACCAGCAAGTGTCCGCCCCTATCGTAGACGATGAGCCGTGCGCCGGGAATGTGCGCCGCCGCGTACTCTGCAGAGGGCCAGGTGTTGAACAGATCGTCCTTTGCGGTGATCAGCAGCGTGGGGACGGCCAGGCTCTCCAGCGGCCGCTCGGTCAGGTCGGGATTGCTGTCAATGTTGATGCCGGCAAACCGCGCCGACAGCGGCTCGATGCTCCGCACCATCGTCATCACCGCCTCTTGCTCGGCGGGAGAGGCGTCGTGCACCAGTTCCGGGGGGACGCCGATGAAGCGGATCAGCGTATCCGGCGAAACATGCTCAAGTGCCCACCAGGCGAAATCGGCCCCGGCATTGACGAGCCACAGCACGAAGGGAAAGTCCGCCTCCCGCTGCGTCTCTAGGGGCACCATGTCTGCGGCATAGGTGGCCGGCACCACCAGAACCAGCGCGCTCACCCGGTCGGGGTGACGCAGCGCCAGCTCGAGCGCCGACCGGGTCCCGGCCGAAACCCCCAGGATGACAGCCCTCTCGATATCCAGCGCATCAAGCAGGGCGGCATGGGCGTCGGCCTGGGCGGCGGGCGACACGTCCTGTGGCGCTGGGGTCGCGAGATAGCCAAAGCGGGAGGGCGAAACCAGATGGAAGCCCGTGCCCAGCATGGACGCGGCATTCTCAAGCCCCTGGTCGAACCCGCCGCCCGCGCCGTGAATGGTCAGCAGGTCGGGCCCAGTCCCGGCCTCCGCATATTCGATCGGCCCCGCGGCCGTCTCGACAATCGCGCTCCGGCCGGTGATTGCGGCATAGGCCTTTCGCATATCAGCCGCGAAGGACAGATAGATCGTCACGCCTGCGACCACCAGGACGACTAGGCCAGCCAATGCTGCAACGCGAAGTGGTTTCATCACGAGGCCTCTCGGAAGCTCTTGTCGCAGGGTGCCGGTCGCCAGGCCGAGTGTCTTTGACCCGGATCAAGCCATCGAACGATGGGTCGCGCCCTCCATGGCCGGGCCGTCAGGCCGCCACCAGTGCGACACCAAGACCTGCCGCGAGCGCGGCCAGGCTCCCGGCGGCGACAGTCAGGCCAAGGCCCCGGTCTCCGACTGAAAAGGCCAGCACGGCCTTGGTGACGGTATTGACGGCAACCCCGACCATGATCGCCTGGGCGGCGACCCGCAGCTCCACCCCGTTCCCGCCCATATGTGCCATCGAGATTGTCAGCGCGTCGGCATCCACGATCCCGGACACCGCCGCCACCAGCACCACCCCGGCCGAGCCCAGGACCGTGCGCAGATAGCCGGCCGCCAGCATGACGGCGACAATCACCGCGCCCAGCTTGAGCGCCGTGTCTATCGCCAGCGGATTCCTGGTGGTGGTCAGTGGATCGGTCGGCCCGCCATGGCCCAGCGTCAAAAGGAATGCGCCCAGCCCGAGGAGGGCGCCGGCCGCCGCAATCGGCCCGATGGTCTGGCTTGCCAGCGGGGCGTTGAGCAGCAGGGTAATGCCCGCCACCCGCGCCATCATCACAACGCCCGCCAGGAGGATCCCGGCGCTCAGCAGCCGGGCCGATTCCGGCCGCTCCTTGCTCATCCGGGCCAGCGCGAGCGTTGTCGCCGTGGATGACGCCAGCCCCCCGAAGGCCGCCGCGAGCAATATGCCCATGCGATCGCCGAAGATCTTCACCGCTACATAGCCGATGAAGGACACCGCGGCGATCAGGATGGTGAGCAACCAGACCTCGTAGGGATTGATCGCCCCCCATGGGTCGATCGTCCGGTTCGGCAGCAGCGGCAGCAGCAGGAAGGTCATCGCCAGCAGGATGAGAACCGAGCTGATCTCCGCCCAGGTCAGGGTCTTGACCCAGCGGTGCAGCTGCTCCCGGAAGGCAAGCAGCGCCGTCATCGCCACGGCGCCCGCCACCGAAACCCCGATGTCCCCCAGCACGGCCAGCGAGCCGAGCAGGAATGTGAGCAGGCCGGCGATCACCGAGGTGACGCTCACATCCTGGTCCACCGTGGCCTCCAGCCAGTGGAAGGCGGCGAACACCCCCGCATAGGCGACAAAGATGAGGCCCAGCACGACGCCACCGGTGCTGGCCGATATCAGCGCGGCCACTCCGCCCAGCAGGCCCGACAGCGCGAAGGTGCGAAAGCCGGCGGCTCGCCGGTGGTCTTCGTGGCCGCGTTGGCTCCAGCCCCGTTCCAGCCCGACCAGCAGGCCGATGGCGAGGGCGACGCCGAGACGGCTGAGGAGATCGGTTTGCTCCATCGCCGCCTACCGCACGACCGGAAAGGAGAGGGGCCCGACTTGCGTCAGTTCCATGGCGTCACCGCCCGACCATCGGCAACATTGTCGCCGGGGTGGATGATGACCGTCTCGCCGGGCGCGAGCCCGCTGACCACCTCCGCCAGCTCGGCATTGCGCTGTCCAAGCGTCAATATCCGGAGGCGCGCAACCCCGTCCTCCACCACGAAGACCGACCAGTCCTGCCCGCTGCGGAACAGCGCGCCGAGCGGAATGGTCACGAGATCCTTGCCCTCCCACACCACGATACTGGCGGTGACGCGATAGCCATGGCCAAGGCCGGGCCTGCTTTCGGGTCCGTCGAGGAAGCGCAGGGTTACCCCCGTCCGCTGCTCTTCGATTCCAAGGGCGCTCACCTTGGTCACGGCCATGGGGTCGATCAGCACGACCTCGGCACGCAGCGGGTCCCCGCCCCATCCTTCGATGCTTGCCGGCGCGCCGGTGACGATGCGCACCGCGTCATTGGACAGCACATCCACCTGCACCTCCAGGTCGTCCGGATCGCCGATGACCATCAGGGGCGTGCCCGCCTGCATCACCTGTTCACTCTCGGCCAGAACCGAAAGCACCTGTCCGCTCGCCGGCGATTTCACGTCGACACAGCACGCCCCGGTCGGCGCGCTGCCCCCCTCGATCAGCGCGGCCTGGGCGCTTTCCAGCTCCCGCTGGTGCATCACCAGCGTGGCGCGCGCCGCCTCGACGCTCTTCTGCGCCGTCTCGGCAGCCAGGACCGCCCGCTGCTCCGCCTGCGTCGAGACCAGCCCGCGTTCCGCCAGTGTGGTGGTCCGCTCCCGTTCTGCCTGGGCAAAGGCGCTGTTGGTCTCGGCCTGGGCCAGGCCCACCTCGGCCACGGCAATGCCCGCCAGCGCTGCCTGCACCGCGGCTTCCGCGATGCGACGCGAGCGCTCGTCGAGCAGTCCGGGATCGACCGGCTGGATCGATGCCAGCGTCTGGCCTTCCTCGACGCCGTCCCCGGCATGCAGGCCCACCCGCGTCAGCCGCCCGGCGACCGGCACCGAGACCTGGAACACTTCCCTTATGCGGCTGGTGCCATCGACCTCAACCGTAACCACGAGGTCACTGGTCGCGACGGTTGTCGTTTCCACGCTGATCGGCCGTAGCCAGAGCGCCCAGGCCACGGCCGAGGCAAGGGCCAGAACGACCGCGATGCTGACGATGCGGCTCCACATGTGTCTACTCCCTGGTCTTGAGAACGGCGATCATGTCGAGCCGGTCGATGCGCCGCCGCACGATCAATCCGGACACCAGCGCGGCGGTCATCACGACAAGGCTCGAATAGGCGAACACCTCCGGCCCGATGACGAAGGGCATGGTGAAGATCTCGCTAGAAAACCCCTCCACCATGCCGAATGCCACCAGGAACCCCAGCCCCCAGCCTAGGGGCTGGGCCAGCAGCGTCAGCACGGCAATTTCGGCCAGCAGCAGGGTGGAAACCTCCGCCCGGGTGAAACCCAGTACCCGCAGGCTGGCCATCTCCCGGCCTTGCTCGGAGAGCGAAATGCGCGAGAAGTTGTAGACCACGCCAAAGGCTATGATGCCCGCCAAGCCTACCAGCACCCCGATCATCACATAGAGGTTCTGCGCCATGGTCGCGCGAAACTGCTGCAATGCCACGGTCTGCATCGAGATCTGCCCCAGCGACGGCGTCTGCTTGAGCCGCGCGAACAGCGCGTCCTGCATCAGCGTATCCACCGAGATATTGACCCCGGAAATCTGGTCTCCCTCGGCCACCAGGTCCTGCAGAGCGCCCAGCTCCATATAGGCGCCAAGGCCCAGATAGCCTTCCACCAGCGCCGAGACATGGACCGGACGGCTCTGGCGCGTCCCTTCCAGCGGGCGGATGTTGACGATGTCTCCCGGCCCCACGCGCAGGATGTCCGCCAGCGACCGCGTCAACAGCAGACCGGATTCGGGAATGCCCACCCGGGTCAGGTTCGTGTCCAGCAGCCGCGTCAGGCTGGCCGCCGCCGGACGGCCGATAATGGCGATCCGGCGGGTCACGTGCCCGCTGCCGATCTCCACCCCCAAGGCCCGGAACGGCTCCGCCGCCAGCACGCCGGGCAGCCGCTCCACCGCCTGCGCTGCCGAGGCGGGGCGGGTGCCCAGGAAATTGATCGTCGCATCCTGCCGTTCGGTCCGGTTGAACGTGTAGTCGATCATGTAGTCGACCCCGCCCACCGACCACAGCGATCCGACCAGCACCGCCACCGAAAGCGCCAGCCCGATTACCCCGCCGGCGGTGCGCCAGGGCCAGTGCAGCAGGTGGCGCGAAACCATGACCCAGGTCTTGCGCAGCTCGATCACCAAGCCGAACCGGCCCGCGAGCAGGTTGCGATAGGCCGGGGGCGCCGGCGGCGACATCGCAACGGCCGGTGGCAGCCGCGCCGCGGCGCGCACCGCGCGGAGCGCCCCCAGCACCGCGGCCGCCATCGTCGTGCCCCCGGCAATGAGATAGAGGCTGGGCTCGCGGCTGAACACGAGCACGGGGAAGCTGTAGAACCGCGCGTAAAGCTCGGTGAGCGCACCCCCGGCCCAGGTGCCCAGCGCCAGGCCGATGGCGATACCCAGCACCGCGATCAGCAGCACGAATTCGACATAGTGCCAGCCAATCGACCATGCCGAATATCCGATCGCCTTGAGCAGGCCGATCTGCTCGCGCTCGAGGGCAATCAGCCGGGTCAGCGTCATGTTGACCAGGAACGCCGCCACCAGCAGGAATACCGGGGGCAGCACCCGGCTCATGGATTGCAGCTGCATCAGTTCGGAGTCGAGATAGGCGTGCGAGGTCTGCTGCGCCCGTCCATAGGCGCCCTGGCCGCCAAACGGCGCCAGCAGCCGGTCAAGCCGCGCAATCACCTCCCGCTCCGAGGCCCCCGGCAGCAGCCGGACGGAGACGGCATTGAAGGCGCCACTCAGGTCATACGCCCCCGCCAGCACCGATTCAGGCACCCAGACCACACCGAAGCGGCCCTCATTCGGCATGATCTCGCCCGGTGCTACCGCATAGACATAGTCTGGCGAAAGCGCGACGCCGACCAGCGTCAGCTGACGCTGTGCCCCATTCATCACGACCTTGAGCTGCGACCCTGCGCGAAAGCCGTTCGCCGCGGCGAAAATCTCGCTGACCACCGCCTCCGTGGCGCCGGATGGTTCGGGCAGCCGTCCGCTCCGCAGATAGAGCCGGTTCAGCCCCTGCACGCCGTCCTCGGCGAGCGACACCAGCAACACCGAAGCAGGTTCCTCGACCCCTTCGATATCTGCCAGCGCGATCTTGGAAATGCGCCCGTCCACCGACAGGACGCCATCGATATCGGCAATATCCTGCAGCACCGAACGGGGTGCCCGCGTCACCGTCGCGAACACATGGGCGAAGCGATTGGCCTGGTAATAGGCATTGCGCGTCTGGTCCAGCGACTGGTAGGTGCCCACGCCGATCAGCAGCGTCGCCACGCCTGCAGCCATCACCAGCGCGATTGCCAGCACCTGCGCCCACAGGCGCCGCATCTCCCGGAACAGCTTGATGTGGAGGGCGCTCATCGCTACCACCGCACCGATGCGGCCGCTTGCCGGTCGGCATTGCGCTCGATCGAGGCGATCCGGCCGTCGGCAAAGCTCACGACACGATGCGCTATGGTGCGAATGGCGGCATTGTGGGTAATGACCAGCGTCGTCGTGCCCATTTCCGCATTCACCTTGGTCAGCGCCTCCAGCACGACAATGCCGGTCTTGGAGTCGAGCGCCCCCGTCGGTTCGTCGCACAGCAGCAGGTCAGGGCGCTTGGCAATGGCGCGGGCAATGGCAACCCGCTGCTGCTCGCCGCCCGATAGCTGGGCCGGAAAGTGGTCCATGCGATCAGCCAGCCCCACCATGTCCAGTGCCTCTTCGGCCCGCATCGGCGTCTTGGCGATTTCGGTGACCAGCTTCACATTCTCCCGTGCCGTCAGGCTCGGCACCAGATTGTAGAACTGGAAGACGAAGCCGACACTGTTGCGCCGGTAGCGGGTAAGGGCGGCGTCGCCCAGCCCGGTGATCTGCTGGTCCCGGAACCAGGCCTGTCCGGACGTGGCCGTATCGAGGCCTCCCACCAGGTTGAGAAAGGTCGATTTCCCCGAACCGGACGGGCCGAGAATGACGATGAACTCTCCGGCGCGCGCGGCAAAGTCCACTGCGTCCAGGGCAACGACTGTCGTCGAGCCCATGGCATAGGTCTTGGTCAGCTTCTCCGTTCGGAGCAGGTGGGCGCGGGCATCGTCTGCTGGCTCATCGGGCATGCAATATTCCGCCATATTGCCGCATCTGCGGGACCTGCCGGACACCACGGTCCGTGGACATGACCCAGGACACGATACGCGCCCTGCTGGCCCAAGCTAAGCATCTTCCGCCACCCAGTGATTGACGCATGTCAAATCGGTGGCGAGTTGCGGTCTTCGGGAAGATGTCGTGCCGGCTAGCTTGGATCTTGAGGCGTGGCTACGACGAGGGTGGGCCGGGGCCCCATTCCAGGCAAGGATCAGGTGAACGGTATCGGAGGCACCACTAGCGCTTGCAGCCATGGGATGAAGCGAAACGAACCAACAAGGGCCGCAACTAGCCCGAATATGACAATGACTGTAGTTACCAATGCAACCGCGATCTGGATCGGTTTTGGAAGACGCTCAATTCTTTTGTCGCCCCAAGTAGCCATTCTGTCGAGCGCGCCCAAGTTAGCGCCTGATATAAAAGCGCCGGCCAAAACGAAGGCCACTCCCAGCACTCCCCAATAATAAACCGTCTTAGCGGTGTTGTACCTATTATTCGTCACGTTGATTCCTGGGCCAATGTTGTCCAGGTAGGTGGGGGAGTCTTCGGAGCCTATGCGGGCTATTGCGACCTTCACGGCCATGTCGGGGTCGAATACTTTCCATCCAATGACCACCTCATCGTCCGAGTGTGCAACACTGAAGTTGTTCGGTATGCTGGAATATTGGTCAACAATTTTCGCTGCAGCGACGCGCGACCCAGCGGGCATCTTAAACTGCAAGGGGCGACGGATCATGTCGGGTTCTATCGGGGCTCCCCCGTCACGCCAGAGGGTGATGGTCGTCTCAACTAATTGATCGTTACCCAGTGCTCGGTCGTCAAACTGCAGCCGAGGTCCAAACACGCTTGGAGTTACTACTACGATGTCCTCTAGCCTTAGGATCACCGTCCGCGCGTCAACCGGCTGCCAGAATTGCGGGAGCTGCGCTAGCGACAGGATACCGCCCAAAACCGCAAAAAATAGCAATATGGCGTTGCCAATTATCCTAAGCGGGCGCGGAACTAGCATCAGCATTAAGGGTCCTCACTAGGTCGACAGTTAGCTGATGTCGTGTTTTTCGCCTAGCGCTGGGCCGTCTTTGTCCCCATCGCAACTACAGTCGCTCAGCCCGCCACACATGCAACCCCGAGCCCCACCTCCTCCACCATGGGCTTGGCATAAAGTCGCTGGCCGCTATTGTGGCGCCCTGATTTGGGCCGGCACTGGCCTGACGGAGGAGAATACCCATGAAGCTTGAAACACTGGCGCTGCACCACGGCTATACGCCTGACCCGACGACGAAATCTGCGGCAGTGCCCATCTACCAGACCACCTCGTTCACCTTCGACGATACCAAGCATGGCGCCGACCTGTTCAATCTGGCGGTCCCCGGCAATATCTATACCCGCATCATGAACCCCACGACCGATGTGCTGGAAAAGCGCGTCGCGGAAATGGAGGGCGGCATTGCCGGCCTGGCGGTTGCCTCGGGCATGTCGGCCATCACCTATGCCATCCAGGCCATTGCCGGGGTGGGCGACAACATCGTCGCCACCAGCCAGCTCTATGGGGGCACCTACAACCTCTTCATGCACAGTTTCCCACGCCAGGGCATCGAAGTGCGCATGGCCGCGGGCGATGATTTCGACGCCCTCGACAAGGCCATCGACGGCCGGACCAAGGCCGTGTTCTGCGAATCCATCGGCAATCCGGCCGGAAATGTCGTCGACATCGAGAGGCTGGCGCAGATCGCGCACAAGCATGGCGTGCCGCTCATCGTCGATAACACCGTGGCGACGCCCTATCTCTGCCGCCCCTTCGATTTCGGCGCCGACATCGTTGTGCATGCCCTGACCAAGTATATCGGCGGTCATGGCAATTCCATCGGCGGCATCATCATCGATAGCGGCAAGTTCGACTGGAAGGCCAACAAGGAGCGCTTTGCCGTGCTCAATGAGCCCGATCCCTCCTATCACGGCGTGGTCTATACCGAGGCGCTGGGGCCTGCAGCCTATATCGGGCGCTGCCGCGTGGTGCCGCTCCGCAATACCGGGGCCGCCCTGTCGCCACACAGCGCATTCCTGTTCCTGATGGGTCTTGAGACCCTAGGCCTGCGCATGGACCGCCATTGCGAGAATGCGCTCAAAGTGGCCGAGTTCCTGGAGAGCCACCCCAAGGTGAGCTGGGTCAATTACGGCGCGCTGCCCGGCAACAAGTACAACGCGGTCGCCAAGCGCATCACCAAGGGCAAGGCCTCGGGCATTGTCAGCTTCGGCATCAAGGGTGGACAGGAAGCCGGCGGCAAGTTCATCGACGCGCTCAACATGATCCTGCGGCTGGTCAATATCGGCGACGCCAAGTCGCTGGCCTGCCACCCGGCCTCGACCACCCATCGCCAGCTCAATCCTGAAGAGCTGGCCCGCGCTGGTGTCTCCGAGGATCTGGTGCGCATCTCGGTGGGCATCGAGCATATCGATGACATCCTCGCCGATATCGAGCAGGCACTCGCCAAGTCCTGATCCTGTCGTCCCGGCGATGGTTGCTGACGCAGGCCATCGCCGGGCCACCTGTTCCAAGGTTGCGTGCTCTTGAGCGCGGGCAGGGCGCGTGCCAACATCGGCACCACCCCAGCGTCATCAGCACTGGACGCGCCATGCCGAGCACCCGCTCGGCCGATCGCGCCGTTTCAGGGCATCAGATCGGAACTGCCATCGAACACCGTCCCCGCCGCCGCAGTCGCATGCAGTTTCTGCGCACCGCCGTCGCCCATCGGCGATCGGGCGTGACCGACACGATTCTGGGCGTGGTTCTCGCCTTCGTCGCGGGCGCCATCAATGCCGGCGGATTTCTCGCCATCGGCCAATACACCTCCCACATGACGGGCATTGTCTCGTCCATTGCCGACAACCTGGCTCTGGGCCTGTTTGGCATTGTCGGGGCCGGCATCGTCGCCCTCGTGGCCTTCACTGCGGGCGCGGGCTGCTCCGCCGTCCTCATCAACTGGGGCCGTCGCAACGCCCGGACCCGGCAATATGCCTATCCCATCGCCCTGGAGGCACTGCTCCTGCTGGCCTTCGGCGTGCTGGGCACGGCCAGCCAGGAAGCGCCGCAGTTCATGGCGCTCGCTGCGCCGCTGCTCTGCTTCATCATGGGCCTGCAGAACGCCACGATTACCAAGATTTCCGGCGCCCGCATGCGCACCACCCACCTCACCGGCATGGTCACCGATATCGGCATCGAGCTGGGCAAATATCTCTACTGGCACAGGGACAAGACCAAGGCCGAGGCTCTCCGGGTCACGGCAGACCGCAAGAAGCTGAGCATCTTGCTGCGCGTCGTCGGCATGTTCTTCCTCGGCGGCGTCGTGGGCGCCCTTGGCTTCGGCCACCTCGGTTATGTCTTCTCCATTCCGCTGGCCGCCGTGCTCATGGTCATGGCCGCGCCGCGCCTGCTGAACGACGCCGTCGGGCGCGCGCCCGGCGCCTGAGCCGGCTGTCATGCAGCCGTCATATCCACGTCATCGGCCTGTAGCATGGCCGCCCTATGCGGAGCCCACTGCAACAGGGGCTCCATCATGTCTTCATCCAAATTCCTGCTCGCGCTGACCGCGACGCTGCTGGCCACGACGGCGTCGGCCACTTCCGCCGAATACTTCAACCGCATTGCCAGCTTCCCGGTCGCTCTCAACAATCCCGATGCCGAAGAGGGCGTCGAGAACTCGGCTGAGATTATCAACGCCAGCGAAGATGGCATGACCCTGGTCTATTCCAACGCGCTGCTGGGCGGCATCGGCTTTGTCGACATCACCGACCCGACCGCGCCCAAGGCCGGCGGTTTCGTCACGCTCGAAGGCGGTCCGACCTCGGTCACCTTCATCGGCGGCAAGGTGCTCGTCACCGTCGACACGACTGAAGATTTCACCGCGCCCAAGGGCTATCTCGCGGTCATCGACCAGGCGAGCAAGGCTGTTGAAGTCACCTGCGAACTGGGTGGCCAGCCCGACGCCATCGCCAAGAACATGGATGGCTCGCTGATCGCCATCTCGATGGAAAACCAGCGCGACGAGGACCTCAACGACGGTGCCCTTCCGCAGCTGCCCAGTGGCAACATCACCTTCTTCGACGTCGCCGAAGGCTCCGTCGATTGCGCCACCATGCGCGTCACCGAACTGGCCGGCGTCGCCGACTTCGCCGGCGAGGATGCCGAGCCGGAATATACCGATTTCAACAGCCTCGACGAACTGGTCGTCACCCTGCAGGAAAACAACCACATCGTGGTTCTGAACGGCAAGACCGGCGAAATCATCAACGACTTCAGCGCTGGCACTGTCGATCTGGACGGCATTGACGCCACCGAAGACGGCAAGCTGAGCTTCACCGAGAGCCAGCCCGGTCGCAAGCGCGAGCCCGATGCCGTGCAGTGGCTCGATGAAAACCGCATCATCACGGCCAATGAAGGCGACTACGAAGGCGGCTCGCGCGGCTTCACCATCTTCCACAAGGACGGCACCGAGCTCTACGAGAGCGGCGTCTCGATGGAATATATCGCCGCCCAGCTGGGCCACTATCCGGAAGGCCGGTCCGATGCCAAGGGCGTCGAGCCCGAAGGCATGGAAGTCGGCACCTTCGGCGACACCCGCTTCATCTTCGTCAACCAGGAACGCTCCTCGCTGGTCGCTGTCTACAAGGACACCGGCGATGTGCCGGAATACTGGCAGTCGCTGCCCTCCGGCGTCGGCCCGGAAGGCGCCCTGGCCATCCCCTCGCGCAATCTCTACGTCACCGCCAACGAGACCGACCTGTCGCCCGATGGCGCCGCGCCGGCCCATGTCATGATCTATGAGCTTGCCGAAGGCGAGCCGGCCTATCCGACCATCATGTCCGATCTCGATGCCGACGCTAAGCCGATCGGCTGGGCTGCCCTGTCCGGCGCCGTTGGCGATGCCGAAAAGCCCGGCATTCTCTATGCCGTCAGCGACAGCGTCTTCGCCGAAGCCGCCATCTACGAGATCGACGCCACTGCCAAGCCGGCCCGCATCGTCAAGAAAACCGTCATCACCCGCAACGGTGCGCCGGCCCAGAAGCTCGACCTCGAAGGCATCACGCTGGACGGCGAAGGCGGCTTCTGGCTCGCCTCCGAAGGCGATACCGGCGATCTGACCCCGCATGCCCTGTTCCACGTCAATGCCGATGGCGAGATCGAAGACGAGATCGCTTTCCCGGCCGCTCTGCTGGCCCATGAAATCCGCTCGGGTTCGGAAGGCATTGCCGCCATCGGCGAGGGCGACGACATGACCCTGTGGATCGCCATCCAGCGCGAGTGGAAGAATGACGAAAAGGGCTTCGTCAAGCTCGTCTCCTACAACCCGGCCAGCGAGGAATGGGGCGCCGTCCGCTATCCGCTCGAGGCCCCTGCTGAGGGTGCCTGGGTCGGCCTGTCGGAAATCACCGTGCATGGCGATTTCGCCTATATCGTCGAGCGCGATAACCAGATCGCCGCCAATGCCCAGCTCAAGGCCATCTATCGCGTGCCGGTCAGCGAACTGGTCTCGGCCCCGCTCGATGGCGAACTGCCCGTCGTGAGCAAGGAACTGGTGCGTGACCTCGTGCCCGACCTCATGGCCTTCAACGGCTACGTCGTCGACAAGGTCGAGAGCCTGGCCATCGACTCCACCGGCACCGGTTACGTCATCACCGACAATGACGGCGTGGACGACAGCTCGGGCGAGACCTTCTTCTGGTCCATCGGCGCGCTCTAGCCGTTCCGCATCCAAACAAACAGGGGTCGGATCCGCGGATCCGGCCCCTTGCTTTTCGGCCGCCCACGCGCGACGACTGGCTACGGTTCCTTCAGGGCTGCCCGATAGGCTGCACCGCAAAGTCGCCAAACTGTCATCAAACTGGGCTACCGCAGGGCGCAATAACCGCTTTCACGAACCGCAGAATCGTCCGCACCATGAACACCGTCGCCCTTGGGGAACTCGTCCTGACCAATGCCCGGATCGTCCTGGCCGACACCGTGCTGGATGGTTCGGTCCGGGTCGATGGCGGCATCATCACCGATATCGGCCCATCCTCGCGCACCGGTCACGACCTCGATGGCGACTACCTTATCCCGGGCCTCGTCGAACTGCATACCGACCATCTTGAGACCCACTTTGCCCCGCGCCCCAAGGTGCGCTGGAACCCGGTCGCCGCCGTGCAGGCCCATGACGCCCAGATCGCCGCCTCCGGCATCACCACCGTGCTCGACGCCCTGCGCGTCGGCATGGATGAGCATGCCGACCTCGGCGCCACCGAGATGAAGACCCTGGCCGACGCCATCAGCGCCGGCAATGCCGCCGGCCGCCTGCGCGCCGAGCATCACATCCACCTGCGCTGCGAAGTCTCGGCCCCCGATTGCCTCGAAAGCTTCGCCGTGCTCCAGGACGATCCGCAGGTGCGCATGGCCTCGCTGATGGACCATGCGCCCGGCCAGCGCCAGTTCGCCAGCGCCGATGCCTACCGGGTCTATTACCAGGGCAAGCTCAAGATGAGCGACGCGGCCCTCGACGACTTCATCCAGCGCCGCAACGCCGAGTCCATTGCCCATGCCGGGCCGCATCGCCGCGCCATTGCCGAAATCTGCCGCGACAAGGGCATCGTCATCGCCAGCCACGACGACGCCACTCGCGACCATGTCGAGGAAGCCGTTACCCTGGGCACCGAAGTCGCCGAATTCCCCACCACGCTCGAAGCGGCCAGGGCCTCGCGCCAGGCCGGCATGGCCATCCTGATGGGTGGCCCCAACGTCGTCCGCGGTGGCTCCCATTCCGGCAATGTCTCGGCCCGCGCCCTGGCCGAGGCCGATCTGCTCGATATCCTCTCCTCCGACTACATCCCCTTTTCCATGCTGCAATCGGCCTTCTCCCTCGCCGACAATGTCCAGGCGATCAACCTCGCCCGGGCCATCCAGATGGTCACCAAGCGCCCGGCCGAGGCCGCGGGCTTCCACGATCGCGGCGAAGTCGCCATCGGCAAGCGCGCCGATTTCGTGCAGGTGCGCGTCGAAGATGGCATTCCCATCGTGCGCACCGTCTGGCGGCAGGGCAGGCGGGTGATATGACCGGAACCTTCGTCGCCGTCGTCGGCCCGAGCGGTGTCGGCAAGGACAGCCTGATCGGCTTTGCCCGCGAACGCCTGGCGGCAACCGGCCGCGTCGTCTTCGTGCGCCGCGTCGTGACGCGCCAGGCCGATGGCGGCAGCGAAGATCACGACAGCATGGATGCCGAAGCCTTCGCACTGGCCGAGCGCGATGGCGCCTTCGCCCTCAGCTGGGATGCGCATGGCCTGCGCTATGGCCTGCCCATCGCCCTCGAGCGCGATCTGGCCGCCGGCAAGGTCGTGGTCGCCAACCTCTCCCGCGGCGTGATCCCGGCGCTGGTCGCCCGCTATCCCGAGGCCCTGGTCGTCTCGGTCACCGCCGACCGCGACGTCATCGCCCAGCGCCTCGCCAATCGCGGCCGCGAAACCGCCGAATCCATCCAGCGCCGCCTCGACCGCAGCGTCGACAGCCGCCTTCCGGCCAGCACCATCCGCATCGACAATTCCGGAGAGCT
Organism: Devosia sp. XGJD_8; assembly: GCF_046614475.1. Taxonomy (NCBI): domain Bacteria; kingdom Pseudomonadati; phylum Pseudomonadota; class Alphaproteobacteria; order Hyphomicrobiales; family Devosiaceae; genus Devosia; species Devosia sp. XGJD_8. Next base: position 1,625,729 of record NZ_JBKJHF010000001.1, read on the forward strand.
GGAGACCGCGGGCGACCAGTTCGTGCGCCTCCTCGAAGACGCCGCCAAGCTGGTGGAACGCGCCTAGTCCACACTCCCCAACCTGCAGGCCATGCACCGGATCACCTCTCCCTCTGGGGGAGAGGTCGGCCGCAGGCCGGGTGAGGGGGCCTCTTCTTGATACGGTGCGCGGGGAAGGCCCCCTGACCGATTCACCTCAAGGGCACCATCTGCGACCAGCACCATCCGGATTCTTCCCCCTTCCGGGGGGAGGCGAGGTGGGGGTTATCCCCCGAAACCCTAAACCACCAGCTCCATCCGCTCCGCCGGAAACCGGCTGAGCGCGTAGGATATTGGATTGCCCGCCGCATCGACATCCACCGCCTCCGAAACCAGCAGGATGGCGCCGGGCGTAAGGCCCAGCAGCTTGGTCTCCTCCACGTCGGCATGGCGCGCCGAAATGCGCGTCGAGGCGCGTGAATAGTCGGCAACGCCATAGCTGGCAAACACCGCCGTGAACGAGCCGAGCGCCGTGTAGCGCCCCGCAAAGTCGGCGAAGCTCCGATAGTCCAGCCAGGCCGTGGCACGCGATAGCGGTCGCCCGTCGGCCAGCGACAGCGTCTCCATGCGCACCACCTTGGCCCCGGCCTTGATACCCAGCGCCGTGGCGGCCGCGGCGCTGGCATTCTCGATGCGGCTCGACAGCAATTGCCCGCTGGTGATCCTGGCCTGGCCGGCCAGCCCTTCCGAAAACCGTGTCCGCTTGCCGATGGGATAGCTCAGCCGCCTTGCGCAGCGCACGAAGGTGCCGCGCCCCTGTTCGGCTCCCACGACGCCCTCATCGGCCAGCACGGCCAGCGCCCGGCGCACCGTGTGGCGATTGGCGGAAAACCGCTCCGCCAGAACAGCCTCGGTCGGCAGCCGGTCACCGCTCGCCAGCTTGCCGCCCACGATATCGAGCCGGATGGCATCGGCGATGCGCCGCCACAGGGCGACCCCGCCAGAAATGTCTTTCGCAACTGTCATTGCATTTTCACACGAGAAGCGTAGGACCGGATTGAGGACAATAGTTGTCTATTTCATTAGACAAATAGAGGCAAGCATGCAGACCCGATCTTCAACCGGCAGTGACGCGCGCAAGGCGGTGCTGGACGTACTGGCCAGCGCTCCGACCCGGTCCCTGGCCGCGCTGTGGGACCGCTGGGCCGACAAACCCGCTCACGCCAAGGTACGCGGGCCCGAGATCGGCCTCGTCATGGTGCGCGGCCGGGCCGGTGGCGGCGGCGCGCCGTTCAACCTTGGCGAAGCGACAGTGAGCCGCGCCAGCGTGCGTATTGCCAGTGGCGAAGTGGGACACGGCTATTGCCTTGGCCGCGACATGGCCAAGGCCGAGGTCATTGCCGTGATCGACGCCCTGTGGCAGCGCGAACCGGCACGCGTCCAGGCCGAAATCATCGCGCCGCTGCAGACGCTTGCGGCAGACGCCGACCAGCAGCGCCGCGACGAGACCGCCGCGACGCGCGTCGATTTCTTCACCATGGTGCGGGGGGATAACTGATGGATATCGGTCTCGACGGCGGCTTTGCCGATCCGGTGCTGCAGGCACAGGGCAGTTTCCGCGCCATCATGGACGCGCTGGCCAATCCCGGCACGCCCCGCCGGCTCGTCACGCCGCCCTCGCTCCACAGCAGCCTGCCCCCCGGACTGGCCAGCATCCTGCTGACCCTGGCCGATCATGATACCGGCCTCTGGCTGGATGACACTTTGCGTGCCGATGCGGGCGTCCTCGACTTCGTCAATTTCCACACCGGTGCCGGCGTGGTGCCAGAGCCGGGCAGGGCGGTCTTCGCCTTTGCCACCGGTCCCGCCCACCTGCCGCGCCTCGACCAGTTCAATCTCGGCACCCAGGAATATCCCGATCGCTCCACCACCATCGTCCTGGCCGTACCCGCGCTGACCGGTGGTGAGATGCTCATCACGCGCGGTCCTGGCATCAAGGGCCACGGTCATATCAGCCCCCTCGGATTGCCCCTGGATTTCGTCGCGCAATGGTCCGCCAATCGCGACCTGTTCCCGCGCGGCATAGACCTGCTGCTGGTGGCCGATGGCGAGGTCATGGGCCTGCCGCGCAGCACCCGCCTCGAGGAAGGACACTGACATGTATGTTGCCGTCAAAGGCGGGGAAGCCGCCATTGCCAATGCCCATGCCCTCCTGGCCGATCGCCGCCGCGGCGACCGCTCGGTGCCGGCCCTGCGCCTCGACCAGATCGTCGAGCAGCTCGGCCTCGCCGTCGACCGCGCCATGGGCGAAGGCTCGCTCTATGACAGGGAACTGGCCGCTTTGGCGCTGCTGCAGGCGCGCGGCGACCTGATCGAGGCCATCTTCCTCGTCCGTGCCTATCGCACCACGCTGCCCCGCTTCGGCTATTCCAACCCTGTCGATACCGGCACCATGCTGATCGAGCGCCGCATCTCGGCCACCTTCAAGGACCTGCCCGGCGGCCAGATGCTCGGGCCGACTTTCGACTATACCCACCGCCTGCTCGATCCCGCCATCGCTACCGGCGAGGTGCCTCAGCCCGCCACCCGCGAGGCAGATGCCGAACAGGCGCCGCGGGTGACCGACATGCTCGGCCGCCAGGGCCTGATGGAACCCGATGGCGAGACCGATCCCGACCGCGAAGTGGGTGACCTGACCCGCGAACCGCTGGATTTCCCGCTCGACCGCGACCTGCGCCTCCAGGCCCTGGCCCGCGGCGACGAGGGTTTCCTCCTCGCGCTCGGCTATTCCACCCAGCGCGGCTATGGCCGCAGCCATCCCTTTGTCGGCGAAATCCGCATCGGCGAAGTCGATGTCGAATTCGACGTTCCCGAGCTCGGCTTCGCCGTCAATCTCGGCCGCATCCGCGTCACCGAATGCCAGATGGTCAACCAGTTCAAGGGCAGCGCGAAAGTGCCCCCGCAATTCACCCGCGGCTATGGCCTGGTCTTCGGCCAGGCCGAGCGCAAGGCCATGGCCATGTCCCTCGTCGACCGTGCCCTGCGGGCCCGCGAGTTCGGCGAAGACATCGTGGCTCCCGCGCAAGACGAGGAATTCGTCATTTCCCACTCCGACAACGTCCAGGCCACCGGCTTCGTGGAACACCTCAAGCTCCCCCACTACGTCGATTTCCAGGCCGAACTCGATCTGATCCGCCGCATGCGCGCCGAGCATGAAGCCGCAGAGATGCAGGAGGCAGCAGAGTGACGCGGCTGGTTTCCAGAATGCCGCGTATGCGGACGTACCCCCACCTAACCTTCCCCTGGAAGGGGGAGGGACTGGCTGGTGTGTTTGGCTCGATTTTGCCCCAGTCGCGGCGCGGCTCCTCCCCCTTCCAGGGGGAGGTTGGGTGGGGGGTCCTCCAAGCATCGATCATGGGAGCTTCAGCATGACCGCCATCGCCCAATACAACTTCGCCTATCTCGATGAGCAGACCAAGCGGATGATCCGCCGGGCCATTCTCAAGGCCATCGCCATTCCGGGCTATCAGGTGCCGTTCTCCTCCCGCGAAATGCCCATGCCCTATGGCTGGGGCACCGGCGGCGTGCAGGTGACGGCCTCGATCATCGGCCCGGATGACGTGCTCAAGGTCATCGACCAGGGCGCCGACGACACCACCAATGCCGTCTCGATCCGTGCCTTCTTTGCCAAGGTCGCGCAGGTGCAAACCACCACCCACACTGCCGATGCCACCATCATCCAGACCCGCCATCGCATTCCCGAAAGGGCGCTGGGGCAGGGACAGATCCTGGTCTATCAGGTGCCGATCCCCGAGCCTCTGCGCTTCCTCGAACCGCGCGAAACCGAGACGCGCAAGATGCATGCGCTGGAAGAATATGGCCTCATGCATGTCAAGCTCTACGAGGACATTGCCCGCCACGGCCGCATCGCCACTACCTATGCCTATCCGGTCAAGGTCGAGGGCCGCTACGTCATGGACCCCTCGCCGACGCCCAAATTCGACAACCCAAAGATGCACATGAGCGAAGCGCTGCAGCTGTTCGGGGCAGGGCGCGAGCACCGCATCTACGCCGTCCCACCCCATACCGAAGTGGTGAGCCTCGATTTCGAGGACCACCCCTTCACCATCCAGCATTTCGAGCAGCCCTGCGCCCTCTGCGGCGCCGAACAGGTCTATTTCGACGAGGTCATTCTCGATGACCGCGGCGGGCATATGTATGTCTGCTCCGACACCGACCATTGCGAGGAGCGCCGCACGGCGGGACATGTAGGCGCGCTGGGCGTGGAGGCGGCGGAATGATCGGCGCTGCAGGAAATATCGGGTTGGGCACCTCTTCACCTCTCCCTTCGGGGGAGAGGTCGGCCGCAGGCCGGGTGAGGGGGCCTTTGATTGGTGCGGTGCGTGGAAAAGGCCCCCTCACCCGACCCAAGAGGGTCGACCTCTCCCCCAGAGGGAGAGGTGAAGAAAGCGAGACCTCCAATGACCACTGAACCCCTTCTCCGCGTCGACAGCCTGACCAAGTATTACGGCAGCCGCCTCGGCTGCGCCGATGTGAGTTTCGAGCTCTGGCCGGGCGAAGTCCTGGCCATTGTGGGGGAATCCGGCTCGGGCAAGACCACGTTGCTGAACTCCCTGTCAGCCACGCTGGAACCCAGCTCGGGCCGGACTCTCTACCGCATGCGCGACGGCGAGTGGCGCAATATCTACGACCTCTCCGAGGCCGAACGCCGCTTCCTCATCCGCACCGATTGGGGCTTCGTGCATCAGAACCCGGCCGATGGCCTGCGCATGACCGTCTCGGCCGGCGCCAATGTCGGGGAGCGCCTGATGGCGGTGGGCGACCGGCACTATGGGCACATCAGGGAAACCGCGCTGGACTGGCTCGGCCGGGTGGAAATCGCCGCCGACCGCATCGACGACCAGCCGCGCAGCTTTTCCGGCGGCATGCGCCAGCGCCTGCAGATCGCCCGCAACCTCGTCACCGGCCCGCGCCTGGTCTTCATGGACGAACCCACCGGCGGCCTCGACGTTTCGGTGCAGGCCCGTCTCCTCGACCTGCTGCGCGGCCTCGTCGGCGAACTCGGCCTCGCCGCCATCGTCGTCACCCACGACCTCGCCGTGGCCCGTCTGCTCAGCCACCGCATGATGGTGATGAAGGACGGCCATGTCATCGAATCCGGCCTCACCGACCGAGTCCTCGACGACCCCCGCGAGCCCTATACGCAGTTGCTCGTCAGCTCGATTTTGCAGGTGTGAGAATGACCGCCCTATCCGTCCAGAACCTCTCAAAAACCTTCACCATGCACCTGCGTGACGGCCTCATCCTCCCCGTCGTCGCCAACGTCAATTTCGACGTCCATGCCGGCGAATGCGTCGTGCTCGGCGGCCCCTCCGGCGCCGGCAAGTCCTCCATCCTCAAGATGGTCTATGGCAATTATGGCGTCGATGCCGGCGCCATCACCCTCCGCCATCACGGCGAAGCGGTCGATCTCGCCACCGCCGATCCGCGCACCGTGCTTACCCTGCGCCGCGACTCCATCGGCTATGTCAGCCAGTTCCTGCGCACCGTGCCGCGCGTCTCGGCGCTCGATGTCGTGGCCGAGCCGCTGGTCATCCGCGGCAAGGAGCGAGCAGACAGCCAGCAGGCTGCAAGAAACTTGCTGGCACGCCTGAACCTGCCCGAGCGGCTGTGGAGCCTGCCACCGGCCACCTTCTCGGGCGGTGAACAGCAGCGCGTCAACATCGCCCGCGGCTTCATCACCGATCATCCGGTGCTCCTGCTCGACGAACCAACCGCCTCGCTCGACGCCACCAACCGCGCCGTGGTCGTCGCCATGATCGCCGAGAAAAAGGCCGCAGGCGTCGCCCTGCTGGGCATTTTCCATGACGAGGAAGTCCGCGCCCAGGTGGCGGACCGCATCGTCGACGTCACCGCCTTTGCCCCGAGGATCGCCGCATGAAAAAGCTTGGCCTGGAACCCTTTATCCACCCGACCGCCAAGGTGCACGACTCCGTGCTCGGCCGCTATACCGAGGTCGGCGCCGGCTGCTCGATCTCCCATTCCAGCATGGGCGATTACTCCTACTGCGTCGGTGGCACCCAGATCGCCTATTCGACCATCGGCAAATTCTCCAACATCGCCGCCCATGTCCGCATCTACGCCTCCATGCACCCCATGGAACGCGCCTCGCTGCACCACTTCACCTATCGCTCGGCGCAATATTTCGAGGGCGAGGAAGACGACCAGTCCTTCTTCGACTGGCGCGAAAGCACGCCCATCAGCATCGGCCACGATACCTGGATCGGCCACGGCGCCGTCATCATGCCCGGCGTCACCATCGGCAATGGCGCCATCATCGGCTCCAATGCCGTGGTAACCAAGGATGTCGCCGATTTCGCCATCGCCGTCGGCGTTCCCGCCCGCACTATCCGCCAGCGCTTCAGCGACGACATCGCCGGCCGGCTCGATGCCATGGCCTGGTGGGACTGGAGCCACGACAAGCTGCATCAGGCACTCCCCGATTTCCGCAAGCTGGGGATCGAGGCCTTTCTGAAGAAGTATGAATAGAGGCCGCCACGACGCCACTGTGCACAGTCACGCAACCGTCACCGAACCTACATGATGACGTTACCTCCCCGCCCTAGGTCTGCCGCAGTTCAACGGCGGGGCACGTCTGATGCTGAAGATTTCCAACGTTTCGCGACGCTTCGGTGACAAGCTGGCCGTCGATGGCGTGAGCCTCGAAATCCCCCAGGGCCAGATGGTCGGCATTATCGGCCGCTCCGGCGCCGGCAAGTCGACCCTGCTGCGCATGATCAACCGCCTGGCCGATGTCTCCTCCGGCTACATCGAATACAACGGCGTCAAGACCAGCGAGCTGCGTGGCCAGGAACTGCGCAACTGGCAGCGCGACTGCGCCATGATCTTCCAGCAGTTCAACCTCGTGCCGCGCCTCGATGTCATCACCAATGTCATGCTGGGCGGCCTCAACGGCCGCAATCCGGTGCTCAACCTGCTGCAGCTGTTCTCGGTCGACGAGCAGATGCTGGCGCTCAAGGCGCTGGAGCGGCTCGATATCGCGGCCACCGCCATGCAATGGGCCCAGACCCTGTCGGGCGGCCAGCAGCAGCGCGTCGCCATCGCCCGCGCCCTGATGCAGAACCCCAGGATGATCCTGGCCGACGAGCCCATCGCCAGCCTCGATCCGCGCAATGCCCAGATCGTCATGGACAGCCTGCGCGACATCAATGCCGACGGCATCACCGTCATCACCAATCTGCACACGCTCGATACCGCCCGCGCCTATTGCGAACGCATCATCGGCATGGCGGCTGGCCGGGTCGTGTTCGATGGCACGCCCGATGAGCTGACCACCGACGTTGCCCGCACGCTTTATGGCGCCGACGGCCTCAAGGAGGCCTTCTCGGAGGCCATGACCTCGACGGCGATCGCGCCCATCACTCCGCCGGTCGTCACGGCCCGCGCCCACTGAGTTTCCAGCGTTCCGCAACTGCCTGACCGCCAAGGCGGCGCCAGTCTGCCGACATCCTCGCGTCACCAAAGGAGATTTCCATGACTGCGATCCGTACCATCCTGCTTGCCGGCATTGCCGCTGCTGCCCTCACCACCGGCGTCTTCGCCCAGGACAACGTCCTGCGCATCGGCCTGCTCGGCGGCGAGAACGAGGCTGACCGCCTGCGCGACAACCAGTGCCTGGTCGATCTGATGAAGTCCGAACTCGGCTTCTCCGATGTCCAGCTCTTCCCCGCCGCCGACTATAATGGCGTGATCCAGGGCCTGCTGGGCGGCACGCTCGACTATGCCGAACTCGGCGCCTCGGCCTATGCCGCCATCTACCTGCAGGACCCCGATGCGGTCGAGCCCATCCTCACCACCGAGCAGACCGATGGTGCCACCGGCTACTATTCGATCATGCTGGCCCGCAAGGACAGCGGCATCACCAGCCTCGAGGACATGAAGGGCAAGTCGCTCGGTTTTGCCGATCCGGACTCCACCTCGGGCTACCTCATCCCCGTCGTCGCGCTGCCCAACGATATCGGCATGCCGGTCGAGGAATACTTCTCCGAAACCGGCTTCGGCGGCGGCCATGAGAACAACGTTCTCGCCGTGCTGGATGGCCAGTTCGACGCCGGCGTGACTTGGGGCTCGGGCGTCGGCGACTTCATGGAAGGCTACACCTCGGGCAATATCCGCTCGATGGTCGACAAGGGCATGCTCGACATGGAAGACGTGGTGGAAGTGTGGAAGTCCCCGCTGATCCCCAACGGCCCCATCGTCCTGCGCTCAAGCCTCGATCAGGCCACCAAGGACAAGATCGAAGCCTTCCTCAAGGCCCTGCCGGAAACCAATTACGACTGCTTCCGCGCCGCCCAGGCCGGTGATTACAACGGCTATGTCGAGGTCGACCCGACCTTCTACCAGCCCGTGATCGACGCCCGCAAAGCGACCATCGGCGGCTAAGCCAATCTGTCGGCCGGACTCCATTCGGGGTCCGGCCGATGCTTTATCGGGAGACTAGCATGGCGGACATGACGAGCGGCGGGTCGGGCCTCAGCGCCGCGACCGGGACCATCCACCGGCACTATCGCCAATTGCTGATGACGCGGCGGCTCTACTCGCTGCTGGCCGTGGCCGGCCTCGCTGTGGTGCTGGTCTTCGCGCTGCTCTTCGCCAACAATGCCAGCTCGGGCAAGTTCCTCGACCGGCTGCCCTATCTCTTTGATTTCATCAAGAATTTCGTGCCCGACGATCCGTTCGAGATCGTCCGCGCCATGTTCGACTTGCCCTCGCCCTATGCTGATGGCTCGTTCAAATACGACTATGAAGTGGGCCGCCACTATCTGTTCGGCACGGGCTTCTACATCCCCGAATATTTCTACGAAATGCTGGTGACGCTGAACATCGCCTTCGCCTCGACGCTGATCGGCGGGCTGTTCGCCTTCCTCTTCTGCTTTGTCGCCGCCTCCAATCTCGGCGTCGCCGCACCGCTGCGCTGGATCATGCGCCGCCTGCTCGAGCTGATGCGTGCCTTCCCCGAAATCGTCCTGGCCGGCATGCTGGCCGCCGTGCTCTCGCTCGGCCCGATCGCTGCCATCTTCGCCGTCTCGGTCCATACCGTTGGCGCGCTGGGCAAGATGTTTTTCGAAGTGGTCGAAAACGCCGACATGAAGCCCGATGACGGGTTGCGCGCCGTGGGCGCCAACTGGTTCGAGCGCGTACGCTTCGCCATCGTGCCCCAGGTCATGCCCAACTTCGTCTCCTATTTCCTGCTGCGCACCGAGATCAATGTGCGCGCCTCCACCATTATCGGCGCCGTCGGTGGCGGCGGCATTGGCGAAGTGTTCCGCCAGTCCATCGGCCGCGACCACGCGGCCAAGACCTACGCCATCGTCATCCTGCTGTTCCTGACCATTGTCGCTATCGACCAGCTGTCCGGCTGGCTGCGCCGGCGCCTCGTCGGCAACGCCGCCTTCCAGTTCGGCGCCTAGGAGCTCGTCATGTCCGCCATCGCCCTGACCGCCGCCGACCGTACCCGCCTGCGCAAGATGCATCCCGATCTGTTCGCCCCCGGCCTCTTCAAGCGCTGGGGCGGGTTGATGCTGCTGGCCGGCGCGCTGGCCTACCTGGTCTATTGCTGGAGCTTCTTCGAGGTCGGCCCCAAGCTGGCCGAGGGCAAGTGGGAGCGCGCCAGCGTCTACATGGCCGATTGGATCAGCTGGGAAGCCCAGCCGCGCTACCGTTGCCAGCCTGACGGCACGCTGCAGATCGAGCATCAGCGTTTCTCCCCGCTGGGCGAGAATCCGGATCCCGACTGGATGACCGCACTGCCCGACGGCCGTGAGGAAGTGACCTTCGGCGATCAATCCAACCGCATCGAGATTGCCACCACCGGGGTGGTCGCCGTCCTCGGCGGCGTGCCCTATGACATCGCCTTCGCCGATGAAGCGGCCATCCTGCCTGCCGATGCCCCCGCGGCGATGAGCGAGAAGAACGGCCGGGTCACCGTCGACTACGGCTTTGCCGGCAGCGCCGAAATCCGCGCCACCCAGGTCTTGGTGCGCCGGCGCTTCTTGGGTTGGGAGAATTTCTGGTTCGACACCACCTCTCCCTTCTGGGGCATGGGCCTGCCTGAACTCTGGACCAGCGTCGCTGCCGGCCCGCAGATCAGTCCCGATCAGTCCAACCTGTCCCTGGCCTGGAACGAATTCCTGACCAATTCGGAATGGCAGCACGGCGACGTGCTCAACAAGCTGCTGCAGACCATCGTCATGGCCTTTGTCGGCACGCTCTTCGCCGCCACGCTGGCTTTCCCGCTGGCCTTCATCGCGGCCCGCAACGTCACCAGTTCCCGGCCGGCCAACTGGCTCACGAAGCGCTTCTTCGACTTCACCCGCTCGGTCGACATGCTGATCTGGGCGCTGGTCTTCACCCGTGGCTTCGGCCCGGGCCCGCTGGCCGGTATTGCCGCAATCTTCGTCACCGACACCGGCACCTTCGGCAAGCTCTATTCCGAGGCCATTGAGAATATCGATGACAAGCAGCGCGAAGGCGTGCGCTCGGTGGGCGCCTCGGCAGCCGACGTCAACCGCTTTGGCGTCGTGCCGCAGATTGCCCCGGTCGTCATCAGCCAGACGCTCTACTTCTGGGAAGCCAATATCCGCGGCGCCACCATTATCGGCGCGGTTGGCGCCGGCGGCATCGGCCTCAAGCTGCTCGAAGCCATGCGCACCAATCAGGATTGGGAAAACGTCGCCTATATAGTGCTGCTGATCCTGATCGTCGTCTTCATCTTCGACAACCTCAGCGCCGCCCTCCGCTCCCGCCTCATCGGCCCGACAGGGCACTAAGGGGCCTTGGGGACCACTGAGTTCACAGTCGACACCCTCCCCCTTGTGGGGAGGGATCAAGGGTGGGGGCGTTTGGCCCAAAAATCGGGGTATCGCACACCCCAGAGGGCATGCTTGCCGCCAGAGGCCAAGTGAAATTGCCCCGATACTCACCGCCAGCCTGACGCCAAACTCCTCAAAGCCGCTTCTCTGCCAGCTCCCGAAACGCGTCCGGCACCGTGCGCGGCGCTTCCAGCACCACCGAGCCATAGCCGATCGCGTCCCAGCCGAAGCGGTCGCGCACCTTGTCCATGGCCCCGTCCGCCTGTCGTCGCGCCACGCCGATGCGCGTACCGGGGCGGCGGGCGTCCTGCGCTCCGCCCAGCGAGAATTCCAGCTGCATCAAACTGTCCGGCACCAGATGCGAGACCGAAATCGCCAGCAGCGAGATATCGCGCTCCTGGGGAAATTCCCTGTGCACGCCAGCCACCAGTTCCTCGGCGATCTCGGCAATCGTGGTTGTCGCCGAAACCGGCGCGCCCAGCGTCATGGCGCGGGTGACGGCCCGCATATCGGCAAAGCGCACCCGCGTCGTCACCGTGCGGCCGGCCCACGCCTTGTCGCGCAGCCGCGAGCCGATGCGGTCAGCCAGGAGGCGCAGGGTAGGGCGGAACACGCTCTCGCGAAACGGCTTGCGGCCGAGCGCCGATTGCGCCCCCGCCGAGCGGGACCGATGGTCGGTGACGATGGCGCGCGGATCGCGGTTCCAGGCCAGAGCAAACAGCTTCTCGCCCGCCGCGTGCCCCACCAGGCGCTCCAGCGAGCGTCCCGGCGTCGCCGCCAACTGGCCGATGGTCACGATGCCCGATTCAGCCAGTTTCGCCTTGGTGACGGGCCCCACGCCCCACATCAGCTCCACCGGCAGGTCATGCAGGAATTCCAGTTCATCCGCCGGCTCGATCACCATCATGCCGTCCGGCTTGGCGACCTGCGAGCCAATCTTCGCCAGGTGCTTGGTGCGCGCCACTCCCACCGAGATCGGCAGTCCCAGCTCGTCTCGCACCCGCCGCCGGATCGTCTCGGCCACCACCGCGGGCGGCCCAAACAGATGGGCTGTGCCCGCCACGTCGGCAAAGGCCTCGTCGATCGAAATGCGCTCCACCAGCGGCGTATAGTCGCCCAGAATGGCAATGGCGGCATCGCCGAGCCGCTGATAGTCCCGAAAATGCCCGCCAACGAAGATCAGCTGCGGGCAAAGCTCGCGCGCCTTGCGCCCCGCCATGCCGCCATAGACGCCAAATGCCTTGGCTTCATACGACGCGGCCAGCACCACGCCCCCGCCCACCGCAATCGGCTTGCCGCGCAGCGAGGGGTCGAGCAATTGCTCTACCGACGCATAAAACGCATCCAGGTCAGCATGCAGGATCGTCGCGCCATCCACCTGAAACCCCTGTAGCTCTGACTAGAACATAAAGGGAACAAACGACGCGACGAGTCAAGCACAGCTTTCTTACCTCTCCCTTGGGGGAGAGGTTGGCGCGCAGCGCCGGGTGAGGGGGCCTTTACTGGGTGCGGCGTTGGGGAAGGCCCCCTCACCCGACCCAAGAGGGTCGACCTCTCCCCCAAAGGGAGAGGTAAAGGCCTACGGCATCAGCTGCCCGCCATTGACCTCGATCACCTGCCCGATGATGTAGCCCGACAGGCTAGGCGCTGCGAGGAACAGGTAGGCGCCCACGCATTCCTCCGCCGTGGCGGCGCGCCCCATCGGAATCGTCGCCACATTGGCCTTCATCTGCGCCTCGGTAGAGTAGCGTTCATGGAAGGGCGTATCGATCACGCCGGGCGCCACCGCATTGACGCGAATGCCGAAGCCAACCAGTTCCTTCGCCATGCCGCGCGTGATGTTGGATACCAGCGCCTTTGACGAGCCATAGAGCCCCGCACCATTGCTCGCTCCGTTGCGGGCAGCGATGGACGACGTGTTGATGATGAAGCCACCCTGGCGTTTGAGATGGGGGATCGCGGCGCGGCTGGCGGCGATCACCGAGCGGCCGTTGAGGTCCATCACCTTGTCGTAATAGTCGTCATCCATGTCGGCATAGGCCATGCGGCCCACCATGCCGCCGGCATTGTTGATCAGCCCGTCGAGCCGGCCGAAAGCGGCTGCCGTTTCCTCGACCGCGCGGGCAATCTCGGCCGATTTGCTGGCATCGGCGCGAATGAGCACGGCCTTGCCGCCGTCGTCGGTGATGGCCTTGGCCACCGCTTCGGCCGCCTCCTTGCTGGAATTGTAGTGCACGCCGACCGACGCACCCTGGGCGCCGAAGGCCTTGGCGAGGGCTGCGCCGATGCCCGTCGAGGCGCCGGTGATGAGCACGGCCTTGCCGGCGAGATCGGGAATGGTCAACTGGGTCATGGCAGGACTCGAAGTTTGGGCGGGGGAGGGCCAGTGATAAGAGCCAGTTAGCGCTAATACAAGGCGGACGCCCAAACCGCGCGCCCCTCCGATGTGGTGAAGGAGTCTCGATTTCGGCGCATCTTCGCTATATCTGCAGTCGTGACGCGCCGCTCCCCCGACTCGGCGCCTGGAGATCAGCCTGCCGATGACGCCGGACTTTGACCTGCAGGGCCACAATACCCTTGGCCTGCCAGCGCGTGCCCGCTTCGGCGCCACCATCAGCCAGGCTAACGAGCTGGCGCCACTCCTCTCCGAGGCTGCGGCGCTTGGCCTCCCGTTTCGGGTCCTGGGCGGCGGCAGCAATGTCGTGCTGCGTCCACGCTTCGATGGTGTCATCGGCCTCATGGCCATTGCAGGTCGAGAGCTCCTCGGCCAGCACGGCGAGCACATGCTGGTGCGCGTTGGCGCCGGCGAGAATTGGCATCAGCTCGTCGAGTGGACGATAGAGCATAATCTTCCGGGTCTCGAAAACCTCGCCGGCATTCCCGGCACGTTGGGCGCCGCCCCGATCCAGAATATCGGCGCCTATGGCTGCGAACTGGTCGAGCGCTTCCACGCCCTTGTCGCCCTCGACACCGACGACAACACGCTCAAGACCTTCACCCGCGACGACTGCGATTTCTCCTACCGCCAGAGCGTGTTCAAGCGCACGCCGGGCCGTTTCATCGTGGTTTCGGTAACCTTGGCGCTACCCAAGGCCTGGCGCCCCAATCTCGGCTATCCCGGCCTCAACACGCTCGCGGCCGACGCGGACGCGAAGACCATCATGCAGACCGTGGTCGCCGTGCGTAACCGCAAGCTTCCCGATTGGCGCCAGCTCGGCAATGCCGGCTCCTTCTTCCACAATCCCATTGTCGACGCTTCCGTAGCCGACCGGCTCGCCGCCGAGCATCCGGAGGCGCCGCGCTATCCCGGGGCCGATGGCCGGGTCAAGCTCTCCGCTGCCTGGCTGATCGAGCGCTGCGGCTTCAAGGGCCACCGCCACGGCGCCGCTGGCGTCTCCGACCAGCATGCCCTCGTCGTCGTCAATCATGGCGGCGCCACCCAGCAGCAGATCAGCGACCTGGCCGGCGAGATCGTCTCGGCCGTGGAGGCCCGCTTCGGCGTCCACCTGGTCCAGGAGCCCGAGCTGCTCTGAACCCATGGGGCAGGGCGGCTTGACTTTGCCCCGCCCGCGCTTACCTTGCTGGCATGGACATTTCGCTGAACACCCTCGCGCCATTGATGCGCCGGTACATTCCGCTCGAAAGCTAGCCGCCCTAAACCTGTGCGCCACTGCGCCCGGCAGGTTTAGGGGTCCTATTTCATTCACATTCGGTCGGCCAGCCGCCAGGCTTCGGGGTTCTCCCGTCCATCCGCGTCATGGCCGTCCAGTTTACGCCCGAGGGAGTTTTTCCATGCGTACGCCTACCCTGAGACCCCAGATTGTCGTTGCCGCGCCAGAGCACCGCCAACTCCTGGCCCTTGCTGCTGGCAGCTCCAACGACGCTGCCGAAAGTCTGCTGGCCGAGATGGAGCGTGCCCGCGTCGTGCCGGAGGGCAAGCTGCCCGCCGATGCCGTGCGCATGGGGTCGAGGGTCCAGTACCGCACCGACCGCGACGAGATCGTCGACGTGACCCTGGTCTATCCGGCCGATGCCGATATTTCGGCCGGCAAGATCTCGGTGCTGACCCCCGTCGGCGCCGTGCTGATCGGCCTGCGCACCGGCCAGTCGATCACCTGGGTGTCGCGCGACGAGCGCAAGCATGTGCTGACCGTCCTGGCCGTCAGCCAGCCGGCCGAACCGGCCTGACCGGGCGGTGCGACACCGCGAAGCAGGGGCGCGCGCTTGAGAACCGCGCCCCGGCGCACCATGTGAGGGGAACAGAACCGGCGCGCTTGGCAACGGGATCATCCTGTTGCAGCGCCAGGAGCAGGAGTTGCACCAGATGATCCTTCCGAACGGCACCATAGTGGCAGTGGCCGATGGCCAGAGCCTGGCGCTCTACCGCAACAAGGGCACTGAGACGCAGCTGGACCTGGTCGATATGGACGAGCCCAAGGTCGAAGCGGGCAATGCCGGCTCCGGCGGCCGCCACCGCAATGACTCGGCCAATCCCGATGGCGACCGCGCCAGCGAGGATGCCTTCGCCGCCGGCGTCGCCGACCAGCTCAACCGCCTGGCGCTCGATGGCACCGTCTCCAAGCTCTTCGTCATCGCCGATCCGCGCACCCTGGGCGAGTTGCGCAAGCATTTCCACGCCGACCTGCAGGGCAAGCTGGTGGGCGAACTGGCCAAGAATTTCGCCGGCCGCCCCCTCCACGAAATCGCCGCCGCCGTTCAGGCTGCCTGATCCAACCCGCAGGGGCCGCCTCCGGGCGGCCCTTGCGGCCTATCGCGGCCGCGAAAACGCCTCGACCAGCAGGTCGAACACCAGCCTGATGCGCTTGCTGCTCTGCAGCTCGCGATGCGCCACCAGCCACATCGGCGCGACAATCGGCTTCATCTCGGGCAGCACGCATTCCAGCTCCGGCACCAGCTCGGCCACTTCGCTGAACATCACGCCCATCCCCAGCCCCTGCCGCACCATTTCAAGGCTCGCGACGAAGCTGTTGGTAATCCAGCGGAAATTCTCCTGCGCGACCAAGACACCCCGCGCATTGAGCTCGGCCACGAGGCTCTCCCCCTGCACAAAGCCGACAAACGGCGCCTCCGCCAGCGCCGCGGCCTTGCCCGGCCGGCCCAGCCGGTCGAGCAGCGTGCTGGCGGCATAGATCATCACCGCGCTGTCCGGGCAGCGGCGGGCAATCAGGTCGGGATGGTCCGGCTGCACATGGCGGATCGCGATATCGGCCTCCCGCCGCATCAGGTCGTCAATGCTGTTCGAGGCGATGACCTCGACCACGATTCCCGGTGCAACCTCCCGCAGCCGCGCCAGCACTGGTGGGAGCAGATAGGCGGCCACGATGTCGCTCGAGGTGATCCGCACCAGCCCCTCGCTCGCCTGGGACTGCCCCGACGCCGCCAGCCCGATCCGGTCGGCCGCCGCCCGCATGATCTTGACCTGCTCGACCAGTTGCCCGCCCGCCGCCGTCAGCACCAGCCGCCGTCCCACCCGCTCGAACAGCAGCAGGCCCAGGGCCTGTTCCAGCGCGGCGATCTGCCGGCTCAGCGTCGGCTGCGTCAGCCCCAGCGCCCGCGCCGCGGCCGAGAGCGATCCCCGCTCCACCGTGGCGAGAAAGGCGCGCATCTGGTTCCAGTCGAAGTCGATCACTCTCTCAGTCATGCGTATATGTATAACGCTGCTACAAGATTAGGCAATTTCCCTATATCGCAGCTCGCTCTATGATCCGCCGCATAGATGGACGGGGTGAGCGCGATGACGACGACAGCAGGCAGCAGTTTCTGGGATCGGTTGGCCGACAAATATGCCCGCCAGCCCATAGCCGACGAGGCGGCCTACCAGACAAAGCTGCGCGTTTCCCGCAGCTATTTCCGCCCCGACATGACCCTGCTCGAACTCGGCTGCGGCACTGGCAGCACCGCCATCAGCCATGCGCCCTTCGTCGCCCATATCCGCGCGCTGGACTTTTCCGAGCGCATGCTGGAGATCGCCCGGGACAAGGCAAAAGCCGCCGGCGTCGACAACGTCACCTTCGAGCAGGCCGATATCGCGGCTCTGTCCGAGCCCGCCGAAAGCTATGACATCGTCCTCGGCCTCAGCATCCTCCACCTCCTCAAGCATCCCGATGCGATGATCGGAAAAGTCTTCGCCATGCTCAGGCCCGGCGGCTGTTTCATCACCAGCACCGCCTGCCTCGGCGACACCATGGCCGCCCTCAAGTTCATTGCCCCGCTCGGCCGCGCCGTGGGCCTGCTGCCCCAGCTCAGCGTCATGAGCAGTGCCCAGCTGCTCGACAAGTTCACCAGCGCCGGCTTCACCATTGCCCATCAATGGCTGCCCGGCCGCGGCAAGGCGCTCTTCGTCGTGGCCCGCAAGCCGGGCTGACGATCAGCGACAGCATCCTGTCAGGAACGGTTCTGCTCCGCAGCCATTGCTATGGTGTCACCATACAGGCGGTAGAACATGCAGCGTCCCTCGGCCCGATCCATCTCGCGCAAACATGCGATGCGATTTGGCGCCGAAGTCCGGACGGACAGCACCCGGTTCCAGCTCTGGGCCCCCAAATGCCGCAGCATCCGGCTCAGGCTCAAGGGCAGGCGCACCCTGCTGCAGCTCGAGGCGATCGACGATGGCTGGCATTGCCTCGATGTCGAAGGCGTCAAGCCGGGCGCCCGCTACAAATTCGTGCTGCCCGACGATAGCGAAATTCCCGACCCCGCCTCGCGCCATCAGCCCGATGACGTGGACGGCTTCAGCGAGGTCATCGATCCGGCGCAGTTCCAGTGGACCGATGACGGCTGGACCGGCCGGCCCTGGGAAGAAACCATCATCTATGAGCTGCATGTCGGCGCCTTCACCGAAGAGGGTACCTTCCGTGCCGCCATGGACAGGCTCGACCATCTGGTGGCGCTGGGCATCACTGCGATCCAGCTCATGCCCCTGGCCGATTTCTATGGTCGCTTCAATTGGGGCTACGATGGCGCCATGTGGTTTGCGCCCGAGGCCAGCTATGGCCGCCCCGAAGATCTGAAGGCCTTCATCGACGCAGCCCATGCCCGCTCTCTGATGGTCTTTCTCGACGTCGTCTACAACCACTTCGGCCCGCACGGAAACTGCCTGGCGCTGGTCGCGCCCATCTTCACCCGCAAGCACACCAGCCCCTGGGGTGAGGCCATAAATTATGACGGGCAGGGCGCTTCGGTCGTCCGCGAATTCGTTGTCGAGAACGCGCTTTATTGGGTGACCGAATTCAATCTCGACGGCCTCCGGTTCGATGCTGTCCACGCCATTACCGACGATAGCACCACCCACATCCTGGAGCTGCTGGCCGCGCGCCTGCGGGCCGCGCGCTCCCATCGGCATCTGCATCTGATCGTCGAGAATTCGGAAAACCAGGCGATCTGGCTCCGGCGCAACAGCGAGGCGCGGCCCATCCACTACACCGCCCAGTGGAACGACGATATCCATCACCTGGTGCATGAGGCCGCGACCGGCGAGAATACCGGCTATTATGCAGACTTCGACAATATGGAAGCGCGCTGCGACAAGCTGGCCCGCGCCCTGGCTGAGGGCTTTGCCTATCAGGGCAACATCAAGCCGCATGAGGGCATGCGGCGCGGGGAACCCAGCGCCGGCCTGCCGCCCACCGCCTTTGTCATTTACATGCAGGATCACGATCAGATCGGCAACCGCATCAAGGGCGATCGCATCACGCGCCTCGCCAATGCGGATGCGGTCAAGGCGCTGACCGCCGTCTATCTGCTGTCGCCCCAGATACCCATGCTGTTCATGGGTGAGGAATGGGCCAGCCAGAACCCGTTCCCCTTCTTCTCCGACGTCCCGGCCGAGCTGCGCGAAACTGTGCGCAAGGGGCGCCAGGAGGAGCTCAAGAGCACGCCTGAGCACGAGGATCCGGTCAAGCCCGATGTCGAGGAGGCTGTCGACCCGACCAGTCCGGCCACCTTCGCCTCGGCCCGGCTCGATTGGCAGGACCTCGCCGAGCCGCCCCATGCCGAATGGCTCGCCCACTATCGTGCCCTGATCGATACCCGCCGGATGGAGATCATCCCCCGGCTCGCCGGCATAGAGGGCTTTGCCTCTGATTATGAGGTGCTCGGCGCGCAATGCGTGCTGGTCAGCTGGCGCCTCGGCGATGGCGCCACGCTCCGTCTCTATGCCAATCTGGATGAGGTCACCAGGACCGGTCTGCCGTCGGCTATTGGCCGCCGCATTCATCTGCAGGGCTTTGCCGAGCAGGGCACGCTGGGTCCCTGGACGGTGCTCTGGACCGTGGAAGTCTGAAACAGGCTCCTGGCCGCGGAAAAGACGCGAAATAGGTCGACAGCGCGCAGGACTGGCGTACACTGCCTGTTCTAAACTGCTTCGGTAAGGGAATATGCATTCCACAATTCAGTTGATCAATCTGCTTGGCGCCGGGGCCCTGCTGCTCTGGGGCCTGCGCCTGATCAAGACGGGCGTGATGCGCGCTTTTGGCGCCTCGCTGCGACTGTGGATTGCCCGGGGCACCGGCAATCGCTTCACCGCCGTGCTGTCCGGCATGATGGCGACGTTGGCGCTGCAGTCGAGCACGGCCACCGCGGTCATCACAGCTTCCTTTGCCAGCAGCGGCGCCATCCAGCCGCGCATGGCCCAGGCCGTGATGCTGGGGGCCAATGTCGGTACGTCCATTGCCGCCGTCATCCTGTCGCTTGATGTGCACTGGTTTTCCTCGGCCACCATTCTGCTCGGGGTCACCATTTTCTCCCTCAGCAAGTATGCGCGCGGCAAGGGCATCGGCCGCGCCGTGCTGGGCCTGGGTCTCATGCTCCTGGCGCTGCAACTGGTCGGCAGTGTTACCGGACCGCTGCGCGAATCCGATGTCATGGTCGCCATTCTCTCCGGCCTGGGCGATGCGCCGGCCTTTGCGCTGATCCTGGCGGCGGTGCTGGCTCTGGTCGCCTCGTCGAGCCTTGCCATTGTCCTGTTCGTTGCGCTGCTGGCTTCGGCCGGCATCGTCGAGCCGCCTCTGGCCGTGACGCTGGTGGCCGGCGCCAATCTCGGCGGCGCCATTCCGCCTTTGCTCGCCGTGCTGCACGAGGGCACCGAGGCCCGCCGCCTGACCCTTGCCAACCTCGTCGTCCGCGCCATTGGCGCAATCGTGCTGACCATATTTGCGGCGCCTGCCGCCGGCCTGCTGCAGGCCATCCTGCCCAATGCCAATGCGCTGACCATTGCCGCCCATATCGGCTTCAACCTGGCCCTGCTGGTGCTGTTCCTGCCCTTGCTCGGCCCCATCGGCAAGCTGGCGGCCCTGGCCATTCCCAAGCCCGCCACACCGGAAAAAGGCGCCAACTATCTCGATGACAGCGTCCTTGATACGCCCACCATCGCCCTGGCCGCCGCCGCCCGCGAGACCCTGCGCGTCAGCGACATCGTGCTCGCCATGCTTTCGGGCAGTCTCGATGCCCTGCGCAAGCCGGGCCCCGCGTCGCGCAGCGCGGCATCCCAGCTCGATGATGATGTCGATGCCCTCAACCAGGCCATCAAGCTCTACCTGACCCGGCTCGACCAGACCGACCTCGAAGAGGACGAGGCCCGCCGTTCCACGCAGATCATGAGCTTTGCCATAAATCTGGAACATGTCGGCGATATCGTCGAAAGCGGTCTCTACGACGTCGCCGGCAAGATGGCCAAGCGCCAGCTCAAATTCTCGCCCGATGGCCTGGCCGAAATCGTCGCGCTCTACGAAAAGACCATCACCAACATGCAGCTGAGCCAGACGGTCTTCATGACGGGCGATCCGCAGCTGGCACGCCAGCTGGTGGCCGCCAAGGTCGAAGTGCGCCGGCTTGAGGCCCGTTCGGCCCAGGAGCATATCCAGCGTGTGCGCGAACGCGTGCCGGCCTCGGTCGAGACCAGCTCGCTTCACCTCGATCTGCTGCGCGATCTCAAGCGCATCAACGCCCACCTGGCCTCGGTCGCCTATCCCATTCTCGAAACCAAGGGCGAGCTCGACGAGAGCCGCCTGCGTCCCCATGCCGTCCTCGAGCCCAAGACGGCAAAATAATCCGGAGCTAGTAATGAACTACGATGCTGTCCTCGCAGACATGATTGCCGTTGCCCGCGAGGCAGGGGCCCTGACGCTCACCTATTTCAAGCGTTTCCGCGACCTGGAGATCGGCATAAAGGGGCCGGCCGATTTCGTGTCCGAGGCTGACAAGGAGAGCGAACTGCTGATCCGCAAGTTCCTCTTCGAGCGCTATCCCGACTGGAGCTTCACCGGCGAGGAATTCGCCGCCGTCGACAAGGACAGCGACCACCGCTGGCTGGTCGATCCCATCGACGGCACCACCAATTTCATCAATGGCATGCACTACACCATCTCCATCGCGCTGCGTCGCGGCAATGAGACGGTCTGCGGTGCGCTGTACAACCCGGTCTCCGACGAGATGTTCACGGCGATCAAGGGGCAGGGTGCCTTCATGAATGGCGAGCCACTCAAGGTCAGCGAACAGGCCGATATTGGCCTGTTCAACGTCGGTACGGGTCTCGCCACCCCCGGCCTTTTCACCTATCCCGGCTTCTACCAGCGCCTCGACGCCATCCGCGCGCCGATCAGCTCGGTGCGCATCGTCGGCAGCTCGGCCAATTCCTGCGCCTATGTCGCCCTGGGCCGCCTCACCGGCTACTACGAGGAATCCGGCATCGTCGACTGGGCGGTGGGCGTGCTGCTGGTCGAGGAAGCCGGCGGCATCGTCACCGACTGGTGGGGCCGTGGCCCCGAATTCTACGAGCGCACCGGCTGCGTCATCGTGGCCAACAAGCCCACCCACGCCTACCTGCTGGACAAGCTCAAAGACGCCCCGAGGAAGGACCCGGTCCCCACCCCTCCCTAGGGGGAGAGGTCGGCGCGCAGCGCCGGGTGAGGGGCTTGGCAGCGGCCCAAAGGGCAAAATCGCTCCAGTGGAGCGATTTTAGCTGCCAAGGCCTTGAGGGCTACGCCCGAAAGGCGGGGGGTATCGGCCTCACCCCATCAACGCCAGCAACCCCTCCGGATCATCCGTCGTGATCTGGTCCACCTTCAGCTCCAGCAGCCGCGCCACCTTGGGCTGGCTCTCCGCATTGGCGCGGTTGATCGTATAGGCATCGATCCGTCGCCCTTCGGCATGAAATGCCGCGACGATGTCAAAGCCCAGCCGATCCGCCTCCAGTACCAGCCCGTAATAGAGGTAGATCATCTCCGCCTTGGGCGAGGCGGCCACCGCGTCGCGCACGAAGCCGGCAAAGTCGCGCGACTGCATCAGCCGCTCCAGCGCCCCGTCATGGCAGGGGTCATAGCCGATGCGCAGGCCCTCGACGCCCTCGGTCAGCAGCCGCACCGATTCCGCATCGCCCGACGAGAGGATCATGTGCCGCGCCACCGGTGCCACGCTCTGCTTGAACGAGGCGACCGCGGCAGCGTCCAGCGCCCGCCAGTCCTCCTTGTAGTCCAGCTGCAGCAGCGCATCGGGATGCAGCCCGCCCTGCGCCAGCAGGGCGCAGAGGTCTTCCAGCAGCATCACCGTGTCGGGCAGCGGCACCCCGTCCTCGCCGCGCAGGTGGAACGAGCGCAACTCCGCCGCGCCCAGTTCGGCCACCTTGCCGCTGCCGGTCGTTTCCCGCTCGACGCTCAGGTCATGCAGCACCGCATAGCCGCGATCGGCATGCACCACCAGGTCCACCTCGACGCTGGCCCCCAGCTGCATCCCCTCGATGATCCGCGCCCCGGTAAACACGGGATCGCTCGCCTTGCGCCGGGCACGGTGCCATTTGAGCCAGGTGCGATGGCCGTTTCGCGTGATAAAGATGGGGTCGGTCATGCCCGGTGGATCAGCGCATTGTCCCGATACGCCGCGATGGCGCGCGGCTTGAGCGTCACGCCCTGGCCGGCCTTGAACAGGTCGGGATGGGATACCATCGCTTTGATCCTGGTATTGTCGCGCAGGTCGAGATCGACCAGGCCATGCGTGCCATAGTCGGTGACGCGATGCACCTTGCCCTGGCCGCCATCCTCCGCCGCTGCCAGGTCCAGCGCTTCGGGCCGGATCGCCAGGGTCGCCGGGCCATCGCTGACCGGCAGGGGTGTCGAATAACCGGCACGACTGAATATGCCATTCGACACCGTGCCCTCCACCAGGTTCATCGTGCCGATAAAGCCTGCCACGAAGGGCGTCTGCGGCTCGCGATAGACCACGTCCGGCCGGTCGATCTGTTCGGTGCGGCCGTCACGCATCACCACGATCCGGTCGGCCATCGACAGGGCCTCGTCCTGGCCATGCGTCACGAACAGAGTGGTGATCTTGAGCCGCTGCTGGATATCGCGCACCTCTTCGCGAAGTCTTTCGCGCAAGTGCTGGTCAAGACTCGCAAAAGGCTCGTCGAGCAGCAGGATTTTCGGCTCCAGCACCAGCGAGCGCGCCAGCGCCACGCGCTGCTGCTGCCCGCCCGACAGCTGGCCGACGCCGCGCGTGCCATAACCGCCCAGGCCCACCAGCTCCAGCACGCCTTCGACTCGTCGCTTGATCTCGTCCGGCGACACCTTGCGCAGCTTGAGCCCGAAGGCCAGGTTCTTGAACACATTCATATGCGTCCACAGCGCGTGGCTCTGGAACACCATTCCCGTCGGCCGCTTCTCCGGCGGCAGGCGGGTAATGTCCTCGCCATCGATGGTCATAACCCCGCTGGTCGGCGTCTCAAAGCCCCCCACCATGCGCAGCAGCGTCGATTTGCCGGAGCCGGACGGGCCGAGCAGGCACACCAGCTCGCCATCCGCCACGTCCAGCGAGAAGCTGTCCACCGCCCGCACATTGCCATTGGGGAAGATCTTGGAGACGTCTTTGATACTGAGAACCGACATGAAAACTTCCTAGCCGCCGAAACCGCGGGCAAACGAACCGGAATTCACCACCCGCCGCGCGAACAGCAGCGCGATGAAGCTGGGAACCCACAGCAGGACGGAGAGCACCGCGCCATATTGGATGACCGGCTGGTTGTTGATGAACGAGATCATCAGCACCGGCAGCGTGCGCACCTGCGGCGCCCCGATCAGCCAGGCGCCTTCGGTCTCGTAGAAGGTGCCGACAAAGCTGAGCAGGATTGCCGCGGCGATGGTCGGCCCGGCCTGGGGCAGGGTGATCGACCAGAACACCCGCAGCGGG
This sequence comes from Devosia sp. XGJD_8, assembly GCF_046614475.1. Classification (NCBI taxonomy): domain Bacteria; kingdom Pseudomonadati; phylum Pseudomonadota; class Alphaproteobacteria; order Hyphomicrobiales; family Devosiaceae; genus Devosia; species Devosia sp. XGJD_8. The sequence goes on from NZ_JBKJHF010000001.1 coordinate 1,649,818, forward strand.
CTGGCGCCCACATCGCGCGCCGCTTCCTCCATGCGCCGGTCGACCGACTGGAAGGCGGCCACCGGAATCCAGATCATGAACAGCAGCGTCCCCACCAGCTGGATCAGCACCACGCCCCAGAAGGTACCAATGAGGTTGAGCTGCAGGAAAATTCCTGCAATGGCGACCAGCAGGCCGAATTTGGGAAAGGCGTGCCCGGCCAGGAAAGAGAAGAACAGCAGGTTCCGTCCCGGAAAATCCAGCCGCGCAAAGGCATAGGCCGCCGGCAGGCAGATGGCGGCGGACAGGGCCGTCACCGTGAAGGCCAGGGTGAGGCTCATGGTGATGGAGCTCCACACGTCGGCCCGGGCCAGCGTCTGCTCCCAGAATCGCAGGCCGAATTCCTGCGGAATGACCGACGGATAGCGCCACACATTGGTGAAGGCCCAGGTGCCGACGACGAGAAGCGGAAAGACGATGATCAGTGTCAGCACCACCGCGAAGGCGATGCCGGTCCAGTCGATCTTGCGATGGGTGAGCGTTGCAGCCATTTACGCGGCCCTGTTCTTGGCGACGGAGCGCACGTAGAAAAGCCCGAACACGATGCAGAACCCGAAGGTGATCACCGCCTGGGTAATGGCCGTCTGCGGATCATAGAGGTCACGGAACGTGCGCTGCATGAACGGGCCCATCATTTCCGGCGCCGCCGGCCCCAGGATATAGGGCAGGGTGAAGGCCGAGAAGATGCCGAGCACGGCAAACGAAATCGCCACCAGGATCGAGTTGGAGATGCGCGGCAGGATGATGTGCCAGAGCAGCGCAAACCGGCCGGCACCGACGTCGCGCGCAGCCTCGATCGCCTGATTGGACACATTGCCCAGGCCCGAGAGCAGGATCAGCACGGTGAGCGGAATATTGTCCCAGACCAGGCCGATCACCGGCCCCCAGGGCGTGAGATAGGGCGTGCGGATCTTGGGCAGGCCGACGGCATTGAACAGCAGGTCGACCGTGCCGTTCGGGCCCAGCACGCGGATGAAGGCAAAGCTCAGGATGATCGAGGGGACGAACATCGGAAAAATGGCGAGGCCCTGCACATAGGCCGCGACCTTGGTGTTGGAGAACCTCAGATAAAGCGCGATCGGCAGGCAGACCACGAGCAGCAGGATGGCGCAGACACCGGTCGTCCACAGCGTGATCGACAGGTTGGACAGGCTATAGCCGTCGGAAAAGAAGAAGCGGTAGGTCTCGATGGAAAAGGCGCTGCCCTCGGGCGTCGGGACCCAAAGCGTGGTGATGATGGCCGAGATGATCGGCCAGATGATCAGCCAGAGCACCAGCAAGACCGGCGTGGCGACAAGCAGGAGGCCATATGGCCTCCTGCGCACGGGTGTAACGGACCCGATCTGGTCCGGGGTGGTCATGGTCACGAAGCGGGATCCACATTTGGTGCCACGGCGCGATACCAGCCGTCATTGATGGCTGCTTCCCATTCCCCGCTCGGGAAATTGGGAATGGTCTGCGGGATGAGATCGGCAAAGCGCTCGCGCAGCTCGGGCGACACATAGTCCCAGCTCACGCCGGGGAAGCCGCCAAGCTCGGTCAGCACGGCCGACTGGATTTCCTCGGTCAGCAGGAAATCGGCCAGCTTGAGCGCGGCATCCTTGTTCGCGCCATTGCTGAGCACGCCCAGCTTGGTGAAGCCGCCGGGCAGGCCGAGGTCCTGCAGCTGGACGAGACCGGTGGTCTCGGGCAGCACGCCCTGGGCAATGGCCGATAGCGCCTGGTCGGACCAGGCCGGGATCATGGTCACCGCCGACTGGCCCAGCAGCTGCAGCGACTGGGTATTGCCCGAGGTATAGGCGCCGCCATCGAACAGCGACGGGGCCAGCTCGAGCAGCATGTCGAATGCTGGCTTGAGCATGGTGTCGTTCTTGTCGGCGCTGTAGTTGTCGACGGTGAACAGGCTCGGATCATTGCCGTTCACTTCATAGATAGCACGGCGGACGAAATTGCCGCCCGAACCGCCCTTGTTGGGCCGGTTGTAGATGAACTGGCCCGGATTGGCCTTGATCCAGGCAACCAGGTCTGGCCAGGTCTTGGGCACATTGGCCGGATCGAGCTTGGTCGTGTCATAGGCCAGCAACACCTGCGACCCGCGGTAAGGCAGGTTCGTCGGGATGTCGAAGGCCAGCGGATTGACCTTGGAATAGTTGGACAGGCCAGCCGTCTCGAAATCGACATAGAGGCCCTTGGCAATGCCATCGACCGTGACGCGGGTGTCGAAGCCTTCGAACAGGTCCGCCTGCGGATCGGTGCCGGAGGCCAGGGCGGCCAGTGCGCGGTCGCCGATAGCGGCGACACCGGCGCCGTCGCCGCCGTCAACCAGGTTGAGGGTAATGCCGGCATTGGCCGCTTCGAATTTCGGCTTCACCACATTGGTCCAGAAGTCGATGACGTTCTGGTCCGAGCTGAAATAGACGTCGATGACGCCTTCCGCACCGAAGGACATGCGGGGCAGCATAAGAGCACCGGCAGCCGTGCCGGCAGCAAGCATGAAATCACGCCGTTTCATTGTAATCTCCCAAAGTCCGTTCATTAGAACGGATGTTCCACATGGCGGTGAAATCCGCCTGTAGGTTTCATCGATCTTGCGTCGACCACTCCCGAACCAAAGCTAACTACCGGTCAGGAAATTATGCAAGCGGAAACCCGTCGGTCGGCAGCGCCACGACAGCGGCGTACAAATCACAGCTTTGCGACAGCCATGTAACAGCGCAAAAATCGCGGGATGAGGGCGTCGATTTCCGCCGGGCCAGGCGGTTTTGTGACAAAGCAAATCCTTGCCTGGTATGGCAGATTGCCGGTCACTGCCGGCCGCCGCCATGGCTTGTGCGGCTCAGGGCTGGCGCGCGTGAGCTGCATCGCCGTCCGTTGCGACCAAGATGCGCAGCTTTGCGCCTGACGACATTGCTTGGTCGGTTCTTCGCTCGACCGAGCCGGCATCGCACGTTTCGAACGATCCGCGTCGGGAGTTCTAGTTTTGAAACATAAATTCCAAAAACAACGGTTAGATCCATGGGCGTCGCCAAACGGAGCGGGGCCGCGACGGCGCGCGGCCCTTTTTCGGCGTCAGATGCTGGCAGCCAGCGTCTCCAGCTGCGCCGCACAAAGGCCCCAGCCCTCGTGAAATCCCATCTTCTTGTGGCTTTCCGCGTCTTCCGCGCTCCAGTGCCGCGCGACCGCGGTGTATTTCGTCTTGCCTGGTCCGGCATCCTCGAAGGTCAGCACGGCGGTGAAGAACGGCTTTTCCGAAGGGGCCCAGTCGCCGATGAAGGCATCGGTGAACACCAGCCGCTCATTGGGGATCACCTCGAGATACTGGCCGGGATTGGGATATTCCGTCCCCGCCTCATCGGCCATGGTGAACCGGCTGGCGCCGCCCGGGCGCAAGTCGATCTCGACCTTGGGCGTGGTCCAGGGCTTGGGGGCGAACCACTGCTTGAGCAGGTCCGGCTGCGTCCAGCACTGATAGACTTTGTCGCGCGGTGCATTCAGCACCCGGGTCAGCACCAGGTCGCGATCCGTATCCTGGGTGGGAAGAGCATTGGTCATTTATTTCTCCGTGGCGTTCCGTGTCACTCAGGCGACGAGCCGCACCGCCTGTTTTCGACAGACATGTCCGCTTTTTTGATTTTTGCGGCCTGCCGTGCTCTGTGGTCGGCACAGGAGCATTGCCATGACCGACACCTCGCCGCCTATCACTGCCGCCCAGAGCCGCGCCGGCCGCGCCCTTGTCGGCTGGTCGCTTCCCGCGCTGGCCGAAGCGACTGCCATGAGGGTCAACCAGATCGAGCAATTCGAGGCGGAAACCCTCGACCCCGATGTCGAGTGCCCGCGCGCCATCCGCACCGCGCTCGAAGCCGCTGGCGTCCTCTTCCTGCCCGAACAGGGCGGCGAAGGCGTCGGCGTCCGCCTCAAATTCCCGCGCCTCACCGTCAAGCGCATCCAGACCTGGGAAGGCGAAGGCGGCACCACCGGCGAAGACGACATTCCCTGACCTTCACGAGCCACTTTGACCCACCCCATGCTTTGATGGTGCAACCGCTCAGAGTGGAGCCCCTTCACCTCTCCCTATGGGGGAGAGGTCGGCGCGCAGCGCCGGGTGAGGGGGCCTTTTCTGGGTGAGCTGCCTGAGGAAGGCCCCCTCACCCGACCCAAGAGGGTCGACCTCTCCCCCATAGGGAGAGGTGAAGAAAGACGCTACCGCCCCAGCGCACCCAGCGCCGGCCGCAAATGCCCGTTACTCTCCGCCAGCAATCGCTGCGCGCCCTCAACCCCCTCCGCGCCCGCAGCCAGCAAGATCGCCACCTTCACCGCGCCATCCGCCCGCTCCAGCGCTGCCGCGGCGGCAGTTTCATCCACGCTGCTGACGGCCATCACGATCCGCTGCGCCCGCCCGCGCAGCTTGAGATTGTCGGCGATCACATTGACCATGAAGCCGTCATGCACATGGCCCAGGTGAATGGCCATCATGGTCGAGAGCATGTTGAGCGCGATCTTCTGCGCCGTGCCCGCCCCCATGCGGGTCGATCCGGCAATCACCTCGGGCGGCGTCGGCAGGCAGATGGCCAAGTCGACCTTGGCAAAGATTGGTGCGCCCTGATTGTTGCTGATGCCGATGGCGCGGGCGCCCGCCGCACGGGCTGCTTCGACCGCGGCCATGGGGTAGGGCGTATAGCCGCTGGCCGTGAGCGCGATGACGCAGTCGCCCGGCCCGACACCCGCCGCGGCGATCTCGGCCCTGGCCGATTCGGCATCGTCCTCCGGCCCGCCTTCCATATTGGTGAGTCCGGCAATGCCGCCGGCCAGCAGCACCTTGATGCGGTCCCGCGCAATGCCATAGGTGCCCGGCAGTTCCAGCGCATCGGCCAGTGCCATCAGCCCCGAACTGCCCGCTGCCGCATAGATCAGCCTTCCGCCGCCTTTGAGGCATGTCGCGGCAAGTTCGGCCGCCGCCGCAATCTCCGGCACCGCGTCCTGCACCACCCTGGCGGCCTCGGCCTGCGCGTTGGCGAGAATCGCCAATGCCTCCTGTGGGGGCCGCGTGTCGAAGCCTTTCGCACGGGCATGAACCATCTCGGTTTGCGTTGCAGTCATGCCGCTCTCCTGTCGTCGCAATAATGCCAAAAAAATACCACTTGTCTACTCAGCGGCGCGACCCTTCGTCTCATACGGGTCGCGTCAGCCCTAAAACGTCAATTGCGCCAGCGTTATGCCTCAATAGTGCATTGGCGCTTTTTGGGGCTTGGTGAATGGTATTTTATTGGTATTATGGCGCCCGAGCAGCGGGGCTTGGCCAATCCGCGGACATTTAGTGATATGCATCGCACCGTCAGGTGCAACGAGGCGAGGGGGAAAGAGTGGCCGATATGCCCAACAGTTTCTTTGCCGATGGTCCGGTGGTGCTGCCAACGGGTGGACCGCTCTATCTCCAGCTCAAGCGCTGGATCGAGGATGCCATTCATAGCGGCGCGGTCAATCCCGGCGACGCCCTCCCATCCGAGCGCGATCTGGCCACCAAGGTCGATGTATCGCGTGTCACCGTGCGCAAGGCCGTGCTGCAACTGGTCAAGGACGGTGTTCTGGTTCAGCGCCACGGCTCGGGCACTTTCGTCGCGCCGCAGACCCAGCGCGTCGAACAGTCCCTGTCCAACCTCACCTCCTTCACCGAGGATATGGCCCGTCGGGGCATGGCCGTTCGCGCCGAATGGCTCGATCGCGGTCTCTATGTCCCGTCGCCGGAAGAAACCGTCATCCTGGGCCTGACCTCGGGCGAGCAGGTGGCCCGCATCGCGCGCCTCCGCCTGACGGGCGATACACCGCTGGCCATCGAGCGCGCCAGCCTCTCCTCGCGCACGCTGCCCGATCCCGCCGGCATCGCCGATTCTCTCTATAAGCACCTCGACAAGACCGCCAGCCGCCCGGTTCGCGCCATCCAGCGCATCCGCGCTGCCAACCTCAATGAGGAAGATGCGGCTTTGCTGCAGGTGCCGGCCGGCTCGGCCGGGCTCAATATCGAGCGCACCTCTTATCTCGCCTCGGGCCGCGTTATCGAATTCACCCGCTCGATCTACCGGGGCGATACCTATGACTTTGTCGCCGAACTCCGGCTCGGCGACTCGCCTGCGACAGGAGCCAGCAAGCCGTGACTTTGCCGAACCAGACCCATATGCGCCAGGAAGTCGAAGCCATTCCCGGCGTCGTCGCCAATTTCCTCGATCAGAGCCGCCCGGTGCTCGATGCCGCCGCCGCGGCTCTGCGTGAGCGCAATCCGCTTCTGGTCGCTACGGTCGCCCGCGGTTCCTCCGATCACGCCTCGTCCTACCTCAAATATGCCATCGAGCTGACCCTCGGCCTGCCGGTCGCCTCCATCGGCCCCTCCATTGCCTCGATCTATGGCAAGGATCTCAAGCTCGACCGTTGCGCCGCCATTGCCATCTCGCAATCCGGCAAGAGCCCCGACATTGTCGGCATGACCCAGTCGGCCCGCCGCTCCGGCGCCACCACCATTGCCATCACCAATACCGCCGGCTCCCCTCTGGCCGACGCATCCGATTTCACCATTGACCTGCATGCCGGCCTCGAAAAGTCCGTCGCCGCCACCAAGACCTTCGCCACCTCGGTCGTGGCGGGTCTGGCGCTCATCGCCCGCTGGAGCGGCGACGACGCGCTCGCCGCCGCCGTCAACGATCTGCCCAATTCCCTGGCCCGCGCCGTCGCCTGCGATTGGTCCGAACTCATCGGCGCGCTCGACGGCCACAATGCCCTTTATGTCCTGGGCCGCGGTCCCGGCTTTGCCATTGCCAGCGAGGCAGCGCTCAAGTTCAAGGAAACCTGCAACATCCAGGCCGAGGCCTATAGCGCCGCCGAAGTGATGCATGGCCCCGTCGCCATCGTCACGCCGGGCTATCCCGTTCTGAGCCTGGCCGCCCGCGACGCCGCCGAGGCTTCGGTCGCCGACATGGCCCACAAGCTGGCCGGGCAGGGCGCGCTGTCCTTTGTCACCAGTGACCGCCCGGGCGGGGCAAGAGCCTTGCCCTTCGCCGCCACCGGTCATCCGCTGACTGATCCGCTGGCCCTGATCGTCTCCTTCTATGGCTTTGTCGAAAAGCTGTCGCTGCATCGCGGCTTCAACCCCGACGTGCCCCCGGCACTCAAGAAGGTCACCGAGACGCTATGAGCGACCTGCAGGCCATTGTCGGCGCCCGCATCTTTGACGGGCATGATTGGCATGATGATGCAGCCCTGCTGATCGAGTTCGGCCAGGTCTGCGCCATTGTGCGCCGGAGTGACGTGCCGGCGCATTCATTCACCGTTCAACTCGGTGACGGAATTGTGGCGCCGGGCTTCATTGACCTGCAGGTCAATGGCGGCGGCGGCGCGCTGTTCAACAATAATCCTACGGTCGATACCATCCGCACCATCTGCGCCGCGCACGCGCAGTTCGGCACCACGGCCCTCCTGCCGACCCTGATCACCGACACGCCAGAGATCAACATCGCCGCCATCGCAGCGGGAAAAGCTGCGACAGAACAAGGCGTTCCGGGCTTTCTCGGACTCCATCTCGAAGGGCCGCATCTCTCGCTCGCCCGCAAGGGCACGCATGACCCGGCCCTGATCCGCCCCATGGACGACGCAGATCTCGCCCGCATCCTCGCTGCCCGCCCCGACCTGCCCAACCTCCTGGTCACCGTCGCCGCCGAAACCGTCACCCCGGCCCAGATTCAAACCCTCTCCAACGCCGGAATCATCGTCAGCATCGGCCACTCCGATGCCTCCTTAACTGTTGCCAATGCTGCATTTTCTGCCGGCGCCAGCATGGCCACCCACCTGTTCAACGCCATGAGCCAGCTCGGCAACCGCGAGCCCGGCGTGGTCGGCGCGGTACTCACCAATGACGCTGTTCATGCCGGCCTGATCGCCGACGGCATCCACGTTCATCCCGCCGCGATCGAGATCGCCCTGCGCGCCAAGACCGGCCCCGGCCGCATCTTCCTCGTCACCGATGCCATGTCCCAGACCGGCACCGACCTGACCTCACTTACCCTTAATGGCCGCACCATTACCCGCGCCGGAGGCGCCCTGCGCCTCGCCGATGGCACCCTGGCCGGCGCCGACCTCGACATGATCGACGCCGTCGAATTCATGCATGGCCGTATCGGACTGCCCATCGAGGAGGCCCTCCGCATGGCCTCGCTTTATCCCGCGCAGGCCATGGGCATCGATGCCGAATTCGGCCACCTCCAGCCCGGCGCCCGCGCCAACTTCCTCCACTTGTCCAGTGGCCGTCAGCTCCACGCCACCTGGATCGGCGGGCGTGAAGTCTGGCGCGCATGACGGCAGAACCGGTCGAATTTCAGCTCAGGCTGGGCCGAAAATGTCGATGTTCGAGAACCGGAGCGGAGCGTACGTTCAAGTACGTGAGCACCGGAAGCGCAGAACACCGGCATTTGCAGGCCAGCATCAGCTGAAAGTCGATCGGTTCTAGCCCCGGCCGATGTAGGGCATGTTGGTCGCCATCACCGTCATGAACTGCACATTGGCTTCGAGCGGCAGCCCGGCCATATAGAGCAGGGCATCGACCACATGTTTCACATCAAAGGTCGGCTCCGGCATCATTGTCCCATTGGCCTGCAGCGAGCCGCTGTTCATGCTGCTGGTCATGTCTGTCGCCGCATTGCCGATATCGATTTGCCCGCAGGCGATGCTGAAGGCGCGGCCATCCAGCGATATCGCCTTGGTCAGACCGGTGATGGCATGCTTGGTCGCGGTATAGGACGCTGCCCCGGGCCGCGGCACATAGGCCGAGATGGATCCATTGTTGATGATCCGCCCACCCTGCGGAGACTGGTCCCGCATCGCCCGAAACGCCTCGCGCGCGACATAGAAGGCGCCATTGAGGTTGGTATCGACCATCTCTCTCCAGGTCACGACGTCCAGATCGCCGAAGGACACGGCCGGCGCAAACCGGCCGGCATTGTTGAACACCAGGTCTATCCGGCCATATCTCTCCTTCACCCCGGAAAAGAACTGCGCCACTTCCGCCGGATCGGTGACGTCACACTCTCCCCAATGGCCGCCCGTCTCGTTGGCGACCTGTTGCAGGGCATCCGCCCGGCGCCCGCAAATGGCCACATCATATCCCACGGCGGCAAATCCCAGCGCCGCCGCCCGGCCAATCCCCGAACTGCCGCCCGTGACCACCGCGACTTTCCTCTGCGTCTCCATGCTCTCTCCAATTGTGGCAGCGACCGCGTCGCGGTCCGTTGATTCCAAAATCTCTGCGCATTTGCGCCTTATTTCGCTCGGCGTCCCAGATTGGTTATCTGGCGTGTTTAGCGCCCTTCACCCGTCAAACTGGTTTAGCTTGCTTCGAAGACCCCCGAAAACCGGGCGACTTTAACGGCTCGTTCAGCCGGGTTAACAAGTGGTTTCCATCTGTGTGCTGAATCTGCAACATCCGGTTGGCAACCATATTGCCGGCCCAGCAAAACGGCTTTTGCGTGATTGCGTCATCTCCAGCCATGCGTAGAGTGGGTCTTGCGAATCCATGCATGGGATCGTTTGTCGGTCGCAGCGCGACGGCAACACACTGCACCACGAATAAGTGTGGTCGCGTTACGACAAACCGCTGGGTAACCGGCACCAAGAATGACTGACTTTGGAGGTCAACTAATGAAACTCAAGAGCCTTATCCTCGGTTCTGTTGCTGCCGCCGGTCTCTCGACCGCTGGCTTTGCTGCCGATCTCGGCGTTCTCACCTCGCTCGACGTTTGCGACGAGCTGGGCCTTGCTGGCCTGACCATCTCGTCCGACACCAACTGCCTGCAGATCTCGGGCAAGGTTTCGTACACGTTCGAATACGGCAACTGGAATGGCGCTGCTCGCAACATCGCAAACACCCTGTCGGGTGTGGTTCCTGCTGGCTTCGCCATCAACCAGGACGGCGTCCGCAACATCGACACCCCCAGCGCGCTGGCAGCTCCGGCTTCCAACCAGGATTGGGACTCGAAGGTTGAAACCCTGCTGAAGTTCGTTGGTACCGCGTCGAGCGACTTCGGTCCGGCTCGCGTCGTGATCAACCTGCGCCAGCGCGACTACATCCGTAGCCGTGACGGCATCTCGGTCGCCAACGGCGACAACCATGCCCTGCGCGCTGAAGACGCCTACGTCCAGGTCGGTGACACCACCATCCTGTCCGCTGGTCGTAAGGGTTCGATCTTCAACGAAGGCGACGACGAGCCGTTCAACTTCACCGGCCTGTTCAACTCCGACGACGCCGACAAGGGCGTTTGGGAAGGCCCCGTCCGCAAGGGCGGTCACGTCATCCAGCTCGAGCACCAGTTCGGCGAAGGCTTCATCGGCAAGATCGGCCTCGAAGCCCTCAACCGCGACGAACTCGCTGGCGTTGCCAACACCCAGGCTGGTAGCCTGATTGGCGTTCTCGAATACGCTGGCGAAGGCATCACTGCTCACATCAGCGGCTCGCTCGGCGGCCTGCTCGATGGCATCCAGACCACCGGCGACACCTACGGCGTCCATGCTGGCATCACCGGCACCTTCGATGCGTTCAAGGTCCGCGCTGCTGGTTCGTACTCGGGCGGTTACAACCCCGCTGGCAACTGGGCTCTCTGGAACGGCCTGGTTTCGGGCGAAGCCAAGTTCGACATGTTCAAGGTCGCTCTCTCGGCTGAAGCTATCGGCGGCACGGCTGTCGGCGGCGCTGCCCTGGCAACCGACTTCGGCTTCGGCGGTTCGTTCGGCGCCACGGTTGCTGAAGGCATCGAACTCAACATCGGCGGTCGTTACTTCAACGACGGTACCGATGGCGTTGGCGATGGCTACCAGGTCGCTGCCCAGTTGATCGCTGCTCTGACCGAAACCATCAAGCTCACCGGCGAGATCGGTGTCTATGGCCACGGCGAGAATGTTGCTCCGGTTGCTCCGGCTGCTGCATTCTCCGACTTCTACGCTTCGGCCGAACTCGGCTGGAAGCCAGGTGGCGGTTTCGAATCGTCCATCGGTGCCAAGGTCCAGCAGAACGGTGCCTACAAGGTCACCTTCAAGGCTGCCAAGTCCTTCGAGTAATCCTCGGATCGCTTTGGACTACGGAAAGGCCCGGCTCATGCCGGGCCTTTCTGCTTTTGTGCGCTGCTCTTCAGCGCTCACGTGCTGATTCTCTCGTTTCGACCCTGCAGCCGCCGCGAACTTGCGCGTGTGCCAGAAATAATCCCGCGCAGACAATCACTTAGAGCCGCCGTTTTCGTTTGCGCGCCGGGCGAAATGCACTAGCGTTGCAGCAATTGCGGACATTCACGGAACAGGAATGATCAGGGACCTCATCAAGTGGGTCGTGCCGGGACTGGCGACGGTCCTGGGTGGCACGACTTTATCCGTTGCAATGACATCGGCCGACATTGCTGGCGATCTGACGGCCAGGGGCAACGCCGCCATGGCGGCCAGCGGCTACGATTGGGCCGAGCTGTCGCTCGATGTCCGCGACCTGACCCTGTCCGGCACCACCACCGATCCGACTATCGTTGAGGCCGCAATCACGCGCCTTGCGGCCATCGATGGCATCCGCACCATAACGCCTGCTGTGACGCTGGCGCCTATGGCGAGGCCCTACACTCTGCAGGCCACTATTGATCAGGACGCCGCGAGCCTCTCCGGTGGTGTCCCCGATGAGGCGACCCGGCACCGTCTCCTCGCCATGGCAGGTCTCGACGATGCCGATCTGCAGTTGCACTCCGGCATGCCCGATCGCCGCAGCTGGGTGTCCGGCGCCGAATTTGCCATCGAAAACCTGAAATACTTCGATCAGGGCGAGATTGTCCTCTCCGACCTCACTGTGAGCGTCGCCGGTCGCGCCAAGTCTGAACGGGACTATCGCGACCTGCTGATTGTCTTGCGAGCCGGTCCTCCCGCCGGGCTCGCATTCGGCGCAGTCGAGATCACGCCCGCGCTGGTTGAGCCCTATCAGTGGAGCGCCAGCTTCGACGGCAAGCGTATCGAGGTGACCGGTTTCGTGCCGGACGACGCATCTGCCGAGCGTCTCCGCACCGCCGACGTATCCGGCATACCGGTCGCCACCGGCCTGGCCTTGGGTTCCGGCGAACCCGATGGTTTTGCTGAGCTTTCCCAGATACTGATTGAGCAGCTGGTGCGCCTCGAATATGGCTCGGCCAGCATCACCGGTGGCGAAAGTGCGCTTACCGGTGCGCCGCCAACGCTCGAAGTCGCGCAGGGCATCGTCGAATCGCTGGCGCCCTCCGGCAGCATTGTCACCCTCGAACCGCCGCGGGTTGAAGACTACTGGATCAGCGCCACGCGCCAGCCCGGCGGCGTGGTGGTCTTCGATGGCTACGCGCCCGACGAAGTCACACGCGAAAAGCTCAGCCTGGGCGAGGGGGCCGACATCACCTGGCTCAAGCTCGGTCGCGGTGCTCCCGAGCGCTACCAGTCTGGCGTCGACTTCGGCCTTTCCGCTCTCGACCTGATGAGCGAAGGCCGCATCGCCCTGCGCGATAATGTCCTAACCATCACCGGCGTGGCCCGTTCCGGCGCCGATTATGAAACGTTGGTCGCCACACTGGCTGCCGGTGCGCCGCAGGGACTCGTGCTGGCGCGCGCCGAAGTCCATGCGCCTCGGGTGAGCAGCTACAACTGGTCAGCCAGCAAGGATGAAAGTGGCGCCATTGTCCTGTCGGGAATGGTTCCTAACCCCGAAGCAGAAGCCGCCTTGCGCGCTGCTGCAGGTGAAACTTCATCTGCAGCAATGACCTACGCCTCGGGTGAGCCGAGCGACTTTGTCGCCTCCGCCGAGTCCGCGATAGGCCTGCTCCAGTGGTTGCGTGACGGCAGCGTCACCTATGACGGCCTCGGCTGGACCGTCACCGGCACGGCCAATTCGGCGGCCGACAAGCAGGCAATTGATGCGGATTTCCTGGCGCAGCAACGGGCATCGGCCGGCTGGTCCATCGCCGTGGCCGAACCGGCGCCCATCATCACCGATGTTTCGCCGTATCTGTGGTCTGCCACCCGCACCGCCGACGGCGTCACGCTGATGGGCCACGTGCCGACAGAAAATCTGAAGCGCTTCCTGGCCGTGCATGCCGGCGATTCTGTCGTCGACACCTCCGAAATCGGCAGCGGTGCACCCGCCGATTTCGTGGCCACATCGACCGCGGCCCTCGATGCCGTCCTCGCGCTGGGAGAGGGTGAAGTCCGTTTTGATGGGCAGCAATGGTCCCTCAAGGGCGCCGCCGCCTCCATCGAAGCCCGCGACGCCTTGCTGGCCTCGCTTGCCGTCGCCACCGACAGCAATGGCTGGTCCATCGCCGTTACGGCACCCGAACCAGAGCCGGAGGTTGTGGCGGAACCGGAACCTGTTCCGGAGCCCGAGCCCGCCATTGAGCCGGAGCAAGCGCCCGAACCCGCCATTGCCGAACCGGCCGCCCCGGCTGTCGATCCGGATTATGCCTTCTCGGCGCGTCGCGGCGCCGGTGGTGCAGTGCAACTGGGCGGCAAGGTGCCCGCCGAGCCGGCGAGACGCTATTTCGGCGCCATCAGCGATGGCGATATCGCCGCCGTGACGGTGTCCCCAGGCGCTCCCGAGGCCTTCCTGCCGAGCGCGGAAACCGGTCTTCGCGCGCTTCTGCAGCTCGAAACCGGCGACCTTGCCTTTGCTGATGGTGTCTGGTCACTCCGGGGTGTCGCCCCGGACGAGGCGTCGAGCGCCGCCATCGAGACTGCCCTTGCTGCGGACCCGGGCGGGGCAGCCTGGGCCTCTGACATCACTGTCGCACCTGAACCTGAACCGGCACCCGAACCCGAACCGGTGCCCGAGACAGCTCCCGCCGCCGCTACCCCGGAAACGCCGGAGGTCGCGGCCGTCGAGCCGGGCGCGCCTGTCCCGTCCGACATTGCCGCCTGTGCGGCGCCTGTGGCCTATTTCTCCGCCCGCAACGCCATCTTCTTTGCCTCCGGCTCGGCAACGATCGCAGGCGAATCCGCCCCGGCGCTCGACGAACTGGCCATCGACCTGGCCGCCTGTCCCAACGCCGTCGTCCATATCGAGGGCCATACCGATGCCGACGGCGACGAAACGTTGAACATGGCCCTCTCGGTGGCGCGGGCCGAGGCCGTCGTTGCCGCCCTGGTCGCTCGCGGCGTCGATTACTCCCGGCTCTATGCCGTCGGTTATGGGGAATCCATGCCCATCGCCGACAACGACACCGCCCAGGGCAAGCGCATCAACCGACGGATTGTCGTCACGGTGAAGGCTCAGGATTAGGTCGCGGGGGAGGGCATGGCAATAAACTGGAGCGCGCTCAGCTATCTCCTGGGCGTCTACTGGCCTTATCTGGCGGCGGCCGGCCTTGTCGGTCTAGTCGTCGGCTGGCGCAGCTTTGCTCCGCCAAGGCCCTGAGCTGCCGATGAGCAACACGGCCCACATCGTCGAAACCGCGCTCCTGTTGCTGGTGGCCTACCTGCTCGGCTGCATCCTCGGCTATGGCGTCCGCCGCATTCTCCACGCCGCCCGGGGAACCAGGCAGGTCGTCGCCGTGCCGCAGCAAGTGGTGGCTCCACCGGCTGCGCCCTCGGAGTCGCGTCCCCCGCGCAGCCATGCCGCGCGCCTCGCGGCCACCGTCAACGAACCGCTCCCGGCGCCGAAGCGGGTCGAGCCGGCTCCCGTCGTGGCCAAAGCCCCGAATGAACCAGCGACTGCCAAACGCCTGTCGAAGGAAAAATCCGGGGATGCCAAGCCGCCGGCGCTTGTCGCAGCGCGCAACGGCAAGGCCGACAATCTCAAGCAGATCAAGGGAATCGGCCCGAAGATTGAAGCATCGCTTTATGCATTGGGTGTCTTCCACATCGATCAGATTGCTGGCTGGTCCAAGGCCAATGCAGAATGGGTCGAGGGACAGCTGGCGTTCAAGGGCCGCATTCGCCGCGAGCGCTGGGTCGAGCAGGCCATCGAGCTCTCGAAGGCCAAGGCCGACGCCTAGCGGTTACGACTAGGCCGCGCGCCCCAGCACCTGCACGCTGGTCCGGATGACGAATTCGGCCACGGCCTCGATTTCCTCGCGCTGGTCGAACAGGGCAGGCGAGCCTTGTCCGGCAACCGTCAGCGCCACCGCATCTGGCCGGCGGCGCGACATTTCATCGAACGTTTCGCGGCGCAACTGGTCAGTCAGCTGCGTGCGCAGCAGCA
Source organism: Devosia sp. XGJD_8 (assembly GCF_046614475.1). Classification (NCBI taxonomy): domain Bacteria; kingdom Pseudomonadati; phylum Pseudomonadota; class Alphaproteobacteria; order Hyphomicrobiales; family Devosiaceae; genus Devosia; species Devosia sp. XGJD_8. The sequence goes on from NZ_JBKJHF010000001.1 coordinate 1,665,074, forward strand.
TCAGCGGCGCACAGCGCAACGCATCGAATAGCGGCCATTGTGCCATCAACACATCGTCGAAATTGATGCTGGCCAGTGCCTCGATCAGGCGACGGTCAAACAGCGGCCGCGCCCTGCCGCGCTTGTCGATCATGTGGCTGCGCCCGATCAGCGCGTTGAGCCGGTCATCGGCCAGGCCGGGATAATCCCCGCCCAGAATGCGCCGGAAGCCTGCCGTGACCACGGCCGCGCCCTGCAGGCTTTCGATATGCGCCAGATTGTTGCGCAGCCGGACAATGCCGCGCGAGTCGGTGACCGGCCCCGCGTCGAGCAACACCGTCCCGGCGATCAGCCGGGGGTGACGGGTCGCCAGTGCCATCGCCACTTGGCCACCATGGCCTTGACCCAGCATCACGGCCGGACCAACCCCCAGCGCCGCCATGACCGAGGCTACATCGTCGGCATCGGCCAGCGAGCTGTAGTCCTCGGCCCGGAGGCGGTCGTCGGCGCGTCCGCGCCCCGGCAGGTCGATCAGCACCACGGGCCATTCCCCGCCACCGACGCGGCGGAAATAGGCGGCAAAGGCGCTGAAATCGCTCATATTGCGCTGATAGCCGGCAATGCATACCACCGGCAGCCGCCGGCTCGACAGCTGCCCGGCCACATGCACGGCCGCGCGCACCCCCGCCGACAGCGTCACATGGGTGATCGGCAGGTCGGCAAAGGCGGCATGGTCGGCAGGGACGGTTCTTTTGCGTGGCATGGGCAACTCTGGTTGCCGCTATCTAGAGGCAGTGCGCGAGTCTGCTCAAGGGGTGCCGCCTATCGAATGGTCCGCAAGGCCTGTTGCAGCGTCAGCGGACTGTCGCCCAGCCGCGCGCGATAGACCAGGTAATTGCCCAGCACGCGCTTCACATAGGTGCGCGTTTCCTGGAACGGGATCAGCTCCACCCAGATGACGGGATCGACATTGTCCGCCCGCGGATCGCCATAGGCCCGGATCCACTTGTTGGCATTGCCGGGTCCGGCATTATAGGCCGCCGCCGCCAGGACCAGCGAGCCGTCATAGCGCTCGAGCTGCGCGCTGAGATAGGTCGACCCCAGCAGCGCATTATAGGCCGCGTCGCTCACCAGCCGGCCAGGCGAATAGTCGACGCCCACTTCGCGGGCCACCTCCCGGGCGGTGCCCGGCATCAGCTGCATGAGCCCGCGTGCGCCCGCCGAGGAGACGGCATCGATCTGGAACATCGATTCCTGCCGCACCACGGCATAGACCGCGGCCCGGTCGGCGGCGAGCCGTGCATCGTCAGGCAGTCCGGCCTGGGGAAAGCTGAACATGTCGAGCGGCGTGCCCCGCTGGTCGGCGGTATTGGCAATGGAGATCGCCAGATGATGCGCGTCGATCTCCTCCGCCAGTTGCGCCGCCAGCAGCAGTTCGCCGCCCCTGGTGAGGCCCACCCCAAAATGGCGCAGCAGCGGCACAGCCATCTTGGCCTGCCCATTGGCCGCCAGCAGCCGCACCGCGCCCACCACCGGATGGGCGTTGAACAGGGTTTCGCTTGGCCGCGCGTCGGGCAGGGGGCGGATATCGACGCCGGCCTCGCCAAGCTCTGCACGCGCCAGCTGCCCGTAATAGACCGTGCCAAAGGCGGCCGCCGTCTCCAGCGCAGCTTGCGCCGATGCTGCGTCACCAGCCGCACGATGCGCGCGCGCCAGCCAGTAATTGGCCTGCGTCACGCTGTCGGGCAGGGTGGCCAGGCCCGCCATGGCGGTGAAATGCTGGGTCGCCGCGGCCGGATCGGCAAGGAAGGACAGCGCGATCCACCCGGCGTGAAAATGCGCCTCCACCAGCCGCCCCTCGGGACCGCGGCGATAGCCTGCTGCAGCCTGGTAGGCCAGGGCGGGCTCCCCCTCGTTCAGCAGCTGGCGGATCAGGGTGCGCCGCTCATACCACCACTCGGCTGAATCAGGCAGCACTTCGGGCGCCCGGTTGAGCCAGTCGACCGCGCTCTCCCAGAGCGCGAACTGCCGCGCGCGCTGCGCGCGCGAATAGAGATAGACCGGGTGGTCATGCAGGCTTTCGTCCACGTCGTCGAGCAGCGCCTTGGCGTTGCCGGCGTTGCGCGACACCGCCGCCCGCGCCACCACCAGCGACTTCTGCGCTTCGGTCAGATGCGGCAAGAGCCGCTCACTGCCCCGCGCCCGGTCATGCATCATCAGGTGCACGGCTCGTGCCCAATGCGCCTCGCCATCCAGCAGGCTACCCAGCCGGGCGGCAACTTTGGCTTCCTGTGCTTCGGTGAGAAAATTGTCGATCCAGATGCTTCGCGCCAGGCTGGTGGCGCGCTGGGTGTCGCCCTCGGCCAGATAGGCGCTGGTCAGCAGGATCTTGCCGTCGACGGTGCGCGGCGTGCTCCCGGCCAGCGTCTCGATCACCGCGCCCGCGCCGGCTTCCGCCCGGGCCAGCGATTGTTCGATCCGCGTCCTGGCGATGCTGGTCGGCGCAAAATCGGGTGCATCAGCGATGAACTGCTCGATCGACCGGTAGTCGATCTCCCCGGCATGGAAATAGATCGCCGCCCACTGCACGGTGCGGCGTTCGACGGCATTATCCAGTGCGGCTGCCTGGCTGTAGGCTGCCACCGGATCGCCGGTGAGCAGGACAGCCAGTGCGGCGCGGAAAGCTTCCGAGCCCTTTGGCTCACCGGCCGTGATACCGGCCTCCGCCGGGACCGAGCCCGTTGTTACCGTGTCGATCGCGTCATTGGCTATCGCATGCGAGAGGGGGGCAAAGCTCGCCAGGCCCAAAACCGCTGCGATGAGGCCTGCCCGAAAGCGCTGCGTCATCTGCCGTCCTGCTGGTACGTGTCTGTTCAACCGGCTGGGCGCCCCCACCTGCGGTCAGTCCAAACTTACCCCATCGTGGTAAAGATGGTCTTGCCGCCGATGAACCCGTCTGGTCGCCGCCGCAACAAAGCGTTGTGATGCGGTCGGATAAAAACTATGGTGCGGCGCACAAAAAACGGCGCTACAGCCGCTCTATGACACTCTGCCACGGCTGAACTGTGGCAAACCAACCCAAGGACATTTCGACAAATGCTGCGAGGATCGATTACGGCGCTCATCACTCCCATGCTCAATGGGAATGTCGATGAGAAAGCCTTCGCCAGCTTTGTCGACTGGCAGATTGCCGAAGGAACGCACGGCCTCGTACCAGTCGGAACGACGGGCGAAAGCCCCACCGTCAGCCATGAAGAGCATCGCCGCGTCGTAGAAATTGCCGTCGAGACCGCCAACAAGCGCGTCCCGGTGATTGCTGGCGCCGGCTCCAATTCCACGGCCGAAGCGGTCGAACTGGCCAGGTTTGCCGAAAAGGCCGGCGCCGACGCCGTGCTGACCATCGTGCCCTATTACAACAAGCCCAATCAGGAGGGCATGTTCCAGCACTTCTCCGCGGTAGCCAGGGCCGTCGGCGTTCCGGTTATTCTCTACAGTGTGCCCGGCCGCACCGTGGTCGATCTCACCGTCGATACCATCGCACGCCTGCATGAAGCCCATTCCAACATTATCGGCGTCAAGGATGCGACCGCCGATCTCGGTCGGGCCAGCCTGCAGCGCGACAAGCTCGGCAAGGATTTCATCCTGCTCTCGGGCGAAGACATTACCGCGCTCGCCTTCAATGCGCATGGCGGCCACGGCTGTATCTCGGTCACCTCCAACATCGCGCCGCGCCTGTGCTCGCAGATGCAGGAGCTGTCGCTGGCCGGTGATTTCAAGGGCGCCCTGCTGGTGCAGGACAAGCTGGTGCACCTGCACAAGAACCTGTTCATGGAGCCCAATCCGACTGCGGTGAAGTATGCGGCCAGCCGCTTGAACCGCTGCGCCAATGAATTGCGCCTGCCGCTGGTCCCGGTCAGCAAGGCCACCGAAGAGGCCGTGGACTTTGCAATGCGCCACGCAGGCCTTATCTAAGCCTCATGGCTCCAAAGAACGACAAAGCAAAGAACGGTGTAATCAGCCACGGTCTCGTGGCTGAGAACCGTCGCTCGCGTTACGACTATGAAATCGGCGAAACCATGGAAGCCGGCATTGTGCTGACCGGCACCGAGGTCAAGTCGTTGCGCTTGGGCAAGGCCCAGATCACCGAATCTTACGCCTCGCCCGAAAAGGGCGAACTCTGGCTGATCAACGCCCATATTCCCGAATATCTGCAGGCCAATCGCTTCAACCATGAAGAAAAGCGGCCGCGCAAACTGCTGGTCTCGCGCAAGCAGCTGGCCCACCTCGACCAGGAAGTGGCGCGCGCTGGCAATACCATCGTTCCGCTCAAGCTCTTCTTCAACGATCAGGGGCGCGCCAAGCTGCTGATCGGCATCGGCAAGGGCAAGAAGAACTACGACAAGCGCGCCACCGAGCGTGACCGCGACTGGAACCGCGACAAATCCCGCATCATGAAAGAGGGCGGCCGGGGGTAGGGCCTTCTTACCTCTCCCTCTGGGGACTTCGAACCGGCCCAAAGGGCATAATCGCTCCGGTGGAGCGATTTTAGGTGAGAAGGCCGCGAGGCCGGGCCGAGTGGCTTGGTCGGCGCTTAGCCCCGGGTGAGGGGCCTTCCACCTGGTTAGCCTTATTCCTCAACCTCAGCCGCCACCGGCGCAGCAACCGGTCGGGTGCTCGGCGGGCGGCCGACATTCTTGGCCAGGTCGGCCACATCCATGAAGAAATCCGCCTGCCGGCGCAGGTCGTCGGAGATCATCGGCGTGGAAGTGGTCAGCGTCGATACCACGGTCACCCGCTTGCCCTTGCGCTGCAGCGCCGCCACCAGGGCGGTGAAATCGCCGTCGCCCGAAAACAACACCATGTGATCGTAGTAGGGGGCCAGCTCCAGCGCATCGACGCAGAGCTCGATATCCATGTTGCCCTTGATCTTGCGGCGGCCGGTCGCGTCGGTGAATTCCTTGGCCGGCTTGGTCACCACCGTGAAGCCGTTATAGTCCAGCCAGTCGATCAGCGGCCGTATCGAGGAATATTCCTGATCCTCGATCAGCGCCGTGTAGTAATTGGCGCGCAGCAGATAGGCCTTGGCGTTGAATTCAGCGAGCAGTCGGCGATAGTCGATATCGATCCCGATAGCCTTGGATGTGGCGTAAAGATTGGCGCCATCGATGAACAAAACGATCTTTTCTCTGGAATCGATGGGCATCTCAAATCTCCCATTTGCGGTTGCTGCCGCCAAATGATGTGCCGTCACAAAAGCAGTCCCGAACGGTCAAATTTAAATTCCACCGAGAACCTTATCTTAACTTCGCTATTCGCACGTTTTCCGGAACCCGGCAAGGCGTGGGTGTTGGCGGGGTGACCCTCAATGACCCATGCAGCTGCTGCAAGCCACGCCAACCTTGTGCCCGCCGGGTCGCTCGTGTATGGGAAGCGTTCATTCCATAAATTTTGGAGACGTCTGTGGCACGCGTCACCGTTGAAGACTGCATCGAAAAGATCGAAAACCGCTTCGATCTCGTTCTCATGGCCGCCCATCGCGCGCGCATGATTTCGTCCGGCGCCCAGATCACCGTTTCCCGCGACAACGACAAGAACCCCGTTGTGGCGCTGCGTGAAATCGGCGACGGCGCGATTTCTCCCGATGACCTGCGCGAAGACCTGATCCATTCGCTGCAGAAATATGTCGAGGTCGACGAGCCCGAAGAGCACGCCGCTCCGCTCATCGAAAGCGCCAATGGCGATGATTCGATCAACTTCGACACGATCAGTGAAGAAGAACTGCTGCGCGGCATCGAAAGCCTCGCCCCGCCAGAACGCCGCGACGACTAAAGGTCGTTGCGCAGTGCATTCAACACCCTCGGCGCAAGCCGGGGGTGTTTTCGTTTGATCGTGCTTACCCGCCCCCCTCCCGGCCTCCCCCATCAAGGGGGAGGTGCTGTCTGGTGGGTGGGACTGGATTGTGCCTCAAGAGTGGAGGGAAACCTCCCCCTCGATGGGCTTGTGAGCGACCCGAAGGGGCAAATCGCTCCAGTGGAGCGATTTGAGCGATCAAGAGTGGGAGGGGGTGGGGTTTGGGCACCATGCGCCTTCCCAACCCGCTGCAACTCAGATACTCCCGCCGCCACCCTTTCCATTTTCTTTCAAAGCGCTAAGCTCATTCTTCAAGCGAGCGGCACCCACCCATGATGCGTCAGTACGAGCTTGTCGAACGCGTTCAGGCCTACAACCCGAACGTCGACGAGCAGTTGTTGAATAAAGCCTATGTCTACGCCATGCAGAAGCATGGCTCGCAGAAGCGTGCCTCAGGCGACCCCTATTTCAACCACCCGCTCGAAGTCGCCGCCATCCTCACCGAGCTCAAGCTCGACGATGCCTCCATCGCCGTGGGCCTGCTGCACGACACCATCGAGGATACCGACGCCACCCGCGCCGAGATCGACCAGCTGTTCGGCGCCGAGATTGCCACCATCGTCGATGGCCTGACCAAAATCGATCGGCTGAACCTGGTCTCCCGCGAGGAGGCCCAGGCCGAGAACCTGCGCAAGCTGCTGCTGGCCATCAGCCAGGATGTGCGCGTGCTGCTGGTCAAGCTGGCCGACCGCCTGCACAATATGCGCACGCTGCAGTTCATGCCGCCAGACAAGCAGAAGCGCATCGCCCAAGAGACCATGGATATCTATGCCCCGCTTGCCGGCCGCATGGGTATGCAGGACATGCGCAACGAGCTGGAGGACATCTCCTTCCGGATCCTGCAGCCTGAGCACTATCAGGCCATCATCGCCCGGCTCGACGAGATGCAGGCCGAATATCGCGAGACCATTTCTGTCATTTCCACCGAGCTCAGCGAGCGCCTAGCCGCCGAGGGCATCACCGCCCGCGTCAAGGCGCGGGTGAAGTCGCCCTTTTCGATCTTCAACAAGATCGAGCGCAAGTCGATCGCGCTGGAACAACTCTCCGACATGATCGGCTTCCGGGTCATCGTCGGCTCGGTGGAGGAGTGCTACCGCACGGTCGGCGTCGTTCACACCAAGTGGAAGGTCGTGCCCGGCCGCTTCAAGGACTATATCTCGGTCCCCAAGCACAATGACTACCAGTCCATTCACACCACGATCGTGGGGCCCGGTCGCCAGCGCGCGGAGTTGCAGATCCGCACCGAGGAGATGGATCGCGTCGCCGAATACGGCATCGCCGCCCACGCCCTCTACAAGGATGGCGCCTCGGCCGACCTGAGCCGCATCGAGAATGAGTCACAGGCCTATGGCTCGCTGCGCTCCACCATCGCGCACCTCACCGCCGGCAATTCCACCGAGGATTTCCTCGAATATACCAAGCTGGAGCTCTTCCAGGATCAGGTCTTCTGCTTCACTCCCCGTGGCCGGCTGATCGCGCTGCCCCGCGGCGCTACACCCATCGACTTTGCCTATGCCCTGCATACCGATATCGGCGACACCACTGTCGGCGCCAAGATCAACGGCTCCATCCTGCCGCTGGTGACCCAGCTGCGCAGCGGCGATGAAGTCGAGATCATCCGCGACCAGAACCATCTGCCGCCCCTCAACTGGCTCGGCATTGCCGCCACCGGCAAGGCCCGCGCCGCCATTCGCCGCTCCGTGCGCCACGCCGCCGCCCAGCGCGCCTTTGCCCTGGGCGAGCACGTGCTCAACATGATGCTCGAGCGCGAAGGCGTCATGCTCGACGACGCAGAGGCCAAGGCCCTGGCCGAAGTCCTCGGCGCGGCAAGCCGGCGCGACCTCTTGATCGCCGTGGGCGAAGGCAAGATCGGCTCCGAGCCGCTGGCCGCGGAACTCGCCAAGCTCAAGGGTCTGCGCAAGCGCCGCCGCAAGCTCGACCTGCCGGTGGCCGATACGGCCGATGGCTGGTTCGCCCTGCGCTCCACCGATCTCTTCCGCTTCCGCGTTCCCGGCGGCCAGCGCTCCGGCCCGCGCGCCAAGGCCGCCCTGGCCCAGCTCGATTTTCACATGCCGGTTACGGTCTCTGGGGAGGGGGTCGTGCCCGGCGATCGCCTCGTCGGCATCCTGCAGCCCGACAAGGCCATGCTGGTCTACCCCATCCATTCCGATGCCCTGATCGACATGCATGACAGCGACGTCGCCTGGGTCGACGTGCGCTGGAACCTCGCCGGCCGCGAGGACAAGCTCTTTCCCACCGTCATCACCATGGAATCGGTCAATCGCCCCGGCTCACTGGCGCAGATATCCTCGGCCATCGCCGCCTGCGACGCCAACATCAACAATCTGGTGATGCGGATGATTTCGCCCGATTTTCACCAGCTGATCTTCGAAATCGAGGTGCGCGACCTTGCACAACTCACGGATGTTCTGGCAACGCTCAAGCGCAGTCCCGGCCTTTCCGCCGTCCAGCGCGCCGGCATTCGCGAGGCGGGCATGATTTCGACCCTGGAGTGGGACGGCCAGGTCGACCGGAGGTTTGCCGATGACGAAAGATGAAGTACTGGCCATTTTCCGCGATTGCGGCGCCATGCTCGAAGGCCATTTCATCCTGTCCTCCGGCCTGCGCTCGCCGGTCTTCCTGCAGAAGGCCAAGGTGTTCCAATATGCCAGCCAGACCGAAAAGCTATGCAAGGCCCTGGCCGACAAGATCCACGCGGACGGCTTCGGCGATGTGACCAAGGTCGTCTCTCCCGCCATCGGCGGCATCATTCCCGGCTACGAGACTTCCCGCCACCTCGGCGTCCCCGCCCTTTATACCGAGCGTGTCGACGGCAAGTTCGAGCTGCGCCGCGGCTTCGAGATCGCCCCCGACGACAAGGTCATTGTGGTCGAGGACATTGTCTCCACCGGCCTCTCCATCCGCGAATGCGTCGAGGCCCTGCGCGCCATCGGGGCCAACGTGGTCGCCGCCGCCTGCCTGATCGATCGCTCCGGCGGCGAGGCCGATGTCGGCGTGCCGCTGGTCAGCCTCATCGAGTTCAAGGTTCCCGCCTATCCCGCCGACCAGCTCCCTCCCGAACTCGCCGCCATCCCCGCCGTCAAACCCGGCAGCCGCGGCATCCAGGGTGTGAAGTGAGCCCGGCGGTCACCCCCTCCCAGCCTCCCCCATCAAGGGGGAGGTGCCGCTCCACTCTTCTTGCTGTCGTCTCGCCACAACCACCGGCAGATACCTCCCCCTGTCAGGGGGAGGCTAGGTGGGGGTATCTCCCCGGACGCGGAGCATTGCCATGATCATCGGCCTCGGCTCCGACCTCATCCAGATCGACCGCGTCGCCAAGACCCTCGACAAATACGGCGCCCGCTTCACCAATCGCTGCTTCACCGAGATCGAGCAGCGCAAGTCCGACCGCCGCGCCCAGCGCGCCGCCTCCTATGCCAAGCGCTTCGCCGCCAAGGAAGCCTGCTCCAAGGCGCTCGGCACCGGCATCAGCTGGGGCGTCTATTGGCGCGACATGGGCGTGGTGAACCTGCCCTCGGGCAAGCCGACCATGCATCTGACCAATGGCGCGGCAAAAGCGCTGGCCCGCCTTGTCCCGCCCGGCCACGTTCCCCACATCCACCTGACCATTACCGACGATGCCGGGCTCGCCCAGGCCTTCGTCATCATCGAGGCGCTGCCCGAATAGTCTTGGACTTTTCGGATTGGCCCATCAGCCAATCGCGTTGACCCGAACGGCACAAACGCCTAACGCTTCGGCACCGCATTTCCGGGGAAATTCATGAGCCAGCCCGTCGACAAGCCCATCAAGAAGTCCGCGACCAATGAATGGGTGGAAACCATCGTTGTCGTGGTCGAGGCGCTGCTGATCGCCATCGTGCTGCGCTCCTTCCTCTACCAGCCCTTCTCCATTCCCACTGCCTCCATGCAGCAGACGCTGATGATCGGCGACTATTTCGTCGCCAACAAATTCGTCTGGGGCTATGGCAAGCATTCCTTCTCGCTCGGCCGCTACGGCGATTTCACCGCGCTCGATTTCGAGCTGCCCGTCGGCAATCGCATCTTCGGTCGTGAGCCCAATCGCGGCGATATCGCCGTGTTCCGCCCGGTGCCGCAGAATATCGAATACATCAAGCGCGTCGTCGGGTTGCCCGGCGATACCATCCAGGTCCGCGAGGGGCGCCTCTATATCAACGGCACCATGGTCGAGCGCGAGGCCATCGGCACCGCACAGGATACCGACAGCGAAGGCCAGACCCGCGAGGTCACCGTCTATCGCGAGACCTTCCCCGAAGGCTCCGTCCATACCATCCAGGAAATCTCCGATAACGGCCCGCTCGACAACACCTCCGAATATGTCGTTCCCGCCGGCCACTATTTCATGATGGGCGATAACCGCGACCGTTCCGCCGATAGCCGCGTGCTGAGCCAGGTCGGCTATGTCCCGGCCGTCAACCTCATCGCCAAGGCCGAGGCGCGCTTCTTCTCGATCAAGGACAATATCCCCCCCTGGCAGCTCTGGCAGTGGCCGGCTAATGTCCGCTGGGACCGCATGTTCCAGACCATCGATCGATGAGCCGTGCCGCGCGCAATTATGAAAAGCTCCAGTTCCGGCTCGGCTACAAGTTTGCCGATCCGGACCTGTTGAACCGCGCGCTTACCCATTCCAGTGCCATCTCGCCGGCAAAGCGCATCGAGCAGTCCTACCAGCGCCTTGAATTCCTCGGCGACCGTGTGCTCGGCCTCGTCGTCGCCGACATGCTCTACCGCCGCTATCCCAAGGCCAATGAGGGCGAGCTGAGCCGCACCCTCAATACCCTCGTGCGCAAGGAGACCTGCGCCATCATCGCCCGCACCCTCGACCTCGGCTCCGCCATGATCCTGGGCGACAGCGAGGCGCGCACCGGCGGCGCCGAGAAGGAAGCCATTCTCGGCGACGTCACCGAGGCGGTGATCGGCGCCATCTATTGCGACGGCGGGCTGGGCAAGGCCTATGAATTCGTCGAGCGCATGTTCGAGGAATTCCTCGCCGATGGCCAGGCCAACAAGGCCGATGCGAAGACGACCCTGCAGGAATGGGCCCAGGCCCGCGGCCTCGAGCCCCCAACCTATACCCAGACCGAACGGCAGGGTCCCGACCATGCCCCCCAATTCACCATCGCCGTCACCCTGGGTGATTTCGAACCGTTGAGCGCCACCGGGCCTTCCAAGAAGATCGCCGAACACAAGGCCGCCGAACTGTTCCTGATTGCCCAGAAGGTGTGGAAGGAAACGCCATGAACACGCCAGAACAACTCTCCGATACCTCCTGCGGCTTCATTGCCCTGGTGGGTGCTCCCAATGCCGGCAAGTCGACTTTGCTCAATTCCCTGGTCGGCACCAAGGTTTCCATCGTCACCCACAAGGCGCAGACCACCCGCAGCCAGGTGCGCGGCGTCGTCACGCTCGACAAGGCCCAACTGGTCTTCATCGACACGCCCGGCATCTTCGCACCCAAGCGGCGGCTCGATCGCGCCATGGTCGACAGCGCCTGGGGCGGGGCAGGGGATGCCGATATCGTCGCCCTCATCGTCGACGTCGATCGCGGCCTGACCCCGGAGCTCGAAAAGCTGCTGGAGGGCCTGGAGAATGTCAAACATCCGCGCATCCTGATCCTCAACAAGATCGACACGGTCAAGAACGAGGAGCTGCTCAAGCTCTCCGAAGCCATCAACGCCAAGCTGCGCTTCGAGGCCACCTTCATGATCTCGGCCCTCAAGGGCTATGGCGTGCAGGATTTCATGGATTGGTGCATCAAGCACATCCCGCCCGGCCCCTGGCATTTCCCCGAGGATCACCTCACCGATCTCACCATGGCCATCACCGCCGCCGAGATCACGCGCGAAAAGCTGTTCCTGCGCGTCCACGACGAGATCCCCTACAATTCCACGGTCGAAACCGAGTCCTTCAAGATCCAGAAGGACGGCTCCTACAAGATCGACCAGGTGGTCTATGTCACCCGCGACAGCCACAAGAAGATCGTCCTCGGCGCCGGCGGCCAGACCATCAAGGCCATCGGCCAGGAGGCCCGCAAGGAACTGATGGACATGTACGAGGTGCCCATCCACCTCTTCCTGTTCGTCAAGGTCCGCGAAAAATGGGGCGACGACCCCGAGCGCTACCGCGAAATGGGCCTGGAATACCCGCATGGGAAAGGCTGACGCGCTTCACGCAACCCCCTCCCTGGCCCTCCCCTCAAGAGGGAGGGTGGCATCGAGCTTGCGGCATGATTTAGCCCAATCCACGGTGCCTACCTCCCCCCTTGTGGGGGAGGCAAGCAAAGCTTGGCGCGCAGCGCCTAGCGGCGCTCGGAGGGGGGTATCCCTCCACATACGCGAAACCCAATAGATGGAATGGACCGGTGAAGCCCTCCTGATCGGCGTCCGCCGCCACGGCGAGACCAGCGTCATTGCCGAGGCCATGGTCGCCGGCCGCGGTCGCCATCTTGGCCTCGTCCGCGGTGGCCGCACCCGCCGCCTCGCCGCAGTCCTGCAGCCCGGCAACACGATCCAGCTCACCTGGCGCGCCCGCCTTGAAGACCAGCTCGGCATGTTCTCCGTCGAACTGCTGACCGCCCGCGCCGCCGCGCTGATCGAGGATCGCACCCGCCTCTATCTCAGCCAGCTGCTCTGCGAACATCTCCGTCTTCTGCCCGAGCGCGACCCGCATGATCGCCTGCTCGGCATGGCGCTCCGCCTCATCGACAGTCCACCTGACGGCGCTGCCCTGGCGCGCTTCGAACTCGCCTTGCTCGAAGACCTCGGCTTCGGCCTCGACCTCACCGCCTGCGCCGTCACCGGCACCACCGAGGACCTGACCCACGTCTCCCCCAAATCCGGCCGCGCCGTCTCCCGCGCGGCTGCCGCCCCCTATCTCGACCGCCTGCTGCCCCTCCCCAGTTTCCTCACCGCCCGCGGCAATGCGAGCCCGCACGACATCGCCGACGCGCTGAGCCTGACGGGGCACTTCCTCCAAAGCCAGGTCTGGGGCCCCAGGCAACTGGACCATCCCACGATCCGCGATGGCCTGGTGGGGATGCTGAGCCGCGAGGATTAGGGCGACCGCAAGGGCTGCCCAGAAATCTCCCCACCCGGGATGACACCGCGTTTCTTGAGACGGGGAGGCGGCCCTGCCGGAGCTCGGCGCTTGCGGCCCATCCCCTCCCGGCCTCCCCCATTAAGGGGGAGGCGTGGTTCAGTGGTTCGGACTCGATCGTGCCTCACGAGTGGAGCGAAACCTCCCCCTTGATGGGGGAGGTAGGAGGGGGTGGGGTCGCACGCCCGATATGTGCTCTCCAGGAAACGCTGGGCTAACCCTCCGCCCGCGTTGACCTTTTTCGCCCCACCACAAACTTATCCCCCTCCGCCAGACCTCCTGCATAATCACCTCATCTACCCGCCAGAGCGCGATCATGACGAGTGATGAGCGGGCCAGACTGCCGGGGAGCATGGGTCGCCAGGCTCCCGCATGTATGCTGACCACCGGCCTCGCGCCGTCCCGCAGGGCAAGGCCATGAGCGCTATGCGCGAATGGCACGAACCTCCAGACGGAACGGAAGCGATAAAATCCGAAAGGGCGGCCGCTCGATGCGTGTGTGAAAAATCCCGGCGTGATGGCGAGGCGTCTGTCTCACTATCCAAAACTAACCTTCGAGGCAGTCGCCTCGCCATCACTGCTCACTCGGTGAGCAGACCGAACCACACGACAACCGCACTCCAGGCGGCGCTTCCGCGCGTCCATAAATCGTGTAGAACCCCGCATTCCTGCCGTAAATTGTGAGTTCGGGCACTCCAGCGGCTATACTGCTTTCCTGATTCGTTCTCCCGGAATGCCTGCCGATGTCTGAAAGCGATACCCTCCCGCCTGCCGACGACCAGCGCGTCGTCGATCTCAAGCAGGCCATCGAGGAGCGGTACCTCTCCTACGCCCTGTCCACCATCACCCAGCGTGCGCTGCCCGATGCGCGTGACGGGCTCAAGCCCGTGCATCGCCGCATTATCCACGCCATGCGCCTGCTCAAGCTCGATCCGGGCCAGGGCTACAAGAAGTCCGCCCGTATCGTCGGCGATGTGATCGGTAAGTTCCACCCGCATGGCGACCAGTCCATCTATGACGCGCTGGTCCGCCTCGCGCAGGACTTCGCCCTGCGCTATCCGCTTGTCGACGGGCAGGGCAATTTCGGCAATATCGATGGCGATAACGCCGCCGCCATGCGCTACACCGAAAGCCGCATGACCGACGTGGCCATGCGTCTGCTCGAAGGCATCACCGAGAATGCCATCGACTTCAAGCCGACCTATGACGGCGAAGACGAAGAGCCGGTCGTCCTGCCGTCCAACTTCCCCAATCTGCTCGCCAATGGCTCCACCGGCATCGCCGTGGGCATGGCCACCTCGGTGCCGCCCCACAATGTCGCCGAGCTTTGCGACGCGGCGCTGCATCTTATCAATGTCAATCCAGACGCTTCCGCGCAGGACCTGACTCACTACGTGAAGGGCCCGGACTTCCCTACCGGCGGAATTATGGTGGAATCGGCCTCCTCCATCGCCAACTCCTATGCCACCGGCCGCGGTTCCTTCCGCCTGCGCGCCAAGTGGAATGTCGAGGAGACCGGCCGCGGCGTCTATCTCATCGTCGTCACCGAAATTCCCTACGGCATCCAGAAGTCGCGCCTCGTCGAAAAGATCGCCGAACTCCTGCTCGCCAAGAAACTGCCGCTGCTCAAGGACGTCCGCGACGAATCCTCGGACGATATCCGCCTCGTGCTCGAGCCACGCGCCCGCACCGTCGATGCGGTCATTCTGATGGAGCAGCTGTTCAAGACCACCGACCTTGAGACTCGCTTCCCGCTCAACCTCAACGTGCTCGATCGCGGCACCGTGCCCAAGGTGATGAGTCTTGCCCAGGCCCTCAAGGCCTGGCTCGAACATCGCAAGGAAGTGCTGGTCCGCCGCTCCCAGCATCGGCTGGAGCAGATCGCCCACCGCCTCGAAGTGCTGGGCGGCTATATCATCGCCTATCTCAATCTCGATGAGGTGATCCGCATCATCCGCGAGGAGGATGATGCCAAGGCCAGCCTGATGAGCACGTTCGAGCTCACCGATGTGCAGGCCGAAGCCATCCTCAACATGCGCCTGCGCTCGCTGCGCAAGCTCGAGGAAATCGAGTTGCGCAAGGAGCATGCCGCGCTGACCGACGAGCAGGGGCATCTCGAAATCCTGCTCGCGTCCGACAAGCGGCAATGGGGCGCCATCAGCAAGGAAATCGAGGCCCTCAAGAAGGCCTATCCGCTGACCAACCCAGATGGCAGCCCGCATGCGCTGGGCGCCCGCCGCACCATCCTGATGGATGCCCCCAATGCCGACCTATCCGAGGTCACCGAGGCCTTCATCGAGCGCGAGCCGATCACCGTCATCCTCTCCGAGAAGGGCTGGATCCGTGCACCGCGCGGCCATGCCGTGGAGGTCAATGACGAAAAGGGCTTTAAGTCCGGCGACCGTCTGAAGCTCGCCCTCAAATGCGAGACCACCGACAAGCTGCTGATGCTCACCACCGGCGGCAAGGTCTATACCCTCTCCGGCGACAAGCTGCCGGGCGGCCGCGGCCAGGGCGAGCCGGTCCGCATCATTGTCGATATCGAGGAAGGTCAGGATATCGTCGATATCTTCATCTACCGCCCGGGTCAGAAGCGCATCATCGCCTCGGCTGCCGGTTACGGCTTCATCGTCAGCGAAGACGACATGGTCGCCAATACCCGCAAGGGCAAGCAGGTCCTCAATGTCGGCACGCCCGACGAGGCGGCCCTGCTGGTCCCCGTCAATGGCGATCGCGTCGCCGTCATCGGTCAGAACCGCAAGCTTCTGGTCTTCCCGCTGACCCAGCTGGCCGCCATGGGCCGCGGCAAGGGCGTACGTCTGCAGAAATACAAGGATGGCGGCATTTCCGACCTCAAGACCTTCTATGCCGCCGACGGCCTGACCTGGACCGACTCCTCCGGCCGCACCTATACCAAGCCGATGGAAGAGCTCACCGACTGGCTCGGCGACCGCGCCACCGCCGGCCGCCAGCCCCCCAACGGCTTCCCTCGCAACAACAGGTTTGTCGGATGATCCGCCACTGCGTCTTCGTGAAATTCCGCTCCGGCGTCTCCGCCGATGAACGCGCCGAGATCTATGCCGGCCTCGCCGCCCTGGTCGGGCAGATCGATGGCCTGCTCTCCGCTGATTTCGGCCCCAATGTCTCGCCCGAGGGCATGGCCAAGGGCTTCAACGACGGTTTCATCATGGACCTCGCCGATGAGGCAGCCCGCGATCGCTATCTGGTCGATCCCGCCCATAAGGCGGCTGGCTCCCGCCTCGTCGCCGCTCTTGAAGGCGGACCCGACGGCCTGATGGTCTTTGACCTCAAGATCGCGGACTGATCACTCCACCGAGAAGCTGAACACCACCGGCAGGTGATCGCTCGCCGTCGCCCGGCCGGCATGGATCTCATGCACCAAGATGCCGTTTCGGGTCATCACATGGTCCAGGGGCAGGAAGGGCAGGGTGTCGCGCCAGGCGCCGAAATAATACCAGCTCATCGGAAAGGTGAGCAGGTTCATCGTCTCCCGCACGAGCCCATTACCCGCCACGAACTGCCGCAGCGAATACGACCACGGCGTCGAGTTGAAATCCCCCGCCAGGATCATCGGCCCCTCGATTTCATCCACCACATCGGAAAGCGCATCAAGCTGTTCCCGCTGGCGTGCAACGGGGATAGGCCAGTCCATATGCGTGGTGATGACCGAAAAAGCCTTGCCGTCCTCGGTCTGGAAGCGGGCGAGGATATGCGCCGTTCGCGTGGTGCCGTAGGCGTCGCTGGGGCAGGCGCCATCCTCCTGCTGGTCGAAGGGCAGGCGCGAATAGAGCCCCAGATTGGCCCGCTTGCCGCCGCGGCAGCGCACGAAGTTGGGATATTCCGCCAGCAGCAGCGGGTGCAGCTCGCTCGCTTGCTCGCCGAAATATTCCTGCAACACGATGATATCCGGATCCTCGGCAAAGATGGCCGCAGTGACCTTCTCCATCTCGTAGTTCATGCCGAACAGGTTGTGGGTCATCATCGTGATGGTGCCGACCTCCGGCGCCGCCGGGCGCGCCCGCAGTGAGCCGAGATATTCGGGCAGCATCACATTGACCGACGCTGCCAAACCCACCAACGCATAGATGACAGCTGCCCCACGGACCCATCCCCGCAGCATCAGGGCCAGCACCAGCACGGCGATCAGCGTGCCCGGCAGCAGCAGGATCTGGGCATGGTTGAGCAGGTCGAGCTCTGGAACGGCGAAGCCGAACAGCGCCAGAATGGCAAATGTCGCAACGCCCAGCGCGCCGAGCACAAGGCCAAGCTGGATCAGCTTGAGAAGAAAAGACATGGAAAGTCCGGGAGGGAAAGCGTCAAGCGATGTCGCCGACACTTATGGCGCAACCATGGCTGCGGCAATCAAAAATCCCGTGTGCGCCGCTCAGTCGAGCGGGCACCAGCCAAGCGTTCCGCGCTGCACTTCCAGCGGTCGGAACAGCGCCTTGTAGGCCATCTTGGGGGATTCTTTGACCCAGTAGCCCAGATAGACATAGTCCAGCGCGGCCGAGCGCACCTGCGCTATGTGGTCAAGGATGAGATACGTCCCCAGGCTCCGCGCGGCGAGGTCGGGGTCGTAGAAGGAATAGACCATGGACAACCCATCGGGCATCACATCGGTCAGCGCCACCGCCACCAGGGTCTGGTCCGGATGGTCGCGCAGCCGGTATTCCACCAGCACCGATTGCACCGGCGTATCCTCGACCATGTATTCATAGTCGACGAAACTCATCTGGTTCATGCCACCGCCGGCATGGCGCGATTCCAGGTAGCGCTTGAACAACTCATACTGTTCGCTGGTCGCCGTGGTCGGACGAACCTCGACCGAAAGGT
The DNA here is from genome assembly GCF_046614475.1 of Devosia sp. XGJD_8. NCBI lineage: Bacteria > Pseudomonadati > Pseudomonadota > Alphaproteobacteria > Hyphomicrobiales > Devosiaceae > Devosia > Devosia sp. XGJD_8. Next base: position 1,682,951 of record NZ_JBKJHF010000001.1, read on the forward strand.
CGTCATTGTGGCGCAGCACGCGCCGGAAACGGCCGGACGCCACGAAATCATTGGCGACGATTCGCACCGACTGGCAGGCATTGCAGCCTTCGCATGCCGGGCGATAGATCAGGTTCTGGCTGCGGCGGAAGCCGTTTTCGCTCAGCAGGTGATGCAGGCTCGACGCGCGGCGGCCCGACAGATGGGTAAACAGCTTCCGCTCCTGCTTGCCGGGCAGGTAGGGACACGGCATGGCCGCGGTCAGGAAGAGCTGTGTGGTTTCCGGCGTCTGGTCGGTCATCTAAGACCCTTGGATGCATTCAGGAGAGTGTACGCTCCTGCGTCCCCTCGGGCAACGGGGTCAATAGGCCGCGGTCGGGCGGCCCGAACGGGCCTGCCAATGGCGTACCATCGGCGAGCGACGGACCATGAGCGTGCCCACGATCAGGTCGTGAATCATCTGCCGGCGCGGCGTGAACAGGGTAAAGACCAGCGACAGCGGCAGCGAAATCCAGGCGGTGATCCAGAACACCCCGGCATGGATGATCGCCATCCACCCATCGAGCGGCTGGCCACGCGTTGGCGTCAGCACGATGTCCATCATCTGCATGCCCAGGGTGGCGCGCTTGGCCGAGCCGAGGGTAGCGCCATAATAGAGCACGATGGTAGCCGGGATCACGAAGACCAGGGCCAGCCAGGCCAGCCCGAAGGTCAGAAAGCCCGCAATCAGCCCAACAAGGCTGAACGCCAGGATCATCGCCCCCATCGCAATGAGGTCGATGATGAACGCAATAACCCGTCGCGTCAGCACCCCCTCGAACAGTTCGGGGGCCGTTGCAGGGTCGGGCAGGGCGGGGCGCATGGTCTCGGTCTGGTTCATGACCGAAACATTGTCATGCTGCCCGCTCTCTGCAAGAGGCAAGGGCACAGAAATGTGACCTCAGCGTCCCAGTTCGCGCGCCACTTCCAGCGCAAAATAGGTCAGCACGCCGCTGGCGCCGGCTCGCTTGAAAGCCCAGAGGCTCTCAAGGATCGCGCCCTTGCGGTCGATGGCGCCTGCCGCTGCTGCCATTTCGATCATCGCGAATTCCCCGCTCACCTGGTAGGCGTAGATGGGAATGTTGAAGCTGTCCTTGGCCCGGCGCACGATATCGAGATAGGGCAGCCCGGGCTTGACCATGACGCTGTCCGCGCCTTCGGCAATATCCTGCTCGATCTCGCGCATCGCCTCGTCGGAATTGGCATAGTCCATCTGATAGGTGCGCTTGTCGCCCTTGAGCCGGCTGCCCGACCCCACCGCTTCGCGGAACGGCCCGTAATAGTAGGACGCATATTTGGCCGCATAGGCCATGATCTGCGTCTGCTCGAACCCTTCCCCGTCCAGCGCCTCGCGAATGGCACCCACGCGCCCGTCCATCATGTCCGATGGCGCGATGATGTCCGCCCCCGCCTTGCTCTGCACCAGCGCCGAGCGGATCATCACGGCGACCGTCTCGTCATTGAGAATTTCGCCGTCGCGCACCAAGCCGTCCTGGCCATCGCTCGAATACTCGTCCAGCGCCACGTCGGCGATCAGCCCGACTTCCGGCACCACGTCCTTGATGGCGCTGAGTGCCCGGCACATCAGATTGTCCGGGTTATAGGCCTCGGCGCCACTCTCGCTGCGCAGGTGGTCCGGGGTATTGGGAAACAGCGCCAGCGCGGGAATGCCGGCGTCGCGGGCCGCCTTGGCGGCCTCGACGCACAAATCGACGCTCAGCCGTTCGACTCCCGGCATGGTGCGGATCTGCGTCTTCTCGTTGTGCCCCTCGATGACGAAGAGCGGCCAGATGAGGTCCGAGGGGGTGAGCATGGTCTCGCGCACCATGGCCCGGCTCCACGCCGTCCTGCGCGTCCGCCGCAAGCGGCGACCGCCAAGAAATTCCATGTCGTGCTTCTGCCAATCCTGGGCCATGGCTCGCTCCTTTTGGTGGCACTCGTTTATCAGCGCCACGGGCGCCCTCCAAGCTCCGGCTTGTCGCATCCGCCGTGGGGCGATAGAAACCGGCATGGATTTCAACGCCCAGCCAATCGGCATCTATATCCGCATTGTTGCCATCATCAGCCTCCTGCTGGGCCTGAACGATGCGGCACGCTTGCTCGGGGTCGGCCTGGGCGATGCCAGTCCCATTGCCACCATGGGCATGTCCGGCTTCGTCTACCTGGCGATCTTCGCCCTGGCGCGCCTCTTCGCGGCAGTGGGGCTTTGGATCAAGGCCAGTTGGGGGGCAGTCCTGCTGGTCGGGTCCACCGCGGCAGAACTGGCGCTCTACCTGCTGGGCAACCCCGATGTGCGCATGACGGCCTTCGCCTTTGCCGTCCGCCTTGTGCTGCTGGCAGCCATCACGATCATCTTCGTGCTCTCCATCCGCCTAGAGCGTGCCCGCGCGACCGACTAGGCCGGGTGGAACTGCTCGATCGTGATGTCCTCGACCAGGGCATCCTGTGGGGCGCCAAAGCTGGTCACAGTGGTGAACCAGCGCGTGACGTGTCCGTCGATCCGGAACTCCAGCGGCAGCACCACCGCGCCATGTCCGCGCCCGCGCACCGGGGAAAGCTCTGCGGCCCCCGCTTGCGTCATGGCGCGGCGCATCACAGCGCCTATGGGCGACTGCGGCCCTTGCCGGCGCACGCCGTCCCGCATCCGATGCAGCAGGTACTCTGCCACCTCCACCCAGTTCACGATCGAAGCGCGGACCGCGCCAGGTCTGAAGACCAGGTCGACAAGATTGACCGGCGCTCCTGTGTCGGCGCTGACTCCCATCATCCCGCGCGCACCGGGATTGGCGTCGAGAATGTTGAAGGCAGCGTCAAGCACTATGGCCGGATGTGGCTCATGCGCCGCCAGCAGCAGCGCGGCGGCGCGACGCACATCGGCCATGGCATCGCTGTGCCATTCGCTGTCGCCAAACTGCGGCGCATATCCGGCCGCGACCAGGAGGCCATTGCGCTCGCGCAGCGGCAGGTTCAGCGCTTCGGCAAGCCGCAGCACCATGTCGCTGCTGGGTTTTGACCGCTCGGATTCGATGAACGAGATGTGCCGGGCCGACACCTCGGCGCTCAGCGCCAGGTCCAACTGGCTCATCCCCCTCAGGCCGCGCCACTCCCGCAACATCGCGCTGAACATTCGCATCCTCCATTTCTCACACCATGCCCCTGTCTGCCGCCGCATTCCATTACCTGGGAGGTAATTGAGACCATGACGTTGCTCCCCCACGCTGTGGTCACCACAAAACGGAGCATGGAGATCCGCCGTGACCACCCAAGTGCAAACCCTTCCGCGCCTCGACCCCCATCTCGTCTATTGGCTCGATGCCATAGGCTCGCTAGCCATGGGGCTGGCGCTGCTGGTGTCGGCCGACGCCCTGACCGGACTTGCGGGCTGGACCCTGCCTTCGGCCTTCCTCTGGACGATCGGCCTGCTGCTCCTGCCCTGGGCCGCCTTCAACGCCTGGATCGCGCGAATGGCCGTTCCAGCGCGGCCCCTTGTTCTCGGCAACATAGCCGGCGATATCGCCTGGGTCCTGGGCAGTCTGGCGCTGATCATGCTCCATGCCGCCAACCTCAGCCCGGCAGGTATGGCCCTGCTGGCGGGGCAGGGCGTAGCGGTCGCCGCAGTCTTGGCACTGAAGCTTTTTGGAGCCCGTTCGCTCTTGGCATGATGGTAGTGTGAAGGGCGGACTCGCCGCCCTTCACACTCGCGTAAGGTTACAAATTTATGCACCGGTGTAACGAAGAATAAAGCCAAATTCTCATTGCATTCCAGTAACATGCTCTTAATCACGCCGCTTAGGGCGATCTTAGTCCGGACGCCGTAGTTTGGCCTCATGAGATGCGAAGAAATCGCGCAGACTGCAAAAACAGTGAGGCACAAATGGCAATCAAATCCAACGCAGCAGAGGCCATCGTTCCGGAACGTCCGCAGAGCCTTAAGCCGCTCTATCTGGAAGCGGTTTCCCGGGTCGAACGCCTGCACCGCCGCCTGCTCGATCTCATCAAGGATGAGTTCGACCGCATGGGGTGGGACGATATCAACCCGGTCCAGGCCCTGCTGATGTTCAACATCGGCGATGCCGAACTAACCGCCGGCGAGCTTCGCTCCCGCGGCTACTATCTCGGCTCGAACGTCTCGTACAATCTCAAGAAACTGGTCGAAACCGGCTACATCTTCCAGGAGCGGTCGCGCTCCGACCGCCGCTCGGTCCGCATCAAGCTGACCCCAAAGGGCGAGGAAGTGGCCGAGGTCATCGACGAGCTCTACGATCGTCACCTCAAGTCGATCGACAAGGTCGGCGGTCTGGGCGACGACGAATTCGACGGCCTCAATAAGGCCCTTGCCCGGCTCGAGCGCTTCTGGGTCGACCAGATCCTCTACAAGCTCTAGGCGCCAGACAACTGTTGCTGCTGCGCTACACTCGATTGCAAACGCCGGTCCCTAGGGCCGGCGTTCACATTTGTGCCGCAAACCCGCGCAATTTCGCTCATTACGTGGTTTGAAACCATTTCCCGAGTATTCTTGATTCACCAAGACTTGCTCGGTTCACTTGCGGTTGACCGCGTTGTGAGCCGCGGGGTGCAATGGTAATAACCGCTCTGCTTTGCGGCTGACAATTTCGGGTGACTCAATGCGGCTGAATAGACGTTCTCTGCTCCGGTACACGGCCGTGGCCGGCGCATCCCTGGCTCTGCCGGCGCTCGCGCGTGGGCAGGAATCTGTGTTCGACATGATGAGTCGCGGCAACGTGCTGCGCAACGTCGACAAGGATGGCAATACGGCAGCCGCCGAGGCGCTGATCGCCACCAACGAGCCGATCCTCTCCTTCGACACGGTCTATAATCTGCAACTGGCGATTTCCCAGTATGAGCCCTTCGTCGCCAATGGCGGCTGGGAGGAAATACCGCAGGAGGCGTTCCGCCTCTCGATCGGCAAGTCCGGCGAACCCGTGATTGCGCTCAAGCGCCGCCTGATTTCCTCGGGCGACATGGTCCTGGTGCCCAATGTCAACGACCTGTTCGACGAAGCCACCGACCGCGGCGTCCGCAGTTTCCAGGCCCGCCATGGCCTGATCGTCAACGGCCAGGTGGATGAGGCGACCTGGTATGCGATGAATGTGCCCGCTGCCACGCGCCTGCAGCAGCTTTACCTGAATTACACGCGCGTCCAGAACATGGCCGCAAGCCTGAGCCCGCGCTATGTGGTGGTCAACATTCCCGCCGCCACGATCGAGGCGGTCAATGATGGTATGGTCGAGCAGCGCCACACTGCGGTCGTGGGCCGGGTAGAGCGTGCAACGCCGATCATGGCCAGCAAGATCAGCCAGATCAATTTCAATCCCTATTGGCACGTGCCTAAGTCGCTTGTCCGCCAGGACCTGACCAAGTACATGCAGGAAAATCCGAACTATCTCACTGAGCAGAACATCTTCATATATGATGGTTCTGGCAACAAGATCGACCCGCAGTCGATCAATTGGGTCAACATCTCGGATGCGGAAGTGAATTACATGTACCGCCAGGAGCCGGGCGCGGCCAACTCCATGGGGCACTGCAAGATCAACTTCTACAATCCTTATGACTGCTATCTGCACGATACGCCCACCAAGGCTCTCTTCGGCGAGAATGCCCGCTTCCACTCCTCCGGTTGCGTGCGTGTCGACGGCGTCAATCAACTGGTTAATTGGCTGTTGCGCGACAATGGAGACTGGGATCAGAACAAGGTGGACTCCACCTTCGCGTCGCTCCAGCGCCTTGACGTGGAATGCAAGGCGCGCGTGCCGATCCACACTACCTACATCACCGCCTGGGCCAATCGCCAGGGAACTGTCAGCTTCCGCGACGACGTCTATGAGTTCGACGCGCAGGGCAAGGTGTCCTTCGAACAGGCTTGACGCCGCCCCGCAGGGCAAATCGCGCCAGTGGCGCGATTTGAGGGGCAAGGCCATGAGGCCTGTGGCCCACGAATACTCTATCCCCGTGTGTTAAGCGCCCTCCCTCGTGGAGGGCGTCTTCTATTGGAAGCCAGAGAATCGGCTAGAGTGCGGGCAGGGGGCGCTCATGGCTGATGGTGAGGTCTATTTCGAGTTCGTGCAGGTCGGCCAGCAGATGCGGGTCGCCGCCGTCGATGCCGCCACCGGTGTCGAAGTGATTGTCGTAACCCCGGTCAACGCCACCCGATACCAGATGCAGCAGGTCGCGCTGGCCAAGCTTCGCAAGAAGCTTGCCGAAGCGGCCCCAGTGCCCCCTCCGGTCACGCCCGGCAGGTTCGCTTGACCCGTGCAGCCATTGCCTCTTTCCCTCATGAGCATTCTGCGACATAATCACTACGTTCGCGCGACTGGCGAGAAGAGATGGGTAACCATCGGGGAACGCGAACCTTGTAGAGCCGCTCGCCTGGGCACCCATTCGCACACTAGGGGAGCCCCCATGCACATATCCCAGCTTTGTCGGCCTTGGAATCGCACTTCGCCACGTGGTAAAGCCACCGGAACGCCGATCTGTTTCGTTTCCTGCGAGGTCATTTTCCCATGAGCGCTGCAATGTCCACCTCGCCTTTCCCGAGCTTCTTTTCGAATTCGCTGGCAGAGACCGATCCGGAAATCGCCCGTGCCGTCCAGGATGAACTGGGCAGGCAGCAGGGCGAGATCGAGCTGATCGCCTCGGAGAACATCGTTTCCCAGGCCGTGCTCGAAGCGCAGGGCTCGGTGCTAACCAACAAGTATGCAGAAGGCTATCCCGGCCGCCGCTATTATGGCGGCTGCCAGTATGTCGACGTTGCCGAAACGCTGGCGATCGAACGTGCCAAGCAGCTTTTCGGCGTCGGTTTCGCCAATGTGCAGCCAAATTCGGGCTCGCAAGCCAACCAGGGCGTCTATCAGGCGCTGATCCAGCCCGGCGACACCATCCTCGGCATGTCGCTCGACGCTGGCGGCCACCTGACGCACGGCGCCAAGCCCAACCAGTCCGGCAAGTGGTTCAACGCCATCCAATATGGCCTGCGCAAGCAGGACGGCCTGGTGGACATGGACCAGGTTCGCCAGCTGGCGCACGAGCACAAGCCCAAGATGATCGTGGCCGGTTTCTCGGCCTATTCCCGCATCATGGACTGGGCAGAGTTCCGCGCCATTGCCGATGAAGTGGGCGCCATCCTCTTCGTCGACATGGCCCATGTGGCAGGGCTCGTCGCCGGTGGCCAGTATCCCAGCCCGTTCCCGCATGCCCACGTCGCCACGACGACCACGCACAAAACTCTGCGCGGCCCCCGCGGCGGCCTGATCCTCACCAATGACGAGGATATTGCCAAGAAGATCAATTCGGCGATCTTCCCCGGCATCCAGGGCGGTCCGTTGATGCATGTCATCGCTGCCAAGGCGGTCGCCTTCAAGGAAGCCCTTCAGCCCGAGTTCAAGGACTACGCCCGTCAGGTCGTGGCCAATGCCAAGGTATTGGCGGAGACCCTGGTCAAGGGCGGCGTCGATATCGTCAGCAAGGGCACCGACAATCACCTGATGCTGGTCGATCTGCGTCCCAAGGGCCTGACCGGCAAGGCGACAGAGCAGGCTCTGGAGCGCGCGCATATCACCTGCAACAAGAACGCTGTGCCCTTCGATCCCGAGAAGCCGGCCATTACCTCGGGAATCCGCCTGGGTACTCCAGCAGGGACGTCGCGTGGTTTTGGCGAGGCTGAGTTCAAGCTGATCGGTGAGCTGATCATCGAAGTTCTCGATGGGCTCAAGGAAAATGGCGACGAGAACAACGGTGCCGTTGAAGCTCAGGTTCGCGCCAAGGTGAAGATCCTCACCGACCGCTTCCCGATCTACGGCCAGTAAGGGCTCCTCATGCGCTGTCCCTATTGCGGCAACGACGATACGCAGGTCAAGGACAGCCGGCCGACCGAGGATTCTGGCGCCATTCGCCGCCGCCGCGTCTGTAATGGATGCGGCGGCCGCTTTACCACTTTCGAGCGGGTGCAGTTGCGCGATCTGACCGTGGTCAAGAAGAGCGGCCGCAAGGTGCCCTTTGACCGGGAGAAACTGGCACGGTCGGTCTATACCGCCCTGCGCAAGCGCGCCGTCGAGGCCGATCGAATCGAACGCATGATTTCCGGCATTGTCCGCCAGCTCGAAAGCCTGGGCGATGTGGAAGTGACCTCCGACCAGATCGGTGAATATGTGATGGATGGTCTCAAGGGCCTCGACGACGTCGCCTTCGTGCGTTTCGCCTCGGTCTACAAGAACTTTTCCGCTGCCGACGACTTCCGCGACTTCCTGGCAGAATTGGCTGAAGGGCAGGGCACGCTGCGGGACGACGAGTGACCGAGCTCACGGCAGAAGACAGGCGCTGGCTCGATGCCGCCGTGCGCTATGCATCGCCCTTTGTTGGCACTACGGCTGACGAGCCTGCCGTGGCCGCCCTGCTCGTCGATCCGCGGTCTCAAACCCTGGTCTCGCGAGCGGTAACGGCCAAGGGCGGCAGACCCCATGCCGAGTCGCAGGCCATCGCAGTGGCGGGCTTCGAGGCTGCCGGATGCACGCTCTACCTGACCCTTGAGCCTTGCCACCACTGGGGGCGCACACCGCCCTGCGTAGATGCAATCATTCGCGCCGGCATCATGCGCGTGGTCATTGGCGCAGCCAACCTCGATCCGCAGGCAGCCGGCAGCATCGGCCACCTGGAATCGGCCGGCGTCGAAACAGTGCTGGCTAACCATGCTCCGTCGCTCGCCCTTCATGCTGGTCATACCCTTCGTCACACCACGGCGCGCCCCTTCGTAACGGCCGTTCTTGTCGCCTCTGCCGACGGTATGCTTGGCCGCAGCGGGGCGGGCAGGGCACCCATTGCCGGGCAGCCCTCATCCAACTGGATCGACCTGCAGCGCACCCGCGCCGATGCAATCCTTGTCGGTGCCGCCACTGCCCGCTCCGACGATCCCGCCCTGACCGTGGCTCTGCCCGGCCTGGCACTCCGCACCCCTCTTCGCGTCGTACTTGCTGGAGCGGGTGGCATTGATCGCAAAGTGAATCTTGTTGGTAGGTTTTCCGGCTATCGTACTGCGGTCATTGCGGAAACCGGTGTGGCGGTCGATGCGCCGGTATCGGTCGAAACCATCCGTGTCGCCGGCAGTCAGGGTCGTCCAGACCTTGAAGCAGCACTCACGGCGCTGGGCCGCAAGGGAATCCAGAATCTCCTGGTCGAACCAGGCCAGCGTCTCGTTGCCGGTCTGCTGGAGGCCGATCTTGTCGACCGCTTCGCGCTGATCCTGTCGCCTCTGAGTGTGGGAGAAGGTGGCGTACCAGCCAGTCCCGATGGTCCTATCGCCGACTTGCTGGGCGCCGCCGGCCTTGCCGAGACAGGGCGCCAGCGCCTCGGCGACGACACTTTGGTGCTTTACGAGCGTCCATCGCGACCCAATTGAGCCGCAACGCCTGTTGAAGTTCCATCCGCGGAAGATTATTGGGTTGCGACGCCAGCGATGGCAGCGCGGCCCCGCGGCCACTCAATGAAGATGAAAGCAGTTATGGCCGACGCCCCCAAACGCGACCCCAAAGCCGACCGCCTTGCCAACCAGCGCGGTGCCGCTCGCCTTGCAGCCGTCCAGGCCCTCTACCAGATGGACGTTGGCCGCGCGACGCTCGAAGACACCCTGGCCCAGTTCGGCGCATTCCACCTGGGCCGCGAGGTTGAAGGCGAACAGTATTTGCCCGCCGATGCCGATTTCTTCCGCCAGATCGTCACCGGTGTGACCAAGCATCAGCTGGCTATCGACCCCGCCGTTGATCGGGCGCTCGCCGAGGGATGGCCGGTGGAACGGGTTGATGCCACCTTGCGCGCTATTCTGCGCGCCGCCGCATTCGAACTGCTGCGTCGCAAGGACATCCCGCCCCGCGTTGTCATCACTGAATATGTGGATGTGGCCAAGGCCTTCTACGAAGACGATGCCACCGGCCTCGTCAACGCCGCCCTCGATGCCATGGCGCGCGAAGCCGGCACCGACCTGACCGGGACTGTGTAGGCACAACCGCTTCTGAGAACAAAAAGCCCCGGTTTCCCGGGGCTTTTCAATTCGTCCAACTGCGGCCTAGAAGCTCTGCAGGATCTGGTCGATGAATGTGCGGTCCTCGCCAAAGGACTGGGTACGGCGGCTCTCGATGGCGACGGTCTTGCCGTCCTGCAGACCATAGACGGCCTTGTCGACCACCTTGTTGTTCTTGTCGAAATAGACGACCAGCACGGTGCGCGAGTCGATCATCGTCATGCCGAACGACGTCTGGCGCACCTTGGTCTCGACATAATAGAATGCAGACTGGTCACCGAACGTATTGGTCGACTGCGGCGAGCCGAGCACCAGCGTGACCAGCTCCTTGCTCTGGCCGGGACGGATCTGCGCCAGTGCACTGTCGGATATCTCATATCCCTGGGTCCGCTGCGTGATCAGCGAGTTGCTGCTGGTGCAGGCAGCCAAGGCCAATGCGAGCAGGGCGGCAGCGGCAAGCGGCGCTATTGGACCGGTGGCGGTACGCAAGGACATGAATTTGACTTTCCCGATGGCTCTCGACTATAGGCACGGCGACAAGGCGGCGGCCCTTGTAGCCGCCGGAATGTTTAGCTGCCTACTTGTCCGTCTGGCAAGCTGGCAATGGACCGGCAGGCCTGTTTGCCCCCTGTTAGGCCGATCAAGATGCTGAGCGCAATCCCATGATCCTGTCCCTGTTTCGCAAGAACACAGCTACCGAACCGGTTTACGCCGTCTATAGCGCCATTGTGGCGCAATCCCGGCAACCCCGGTTCTACGCCGAGTGGGGCGTCCCTGACACGGTCACGGGACGCTTCGACATGATTAGCCTGCACATGGCGCTGCTGTTTCGTCGCCTGCGCGCCGAATCCGGAGCGCAGAAGCAATTCAGCCAGGCGGTGTTCGATCTGTTCTTCAAGGACATGGATCGGTCCTTGCGCGAGATGGGCGTGGGCGATCTGGGCGTGCCCAAGCGCATCCAGAAGATGGGCAACCTCTTCTTCGGGCTGCTGGCCGCGCTGAATGAGGCGATGGACCGCAATGACGCCGCAGCTTTGCAGGACGTGCTGGCGCGCAACATCTTCGATGGTGTCCCCGGCCCGCATGTCGCGTCCCTTGCCGACTACCTCCTCGCCGAGGACCGGGCACTGGCATCCCAGCCCGCCAGTGCCATTACGAGCGGCGCCCTGAGCTTTGAGGCTGCAGCGTGACCGCTTCCGCAACGCCTCCTCTGTTCGATGCGGTTGTACGCATCGACCGTATGCCATCCTCCGGGCGGGACCTGGCGGTTTCGCTCGACGCGCCCACTCGTGCAGCGCTTGCCGAACTGCTCAAGCTGAGCGCGATCGACTCCTTCGAGGCCACCTTGATGGTGGCACCACTGCGCGGCGGCCTGCGAGCCCAGGGGCGCCTTGTCGCGGACATCGTGCAGCCCTCGGTTGTGACGTTCGAACCGGTTGGACAGCATATCGACGAGGCAATCGACCGGGTATTTCTTCCCGAGGCCCAGGATCACAAGCCAACGCCAGGCTCGGAGATCTTCGTCGACCTTGAGGATGAGGACTTTCCCGATCACATCGACGGCCCGGAAGTTGATCTCAGCGCATTGCTGATCGAGACCCTGGCCCTTGCCATCGATCCCTATCCCCGCCTTCCGGGCGAGGGTCTGGATTCCCTTGGGGTTGACCTTGGAGACGAAGCTGCTGGGCCCTTTGCTGCCCTCAAAAAGCTCAAGAAGTCCACCGATATCGACCGGTAGCGACAAGCGCCGGCTTGCACCGACTCCCCGATGGGATATGTTTGGCTGCCTCCTCGCGGGGCGTAGAACGGGCGGAAATGACCGATACAATAACGATATCAGTGGATGCGATGGGTGGAGACAATGCCCCCCGTGCGGTGATCCACGGCGCCCATTTGGCGCTGCGCGAGCATAAGAATATCCGTTTCATCTTCCATGGGCGTGAGGAGCAGATCGCTCCTCTGCTCGATGAATTTCCCGATCTCAAGCCCGCCTCCACCATCCGCCACTGTGATCTTGTCATCGCCATGGACGAGAAGCCCAGCCAGGCCCTGCGCAAGGGCAAGGGCACGTCCTCGATGTGGATGTCGATCCAGGCGGTGAAGGACAACGAGGCCGATGTCGCCATTTCCGGCGGGAATACCGGCGCCCTGATGGCCATGGCCACCTTTTGCCTGCGGCCGATGAAGGGCATTTCCCGCCCGGGCATCGCCGCCATCTGGCCGACGCTGCGCACCGACATCATCGTGCTCGATATGGGCGCGACCATCGGCGCGGATGCCCAGCAGCTGGTTGACTATGCCATTCTTGGCTCGGCACTGGCGCGTTGCCTTTTCGAGGCCGAATCCCCGACCGTCGGTCTGCTCAATGTCGGCACCGAGGAGGTCAAGGGCCTCGACTTCATCAAGGAAGCCGGGCGCATCCTGACCGAGGCCAGCGGCTCCGGTTTCACCTATCATGGGTTTGTCGAAGGCGATGATATCGGCAAGGGCACCGTGGACGTTGTCGTGACCGAAGGCTTTGTCGGCAATGTCGCGCTCAAGACCGCCGAGGGCACAGCCCGCCAGGTCGGCTCCTATCTGCGCAGCGCACTCAAATCCAATCTGATGAGCCGCATCGGCGCACTGTTCGCCAGCTCGGCACTCAATGCCCTGCGGCGCCGGATGGACCCGCGCACCGTCAACGGCGGCGTGTTCATGGGTCTCAATGGGATCGTCATCAAATCGCACGGCGGGACTGATGAGATCGGATACAAGAGCGCGCTGAGTCTGGCTTACGAGATGGCGCATAGCCGCCTGATCGACAAGATCGATGAAACCATGAAGCGCTTCCCCATCAAGGCTGCGGCAGTCGCAACCGAAGCAGAACCTGAGGCGAAACCGGCGTGACCAAAACGCGTACCATCATCCGCGGTGTCGGCGGCTACTTGCCTGAGAAGGTGCTGACCAATGCCGAACTGGCCACTATGGTCGACACCTCCGACGAGTGGATTCAGCAGCGCGTCGGCATCAAGGAGCGCCACATCGCCGCCGAGGGACAGTTCACGTCCGATCTCGCGGTAGAGGCGGCCAGGAAAGCCATGGCGGCGGCGGGCGTCACCCCCGACGACATCGACCTGATCATCGTCGCTACCACAACGCCGGATTATACATTTCCGGCCGCTGCGACTCTGGTGCAGATGAAGCTTGGCATGCATCACGGCATGGCTTTCGATATCCAGGCCGTCTGCTCGGGCTTCGTCTATGCCTTGGCCACCGCGGACAGCTATATCAAGAACGGCCTAGCCACCCGGGCGCTGGTCATTGGTGCCGAGACCTTCTCCCGCCTGCTCGACTGGACCGATCGCACCACCTGCGTGCTGTTCGGCGATGGCGCCGGCGCCATGGTGGTGGAGAAGATCGAACTCGAGGATGACGCTCCCGAGCGCGGTATCCTGGCTTCGGCACTTCGCTCCGACGGTCACCACTGGGACAAGCTCTATGTCGATGGCGGCCCGTCCACCACCGGCACGACCGGCCATGTGCACATGCAGGGCCCCGAAGTGTTCCGCCATGCCGTCGGCAAGATCACCGACGTGGTCTATGCCACGCTCGACAAGACCGGCTACACCGTCGACGATCTTGACTGGTTCGTGCCGCATCAGGCCAACAAGCGCATCATCGAGGGGGCAGGGAACAAGCTGCGCCTGCCGCCGGAAAAGGTGGTGATGACCGTCGACCTGCACGCCAATACATCGGCCGCATCGGTGCCGCTTGCCCTGAGCACGGCCGTTGCCGATGGCCGCATCAAGGCCGGGGACCTCGTCATGCTCGAAGCCATGGGCGGTGGCTTTACCTGGGGCGCCTGTCTCATTCGCTGGTAACACCTGTCGCCTCGTGATTGACCTTAAGCCTTTCAAGGCGTTAGTGTCTTTTTGGGTGGAGGAACACAGCGCCGAAATCAACCGCATGAGGGGTTTATGACGGTTGGTAGCGCTGCGCGAAGGGAAGGATTCCCGCGCTATGGTTCGGCCCGTTGGGCCGTGCCGGCAGCAACTTGATCAGGGACGCCAGCCGTCCCGGCGTGGGAATTTGCACCTTTCGACAACACGGGGGTACGAATGACGCAGAAGACGATTACGCGGGCCGATCTGGCCGAGGCGGTATATGGCACAGTCGGGCTGTCACGGACCGAATCGGCGGAACTGGTGGAGCGGGTGCTCGAGCTTATCGGGGACGCCCTGATCACCGGTGCAAACGTCAAACTGTCCTCATTCGGCTCCTTCCAGGTCCGCTCCAAGAACGAGCGCATCGGCCGCAATCCCAAGACGGGTGAGGAGGTGCCGATCCTCCCCCGACAGGTTCTTGTGTTCAAACCGTCCAATGTGTTGAAGTCCAAGATCAACAAATCTATGGTTCGTGCTGGAAAATAAGCCATCCAGAGCGAGTCTCAGCCTCCGTGGATAAGTCGCCAGACGCCTTCCGGACGATATCCGAAGCCGCCGATGAGCTGGACCTGCCACAGCATGTCCTGCGCTTCTGGGAGACTCGTTTCTCAACGATCAAGCCCCTGAAGCGCGGCGGCGGCCGCCGCTACTACCGCCCGGAAGACGTGTTGCTGCTGCGCGGCATCCGCCACCTGCTCTATGATCAGGGTTTCACCATCAAGGGCGTGCAGCGCATCCTCAAGGACCAGGGCAGCCGCTATGTCATCGCCGTGGGCGAGGGTAAGCCGCTCGAAGACATCCTGCCGATGATCGAGCAGGCCGAGGCCGCCGGCGACGAGGCGGAGATCGAAGAAGCCGTGATGCTGGCGAGCCCCGGCCTCGACCGGGAATCCCGCGACAAGCTGTCGGACGTCCTGCGCGAATTGCTGGAGTGCAAGCGCATCCTCGAACGCGCCCGCGAGACCTGACCGCACGCCACCTGCGCGTCGCGCTGTCCAGACCCCTCACCAGCAGCATGAGGCACCGATGCGCGACATGCTTCTGTCATGGTCTGGAATGAATATTCTAGACTGACATCAAACCGGTGCATATGTTGCGCCAGCCTGCCATTCCCGGAGAGAAAAAAATGACCGTTCGTTTCGGCCTGCTTGGTGCAGGGCGCATCGGCAAGGTTCACGCCAAGGCTGTGACCGCCAACCCAAAGGCCAAGCTCGTTGCGGTGGCCGATGCCTTTCCCAAGGCGGCCAGCGACATCGCGGCACAATATGGTTGCGACGTCCGCAGCATTGAAGAGATCCTGGCGGCCAGCGATATCGATGCGGTTGTGATCTGCACCCCGACCGATACCCATGCCGACCTGATCGAGCAGTTTTCCCGCGCCGGCAAGGCCATCTTCTGCGAGAAGCCGATCGACCTGAACGTCGAGCGCGTCAAGGCCTGCCTCAAGGTGGTCGACGCCGAAGGCGGCACGCTGATGGTGGGTTTCAACCGCCGCTTCGACCCGCACTTCATGGCGGTCAAGGATGTGATTGCCAAGGGCGAGATCGGCACGGTCGAGATGGTCACCATCGTTTCGCGTGATCCCGGCGCGCCCCCGGTCGACTATATCAAGCGCTCGGGCGGCATCTTCCGCGACATGACCATCCACGATTTCGACATGGCCCGCTTCCTGCTCGGCGAGGAAATCGACACGGTCAGCGCCCAGGCCTCCGTGCTGGTCGACAAGGCGATCGGCGAAGCCGGGGACTTCGACAGCGTCTCGGTGATGCTGGCGACCGCCTCGGGCAAGCATGCCACCATTTCCAATTCGCGCCGCGCCACCTATGGCTATGACCAGCGCATCGAGGTGCATGGCTCCAAGGGCGCCGTTTCGGCGGAAAACCAGCGCCCGGTGTCGATCGAGGTTGCCAATGCCGACGGCTACACGAGGCCGCCGCTGCATGACTTCTTCATGACCCGCTACACCGAAGCTTATGCGCGTGAAATCAGTACCTTCATCGACGCCGTTGAATCGAAATCTCCGGCCTCGCCCAGTGGCATCGACGGGCTGATCGCCCTGGCGCTGGCGGATGCCGCCCTGAAGTCGGTCCAGGAAGGCCGGGCCGTAAAGGTGAGCGAAGTCACCGGCGCCCTTGCCGACCGATCGGTATTCCAGG
The DNA here is from genome assembly GCF_046614475.1 of Devosia sp. XGJD_8. Lineage (NCBI taxonomy): Bacteria > Pseudomonadati > Pseudomonadota > Alphaproteobacteria > Hyphomicrobiales > Devosiaceae > Devosia > Devosia sp. XGJD_8. The sequence continues at coordinate 1,699,078 of NZ_JBKJHF010000001.1, forward strand.
GTCGCTGACAACACGGCTTCCGTCCCATGCAAAAGGCCGCCAATCCGGCGGCCTTTTCAGTTTAGCGCTGCTCTCGGCAGCGGGGATAACTTCACTGCCGCCGGCGCTTTTCGGCGATGCTGACGGTGAGGGCCATGGCAAAGGCCATGCTGGCGGAGAGCGAGCGGAAGCCCGCATGATCGGCTTCGACCACTTCGAACCACTCCTTGGAGCATTCGGCCAGGGGCGAGAAGGCGGAATCGGTCAGCGACACCACCGGAATGCCGCGTGAACTGAGCATGCGGGCCTGGGCGGCGCTCTCGGAGGCATAGGGCGAGAAACTGACGGCGAAGGCCGCATCGCGCGGCGTGGCCATGGCCAGGAGGTCATCGTCGATACCAGCCGAGGTGCCGACCAGCTGGCACTTCACCCGCAGCTTGCCGAAGGCATAGGCCATGTAGCTGCTGATCGGGTAGGAGCGGCGCTTGGCGATGAGGTAGATGGTCTCGGCCTTGGCCAGGAGGGTCACGGCGCGCTCGAAGGCGTCCGGCTCGACGGCAGCGGCAATGGCATCGATCGAGCGATGCGCCGCCGAGATGAAGCCGTTGAAGATCGTGGTGCTCTCGGCCAGCGCCGCGCCATTCTGCTCCAGCGTCAGCAGGCGCTCCTCATAGGATGACGTCCGTTCACGCAGTCGGGCGCGGAACAGCAGTTGCAGGCCAGAGAAGCCGTCGAAGCCGAAATGCTGGGCGAAGCGGACCAGCGTGGACGGCTGCACATCGGCCGAGACCGCAATGCTGGCCGCGGTGCCGAAGGCGATCTCGTCCGGATGGTCGAGTGCATAGGCGGCGACCTGGGTCAGGCGTTTGGGCAACTCGGCCTTGCGCTCGAGGATCGCTGCCCGCAGCGCATCAAAATCCTGCGGTGGCAGTTCTTTGGCAGTGACGTCGGACATGGCTCACTCTCGCATTCGCACCATAATCCCCAATCCTGCGCTGCAATCAAGCCTTGCTGGAAAGTCTGTTCCGAAAACAGAACGGCCCGCGAACCAGGTCCGCGGGCCGTTTGGCGCGCTATGCCACGCTGAGCTTGGGACGACGATCGGTTTCCGCCCAGAGGATGAACAGAGAAGCGGCGAGGATCAGTGCCGCGCCGGCCCAGAACAAGTCGCCCGGAACCTGGCTGAGGATGACCCAACCCAGCAGTCCGCTGAGCGGCACCTTGAGGTCGCCGAAGGGCTGCAGATAGGTCGCATCGGCCGCCTTGTAGGCAACAGCCAGCAGGTATTGCGCGGCGGCCGTCAGCGCCCCGAGCAGGACCAGCAGCGCGAGCGCGGTGCCACCGGGGAGGGCGAAGACGTTGTCGGCCAGGCCCGACGGCAGCAAGCCTGGAGCCACCCCACCAAGCGCCCAGACGGCGATGAGAATCAGCAGGTGGTTCGGGGTCACGAGGACGAGCAGTGAGATCGTCAGCGTCTCGGGGCGCTCACCCCGCTTGCTGAGATACTTGGTCAGCACGTCGGTCGTGGCCCACAGAGCCGCAGCCACGATCGGGATGAGGGCCGCTGAACTCAGACTTTCCGCGCCCACGCCCGATACGATGATGGCGCCGACAAAGCCGACCAAAGCGGCACCGATGCGAACGGCGGAGGCCCGTTCGCCGAGAAACAGGGTCGAGCCGAGGATGATGAAGAGCGGGCCGGTGGCCAGGAGGGTCACCATCTGCCAGATCGGTACGCCCGTGGCAAAACCATAGACGAAGACATGCACACCCAGCGCCGAGACGAAGGCGCGGATCTGGTGGGCGACCGGGTGGCTGGTGCGCAGGTTGCCCAGACCGATGCGGAGAATGAGTGGCAGGGCCAGCAGCGAGGCGATGACATATTGCCAGAAGGCCATGCCGGTCGAACTCATGCCATAGCCACCATACTCCACAGGCGTTGGCAGCGCCGATTGCAGCAGATTGCTCCCCGCAAAGGCGAGGCTTGCCGCGATCATGAAGAAGGCGCCCGTGGCGGCGCCATTGTTGGGGGTGGAGGAGGAAACGTGGTTCATATGAAGTCCTTTCCGTAACCAGTTTCCTCAGGGTTACGGGAAGTCGCCGCGCACCTGCGCCCGGCCCCAATGGGTTGCGGACGCCGGCAAGCCAGCGCTGGTCCCGTTCTCTTTCATCCGGACTATACCGTCGGCTCCGGAGTTGCACCGGATCTGCTGACCCCGGCTTTCGCCGGGCGCTCGCGGGCTTGGCGTTGCCGCCTTTACCGCCGGTGGGGAATCGCACCCCGCCCTGAGAACATGCGGAACGCAATGTCCCGCCCGATGAACATAGGGGAGGGGCGGATTGTCGGCAAGTAGACACAAGGGAGTAACTGTGCGCCTTGCGCGAACAGTGTGGAACAATTGTGCGTGCCAAAGCGCCGCCTGGGTTGCGGTGATCGTGTGGTTCGGTCTGCTCAGCGAGTGAGCAGTGATGGCGAGGCGACTGCCTCGAAGGTTAGTTTTAGATAGTGAGACAGACGCCTCGCCATCACGCCGGGATTTTTCACACACGCATCGAGCGGCCGCCCTTTCGGATTTTATCGCTTCCGTTCCGTCTGGAGGTTCGTGCCATTCGAGCGAAGCTCGCATGGCCTTCTAACCTCAAATCTCTCCACTGGAGAGATTTGCCCTGCGGGACGGCGCGAGGCCGGTGGTCAGCATACATGCGGGAGCCTGGCGACCCATGCTCCCCGGCAGTCTGGCCCGCTCATCACTCGTCATGATCGCGCTCTGGCGGGTAGATGGTGAGAGTATGCAGGAGGTTTGGCGGAGGGGGATAAGTTTGTGGTGGGAGCTGGATATACGAGCAAATCCGGGAGTTGCGCCGGGCTTGATCCGGGGGACGACCTGGACTGGTGGCACGATTTCTCAGTCGACACCCTCCGCCTTCCGGGCTTCGAGCCAGCCGAAGGCAACATTGTTCCGGTGGAACGATTTTAGGTGAGAAGGGTCAAAGGGGGTGTGTTTGGCCCGGGTATCGGGAGCAACCGTCACCCCCTCCTACCTCCCCCATCAAGGGGGAGGTTTTGCTCCACTCATAGGCACAATCGAGTCCCAACTACCGAACCGCACCTCCCCCTTGATGGGGGAGGCCGGGAGGGGGTGGGGTCGCAAGCGCACAGCGGCAAGGGGGAGAGGCCGGGAGCGGTCGGGAGGCTAGCCCTCCAGCCAGACGACCTGCTCGGGCGTCAGCTTGATGTCGAAGGCCAAGAGGCTGTCGTCGAGTTCGCCCAGCGTACGGGGGCCGATCAGCGGCACGGAGGGGAAGGGCTGGGCCAGCACATAGGCCAGGGCAACGTGGATCGGGTTGTGCCCGAGCTTGTTGGCCAACTCTATGGCCCGGTCGCGGCGGCCGAAGTTCTGCTCGTTGTACCAGACGCGGACCAGTTCCTCATTGTCCCGCTTGTCGCGACCGGCACGGTCGGTGAAGAAGCCGCGGGCCTGGCTCGACCAGGAGAAATTGGTCACCTGGCGATCCTTGAGCCACTGCTTCCACGCATCGGTCGAGGAGGTGACGCAGCCGTCCCAGATCGGATCGAGCATTTCAGCCAGGGCAAAGTTGTTGCTCAGCGCCATGGGCTTGGTCTTGCCGGTGCGCTCGGCATAGGCAATGCCCTCGTCGAACCGCTCGCGAGTCCAGTTGGAGCCGCCGAACGGACCACGGATACGGCCCTTCTTGACCTCGTCATCCATGGCATCGACGAACTCGCCGACCGGAATGTCGGGATTGTCGCGATGCATGAAATAGACATCGACATAGTCGGTCTGCAGGCGATCGAGCGACTGGGTCAGCTGCTTGCCGATGACGTCGGGATAGACCAGCGGGCTATGTGCGCCCTTGCCGATCAACACCGCGCCCTCGCGGGTGCCGCGGTTGCGGTGCCATTCGCCGAACAGCTTTTCGGTATAGCCGCCGCCATAGACGAAGGCGGTGTCGAACAGGTTGCCGCCCCGTTCCCAGAAGGCGTCGAGCAGGATGGCGCCCGAGGCGAAGGTCTTGAAATCCTCAAAGCCCAGCGCGACGGCCGAAGCCTGCTTGGCAAGGCCCGGAATGGAGCGCTTGGGGATGACGCCCTGGTTGGGACCCAGCTTGCGATTGGCCAGGGTGTTGACCCGATTGGCGGATTTCTCGACCGAATATTCGATGCCCGCATCCTTGCGCCAGGCGTCGAGCACCCGGGCATTGCCCAGGCTGTCGGCCCAGCTCATGCCCGGGGCAGCCAGCTCCTGCCGCTTGGCGAAGATGGCTTCGGCTGCGGCATCGGCCTCGAAGGAATAGACGTGACGGGTTTCGTTGACGCTGATGGTCTCGGTCTTGCCACCCTTGATGATGTCGATCTTGCCGAGGCCCGTGGTGCGGTCGCCACCGGCGAACCAGAAGTCCGGCACTTCGATGCGGCCTTCCGAGCCATGGATGCGCAGCACGTTGTCGAGATTGGCCATCACGGCGCAGGAGACCTGGGCGACAATGCCATTCTCGAAGGTGAGGATGGCCGCGGCCCAGTCATCGGTGCCCTCGGCATTGAGCTTGGCCGTGCCGGAAACCTTGACCGGATCGGCAAAGGGCTTGCCCATGGCGGCGCCAGCGATGAAGCGGGACATGGAGACGGGGTAGCCACCGACATCCAAAATGCCGCCGCCAGCCAGCTTGGAGGCGAACAGCCGGTGTTCGGGCTGGAACTTGCCCATCGAGAAGCCGAAGCTCGACTGGATCATGCGGACTTCGCCGACCACGCCCGAGACGATCAGCTCGCGCAGCTTGGCGGCCTGCGGATGCAGCCGGTACATGAAGGCCTCGCCGGCAAAGGTGCCGGCCTTGCGATGGGCGTGGAAGACCGCGTCGATCTCGAAGGCCGAGAGCGCCAGCGGCTTCTCGACCAGCACATGCTTGCCGGCCTCGGCCGCCTTGATGGCCCATTCGGCGTGGCCGGTATGGGGCACCGCGATATATACGGCATCGATTTCGGGATCGGCCAGGAGGGCGTCATAGCCTTGCACGATCCTGGCGCCGGGGAAGTCGGTGGCGAGGCCGGGCTTGTTGGGATCGCGCGTGGCAATGGCGGCGAGCACGCCGTGCTTGCTGCCGGCGACGCCGCCCTGAAAGGCCTTGGCAATGCTGCCCGGCCCGATAATGCCCCAGCGGATTTTTTCAGACATGGAAATGGTCCTTCTCAAATTCAATTGGCCGGTGACTTGACCAGCCGTGTTCAATGCGCCGGATCAGTCCCGCCGGCGGGGTATGCGGTGTTCGGAGGATAGGGGAGGTTGCTAGCGGATGCGGTGCCCCTGGCTGTCGAAGAGGTAGGCCTTGTCGGCGCTGATCGAGACCACCATGCGGTCAAGATCGTTCTGATGGCGCGATTCCTCGCGTTCGATCACCAGGGCTTCACCGCCGGCATTGGCATAGACATAGCTCGTCGATCCCAGATGCTCGGCTACGTCGACCTGGAGCGTGATGTCGCAATTGCCCGCGCCGGGCTCGCCGAAATGTTCGGCGCGCACGCCCAGGGTGACCTTTTCACCCATCGTGCCGCCGCTGACCGGCAGGACCAGGCGCGTCCGGCCGTGATTGATCAACTCGATCGTCACCCCGGTCGGGGTCGAGTCAACCACTTCGGCCTCGAGGAAATTCATCTTGGGCGAGCCGATGAAACCGGCGACGAACTGGTTGGCCGGATCGTCATAGAGATCGAGCGGCCGGCCGACCTGTTCGATGATGCCGTCGCGCAGCACGACGATGGTGTCGGCCAGGGTCATGGCCTCGACCTGATCATGCGTCACATAGATCATCGTGGTCTGCAGTTCCTTGTGCAGCCGCGCGATCTCGATGCGCATATGCACGCGCAATTCGGCATCGAGGTTGGAGAGCGGTTCGTCGAACAGGAAGACCTGCGGATTGCGCACGATGGCCCGGCCGATGGCGACGCGCTGCCGCTGGCCGCCGGACAGCTGCTTGGGATAGCGATCCAGCAGCGGCTCGAGCGCCAGGATGCGCGCGGCATCATTCACCTGCCGGGCAATCTGGTCCTTGGCGACGCCGGCAAAGCGCAGGGCAAAGCCCATATTGTCGCGTACCGTCATATGCGGATAGAGCGCATAGGACTGGAACACCATGGCGATGCCGCGCTTGCTCGGATCGACATCGTTCATGCGCTGGCCGCCGATCTCCAAATCGCCGGCCGTAATGTGTTCGAGCCCGGCGATCATCCGCAGCAAGGTCGACTTGCCGCAGCCCGAGGGGCCGACGAAGACGACGAAGTCCTTCGGCTTGATCTCGAGATCGACGCCCCTGATGACCTCGACACTGCCATAGGCCTTGCGCACACCCTTTAGCTTCAAGCTGCTCATTCTGAATGCACCTTATTTGACCGCGCCCAGCATGCCTTCGACGAAGCGGCGCTGGAGGACGAAGAAAATGATTAGGGTGGGAAGTGTGGCGCAGATCGCCCCGACCATGATGACGCCGAAATCGGGCGTATAGCCGGAGGTAAGCGTGGCCACGACCAGTGTCAGGGTCTTCATCTCGTTGGTCTGCAGCACGATGAGCGGCCACAGATAGCTGTTCCAGTTGTTCATGAAGACGATGATGGTGGCGGCCGCATAGGTCGACCGCATCACCGGCATATAGACGTAGAGGAAGATCTGCCACTCCTTGAGCCCATCGATGCGCGCAGCGTCGCGCAGCTCGTTGGGAAAGGCCTTCGTGGCCTGCCGGAAGTAGAAGATGATGAAGATCGAGGCGATGGTTGGCAGCAGGACGGCCTGATAGGTGTTGATGATCTTGAAGTTCGCCATCAGCACGAAAAGCGGGATCATCAGCGCCGCGAAGGGGATGGAGAGCATCAGCAACAGGCCGCCGAAGATCTTCTCGCGGAAGCGCGAGCGGAACATTTCGAAGCCATAGCCTGCCAGCGATGCCACGATGAGAGTCAGCACCGTGCCCAGACCCGCCAGCAGGAACGAGTTGAACAGCACGCGGACCATGTCGAACGAGTTGATGAACTTGACGATATTGTCCCACAGCGCCGTGCCCGGCGTACCCTTGCCGCGGATGATGTCGGCCGAGGTATTGGTGGCGCCGGCCACCATCCAGAAGAAGGGAAAGATCGAGACGAAGGCCGCGAGCGACAGCAGCAGATAGGTGCCGGCGCGACCGAGGAGGGCGAGTGGGTTGCTCATGCGCGGCGATCCTTTGCCACGATAAACTGGATCAGGCTGAGGATGCCCACCAGTATGACGATGACGTAGCTGACGGTGGCCGCGTAGCCGAAGCTGGGCATGAACCTGAAGCTGAGATTGTAGATGTAGAGCGACAGGGTGAGGGTCGAATCCGACGGCCCGCCCTGGGTCAGCAGGTTGACCTCGTCGAACAGCTGCAGCGTGCCGATGGTCGAGATGACGCTGGTGAACAGGATCACGGGCTTGAGCAGGGGCACGGTGAGGTACCAGAAGCGCGCCCAGGCGGGGACGCCATCGATCCTGGCCGCCTCGTAGATCGAGCGGTCGATATTCTGCATCGCCGCCAGGTAGAAGATCATGTTGTAGCCGGTCCACCGCCAAGTGATGGCCGTGATCACCACGACGCGGGCCCAGAACGGATCTGACAGCCAGTTGATCGGGTTGTCGATGAGATTGATGAACATCAGCGTCTGGTTGGCTATGCCGTCCAGAGCAAAGATCGACTTGAAGATGACCGAATAGGCGACGAGCGAGGTCACGCAGGGCAGGAAGATTGCCGTGCGGAAGAAGCCGCGACCCCAGAGCCTGCTGTCATTGAGGGCATTGGCGAAGAACAGCGCCAGCACCAGCATGATCGGAACCTGCACCGCCAGGAACAGCAGCGTATTGGTGAGCGCCCGGATGAAGACCGGATCCTGCGTCAGCCGGACGATATTGGCCGTCCCGCCAAAGCTGAAGTTCATCCCACGCCCGACCTGCAAACTCATCCAGAGCGACCAGAGGATCGGATAGACCATGAAAATGCCCAGCAGGACCAATGCCGGCATGACGAAAAGCCAGCCGCTGATCCGTTCGCTGCGCGCCAGTGCAGATTGCGCCACTTGCCGCCCCGTTGTTCAGTTCATCGATGCCATTGCCAACGACCCCGCGCGCCAGGCGCGGGATCGCGGGAGGCCGAAGGCAGCAAAAGGCTGCCCCCGGGAGGTGTGACTACTGAATCTGCTGACGCACCTGGGCGTCGATGGCAGCGATGATCTCGTCGACATTGCCACCGCTGGTGATTGCGGGGATCTGGGCGACCGTGGCTGTGTCGGCCTCTTCGGTGAAGATGCCGTAGTTGACCGACGGGATCTCGGCCAGCCAGGACGAGAAGTTCTGCCAGACCGGCTGACCGCCGAAGAAGTCGTCGGTGGCCTGGTAGGCTTCACCCTCGCGGGCTGCCAGGAGCGAGCCGAGAGCACCCTGATTGACCAGGATTTCCTGGTAGAAATCAACGTCCTGGGCCCAGATCGTGGTCAGGAAGTCGATGGCCTTTTCCTTTTCGGGGGCTGACGACAGCACATACCAGCTCGAGCCGCCGAGGTTGGAGGCATTGCTGGCGCCTTCGACGCCATCAAGACGCGGCGAGGGGGCAACGCCCCATTTGCCGGCCTGGTCGGGATTGGCCTTGATCGTGGCGGTCATCCACACGCCCGAGAAGGTCGAGAGAGTTTTGCCGGAGGTGAAGCTGCCGGTATATTCGGTCCAGCCGGAAACCGGGGTGGTGATGCCGGCGGCCATCAGGCGCTGATAGGTCTCGACGGCGGCCTTGAATACCGGATTGTCGGCAATGGTGACGTTGCCATCGGCATCGAAGTACCAGCTGCCAGCGGACTGCAGCATGATGCGGATCCAGTCCGACGACGTCGGATCGATCGGGAGCAGGGTTTCGCCGGTCTTTTCCTTGACCGCCTTGCCGATCTCGATCAGCTGGTCCCAGGTGATGTTTTCCAGATCAGCCGGGCCGAAGCCAGCTTCTGCCAGAAGGTCGGAGCGGTAGAAATAGCCGGTGACGCCGGAATCGAAGGGGATGGAATAGGTCTGGCCGTTGAGGGTCGCGAGTTCGACCTTGTAGGGCGCGAAGGTCGAGTAATCGACGTGGCTGTTGAGCGGCTCGAAGGCGCTGGGGAAGGACTGCAGGTACTTCTGCGCGCGGTAATCCTCGATCAGCACGATGTCGGGCAGGCCATCGGTGGCGCCGGATGCGAGCTGCGCCTGCAGCTTCTGCTCCATGGCGGCCTTGTCGAAGATTTCAATCTTGATTGTGTCGTCGGGATTGTTGGCCTGGTAGCGCGAGAAAGCCTCTTCCATCGTCGCGCCGTTGAAATTCGGGTCCCAGCACCAGACGGTGATCTGGGCCGCAGATGCGGCCGTGACGCTGAACAGGCTGATGCCCGTGAGTGCGACAGCAAGCGTGTTGCGCCACCGCGAAGTTGTGCGGATCATGTAGTCCTCCCTTTTCATTTGCTCTTATGTCGAGCGCTTTCTAAGCTATGCCTCTGGTGCATTACGTCCATGCGAAAAGGCATGCAGAGTTGGCGGAAAGTAAGATGACCGAAAGGGTGTATTACGAGCCCGATGTCAAAAACGGGGTAGAGCGCCTCCCCACTGTGCTGTCGATGTTTCATGCTTCCCCACCGGTCATGCTGGCGCCGCACTGGCACGCCCAGGTCGAGGTGAACTACATCGTGCGCGGATGGGTCCATTACCGGATGAGCGGCCATGAAGTCCGCTTCAATGAAGGGGATATGGCCCTGTTCTGGGGCGGGTTGCCGCATCAGCTGGACGATGCTGCAGAGGATGTCGTCTATGCCGGTGGCCACCTGCCGCTGGTGCACTTCTTCCGTCTTCGGCTGCCCCAGGATGTGCAGTCCAAACTGATGCAGGGGGCGACCTTGGTCAGCCAGGCGACCGACGCATCCGATACGTTCAATTTCGCGCGATGGAATGACTATGCCCGCTCGGGCGACCCGATGAAGGCCGGCATTGCCGTGGACGAACTGCTGCTGCGGATCGAGCGGGTGCGGTTCGACGCCTACAAGCTGCTGCCCGGGCCGGCCAATGTCGTGAGCGTGGTCGATGGCCTCGACCACCATTCCTCGCCCATAGTGGTCCGCATCTGCGACTTCATCGCCGACAATTTCCGCGAGGAGATCGATTCCGCCGACATCGCCCAGGCGGCGGACATCCATCCCAAATACGCGATGAACGTGTTCAAGAAATCGACGGGCATGACGCTCAACGACTATGTGAACCTCATGCGCCTGAGCTATGCGCAGGCCCTGCTGATGCAGGAAGAAGCGAATGTGCTGCAGGTGGCGATGGATAGCGGATTCGGTTCACTCAGTGCATTCAATAAGTCCTTCCGCAAGATCGCGGGCATGTCGCCCACCGATTTCCGGCGCGACGTGCGTCGCAGGCCGCCCGCGCCAGTGACGGTGAACGGCCGGACCAACGGCCCCATGAACTAGATCCATGTGGAAACGGCGCCTGTCGGCACTGCTGTTCGGCGCCGCGGTGGTGGTTGCGCTTGTCGCGCTGCGGGCAGCGGACCCCTATGCGGTGCGGGTGGCGCGGGAAACCACCTTCGATGTGTTCCAGCAACTCAAGCCGCGGCCGGCACCAGCCGACCTGCCGGTGCGCATCATCGATATCGATGAAGCCTCGCTCGCCGCGGTCGGCCAGTGGCCGTGGTCGCGGCAGGTCATGGCGCGGATTGCCGACCGGCTCACCGAACTGGGCGCCTCCGCCATTGCCTTCGATATCCTGTTTTCCGAGCCAGATCGCCTGTCGCCATCGGCCATCGTGGCGGGTGGCGAGGACTATGATGATCTGTTCGCCCGAGCCCTGGAAGGACGCCCGACCATCCTGGCGGTTAGCCGGGCCGGGCAGGGTGGCGTCGCGCCCGCACCCAAATCCGGCTATGCCATGACGGGGGCGGACCCATTGCCCGGCCTGCCCATACTGGACGGTGTCGCCGCGCCGCTGCCCCCGCTGGCTTTGGCTGCGGCGGGATTGGGCGTGGCGAGTCTTGATCGCGAGGGCGCGGGCGTGGCGCGACGCCTGCCCCTGCTGTGGTCGAACGGCACTGCACCGCTGCCCACGCTGTCAGTGGAAACGCTGCGCGTTGCGCAAGGTGTTTCGACGCTGGTCGTGCTGGGCGACACGGCCGGCGCGGGAACGGTGGATGGGCTGCGGATTGGCCAGTTCGAAGTGCCCACCGGGCCCAATGGCGACATGTGGCTCTATTATCGTGAGCTGCCGCCGGAAACCTATGTCTCGGCCCAGCGGCTGCTTGCAGCGGACTATGCCCAACTCGCGCCCGCGCTGGCGGGCCATATCGTGCTGGTTGGCGCCTCGGCCGCCGGACTGCTCGACATTCGCGCCAGCCCGCTGGGCGGGGCGGTGCCCGGCGTTTCGATCCACCTGCAGGCGCTGGAACAGATGCTGACCGGCACCTACCTGTACCGCGCCGACTGGGTGGGCGGACTGGAAGTGCTGGTCATTGCCGGCAGCGCGGTCGCAGTGGTGCTGGCCCTGCTGCTGACCGGCCCCCTGCCGGGCCTGCTGGTGTCGGGGGTCATCGCGGCGCTGGTGCTGGCGGGCAGCTGGCTCGCCTTCGCGCAATATGGCCTGCTGATCGATCCCGGCTTTGCCCTTTTCGCCGTGCTGGTCGTCTATGCGGCCATGGCCTTCTTCCAGTTCGCGGTGACCGACGCCGACAAGCGCCGCATCCGCCGGGCCTTCGCCCACTATGTCGAGCCCTCGCTTCTGGCCCAGATCGAGGCCGACGAGGGCCTGCTCAAGCTGGGTGGGGACGTGCGCGAGCTGACCGTGATGTTCTCCGATGTGCGCAACTTCACCGCGCTCAGCGAACGCACCGCGCCGGCCGAGCTGGTCGGCATCCTCAACCGCCTGTTCGCGGCGCTGGGCGCGGCCATTGTCGGGCACCAGGGCACGATCGACAAGTTCATGGGTGATGCCGTCATGGCGTTCTGGAACGCCCCGGTGGACGTGCCCCAACATGCCCGGCGCGCCTGCGAGGCGGCCCTGGCGATGCGCGAGGCCCTGCAGCAGCTCAATGCGCAGCAGGCCAGCGTCGAGCCGATCGCCATCGGTATCGGCATTTCCACCGGGCCGGCGCTGGTGGGCAATATGGGGTTCGAGGCGCGCTTCGACTATTCCTGCATCGGCGACACCGTCAATGTCGCCAGCCGCCTGGAGGGCGCCTGCAGATATGTCGGCTATGATGTGCTGGTGACGGCCGAAACGCGCGCCGCCGTGCCCGACCTGGCCCTTCTGGATGCCGGCCACGTGGTACTCAAGGGCATCAGTCATCCCGAGCCGATCCATCTGCTGGTGGGGCCGACCTCTCTGGCGGCGTCGCCGGAATTCGGAGCGCTGCGAACAGAACACGATGCGCTGGTCGCCGCCTGGGCCAGGGGCGAGACAGCAGCGGATGCGCTTGAGCGGTGCCGGGCGGCTGCGGTGCGGATCGATCCGCGGCTGGGCGGCTTCTATGATGCCAGTGTGAAGCGCCGGGCGGATTTCGCTCCGGTTGTTGTCGGCGACTCGCATCTCATGCTTCAGGAGCGCGGCGCGCCTCTCTGAAAGAAATCGGAGCCGGGATCGGTCAGCACCAGCTCGCGCAGCCGCTCCGACAGGTGGCGCCGCAGGGCGATGAAGCTGGGATGGCCATGGACATCATAGCCCCAGCGCGGTCGCGGCAGTTCGACGGGCAGGCTCTCGATGACCCGGCCGGGCCGCGGCGCCATGAGTAGCACGCGGTCGGCCAGGAGAATGGCTTCGTCGACGCTGTGGGTGACGAAGACCACGGTGGGTCGACGCCGCGCCCAGAGCGCCATCAGCTCGGTCTGCATCAGTTCGCGGCTTTGCGCGTCGAGACTGGCAAAGGGCTCATCCATCAGCAGGAGCTGCGGCTCGCTGGCCAGCGCGCGGGCGAGGGCAACGCGCTGCTTCATGCCGCCCGACAGCTCGCCCGGATAGGCGCTGGCAAAGCGTTGCAGGCCGACCAGGGCAATGGCCTCGTCGACCTTCTCAGCGCGCTCGGCAAGAGAAAGCCCGCTGCTGGTCAGCGCGAAGTCGATATTGTCCCGAACATTGGCCCAGGGGATGAGGCGGAAGCTCTGGAAGACTAGGCCGGTTTCCGGCCCGGGCCGGGGCGGTGCACCGCCGACGCTGATGCTGCCGGAGTCGGGCTGCAGGAGACCATCGAGGAGCCGCAGCAGGGTCGTCTTGCCGCAGCCGGACGGGCCCAGGATTGCGACGAATTCGCCACCGGCAATGGTCAGGTCAACGCCGGTCAGGGCCGCCATGGGCGTGCCGTCGCGGTGTCCGAAATGTTTGGACACCCCAGACAGGACGACATGGCCAGCCGGTTCGGTCACGGCGCGTCCATGGCCGGGTCGGTCCCCAGCTCGATGAGCACTTCGTCGAGCAAGGTCAGGTCGGCCCAATCAGAGAGAGCCGGGACAGCCAGCCCGGCAAAGTCCTCCGTGCCGGCCAGCCATTCGGAGGAATAGGCCAGCTCCTCGGCATTCATGCCACCATTGACGCTCCAGCTGCCCGCAAAGCCGGCATCCAGCGCGGTCAGGTCATCTGCCGTCAGGGTTGGCTGGTAGGGCGCGATGGCCGTGGCCCAGGCGCCGGGTGTGGCGGCGAAGTCGCGCGAGATGCGCAGCAGGGCGCGGATGACCGCCTTGACCTCGTCACGCCGCTCCGTCAGGGCCGACTGGCTGACGATATTGACCTTGTTGACCACCGGCGCGCCGGCGAAATAGGCGTCGGTGTCGACCAGGACATGCAGGCCGGCCTTGTCGGGCAGCACCTGCCAGACGCCGATCGACATGGTGGTGGCATCGATCCGGCCCGCAGCCAGCGCCTGGGCGCGTGCCTCGGGCTGCCCCAGCGCCACCAGTTCAAGACCATCCATATCAACGCCCGCACCGCCCAGCACACGGGTCGATAGCGAATGATCGAGCGAGCCCGGACGGCCGATGCCGAAGCTGCGGCCGGCGAGATCGGCGGGCGTGGCGATGTCGTCGCGCGCGGCGATCAGGAAGGGCAGGGACTTGTTGGGGGAGAGCACGGCCTTGAGGCCTGTCTCGCCCCGGGCCACCAGCTGCAGCAGGGCGTCGAGCCCGACATTGGCCATTTCGCCGTCACCCGACAGGATGGCCGCGATGGCCGAGGGCGTCTGCTGGACGCGGACCAGCTCGACCTCGACGCCTTCGCGCTCGAAATAGCCAAGCTCGACCGCCAGATCCATCACGGAATTGGGCACCAGTGGCGGCTCCAGATGGGTGACGATCAGCCGGAACGGCTCAGCCGCAGCCGGCGCGCTGAGGCCGGCCAAGGCAGCAAGGGTAAGGAGAAAAGCGTGGAGCGCGTTACGGATCATGGTGGTTTGGGCCTGTTGGGAATTGACTTGGATTAGCTGCCGGACTTCCAGCGCACCAGCCGTTTTTCAGCGAGGCGCAGCCCTTCGGCGACCAGGACGCCAATGCAGGCCAGCATGAGGACGATGACGAAATATTCGGCCATGCGGAAGGTATTGCCATAGAGCGCCAAAAGGCCGCCCAGCCCGCGCACGGCGGTGTAGAGCTCGGCCACCACCGTGTTGATGAGCCCGATCGTGGCGCCCAGGCGCAGGCCGGCAATGACGAAGGGCACGGCCCCCGGCAGCACGATGCGGCGGAAGGTCTCGAGCCGTCCCGCGCGCACCGACTGCGCCATTTCCAGCAGGTCCCGATCAGTGGCGAGCACACCGGCATAGGTGTTGATCAGGATGGGCATGACGGCGCCGAGAAAGACGATGAAGATCTTGGCTTCGACGCCCAGGCCCAGAAAGACGATGATCAGCGGCACGAAAGCGACGCGTGGGGTGGCCGCCAGGGCAAAGACATAGACTTCGAGCGTCTTGCCGACCGGGGCGAAGGCCCCCATGAGCAGGCCGAAGGGGATGGCGACAACGATGGCGAGCCCATAGCCGCCGAGGAAGGTGATGAGACTATCGCCGAGCGCGGGGAGCAGCCGGCCTTCAGCCAGCAGCATCTGCGCGGCGCCGAGGGTCGCCGGTGGGCTGGGTATGATAACCCCGCCCACCTGTAGTGAAATGAGCCACCAGAGGCCAATCAGCCCGGCCAAGACCAGCACGCGATAGAGCGCGATCATCCGGGACCGGCCGCGTGCCGGGCCTAGCGCGCTGCCGGCGTCACGCGCCAAATGGCGTGGCCGACGTCATCGGCGACTAGGAGGGCACCGTCCTTGGCCAGCGCGACACCGACCGGGCGTCCGTTGGAGTGCTTCTCGTCGGGCGCGAGGAAGCCGGTCAGCAGGTCGATCGGCGGCTGGCCGGTAGGCTTGCCATCGGCAAAGGGCACCAGGACGACGCGATAGCCGCTGAGCTTGCTGCGGTTCCACGAGCCATGCTGGCCGATGACCATGCCGGCCGGATAGCCGGGCAGGGTGCCTTCGGGCAGCCAGCAGAGGCCGAGCGACGCCGTATGGCCGCCGAGCGCGAAATCGGGCGCGATGGCGCTGGCGACCAGCGCCGGATCCTGCGGGGTGACGCGGTCATCTACGATCTTGCCCCAGTAGGAATAGGGCCAGCCGTAAAAGCCGCCATCCTTGACCGAGGTCAGGTAATCGGGCGGGGTTTCATCGCCGAGGCCATCGCGCTCGTTGACGACGGTCCAGAGCGAACCGGTGGTGGGCTCGAAAGCCATGCCGACCGGATTGCGCAGGCCGCCGGCAAAGGTGCGGCGCTGGCCGGTGACGAGGTCGAGCTCGAGGATGGCGGCACGGTCCACTTCGACGTCGAAGCCGCCTTCGGCGATATTGCTCTGCGAGCCCACGCCGATGAACAGCTTGGTGCCGTCGGCGCTGGCAATGAGATTGCGCGTCCAGTGCCCGCCGGGCTTGAGGTCGGTCAGCTTGCGGCCGGGCGCAGTGATCCGGGTCTGGCCGGTCTCATAGGGAAAGGCCATGACGCTGTCGGTATTGCCGACATAGAAGGTGTCGCCGACCAGCGCCATGCCGAAGGGCTGGCTGAGATTTTCCAGGAAGGTCTCGCGAATCTCGGGCACGCCATCGCCATCGGCATCGCGCAGCAGGATGATGCGGTTGGCGCTGGGATAGATCGCGCCCGCACGCTTCATGGTGTGCACGGTGGCCAGATCCATCAGCGACTTGACGCGGCCAGCTTCCGAAGACGCTTCGGCGACGAGCACGTCGCCATTGGGCAGCACATAGATCCAGCGGCAATGCTGGAACTGCATGGCAAGGGCGCTGACCGAAAGGCCCGGCGCCGGCGTTGGCTTGTCACCCGGCGCCCAGCCCTTAGCGGTCGGCATCTTGAGGGTCGGCATGCCGCCCTGGGGATGCGCCTCGGGAATCTGCGGCGCCGTGCCATAAACGGGGACGTGATGGCGGGGATGGCGGGGATACTCCATGATCCAGTACCAGACCGCAGCCGCGACCAGTGCCGCAAGCACGAGCAAAATGAGAATGGTTCCGACCATGAGAGTTTTCCTGGAGCTGGCGGATGAGGGGGCGGCGAATGCCGTCCGCCCCGTTTTGCGCGAAGTTGTCCGACAGTGCAACCCGCTCGTATGGAAGTTGAAGCGGTCCTGACCGGGGCCGCCAGGCCTCCTAGAGTGTTGTCTGTGCAGTCAGGGTGGAGACGAACCGCTTGGTGCGCTCGTCTGCCGGGGCGCCGAAGACCTGCCGGGCAGGGCCGGCCTCGACGATGTCGCCGCTGTCGAGGAAGACGACATTGCTGGCAATGGTGGCGGCAAGCCGCAGGTCATGGGTGGCCATGAGCATGGTCGTGCCCTCGCGCGCCAACTGCGCCAGCACCTCGACCACTTCTACTGCCAGCTGCGGATCGAGCGCCGAAGTCGGTTCGTCGCAGAGCAGTACCTTGGGCGTAGGGGCCAGCGCCCGGGCAATCGCCACGCGCTGCTGCTGGCCACCAGAGAGATTGGCGGGCCAGGCATCGGCCTTGGCCACCATGCCCACCTTTTCGAGCAGCTCCATGGCGCGGGCACGCGCCTTCTCCTGCGGCCACTTCAAGACGGTGACCAGGCTTTCCATGACGTTTTCCAGCGCCGTCAGGTGGGGAAAGAGCTGGAAATTCTGGAACACCATGCCCGTCTTGCGCCGCAGCGCCAGGATCGCATTGCGGGGGACCTTGCCGCCGGGCGAGAAGTCGATGACCGCATCGTCGATGCGCACGCGGCCCGATTGCGGAATTTCCAGCAGGTTGACGCAGCGCAGCAGCGTGCTCTTGCCGCTGCCCGAAGCGCCGATCAGCGCGGTGACACCGCCCTCGGGGACAACCAGGCTGACACCCTTGAGAACGTGGTTGTCCTGAAAGCTCTTGTGGATGTGCTCGAGGGTAATCACGACGCTGCCTCGATATAGCCGCCGTAGCGGGAGAGCCGCTTTTCGAGCCGCGCCTGCAGGCTGGAAAGGACTGAGCTGACCACGAGATAGATGAGCGCCACCTCGACATAGAGGATCAGCGGCTCATAGCTGGTGGCGACGATGCGCTGCCCGGCCCGGAACAGTTCGGGGACCGTGATTGCGGCGGCCAGCGAGGTATCCTTGACCAGGGATATGAAGGTGTTGGAGAGCGGCGGCACGGCGATCCGCCCGGCCTGGGGCAGGATGGTGCGATACATGGCCTGGCGCCAAGTCATGCCGATCGAATAGGCCGCTTCCCACTGTCCCTTGGGAACAGAGACCAGCACCGCCCGAATGATCTCGGACGTATAGGCGCCCACATTGAGCGTGAAGCCGATCAGCGCCGCGGGGAAGGCATCGAGCACGATGCCGACGCTGGGCAGGCCATAAAAAATCAGGAACAGCTGCACCAAGAGCGGCGTGCCGCGGATGATCCACACATAGAAGCGGACCAGCATCACCAGGGGGCCGGGAGCAAACAGGCGCGTCAGCGCGACCACGAAGCCGACGCCCAGGCCAAGGGCGAAGGACAACAGCGTCAGCGGCACCGTGAAGACCATGCAGGCCCACAGCAGTGACGGCAGCGACTCGATCATCAGGGAGAGCCATTGCGGCATCAGGCGATTCCGTCATTCATGAAAAAAGGATCGGCCGAAACCTTCGGTCGATCCTTGTAAACAGCCCTGGCAGGCAAGGCTACTGTGAGACGTCCTCACCGAAATATTTCTGCGAGATCTCGGCATAGGTGCCATCGTCCTTGATGGCGGCAAGGGCGGTGTTGATCGCCTCGAGCAGCTCCGGCTTGCCCTTGGCCAGCAGCACGCCCGAGAAGTCGGCATCCGCTTCGGTGGCGGCGATCTTCACATCGGCGTCCGGCTGCTGCTTCTTGAAATCGAAGAAGGACAGGCTGTCATTAATGGTCGCATCGGCGCGGCCCTGCAGCACGAGTGCGATGGACTGGTCGAACCCTTCGGTCGGCACGATCTCGGCGCCATAGCTTTCGGCCAGCTTGCCATAATTGCTGGTCAGCGTCTGCGCCGAGCGCTTGCCCGCCAGGTCTTCAAAGCTGGCAATGTCGGCATTGTCGCCCTTGACCACCAGCGCGGCCTTGGAGGCGATATAGGGCTCGGAGAAGTCGTACTTGGCCTGACGCTCTTCGTTGATGCCGACTTGGTTGATCACCACGTCATAGCGATTGGCATCGATGCCTGCGATCAGGCCATCCCAGGGGCCTTCAACGAACTCGGCTTCCACGCCCAGCCGCTCGGCAACCTCGCGGCCGATCTCGACATCGAAGCCCACGAGTGCGCCTGACGCATCATGGAAGGTAAAGGGCGCATAGGTGCCTTCGGTCCCGATCCGCAGCACGCCGGCCTCTTTGATCTGGTCGAGCGCGGACTGCGCGAGCACTGGTGTCGCCAGGGCCAACTGCACTAGGCCAATGGCCAGCAACGACTTCGAGAGCTTCATTTTGTTCTCCTACGAACGCAAACATCTGGCGTGGAAGCTGCGCCCGCGGACGGCCAGTTTCAACCACCTGGAAGGATGTTTCTCTTCCCCGGGGTGAGTCGCGCGCGCATGCTCAAATTGGCCAGGCCAGGAGTTGCCGATGCCAAGATTGGAGGGCCCGGCGCACCGTGTGGCGAGGTCGATGCTGGTTATCAAGCAGCGCCGGTGTGATTTTATCGACTCTGCGCGGTGGGAGTCTTGCGTTGCAGGGCCGTGAGCCCAATTGCGGCCCCGCAGCGCGGACCGTTGCCTTGCCCGAAAAGCTGGGCTAGCTTCGAAAAAGAGTTCTGAATACCAATAGACTTGGCCATGGCTCGCGAGGGTTCGCACCTTCGCGGGGCGATATCGCACTGAGACTTTTGGGCAACATGACGGTCCGCTTGTGCAGGCCAGGGCCGACGCGCCCTTGTGCATCCGACTCCCCCGGGCGATATTGCGGGTTCCTTCTCCCAGGAGTCTTTAAATGTCTGTACGTGCTCTTCTCATCGGCGTCTCGATCGCCGCTCTCGGTTCTGTTGCTGCTCAGGCCGCCGATCTCATCATCCCGACCACTCCCGAGCCGATCTATGAGGCTGCTGGCTTCGATTGGGAAGGTCTCTATGTCGGTGCTCGCGCTGGTGGCCAGTTCACCGGTTCCGACGCCAGCACCTATGCCGGCTATCCGATCAGCTCGACCTCGGGCGTGCTCGGCGTTGCTGCCGGCGTGAACTTCCTGCCGATGGATCCGCTGCTGGTCGGCGTTGAAGTCACCGGCGACTACATCTGGAACAACGCGTTCAGCACCGGCGAATTCTTCGCCAACCTGCGTGCTGGTGCCGTTGTGACCGATTCGGTCCTCGTCTATGCCATCGGTGGCGTTGGCACCAACAACCGCACTGGTTTCAACCAGGGCGTGTACCAGCTCGGCGGCGGCGTCGAACTGGCTGTGACCGACTCGATCTCCGTTCGCGGTGAACTGGTTGGCCAGGGTGACTTCGACGGCGCTGCTGACCCGTTCTTCGAAACGGCCAAGGCAACCGTCGGCGTGTACTACCACTTCTAAGTCGAACCATCGACTTGAACGGTTTGACGGCTGCCCCTCGGGGCAGCCGTTTTTGTTTGCACAGGCCTGTAGCACTGTCGTCTCAGAGCAGCTGAACCACCACGGCATCGCGCGGTGGCACGGTAATGCTGGTGCCGCTGGCGGATGCCCCGGAGCCCGCCCAGTACACGGTTCCCAGCGTTGCTTCCCCCGAGCCAACGGATAGCGTCGCCTGCTGGACTTCCCGCGTGGAATTGATCACCCAGAGTATCCTGCCGGCTGGCCCCTCATGCAGGCGCGCCTGAAGAGCGGGGTTGGACAATTGCACCTGCTGTGTCTTGCCAGTCCAGGCAAAGGCGTCGGCGAAGTAGCGTAGATTGTCGGCACCACTGGTCTTGAAATAGGCAATGCCCGGATGGGTGCCGACCAGCATCGTCTTGCCGGCGCCAAAGCGGTTTTCCACCACGGCCAGGCGGCCATCGGCGAAGCTGCCGCGACCGCTGCCGGTCGTGACCCGATAGGACTGCAGGAAGCCGCCACCCTGGACGGGCCTGCCATCAAGCGCGAAATGGATGCGGTCGCCGATATCGGGCATGAACTCGACCTCGTCCTCGCGGACGCCGAACACGGCGTCCAGCCCGTTGTTTGGCTGGACCGTGCCGACCTTGCCCCGATCACCGAAATAGCCCGGCGTCGCTTCCGAGATCAGCGTCCCGCCGGCTTCGACCCAAGCCGCCAGGGCCTTGGCATGTTCGGCGGTGAGCATGATCGGGTAGGGGGCGTAGATGGTGTCATAGTCGGCAATGTGGTCGATATGGACCCAGTCGGCCTGAATGCCATTGTCGAAGAAGCCGCGATAGGCGCCCCACATGGCCTCACGATAGGTCTCGGGCTTGTGGTGGTGGTTGAGCAGATAATCCCAGGCCTGCGCCTCTGGAATCACCAGGATGGCGATGTCGCCCTTGACCGGCTTGGCCGCGAAGAGCGGCTTCTGTTCGGGCGCATTGGCCCATTTGCCGATCGCGCTGGCCATGTCCGAGCGCGGCGTGCGCGAGCCGTCCATGCCGTAGGAGCCGAAGGCACCGAACAGCGGCCCATCGAGCAGGGGGCGATAGCGCAGGTTGAGCACGCCGGTGGCGCCCGCGGCAAACGAGGTCATGGTGAGGGTGCGAATATCCTCGGGGTCCATGACGCGACCGTCTTCCTTGTCGCGTCCCAGCACCTGCGGCTGCAGCCAGAGTGGCCCGCCCGGACGCTCGGCATGCCACCATGGCTTGCCCCGCGCCGCGGCGCGCGTCAGGTCGGGGCCGAAGAAGTTCTGCCATGGCTTGAAGCCGCGGCGGCTGGGCACCCAGGTGAGACCGTAGAGCTCGACCTTCGAGGCGGCGAGCCAGTCATCCGAGCCATTGGCGGCCATGTTGGGAATGGCCCCGCCGACGCCATGCGCGGCGATCAGGCAGTCGGAATCGATGCCGCGGATCGTGTCGATCTTGAATTGCATCTGGTCGTAGTAGTTCTGCCGCTTGAACTCGAGCCAGTCGAGGTTTTCCGGATAGGCAGCCACTTCATGCGGGGGCTCGATATCGTCCCACCCGGCATAGGAATAGCGGTACCAGGCCTGGGCCAGCGTATCGAGATCGCCATACTTGGCCTGGAGCCAGAGGCGGTAGTCCGCCTTCATATAGTCGGAAAAATCGACGTCGGCGGCGTAGTTGACCTCGTTCCACACATCGTAGCCGAGCAGGCCCGGATGACCCTTGTAGCGCGTGGCCAGGGCCTTGAGGAAGGCGCCGACGGCCTCCTTGACCTCGGGCGCATTCATGGTCAGGGCACCAGCGCCGCCGCCATTGTTGGAGAAGCCGCCCGTCGCGGAGCTGACGCCCATATTGGACGTCATCGGCCGACCATCGGCACGCACCTGCCTGGCATGGGACCACTGGCGATAGGCCCAGTCCGGGACGGTATGGGTCAGCTCGGCAATGATGGTCTTGATGCCGTTCTTGGCCGCCAGGTCCATCTGGCGGTCATAGTCTTCCCAGTCATACACGCCCGGCTTGCGCTCGATCGCCGCCCACATGAACCAGTGACGGAAGACATTGAGCCCATCTTCTGAGGCGACGCCATAGTCACGCTCCCAATCGGCCTTGGGCGGGTTGGACTTGCGGAAATAGACCGCGCCGAACGGGATCTGCGGGAGCTTGTCGAGAGGCATGGTCTGGCTTCCTTGCGGCAATGGTTCGTCATGCAGCGACGCGATGGCATCGCCGTTGGTGGGTTGGGACAGGGCAGAGGGCTGGAGCTAGCTGTCGTCGCCGGCCAGCGCCTCCAGGGTTCGGATCAGGGCGGAGTGGTCCTTGTCGCCGTCGCCGCGGGCGATGGCGGCATTCATCAGTTGTTGCGTCGCAACGGCATTGGGCAAAGCGATGTCGAGCGCCTTGGCGGCATCGACGGCCAGCGACAGGTCCTTGCGGTGGAGGCGAATGCGGAAGCCCGGATCGAAGGTCCGCTTGATCATGCGTTCGCCATGCACTTCCAGCACGCGGGACGCGGCGAAGCCCCCCATCAGCGCTTCGCGCACCTTGGCGGGATCGGCGCCGGCCTTCTTGGCGAAGAGCAGCGCCTCTGCGACAGCCTCGATATTGAGGCCGACGATGATCTGGTTGGCGACCTTGGCCGTCTGGCCATCGCCATTGCCCCCGACCAGGGTGATGTTCTTGCCCATGAGCTGGAGCAGGGGCAGGGCCTTGTCGAACACCTCCTGCCGGCCGCCGACCATGATGGTCAGCGCGGCATTCCTTGCGCCGACTTCCCCGCCCGAGACGGGGGCATCGAGATAGTCGCAGCCGAGCGCCTCGATGCGCCTGGCGAAATCCTTGGTCGCAACGGGGGAGATGGAACTCATGTCGATGACGAGCTTGCCGGCGCCAAGGCCGGCAGCGACGCCGTCGGCGCCGAACAGCACGGCCTCCACATCCGGCGTATCAGGCAGCATCAGGATGATGATGTCGCTGGCCTCGGCAACCGCCCTGGCGCTGTCTAGGGGCTTGCCACCCTTGTCGACAAGATGCTGCGATGCATCCTTGACCCGGTGCAAGACAAGGCTGTGTCCGGCGGCAATCAGGTGTTCCGCCATGGGGCGGCCCATGACGCCGAGGCCGATGAAACCGATATTCATGTCACGCTCCTCAGAGATAGGGTTTCATCCAGCCGAGGCCGGCCGACGTGCCGGCCTTCGGCTTGTATTCGCAGCCCACCCAGCCGTCATAGCCAAGCCGATCGAGCTCGGAGAGCACGAAGCCATAGTTGATCTCTCCGGTGCCGGGCTCATTGCGGCCGGGATTGTCGGCGATCTGCACATGGCCGATGCGGTCCTTGAGGCGGGCATAGGTGGGCACCAGGTCCCCCTGCATCACCTGGGTGTGGTAGACGTCATACTGAATGAAGAGATTGTCGGACCCCACGGCGTCGAGCAGGCGCTCGGCATGGTGGGTCGTGGACACGTGGAAGCCCGGAATGTCGCGCAGGTTGATCGGCTCGAGCAGCAGCTTGATGCCGGCACTGGCGAGGCGCGGGGCGGCATATTTGAGGTTGGCGACCAAAACAGCGTCACGCTCGTCGGCCGTGGTACCGGCCGGTGCGATGCCCGCCAGGCAATTGATCTTGTCGCAGCCCAGTGCCTGCGCATAGCGGATGGCAGTTTCGACGCCCGCCTGGAATTCCACCACGCGGTCGGCAAGGCAGCCAATGCCACGCTCGCCACCATCCCAATTGCCGGCCGGCAGGTTGAACAGCGCCTGGGTCAACCCATTGGACTTGAGGGCAGCAGCGACATCCTCGGCGGGAAAGCCATAGGGCCCGACATATTCGACGGCCCGAAACCCGTCCTTCGCCGCCGCCGCGAAGCGGTCGAGGAAGGGCAGATCGGCATAGAGGAAGGAAAGATTAGCAGAGAATTTGGGCACTTGAGGGTCCTTCAGGCGGTAAAGCGGGTGCGGTGCATCATCCGCTTGTTGCGCGGGTCGGGGTTGGGCACGGCGGAGATGAGGCTCTTGGTATAGGGCTGCTGCGGATCGGTGCAGATCTGCTCGGCGGTGCCCATCTCCACCAGCTTGCCGCGATGCATCACGGCGACGCGGTCGCAGAAATACCGCACCACTGAAATGTCATGCGAAATGAAGACGAAGCTGAGGTCCAGCCGTTGCTGAATTTCGAGCAGCAGATCGAGGATCTGGGCGCGGATCGAGACGTCGAGCGCCGCCGTGGCTTCGTCGGCGATGATGATCTTCGGATCGAGCGCCAGGGCGCGGGCAATGCCGATGCGCTGGCGTTGGCCGCCGGAAAAGGCGTGCGGGTAGCGCTCCATGGCCATGGCATCGAGGCCCACAAGATCGAGCAATTCGGCGACGCGCCTTTCGAGTGCCACGCCCTTCATCGTGCCCGATACCACCAGCGGGTCGCCGACAATCTCCTTGACCGTCATGCGCGGATTGAGTGAGGCGAACGGATCCTGGAACACCAGGCGCACATCGCGATGGAAGGCCTTGAGCTGGCGCTTGCTGAGGCCCGTCACATCGACAGGTTCGCCCCTGCCGAAATAGCTGACCTGCCCGGAGCTCGGCTCGACCGTGCGCAGGATCAGCCGGCCCAGCGTGGTCTTGCCCGAGCCGCTTTCGCCGACAATGCCAAGGTTCTCGCCGGGATAGAGATCGAAGCTGACATCATCGACTGCCTTGATCGCGTGGGCGTTGCCCCCGAACCAGGAGGTCGATGCGCCATAGAGCTTGGAGAGGTGTCGGACGCTCAGCACCGGCTGGCGGGCCAGGAGGACGGGATCGGCTCGGCCATCGGAGCGCTGGTTCCGCTCCAGCTTGACCGTCGAGTTGAGCAGCCGCTGCGTATAGGGGTGACGCGCATCGTGGAAGATCGCGTCGGTGCTGCCCGCCTCGACAATCCGGCCATAGCGCATCACAGCCACCGCATCGGCCACTTCGGCCACGATGCCCATGTCGTGGGTGATCAGCAACATGGCCATGCCGCGGCTCACCTGCAGGCGCTTGATGAGATCAAGGATTTCGGCCTGGGTGGTGACGTCGAGCGCCGTGGTCGGCTCGTCAGCGATGAGGATTTCCGGGTCCGCCGCCAGCGCCATGGCGATCATTGCACGTTGCCGCATGCCGCCGGAAAACTCGAACGTATAGCGGTCGATCATCTTGTCGGGATTGGGGATTTCCACCTGCCGCAACAGCTCGATGGTCTCGGCCCGCGCCTGCTTCTTGTCCATGCGGCGGTGAAGCCGCAGCGCCTCGACGATCTGGCTGCCAATCGTATGGACCGGCGAGAGCGAACTCATCGGCTCCTGGAAGATCAGCCCGATACGGCCGCCGCGGATCTTCAGCAGTTCGGGGCTGCGCTCGGTGAGGGTGGCAATGTCGATGTCGCCACTCTTGCCGGCCAGCAGGATCCGGCCGGAGGTGATGGCGCCGTTCTTGTCCAGGATATGCAGCAGGGCGCGCGCGGTGACGGATTTGCCCGAACCGCTTTCGCCAACGAGGCAGAGTGTCTTGCCCCTTTGCAGCTCGAAGCTCACATCGCGCACGGCATGCAGGATCTGCGTGCGGAGGCGGAAGTCGAGGCTGAGATTTTCCACCTTGAGCACGACATCGCCTTCGGCGCCATCGGACTGTCTTTCGGTGGTGACGGCTTGCATCTGCATGGCGTCAGCTTTCATAGGGGTCAGCGGCGTCGCGCAGGCCATCGCCGAGGAAATTATAAGCCAGCACCGTCAGAACCACGGCCGCGGACGGCCAGATAAGCAGCCAGGAGGCATTGGCAATGGTGCGCACATTCTGGGCGTCCTGCAGCAACACGCCCCAGCTCACCACTGGCGCCTTGAGGCCAATGCCGAGAAAGCTCAGCGCCGTTTCCGCGACGATCATGGTCGGCAGCGCCAGGGTAACCACCGCGAGGATGTGACTGGTGAGCGAGGGGAGGATATGCCGGAAGATCAACCGGCGCTCGCTCGACCCGTCCAGCCTCGCGGCGGTGACGAAGTCCTCGCTGCGCAGGGCGAAGAACCGGCCACGCACTTCGCGGGCCAATCCTGTCCAACCGAACAGCGAGACGATGAGGGTAATGACGAAATAGACCGTCAGCGGCGACCAGGTCAGCGGGATCGCCGCCGCCAGCCCCAGCCACAGCGGAATGGTGGGCATGGAGGAGATGACCTCGATGACGCGCTGGATGACGAGATCAATCCAGCCGCCATAAAAGCCCGAGATGGAGCCGAGCACGACGCCCAGGATCAGGCTGATGGTGACGCCGATCAGTCCGATTGACATGGAGATGCGCGTGCCGTGGATCAGCCGGCTGAGCAGGTCGCGGCCGAGCTTGTCAGTGCCCAGCAGATACATGGTGTCACTGGGGTTGAGCGGCCCGATGAGATGGGTATCCGAGGGGAACACGCCCCAGAGCTTGTAGGGCGCGCCCTGTACGAAGAAGCCGATTGGCACGACCTGGTTGTCGTCGATGACATAGGAGCGGCGCAGCGAGGCCTGGTCCACCGTCATCGTGTAGCCGGTGACATGCAGCAGGAAATCCCGGCTGCCATCAGGCTGGTCGGCGAAGAGACGGATTTCCTGCGGCGGCGCATTGGTGAATTGCGGGCGCGAGGTGTCGGGCAGGGTGGGGGCGAGAAATTCGGCGAACAGCCCGATCATATAGAGCATCAGGATGATGATGCCGGCGACCACGGCGACCTTGTTGCGCACGAACTTCGTCCACATCAGCCGCCAGGGACCCGCGGCATCGGTCTCGATCGGCTTGCCGGTCTTGAGCGCGGAGACGGCAGGGCCGGTCTCAGGCGCATCCTCGATGAAGGTATGGGCAATCATCAGTTGAACCTGATCCGTGGGTCGAGAAGGGCGAGGAGGATGTCCGAAACCAGCATGCCGACCAGGGTCAGCACACCCATCAGCAGGATGAAGCTGCCGGCCAGGTACATGTCCTGGCTGATCAGGGCCCGCAGCAGCAGTGGGCCGGCTGTGGGCAGGTTGAGGACGATGGCGGTGATGGTGACGCCCGAAATCAGCTCGGGCAACACCCAGCCAATGGCTGAGACGAAGGGATTGAGCGCGATGCGTACGGGGTATTTCACCACCGCCCGGTATTCCGGCAGCCCCTTGGCCTTGGCGGTGATCACATAGGGCTTGTTGAGCTCGTCAGTGAGATTGGCCCGCAGGATACGGATGAGCGCGGCCGTGCCATTCGTGCCGATGACCACGATGGGGATCCACAGATGGGCCATCAGGTCGACGAACTTGCCCCAGCTCCAGGGCGCCTCGGCATATTCTGGCGAGAACAGCCCCCCGACGCTCTGGCCGAAATACTTGTAGCTGAAATACATCAGCACCAGCGCCATGATGAAGTTGGGTACGGCAAGGCCGATGAAGCCCAGGAAGGTGAAGGCATAGTCGCCCACCGAATGGCGGCGCATGGCCGAATAGATGCCGATGGGCAGCGACACGGCCCAGACAAAGAGCAGCGAGGCGATGGAAATGCCCAGGGTCGAGCCCATGCGCTCCCAGATCAGGTCGCCGACCGGACGGTTCCATTCGAAGGAATAGCCAAAGTCGCCGCGCAGCAGGATGCCGCTGATCCACTTCCAGTATTGCTCGTACATCGGCGCATCGAGCCCGTAGATTTCGCGATAGCGCTGGATCTGGCCGGGATCGATATTGGCGCCGCTATCGGCCATCGATGCGAGCATCGAAGTCAGATAGTCGCCCGGGGGCAGCTGGATGATCGTGAAGGCGATGATCGACATCCCGACGAGGGTGGGGATCATGTAGATCAGTCGCTTGATCACATAGTTCAGCATGGCACTTCCACTCAGGCCCAGGTCACGTAAACGACTTCGATGGTCGAGATGGAGGGCACCACCACCGTGACGCGGCCATCGGCGACACTGGCCTGCGCCTCGCCGCCGGCCACCAGCAGTTCGGCCCCACCGAATGACTTGCCGGAGGGGATGGCAATGGAAACCTCCTGCCGCCCCGCCGGATAGACTTCGCGGATCGGCCCTTTCATCATCATCGGATTGGAAAGGTTGTTGAGCACCACCGCAAGGCCGGTCCGGTCCTCGCGAACCGAAAGATCGAGCACGGACAAGCCGCTGATCTCGACCTGAGGCCGCCGGTTGAGTGCCCAGCGCACGGCATTGCCAATGAGCCGGGAATGATCGCCCGCCATGACTTCCCAGAGGATGCCGCCGATATTCCAGGGAATATAGACCGTGCGTCCGCCCGAGGCGTGTTCACGCGTAACCACGGCTGCACCCTTGGGGTCTTCGCGTGGATAGACTTCTTCCATTGGCAGGTCGGGGAAATCCGGCACGAAGAGGAATGGGTGCTGCGCATCGGCGACCGTGTCGACCGCGAGCAGTTTCGTGCCGCCCATGATGCGATTGGCGCCTTCAAAGCCCTTGGAGATGGGATGATCGCCATTGATCGCGACATAGGTATTCTTGACCGGACCACGGGCGGGCTTGGTCATCGTAACGCCCAGCAGCTTGCCCAGTGCAATGGCATTGCGCGGCTTGTTGGCCTCGGTGCGGGTCGAGCTTTCATGCGCGGCGACAACCGAACCGCCACGCGCCACATAGTCTTCCAGCGCCTTGACCTGCGCATCGGAGAGGCAGGTGGAATTGGCCAGGATGATGACCTTGAACCTGTCCAGCATCGCCGGGGTCATGGCCTGGTCCGAGACCATTTCGAAGGGCAGCTTGGCCTCGATCAGCGCCATGTAGAAGCCCAGATCGTCGGCCTCGGCGGCGCGGCGCGTGTCCTGGCCGTGGTGACGCAGGGTGGTGGCGGGATCGAGAATGGCGATCTCCGCAGTGGGCGTCATGCCCTTGAGCACAGGCTCAAGATCGGCATGCAGGCCAAAGCTGTCGGCCACCGGCTGGACCCAGCGCGTATCGGGCACGACGCCATTGAACTTGGTGAACCAGGGCAAGAGGCCCTGCGTGGTGCCGTCATCCATCCAGGCCTGGATTTCCGGGCCCGTGGTGACGGAGTCCTTCCAGCGGTATTCTTCTTCCGGCCCGATCGAGGTGATCAGGATGGCCGGGCGGTCGCGGAAGGTGGCGCGCATGCGCTTGCCGTTGCGGCCGCTCATCCAGACCGGCTCGGTGCCCCGGCGGCCCTGGTCGTCAACGCATAGGAAGGGGCAGTACTTCTCGATGATGTCGAGATCGAATTCGGTGAGCGAGACCGAGCCCATGTTCGGGATGAAGCTGGTATGCGGCTTGATGGCCTTCATCACCTCGTCCCACTCGACGACAAGGCGGCTCAGCACATTGCGGCGCCAGGCGGTCCAGGCCAGCCAGGCCGGGTTTTCCAGGCTCTGGTCCATCGGCAGCTCGTGGCCGGAGGCAGCGCGGAAATTGGTCTTGCAGCTGTCGCAATAGCAGACGCCATGGCCCTGCCAGCGATTGGCGAAGATGGCATCGATGTCGTAGCTGGTGGTGATCTCCTTGAGCACTTCGGGCATGAACTTGAAGTTGTAGTCCGAATAGGCGCAGGTGACCCAGACGTCGGGGAAGGCCCAGTGACGGCGCTTGTTGCCCTGCTTGTCCACCGCGATCCATTCGGGGTGGGCATCGGCCGCATCCTGATGGATGGCATGGGGGTCCACGCGGGCCATGACATGCATGCCCAGCTGGCGCGCGCCGGTGACAAGATCGCCGAACGGATCGCTATCGCCAAGAAATTTCGAGACGTAGTGCAGCGGCACCTTGGACGGGTAGTAGGCCACATAGCCGCCCGCGCTCAGGCAGGTCGCATTGGAGCGCGTGCGCTTGAACACGTCGATCCAGAAGGCCGGATCGTATTTGATCGGGTCATCCTCGGCCAGGGTGAGCTGGGTCCAGCGCGTCGCGGACTTGTACCAGTCCGGGGCGCGGAGGTGATCGGTGGCTTGTGCCTTGGTGTCGAGCATGACGGATCCAATGGGTATGAGGGGGCCCTCGCCGGCCCCAAAGGGCCGGCGCTGACCGTGATGTGCGTTGTGAGGCGATCAGGCCTTGAAGAACTGCTCCGGACGCGCCGGGCCAGGTGTGGGCCAGCCGAACGAATTGGGCATGGTGTCGAGCAGGTTGACCACGTCGTTCTTGACCACCCCATAGCCGTCGGCCGGGAGGCTGACGCCGAAGGTGAAGAACAGATCGGCCGCGTTCTGCAGCACCTGAGCCATCAGTTCGTTCTGCTTGGCCGGATCGGCCGTGCCGACGAGCGAGCGATAGAGCTCCTGCTGTGCCTTGACCGCTTCCGGCGGCTCAACCGCAGCCTCATTGTCCGGCTGGGTGTAGTAGAGCGCCCAGCCCGGAGCGTAGAAGCAGTTGTTGTTGATCGGCACGTAGAAGCGGGCGTCGAGCATGGCCGCGATGCCGGAATTGGCGCCGAACTGATGGGCCGTGGCATCGTATTCGCGGCCGCGGCGGACACGTTCTTCCCAGAGCGAGCGGTCCATGGTGCGCATCTGCGCATCGATGCCGATGGCCTGGAACATCGGGATGGCCAGCTCGAACATGTCGAGGAAGGTGGTGCGGGTCTGGTCGATCTCGAAGATGATCGAGACGCGACGGCCCTCCTCGTCCTGGCGATAGCCCTCGCCATCCTTGTTCGGGATCAACGCGTCGAGCAGCTCATTGGCCTTGGCCGGGTCGAACTCGGTGAACTGCTTGGCCAGCTGCTCATTGTAGAGCGGATCGCCTTCGCGCATTGAGGGCTGGGCCGGTGAGCCCTGGCCGACGAAGACCGCATCGATCAGCGCCTGCCGGTCGATGGCATGCGACATGGCCTGGCGGAATTCCATGGTGTTGAACAGCTTGTTCTTGACCGGATCGAGATGGTTGAGATTGAGCTGGAAGGCCATGACATTGGCCGCGGTTTCTTTCAGCGTATAGAAGCCGTAATTGCCCGTTTCCTGGCCATCGAACAGGACCGGCTTGTTGGCCGGCGTGCAGATATACTGGTCCATGATGTCGATCTCGCCCTGCAGCGTCTTGAGCAGCAGCACTTCGGGATCGGCGACCATCTGGTAAACCACGCGGTCGAAATAGGGCAGTTGGGTGCCCTGGTCGTCCACCTTGAAATAGTAGGGGTTGCGCGTGGCAATGGCGCGCTCGGTGTTCTCGCCAGGGGCGCCGTCAGTGAACACCCAGGCATTGAGCGTGGGGCGATTGCTGTTCTGGTAGAAGGTGTTGTCATCCAGCATGCCGATCTCGCGCTGGAACAGCGCAATCCAGCTTTCCAGACCCTGTTCCTTGGCCAGCGCATCGGCGTCCGGATTGTAGCGGATGTGGAACTGCTCGAGGTAATGCTTGGGCGTGCGCGTCATCTGGTCCTGCTGGGCCCAGGCGAGCTGCTGCACGAAGAAGCCGTTGGGAGCCGGGAAGATGACCTTGAAGGTCTGCTCGTCCACGACTTCAAGCTTGGCAACCTCGCCATTGACCGACCACCAGGCATTGCCGCCCAGCGTTGCTTCCGCGTCAGTGAAGTAGGCGTCGTACCAGAACTGCACGTCGGCCGTGGTGAAGGGCACGCCGTCGGACCATTTGTGGCCCTTGCGCAGGGTAAAGGTATATTCGGTGGCTTCGGGATTGACCGACCAGGATTCAGCGACGTTGTCGACGAGACCCGACCAATCCGGGTTGAACCGCACCAGCGGTTCATAACCCTGGTAGCGCACCAGCATGGACAGCGACCCGCCACCCACCAGCGCATGATTCCAGTCGCCGCCCTGCTGGCCGGCACGCTCGAACGGCGTGATCACCAGCGGATTGGCGGGCAGACGTTCGGCGACGGGCGGCAGGTTGCCGGCATCGACCTCCGATTTGAGAAAGGCCGATTCCTGTGTGCCCTGTGCGCGGGCCCAGGTCGGCATGGCCAATGCCCCTGCAAAAGCAGAGCTGGCAACGATGAAAGCCCTGCGGCTGATACTACCCATCTTGATCTCCTCCTCACTAATCGCCTGTGGCGTTCTTAGTTGGACGTTAGCTTGAGACTGGCATCTTGTTAGGTAAAGCGTTATGTTGATATTGATGTGATTAATGTGGATAGAGACAGCATTCCACGATTGTCCCTGGAGCTCGAATGGCGCGCATAACCCTGTCCACGATTGCCGAAATGACCGGCCTCTCGAAATTCGCCGTGTCCCGGTCGCTCGCCGGCAAGGATGGCGTCAGCGACGAGACTCGCCGCCGTGTGCAGCAGGTTGCCGCCGAGCTTGGCTACCAGCGCGTCGTGGAGGCGGTGCAGGCGCCGGTGCTCGGCGTTGTGTTCCACGATACCGACCTGGTCAACTCGGAGTTGCACCTGCTGATCCAGAGCGGCTTCCAGACCGAGGCGCAGCGTGGCGGCTACCAGGTGCGCATGTGCTGGACTCACCTCACCGACGAGATCGTCGCCTTTGCGCGTGGTTGCCAGGGGGTCGCCATGGTTGGCCCGCATCCACGCGAGATTATGGAAGCCGTGCGAGAGCTGGGTCTCCCTGTGGCCCGCCAGGGCTGGGTAGGGGCCCTGGAGCCGTTCGATACTGTCTCGGGCACCGACCACGAGGCCGGCTCGGCTGTCGCCAGCTATCTGCTGGAACTGGGCCATCGCTCCATCGCCTATGTGCATGGCACGCCGGGCTATCGCGGCCGCGTCGAGCGCTTCTACGGCGTGCGCGAAGTGCTCGAGACCCATCCCGAGGTCACCTTTCGCGAAATGAAATTCCAGACCGAGATGCGGTTTCCCCAGCACCTGCAGGAGGTGCAGGCCGACGGTTTCGCTCCGACGGCCTTCTTTTGCGCGCATGACGGCATGGCGCTGACCGTCGTCTCCGAACTGCTGCGGCTCGGCTACCGCATCCCCGAGGACATCTCGGTCATCGGCTTTGGCGACTATTCGGCGGCAACCCAGATCTCCCCGCGCCTGACCACGGTCAAGGTGCAGGGCTTCCAGATGGGGGCAGGCCTCGTGCGCATCCTCGATGACCGGCTGAAGCAGCGAATTCCCCCAGACGTCCCCGTTCGCGTCGGGTTTGTCTCGCACCTGGTCATTCGCGAATCCACCGGGGCGGCCAGCCCGCGCTGAGACGCGTCCCGATCACGATTGCCCTGTTGCGCGGGCGTTGCCGACCCGCCATTGACAACCATCAATGCACCCGAAGCAGGTTCCGCCAAAGTGACGCCCTAGCCGAGCGGAGGGCGAGATGCGTGTTTGGTCAGTCATGGTGCTCATGTTGGGTACCGCCTTTGTTGCCCCGGCGGGGCTGGCGGCAGGCACTGCCGATTGCATCCAGGCGGACCGCGCCTGTATCCGCAACGTGCTGGAGGCCGCCGCCTCCGCAGGCGACATCGTGGCCAAGATCGACCTGGCGCGCATGCTGCTGGATGAGCCGGAGCAAGGTCCCAACTGGCGCCGCGCCGCGAATCTGCTGCAGCAGGCCGCTGCCACCGGTGACCCCTGGTCTACCAGCATCCTCGCCAGCCTCTATCTGCAGGGCAAGGGCGTGCCGGAAGATGGAAACAAGGTCCGCGCGCTGCTGATCCCCGCTGCGGCCAATGGCAGCGTTGGTGCCCTGTCCGGCCTGGGCGATCTCTTCGCCAAGGGAGCAGGCACCATTGCGCCGGATCTGCCCCGCGCGGCCCGCTACTATGCCAGGGCGGGGGCTGCAGGCGACGCGCATGGCAAGTATCAACTGGCCCTGATGCTGCTGGACGGGCGCGGCATCCCCGGCGACGTGCCGCGGGCTATCGACCTGCTGGAAGAGCTCAGCCAAGGGGGTGATCCCTGGATCTTGATCCAGCTCGCTGACGTCTATGCCAGCGGCAAGGCCGCGCCGATGGAGCGGGCCGTCGACTATTTCGGCAAGGCCGTCGAAACGGGCAATTCGGCCGCCATGGTGCGGCTGGCACAGATCTATCAGTCCGGCCTTGGAACGGTGGTACCTGACGCCGCAGCGGCCGCCCGCCTGCTCGAACGGGCCGCGACCCTCGGCGATGTGGCCGGCCGCGTGCTGCTGGCGCAAAGCCTTCTGGGAAGCGGTGGCGAAGCGAATGCGGCGCGAGCCGTGACGATGCTGGAGCAAGCTGCCGGAGAGGACGAAGTCTGGCCTGCCACGATTCTCGCCAGCCTCTACGCACAGGGAAAGGTGGTGCCGCTCAATGGGCCGCGCGCCGTGCAATTGCTGCAGCCCTTCGCCGACGAGGACAATGCCGCCGCGCTGGTTGGGCTGGGCGACATCTATGCCAAGGGCGCCGGGGTGATCGCGGTCGACCTGCCGCGCGCCCGGGGACTGTTCACTCGCGCCGCCGAGGCAGGCGACATTGGCGCGATGAACCGCCTGGGATTCATGCTGTTGCAGGGGCAGGGGGGCGACGTCGATGTCGCCCGGGGCCTCGCGCTGCTGCAGCCGGTCCTCGACAGCGGCGACACCTGGGCCATGCTGCAGCTGGCCGATCTTTATGCGCAGGGAAGCGGATTGCCGCTCGACGCGGTAGCGGCAGCGCGCCACTACCAGGCAGCGGCCGATCTGGGCAACGCCGCCGGGCTGAGCCGGCTGGGCCTGCTCCATCGCACGGGTCTTGGCGATATCGCACCCGATCGGGCTCTCGCCCTCGAATTCTTCGAGCGTGCCGCGGCGGCGCAGGACGCCACCGGCCGCATCTATCTGGCGCTCATGCTGCTCGAGGCGGGCGCTTCGCAGGACATTCTGCGTGCCGTACAATTGCTCGACGAGGCAGCAGGGGCCGGCGACGCCTGGGCGGCGACCATACTGGCGGACCTGCTGATCCGCGGCGACCGGATCGATGCCGATGGGCCGCGCGCGCTGGCGTTGCTGGAGCCCCTTGCCGCACAGAACAATGCAGCAGCCCTCGCCAGCCTTGGCAATCTCTACGTGACCGGCGCGGGAACGGTGCCAACCGATCCGGCCAAGGCGGCTGGGTATTTCGAGGCGGCCGCGGCGCTGGGCGACTATGGTGCCAAGAGCCGGCTCGGCATGATGCTGGTCAAGGGGGAAGGCACCGCGGCCGATCCCGCACGGGGACTGGCGATGCTGCGCGAGGTTGCGGCCATCGGCGATGGCTGGGCCAAGATCCAGCTGGGTGACGTCCTCGCTTCGGGTGAGGCTATGCCCGTCGATGCCCAAGGCGCGTTGGCTGCCTACCGGGCGGCTCGCGAGCAGGGGCTGTCAGCAGCTTCGATCAAGTTGGGGTATCTCTACATGACAGGCAGGGGCTCGGTCGCACCGGACCCCGGCCGCGCCGCCGCCTATTTCACAGAAGCAGCCGACCGTGGCGAGAGCGTCGGCCGGATCAGTCTCGCCCTGCTGCTGCTCGACGGCAAGGGCGTAACGCGGGATGTGGACCAGGCGGTGGACCTGCTCAAGCTGGCCGCAAGCACCGGCGATGCCTGGGCCAATGGCACGCTGGGAGGGCTCTATGCGGATGGCCGCCACCTCCCGCCCGACTACCCCCAGGCCTTGCAGTTCTCGGAGACGGCACAGCGGGGCGGCGACGAAGGTGCCATGCTGCGGCTCGGCATGCTGTTGGCCACCGGACCACTGGCCAAGGAACATCGTGCCGAGGGCATCGAACTGGTTGAGGCTGCGGTGGCGGCCAAGCGGCCCGGAGCAATCGTCGAACGAGCCCGGTTGGGCACTATGGGGCTGTTGGGTAGCGATGGGGCGCGTGCTGCCGATGGGGCGTTGCGGGCGGAAGTCGATTCGGGCGACCCCGCAGCACTCCGCCTGTTGCTGCAGCTCTATCGTTCAGGTGGTCCCGGGCTCAAGCCAAGCCTGAGGCAGGCTCAGTCCATGCTCGACGCGCATGCGGATCTGCTGCCGCCCGAGGCGGTCGCCTTCGAAACCATCGCCCTGCGCGCTGTTCCGCCGGCCACGGCGCAATCCCTCCAGGATATCGGCCAGTCGCTGGCCGGGCTGGCCCGCTCGGACCTGTCACAGACGGTGCAGATGCTTTTCTGGGGAAACAAGAATGCCTATGTCTACGTACTGCAGCAGGGCCTGCGCGATGCCGGCTTCTACAATGGTGCGCTGGACGGCTATCTCACCCGCCAGACCATTGCCGCGATCAATCGCGTTTGCCGGCAGGAGGGCGTGGAAGAGACCTGCGCACAGGGGCCGTTGACCCCGGAAGTGGCCATCCTGCTAGGCAATTACCTGGCCAGCCGCCCCCAGCCGCTGCGCTCCTGAGGCCTGACGGGCCGTTCGCCAACGGACGGTCCGCACACTCATCACATTGCGGATGATCTGGTTAGGGACATCTAAACCCTGCCTCCAACATTGGCGGTTATGTTAAGGCTTTGCTAGGCCGGCGCGGCCCAAACCTCTCCCAGCGTCAAACACCAAGAACTCCTGGGAGGGTCACAAATGTGCAAGCGCATTGTGTCGGGCGCGCCGATGGCTATGGCCGGCGATCGGCTGGCTACGCCCTCATTTGGGCAGACCCTGTCCTCGGGGTGGCGCGGACCTGCGCGATGACCGACCAGTCGCCCACTTCTGTCGCGACGGCCAGCGCATTGGATGCCTATGTCCGGGATCCGGCGATCATGGAAGAGGTCGAACGGCTGCTCTCCGGTCGTACCCGCAACATCCGGCTCAAGGGGGCGGTGGCCGAGGCGTTCTGGGATCGAACCTGGCGACAGGCCTCCACGATTGTCCGATCATGGATGGTCTGGGTCATGATGCTCGATGCCCTGACCCTGGTGCTGAACCTGATTCTGTTGCCCGAGACGTCCGGCGCCGCGCTGCTGCTGCCTGCGGCGATCGTCCTGTCTGCCGCCGTTGCTGCCTTCCTGGTCTGGCGCAAGCGACGATCAACTCGCGTGCTGCACGGGTCGCTGACCGTAGCGATGCTCTTCATGCTGTTCGGTATCGGATTGATGGGCGTTGCGGCGGGGGGCGAGCTCTACGAGCGCTTCCTCAACGTCATGGTTTTCACGGCGATCACCGGGATCATTATCTTCGCGGTGCCCATGCGTCATACAGTGGCGCTCGCCGCCATTGTTCTGAGTCTCTACCTTCTGCTGCAGCTGCAGAATCCGCTTGTGGAAGCGCGAAGCGCGCTGTCGGGCTTCTTCTTCTATTTCTGTGGCGTGAGCGCCACCGTCGTAGCGCGGCGGACCGCCACCATACTGGCGCAGAAATCCTTCCTGCTCGAACTGCGCGATCGGCGCCATGTGGCCGAACTGGCGGAGGCGAACCATCGGCTCGACGAATTGTCCAAGCTCGATCCGCTGACCGGCGTCGCCAACCGGCGCTGGATGCGCGAACTGGTCGGCAAGCTCTGGCTCGAGGCCTCCACGGTGGCGGTCCTGATGTGCGACATCGATGATTTCAAGGCGTTAAACGACCATCGCGGGCATGCCGAAGGCGACCGCTGCCTCCGCGAAGTGGCCGACATCATCCGGCATCACCTGCGATCCACGCGGGATTGCGTCGCCCGCTACGGCGGCGAGGAATTCATGATCCTGCTCTGCAATGTGACGGATGCCGAAGCACTCACGGTCGCTGAGCAGATCCGCAGCTCCATAGCGGCGGCCGCCTTCTCCAGCCCCGGTTCACGGGTGGCGCCGTTCGTCACCGTGAGCATCGGCGTTGCCGCGGGCACCACCGGCTCTGGCGAACACACGCCCGAGCATCTGCAGCGACAGGCTGATCAGGCTCTCTATGCGGCCAAGCGGGCAGGGCGAAATCGGGTGATGGCGTTCAACCCCACCACCCAGCCACCTCCCGAAGCGCTGTCGAGATTTGCGGTCTAGCTGCCCCGACAGCCGGCGTCTTCACGCTGTTGCATCGCATGATCGCGAACTTTGCCACGGTATCATATCCTTCGCTCGGTTCCGGTTCACGTTCGATGAGCGCCCGCGCTCGCTGGACTCGCATTTGCTAATACTTGATAATAGTCCTGATTGTGCATTAGCAAATGTTGGTTCGAGACGGATTCGATATGCCCAGGTCAGCCGAAACAATTGAGCCGCTCGTTGCTCGCGGAAAGCGGAATGGTCGGCGGCGCGTGACTATGACCGATGTGGCGCGCGAGGCGGGGTGTTCACAGGCGACCGTGTCGTTTGTCCTGAATCATGCGCCTGGGATCAAGCTTTCCGCCGAGACCAAGCAGCGGGTTTTTGAAGCGGCGCGACGGCTGGGCTATGCGGTGCCGGCCTTGCCGGTGCCGGCATCGAGGGGTCGAAGGATCGGGTTTATCGCCGACCAGCTGGCGACTAGTCCTGAGGCCATGGTGGCGATCGAGGGGCTGACGCAGGCGGCGCGGGCTGGCGGCGATGTCGTGCTGGTGGCGCAAACGCACAATGATGTCGAGCTCGAGGCCGAGCTGATCCGGACCTTTGTCGAGCAGCGCGTTGCGGCGCTGGTCTATATGACCATATTCACCCGCGAGGTCGTGCTCCCGGAGGCGCTGATCGGACTGGAAATGCCGGTCTACCTGCTTAATTGCTATACGACCAGCCAAGCCTATCCCGCTGTGGTACCGAGTGAAATCGCCGGGGGGCAACGCAGCACACGACACCTGATCGAAAGCGGACATCGGCGCATTGCCACCATTACCGGCGAAATCTGGATGGAGGCGGCTCAGGACCGGCTCAAGGGCTATCGCAGGGCGCTGGCTACGGCCGATATCCCGTTCGATCCCGCGCTGGTGGTGGAAGGCGACTGGTCAGCCAGTGCCGGTTATGACGCCACGCGGCAATTACTGGCGCTGCCGGAGCCGCCAACGGCCATTTTCTGCCAGAATGATCGCACCGCTATCGGCTGCTATGAGGCGCTCAAAGAGGGCGGTTACCACATCCCCCGCGACATGGCCGTGGTGGGTTATGACGACGAAGAAATTTCCCGACATCTACATCCCCGGCTGACGACCTCGCTTCTGCCACATCGGGCTATGGGGCAGTGGATCGTCGAGCAGCTTGGGGAGTCGGTGCCGGGGCAGGGGCGCTACCCCCTGGTAAAGCTGGAATGCCCGCTGATTGAGCGAGATTCGGTAGCGGCGCCAAAGGTTTAAGTCTTCACCGGCGCAATTGAGTTGCGCTCGATAAGCTCACACTCGATCTTGACCTTTTGCAGGCGTTCGTCGTGGTCGGCGTCTTCATAGCTGTCGAGCAATTCGGCAACAGCCCAGCGGGCCATTTCGTCGTGTGGCAGGACGATGGTGGTGAGCGGCGGATCCATGTTGGCGGCCAGGTCTTCATTGTCGAAACCGACGATGGAAATGTCGTGGGGAACAGACAGGCCGAGCATGCGGGCTGCTTCGTAGCAGCCGATGGCCATACGGTCGTTGAAGCAGAAGATTGCTGTCGGCGGGTTGGGCCGCGACATCAAGGCGATGGCTGTTTCGCG
Source organism: Devosia sp. XGJD_8 (assembly GCF_046614475.1). Taxonomy (NCBI): domain Bacteria; kingdom Pseudomonadati; phylum Pseudomonadota; class Alphaproteobacteria; order Hyphomicrobiales; family Devosiaceae; genus Devosia; species Devosia sp. XGJD_8. The sequence continues at coordinate 1,738,531 of NZ_JBKJHF010000001.1, forward strand.
ACCGCCGCGAATGGTCCATCCGGCCTGTTTGACGAGGTCTTCGTCGACCGGGACATTCCACTTGGCCATGGCCTGGCGGAAGCCCTTTTCGCGGTCGACGGCGGCCTCAACGAAGATCTCGCCGGTCATGTGAGCGATGCGACGATGGCCCGCCCGGAGCAGGGCCTGGGTGGCGGTGTAGCCGCCGACAATGTCCCCAGGGACCACCGAGGGGAAGCGGAGCTTCCGCTCGTAGCAGTTGAGCAGAACCAACGGGAGTTCAGAAAAGGCATCCGGAACAGTCACTTGGCGGGTGATGAGCGTTGTGTAGATGACGCCGATAGTCTTTTGCGAGACGAGCAGATCGATGGCTGCCTGTTCCAGAGCCGGGTCGGACTGGGTGCAGAACATTGCGACGGTAACGTCCTGCAGGGCAGCCTCGTCGCGCGCGCCTTCGATGAACTGCGCCGCGAAGGGCGTGGTGGAGACTTCATCGAGGAAGAGGCCGACGACGCGTTTGCGGCCTTCGGGCACCGGATGAGCCTTGCCGCGGCGGTATGACAGCTGTTCCGCAGCTTCCAGCACCCGCCGGCGCGTGGCCTTGGACACGCGGGCGTTAGGCACCCCGTTGAGAACTAGGGAAACCGTGGCCTGAGAGACGCCGGCCAGTTCCGCCACGTCCACCATTGTCGCGCGCTTTTCCAAGCTATTTCCTCGACTCGCAGATGTCTCGATCCAATGCCGCACTTGGCTCCCAAGTGTTTAGCAGACAGTCAGCCCCAAGCGCCACGCATAAGCCCCTTGCCAAGTCCGCCTGCACCGACCTATGATAAAAATATAACTAATATTGGTGAGGAGCTGAGGGATGGAGCGGGCGAGCCTTGTGCAGGTTGCCGACAACGATTCGGGTGTGCGTCGTCGCCTTTCGCTGGATGGCGTCTGGCAGTTCCGCCACGAAGACGGGCCCTGGCGCGAGGCGCATGTACCTGGTCCCTGGCAGGCCCAATTCTCCGATCTGGTCGATACGAGCGGCCGTGCCGTCTACAAGCGCAGCTTCGCGCTGCCTGAAGGGTGGGGCACCCAGGAGCTGGCGCTGCAGTTCGGCGCCGTTAGCTATTTCTGCGAAGTGCTGCTCAACGGGCAGGCGATCGGCAGCCATGAGGGCGCCTTCCTGCCCTTCGAAATCGTGCTGCCGGCCTCGGCGCTGAAGTCGAGCAACGAACTCGAAGTGCGCGTGACCATGCCTTCGGCCGATCAGCGCGCCTATCCCGACTATCCGTTCGGCGAAGTGCCGCATGGCAAGATCAGCTGGTACGGCCGCATTGGCGGGCTGTGGCAGTCGGTGGCACTCGAAGCGCGGGATCCGGCGCATGTCGAAAGCCTCGTGATCACCGCTGGTACCGATGGCGTTGCTCACGTTGAGCTTGGCACTTCTGCCGCCGCAAACGGCAAGCCGGTGCAGTTGTCGGTGCTCGATGCTGGCGGAAATGTGGTAGCGGAAGCGGGCGTCACGGCCGGGGCATCTGCAGCCGCGAGCCTAAGGGTCGCCAACGCACGGCTCTGGTCGACGGATGAGCCGAGCCTCTATTCGCTCGTGGTCAACCTGGGCACCGACAAGCGCATCGAGACATTCGGCTTCCGCACCATCGAGGCCAGGGGCGGACAAATCCTGCTCAACGGCAAGCCTATCTATATACGTGGTGCGCTCGACCAGGACTATTACCCGGATGGCATCTACACGCCGCCGTCGCTGGAGTTCCTGGAAGACCAGGCGCGCAAGGCCAAGCATCTTGGGCTGAACCTGCTGCGCTGCCACATCAAGGTGCCCGACCCGCGCTATTACGAAGTTGCCGACCGCCTGGGCCTCTTGGTCTGGACCGAAGTGCCCAATGTCGCCAACTTCACCAGCGCCTCGGCTCGGCGCATGCGCGAGACGATGGAAGGCATTCTCAAGCGTGACCGCAACCATCCCTCGATCATCGCCTGGACGCTGATCAACGAGGATTGGGGCACGCGTCTGATGGAGAATGCCGAGCACCGGCAGTGGCTCAAGGACAGCTACGACTGGCTCAAGGCCGAAGACAAGACGCGTCTCGTGGTCGACAACTCGGCCTGTTTCCCCAACTTCCATATGAAGACGGACCTCAACGACTATCACTACTATCGCTCGGTGCCCGAGCGGCGACAGGAATGGGATGACATCACAGCCCAGTTCGCCGGTGGCGCCGACTGGACCTTTTCGCCACTCGGCGATGCCGAGCGAACCGGCGATGAGCCGCTGGTCGTGTCCGAATTTGGCGTCTGGGGCCTGCCGGACCCGAAGCTCCTGCGCGAAGAGGACGGGAGCGAGCCGGACTGGTTCGAGACCGGTTCGCTGTGGGGCGACGGCGTTGCCCTGCCGCACGGCATCGAGGAGCGCTTCGCCTCGCTCGACCTGCACCGCACCTTCAGCTCGTTCGATGGCTTCATCGAAAACGTGCAGTGGTACCAGTTCATGAACCTCCGCTACCAGATCGAGGAGATGCGTCGCTATTCCTCGATCATGGGCTATGTGATCACCGAACTGACCGACGTCCATTGGGAAGCCAATGGCCTCATGGACATCGAACGCAATCCACGCGTGTTCCACGACGTCTTTGCCCAGATCAATACCGACACGGTGATCGTGCCACGGCCCGAGCGCTACTCGGCCTATGCTGGCGAGACGCTGGCGGTCGAAGTGACGATCGCCACCGGCGGCAAGGCACTGCCTGACGGCGCGACCCTGCGCTGGTCGGGGGACGCTTCCGGTTCGGTGGTCCTTGCCGCGACCGGCCCTGTCTCGACTACCAGCCCGCAGGCGCTCAAGATCGACCTCCCGGCCGCCGGCGAGAGCCGCATGGCACGTCTTGATTTTACGCTCGAGGCTGGCGGCGATGTCGTGGCGCGCAATAGCTGCGACATCGCCCTCTATTCCAGGCGCGACACCTCGGCCCTGCCGACCATCGCCGCCGCCGATGCGGCCCTTGCCACCTATGCGAGGGGCCTGGGCTATAGCGTGGTCTCGGCCGAGCAGGCCGATATCGTGCTCTGCCATGCCGTCGACGGGGCCGACGTGGAAGTCATGAAGGCCGGGGGCCGCTTCCTCATCCTGGCCGACGGGACGGTGGAGACAAACAAGAACCTGCGCACCGACATGCCGGACGGCGAGCTGCCGCACCGCAGCATCGTGGCCGATGGCAAGAAGTTCCGCCCCAGTCTCGACCAGCATCTGCCCGGTATCAGCCTGGTCGAACGCGATGGCACCATCTGGCGCGGTGACTGGATCGCCGGCTTTTCATGGATTCGCCGCGATGGTCCGTTTGCCAATATTCCGGGTGGACCGATCTTCGATCTCAGCTTCTCAGGCGTGGTGCCGCATCATCTGCTGACCGGTTTCCGGCCCTGGGAGTTCGGCAGCAATGTCCATGCCGGCATCGTCGTGGGCTGGGTTCACAAACCGGCGGCGATCATCGGCGAGAAGCGCGTGGGCCGGGGTGGGGTCGTGGCGACGACATTCCGACTGATGCGCGAAGCGCCGGGCGCCGATCCAGTGGCGGCGGCTCTGTTCGACGCACTGGTGATGGCGACTGTGGAATTGCCGGTGGACCGCTAGGAACCGAGCGGAGTGCTCCCCTTCTCCCCAAGGGCGAGAGTGGATGACGATGTGGACCAGAAGACAGCAAAGCTGCGCTGGCCAAAACGAGGAGGAAGTCATGGCCGATATCGTGCTGTCCGACGTCAGCAAGTCCTATGGGCAGGTGCAGGTGCTCGATAGCGTCTCCATGCACATCAAGTCCGGCGAGTTCATCGTCTTCCTGGGTCCATCGGGCTGCGGCAAGTCCACCTTGCTGCGGATGATCGCGGGTCTCGAAGAGGTCAATGGGGGGCAGATCCATATCGGGGACACCAGGGTCGACCAGTTGCCGCCCAATCAGCGCGGCGTGGCCATGGTGTTCCAGAATTACGCGCTCTATCCGCATATGACGGTGCGGGAGAACATGAGCTTCGGCCTGCAGAATGTCGGCACCGACAAAGCCGAGATCGCGCGTCGGGTCGATGATGCGGCACGCATGCTCGAGATCGGCGCGTTGCTGGAACGCCGACCAAGCCAGCTGTCGGGTGGCCAGCGCCAGCGCGTCGCCATCGGACGTGCCATCGTGCGCGAACCCAAGGCCTTTTTGCTGGACGAGCCGCTGAGCAATCTCGACGCAAGCCTGCGCGTTCGTACCCGCGTCGAACTGGCGCAACTGCACCAGCGTATCGGTACGACGATGGTCTTCGTGACGCATGACCAGACCGAGGCCATGACCCTGGCGACCCGCATTGTGGTGATGAACAACCGCAGGATCGAGCAGATTGGGACGCCGATGGAAGTCTATTCACGTCCGGCCTCCCGCTTCGTGGCTGCGTTCGTCGGCTCGCCGGCGATGAACTTCCTGCCTGTCAGTTCGATTGCCGAGAGCGACGGGCAGGCCGTGGTCAATGCTGGCGGCGTTTCCATCGCCACCGAGATTCCGATTGCGAACCTGCCTTCGGGCAATGGGCTCACCCTGGGCGTGCGCCCTGACGCGCTCAAGGTCACCGCGGGTGGTTCCATCTCGGGAGTTGTCGAAATCATGGAGCGTTTGGGCGACCGGACGCTGGTGCATGTGCGGCTGCCCGACGGGTCCCTTGTCGTCGCCGAGGATGGTGGCAAGAGCGCGCTGGAGCCGGGCGCAACGGTGTCGCTCGCTGCCGCGCGCAGCGAGATGCACATCTTCGACGCGGAGGGCATCGCCTACCACTCGAGCTGACGAAATCCAGTTTCGGCCGTGCGGACTACAAGCTCAATGCGACGCACCAGCCGATTGACGAGCATAGAGCAGCAACCTTTTTGGGAGGAAAGAATGACGAAATCTCTACGTCGCCTTGCTTTGGCTTCGACCGCGTTTTTCGCGCTCGCGACCGGCGCCATGGCGCAGCAGACCGTGGTGTGGTGGGACTTCCTGGCGGGCGGCGATGGCGTACGCATGAAGGCGCTGATCGAGGCATTCAATACCGAGCATGCCGGCGAAATCACCATCGAGAATACGACGCTGGAGTGGGGTACCCCTTTCTACACCAAGCTGCAGACTTCCGCGGCCATTGGAGAAGGCCCCGATATCGCGACCTATCACCTGTCGCGCATCCCGCTGGCCGTCGATAGCGGCACGCTGAGCGAGATCACCGACGAGGATATGTCGGGCGCGGGCATCTCCGATGCCGACTTTACCGCTGCCGCATCCGAAGCCGGCAAGGTCGACGGGACCCGCTATGCCGTGCCGTTCGACCAGCATGGCTTGATCCTCTACTACAACAAGGACATGCTCGCCGAAGCCGGTCTGATCGACGACGACGGCCTGCCGACTGGCCTCGACGGCCTTGAGAACTTCAATGCCGTGCTGGCCCAGTTCACCGGTGACGGCAAGTATGGCCTCTCGACCCCCACCGGCGACCGCTACCGCACCATCTACAGCCTGTTCGGTCAGCAGGGCGGCACCATGTTCGACGAAGCGGCTGGCGGCTTCTTCCCGACCGATGCCGATGTTGCCAAGCTCACCAGCGCCATAGATGTCGTCAAGGGCTGGGTCGATAGCGGCTACACGCCTGTGCAGGTCGAAAGCCCGGCAGCCCTGGCGTTGTTCACCTCGCAACAGTCGCCGTTCTTCATCATGGGCAACTGGGAAATCCCGACCTTTGTGGATCTCCACGCCAAAGGCGAGCTGTTCGAATGGGGAGCGGTCGAACTGCCGACGCTATTCGAAACCAAAGCAGCCTGGTCTGACTCGCACGCCTTCGTCGTCCCGGCAAATGCCGGCAAGGAGGCCGATGCTGACAAGCGCGCTGCGGTGATGAAGGTCATCGCATGGATGGACCAGCATTCGCTGGACTGGGCCGGTGCGGGCCATATCCCGGCTTACAACGCCGTGCGTGACAGCGCCGAATTCCAGGCACTGAAGCCGCAGTCGGACTATGCCGGCTTTGCCGATACGGCCGTGTTCGATCCGCGCACCATCCTGGCCGGTCCTGCCGCCCCGCTGGGCGATGCCTGGAGCAACTACGTCAATCCAGCCACCACCGGTGAAATCGCCCCCGCCGACGCTGCCGTGCAGATGCGCGACGACCTCAACGGTCAGCTCTAGCGGACTAACGGCCGGTGCCCCTCGGGGCGCCGGCCACTTTTTGACGCGATACGAGGAGGTATGGCGATGCTCCGGGACAGACGGCAAGAATGGCTGACGGCGCTGGTTCTGGTTGGGCCCTTCGTGCTCATCTATGGTGGCCTGTTTGTCTGGCCGACCATCCAGATGGTGATGCTGAGCTTCACCAAGGCGCCGCTGATCGGGTCGGGTGACTGGGTCGGCATCGACAATTACGTCAAGATCCTCAGTCACAAGCTGTTTCATTCCGCGTTCTGGAACACGGCCTATTTCGTGCTCCTGACGGTCATTCCCAATACGCTGGTCTCGCTGCTCATCGCCATGGCGGTGAACCGGCACAACGGCTGGGTGCAGGGCTTCGTTCTGGCCTGCTTCTTCCTGCCCTATATCCTGCCGGTGTCGGTAGTGTTCCTGGCCTGGAACTGGATCATCGACGTGCAGTATGGGCTGGCGCAGGTGTTCGTTCGGCCGTTCAACGGCGGCGAGCCAATGTCGCTGACACGCACCATTCCTGCCTTCATGCCGACAGTGGCCTTCGTCACCGTCTGGTGGACGATGGGCTTCAATATCCTGTTGTTCATTGCCGGTCTGCGCAACGTTTCGCCCGAGATTTACGAAGCGGCGCAGCTCGACAGCGCCGGCCGCTGGCGGCAGTTCACACGCATCACCTGGCCGCTGATCTGGCCGGTGACGGCCCTGGTGCTGACCATTCAGCTCATCGCCCAGCTCAAGATATTCGACCAGGTCTACCTGTTCTCGATCGGGGGGCGTCAGGACGCGACCATCACGCTGGTGCAGTATGTCTACAAGCTCGCCTTTCAGCAGAACAAGGGCGGAGAGGCGGCCACGGCCTCGGTGCTGCTGTTCGGCATGATCGTGATCCTGTCGGTGCTGCAATACCAGGTGCTGCGCGTACGAGGTGACAAATGACCGCCGAAGCTCTTCCCCGCAGCCAGGCCGTGACAACCGGCAGCCGTCGTGATCGGCCGCTCGATCTCATTGGCATCGTGCTGACCGCACTCACTTTGCTGGTCGCCCTGGCCTCGTTCTTCCCGATCTACTGGGCCATTATCACCTCGGTGAAGCCGGACGGCGAGGTGATCTCGGGCAGCAACTCGCTGTGGCCCGGACGGTTCGTGTTCGACAGCTATATCCACATCTGGAACAACACCAATATCGCGACCTGGTACATCAATTCGTTCGTCACCTCCATTGTCATAACGGCGCTGGTGATCGTGAGTTCGGCCGGCTGCGCCTATGCGTTGAGCCAGCTCGATTTCCCCGGACGGCGGATCATCTATGTGCTGATCCTGGCATGCTTCATGGTGCCGATGCAGGCCCTGATCGTGAACCATTTCGTGCTGATGGCGCAGTTCAAGCTGCTCAATACATGGGCGGGCATCATCCTGCCGCAACTGATCGTGCCGGTGGTCATCATCGTCTACAAGCAGTTCTTCGACAGCGTGCCCAAGGAGTTCCGTGAAGCGGCGCAGATGGATTCTGCCGGCCACTTCAAGATACTGTTCCGCATCTACCTGCCCATGAACTGGGGCGTAACGGCCGCGCTAGCGATCATCACCTTCATCGGCGCATGGAACAGCTTCCTGTGGCCGTTCCTGGCGGCCACCGGGGAGGCGACCATGACGGTTCCGGTGGGTATTACCCAGGTCAAGGACGCCTATGGCATCGTCTATGGCAAGCTCATGGCCTCGGCGGTCGTGGCGGGCCTGCCAGTCGCCATCGTCTATCTCATCTTCCAGCGGCGCGTGACCCAGGCAATCATGCTGTCGGCCGGGGTCAAGGGTTGATGCGGCCCGCTGGAGCGGCCACCTAAGCTTCGGCCGGTCCCGCCAAGTTGGCATCGGCCAACTTGGCTTCGATGATGGCCCGCGCTGCGATGGGGTCGGGTGGCAGGACGGCGTTTCGGAGCGCTCTGGAATAGGCATGGGTAGGGCTGCCCAGCACGGTTTTTGCGTCCCCGCTTTCCACTACTTCGCCCCGATACATGATGATCACCCGATCCGAAATGTAGAAGGCAGTCGAAAGGTCGTGGGTGATATAGATGATCGACACCCCCAGGTTGTCACGCAGATCGCGAAACAGGTTGACGATGGACATGCGCAGCGACGCATCGACCATAGAAACCGGCTCGTCGGCCACAATCAGCTTGGGCCCTGGAATGAGCGCGCGGGCCACAGCGATACGTTGCAGTTGCCCACCGGACAATTCATGGGAATAGCGGCCTCGAACCTCGGTGAGCGATAGGCCCACATGCTGGAGCGATCGGTCTGCTGCCGCTTCGACCTCGGCGCGGCTCTTCAGTCCAAGAAACCGCCGCGCCGTGGAAAACAGGTAATAATCCAGCGTGGTCAGCGGGTTGAACGCCTCAAACGGGTTCTGAAAAATCGGCTGGGCCCGGGCCATGAATTTCAGCCGATCGGCGCGGCTGCGGATGGCCGCGATATCCTGCCCCATGAAGCGCAGGGTGCCGCTGGTGGGTGTTTCATTGCCAAGGATCATGCGGGCGGTGGTGGTCTTGCCAGATCCGGATTCCCCCACGATGGTAAAGATCTCGGGCTTGTCGGACTCAAGCTTGAAGCTGACATCCTTGACGGCATGCAGGGTCGACCGATCGAGAAAGCCCCCGATCGAATAGTCCTTGTTCACGCCGTTGAGTTCAAGAAGCGGAGTCATGCGGCCTCCACCTCCCCGGCGCGCCAGCAGGCCACACGGCCCGTGCCGCGGGTTTCGAGCGGCGGGTTCTCGGTCTTGCAGATGTCGATGGCGAGAGGGCAGCGAGGATGAAACCGGCACCCGCTCGGCGGCTCGGAAAGATTGGGCGGCTTGCCAGGCAGCGCCTTGCGTTTGCGCAGGTCGCCGATGCGAGGCAGGCTGGCGATGAGATGGGCAGTATAGGGGTGCTGCGGCTGCTGGAAAACATCGAGCGTGGGCCCTTCTTCCACCAGTCGCCCGGCATAGACGATGCCGATGCGGTCGGCGATGGCCGCATGCACGGTCATGTCGTGCGTCACGAAAATGATCGACGAGCCCATGCGGCGTTGCACGTCCTTGATCAGTGCCAGCACATCCTGCTGCACCAGCACGTCGAGCGCGGTGGTCGGCTCATCCGCGATGATGAATTCGGGTTCGCAGACGGTCGCGAGGGCGATGGTCAGGCGCTGTCGCATGCCGCCGGAGAGCTGATGTGGATAGGACTCGAGTACGCGCGGATCGAGGCCGATGCGCTCCAGATGGCTGACAAGTCGTTGGCGGAAATCGCCTTCCCCCAGGCTCATATGCTTGTAGGCAAAGTCGTGGAAGGCATGCTTGACCTTGCGGACGGGGTTCAGCACGTTCATTGAGCCTTGCATGATATAGCTCAGGTGCTGCCAGCGTGCTGCCTTCATGCGGGCGGGGTCGGCGTAGACGTCCAGTGTCTTGCCACCGAAATCGAACTTGACCGACCCCTCCACCACGCGCAGCGGCGGCCTGATGGCGCCGGCAATGGTCTTGATCAGGGATGACTTGCCCGACGAGGATTCCCCGGCAATGCCGTAGATCTCGCCGCGACGAATGGTCATCGTCACATCGTCGACCGCGCGCACTTCACGCTGAACACCGAAATAGTTCATCTGGTAATAGGCCTTGAGGCCTTTGACCTCGAGGATCGGCCGCGTCCTGGTTTCGGACGGTGTTGCAAGGGCGTCGAGCATGTTCAAGCTCCCATCCGGCTGAGGCGGCTGCGCGGGTCGATATATTCGTTGACCGAGATGGCAAGCAGGAAGAGCCCAAGGAACAGCAGCACGATGGCGCCTATGGGGAAAGCGATCCACCACCAGATACCCGCAATGATGGCCTGGTGCTGATTGGCCCAGTAGATCATGCCGCCGATGGTGGGGCGGTTGATATCCGAGAAGCCAAGCACCGAAAGGGTGACCTCGAGGCCGATGGCCCAGATGAGGTTGTTCATGGCGGTGAAGAAGATGACCGGCATCACATAGGGCAGGTGCTGGCGCACCAGGATCTGTGGCACGCTCATGCCGGCAAAGACGGCATGACGGGTGAATTCGCGGTTACGCAGGCTGAGCGTGACCGAGCGGATGAGGCGGGCATCGTAGTTCCAGCCGAGCAGGGCTGCGGTCAGCGCCAGGATGGGCCAGCTCATGCTGTCGCGCATGACGAAATAGACCAGCAGCAGGATCGGGATATTGGGCAGGGCGATCATGGTGTCGTTGATCGTCATCATGGCCTGGTCCCAACGACCGCCCAGATAGCCGGAAACCATGCCCACGGCGACGGCCAGGATCCGGCTGATGATGGTCACGGTGAGGCCGAACAGCATGGTGTTCCAGATGGCCGAACTCATTTGCCACAACACATCCTGCCCGCGCGAGGTGGTGCCAAACCAGTATTCGGTCGAGGGCGGCATATCGGGCGGTAGCAGATAGATGGCGGTGTCCGGTAGCGGCGCCCAGAAATGGGCCAAAGCGAAGAGGAATATTCCCGCTGTCAGCACGAAGCCGATGGCAAATTCCCGGTTATAGCGCAGCAGGTCGATCAGGACTTTGAACATGGTCAGCCAAGCCTCACGCGCGGATCGATGAGCGGGTAGAGCAGATCGATGATGAATACGGCCACGGCGACGGCGATGATCGACATGGTGGTGACGCCCAGCACCAGAGAGTAGTCGCCGCGATAGATGCCCTGGATCAGCAGACGCCCGACGCCGGGATAGTTGAACAGAAACTCGGTGATCACAGCGCCGCCGAAGACGTTGCCGAGGCTGAGGGCAAGGCCGGTGAGCTGCGGCAGCAGCGCGTTGCGTGCCACATATTGCGAGAAGATCTTGCCCGAGGAGACGCCCCCCAGCTCGGCATAGACCACATGGTCATCGGTAACGATGTTGGAGACCAGTGAACGCATGGAGATGAACCAGCTGCCGATACCCACCAGCACCAAGGTCAGCGCTGGCAATGTGCCATGCAGGATGAGTGAATAGATGTAGTCGATGGTGAAACCGGGCTGCAGGTTCATCTGCGCGCCGCCCGAAATAGGCAGGACCGGCCAGATGAAGCCAAGCAGCAGCAGCAAGACCAGACCGATGATGTAGGCCGGCACTGGATGAAGAGCCATGACGGCGGCTCCCGAGAGGCGCAGCAACAGGTTGGAGCGATAATAGCCTGCGAGCGCGCCGAGCAGGTTGCCGAGCGACCAGGAGATGGCCAGCGCCAGCGTCAGCAGGCCGATGGTCCAGGGCAGGGCGCTCATGATGAGCGACATGACCGGCGTGGGGAAGGCCGAAAGAGAGGGGCCGAAATCGCCGCGGATGACGCGACCCCAGAAGGACAAGTATTGGTCGAGGACTGTCCCCTGCAGGCCGTAGAGCTCTGCCAGTGCTTCGCGCATCAACTCCACGGCGCGCGGATCGGTGGCGCCGAAATTGGTCATCAATGCAACCGACTGCTCCACCGGATCCACCGGAGAGAGATTGGTGATGAGAAAGGCCAGAGACACGCCCAGGAAAATCACGAGGAAGAACTGGAAGAGCCGCTGGACGAGATATTTGGCGAAGCCGTTCATCTTCAATCCACTCTCGAATACGGTAATGCGGCAAGGGGCGGAGCCAGGCGGTTCCGCCCCTTGTGTGGATTATTGTGCGGCGGGCGCGTTCGGATTGGCCTCAAGCTGCACCACCATGTAGCGCAGGTTGGACCAGAACGGACCGGAGGCGGAGTAGGGGTCGGCGGCGCTCGGATAACCTGTCCAGTAGGTGGTGTCGAACGGCGCGAACTTGTTGTAGGCCATCAGCGGAATGAAGGGCATCTCCTCCACGGCCAGCTTGAGGTAGTCCATGCCGAGCTGGGCGACTTCCGGCGCGTCGAAGCTCACCGTGCGGTTGGCTTCGATGATGGCGTCGAGCCGTTCGTCCTGCCAGCGGGTCAAGTTGCGCGGCGGCTGGATCTCGCCGGCCGGCTTGATGAAGCTGGAGTGATAGCTCTCAAGGAAGAAGCTGAGGTCGGGATGGCCGCCCCAGGTCTCGACGGTCCAGTAGATGGCGACATCGAAATCACCGCCACCCAGGCGCTGGCCATTGGTGGGGCCAGCGACGTCGACCGTGGTCTGGATGCCTTCCATCGACCACTGCTGGGCGATGATGGTGCCGGCTCGGGCGAGTGTCGGAATGGCGTCGCCTTCAACCATCAGCTTGATGGTGAACGGTGTGCCATCGGGCTTAAGCCACTGATTGCCATTCTTGGTGAAGCCGGCCTTCTGCAGCAGTTCAGCCGCTGCTGTAGCGTCCGTTTTCCACCAGCCATGACCGAACATGGCCTTGAGCTGGTCGGGGTCGGCCGGGATCTGATCGCCCCACTGGGGTTTGACCAACGCGGCGATCTGCTCGGAGACGGTGGGATCGTAGGGCTTGATGGTCCTTGTGCCGGTGTTCAGCTCAAAGCTCGTGAGCCAATCCTGCATGGGGACATAGTAGTCGGTGACGGCGGTGCCGGTTGGTGGGGTCGACAGAGCGGCCAGATTGGCTGCGCCGCGATAGGAGCCCATGGCAACCGCACGGATATCGATCAGCATGGCCAGAGCCCAGCGTACGTCCTTGTTCTCGAACGGTTCGCGCTGATGGTTGAACAGCACCGACGGCAGCGTCGGATCGGGATGGGCGAAGGGGAAGCCGGGGAACCATGTCGCCGTGGTGTCGGCGGCATCGCGGGCGATGGTAAACATGCCTTCGGGTGCGATGTCGTTGATCACATCAAGATTGTGGTTCAGCTGCTCGATGACGCGGGCGTCCGGGTTGCCCGCATTGCGATAGACCACGTACTTGACCTGGGGCTCGGCATCGAGCTCCATGCCGATGGAGGTGCGCTGCCAGTCATCGCGCAGCTTCCAGATCACCCAGTTTCCGGCGGTGTCATAGCTGTGCAGTACATAGGCCGATAGCGAGACCGGCGGATTGGCATTGTAGGTCAGCGGGTCGTCGACCGTCTCGAACACATGCTTGGGCATGATCCAGGCGGCGTTCCAGCGCACGGTGAAGAGCGTGTGGAAGCGGGAATTGGGCGCTTTCAGGTTGAACACGACCGTGTTGCGGTCGGGTGCTTCAACGCTGTCGACGTTGACGGTGAACGGGGCGCTCCAACCCATGCCGGGATGCTCGATCTGGGTCTGGACGGTATAGACCACGTCATCGGCAGTGAATTCAACGCCGTCGCTCCAGAAGATGCCTTCCTTGAGCGTGACGGTCATCTGCGTGAAGTCGTCGTTGTAGACAGGTCGGTCGCTGGCCAGCGCGTTGGTCCAGGCGGCGTCGCCCGTGCCTTCGGGGTTGATGAACCAGAACGTGTCGGCCGTCAGCTGCTGCAGGCCATTATTGCTGGCGCCGCCGCCGGGTGCCCACAGGTTGAACCATTCGGCATTCTGAGCTGCCGGGCCCTGGATGATCAGGGCTTCGTTGCGGGGGATGCCCGCGATAAATTCCTGCGCAGCAACCGGCACCACCAGCGCGGCGATGGCCATGGCGGCTGCGGCGAGCTTCTTCAATTGCATGGTCGTTCCTCCTGATGCCCGCAAAAGCGGGCGGCGATCGACAGGGCAATATCCCGCCCACGAATCGTCGCTCCCTCGTCGAGGCTTGGCCCAGCGCTAATCCTCCCGCAGGCCAACCCGACGTCTTTATCGACAATTTTTTATCCAAGGGCAACAGGATTATCGACAAAGATAGATCAGATTGGCAACTTAACCCCAGAATTTGGCGGAAGATGAGCCCTGGGTGCTTAGTATTATTGACAAAAGTGCGGCTGCGGATAGGTTGCTATCGACGATCCGGGCCCGTGCGCCCATCTGCTTCCAACAATCGAAGGGTGGAGAAACCACATGACCGAGAGCTATGAGGTCCATATTGCTGTGGACGCGGGCGCCAGCCGCGGCGCCTACAGGCCGCTGTGGAACTGGTTCGGCTATGATGAGCCCAACTACACTGACACGGCCAATGGCAGGAAGCTGCTGAAGGAGCTGACCGAACTCAGCCCTGAGCCACCGCGCATCCGTACGCACAACCTCTTGACGTCAGGTGATGGCAAATATGCGCTGAAGTGGGGCTCGACCAATGCCTATACCGAGGATGCAGAAGGTAACCCGGTCTATGACTGGACGGTGATGGACGGCATCTTCGATGCCTATGTCGAGGCGGGCAATATCCCGCTGATCCAGGTGGGTTTCACCCCCGAGGCCCTATCGAGCGATCCCGGTCCCTACCGGCACAATTGGTCCCTGGAAGATCGTTACGTCACCATCATGACCGGCTGGGCGTCGCCGCCGAACGATCTCAAGAAATGGGCTGACCTGATCCATGCCTGGGCCCGGCATCTTGCGGATCGCTATGGCGAGGAAAACGTCCTGTCATGGCCGTGGGAGGTGTGGAACGAGCCAGACGGGCACTACTGGAAAGGGACGGTGCCTGAATTCTGCGCCATGTATGACGTGACGGCAAAGGCCATCAAGGCAGCGCTACCCGGCGCGCGCGTCGGTGGCCCCCATACCTGTGGGGCCTTCAACAATCCCAAGGCTCAGGCTTTCCTGCGCGAATTCCTGCAGCATGTGGTCGACAACAATTCGCCGATCGACTTCATCGCCTTTCACGCCAAAGGCAATCCGGTGATCTGGAAGGATCACGTCCGGATGGGTTTGCACAAGCAGCTCCGGGACATCGAGGCGAATCTCGCCATCGTCAACGAATTCCCGACCTTGCGGCACCTGCCCACGGTTATCGGTGAGTCCGATCCCGAAGGCTGCGCGGCCTGCTCGGCGCGGGTGCACCCGCAGAACGGCTATCGCAACGGGCCGCTCTATGGCGCCTATGTGGTCGAAAGCATGATCCGCACCTACGAGCTGTCGCAGCGGGCAGGGATCGAGATCGAGGGTGCGGTGACATGGGCGTTCCTGTTCGAGGAACAGCCCTGGTTCGACGGCTTCCGCGATCTGGCCACCAATGGCGTGGACAAGGCCGTGCTGAACGGCTTCCGCATGCTGGGCAAGCTGAAGGGCGAGTGGGTCACAACCACGAGCGACCATGCGGTGGATATTGATACGATAATGGAGCACGGGGTTCGCGATCAGCCCGACGTCAATGCCGTGGCAACCCGCGATGCTGACGGAATCAGTGTCCTGGTGTGGAACTATCACGACGATGACGTGGAAGACGGAGCGGCCAATGTCAGCATTGCGCTCAGCAACCTGCGGCCAGGCAAACACAAGCTGACGCATTATCGAATGGACAAGGACCATTCCAATGCCTTTGGCGTCTGGAAGGCGATGGGATCGCCACAGGAGGTCAGTGGCGAGAATTTCAAGAAGCTCGAAGCGGCTGGCCAGTTGGCGACGCTCGAAACCATCAGCGTGGACGCCACCGATGGCTCCGCCACGCTCTCCACGCACCTGCCGCGGCAGGGCGTGTCACTGCTCCGCATCGACTATTGATGCGAAACCTGGCCGCGCTCCTGCTCCCTTTGGAGCGCGGTCAGCTCCCCACCAGGCCGAGGTAGCGGTGCTTGGACGGTTGGAGATGATCGACGCAGAGCTGCGACAACAGCCAATTGTCGCGGCCCGAGAGCATGTCGATCATCAGCTTGTGCTGGCTGTGCGAAATGTCCAGCGATGCGCGATCGGACATCGAATTGGCGCGCACCGGCAGACTGTAGCGCATGTAGAGCTCGATGGTCTGGACCAGGTATTTGTTGCCCGAAGCGCCAAAGAGGGTCAGGTGGAACCTGTCATTGGTTTCGTGGACGCCGCGCAGATATCCGCTCTCGATATGGGCGCCGTGCTCCTCATGGATGGCTAGCAGCTGGTCGATCAGGGGTTGCTGGGCCGGCAGCGGAATCATCAAGGCGGCCTGGCGTTGCACCAGCTCGCGCACGTCATAAATCTGGCGAACTTCATCGGGGGTCAGCGAGCGGACCATGGCGCCCTTGTTGCGCTCGCGGATGATGACTCCCATCTGCTCGAGCTGCACAAGCGCCTGCCGCACGAAATGGCGTGTGACCGGAAAGCGGCCGAGCAGGGAATCCTCAGTGAGGCGCGCACCCGGCGCCAGCCGCCCGAAGATGATATCCTCCTCGAGCGCTCGCACGATCTTGACGTCGTCGAGCTCGGTATCCTTGATCTGGTCATACATGGCAGTCGGTCTCGGCCCGTCCCTGATTGTCTGCTCTAGCATCAAACGAGTGCGGGTTGAAATCCGCTGATCCGGTAAGCGGCTTCAACCAGGCGAAGCGTTTCTAGATTGTCGGTCGCGGCAGTTTCGAACGGGGCGCCTGTAGCCAGGCGCTGCACGAAATGGGCGATCGCTCCATTATAGGCTGCCTGATAGCTGCTGGCGGGATCGAAAGCGATCTCGCGGGGTTGCGGCCCGAGCAAGCGCAACGTTGCGCCGTCGAGATGAATGGTGCCCCTGGCGCCCCAGATCCAGAGCTGGTCCGCGGGGGTCGGCGGCGCGCCGTGTACTGCCAGATTGCCCGAAACCTGCAAAGGCACGCCATCGGAACGGCGCGCCAGGCCCAGGATGGCGCTGTCCTCGCCAATGATATCGGCGTTGCTTCGGGCGAGAACCGCGCTACCGAGGTCGAGCTCGCCAAAGAGGAAGCGCAGCGTATCAAGGTGATGGATCAAGACCTCCATGACCAGCAGCCGCGGTTCGTGGCGGAAGAATGGTTGACGCACCAGGGCAGGGCGCTGGCCATCGGCGCCGGTAATCATGCCGCTCGAATGAAAATCGAGTCGAATGGCGGTTATCTCACCGACGAGGCCTGCCTCGAGCCAGGCCTTGAGCTCCCGGTAGTACGGACGAAAGCGCCAGTTCTCGTGGACCATGAAGGGGACGGCAATCTCGTCCACCAGCGCCTCGGCCTCAGTCAGATCGACGCCCAGCGGCTTCTGGCACAAAAGTGGCAGACCCCGCGCCGCGCCTGCGCGGACATGGGCGGCGTGGAACTGCCGGGGCGAGGCGATGTCGAGCGCATCCAGTTGGGCATGGTCGAGCATATCGTGGAGGGTGGCGAAGCGCTGCGGGATGGCAAAGGCATCGGCGCGTTGCGACAGGGCTGCAGGCTCGGGGTCACAAATGGCGACCACCTCGACTCCCGGCACCAGGCGCCATGCAGGCAGATGATACTGCGTAACCCAACCTGCTCCAACCATTCCGATCCGCACGTCCACCTCACGCCACTTTGTCAATAATGAAACGGCTTGCTGCAGACGGTTCTGTCACAGGATGAGCGAGCCATTTGGCTGATTTTAACCGTAGATGCGCACCTGAAACAATGGGTCTCCTGTGAAGAGGTAGGATAAATTATTGACAATAACGATTGTGACTGTAGGAATGGCCGGACTGAGCCGCAGGGTAGACGGCGGGAGGATTTCGTGACGCGCGGGCTTCGCAGACGTTTGACAAGCTACGGCGACCAGGACTTCTCGCTGTTCCTGCGCAAGGCTTTCATCAAGGCCATGGGCTACTCCGACGACGCCCTGGATCGGCCGATCGTGGGCATTACCAATACCTATTCGGATTACAATCCGTGTCACGGCAATGTGCCGCAACTGATCGAGGCCGCCAAGCGCGGTGTGATGCTGGCGGGCGGCATGCCCATGGTGTTTCCCACCATGTCGATCCACGAGAGCTTTGCCTCGCCTACCTCCATGTATCTGCGCAACCTCATGGCAATGGAAACCGAGGAAATGGTGCGCGCCCAGCCCATGGATGCGGTGATCTTGATCGGGGGCTGCGACAAGACGCTTCCCGCCCAGGTGATGGCAGCGGCGAGCAGCGAAGTCCCTGCGATCGTCCTGCCGACCGGGCCGATGGATACCGGCAATCATCGCGGCGAGCGGCTCGGCGCCTGTACCGATTGCCGGCGCCTGTGGGCGCAGTTCCGGGCGGACCAGATCGATGAGGCCGAAGTCGCCGAGATCAATGGCAAGCTGGCCAGTTCGGTGGGCACCTGCACGGTGATGGGGACAGCGTCGACCATGGCGGCCCTGATGGAGGCGATGGGCCTTGCCCTGCCCATGGCGGGCTCGGCGCCCGCCACCTCCGCAGAGCGGATGCGGCTCGCCGAGGAGACGGGCCGGGCGGCTGTCGCCATGACCCGGGACGGCCTGACCACGGCCCAGGTGCTGTCGCCCGCGGCGATGCGCAATGGGCTGATCACGCTGCAGGCGCTGGGCGGCTCAACCAATGCAGTGGTGCATCTGGCGGCGATCTATGGCCGCCTTGGCCGCAAGCTCGATATGGCCGAATTCGATGCAATTGGCCGGCAGGTCCCGGTGCTGGTCGATCTCAAGCCGACCGGCCAGGGTTATATGGGGGAATTTCATGCTGCGGGTGGGGTGCCACGCCTGCTCTCGGAACTCACCGACCTGCTCGATCTGAGTGCGCCGCGCGCTTTTGGCGGCACAATAGGGGATAGTGTTGCGGCCTTGGCGCCACGCCATGAGGAGCAGATCATCCGCCCGCGCGCCAACCCCATTTCTACGTCCGGCGCCATCGCCGTACTGTCCGGCAATCTCGCTCCACGCGGTGCCGTCATCAAGCATGCTGCTGCCGATCCGGCGCTTCAGCGTCATGTGGGCCGCGCCGTGGTGTTCGATTCGGTGGAGGACATGACCGAGCGCCTCGATGATCAGAGCCTTGAGATCGTGGCCGAGGATATCCTGGTGCTGCGCAATGCCGGGCCCAAGGGTGCGCCTGGCATGCCCGAGGCTGGCTATATTCCCATTCCCCGCCACTTGGCGCGGCAGGGCGTCAAGGACATGGTGCGCATTTCCGATGCTCGCATGAGCGGTACGGCATTTGGAACGATCGTTCTGCATATTTCCCCTGAAGCAGCCGATGGCGGGCCGCTGGCCGTGGTCCGTACCGGCGATCGGATACAACTCGATGTGCCCAACCGCCGTCTGGACCTCCTGGTAGACGCAGCGGAGCTTTCTTTGCGCATGCAGTCCATCCCGGCCGCGCGTCCAGAACCCGAGCGCGGCTATGCCCAGCTCTATGACCGCCATGTTACCCAGGCGGATGACGGGGTCGATTTCGATTTTCTGATGGGCGCGCGGCATGAGTGAGCTTGAGGCGGCGGCGCTCTGCCTGCCCCCAAGGCCGTTGCGCAATGGCGGCGACCTGCGCCTGCCGCCCGGCACATGCGACTGCCATTTCCACGTCTTTGCGCCCGGTGCACCCCTGACCAATCCACGCAGCTACACGCCGCGGATGGAAACACTGGCGGGATGGCTCGCCCTGGCGGACAGTTTTGGCATTGCCAAGGGGGTCTTGGTTCAGCCCAGCGTCTACGGGCTCGACAATACCGTTCTGCTGGATGCGCTCGCTTACGCGCCCGATCGCCTCCGAGGGATCGTTGTCATCCCTCCGGAAACGCCAGTGAGCGAGATTGCGCGACTGGATGACCTGGGCGTACGCGGGGTGCGGATCAACCTGCGCAACAAGGGCGGTGTGGGGATCGACGCACTGGCTGAACTGGCGCCGCGCATAAGGACCTTCGGCTGGCATGTGCAGTTCCAGGTTGGGCCCGATGCGATCGGCGCGGTTGCCCGGTTGTGCGACCAATACGAGATCGACGGGGTCATCGACCACTTGGCCTTCGTGACGCTGGATGCGCCAGAGACCGCACTCGAGGACCTGCAACGCGGGCTCGATAGCGGCCGGGTTTTCACCAAGATTTCAGCGCCTTATCGGCTCAAGGACAATTCCAGCAACGATGGCTATCGCAGTGTTGTCCAGAAGCTCGCGCAAGATCATGCAAACAGGCTCGTCTGGGGCAGCGACTGGCCCCATACCGAACTCTTTGACGCCATGCCCGAGGACGATGATCTGGTGGCGCTGAGCCTTGCCGCGGTGCCGGCGCAAAGCCACGACCTCGTTTTCACTCAGACAGCCAAGCACTTGTATTGGTCGCACTAACCACTGCTTGAACGGAGATGCCACATGTCCCTCCTCACCGAAGATGCCAAGGGCGTCTATATTATTGCCGTCACCCCCTTTACCGACGCGGGCGAGGTTGATTGGGCGAGCGTTGACCGCATGGTCGACTTCTATGAGGAGAAGGGCGTTTCCGGACTGACGATACTGGGCCAGTTGGGCGAGGCGCCCAAGCTCACCTCCGAGGAATCCCGGGCGATCGCCAAGCGGGTGATCGACCGGGTTGCCGGGCGCTTGCCCATCGTGGTGGGCGTCTCGGCACCCGGCCTGGCGCCAATGCGCGAGTTAGCCGACTCCGTGATGGACATGGGCGCTGCAGGCGTGATGGTGGCGCCGCCCTGGACCACCAAGACCGACGACCAGGCCTATAGTTTCTACGCCTCGGTCGGTGATGCCCTGGGCAAGACGCCGTGGGTGCTGCAGGACTATCCGCTGACCACCAATGTCACCATTGCGCCCAAGGTCATCGACCGGATCGTACGCGACGTGCCGACCTGCGTCATGCTCAAGCACGAGGACTGGCCGGGGCTTGGCAAGATCACGGCACTGCGCGCCTCGAGCGACAAGGGCGAGACGCGGCGCATCTCTATCCTCTGCGGCAATGGCGGGCTGTTCCTGCCCGAGGAAATGGGCCGCGGCGCCGATGGTGCCATGACTGGCTTCTGCTATCCCGAGATGATGGTCGGCGTAGTGGAGAATTACCGCAAGGGCGATGTCGAGCGCGCCCATGACATTTTCGATGCCTATCTGCCGCTGGCTCGTTACGAGCAGCAGCAGGGGCTGGGCCTGGCGGCGCGCAAATATGTGCTGGCAAAGCGCGGCGTCATCGCGTCGGCCGCTCTGCGCAAGCCCGGCGCAACCCTGAGCAAGCTCGACATTGCCGATGTGGAGCGTCTCCTGGCCCGGCAGGCCAGGCGCCTGGCGGAGATCGGCGCATGAAGCTCGGTCTTGAGAACAAGCGTGCCGTCGTGCTCGGCGCCAGCAAGGGGCTGGGCGCGCGCATCGCAATCGCGCTGGCCAATGAGGGTTGCCAGGTGATCGGCGCCGCGCGTTCGGTCGATGCCATTGCCGCCTTGGCCGGCCAACTCGATGCTGGCGCGACGGGCAGCATTGCGGCGCATTTGCTCGACCTGGCCGATCCACAATCAGTGACGGCGTTCGTTGACGCCATCCTTGCCGACGGCGGAGCAGATATCATTATCAACAATTCGGGCGGACCGCCGCCGGGCGAAGCCGGCGCGGTAGCGGCGGCCGAGTTCTCAAGGCAGTTCGATATCCTCGTCACCCCCCTCATCGCGATTACCCAGGCTCTTCTGCCCGGCATGCGCCAGCGCAAGTGGGGCCGGATCATCACACTGACCTCGTCGGGCGTCGAAGCCCCGATCCCGCGCCTCGCCATCTCCAATGCGCTGCGCCAGTCGCTGTTGGGGTGGAGCAAGACCCTGGCCAGCGAGGTCGCGGCAGACAATATCACCGCCAATATCGTGGTGCAGGGCCGCATCCATACCGACCGGGTCGACGAACTCGACCAAGCGGCTGCCAAGCGGCTGGGAAAAACTGTGGACGTGGTGCGTGCCGACTCGATCGCTACCATTCCCGCAGGTCGCTACGGCCGGCCGGACGAGCTGGCCGCTGTAGTCACGTTTCTGGCCAGCGGGCTGGCGTCCTATGTGACCGGCAGTATCGTGCGTGTCGATGGCGGCATGATCCGCTCCACTTGAAACCCGGCGTCACCGCGCCAGTACATTGTGAAGGATCTTTTCAGCGGTGCGCATGCTGTTGTAAACGGGCTCTATGGGCATCAGGAACTATTTGATCGAAGGCAGCTCGGGCACTGGAAAAACGTCCGTCGCCACCGAGCTGGAGCGGCGGGGTCACCATGTCGTTCACGGTGATCGGGTCTTGGCCTATGTTGGGGATCCAGAAACAGGCCGGGCGCTTACAGGGCCGCCGCATGGCGCGGACCGCGTCGAATGGAGTTACGCGAACTGGGTGTGGCCCGTGGCAGAGGTGCGTGCGATCGCGGCTGACACGACGCGTCCGGTGACTTTCTTCTGTGGGGGCTCCCGCAACTTTCAAAAATTCCTTGATGTGTTCGACGAAGTTTTTGTTCTCGACCTTGATTTCGAAACGCTGAACAAACGGCTGGATGGGAGACCCAATGAACCCGGCCATGCACCCGACGAGCGCGCGGTAGTTCTCCGCTACCATAGAAGCAGCCTACATTTTCCACCTGGCATAGCCATTGATACGACGGGCCCTGTGTCGGACGTCGTTGACGATATTCTTGCCCGCCTCACCTGATAGCTAGAGAGGTTCGCAATGGGGTGGGAATTGCTCGAACATTGGGGGAGAGGCGCCAGCCGGACCAAGCGACTGGCCGGCGGCGTCGCCAACGATGTGTGGAGCGTACAGATAGGCGGACAAGTTGCCGTCGCCCGTCTTGGCACCCGCAGCGATGCCGATTTGGCTTGGGAAACGGGGCTTCTCCAGCACCTTGACCAGAATGGCATGACAGTGCCGATGCCTATCCCAACTATGGATGGGCGGTTGTTTGTGGATGGCCTGGTCGTAATGAAGTACCTGGAAGGCAAGCCACCCGAAACGGAGGCCGATTGGCGCCGGGTCGCCGATACACTTCGCAGACTACACGAGGTGACTCGAGGCTGGCCGCAACGCCCGGGTTGGCGGTCATCCATTGACTTGCTGGACGCGGACCGGGGCACTCGCATCGACCTCACGAGGATGCCGCCCGAGGGCGTCGCGAGGTGCCGGGCCGCTTGGGCGCGGCTTGCCGGTCGAGAGACCTGTGTTGTCCATGGTGATGCCAATCCACGCAATATTCTTGTGACGACCGAGCGGGTTGCGCTCATCGACTGGGACGAGTCGCATGTCGACGTTCCTGACCTTGACCTCGAATTGCCTCACAACGCCGCCGATCTCGGACCAGTCGCGTGGGAGATCGCGCATCAGGCGTCAGCTGCCTGGGAGGCAGCAGTCTGCTGGGACGACGACTACTCGAAACAGCGGCTTGCCGAGGTGAGGCCCCTCTAGCCAGCTTCCGTGTGCGCATGTGTGCTGTGTTCAGTTGGTCGAACCAAGAGCTGCCATGCAGCTTCCCGCTTCTTCGGCAGCTTTCAACGCGCGCGCAGCCATGGGGATGCTGTCGCTGCAGCTGTCGCCACAATGGCGAGGCCGCAGAGTACGGCCTTCGAGATCGGCTCCATTGTGCCTTCGATCAGCATCGCGTGGATCGCGCCACCAAGCACGACGATGCTGACAAGGCTCGTGTGGCCGACGCGCCAGACCCGCGGCGAGAGGCGGCGTCGGAGGACCGCGAGCAGCGCGGCTGCGAACAGCGCCCACATGCCGACGACCCCCCAGACGGAGAACGGCGTCGGCGAGCGCAGGAGTAGCGCGTCCTCTATGTCGGGCGGACTGGTGATCCACAGCCCGGCGACGTGGACGACAACGGCGGCGACCAAGACGACACCTATGAAACGATGGACACGACGTCCGCGCAGCCTGCGAAGGCCGGGGAGCCAGCCGGCAGCGAGCAGCGGCTGCACCAGCGCGACGCACAGCGCAATGACGCCCGAGAAGCCGGCAGCGATATAGACCGGGTCGCGCCAAGCGAGATACTCGCTTGTTGCGGCAAAGGTCAGCGGCACGACGACGGCGAGGGCCAAGCCGGCCCAGATCAGCAGCGCGTGGGCTGGCCGCATCGCGTCGGGGTCAGGCCGACTGCAGGACGAAGTGCGCGACGAGACTGGTGTCCTTGGCGCTGGACAGCAAGGGGCGGAGGAATACGGTCTCGTACTCGCCGCTGTCATAGGCGAGGTGCGCGTGCGCCTGGCCCAGGGCCGGAACGATCTGCGGCATTTCGAGCCGGAATGCGCCGTTTGCGTCAGTCAGCGTAGCGCCGTGGCTATGCCAGTCACGCTCGCTGCCTTCCGTTGTATGAGCCCAGATCTGGATGCGCTGGCCCATGAGCGGGGCACCATCGCTGGCGCGGAGTACCGTGCCAGACATCCAGAAGCCCCCGCCGCCGATGCGCTCAACTATCGGCGCGCCGGGCATATAATTGTTGGCGCCGCCGCGCATCGAGGGCGTCGCAGGAATGCTGGAGGCGCGAGCCGGCATTGTGAGGCCCGCAAGCCCGGCCACCGCAAATGCAGCGCCAGCGCCAAGCACGGTTCGTCTCTGGAAGAGGGTGTCAGACATGCCGATCTCCTTCTCGAGTTCGATGACGACTACTGGGAAAGTTAGCGCCTTTTCGGCTGCCGACCAATCAACGCTGCAAACAAATCAGGGCACGGTTTCGTGATGGAGGCGAGGGACTTTCGGTTCCGCGAAGGACTATACGGCCGAAAGAATCTCGCCTTGTTCACACACTCCTTCAAATTGAGGGTTGCACCAAATCCCCCGTTTCTCTATGTCTCCGCGCAGTCGGGGCGTAGCGCAGCCTGGTAGCGCATTTGTCTGGGGGACAAAGGGTCGTCGGTTCAAATCCGGCCGCTCCGACCATCTTCCCCTCCGTTCGGTCAACGCGATGTGCCTCCATAGGCACCACGCTGCCAGTCTGGAGCCTTGCCGATGCCTTTGACGGCGCGCGAAGTCGAGCCCGCACTGTCATGCTGGAGTGAATTGAGTGGGGGCACTGCCCGGCTTATCAATCACTCCGAAAACCAGACCTTTCAGATCGATACGGTCAGCCAGGGCAGCTACACGCTCCGCGTGCACCGCACAGGCTACCAGTCGCGCACCTCGATCGACAGCGAGCTTGCCTGGCTGATGGCGCTGCGGCGCGACACGACACTGCCCATTCCCGAACCGATTGCCGGCGTCGACGGTCAGCTGCTGCAGGCCTTTGCCACGGACAAGGGGGAGCGGCTCGCTGTGCTGTTCCGCCATGTTCCGGGTCGCGAGCCCGAGCCGGACAGCAACCTGGGCGAGGTGTTCGTCACCCTGGGCCAATATGCTGCCGCCCTGCACAACCATGCCACGACCTGGCAACGCCCGCCGGCGTTCCAGCGTCAGGTCTGGCAGGCCGCAACAATTCTCGATTCCGATGGACCCTGGGGTGATTGGCGCGTCGCGCCAGGCGTCAATGACACCAACCGCGCGGTACTGGACCGGCTGGACAAGGCGCTGTGGCGGCGGCTGGCGGAATATGGCACTGGCCCGGACCGCTTCGGCCTCATCCATGCCGACATGCGGCTGGGCAACCTGCTGGTCAATGGCAGCCGGGTGACCCTGATCGACTTCGACGATTGCGGCTTCTGCTGGTTCACCTACGATTTTGCAGCCGCCATCTCCTTCCATGAGACCAATCCCGCCATTCCGGCCCTCAAGGCCGCCTGGCTGGAGGGCTATGGGTCAGCAAGGACCCTGCGCGACGAGGATGTGGCAGCGATCGATTCCATGGTGATGCTGCGGCGCATGGCCTTGCTGGCCTGGATAGGCTCGCATGCCGAGACCCGGCTGGCGCAGCAGCATATGCAGGGTTTTGCCGACGGCACGGCCCATCTGGCCGAGCGCTATCTGCGCGGCCCGATCTGGCCCTAGGTCAGGCGCTGGCGCGGCTATTGATGGGCTGCTGCGCAGCCTGGTGCGGGGCAGGGCGCCGGCCAGCGGCAGGCTTGCGATCCGAGCCGACAATGAAAGGGTTGAGGCCCCATACCAGCCCGTAGAGCAGCCACGTATGGCGCCAGTGCTCACCCTCGTGCAACGTCGAGCAGAAGACGATGCCGACCAGCGAGATGAGCAGTGCGATGGTGATCTCGTTGCCGGTCTTGCGATAGTTTCTGATCGACACGACCACGCTCCCGACGGCAAGCGTGACATAGCTGATGCCGCCGCCCCAGCCATAGTTGACGAAGGAACTCAGCCAGATGTTGTGGATCGGCTCGGGGAATATCTTCTCGAGCTGCAGCACGCCGATGCCGATGGGGTTCTGCAGGATCATCGGTATTACCCGCAGATAGCGCGCGTAGCGTCCATCCTCGCCAAGGTCGTAGGCCTTGGCAAAGGTCAGGCGATCGAGGAGCTTGGCGGTAAATTCGGCCGATGTGAGGCTGGCAAAGGCGAACAGCACGATGGCGGTGACCACCAGGCCGCCAATGATCATCAGCAGCCGGCGCGGCCGTCCGCGATTGTGAAAGAAGATATAGGCGAAAAAGCAGAACAGCGCGGCCACCACGGCGATGCGCGAGAATGACAGCAGGATGCCGAGCAGGACCACGGCCAGGGCGCCGCTGAGCAGCACCTTGCTGCCCTGACCCCGGGACAGGAAATAGGCGCAAAAGACCACGGCCGGTATCAGGAACGAGCCATACATGTTCGGATCGTCGATGAGGCCCTTGGCGCGTCCATCCCAGGTCAACAGCTCCATCTGGGTAAGGAAGCCGACCGTGCCCAGGAGCGAAGCAATCACGCAGGAGACGATATAGACCCGCATGAAGGTCTCGAAGTGCCGGCGGTTCCAGCTCATCGACACGAAGGCGCCAATGACGCCGATCGAGATGGCAAAGGACTTTGCCAGGAGCTCGAAGGTCACGAAATCCTGCCGGAGATGGGGCAGCGACGCCAGGAAGAAGGACAGTGCCCAGGCGGCGAGCAGCAGCGTGAGCGCCACGACGCGCCGGGTCACCTCCATCCGGGTGAAGAGCGACATATAGACGAGCGTGACCAGGAAGGACGTGATGTAGAGCAGGTCGACGGGCGAGGGCCGCATCAGCGTGAAGTTCATCGCCAGAACGGCGATCAGGAAGATCAGGTTCCGCGTCGAAAAGACGGCAAAGCGCAGGCCGGCCAAGCTGATGCCGACATTGGCCGTTCCATTGCGGGAGCCGATGTCCGTGCTCATGGCGACAGCCCATATCCGAGCAGGAATTCCATGCTGCCAAGGCCCTCGCAGTCTGGCGCGCCGGAGGCAAAGTGCGTCCGCGCCGGCTCACTGATGCAGCGATAGACCGGCACCGTTCCCGGCTGTTCGCTCGCATAGAGCCAGCCTGCAGTGCGCTCGCGTGCATATCCGGCTGGCTCGCAGCTGCCATCTTCGGCGAGGAACTGATCGAGCTGCCCGGATGCATTGCTGGAGCATTCGGCAAACTTGATGCTTGCGACTGCGTCAGGCGCACGCGTCAGCATATAAGCCACAAGCGTGTCACGGCCGTAGGCCAGCCGGTCACCCGTCAGCGGCCCGGTGGAAGTCACATATCCACCCCGTTGGGGGGCGGACCAGCGGGTCAGCGCCATGCCGACCTGCACTGCAACCGGCTCGTCTTCAACGGACAGCGATACTTCGTGGTAGACCAGATAGCGGCTATCGAAGCCCTTGCCGGGCGGGACATAGTTGTAGGCCAGCAGGAAACGTGAATTGACGGCATTGCTGCCGTTGTCGGGGTTCAGCATGGTGGCGTAGGAGATGAGATCGCTGGCAGCCGGTCGGTTCCAATCGGACCCGTCGATTGTCAGCAGCGGCTCGTCGAGGTCGACGAAGGATACCTTGTCCGCTGACAGCGAGAGCCGCACCCCGCCGAACCATGGATCGGTCGCGACGGCGGCGACCCAGCCCGGCTCCTGCAGATAGCCTGCTCCAGTCCCGACGAAGCCGATCGCCGTAGCCCTGCCACCAAGGCCCGGCTCGTCCCATCTGCCCTCGTAATATTTGCGCCAGTCGGTTGGCTCGCCTGCCCAGGCCCGCGCCACGATGGTCTGCCAGTCAGAGTTGCGCAGGCAATAGCCATAGAGATAGCCGTCGCGGCCATCCACCATGGTGCAGTCGCCCTCGCCGGTGATCCCGACCGGCGCCGGCGCATCCCTGCCGGTGATGACCGTGCCCAGGTCCGTCCATGTCAGACCATCATCGGACGATGTGGCAATGGCCATCGTCTTGTCGGTGTGGCCCTGCGGACCATAGTCACAGATGCGTTCCTGGTGGACGAAGCCGAGCACCCTGTCGCTAGACCGCGTCAGCGAGGTCAGCCAGCGCCCGCAATCGTTGATGCTCCCCGGTGGCCCCGCCTGGAGGACTTCGCGGCGCTCGCCAGCCATATCCCACAGTGTGGGACCCTCGATGGCGTAGGTCGACCCATTGGCACTGAAGCCGCGGAACGTTCCGTCGTCGAGCTTGAGGGCGGTGAAAGGTGCATCGAGCTCGTCGGGGAAAGGGCCCCGGATGACGTGGGCCGGCCCGACCCGCACCTGCACGCAGTCCACGCAGATCTCGTCATTGCCAATCACCGGGCCGGCCGCCGCCGACAAGATGATCAAGGCGACAAGACCTGCGGCGTGGATGCGAGCAGCCCTGAACATGTTCAATATGCGTTCTCGGAGTTGAACAGCCGGAGCGGCGTCATCACCAGGATGTAGGCGTCGAACAGGATCGACCAGTTCTCGATATAGTAGAGGTCGTGGTTCACGCGCTGCATGATCTTGTCGATCGTGTCGGTCTCGCCGCGCCAGCCGTTGATCTGCGCCCAGCCGGTCATGCCGGGCTTGACGCGGTGGCGAGCGAAATATCCCTCGACTGCTTCATAATAGAGCTGGTTGGCGGCCTTGGCCTGCAGCGCATGCGGGCGCGGCCCGACGATAGACAACTCGCCCTTGAGCACGTTGAACAGCTGCGGCAGCTCGTCGATCGAGGTCTTGCGAATGAACCGTCCGACCTTGGTGACGCGTGGATCGCCCTTGGTCACCAGCTTGGCAGCGCTCTGATCGGCCATGTCGGTACGCATGGAGCGAAACTTGTAGATCTTGATCAGCTCATTGTTGAAGCCATGCCGGCTCTGCATGAAAAAGATCGGCCCGCGGCTCTCGAGCTTGATGGCAAAGGCAGTGGCCACCATGATCGGGGACAGCAGGATCAGCGCGGTAATGGCGACAAGCTTGTCGAACACCCACTTGAACACCAGGTTCCAGTCCGAGATGGGCCGGTCGGCCATGTCGAACACGGCGATGTCGCCGACATAGGAATAGGCCTTGTCGGTGAATTTGAGCGTGCTCATATGGGCCGACAGGCGGATGTCGACCGGCAGCACCCAGAGCTGGGTCAGCATGTGCAGCACGCGCTTTTCGGCCGATAGTGGCATCGAGACGATGACCAGGTCGACCGGCGTGCGGCGGGCAAACTCGATGAGGTCCGCGACCTTGCCCAGCTTGGGATAGCCCGCAACATTGTCAGGTGACCGCGCGTCGATGCGGTCATCGAACAGGCCCAGCAGGGCGATGTCATTGCTGGCGCCGGAGCGGATCTGCTCGATCAGCGACTCCGCGTCCTTGCCTCCGCCCACAATGACAGTGCGCCGCCGCAGCCGGCCCTGCGCCGTCCAGCGCATCACGAGGGCGCGCAGGCCCAGTCGGTAGGCCACCAGCAGCACGGCGCCGCTCACATACCAGCTGGCCAGCCAGACCCGCGAGAACAGGTCGGCCGCCTTGAAGAAGAATATTCCGACGGTGAGAACCGTCATCACTACGGTCCAGCCGATCAGCACCCGGCCGGTCTGGCTGAATACCGTGCGATAGGCAGAGATACGATGTGTTCGCCCGGCATTGAACAGCACGTTGGCCAGCAGGCATGAGGCCAGGATCACTGGGATGTAAAAGGCGTGCTGTCCAAGCTCGACATAGAACTCGTAGATGCCATATCCCAGTGCCGCGAGCAGCGTTGCTTCGACGACCTGCGCCACGCCGGCAACAACGGCGCCTGACACGCGGCGCTCCACGGGGGCAGCAATGATCGCCTCCGCCTGCCTCGACAACGTCCGGCCTGGCTCGCCAGCGGCAGCCTGCCGGGACGCATGCGCCTGCATGGCCTGCTTGGTGTCTACTCGAAACATGGGTACGCTACCGGTACAAAACTCTGCGCGTCATTGTCACGGCAAGGGGTTTATACTCAGTGAAGTTGAAGGCTAAGCCTTCGCCAATACCGACCGATAAAGCGCCTCGATGCCGTCCGTCATCGCAGCGAGTGAAAACCGGCTTTCGATATGCGCCAAGCGGACTTCCATCTCGGTCTGTGTGGCCGGTCCGTCATCCAGTGCTGCCTGCATGGCGGCGCGCAGCGCCTTGACGTCGTTGGCGGGAACCAGCCTGTCCGATGTCGACCCGAAGATCTCCGGAATGCCCCCCACCCGGGTCGCGATGACCGGCAGGCGCGCCGCCGCCGCCTCAAGCACAACATAGGGCAGGGATTCAGCCAGTGACGGGACCACCGAAATCCTGCCGCCAGCAAATGTCGGTCGCGCGGGCTGTGCGCCCAGCAGGCTGATCCGGTCGCCCAGTCCAAGCTCTGTGATCTGTGCTTCGAGCGCGGCCCGGCTTGGGCCGTCCCCCGCCATTGTCAGCGTGGCCGGCCTGCCATCGGGCCGCGTCACGGCGGCCAGGGCCTCCACCAACACGTGAATGCCCTTGAGGGCGCGCAATTCCCCGATGAAGACGAAATCGGCAGCATCCGCAGCCGGTGGCACGGGAATGAACTCGTCAGGCGCCAGGCCGTTGTGAATGACTTCGGTGGGGCAGGCGGGTACGCCGATCAGCGTCGAATAGGTGCTACGGGCATACGCGCTTTCGAAGATGATGGCGCCCGTCTGGGCCATCAGCGCCCGCTCCAGTCTGTGGAAGACCCGCCCCGAGAGCGATGTCCTGGAAAAATGAAGCACCCCGCCATGGGGCGTATAGAGCGCGACGGCCTTGCCACCACCCAGGCGAGCGAGACGGGCATAGAAGCCACCTTTCGCGCCATGGCCATGCAGGACGTCGACCTTGAGCGATCGAGCGAGGCGTCGCACGGTGAATGGCGTCTTGAAGTCGGCACGGCCCAGTATGCGTGGCATGGGCAGGCGATGGATTCCAAGGCTCGCATGCGGCAGGAGGGCCGCGAGCTTGCTTTCGGTCTGGGCGTCATTGGCGAGGCTGTCAACGACGAGCCCCAAGTCATGGCCGCGGGCCGCAAGCTCTCGCGTGAGATCGGCAACATGCCGGAACAGGCCTCCAACGGGGGCCCGCATCACCTGCAAGATGCGCAGCCTGGGCTCAGCCATTGGCCGCTCCGTTAGAACCAGCGTTCGAGAATGACCACTGTATCGCCCGGATAGATCGGGAAGTCGAGGTCGACCGTGCCCTTGACCATCTGGTCGCCCTGGCGCCGGTAGACGATGGCGCGGCTGCGGTCTGCCGTGTCGGAAAAACCGCCCGACGTGCTGATTGCGGCACGCACCGTCATGCCGAAGACATACTGGAACTGCCCGGCATTCTTGATCTCGCCCTGGATGAAGAAGGGCCGGTACTCTGCCACTTCCACCGCAACATCGGGGTTGCGCATGTAGCCATTGGCCAGCGCCGCGGCGAGCCGGCCCGCGGCATCCTTGGTCGTTGCGCCGCGCACCTGCACCGGGCCGACAAGCGGAAACGCGATCGCGCCGCTGTCATCGATCCGGTAGGTGTCGCTCAATTCCTCGTCGCCATAGACCGACACACGAACGGTGTCGCCCGTATCAAGCTGATAAGGCCCCTTGGTCTCCACGAGATAGGTTGCCGGACGCGTCGTGGCGCATGCCGCCAGTGGCAGCATCAGGGCAAGGGTGAGCAATGGCAGCCAACGCATGGGAATCCCGCGCTAAGAGAAGTGGCTGCAGTGTCGCTTCGGGATGGTTAACAAACCCCTTCCGTGCCCGCGGTATTATTGCGCTCTGCAAAGGGTTTAACCAATTGCTTACTACGTCATTGCGATAAGTGCTGCAGAAAAACGGGGAACAGCAATGTCCTATGAGTCGCCAGCAATGCTCGACGCTCGGATCGATGTGGCGGCGATGCTCGGCGCTGTGGTTCAGCGCCTGCCGCGCATCATTCTGCTGACATTGCTGCTGCTGGCGGCCACATTCGTCATCCTGATGTTCATGCCGCGCATGTATGAATCCTCGGCCTCGATCCTGGTCGAGCCGCGTAGCAACGTCTATATCCGCGCCGCGAACGAGCAGGCGCCGGCCGCCTCCGGCGAAGCCGGTGTCGTTTCGAGCCAGATCGAATTGCTCAAATCGCGTGACACGCTGCTCAAGGTGATTGACCAGCTCGACCTGCGCTCGGTGCCGGAGTTCAATGGCAGCGGTGGCGGCGGCTTCTCCCCGCTCGGCCTCGTCGGTCAGTTGCTGGGCCGCAGGTCTGCACCCGTCAGTATCGACGAGACGGTGCTCAACAATCTCTATGAGCGCCTGACCGTGGCGCAGGAACGCGACTCGCGGCTGATCTCGGTGGCGGTGCGCTCGACTGATCCGCAGCTTGCCGCCAACCTGGCCAATGCCGTCGCCAATGCCCATGTCACGCGTCGTGCCCAACTGTCGCTGTCGGATACGGCGGAGGCCTCGGGATGGCTGGCCGAAGAAATCGAGCGGCTGCGCATAACGGTCACAGCTGCCGAAACGGCTGTCGCTGACTTCAAGGTCAACAACGATCTCTTCACTGGCGCCAACAATACCAGCCTGCTTGACCAGCAGCTCTCCGCAATTTCCACCCAGATCAGCGCAGCGCAGGAGCGCAAGAATGCGGCCCTGTCCCGCGCCGCCCTGATCCGTGGCATGCTTGAGCGCGGCCAGTCGATCGAGGGCGTGGCCGACGTTCGCGACTCTGTGGTCATCCAGCAGCTGAGCGAGGAAAAGGCGCGCCTGCAGGGCGAGAAGGCCCAGCGCTCGGCTACCCTTCTGGCCAACCATCCCATCGTTCAGGCCCTGACGGCTCAGATCGCCGAACTGAATAACCAGATCAGCATCGAGGGTCGCCGGGTCGCCGACGCGCTCGACGCCGAAGCCCAGATCGAAGCCGATCTTGAAGCCTCGCTCCAGGGCGACATGGCGCGCGCCAAGGTCACCGCTTCCACGGCCACGCAGGATATCGTGACGCTGGATGGCCTGCAGCGCGAGGCCAAGGCGCAGCGCGATCTGCTCGAAGGCTACCTGCAGCGCTACAACGAAGCGTTCTCGCGCTCTGAGTCCAGTTCGACACTGCCCGATGTGCGAGTGGTGAGCCTTGCCGCGCCGTCAGTCACGCCGGCATCCCCCAATACCCAGCTGTTCCTCATTGCCGTGGGGCTCGTCTCCGTCCTGGTCCAGGTGGGCATCATCATCTTTTCCGAGCTGGTGTCCGGCCGCGCCGTCATCGCCGGTCGCGATCCAGAACCCGCGCAGGATGAACTGGACGAAGTCCCCTTCGTGGCAGAAGAGCTCGAGCCCGAAGAAGTCTGGCAGAAGCAGCCTGTGCCAGCCGTGGTCGCAGTGGCCGCTCCCGTGGCAGTCGTCGAGGAGAAGCCCGAGACGAAGGGCAGCGTCACCGCACAGCCCGAGTTCAAGCGGTTTCTCCAGGCGTTCACCAGCAACCGCGCCGCTGCGGCACCCGACGCCGTCGTGAAGCCCGCGCCCGAAATTGACGAGCCTGAGACTGTGGTCCCACCGGCACCCGCCGAGTCGGTGCACGTGCCAAGCCTGATCCGGCCGTCCGACCTGGCCTCTGACCTCGCACTGGGGCGCACACGCCTCTTGATTCTTGCCGCGCACGGTTCCAATGCCGATTGCGAAGTGCTGGCCGAGGAGTTGGTTGGTGACGCGCTGTCGCGTGGATTGAGCGTTGCTCTGGTCGATGCCGGCAGCGAACGCGCCGGCGAGGAACCCGGACTTGCCGATCTCAGCACCAACGCCGCCAGTTTCGGCGATGTGGTGCACAAGTCGGCTGACAACAGCTTTGCCGAAGTGCCCTGGGGGCGGGCAGGTGAGATTGCCCGCACCTCGTCCAAGCCAATGACCCTGGTCGAAGCGCTGGGCGACCTCTACGAGGTCGTGGTGCTGATGACCGGCCGGGTGGGCGCGGCTTCGAGCCTGCCGCTCTTCGACGGACTGGATGGCAGACTTGTTCTGGTGGCCGGAAAAGAGGACGACCTCAACGCTGTTGCCGAAACGCGCAAGCGCCTGCTCGGCACCGGCTTCGAACACTGCGAGGTTGCCGCTGTTCCGGCTCGCGTCGCCGCCTGACCGGAGCGCTCCATGTCGGCCAAATACGCGACTATCCGCGCCATCTTCGAACTGCTGTGGCTGTCACGTCTGCCCAGCCTGGTTCGGGCGCTGTCCGCGTCGCGTGGCGTGATCTTCACTCTGCACCGTGTCTTGCCTGACGAGCCGGCGGATTTTTCGCCCAATGCAATCCTGCAGGTCCGACCGGACTATCTCGAATATGTCATCGAGCGGCTGAGGGACCTCGATCTGGACATTGTCAGTCTCGACGAGGCCTTGGAGCGCCTCGGTGCCCCCCATCCCGGGCGCCGCTTCGTGGTTCTTACCCTGGACGATGCCTACAAGGATAACCTCGAATTTGCGCTGCCCATATTGCGGCGGCAGGCTGCCCCGTTCACGCTTTACGTCCCGACGGCATTTGTGGATGGCGTCGGCGAGATCTGGTGGCAGGCGATCGAGGACATTATCGCGCGGCAGGAGGCCATCACCATGAATACTGGCGGTGAGACCGACTATGTCGACACCCGCACCACCTCAGAGAAAGAAGAGGCCTTCAGAGCCCTCTATTGGCAGATGCGCCGGATGCCCGAAACCGATCGCCTAGCGCTGCTGCACAGCTTCGCCGCGGCCTATGGCTATGATCTCGACGGGCAGTGCCGCGACCTGATCATGGACTGGCAGGAACTACGTCAGTTTGCCGAAGACCCGCTCTGCACCATCGGTGCCCACACCGTGCATCACTATGAACTGGCCAAGCTGCCCGTCGATCAGGCGCGCCACGAAATGACGCAGTCTGCCGATATCCTGCTGGCGCAATTCGGCCGGCGTCCGGTGCACTTCTCTTATCCACTGGGCGGGCCGCTTTCTGCAGGGCAGCGCGAATTCGACCTTGCGCGGGAACTGGGCTTTCGGTCCGCGGTGACAACGCGTCCTGGCGGTCTCTATGCGCGCCATGCGCAAAACCCGCACGCCTTGCCCCGCATTTCCCTCAACGGATACTTTCAATCGCGCCGCTATGTGGATGTTTTTGCTACCGGCGCGATCTTTTCCGCCATCGGCAAGCTGGTCGGCTGATCAGGCATCCGGCTTGGCCATCCAGCGGATGATCGCCATGGCTGGAAACAGCCATCCCATGCCCGCGACGATGAAATAGGGCATCAGGATCCAGATCGGCAGGCCGGCCGGAAAGGCCAGGTAAACCGAAGTGAAAATGCTGAGCCAGGCCACAATGGAGCCGAGGATCAGCAGAACGCCGATGAATTTGCGGTTACGCTGCGTCATGTGCGGCATCGCGCCTATTGCGAGAAAGTCTGCTCGGGCATACCACTCCCGGCCGAAGACCGACACCGGGAAACTGCCGTGACCAGCGCCCATAGTGCCGCACTGAGCCAAACCACCTATGCCGGCGACCAGCTGCGCCCGGTGCGCATCTGGCTCTATGCCATGGCGGCATTCGTGCTGCTGATGGTTGCCGTGGGCGGCATCACTCGGCTCACCGAATCCGGGCTTTCCATCACCAGCTGGCGGCCGATTTCCGGGACCATCCCGCCGTTGAGCGACGCTGATTGGCAGGCCGAGTTCGATGCCTACAAGCAGATCCCGCAATACGAGGTCAACAACAGCTGGATGACCATTGACGACTTCAAGGTCATCTTCTTCTGGGAGTATCTGCATCGCCTGCTTGGGCGCCTGCTGGGTGTGCTGTTCGCAGTGCCCTTCGTAGTCTTCCTGATTCAGAAGCGGTTCACCGCGCAGCTGGCCTGGCCACTGTTCGGCCTGTTCATCCTCGGCGGCTTCCAGGGGGCGCTGGGCTGGTGGATGGTATCGTCCGGCCTCACCGAACTGACCTCGGTTTCGCAATACCGGCTCGCCGCGCATTTGACGGCCGCGTCGCTGCTGTTCATCGCGCTCGTCTATTTGCCTCGTTCGCTCGAACCGGGGCGGGTGGAGGGGCGCGTGACCGGCGACAATATCGGGTGGGCAACGGGCCTGCTGGTCCTCATCATCTTCCAGATAGGGGCAGGGGCCTTCGTTGCCGGGCTGGATGCCGGGATGGGCTATAATACCTGGCCGCTGATGGATGGCGCGATCATTCCCGCCGGCATGGACGTGATGCAGCCGCTCTGGCGCAATCTCTTCGAGAACAATCTCACGGTGCAATTCATCCACCGCGCCATAGCCTATCTTATCGTGGCCTATCTGGCGGTGATGCTGTGGCGCCAGCATCGCGCCGGTGGCTTCTCCGGCATGCACGGCTGGCTGCCGCGGCTTGGCCTGCTGGTGCTGCTGCAGGTCGCCCTGGGCATCGCGACGCTGCTGACTGCCGTGCCGATCTCGCTGGCCGTTGGCCACCAGGCCCTAGCCTTCATGCTTGCTGGCGTCACCATGGCCTATATCGCAGATATGCGGCGGGCGGCTCGTTAGTCGGAACGGTTTGCGTGTAACAGTTCAACTCCAAGTAAAGGGGTTTTGACTAGCGTCCAGGCTCTGGGGTGGACGCATGAACTATCTGAGTTTGAGATGGCGCATCCAGATCGTGATGTGCGTGATAAGTTTGGGACTGCTCGCCACCGTTGTGCACGGCGCCGACAGCCTGCCTGTTCCGATGAACGAGACCACGATTGGCCTGCTGGTTTGCGGCGCTTTCCTGATCTCGATTTTGATTGGTATGGCCTGGCACTGGCACTCCATCCACAGGCAAGACTAGGGTGTTCGGCCGCACAAGGGACTGACCAATTTTGTGGTATCATAATACCGTATATGTAAGTCATTGATTTTGCTTCTATAAATCAAGCCTCTTGACGACATTTAGATTCCCCCCTACACGACGCCCCGAACACGCCGCTTTCTTCCTTGGATGAAGGCTGCAAGCCCCAATTATCTAGGGAATTCAAGCATGAGCACTTACTCGGCAAAACCGAGCGAGATCGAAAAGAAGTGGATCCTGATCGACGCCAGTGGCCTCGTCGTGGGTCGCGTTGCTTCGATCATCGCTTCGCGTCTGCGCGGCAAGCACAAGCCGACCTTCACCCCCCACATGGACATGGGCGACAACATCGTTGTCATCAATGCCGACAAGGTGAAGCTGACTGGCCGCAAGCTGGACCAGCACAAGTTCTACTGGCACACCGGTTTCCCCGGCGGCATCAAGGATCGCACCGCGCGTGAGATCCTCGAAGGTCGTTTCCCCGAGCGCGTGCTCGAGAACGCGGTTCGTCGCATGATGCCGGGCGGTCCGCTGACCCGTGCACAGCTCAAGAACCTCCGCGTCTATTCTGGCGCCGAGCATCCCCATGAAGCGCAGAACCCGGCCAAGCTGGACGTTGCTGCGATGAACTCCAAGAATGCGCGGGTGAAGTAATATGGCCGAAACCATCAACTCCCTCGAAGACCTCGGCACCTCCACTGTCGCTCCGGCCGTGAACACTGCTCCTGTGCATGTGCAGAAGCTCGACGCCCAGGGCCGCGCCTACGCTACCGGCAAGCGCAAGAACGCTGTTGCGCGCGTGTGGATCAAGCCGGGCAAGGGCAAGGTCGTCATCAATGGTCGCGAATTCGCTACCTATTTTGCTCGCCCGGTTCTCCAGCTCATCGTCAAGCAGCCGATCGTCGCGACCGAACGCACCGACCAGTACGACGTCGTCGTCACTGTTGCCGGTGGTGGTCTGTCGGGTCAGGCCGGTGCCGTTCGTCACGGCATCTCCAAGGCGCTCAACTACTTCGAGCCCGCCCTGCGCCCGATCCTCAAGAAGGGTGGTTTCCTCACCCGCGACAGCCGCGTCGTCGAACGCAAGAAGTACGGCAAGGCCAAGGCCCGCAAGTCCTTCCAGTTCTCGAAGCGCTAAGCCTCGATTTGCAGATATGGAGAGGGGCCGGGAAACCGGCCCTTTTCTTTTGCGCTCATAGGCACCACGTCAGGCGCATTCGACCGAGCCCGCCATGCAGACCCTCGTCACCCGCTTTCACCTGTTGCTGCTGACCGTAACCCTGGCGATTACTGGTCTCGGCTTCGTTCGCATCCCCGCAGATTTCGTCTTTCCCGCCCATTGGGCTGGCAGCGCCGCCGACTGGGTCTGGCCGCGCGATGTCCTCATCGTGGCGCCCGTGTTGCAGGTTGTGCTGATCACGGCGTTCTTCCTGCTCGGCAGGCAGTTCACCAGGAACCAGTTCGCCAAGAGCCAGCATATTCTCGACCCGGCGCTGACGCTGCAACTCTCCGTCATCACGGCGACGCAGTTTGGGCTGCTGCTGACCGGCATTGGCTCCGATCTTGATTTCATCCGCTTCACCGGATTTGCGCTGGGCCCTGTGCTGGTCCTGCTGGGGATCATCCTGTTCGAGGCCGAGCGGCACACCTATGCCGGGCTGCGCATGCCCTGGCCAATTCCATCCGACAGCGCTTGGCGCCTGGTGCATCGTGCCGCGGGTATTGCCTTTGCCTTGGCGGGAATTGGCCTGGCGATTCTGGCCTGGCTTGATGTCGGGGCAGGGCGCATGGTTCTGGCTTTTCTGGCGGCTCTTTACCTGCCCCCTGCGACTGCCGGACTGGCCACCGCGCTGACGCGACGCTGATCTCGCATACGCCATCCGATATTTCGTCTTGACACTAATTAGCAAAACAACTAATTAGCGTATCGACGAAATAAGGAGCCGCAGTGAGCATCAATACCGTCTTTGAAGCGCTGTCGCATCCGGTGCGGCGCAAGGTGCTTGCCCTGCTCAAGAGCGGGCCGATGAGTGCCGGCGATCTGGCCGGCCACTTCGATATCAGCCGGCCGACCCTGTCGGTGCATTTCGCCAAGCTCAAGGAGGCCGATCTTGTTGCCGTGGAACGGCAGGGAACCAGCCTCATCTACCATCTCAACACGTCGGTGCTCGAACAGGCGCTGGCCGACGTCTTGTCGCTCAAGGAGCAGGACAAATGACTTTGCGTGATTTCTTCACTCCACCCGCCGCAGTTCTGGCGCTCTGCCTGCTCGCAGCGACGTTCGCCGGCTTCTTCCTAGTGCCGGCCGACACTATTCTGCCGGTTCACTGGGGCATCAGCGGGGAGGCCGACGCTTTCATGCCGCGCGATGCCGCCTTGCTGCAGTTGCCGGCCATTATGCTGGGTGTTGTAGCCCTGATCTGGTTCCTGACCAGATTGAGCGCTTCAGAGCGCGTCGCCGGCGCCCGCCACGGCCTGCGCGTCGTTGTGCCCGGCATACTGGCGCTTGGTCTTGTCATCCAGTGTGCCGTGATCTTGATCGGGATGGGCCAGGAGGTCGATATGGTGCGCATCATCGTCCTGGCCATCGGCGTGCTCTTCGTGCTGCTGGGCAATGTCCTGCCAAAATCCCAGCCCAATGCGGTATCCGGCGTCCGCCTGCCCTGGACCATAGCCAATCCGGCCAATTGGCAGGCGACCAATCGCCTAGTGGGGTGGCTGATGCTGCTCGGCGGGCTTGCCATGGTCATCGCTGCCCTGCTGAGCAGCAATCCTCAGGCTCTGCTGGCAGTGGTCGCCGTGAGCGTCCTGATCCCGCTACTGATCGGCGGCCTCTACAGCTATCGGCTGTCCCGTGGGCACTGACGTTCACACCATCATTCATCCGCCACTACTGACGCGGCCTGTCAGCACGGGGTGAGATAGGGCAGGGACACTCGGCTCTATACAGACGGAGACATCCCATGCTTGATCACATCGGCCTGCGCACCAACCAGTTCGACACCATGCTCGCCTTCTACAAGGCCGCCCTCGCACCAATCGGTTATTCGGTGCTGATGGAGTATCCGGGTACGGCCGGCTTCGGCCGCGACTACCCCGATTTCTGGATCGGCGCGGATGACAAGGGTGGATCCAATATCCATCTGGCCTTCAAGACCGACGACCGCTCCGTCGTGGACGCCTTCCATGCCGCGGCGCTCAGCACTGGCGGCAAGGACAATGGCGCCCCCGGCAATCGTGACTACACGCCCACCTACTACGCGGCTTTTGTGCTGGACCCAGACGGCAACAATCTCGAGATCGTCTGCCAAGCGGATGCGTGAGCAGGCGCGGTTGCCCAGTGCGCTAGCTTCTGCAGACGGCCCTGGCTTTCAGCCCACCAGCTTCAGTGCCGGCTTGAGCCTGGTCTTCTTGACCTTCGGGACGCGCGGCACGTAATTGGCCATCACCCGCTCGATGACCTTGATGGCCTTTTCGGTGCCGTTTTCGGCATGCAGCTGCTCGGCGATATCGGCGGCGTTGCGGCGATAGTCTTCGTTGGTGGAGAGATCCTCCAGCGCTCCGGCCAGGATTTCCGAGGTCAGCTTGCGCAACCGTACCGGCTTGGGGCCGCAACCGAGTTCATAGACCCGGCGGCCCCAATAGGGCTGGTCGACGGTCTGCGGCACGACAAAGGTCGGCCTGCCCAGATGCAGCCCCGCTGATGTCGTGCCGGCGCCACCATGATGAACGACAGCTGACACATATTTGAACAGCTTGTCGTGCGGTGCCTTCTCGATGGCAAAGATGGTGTCGGGCAAGTCCTGCGGATTGATCCCGCCCCAGCCTCGCGCCACCACGGCGCGGCCGCCCCACATGGCAACGGCTTCCTTGAGGATCTTTGTATTGCGCTCCGCCCCGAACGGCATCGAGCCGAAGCCGATATAGACCGGTGCGTCGCCCTCGGAGAGGAACTTCTGGAAGGCCGCCGAAGGCTGCCAGTCGCTGCGGTCCCGCAGGTTCCAGTAGCCGGTGACGATGGCGCTCTTGGGCCAGTCGCGCGGGCGGGGCGATACCACCGAGGAATAGGGGTAGAGCGTGGTCAGCGCCGTGCCATCGGTATTGCGGAAGAAGCCGCCCTTCTTGCGCGCATCCAGCCCCATCAGCTCGCGGCGCAACTTGTTGCGCGGCAGGTTGTAGTAGATCTGCTGCACGGTCATTGCCGTGTAGCTGAGCTTGTTGAAGGCGGGGCCGAAGTCGGCGCCGTAATCGTAATAGATGCAGAGCGGGAATTCGCTGGTCGAATTCAGCGGCTGCAGCGCCACCATGACGGCGGGAATATGCAGCGCCTCGGCAATGTCGATGCCGAAACTGGTATTCATGTTGAGGATCAGCATGTCGGCGCCCTGGCACATGTTCCAGGCATGGCGCGCCGCGGTATCGACGATCTGCTGGCCTTGCCGGAGCAGGGAGGGGCCGTTGATGAGCATGGACTGGCTCATCGCATTCTCGAAGCGCTGCTGGGTCAGGAAGGACTGGATGGAGGGCCCGAGCGTATGGAACTCGATGCCATAGCCTTCCACCATGTCCTGAAATTCTTCAGAGGCGCCAAGGACAACCGAATAGCCACGATCCTTGAGGGCGATCGCGAGGGCTAGATAGGGTTGAACGTCGCCTTGCGTGCCGATCGTGACGAGGGCAATGCGCTTCAAAGTCTTACCTCACCATACACCGCTCTGGCCGAAGGTTGGCACCCTTCGGACCATTTACAATACCCAGAGGAGGATTTATGAACGGCCTTGTCGATAGCTGATTTCCTTACAAAAATCGCATCCGAAGGGCAAGGGACATGCAGTCTCTGTACACTGTTGCTATGGTTGGAGCCTCGCTCGCCGGTTGTGCAGTGGCTGCGGCTGCCCTCGTGGCGGCGGCAAACGCCCGCTAGCTCTTCCCGCGTGGCCCCGCCTGGGCTGGGAAGAGCCGAACACGATAGCCCGGCCCAAAGCGGGCCACTTAACCCGTTTACAACCATAATTCCGCGATAATCACGGCCTCAGTGTGAGGGCGTGGCGCCACTGCAGCGCGTCGCGGCCAGTCAGGTCCCCCAAGGGACCGTCGAGGAAATCATGAGCGCCGACTTCCATAAAATCCGCCGACTTCCCCCTTATGTCTTTGCTCACATCGATCCGCTCAAGGCCAAGGCACGCGCCGAGGGTGTGGACGTTATCGACCTGGGCATGGGCAATCCTGACATGCCGACGCCGCAGCACATCGTCGAGAAGCTGCAGGAAACCGTCAAGGACGGTCGCACCCACCGCTATTCCACCTCGCGCGGCATTCCCGGCCTGCGCAAGGCCCAGGCCAGCTATTATGGTCGCCGCTTCGGCGTGAAGCTCAATCCCGATACCCAGGTCGTCGCGACGCTGGGGTCCAAGGAGGGCTTTGCCAATATGGCTTCGGCCATCACCGCGCCCGGCGATGTGGTGCTGGTGCCCAATCCGACCTATCCGATCCACTCCTTCGGCTTCATCATGAGCGGCGGCGTGGTCCGGTCGATGCCGGCCGACCCCAATGAAGATTTCATGCGCTCGCTCGATCGGGCCGTTCGCCACTCGATCCCCAAGCCGATCGCGCTGGTGCTGAACTACCCGGCCAATCCGACCGCCTACACGGCGGACCTCGATTTTTACACCGAGGTGGTCAAGTACTGCAGGGAAAACGACATCTTCATCCTGTCCGATCTCGCCTATTCCGAGATCTACTTCGATGAAAACGCGCCGCCGCCCTCCGTGCTGCAGGTGCCGGGTGCGATCGACATCACGGTGGAATTCACCTCGATGTCCAAGACCTATTCCATGCCCGGCTGGCGCGTCGGTTTCGCCGTGGGCAATGAGCGCCTGATCGCGGCGCTGGCCCGGGTGAAGTCGTATCTCGACTACGGTGCCTTCACGCCGATCCAGGTGGCGGCCACGGCTGCGCTGAATGGCTCGGACGATGTCATCGAGGAAGTGCGCAAGGTCTACAAGCACCGACGCGACGTGATGGTTGAGAGCTTTGCCCGCTCCGGCTGGGACATTCCGGTGCCCAAGGCCACCATGTTTGCCTGGGCGCCCATCCCGGCCCAGTTCGCCCATCTCGGCTCGCTCGAATTTGCCAAGCTCCTGATCAAGGAAACAGGCGTCGGCGTCGCGCCGGGCGTCGGCTTCGGCGAATATGGCGATCAGTATATCCGTCTTGCCTTCGTCGAGAACGAACAGCGCATCCGCCAAGCGGCCCGCAACATCAAGAAGCTGCTCGGCTCCAAGACCGGAG
This sequence comes from Devosia sp. XGJD_8, assembly GCF_046614475.1. Taxonomy (NCBI): domain Bacteria; kingdom Pseudomonadati; phylum Pseudomonadota; class Alphaproteobacteria; order Hyphomicrobiales; family Devosiaceae; genus Devosia; species Devosia sp. XGJD_8. The sequence goes on from NZ_JBKJHF010000001.1 coordinate 1,781,701, forward strand.
CAGGCAACGTGGTGCCGCTAGCAAGGTAAGGCCTGTATGCTCTGGCCCTCCAGGCCGGAGTGAGGACGACCGCGAACGGGCATGCCGCCAAACATGGGCGGCCTGCCCAAACTCCTATTGACGGCTAGGCGAATTCCTATGCAGATGTCGCCACCATGAGTGACATTGCTTCTTTCCGCCAATCCGTCGAAACCTTCATCTCCGCCCGCGGCTGGACGCCGACCCGCTTCGGCCGCACCGTTGCGGGCGATCCGCTGTTCGTCTTTGACCTGCGCGAGGGCCGCGAGCCCCGCTCCGATACGCGTGCGCGCATCCTCAAGGCGATGCAGGATTTCGGCGACGGCGAGGCGCAGGCACCCTTGCGCGTTGGCGTGGCTGGGCTCGGCAATGTCGGCGCCACGCTGGTGCGCATCCTGCAGAAGGATGGTGCCGAGTTGACGCGAAAACTTGGCCGCCAGCTGGTGGTGACGGCCGTTGCCGCGCGCTCGCGATCCCGCGACCGTGGCATTGATATTTCCGGGCTCGACTGGTTCGACGATCCGGTGGCCCTTGCCAAGTCCGATGGCATCGACCTGTTTGTCGAGCTGATCGGGGGCGAAGACGGTCCGGCCTTTGCCGCGGTCAAGGCTGCACTGGAAATCGGCCGTCCCGTGGTCACAGCCAACAAGGCATTGCTGGCCAAGCACGGCGTCGCCCTGGCCCGGCTGGCCGAAGAATCAGGGGCCCAGCTCGGCTTCGAGGCGGCTGTTGCCGGCGGTATTCCCGTCATCAAGACGCTGCGAGAGGGCCTGGGCTCGGCCCGCATTGCCAAGGTGTTCGGCATCATGAACGGCACCTGTAACTATATCCTGACCCGCATGGGCAACGAGGACATCAGCTTCGCCGATTGCCTCAAGGACGCGCAGGCTTTGGGTTATGCCGAGGCCGACCCGACCTTCGACGTCGAGGGTTTCGACACCGCGCACAAGCTTTCCATCCTGGCCACGCTGTGCTTCGGCTACGAGATCGCGCCCGACAAGATCCGGGTGGAAGGCATCTCCAGGATCACCCAGCACGACATCAAGGTCGCGGCAGAACTGGGCTACAAGATCAAGCTGCTCGGCATCGCCCAGCGCACCGATGAAGGCATCGAGCAGCGCGTGCACCCCACCTTCGTGCCCAAGGGCAGCGCCATTGCCGGCGTGGATGGCGTGATGAACGCCGTGGCGCTCGAAACCGACCACGTGCACGAGCTGCTGCTGGCGGGCCCGGGCGCCGGCGGGCCGCCCACGGCGTCCTCGGTGCTCTCCGATATTCTCGACATTGCCCGAGGCACGCGCGTTCCGCCCCTTGGCGTGCCGAGCGACGAATTGCTGCCCTACAAGGATGCCCCCATGCGCGCGCATGAGGGTGGCTACTATATCCGCCTCAATGCCAAGGATGTGCCCGGCGCACTGGCATCCATCACCAGCCGCATGGCCGAACACGGCATTTCCATCGATTCCGTCATCCAGCGGTCGGATTTGAACGCTAAGGCACTGGCGCCGGACGGGTCATCGACTCGGACGGTGGTGATGATCACTCAACAGACTTTGGAATCATCGGTGCGTGAATCGCTTGCGCAGATCGCAGCCGACGGGTTTATCGTTGGCGAGCCGCAACTGATCCGGATCGAAACGCTCTGATACCCCGCCGGGGCAAGTCAGGCCCCGGGAGGATATATGAGACTGAGCAAGGTCGAGGGCGACAGAAGCCCGGCCCACCTGCACCGCAGCCTGACCCTGGAACTGGTCCGCGTGACCGAGCGCGCGGCCATCGCTGCCGCCGAATGGCGCGGCAAGGGCAATGAACAGGCGGCCGACGAAGCCGCCGTCCTCGCCATGAAAGCCGAGCTCGACCGCGTCGCCATATCCGGCCGTATCGTCATCGGCGAGGGCGAAGAGAACGAGTGCGATAATCTCTATATCGGCCAGGCCGTCGGCGCCGGGCAGGGGCCCGAGGTCGACATCGCCGTCGACCCGCTCGAGGGCGTTACGCTCTGCGCCAAGAACCAGCCCGACTCCATCGTGGTACTGGCTATGGCCGAGCGCGGCGGGCTGCTGAACGTCGCCCGCAATGTCTATATGCACAAGATCGCCATTGGCTCCGAATATGCTCCGGGCACCGTCCACATCGACTGGACGGCGACGGAAAACGTCAAGGCGCTGGCCAAGGCAAAGGGTGTGCCGATCTCGGAGATCACCGCCATCGTGCTGGATCGCCCGCGCCATGCCGGGTTGATCGACGAGCTGCGCACCACGGGCGTGGCGGTGAAGCTGATCAGCGACGGCGACATCGCCGGAGTGATCCACGCCGTCAACACCGAGGATACCGGAATCGATATCTATCTTGGCTCGGGCGGTGCTCCCGAAGGCGTGCTGGCGGCCGCGGCCCTGCGCTGCATTGGCGGGCAGATGCAGGGCAAGCTGATCCTCGACACCCCGGCCAAGCGCGAGCGCGCCATCGCCATGGGCATTTCCGACCCCAACCGCATCTATGACGTGACCGAACTGGCCGCCGGCGACGTGCTGGTGGCGGCAACCGGCGTCACCGATGGCACCCTGCTCGAAGGCGTCCGCCTGCGCCGCAACTCTGTCGAGACCAACACTATCGTCATGCGGAGCTGGAGCCAGACAGTTCGGTGGATCAAGGCGCAGCACGCGCGGTAGGGCACCTCTTACCTCTCCCAAAGGGAGAGGTGAAAAGCGGCCTTCCCACCTGCACCCAAATCGCCTACCTCTCACCCATGCTCGATGCGCCGCGACCTTTCCTCGACGTCTCCCGCTCCGTCACCGGAAGGGCATGGATCGATCGTCTGGACGCCGGCACCACCCGTACCGCCACGGCAATCGCCCAGCGCATCGGCATTTCCGAGATTCTGGCCCGCATCATCGCCGCCCGGGGAGTCGATCTCGACGCGGCGGAAACCTATCTTGAGCCGACCATTCGCGGCCTCATGCCCGATCCCTCGACCCTGACCGCCATGGATTCCCTGGCCGAGCGGCTGGCCAAGGCGATCGCCGACAATGAGGCCGTTGCCTTGTTTGGCGACTATGACGTCGACGGCGCCTGTTCCTGCGCTCTCATGGCCCGCTACCTGCGCCATTTCGGCATCGAGCCGCAGGTCCATATTCCCGACCGCATCTTCGAGGGCTACGGCCCCAATATCGCGGCCATGGACAAGCTGATCGACGCAGGCGCCAGCCTCGTCATCACGCTCGACTGCGGCACCACAAGTGATGGGCCGATCGCCCATGCGCGGGGCAGGGGTGTCGATGTTCTGGTCATCGACCATCACCTTTCCGACCACGACCTCCCCGACGCGACTGCGCTGGTCAATCCCAACCGGCCGGACGACATTTCCGGACTTGGTTATCTCTGCGCGGCCGGCGTGACCTTCATGGTGCTGGTGGCCGTCAACCGCACCTTGCGGCAACGCGGCGATACGGGCCTGCCGGACCTGCTCAAATTGCTCGACCTGGTCGCCCTGGCCACCATTTGCGACGTGGTCCCGCTCACCGGACTTAACCGTGCCTTCGTCGTGCGTGGCCTCGAAGTCGCGCGACGTGGCGACAACAAGGGCATTGCCGCGCTGGCCCTGGCGTCGCGGCTGAGCGGACCAATCAACCCCTACCATCTGGGCTTCCTGCTGGGGCCGCGCATCAATGCCGGTGGTCGTATCGGCAATGCGGCGCTCGGCACCGAACTGCTGACCGTCGACGACGAGCACCATGCCCTGGCCATCGCTGCGCGCCTAGACGAGCTCAATTCGGAACGCCAGCGCATCGAGGTCGAGGCCGTCGAAGAGGCTGCCGCTGTCGCCGAGATGGAAATCGGCAGCGGCGAGGGCCCTCCCGTCCTGGTGCTGGCCTCCGCCAATTGGCATCCCGGTGTTGCCGGCCTCATCGCGTCGCGGCTGCGCGAACGATTCGAGCGACCCACCTTTGCCATTGCCCTGCAGCCCGACGGCACCGGCACGGGCTCGGGGCGCTCCATGCCCGGTGTGGACCTTGGCCGCGCCGTCATCGAAGCGGTGGAGCTCGGCCTGATCGCCAAGGGCGGCGGCCATGCCATGGCGGCCGGCGTTACCATCAAGCCAGGCCAGCTCGGCCCCTTCCGGTCCTTCCTGGCCAGCAAGCTTTCGGTCGACGTGACCGCTGCGCGGGCCGCGACGGCCCTGCCGATCGATGCGGCGCTGACCGCTCGTGGGGCGACGCTTGACCTCGTGCATGACCTGGAAAAGGCCGGCCCGTACGGTTCGGGCAATCCGAGCCCGGTCTTTGCCTTTCCCGCCCATCGCGCCCGCTTTGCGCAGATCGTCGGCAAGGGCGGCCATGTCAGCTTCACACTGACCTCCGAGGATGGTGCCCGCCTCAAGGCCATTGCCTTCCGCGCCGCCAGTACCCCGATCGGCGACGCCTTGCTGCGCGATTCTGATACCCCTTTCCATTTTGCCGGCGCCCTCTCAATCGACCACTATCAGGGCCGCGAGCAGGTTCAGTTCCGCCTGACCGATCTCGCGAGGCCCAAGGGCTGACCGAAACTCTCCACTGATCCACGGCGTATCTCCACACGTATCCAGTTGCTTGATAGTTCGGAGACACTGCTGACATGACTGCCTCGAATATCGCCGTGATCGGCTCGGGAATCGCAGGCCTGTCAGCGGCCTGGATGCTGTCCAAGACCCATGCAGTGACGCTGTTCGAAAAGAACGCAGTACTCGGCGGACACAGCAACACGATCCTGGCGCCCACCCCGCAGGGTCCAGTTCCAGTCGACACAGGCTTCATTGTCTACAACGAGAAGAACTACCCCAACCTCACCGCGTTCTTCGATCACCTGGGCGTGGAAACAGCCCGCTCCTACATGAGCTTCGCCGTCTCGGTGGGCGAGGGTCGGATGGAATATTCCGGCGAGTATCTCTGGGGCCTGTTCGGGCAGCGCCGCAACATCGTCAGGCCGCGCCACTGGAAGCTGGTTGCCGATATCATGCGGTTCTTCCGCGAGGCAGAGCAGCAGATCGAGCTCTGTCCGGACGATCTGACCATCGCCCAGTTTCTCGATCGCTTCGGCTATTCCCGCGCCTTCATTGATGACCATATCCTGCCCATCTCAGCGGCCATCTGGTCCACTCCGTCGCGCGGCATGCTCGATTTTCCCGCCCGCACCTTCATCGAATTCTTCGCCAACCATTCCCTGCTGCAGGTCCTCGGGCGCCCGCAGTGGCGCACCGTCAAGTCGGGCTCGCGGCAGTATATCGACAGCCTCGTCGCGCAGAGCCGTATGGAAACGGTGCTCAACGCGGCGATTGCCCAGGTCCGCCGCCATGCGCAGGGCGTCGAGATCTACTTCGAGGACGGCAGCCACCGCCATTTTGACCAGGTGGTCTTTGCCACCCATGCCGATCAGGCCCTGGCGCTGATCGCCGATCCGACAGAGGCCGAGCAGCGTGTGCTGTCGGCGTTCCGCTTCTCCCGCAATCGCGCAGTCCTGCATTCCGATCCCAGTTTCATGCCCAAGCGCCGCCATCTCTGGTCGGCCTGGAACTATCTGCGCGCCAGCGGCGAAGACGAAGGGCTGAGCCTGACCTACTGGATGAACAAGCTCCAGCCCTTGGCCACCACCAAGGGCCTGTTCGTCACGCTCAATCCGCATCGGGAATTTGCGCCCGGCTCGATCATCTACGAAACCGATTATGAGCATCCGCTCTTTGACGCCGAAGCCGTCGCCATGCAGCCGCAGCTCTGGCAGATCCAGGGGGTCAACAACTCCTGGTTTGCAGGTGCCTGGATGGGTTACGGTTTCCATGAGGATGGATTGCAGGCGGGGCTTGAGGTTGCCGAACGCATCGGGCCGCTGCAGCGCCCATGGCAGGTCGGCCACCAGCGAGACCGCATTGCGCATAATTGGGTCGAGGGAGACCAGAGCCTGTGGGCGGCGGAGTGAACGATACGGCCAGCATGCTGGGCGCGATCTATGTCGGCGATGTCGTGCACAAGCGCGCGCGCCCCAAGCGGCATGCGCTGCGCTACCGGGTCTTCTCGATGCTCGTCGATCTCGACCGGCTTGATTCGCTACATGAGAAGCTGCGCCTCTTCTCTTTGAATAGATTCAATCTTGTGTCGCTGTTCACCAGGGATTTTGGCCCGCGCGACGGCACGAGCATAGCCGCCTTCATCCGCCGCAAGGCAGCGGCCGCCGGGGTAACGGACGTGGCGCGCATCCGCATGCTGGCCTATCCGCGGCTCTTCGGTTTCGCCTTCAATCCCATCACCGTCTACTTCTGTGAGGACGTTGCCGGGGTGACGTCATTCATGGCCTACGAAGTCAGCAATACCTTTGGCGAGCATCACTTCTACCAGGCGGCCGTACAGCCCAGCGGCGACCAGATTCGGCACGAGGCCAAGAAGGCCTTCTATGTCTCGCCCTTCAACACGCTGGAGGGTGCCTATCGGTTTTCGGTGCGTCAGCCCGCCGAGACCGTCTTTCTCGGCATCACGCTCTCGGACGCCGAGGGTGGTTTGCTGACGGCCTATTTCGAAGGGGAGCAGCGCCCCCTGACGGACGCTACCCTATTGAAACTGCTGCTTGCATATCCATTTATGACCGCTAAAGTAGTCGCGGGCATACACTGGGAAGCACTGCTTTTGTGGCTCAAGGGTGTACCGCCGACACTCAAGTTGAGGCGGCAATCCAAGCGCCGCCGCGAAGTCTAGCGATATTTGGATTCAGCGGCACGATGACGAAATCCGTAGCAGAAAGCACCAATACCGGCGTTACGCCGTGGACCCGATTTGCCTCCTGGGCTGTCGATCGGATCGGCAGCAAGCTCATTGGCAAGGTCAAGCATGGGGCCGTCACGGTCATCCTGCCCAATGGCCGGACCCGCACCGTGGGTGACCCGTCGACAGGCGAGCACTCCGTGCTCCGGCTCAACAATTTCCGGGTTATCACCGAGGCCATGCAGCGCGGCACCGTCGGCTTTGCCGCGGCCTATATGAATGGTGACATCGAGGTCGATGACCTAACTGCGCTGTTCCGCTTCTTCCTGCAGAACCGCGACACCTTCGATCAGGCCAATCCCGGCTTCTTCCGCAAGGCGGCCGGCGATCTGCATTATCACCTGTCGCGCCGCAACACGCTTGAGGGTTCCAAGAAGAACATTGCCGAGCACTACGATCTCGGCAACGACTTCTATGGCCAGTGGCTCGACCCCTCGATGACCTATTCCTCGGCAGTCTTCACGTCAGGCGACCAGAGCCTCGAGGAAGCCCAGCTCGTCAAATACCGCCGCGTTGCCGACATGGCAGGCGTAACCCCTGGCTCCTCAGTGCTGGAGATCGGTTGCGGCTGGGGCGGCTTCGCCGAAACCGTGGCGCGCGACTACAAGGCCCATCTGCGCGGCATTACCTTATCGGCCGAGCAGCTCAAGTTCGGGCAGGAACGCCTGGCCCGTCAGGGCCTCGACGAGTTTGCGACCCTGGTCTTTGAGGACTATCGCCACACCGAGGGCCAGTTCGACCATATCGGCTCGATCGAGATGATCGAGGCCGTGGGCGAGGACAACTGGCCGAGCTATTTCCAGACCGTGCATGATCGGCTCAAGCCCGGCGGCACCGCCGCAATCCAGGCAATCACCATCAATGAGGCCGATTTCGAGGGCTACAAGAGCGGCCCCGATTTCATCCAGCGCTACATCTTCCCCGGCGGCATGCTGCTGACCAAGACGGTCATGCAGGAGTTCGGCGAGAAATACGGCCTGGTGCTGGAGAACGTCGAGACTTTCCGCCTGAGCTACGCCAGGACTCTCAAGCTCTGGCGCGAACGTTTCCTCGAGCGCTGGCCGATGATCGCCCCGCTCGGCTATGACGAAGAGTTCAAGCGCAAGTGGGTCTACTACCTCAGCTATTGCGAGGCGGGCTTCACCGAAGGCTCGATCGATGTAGGGATCTATCAGTATCGCAAGCCGGCGTAGGGAAGACCCCCACCGGACCTCCCCTGGAAGGGGAGGCACCCGGCTTGTTGCTGTGACGTGATCGCGGCCAAACTCGATGTGTCCCTCCCCCTTCCAGGGGAGGCTAGGTGGGGTCTGTTGGCTGCCCCTAGCCCTTCGGCAGCATCTTGCTGGTCAGCCAGAAGAATACCGGATACGGCAACCAGCGGATCGTCTTCATCAGCCAGACCATGCGCCTGGGAAAGGCGATCTCGAAGCGGTCCGACTGCGTCAGCCCGTCGACGATCCGCTCCGCGGCGTCGTCGGTCTCCATCAGGAAGGGCATGGGGAAGTCGTTCTTGTCGGTCAGCTCGGACTTGACGAAACCCGGCGCGATCATTCGCACCTTGATATTGCGCGGCGCCAGTTCGGTCCGCATCGTCTCGAGCAGATTGATCAACCCGGCCTTGGTCGAGGAATAGGCCGCCGAGCGCGGCAGGCCGAAATAGCCCGCGACCGAGGCGATGACGGCAAAGTGCCCGCCGCCTTGCTTGTCCATCTGCGCCAGCAGCGGGTTGGCCACCCGGATGACGCCCAGATAGTTGGTGTCCACGATCTTGGCGAACTTGTCGAACGCATAGTCGCCAACATCCATTGGCTGCCATGCAGCGGCACCGAAGATGAAGAGATCGATATGGCCCAGCTCCTGGGCGATCCTGGTCACCGTCGCCGCAATCGCCTCGCCATCGGTCACGTCGAGCGGGTAGGGGCGAATGGTCGAATGGGCCGACGCAACCTCGTCCAGCTTATCCGCCCGGCGGCCGGAAATGGCCACCGTCCAGCCGCGCTTGGCCAGTAGGCGAGCAACGGCCGCGCCGATCCCCGAACCGCCGCCGATGATCCAGGCCACGCCCGGCTGCATTCTCATATTCCGAACATGGGCTGCAATGCCCGCATCAGCCGCCCACGGAACGTCAGCTTTGCGTCGACGGCAACAAGGCAGATGCAGTCTTCACCCGGCTCGGCGATCGGCTGGTGTTCTACATCCTCGTCATGGTCCGCAATGTCGCCCTTGGCGAAGACGCCGAAGCGGTCGCGATAGGCTCCCTGCAGGATCAGCGTCAACTCGTGCCCGCCATGACCATGCTCGGGCACACGCCGGCCACCGGCGACGCGCAGCAGCATCAGCCGCGACTTGCCGTCGTCGCCCCAGGCGAGGTCGGCCGTGGCAACACCCGGCCCGGTCCACTTCCAGCGGACGCCATCCAGCCCCTTGGGCAGGAAGGGTTGCAGGGGCAGGGGAAGCTCATTGGCGCTGCGCTCCGCGCGCGGCGCGACGGAAATCTGGTCCTCGCCTACAGATCCGAGCAACCGATCGAGCGCGCCGGCTGACAGTTCGGCAGCAGGTTCCGCCGTCAGCAGGGCGCCACCGATGGTTTCCATGTGGCGCAACGTCTCCCGCCCGCCATCTGACATGGCCAGATGCGTCGCCACAACCGTGGCATAAGGGCCATCAAGCGTGCCGGCGCTGAACGCCATCAGGGTGGCGATATCGGGGTGGTGTTGGATCATTGCAGGTCCTCCAGCAAAGGCCGGAGCCGTTCATAGGCGAGACGAAGTCGCGATTTCACTGTGCCCAGGGGGATGCCGGTGGTCTCGGCAATCTGGGCGTGCGGCATATCATGGATGAAGCTGAGGCGGATCACGTCGCGCTGCTCGGCTGAGAGCGTTTCGAGCGCGGCGGTCACGCGGGCAACTACCTGATTCTGTTCGACAAGCATGCTCCCCAGGGGCGCGTCGCTCTCGAGCGTGACCTTTTCGAGATCCTCGTAGGGCCGGTTGGACTGGCGCCGCAACTGGTCGATGCGCAGGTTGCGGGCGATGGTAAAGATCCAGGTGCTTGCTGCGCCGCGCTGGCTGGAATAGAGCGCCGCCTTGCGCCAGACGGTGAGAAACGTCTCCTGTACCAGGTCTTCGGCCAGCGCCTCGCCGGCTCCCAGCTTGAGCATCATGGACTTTACGCGCGGGCCGAACAGATTGAACAGCGCGGCCAGAGCGGCGCGGTCCTGCTGCGTAGCAATGCGCTGCACGAGCCCGGCCGGGTCTGGCAATTCGGTCGGCGGGGGCGGCGCGCCCATATCTGAATTGGTCATAACTACGGCATACATCGGCTGCTCCGCCTGCGTAACCCTCCTACGCGAAGCGTCGTGCAATGGATCAGTGGATGGGCGGCAAACCGGCAGCAGCTGGCGCATTTGCCGCAAGCATGCTGGCAGTTTTCTTGTGGGGGAGGGTTCCTGGTACGGCCACGGGGAATCGAACCCCGCTCTGCACCGTGAGAGGGTGCCGTCCTAACCGATAGACGATGGCCGCGGACCTAGGAACAAGTCGGCTTAGTCTATGTCATTTCCCGCAAGGAGGGAATGGTACGCCCTAGGGGAGTCGAACCCCTCTCTGCACCGTGAAAGGGTGCCGTCCTAACCGATAGACGAAGGGCGCCTAAGCGCTGGTGGTCGTATAGTTGGGTGATTTGGGATGTGCAACCCATTTGCGGCCATAAAGCCAAATTTTTCAACAGCCCGAGAAGGTGACGGGCCGATTATAGCCGCGCGGCCTGTCGCGCACGTCCACATGGATGAATTGCCGGCCCGGATAGCAGCCCAGCCCGCCGGCGCTGCTGCGGTGCATGGCGAAGGCGATCAACTGCTGCTTGTCGACGCCCGGAATGTAGAAATCGGCCGCCATGCACTTGGTGTGGTAGGAATTGTCCGCGCCGCCGGCTGCCGCATTGTGCCGGCCATCCCGGTAGCCCGAGCTCATGATGACCTTGCGTCCGAACTGTCCCTCGAATTCCCAGATCAGGAATCGCAGCTTGGGCGAGAGGCAGAGGGCGTTGACCTCATTGCTGGCGACATAGGTGCCCCAGTCGCTCTTCTTGCCCGAATAGGCTGCGCCGCTGCCGCTGGCAAACATGGCCATGGGCATGCAGGCTGCCAGGGTCAGCGCAGTCAGGACAATGGCGAGAAGAGAGCGGATCGAGAGGGGCATGGCAACTTCCGAGTGACCACCTGTTGCCCTTGGGCAACAGGCAATGGCCCGTTTGTGAAGTCGCTAAAATACGATCCTTTTCGCTAACCGCAGGCTAAGCGCCACGGTTAGCGAAGCGTTAGCGGCTGTCGGGCGCGGCTTACCACTTGCCGGTATTGGGCATGGACAGCCATGGCTCCTGCGGGGGCAGGGTGCCGTCCTGGATCAGTTCGACCGAGATGCCGTCCGGCGAACGGACGAAAGCCATGTGGCCATCGCGTGGCGGCCGGTTGATGGTCACGCCCATGTCGGAAAGATGCTGGCAGAGCTTGTAGATATCGTCCACCCGGTAGGCCAGGTGGCCGAAATTGCGCCCGCCGGTATATTCTTCCGGGTCCCAGTTGTAGGTGAGCTCGACCTCGCCGCCCGCATCGCCCGGCGCGCGCAGGAAGATCAGGGTGAAGCGACCCTTCTCGTTTTCCGTGCGTCGCACCTCTTCGAGCCCAAGGCCCTCGCAGTAGAAGCGCAGGCTCTCCTCGACATTGGTCACCCGAACCATCGTGTGCAGATATTTCACGGCAAATGCTCCTTCTTGAAATCGATTGCCGCTGGCCTAGCAAGACCGCGGCGCTGCGGCAACCAATGCAATTCCAAACAGACTCTTAACAATTGCGTTTGAATCGGACACAGTAGCGTCCTGTCTTGTGGAGTACCTCGCAGTTGCGGGGCGAGTGCGAAGGGCTTTGGGGAGCATGGGGGCCAAGTTTACTGGCGATAGCGAAGACGCTGCAGCCGTGTCACACGACACGGATTCGGCGGGCCATTCCAGCGCTTCTGCTCCCGCCGGGGATTCCGGCCTCGACACGATCGAGATTTCTGGCTCCATCAAATGGTTCGACGCCGGCAAGGGGTTCGGCTTCATTGTCCCCGATAACGGCCTGGCCGACGTGCTGCTGCACGTGACCTGCCTGCGCCGCGACGGCTACCAGACGGCCTATGAGGGCGCGCGCATCGTTGTCGAGGCGCTCAATCGCCCCGGGGGCCTGCAGGCCTTCCGCATCGTGTCGATGGACGAATCCACGGCCCGTCACCCGGCCCAGATGCCTGCGCCCCGCACCCATGTCGTGGTGGAACCGACCTCCGGCATGGTCCGGCTCGAGGTGAAATGGTTCAATCGCATCCGCGGCTTCGGCTTCCTGTCGGCCGGTGAGGGCACGCCGGATATCTTCGTGCATATGGAAACGCTGCGCCGCTTCGGCATTACCGAGCTGCGGCCGGGCCAGTTCGTGCTGGTTCGCTACGGCAATGGTCCCAAGGGCCTTATGGTCGCCGAAATCCGGCCCGATGGTTGGGGCGACGCGCCGTCCTCCCACTAGGAATGCTGCCATGATATTGTCTGCCCAAGGCCTTGCCCCGGCGCTGCGCCACGCCGGTGCGGTGATCGCCCTTGCCCTGTTGGCCCTGCCGACCGCGATCCTCGCCGACGAATCCAAATTGGTACTGCAGACAGCGACCGGGGAATACAGCTTCAACGTGCAGGTGGTCGACACCCCGGAAAGCCGCGCGCAGGGGCTGATGTTCGTCACCGAGCTGGCCGACGATGCCGGCATGCTGTTCGATTTCAAGGAAGAGCGGCCGGTTTCCTTCTGGATGCGCAACACCTTCATCCCGCTCGACATGATCTTCGTCGGCGCCGATGGGCTGGTCAGGAATGTCCACGTCAATGCGCGCCCGCATGACGTCACCTCCATCCCCTCGGATGGTCCGGTGCAATATGTGCTGGAAATCCCGGGTGGCCGCTCGGTTGAGATCGGCCTGCAGCCGGGCGACAGGATGGAACACGACCGGATTGCGGCCGACTGACTACAGCCGGTGAATGACCATGCAGTCGATCACCGCCCAGAGATGCAGGCTCGCGCCGACCACGACAAAGACATGCCACAGCGCGTTCTGGAACTTGAGCCGTTCCCAAAGGTGGAAGATGATCCCGAGGGAATAGGTCACTCCGCCGGCCAGCAATAGCCACAGCGTCGAATTGGGCAGGGTCTGTGCCAGGGACTGGAACACCAGGATGCCGCTCCAGCCGATCGCGAGGTAGAGCGCGATGGCCAGCCGGCCGAAGCGCTCGGGCACGATCAGCTTCAGGGCCACCCCGATCAGCGAGGCCCCCCAGACAAAGGTGGTCATCAGCACGCCCGCGGTGGTGCCGCCAAGTACGGCAAGGAAAGGCGTGTAAGTGCCGGCAATGAATAGGAAAATGGCCGCCTGGTCGAGCCGGGCCAACCACATCTTGATCGGCGAGACCGGCCAGAGATTATAGGCCATGGACACGCCCAGCACCGCCACAAGCGAGCCGATATAGACTGCCAGTGCGGGCACAGCTTCGGGCGCCGTCTCGATGATCGCAAAGGCCAGCAGCACCGAACCCGCCGCAATGGCGACGATCAGGCCGAGGATATGGACGACGCCATCCGCCACCTTTTCCGCGGTGGTGAAGGGGCGCTGCTCGCGACTCCACCATGAATAGCCGGACGGAATGTGTTGCACTGGGATCGTTCTCCTTTGACCCCGAGCTTGGCGCAGGGAAGTGACCAGATTATTGCGCCGCGACGAGCATCTTGCGCCATCGTAAAGCGTGCCACAACGCATCTGGTGAATAACCGGTTGCGTCACAAGGGGCATGCTTGACGGGTAACACCTGCGTTACTACTGGGGATGAGACCACGTTCCGGAAGTCCGCATGCCCCCGATTGCCATCCTTGTCGCGCTGGCCGACCCAACGCGTTGCCGCATCATCGAAATCCTGCGCGATGGACCCAAGCCGGTGCATGTGCTCGCGGCATCGTTTGATATCAGCCGCCCGGCCATCTCCCGCCACCTGCGCGTGCTCAAGCAGGCGCGCTTGATCAGCGAGAAGAAGTCGGGCCGCGAAAACCTCTATGCCTTGCATATTAAGCGGTTGCGGCCCGTGGCGGACTGGCTGGGTGAACTGGCGCCGCTGGCGACTGACCCTCCGGCAGTTGTCGAGGTCACACAGACTCCTTTGGCAACGCCGGCCCCAGTCGTTGAACGGCCACCGGAGCCGGCACCCCCCAAGGCGCGGCGGGCAGCGCCGGTGTCGCAGATGGGCTTCGACTTCTGATCCTGAACGTCCACAAGCCAGCCGCGCCTGCGGGTCAGGACCTCTGTTTATCCGTGAGCCGTCGAATAGTCCGACGCGGCTGCGGCTTTAGCGTATAGCTCGCGTCCCACACCACAAAGGAAGCAGTGCATGAACAGAAACTGGATTATTGGCATTCTCGTCGCCGTCGTCGCTCTGATCGCCGTCGTCTATTTCATGAATACGCAGAACCAGGCCCCCGCCTCGGTGACAACGAACACCACCGTCAATACGCCCGCCGAGCCTGCAGCGCCCGTCGAGACGGCCCCAGCCATGGCACCCGCACCGGCAGCCACCGCGCCTGCGCCCGCCGCAGCCACGCCCGCGCCTGCCGCCGCCCCCGCGGCGCCTGCTGCAACCACTGCACCAGCCGCCCCTACTGCGACCGAACCTGCGCCCGCAGAAGCCGCGCCGGCTGCACCGGCCGCCCAGTAAGCGCCACTGGCGATCAAATATCGGTGAGGGCGGCCTATGGGCCGCCTTTTTTTCGGACTGTGAGGCAAGGGCAGCGCGCCCGGCGCCCGGCTTGCCCATCACACCCGGTGGATGGCAAACGCGGCGCAAGTCGAGATCGGGCGCAGGCATGTCTTGGGATTGGTGTCAGCGCAACGCCGCTGACCGCGAAGTCGCAACAGGCTTTTCTTATCTCATCGATCCAACCGGGCAGTCTGGTAGCCGCACTAGAGCACTCCCGTCTCCCTGGCGGTCCGGCTGGATCGCTGGCGTCCGATTGGGCAACTAATGCGTGACCGCAATCGAGTTCAAACCGCCTTCATAGAGCTTCAACGTGGCTTCAATGTCCTCGATATGCATCGCGAAACCCTGATCTACGGCCTCGGCCTGGCGACGCAGGTGGTCACGCCGTGAGATCAGTTCGAAGCGCTCGCTTTCGAGCTCCTTGATCGCCAGATCGATGCGGTCGCGATGCGTCGCGAGGCGCTGCACCATGGGTGCGGCTTGCTTGGAAGCTTCCAGAATTGTCGCCTCCATTTGCTGATGATCCTCGTCGACGATCTTGAGCGCCGTTTTGGCTCGCATGGTCATTTGTTTCTCCTCTGTCGGTTTTTCCGGTCCATTTGGCCGGAAGACTTGCACTACGCCGGCGATGACAGCCCAACATGGTGTCAAAACCAAGGATTCGCGCGCGGTTGAAAGCGGAGCACAGATGACCGATCAGTCCCGCCAGGTTTTCTCACGCGGGAGGACAGGCTGCACAGGCGGGACCTGCCGTTGGGCGTGGGCCTTGATGGGCTGACGTCAGAGCATTGGCGGGACGAACGGAGCGGGCGCGGTGAAGCTGGGCATGGCGTTGAAGCGCTGTTGCAGTTGCAGGTCCCGGACGGAGTTTTCCAGCGCCTTCAATTGGGACTCGTACTGGCGCTGTTGCGCCGCTGCTTCCACCTCGCGCAGCAGGCAGAGGACGCGCTGCTCATTGGCCTTGATGGCCTCGATGGTCGAGCCGGGGACCTGGCTGGGGCAGGCGGCCATGGCGGATGTAGCGGTCCCCAAGGTCATGACCGCGGCCAGCATGAAGCCCTTGATCATATCGCAATCTCCATCGCCAGAGGCTGGGCCAAGAGTGGCGTCCGGGCAAGTCACTTCTGGCGGAGCATGCGGTGCGGGCATATTCTGCACCTCAGGGTTTGCCGGCCATTAGGCAACGCAATCGTCAACCAAGACCCGGCTCCAACGCGCGTCTTTGCATACGCATGCAAAAGGGATTGCATTCGTATGCAATGCCGCTTACCAATTGTGCTGTGCGGAAAGACAAGGGCTGGATCGGGGCGAGTGGATCAAGAGACCCGAGCCGGCCGCGGGAGCGTAAACGACAACAGGGGATGGTCGGCGCACTGAGCAAAGAGAGCGCCGTTCACCGTCAGGAGAACGAAATGAAGCTTATGTTGAAGACGACCGTATCGCTTGGGGTCCTGTGCCTCACCGCCGGCGCAGCCTTTGCCGATTGCGGCATCGAGGGAGCGGGCTCGGTCCGTATTCTCTCCAATGACTTCGAGGCCCTGCGCCTGGTGAATACCACCGCCGAAGAGTGCGCCACCGACGGCGTGACCGTCACGGCCAATGCCAATGCCGAGCACAAGAACCTGCAGGTCCCGGCGCTCTCGATCAATCCGGCCGAATATACCGTCGCCGTGGTGGCCAACAATTCCATCGTGCCGCTGCTCAATGACGACCTGATCCGCCCGCTCGACGACCTGGTCGCGCAGTATGGCGCTTCGCTGCAGCCCAACCAGCTGATCAAGATCGACGGCAAGACCATGGCCGTCGCCTTCATGGGCAATGCCCAACACCTGTTCTATCGCAAGGATATCCTGGACCAGGCCGGCCTTGCCGAGCCCAAGTCCTATGAAGACATCCTGGCCGCCGCCAAGGCGATCAAGGATGCCGGCATCATGGAATATCCGGTCGCCGCCTCGGTCAAGCCGGGCTGGGACCTCGCCGCCGAATTCGTCAATGCCTATCTCGGCACCGGCGCGGAGTTCTTTGCGCCCGGTTCGGCTGAACTGGCCATCGACAACGAGAACGGCCTCAAGGTCCTCGAGACCATGCGTGCCCTCACGGCCTATATGGACCCGGACTACCTGACCTTCGATGCCAATTCCATCAAGGCCGAGTATGAAGCCGGCAACACCGCCATGATGGTCGAGTGGGGCTCGCTGGCCGGTGCCACGATCGACGACGAGGGTGCTGCCGAAGGCGTGGTGGAAAACACCGTGCTGGCCGCGGCCCCGACCATCGGTGGCGGCTCCATCCCGGCGGTTGCGCTGTGGTGGGATGGTTTCACCATCGCCAAGAACATCTCCGATGAAGACGCTGCCGCGTCCTTCCAGGCCATGGTCCACGGCATCAGCCCGGAAATGGTTGCCGCCAACCCGGCGGTCGCCACCTGGCTGGTCGCCGGCTACGAACCCGGCCCGGCCGCTGTGGGCGTGATCGCCACCGCCAATGCCGGTGCTCGTGCCTATCCGATGCAGCCCTATATGGGCCTGCTGCATACCGCGCTGTCGTCCGAACTGGCCGAGTTCATGGCCGGCACGGAAGACGCCGCCCAGGCCCTGGCCGACGTCAAGGCCGCCTATGATACCGCCGCCAAGGAAGGCGGGTACCTGTAGGATAAGCTTCGCCTGGGGCGCTGTCGCCCCAGGCACCGAACGGCACCTCTTCTTGAAGGAGGTTGGGAGGGGATGGCGAGAGCCCGGATATCGGAGCCAAACCACCCCACCCGATCCCTTCCCACAAGGGGAGGGTGTCGACTGCTCCTTCAGCGCGACAAGCCGAAGGCAGCCAATACTCGCCAGCTCTGCTTCCGGGGGCCTTGATGCCACACAAGACATTCTTTGCCTTCATTCTCCCGTCCTTGATCGCCATGGTGCTGTTCATCGCTTTGCCCATCGTCTCGGTGGTGGTGCAGAGCCTGCATGTCGAGCATCCGCGCGTCCTGGTCGAGGTGGAGAACTGCCAGCCCTTCGGCGGGTGTACCAAGGAGGTGCGGGTCGATACCGCCGCCATGCAGCAGCTCGAGCAGGAACAGCCCATGGGCCAGTTCAACGGGCTGGGCACCTACCTCAATCGCGGGCACCTGGCGGTCAACGAGATCGGCCAGATCCTCTCCAGCAATGCCGGCTTCGGCGACGTCGTCAGCCGCATCTACAATCTGCCCTTCTACAAGGCGCTATCCTTCACCCTTGTCTTCTGCTTCGTGGTGACGCCGCTCGCCATGGCGCTGGGCTTTGTCATCGCGCTGGCGGTCAATGCCGTCCCAAAGGCGATCAAGGGGCCGGTGATCTTCTTCTCGCTGCTGCCGATGATCATCACTCCGCTGGTGGGTTCGCTGATCCTCTACTGGATGATCCAGTCCAACGGCATCATCGGCGCCTCGCTGCAGAACCTGTTCAATGATCCGACCCTGTCGCTGCGGGCATCGCCCGTGCTGACCTGGGCGTCGCTGCTGTTCTACGGCGTCTGGAGCAATGCCCCCTTCAGCTTCGTGGTCTTCTATGCCGGCCTGCAGACCGTGCCCGGCGATACGCTGGAATCGGCCATGATCGATGGCGCCAGCCGCTGGGAGCGCATCCGCTACGTCATCATCCCGCACCTGATGCCGCTCGCCACCTTCGTGGCGCTGGTGCAGTTGATGGACAATTTCCGCGTCTTCGAACCGATCGTCGGCTTTTCCGCCGAGGCCAATGCCACCTCGCTGAGCTGGATGATCTTCAATGACCTCAGCGGCGATGCGCAGCTCTTCGGCTCGGCCGGGGCGACCTCGGTGCTCACCATTATCGGCGTCATCATCCTGCTCACCCCGGTGCTGATCCGCACCTGGCGCGA
The DNA here is from genome assembly GCF_046614475.1 of Devosia sp. XGJD_8. Classification (NCBI taxonomy): domain Bacteria; kingdom Pseudomonadati; phylum Pseudomonadota; class Alphaproteobacteria; order Hyphomicrobiales; family Devosiaceae; genus Devosia; species Devosia sp. XGJD_8. The sequence goes on from NZ_JBKJHF010000001.1 coordinate 1,800,183, forward strand.
ATTCAACCACAAGGTGGTCTGACATGTCCGAAGCCACGCAAACCCAGAAGCGCCCGCTGCCGCTCAACCTGCTGATCACGGTGTTCATCGTGTTCTGGGTGGTGCTCGCCGCATTCCCCTTTGTCTGGACGGTGTGGGGATCGTTCAAGGTCGAGCCGGACTTCTTCTCCCGCGAGAGCTGGTGGAATGCCATTTTCGGCACCTATACGCAGGCCCAGACTGGCAGTGCCTTCACCGGCGATGGCTATTACGGTGCCTGGGTGACGCGCGAATTCTGGCGCGCCGTCGGCAATACCGCCATTGTCACCGTCAGCGTCACTGTGATCTCGCTGACGCTGGGCACGCTGGGCGGCTATGCCCTGGCGCGCTCGGGGCAGCGCTATGCCTTCTGGATCCTCATTGCGGCGCTGGTATTCCGCGCCATGCCGCATATCACCCTGGTCTCGGGCTATCTGCTGCCCTTCTTCCAGCTCAATATCTGGGGCGTGCTGCCCACGTCCATCATCGTGCTGGTGGCGATCAACCAGCCCTTCACGCTGTGGATGCTGCACTCGTTCTTCCTGTCGATCCCCAAGGATCTCGACGAAAGCGCCATGGTCGACGGCTGCTCGCGCTTCCAGGCCTTCCGCCGCGTCATCATTCCGGTCATGTGGCCGGGCGTCGTCACGACGGGCCTGTTCAGCTTCCTGCTCGCCTATAACGACTTCGCCACCACCTCGATGCTGCTGAGCGCCGACAACCAGACCATGGTGCCCAAGATCTCGAGCTTTCTCGGCTCGGTGCAGGAGGCAGGCAACGTCATGTATGCCGTCGCCGCCGTGGTCTCGGCCACCGTGCCGCTCTTCATCCTCGTGCTCTTCTTCCAACGCCAGATCGTCAGCGGGCTCACCGCCGGCGCTGTTAAGGGGTAATCCAGATGGCTCAGATCCGTCTCAAGAATGTGTCCAAGCGCTGGAGCAACTTCGTCGGGGTCGACAATTTCAACCTCGACATCGCCGACCAGGAATTCCTGGTCCTGCTGGGGCCTTCGGGCTGCGGCAAGACCACGACCATGCGCATGATCGCAGGCCTGGAGGACATCACCGAAGGCGAGATCTGGATCGGCGATCGCCTGGTCAACAAGCTCGAGCCCAAGGACCGGGACATCTCCATGGTGTTCCAGAGCTATGGCCTCTACCCAAACATGACCGTTTACGAGAACATCCGCTTCCCGCTCAAGGTGCGCAAGGTGCCGGCCGAGCAGCACCATGAGCGCGTCATGGCGGCCAGCAAGATGGTGGAGCTCGACGATTTCCTGCAGCGCCGGCCCGCAGCCCTGTCCGGCGGCCAACGCCAGCGCGTGGCCCTGGCCCGCGCCATCGTGCGCGAGCCCAATGCCTTCCTGATGGACGAGCCGCTGTCCAACCTCGACGCCAAGCTGCGCGTTTCGACCCGGGCGCAGATCAAGAACCTGCACCACACGCTCAAGCGCACCACCATTTATGTGACGCATGACCAGATCGAGGCCATGACGCTGGCCGATCGCGTCGTGGTGATGCAGAAGGGGCTGATCCAGCAGGTCGGCACGCCGATGGAAATCTACGACCGCCCGGCCAATACCTTTGTCGCCAGCTTCATCGGCTCGCCCGCCATGAATCTTGTGCACGGCGACATCGCCGATGGCGTCTTCAGCGCCGCCGGCATTCGCGTCGAGGGACTGTCCAGGGGCGTCAAGGGGCCGGTCACGCTCGGCTTCCGCGCCGAGGATGCGACGCTGGCCACCGACATGGGCCAGATCGAGGCACCAATCTACACGGTCGAGCTGCTGGGCGAGGCGACCATGCTCTCCATGCGCGTGGCCGGCGAACTGGTCTCGATCAAGGTGGGCAAGGATTATCGCGCCGAGATCGGCGACGTCGCCAAGGTCAATATCCCGCCTGCGGCCTGTCATCTGTTTGACCGGGCCACCGGTACGCGTATCGTGGCCGGCATCTGACATGTCTGCGCAGGAGCCAGCCCTGGCCATCGACCCCAATGAGCAGCGCCGCGCGGCGTTCGAGGCCAGCCTAGCGCAGCATGGCATCGCATTGTCGCCGCATGAAAGCGGCAGCGTCTTCAAGCTGGCCGCCTGGATGGGCGACGGCATTGCAGGCCTGGCCGAGACCTTTCCGGCACAAGAAGAAGACCTGTCGGCGATACTGGACCTGAGTTTTCTGGAGCAGGGCAGGCGCCTGCGCGACGGTCGGCTGACGTCGGTGGCCCTCACCCAGGCCTGCCTTGATCGGATCGCCGCCCGCGACGGCGCCTATCGCAGCTTCTATCGAGTCACCGCCGAACGCGCTCTGGCCCATGCTGCCAGGGCCGACGCCGAACTGGCCGCCGGGCAGGATCGGGGACCGCTGCACGGCATACCCGTCGGCCTCAAGGACCTGATCGATGTTGCTGGTCTGCCGACCACAGCCGACGCGCCGGGCCGCGCCGAGGCAGTGTCGGAAGCGGACGCCGCGGTTGTCACCCGGCTGATCGAAGCCGGCGCCGTGCTGATCGGCAAGCTGGCGACCTATGAATGGGGCACGGTTGGGCCCGACACGTCCGGCCTGTTCCCGCCGGCCCGCAACCCCTGGAGCCTCGACCATATCACCGGCGGCTCGTCCTCGGGCAGTGCGGCCGCGGTGGCCAGTGGCTTGCTGCGCACCACGCTGGGCACCGATACTGGCGGCTCGCTGCGTGGCCCGGCCTTCTATTGTGGCGTCGTCGGCCTCAAGCCGACCTTTGGCACAGTGCCCAATGCCGGCGTCCTGCCGATGGCGACCAGCATGGATCACGTTGGTCCGATCAGCGCCACCGTGGCCGAAGCGGCGGTGACGCTCGATGTCATAGCCGGCAGCAAGGCCGCGCGGCTGATCGGCGAGCCCGTCCGGGGCCTGCGTATCGGCTATGCCCGCAACTTTTTCGCCAGCGACAGCCAGACCATGCCCGCGGTCCTGACCGCCATGGATGCAGCCCTCTCGACGCTGTCCGAGCTTGGCGCGGTGGTCGAGGAAATCGAACTGCCCGACTATTACGCCATCGAGGTCGCCGCCGCCGCGATCCTGCATCGCGAGAGCTTCGACTATCACGCGGCGGCGCTGCGCGATCACCCTGACGCCTATGGACGCCGCGCCTTCCTGAGCCTGGCGGCCGGCGTTGCCGTCAGCGACAGTGACTTGGCGGAAGCCAGGCGGGCAGGGCAGCTGTTCCGCGACTCGGTCGATCGCCTGCTGGAGCGGCATGATGCCATCATCACCGTCGGCGCACTGACCACGGCCCTGCTGGCGGCTCCGTTCGAGAAGGAGGCGGTGTGGACGCCCATGCGGACCATCGGCTTCAATGTCAGCGGCCATCCGGTGCTGGCACTGCCCGTGGGCTTCCATCAGGGCCTGCCCATCGGCATGCAGATCATTGGCCGGCATCACGATGAAGCCCGGATCGTCCAGATCGGCGACGCCTTCGAGCGCGCCACCGATCACGCCGTCCAGCGACCACCAAGTCTGACCTGATCTGGCGAGGGTCTCGGCCTTCGACCATGGTCTTGGTTTACAAATTTGCATACGTATGCAATATGAACAGCAGCAAGAATACGGGAGCGACAAATGCCAGTCTGGCTCAAGCGCGGTAAGGATGTCGAGGAGCGGGCCGAGGCGGATCGCCAGGTTCGCGCGACGGTAGAGGCCATCCTTGGCGATATCGAAAAGCGTGGCGATGCGGCCGTGCGCGAGCTGTCGCAGAAGTTCGACAAGTGGGACCGCACCGATTTCCGCCTCAGCCAGCGCGAGATCGACGATTGCATGGCCCAGCTCACCGACCAGGACCTGGTGGATATCGAATTCGCGCAGACCCAGGTGCGCAATTTCGCCAAGGCCCAGCGCGCGACCATGACCGATCTGTCGGTCGAGACACTGCCCGGCGTGACGCTCGGCCACAAGCATGTCCCGATCAATGCCGTGGGCTGCTACGTCCCCGGCGGCAAATATCCGCTGCTCGCCTCTGCCCACATGTCGGTGATCACCGCCAAGGTGGCCGGCTGCGAGCGCGTCATCACTTGCGCTCCACCCTTCGGAGCCAAGCCGGCACCGGCCGTCGTCGCCGCACAGGCGATGGCCGGTGCCGATGAAATCTACGTGCTTGGCGGCATCCAGGCCATCGGCGCCATGGCCATCGGCACCGAGAGCATCGATCCGGTCGACATGCTGGTCGGCCCCGGCAATGCCTTCGTGGCCGAAGCCAAGCGCCAGCTGTTCGGCCGTGTCGGCATCGACCTCTTTGCCGGACCCACAGAAACCCTGGTCATTGCCGATGAGACGGTGGACGGGGAAATCTGCGCCACTGACCTGCTGGGGCAGGCCGAGCACGGCCCGACCAGCCCCGCCATCCTGCTGACCAATTCGGAGAAGCTGGCGCGCGAAACCATGGCCGAGATCGAGCGCTTGCTTGAAATCCTCCCCACGGGCGAAATCGCGCGGAAATCCTGGGCCGACTATGGCGAGGTGATCGTCTGCGAGGACTATGCCGAAATGCTGGTCGAGGCCGATCGGATTGCCTCCGAGCATGTGCAGGTCATGACCGACCGCGACATGTGGTTCCGCGACAATCTCACCAATTACGGCGCGCTGTTTCTTGGGCCCCGCACCAATGTCGCCTATGGCGACAAGGTCATTGGCACCAATCATACCCTCCCCACGATGAAGGCGGCGCGCTATACGGGTGGTCTGTGGGTGGGGAAGTTCATGAAAACCTGTACGTGGCAGACCGTCACGACCGACGCGGCTTCGGCCATGATCGGCGAATATGGTTCGCGCCTGTCGATGCTCGAAGGCTTTGTCGGCCATGCCGAACAGGCCAATATCCGCGTGCGCCGCTATGGCGGGCGCAATATCCCCTATGGCACCGGCGCAACGCCGCATATCGAGGCTGCCGAATAGCATGACCCTGCCGCGCACCCCCAGCTTTCGCCTCGACGGCAAGCGTGCCCTCGTCACCGGGGGCACGCGCGGCATCGGGCTGGGTGCTGCGGTGGCGCTGGCGGAGGCCGGCGCTGCCGTGACCATCGCGGCTCGTACCTCAGCCGACATCGAAACGGTGGTCAACCAGATGGCCGATGCCGGCCTGGCTGCCGAGGGCGTAGCGCTCGACATCACCGACACCGCGACGATCAAGGCCTTTGTCGACGATGTCGAACCCTTCCAGGTGCTGGTCAATTCCGCCGGTACGGCACGCCATTCCAGCTTCTTCGACATCACCGAGGCCAACTACCAGCTCGTGATGGACCTCAATCTCTCGGCCACCCTGTTTGTCTCGCAGGCCGTGGTGGCCCGACTGGTGGCAGCGGGCCTGCCGGGCTCGATCATTCATATCTCGTCGCAGATGGGCCACGTTGCCGGCCCCAACCGCGCGGTCTATGCCGCCAGCAAGTCTGCTGTTGAAGGCCTCTCCAAGGGCATGGCTATCGAGCTGGGTGCCCATAATATCCGGGTCAATACAGTCTGCCCGACTTTCATCGAGACCGAACTGACGGCGAAGAACCTCAGCGATCCCGAATTCCGGAGTTGGGTTCTTTCCAAGATCAAGCTCGGCCGCCTGGGCCGGATCGAAGACATCATGGGACCGATCGTGTTCCTGGCCTCCGATGCCGCGTCCCTGGTGACCGGCGCTTCCCTTCTGGTGGATGGCGGATGGACGGCGGAGTAAACAAGAAGCCGGGGGTGACCTCCTCGCAGGTCGCCGAGCATGCGGGCGTGTCGCAATCGGCCGTCTCGCGCACCTTCACGCCCGGCGCTTCCATCTCGTCCAAGACGCGGCAGAAGGTGCTGGCCTCGGCCAAGGAGCTCGGCTACCGGCCCAATGCCATTGCCCGTTCGCTGATCACCAACCGCTCGCGCATCATCGCCGTGGTGATGGCCTATCTCGAAAACCTGTTCTATCCCGACGTGCTCGAAGAGCTCGGACGCGCCCTCGCCGCCGAGAACTATCACCTGCTGCTGTTCACCGGCTTCATGGACCGTGACAGCGATCCGGTCTTCGACCAGCTGATGCAGTATCGCGTGGACGGCATCATCCTGGCCTCGACCTCGCTGTCGTCCGAGCTGTCCGAGGAATGCGCCACGGCCGGCATTCCGGTCGTGCTGTTCAACCGCACCACCGAGCGCGACGCGGTGTCGAGCGTCACCACCCGAAACAGGGAAGGGGGCAAGCGCATTGCCGACTTCCTGGTGGCCGGCGGGCACAAGAGCTTCGGATATATTGCAGGCCTCGAAAACTCCTCGACCAACCGCGACCGCCAGCAGGGCTTCATCGAGGGCCTCGCTGCCCACGGCATCACCGATGTTGCCATCGAGACCGGCAATTATTCGCGCATCGATGCCGAGACCGCGGCGCGCAAGATGCTCTCGCGGCCCGACCGGCCCGAAGCCCTGTTCGTCGCCAATGATCACATGGCCGTCGCCGTCATGGATGTGGCGCGCTACGAGTTCGGGCTCAATATTCCGCAGGACCTCTCGCTGGTCGGCTATGACGATGTCGGCCCGGCGCGCTGGACCTCCTATGGCATCACCTCGATGAGCCAGCCGCTCAAGCGCATGGTCGAAGCCACGGTCGATATCCTGATGGACCAGATCGCCAGCGGCGACATCGAAGCCGAGCACCGCATTCTCAACGGCGATCTCGTGGTGCGGACCTCGGCCCGGCTGCCCAGCAGCGGCATCGTCGAGCGCGACGGCCAGCAGATCTACCGGCCAAGGGAGTCGTGATGGCCATCCCCGCGCGCCTCGCCGACCTGCGGAGCCGGATGGCCAATGATTCCGCGCATTTAGCGCGCGCTGTGCATACGAATGCAAAAATTATCCCCGTTTGCGAGTGAAAGGACTGACCCATGACCAAATGGACCCAGACTGAAATGGAAAAGCGCCTGGTGCGCTATGCCGACCTCAAGGGCCTGCGCAACGCCTTCATCGATGCGCGCACGCCGGGTTCGGACCGCAAGGAGAATTTCACCATCATCGGGCCGGGCGTGTCGGAAAACCCCGCTCAGGTGGTGCATATCCCCGAGGCGCATGGCTTCAATGTCGGCGCGGCCCGCCAGCCCTTCGGCTGCACCAATTCCCAGCACAGCCACCTGACGGCGGAGACCTTCGTGGTCCATACCGGCAAGTGGCGCTTCGTCTTCGGCGCCAACAAGGACGAGGGCTATCTCGACGTCGAGCCGGGCGACGTGGCCACGGTCCCCACCCACATGTTCCGCGGCTTCGAGAAGCGCGACGAGGGCACCGGGTTTCTCTACGTGGTCCTGGGTCATGACGATCCGGGCAAGGTGGTCTGGGCGCCGTCGGTGTTCAAGATGGCCGAGGATTTCGGCCTCAAGCTGCTCAAGGGCGGCAAGCTGATCGACACGACGCTGGGTGAAAAGGTGCCGGAAGGCGCCGAGCTGGAACAGCCGCCGACGGCCGAGAAGCTCAAGGAACTGGCGACCCCGCCCATGGACGAGCTGGCAAAATATGCGCTCAAGCCCGAGCAGATGAAGGCCAACCCGAACTCGCCTTTGGCCGGCGAGGGCGTCGAGGAAGCCGCGCTGATCGGCGACGTCGATGCCGGTGACGGCTTCACGGCCGGCCCCATCGTCGGCCACTGGCAGCACGGCTTTGCCCTGCGCCGCCTCAAGCTTGCCACCGGCGCAACCATCGCGCCGCATAGCCGCAGCGAGCAGGAAGTGATCTTCGTGCAGTCCGGCACGCTCGAGGTGAACTGGGCCGACGGCAAGCTGATCATGGGTGCCGGCGATACGCTGACCGTGCCGATCGGCTTGGCGCACGGCTTCCGCAACCCGGCCTCGGCCGATGCCATCGCCTTCGTGGTCCGTGGTGCCGCCGCTCCGGCCGCACCGGTCTGGGCCACGGCGCAGGCGGCAGAGTAGCAGCTATGCCAACCATCTCGCCCGATGTCCTCGCCGCCCTGCGCAAGGCCGATACGCCGACTGTCTGCAACGCGCTCGAACATGTCATGGGCGGGCGCACCGCGGAGGGTTTCACCAAGACGCCCGTGGTCTGCGCCGATCCCGCCCTGCCGCCGGTCGTTGGCTTTGCCCGCACCGCCAAGATCCGCGCCTCCTCGCCGGCCCAGAAGCCGGCGGCCGAGGTGCGGGCCTTGCGCATGGAATATTACGAGTATGTCGCGGCCGGGCAGGGCCCCAATGTCGTGGTCATCGAGGACACCGACTATCCCCATGTCATCGGCGGTTTCTGGGGCGAGATGCAGGTGGCCCAGCACAAGGGCCTGGGCATTGCTGGCACGCTGACCAATGGCGTGCTGCGCGATCTGGGCATGCTCGACGAGGGCTATCAGGTCATCGCCGGCGCCGTGGGGCCGAGCCACGCCTTCGTGCATGTGACGGAACTGGACTGTCCGGTGACGGTCTTCGGCATGACCGTGCGGCCGGGCGATCTCGTCCATGCCGACCGCCATGGCGGCGTGGTCATCCCGGCCGAGCATATCGAACGCATGGCCTGGGCCATCGACGTCGTCATGCGGAAGGAAGTGCCGATTTTGACCGCGGCCAGGGCACCGGGCTTTACGGTGGAAAAGCTGAGGGCGGCTTGGATTGAGGCGGACAAGATCAAGTGAGATCTCAGCGCCTTCCTCTCCCGCTTGCGGGAGAGGGGGACCACGCGTAGCGTGGTGGAGAGGGGAGCCCACACACGAGGCTATTGTGCGGTCACCAGACTTCATCCGCGACCGCGCGAAGAACCTGCGTCGCAACATGACGGGGCCGGAAAGGACGCTGTGGTTTCTGCTGCGCCGCAATAGTCTGGGCTGGCACTTCCGACGCCAGCATCCCATTGGCCCCTTCATTCTCGACTTCTACTGTGCCCCGCTGAAGCTCTGTGTCGAGGTCGATGGGCCGGTTCACATCGACCTGGCCGAACGCGATGCGCGTCGTACCGCCTGGCTACAGCGGCAGGGCATCACGGTGTTGCGATTCTCTACGGAGGAGGTGGAGGTGCGCCCGGCAGCCGTCATTGCTGCTATCGCGGCTGTGGCGCCCCCCTTTACCGCCTGACGGCGGTCCCCCTCCCCCGCAAGCGGGGGAGGAAAGCCCGCTAGATTTTCGCCTGCATGCGGTCCAGCCGCAATTGCGCTGCCCGGCGATGCCCTTCCAGGCCTTCGCTGGCCGACTGGCGGGCGGCGGGCGGGGCGACCTGCTTGACGCCTTCTTCGCTGAGCCACTGATGCGTGGCGATCTTGACATAGGCGCCGACCCAGAGCCCGCCGGTATAGGCGCCGGCGCCCATGGTGGGCAGGGTGTGGTTGGTGCCGCTGCACTTGTCTGAATAGACCACGCTGGCCAGCTCGCCGATGAACAGGGAGCCATAATTGCGCAACTTCAGCGCAAACGCCTTGGCGTCGGCGGTGTGCACCTGTAGGTGCTCGGCGGCGATGAGGTCGGAATAGGCGATCATGGCCGCTTCGCTGTCGCAGACGGTGATCTCGCCATAGTTGATCCAGGCTTCGCGGGCGGTATTGGCCGTCGAGAGGGTCTGCAGCTGCTTCTCGACCTCGACCAGAGTGGCCTCGGCCAGGGCCCGGTCGGTGGTGATCAGGCCAACGCGGGTGCGGATGTCGTGTTCGGCCTGGGCCAGCAGGTCAGTGGCGATCATCTCGGCATCGCCGGTCGCATCAGCGACGACAAAAATCTCAGACGGGCCAGCGAGTTGGTCGATGCCGACCGGGCCGAACACCTGGCGCTTGGCCTCGTTGACGAAGGCATTGCCGGGGCCGACGATCTTGTTGACGGCGGGTACGCTTTCGGTGCCATAGGCCATGGCGGCGATGGCCTGGGCGCCGCCGATGCGGAAGATGCGGTCGGCGCCGGACAGCACGCAGCCGGCGATCATCGCCTTATGAGCGTTTGGAGGAAGACACGCGATGACCTCGTCGACGCCGGCCACCTTGGCCGGGACGATGGTCATGATCGGTGCGGAGAGCAGGGGATAGCGCCCGCCTGGCACGTAGCAGCCCACGCGCTGGATCGGGATGACGCGGTGGCCCATATGCACGCCGGTGAGGGTTTCGACCTCCAGCGGCAGGATGGTGGCGAGCTGCGCCTGGGCAAATTTGCGAACATTTTCAATGGCAAATTCGGTGTCGGCCCGCGTCTGCGGATCAAGCTCGGCCAGCGCTTCCGCGCGCTCGGCCTCAGTCACTTCGAAGACGGCAATGTCGGATTTGTCGAACTTCGCCGAGTATTTGCGGACCGCGGTATCACCGTTCTTGCGGACATTGGCGATGATCTCGCTGACCAGCGTTTCGACCGGGGCATTGTCGCCGATCGAGGAGCGTTCGGGCGCCTTGATATAGGTGACGCCGGGCAAAGGCGCGGCGGGAACAGAGGTCATCGCTGGTATCTCCGAATAGGCGATTGATGCCAGCACGCACAAGCATGCCGGTGTTTTGCTGCAAGCCTGCTGGCACATTTCGTGCGGCCAGCCTGCTGTTTTTCATCTTGCATACGTATTCAATTTTTGCCAGAGTTTTTTGGCGGATTGGTCTCGGTCTTTCGTCGGGACGACGCGCGAAACAAATTGCGATGAACGAAGTTATCCCCGCCTCGTCCCAGATGGAGGGCGCCGTCACGGTGCCCCTGCCTTTGCTGCTGCTGCCCGGAACGGTTTGCGACGCACGCCTCTTTGCGCCGCTGCTCAAACGGCTGGCACTGCCGGTGACCAGGGTCATCGACATGACGGGTGAGGCCACGACCCCGGATCTGGCCAGGCGTATCCTGGCCGAGGCGCCGGAGCGCTTTTCGCTGCTCGGCTTTTCGCTCGGCGGCATCGTGGCACTCGAAATGGTGGCGCAGGCGCCCGAGCGGGTGGCGCGGCTGGCGCTGGTGGACACGACGCCGTGCAGCGATCCCGCAGCCAATGCCGACAAGCGGCGTGCCGCTGTCGCCAGGGCGCGGGCCGATGGCATGGACGGATATATTCTCGACGCCTGGAGCAATCTTGTTGCGCCGCGCAATGTCGACGACGCCGATCTGCAGGCATTGATCCTGGCCATGGCGCGCGATGCCGGCCCTGATGTGCTGGCCAGCCAGTCGGAAGTGGCGATCCATCGCCTCGACAGCCGGCCGCGCCTCGGCGCGATCAAGGTGCCGACGCTGGTGCTGGCCGGCGAGGCCGAGCGGATCTGCCCGCTCGAGGCGCATCGCGAGATTGCCGACGGCATTCCCGGCGCCTGGCTCTTTACCATTCCCGATGCGGGGCATTTCGCCCCGCTTGAAAATCCGTCCGCAGTGGCGCGTCATATACGCAACTGGCTGGACTGGACCGACAGCAATCAAGCCATTACGGCCGACCACCAAGGAGCGATCATGAGCGACAGCGAGAGCAACCCCAAGGCCAAGGGCGGCGCGCCCTCGCTCCGGAATTCGGAAAACGTGCTGCAGGTGGAGCGCCGCGACTATCCGGACCTGGCGCCTACCAACCGCAAGCGCAGCCAGTCGCTGGAAGGCTTCGACGACATCTATACCGACATCGTCGACTACATCATCCGCTGCACGCACAAGATCTGGGACGAGCGCGATATCGGGCTGATCTACACCCATTACACGCATAACTGCGTGCTCTATGGCACCACCGGCACGATCTACAACCGCGAGGACGTGGTGCGTGACACCATCCAGCGGCTGGTGAGTTTCCCCGAGCGGCGCGGCATGGGCACGCAGGTGATCTGGAACGGCAATGACCAGGACGGCTTCTACACCAGCCACCTGGTGACCGGCTCGGGCCGCCATACCCAATATGGCCATCTCGGCCAGCCCACCGGCCGGCCCTTTGTCAGCCGCACGATCGCCGACTGCATGATCCACCGCAACAAGATCTATCGCGAATGGGTCGTGGCCGACCAGATGGCCATCATCAAGCAGCTCGGGCTGGACCCCAACCATTTCGCCATGCGCACCGCCAAGCAGAAGTTCGACGCTGGGCTGACCTCGCTCGATATCGGCGAGAACCGCCGGTTTCTGGGCCAGACTCCGCCGGCCGAGAAGGCCGATACGTCGCTGGCGCATAACGACGTGGAAGCCCAGACCATCGAGATGCTGCACGAGGTCTTCACCAAGCGCATGTTCGGCAAGATCGCCGAGGTCTATGCCCCCAATGCGCAATATCACGGCCCGCTGATGAAGGAGCTCTATGGCGTCGCCGCCATCGTGCACCAGCATCTGGGCCTGATCGGCTCGCTGCCGGATGCCTCCTACGAAATCCAGCATGTCGCCTCCAACCCCTGCGAGGAGGGCGGCACCAAGGTTGCCGTCCGATGGATCATGGAAGGCCACCATCTCGGCTATGGCATCCTGGGTGAGTTGGGCGACCCGACCGGCAAGCGCGTCCAGGTGATGGGCATGAGCCATTATCACTGGAAGGACGGCAAGATCGTCGACGAGTGGAATGTCTATGACGAGCTGAGCCTGCTCGTACAGGTTCGCCTGGGCCAGCTCGCCGAAGCGGCCTAGCGCAAAAAAGAAGAGGTGCCGTAGCACCCCTTCAATCTCTGTCGCAGTGACTGCGCGGCTTACTGCGCGGTCTCTTCTTCCTCGGCGCCTTCAAGTGCCTCCGGCGGGCAGACGCCATCGACCATCAGCTCGGGCGGGCAGAGCGGCTTTTCAACCTCGGTGCCTTCGGGCGCAGCTTCCTCGACGGGAGCGGCTTCCTCAGCAGGCGCAGCCTGCTCGGCCGGTGCAGCGTCCTCAGCCGGAGCGGCATCGGCAGCCGGGGCCGCAGCTTCAGGTTCAACAGGCGCGGCCAGCTCGGCGGCAGCATCAGCCTCTACCTCGGCTTCGGCATCGGCAGCCACGGGTGCCGCAGCGTCAGGGGCAGGGGCCTCAGCTTCGGGTGCCGGCTCGGTTGCCTCGGGCGGGCAGACGCCATCCACCATCACCTCAGGCGGGCAGGGCGGCTCGGCGGCGGGATCCTCGGCCGCAGGGGTCGCAGGATCAGCAGCCGGCGCTTCGGCATCCGCTGGAGCGGCATCACTGGCCGGAGCCGCAGGGTCTGCTGGCGCTGCCTCGGCAGGCGCCGCATCGGCATCGGCCTCAACCTCGGCTTCGGCTCCCGCCGTAGCGCCAGCAGTGCCACCTTCCTCAGCGATCACGGCCGGTGCCTCGGCCTCTTCCACCGCTTCGGCAGGGGCCGCTTCTTCAGCCGGCTCCGCCACGTCCTGGGTGAAGACCTGGACGGAATTGCCTTCAGCGGCGACGGTCGCAGTGGCCGGATCGGGAGCCTCCTCGACGTTGTAGACCACGATCTCCTGGTTGATCTGCTGCTCGATATAGGTGACTTCGATCACGTTATTGGTGACGATATCGCCCTCAACGACCACCGGCCCGAGAAACTGCGTCTGGGCATAGTAGTCAGGCTGATCGACGCCAAAGACGATGCTGACCGACAGTTCCGGCTCGACGAAGCGCTCGGTGGGGACATAGACCCAATAGCCTTCCGGCAGCTCGTCGCGCACGATTTCCACCGAAACGGCATAGCCCTCGCTTTCCGGCGGGAGCGGCGCCCAGCCGATGATGTTGTCGCTACGGCGCCAGCTGACCCAAGCCGGAGCCCATTTCGTGCCGGGCACCCAGCACCAGCCGAGATTGTCATCATCGAGCCAGCGGCCATAGTGATAGGTCGCCCAGGCAAATGGCTCATCGGAAGCGAAGTACCAGCCGTAATCGGCGAGATAGAGCCAGCGACCCTGCGTATAGGGACGCCAGTCGGCGTCAACGCCGGTCGGGCAGAAGACATGGCGGTATTGCGGGTGGCGCACCCAGACGCCATGCGGCTCGAGTTCGTTGAAGAACAGATCGAAGCTGATGCTGACTGATTGGGCCTGGACCGACTGGACAGCCAGTGGACCAACGGGCGAGAGGGCAGATGTCGACAGCAGGGCGCCGACGAGAGCAAGGCGGGCGAATAGTCTGGATTTCATCATGATTTCCTCCACTTGAATGACGCCCCCCGGCAATGAAACGGGCCGCCCGATGGGCGGCCCGCATGGTCTGGATTAGTTGCTGACTTCGGCCGCAACCACGGTGCCGGGCGAATAGACCACGGTGCGGTTGCTGAGATCGACGAAGTAGACGCGATCCTCGGTATAGAAATAGCCGTAGGTCTCGTCGTTCTCGATCGTGTGCACTTCGATGGTCTCGGGCACCACGAAACCGACATCGACGTCACCCTCGATCACCACCGGCTCGGTGGGGTTGAGGCGGACATATTCGACGGACGAGGCTTCGACACCGGCCGCAGCGCCGAGCGTGGCGCCGGTAAAGCCGCCGATCACCGCGCCGATGGGCCCAAAGATCAGGCCGCCGACCACAGCGCCGGTGGCGCCCCCGGCGGTACCGCCCACAACTGCGCCAGCATCTGCGTCGGCCTTGACCTCCTGTGCCATCACAGGGGTAGCGGCGAGTGCAATCACGGCGACGGAAGCGAGAAGCAGGTTCTTCATATCTATTCTCCTTCTTGGCTTGCATTCCAAGCAAGCGATGAGCAGGAGAATGAATATCTAGATATCTGGTTCCAGAATTCTGCAACTATAAAGTATTACAGGTTGCTTACAGCCGTTGTAAGCCAATTGTAATTTACAAATATTTCAACAATGGCTGAACTATTGTGGAATTGCGGCGTTATATGGGCAGGTTTTGCCATAGATGGAGAGATGATATGCTCACGCTGCTGCTGGTTCTGTCCTTTATCGTCATGGCCGGACTCGCGGCAGCGGGCCTGTTGCTGAGCGCCGAGGACCAGGGCGCCGGCCCGGAAGCGGGCCGTCCCAGCCTATCCGACTTCGCGCCGGTCAAGCCGCGATAGCGGTAGGCCGACGCTCACCATGAGCCCGCCCAGGTCCGCCCGGCCAAAGGCGATGCTGCCGCCATTGAGCGCAAGGATTTCCTGCGCGATCGACAGGCCCAGCCCGGTTCCGGGCAGGCTTTCGTCGAGACGGTGACCGCGTTCGCCCAGCCGGGAGGACTGGTCATCTGAAATGCCCGGCCCGTCGTCGCAGATTTCGAGCACGGCGCGTGGCCCTTCGCGCCGGCTGGTGACGACTACCCGGCTGGCCGCCCACTTCGATGCATTCTCCATCAGCACGCCGACCAGCTCCATCAGGTCCTGGCGGTGAATATCCACCGCATAGTCGGCCCCCAATTGCGCGATCCAGTGCAGGTCCTCGCCACGACTGGTCTTCTTGAGCACGGCCACGGTGCGCAAGACGGTCGTGTTGAGCGATGAGCTGGCATTGTCCGAACCGGTACGCGGCCGCAGCACGGACAGGCGCAGCTGGTAATCGACGCGCTCGGACATCTCGAAAGACAGGTCCTGCAGCAGATCGGCATCATGGGCGTTACCGGTCTGGCGGAGCCGGTCGGCAATGCCATGCAGGGCCGCCAGCGGCGTCTTGAGGCCATGGGCGAGGTCAGCCGCGCGGGCGCGGGCCCGATCGCTCATCACCTCCCGCACTTCGAGCAGGCCATTGATTTCGTCGACCATGGAGTCGAGTTCGCTGGGAAATGTCCCTTCCAGCCGGGACGTTTCGCCATGCCGCACGGCCTCGATGGCCTGGCGGATGCGGGAAACCGGCCCCAGGCCGAGCCGCAGCAGGAGGTAGGCCGCGGCGAGGATCACCACGCCGAGCAGGGCCAGCAGCTGGCTCGCATCCACCAGGAAGGCCTGCGTCGCGCGGTGGATCGGGTCGTAGTCCTCGCCCACCGTGACCCTGTAGGCCTGCGGGCCCGCCGGGCCATCGATGCGCAACTGCCGGGTCAGCAGGATCAGCTGGCGATTGTCCGGTGCGGTTTGATGGAACACACCCTCAAAATCGGCAGGCACCGCGATATCTTCGTCCCACATCGAGCGCGAGCGGCTGATGGCGCCGCTCTCCAGCGCCTCGATCTGCCAGTAGCGGCCACCCAGGGGCGTGGCATAGCGCGGGTCGGGCATGGGCTCGGCAAGGGCAGGGGGCTCGGCCCCCACCACGATGGAGGCCGCTAGCCGCGTCATGGCCGCCTCCATGTTCTCGCGGGCGCCACGCTCCATATTGATCGTGAACAGATATTGCAGGACCAGCGCGGCGGCCACGAGGGAGATGACGACCCAGACCAGTGCCAGCGCCATCAGGCGCAGCCGAAGCGAACGGATGTTCAATATCCGTCACCCAACGTGTAGCCGAAGCCGCGGCGGGTCTTGATGATATCGGGCGCCAGGCGCTTGCGCACCCGGGCAACAAGGACTTCGACGACATTGGAATCGCGCTCGAAATCTTGGTTGTAGATATGCTCGGTGATCTGCAGTTGCGACAACACCTTGCCCCGGTTCTGCACCAGGTAGGACACGAGCTTGAACTCCTGCGGCGACAGATCGATCGGCAGACCATCATTGGTCACTTCCATCGTGCGCAGATTGAGCCGATAGGGCCCAAAGGCGATCAGCGACGTCGCATGGCCGTTGACGCGGCGCACCAGCGCCCGCAGGCGCGCGGCGATCTCCATGACATGGAAGGGCTTGACGACATAGTCGTCGGCGCCGGCTTCGATGCCCTCG
The DNA here is from genome assembly GCF_046614475.1 of Devosia sp. XGJD_8. Lineage (NCBI taxonomy): Bacteria > Pseudomonadati > Pseudomonadota > Alphaproteobacteria > Hyphomicrobiales > Devosiaceae > Devosia > Devosia sp. XGJD_8. Next base: position 1,816,781 of record NZ_JBKJHF010000001.1, read on the forward strand.
ACGCGCTCCTCCCATTGAACGCGCGCAGTCAGGATCAGCACCGGGGTCATCAGGCCCGCCTGGCGCCAGCGCTTGAGCACGGTCAGGCCATCGATCTGCGGCAGGCCGAGGTCCAGCACGATGGCGTCGAAATCCTCGCTGTCGCCGCGATACCAGCCGGCCTCGCCATCCCGCTCGCGCTCGACGAGAAATCCGGAACGGCCCAGGCCCGCGGCCAGGGTCTCCGCGATGCGGTCATCATCCTCAACGACGAGAACCCGGGTCATCTTACCTCGATATAGGCGCCGGAACGGGCGTTGTAATATTCGGTGCCGACCCGGCCATCCGGCGTCAGGACCTTGACCGCATAGATCAGGATGCGCGGCGTCCGCACCAGTTGCGCATCGATGATCTGCCCGCCGGAGCGCGCCTGCACGCCCGGGAGCAGGGAGGACAGCGACACGGCCTGGCCCGACTGGACCATGGACAGGATGTCTTCTTCCGGTACCAGTGTCGGCTCGCTGAAAGGGGGCGGCGAAGGCGTGCCGGGCTCGCTGGCTCCAGCGCCATTGCCAATGCCGCTGTTATTGCCGCTGCCCGCATTGCCTGCGCCGTTCCCGGCATTCTCGCTCGCCGCATTTCCGCGGCCGCCATTGCCACCGTTGCCGGGATTGTCGCTATTGCCCGGACTGCTGCTGTTGCCGGCGTTTCCGCTATTGCCGCCATTGCCGTTGTTGCCCGCATTGCCGTTCCCGTCGCTGTTTCCCTGGGCGAGCGTGGGCGCCGCTGCGGCCAGTAGCAGAAATACGGCGATGAGAAGTCTGGCTGTCATGGTCCAGATATACCCCAGTCAAGCTTACAATACGCTGACAATGCATCTCAGCCGCCGCTCAACCAGCGCATGCTAGAGAATACGAACCATTGTTCGGGTGTCCCATGCCACCTCGATCAGCGGTCCATCGAAAACGGCCGATACCGAGCGCCATACGCCCCCCGTCGCTTGGTGTCGGCCGTGCCTTTATCCATCACCATCGACGACAAAAAGGCGAGCGCCGCTTGGCACTCGCCCTTTGTAGGTTTGTCGCTTGTGGCGACTAGTCGGACTGGCGTTTCTGCCGGATCAGGTCACCGACATTGTCGAATTCCTCGGGATAGGCATCGACGATGTCCTTGGGGTTGCCGGCGGCGAGGCCATTGTCGCGCGTGCGCAGGTACTGGAACATCTCGCCCGGCGTCGCATGGACGGTGCCATCTTCCAGCACGTAGGTCTTGGGGGATTTGCGCTCGTCCGCATGCGTTCCGGCAATGCCGCCCAGCAGTGCGAGACCAAGTCCCATGACTGCGGCCTTTTTCAGTGACGTGTTCATTTTCTGGCTCCGTATCTGTTGTGACAGCCGGAGGTGGCCGTCGCGACTCAGTTTTACGGCAAGCGACATGGGCTGGGCCTGAGCCGGGCGGTCAGGTGTTTGTCAGCAAGTACCCGGAAATGGGCGCCTTACAGCGCGCTGACAGACCGCATCACAATCTCGTCACTCCCTTCCGCGTAAAAGGCCCATTGATTTGCCAGCGCGAGGACTTCGAGATGGATCACTTATCCGGCCGGCAGGGCCATTCACCCCATGAGGTGGATGCAGGCCAGTGGGTGTTCACCGGCGACATGCAGGACCGTGGCCGGTTCGACGCCCGATGCGCCTGGTGCAGGAAGGCGGACCTGCGCATTACCTTTGAAGTTCGGCAGGCCGTCGCAGACCCGACGTGTCATGTCTGCCAGGTCTGCATGGGCCGCGGCACGGTACAGGTCGAGCAGAACGGCCGCCTGCTCGAGGGAGCCGAGCGCAACAGCCATGTCAGCGAACTCGTCATGCGGCTGATGCACCGGACCTGCCGCGACGTGCTGCGCGACCTGATGGCGCGCAGCGATGATCCGGCTTTGCCGGAAATCGCCGTCTATTTCGATCGCAACCTGCAGCTCTCGCCCGGCCACGCGGCCACCCTGCTGCTGGCCCTGGCAAAGTCTGGTCTCGATGCCGACCCGGCCATCTTCGCGGTCCAGCTGCGCAGCACGGCGCATCGGCTGGAATTCGCCGACCTCAGCGAGCGGGAAAAGCTCGCGCTCTGGCCGGTGCTCTCGCCCGCCATTCGCAACCGGCTGATCTGGCTGGGTTTTGCCCCGCAGCGCTACGCCACGCCGCGGCAGCCCGGCGCGCGGCTCCGCCCGGCCAGGCTCCCGGCTTTCTCCTGACACAACAACGGCTCCTGGAAGGATCCAAAATGCGCTTATCTGCCCTGCCTGTCGTGGCCGCACTCGTGGCCCTCGGTGCCACCCCGGCCCTCGCCCATCACAAGGCGGGCCACCAGATTCCGCCCGGCCAGATGAAGAAGCTCTACGAGCCCGCCGCCACCATTCCCGACGACGTCGAGCATGTCTGCCTCGTCACCACTGCCCGGCGCGGCGATCCCTATGCCCGCATCACGCGGACGGAGTGGCTGCCGAGGCCAGAGGCACTGCGGCTGGCCGATGCGGGCGACAGTTTCGTCATCTACCATCCCAGCGTGAATGACGAACCGGGCTGCCTCGACTTCTGACGCCAGGGGAGCGGGCATCGCTCTCCGGAGATCTGCCGGTTGCCCCTACGGCACGTGGCGCGTAGGATTCTGGCGATTCTTGGCGTGTTGCCCGGAGCTGGCACGTCTCTGCTTTCGTGCGGGGCTTGGTGCCAGGAACGGCTGCGCGGGTGAGCGCGGCGCACCCAAGGATGCAACACCATGCAGCTACGCACCCTCCTGGCCATCGTTGTCGGCATCACGACCCTGATCGCACTCGTCGTCCTGTCGGGCGTCTTCAGTGCCGGGCTTAATGACTATCGCAGCGAAACGGCCGAGCAGGCCGTGCGCGTGCGGGCCACGACGCTCGGGACGATGCTCGAGCGCAGCCTGCACGAGGAGTGGCGCAATGTCGAACTCGCCGCCGCCGCGATCACGTCGGTGGCTGACCGCCAGGCGCTGCAGGATCGTATCGACGCCATGGGCGCCACCAATGAAAAGGTGTCTTGGATCGGCATTGCCGCTCCCGACGGCACGGTGCTGGCCAGTACGCGCGGCATGCTGGTGGGCGAGAATGTCGGCCAGCGCGACTGGTTTCAGCAGGGGTTGACCGGTCCCTTCGCCGGCGACGTGCATGATGCGCTGCTGCTGGCCCGGCTGATGCAGCCGGAGGCGAGCGACCCGCTGCGTTTTGTCGATTTCTCCGCGCCGGTGCTGGACGCCAGCGGCAATGTCATCGCCGTCCTGGGCGCCCACGTGAACTGGCAATGGGTGCGGGGCATCGTCGACGAAGCCGCCCAACTGCTCGAGCTCGACGCCATCGTGGTCAATCGCGAAGGCACCATTATCCTGTCGACGGCCGTCATCGACGAAAGCGTCGCCGAGGTGAACTCGCTCCAGGCCGCGCGCCGCGGCGTTGCGGGCGTCTTTGAGGAAACCTGGCCCGACGGCGTCCGCTACCAGGTGTTCACGGTTCCCAACCTCACCTATGGCAGCATGCCACCCTTTGGCTGGAGCCTGGTGGCGCGCCTTGATCCGGCCGCGCTGGCGGGGCCGCAGCAGCGGTTTCAGACCCGGTTCGGTCTTGCGGCAATCGCCGCCTGGGCGCTGGTCCTCGCCGCCTTCGTCTTTGTGGCGGGCATCCTGATCATGCCCCTGCGGCGGATCAGCAGTGCGCTCCTGGCGCAGGCCAGGGGGCAGCCCGTGACCTATGTCCGGGAGCATCGCCGCTTCAAGGAAGTGCAGGTGCTGTCCGAGGTGCTGGCAAGGTTGCAATCGGGCGGTCTGGACGCTCCGCCGCGCTAGTGGATCGTGCCGGCAATGATGCGCCGCAGGATCCCCGCCGCCATGCGGCTGTTGGCCACCGCGCCGGTGCCCGGTGCGCCCGACTGGGTGTGCAGCTTTTGCACCAGCAGTTCGCGCTGATCGGTAGTGAGGGTGATATCCGCATCGATCGTCGCGCCCACGGTGAGGGTGATCCGACCCGGAATGCTGCCGATGCCGGCAACGGCGATCTCCACCTCAGCCCCTGCGGGCAGCGACAGGCCGCGCAGGCGCACGGCCTCCTGGTGGATATCCTCGAGCCAGGCGTTCCAGCGCCGCGTGCCGCTGGTCACCAGCACCTGCTCTGGCCGCATCCTGAGCAGGGAGGCGGTGCGCGGCAGCTCGATGCAGACCAGCATGGTCCCCGCCAGCACCAGCAGATTGTAGAGTGTCCAGAACAGGATGACCGGCTTGCCTTCGCCGGCTCTCGCATCGAACAGGTAGCTTGAGGTCAGGCCGATCAGCAGCCCGAACAGGGTCAGGGCGAACAGCACGATGAAGCGGCGCATGATGGTCCACTGCACCACGATATCGCCCCGGGCGCCGCCCTTCATCGTCACCTGGAAGGCGTGGCCATGTGGTCGGAACAGGCCCACGATCGCGGCGCGGGAGATTTCCAGCGCCCCCACCAGCTGGCTGATGTCGTTGACGATGGGTACGAACATCCCCACCGACACGAAATTGAGAAAGACCATCGTCGCTAGGTAGTAGGGTACGAAATAGTAGATGATGTCGGTCATCCGCGCATCGACGACGATGGCGCCGAAATACCAGTAGAGCAGGGGGAAGAGGATGCAGGCCAGCCGGAAGGGAAAGGTCGTCAGCCAGTAGGCGGCCGATTCGAGAATGCTCAGGCGGTCGCGGAACCGCAGCTTTTCGCGACTGAACGGACCAACCCGGCTGTGCAGGATCTGCATCAGGCCCAGGCACCACCGCGCGCGCTGCGTGATATATTCCTTGAGCCCCTCCGGCGCGAGGCCCTCGCTCAGCGGCTCGTTGAGATAGATCGTGGCATAGCCATGCAGCGCCATTGTCGAGGTGAGGAGATAGTCTTCGGTCACGCTGGCCGTCGGCATGTCGCCGATGGTCTCCAGCGCCGCCCAGCGCATGATGGATGAGGTGCCACAGCACACCGCCAGGCCCCAGGCATCGCGGGACGGCTGCATATAGTCAAAGAAGAAGCGCTGCTCGTCCGGATAGGAGCGGCTGATGCCCAGATTGTGCTGGATCGGGTCGGGGTTGAAGAAGTGCTGCGGCGTCTGCACCAGCCCCACCGAGGGATCGGCGAACAGCGCCAGGCCCCGCGTGAGGAAGTCCCGATGGGGCACGAAGTCGGCGTCCAGCACCGCCACGAAGTCTGGTGGACGGCCGCTGGCGCGCAGCAGCCCCAATGCGTGGTTGATATTGCCGGCCTTGCTGTCCCTGTTGTCCGGGCGCGTCACATGGGTCACGCCCAGCTTGCGGCAGTGCTCGGCCAGCCAGTCGCGGCGCCCGTCATCGAGCACATAGATCCGCTTGCGCGGATGGTCGCAGGCCAGCGAGCCGATGATCGTGCGTTCAAGCACCGCCCATTCCTCGTTGTAGGTGGCGATGAACACGGCCACCTCGGCCTTTGGCGCTCCCTGTTCGGCCAGTTGGCGGTCCACATCGCCGGAGCGGTTGCGGTGGCGGGAGAGAATGACGAAAGCTGACATGCCCGACAGCACGGTGCCGGCCTCGATGGCGAAGAACGACCAGCTCGCCACTGCGTCCAGCGTCAGCCCGGCAGGCGCCAGGGTTTCGGTCAGCCGCCAGTGGAGATAGCGGAGGCTGAAGGCAATCGCGACCACCGCCAAGGCTACGCGCGCGGGCCAGAAATCATGCTTGAAGAAGGGCAGGAGGCTGACGGCGAGCCCGACAAGCAGGATGCTGGGTGCCAGGACGACAAGCCATTCGGGCAGAATCAGCATCAGAGACCCAGGCCGGCCAGCAGGTCACCCAGCCAGCTCGTGGGACCATCGCTGAACACCACGCGACCGGACTTGCCGATGGGGCACGTGCCGCCACTGTCCAGTCCCGCTCCTTCTAGGAAAACCGCATAGCCTTCCAGCTGCTGGTCGGTGGGATTGACCGCCATGGTCTCGTAGACGGTGCGTGGCCCCGTGCCGGCCAGCAGGCTCACCGACACCTGGACCACCCCGCCATTGTGGAAGCGGAACTGCGCCAGATCGCCCGGCTTAAGATCATTGTAGAGCCGCTGGTCGACCGTGGCGTGAACGAACAGGGCTTCGCAATCGGCGATACGCGCAACGGGCTCCCCTTGCGGCAGGAGGTCGCCACTATGGGCAGAAAGACTCCACACAATTCCCGAGACCGGCGAGCGCAGCGCTACGGTGTTGCCGGCGACCTGCTGGGTGCGAAGTGCTGCCCTTGCGCTCTCATAGGCCCTGAGCCGTTCCAGCGCCTGGCGCTGCGCCAGTTCGGAGACGTCTGCGGCACCCTCATAGGCCTTGAGGTCGGCCGCCGCCTGCAGGCGGCCGTCGAGGACCCAGGCGATGTTCTCTTCCCCGGTGTCCCGCGCGACGCCGGTCCCGGCAACTTCGCCCGCCGAGACCCGGCCGCCGATCGGTGCGGTGGACAGCTGGATCCGGCCATCGATCGGCATGCGCAAAGTGGCGAGGCGCGTGTTCACATAGGCATTGCTGCTGGAGCCGACCAGTTGTTCGCCCACGATGATGTAGAGGGCAAAGAGGATGGCCAACAGGCCGACGATACGCACCGCATACTTCAAGACAGTCTCCCGATATTCCAGACGGTTATCCGGAGCCCCCGCCGCCAACCTCGCAATCGCCCCTGAAGTTTGTGTCTCCAGATTCGATAAAATTGTATCCGCGCGATTGTCGGTGCCTCAATGGCCCTCTGGCAGGCTGCTCTCACATCCCGGAGTTTCCCGACTTGCCCCAGATAAAGACCGCAGACTGGATCATGACCTGCCTGCTGGGCTTCGTGATCGTTCTGGTGTTCGGCGCAGCCTGCCTGCATGTCGCAACCGTCGGCGGGCCGGAATGGATCGCGGGCGACGAAGTCGAGATCTTCCTCAAATTCGCGGCACTGACCGCCGCCGCCGTGGTCGCCGAAATCTGCTGGAAAGCGGTCGCGCCCGGACGCCGCACGGAGTAGGTCGCTGCTAGCGATCCTGCTCGTCGCTCCACCCCTTGGCCCAGAACAGTCCGACAATCGCCCCCTTGCTCGAGGGCAGGATAGCGATCGGAACGATGATGGACAGCGGTACTAGAACGTAGAGGTAAACCAGCGGATTGCCGTGCCCGGTGAGCTCCATTTCGAGCATGAAGAAGCCGATGATGTGCACCATCACGGTGATCACCACCAGCGGCAGCAGCAGCCCGACCTTGTAGCGGGACAGCGGCTCGTTGCAGGCGGCGCAGTTGTCGACCTGCTCGATGTAGTGATGGAAGAGCCAGGCATCGCCACAGAGAGGGCACCGGCATTTCAGCCCCCGCCAGATTGCGGGCCATACGGCATTGAGGCGTCTCGCGTGGGGATCGGGGGGCATGGCAGTTCCTTTGAGTGGCAATCCATCGTGACTGCTCATGGTAGCACGGGCGGGGCAGGATGCCTCAGGGGGCCGGCCTTGTCGCAATGAAGCCCCCGACTGCCAGGGCGATGACGACTAGCGCTGCACTGGCTGGCAACGGCAGCGACTGGGAGCCGATGGCGAGCGTGACACCCCCGGCTAGGCTCGCCAGGGCCACGCATCTGGTGCGCAGGCCAATGGCGCCCTTTGCCCGCCAAATACGCAACGGCGCCCCGATTGTCGGCAGACCGTAGAGCCAGGCTTCCAGGCGAGGCGATGAGCGAGAAAACAGCCATGCCGCAGCCAGCAGAAACGGCGTCGTCGGCAGCAAAGGCAGCACCGTTCCGGCCGCGCCCAGCCCCAGCATCAGGTATCCGGTGGCAAGCATGATTGGGCGCATCGCGGTGTCTCTCGTGTCGAACGGGCAGGGCCCTTCTAGCAGCGCGTATGCCCTCGGTTCTTGAGCTGGAACAAATGCGGGGCGATCGCCTGTCCCTAGCCGTGCGTGGCAATGATGCGGAATGCCGATTTCGAGAACCGGAAATCAAACCTCCCGAGCTGTTCGGCAAGCGCATCGACGCGGCGCTCGAGGCTGCGCCGGTAGAGCTCGGTGGTCTGGCCTTCGACCCGCTCGAGCAGCCATGGCCGGAAGGGGCGGAGATTGCGCGTTCGGGCGCCCAGCAATGTCACGAGGTTTCGCGCCAGCGGGGAAAGCGTCTCGGCCGCCTGCGGCAGCATCAGCACCTCGCGCAGCGCATTGTGCACCGCCGTCCAGTCGCCGCGCGATATGTGGTGGGCGACATTGCCAAAGTGCCCATGGCCCTTGAGGTCGATCACCACCAGCTCGGCAAGCTTGTCGAGGTGGACGGTGCTGCCGTCCTCGCACAGCAAGGCGTCGATGGCATCGGCATAAAATGGCGTGATCTTCATGGCCTGTCCCCGCAGCTTTGCGGAACGTCTAGGCGATGGGCGCGTCACAGTCCTTGCTCTGGGACAAGCAAGATCGGGTTTGCTGCGGGTAGATTTGGGCGTGAAGCAGGCGGGAGGGGCAGCCGGGGAGAGGGTTCGCCTTGGCGGCATAAGCCACGTAATGTGATCTGACCCGGGTGTTGGAGCATATCTATGATCTGACCCGGGACTTGGAGCATTTCGTTGAGTGACATCGAGAGCCTTGCTGCCAAGCGCCGGCGCCGTCGGACATTCTGGTATCTTGTCCTGCTGGCTGCGGTGGTCGGTGGCGCGGCCTGGCTTGTCCTCAACCGCCCATGGGAGCCCAAGCCGGCCATCGTCGGTGTCGAGGTGGTGACCGAGGGGCCTGCCAGCCGGGTCCTCGCCATCAATGGCCGGGTGAAGCCGACCGAGCAGGTCGAAATCAGTTCAACGGTGTCGGGGCGCATCCTGAGCGTTGCCGCGGCCGAAGGGGAACTGGTCACAGAGGGCACGCCGCTGCTCGTCATCGACGATACCCAGCAGCGCGCAACGGTGGCGCAGGCCCGCTCGCAGCTCAACGGCGCCGAGGCGCAGCGCAACAAGGCCCAGGTGGACCTGGAGCGCGCCGAGGCGCTCACGGCCTCGGTGTCGCAACGGTCACTGGATGATGCGCGCCTGGCGGCGGAAACCGCCCAGGAGGAGGTCGACCGGCTGAGCTCGCTGCTCGATCAGGCCGAGGACCTGCTGGCCCAGCACATCGTCAAGGCGCCGTTCGACGGCACGATCCTGAGCCGGGGTGCCGATGCGGGGCAGGTGGTGAGCAGCTCGACGCCGCTCTTCCTGATCGCCGACCTCGCCACCCTGCATGCCGAGGCCAGCGTCGATGAACTCTATGCCTCGGAAATGCGCCGCGGACTGCCTGTCATGGCGCGTCCGGCCGGCCATTCCGAGCTGATCGCGGGGGAGGTCATCCATGTCTCCCCCAGTGTTGACGCATCCACCGGCGGCCGTCTCGTGCGCGTCTCACTGCCGGGGGCCGGTGAGCGCAATCTGCCGGTCGGCCTGACCGTGATGCTCAACATCGAGGTCGAGGCCCGCGACAATGCCATCACCATCCCGCGCGAGGCCCTGGCGGCCGCAGGCCAGCCCGCCGTCTATGTGGTGGAAGATGGCCGGGCCGTGCTGAGGCCCGTCCAATATATCGACTGGCCCTCCGATCGGCTGATGGTCACCCAGGGACTGTCGGGCGGGGAAACGCTGATCGTCGACAGCACGCTGGTCGAGGCCGACGGGGCTCTCGTCGCGGTCGGGGAGTAGGGCGGTGCTCTACAGCATCAAGATCGCCACGCGCTATCTGACGGCCACGCGCGGGCAGTCGCTGCTGCTCGTTCTCGGCGTGGCAGTGGGCGTCTATGTCTTCGTCTTCATGAGCGCCCTGATCGGTGGGCTCGCTGTCTTGCTCATCGACCGCACGGTCGGCAGCATCGCCCATGTCATCGTCGAGCCGGCCGATCGCAATCCGGCCTTGCTGGAGGAGGCGCCCGGCACCTTGCTTGCCGTGCTCAAATCGAGCCAGCAGCGGCCGACGCTGCAATCGGCCGAGGCCTATCTGCCGATCCTCGAAACGGCGCCGCATGTCTCGGTCGTCGTGGGCAAGCTGCTCGGCAACGGCTTCATGGTGAAGGGCGAGGCCGTTGCGCCGGTACAGATCACCGGCCTGGACTCCAAGGATATCTCGGCCATTGCCGATATCGACGCCAGCCTGGTCGCGGGTTCGAGTGAGCTGATGCTCGGTACCGCCGTCATCGGCAGCGGCCTGGCAGAGTCCCTCGGCATCGGCATCGGGCAGTCGCTGGTGATCCGCTCCGAGCGCGATGTCGAGCAGTCCATCACCATAGGCGGCATTTTCCAGCTCGGCCTTGCCGCCGTCGACGATGCGGCCGTCTATCTCAACATCCGGGCGGCCCGCGTGCTGCTCGATCTGCCCGAGGGCCTGTCGCGCTACGAGATCAAGCTCGATGACCTGCAGCAGGCGCGCATCGTGGCCGATGATCTGCGGGCGCGGACCGGCCTCAAGGCCACCGCCTGGCAGGACCAGAATGCGCAGCTGCTCGAGGGACTGACGGCGCAGGCACGCTCGGGCGACCTCATCAAGGGCTTTGCCCTTGTCACCATCATCATCGGCGTGGCCAGTGCCCTCCTGCTCTCCACCTATCGTCGGCAGAGCGAGATCGGCATCATGCGGGCCATGGGCGCCAGCCGGGGCTTTGTGGTCACCGTCTTCGTCATTCAGGGGGCGCTGGTCGGCCTGGCTGGCGGGCTGCTCGGGGCAGGGCTGGGCTACCTGTCGCTGCTGCCATTCCCGCCGCCCGAACTGACCAGCGGCGGCGGCCTGCCGGTCGACTATCGCCAGGGCGCCTATGGCGCGGCGATTGCCCTGACGCTGGCCGGCGCGATTGCCGCCGCCCTCTGGCCGGCCTACGCGGCCTCGCGCATCGACCCGGTCAAGGCGATCGGCCCATGAGCGACGGGCAGCTGGTCGAAGTGCACGACCTCACCAAGGACTACGAGGAAGGCGACAACGTCGCCCGCGTGCTCAAGGGCGTGCAGTTGGAGGTTGCGCGCGGCGAACTGGTTGCGCTGCTCGGCCCCTCCGGCTCGGGCAAGTCGACCCTGCTCAATATCCTTGGCACCCTCATGCGTCCCACTGCCGGCTCTGTGCGCATCCTGGGGCAGAGCCTAGTTGGCGCGGACGACTTTGTGCTCACGGAGTTCCGCAATCGCCATATCGGCTTCGTGTTCCAGGCCCACCTGCTGCTGCCCGATTTCACCGCGCTTGAAAACGTGATGTTTCCGGCCGCCGCGCGCCACGGGCGGGAGCGGCGGGAAGACCGGGCGCGGGGCAGCGAACTGCTCGACCGCGTCGGCCTGTCGGATCGGCGTGACTATCTCGCCAGCCAGCTTTCGGGCGGGCAGAAGCAGCGCGTTGCCGTCGCCCGCTCGCTGATGAATGCGCCCGAACTGGTGCTAGCCGACGAGCCGACCGGCAACCTTGATCGGGAGAGTGCCGACCGCGTCATGCAGCTGCTGACCGAGATCAACACGTCCGACGGCACAGGCTTCCTGATCTCCACCCACGACGAAAAGATCGCTGCCCGCTGCCGCCGGCAGATCTACATGGTGGATGGCAAGATCGCCGACGACAGCCGCTAGCAGCCGGCGTCCTGTGCCGCCCGGCGCACCCAACGCCCGGTTGACATATATATTCGCATTTGCTAATGCATGTGCATGAAGATGATTGATCTGGAACCACGCGCCGGAGACGCTGTCGAGCTGCTCGCGGCGATGGCCAACCAGAAGCGGCTGCTGATCCTCTGCCATCTGATCGACGCTGAGCTCAGCGAGGGGGAACTGTCGGCACGCATCGATCTGGCGCAATCGCCGCTGTCGCAGCATCTGTCCAGGCTGCGCGCACTGCATCTGGTTTCGGCCCATCGCCACGGGCAGTCGATGCGATACCGGCTGGCCTCGGAAGAGGTGGGCCGGCTGCTTTCTACCCTGCACGGAATCTATTGCGCCAAAGTCAGTGACACGGCCGCGCCGCCCACTTCAAACGGAGACAATGCATGAGCACCGATCGGCACGTCGTCTGCACCGGATGCGGGGCCGCAAACCGCCTCCCTGCCGAACGCGACGCCCTGGACGCCAAGTGCGGCAAGTGCGGGGAGCCGCTCTTTTCGGGCCGGCCGAGCGATGTGAAGGGTACCGCCTTCGAGCGCCAGATCGGCAAGAGCAGCATCCCGGTCATCGTCGATGTCTGGGCGCCCTGGTGCGGTCCGTGCCGGGCCATGGCCCCCGAATTCGAAAAGGCGGCGCGAGCCCTTGAGCCGCGCGCCCGCTTCATCAAGCTCAATTCCGACAGCGAACAGGCCGTCGCATCCCGCCTGGGCATTCGCGGCATACCGACGATGTTGCTGTTTCGCGAGGGCAGGGAAGTCGCCCGGGTCTCTGGCGCCATGTCGGCCGAACAGATCGGTCGCTGGGTTGGCGAACAGCTCGGTCCGGCGCGGTGAGCTGAACGGCGACAGCTGAGGAAACAAACGCTCCATCCCCCCGGCGCTTGATCTCCGTCAAGTGTGGCCCTTGCGCCGGGAGGTAGTCTTCATTCTTGCAGCAACCAGGCTTCCAGGGATTGGCGGCGCAGCAGCCCAGCCAGGTCCCGCCGGGCAGGACCAGTCACGGCCATACGATCTGGCACGCCCATTTCGCTCTTCGAACGCAAAGGAACCAAGACAATGTCTCTCCATATCGGCGACGTCGCACCCGATTTCAGCATCGACTCCTCCAAAGGGCCGATCAGCTTTCATCAATGGGCAGGCGATTCCTGGATTTTCTTCTTCAGCCATCCGGCCGATTTCACGCCGGTCTGCACCACCGAAATGGGCCGCACGGCCCAGCTGGCCGGTGAGTTTGCCAAGCGCAATACCAAGCCGCTGGGGCTCTCGACCGATACGGCCGCGGAACATCTCAAGTGGATCGACGACGTCAACGCCACCCAGCACACCAATGTCGAGTTCCCCATCGTCGCCGATGCCGACCTCAAGGTGGCAAGGCTCTACGACATGATCCACCCGTCGCAGAGCTTTACCGAGGCAGTGCGGTCGGTCTTCATCATCGATCCGGCCAAGAAGATCCGGCTCACCCTGACCTATCCGATGAATGTCGGGCGCAATTTCGACGAGATCCTTCGGGTCATCGACGCGCTGCAGCTTGCCGACAAGAGCAAGGTGGCCATGCCGGCCGACTGGCGGCCGGGCGACAAGGTCATCATCCCGCTCTCGGTCACCGACGATATGGCCAGGGACCGGTTCCCACAGGGCTGGGAAGCGCCGCGTCCCTACCTTCGGCTCACCGATGTGAAGTAACGCCCCAACATTCCCTGACCGTCCAGGCCTGGCGCCGTGGCGGCCACCTATCACCATGCAAGGAGACCAGCATGTACACCTTCGACAAGCAGCTGCGTGGCATCACATTCGACGATGCCATTGCCCGCACCAGGCAGGTGCTCGCGTCCAAGGGCTTTGGCGTCCTCACCGAGATCGACATGCAGAAGACCATGAAGGCCAAGCTGGATGTCGACATTCCGGCCTATGTCATCCTGGGCGCCTGCAACCCCAAGATGGCCTATGAGGCGCTGCAGCTGGAGCCACGCGCCGGCGCCATGCTGCCCTGCAACGTGATCGTACGGGAGCTGGCAGATGGCGTCATCGAAGTCAGCGCCATCGACCCCGTAGCCTCCATGACCGCCATCGACAATCCTGCGCTGCAGGCCGTGGCCGGCAAGGTTCAGAGCCTGCTGAGCGAAGCTGCCGACGAGCTCTAGAACCCCATGGACAGCGTCGCTTTGGCGGACTGGCTGAGCCCGGATCCGCCGACAGTGGCCTGATATCCGAACCTGGCATTGGTCGTCTGCGAGAGCGCCGAGTCGAAGCTGACGTCGAGCACGAGTTCGGGGCTGCTGACCGGCCGGGCGCGCACGTCAAACGCCGTGCTGCCGGCAAGCTGCATCTGGTAGCCGGGCTCGGAATTGCCCACCGCTGCCCGCAAGGCGACGCCGAGGCCCAGGCTTGCCTCCTGCCCGCCCATGTCGATTTGCGTTGCGGACCGCAGTCCGATGGCCGCCATGGTCAGCCCGCCATCGCCTGCGCGGCCGCTCAGCGCCAGCGGGGAGCCGGTCTCGGCAAAGGTCGTCGAGGACAGATGCGCATGCGACAGGCCGAGATAGGCCTCGGCGGCGCTCGGGCCGTCCAGGAACTCATAGGCCAGCTCGCCGAACACCTGCGCCTGCCCAGCCGTATATGCCGCGACGGCGCTTCCGGATTGTCCGGGGATGTCGAACTTGCGCGTGCCGGCCATGTCGTAGAGGCCGGCAATCGCCCCGCCACGCAGGGCCACGGGACCTGCCTCCACCGCACCATAGATGCCGGCATGCACGCCACTGGCCCTGACACTCGACCCGAGCGCGTCGATGCTCAGACTCGTCACGGACGACCCGACCAGAGCCCCGACCAAGGTTCCAGCGTCGACCTGCCGATCCACCCCGAACTCCACGCCCCCGGTCAGGGACTGTTGCGCATAGGGATGGTTGGGTGAGGCTGCAGCGGTGGTCAGGTTGCCGATCGCGCTCGACCAGATTTCCGCACCCTCTTCGGTCCGCTCATCGCCCATGCGCGCCAGCACGGCGTCGCGCGTCAATGATGCGTCCGACAGCAGCCCCATGCGGATGTCCGCATGCGCCTCGCCCGAGAGCTGATTGTAGGTGTGGCGCGCCTGCTCGGCGGACAGGCCGACGATCGTGTTGGCGATGGGGCTGGTCGGCGGAAGCGATCCGAGTGCGCCGCCAACGGCAACCTCGTTGGGCGTCTGCCCGACATCGGTGAAGCTGACATCGTTGCGCGTCAGGGTCAGCAGCACATCGGTCGGGTCGTAGGAGAGGCTAGCGTCGAGAAAGGCAAGGTTGCTGGCCACCGGGCCCGCAAAGGCGCCGGTGACAGAGGCGCCGCTGGCAATCGTATAGGTCGTGGCAAGCGCGTAGGTGCCATCGGCGGCAGCGACCGAGACCTGCGCTGCCGGATCGATGGTGACGGCCCCGGTCGCCGCGAGCCGGTCCGACTGGCCCGCGGCATTGACCTCGACCGCATAGGTCGAGCCTGCCCCGAAGCTGGCCGCGCCATTGACGCTCAGCGTGCCGATGGAATTGCCCGGCGCCAGGGTCGCCAGGTTCTGCAGCGTCAGGCCACCGATCGTGCCGCTGCCCCCCAGCCGCCCGCCGCTCTCGACGCTGACGGCCGAGCCGAGCGTGCCATTCACCACCAGCGTCCCGGCATCGACAAAGCTCGTCCCCGCATAAGTGCCGGTGCCGGCAATCTCGAGCACGCCCGGGCCGCGCTTGCGCAGGCCGCCCGCGCCGGACAACACGCCTGTCAGGGTAAGGCGCGTGTCGGCGGCCGGCTCGAACACGCCGCCGCCTGGCTCGAAGGTCATGGACCGCGCGCTGCTAAAGCTCGCATTCGTAGCAAGCGTTCCGGCCTGGAAGGTCAGGGCGCCTGCGGCAGCGCCCAGATTGGCATCGGAAGCGACCCCCACCGCTTTCCCGTTTCTGATGGTGAGGCCGCCGGAGAACGTATTGGCGCCGACAAGGGTAAGCCGATCGGTGCCGTCGACGACCACATTGCCCGAGCCCGAAATCACACCCGAAAAGGTGTTGGATCCAATATCGAGAATGGAGAGCGTGCCCTCGTTCACGATATCGCCACGGATGGCCAGCGTATTGCCGGCCAGCGTGCCCCCCTGGATTTCGATGCCGCCGGTATAGCTGTTGGCATTGTTGTCCAGCGTCAGCGTACCGGCGCCCCGCTTGACCAGGAGGCCGCTCCCCTCGATGCGGTTGGCCAGGGTCAGGTCGTTGCTGCGATTGACCACGAGGGTCCCATCATTGGTGATGGTGGCGCCCGCGGCAATCGATCCGGTCGTGCCGCCATTGCCGATTTCGATGGTTCCGGCGCTGATCTGGATCGGCCCGGTAAACGTGTTGGTGCCGCTGAGCACCAGCCGTTCCGTGCCCGTCTTGACCAGGCCGCCAGTCCCGCTGATCACGCCGCTGAAATTGGAAAGCGCCGCGCCGGCAACGGTCAGCGTATTGGCACCGAGATCGATGATCCCGTTCCCCGAAATGGCGCCGACGGTTTCGCTGCTCAGCAGCCGCGCCGTGCCGCTGCCCGTGGCCGACAGCATGGCGGTATCGGCGACGGCTTGTCCGTTCTGCAATTGCAGAATGCCGTCATTGACGGCAACGCCGCCCGCATTGGTATTGACGCCAGCGAGGATAAACGTGCCCGTTCCGGTCTTGAACAGCCCGCCGGCGCCGCTCAGGCTTCCGGTAAAGAACCTGGAGGTGTTGTCGCCGCCGGTCGTCAGGTTCCCGGTCAGCATGACTGTGCCATTGCCGCTGAGCGAGCCGATGGTTTCGTCCGCCAGCACGGCGAAACTGGCCGGAGCCTGCATGACGACGGCCGATTGGTCTGAAATGGCGCTGCCGCCCGACACGGCGAGCGTCCCGGCCTCGATGCGTGTCTCGCCGGTATAGGAACCGGTGCCTTCAAGGGTGAGCGTGCCGGTGCCCAGCTTGGTGAGCCCCGAGCCGGCGCCGGACAATGTGCCGGAATATGTCGTGCTGGTATTGTCGCTGCCAACCGACAGGATCACGCCCGGCGCTATCGTCACAGCCCCTGACCCGGCAAGAGAACCCGCGCTCTGGCCGGTCCCGACGTTCAGCGTGCCGTTGATGACCAGGGCGGCGCTGGTCTCGAGGGCACCGCTCGCTGTCAGTGTCAGCTTGCCTCCCGTGCTCACCGTCACGGTTTCCGCGCCACTGATTGTGCCGTTCATGGTAAGATCGCCCGTGATGGTCACGCCCTGGCCGACGTTGAGCAATCCGTTAAACGTGCCCGGTCCCACGCTCAGGTTGCGCGCGCCGATCTGGCCGCCGCCCGACAATCCTTCCAGCGTCGCGTTCTGCAGCCCGAAATCCAGCGCTGCGCCGCTCGCTACGTTCACGGGACCGAAAAAGGCGAAATACTGCGCGGCCGAGCTTCTGGTGACTTCCAGCGTGCCGCCATCAACGGAAATGATGGGCGGATTGGTGTTGCTGAAACTGCCGAAACCCTCCACCTGGATCGTGCCGGCCTGGCCGGCGAGGCCGAACCGCAGCGGTTGGCCCTGCGGCAGGGCGGCGATCTGCTGGATGGTGAGCACGCCCGTCGTGGAGATTGTCGTTGCCCCCTGCAGGAATATACCGGTCGAGATCGTCCCGTCGCCGATCGTGCCGCCACCGATCACATGCAGATGGGTTCCGGGCGCGAACGTCACCTGCTGCGCGAATGTACTGGTGTCGGTGACCTCGACATAGCCACTGATGCTGCTCTGGGCCTGCGCGCCATGGCTGCCCGCGCCGAAGGCGCAGAGCAATCCGGACAGAACCGCGGGCGCAGTGTGTCTTGTCCCGGCCACCCCTTGCGTCCCCCGTTTTTCCTTAAGTATGCGGCAGATAGCGGCCCGGTCAGGGCGCTGCCGTTTCTTTTGGCGAGGACACCAGGTTGTTGCTACTCCAAAATTTGCATCGATTGTGTCGCGGCCCTTGCTGTATTGCGTTCCGGCCGGAGGACGAGCATTGGCAATCAATTCAAGTCTGATCACCCAGGACAACTTCCGCGCGGCCGTGGCGGACTATTGCAACCGCATGACGGAGCCGGCCGTGCCCGGCTGGCCGATCCGGAAATTCCTCAATCAGCTGGACCGCTACTATGCCTGCTATGTGCTGATCGGCCTCTTCTACGCCGGAGACGACGACGCGCCCGCCGCGACGCTCTCGCGGCTGCAGGCCGAATCCCGGCTCAGCCCGCGCCAGACGGCCACGCTGGTGCAGACCCTGTCCACCGCCGGCCTGATCGCAGTGGAGAGTGACGCCCGCGATCGGCGGCAAAAGGTGCTACGCCCGCAGCCCGAGCTGATCCGCGAGGTCGGCCGCTCCTGCGCCTGTTTCGTCGCGGCCTTCGACCGCCTGACGGGCCAGAACCTGTCGCGCGAGCTGGAACGATCACCCGATGCGCTTGGCAGGCTGATCGCACGCTCGCGCAGCGTGATCCGCCAAAGCGACACGGTGATCGCCGCCTTCCCACGGGTCTTTGCCGCGGCCGGCTTCGACTGCGGCTATCAGCTGCTGGTCGGCCTGATGGCGGGCCATTACGCGAGCGGCCCCACCCACCGCGTGCTGACCTACAAGGCCATGGCCGAGCGCTTCCAGGTCTCCCCATCCCATGTCGCCAATGTCATTGCCCATTTCCGCGCGCACGGCATCATCGCGCCGGAGAAATCCGGCGCGGTCCGGCCGGATTTCCGTGAGGAATTCGAGCAATGGTGCGCCGCCGAAATGCAGCACTATGCCAAGCTGATGGCGTAGCCGGGGGCAGGGCGGATCGGGCCTGCCCGTCGCGCTCCGCGATCGAGCTAGACCTGTCGGGAAACTGCCGCCAGGGACCCATCAACAGCAAGCGTCCCCCTGTGCTCGGCACTCGTGGCATAGGGCCAGGCAGTGGCATCGATGTCGAGATCACCGAACTGCTCAGGGTCGAACACCGGGCGCGCTATGCCGCGCTTCAGCTGCGAGCGGAAATCGTTCAGCACGCGCAGCGCGATGGGAAACAGCATCATGATCGCCATCAGGTTGACCAGGGCGAGAATGCCCATGACCGGATCGGAGAAGAAGAACACAGCCGTGGCTCCCGGCGCCGAGGCCCCCAGGAAAACGACGCCGACAATGCAGAGTCTCAACACGTGAAGCGCCGCATTGCTTTCGGTCATCACCTTGAGCGCGGTCTCGCCCAGGTAATAGTTGTAGATGATAGAGCTGAAGGCAAAGAGCAGTATGGCAAGCGTCAGGAAATACTGAGACCACCCGCCAAGTTGGCTGACCAGGGACTGCTGGGTTAGCACGACACCATCGACGCCTTCGGCGCCGGGCACGTAGACCGGGCTCAGCAGGATGATGAAGGCCGTGCACGAACAGACGATGATCGTGTCGATGAAGACCGAAAACGACTGGGTTATCCCCTGGCTGATCGGATGCCTCACCTCGGCGGTGGCGGCAATATTGGGGGCGGAGCCGAGGCCGGCCTCGTTTGAAAACAACCCTCGCCGCAGGCCCTGGGCCAGCGCAGCGCCCACGCCGCCACCGACGACCTCCTCGAGGCCGAAAGCATTGGCAACGATTGACCAGAGCACGCCGGGCAGGGCCGTGATGTTGAGGGCGATCACCAGCAGGGCCATGCCGATATAGACGAAGGCCATGACCGGGATCACGACATCGGCTGCCTTTGCGATACGGCGAATGCCGCCATAGACGATGAAGCCCGTCAGGACCGCCAGGAATATGCCGCTCCATACGCGATCGATCCCGAGGCTGTCATTGGCGGCCCCGGCAAAGGTATTGCCCTGGAATGCATTGAACCCGAACCCAAAGGCGGCCAGCAGGCAAACGGCATAGACCACCGCCAGCCAGCGATACTGGGCGCCCAGGCCGTGAATGATATAGGCCGCCGGACCACCCCGGTAGGTGCCGTCCCCGTTGGACCTTTTGTAGAGTTGCGCCAGTGAAGCCTCGACCAGGCTTGTGGCCATGCCGATCAGCGCCACGGCCCACATCCAGAACACTGCGCCTGGGCCCCCCAGGGTAATCGCAACGGCGACGCCCGCGATATTCCCGCCGCCGACCCGTCCGCCGACTGAGACGAGAAGGGCCTCTCGCGCACTGATGGAATTGGGATCGCTGCTCTGGTTCTTGGAGGAGAGGACCCGGAACATCCGCCCGAAATATTCCAGCTGCACGAACCCGCTCATGACGGTGATGAAAGCGCCGAAGATGACCAGGATGGGGATGAGCGACCAGCCCCAGGTGAAATCCTCAATGAGGCTGAATAGCTGTCTGACCAGGTCCAAGTTCTCAAGCCCTCCGCTGAACGACTACGCTAGGCGATAGGCCCGCCATGCTCAACCAGCCGGGCGACTTTATTGTTTTCTTATGGCCGGCCCGGACCTTCCGGATGGAATCCTTATGGCCATCAGGGCCATTCAATGACCTCCAAAGCCATGGAGGCAACCATGTCCGATCTGATCATCCTCTCCGTCATCGCCATCGCGTTCCTGGGCCTGTTTGCCTATGCGCGCGGCCTGTCGCGCCTGTGAGGGCGCCATGTTGGTGATCATCATCCTCATCGTGCTCGGCCTCGCTGGCTATCTGCTGGCGACCCTGATCTCGCCCGAGCGTTTCTGACCCCAAAATTCTCCAAGGAGAGCAATCATGACGTGGCAAGGCTGGCTGCAGATTGGCCTGGTGCTCGGGCTCGTCGCCGCAGCGATCAAGCCGCTGGGGCTCTATATGGCCCAGGTATTCGACGGCAAGCGCACCTTTCTGACCCCGCTATTTGGCCCGGTGGAGCGGGGCTTCTACCGCCTTGCCGGCGTGAACGCGCAATCGGAACAGACCTGGCTGGGCTACACTACCGGTGTCCTCCTATTCAGCTTCTTGGGCGCGCTGCTGCTCTACGCCATCCTGCGCCTGCAGGCCGTGCTGCCCTTCAATCCGCAGGGCTTTGCCGGGCTGTCGCCCGACCTCGCCTTCAACACCGCCGTCAGTTTCGTGACCAATACCAACTGGCAGTCCTATGGCGGCGAGACGACAATGAGCCATCTCAGCCAGATGCTGGGACTGACGGTGCAGAATTTCGTCTCGGCCGCGAGTGGCATCGCCATTGCCGTGGCCGTGTCACGGGCTCTTGCCCGGTCGGGTGTCGACCGGATCGGCAATTTCTGGATCGATCTGACCCGCGCCACCCTCTACGTGCTGCTGCCCATGGCAGTTGTGGTCGCGGTCGTCTTCGTGGCGCTCGGCCTGCCGCAGACCCTTGCCGGATCGGTCGACGTCACGAGCCTGGAAGGCGCCAGCCAGACCATCGCCATGGGGCCGATGGCCAGCCAGGAGGCGATCAAGCAGCTCGGCACCAATGGCGGTGGCTTCATGAACGTCAACGCCGCCCATCCCTTTGAGAATCCCAACGCCTTCTCGAACTATCTCGGCATCTTCTCGATGCTGTCGATCTCTGCGGCCATGGTCTACGCCTTCGGCCAGATTGTCGGCAGCCGCCGGCAGGCCTGGGCATTGCTTTCGGCCATGGCCGTCCTGCTGGTCGTCGGCATCGGCGCGATCTACTGGGCCGAGACGGCGGGCAATCCGATCCATCTTGCCGCGGGCCTCGATCCGGCCCTGGGCAATATGGAGGGCAAGGAAGTCCGCTTCGGCCAGGCTATGACTGCGCTTTACGCGGCCGTGACCACCGGGCTCTCCAATGGCGGCGTCAATGCCATGCATTCCTCGCTGACCCCGCTTGGCGGACTCGTACCGCTATTTCTGATCCAGCTCGGCGAAGTCCTGCCGGGCGGCGTCGGCTCCGGGCTCTATGGCATGGTGGTCTTTGCCATCCTGACGGTCTTTGTTGCCGGCCTGATGGTGGGGCGCACGCCCGAGTTCCTGGGCAAGAAGATCGAGGCGCGCGAGATGAAGCTGGCCATGCTGGCCGTCCTCGTCCTGCCTCTCGCCATTCTCGGCTTTTCCGCCCTGGCCGCCGTTCTGCCCCAGGGCCTGGCCGGCCCGGCGAATAGTGGCCCCCATGGGCTGACGGAGATTCTCTACGCCTATTCCTCGGCTGCCGGAAACAATGGCTCGGCCTTTGCTGGCCTCGCCGCCAACTCGCCCTGGTACAATACCACGCTGGGGCTCGCCATGCTGGCCGGTCGCTTCGCCTATATCGTGCCGGTCCTGGCCATAGCCGGGTCGCTCGCGCGCAAGCAGAAGGTGCCGGCATCCGCGGGCACGTTCCCCACCGATGGGCCGCTGTTTGTCGGCCTGCTCATCGGCATCATCCTCATCCTCGGCGGCCTGCAATTCTTCCCCGCGCTCGCCCTCGGGCCGATCCTGGAGCACATCCTCATGCTCGCCGGCCAGACGTTCTAGGAGACCTCACATGTCAACGAAAGCTGCAACGCCTTCGGTCTTCGACCCGGCTATCCTCTTGCCGGCCTTGCGCGACGCGCTCATCAAGCTCGACCCAAGGCAATTGGTGCGCAATCCCGTCATCTTCGTCACCGAGGTGGTGGCGGTGGTGGTCAGCGCGCTCTGGCTGCAGGAACTGCTGACCGGCATCGGCGCGCCCGCCTTTTCGGGGCAGATCGCGGCCTGGCTCTGGTTCACCGTGCTCTTCGCCAATTTCGCCGAAGCCGTCGCCGAGGGGCGCGGCAAGGCGCACGCGGAAAGCCTCAAGCGCGGCAAGGCGGACCTGTTCGCCAAAAGGCTCCTGTTTCCGGGTGACGAGGGGGACACCGCCTCCGAAGTGATCCCGGCGACCGCGCTCAAGGTCGGCGACATCGTCCTGGTCGAGGCCGGCGACATCATTCCCGGCGATGGCGAAGTGGTGGCCGGCGTTGCCTCCGTCAATGAAAGTGCCATTACCGGCGAGTCCGCGCCGGTGATCCGCGAAAGCGGCGGCGATCGCTCGGCGGTGACCGGGGGCACGCAGATCATCTCCGACTGGCTCAGGATCCGCATCACCACCAGGCCCGGCGAGAGCTTTGTCGACCGCATGATCGGCCTCATCGAGGGCGCCAAGCGGCAGAAGACGCCGAACGAGATCGCCCTCTCGATTCTGCTCTCGGGCCTGACCCTGGTCTTCCTGATCGCCGTCGTCACCCTCTATGGCCTGGCGCTCTATTCGGGCACCGAGCTTTCCATCGCAGTGCTGGCTGCGCTGCTGGTGACGCTGATCCCCACCACCATTGGCGGGCTGCTCTCGGCCATCGGCATTGCCGGCATGGACCGCCTCATCCGCTTCAACGTGATCGCCACGTCCGGCCGCGCCGTCGAGGCCGCCGGCGATGTCGATACGCTGCTGCTCGACAAGACCGGCACCATCACCTTCGGCAATCGCATGGCGAGCGAATTCCTGCCGGTCGAGGGCATCGACGACGCCGACCTCGCCCAGGCCGTGCTGCTGGCCAGCCTCGCTGACGAGACCGCCGAAGGCCGCTCCATCGTGGCGCTCGCCAAGGCCGAGTACGGGCTGGCGGAACCGGCCTCGGGGCAGGGACGGCCAATCCCCTTTTCCGCCCAGACGCGCATTTCCGGCATCGACATCGATGGTCGCGAAATCCGCAAGGGCGCCGTGGATGCCGTGCTCAGGTTTGTCGGTCTCGACCGCAGCCAGGCTCCGGCCGAATTCAACGCGGCAGTCGACCTCGTCGCGCGCACTGGGGGCACGCCGCTGGGCGTAGCCGATGGCAAGAGGCTGCTCGGCGTCATCCACCTCAAGGATGTGGTCAAGCCCGGCATCAAGGAGCGCTTCGCCGCCCTGCGCTCCATGGGCATCCGGACCGTGATGGTGACGGGCGACAATCCGGTAACCGCCGCCGCCATCGCGTCGGAAGCCGGCGTGGACGATTTCCTCGCCGAAGCCACGCCCGAGCAGAAGCTCGAGTTCATCCGCCGCGAGCAGGAGGGCGGCCGCCTCATCGCCATGTGCGGCGATGGCACCAATGATGCTCCCGCGCTCGCCCAGGCCGATGTCGGCGTCGCCATGCAGTCCGGCACCCAGGCCGCGCGCGAAGCCGGCAACATGGTCGACCTCGATTCCAGCCCCACCAAGCTCATCGAGATCGTCGAGATCGGCAAGCAGATCCTGATGACGCGCGGCTCGCTCACCACCTTCTCGATCGCCAATGACGTCGCCAAATATTTCGCCATCATCCCGGCGCTGTTCATGGCGACCTATCCCGAGCTCGGCGCGCTCAACGTCATGGGGCTGGCCTCGCCGGAATCGGCAATCCTCTCCGCCGTCATCTTCAACGCCCTGATCATCGTCGTCTTGATCCCGCTCGCGCTCAAGGGCGTCAAATACCGGCCGGTGGGCGCAGCCGCGCTGCTGCGCCGCAACCTCCTGGTCTATGGGCTGGGTGGCCTTGTCGCCCCCTTTGTCGGCATCAAGCTCGTCGACCTTGCCCTCAGCGCCCTCAACCTCATCTAGGAGACCTGCCATGCTGATCGCACAACTTCGTCCGGCCCTGGTCCTGCTCCTGCTGCTGGCTACCCTGACCGGGCTGGCCTATCCCCTGGCCATCACCGGCATCGCCCAGGCGGCTTTTCCCAGCCAGGCCAATGGCAGCCTGGTCGAGCAGGATGGCCAGGTCGTCGGCTCCGCCCTGATCGGGCAGGTCTTCGCCGGGGCGGGTTATTTCCACCCCCGTCCTTCGGCCGTCGGCTATGACGCGGCCGGCTCCGGCGGCACCAATCTGGGCGCAACCTCCGCCACGCTCGCCAGCGACGTCGCTGCCCGCGCCCAGGCGTTTGCCCCGGGCGAGGCGCCCGCCGACGCCGTCACCGCCTCTGCCTCCGGGCTGGACCCGCATATCTCCCCGGCCTATGCCGCGGCGCAGGTCGCCCGCGTCGCCGCCGCGCGGAGTCTCGATGCTGCCGGCCTCGCCGCACTGGTCGAGCAAAACACCGAGCATCCCCTGCTCGGCATTTTCGGCGAGCCCATGGTCAATGTGCTCAAACTCAATCTTGCGCTGGACGCCTTGGGAGACGACAACAGCTAAATGGACGAGGCAAGGGAAACGGCCCGCCCGGACCCCGCGGCGCTGCTCAAGCTTGCCGCGGGCGAGGGTCGCGGCAAGCTGACGATCTTCCTGGGCGCGGCGCCCGGAGTCGGCAAGACCTATGCCATGCTGGCGCGCGCACGGGCGCGCCGGCTCGGCGGCACCGGTATCGTCGTCGGCCTGGCCGAAACCCATGGCCGCAGCGAGACCGCCGAGCTCCTCGAAGGGCTCGAAATCCTGCCCCGCCGCAAGGGCGAGCATTCGGGCAGGACCTATGACGAATTCGACCTCGACGCCGCCCTTGCGCGCCGCCCGGCCATCATCATCGTCGATGAACTCGCCCATACCAACGATCCTGCCGCCCGCCACCCCAAGCGCTACCAGGATGTCGCCGAACTGATCGATGCGGGCATCGATGTGTGGACCGCCCTCAATGTGCAGCACCTCGAGAGCCAGGCCGACCTCGTCGCCCGCATTGCCGGCGTGCCGGTGCGCGAAACCGTGCCCGATGTCGTGCTGCAGCTCGCCGACGAGGTGGTGCTGGTCGATCTGCCGCCCACCGAGCTCATCCAGCGCCTCAAGGAGGGCAAGGTCTACCTGCCCGAAAATGCCACCAGGGCGGCCGAGAAATTCTTCCGCCCCGAGACCCTGACGGCCCTGCGCGAGCTGGCGCTGCGGCGCACCGCCAACCGGGTCGACGACCAGATGAGCGACATCTGGCGGCAGCAGGCTGTCGAAGGCCCCTGGGTCACTGGCGAGCGCCTGCTGGTCTGTGTCGGCCCCGATGCCCTGTCCGAAAAGGTCGTGCGCTCCGCCAGCCGCATGGCCCTTGGCCTCAATGCCCGCTGGATCGTGCTGGCCCTGATGCGCAGCGCCGATCCGATCCTGGATGCCGACCGGTCCGCCCGCCTCGAGACGACGCTTGTGCTGGCCGAGCAGCTGGGCGCCGAGGTGCGGCGCCTCGTGGCCGATGACTTTGTCGCCGAAATCCTCCGCGTCGTGCGGCGGGACAATATCACCCAGATCGTGGTCGGACGGCCCCGGGCCGGCGGCCTCGTTCGCCTGTTCCGCCGCTCGCTGGCCGATGCGCTGGTCGATGCGGCGCCCGGCGTCGGCGTCCACCTGCTGTCCGATGCTTCCGGCCCCGCGGGCCTGCGGCTGCGGCCGCGCAAGCGCAGCCTGCCGCAATGGGCCGCGGCCGTCGGCCTGCCCATCGCCACGGTCGGCGCCATCACCGTGCTCGGCCTCGGCATTTCGCAGCTGCTGGCCCTGCAGAACCTGTCGATCCTCTACATGCTGGCAGTCCTGCTCTCGGCCATCCTGGCCGGCCGCTTCTCCGCCATGCTGGCGGCGGGCCTGTCCTTCCTCGCCTACAACTTCTTCTTCATCGAGCCGGTCCACACCTTCACCATCGCCAGGCCGCACGAGGTGCTGGCCTTGGCCATCTTCATGGCCGTCGCCGCGGTGACGGGCACGCTGGCGGCGCGGCTGCGCGAGCAGATCGAACGTGCCCGCCAGGCGGTCCGCAGCACGCAGGCGCTCTACGATTTTTCCCGCAAGCTCTCGGCCGCCTATGGCGTCGATGGCGCCCTGACGGCAACCACCGCGCAGCTCCACGCCATGCTGGGCCTGCCCGCCGTGGCCCTGGCTGCCGGGGAAACCGGCGGGCTCGAACTTCGTGTTGCCTGGCCGCCCGACCAGGCGCTGGACGACATCGCCATGACCGCGGCGCGCTGGGCCTTCGACAAGAAGGAGCCGGCCGGCTGCATGACGGGCACGCTCCCCAACGTGCCCTATCTCTTCATCCCCATCCGGTCCGACCAGCGCATGGCCGGCATTGCCGGCATCCGGCTCGACGCCGCCCATGGCCCGCTCTCGCCCGATGAGGACCGCCAGGTTTCCGCCGTGCTGGAGCAGGCGGCCATCGCCATAGATCGCGCCCGCCTCGTGCGCGAAAACGCCCAGGCCGCCGTGGCCCGGGAAGGCGAAAAGCTCCAATCGGCGCTGCTGTCCTCGCTCTCGCATGACCTGCGCACGCCGCTCGCCTCGATCACCGGCGCCGTCACCAGCCTGCGCCAGCTCGGCGACCGGATGAGCGCCGAATCCCGCATGGATCTCCTGGCCTCCATCGAGGAGGAAACCGGGCGCCTCGCGCGGTTCGTCGGCAATCTCTTCGACATGACGCGGATCGAATCGGGCCTGCTCAAGCCCCGCCGCGAACCCGTCGACCTGCGCGCCCTGGTCGCCGGCCTTGCCGACCGCATGCAGCGGATCGACGACCGGCTCACGCTGGAAATCAGCGCGGCGGAAGCCATGCCGCCGGCCCTTGCCGATCCCGCCCTGCTCGAACAGGTCCTGTTCAATCTGCTCGACAATGCCCGCAAATATGCCGGGACCGACAAGCCGGTGAGCATCTATATACGGCGTGAGGCCAACATGGCGGTGATCAGCGTGACCGACCAGGGCCGCGGCATTCCGGAGGACGAGCTGGAACTGATCTTTGAAAAATTCCATCGCCGGGCCAAGGGCGATGGCCGCCCCGCCGGCACCGGCCTGGGCCTCTCCATCGCGCGCGGCTTCGTCACGGCCATGGGCGGCACCATCAAGGCCGAGAGCCCCGCGATGCGCAAGCGCGGCACCCGCTTCGTCATCCGCCTGCCGGTGGCCGAGGCGCCATGATCACCCAGCCCCGCATCCTCGTCGTCGATGACGAGCCGCAGATCCAGCGCTTCCTCAAGCCCGCCTTGATGGCCGTCGGCTATGACGTGCTGCAGGCCGGAACGGTCGCCGAGGCCCGGCGCGCCATCGCCGCGCAGGCGCCGGACGTCGTGGTGCTCGATCTGGGCCTGCCCGATGGCGATGGCAAGGATGTCATCGCCTCGGTCCGCGCCTTTTCCGCCGTGCCCATCATCGTCCTGTCGGCGCGCGACCGCGAAAGCGAGAAGATCGAGGCCCTCGACCTCGGCGCCGACGACTATGTCGAAAAACCCTTCGGCATCGGCGAACTGCTGGCCCGCATCCGCACCGCGCTGCGGCACCGGCAGGACACGCAGCCCCCGCCCGACGGCTTCGCCTTCGGCGCCCTCGCCATCGACGATGCCGCCCATCGCGTCACCCTTGCCGGCCAGCCGCTCCACCTGACGCCCAAGGAATACGATCTTCTCCTGCTATTGGCCCGCAATGCCGGCCGCGTCCTCACCCACCGGCAGATCCTGACCCAGGTCTGGGGCCCGGCCCATGCCGAAGACGTCCAGTACCTGCGCGTCCTCGTCGGCCAGCTGCGCGCCAAGATCGAGCCCGCCCCGGGCGGCCGGGGCCTGATCGAGAACGAACCAGGCATTGGCTATCGGCTGGAACCCCGAGAGTAAGGTGAGGGTGAATGTGTGTGGTGTCGCGGCCCGTGACCTCGCCCCAAAAAACGACCTAAAGTTCACTACACCCGTCATGGTTTAGGCTAGTCTGGCGCACTCATCGAGCAGCTAGCTTCGAGCCAGATTCAATCGGTTGAAGCGCATCAAGTCGTACGCAGTGGTGTCTATCATGACCTCTATATCAAGTAGATGATGCGCCTCGTAGCGCAGGACATCTCGGATTCTCCGCACGATCTCGGCCTTTGCGACGTCGTGAAAACCCATCGCCGAAGCATAGACAGCAGGACGTCGCTTTCTTTCACGTTTGTCGCTGTCGGGCCGCAGGAGAGCCATGTTCTGCGGCTGGAACGAGAAACCAAGGAAGACCAACTGGTGGGCAGACGCGATAGCCGAGCGGATTTCTTTCAAGCTGTCCTGATCCCTGACTTCTTCCGTGAACGTGCTCAGGCGCTGTGAAGCCATCCAAAAATCTACGCCCTCAAGAGAGCCAAAGCTGTTGCGACTGGTCGCACCTGACTTCAATGGCCCCAAGTCGCCATAGGGGTGAATTATCCGTATTTTCGATACGTGATCGTAGGCCTCTTGCCAGTCTATGCCGAAGGTTCGTTGTACAGCGTATGTCAGGTAGTGTTCGATGCATCTGTCATAGTTGAAGCAGATAATCGTTAGGTCCTCAGCGATAGAGTCAATTGCCGACGACTTGGATTTCTCCAATAGAATCTCTGAAAAGACGCGAAGCCACGAGTCCTTCGTCATTTCCCAATCGAACCCACCAAGGGAACTCCTCGGGAGGGCGAGCTTCGAATTATTCTCGGCCCGCAATATTTCCAAAGCGATTTGAAGCTTGCCTACGGCGCCCACTAGCGGTTTGTCCGCGTGCATGTCGATGAAGGCGTCGATCGACATCGCATGGTCGATGCCTTCATGTATCAGACGCGCCGCTTGGTAAACCTCGTCCTGCTGCTCCCTAGGAAGGGTCTGCGCATAGTGTTGGATCAGGCTGTTGGTCTGCTTGTCTCTGAGGCGACCATAAATCTCGACATCTCGCGAGAGCCATTCCAAGTTGCTGGATATGGTCTTGGCGAGGTGCGCCCCCAGCGGCATATCAAACTCATAAGAGGCGCCAGCGCCCACAATGAATACAGTAGAGTCTTTGAACATCTCCTGCCTTTCAAAGCGCCGCCATTAGCTGTGCGCGCCCGCGTAGCGAAGCATTCGCCCAAGGATTGGGATAGGACAAGGCGACCGACAAAGCTTATGCACTGGTAGTCCACTAGAGGGGGCCAATGCTATTATGATCGAAGCGACTAAATTCTGGAGAATCTGGCGATCCCGGCAGGACTCGAACCTGCGACCAACAGCTTAGAAGGCTGCTGCTCTATCCAGCTGAGCTACGGGACCCGCGCAGATGGCCCCATTTAACGCATTTTCGCGCAAAGTGAATGCCCTTGTTCGGGCTATTCCGCCGCGACCACCGGCGATGAAGTCGTGCGGCCGAGGGCAGGGGGGCAGGCCGTGCTGCCGCGGATGATCAGTTCCGAGCTGAGCACCATATGCATCGGCACGCGGCTGCGCCGCTGGCCTTCGATCACGTCGATCAGCGCCCCGGCGGCGATGCGGCCCAGGGCCTCGCGCGGCTGCCGCATCGTGGTGAGCGGCGGCCAGACATGGGAGGAGATGGCCAGGTCGTCGAAGCCCACGATCGAGACGTCGCGCGGGCAATCGAGCCCCTGCTGGCGCACGGCCGAGAGAAAGCCGATGGCGCCTTCGTCATTGGCGGCGAACACCGCCGTGGGCCGGTCGGTCAGCCGCATGAAATTCTGGCCCGCCGCATGCCCGGCATCCATGTCGAATCCCCCGGCAAACATCCAGTCGGCCCGGATTTCGAGCCCCGCCGCCGCCATGGCCTTGGCAAAGCCCGCCTCGCGCTCCAGCGTCAGCACATTGCCGACCGGTCCGCGAATATGGCCGATGCGCCGGTGCCCCAGCTCGATCAGGTGCCGCGTCGCCCGCTCGGCCGCATAGCTGTTGTCGGTCTTGACCGTGTGGAACGGCGCCGTCGGGATTTCCTCGCAGGCGACGATCAGCGGCAGCGGCGCCGGCTCGCCGGTCAGCATCATCAGCTGCGACAGGTCCAGCGAGCCATCGAACAGCAGTAGCCCATCCACCCGGTTGGACATGAAATAGTCGCGCATGCGCCGCCCCGAATCCGCGCCCGAAAAGCGATTGGCCACCAGCACGCCATAGCCGCGCATCGTCGCTTCGCGCTCGATGGAATCAAGGATCGTCGAGAAGAACGGATTGCCGATATCGGGCAGGGCGACGAGGATCGTACGGGCCGTCCGCTGCCGCAGCGAGCGTGCCGACTGGTTGGGTGTATAGCCGGTGACGCGCACGGCCTCCGAAACACGCGCACGGGTGCTCTCGCTCACCCTTTCAGGGCTTGAAAGGGCGCGGCTGACGGTGGCGGTCGAGACGTGTGCAAAACGCGCAACGTCTTGAATCGTAGGCGTTTTC
This sequence comes from Devosia sp. XGJD_8, assembly GCF_046614475.1. NCBI lineage: Bacteria > Pseudomonadati > Pseudomonadota > Alphaproteobacteria > Hyphomicrobiales > Devosiaceae > Devosia > Devosia sp. XGJD_8. The sequence goes on from NZ_JBKJHF010000001.1 coordinate 1,847,276, forward strand.
TTCATCAAAGTCATGCCTGCCAGCGCCCCCTCTCGCTGTCAGAAACATGATCTGTCTAAATCGATCTTGACAGGTGCGCAACACGTGTATGAAACTAATGCAATCGATTGCAGAGATTTCGGGACCCGAAAAATGCAATCGATTACACGCAGCCAGCTCGGGATGCCTCACAAGAAGGTAGCCTTGCGGCTGGCAGCTCGCGGGGGCGATTTCGCTCCAAGTGATCGTTGGGAGGACAACCTATGAAGAAGTTTGCAGTGGTTGCCGCTATGGCAACTGCTTTGCTCGGCTCCACCGCTGTCAATGCAGCGGATGTCGAAGTTATCCATTGGTGGACGTCGGGTGGCGAACAGGCCGCCGTGTCGGTGTTTGCTCGTGAGTTCGATGCTCTGGGTGAAGACAAGTGGGTGGATACCGCCATTGCCGGTGGTGAAAATGCCCGTTCGGCTACGCTGCAGCGTACCCTCGGTGGCGATCCTCCGGGCGCTGCTCAGTTCAACATCAGCCGTCAGTTCGAAGAGCTTGCCGAAGGCGGCCTGCTGCTCGACCTGACCCCGCTCGCCGAGAGCGAAGGCTGGCGCGATTTCATTCGCCCCGCCGCCATTCTCGACGTTTGCGAGTTCGAAGGCGCGATCTATTGCGTTCCGGTGAACATCCACTCCTGGCAGTGGGCCTGGGCTTCGGTCCCGGCGTTCGAAAAGGCCGGCGTTCCGCTGCCCAAGAACCTGGACGAGTTCATTGCCTCCGCTCCCAAGCTGCAGGAAGCGGGCATCATCCCCTTCGCCATCGGTGGTGAAGCCTGGCAGATCGGTGGCGCCATGGGCGTCGTGATGCTGTCCCAGCTCGGCAAAGCCGGCCATGAAGCGATCTACAAGGATCGCAACCTGGAAGTGGCTGCCGGTCCGGAAGTGGCCAACGCCATCAAGATCTTCAAGAGCCTCAAGACCTTCACCGACGAAGGTTCGGCCAACCGCACCTGGAACGACACGACCAACCTGGTTATCCAGGATCAGGCCGCCCTGCAGATCATGGGTGACTGGGCTCGTGGCGAATTCGCCGTTGCCGGCGAACAGCCGGGCGTCGACTACGCCTGTATCGCTGGTCCTGCCGAAAATCCCTACCTGGATACCGGCGGCGACATCTTCCTGTTCCCCAAGCAGGATGACCCGGCAGTGGAAGCTGCTCAGCTGAAGATGGCCTCGATGATGGTCAATCCACAGGTGCAGGCCCTGTTCAACAACGCCAAGGGTTCGCTCCCGGTGCGTGACGACGTTGACATGTCCCTCGCCGATGACTGCATGAAGGCCGGTCTTGAGATCCTCAAGAACCCCGACAGCGTCATCCAGGGCGCCAGCATCTACCTCAACCAGGACGCTATCGGCCAGACCGAAGACCTGTGGGCAGAACTCTGGTCCAACCCCGACCTGAGCGTTGAAGAAGCCCAGCAGCGCTTCGTCGACATCATCGCGTCGGCTGACTGACACGATCATTGACAGGCCGGGTGACCCTGCAAGGGGCCACCCGGTTTGCTATTGGGGCAACCTGGTCGAGCCTGAGTTCTGACCGCCCTTAAACATCGACCCACAAGGGAAATCGTCATGGCTCAGCTTGCTACAGCCAAGGAAGACGGAGCCGCCGCGAGGCCGGCCGCCGGTTCTTCCGGGCGGAAGCCGTTCCGCTTGTCGACATTGATGTCCATCGTCGGCACCATGCCGATGATCGCCACGGCCGTCGGCGTCTTCTTCATCTGCATCATCTACTCCTTCGTGCTCTCCTTCACGAATTCCCGCATCTTCCCGGCCTTCGGCGCCGATAACTTCGTGGGTACCGACCAGTATGCGCGCCTGTGGTCCACGGGACGCTGGCTGGTTTCGGTCAACAATATCTGGTTCTTCGGCCTGCTCTCTATCGTCGCCAACATGACCGCCGGCTATCTGCTGGCCGTGTTCATGGACCAGCGCATCAAGCAGGAAGACCTGTTCCGCTCGATTTTCCTTTATCCATTCGCCATGTCGCTGGTCATTACCGGCCTAGTCTGGCGCTGGATCCTCGATCCCAATTACGGCATCCAGGCCACCGTGCGCGGCTGGGGCTTTGAAGACTTCGCCTTCGCCCCGCTGGTCAATTCCGGCACCGCCATCTACGGCCTCGTGGTCGCCGGCATCTGGAACGGCGTCGGCGTCACCATGGCCATCATGCTGGCCGGCCTGCGCGGCGTCGATGGCGAAATCTGGAAGGCCGCCAAGATCGACGGCATTCCCACCTGGAAGACCTACCTGTTCATCGTGCTGCCGATGATGAAGGGCGCTCTGCTGACCGCCTTCATCCTGCAATGCGTTGGCGTGGTCCGCGTCTATGACCTGATCGTCGCCATGACGCAGGGCGGCCCCGGCATCTCCACGCAGATGCCCGCCGTCTTCGTCATCCAGCACATTACCGACCGCTCCAATGTGGGTCTGGGCATGGCTGCGGCAACCATGATGCTGCTGCCGGTCATCGTCCTGCTCGGCCTGCAGGTCTTCGTGCAGTGGCGCGCCAATCGGGTCAAGGAGAACGCATGATGACCACCGAAGCCCTTGCCCCCTCCGCCGGCACCTCCCGCATCGAGGATGGTCCGCGCGGCGCCAAGCCCCGCACCCTGACGCTCAGCCGCGTCGGCGTCTATGTCTTCCTCATCCTGGCGGCGCTGTTCTTCCTGATGCCGCTCTGGGTCATGGTCGTGACCTCGCTCAAGTCCATGCCGGAAATCCAGCTGCGCCACATCTTCCAGTGGCCCCAGCAGATCACCTTCGAGCCCTGGCTCAAGGCCTGGGACACGGCCTGTACCGGCCGTGACTGCAACGGCCTCAAGCCCGGCTTCCTCAACTCGGTCAAGATCACCCTGGTGGGCACGACCGTCTCGATCATCATCGCCGCGCTCAACGGCTATGCCTTGTCCTTCTGGAAGTACAAGGGTGCCAATATCCTGTTCGGCCTGCTCGTGTTCGGTGCCTTCGTGCCCTACCAGGTGGTGATCTATCCGCTGATCATCGGCCTGCGCGAAATCGGCCTGTTCGGTACCTTCCCGGGCATCATCATCATCCACACGATCTTCGGCATGCCGATCCTGACGCTGCTGTTCCGCAACTTCTTCGCCGCGCTGCCGCCCGAACTGTTCAAGGCAGCCCGTGTCGACGGGGCAGGGTTCTGGCAGATCTTCTTCCAGATCATGGTCCCCATGGCCGTGCCGATCACCATCGTGGCGGTCATCCTGCAGGTCACCGGCATCTGGAACGACTTCCTGTTCGGCACCGTCTTTGCCGGCCGCGAGAACATGCCGATGACCGTGCAGCTCAACAATATCGTCCAGACGACAACCGGCGTGCGCGAATACAACGTGCACATGGCAGCGACCATCCTGACCGCTGCCGTGCCGCTGGCTGTCTATTTCATCTCGGGTAAATGGTTCGTCCGCGGCATCGCCGCCGGTGCGGTGAAGGGTTAAGCAGATGACGCAACACAGTGTATCCATTCGCGATCTGTCGCTCAATTTCGGCAATGTGAAGGTGCTTCAGCACCTCGATCTCGACATCGCGCAGGGTGAGTTCATCGTCCTGCTCGGGCCCTCCGGCTGCGGCAAGTCCACCTTGCTCAACTGCATTGCCGGCCTGCTCGACGTCTCAGACGGCCAGATCTTCATCGGTGGCAAGAACGTCACATGGGAAGAGCCCAAGGACCGTGGCATCGGCATGGTGTTCCAGTCCTATGCGCTCTATCCGCAGATGACCGTGGAGCGGAACCTCTCCTTCGGCCTGCGCGTCGCCGGCATGAAGAAGGAAGAGATCGACAAGCGCGTGAACCGCGCCGCCGAGATCCTGCAGATCGAGCCGCTCCTCCAGCGCAAGCCGGTGGAACTGTCCGGTGGCCAGCGCCAGCGCGTCGCCATCGGCCGCGCCCTCGTGCGTGACGTGGACGTGTTCCTGTTCGACGAGCCGCTGTCCAACCTCGACGCCAAGCTCCGCAGCGATCTGCGCGTCGAGATCAAGCGGCTGCACCAGCGGCTCAAGAACACCATGATCTACGTGACCCACGACCAGATCGAGGCGCTGACCCTGGCCGACCGCATTGCCGTCATGAAGAATGGCGTCATCCAGCAGCTGGCCGATCCGCACACCATCTACAACAAGCCGGTCAATCTCTATGTCGCCGGCTTCATCGGCTCGCCCTCGATGAACATGTTCCAGGGCACTCTCAACGGCAATGTCTTCACCACCGAAGACGGCACCGCGATCCCGGTGGGCACCTACCAGTTCACCACGCCCGCAGCGGGCTCGACCAAGGCCGTGCTCGGCGTTCGCCCCGAACACATCCTGCTGGGTGATGATGCCCGGGCCATGCCGTTCAACACGGAAGTCGAGATCGAGATTGTCGAACCCATGGGCTCCGACACGCTCGCCTGGACCAAGATTGCCGGCCATTCGGTGACCTTCCGTTGCAACAGCGACGTGCTCATCGAGACCGGCCAGAAGATCGTCGTCGGTTTCGATCCGGGTCGCGGCTCGATCTTCAGCACCGAGACCACCAACCGCCTCTGATTCCCCTCACTCTGGCGGCGGCGCCTCCGGGCGCCCCGCCACCTGTTTGTTGGCCAATGTTACTTTTCACGCATTGGGCCTGCCAGGAATGCGCGACAGCGTCCTCGAAAATCAATAGCTCCTGACCCGCGATCGACGGGCAGGAGAGCCCATTCTAACGTTACAAAAGAGGCCAAGATGGACTTCTCATATCAACTCTACAGCGCCCGCAACGAAGCCTCGCTGGACGCTACGCTCAAGACGCTGAAGTCGCTGGGTTACGCTCAGGTGGAGGGCTGGGGCGGTCAGTTCGCTGATCCGGCTGCATTGGCCCAGAGTCTCAAGGCCGCGGGCCTGACCATGCCGACGGCCCATATGGGCTATAGCCAGCTCACCGACACCGACGCTGCGCTCAAGATCGCCGATACGGTCGGCATCGAGACCGTCTATTGCCCGGCGCCGCCGTCCGAGGACTATCGCAACGGCACCGGCAACTGGCAGGAATTCGCCGAAGGTCTGGGCAAGATCGCTGCCGCCTTCAAGAAGGCGGGCAAGGGCTTCGGCTATCACAACCATCATTGGGAATTCAGCAAGGATGCCAGCGGCAAGACCCCGATGGAATTGATCCTGGCGGCTTCGCCCGATACGCAGTGGGAAATGGATCTGGCCTGGGTCATCAAGGCCAATGAAGATCCGCTGGTCTGGCTCGATCGCTTCGGCAGCCGCATCACCGCCGTTCATGTCAAGGATATCGCCCCCGCAGGCGAGAAGGCCGATGAAGACGGCTGGGCAGACGTGGGCACCGGCACGCTGGACTGGAAGCACTACATTGCCGAAGTGAAGGCCAAGACGCAGGCAAAGTACTTCGTTCTCGAGCACGACAAGCCGAGCGACGCCATTCGTTTCGCGCGCACCTCAATGGCAACCCTTAAGGGCTACGGAGTTTAAAATGGCCAAGACCTTTGGCGTCGGCATCATGGGTGCCGGCAATATCTCCAGTGCCTATCTGCGCCTCGCGCCCCTGTTCAAGGGGCTCGACGTGCGGGCGATCGCTGACATTGTGCCGGCCGCCGCCCAGAAGCGTGCCGAGGAATTCGGCGTCAAGGCGCAGACGCCCGACGAGCTGCTCAAGAACAGCGAAATCGACGTCATCGTGAACCTGACCATCCCTTCGACGCACTATTCGGTGTCGATGGATATCGTCTCGGCCGGCAAGCACGCCTATTCGGAAAAGCCCTTCGTGCTGAGCCTTGAAGAGGGCATGGCGCTCAAGAAGGCCGCCGATGACCGCGGTCTCAAGGTCGGCTCGGCTCCCGATACCTTCCTGGGCGGCGCGCACCAGCAGGCGCGCGACATCATCGACAGCGGCCAGCTGGGCAAGATCATGAGCGGCACGACCCACGTGATGAGCCGCGGCATGGAGCACTGGCATCCCAATCCGGATTTCTTCTTCCAGCCCGGCGCCGGCCCGATCCTCGATCTCGGCCCCTATTACGTCACCGACCTCATCCACCTGCTCGGACCGGTCAAGCGCCTCTCGGCCTTTACCAACATGGCCCGTGCTGAGCGCGAAGTGACGGCCGAAGGCCCCTACAAGGGCACCTTCGTCAAGGTCGGCACGCCGACCACCATTCACGGTGTGCTCGAATTCGACTCCGGCGCCATAATCACCATCGGCGCCAGCTGGGACGTGGCGGCGCATGGCCACCACAACATCGAGCTCTACGGCACCGACGGCTCGATCTTCGTGCCCGATCCGAACTTCTTCGGCGGCGATCTGGTCACGGCCAGCATCTCCGGTGAGCGCAGCAAGGTCACGCCGTGGGAACACCCCTTCGGCAAGGCCAATCAGGACCTCGACAAGCCCGTGCCGCGCGCCAACTACCGCGCTGCCGGCCTCGCCGACATGATGGCTTCCATCGACGGTGGCTACAAGGCACGCTGCGGTCTCGACGTTGCCCTGCATGCGGTCGACGTCATGACCAGCTTGCTGAAGGCGGGCGAGAGCGGTCAGGTCCTGACCCTGTCGACCACTTGCGAGCGGCCGCTGGCCCTGAACGCGGCCGATGCCCAGGCTCTGCTGAAATAGTGAGGTGCGTACCTCATTGACAGGCATCATCTGCCAGTCAACACTGTGACCAACCCATACAGGCGGCGGCCAACCCCGCCGCCTGTTTTCGCAAAAACTGGCAAAGACCAAGGCGCCAAGCGCCGTTAGAGGAGAAACTTCATGCGCACCATCAAGGGGCCCGCAATCTTTCTGGCGCAATTCGCTGGCGATGCGGCGCCGTTCAATTCCTTTGACGCCATTTGCGGCTGGGCTGCCAATTACGGCTACAAGGGCGTGCAAATCCCGACCTGGGTGGGCAGCCTGATCGACCTGGAAAAGGCGGCGACCTCCAAGACCTATGCTGACGAGCTGGCCGGCACCGCCGCCAAGCATGGTCTGGCCATTACCGAGCTGTCGACCCACCTCCAGGGCCAGCTTGTCGCGGCGCATCCGGTCTATGACACCATGCTGGACGGCTTTGCCCCGGCTTCCGTCCACGGCAATCCCAAGGCGCGCCAGGAATGGGCGGTGCAGCAGCTCAACTGGGCAGCCAAGGCGTCAAAAAATCTCGGCCTTACCGAACACGCGACCTTCTCGGGCGCGCTGGCCTGGCCCTTCCTCTATCCCTTCCCGCAGCGCCCCGCTGGCCTCGTCGAGGAAGCCTTCGACGAGCTGGCCCGCCGCTGGATGCCGATCCTTAATGCCTTCGACGAGAATGGCGTGGACGTCTGCTACGAAATCCACCCCGGCGAAGACCTGCATGACGGCGCGACCTACGAGATGTTCCTCGAGCGCGTGAACAATCACCCGCGCGCCAATCTGCTTTACGATCCCAGCCACTTCGTGCTGCAGCAGCTCGATTATCTCGACTACATCGACATCTACCACGAGCGGATCAAGATGTTCCACGTCAAGGATGCCGAGTTCAATCCAACCGGCCGCCAGGGCGTCTATGGCGGCTACCAGAGCTGGATCAACCGGGCAGGGCGCTTCCGCTCGCTCGGGGACGGCCAGGTCGATTTCGCCTCCATCTTCTCCAAGATGGCGCAATATGACTTTGCCGGCTGGGCCGTGCTCGAATGGGAATGCGCCATCAAGCATCCCGAGGACGGCGCGCGCGAAGGCGCCGAGTTCATCAAGAATCACATCATCCGCGTCACCGAAAAGGCCTTCGACGACTTCGCCTCGGCCGGCACGGACTTGGCGGCCAACCGGAAGATTCTGGGGCTGAGCTAACCCATCCCCACGGAGACCTTCCCGCTAAAGCGGGAATCTCCGTTTTTCGACAACAACAGGGGTTCCCGCTTTCGCGGGAACACCCTTGTGGTAGACGTCGGACGACGTTGAACTGAGGAGGCACTAATGGCTGAAAACGGCGCGAAGCGCATTCGTCTGGGCATGGTCGGCGGCGGCACGGGAGCCTTTATCGGCTATGTGCACCGCGTCGCTGCCCGCATCGATGGCGATTATGAACTGGTGGCCGGCGCCCTGTCGTCACGCCCCGAGGTTGCGAAAGAATCCGGCCGCAATATCGGCCTGGCCGAAGACCGCATCTACACCTCCTACGAGGAAATGGCCAAGGCCGAGGCCGCCCGGCCCGACGGCATCCAGGCCGTCTCCATCGTCACGCCCAACCACATGCACTATGGTCCCGCCAAGGCCTTCCTCGAGGCCGGCATCCATGTCATCTGCGACAAGCCAATCACCAGCACGCTGGAAGATGCGCGCAAGCTTGCTGCCATCAAACCGGCCAATGGCGCGCGCTTTCTGCTGACCCACAACTATACCGGCTACCCGCTGATCCGGCAGGCTCGCGAGCTGGTCGCCTCGGGCGCCCTGGGCAATATTCGCGTCGTACAGGCAGAATATCCCCAGGATTGGCTCACCGAGCCCACCAGCGACGACAACAAGCAGGCCTCCTGGCGCACCGACCCCGCGCGCTCCGGCGCCGGCGGCTGCATCGGCGATATCGGCACCCATGCCTATAACCTGGCCCGCTTCGTTACCGGCTTGAAAACACAGGCGGTTTCGGCTGACCTGACGGCCTTCGTCGATGGCCGCCAGCTCGACGACAACGTCAATATCATGCTGCGCTTTGAAGGCGGCGCCAAGGGCATGCTCTGGGCCAGCCAGGTTGCCGTCGGCTGCGAAAACGGCCTCCAGCTCCGCGTCTATGGCGACAAGGCGGGCCTCGAATGGCGCCAGGATAATCCCAACTACATGTGGTTCACCGAATTCGGCAAACCCAAGCAGCTGCTGACCCGCGGCGGCGCCATCTCGGGCAACGCCGCCTCGACCATGAATGTCCGCATTCCCTCGGGCCACCCCGAAGGATATCTGGAAGCATTTGCAACGCTTTACAGCCAGTTCGCCGCCATCATCCGCGGCGAGGGCGAGGCCTATGAGGGCCTGCTGCCCACCCTGGCCGACGGCGTCGAAGGCATGCAGTTCATCGTCGCCTCGGTGGAATCGAGCAAGAACGACGGCAAGTGGACGCGCCTCAGCGACGTCTAGCACAAGGGCAGGGGCGCCGGCACGGCGCCCCGCTCACTGGATGCGCGTGATCGCGTAGCCCTGCTGCTCCAGCAGGTCGAGCACGCTGCCATCCCCGATCAGGTGTCCCGCCCCAACCACCACAAGGTTCTGCTGGTTATCCGCCAGCATGCCCTCGAGCGGGGCAATCCAGTTGCGGTTGCGCGCATAGATCAGGCGCTCGAGAAACGCCTCCTCGAAGCCGCCCATTTCCATCAGGAACATCCTGCCCAGCCGCTCCGGCGTGCCGTCCGCCCAGCTTGTCAGCATCTTGTCCATCAGCTTGGGCAACTGGTCGAGCTGGTCCAGCGTCGAGGCCAGCATGGCCACCTGCTCGTCCTCCGGCGCGCCCGCCAGCACGTCGAGCTGCTCCTCGCCCGTTTCGAGAAAGCCGACACGCTCGGCAGCCAGTTCCGGCTGCAGCAGGAATTCGACCCCCTGTTCGCTGAACCCCTCTGCCGCCAGCGCCGCCACGGTAATGGCATTGGTCGCCATCCATGGCCGCATCGCCAGCACCGGGCCGAGCGGCATGGCCACCGCCGCAGCATGTTCCCGCAACCGGGCTTCCAGATCGTCGTCGATCACGTCGGTCAGCAGCGTCCCATCGACATAGATGCCGCGCGCAAACGCTTCGGCCCCGACCTCGGCCATGGCCAGCGGCCCGATATCGGTTTCAAACACCACCTTGTCGGCCTCGTCGAGGATGGTGTCGAATCGCTCCGTGCGCCACGCCATGCCATCGGGCAGCAGGTGGAATGACCCGAACAGCCAGATGGCGCTGTCGCCATCGCGCACTTCCCACATGGCGGGCTCGGCCCGGGCCGGCAGGGTCACGCCCAGGGCGATCAGTGCGGGGAGCAGGCAGTGCATCGGCAGCTTCATCGGCGATTCCTCGTTCCACGCGCCAGGATAGGCCGGCCAAGCCGAAACGCCAACGCCGCAGGGAAGGATGGCATCTGCCGCGATACCAAAAACAAAAGCGCCACAATCACTTGCGGCGCTTTGCGGAATCTCGTTCGGAACGGACTTAATGCGTCCAGGGCGTCTTGCGGTCGGCCCGGAAATTGTCCGGATAGCTCTGCCGCTTGGGCGTGGCGTCATGCGCCGGCTGCACCGAATAGGCGATGCCATTCTTCTGCGCATAGGCTTCCGCCGCTTCCAGCGTATCAAAGCTCAACCGGACCTGCTGGCGCGTATCGGCGCTGGACGTATAGCCCATCAGCGGATCGATCTCGCGCGGCGCGGCCAGTTCATGCACCAGCATCCATTGCCTGGATTTGCCCTTGCCCGACTGCATGGCATTGGGGGCAGGGCGGTAGATACGGGCGGTCATGCAAAGTCCTCAACACGATGCTCAACGCAAGAGGCGATGGTCGGAGTACAAAGATTCGAACTTTGGACCCCCGGTTCCCAAAACCGGTGCTCTACCAGGCTGAGCTACACTCCGAGATCGCCGCATTCCGTTAGCCTGTTCGGCCGCAAAGGGCAAGCGGCCGATGCACCTGCGCCGCACTATTGACGCGCGGGCCCGGGCATAACAGAAACAGTCCATGATCGATTTGACCAAACCCTGGCCGCTGGGCCTCGATAGCCGTCGCTGGCCGCTCTTCTGCCTCGCCGTCGTTCTGGGCGTTGCGCTCCTGGCGCAAATCGACATCTGGGCCTCGCAAAGCACCATTGCCTGGCCAGACCTCTGGCGCGCGCCCTTCTTCTTCATCACCGATTACGGCCTGTCCGACTGGGTGCTGATCCCCTCGCTGGCCATCTTTATCCTCGCCCTTGTCGCCGGCCGGTTGCTCAAGGATCTGCCCGGCCTCGCGGCGCGCGAAGTCGCGACTCTGTCGGGATTCGTCTTCCTCGGGGTCGGGGTTCCAGGCCTCATGGCCAATCTGATCAAGCGCCTCATCGGCCGCGGCCGGCCCACCGAATATGATGTCTCGGGCGCTTTTTCCTTCCAGAACGTCGTCAATGACTGGAGCTTCCAGAGCTTTCCCTCGGGCCATACCACCACGGCCATAGCGCTCGCCTTCGTCATCGGCTTTCTCTGGCCGCGCCTTTTCATGCTCTTCCTCGCCATCGGCATTGTGGTGAGCTTTTCGCGCGTCCCGATCGGCATGCACTATCCCAGCGACGTCTTCGGCGGCCTGGTCGTCGGCATGCTCGGCGCCTATCTGGTGCGCAATATCTTCGCGCGGCGCGGCTGGCTGTTCGAGACCCTGCCGGATGGCAGGATCGTCGCCCGTCCGTTTTCGGCTATTCCCCGCCTGTTTCAGCGCGCCAGCGAATAACGCTCGATAGCCGCCGCCAGGTCGGCCTTCAGGTCCTCGACCCCTTCAAGACCGATATGCAGGCGGAACAGGTTACCCTGCGCCGTCCACGGCACCGCCGTGCGATTCTTGCCCAGCTTGACCGGCAGGCAGAGGCTCTCATAGCCGCCCCATGAATAGCCCATGCTGAACAGGCTCAGCCCATCGACGAAGGCCGCCACCGAAGCCCGCGGCGCCGGCGCCAGCAGCACCGCGAACAGGCTCCCCGAGCCGGTGAAGTCCCGCTGCCACAGTGCATGGTCGGGGTGGCTGGGCAGGGCGGGATGCAGCACCTGCACCACCTCGCTTTGCGTCTCCAGCCAGCTGGCGATCTCTAGCGCCCGCTGCTGGTGCTCCTTCATGCGGATCGCCAGCGTGCGCAGGCCCCGCGCCACGAGGAAAGCGTCATCACCCGAGGTGAAGATACCCAGCTCGCGCCGCACCCGGTCGACGCCTGCCCAGCTCTCCTCGGTCGTCGAGATCGTGCCGGCAAAGGCGTCCGAATGGCCCACGAACATCTTGGTCCCGGCATGCACCACGATGTCGGCGCCCAGCGCCAGCGGCTGCAGATAGAGTGGGCTGGCCCAGCTGTTGTCGACGATCAGTCTGGCTCCGCCCTCATGCGCCGCTTTCGCCAGCGCCGGAATATCCTGCACCTCGAAGGTCAGCGAGCCCGGGCTCTCGGCCAGCACGGCCTTGGTATTGGGTCGCATCAGCTCGGCCAGGCCCGCGCCGATTCGCGGATCGTAATAACGGGTGGTTACACCCATGCGGGCCAGAAATCCGTCGCTGAAGGTCCGGCTCGGCTCATAGGCGCTGTCGGTCACGAGGATGTCATCGCCGGCCTGCACGCAACTGAGCAGGGCGACCGTGATTGCGGCTAGGCCCGATGGCACCAGCCGCGTGCGATGGGCGCCTTCAAGCGCGGTGATCACCGCTTCGACGCTTTCAGTGGTCGGGTTTCCCGCCCGGCCATAGAGGAACCGCTGCTGCTGCGCCTCGATATCGGCCAGCGTTTTGAACAGCACCGTCGAGCCGCGATAGACTGGTGTATTTACAAATCCGAACTGATCGTCGGGCACGCGCCCATGATGAGTGAGCACGGTTTCCAGAGATTGCTGGACCGGGCTGCCGCTTTTTTTGTCATTCATGGGAGGCTCAATGCTCAAAATCAGTTCAAGTGGGTACGTGTGTCTAAATAAGCGACAGGTTTGCTGTCTCATGCGGCCATGAGCCCTTGACGCAACGGTCAATAGACGCTTGCATGCTTAGCAGCATCACACCGTCATTCAAAGGCGGCGGTGCCACCGGGGACGCTGGCGCAAGCCTGATGAGCTCCGGGACACAGGGTCAGGAAACAAAAGGCAATATCAATGCAAAAAACGCTCGTAACGTTCGCAGTCGCGGCCTCGCTCGGCCTCGGCGCGACGGCTGCTCAGGCAGCCACTCTCGACGACGTGAAGGCGAAGGACTACGTCCAGTGCGGTGTGACCGGCGGTGTGCCCGGCTTCTCTGCTCCCGACGCGAACAACGTCTGGTCCGGCCTGGAAGTTGACTTCTGCCGTGCCGTCGCTGCTGCCATCTTCGACGACGCCGAAAAGGTTCGTTACACCCCGCTGACCAGCCAGGAACGCTTCGCAGCGCTTTCCGCCGGTGAAATCGACATCCTGTCGCGCACCACCACCTGGACCATGAGCCGCGATACCGATCTGGGCATCACCTTCGCTGGCGTCATGTATTATGACGGCCAGGGCTTCATGGTTCGCGAAGCCGACGGCATCGCATCGGCGATGGATCTGTCCGGCGCCGCCATCTGCATCGAATCGGGCACCACGACCGAACTGAACGCTGCTGACTATTTCGAGACCAACAGCCTCGAATACAGCCCCGTCGTGTTCACCGACCAGGACGAAGTCGTGAAGGCCTTCGAAGACGGCCGTTGCGACGTGTACACCACGGACGCCTCGGCCCTCGCTGCTGAGCGCTCCAAGTTCGCCAACCCGGATGAATACATCATCCTGCCCGAGATCATCTCCAAGGAGCCCCTTGGGCCGTCCGTGCGTCAGGGCGACGATCAGTGGTTCTACATTGCCCGCTGGACCTATTACGCACTGCTCGAAGCTGAAGAGCTGGGCGTGACCCAGGCCAATGTCGACGAGATGCTCGGCTCCGACAATCCGGCCATCAAGCGCCTGCTCGGCGTTGAGGGCGAATTCGGTACCCCGATCGGCCTGACCAATGACTGGGCCTACCGGATCATCAAGCATGTCGGCAACTATGGCGAATCCTTCGACCGCCATATCGGCCCGAACACCGAAATCGGTCTTGAGCGCGGCCTGAACGCGCTGTGGTCCGACGGTGGCATCCAGTACGCAATGCCGATCCGCTAAGGCGAAACAGTTCCGGCGCTCCCATTGGGGGCGCCGGTTCGTCGTGACGTGCGTTTCTAGCGGTTGGCGCCTTTAACAAGCCTATGTGAACTGCCCCGCCGGCATGCGGCCGGGGCCCGGTTTCGTATTAGCTGTTTGTGCCGCCCCCGGATACGCGCGACACTCTGTTAGGGGACATCGCTATGGCCGCCCAAGTCACTCTCTCGGCTCCGCCGCGGACGGCGTTTTATAATGACCCGGTGATCCGCGGCATTATCTACCAGATCCTGGTAGCGCTTGCCGTCATACTCTTCTTCGCCTGGATCATCCTGAATACCGCGCAGAACCTGGCTGCGCAGAACAAGTCGACAGGTTTCGATTTTCTGTTCCAGACATCCGGCTTCGGCATCAGCTTCACGCTCATTCCGTTCGACCGCTCGTCCTATTACTGGCAGGCCTTTCTGGTCGGCCTGCTCAATACGCTGCTCGTGGCCATCATCGGCATTGTCTTCGCGACGATCCTGGGCTTCGTGCTGGGCGTAGCGCGCCTGTCCTCCAACTGGCTGGTCGCCCGCATCGCGACGGTCTATGTCGAAATCATCCGCAACATCCCGCTGCTGCTGCAACTGTTCTTCTGGTACTTCGCAGTGCTCAAGGCGATGCCGGCCGTTCGCCAGTCCTACGAATTGCCGTTCAACACCTTCATCAACCAGCGCGGCATCATCGTCCCCAAGCCATTGCCGGATAGCGAGATGACCTTCGTCATCGTCGCCCTGGTGCTGGCCATCGTGGCCGCCATCGCCATCGTGCGCTGGGCCATGAGCGTGCGCACCGCCACCGGCCACTATCCACAGCCGGTCGTCTGGGGCAGCCTGTTTGCCAACCTGCTGATCACCTTCGGCTTCGGTTTTGTGGCCGGCAGCCTGCTGACCGGCATCTTCCCGGCTCTGTCGGGCATCGTTGGCTTCCCGCTCATCGCGGGTGCCGTCCTGGCAGGCATATCGCTGACGCCATACACCCGCTTCGGCCGCGCCTTCATCGGCTTCGTGCTGACCTGGGCCGTCATGGCTTTCCTGCTCGAGGGCATGTTCGCCTTTGTCCCGCCCATGGTCATCGCCTTGGCTGCCGTGCTCACCGCTGCCGCGGTGGCGTGGATCATGATCAAGGGCGACGGTCGCCCTGCCACCGAGGGCAAGTTCCCGCTCGCTTTGGCCGTGCTGATCATCATCGCGGTGCCCGGCCTCGTCTATTGGCTCACTGGAGCGACGCTGAACTTCGAGGTTCCCATCCTCGAGCGCTTCAACTTCTCTGGCGGCGTGCAGCTCGTGCCCGAACTGGTGGCGCTGGTCTTCGGCCTCACCATCTACACGGCCGCCTTCATCGCCGAAAATGTCCGCAGCGGCATTCAGGCGGTCAGCAAGGGCCAGACCGAGGCGGCTGCCTCGCTTGGCCTGCGCGAGGGTGACCGGCTACGCCTGGTCGTTATTCCCCAGGCCATGCGGGTGATCATTCCGCCCCTGACCAGCCAGTATCTCAACCTGACGAAGAACTCCTCGCTCGGCGCCGCCATCGGCTATCCCGAGCTGGTCAATGTCTTCATGGGGACCACGCTGAACCAGACCGGCAAGGCCATCGAGGTCATCGCCATCACCATGGCGGTCTACCTCACCCTGTCCTTGACGACCTCGGCCTTCATGAACTGGTACAATGCGCGCGTTGCGCTGGTCGAGCGATAGGAGCACGAACATGACATACTCCTTCGTTCGCCAGGACATGGTCGATGCGCGCGGCGCCCCCGTCAACACCAGCGGACCCATTGCCTGGGCCCGCCGCAGCCTCTTCGCCACGCCCAGCGATGCCCTGCTGACCATCCTGGCCATCGTCTTCCTCATCTGGGCCATTCCGCCCATCTATGGCTTCATCGCGCCCACCGGCATCGGTGGCAATGCGGTGGCGCCGGGCGGTACGGTTGAAGATTGCCGTGTCGAGAATGCCGGCGCCTGCTGGGCCTATATCTCGGCGCGCATGTCGTTCTTCATCTACGGCTTCTATCCGCCGGCAGAGTATTGGCGGCCCAATATCGTCTTCGCCCTGGGCGCCCTGCTGCTGTTTCCGCTGCTGACACCCAAGGCTCCGTTCAAGCGCACCAATGCGGTGCTCTTCTTCGTCGTCTATCCGGTGATCTGCTTCTACCTGCTCAATGGCGGCGTGTTCGGCATGCGGCCGGTGCCCACCGAGCAGTGGGGCGGCCTCATGGTCACCCTCATCATCTCGCTGGTCGGCATCATCTGCTCCATCCCCCTCGGCATCCTGCTGGCTCTGGGGCGGCAATCCTCGCTCCCGATCATCAAGACGCTCTGCGTCATGTTCATCGAGCTGTGGCGCGCCGTGCCGCTGATCACCGTGCTGTTCATGGCCTCGGTCATGCTGCCGCTGTTCATGCCGCAGGGCACGACGGTCGACAAATTGCTGCGTGCCCTGGTGGGCGTCACCCTGTTCTCCTCGGCCTATCTGGCCGAGACGGTTCGCGGTGGCCTGCAGGCCCTGCCACGCGGGCAATACGAGGCGGCCTCCTCGCTGGGGCTGAGCTACTGGAAATCGATGGGCTTCATCATCCTGCCCCAGGCGCTCAAGCACGTCATCCCCGGCATCGTGAACAGCTTCATCGCGCTGTTCAAGGACACGTCTCTCGTCTCCATCGTGGGCATTTTCGACCTGCTCAACACCGTTCAGGCGGCCAGCTCGGATATCGAGTGGTCGTCTCCCACCCAGGCGATCACCGGCTATCTGTTTGCCGGCTTCGTCTTCTGGATTTTCTGTTTTGCCATGTCCCGCTACTCCATCTACATGGAACGGCGCCTGGATACGGGTCACAAGAGGTAACGCCATGAGCGACACATCAAGCGCAACCGTCGACCGCGCGATCGACACCTCGCATATGAAAGTATCTGACACCGACGTGGCCATCGATGTCGTGGGCATGCACAAGTGGTATGGCGACTTTCACGTCCTGCGAGATATCAACCTCAAGGTCATGCGGGGCGAACGCATCGTCATCGCCGGCCCCTCGGGTTCGGGCAAGTCCACGCTGATCCGCTGCATCAACCGCCTGGAGGAACACCAGGAAGGGCAGATCATCGTCAACGGCACTGAACTCACGGCCGATCTCAAGCGCATCGACGAGGTGCGTCGCGAAGTCGGCATGGTATTCCAGCACTTCAACCTGTTCCCGCACCTCACCATCCTGCAAAACCTGACGCTGGCGCCCATCTGGGTGCGTGGCACGCCCAAGGCCGAGGCCGAGGCCACGGCCATGCACTATCTTGAGCGCGTCAAGATCCCCGAGCAGGCCAACAAGTTCCCCGGCCAGCTCTCGGGCGGTCAGCAGCAGCGCGTGGCCATCGCCCGCTCGCTCTGCATGCAGCCGCGCATCATGCTGTTCGACGAACCCACCTCGGCGCTCGACCCCGAAATGGTCAAGGAAGTGCTCGAAGTGATGATCAGCCTGGCCGAAGAAGGCATGACCATGATCTGCGTGACGCACGAAATGGGCTTTGCCCGTCAGGTCGCCAATCGGGTCATCTTCATGGACCAGGGCCAGATCATCGAGCAGAACGAACCCGAACAGTTCTTCTCCAACCCGCAGCACGAGCGTACCAAGCTCTTCCTCAGCCAGATTCTGCACTGACGCTGTCGGCAGAGGCTGCCAAATTCCGGATTGCGCTGGCGTAATGCACAGCGCAATCCACCGCCCGGCTTGACCCGGGGTCTTGGGCTGCCAATATGTCGGTCCAGGGCAAGGGAAGCCGCCGATTGACCAGAGTTTTCAAGCGATTGCTGTCACTGCTGGCAGGCCTTGCCTGCGCGGCGACGCTTGCCGCCACGCCGGCAAGCGCGCAAACGCTCGATGCGGTGCGCGAACGCGGCTTTCTGGTCTGCGGCTCCAGCAATCCCCTGCAGGGATTTGCCCAGCAGGACGGCGAAGGCCGCTGGTCGGGTTTTGACGTTGACCTCTGCCGTGCCATTGCCGCCTCCATCTTCGGCGATCCCAACCTGATCGAGTTCCGCGCCCTGCGCGGCGAAGCCCGCTTTGCCAGCCTGCAGACCGGCGACATCGATGTGCTGACCCGCAACGGCCCCTGGACCCAGCGGCGCGACACCTCCTACGGCGCCGCCTTCGTGGCCGCCAGCTTCTTCGATGGCCAGGCATTCCTCGTGCCCCAGTCCCTCGGGCTGGTCTCGGCCTATGAGCTGGACAACGTCAATATCTGCGTCACCGACGCGACCGGCGATCTGCAGCGTCTCGACGAGTTCTTCTTCACCAACCAGGCTGCCTATGCCGAAGTGGTCTATGAGGACATCGCCGATCTGGCCGTGGCCTATCAGGCCGGCCGGTGCCAGGTGATCTCCGCTGCCGGCCGCCAGCTGCAGGCCATCCGCCGGCAGATGTCGGACCCGGCCGCCCATCGCATCCTGCCCGAGCGCATCTCCAAGGAAGCCCTTGGCCCCGTGGTGCGGCAGGGCGACAGCCAGTGGTTCAACATCGTCAAGTGGACCCTCTATGCCCTGATCAATGCCGAGGAAGTCGGCGTCACCGCGCTCAACGTCGATTCCCTCCTCTCGGCCCGCACGCCCGCCGTGCGCCGTATCCTGGGTGTCGATGGCGATTTCGGCACGCCGCTCGGCCTCGGCCCGTCCTTCATGGCCGATGCCA
Organism: Devosia sp. XGJD_8; assembly: GCF_046614475.1. NCBI lineage: Bacteria > Pseudomonadati > Pseudomonadota > Alphaproteobacteria > Hyphomicrobiales > Devosiaceae > Devosia > Devosia sp. XGJD_8. Next base: position 1,865,800 of record NZ_JBKJHF010000001.1, read on the forward strand.
TTCGCGCCGTCGGCAATTACGGCGAGCTCTATGACCGCCATTTCGGCCCGCAGACCGGCGCCGCCCTGCTGCGCGGCCAGAATGCTCTTTGGGGCAATGGGGGCCTCATGTACGCCCCCCCGATCCGCTAGCTCAGAGCAGCGGCGACAGCAGCCGCGCCGCCTGCGTCAGGAAGCGCATGGGCAGCGGACGCTGGCGGACCTCGGCGATGTCCACCTGCCGGCACAGCTTGAAATCCTCCACCAGCATCGCCTCGACACTGTCGATGGCCTGCTTGTCGGGGAACCACAGCGTGATCTCGAAATTGATGGCAAAGGAGCGGTTGTCGAAATTGACGCTGCCCACCGAGGCGATCTGGTCATCCATCAGCACCACCTTCTGGTGCAGGAAGCCGTCGGTATAGCGATAGACCGACACCCCATGCTCCACCATGGCATCAGCATGCGCAATGCTGGCCAGCCACACCATCTTGTGGTCCGGCTCGTTGGGCAGCATGATCCGCACATCCACGCCCCGCAGCCGCGCCGCGAACAGGGCGGTGCGGATATCGGTATCGGGCACGAAATAGGGGCTGACGATCCATAGCCGTTCGCGTGCCCGCCCGATAAGGTCGGTGAAGGCGATGGCGCATTCCTCCAGCTTGTCGGCCGGGCCGCTGCCCATCACCAGCACGGATTGCTCGCCCGGCGTCGCCACATGTTCCGGTGGAGCCGCCGGCAACACCTCGCCCGTCGCCCATTCCCAGTCTTCCCGGAACAGCAGCCCGCAGCCCAACGCGGCCGGCCCCGAGACCCGCACATGCGTATCGCGCCAGCGCCCGAAGCGTGGGTCCTCGCCCAGATATTCCACGCCCACATTGTGCCCGCCCACCCAGGCATGCTCGCCATCCACCACCACGATCTTGCGGTGGTTGCGATAGTTGATGCGCGTCGGGCCATAGATCCGCATGAACTTGTGCCGCTGGTTGAAGCCGGCCACCTTGATGCCAGCCTCGCGCAGCTGCGCCCGATAGCGCCGGGGCATGCCGGTGCTGCCGATATCGTCATAGAGCAGATAGACTTTCACGCCGGCCCGGGCGCGCTCGATCAGCCGCTCCGCCAGTTCCTTGCCCAGCGCGTCGTCGCGCACGATGTAGAACTGCACCAGCAGATAGTGCTTTGCCGTCTCGATCCCCGCAAAGATCGAGTCGAACGTCGCCTTGCCATCCACCAGCAGCTCGACTTCGTTGCCGCTCAGGAACGGAACTTCCGACACCTTGGTCTGTACCGGCCATTTGTGGCTGGTCTCGCGGTCGATCAGCGCCAGGTCCTTGGCCCGCAGCGGCCGCGCGGCGCGGCCGTTGCGGATGCGGTCGGTCGCGTAGTCGTCGAAGGCCTTCCAGCCCACGATGAGATAGAGCAGGGCCGTCGGAAAGGGCAGCAGCGCCAGCGCCAGGATCCAGGCGATCGAGCCCTGCGAGGTGCGCGAGATCATGATTTCGCGCACCGCGCAGACGAAGGCGAGCAGGTAGAAAGCCGCCGTGATCGCCGCCACGATGTGGAAGTCGGCGATGATGATCCGCAGAATGTCGTCGATACCGATCACAGCGCCCCACCTCGAACATGCGGCGCCACTCTATCAGCCCGCCTCATTTGAACAATGTCGCGATTGACAAGTTTCGTCCGCGGCTTAGTCTTGTCCATGGCGCGTGCAGCCAGCCGCTCGCACCCCCGTCTGGGGGAGGGTGAATGCACGATTATCCTGCTGGTTTGACCTCGATCACCGGGCAAGCCGTCAGTAATGCGAGCGCTGACTTTCTGGTCCTTGCCCATGAGAGAGGATTGAACCATGCACAGTTTCATGGATGCAAAGCTTATGGCCAAACTCCTGCGACAGGGGCTGGCCGAGCGTGATGTCGGGCTGAGCCACAGCGAGTGCCTTGAACTCGTGGCGCGCCAGTTTGGTTTCGCCAACTGGAACATTCTGAGCGCGCGCATCGACGCGGTGAACAGCGCCGGCGATGTCGTCCCGCAGGGCTGGATACGCGACGGCCGCTCGCCCCGGCTGTACCGGGTGGGTACCGATCGCGCGCTGGCCGCCGCCTGGATAGAGAGCAAGCCGGAGCTGTCTTTCGATATCAGCAACGAGGATTTCTGCACCCTCATGCAGTCGGTCGATGCCACGGCCTTTCGCGGTCAGCGCATGCGGCTGCGCACCAGCCTCAAGGCTGTGGCGGTGGATGGAGGCGTAACCATCTGGTTCCGCGTCGATGGTCCGCTGGGCTCGCTGCGCTTTGAAAATCTCGAGCGTTACGCCACCGGCGGTCCGCTGACCGACGACACGGACTGGACCGAGCGCCAGATCGTTCTCGATATCCCCGAGGAGGCGACGACGCTCAATTACGGCTTCTACGTCAAGGGACGGGGCAGGGGTCTCGCCCGCGGCTTCGAGCTCGAGGCGGTGGACGCGACCACCCCGCTGAGCACGCCGGACGGAAAGGCCCTGCGCAGTCCCACCAATCTTGGTTTCTTTGACGCAGCCTGATGCCCGCGGGGCCGGTCCTAGACCGGCTCCGCTTCCAGCACGCTGGATATGTCGATCGGCGCCCGGTCTTCCATCCACAATGGTACCGGCAGCCCCTTTTCCTGCAGGAAGGCCGGATTGAAGATCTTGCTGGCATAGCGATTGCCGTAGTCGCAGAGGATCGTCACGATGGTCTTGCCCGGCCCAAGGTCCTGCGCCATGCGCACGGCGCCGGCAATGTTGATCGCGCTGGAGCCGCCCAGGCACAGCCCCTCATGCTCGAGCAGGTCGAAGATATAGGGCAGGGCCTCGGCATCCGGGATCTGGTAGGGATTGTCGATCGTCAGCCCTTCCAGGTTCGCGGTGATCCGGCCCTGGCCGATGCCCTCGGTGATCGAATTGCCCGAGGATTTCAGCTCCCCATGCGCGTAATAGTTGTAGAGCGCAGCGCCTTCGGGATCGGCCAGGCCGATCTTGACGTCCGAGCTGCGGGCCCGCAGCGCTTCGGCCACACCGGCCAGCGTTCCGCCTGATCCTACCGCGCAGATGAAGCCGTCGATCCGGCCCTTGGTCTGCTGCCAGATTTCGGGTCCTGTGGTTTCGACATGCGCGCGCTTGTTGGCGATGTTGTCGAACTGGTTGGCCCAGATCGCCCCGCCCGGCAGCTCGCGATTGAGCTTTTCCGCCAGCCGTCCGGAAATCTTGATGTAGTTATTGGGGTTCTTGTAGGGCTTGGCCGGCACTTCGATGACCTCGGCGCCATAGAGCCGCAGGGCGTCCTTCTTCTCCTGGCTCTGCGTCTCGGGGATCACGATCACCGATTTGAAGCCCAGCGAATTGGCCACCAGCGTCAGCCCGATACCGGTATTGCCCGCCGTGCCCTCGACCACCGTGCCACCTGGCTTGAGCGCGCCCGACTTCACCGCATCGTGGATGATGAACAGCGCGGCCCGGTCCTTGACCGACTGGCCCGGATTGAGGAACTCGGCCTTGCCCCAGATATCGCAGCCCGTCAGTTCGGACACGCGGTTGAGGCGGATCAGCGGCGTGTTGCCGATGGCGGCGATGAGGTCTTTATGAATGGCCATGGATCGATCTGTAAGGTGTTTGAAGGACTTATGTTAGGTGGCGGCACCCGGCGCCACAAGGCTTAACCCACACGATCGGCAAGCCATTCCGCCGCGCACCGCGCCAGCGCAACGCCAGTGCGTACTGCCGGTTCCGGCGCAATTTCATTCCCCAAGGTCTCGGCCCCCCTCTCATCCGCCCTTCCGGCACCTGCTGCCAGTGGGGAGAAGGGGGCAGCGCGCCGTGTCATGAGTGGCGTTCCGAGGGTGGATCGGCCGCAGGCCGAGACGGGTGAGGGGGCTCTACAGCCGCCCCGCCGCCTCCAGCGCCCGCACCCGCGTCGCCTTGAGGTCGACGATCGCCTTGGGATAGCTCGCCCCGATCCGCACACTCGCCCGCTTCAGCACATCGGCCGGCGCCTCGGCCGGCTGGTGAATCCACTTGTCCGGCAGGTCCGCCAGCTCCGGCACCCAGCGGCGGACATAGTCGCCATCCGCGTCGAAACGTACGCCCTGGGTTATCGGATTGAAGATGCGAAAATACGGCGCTGCATCCAGCCCGCTGCCGGCCACCCATTGCCAGCTCGCCGGGTTGCTGGCCACGTCGCCATCGACGAGGCAATCCCAGAACCATTGTTCGCCCAGCCGCCAGTCGATCAGCAGGTTCTTGGCCAGCAGCGAGGCCGTCAGCATGCGCACCCGGTTCTGCATATATCCGGTGGCCCAGAGTTCGCGCATGCCGGCGTCAACGATGGGCAAGCCTGTCCGCCCCTGCTGCCAGGCCGCGAGATCCTCCGCGCTGTCGCGCCAGTCCATGCCCGCATATTTGCCCTGCATAGGCACCTGGGCAATGTCGGGCCGGTGATAGAGCTGGTGATAGCTGAAGTCGCGCCATGCCAGCTCCGACAGGAACTTGTCGACAGCAGCCTGCCGCCCGGGCTCGGCATGCGCCACCGCCTGCGCCGCGTGCCAGACCTGCCGCGGGCTGATCTCGCCGAACCGCAGATGTGGCGACAGTCGCGACGTCACCGCCCGCGCCGGAAAGTCCCGCCCTTCGGGATAGTCGGCGAGGCTCTGGTCCAGAAATGCGCTCAGCGCCTGCTGCGCCGCGTCCTCGCCGATTGACCAGTGCGCGGCGAGCTTGCCGGCCCAGTGCGGCTGGCGGTAGTCCGCATCGACCTGTTTGGACGGCACGGCCTTGCCGGCCTTGGGCGCGGGCAGGGGCTGGGCGATCGGCATGTCGCGCAGCGTCTTCCAGAATGGCGTGAAGACCGAGTAGGGCTTGCCCTGGCCCGTCGCGATATCCCAGGGCTCCACCAGCACATGCCCGCAAAACGAGCCGACCCTGACGCCGCTGTCTGCCAGCCCCGCCTTGATCGCCGCATCGGCTTCCCGTTCCGCCGGCGCGTAGCGCCGGTTCCAGAACACCGCGCCTGCTTCCGTTTCCGACACGACCTGCGGCACGATGCTGGCCGCATCGCCGTCCCGCACCATCAGCTCAATGCCGCGCTTGGCCAGTCCGGCGCCCAGGGCAACCAGGCTCTGGTGCAGCCACCAGCGCGCGGCCGCCCCCGGGGGCCGGACGCCGCTCGTGGTCTCGTGGATATAGAGGGCGACAACCCGCGATCCCGCTTCGGCCGCTGCGCTGAGTGCAGGATTATCGGCAAGGCGCAGGTCGTTGCGCAGCCAGACGATGCTCGTTCGTGTCATGGGCCTGGGTCTCCAGGGGCGTTACGCCCCGGAGCGGCAAATGGTTCAGTCTATTCCATGACCTCGGCGAGGTGTTCGAGCGCCGCGCTCCAGGCCTCGATGGAAAAGATGCGCGATTCCGGATCGGCATGCGCCAGGCCGCGCTCCGTGATGGTCACGCTGGTCTGGTCGTCGCCCACGGCCTTGAACAGGATTTCGAGCACGAAGATCAGCTCCTCGGCATCCTCGTCCTCGCCATCCCGGTGCACCCAGGACATGACGAGCTTTTCGTTTTCCACGAATTGCAGGATCTCTCCACTGACCGTGTGGTCCTCGGGATCCTCGTCATCGCCAAAGGTGGTGAACTTGTATTCGCCGCCTTCGAAGGCATCGAGTTCGGCCTCGTCGGCCTGCCACTGCTCGATCAGCGCCGGGTCGGTCCAGGCCGCGAACACGTCGTCGATATGGGCATCGATGGTGCGGGTGAGGGTGATCTGGCTTTCGCCGTCTATTTCCATGCCGTTGCTCATGCCGGCTCCTTGCGATGTAGCTCCGCCGTCTTGGGCAGGAAGATTGTGAGAAAACCCAGCATGGGCAGGAAGGCGCAGAGGGCAAACACCTGCACCATGCCGATTCTGTCGGCCAATGCCCCCAATATGGCCGCGCCGATGGCGCCGATACCGAAGGCAAAGCCGAAGACAAATCCCGAAATCATGCCCACTTTGCCCGGAACCAGTTCCTGCGCATAGACCACGATGGCCGAGAAAGCTGACGACAATATGAGCCCGACGACGACACTCAGCACGATCGTGCCGTTGAGGTCGGCATAGGGAATCAGCAGGGCAAAGGGCAGGGCGCCCACGATCGAGCCCCAGATCACGGCCAGCCGCCCGAACCGATCCCCGATGGGCCCGCCGAAGAAGGTCCCAACCGCGATCGCGCCCAGAAAGGCGAACAGGTAGAATTGCGCGTCCTGCACCGGCAGGCCGAACTTCTCGATCAGGTAGAAGGTGTAGTAGCTCTTGAATGTCTCGATATAGACATACTTGCTCAGCAGCAGCGCCCCGATCACCGCGAAGGCCACGATCAGCCGCTGGCGGGAGATCGAAGGTTTGATCACCGCCACCACGGGCCGTGTCGCGGCCAGCCTCTGATGGGCCGCATACCAGCGCCCAACATACGTCAGCAGCATGATGCCGAGCACGGCGACAAAGCCAAACCAGACCGTGCTGGCCTGGCCCAGCGGCAGCACGATCAGCGCCGCGGCCAGCGGTCCGATGGCCGTCCCCGCATTGCCGCCGACCTGGAAAGCCGATTGCGCAAAGCCCAGCCGCCCGCCCGATGCCAGCCGCGCCACGCGCGAGGCTTCGGGGTGGAACAGCGCCGAGCCGATGCCGAGGACGGCCGAAGCCACCAGCAGCAGCGCAAAGCTGTTCGCCGTCGCCAGCAGCAGCACGCCGACGCCGACAATCGCCAGCGACAGCGCCAGCAGGTAGGGCTTGGGCTTCACGTCGCCGTACAGGCCCAGGATTGGCTGCAGCACGCAGGCGGTGATCTGCTGCGCCAGTGTCAGCAGGCCGATCTGGAAATAGTCGAGCTCGTAATTGACCTTGAGCAGCGGATAGAGCGCCGGCAGCAGGAACTGGATCAGGTCATTGATCAGATGCGCCGCGCTGACGGCGAAAATGATGTTGTGCGACGTACGCACGGCCGGCGGGGCCTTGCTTGCAAGGGCGTCCATTGCGGGATCCAAAAGCCTGAAATATGCGCACCCGTACCGCGGCGCCTAGGCGCTTGCAACAGGCTGTCGGTGCAATGGAATTGGGGGCTCTTTAACTGAGCATCCCGAATTGGCTCCGCGAGCTGGACTCGAACCAGCGACCATTCGATTAACAGTCGAACGCTCTACCAACTGAGCTATCGCGGAACACATTCGGATGCCTTCGTCTGCGAAGGCGAGGTCCGTGTAGCGAACTTGATTTGGTTTGCCAAGCCCCAATTGCCCGCTGTGTGAATAAGTTGTCGTCCGCCTGCTCAGCGCCGGGCCATGTGTCCCAGCGCCACCAGGTCGGCTGGCGTGTTGACGTTGGCAAAGGGGTTGCGCGCCGACCGGCCGGTCCAGTCCGCCCGTCGCGCGCGCAGCCTCTCCAGCAATGCCTTGAGGCTCTTGGGCGCACGCCCTTGCATTACCTCCTCCGGCAATGCCGCCAGCGCCGCGAGGCGCCACGCCGCATTGGGCGGATAGAAGTCATCGCCCCAGGCCGCAAACGCCGCGTCCCCATCGCCCATGGCCTCGACCATCACGGTGCAGAAGTCGCCCGGCAGGAATGGCGTATCCACCGCCACCGAGATCAGCACCCCATCCTCGATACCGCGCGTCTTGAGAGACGCCACCGCCGCCGCCAGTCCCGCAAGCGGTCCCCCGACGGGAGCCATCAGATCGGTAACCCGGATCGAACCAGTCCGCTCGCCACGCCCATCGTCATGCGGCCCGACCGACAGCATCAGCGGCGAGGCAAGGGGCCCAAGTTCATCGGCCACCCGGTCCACCAGCCGCCGGCCGCCCAGCCGCAAATCGGCCTTGCGCACGCCGCCCAGTCGCTCGCCGCGGCCGCCCGCGATGATAACGGCATGCACCGGCATCATTTCCCGTTCATTTGCACGTCAGACTTGCGGCCAAAATGCAGCAGCACCATCATCCCGATGCCCGCCACCAGCCCCCAGAAGGGCGCTCCGACCCCCGCAATCGTGATGCCCGAGGCCGTCGTCACAAAGGTCAGCGTCGCCGGCAGCCGCGTCTCCTCGGACACCAACGCCCCGGAAAGCGCCGCCGTCAGGCTCGACAACAGCGCCAGCCCGGCCACCGCCTGGATCAACAGCGGCGGCGAAGCCGCGATGAATGCCGCCGCCAGGCTCGCCGCCGGCGCCAGCAGCAGATAGACCGACCCCGCCGCAACCGGCGCCGGCCAACGCTTTTCCCTATCCGGATGCGCCTCGGGCCCCGCGCAAATGGCCGCGGTGATGGCCGCTAGATTGCTGCTAATCCCGCCCAAAAAAGCCGTAGCCGCACTGGCGATGCCCGTCATCACGAATAGGGGCGCCGGGCGCAGCGTAAAGCCATTGGCCTGCATCACCGCCAGCCCCGGCAGGTTCTGCGATGCCATGGTGACGATATAAAGCGGCAGCCCGATCCGCACGATGGCATCCAGCGTGAAGACCGGCATCACCGGCACCAGACTCGGCCAACTGCCATCCAGCGCGCCCGCCGGCAGGTTGGTCGTGCTGGCCAGCACGATCCCCGTCACCACCACGGCGATGGGCACCGCATAGCGCCGGGCCAGCCGCATGCCGATCGCCCAGGCCAGCACCACTGGCAGCGCCAGCGCCGGCATCTGCGCCACCGCATTGATCGGGGCAAGGCACAGCGTCAGCAGCATGCCCGCCAGCATGGCATTGGCAATGGGCGCCGGGATCGCCCCGATCAGCCGCGCCAGTGGCTTGATCAGTCCCGTCAGCACGATGAGTGCCGCCGCCACCAGAAACGCCCCCGCCACCGCCGGAAAGCCGCCCACCGGCTCGCCCACCGTCAGCAGGAACGCCGCCCCGGGCGTCGACCAGGCAAAGCTGACCGGCACCCGCACTCGGGCACTGACCACGATGTTGAGGATGCCGATGGCGATGCACACCGACATCAGCCCCGACCCCGCCTGCTGTGGCGATGCCCCGGCCGCTGTCAGCGCCGCCAGCACCAGCGTGAACGTGCTGGCATAACCCACAATGGCGGCCAGCGCTCCGGCCATGACCGGCTGCACATAATCGCGCCGGCCCGCGCCGCTCATCGACAACTCACTCACCCGATTCCCCGTCACCCGTGCCACGCCGGATTGTGGCCAATTCGGTCTGCAGCCGCCAGCGCGAACTTGTGTGCCCTTTGGTGCGCGCGATCCCGTGAAGGGCACTCGGTTGACACCGCTATTCTGCTGTGCGAGCAATTTAAAGCGTTTGCAATTTCACAAAGATCGAAATGCAAACGCTTTAGGGAGGTTTTCGTCTTGGGCGACAATCGCGCCAAAACGCTGCGGGAACTGGCTGAGCGACTGGACCTGTCGATCACGACGGTGTCGCGCGCCTTGGCTGGCCATGAGCAGATCGCGCTCAAGACGCGCCAGCGCGTTTCGCACGCTGCCCGCGAACTGGGCTATGTTCCGAACCGCGCGGCGCGCCAGCTGGTCTCAGGGCGCAGCGGCTTTGTTGGCCTGCTCATGCCCATTCGCGGCCCCAATTTCGTCGATTCCTATCTGGGCGAGTTCATTACCGGTCTGGGCGAGGGGCTGGTGTCCCACGGCCTGGACCTCTTCCTTGCCACGGTGCAGCAGGGTCAGAACGAGCTCGAGGTCTTGCGCCATGTGGTCGAGTCCGGCCGCGCCGACGGCATGGTGGTGCCGCGCATCGCCGAGCAGGATCCCCGGCTGGCCTATCTGGCAATGCAGCGATTCCCATCCGTCTCGCATGGTCGTCTGCGCGAACCCGCCACGCCGCATAACTGGCTGGATTCGGACGGGGAGGCGGCCTTTGCGGAGGCTTTCGACCTGCTCTATGACCACGGTCATCGCCATATCGGGCTGGTCACCATTTCCGACCGCATGACCTTCCGCCACTATCGGGAGGCCGGGCTGGAAGGCGCCATCGCCCGCAAGGGCGACCCGTCGGTTCACCTGTCCGTGGAGTCATTCCCGCGGTTTGACCGGCCCGAAGGCGTCGCGGCGATCAACCGCCTGCTGCATCGCGATGACCGACCGACCGCCATGATCGGCCTGTTCGACGAAATCGCCATCAGCATCCTCGAGCAGGCCGCCAGGGCCGGCATCGACGTGCCCAACGATCTCTCCGTCATCGGTTTCGACAATATCGCGGCCGGGGCCTATGCGCCGCCCGGCCTGACAACCTTTGACGCCAGGATCCGCTCCAGCGCCCGCGACCTCGCGCACATGCTGGTTCGGGTCATCGAAAATCCGGCCGATCAGCCGGCGACGCGCCTGGTGCGGCCGGATCTGGTGCTGCGCGCCAGCCACGGGCCCGCGCCCCGCAGGCCCAATGTCAACGAATAACCAAGGGAGGACTAGACGTGAAAAACACGACCAAATGGCTCACCGGAGCAGCATTGTCGCTGACACTCGCAGTGCCCGCCAACGCACAGGTTTTGTTCTGGTCGACGCAGGCCGCGCCGATCGAAGAAACCCAGAAGATGCGCGAAAACGTCCTGGCCGGTTTCGAGGGCGGTGTCGATTTCCAGCCCCAGGAGGTCGGTCCCTTTATCACCCGTCTCGAGGCAGAGCTGGAAGCGGGATCGGGCCAAATCGGGCTCGTCGGCGCTCTGCATGGCGACCTGTCGACCTATGCCGATAGCTGGGCGGACCTGTCCGGCCTCGACCTGGCGGGCATCACCGTCAGTGATGCCTTTCTCGAACTGGGCAAGCTCGGCACCTCCGAGCAGAAATATCTGCCCTGGATGCAGGCCAATTACGTCATGGCCGCCAACAAGCAGGCCCTCGAATACCTGCCCGAAGGCGCCGACATCAATGCGCTGACCTATGACCAGCTGGTTGATTGGGCCCAGGCCATGGCCGAGGGCACCGGTTCGCCCAAATTCGGCTTCCCGGCCGGACCGCAGGGCCTCAAGCATCGCTTCTTCCAGGGCTTCCTGCTGCCCTCCTATGCCGGCTCGACCGTGACGAAGTTTGCATCGGCGGAAGCCGAGGCCGGCTGGACCATGTTCCAGGAGCTTTGGCAGTATACCAACCCCGCCTCGACCAACTACGCCTTCATGCAGGAGCCTCTGCTGACCGGTGACGTCTGGGTGGCCTTCGACCACATTGCCCGCCTGGCCGATGCCTTCAATCAGCAGCCGGACAATTTCGTCGCCTTCCCGGCGCCTGCCGGCCCGATGGGACGTGGCTTCATGCCGGTGCTCGCCGGTATCGCCATTCCAAAAGGCGCCCCGGACATGGACGCCTCCATGCGTCTTGCTCAGTTCATGATGCAGCCCGAAACCCAGGTCGCGACGCTGCTCGCCACCAATTTCTACCCCACGACAGATGCCGCCTTGCCCACCGACCTGCCGGCTTCCGCACAGGCATTGGGTCCTGCCATCACCGCCATGACATCGGCGCCCGATGCCCTGCCGGCGCTGTTGCCGGTGGGTCTGGGTGACCTCGGTGGCCAGTTCAACCAGGTCTATACCGATACGTTCGAGCGCATCATCCTGGGCGGCCAGCCCATCCGTGCCGTTCTCGACGAACAGGCCGGTACCCTGCGCAGCCTGATGGAGCAAGCCAATGCGCCATGCTGGCTGCCGGACGCCGCCTCGGAAGGTCCTTGCCCGGTCGACTAAGGCTCCTCCCGGAGTTGCCACCCGACGCCATTCGCGGCGCCGGGTGGCTCCCAGCCGCTCCTGTTCGATAGGACACGACCATGACCCCAAAGGCGCTGCCCTACCTGCTCTTGTTGCCGGCGACCGTGTTCCTGCTGGTCTTTTTCGTCTACCCGTTCATCCAGATCGCGCTGCTGGCGGTGACGGGACCGGAAGGCTTCACGCTGCAGCATGTGCAGACCATGGCCTCGCACTGGAAGTTCAACACCGCGCTGGGCTGGACCATATTGCTGGCCGCTGTCGTCGTGCCGATCCAGCTGGTCATGGCGCTCTCCATGGCCTCGATCGTCACCAAGCTGCAGACTGGCCGCAGCGCCATCCTCTATATTTTCTCCATCCCGCTCGGTCTCTCCGACCTTGCAGCGGGCATCGTCTGGCTGGCCATTTTCGAGCAGTCGGGCTTTCTCAATTCGATGCTCTACGGGCTCGGCGTCGTCGAGCAGCCCATCCTGTTCCTGGGCTACCAGAACATCTGGGTCATTTTCCTCGCCGTCGTGCTGGCCGAAATCTGGCGCGCGACGGCCATCGTCATGGTCATCCTGGTCTCGGGCATGGGCCTGATACCCAAGGAGTACTACGAGGCCGGCGAAGTGTTCGGCGCCAGCGCCTGGCAGCGCTTCATCAAGATCACGCTGCCCATGCTGCGACCCAGCCTGCAATCGGCGCTGATCCTGCGCACTCTTGCGGCATTCGAGGTCTTTGCCGTGGTGACCGCCCTTGGCGGCACGACGCTGCCGGTGCTGATGGGCGAAACCTTCCAGTGGCAGTTCACCCTGCAGGACCGCAACGTCGCGTCGGCCTATGCGCTGGTCATCCTTGCCATCTCCATCGCCGCCACGCTGTTCTTCCTGCGTGTGCTCCGCGTTCCCAAGGGGGCTACGCTATGACCGCCACTGTCGAGAACGATACGCCAAAGGCAGTGGAGACGGCACGTTCCGCCGGCCGCTTCCTGTTCATCGCCGCCGTCGTGTTGATCTGCGCCTGGGTGCTGGTGCCGATCTACCTGCTGATGGTCAATACGCTCTCCTCGCCCCAGGAGGTCACCGGCTTTCCCAAGACGGGCATTCCAAGCTTCGACTTTTCCTCGATCCAGTTCTTCATTTCCTTTGCCGGCGTCGCCAAGGCCCTGTGGAATTCGGTCCTGGTCGCGGTCTTGACCATGATCCTGTCGATCGGCATCGGCGCACCGGCCGGCTATGCACTGTCGCGCTTCGATTTCCCCGGCAAGGAAGCCTTCCGCATGCTGGTCGTCATGACCCGCGCCTTCCCTTTGCCCCTCCTCGCGCTGCCATTGGCCGTGCTGTTCATTCGCACTGGCCTCGACGACACGGCTATTGGTCTCGCCATTGTCCACACCGTACTGGCGATTCCCTTTGCCGTGCTGATCACCTTCTCGCTGTTCTCCGGCATTCCCCTCGAACTGGAGGAGGCGGCCTGGACGCTCGGCTGCAATCGCTGGCAGGCCTTCCAGAAGGTGGTGCTGCCCCTGGTGCTGCCCGGCATAGCCGCTTCGGCCGTCTTTGCCTTCACCATCTCTTGGAACGAGGTCTTCGCGGCGGCCGTGCTGACCATCGAGAACCGAACCCTGCCGGCCTTCCTGGTGCAGAACCTCAACGTGTCGCCGCTGCATCTCAAATTCGCCGGCGGTGCCGCCATGGTCATTCCCGCCCTCATCTTCATCTTCGCCGTTCGCAAATACCTGTTTGCGATGTGGGGCATCGCGAACCGCTAGGAGAAGTCCAATGGCCGAAATCGTCATCAAGAACGTCGCCAAGAGCTTTGGCAGCTTCCAGGCCCTGCACTCCATCGACCTGACCATTTCCGATCAGGAATTCATGGTGCTGCTGGGCGCCTCCGGCTGTGGCAAGACCACTTTGCTGCGCATTGTCGCCGGCCTCGAAACACCCAGCCAGGGCGAAGTGTGGATCGGTGGCCGGCGCGTCGACAAACTGCCCCCGCGCGAGCGCGGCATTGCCATGGTGTTCCAGAACTATGCGGTGTTTCCGCATCTGACCGTGTTCGAAAACATCGCCTTTGGCCTGCGCATGAAGAAACTGCCGCAGCAGGAGATCGATCGTCGGGTCAACCGCACCGCCGAGCTCATGCATATCGAGCAGTTGCTCAAGCGCTATTCCGGGCAACTCTCCGGCGGCCAGCGCCAGCGCGTCGCGGTGGCCAGGGCACTTGCCATGGAGCCGGACGTGATCCTCATGGATGAGCCGCTGTCCAACCTCGATGCGCTGCTGCGTCTCGAGATGCGCGCCGAGCTCAAGGGTGTGCTCGATGAAAGCAAGACCACCACCATCTATGTCACCCATGACCAGGTCGAGGCCATGAGCCTGGCCGACCGTATCTCGGTGATGAATGGCGGCAAGATCGTGCAGGCGGCAAGCCCAGTGGAAGTCTACCGCAACCCGGCCGCGCGCTTTGTCGGCAGCTTTATCGGCAACCCACCCATGAACTTCCTGCCGGCCAAACGGGCCAGCAATGGCCAGTGGCAGGTTGCGGGCCTGGAAATGGCCGGGCCGGTAGCGGGCGATGCGCTCGAATTTGCCATCCGGCCGGAAGACCTGACGGTTTCGCCAGATGGCTTTGCGGCGACCGTGCGCGTCGTCGAACCGCTGGGCGCCCACACGCTGGTAACTGCGGAAGTCGGCGGCAAACCGTTCCGCGCCGTGCTCGACAGCGACCTGCCGGTCTCCCCCGGTGACGAATTGCGGCTCAGCCCCAAGCCCGATCGTGTTCGCTGGTTCGATCCGGAAACCACCAGGGCCGTCTAGCGGCCGCTCCTTACCTTGACGCATTGCGCTCTCGCCGCCGCGCGAGTTCCGAACTGAATGACTGGAAGCGACTATGACCCCTGAGGACAAATCCCGCCTGTTCGACCTTGCCGTAGAGGTGCTCAAGGAAAATGACCGTGGCACCTATACGGTGCCCACCAAGGGTCTTTATCCATTCCAGTGGAACTGGGATTCCTGCTTCACCGCCCTCGGCCAGGCTCACTTTGACGAGGACCGCGCCTGGACCGAAATGGAGACCCTGTTTGCGCATCAATGGCCGGACGGCATGGTGCCGCACATCATTTTCCACGTCTCTGACGACGGCTATTTCCCCGGGCCCGATGTCTGGAGCACCAATCGCCCGACGCAGACCTCCGGCATCACCCAGCCGCCCATTGCCGGCTTTGCCCTGCGCCAGCTGTTTGAGCGCAGCACCGACCGTGAAGCCGCCGCGCGACGCGCCAGCGCCTTGCTGCCCAAGATCGAGAAGTGGTTTGCCTGGTTCTACGCCAACCGCGATCCGCGGGGGGAGGGGCTCGTCGCCATCCTCCACCCTTGGGAGGCCGGTCGTGACAACTCGATCGATTGGGACGAGGCTTTCGACCGCGTCCCGACTGAAGGCATTGCCCCCTATACCCGCCGCGACACCCAGCATGCCGATCCGGCGCACCGCCCGACCAAGGCGCAGTATGACCGCTATCTCTGGCTGGTCGAACACTTCCGTAGCCTGGGCTGGGACAACGCGAAGCTGCACGACGCATCCCCATTCCAGGTCGTTGACCCCGGCTTCAACGCCATTCTGATCCGCGGCTGCGAGGACCTCGCCGCCGTCGCCGAGGCATTGGGGGATGGGGCAACAGCGCAGCGTAATCGCGATCGTGCGGCGCATGGCCTGGCGGCGCTGGAACAGCTGTGGAGCGACCGGCACAGCCAGTATCTCTGCCTCGACCGCACCACGGGAAAGCTGATCGACAGCCCCTCCATCGGCGGTCTGATTCCGGCATTCGCCGCCATCCCCCAGGCTCGCGCCGCCGCCATCGGGCAGGTCATCCAGCAGCAGGCGACCAAGCTGAGATACGTCATCGCCAGCCATGACCCTGATGACCGCCGCTTTGAAGCCAAGCGCTACTGGCGCGGGCCGGTCTGGCTGGTGGTGAACTATCTCATCGTCGATGGCCTGCGGGCCGCCGGCGAAAGCGCCGTCGCGGCGCAGGTTCTGCGCTCCAGCCTCGATCTGATCGAGCAATCCGGCTTTGCCGAATATTACGACCCGCTCACCGGCGAACCCCTGGGCGGCGGCCGCTTCACCTGGACGGCCGCCATGGTGCTCGAATTCCTGGAGACTGCCGACCGCAAATGAGTTGATCGCTCGTCAGAGCCGCGCGCCATTGCGAACAAAACGCGAAACGTGTTCCGCTGCGACTTCTCTTTGCGGATCGATTCGTGCAGCCCAGTTCCCACTATCTCGACAGCCTCAATCCCGAACAGCGCCGCGCCGTCGAGCACGGTGCGGGCCTGGCCGCGCCCGGTCCGCTGTTGGTGATTGCCGGGGCGGGCTCGGGCAAGACCAATACGCTGGCACACCGGGTGGCCCACCTCATCGTCAATGGCGCCGACCCGCGTCGCATCCTGCTGATGACCTTTTCGCGCCGCGCCGCCAGCGAGATGAGCCGGCGTGTGGAGCGCATTGCCGGCAGGGCCCTGGGCACCTCCTCGGGTGCTGTCGCCGATGCCCTGAACTGGGCCGGCACCTTCCACGGCATTGGCGCCCGTCTCCTGCGCGAGCATGCCACCCAGATCGGTCTCGATCCGGCCTTCACCATCCATGACCGCGAAGATTCGGCAGATCTGATGAACCTGGTCCGGCATGAACTGGGCCTGTCGGAAGCCAAGAGCCGCTTTCCCACCAAGGGCACCTGCCTCGCCATCTATTCGCGTGTCGTCAATGCACAGGATGAACTGGAAGAGGTGCTCAAGACGGTCTTCCCCTGGTGCGCCATGTGGCCCGAGCAACTGCGGACGCTGTTCGGCGCCTATGTGGCGGCCAAGCAGAGCCAGAACGTGCTCGATTACGACGATCTGCTGCTCTACTGGGCCGGCATGATGGCCAATCCTGGTGTGGCCGCAGGGGTCTCCGCCCGCTTCGATCACGTGCTGGTCGACGAATACCAGGACACCAACAAGCTGCAGTCATCCGTATTGCTGGCGCTGCGGCCAGGCGGGCAGGGGCTCACCGTGGTGGGCGATGATGCCCAGTCGATTTATTCTTTCCGCGCCGCAACCGTGCGCAACATCCTCGACTTCCCGAACGCCTTCTCGCCGCCCGCCGATATCGTGACGCTCGATCGCAACTATCGCTCGACCCAGCCGATCCTTGCCGCGGCCAATGCGGTGATCGACCTGGCCAGCGAGCGCTTCACCAAGAATCTCTGGACCGACCGGCAGTCCGATGCCCGCCCCTTGCTGGTCACCGTGCGCGACGAAGCCGACCAGGCCCGCTATGTCGTGCACAAGGTGCTTGAGGCGCGCGAAGGCGGCATGACCCTCAAGAATCAGGCCGTGCTGTTCCGCACTTCCAGCCATTCCGGGCCGCTGGAGATCGAGCTGACGCGGCGCAACATTCCCTTCGTCAAGTTCGGCGGGCTCAAGTTCCTCGACGCCGCCCATATCAAGGACCTCCTGGCCATCCTGCGTTGGGTGGAAAACCCGCGCGACCGGGTGGCCGGGTTCCGCGTACTGCAGTTGCTGCCCGGCATCGGCCCGGCTTCGGCGGGCAAGATCCTCGATGCCATGGCGACCGGCCCCGATCCGATCTGGGCCCTGGGCGAAATCCCGACACCGCCGCGGGCCGGCGAAGGCTGGAGCGGGCTGGTGGACCTGGTCGGCCGCTTGGGGCGGCGCGAGGCTGGCTGGCCGGTGGAACTGGGCTTTGCGCGGCTCTGGTATGAACCCCTGATGGAGCAGGCCTATGAGGACGCGCCGGTGCGACTGGCCGATATCCTGCAGCTCGAGCAGATCGCCTCCGGCTATCCCAGCCGCGAGCGGTTCCTCACCGAGTTGACGCTCGACCCGCCCGACGCCACCAGCGACCAGTCCGGCGTGCCATTGCTCGATGAGGATTATCTCATCCTCTCCACCATCCATTCGGCCAAGGGCCAGGAGTGGAAGGCGGTGCATGTGCTCAATGTTGTGGATGGTTGCATCCCGTCCGATCTGGGCACCGGCTCGACCCACGAGCTCGAGGAAGAGCGGCGCCTGCTCTATGTGGCCATGACCCGTGCGCGCGACGAGCTCAACCTCATCGTGCCGCAGCGCTTCTTCGTCACCCAGCAGTCCCGCCATGGCGACCGCCACCTCTATGCCCAGCGCAGCCGCTTCATTCCCCGTTCCATGATGCCGCTCTTCGACGACATCCTCTGGCCGCCCGTCACCCCCGCCTACATCGAAGGCCTGTCGCCCGCCCCGGCACGCATGGACATCGCCGCCCAGATGCGCGGCATGTGGAGCAAGTAGCGTGCGAACCGACGAGTGACATCCGGGGGAGATGCTCTCGGCTGTGGGGCCGCAATTACGGTGACCATTGCACTGTCTCGCGCCCTGGGGTTGGATGAGGCGGAGGGAGGGCCTTGGCATGGGCGAGGCGGAGGATCGCGAAGAACTCATCGCATTGATGCATGCCACCAGAATTGCCATCTGGACCAAGAACTATCCGGCATGGGCGGAATGCTTCGTCCATGAACCCCACATGGTGCGATGGGGCTATTTGCGTGGCGGCGGCATTTTCGCGCGACGGGGTTGGGACGACGTTTCGCGCCGGGCTAAGATCTATATCGAGGGCGAAATGCCTTATGATGAGGCCTATGCGTACCAGACGACGATCGAAAACCTCATCCTGCGCATCCACGGCGACATGGCCTGGGCAATTTACGACCAGCAGCACCCGGGCCACGACTTTCCGGATCACGTCGGACCGGGCCTGACCCGGGAGATGCGCGTTTTCGAGCGTCATGACGGTCGCTGGCGCATTGCCGTCCTCGCATTCTTGAGCAACGATGCCAGCCCCAGCGGGACCGCAATGTTGCTGCTGAACAGTGACGGCAAGGTCATGTGGACCAGCGCCAGTGCCGCCAAGCGTCTGGAAGATGACGATGATCTAGTCATCCGCAATGGCCGGTTGACCGTGCGGAACACCGCCTGCAACCGCAAGCTCCAGAATGCGCTACGCTGGGCGGCCGACCTGGACAATGCCTTCAGCTCAGAGCGTGGCAGCGTGCCGATTGTGCTCGGCGCCGGTGAAGGATTGCCCACGCGCGTCTGGTGGGTGGTGGCAGATTCCGGGGCCATCTACTTTCTGCTCGATGGCCAGCCGATGACAGACAAGCGCCTGGACGTGGCGGCCACCATTTATGGCCTATCTGCAGGACAAAAGCGGCTTGCCGGGTTCATTGCCGAAGGTCTCACGCTGCCCGATGCCGCCCGGCAGATGGGGATCTCCGCCAACACGGCGCGTACCCATCTCCAGCGCATCTATGACAAGACCGGCGTTCACAACCAGCCCGCCCTGGTGCGAGTCCTGTTGTCGGTCGGCGTCAACATGTAGCGGTTCTTGTCCCCGGATCGGGGGACACGAGCATGTCCTGCGATCCGCGCACAGCCCCAATTGCCGTGACATCGTAGCCTCGGCACGTCCGATGCGATGGATGGAGGCAGATCATGGCAATTGTGATGGCTTGGCCGGACCGCGCTACCCGGAGGCGAGCGGCCTGGGGCCTATTGGTGAGGCGTGTTGCTGTGTCATCGCGCCTGTGGGCGCGGCGGCGAGCCCGACGCCGTTTCGTCAACAAGGTGCTAGCGGAAACCAACGACCCAAGAATTCTTGCTGACCTGGGCATCCGCCCCGATCGAACGCCGGACGTTGAACGCTGGATGATGGCCATGCTCTGGCATCAGCACTGAGCCCTACGACGGTCGGTGCAAAGCGGGGGGCCTGACGTTTGACCCAGCAAGCTCCCACTGCTGCACGCATTCAAGTGGATATGGACTTCCTGGGAGGAGGGGCCGTGGTGTTGCGCACCACCAGATGGGTGCCCAGCACGAGCCGCGCATCGCCGACGGCGCGGGAATTGAGCATGTCGAGCAGCAGCGACATGCCGGCGCGCCCGGCCTCGTCGGATCGGTTGGATACTGTCGTCAGCGACGGATAGGTCGCAGCGCCCAGCACGTCGTCACAGCCGACGATCGAGATCTGTTCGGGTACCGCCACGCCGCGGTCGGCCATGCCGGTCATGATTCCCTGCGCCGTCAGATCGTCAAAGGCCAGGACAGCGGTGGCCTTGCTGGCCAGAATGTCGGGCACCACCGCGCGACCGCTCTCGTAACTCGGCACCTTGGCCGCCACGATTGTCACATCCATGTGGTGGGTCTTGGCTCCGGCGCGCACCGCGGCTCGCCTCTGCTGGTTGGCCCAGGATGATGCCGGGCCGCTGACATAGACTAGGCTCTTGTGCCCGAGCGCGGCCAGATGCGCGATGGCATCGATGACTCCGGTGCTGCTGTCGATCAGCACGCGCGGAATGCCGCGAATGTCGCGATTGATCAGTACCAGCGGCCGCTTAAGGGCATGGTGCCGGATGCGTTCTTCGCTGAGCCGCGAGGCCGCAAGCGCCAGGCCCTCAACCTGGCTGACAAACCGGTCCACCAACTTGTCCTCCTGGCGCCAGTTTTCGTCCGAATTGCCCAGAAAGACGCAGAAATCAGAGCGGTCGGCCTCCATCTGCGCGGCTCGGATCAAAGGCGGGAAGAATGGGTTGGCCACGTCAGGCACCACAAGGGCAACGTTGCCGTGTCGCCCGGTACTCAGCGCGCGGGCGGTATGGTTGGGTACATAGCCGACGCGGTTGGCGATCTCGAGGATGCGCTCCACAGTATCCACGCCGAGCATATTGGGCTGGGTAAAGGCGCGCGACACAGTGGACTTGGACACCCCGGCCGCCTTGGCAACGTCTGCCATGGTCGGCGCCGATCGGTCACTGCTCTTGTCCGCCATGCTCTCATCGACTCGGGGTTTGGGGCCTCTTGTTCTTACCAAGGCCGTGCTTGCAATGGCCAGGAAAATGGCAGGTTTCGGCCAAATCCGGCTATTTTCCGACCATACCCTCGCCGCTCTTGACGTGCAACCGGTTGCATAACATAGTTGCTCGTCTCGCCGTCAGCCCTGTTTGGTGGCATTGATCCAACCGTGTCGGAGTGATTTTTTCATGAACATGAGTGCCGTGACACCGCTGAAGGGCAGCGAGCGCCGGGTCGACAACCTGCTCGTCAAGAGCTTTGCGACGCGCAGCGACATGGGGGCCGTCGCGGCCGCCGAAATTGCCCAGGAATTGCGGGTTCGGCTTGGCCAGAAAGATCGCGTGCGGATGGTCTTTGCCGCCGCTCCCAGCCAGAGTGATGTGCTCAGCGCGCTGGCCCGTGCCGAGGGCGTGGACTGGACGCGGGTTGAGGCGTTCCACATGGACGAATATGTCGGTCTGCCGGAAGATGCGCCACAGCGCTTCGGCAACTGGCTGGGGCGCCATTTCTTCGATCTTGTCCCGCTCCATAAGGTGCATCGCATCATGCCGGGCAGTGATCCCTCGGCGACCGCGCGCGATTATGCCCAACTGCTTGACGCGGCCCCAATCGACGTCATCCAACTCGGCATTGGCGTCAATGGCCACATCGCCTTCAATGATCCGCCGGTCGCCCGCTTTGATGATCCTCTGTCGGTCAAGATGGTGGAACTCGATGCCGTTTGCCGCCAGCAGCAGGTGGACGATGATTGCTTTGAGCGCTTCGAAGATGTGCCGGCCTATGCAATTACTCTCACAGTGCCGCGGCTGATGGCCGGTGAGCGCCTGTTCTGCATGGTGCCAGGTGCGGCCAAGCGCGCTGCCGTCAAGGCGGCCCTCGATGGCCCGATAACCACAGATTGTCCCGCCTCCATCCTGCGCCAGCACCCGGCCTGCACCGTTTATCTTGACCAGGACTCTGACCCCCATGCCCAATGATATCGCCATTGACGCCGATGCGCTCTGCCAGAGCTATCTCGATGACATAACCGCGCTGATGCGCTCGGTGCTGATCGACGAACGCGATCCGCTTGATCGCGCCGCCAGCAAGCTTGCCGACCAGATCGCGGCCGACCGGCTGGTGCATGTGTTTGGACCCGGGGGGCACTCGAACCTGGCAACGCAGGAGATATTCTTCCGCGCGGGCGGGCTGATGCATGTCTCGGCTATTCTCGATGAGGGCACCTTGCTGTCCAACGGCGCCCTGCGGTCCATGGCTATCGAGCGTACGCCTGGCTACGGCAAGATCGTGATCGCTGATCAGCGGCTCGGTGCGGACGATGTGCTGATCCTGGTCAACGCCTACGGCATCAACGCAGCCCTGATCGATGCGGCGCTGGAGGCGCGGAGTCGCGGCGCCTTCCTCATCGGCGTCAGCTCCCGCGCTCATGCTGAAAACACGGCCGCGACGCATCCGGCCCGCCATCCCACCAGGCAGAACCTGCACGACCTGGTGGATATCGCCATTGACTGCAAGGTCCCCATTGGCGATGCCATGGTATCGGTCCCAAACATGGGCGAGCGCATTGCCGCAGTGTCCACCTTTGCCAACGCCTTTGCGCTCAACAACCTGGTGATCCGCACGGTTGCGAAGCTGGTCGAGCGCGGCATCGAGCCGCCCGTCTGGCGGAGCGGGAATGCGCCTGGCGGCGACGAGGCCAATGGCCGCTTCATCGCGCGCTTCAACGATCGCGTGCGCAAGCTGTGACCCGGCTGGTCGGGCGCGATCCAGCCACCGGGCGCGCGCTTGCCGTCGAAATGGCAGGGGGTCGGATCACGGCAATCACAGCGGCCGAGTATGACGGGGATCTGTATCTGTCTGCCGGTCTCATCGACCTGCAGGTCAATGGCTATTTCGGCCTCGATCTCAACGATCACGCGGTGACGCCCGATTGTGTTATCGCGCTGACACGCAGGCTGTTTGCCGTGGGTGTCACCTGTTATCAGCCGACGCTGATCACGGCCTCCGAAACATCGATCATCGCCGCCATACGCGCTATTGTGCGCGCGCGGCAGGTTGATCCTCAGACTGCCGAGGCCATTGCCGGTATTCACATCGAGGGGCCATTCATCTCCCCCAACGATGGCCCGCGCGGTGCGCATCCGGCCAACCAGGTGCGGGTGCCCGACCTTGCCGAACTGTCCCGCTGGCAGGCGGCCGCCGAGGGGCTGATCACCATGGTGACTCTGTCCCCGCACTTTGCCGAGGCGCCAGAATTCATTGCCGGTGCCGTAGCGCAATCCATCCATATCGCCATCGGCCATACCGACGCGACGCCCGAACAAATTCACGCCGCCGCTGCCGCCGGCGCCACCCTTTCAACCCACCTTGGCAATGGTGCCGCAGCCAATCTGCCGCGCCACCCCAATTTTCTGTGGGCCCAACTTGCCGATGACCGGCTCAGCGCCAGCTTCATCGCCGATGGACATCACCTGCCGGCCGATACCCTCATTGCCATGCAGCGGGCCAAGGGGCTCGACCGCTCGATACTGGTCTCCGACCTAGCGGCCCCGGGCGGTCTGCAGCCCGGTATCTATGATCAGCCCATTGGCGGCCGCGTACAGCTCTGGGCGGATGGCCGGCTCGGCACACCGGGTACGCCCTATCTTGCCGGTGCCGCACTGCCGCTATCGGCATGCGTGGCCCGGGCCGCTATGATGACCGGCCTATCTCTTGCCGATACCCTGGTCATGGCGACGCGCAATCCGGGTCGCTTTCTCAAGGGACGCGGTGTGCTGGAGATCGGTGCGCGTGCCGATCTCATCCGGTTTTCGTGGGAGAAGGGCGCGAGGGAACTCAGGATCGTCGAGACCTATGTGGCCGGAGAGCCCGTATGGCAGTCCTGACTTTTGGTGCCGCCAGTATCGATATCACGCCCGAGCCCGGCCTGCTGCTGGCTGGCTTTGCCGCCCGCACCCTCCCGTCCACCGGCATCCATGACCGCCTTTCGGCCCGCGCCTTGGTGGTCAATGACACGGCAATCGTCGTCGCCGATGTCATCGGCCTGCACGAAGATATGGCCCAGCGCATCCGCGCGCGTTGCCTCCTGCCGGCAGCCAACGTCATCGTCTGCGCCACCCACACGCACGGGGCGCCGGTATCCATGCAAGATCGCCTCGGGGCGGGCGCCGATCCACATTTTCTCCAGATGCTGGAAGATGGCTGCGTCCTGGCCATCGACACCGCCCTCGCCAATGCACAGCCTGGTACAATGAGCTTTGGCAATGGCTGCGATCCTGACATCGCCCGCAATCGTCGCCACGCCGACGGCCCGCTGGATCGCAGCTTGCCGGTGCTGCGCCTGCGCGATGCCACTGGCGCGCTTGTGGCCATGGTAGTCTCTTACGCCTGTCACCCCACCGTCCTGGGCGCCGACAATCTGCAAATCACGGCCGACTTTCCCCACTACCTGCGCCAGCGCATTGAGACGACGAACCCCGGGGTGGTCGCAATCTACCTCAATGGCTGCACCGGTGACGTCAATATCGGCCATAGCGCACAGGCCTCATGGACCACTTCCGCCAACGCTACCCGCACCTTTGACAATGCCCGGCGCATTGGCGAGCGCATTGCTGACGCCGCCCTGGCCGCAACCGAAACTGCGCTGCCGCAGACCGCGCATGCCGCGGACCGGCTGGTGGAGCTCGCTCTCGAGCGCCGGGAGGGCGACCTCGATGCCGCACGCACGGCATGGCAGGCTGAATTTGTCTCCGCAGATCCGACGCGCAAGATCCTGCTCGAACACTGGATCGCTTGGGCATCACGCTTTCGAACCACGCCGCCGGGAACCTGGCGGGGCCGGGTGGCGTGCCTTGTTTGGGGCGGCGTACCCATTCTGGCCTTGCCCGGCGAAATCTTTGCCGAGTCCGCTTTGTCTATTCGCGATGCAGGCATGGGGGAGGGCGGTTTCGTGCTGTCCTACGCCGAGGGGACACCCGGCTATATCCCCCCACGTTCAGAATATGCCAGTGGGGGCTACGAGGTTGCCGAAGCGCATCGCTTCATCGGCATGCCGGGGTCCTTTGTGCCGGGTTCGGCGGAACTTCTGGTCGAAGCGGCCAAAACCTTGGCCGCAATGCCCGATCTCCAGGCAGCGTCTCAAAACTAATCCGAAACCACCGGCTGGTGCGCGTCATCCACTTGACATGCAACCGGTTGCAGTAAACACTTCAATCACGTGCTCAAGTGCGTAGAACAAGGGAAAGAGACCATGAAAAGACTGATTACAGGGATTGCGCCTATCACCTTTTCCGCAGCCGGCCGGGCGGCATTGCTGACGTCCGTTCTGGGGGCAGGATTTCTGGCTGCCACGGCGGGCGCGAATGCCCAGTCCATCCGTGTCTGGAGCGGTTATCCCGAACTGGCGCCGTTCTACGAACACGTCGCCGAGGGCATGAAGGCTGAGTTCCCCGATATCGAAGTGACTGTCGAGGCGATTGCCCTGCGCGAACATGAACGCCGCGTGGCCCTGGGCATCACTTCCGGCGAATCCGCCGAAGTCCTGGAGCTCGCTACCTCCATTGCCGCCCGCTATCTGGAGAATGACCTTCTCGCCACCCCGCCCGAAAACGTTGCGTCCTTCGTGGCGGATCCAGCCAATTTCGACACCTTCTTTGTCGACTCGGCGAGCTATGGCGGTGCCGTGTTCGGCGTGCCGCTGTTCCGTGGCCAGAGCGCGCTCTACTACAACACCGCCATGCTTGAGGCGGCTGGTCTCGACGGCCCGCCAACCACCATGGAAGAGTATGACACCTATGCCGAGGCGCTTACCCAGCGCGACGGCAGTGGCAATCCGACCGTCTCTGGCTGGAGCCTGCGCCTGTCCGGCGGCGGTGCCGGCATCACCGAGAAGTTCTGGATCAACATGTTCCAGCATGGTGGTCAGGTTCTTGTGCCCGCCGGCGAGGGCTTGTGGAAGGCCGATCTTGCCTCCGACGCTGGCGTTGCTGCTCTCAGCCAGTATCTCGACAATCTCCACACCGCCAAGACGGTGACCGTGGAAATGCCGGCCGATGCCGAAGCCTTCGAGCGTGAGCAGACAGCCATGTTCATCCGCGAATCCTGGGTGATCGGTGATATCGCGTCCAAGGCCCCCGATCTGACCTATGCCAGCACCACGCTCCCGCGCGGTTCCATCGTGAACCCCGTCCAGCTCTATGTGGCTGGTGAAGGTGAGCAGGCCGAAGCGGCCTGGGCTTTCGCCATGGAAACCCAGAAACCGGAAAACCTGCTCTGGCTGCTCGACAATGTCGGCTGGTTGCCCAACCGCGCCGGTCTCGACTATTCGGAAATCCTTGCCTCTACCCCGGCTCTGGAAGCCTTTGTCAGCTATCCCGATAGCTACGAATTCTTTTCGATCCCCGCCATTGGCCCGATTGACGAGATCATGACCCGCACGGCTGCCGGCCTGCAGGCTGCTTTCGGCAATGCCGCGCTCGCCGGCGACGAAGCCGCCATCCGCAGCTATCTGGAAGGCCTCGACAGCGAGATCAATGCGCTGCTGTCGCGTGAAGGCCTGCTGGGCGAATAGTTCTCTCAGTCATAGTGCAGCGTCCGGGGCTTCGTGCTCCGGACGCTTCAGCCAAGGATGACCCATGCTAAAGCGTCGACGTCTAATATTTTCGCTGCTTGCCATAGCGCCCGTCATCGCCATCTTTGCTTACGTGCGGCTGTTCCCCATCGGCGAGATACTGCGCCTCAGCCTGCACAAGTGGGACATTCTCTCCAAGAACAAGCCCTTCATCGGGCTGGCCAATTTCCAGGAACTGTTCGGCGACCGGCTGTTCCATGAAGCCCTGATCAACACCTCGATCATCGCCTTTGGCGTGCTGGTGATTACCGTGCCGCTGGCCATGGTGCTGGCCGCACTGATTTTCTATCGCACGCGCTCGCGCTTCGCGGGCTTCTACGAAACCACCATTTTCATTCCCCATGTCGTGTCCCTGGTGCCAGCCGCCATGGCGTGGAAGTGGATTTTCGACGCGCGTCTGGGGCCGCTCAATGCGCTTCTCTCGGTGTTCGGCATCGAACCACAGGCATGGCTGTTCGACCCGAAGCTGTCGTTGATCAGCGTGATCATCCTTTGTTCCTGGCAGGCCCTGGGTTACGCGGTCCTGATCTATCTGGTTGGCTTCAAGAACCTGCCCAAATCGCTCTATGAGGCGGCCAAGCTCGATGGGGCGTCAGGTTTCCAGTCCTTCTGGCACCTGTCCATTCCGCTGCTCAAGCCCATCTCGCTCTATGTCGGCGTTGCCACGCTGGTGTCTGCCTTCAACGTCTATGCCCAGGTCTATGTGCTGGCGTCCGATGCCCAGGGCGCGCCCGGCCGCCAGGTACGTGTGCTGGTCCTCGACATGCTCGAGAACACCTTCCGCAACTACCGGGTTGGCTACGCAGCGTCCGAGGCGGTGGTGTTGCTGGTCATCGTGCTGATCCTGACCTTCATTCAGTTCTCCCTGCTCCGCGAGAAAGGGGCCCGCAAATGAATGCGCCAGCCAAACCGCTGCCCAGTTCGGGCCAGTTGCGCCGCAAGCGGCAGACTCTGGACTTCCTCGTCGATGCCATCCTGCTGGTCTTCGGCCTGATGATGATCCTGCCGCTGATCCTGCTGGTGGCCAACGCCTTCAAGACCCCGGCCGAAATGCTCAGCTGGCCACCCAGCATCATTCCCGCCAATCCAACGCTGGACAACATCACGGCAGTGCTTTCCGACACTCCGCTCATGCTGTGGATATTCAACAGCTTCGCCTTTGCCGTGCTCTCCGCCATGGCGATTTCCATCACCTCGGCCATCGCCGGCTATCTGCTGGCCAAGTTCCCCTCACGCATCATGAACGTGCTGTTTGCCATCATTCTGGCCACGGCCATCGTTCCGTTTGAAGTCTACATGATCCCGCTTTATTTCCAGGCACAGAGCCTGGGGCTGCTCAACAGTCTGGGTGGATTGCTGCTGGGCTATCTGGTGATGAGCTTCGGTATCTTTCTGGTCCGCCAGAACGTCATCCACTCCATTCCCGACGAACTGCTCGAAGCTGCCCGCATCGATGGCGCCGGCGAGATCTGGATTTTCGTGCGCATCGTGCTGCCGCTGCTGCGCGGCGCGCTTGGTGCCCTCTTCGTGCTCGCCTTCTTCCAGGCCTGGACGGCTTTCGCCTGGCCATTGATCGTCGCGACCACCCAGCCAAGCTACACCATCGAAGTGGGTCTTGCTCTGTTCCAGACCGGGTTCACCGTCGATCTGGGCCGCCTCAGCGCTGCCTCGGCCATCGTGCTGGTGCCCTCGGTCCTGCTCTTCGTCTTGCTGCGCCGCAATTTTGTCGAGGGCGTCGCCAGCTCGGGGCTCAAGGAATGACCAGCAGTTTCTTCACGGAAGCCTCCCGGCGCTACGCCCAAAGCAACGCGCAGACTCTGTCCTGGATGCTCGACCGGCCGCGTCTGCGCGGGGCATTTCTTAACACCAAGCTGAACCCGCTGACCCTGGCTGACTACACGACGGCGGACGGTTGGCGCGGTCCCGAGCACATCTATGGCTGGATCCAGGGAAGGGGGCTTGAGGCCCTCGCCACACACGCTCGAGCCTTCGCCACAGATAGCCCCGAACTGGCCGCGCGCCTGCACAATGCGGCCGCCGACCTGTACACGGCGCTGGACAGCCTGCGCTCCGAGGATGGTCACGCCTATTTCTGTTACGACGCGCAAATGCAGCCGATCCGCTTCGTTGGCGACGTCCCGCTTGCTCAGGATCGTCCGGCCGACATTTTCACCTATTCCGACATTTTCGTCGCCAAGGGTTTGGTCGCCGCAGCGGCTGCCCATGCGCCGGACCAGTTGTCCCGCCATGTGGCCAAGCTCGAAACCATCATCGCCGCTATTGAGGACGGGCGGTTCCAGATGGATGAAAAGCTGCCATTGAACGCGGCAACGTTGGCCAGCGAACCGGCCGATTTCGGACCGCGCATGATCATGCTGAGCGCGGGCGGCCTTTTGCGGCGCGTCGGCATGGCCGAACGCACCGGCTTTGCCGACCGCTTCATCGCCCACGTTATCGACCAGCATTTCGATCCCGGGACGGGGCTGTTGCGCAATGTGCCTGGCCAGGATGCCTGCAATGTTGGTCATGGCATCGAATTTGTCGGCTTTGCGCTCGATCATCTCGGCGCTGACGCCGATCCAGCATTGCTCAGGACACTACAGACCATCCTTGTGTCCTCATTCTCCAGGGGCTTTGCCGGCCCGGGCATCCGCCTTGTTGTATCTGCGGCGACTGGCGCCCCGGCCAGTCCCTATTGCCCCTGGTGGTCCTTGCCAGAGACCATTCGCAGTGCGGCGCTGTGCTACGAACGCAGTGGAGACCCCGCTGTGCTCTCGGTTTGGCAGGCCGCCGATCAGGCTTTTTTTGAACGCTATTGGCGCCCTGAGGCGTCCATTGCTTACCAGTGCCTCACCGACGCGGGACCGATCGACTATGTCCCGGCCACCCCCGACCTCGACCCCGGCTACCACACGGGCCTCAGCCTGCTGGCCGCCATCGAGGTCGTCGCGCGCCTCCCCGATACTTTTGCAGCCGGAGCAGATTGATGGCATCGCTAGAAATCCAGAATGTCCACAAGGCCTTTGGTCCGACCAAGATCATTCGCGATGTCTCGCTCAGTGTTCCGGACGGCGCCTTCGTCGTGCTCGTGGGCCCCTCGGGCTGCGGCAAGTCCACGCTGCTGCGCATGATCGCCGGCCTTGAGGATATTTCGGGCGGAACGATCAGCATCGGCGATCGCGTGATCAATGAGGTCGAGCCCAAGCACCGTGACATTGCCATGGTGTTCCAGAACTATGCGCTCTATCCGCACATGACGGTGGCGGAAAATATGGGTTTCTCGCTGCGTCTGGCGCGTCGCCCGCGCGCCGAGGTCACCGAGCGCATCACCAATGCCGCCCGCATTCTGGGCCTAACCGATTATCTGGAGCGCTACCCCAAGCAGCTCTCGGGCGGCCAGCGTCAGCGTGTTGCCATGGGCCGCGCTATCGTGCGCGATCCCCAGGTCTTCCTGTTCGACGAGCCGCTCAGCAACCTCGACGCCAAGCTGCGCGTGCAGATGCGCGCCGAGCTGATGGAGCTGCACGACCGGCTCAAGACCACCATGGTCTACGTTACCCACGACCAGATCGAGGCCATGACAATGGCCGACATCATCGTGGTGATGCGCGACGGCGTTGTAGAGCAGATCGGTGATCCGCTCGCTCTTTATGATCGTCCCGACAATGTGTTCGTCGCCAGCTTCATCGGCTCACCAGCGATGAACCTGCTCCAGGGAAGCATCAAGGAACAGTCCTTCCGAACGGCGGACGGCGCGTCCTTCCCAGTTAACGCGGCAACTGCAACTGCCGCTGCGGGCAAGTCGGTCATCTACGGCATTCGCCCCGAGCACTTTACGCTTGGCGAGCCGGGCGAGGGGATAGAGGCGACCATTCGCCTTTTCGAACCCACCGGCTCAGAAACCTATATCGCCGCCATGGTAGGCGGTCAGCAGCTTGGCGTGCTGCTGCGGCAGCGCCTGCGCGCCAGTGTCGGCGACACGATCTGGCTGCGGATCGATCCTGCCCAGGTGCATATCTTCGATGCCGCCACCGATCAGCGCATCGCCCCCAGTTGACGATCACCGCGTGCCGGCCCTGCGAGCGTCACGACGCTCGACAGGGTCGGCCGTGGTTCCGGATCAGATCGGGTAGTGGATGGGGCCGTCCTGCACCGTGATCCAGCGCAGCTCGGTGAATTCGGCGATGCCCGCCTTGCCTCCGAAACGCCCATAGCCAGAGGCCTTTACGCCGCCGAATGGCATTTGCGCCTCGTCATGCACGGTGGGACCGTTGACGTGGCAGATGCCGGATTCGATGCGTGCGGCCACGCCCATGGCGCGTGTGATGCCGCGGCCGAACACGGCGGCGGATAGGCCGTACTCGGTGTCGTTGGCAACGCGAACGGCCTCGTCAATGCTGCCGACGCGGATCACCGCAACCACCGGGCCAAAGGACTCGTCGCGATAGAGCTTCATGCCCGGCGTGACGCCATCGACCACCGTCGCCTGCATGATGGTGCCGTCGATGCCGCCACCGGCCACGATGCGCGCGCCCTTTGCCACCGCATCCTTGACCAGCGCATCGATGCGCTGGGCCGCGCTGATGTCCACAAGGCATCCGAGTGGCGTATTGCCTTCGCGCGGGTCGCCGGCTGTCAGCGATGAGGCCTTGGCGGCAAGCGCCGCGACGAATTCATCCGCAATCTTGTCGTCGACCACGATGCGTTCGGTCGACATGCAGATCTGGCCCTGGTTCATATAGGCGCCGAAGGCTGCCGCCGCCACGGCCTGTTCGAGATCGGCATCGTCGAGCACGACGAGCGGTGCCTTGCCGCCCAGCTCCAGCAGAGCGGGCTTGAGATTGCGGGCGGACAGTTCGGCAATGTGCCGGCCGACCCGCGTCGAACCGGTGAAGTTGACGCGGCGGATGGCCTTGTGGGCAATCAGCGCCTCGACCAGTTCAGGCGCATCTTCCTGCGCGTTGGAGACCACGTTGAGCACGCCGGGCGGCAGGCCGGCCTCGAACAGGGCATCGGCGATCAGCCGGTGCGTGCGCGGGCAGATTTCGCTCGATTTGAACACCACGGTGTTGCCGCAGGCCAGCGGGGTGGCAAGGGAGCGGACGCCCAGGATGACTGGGGCATTCCAGGGCGCAATGGACAGCACGACGCCCGCGGCCTGGCGCACGCCATAGGCCGTCGAGCCGGGGCGGTTGGTCGGGATGATCTCGCCGGTAATCTGGGTGGTCAGCGACGCCGCCTCGCGCAGCATTTCGGCGGCGAGCATCACGTTGAAGCCGGCCCAGCCGGCCGTTGCGCCGGTTTCGGCGCCCATCGCGGCAATGAAGTCATCGGTGCGGGCCTGGAGGCGATCGGCCGCGGCCAGCAGGATCTTGCGGCGGAGGGCGGGTGCGGTCTTGCTCCACGCCGGGAAGGCAGCGGCCGCCGCGTCGGCGGCGCGCAGCGCGTCATCGATGGTGGCCGCCGCGGCGCGGGTGGCCAATTGGCCGGTCATGGGATTGTTGCGCTCGAAGGTGCCGCCGCCAGTGGCTTCGGATTCCTCGTTGTTGATGAGCAGGCCGAGATCGGTCATGGGGAAACTCCATTCGAAAGAGGGGTGGGTGGCGTGCTTGCGCCGAGAAAGGCTTCTTGCACCGCCGGATCGCTGCGCAGCGCGTCGGCCGTGCCCGTCCCGGTGATGCGACCGGCTTCCATGAGGTAGCCGCGATGCGCAATGGCGAGGCTTGCCTTGACGTTCTGCTCCACGACGAGCAGCGCAATACCAGTTTCCCGGATGCGGCCCAATGCGGCGAAGAGTTCGCTTGTGACAATCGGCGCCAGGCCCAGGCTGGGCTCGTCGAGCATCAGCAGGCGCGGGCAGCTCATCAGGGCGCGGCCGATCGCCAGCATCTGCTGCTCGCCGCCCGACATTGTACGGGCAATCTGCTTCTGTCGCTCGCCGAGGCGCGGGAAAAGGTCGAGCACCAGATCGCGCTGACGGATTTCGTGTGGCCTGGCGTGACGGGTATAGGCGCCAAGCTCAAGGTTTTCGGCGACTGTGAGATCGCCAAAGATGCCGCGGCCTTCCGGAACCAGCGCTATGCCCTGTTCGAGGTATCTATGCGCCGGCATGCCGATGAGATCGGTGCCGTCGAGGCTGTTGCGTGCGCCCGGGACAGGCCGCACCAGCCCGGCAATGGCCTTGAGCAGGCTCGATTTGCCCGCGCCATTGGCCCCGAGCACGACGACCGTCTCGCCCGCCCCGACCTCGACAGCCACGTCATCGAGCGCCAGGTGCTTGCCATAATAGAGCGAAATCGGACCGGCGCTAAGCATGGTCTTCCCCCAGATAGGCGCGGATGACTTCGCCATCGGCCAGCACATCGGCAGTGGGGCCGTCGGCAATCTTGCCACCGGCATTCATGACGATGCAGCGGCTGCAAAGGGCGCGCACGGCGTCCATCACATGCTCGACCAGCAGAATGGTGATGCCGCGATCGCGCAGCGAGGTGATGAGATCGATTCCGGCGCGGAGTTCGGTCGGGTTGAGCCCCGCGAGCCACTCATCGAGCAGCAGCAGGCTGGGCTCGCTTGCCAGGGCTCGGGCCAGTTCCATGCGCTTGAGGTCGATATAGGTAAGGCTGTCGGCGGGTTGCCCGGCACGTCCGGCCAGCCCGACGTCGGATAGCAGGTCGTTGATGCGGCTCTCGGCTGCCTTGCCCCACACGGGTTCCCTGCGGAAAGCCAGCGCCGCCAGCACATTCTCGCCCACGCTGAGCGAGGGCAGGGCGCGCACCAGCTGGAAGGTGCGGGCGACGCCCCGATGGGCGATACGCTCGGGTCCCAGCCCACTGATCGTGTCACCGCCCAGTGCGATGGTGCCCTCGCTGACGGGCAGATACCCCGAAATCATGTTGAGCGCCGTCGTCTTCCCCGAGCCATTGGGACCGAGCAGCCCGACGGTCTCACCCTCGCGCAGATCGAAGCTGAGCCCGTTGACGGCGGTCAGGCCGCCGAAACGCTTGGTGACGCCTTTGAGCGAGAGGAGGGTCATGCGCGCGCCTCCTTGCGGGTCATGCGGGCCCAGAGGCTTTCACCAGCCGCCAGCACGCCATTGGGCAGCACGAAGACGATGGCGATGAACAGCAGGCCCAGGATGATCGAATAATGGTTGGGGAAGTTGGCGCTCAGCCACTCGAACAGCAGGAACAGCGGGATGGCGCCGAGCAGCGGCCCGAACAGCCGGTTGGGCCCGCCCAGCAGGGCCATGATGACGACAAGGAAGCTGGTGGTCGGATTGAACACGATGGATGGCTCGATATAGGTCCAGCGTGGCGCCTGGATGGCGCCGGCCAGCGTCATGATCACGCAGGAGATGGAAAACAGCGTCAGCTTGGTGCGGGTGATGCGGATGCCGAGATGGCTGGCCACCACCGGATCATCGCCGATGACCCGCAGCGCAAGCCCGATACGCGACTGGCGCACCCAGAAGGCAATGCCCAGCGTCGCCGCCAGCAGCGCCAGCAATTGCCAATAGATATGTTCCGGTCCCAGCGGCAGGAAGACATACCGGCCGAGCGTGCGGGTGACGTTGACCTCGTAATAGGTCACCAGCTGGCGCACCAGTTCGGTCAGGCCAAAGGTGAAGATCACGAAATAGATGCCGGCCAGCCGCAGCGTAGCGAGCCCGACGATCAGGGCCACGATGAGGCCTATGATGGCCGCCACGAGCAGGACCACGGGGTAGGGCAGCGTCTCGCTGAGCACGGCAACCGTGTAGGCGCCCAGCCCGAAGAAGGCGACGGTGGCAAGCGAAATGTAGCGGGTGGGGCCGGAGAACATGGCCCAGGCCGTGGCGAGAACGCCATAGCCGAGGATACCGATCATCAGGCCGAGCGGGTAGGGGCCGGCGAAGCTGGGCACGAAGGCGAGTGCCGTGAGAGCGATAAGGGCAAGGACGAGTTTCATCGCGCGGCCTTTCCGAACAGGCCCTGCGGGCGAACGACAAGCACGGCGAGGAAGATCAGATAGGTGGCGGCCAGCGTCAGGCCGGGGTCGATGAAGCTGGCGACCAGCGTCTCGACGAGCCCCAGGATCAGCCCGGCCGCCAGTGCCCCCATCAGATTGCCGACCCCGCCCATGATGACCACGATCAGCGCCTTCATGGTGAAGATTACGCCCATCGTGGCCGAGAAGGTCAGGTACATCGAAACCACGACCCCACCCGCCGCTGCCAGCGCCCCGCCAATGGCGAAGGCGAACCGCGCGACGCTGTCGACATTGATGCCGACCAGCGGCGCGGAGGCCGGATTGGCAGCAACGGCGCGGATCACGGTACCGAAGCGCGTGCGGGTCAGCACCAGCCACAGGCCAAGCCCGAAGGTGATGGCCAGCCCGAAAGCCAGCAGGCGATTGGCGGCAATAGTGGTGCCCAGGATATCGATCGGCACGGCGAGATAGCTGTAGCTCATGAATCCCGAGCCGAAGATCACCAGCGCCACGCCCTGGATGACGAAGAGCAGCCCGAAGGTGGCAAGGATCGAGTCGCCTTCGAGTCGACCGCGATCCCGCGACCGACGGGCCAGCGGCTGCAGCATCACGGCATAGATCAGCCAGCTCAGCGCAAAGCCGGCAGGAATGACGATCAGCATGCCCAGCAATGGATTGATGCCGAGCGCCGTGAACAGCACGAAGGCACCGAAGCTGGCGGCGATGATGATGTCGCCATAGGCCAGGTTCATGATGCGCGCGACGCCATATTGCAGCGTCAGGCCCATCGCCACGAGGGCATAGGTGCCCCCGAGGACGAGGCCGGTGAGGATGGCGCTGAAGAGCATGGACGCTCCTGTTGGTGGGTTTGGTGATGGGGAAAGAGACCCCCACCCACCCTCCCCCTGTCAGGGGGAGGGGCAGATCGTGTATGGGGCGGCATTTCGCCTATGCACCGGCCGGCTCCTCCCCCTTCAGGGGGAGGGTGGGTGGGGGTGCTTCTAAGCCGCCGGAACCCAGGCCGGCTTTGGCACCACCGGCTCGCGACTGCCGACGCGTTCGGTGTGCGCCAGGCCGACGAACTTGCCGTCCTGCCACTGGCCCACCGTCCAGAGCGAGCGCAACTGGTTGTCGACCAGCTTCACCTTGCCGATGATGGTATCGAATTCGCCGCTGGAGATTTCGGCGGAGATGGCCTCACGGTCTATGTCACCCACCCGCTCGATCGCCTGCTGCAGGATTTCGAGGCTCGCATAGGTGATGGCGCTGGCCCAGCTGTCGGGCGCCTGGCCGTTGAGCGCGGTGTGCCGTTCGAAGTATGCGGCAAGGGCCTCGCTGTCGGGGTCTATGCCGCCGACGCCCATGACGCCGTTGTGGTTCGGCCCGGCAATCCCCGGATAGATCGGGAAGGCGGTGCCGACACCAAGGTAGAAAACCTTGGGGCTGAAATTGGCGACCACCGACTGCTGGGTCAGCGCAAACGTGTCGGGCGGATAGGAGAAGGCGACGAAGGTATCGACACCCAGCCCCGCAACCTCGTTGATGATCGGGGCGAAGTCCGACGTGCCAAGCGGATAGGTCTTGTCATAGACCAGCTCGAACCCGGCCTCGGTGAAGGCGGGCGTTGCGGCCTTGGAGAGGTCGATGCCGAAGCCGTCGGCGACCGAGGCGATGGCAACCTTGTTGTTGATCGTGCCGGCGTCGCGCTGCTTGACCAGCAGCGCCACCAGAGCCTCGGCATAGTCGTGTCCGCCACCCAGCATCCAGAAGCTGTGCTTCCAGCGCTTGGCGAGGTCAGGTGCCATGTCGGTGACGGCGGTGCCGGCCAGCTGGGGATAGCCGAAGCGGTCGAAGGTAGGTCCGGAAGCCAGGTTGGCGCCGGTCCCCCAGGTCGGCAGGATCAGGTCGACATTGTCCTGCGTGGCGAGGCGCTCGACAGCGCGCACAGTCTCCTCGGCCGTCGAGCGGTCGTCATACTCGGTCACTTCGAGCGGCAGGGTGACGCCGAGCTTGGAGAGCGTGATGCCGCCCGCCTTGTTCACGTCATCGACCCACAGCAGGTAGTTGGGCGTCGTCGAGATCCCGGCACCCGCTGCATTGCGGCCGGTCTTGGAAATGGCGTAGCCGATACGGATGGCCGTGCGGTCCTGTGCGAGGACCGGTAGCCCCGACAGGGCCGTGGCCAGGGCGCTGACGCCCATGCCCTGCAAGACGGTTCTGCGGCTGATAGTGGTCATGTTTCCTCCTCCTGCCCGTCACATGCGGGCGCTCCCGTATGCGGTTCCGGCGCGACCTTCTCGGGTCGTTTTAGCGTCCGGCTCCGTGCTTGCCTGAACGGTAGAGCCCCCCGTGATCGACGAAAATAGACATTACAGAGAGATAAATGTACTTTACGGGCAAATTTGGAGGTCTAAGCGCAGTATGGACCAGCAGACCACGCCATTGCCGGGCCCCGGTCTCGCGCAGGACGTTGAGGTGGCCGACATCGCCGGATCCCAGTCCCCGGTCGAGTGGGACTTCTCCGCGGCAAAAGCCAGGCTTGGCGCGCATGGATTCGTGCTGGCTTCTGGGCGCGGCGAGGTACGGATCGGCACCACGATCGGCACTGTCGAGGCACCCTGCGTCATCTGGCTGCCCAGTGGCATCCTGGGCAGTGTGCGGCTCGATGCGGGCGCGCGGGGACTGGCGATGACGGTGTCCGATGCTGCGCTGGGGCGCGTCGTTCCGGCCAGTTCGATTGCCGGGCCGCTGCGGCAGGCCATCGACCGGCCGCTGCTCGGCATCCGCATCGATGCTGCGACGGCGCGGGCCGCGATCCATGATCTTGAAGACATGCGCCGCGAAACACTCGAGGATTTGCCCGGCATGCGCGAAGCAGTCATGAGCCGGCTTTGCCTCGTGCTGATCGCCTTCTGGCGGCTGGGCGGGGTAGCGACGCAGCAGCAGGCCTCGCCGCGCGTGCTGGTGCAGGGCTTCATACAACTGGTGGAACTCAATGCCCGCGCGCAGTGGCGCGTGTCAGACTATGCCCGGGCCATGGGTATTTCCACCGACCGGCTGACCTCGGCGATCCGCCGCGCCACCGGTCAGTCCCCGCTGGAACTAGTGCATCGCCGGTTGCTGGAGGATGCCGAGAGCCTGCTGGAGCGCTCCGCACTGCAGGTCAGCGAGATTGCCGATGCCCTGGGTTTCCGCGACGCCGGCTACTTCAACCGCTTCTTCTCCCGGCTCAAGGGCATCTCCCCCGGACGCTACCGCCAGCAGATGCAGCGGCTGCGGGCAGGGCGCGACGGCTCCTATGCGGCCTGGCCGTGAACACGACCCTTCGCGTTGCTCGGCACGCCAGCGCACGCTCTAGCGTTGCTGTAAAGCGTCACCGTCTCTTCAACCCCGGCTTTGCTGGTGTGGGTGACACGCGCTCTCAGCCGCGTCGTGTCCCCGATCGTATGCAAATCCTCCTGCAGCACCTTGAGCGCAGCCGCCTGGGGCGAACTCGCCAGAACCTTGCAGACTTCGGATTGCTGGGGCCGACCTTCAGGATCGGTATTGTAGGATTCGACCGTATATTCAGTCTGCGGCGGATAACTCATCGTCACTCCAGAGCGCCATTGTTGCACGCGTGCCAGCAATGGCTATTTGCGAAGGATCGTTCGGCGCATTCACGCGTTGTCCCGTTCTGAGGGGACAATCTATCACGACGGACCGGACAGCACTGCTTGTCATTGACGACAAGACGGCAAGATTGCTTGATTCGGGATTGTCTATTTGTGCCGACAGTTCATAAGCGTTCCAGCTCGATGGACGCCTTGAGCCAAAACCTCGAACCTGGGCAACCAATATGTTTGCCCGGCTTTCCGGCCGGAATGCATATCGGAGACCTTATGCCAGCACCTGTTGAGACATCGCAGCCATCCCTCTGGGAGGCCAAGAATCTTGTCCGCGCCGTTGAGGCGGCTGGGGTCGCCCTCTGGTCATGGAACGTCGATACCGACGCATTGACCATGGACAAGCAGGCCCACGACCTGTGGGGGCTGGATCAGGGGAGCAGCGTCAACTTCGAAGACCTGTCGGACCATATCCATCCCGCCGACCGCGATAGGGTCAGGGCGGCTTTCACGGCGACGCGGGCGATTCTCGGT
Source organism: Devosia sp. XGJD_8 (assembly GCF_046614475.1). Lineage (NCBI taxonomy): Bacteria > Pseudomonadati > Pseudomonadota > Alphaproteobacteria > Hyphomicrobiales > Devosiaceae > Devosia > Devosia sp. XGJD_8. The sequence continues at coordinate 1,904,073 of NZ_JBKJHF010000001.1, forward strand.
CCCTATGAAATCGACTTCCGCATCATGGTGGGTGACGAACTCCGGTGGGTCTCTGCCCGCGGCAAGGGGGACGACGAGGGGATCGTCGAGCGCGTCATGTTCGGCGTCTTCCTCGATGTGACCGGACGCTAGCAGGCCGAGGAAGGCCGCGAACTGCTTGCTGGCGAGATGAGCCACCGCGTCAAGAACCTGCTCGCGATCGCTGCGGGTCTGACCGCCATCACCTCCCGTTCCACCTCCACGGTCAACGACATGGCCCGGGAACTCACGCTGAGGCTGACCGCACTGGGCCGCGCCCATGACCTGGTCCGGCCCTTGCCCGGACAGACATCGGCAGCTGCCGCACTCTTGGGCGATCTGCTCTCCGTCCTGCTTGCGCCCTACGACGACATGGGCGCGTTCAGCGGGCGCATCCGCGTCTCGGTTCCACGCATGGTGGTTGGCGAAAATGCAACCACCACGCTGGCGCTAATCGTCCACGAGCTGGCCACGAACTCCCTCAAATATGGGGCGCTCTCATCCTCGACCGGCCTGGTCGATGTCTCCTGTTCCGCCCGCGACGAAGCGGTCACTGTCGTCTGGACCGAGCGAGGCGGCCCGCCCGTCGTGCCGTCCACCGCGCCCGCCGGCTACGGCACCAAGCTCGTCGAGCGCAGCATTGCCAGCTCGCTGCGCGGATCCATTCACTATGACTGGATGGAGGATGGCCTCATCGTCACCCTGAAGGTCGATCCGGATCGTCTCGCCGCCTGACCTGGCCCGCAAGTAAGAACTCAGTTTTTGTCGACAGGGCGGGATCGCATGCGCGATACCGTCTCGCGTTCGGCGCGTTTGCAGCGCATCGGGGGCAGGCCACGATCCATCAGGCTCATGTCCTCGAGCACCATGTCCCCCATGCGCTTGAAGGCGACATCGAGCGCGCCGGCGCGATGGGCCGAGCGCAGGAACCCCTTGAGCTGGCGAACCGGGTGATCACCTGCCAGGGGCTCTTCGGGATAGACGTCGCTCGCCGCCACGATATGGCCGCTCGCAACCGCGTTCATCAGTGCCGGAAAATCCACGACATCGGCTCGGCTGAGCAGGATAAAGGCCGCGCCCCTGCGCATGCTGGCAAAGCTCGACTCACCCAGAAAACCCTTGTTCTCCGAAGTCACCGAAGCCACGACGAAAACCACGTCGGACTCGGACAGGACGTCTTCGAGCCCCGCGGGCGTGACATTGTTCTCGAGCAGAATGGAGGGCGGTAGCCAGGGATCGTAGACCTTGATCCTGGCGCGGAAGCCGGACAAGAGGCGATTGAGTGCCCGGCCCAGGTCGCCAAAGCCGATGATCCCGATATCGGCCCCCGACAGCAGGCGTGCCGAGGCATTGCCGTCGCCGCCCCACTGCTCGGTGCCGTTCCGGAAGGCGATATCGCCCTCCGTGATGCCGCGGCACAAATCCAGCGCCAGGCCCAGTCCCAGCTCAGCCACCGGTTCGGCAAACACAGCCCCCGTCGTCACCACATGGATGCCGCGCTGGAACAGCCTCTCATAGGGCATGTTGTTGATGAGGTTGCTCTCGACGTTCAGCACGCAGCGCAACTGCACCAGCTTGTCCAGCGTCTCCTCGGAAATGGGCGGCTGGCCCACGATATATCGTGCCCGCGCCAGGACGTCCTCCGGCAGGCCGGCCACGCTGCCCGGATCGGTCTCGACCACTTCGTAGCGGTCGAACAGGACCTGCTTCTGGGCTTGGGTGAAGATGAGGTCCAGCGTGCGCGGTTCTGGTACGCTGATCACCAGCGGTCTGGACGGGCTATTCAACACAGGCTCCTCACTTCCGTATCCGCACCAACAGGAAAGCGCCCGTCAGGGCGCTTTCCCGGTTCAACGACATAATGGGGCTTACTGGTATTCGGTGGCGTTTTCGCTCGTCACCAGCACCGTGCCGGTATCGATCCACGCATCCAGCGTCTTGCCGGCCGCGAGGTCCACGAGAGCCTGGATGCCATAGCCGCCCATATTGGCCGGGGCCTGTGCGATGGTGGCGGTCATCTCGCCCGCCAGGATCGACGCCGCAGCATCAGGATTGGCGTCAAAGCCGACGACCGTCACCTGGTCCAGCATGGCCGCCGCCTTCAGAGCCTCCACGGCGCCCAGCGCCATGTTGTCGTTCGAGCCAAAGATCGCCTTGATATTGGGATTGCCCGCAAGGATGGTCTCGGTCACGGCAAGGCCCTTGGCGCGATCCCACTCCGCGGTCTGCTCGGCCACGACCTTGAGACCACAGGCTTCCAGGCCTGCCTTGGCGCCATCGGCACGCGCCTGGCCCGTCGACTGGCTGATCAGCCCCTGCAGGATAGCGACTTCCGAGCCGGCTTCGACATTGTCGCAGATATACTTGGCAGCCAGAGCCGCCCCCGCTTCATTGTCGGTGCCGATGAAGCTCACGCCCTCATTGATGCCGCGCGTGTCGACAAACACCACGGGAATGCCCGCGGCCTTGGCTGCTTCCACCACGGGTGCGAGGGCATTGGGATCAGTCGGTGCCAGCGCGATGCCGGCCACGCCCTGGGCGATCAGATCTTCCATCTGGCTGATCTGGGCCTGCACGTCCGATTCTGCCGGGGGTGCGACCACCACGACCTCGACACCGAGTTCCTCGCCCTTGGCCTTGGCGCCGGCTTCGACGGCTGCCCAGAACGGATTGCCCGCGCCCGGGCCTTTCATGCCCAGCACATAGGTCTGCGCCTGAGCGCTCAACGTCGTTGCGCCGGCCATGGCAAAGAGTGCCACACTGGCATAAAGCCACTTGTTCATTTTACTCTCCCTTGCGTCTCCCTCTCCCTGGCTGCCGGTCGGGAGACTTTCCCCGGCAGCGTGTTTCATTGTCTCGCTCTAGTGGCGAAGCGACGCCCGCCGCCGCAGCACGTCGATATAGACTGCGATGATGATCACCAGCCCGATCAGGATCTGCTGCCAGAAGGCACTCACATTGTTGATGTTGAGCCCGTTTCGCAGGATGCCCATGATGAGCACGCCCGCCAGCACGCCCAGCACGGTGCCGCGCCCGCCAAAAAACGAGGCCCCACCGATAATGACGGCGGCAATGGCATCCAGCTCGATCCCGATGCCCGCATTGGGAAACCCGCTATCGGTGCGCCCCGCCAGCAAGAGGCCCGCAAGGCCCGCGAAGAACCCGCAGATCATGTAGACGACGACCAGCACCCCATCGACGTTGATGCCCGACACCCGCGCAGCATGCGGATTGCCGCCAATGGCATAGATGTGCCTGCCCATCGAGGTGCGGGTCAGGAAGAACCAGAGCGCGATTGCGCAGGCGGCAACCACGATCAGGCTGGCCGGCAGGCCCGCCGGCGGCGCGAAGATGCCAAAGTCGTAGTAGGCCTGGCCGAGGTAGCGCACCTCCGGCTGGAGGCCGGAAACCGGCGCGCCATCGGTGACGAGGAAGGTCAGGCCCCGCGCGATATTGAGCGTGCCCAGGGTCATGATGAAGGGGTGGGGCAGGCGCAGCCAGGTGAGCCCGACCCCGTTGACCCAGCCCACGGCCAGTCCCACCGCCGGCCCGATCAGCAGCACCAGCGGCCACGGCACGCCGGCGCGGCTGGCAATGGCGATGGTGACCATGGATAGCGCCATGGTGGATCCCACCGAGAGATCAATGCCTGCCGTGATGATCACGACGAGCATGCCCAGGGCAAGCAGCGCCAGGCTGGCATTCTGCTTGAGGATATTGGTGAGGTTCTGCGCGCTCAGGAACACATCTGGCCGGATCGCCGCCAGGACCAGCATCATCACCAGGACGACGATGAGGATGCCATAGGTTTCGAGGAACTTGGCCATGTTGAACCCGCTTGCCTCGCTTTGGTCAGTGGAGTTGGTCATGCGCCAGAGCCTCCTCGTGTCCCTTTGTGCCCATGATCCAGCCGATGACCTCGTTTCGGTGCGTGGCATCGAGCGGGGCTTCGGCGAAGTTGGATCCCTGGTAGAGCGCCATCACCCGGTCGCAGCAGTAGAAAATGTCGTCCATGCGATGCGAGATGATGATCACCGCCACGCCATGCTGCTTGAGTGACTTTATCAGGTCGAGCACCTTGCCCACTTCCTTGATGGCCAGGGCGGCGGTCGGTTCGTCCATGATGACCAGCTTGGCGTCGAAGGCAGTCGCCCGCGCAATGGCCACGGCCTGGCGCTGACCGCCGGACAGGTCCTCCGCGTTCTGGTCCACCGACTTGACGTGGATATGCAGCCGGTCGAGATGCTCGCCGGCCATCCGCCTGGCCTTGGCATGATCAACCAGGGTCAGAGGCCCCAGCTTTCGGCCGGGCTCGCGGCCGAGGTAGATATTCTCGTAGATGGGAAGGTTACCGGCCAGCGCGAAGTCCTGGTAGACCATCTCGATGCCGCGCCGTTGCGCTTCCTTCGGGCTGGAAAACCGCACCGGTTCCCCATTGAACAGCAGCTGGCCCTCGCTGGGCGCGAACAGACCCGAGAGGATTTTCATCAGGGTCGACTTGCCGGCGCCATTGTCGCCCACCACGCCCAGCACTTCTCCTGGCGCGACATGGAAATTGACATTGTGCAGCGCGGTGATCGCACCGAAATATTTGGAGATGCCACGCGCCTCCAACAGCGCTCCGCGCGACGAATCCCGCACTGGCTCCATGAACCCCTCCCTTGAGCGCTCCGTTCTCTTGCTGGAACGAATTGAGCACTGCTTGCTACTTCAGAACTTTCATTCCGTTTTGGGGCAAGCGTCAAGGGCTTTGGTTGACGTCCTCGTTGACGGCGCCGGCCGTCAAGCGGCCTTCGCTTGCCCGCGAACGAAGTCGATAAACGCGACCAGTCGTGCGCGTCCAAAACTCAGGATGGCCTGATCGGCAATGCGCCCATCGGCAATCTTGTCATTGGCGTGCGGCACGACCACTTCGAGCGAGGGAAACACCACGGCGAGCATGCCGTTCAGGATATACTTGAGATGGCTCTGTGCCCTGACGCCGCCCAGCGCGCCGCCCGACACCGAGATGACAAAGCAGGGCTTGTTGACGAAAACGGAATTGTAGGCGGGGCGCGACGCCCAATCGATGGCGTTCTTGAGCAGGCCGGGGATTGAGTAGTTGTATTCCGGCGTCACGAACACCAGGCCATCGGCGGACCGTATGGCCTCGTTGAGGGCGGCAACCTGGGGATTGTCCAGCGTGTCGGCATTGTAGTGGGGCAGGGTGCCGATATCGGCAAAGGCAATCTCGGCCTCATCTGCCAGCAGCTCGGCCATGGAGAGGGCCATGGCTTTGGAGGCGGAAGCCGCGCGCAGGCTCCCCACCATGAACAGGATCTTGGGCATGGACTCTTTCTGGGCGTTCATAGTCGTGGCAGCCATGTGGCGATCAACGGGAAGGCCACGATGATGGCGATGGTGATGAGCATGGCGATGACGAAGGGAAAGGCGCCGCGGAAGATCTCCCCCACCTTGAGGTGGGGATCATCCAGGGCGGCCTTGATGGTGTAGACAGACAGCCCGAACGGGGGCGTCAGCAGGCCGATTTCAATGGCAATGACGGTGATGACGCCGAACCAGATGAGATCGAATCCGGCAGCCGAAGCGACGGGCAGGGCGATGGGCAGCATGATCAGCATGATCGAGATCGAGTCGATCAGAAATCCCAGGATGATCACCAGGGCGATATAGGCCAAGAGGAATCCCCAGGGCCCGATCGGACCGTCGAGCAGGAAGACGGCCAGCGAGTTCGGCATGCCGGAAAGCGCCAGCATGCGGGAAAAGAAGCTCGCCGCCAGGATCAGGAACAGCACCGAAACGGTGATCTGGCCGGTCTCGACCAGCAGCCTCCAGAAGGCGCGGCGATTGAGTGAGCGGCGGAGCAGGGCGATGACGAGCGCGCCGGCGGCGCCGGCAGCACCCGCTTCGGTCGGGTTGAAGAACCCACCATAGAGTCCGCCAAGCACCAGGGCGATCAGCGCAACGATAGGCGTGGCCATGCGCAGGACGGTCCAGGCACTGACGAACTCCTGTTCGACGACGGTCTGCTCGGTGTCGAACACGAATTTGGGCTGGGTCTTGGCCAGGGCGTAGATGGTCGCGCAGAACATGATCGCCAGCAGGAAGCCCGGGCCGATGCCGGCGAGAAACATGCGTCCCACCGATTCTTCGGCCTGCACGGCATAGACGATGAACAGCAGCGAGGGCGGGATCAGCATGCCCAGCACGGAGGAGCCGGCCACCACCCCGGTGGCGAATTTGCGCGTATAGCCGTGGCGGATCATCTCCGGCACCGCGACGCGCGAGAAGACCGTGGCCGAGGCGATGGAAATGCCGGTGATGGCGGCAAAAACGGCATTGGCAAACACCGTTGCCTGGCCAAGGCCGGCGGTGAAGCGATGCAGCAGGCGCTGGAAGACATCAAAGGTGTCTCGGCCTACCCCCGACACGGTGACCAGCAGGCCCATCAGCACGAAGAGTGGCACGACGGCGTAGAGATACTCCTCCAGCGAGTCATTGGCGACCTGGCCGAGCATGCGGATGGCAACCATGTCGCTGCGGATGAACATCACGCTGACAAAGGACGTCACCAGCATGCTGACGCCGATGGGCATGCCGACCACGATCAGCACGATCAGTGCGCCGATGGAGATCCAGCCAATGTCGATGGGGCTCATGACGGCCCTTTCCCGGAAAAGAAGGATGCATGGAGATGGCGCAGCGCCTTGAATAGAAACTCGGCGGCGGCAACGCTCATGCCGAGCGTGATCAGCGTGCGGAACGGCCAGGTGGGCAACGTGCCGAGGCCGGGAATGCCGATGAAGTCGCCCGAAGCCCAGTCGCCACCCAGAATGCCGAACGATGCCCAGGCGACAATGCCCAGGATGATGCTGCCGGCCAGGCAGAACAAGGCGTTGAGCAGTCCGGCCAGGCGCGGCCGGCTGATTTCCAGTGCCCCGATCACCATTTCAACCTGGGCAAGACGCCCCGCGCGGATAGCGCTGGGCAGTTGCAGCGCGACGATCAGCACCACCATCATCGCCCCCAGTTCCGAGACCAGCGGCAGCGAGCCGCCAAAACCGTTGCGCACGACGATATCGGCACAGATCACGGCCATCAGTACGGCGATGAAGGCAGTGGCGAGGGCGGCAAGCCCATCCACCACCATGGTCCATGCCCGATAGACGGGATGGTGGTGTCCCCCTGGGGGGACACCGATTGCGGGCTTGTCTGACATGGTTCGGGTGGTCCTAGAGTTCTTCGTCCCATGCGCGCGAGGGCTCTACACCCTTGGCGCGGAGGGCCGCCATGTACTGCTTCACGAACTCGACGGCAGGAACACCCTGGGCCTCGAGGGGCGTGGCCCACTCGGCTGCCAGGTTGGGCAGCATGTCGACCCACTTCTGGCGCTCTTCCGCCGGCATGTTGACGATGGTCACCTTTGGGTTCTGGTTGGCCCCCTGTTCGACCATCGTGTTGAGCGCAACCTCGTGCAACTCTACCATCTGCTGGCCATGGCTTTCCGTGTAGTACTTGCCGGCCTCGATCATGGCCGCCTGTACTTCTTCGGGCAGCGTATCCCAGGTGTCCATGTTGATCGCGATGGCGCCCGAGAAGGCGGCGGCAGCGTCAAAGCGGTTGATATAGGGGGCCACTTCATAGAGCTTGATCGGCAGCACGCCGAGCGCCAGGCTCAGTGCACCATCGGAAACGCCGGTCTGTACGTCGGTATAGAACGTGGTCAGCGCGCCATCGACCGCATTGGCACCGGTGCCGCGCAGCCAGCTGCCGAGCACGCCAGGCGCCGACAGTTTCATGCCGGCAATGTCCGCGATCCCCTCGAGTGGCTCCTTGGTGTAGATGTCGTAGAGATCGGTGGCGGTCAGGCCCAGCACCTTGACGTTGTGGTCTTCCCACTCCGCCTTGAACGCCTCGTTGCTGACCAGCAGCTCGTCGATGACTTCGAGCAGCGCCGGTACATCGGTCACGGCGAAGGGCGTATTGGTCGACACCTGGCTGAGCGGCAGCTGTGCCGGCTCAAGGAAGGAGAACACCCAGCCGATATCGGTGATGCCATCCTCGACCGAGGACAGCGTTGCGTTGGCCTTGTAGAGCTGGCCGCCGAAGGCCTCGTTCCAGTTGATCTGATAGGTGCCGGTTTCGGCCAGCAGCTCATCGGTCCGCGCCATGAAATGGGTCTGGATCATGCCCACCCATGGCACCACGGTGGGATGGCTCGAGGCCACGGTCAGGTCGATCTGTTCCTGTGCGGAAACACCGGCCGGCAGCACCAGGGCTGCAGTGGTCAGGACGGCTAGAAACGCTTTCATTGTATTCCTCCCTTTGAAGCGATTAGTTGATTTCGAAAGTCTGCGACGAGAAGTCGACGCGCACCGTGATCGAGCCCTCATTGACCATCCAGGGCCGGACCCGGAATGTGCGGGCGCCGGATCTGTGCATGGGGTCCTGCTCGGCAATGGCCATGGCTGCCTGCGCAGATGCCGCGCGGATGATGACCATGCCCTCGCCCTCCCAGAAGCGTTCGTCGTCGGTCCAGAGCGGGCCGGCGGCAAACATGATCCCCTGCTTTTCGAGGCTCATCTGGAACTTCAGATGGTCTTCCATCTGGGCGAACACCGGGCCAAGCCCGTTGGTCGGGGTGGTGAAGATCGCAAACAGCTGCTTTTGCAGCATGCCGCTCGATGCTTCGCGGACATCTCCCGCCGGCACGGCTTTGAGCACCTGCTCGTCAGTCATGAATTCCTCCCGTGGCGGGCAGTCTGGCCCGACTTTCCCATCGCCAGCTCGGCGCGGATTTCGGCGCCATGCTCGTCCAGCACCGGCGGAGGCACGACGTCGAGTTCGGGCTGTCCGTCGAAATTGTAGGGCGCGCGCACGGTGGTAAACGTTCCCATCGTTGGGTGCTCGGCGGAGACCTTGATCTGCAGATGCTGCGCCTGTGGATCCTCGAGCGCCTCGTTGGCGTCATAGGCCGGCGAGAACGGCACTTCGTGCGCATCGAGCAACTGGCACCATTCGGCGCGGCTCTTTTGCTTGAAGACCGGCGCAAAGACAGCGATCAGCTCGTCCTGGTGCTGGATGCGGGCCAGCCGCTCGGCAAAGCGCGGGTCGTCATTGAGCTGCTGCTGGCCCGTCGCGGCCAGCAGCGCGTCCCAGAACTTGGTCGGCGAGGACAGGTGGAAGGCGATCCAGGTCCCGTCGGCACACTCAAAGGTATAGGATTGGGACACGACCGGCCGGGACAGCGGCCCCATGATTTCGCCGGCAGAGTAGTAATGTGTGAAGCTGTCGAGGTTGAAATGCGTCATGGCCTCGAGCATCGAGATGTCGATGCGGCGGCCGGGGCTGTCCTTGCCGCGCTCGAGCAGCGCCGCCAGAATGGCCATGGCGGCATATTGCCCGGTGATGGAATCGGCGATGGCCGGGCCGATGACGCGCGGCTGCTCCGGCGGCGTCAGCAGGCGCAGGTAGCCGCTGGCGGCCTGGGCGACGGTGTCATAGACCGGCCTGTGGCTGGCCGGCCCGGTATTGCCGAGGCCGGAAATGGCGCAATAGACCAGTGACGGATTGATCTGGCGCAGCGCGTCCTCGCCGGCGCCCAGCTTTTCGGCCACGCCGGGCCGGAAGTTCTGGATGAAGACATCGGCGGTGCGGATCAGCTCGTGAAATACTGCCAGGTCGTCGTCCTGCCTGGTATCGAGGGCGATCGAACGCTTGTTGCGGTTGTAGGTCTGGTAATGCGGCGAATAAAGCCCGCCTTTGAAGGCGCGGAACGGGTCGCCCGTGCCTGGCCGCTCCACCTTAATGACATCGGCGCCCAGATCGGCCAGGTGCATGCCGGCGGCGGGGCCGGTGATATAGGTGCCCAGTTCGATGACGCGCACACTTTTGAGTATCTTCACCGCAATTCTCCCTGGCCCGCTTAGCGGGTCTTGCTTTCTTTGCCGGACAGCTTGCCGTCATAGGCAATGGCAAGGTCGGCCTGGTTGCTCATGATGAAGCCGATCGAGCGCATGGATTCCTCGAACAGATGCGCGGAAAGGCCGGCGGTGCGAGCCAGCAGGGGCACGGCCTTGAGCGCGCCCAGCGGCCAGCCGGCGTCGAGCATGACCGCAGGAATGGCACCGGACACGTTGATCGGCAGCGGACGCTCGATGATGCCCGGAGCATGCTCGGCGAGGATCCGCAGGGCGCTGACATAGCGGCCGGACACGCCCAGTTCATCGGCAATCGCCAGCAACCGGTTTGCGCGCGGATCGCCCTCGCTGTGCTGGGGATGACCCAGGCCGGGCACCTTCTTGCGCGCGGCTTTCAGCGCGGCAAGGCTGGCCTTGGCCGCCGTTTCGACGTCCGTGCCATCGCGCGCCGCCTGCTGCAGCACCTCATCGAGATAGAGGCCGGCAGTCTCCGAACTGCCGGCGACAACGCTCCCCATGCCCAGCAGGCCGGCTGCCATGGCGCCCTGCCAGGCCTCGGGGCCGGCGGCCAGCGTCATGCGGGCCGCCTGTACCGAGGGGACGAGGCCATGTTCGGCAATGGCGACAAGGCATGCATCGAGGATCTGGCGCTGCGTGGGGGTGCAGCGCTCGCCCAGCACCAGCAGCCAGAAATAGTCGGTGAAATTGATCTTGCCGATCAGGTCGGCGCACAGGTCCTCGCCACGGATGGTGATGGAATCAGCGTCCGAGGTGGCGATGGCCGTGTGGGCATTGTCCTGCTTGCCGATCCGCATCGTCGCTCCAAAGTTTTCGCATACCGAAAATAATTGCTCTTGCCGAAAACCTAGACCTGACTTAGGCTGACGTCAAGTTATGATCCTGTTCGAGGTGAGAATGGCTTCGGCCCCGGCCCCCGCGCTCCAGCATGACCAGTCCGCAGCAAGGCCGCCCGAATTCGTCGAGGCACTGGCCAAGGGCATTGGCATCCTGGAAAGTTTCGACGCGGCGCATCCCGAGATGACGCTGAGCGACATCGCCCGCCGGGTCGGGCTGAGCCCGGCCGCCGCCCGGCGCAGCCTGATCACCCTGCAGGCGCTGGGCTATGTCGGGCAGACTGGCCGCCGCTTTCACCTGCGCCCAAAGGTCCTGACCCTGGGCTCGGCACTGTTTTTCTCGGCAGGGATCGGTGAAGTGTTGCAGCCCGACCTGCGTGAGCTGGTCGAGCAGTTCGGCGATGCCTCGTCGATCGGCACGCTCAATGGCGAAGACGTCATCTATATCGCGCACAGCTCGGTGCAGCGGGCCCGTCGCGCAACCGCGACCATCGGCGCGCACTATCCGGCCTATGCGACGTCGCTGGGCCGCGTCCTGCTGGCAGGCCTTCCCGACAATGCACTGGACGCCTATCTGGCGCGGGTGCAACCCGAGGCACTGACCTCCAAGACCGTCACCGACGTCAAGGAACTGCGCAAACTCATCCTGGCGGTGCGCGCCGACGGGTATTCGACCACGGTCGACCAGCTCGATTACGGCATTACCGCACTCGGCGTGGCCATCAAGGGTCCGGACGGACGGACCGTGGCCGCGCTCAATACCTCGGGCTATTCCGGCATGGTCACGCCGGAGCAGCTCATCGCAGAGCGCCTGCCGACGCTGCAGGCCGCCGCCGCGCGCATCGGGCAGGCGATCATTCGCTACCCCATCCTGCAATCGATCATGGGCCCCTAGGGTCCGCTTTGAACACGGTGGTCACTGCGACTCTGCCGATGGCGCTCTGGCCCGGCAGGGCGGTGACACAAATCTGAGGAGGACGCATATTGGCTGAACTCGTCGCCACCCTGGCATCAACGCACCACCCATTCTACCTGCGCGCCACCACGGCCCCGCCCGAGCAGCAGATGCCGCAGGCGCCGGAATGGAAGCGCAAGGTCGAGGCCTATCGCGAGACCCTGACCAAGGCCAAGCCGGACATCCTGGTGATGATCGGCTCGGACCATTTCCATCAGATATTCCTCGATAACTGCCCGCAATTCCTGATCGGCAAGGCCGAGCGCTACGACGCGACCTTCTGGAATGAAGAGCGCGAATTCGGCATTCCCAAATATGTGCTGGAGGGCGATGTGGAAATGTCGCGCTTCATGCATCGCGACCTGATGGATCAGGGGTTCGACCTGGCGTTCTCCAACGAACTCAAGATCGACCATTCCATCATCTGCCCGATCATCACCGTTCGCCCGGACAATGATCTGCCCGTGGTGCCGATCTACACCAATATCTTTGCGCCACCCTTGCCGTCACCGCGCCGCTTCTACGACCTGGGCCGGGCGATCCGCAAAGCCATCGACGCCTTTCCGTCCGGCAAGCGAGTGGCCGCGATCGGCACCGGCCATCTGTCGCTCGAACTGGGCGGGCCACGGCAGTTCATGGAAACCGGCCCCGACCCGGTGTTCGATCGCCAGGCGCTGGAATGGTTCCGAACCGGCGACATCGACGCCATCCTCGACAGCGTCACGCATGAGACCATGGCCAGGAGCGGCAATGCCACGCATGGCTTCCTCAATTTCATTCTGATGATGGGCGTCGCCGGACCGCAGCCGGCCGACTATGTCGACTTCCTCGACCTGTTCCACACCATGGAAGCCTATGTCACCTGGTATCCGCGGCACGGTGCAGAGGAGCAGGCAGCATGAGCCGATATTACGTCAACAAATTCCTCTATCAGGTTGATCGCAATCCCGATTACCTCAAGCGCTATGCCGAGGATCCCAAGAATTTCGTGGCCACCTGGGAGCAGTCGATCGGGCCGCGGCTCAACGAGGTGGAGCTTTCCACCGTGCACAGCCTGACCGAGGCTGAGCGCCGCGCTCTCGTCGAGCACGATTTCGTCGCCCTGTTCGAGATGGGTGCGCATTTCTTCCTCAACCTGACGCTGTTCATCGGCATCTATGACGAGCCCTACATGAAGGAAAACGGCCCGCTCGCCTTCCAGCGCGAGTTTGCCAAAAAGGTCGGCCACTGGACCGGCAAGGACTATCCCAGCGTCGAAAGCTGATGGTGGGGGCGTGACGCTGAACACAGCGCGCGCTCGAACGAAGACGAACGTCCGGGGGTAGGAGCTTTCGGGCGTCTGAGGTGCTGCGCACACAGGGAGGAAACCATGTGCAGACTTTGTGACTCAACCCAGCCTGATCTGCCATGCCCGACCCGTCGGGATATCCTGACGACGACCGCGGCGGGCGGTGCCGCATTGCTGGCCAACGTGCTGCTGACCGGTGGTGCTGCGGCACAGCAGACGGCCCTTTCGACGCTGCCAGAAGGGGTGGGCGCCCCAGGGCGCAGAACGCTCATCAAGGGTGGCATCGTGCTGTCGGTGGATGACGCCGTCGGCAATTTCCCCGTTGGCGATGTGCTGATCGAGAATGGTCGCATCCTTGAGGTTGCAGCCAGTATCGATGCACCCGACGCCGCGGTGATCGACGCTACCGGCAAGATCGTCATGCCCGGCTTCATCGACACTCATCATCACCAGTTCGAAACGGCGCTGCGCAGCCAGCTGGCACACGGCATCCTGATCAATGACGGGCGCGCGGTAAACGCCACCAACTATTACGACACAGTTCTGCAGAAATTCTCGATGGTCTATCGCCCGCGCGATGTCTACATCAACGAGCTGTTCGGCGGCATTGCCCAGCTGGACGCCGGCGTCACCACCGTGATGGATGTCAGCCAGATCCACCACAGCCCGGAACACTCCGACGCGGCCATCGAAGGCCTGCGCGACGCCGGTCGCCGCGGAGTATTCGGCTATTTCGAGGGCTGGGGGGAGGGCGCGCGCTACCCCGATGATGCACGCCGCATCAGGGAGCAGTACTTTGCCTCCGACGATCAGCTGACCACCATGGTGATGGGTGGGGAAATCTATCTGCCGGGCTATGAGAAGGCCTGGGAGATCGGCCGGGAACTCGGCCTGCCCATCGCCTTGCACGTCGTCGGCACCTTCGGCATGTAGCCGACCTTTGACGAGCTTGGGGCCGCCGGTCGCTTCGCCGACGACAATATCTTCATCCATATGACCGGCATGTCCGAACAGGGCTGGAACTATGCGGCCGATGCCGGCGCCCATGTCTCACTTGCGGTGCCGATCGAAATGCATATGCGGCACGGCACGCCACCCATCCAGAAGGCCATCGACAAGGGCATGGGCCTGTCGCTTTCCTCTGATGTCGAATGCACCATGTCCGCCGACATGTTCACTCAGATGCGCGGCCTGATTACCCTGCAGCGCATGTTCGCCAACGCCGCCGCGCTGGAAGGCGTAGCGGATTTTCCCGATCTGATGCAGCCCATGGACGCCATTCGCCACGCCACCATTGCCGGTGCCGAGGGCCTCAAGCTGGGCAAGGTCACCGGCAGCCTTACGCCGGGTAAAGCCGCCGATATCGTGCTGCTGGATGCCCAGGCGATCAATGTTGCGCCGCTCAACAATGTTGCCGGCGCCGTGGTCACGCTGATGGAACGCAGCAATGTCGATACAGTGCTCGTCAACGGCCAGGTCAAGAAATGGCGCGGCCAGCTCGTCGGCTTTGATATCGAACGTTTGACCTCCGAACTGGCGGCCAGTCGCGACTATATCTTCGAGCAGGCCGGGATCGAGGTCGACCTCTTTGGCGAGCCTGGATAGGTCCGCAACTTGCGCAGCCTGCCGCCCCAGGGCGGCAGGCAGGTCTTCATGGACCCCAAATAGTTCCGCAGCGCCACCAGCAACTCATCGCTTCGGCACGGTGACTCCGGGCTGGGGCCCTCACGGCCCGATACTTTGAACCAGTTGCTCCACTAGCGGCATCATGCCGGCCACAATGGTGGCCACGCCCTTGGCATTGGGGTGGAGCCTGTCGGGCTGGTTGAGAGCGGGATCAAGCGCCACGCCCTCAAGGAAGAACGGGTAGAGCAGGGCGCCATGCTCCCGGGCCAGCTCGGGATAGATGGCGTCGAACGCGTCCACATAGCCCGCCCCCAGCCCGCGATTGGCCTTCATGCCCAGGAGCAGCACCGGCAGGTCGAGCGCCTCCAGCCGAGCCAGTATCGCTTCCAGGTTTGCCCGGGCATCAGCCGCCGGCAGGCCCTGCAACATATCGTTCGCGCCCAGTCCAAGCATGACCGCATCGGGGGCATCGCCCAGGGTCCAGTCGAGCCGCGCCAACCCATCTGCCGTCGTGTCGCCGGAGACGCTGGCATTCACCAGGGTGGCCTCTATCCCCCTGGCGTCCATGGCCGCCTGCAACTGGCCCATCAGGCTCTCGTCAGCCGACAGTCCCAGACCGGCCAGCAGCGAGTCGCCATAGAGCAGGATTGTGGGCTCTTCGGCCATAACCGGCTGTGCCAATGCCGCAATCGTGCCGGTCAGGGCCATTGCGCCGGCCATGCGCTGCCACCATCTTGTCCTCACCACCAGTGCACCAATCCCACCCGTTCCGACCAATTTCCGGCCAACTCCTATGATCGAAAACATCGCCCGCACGCGGGACATGAACCTGCACCTTAAGTCGGGCGGCAGCGCACTTCATATCCTCAAATCCATCACGTTTGCGATAAACCCGGGCGAGGTGGTGTCCGTGGTCGGCCCGTCGGGCAGTGGCAAGACCAGCCTGCTGATGGTGCTTGGGGGTCTGGAAAAGGTCAGTGATGGCCTGGTGTCCGTCGGCCGCTCGGATCTCACGGGGCTGGACGAAGATCAGCTCGCCGATGTGCGGCGGCAGAATATCGGCATTCTGTTCCAGAACTTTCATCTCATTCCCTCCATGACCGCGCTCGAGAATGTGGCTCTGGCGCTCGAGATTGCCTTCGATGACCTGCCGCTGTCCGAGATACGCTCCCGCGCCAGGGCTGCGCTGGCCGAGGTGGGGCTGGCCGAGCGCGAGACCCATCTGCCCTCTGCGCTTTCTGGCGGCGAGCAGCAGCGCGTGGGATTGGCGCGGGCCATTGTCACGCGGCCGAGGCTTCTGCTGGCTGACGAGCCGACCGGCAATCTTGACCAGGAAACCGCCGCATCGGCCATCGACCTGTTGTTCAGCCTGGCGCGACGCAACACCATGGCTGTCCTGCTGATCACCCATGACAATGGTCTGGCCGTGCGGGCCGATCGCCGCATGCGCATGGACCGTGGGGAACTGCGCGAGCTGGAACGGGAAGCCGCATTGTCATGAGGCGTCTGCAAGCCTGGTTGCGCGTGTCGCTGATCGATCTGCGGGGCAGCGCCCGGCGGTTCGTCATCCTGATTGCCTGCCTCGCCCTGGGCGTGGCCGCCATTGGCACCGTCAGTGCGGTACGCAGCAGCGTCGAGGCCGCCATCGAACGCGATGCCGGGCTCATCCTGGGGGGTGATCTGGAGCTGCGGTCCCAGCGCAGCGATGTCGACGATGCAGTGGTGGCAGCGCTCGATGCACTGGGCCGCGTCAGCCGCGAGGTCGAGATCAACTCCCAGGCCTCCGCCAACGGCAGGAGCGCCTTTCTCGCGCTTCGGGCGGTGAGCGACGCCTACCCGCTGGTGGGAAGCGTTATCCTTGCTGCCGGCGCCGAGGATGGCAGCATTGGCGCTCTGCTTGCTGAACGGAGCGGAACTTTCGGGGTGCTGCTCTCCCAGCAGGCGGCTTTGCGCCTCGATGCGCAGGTCGGCGAAACCGTTCGCATCGGGGCGCTTGATGTCGAGTTGCGCGGCATTATCGAAGCGCTGCCGGATCAGGCGACTGCCGGTTTCCAGCTTGGCGCCCCCGCGCTGATTTCGGCCCAGGCACTGGCTCCCGCCGGGCTGCGCGAAGAAGGGGTGCTGAGCCAGTTCCGCTACAAGGTCCTGCTGGCCAGGGGCGACTTCGAGGCCGCGCGCGCCGCATTGGATGAGGCTTTCCCGGAGCGGGACTGGCAGATCAGGTCGCCCCGTCAGGCAACGGCAACCATTGCGCGCTTCATTGGCGTCTTCGGCAATTTCATGCTGCTCGTGGCGCTCTCCTCCATGGTGGTCGGCGGCCTGGGTGCGGCCAATGCGGTCGCTGCCTATGTCGGCGAGCGCCAGGGCGCCATCGCCACCATGCGTTCGCTGGGCGCCAAGGGCGGGCGCGTGCTGTTCCATTTTCTGGTGCAGATCGCTCTTCTCTCCCTTATCGCCGTCGTCATCGGTCTGGTGATCGTCGCTGCGGCGACCCTGGCGCTGCTGCCCTTGCTGTCGGGCCTGATCGGTATCGACCTGCCGCCTGTACTGCATGTTCGGTCCATGCTGGTCGCGGGCGCCATTGGCCTGGTCACCGCGCTCATCTTCTCTTGGGTGCCCTTGTTGCAGGCCCGCGCCATCCGGCCGGCCCTGCTCTTCCGTGCCGGCTCGACCAGCGCGATGGAGGGCCTCGATTGGCGGGCCTTGCTCATGCCGGGCGCCGTCACGCCGCTCCTGGCCGGCTTTGCCATCGTCTTCGGCCTGACCCTGCTCATCGCCAGTGATCTTCGACTCGTGGCCATCTACTTTGCCGGCACGCTGGTCGCTTTTGCCCTGCTGCGCCTCGCAGCCGCCCTGTTGCGGCGTTTCCTGATCAGGGTCGCCGCGCCGCGCCAGCGGCTTCTCCGCCAGGCGGTCTCGGCAATCATCCGCCCCGGCGCGCCGACCACAACCGTCTTGGTGTCGATGGGCATGGGGCTTTCTCTGCTCCTGCTCATCGTGACCACCCAGTCCAACATCAACAACCAGATCGCCACGGAGGTCAGCGCCGAAGCGCCCGATTTTGTGCTGCTGGACATGGATCGTGGCGAACTGGCTTCCCTTGAGGCCTTCATCGCCGGGACGTCGCAGGTCGAAACGCTGACAACCATTCCCATGCTGCGGGGCATCATCACTGAGCTGGACGGCTCCCCGGCGCCATCGAGTGACGACGTTCCCCGCGAGGTCGCCGAACTGTTCCGCGGCGACACGGCGCTGACCTGGTCCTCGGAGCTTCCGGCGGGGACACCGATCGACGAAGGTTCCTGGTGGCCGGCTGATTATGCCGGCGAGCCCCAGGCCTCCCTCAGCACCGATATGCGCGACGCGCTCGATCTTGAACTGGGCGACACCATCACCCTGTCGATCGCGGGGCGGCCACTGAGACTGACCATCACCAGCTTCCGGGCCATCGACTGGCGCAGCCCGGACTTCAATTTCCGCATCATCGCCTCACCCGGCCTGATCGAGAGCGCGCCGCAATCCTATTTCGGCACCATAAAGGCGGTTCCGGACGAGGCATCCGCTGTCGAGACGCGCCTGATCGCGGCGCTGCCGCAGCTGGCATTCGTGCCGGTGGGGGATGCCCTGGCGCGCGTGCAGTCCGTATTCGACGGACTGATCAGCGCCATAGCCCTCGTCAGCGGCACCGCCGTCATTGCCGGCGTCCTGGTCCTGGCCGGCGCGCTCAGTGTCGGCCGCCAGCAGCGCGAGGCCGATGCGGTCGTCATGAAGGTGCTGGGGGCCCGGCGCGCCTTCGTCATCCTGGCATTTCTGATTGAATATGCCCTGCTGGGCGCAATCGCCGCCATCCTGGCCGGCCTCATTGCCCTTGTCGGCGCCTGGGCAGCATCGACCTTCCTGCTTGAGATCGACTTCGCCGTTCAGCCGCTGCAACTTGCTCTGCTTGCCGCCGGAATCATCATCGTCACCACGGCAACGGGCGCCGCGACGACCTGGTCCGCCATGTCCGCAAGGCCCGCGGATCGATTGCGCGAAGACGGCTGACGCGCCCGCTCGTCTGTCTGTTCAGAAAATTCACGGTCCGCTAGCCAGGCTCTTGCATAAGAGATTGCCGTCCAATAGTTACTGCGGACGTGAGGCCACGTGGCGGAGTGGTTACGCAGCGGATTGCAAATCCGCGTACTCCGGTTCAATTCCGGACGTGGCCTCCAGCATCTTCAATTCGTCGTGGCGAGGCGGGCGCATGGAAGCGCGCCTGCCCGTGAGCATTGGCTCCCCGGGCCTTTTTGGCACCCCCGACAAAATGCCGACATCACCGTTATTTTCAGGGAATGCCCGGCGGCAATTCCTTCAGCGTCTAATGACCAGGAGACCTTATGGAAGGCGATACCTACACGATGATTGGACTGGGCTTCGTCGCCCTGCTGGTCGTCTGGCTGGTTTTTTCAGTTCTGAAGAAAGTTGTTGGCCTCGTCTTTCTGGCCGCCATCGCCGTGGGCGGATACATGCTGTGGAACAATCCGCCGCTGCTCGACAGGGTGCTGGACACCGTGCAGCGGTCCTTCGGCCTGGCGTAGACCGGCCTCACTGGTTCACTGCGTTTCAGACCTCTTGGTAACCAGCACGCCGCGACACAATCCATCGCTGCGCCTGTTCCCCGGCCGGGAACCAGAAGTATTAACCCGCGTTAATAGCTTGCAGGTTTGCCCCTGCGACCTCCAACACTCCCAATGATGGACCCCGGCTGATGCACACGGCCGGGGTTCGCATGGGTGCCATGCAGCCCATATCGATCTGACCTTGCCGTGCCCGCTTGCCAGTTCGGCATGTGGCGGATATTCACGTCCGGCATATGACTGGGGCAGGGTGGCTTGATGGTGGATTTCGATCGCGCAAGGCAGGTGATGATCGACAATCAGCTGCGCGCCGGCGGCGTCACCGAGGCGAGGCTGCTGTCGCGCATCCGCCTCGTGCCCCGCGAAGTCTTCGTGCCGCAGTCCCGCCGCGACCTGGCTTACGTCGATGACATCCAGTGGTTTGGCAAGCCCGGCGCCAACCGATTCATGCCCGCGCCCGCCACTCTGGGCCGTCTGCTGCAGCTCGCCGAGATCGCCGCTGATGATACCGTGCTCGATATCGGCGCTGGCACCGGCTATGCCACGGCCATCATGGCCGGCATGGCCCGCTCTGTCACCGGGCTCGAACAGGATGCCGCGCTCGCTGCGGCGGCGGCCGCCAATCTCGCGAGTCTTGGTCTGGCCAATGCCAGCGTCGTCACGGGCGATATCACCCAGTTCGGCGTCGGGCGCTTCGACGTAATGTTGGCGCAAGGTATGCTCGATAGCGTGCCCGACAACTTTATCGCCGCACTGAAGGATGGCGGCCGCCTTGTCGCGCTGTTGCGGACCGGCACGGTCGGCATTGCCCATGTCTTCGTCAAGGCTGGTGGAAAACTAACCGCACGAGCCGAGTTCAATGCCTTCCTGCCGCCGCTGCAGGCCAGCACACGTCACGAAGAGTTCGTCTTTTAATGAATTGTTGCAGCCTGTGTTGCACGATGGGCACTTGACCGCACGATTCGAACATTGAAGTCCCAAAGGGATTGTTGCGGCAGGTTGTATCCCCCATGTGCCGCGCATAAGGTTTCGGGGTTTGGAGTCGGGCAATGGACTTTCGCGTGAATTTGGTCGCCAGCATACTGGCACTGGGTCTGGCTGCCACGTCAGTGGGTGGTGCACAGGCACAGTCGATCAGTCAGGCCTTGACCATTGCCTACGATCACGCGCCCGAGCTGCAGGCCGCCTTGCTTGAGGCAAAGGCCTCGGCGGAAAACATCGCGCTGGCCAATGCCGGCATGCGCCCCAGGATCGGCGCCAGTGTCGGCGGCACCTATGCCTGGTCGGCCGGGCAGGCCACGCAGGGCAATCCCAACGGCAATTTCACCGACAGCACCAGCTACACCGCCGGCCTCTCCTACGAGCAGACCATCTTCGACAACCACAAGACCGATGCGCAGATTGAAGCGGCGCGCGCCGGGGCCGAGGCTGCCGAGCACCAGATTCGCAATACCGAGCAGAACGTGCTGCTCGCTGTCGTCCAGGCCTATATGTCCGTGCTGAGCGGCCGCCAGCTGGTGGCGCTGCGCCAGGAGAACGTGAACTTCTTCCAGGCCCAGCTGCAATCGGCGCAGGACCGGCTCGATGTGGGCGAGGGCACCCGAATCGACGTCGCCCAGGCCGAAGCGCGCCTGGCCCAGGGCCAGGCCACCTACCGTGCCGCAGTCAGCAGCCTCGAGATCAGCCAGGCCACCTTCCAGCGCTATGTCGGTGTAGCCCCGCAAAATCTCGACAGTTCCCACAATTACGGCCGCCTCGTGCCGGCCAGCCTGCAGGCCGCAATTTCCGAGGCAGAAGTCGGCCATCCGGCCATCCTGCTGTCCAAGGCCGCCATTCGCGCCGCCCAGGCCAGCACCGATGCGGCCCAGGCCGCGTTCGGCCCCTCGGCTTCGGTCAATGGCTCGGTGGGCACCGGCTTCAGCAATCCCGGTGGCTCGCAGGGCCTCAGCGGCCGGCTGGGCTTCACCATCACGGTCCCGCTCTATTCCGGCGGCGCCCTGGGCGCTGGCGTACGCAAGGCCAATATCGAGCAGATCAAGTCGGAGGTGGATGCCATGTCCGCTTATGACCAGATTCGCGAGGCGGTGATTTCCGCCTGGGCCGGCATGCAGAGCGCCGACGCACAGATCTCCGCAGCCAACTCCGCCGTTTCGGCTGGCCGCACCGTGCTTGACGGCGTGATCCAGGAGCGTGACCTCGGCACCCGTACCACGCTTGACGTGCTCAATTCCCAGGCCGAGCTGACCACTGCCCGCGAAGGGCTGATCAATGCCTCGACCAACAAGGTCATTGCCACCTTCTCCCTGCTCTCGGCCATGGGGCGCCTGACGGCGGCCGATCTGGGCCTTGCCGTCGAGATCAAGTCGGCCGTGCGCTACAATCAGGCTGTCGAAGACGTCTGGCAGGAATTGCGCACCGTCGCCGAATAGGCTTTCCAGCAGCGCTATCCAGTTCTGGTGGCCGGGCAATGCCCGGCCACAAGTTTTAGTGGAAGAAGTCGTTGCGGCTTGCTTGGCGATTCCTAATTGCGGCCGCGGGCGCTAAGGTGTTGGTAACGAATCAGGTCAGTCGCATTGGCGGAGGCTGCAGGCTGGTTCGGGCGCGCACGAGTAAGAGGCACCTATGAACAAGCCGGCACCCAAAGAACCCTCGATGGACGAGATCCTGTCGTCCATCCGGCAGATTATCGCCGACGACGATGCCGCCGGAGTGCCGCGGCGGCCCAGCATCCAGGCCGCGCCCCCGCCCATGCAGGCAACGCCCGCCCGTCCGACGGATTCGCTCGATCGCGACCTCAGCGACATGCTTGACGATATCGAGCCGCTGGCCCTGTCGGCCGCGCAGATCGTCGAGGGTGACGATGATGTCGGCGGCTTCAGCTTCGATTCCATTCTCGCCGATACTGCCGTCGAAGAGGAACCCGTTGCCGCCGCCGCGCCGCAGCTGGTCGAGCCGGAAGATATCGCCTTCGACGTGAGCGAGCCGGAAGAAGACCTGCCCGCCTTCGATCCGCCGCCCATGGCCATGGCGCGCTTCCAGCCCGAGCCGGAACCCGAGCCCGCGCCGGAACCTGCGCCCGCCCCGCGCGCCCAGGCCTCCGTGGCCCAGGCCGCGCCGCTGCCCGATCCGACGCTGTCCAGTGACATGGCCGATCAGCTGCTCGAACCCGCCACCCAGGCGGCCGTGCGTAGCTCGATCACCAAGCTCAATGGCCTTGGCCTCGGCAATGCCGGCGCCACCATCGAGTCGCTGATGCGCGACATGCTGCGCCCCATGCTCAAGGAATGGCTGGACGAAAACCTGCCAGCCGTCGTCGAGCGCATGGTCGAAAAGGAAATCGCCCGCGTCTCTCGCGGCGAATAGTTCTTCCCGCACCCAGTTTTATCAGCGGCCTTCGGACAGGTTCCGGGGGCCGTTTGCATTTTGCCCCGGAGTCGGCCGCAGCTGGTCGCTGCATGCCGCAGCTTGCCCATGCCTGACTGGATGTGGAGAAGAAGATGCCGGCCGGAGCCACCCACAGATCGTCACCCTCGGGCTTGACCCGAGGGCTCTTCCCTTGCCGAGCCTCGGTCAAGTGCAGTCCCCTCGGGTCAGGCCCGAGGGTGACGACCGCGTTTGCTGGGTTCTTCGAGCTTCATCCCCAACTTTTCCCCGTCCCCAAAACCTGTGGCACACTCCTGCCCATCACCCCGCATGGGCGGCCTGCAGGCGAACAGTGGCGGGGTGAGCCGGGCGCGGGCTTTGCCTCTCGCGCAGGTTCGAGATCCGGCCGCAGCATGGCGAGCGATCATGCGGCGCGATAACCGGGACTGTTCCAAAAACCGGCACCCCGAGGCGGTTGTCGTCTCGTTTTTAAATTACCAGAGGCGGCATCCGCCTCGGGGTCCGTCTATCCAGTTCAACCGACCGGTTTCTGCCGGCCGGGGGGCAGCCATGCGCACTTCCAGTTGACCCCGTAGCCGGCATTTGATTGAAGTCAGCCCAACCTCTTGTCCGGCCCGCCAGGTCTTTCTCAACCCGGGAATGTCCACCTGGGCGGGTCGCTGCTGTTGCGAGTGACCAATGCTTGAAAAGTCCTATGAGCCCGGCGCCGTCGAAGACCGCGTCTATGCCGATTGGCTCAAGGCCAATGCCTTTGCCGCCGGGGCCGGCGCCGCGCCCGGCGCCGAGACCTTCACCATTGTCATTCCGCCGCCCAACGTCACCGGCTCGCTCCATATCGGCCATGCGCTGAACAACACGATCCAGGACATCCTGGTCCGCTTCAACCGCATGCTGAAAAAGGACGTGCTCTGGCAGCCCGGCACCGACCATGCCGGCATCGCCACCCAGATGATCGTCGAGCGCCAGCTGATGGAGCGCCAGCAGCCTGGCCGTCGCGAAATGGGTCGCGAAAAGTTCGTCGAGCGCATCTGGGAATGGAAGGCCGAGAGCGGCGGCACCATCATGAACCAGCTCAAGCGCCTCGGCGCTTCGGCTGATTTCAGCCGCGAACGCTTCACCATGGGCGAAAATGGCGTCGCCGACGACCAGATGGTTCGTGCCGTCACCAAGGTCTTCGTCGAGCTGCACCAGCGCGGCCTGATCTATCGCGCCAAGCGCCTGGTCAATTGGCATCCGGGCCTCGAAACCGCCATTTCCGATCTCGAAGTCGAGAATATCGAGATCAAGGGCCATATGTGGCACCTGCGCTATCCCCTGGCCGATGGCGTCACCTACCAGTGCCCCATTGCCCATGACGAGGATGGCAAGCCCACCGAGTGGGAAACTCGCGACTACATCATCGTCGCTACCACCCGCCCGGAAACCATGCTGGGCGATAGCGGCGTCGCCGTTCACCCGACCGACGAGCGCTACGCCTCGCTGGTCGGCAAGTTCGTCGAGCTGCCGCTGGTCGGCCGCCGCATTCCCATCGTCGCCGACGAATATGCCGATCCGGCGCTCGGCACCGGTGCGGTCAAGGTCACCCCTGCGCACGATTTCAACGACTTCGAAGTCGGCGTCCGCAACAATCTCGAGCAGATCAACGTCTTCACCACCGGCGGCTCGATCATCTCGGCTGACTTCATCCCGGCCGCTTATCGCGGCCTCGATCGCTTCGTTGCCCGCAAGGCCATCGTCGCCGACCTGACCACGCTTGCCGAAGCCGAACCCACCCGTGGCCTCGACCATATCGAGGACAAGAAGATCATGGTCCCCCATGACGAGAAGTCCAAGCTCGTCGTCATCGAGCCCTTCCTCACCGACCAGTGGTGGGTCAAGGCCGACGTCCTCGCCCAGCCAGCGCTGGCCGCCGTCCGCGAGGGCCGCACGAAGTTCGTGCCCCAGCAATACGAGAACACCTATTTCGCCTGGCTCGAGAACATCAAGCCATGGTGCATTTCCCGCCAGCTCTGGTGGGGTCACCAGATCCCGGCCTGGTATGGCCCGGACAACCACGCCTTCGTGGCCTATAGCGAGGCCGAGGCCCAGGCCCAGGCCGACGCCCATTATGGCAAGCCGACCGCCATCAAGCGCGACGAAGACGTCCTCGACACCTGGTTTTCCTCCGCCCTCTGGCCTTTCTCCACCCTGGGCTGGCCGGACGACACTGCCGAGCTGCGTCGCTACTACCCGACAGACGTTCTGGTCACCGGCTTCGACATCATTTTCTTCTGGGTTGCCAGGATGATGATGATGGGTCTTGAGTTCCTGCATGAAGAGCCGTTCCACACGGTCTACATGCATGCCCTGGTCCGCGACGAGAAGGGCCAGAAGATGAGCAAGACCAAGGGCAATGTCATCGACCCGCTCGAACTCATCGATCAATACGGCGCCGACGCCACCCGCTTCACGCTCGCCGCCATGGCAGCGCAGGGCCGCGATCTCAAGCTCTCGATCCAGCGCGTCGAGGGCTATCGCAACTTCGTCACCAAGATCTGGAACGCCGCCCGCTTCCTCGAAATGAACGAATGCCGCCGCGTCGAGGGCTACGATCCCAGGGCCAACACCCTCCCGCTCAATCGCTGGATTGTCGGCGCCACCGCACGCGGCGCCGCCGCCGTCACCCAGGGCATCGTCGACTACAAGTTCAACGAAGCCGCCAACAGCGCCTATGACTTTGTCTGGGGCACCTTCTGCGACTGGTATGTCGAATTCGCCAAGCCCGTGCTCATGGGCGAGGACGAGGCCGCCAAGGCCGAAACCCGCGCCACCGCCGCATGGGCGCTCGATCAGATCCTCACCATCCTGCATCCCTTCATGCCCTTCGTCACCGAAGAGCTCTGGGCCGAGACCGGCAAGTTCGGTGCCCCGCGCCAGAACATGCTGATTCTCACCGAATGGCCTGACCTCGCAGGTCTCGAAGACCCGGAAGCCGATGCCGATCTCAACTGGCTCATCGACGTCATCACCAATGTGCGTTCGGTCCGCAGCGAAATGAACGTGCCGGCCGGCGCCAAGCTGCAGATGGTTGTGGTCGGGGCAGGGGACACAACCCTCCGCCGCCTCGTGGCCGGCACGTCGCTGATCACGCGCCTTGCCCGCCTCGAGGAAATCTCGCCCCAGGCCACCGTCCCGGGCGAATCCGCCCAGTTCGTGGTTGGCGAAGCCACCTGGGCCCTGCCGCTGGCGGGTGTCATCGACATCGCCGCCGAACAGGTCCGCCTCGAAAAGGAAGTGACCAAGCTCGACGCCGAGATCGCCCAGATCGACAAGAAGCTCGGCAACGAGCAATTCGTCGCCAAGGCGCCCGAGGAAGTCATCGAAGAGCAGAAGGCCCGTCGCGAAGCCGCCATTGAACGCCGCCATCACATCCTGGAGGCGCTCAAGCGCTTGAGTTGATTCATCATGGATGGTCCGGCACCGATGGATGATACCCCGCGCAAACCGCCGACTCGTGCCGTAGAAAACGGCATGGTGGGCGTGGGCGCCGTTCTGGTCTTCGACGGCAAGGGCGGAGTTGTTCGCCATGAGCCTGGTGACGGAATGCCCGCCGTGCCTGCCCGCGGGTTCAAGCTGGTCTGCGGCAATTCAAGGTCGCCCGAGTTCAAGGTCTGGCTGAAGGCAGAGCTCGGCGTCTTCAACGCCGACCTGTTGACCGTGCCCAGCACGCGCTCGCGCTGCACCGTGATCGACGACAAGGCCATGATTGTACTGCGCGTCGCCCGCCCCGGTGCGGAGCCCGAGGACATCGGCCGGCAATTGCTGTCGCTGTGGATCGAAAAGGGTCGCGTCATCATCGCGTCCGAACTCAACATTCTCGATTTTCTCGGTCTCAGCAAATGGGAAAGCTCCCACCATGCGCCGGTTTCGCCGGCCGACCTGGTCGCCCGTCTGGGTCTGCGTGCTGCGGACCGGCTGGAGCCGCTGGTCGAACGCCTGGGGGACCGGCTGGATGAAATCGAGGAATCCCTCATCGTCCAGAACACCTCGCGGGCGCAGGGCAAGCTGAGCCACCTGCGGCGGACGCTGATCAGCTTCCGTCGCCTCGTCTGGCCGCAGCGCGACGTGCTGAACACTCTCGAGATTGAAGATCTCTCCCATTTCACTGCCCGCGACCGCCTGCGCCTGCGCGAAGCCTCGGCTCGCTCGGCGCGCCTGGGGGATGAATTGCAGGCGTTGTCCGAACGCGCCGTGCTGGTCCACGAACAGATCATCGACGCCCGCGCCGAGCAGATGAACCGCACCATGCTGATCCTGGCGGCCGTGACAGTGGTCTTCATGCCGTTGACCCTGCTGACCGGCGCGTTGGGCATGAATGTCTCGGGCATTCCCTTCGCCGACAACCCCCACGCCTTCTGGACCGTCTGTGCCGCGCTTTTCCTGCTCTCGCTCGGCATTATCTGGTGGATGCGCGGCCGCCGCTGGCTCTAGCAGCGGCCGCAGTGGCCTAGATGCTGGCCGACACCCGGTGCAGCCCGGCATAGAGCCCGTCGGCCGCCATCAGCGTGTCATGGGTGCCTTCTTCGCCGATGCCGTCAGCCGTGAGCACCAGGATGCGGTCGGCATGGCGCACGGTCGAAAGTCGATGCGCGATCACGATCGTGGTCCGGCCCCTGGCCAGGCTCAGCAGTGCCTGCTGCACCGCCCGTTCGCTCTCATTGTCGAGCGCACTGGTCGCCTCGTCGAAGATCACGATTGCCGGGTCCTTGAGAAACGCCCTTGCAATGGTCAGCCGCTGCTTCTGACCGCCCGACAGCTTCACCCCGCGTTGCCCGATATTCGACTTATACCCGTCCGGCAGGGCCATGATAAAATCATGTGCATTGGCAGCTTTGGCTGCTGCAATGAGCTCATCATGGCTGGCATCGGGTCTTCCATAGCGCAGGTTTTCTTCCACGGTACCGCTGAACAGGTACACATCCTGCTGCACCACCCCCACGCTGCGCCGCAGCGACGCCAGCGTCACGTCGCGGACATCCTTGCCGTCGATGGTGATTGCCCCCGAGGTCACGTCGTAGAAGCGCGGAATGAGCGCGCACAACGTACTCTTGCCAACGCCCGACGGTCCCACCAGCGCCACGAATTCACCCGGCGCAATGTCGAAGGACAGCCCGTTGAAGACAGGCCCATGGCCTTCGCCATAGCCGAAGCTCACATCACGGAAACGGACAGCACCCGCCACCGGGCCGATATCCACGGCGCCCGGCCGGTCGGCAATATCGGGTTCCTCCTCCAGCAGCTCCATGGCCCGCACAAAGCCGGTGGCACCCTCCTGCCAGAGCCGGATGAAGTTATCCAGCCGCCGTACCGGATCCACCAGCACGCCCACACAGAGCAGGAAGGTGAGCATGTCCGCCACGGTGAGGTCGGCAGTCAGGATACGGATGGCGCCCGCAACGATCACCATGATCGTCACCAGTTGCGCAAAGCCATCCATGCCCACCCACAGCAGGGCCTCGCTGCGATAGCCATCCCGGCGGCTCTGCAGGAAGCGTTGGTTCTCGACCGCAAAGCGCCGCATCTCGACCGCTTCATTGGCAAAGGACTGCACGACCCGCACCCCGCCCAGCGCGTCCTCCACCCGCTCGTTGACCGCCGCGATCCGCTCCTTGCTGGAGCGCAGCGCCACATTCATCTTGCCGTTGAAATGCCGGGCATAGACGATGGCAAACGGCACCAGCAGGGCAATCAGCCCCGCCAGTACAGGATCGATGATGGTCAGCACTGCCATGGCCCCACCGAACTTGAGCAGGCTGATGGCGATGTCTTCCGGGCCATGGTGGAACAGCTCGCCCAGCCACAGCGAGTCATTGCTGATCCGGCTCATCAACTGGCCCACGCGCTGCCGGTCATAAAAGCCGAAGCTGAGCTTCTGGCAGTGCTCGAACAGCTCCTGGCGCACATCCGCCTCGATGCGTGCACCCATCACGTGGCCCTGATAGTCGACGAAATAGGTCGCCAGCGACTGCACGAGGAACACACCCAGCATGATCCCGCCCATGCTGAGGATTTGCAGTAGCGCGTCGTCAGCTGCGGCCAGTTCTGGTAGGCGGGAGGTGATGTAGCTGGCGCAGAGCGGCAGGGCTATCGCGCTGGCCGCAACGAGCACGGCGCAGGCCAGGTCGGCCAGCAGCAACGGTACATAGGGCCTGTAGTAGCCAAGGAACTTGCGGGCACGCGAGAGCGTGCGGTCCAGATCGCCGTTCCGGCCCGCAATCAGTCTGGCGATGAATTCTGGAAGGGCGTGGTTACGGCCTGCGTCGCTGCGCTGCTCCGGCCGCGGATTTTGAGAATGCATGGATGGTCATGTCCTGTTGAAACTTGTCTCCTTTCGCTGTGGACAGGGTCTTCATCTCTTCGCTCCTCGGTTCGCGGTCTTGCGTCACTATGCGTCTGGCGCCGCCGTGGCACAACGGTTGACGCCGCGCTGACGCCTCTCCACCGCGGACTCTGTGCTGATTCCGCAACAGCGTTCCGGATTCGATTTCGCGCCGGGCTCTGGCAACGATTTGGCGATGTTTGTCGCCACAATCTCACCCTAAACCAGACGGCATAGGCATTCGGGGGCGGATGGCCTGCAAGCACCGCGGCAAGGTCCGCGTGCCTGCTGTTTTTCAACCCCGGATACAAAGCCGTCGGTCAGACAGGTGCGCCAAAGTCTCGCAAGAGCTGCTGGCATGCGGGTTTGGCCGAAGTTGGAGGTAGATCGACGACGTGTCCGCCCGCTCTGTCGGCAAGCCGCAAAACGCGGTCCGGCAGGCAAATTGACCGAACGCCATCTTGTGATGGGTCCGGCTGAAATGCGGTCACAAACGGAGGTTACTGATTGCTTAACGTCCGGCCTTCGCATTCGCGGCAGGCAGATCGGACAAGGCAATCGCAGGTGCTGCCGATCATGTCGGCGCGCCGTTACGGAACCCGGATACCGGGTCCGGGAAGCAAATTGGCCCGCTGCCCAGCGGGCAAGAAGGAGTATGATGCGGACCATTAGGGACCACTCCCTGATTTCCGTGACAACGGCAGCGCTCTTCGCCCTGATGGCGTCGGCTCTGCCTGTGCACGCCCAGACGGCAGCCGATGCCGCGCTCAACATGGCCAACATGCTCGACGGGGCAGGGGGTGGCGTGTCGGGTGATGATTTGCTCGCGGCGCTCGAAGATGCAGCCGAGGCCGGTCAGCCCATGGCCATGTGGCAGCTGGGAACCATGTACGAGAATGGCGAGGGCGTGGACCGGGATCCGGTCAAGGCTTTCGGCTATTTTGCCCAGATCGCCAATCAGCATGCCGACGCCGCACCCAAGGGTGTCGAGGCTGATATCGTGGCGCAGTCCTTCGTCAAGGTTGGCGATTACTACCGCGAGGGTCTGCCCGATGCCGGCATTCCCGCTGACGCCGATCGTTCGCATGCCCTGCTGCTGCATGCCGCCACCTATTTCGGCGATGCGGACGCACAATACCGCGTTGGCCTGCTCTACATGAACGAGAGCGGCATGGGCGTAAATCCGCTGCAGAGTGCCCGCTGGTTCTCCCTGGCCGCTCGCAAGGGTCACTGCCCGGCCCAGGCCCAGCTTGGGGATTTGCTGTTCAACGGTGTCGAAGGCATCGAGGCGCAGCCGGTCGAAGGCCTGATGTGGATGGTGATCGCCCAGCAGCGCTGCGCCGCCACCGGCGACGCCGCCTGGATAGGTGAATTGCTCAACCGCGCGGTTTCCGTCGCGGCTCCTGAGCAGCGTGCCGAAGCCTTCGCCCTGGCGGAAAGCGTCGCGCCCCAGTTCGCAGCGTTCTGACGCCTAGAAGGTGAAGCGACCCTCGACCGGCACATGGTCGCTCGGCTTGTCCCAGCCGCGCACATCCTTGTGCACGGTGACGTCTTCAAGCCGATCCGCCGCCTGCGGCGACAGCAGGAGATGATCGATGCGGATGCCGGCATTGCGCCGCCAGGCGCCCGCCTGGAAGTCCCAGAAGGTATAGGCTGGCTCCGCCGTCGTCGCCCGCAGCGCATCCGTCAGTCCCAGGTTCATCAGCGTGCGCCAGCGCTCCTGGCTTTCCGGCCGATAGAGCGCATCGCCCCACCAGGCGTCGGGATCATGCGCATCGATGGGAGCCGGAATGATGTTGAAATCACCCAAGAGGATGAAGGGCTCCTCGAGCGCCAGCCGGCTTTCGACATAGGTCTCCAGTCGCCGCATCCAGGCCAGCTTGTAGGGGAATTTCTCGCTGTCGACCGGATTGCCATTAGGCAGGTAGATGCCGCACACCCGGATCGCGCCGGTCTCGACCGAGAACACCCCCTCGATCAGGCGCGCCTGCTCGTCGCTGTCATCGCCTGGAAGGCGCAGAGAAACCTCGTCAAACGGCAGCAGTGAAAGGATGGCAACGCCATTCCAGCTCTTCTGCCCATGTGTTTCCACATTGTAGCCCAGCGCCTCGATCTCCAGCCGCGGGAACCCCTCGTCGACCGTCTTGATCTCCTGCAGCACGACGATGTCGGGCTTTTCCTCGCCCAGCCACTTCAGCAGCGGCTCAATTCGGGCCTTGATGCCGGCAATGTTCCAGGTGGCGATACGAAGTGCCATGGGATGTCCTCAGCTCAGGTCGGCATAGACGGATTTGATGAGGTCCTTGGGATAGCGACCCGTGCATCCTTCGAGCGCCGTGTTGCTCATCGACACTATGGTAATGCCGTTCGCAGGATCGACAAGCCAGGAATGGCCATAGACCCCACCCCAATTGACTGTGCCTCTGGCCGAGGCCGAATTGGCGGCAACCGGATCATCGATGACGGCGCCGAGATAGCCGAAACGCTGGCCGGGTTCCTCGCGGTGAACGTCCCCGATGCGGTTGGAAAAGGCGAGCGCGGCCGTCTCGGGTCGGATCACGCCGCCGCCATTGCGACGCATGGCCTCGAGAAAGGTCGCGATATCCTCGGGGGTACCCGCCATGCCGGCCCCGCCGGACTGGAAGGCCGTCGCGCTGAAAATCCGCGACGGAGAAAATGTCGGGCCTTCGCCGGTTTCGTTCGGCACCATTTGCGGATCGCCCATTGGCATGGGCGGTGTGCCGTCCGCGTAGGGCTTGGCCAGGCGACCCATGTCGGCAACAAAAAAGCCCGTCTCCGCCATTCTGAGTGGGCCGCTGATATGCTGGCGCACGGCCGCTTCCAGTGAACCGCCATGAATGGCTGCAAGCGCCGCGCCCAGCACGTCGATCGCAACCGAATAGGTCCAGGCGGTACCCGGCGCGAACAGCAGGGGTTGCCGCGCGACGCGGCTGAAATTGTCCTCGAATCCCTTGTCGCTGGGTCCCAGGCCAGTGGAGATCGATGGATCCGCCGGATAGGCGTAGGCCAGCCCGCCGGTATGCGTCAGCAGGTGATGGATGGTAATGCGTGCGGGCGATCCATCCGCCAGGGAGGGCGTGAAATAGGGCAGGTGCCGGCTGACCGGATCGTCAAGTTGCAGCAGGCCCTTGTCGACCATTGCCAGCGCCGTCGCCGCCACGATGGGCTTGGTGACCGACGCCAGGCGATAAATGGCATTCTCAACCATTGGCGTGCCGGCCTCGCGGTCGAAATGGCCCGCTACGCGGCGAAGCGCCAATGCACCGTCCTTGTAGGCAATTACCTCAGCGCCGACGATCTTCTGTCCCGCGATGGCAGCGTCCATCACTGCATCGACATGCATGCCCATATTCGCCCCTGCATTTGTGTTTGGAAGTGTTGGTCGGTCAGACCGCGAAGCTGGTGCCGCAGCCGCAGGAGGCAACCGCATTGGGATTGCGGATCTGGAAGCTCTGCCCGATCAGGTCGTCGACATAGTCGATCTCGGCCCCGCCCATGAATTCAAGACTCATGGAATCGATCAGCACGACGGCGTCGCCCTTGCTCAAAACGATGTCGTCGCTGGCCGGCTTTTCCTGTACGAGGTTGTATTCATACTGAAATCCGGAGCAACCACCGCCGGCAACCGAGATGCGCAACACTGTGCCCTCCGGCTCCTTGGCCAGAATACGGGACACGCGCTTGGCAGCGCGATCGGTGAGAACGACTTCGGTGGGCGCGAGTGCGGTATCGGTCATCTGGGAATCCGTGCCGTTCGTAATGTCATAACGGTAGGGCTAAAATAGTAACTCTTGCCGAGAATGAAAAGGGCTTTGTCAGAACGATGAGCGATACCGCTCCCTACGCCAGCAAACCCGAGCAGTCCCTTGGGCGCCTCTACGGCACCGGACCGAGCCCGACGCGCTCCGAGTTTCAGCGCGACCGTGACCGGATCATCCACTCCACGGCCTTCCGTCGCCTGCAGCACAAGACTCAGGTCTTCCTGCACCACGATGGCAATCACTTCCGCAACCGGCTGACGCATACGCTCGAAGTCAGCCAGATGGCCCGCTCCATGGCGCGCGCGCTGCAGCTCGATGAAGACCTGGCCGAGGCTGTCGCCCTGTCACACGATCTGGGCCACACCCCTTTCGGCCATGCCGGGGAACGGGCGCTGCATGCCTGCATGGCACCCTATGGCGGTTTCGATCACAACATCCAGGCCATGCGCGTCGTAACGCGCCTCGAAAACCGCTATGCCGAGCATGACGGGCTCAATCTGACCTGGGAAACGCTTGAGGGGATACTTAAGCATAATGGGCCGTTGATCCATGCCGATGGCACGCCGTCTGGCCGATATGCGGCGGAGGGGCTGCCAGCCGGGCTTGATGATATTCCCGCTGTCGCCGACCTGCGCCTCTCCAGTTATCCCTCGCTGGAGGCCCAGATTGCCGCCATTGCCGATGACGTGGCCTATAATGCCCATGACATCGATGACGCCCTGCGTGCCGGGCTGATCAGGCTGGATGATATGGTCGAGGTTCCACTGGCCGGTCCCATCGTGCGCGAAGTGCTGCAGCTCTATCCCCATGTCGCCCCCAAGCGGCAGGCCCATGAAGTGCAGCGCCGGCTCATTACTCGCACCATCGAGGACGTGATCGCCACCACCTCCGCTAATATCGCAGCATCAGGCGTCACGTCGGCAGAAAGCGTGCGTTTGGCTGGCAGCATGCAGGTGACTTTCTCGCGCGAAGCTGCCGAAGGCGAGCGCGGCCTCAAGGCCTTCCTGTTTGACCGCGTCTATCGCCACGAAACCGTCATGGCGCCGGTCCGCCGCAGCGAGGCCGTGGTGCACGACCTGTTCGAACGCTACATGGCAACGCGCGACCTGCCCGGACGCTGGGGCGGCTATGCTCAAGCCGCGAGCGATGATCACCAGTTCGCCCGCATCGTTGCCGACTTCATCGCCGGCATGACCGACCCCTACGCACTCGACGAATATGCCCGGCTGTTTGACGCTCGCCCGGAATTCCGTTAACCCCGGCCCACCTTAGCCTTCAGGTATATCATGGACGTCTTTGCACTGTTTTCCGCGCGCATCGGCAATGCGATGCAGGTTCTCTACCCCGAAGTCGGCGCCGACCTGCTCGCCCGCATCGTGGTCGAGCCGCCGCGCGATGCGTCCCATGGCGACCTGTCCACCAATGCCGCGATGATCGTCGCCAAGCCCCTGGGCAAGAATCCGCGCGACGTTGCCGCCGCCCTGGTCGAACATTTCCGCCACGACGAGGACGTGCAGTCGGTCGAGGTTGCCGGTCCTGGCTTCATCAACTTCCGCCTCGAAGCCCCCATCTGGCATGAGGTGCTGCGCTCCATTGCCGAGCAGGGTGAAGACTATGGCCGTTCCGCGCTCGGGCAGGGCGAGCGCGTCAATATCGAATATGTCTCGGCCAACCCCACCGGCCCGATGCATGTCGGCCACACGCGCGGCGCCGTCTTCGGCGATACGCTCGCTGCCCTCATGGCCTATTCTGGCTTCGAGGTAACGCGGGAATATTACATCAACGACACCGGCGGGCAGACCATCACGCTCGGTCGCTCGGCCTTTCTGCGCTATCGCGAGGCCCTGGGCGAGACCATCGAGATCCCGTCCGGCTTCTATCCGGGCGAATATCTCGTCCCGGTCGGCCAGGCGCTGGCGGCCGAACACGGCCGCAGCCTGCTGGACAAGCCGGAGGAAGAGGCCGTCCTGATCGCCCGCGAAGCGGCCCTGGCCGCCATGATGGAACTCATCAAGCAGGACCTGGCGCGGCTCAACATCCATCACCAGGTGTTCTTCTCCGAGCGCACGCTGCACGGAACAGGGGGCGACATCGAAACCACCCTGGCCTGGCTGCGCGAAAAAGGCATGGTCTATGAGGGCCGGCTGGATCCACCCAAGGGCAAGACTCCCGAGGAGTGGGAAGATCGCGAGCAGACCTTGTTCCGCGCCACCGATTTCGGTGACGATATCGATCGGCCGCTCGTCAAGTCGGACGGCTCCTACACCTATTTCGCGGCAGACATCGCCTATCACCGCAACAAGTTCCTGCGCGGCTTCAAGCACATGATCAACGTGCTAGGCGCCGACCATTCCGGCTACGTCAAGCGCCTGCAGGCGGCCACCAAGGCCGTCTCGCTCAATGCTGCCGACATGGATGTGCGTATCTGCCAGCTCGTTCGCCTGCTCAAGAACGGCGAGCCATTCAAGATGTCCAAGCGCTCCGGCGACCTGGTGACGCTGGCAGATGTCGTGGAGGAAGTGGGTGCCGACGCCACCCGCTTCATGCTGATGTACCGGCGCAACGACGCGGCGATGGATTTCGACTTTGCCCTGGTCAAGGAGCAGACCAAGGACAATCCGGTCTTCTACGTGCAATACGCTCATGCCCGCACGCATTCGATCTTCAAGACCGCTGCGCGGGACCTGCCCACCCTCGATGTGTCCCCTTCTGCGCTGGCCAATGCCGAGATCGATCGCATCGTCACGCCGGCGGAACTGGACCTTGTCCGGGTGCTCGCGGCATGGCCGCGGACCGTCACCGCGGCGGCTGTCGCCCACGAACCGCATCGCATTGCCTTCTATGTTCATGAGCTTGCCGCGGCCTTCCACGGCTTCTGGGCCAAGGGCAAGGATGACCCGCAGTTACGATTTGTTAACTTTGACGACCCAAAGCTGACTTTGGCGCGACTCGCGCTGGTTGATGCCGTGCGCCAGGTCATCGCCAACGCACTAGCAATTCTGGGCGTTTCCGCACCCGAGGAACTTTCATAATTCGGGCGCAATACTGTGATGACTCGCGGCACAATGCTCTTGCTTGGGCACCGTAGTCGTAACCGAGAGGGCGCTGCTTGATGACAGCGAAACCGCAGCCGATGGCCGGACAATCCGACGCCTCTGATGATCTGATCGCTGAACTGGCAAAGCTCATGGCGCAGGACGCGCAGGGCGATCGTCCGGCGCAGGCGTCTCGCCCTGTCGTGCCCGTTCGCATCCCTGGTGGCGACGCCCCCGTCGCGCCGGCGCCCCGCTTTGACTTCGAGCGCTCTTCCGCCGCTTCCGGCGATGCACCTGTCGTTGCAGCATCCTCGCCGGTGCCCCGTTCCGCCGCGATCCCGGAAGCCCCCGAGCCCTTCCATTTCGATTTTGACCTCAATGCCGCAAAACCGTCGTCCGTCGAGGCAACATCTGCGGCTTCAGCCCCGGCCGACGTCAAGCCAGACATCTCCGACGCTCCGGCTGATCACGACAGCATTGCCGACCTGATCGCTGCCGAGTTGTCGGCGGAACAGCCGGTGCTTGAAACGCCGCCCGAGCCAGCTCCTGCGCCCGCCATGGCAGCAAGTCCGCGCCCGGCTGCACCATCTGTTTCTGCCCCGTCCGTGAGCACGGGCACGCCCGACGGTGCATTGCGCCAGCCCAACCTGCAGCCCCCGGCAAGCCCTGAGCAGGATCGTTTCAAGGTCGCTCCGGTCTTCGGCCTCGCGTCGCAGCCGGCCTCCACCATCGACCGGACGGTCAGCACCAGCCCGGCTGTGACGATTCCCACCGCGAGTTCGTCGACTTCAGCCTTCGCCTGGCAGCAGCCCACGCCGGCCGTCTCGACCAATACTGCGCCCGCAACGGACGACGACGGCATGGGCCGCGATCCGATCGACGAGATCGAGAGCCTCATCGGCAGTGCCATGCGGGTTGAACTCGATCGATCAGCGCCGCCGTCTCCTGCGGCCGAACGTCCCGCACCCAGCCCCGCACTGCGCAGCCTTGCGACGCCGACCATTCTGGTTCCCTCCGATAGCGCAGGACAGTCGCCCCGCGCACTTTCCGGCGCGGACGAGGCCATTCTGGCCGCCGCTGAGGCCACCGGCGTGCAGATCGGCTGGGTCGATGCCCCCGAAGCGGAAACTGAAACTGCCGCCGCACCCCGCCGTCGGGGCCCCCGTGGCATCGGCATGACCCGGGCCTTCGCCGGTCCCCTGGTGGCGATTACGCTGCTGCTGGCGGCTGGCTTTGGCCTCTACTGGGTGCTTGGGCTGGGCAGCGAGCCCGGTCCGGCGCCGCTGCTCACGGCAGATGCCAGCCCGGTCAAGGAAACTCCGGCCGCCCAACCCGAGGCCACCGCCGCACAGCAATCTGTGGTCTTCAACGAAATCGACGGCGTTGTTCCCGGTGCGGAAGAACAGCTGGTCTCGCGCGATCAGGCCGACGTCAACGAGGTCACCCAGATCCCCGCAGCGACCGACTTGAGCGAAGAGGGCCTGGCCAACCGCAAGGTGCGGACTGTGACGGTGCGTCCGGATGGCACGATCGTCAGCGGCGATGACAGCGTCGCAGGCAGCACCATCCTACCGGTTGATCGCCCGAATGTGCCTGCTGTCCCCGGCGCTGCCACTGCCAGCCCAGAACTTCAGGCCAGCGTCGAGCCCGAGGCAGCTGCCGTTGCGCCCGCTGTCCCCGAGGCAACGGTGACCCCCGAGCCAGCGGTCACGCCGGTAACGCCGGGTGCCACGGTTCCGGCCGTCGATGCCGCCGGCAATCCTCTGGCCGGCAAGACGGCTGTGATTCCGATGACCCGGCCGGCTGGCCTGTCTGGTCCGGGCATTTCCGCGGCTGCGCCGACTTCGCCGGTCAATGCCGTCATCAGTCCGCCAGCCTCTGGCGGCAATGTCCTGCCGCCACCGCCCGCCAATAACACGCTCGGCAGCGTGACTGCGCCTGCTGCGGCCGCAGCTGCGCCCGCGGCTGCAACGGCATCCACTGCGCCTGCCGCCCTGCCGCAGGCCATCGAGGTCGACGCCTTGCCCAACGACGCGCCAGCCTATGTGCAGCTTGCCTCCCAGCGCAGCGAAGCGGACGCCCGTGCCTCGGCCCAGGCCATGGTGACGCGGTTTGGCCCGCTCTTTGGTGGCGCCAATCTCGAAGTGCAGCGCGTCGATCTGGGCGAGCGGGGCATCTATTACCGCGTGCGTGTGCCGGCCAATTCCCTGCAGGAAGCCAACTCCATCTGCACCAACGTCAAGGCTGCGGGCGGCGACTGCTTCACCATGTAAGTAAGCATCGGTCCGCAAGCGACCGGTGCACATCGCCATTCCCCTCGGCTCTGCGCTTGACGCGTCGCGACCCAGCGGCCAAGGATGGCGCGACGTTCCTGCAGTGCGGCGCTGATTTCATGACGACTGCCCAGACCGACTGGTTTGACACGCCCGTGCAGCCCGCGGCCGATGACGTCATGTATGTGGATGTTGATGGCTACGAGGGGCCGCTCGACCTGCTGCTCGATCTGGCCCGGCGCCAGAAGGTCGATCTGGCCGCCATTTCCATACTGGCCCTGGCCGAACAATATCTCGTCTTCATCGAAACCGTGCGCGAGAAGCGCATCGAGGTCGCTGCCGACTACCTGGTGATGGCGGCCTGGCTGACCTATCTCAAAAGCCGGCTCATGGTGCCCCAGGCGCCATCGGACGACGAGCCTACCGGTGAGATGCTGGCGGCCATGCTGCAGTTCCGGCTGAAGCGTCTGGAGGCCATGCGCCGCGCCGCCAGCCAGTTGATGAACCGGCCCCGGCTGGGCTTCCAGGTCTATGCCCGCGGCATGCCCGAGCCGATCGAGGTCAATCGCAGCAGCCTCTGGGAGGCTTCGCTCTACGATCTGCTCAAGGCCTATGCCGGCCAGCGCGAGCGGGGCATTTCCACGGATTACTCGCCCATTCAACGCACGGTCTGGTCGCTGCAGGATGCGCGCGACATCCTCCAGCGCCTGATCGGCGACAGTTTCGACTGGATCCCGATGGATCTCTATCTTGCTGAATATCTCGCCACCCCGAGCGAACGCGCCACCATCCGTGCCTCAAGCTTTGCCTCGAGCCTCGAACTGGTCCGGCAGGGCCAGATCGACATCCGCCAGACCGAAACCTTTGGTCCGCTCTTCATGCGCCGCCGCAAGGGCGACCAGCAGTGACCGATCGTGACGAGCATGGCGAGGTCGCCGAACGCCACCTGCGGATTCTGGAGGCCCTGCTGTTCGCCTCATCCGAGCCGCTATCGGCCAACCAGCTGCTGACCTATCTGGGCGAGGGAGTGCGCGTCGGCGACTTGCTCGCCACCCTGCAGCAGCGCTATGCCGACCGCGGCGTCAATCTGGTGCAGCGCGGCGACAAATGGGCCTTCCGGACCGCCGAAGACCTGGGCTTCCTGCTGCGCCGCGAGGAGCAGGAGACCCGCCCGCTCTCGCGCGCCGCGCTCGAAACGCTCTCCATCATTGCCTATCACCAGCCCTCCACCCGTGCCGAGATCGAGGAAGTGCGCGGCGTCGCCACCGGCAAGGGTACGATCGATCTCCTGATGGAAGCGGGCTGGATCCGGATGCGCGGCCGTCGCCGGACCCCGGGCCGCCCGGTGACCTATGGAACGACCGAGGCGTTTCTCGACCATTTCGGGCTCGAAAGCCTCAGCGACCTGCCGGGGCTCGACGAACTCAAGGGGTCCGGCCTGCTGTCGGGCCGCCTGCCGCCCGACATGCAGATTCCGCTGCCCTTCGATGGCGCCCTGCGCGACGACGAAGATCCGCTTGAGCCCGATGACCTCGGCACTGACGAGGACCAGGACTGATGACTGATACATCCAGCGCCGGCTGGGGCTTGCGCGGCACGGCCGGCGTCAGCTTCGCGGCGACGCTCGAATTCGATGAAGTCGAGGTCAAGCTTGGGGGCAGGGTGGTGCTCGACCACTTCAGCCTGACCCTCAAGCCCGGCGAGATCGTCTGCCTGCTCGGCGAGTCGGGCTCGGGCAAGTCGACCGCCCTCCGTGTCGCCGCCGGCATCCAGCCGGTGCATGGCGGCGCGGTGCGCATCAATGGCACCACCGTCTCCGCGCCCGGCATCAACACGCCGCCCGATCGTCGCGGCATCGGCCTGATGTTCCAGGACTTTGCGCTGTTTCCGCACCTGACCGTGCTGCAGAACGTGCTGTTCGGCCTGCGCAGGCTCGGTCGCGAGGCAGCCCTGGGTCAGGCGCGCGCCGCCCTGCGTCGTGTGGGGCTGGCCGACCGCGAAGACGATTATCCGCACATGCTCTCGGGCGGGCAGCAACAGCGCCTGGCCCTGGCGCGCAGCGTCGCCCCGCGCCCCGGCGTGCTGCTGCTCGATGAGCCATTCTCCAGCCTCGATGCCCGCCTGCGCGAGACCGTGCGGGAGGAAACCCTAGCCGTGCTGCGCGAGACCCATGTTACGAGCCTGATCGTCACGCACGACCCCGAAGAGGCCATGGTGCTCGGCGATCGCGTGGCCTTGCTCCGCCACGGCCGTATCGCCCAGATCGGCACGGCTGCGGAAATCTACCGCCAGCCGATCGATCTGAGCGCCGCCCGCTTCTTCTCCCCGCTCAGCGAAGTCGAGAGCGTGGTGTCCGGCGGCGGGGCGCGGACGCCCCTGGGCATGGTGGCGACACCGGGCCTTGCGGAGGGAACAAAGGTGACCGTGGCTATCCGGCCGGCGGGCGGGGCCCGCATGGCCATCGAGGGACCGGGGACGCCGGGCCGCATCGTGGGCAAGCGCGACGCCATCGGCATCGACATCTGCGAGGTGAGCGTCGAGGGGCTCGATCAGCCTCTGGGCATCCGCCAGCCCTCCGATGCAGGTCTGAGCGTGGGACAAGATGTCTTCGTGACGCTCAATCCGGAACACGTTCTTGTGTTTGCACGCGATTGAACCTATTTCTGGCCTATCTTTCGCGTGTAACGCGTTCTGAAGAATATTAGGGAGATCAAAATGCACGCGCCAGGAATTTGGGGCATTCTCGTTGTCGCCGTCGTCGTCATCCTGCTGTTTGGTCGCGGCAAGATTTCCGGCATGATGGGTGAAGTCGCCTCGGGTATCAAAGCCTTCCAGAAGGGCATGAAGGACGACGACAAGCCGGTGGAGCGCGTCGCGACCACGGCCGATGCCGAAGTCCGTGAGCCGGAGAAGAAGGACGTCTGAGGACGTATCTTCCGGCCTTGCTGCTGCTTTGAAGGAATAGGACTATGCTCGGCTTGGGCTGGACAGAGATGCTGGTGATCGGCGTTATCGCGCTGATCGTCATCGGGCCGAAAGACTTGCCGGTGGTGATGAACCGCATCGGCAAGGTTGCCGGGCAGATCAGGCGCATGGGCAGTGAGTTCCAGCGCGAGATCAACAAGACGACCGGGCTGGACGAGGTGCGCAACCTGCG
This sequence comes from Devosia sp. XGJD_8, assembly GCF_046614475.1. Taxonomy (NCBI): domain Bacteria; kingdom Pseudomonadati; phylum Pseudomonadota; class Alphaproteobacteria; order Hyphomicrobiales; family Devosiaceae; genus Devosia; species Devosia sp. XGJD_8. Next base: position 1,945,339 of record NZ_JBKJHF010000001.1, read on the forward strand.
CAACTCGATCACCGCTCCGCTCAAGAAGACCTCCGACGAAATCCGCAAGGAATTCAACGCCATGACGCCCACCGGCCCAAAGCCGAGTGGCGTCATCAAGCCGAGCGATCCCAATGCGGAAAGCGTGGTTGACGAGATCAAGGCCAAGGCCGGCATGACGGCGCCCAAGACGCTGCCCAAGACGGCCGACCAGATCGCCGCCGAATCCGGCTTCAAGCCGGCCGGTCCGGCGCCGACCACGGTCAAGGCCGCCAAGCCGGCACCCGCTCCTGCCAAGGTCCCGGTCAAGAAGGCGCCGGTCAAGGCGGCCAAGGCTGCCCCCACGCGTCCGGTCGTCACCGCCGAGCTTGCCCCGATCGAGGCTGTTCCGGCGCCTGCCGAGACGCAGCCGGTCGCCAAGCCCGCCCGCAAGCCGCGCACGCCCAAGGTCGTGGCCGAAAAGCCCGTACCGACGCTGCCCACCGAACCGGCGGATTCGCCGGCCACCAAGACGCCGCGTGCGCGCCAGCCACGCAAGACCGCAACCGCGAAAGCCGGGAACGAATAGACCATGGCCGACGCCAAGCAGATCGAAGACAAGAGCAAAGCGCCCGAGGATGAACTCGCCGGCAGCGAAGCGCCACTGCTCGAACACCTGGTCGAGCTGCGCAAGCGCCTGATCTATTCGGCGGTCACCATCGTCGTGCTCATGGCCTTCTGCTTCATCTTTGCCAGCACGATCTATGATTGGCTGTTGATCCCCTACAAGCGCTCGGTCCCCGGCGCGAACTTGATCTTTACGGCGCCGCAGGAGCTGTTCTTCACCTACCTGAACGTGGCGCTGTTCGGCGCCATCTTCCTCGGCTTCCCAATGATCGCCGCCCAGATCTACATGTTTGTGGCGCCTGGCCTCTACAAGCACGAGCGCAAGGCCTTCGTGCCCTATCTCGTCGCGACCCCGATCTTCTTCGTGGCAGGTGCCGCCCTGGTCTATTTCGTCGTCCTGCCGATGGCGCTGAGCTTTTTCGCCAGCATGCAGACGGTCGACATCGAGATGCTGACCAGCGTCAGCGAATATCTTGGCCTGGCCATGCTGCTCATCCTGGCCTTCGGCATCTGTTTCCAGCTCCCCGTCATCCTGACGCTGCTGGCCCAGATCGACCTTGTGCATGTCGACCTGCTCAAGAAGGGGCGCCGTTACGCCATTGTCGGCATCCTGATCTTTGCCGCCTTCATCACACCGCCCGACCCGATCTCCCAGATCGGCCTGGCCCTGCCCATGTACCTGCTCTACGAACTCTCGATCATTTCCGTGCGGATGATCGAAAAGCGCCGCGCAGCCGCCTTGGCCGCGCAGGAAGCCGAGCTCGCCCGCTCATCATCCGAATAGACTGACAAGCAGACCTCATGGTGAGCTTGTCGAGCCACGAGGTCGTGCTGCAGTGCCACGCGTCGTCCTTCGACAGGCTCAGGATGAGGCTGCCGGGTGAGCGCAACGGGCCTCGATTCCGGTCTTCGCCGGCATGACCCGGTGGGTTTGGGATTGCGGCGTTCCGCCATCGACCTTAGACAAGCTAGCGCAATCAACCAGAGGCGGGCAGCGACCCGTAGCAACCGATGTTCGATATCAAGTGGATCAGAGCCAACGCCGAAGCCTTCGATGCCGCCGTTTCGCGGCGCAAGGGCGTCTCCGTTCGCTCCGCCGATCTGCTTGCCATCGATGACCGTCGGCGCGAGATCATTGCCAAGCTCAACGACGCCCAGGAAAAGCGCAATGCGCTGTCCAAGCAGATCGGCCAGGCCAAGGCGCAGAAAGACGAAGCCAGGGCCGCCGAGCTGATGGCCGAAGTCGCCCGCCTCAAGGAATCCATCCCGCAGGGCGAAGCCGACGAGCGTGCCATCGAGCTCGAGCTGCGCAATGCCCTCTCGGTCATTCCAAACCTGGTGTTCGAAGACGTGCCCGACGGCGCCGACGAGAGCGGCAATGTCGAGTATTTCGGCCCCAATGGCTCGGCTGCCACCGCCGCCAAGGCCCGCGCGCCCAAGCCCAGCTTCTCGTTCGCTCCGAAGGAGCATTACGAGATCGATGTTGCCGCGCGTGGCGACATGGACTTCGAGATCGCCGCCAAACTCTCCGGCAGCCGCTTCGTTGTGCTGAAAGGGCAGGTGGCCCGCCTCGAACGCGCGCTGGGCCAGTTCATGCTGGACCTGCACACCAATGAAAACGGCTATACCGAGGTCCAGCCGCCGCTGCTGGTGAAGGACGATGCCCTGTTCGGCACCAACCAGCTGCCAAAGTTCGAGGAAGACCTGTTCTTCACGCCGCATGGCGAAGGCCGGCTGGCCCTCATCCCCACGGCCGAGGTTCCGCTCACCAACTTCGTGCGGGAATCGATCCTGTCGGAGGAAGAGCTTCCGCTCCGCCTGACCGCCCTCACCCCATGCTTCCGTTCCGAGGCCGGCTCGGCCGGTCGCGACACCCGCGGCATGCTGCGCCAGCATCAGTTCAACAAGGTCGAGATGGTGTCCATCACCACGCCCGAGACCTCGGTGGACGAGCATGAGCGCATGCTGGCCTGCGCCGAGACCGTGCTGCAGCGCCTGGGCCTGCATTACCGCGTCATGAACCTCTGCACCGGCGATATCGGCTTCGGCGCCAAGAAGACCTATGACCTCGAAGTCTGGCTTCCCGGCCAGGATACCTATCGCGAGATTTCCTCGGTCTCGGTCTGCGGCGATTTCCAGGCCCGCCGCATGGATGCGCGCTATCGCCCATCCGGTGAGAAACAGGCGCCCCGCTTCGTGCACACCCTGAATGGGTCCGGCACTGCTGTCGGCCGCTGCCTGATCGCCGTGATGGAAAACTACCAGCAGGAAGACGGCTCCGTCCTCGTGCCCGAGGTGCTGCAGCCCTATATGGGCGGCCTCAAGTCGATCGGTGGTCGTTGATGGGCCTGCGCATCCTCATCACCAATGACGATGGTGTGGATGCGCCTGGCATCGCCATCATGGCCGACATTGCCAGCGCGCTGAGCGACGACGTCTGGATCGTCGCGCCCGATGGCAACCAGTCGGGGGCAGGGCACCGCTTCACCCTGGGCCGCGAACTGCAGTTCGAGCGGCACAGCGAGCGCACCTTTGCCGTAGTCGGCGGTTCCCCCGCCGACTGCGTCGTCGCCGGCATGACCCACCTGTTGGGCGACCGGCCCGCCGATGTGGTGCTGTCCGGCGTGAATGCCGGGCAGAATCTGGGCGATATCATCAACTGTTCGGGCACGGCTGCCGGCGCCCGCGAAGGTGCGCTGCAGGGCGCCATCGGCATCGCCATGAGCCAGGGTATCAACTACGAGCATGGCCGCGACGTGAACTGGTCCAATTCCGTCCGGCATGGTGTCGCCGTTGCACGCGCCATCATTGCGGCCGCCCAGGGGCGCGAGCACTATTACAACGTCAATTTTCCCTTTTGCGACCCCGATACAACCAAGGGCATAGCCGTGGTGCCGCACCAGCGTTTCTCGCGCTCGCCCTTCCGCTATTATCCCAGCGACAATGCCGGCAAGTTCTTCATCGCCATCCCCGATACGCCCAAGCCGCTCGACCGGGGGGCCGATTTCGAGGTCATGCGTCAGGATGGCTATGTGACCGTCACCCCCATGCTGCTGCAACAGACCGACACCATGGTGGTCGAGCGCCTGCGCGGTACCCTGCTGCTCTGAGATAGGTCTAGACCCGTCCTGCGCTGGCCCGCCGGCGGGGAGAATTATGGGCCCTCCGTGTCTTAACCTTACTCAACCCGGAATCTGCCCCTGACGATTTTGCTCAAATCGCATCGGCTTTAAACTCGTCTTTACCTTACCGGCCTAGTCTCAAATTTGTGTTGAGTACCTGCGTACGAGTATAGCTGATGAGTATCCGCCTATCCCGTCGGGCGCCCAAAGGTGCCATTGCGATGGTTGGCCTGGTCGCCACCGCCGTAGCACTGTCTGGGTGTTCCAGTCTCGGTAGCCGGACGTTCGGCGATCCGACGACCACTGGCTCGCTCCCCCAGAGTGCTCCCCAAAGCTACAGCCAGCCCATGCCCTCCAGCCTCGGCGCGCCGCAGGCCATGACGGCAGAGAGCCAGTTCCTGCCTCCCGCCAATGTTGGTGGCAGCTGGAACAGCCAGCCCACAGCCCAGCCTGCCTGGAACCCGTCGGTCCAGGCCGGATATACCGCGCCAATGGCGCCGGTTGGCACGGCCAGTGCCGCTCCTTCCGTCCAGTCCCAAGACCTTCCAGTACTGCGTAACCCGTCTTCCCAGGGATCCCTGCCCGCCATGCAAGCCCAGCCCTCAATCGCTTCGGCCCCGATGCCGTCTCCCGCCGTTCTCGGCAGCCTGCCCACCAACAGCTCGGTGCCATCGCTCGCTTCGGCGACGCCGGCCGCCTCGGGTGCCGCCACGAGCGGCTTCACCCACACCATCGCCAGCGGCGAGTCGCTCTATACGATCGCCCGCCGCTATGAAGTCACCACCCAGGCTCTCGTGCAGGCCAACAATCTCTCCTCGCCCGACAAGATCGTCGTCGGCCAGAAGGTGATCATTCCTGGTCGCGCCGACCTGCTCGCCACCAAGGCGCCGGCTGCCACCCAGGTCGCCAGCACTACGCCAATGGCCGCGCCCGCTCCGGCGCAGCAGACCCTTGCCGCCGCACCCAATACGCTCCAGGCCGCCACCACGCCTGCCGCCGCAGCACCTGCAGCCACCGCCGCTCCGGCCCAGCCTGCGCCGGTCCAGGTGGCCAGCGTGCCAGCCGCCGAGCCCGCAATGTCGGGTAGCGACAAGTTCCGCTGGCCCGCCAGCGGCCGCGTCCTGGTCGATTTTGCCTCGTCCAAGGGCACCGGCATCAATATCGAGGTGCCCGAAGGCTCCGCAGTCAAGGCAGCCGAGAACGGCACGGTGATCTATGTCGGCTCGGGCGTTGAAGGTTATGGCAACCTCGTGCTCATCCGCCATCCCAATGGCTACGTCTCGGCCTATGCCCACCTGCAGTCGATGAACGTCGCCAAGGGCGCCGTGGTCGGCCGCGGCGACACGATCGGCGCCGCCGGCATGACCGGCTCGGTGACCAAGCCGCAGCTGCATTTCGAACTCCGCAAGGGTGCTACCCCGGTTGATCCGCTGCCGCTGCTGGCAAGTTGATCCAGCCCCTCGCAAATCCAAAAAAAGACCCCCGCGAAAGCGGGGGTTTTGCTTTCTACAGCGGCTTGCCCATCTCGCCAGCCAGCGTCCGCACCAGCTGGATGGCCACACGGCCCGAACGGGCCCCGCGTGTCGCCGACCATTCAATGGCCCGCGCCCTGAGGGTCTCGTCGTCCAGGTCCAGCCCGTAATGGTCGGCATAGGCGCGAACCATGGTGAGAAAGGTCGGCTGGTCGCAATTGTGAAAGCCCAGCCACAGCCCGAAGCGATCTGACAGCGACACCTTCTCTTCTACGGCCTCGCCGGGATTGATTGCGGTCGAGCGTTCGTTCTCGATCATGTCGCGCGGCATCAGATGGCGCCGGTTGGACGTGGCGTAGAACAGGACATTTTCCGGCCGGCCCTCAAGCCCGCCGTCGAGAATGGTCTTGAGCGACTTGTAACTGGTCTCGCCATTGTCGAAGCTGAGATCGTCGCAGAACACGATGAAGCGAGCGTCTTCTCCGCCGATCCGCCGCATCAGGGCAGGGAGGGTCTCCAGATCCTCCCGCGCGATCTCGATCAGCACCAGCCGGTGGAAGCCCTCATCCCGCCGGGCAATGATGTCGCCATGGATTGCCTTGACCAGCGAACTCTTGCCCATGCCGCGCGCGCCCCATAGCAGCGCATTATTGGCGCCATGGCCGCGGGCGAACTGCTCCGTATTGCGCAGCAGGATGTCCTGCACGGCATCGATTCCCTTGAGCATGCTCAGTGCCACGCGGCTTACCTTGGGCACCGCCATCAATTGCCCGGCATCGCCGTCCCAGTGATAGGCGTCCGCCGTGCCCAGCCCCCCGTCGGCGTCCGCGCCAGAGGGCGCCAGGGCGTCGAGCGAACGGGCAATCTGCCCCAGTGAGGCGGCGATTTCGGCGAGGTAGTCTTTGCTCTTCAAGGTGGTTCGTCCTCATGCTCGGCGCGGCAAATTGCAGCCCCGGAATGCCTTTGCAATCGCTAGGGGCCAAATGTATAGTCCGCCCGATTTTGTCCGGGCTGCAAGTGCAACGAGCCCCATATGCGTCCAGTAGCGTCGCAACGTTGATGCTGGTCTCTGGCGCCGCCCTCCACAAGCCAAGAAGAAACGATAGGAGCCTCGCCTTATGTTTGTAACGCCCGCTTATGCCCAGGCAGCCGGTGCCGCCCCCGCAGGTGGCATGACCGACATCTTCATCCAGCTGATGCCGATCCTTCTGCTGGTGGTGATCTTCTGGTTCCTCATCTTCCGCCCGCAGCAGAAGCGCCTGAAGGCCCAGCAGGCCATGCTGGCTGCCATCCGTCGCGGTGACACGGTCGTGACCACCGGCGGCATCGTCGGCAAGGTGACCAAGGCTGTCGATGGCGAAGATCTCGAGGTCGAGATCGCCACGGGCGTCAAGGTGAAGCTGGTGCGCGGCATGGTGGCGGATGTGCGCTCCAAGGCAGAGCCGGTGAACGACAACAAGCCTGCTTGATTGCAGCGCTCCGCATGCTGCCGGCGCCCATGGGCGCCGGTTCTTGTTTTCAGGATACCCTAAATGAAGTTCTCGCCCCTTCGCACCACGCTCGTCCTTCTCGTGACCCTGTTCGGCCTGCTGTTTGCCTCGCCGAATTTTCTGCCGAAGGATTTTGTGGATAGTCTCCCCGATTGGCTGCCCAAGCAGACCATGGTGCTGGGGCTCGATCTGCAGGGTGGTTCCCACCTGCTGCTCGAGGTGGACCGCGAAGGCATTGTGACCGAGCGCCTGCGCGACCTGCGTCGCGATGCGCGCAATGTCCTGGCCAGCGACAACGGCATTGGCAACCTGATCACCACCGATGAGGCCAGTGCCTCCATTGCCATCGAACTCACCGACCCGGCGCAGAAGGCCGCGGCACAGACCGCTATCGAGACGCTGCAGAATACACTCAGCGACTCTCTCTTCGCCGGCATTGGCGTCAACGAGCTTTCGTTCGGTGAAGCCGCCGACGGCAAGCTGACCATCACCCTGACGGAAGATGGCATCTCCCAGCGCATGAGTTCGCTGGTGGCACAGTCCATCGAGGTCATCCGCAGCCGTATCGATGAGCTGGGCACAACCGAGCCCACCATCCAGCGCCAGGGCGACACACGCGTTCTGGTGCAGGTGCCGGGCTTTGAGGATTCCGACCGGCTCAAGGCCATCATTTCGCAGACGGCGCGCCTGACCTTCCACATGGTCTATCCCGGCATGACCGCCACGCAGGCCGAGGCCCAGGGCCTGCCGGCCGGCACCATGATCGTCCCCAGCCAGGATGGCGGTTCGGAACTGCTCTATGAAGACGTCGCCATTGGCGGCGAGTCGCTGGTCGATGCGCAGCCCAGCTACGACCAGCAGCGTGCCATGCCCGTCGTGAGCTTCCGCTTCGACACCCGCGGCGCCATCACTTTCGGCCAGATCACGGCCGCCAATGTCGGCCAGCGCTTCGCCATCGTGCTCGACAACCAGGTCATCACGGCGCCGGTCATCCAGCAGCCGATCACCGGTGGCTCGGGTCAGATCAGCGGCAGCTTCACCACCGCCAGCGCCAACGACCTGGCCGTGCTGCTGCGCGCCGGCGCGCTGCCGGCCACGCTCGACATCGTCGAAGAGCGTTCCGTCGGCCCCAGCCTGGGCGCGGACAGCGTTCGCGGCGGTGTTACGGCCGGCGTCATCGGCGGCATCAGCACCGTCCTCTTCATGCTCATTGCCTATGGCACCTTCGGTGTCTTCGCCAATATCGCCCTCATTCTCAATGTCGGCATGGTCATCGGCACGCTGTCATTGCTGGGCGCCACGCTGACCCTGCCGGGCATTGCCGGCATCGTGCTGACCATGGGCATGGCGGTGGACGCCAACGTGCTGATCTTCGAGCGTATCCGCGAGGAGAAAGCCGCCGGGCGGTCCAACATCCAGTCCATCCAGTCCGGCTTCAGCAACGCCATGAGCGCCATCCTGGATTCGAACGTCACCACCTTCATCGCGGCGGTCGTGCTGTTCTTCCTGGGCTCAGGCCCGGTACAGGGCTTCGCGGTCACGCTGGCCATCGGTATCATCACCACGCTGTTCACGGCCTATTTCGTCACCCTGATGATCGTCACCCGCTGGTACGACTGGGTCCGCCCCAAGACGCTCAAGGTGCAGCTCATGCGGCTGGTGCCGGACGACACCACCATTCCCTTCATGAGCTGGCGCAAGATCGCGATCGTGGCCTCGATCGTACTGTCGCTCGCATCCATCGGCTGGTTCGGTATCCACGGCCTCAATCTGGGCATCGACTTCAAGGGCGGCACCTCGATCGAGGTCCAGCATCAGGGTGGCCCGGCCGATACGGGTCTGATCCGTAGCGCGCTGAGTGAACTCAATCTGGGCGACGTCCAGGTCCAGGGCTTCGGCACGCCCGAAGACGTGCTGATCCGCATCGAGCTGCAGGAGGGCGGCCCGGAGGCGCAGCAGGCCGCCGTCGAACAGGTGCGTGAAGCCCTGGCCGCCGAAAACTACGAGATCCGCCGCACCGAGGCCGTCAGCGGCACCGTGTCGTCCGAACTCGCCTGGTCGAGCACCATCGGTCTGAGCCTGGCCATCCTCGCCATCCTCATCTACCTGTGGTTCCGCTTCGAATGGCAGTTTGCCGTCGGCGCGGTCGTCTCGACCCTGCACGACGTCATCATGACGCTCGGATTCTTCGCGGTCACCGGCATAGAGTTCAACCAGTCCAGTATCGCGGCCATCCTCACCATTGTGGGCTACTCGCTCAACGATACCGTGGTGGTCTATGACCGCGTCCGCGAATTCATGGGCAAATACCGCAAGGTGCCGGTTGTCGATCTGCTTAACCGCGCCATCAACTCCACGCTCTCGCGCACGGTTCTGACCGGGCCGACCACGCTGCTGGCGCTTCTGGCCCTGGCGGTATTCGGTGGTGAGATCATCCAGAGCTTCGTGCTGTCGATGATCTTCGGCGTGCTGATTGGCACCTATTCGTCGATCTTCATCGCCGCGCCGATCCTGGTCAATCTCGGCCTCAAGGAGCGCGGCGACCAGAAGGCGACTCCTACCGGTTCGGTTGACAGCCCGGCAGTGTGACCGGTGAGTGATCTCGGCAGCGACGGGCACTATCCGGAGCAGGCAGGCATCGATGCCTATGGCAATGGCGGCTTCCGCTTTGCCGGCATGTCCCATCGCGGCTCCCTGCTGTGCCTGCCGACCGGCATGTTTGCCTGGCCGGTCACCGTGCCCGCAGAGATCACGATGGAATCACTAGCGCCGGTTTTTGCCGTTGCCGATGACATCGATGTGCTGCTGATCGGCGTGGGTCCCGACATCGCCGCCATCCCGCGCGAATTGCGCGAGGCGCTGCGGGAACGGCGCGTCATTGTCGAGGCCATCAATACCGGCAGCGCCATCCGCACCTACAATGTCCTGCTGGCCGAGGAGCGCGCAGTGGCCGCAGCGCTGATCGCCGTCGACAAGGTGCGCTAGATGGCCGAGGCCAGCTTCGCCCATGCCGCCGAGGCGCTGCGTCAGGGGGACCGCGACCGCTATTTGTCGACCTTGGTCCTGACCGGCGCGCACCGTGATGCCGTCATCGCGCTCTATGCCTTCAATGCTGATGTGGCCTCGATTCGCGAACGCGTCTCCGATCCGGCGCCGGGCGAAATCCGCCTGCAATGGTGGAGCGATGCGCTTGAGGGGGAAGGCCATGGCGCGGTGCGGCAGAACCCCGTCGCTGACGCTTTGCTCGACACCATGGCGCGCTACGAGATCCCCGCTGGCACCTTGCTGCGCCTGATCGGCGCGCGGCGCTTTGACCTCTACGACGATCCCATGCCCGACCTTGAGAGCTTTGAGGGCTATGCCGGCGAGACGGTCTCAACGCTCTATCAGCTGGCGGCCATGATCCTGAACGATGGCGAGACCATCGAAACCGGTGATGCTGCCGGCCATCTCGGCGTCGCCCATGCCATGATCGGCCATTTGCGTGCCTTCGGCCACGTTTCGGCCCAGGGACGCATCATGCTCCCGTGGTCGGTTTTCCAGGCCAATGGCGTGCGCGAGGGCGAGATCTTTGCCGGCACCGAGAGCGAGGGCCTGTCGGAGGCCCTGGGCCAGATAGCCGACATGGCCGCTGAGCACCTGGCCAAGGCCGAACGGGCCATCGCCGCCTTGCCCGGCCGCCTCAAGCCGGCCTTTGCCAGTGTTGCCCTTGTGAAGGCCCAGCTCGCCGCCCTGAATCGCCGGCAGTCCAGCCTCTTTGCCCCGGTGCCCGACGATGCCGACTGGCGCAAGATTGCCCGGCTCGCCTGGTGGACGTGGCGCAACCGCTAGAGGCGATCCTTGCCGAAGGCGACAAACTCGCCCCGGAACCGGCCAGCCGTCTGCCCCTCACAAGTCAGCTCGGCCTGGAGCGCGATCCGTGCCCGGCCCCGGCGCGCCAGCATGCGAACAAAGCCATCCCAGTCCGCCCCCGGGTCCAGCACCGCCGAGGCGATGAAATCGGCGGCCATCGGCGCCAGATAGTCCATGCTGCTGCTCTGGATCACCACGCGGCTGGGCAGGCCTGCTGCCGTCAGCCGCAGATGCAGCAGCGACCAGGCGGCCAGCGTCGCCACCGCCGCGGCGCTGCCGCCAAACACCGTGTCCCGGTGGTTGATATTGGGCGCCAGCGGCGCGCCAAGCACGATCCGGTCATCGGCCACCGAAACCACATGCACCACCATGGCCCGCGACAGCGGAATATGGTCATGCAGGTAGGTTTCGAGTTCCGCTGCGGTCATGCCCAGGCCTGCAGATCCTCCAGCGCCCGCGACGTGATCGCCTTGCGCTTGGCTATGGTCTTGTCATTGCCCCGCCAGCGGCCAGCGCCCTCCGGCTTGACGATGGTGACAGGCGGAAACAGGCCGAAATTGACATTCATCGGCTGGAAGCTGCGTGCTCCGCTATAGCTTTCGGATTCAATGTGGCCGCCGGTGATATGGGCCACCAGCGCGCCCAGCGCCGTGGTGTTCGGTGGCGTCGCCATTGTCTCCCCGCGCGCCTCCGCTGCTGCGAGACGCCCGGTGATCAGGCCGACCGCGGCACTCTCCACATAGCCCTCGACGCCCGTCACTTGGCCGGCAAAGCGAATCCGGGGATCAGCCTTGAGTTTAAGGTCCGGCCCCAACACCTTCGGCGAATTGAGGAAGGTATTGCGATGCAACCCGCCCAGCCGGGCGAACTGCGCATTCTCCAATCCCGGGATCATGCGGAAGATATCGGCCTGGATGCCATAGCGCATCTTGGTCTGGAAGCCGACCATGTTCCACAGCGTGCCCAGGGCATTGTCCTGCCGCAGCTGCACGATGGCATAGCACTTGACCGTCGGGTTGCGCGGGTTGGTGAGGCCCACCGGCTTCATCGGCCCGTGGCGCAGGGTTTCGACGCCCCGCTCGGCCATCACCTCGATGGGCAGGCAGCCGTCGAAATAGGGGACCTTTTCCCAGTCCTTGAACTCGTGCAGCGGCGCCACCTTGAGCGCCTCCACAAAGGCCAGGTACTGTTCCTTATCCATTGGGCAGTTGAGATAGTCGGCGCCCGTGCCGCCCGGGCCTGCCTTGTCATAGCGCGACTGCGCCCAGACAATGTCCATGTTGATGCTGTCTTTGTGGACGATCGGCGCGATGGCGTCGAAAAAGGCCAGCGCATCCTCGCCGGTCTTGACCAGGATGGCATCGGCCAGGGCAGGGGAGGTCAACGGCCCGCTGGCAATGATCACATTGCGCCAGTCTTCCGGCGGCCAGCCGGCGATTTCCTCGCGGATCACCGTAATCTTGGGATGGTTGTGGATCGCGCGGGTCACTGCGTCGGAAAAGCCGTGCCGATCCACCGCGAGCGCGCCGCCAGCCGGCAGCTTGTGCTCGTCGGCTGCACGCATGATCAGCGAATTGCGGCGCCGCATTTCCTCATGCAGCAGGCCGACGGCATTCTGCTCGTGGTCGTCGGAGCGAAAGCTGTTGGAGCAGACCAACTCGGCAAAGCTGTCGGTGCTGTGCGCGTCGGTGCCGCGCACGCCGCGCATTTCATGCACGATGACGGTGGCGCCGGCTTCCGCCGCCTGCCATGCGGCTTCCGAGCCGGCGAGGCCGCCGCCGATGATGTGAATAGGTTCTGATGTGGACATGGCGGGCAGATAGCAAGCGCCGCCCCGCGGTGCAACCAGTCTTGCAGTCCGGCGGCCGGCCGTTAGCATGGCGGCCGGGATTGGGGACATGTCGTTGAGTCGAAATCTGACGCTATGGGGCCGTGCCAGTTCTGCCAATGTGCAGAAAACGCTCTGGGCCCTGGAAGAACTTGGCCTGCCTTATGAGCACCGTCAGGTGGGCGGCTCCTATGGCGGTCTCGATGATCCGGCCTATCGCGCACTGAATCCAAATGGCCTGGTCCCGACCTTGCAGGATGGCGATTTGACGGTGTGGGAAAGCCACGCCACCCTGCGCTACCTGGCGGCAACTTACGGGCAAGAAACCCTTTGGCGCGACGATCCCCGCCAGCGGGCCATTGTCGATCAGTGGGCAGACTGGACCGCCACCACTTTCCAACCCGCCTGGATATCGGTGTTCTGGCTCCTTGTGCGCACGCCTCCCGAGCAGCGGGATGCCAAGGCCATCGCCGCCGCCCATGCCCGGACGGTCGCGGCGCTGCGGCTGCTGGACGCCAATCTGGCTGAACGGGATTTTCTGGCGGGGGATGCGCTGAGCTATGCCGATATCGCAGCCGGCGTGGCGCTTTATCGCTGGTTCACCATGGAGATCGACCGGCCGGCAATGCCAGGAGTCGAGAACTGGTACTTGCGGCTGCAGCAGCGCGAAGCGTTCCGCAAGGTGGTCATGGTCAGTTATGCCGAGCTGGTCGGCAAACTAGCCTTCTGATTGGCAGGGGGCCAAAAAGCATAACAGCCGCATCTCAGAGAGAAGCGGCTGTTCGGTTTACTGGGACGCAGGCGTCTGAGCAGTAAATCTTAGACGAGGCTGGCATGATCGCGGGCAATGCGATTGATGTCAGTGCGCGAAATGCCCAGGTCGTTGAGCTGACGATTGTCGAGAGCGGCGAGCTCACGAACGGTCTGCTGGTATGCGGCCCACTTCTTGAAAGTCTTGCGGATGTCCATTTGGTAGTCTCCTTTCGTTTACGAGCTTATATTTAGGGCAGTGCTTCCCAGATGAGCAGTGGGAGATTGATCAAATGGGTTATGCGTCTGATGCAGGGCTTCGGCCTGTATGGTTCATCTTCGGTTAAGGCTTGCTGCCAAAGCAAAGGCCGCCAGTTGGTCATCTGGCGGCCGACTGAACCCGGGCGATGGCATTACGCTCAACGGTCGAACAGCGACCGCGTCATCTTGGAGAAGTCGGGGCCGGTAAGCCCCAGCAGGTCGGCGTCACGGGTCGAGGGAACATCCATCTCCCGCAAAGTCTGCTTGATATCGACCAGGCGCTTGAGGCGCCACACGGCACGAACGAACATCGTCCTACTCCCTTCAGGGATATTTAGCGACGGCGCGAACATGGGGTGATTTGGCGGACTTCACCATGCCGCAAGCGTCAACCGCATTATGCGCAGGACGCATGGCATTTTCGCGCTATCGTCGCATATGGCCAAAAGCCCAGCGAATAGCGGGGCTTGGAACAGTGCTTTCTGCCTGCAGTATTACTTGCTGCAGGCACACCGGCATCTGGTTGGCGTATTTGTCGCAGCCCGCCGGCGGATTTTACTCCGCCGCTTTGGTGGCAACCTGCGGGCGTCGCGCCATGACTTCCTTGAGGAATTGGCCGGTATAGGAGCGCGGATTGGCCGCGACGTCTTCCGGCGTACCAATGGCCACGATCTCGCCGCCGCCATCGCCACCCTCAGGACCGAGGTCGATAACCCAGTCCGCGGTCTTGATGACTTCGAGATTGTGCTCGATGACGATTACCGTATTGCCGCCCTCGACCAGTTCATGCAGCACGTCGAGCAGCTTGGCCACGTCGTGGAAATGCAGGCCCGTGGTCGGCTCGTCCAGCATGTAGAGCGTGCGGCCGGTGGCGCGCTTGCTGAGCTCCTTGGACAGCTTGACGCGCTGCGCCTCGCCACCCGAGAGCGTATTGGCAGGTTGCCCGACCTTCACATAGCCCAGCCCCACCCGCTGCAGCGTCGCGAACTTGTCGCGGATCACCGGCACGGCAGAGAAGAACTCGACGCCTTCGTCAATGGTCATGTCCAGGATGTCGGAAATCGACTTGCCCTTAAACTGCACTTCAAGCGTCTCGCGATTGTAGCGCTTGCCCTTGCAGACGTCGCAGGTGACGTAGACGTCGGGCAGGAAGTGCATCTCGATCTTGAGCACGCCATCGCCCTGGCACTTCTCGCAGCGCCCGCCTTTGACGTTAAAGCTGAAGCGTCCCGGTCCATAGCCGCGCGCCTTGGCTTCCGGCAGGCCGGAGAACCACTCGCGCAGCGGGGTGAAGGCCCCGGTATAGGTGGCCGGATTGGATCGCGGCGTGCGCCCGATCGGCGACTGGTCGATATCGATGACCTTGTCGAGGAATTCTAGCCCCGTCAGGCTGTCATGCGGGGCAGGGACCACGCGCGCGCCATTCAGCCGGCGCGCAATGGCCTGATACATGGTGTCGATCATCAGCGTCGACTTGCCGCCGCCGGACACGCCGGTAATGGCAACGAACAGCCCCAGCGGCACATCCACCGAGACATTCTTGAGGTTGTTTCCGGTGGCGCCCTTGACGCTCAGGGTCTTGCCGGTCTTGCCCTGGCGGCGCTCGGCCGGCATGGCAATGCCCAGGCGGCCGGACAGATATTTGCCGGTCAGCGAGTCGGGGTGGTTGAGGATGTCCTGTGGCGTTCCCTCGGCCACGATATGGCCGCCATGCACACCCGCCCCGGGCCCGATATCGACGACATAGTCGGCCGTCATGATTGCGTCTTCGTCATGCTCGACCACGATCACCGTATTGCCGATGTCGCGCAGCCGCTGCAGCGTCTCGAGCAGACGCGCATTGTCGCGCTGGTGCAGGCCGATACTCGGCTCGTCGAGCACGTAGAGCACACCCGTCAGGCCCGAGCCGATCTGGCTGGCGAGACGGATACGCTGGCTTTCGCCGCCCGACAACGTGCCCGAATTGCGCGCCATGGTCAGGTAGTCGAGCCCGACATCGATGAGGAAATTCAGCCGCTCGCGGATTTCCTTGAGGATGCGCTCGCCGATCAGCTTCTGGTTGGGCGTGAACTTTTCCGGCAGGGCCTCGAACCATTCGGCCGCACTGCGGATGGATTTCTCGGTGACCTGACCGACATGCAGTCCGTCGATCTTGACGGCAAGCGATTCCGGCTTCAGGCGATAGCCGCCACAGGCGATGCAGGGCTTGGCCGACATATACTTTTCAATCTCTTCGCGCATGCCGGCGCTTTCGGTTTCCTTGTAGCGACGCTCAAGGTTACCGATGACGCCCTCGAAGGGCTTGGTGGTCTTGTACTGGCGCAGGCCATCGTCATAGACGAAGTTGATCGGTGTCTTGCCTGTACCGTACAGGACTGCGTCCTGCACTTCGTCGCTGAGCTCGTTCCAGGCCGTACCGGTCGAGGCATTATAGTGCTTGAGCACGGCTTGCAGTGTCTGCAGGTAATAGGGTGCGCTGGTCTTGCTCCAGGGCAGGATGGCGCCGTCGCGTACCGACAGCGTCACATCCGGCACGATCTGGTCACGGTCGATCTTCTGCTCGGTGCCCAGGCCATCGCAGACCGGGCAGGCGCCGAACGGGTTGTTGAACGAGAACAGGCGCGGCTCGATCTCGGCAATGGTGAAGCCGGAAACCGGGCAGGCGAATTTTTCCGAGAAGGTGGCCTGGCGCGGGCTGCCGTCCTCGTTCTTCTCGTCGGCATATTCCACCAGCGCAATGCCGTCGGCCAGCTTCAGCGCCGTCTCGAAGCTTTCGGCCAGGCGGCCGGAAATGTCGGGTCCGACCACGACGCGGTCCACCACCACTTCGATATCGTGCTTGAATTTCTTGTCGAGGACCGGTGCATCCTCGATCTCGTGATATTCCCCGTCGATCTTGACGCGCTGGAAGCCCTTGCGCATCAGGTCGGCCAGTTCCTTCTTGTATTCGCCCTTGCGGCCGCGCGCGATCGGCGCCAGCAGGAAGAGCCTTGTGCCCTCCGGTAGCTCCAGCACCTTGTCGACCATCTGGCTGACCGTCTGGCTCTCGATGGGCAGGCCCGTGGCCGGCGAATAGGGCACGCCGACGCGCGCGAACAGCAGCCGCAGGTAGTCATAGATCTCGGTGACAGTGCCAACCGTCGAGCGCGGGTTGCGCGACGTGGTCTTCTGCTCGATGGAAATGGCAGGGGAGAGCCCTTCGATGTGTTCCACATCGGGCTTCTGCATCATTTCGAGGAACTGCCGGGCATAGGCAGAGAGGCTCTCGACATAGCGCCGCTGGCCTTCCGCATAGATGGTGTCGAACGCGAGGGACGATTTCCCCGAGCCGGACAGGCCCGTCATCACGATGAGGCTGTCGCGCGGCAGTTTGAGATCGATCCCCTTGAGATTGTGTTCGCGGGCGCCGCGTACGATGATCTCACGGTTCTGGCTGGGCTTTGGCGTCATCATTTCAGTCCATGGCTCGGTGCGCCATCGGCGGCCCGGCGGCAAAGTCGGAATAGGGCTTCGGGGAGAGCACACAAATAGGCACGGTCCATCCCCGCCGCAAGCGGGCCCCGCGCATGGCCGCCCGGCTGTGCGGTCACCTTAGCGTGTCCCTCAAGGCTTGCCAAAGCACCTTTGGCTGCCTGGAACATAAGCGGAACAATCCAGATTCGGTCAAGGGCCCACATGCTGGGTCACTCCATGCCAGGCCGTGAACAGGGCTGCGGCGACGAACAACGCGCCAGCGCCCCGACCGATCCAGATCGTCGCCTGCGGGTTGCCGATCAGGGCATCACGACCCTTGCCGGCGGCCAGCGCCAGGGCGCCATAGATGAGGAACTGCATGGTCACGGTCATCACCCCCATGACCAGCGCCTGCGACCAGATCGTTCCATATTCAGGCCGCATGAACTGCGGGAACACCGCCAGCACGAAGAGATAGGCCTTGGGATTGAGCAGGCAGGTGACCATGCCCTGGCGAAACGCCACCCAATGCGAGCGCGTCTTGGCGCTGCCGATGGCCTCCACGGTGATCGAGCTGCGCAGCAGCGTATAGCCGATCCAGGCCATATAGGCCGCACCGACCAGGATCATTGCCTGGAACACCATCGTGGGCAGCCGCGTGAGCACGCCGACCGCAAGTGCGCCGAACAGCGTATGCACCGCGCCGCCCACCATGATGCCGCCAACCGCCGCAAAGCCCGCCTTGCGCCCGCCGGTCAGCGCATTGGCGATGACGAAAAACATGTCCATGCCCGGCACCACGATGATGCCGAACAGCAGGACGAGATAGATCCAGAGCGCCTGGGCGTAGTCCATGACCATTCCGTCGAAAACAAGCCGGCTGATCTGGAGCAGGGCTGCTGACAGGCCATGTCAGCAGCGGCCGAGCAAAGGCCCGGAATGCCGCGCTTGACGGCTAACACAAAACGGAACATAAAGGGAACATAATAGACAGCTGTTCACAACTTGGCAAAGCACGGGCGGGGACCGTCGCCGCGGAGTAGTATGCCGCCGCTATGTAAGTGAGCGTCCCGCGGCTGCGGCCGGGGACTGAATCGAAAGGAATGAACGATGGCAGGCAGTGTCAACAAGGTGATCCTGGTCGGCAATCTCGGTGCGGATCCGGAAGTGCGCAACCTTCCCAGCGGCGGCAAGGTGGTCAACCTCAGTGTCGCCACCTCCGAGAACTGGAAAGATAAGAATACCGGCGAGCGCCGCGAAAAGACTGAATGGCACCGTGTGGTGATCTTCTCGGAAGGCCTGGCCCGCGTCGCCGAGAGCTATCTGCGCAAGGGCAGCAAGGTCTATCTCGAGGGCCAGTTGCAGACCCGCAAGTGGCAGGATCAGTCCGGCGCTGACAAGTATTCGACCGAAGTCGTGCTGCAGGGCTTCAATTCGAACCTGACGCTGCTCGACGGCCGCGGTGAGGGCGAAGGTGCCGGCGGCGGCTTTGGTGGCGGCAACGACACCGGCTTCCGCGGCGTACGCGACAACGCCCCGGCCGGCGGCGGCGCCCGTCGCCCGCAGGCCAATGCCCCGGCCTTCGAGCCAGGCGGCATGGACGACGACATCCCGTTCTAGGGCGTTCTTACACGTATCGCATGAGGGGGAGGGCGCTCAGGCGGCCTCCCTTTTGCTTTGCGGCATCGGTGTCAGCGGGCTTCAGCCCGATAGGTCCGGCTGGTATTCCGGCCCGCATCCTTGGCGGCATAGAGTGCCGTATCGGCCTGCCGGAACAGGTCCTGCGACGAGCCGCCGCGATAGTGGGCGACGCCAACCGAGGCGCCGAGCCGGAATGTGTGTCCACCCCGCACAAAGGGATGTCCGATCATCGCCACAATGCCCTCGGCCAGGGCTTCGGCCGCACCGGCCGATGTGTCCGGTCCCAGCAAGACGGCAAATTCGTCGCCGCCAATGCGGGCCACCAGCTGCGCGCTGCTGCAGCTTGCCGTCAGCCGCAGCGCCGCCTCCTTGAGGCACTCATCGCCCAGCACGTGCCCATAGGTGTCGTTGACCTGCTTGAACCCATCCAGGTCGATCAGCAGCAACGCACCTGGGCCATTGCCGCCAGTCGCGTCGAGCGCACTTAGATGGGCCTGGAACTGGCTGCGGTTTGCAAGCCCGGTCATCACGTCGAACTCGGCCAGATAGCGGGTGCGGTCCGCCATCAGCTTTTCCTCGGTGACATCCTGCTTCATGCCGAAGATGCGGGTGGCGACGCCGTTGCGGCTCTCCACCGCCCCGGTCAGCCGCATCCAGCGGTGGTTGCCGCGGGCCGTGATGATCTCCACCGTCAAGGCAAAATCGGTACAGGTGGCGATGGCATGGGCACGGGCCGCTTCCATCTGCCGCCGCGACGCCTCGGTATAGCAGGACAGCGACAGCTCCCGGGTGACCTGGGTGCCGCGCTCGATCTCGAACAGATCATAGACCCCATTGGTCCATTGCAGGCTGTTGTCGGCCAGGTCGCATTGCCAGACGCCGATCTTGGCGGTGGCCGAGGCGCGCTCGAACAGTTCCCGCCGCAATTCCTCCGCGCGGACGCTCTCGGCAATGACCTTCGCCTGCGCTTCGATGACCTGGCGTAGCTGCTCGACCGTAGCATCGGTGACCAGCTCCTGCGCCAGCCCGGCAATCCGCTCCGCCATCTGGGACGGGCGCGGCTTGGAATCGTAAAGGCTCAGCAACAGGGTCGGGCATCCGGCGGCAGCGGGCAGGGTCAGGCCAACATAGAACCGCGCGGCGCAAGGCCCCTCAGCGCCCGTGTCGGCCAGCACGAGCGGGCAGGAGCCATCCAGGACGCGCGCCTGCAGCAGTGCCAGATTGTCGGCGAGGGGGCCGACCGCCGCCACGACCGACAAACCATTGTCGGCCACCGTGGTCAATTGGGCGCCGGCAATGCCGAGCAGGTCACACAAGCGCCCCAGGCGCGTGCCAAAGTCGGTATCGTCATTCGAATCCGCCACTTCTGTTGGCGGCTTCCGGATGGAGTAGGCAAGGCTGCGCAATTCGGCGCTCCTGTATAGAGCGGGGAGGCTAGCAGGGTGGGGTTAAGACTTCACCAGCCAGCAGCATCGCAAAGCCGAACAATTCTCGGTGAACACCCTATTTGGAGAAGGGAACCTCGGCGCGCAGGCTGTCGCCGCTATCCACATAGACCACCTCGAAAACCACATCGATGGCCTCGTCACGCAGGCTGATCTGCGCCGAGATGGTAAGGTCCTTACCCTCTTCGTCCTCGTCGCGCTCGCGCAGGTTGAACACCAGCCCGTCGCCGCGCTTCTGGCCCACGGCAATGCCGGTGAAGGTCGCATTCGAGCTCATGGCGGCTTCGTAGCGCTTGTTGGCCTCGACATAGGCCATTGTCCCGGCCACCGACAGCTGCGTCCCGGCCAGCGAGCAGCGGCCGCTGTAGTTGACCTTGTCCTGATTGCCCTGCGTCAGCGACAGCCGGCACACCACCGTCTCGGTATTGGCGCCGATCAGTACGCCGCGTCCGCGCCAGTCCCCGACATAGGATTGCAGCAGCGCGACATCCTCCGGCGCGGCCATGGCCGGCGCGGCCGCACCCGCAGCCAGGAGGGCCGCCATGGGAATGGCACGCGACAGGGTTCCGAGAAAGGTCATTGCATCAAGCCTCCAGCGAATCATGCCCCCGGCTGATTCGGCGCCGCAAATCGATAGCAAATCCCGCGGCTCGCCGCGAACCTTCTCAACAATTTGAGTGGTCCACAAGCGCCCGCTTCAGCCCGGCTGGGAATGGCCCTCGGTGCCACCCGTGCCGGTAATGGTGTCGCCGGTGGGATCATCCGGCGTCGCGTCATGATCGGCGGTCCGCACGCGGATCCGGCCCAGCGGCTGGAAGAACTTCCCGCCCGCCGCCAGCAAAGCCGGCAGGATGAACAGGTCCCCGATCACGGCGAAGGCCAGGGTCGAGACGAAGAGCGTCCCGAACAGCGCCACCTGCGGCAGCTCGGAAAAGGTGACGATCACCACGCCCGAGCACAGGATAATCGTTGTGGCGACGATGGCGCCCCCAATCCGGTCCAGCGTGTGCTTGACGGCATCCATATGTGTGCGGCCCTCTTCGCGCCGCGAATGCAGGTAATGCGACAGGAAGTGCACCGTGTCGTCCACCGCAATGCCAAAGGCGATGGTCAGCGCCAGCACTGTCGTCAGTTGTAGCCCCTGGCCGGTGAAATAGAGCCAGGCCTCGGTGCCCAGCACTGGAAAAAGGTTGGGAATGGCCGAAGCCAGCGCCACCCGGAACGACTGGAAGGCGAAGCCGATCAAGCCCAGATTGACCAGTACCGACAGCGTCAGGTCGAGCTGCAGTCCGCTGACAATCTGGTCGGTGCCGAATGTGGTCAGCACCCGCAGCCCGCCGATTTCGGCGCCGACAATGCCGGCCGCCTCCATCTCGGTGGTGACATCCTGCACCAGCTGCTTGAGCGTGGCGGAACTGATGATGGTCGGCATGAAGCCGGTCACCAGCGCCTGGCTGCCGTCATCGGTGATGAACCGCTTGCGCATGAAGGGGCCAACGGAGTCGAACACCTCCTCGCGGCTGAACCCCGTCTCGGTATAATTGCTCAGGTTGGCCGCCGAGATCACCTTGTTCTCCCCGATATGGCTCTCGAGGATTTCGTGCACCCGGCGAATCGTCTCGAAATCCGCGTCATCGACATTGGGGTCGGTCCCGGCCAGCGGCACGCGGATATAGAGCGGGGCCACACCGCCCACGCCATCATCGATCTGCTCGGCCGTGGTAAGCGCGTTGGACTGCTTGGCCAGCATGTCCTCGAAGGAAAAGCGCGGCTGGATCAGCCCATAGGGAATCAGCAGCAGGATCGTGACGACAATCGCCGCGATCGATAGTGGCCGGCCGAAGCGGCTGGCGATGAACCAGGCCAGGGGCAGCGGTGCCGTCAGCACCAGGCTGCTGCGGCGCGGCGGTTTGAAGCCCAGCCGGATCACCGCCTTGAGCATCAGCGGCATGAAGGTCATCAGGCAGACAAACAGCAGGAAGGTGCCCATCGCGCCCGCCATGGCGAATTCGCGCACCCCCTGGCCTGGCGTCAGCGCCAGCGAGGCAAAACTGACAAAGGTGGTGAGCATGGTCAGCGCCGCGGCCGGCCCCACCAGCTTGACCGTCGCGTCGACGGCCTTGTTGGGCTCCATCCCGTCGCGCCAATAGGCCAGCCAGTTGAAGATGAAGAACATGGACTCGGCAAAGCTGATGACCAGCACCAGCGTGGTGACGATGATGGTGAGAAAGGAGAATGACCCGAAGAACAGGATCACGGTCCCCATCGACCACATCACCGCCAGGAAGGGCGTCGCGGTGACCAGCAGCGCCGCCGGCAGCGAACGCAGCGCCAGCAGCGCGATCACCGCGCCCAGGGCAAAACCCCAGACGGTGAACTTGATCTGGTCATTCACCGCGGCCGCCAGCATCTCGGAGGTCCAGATCGGCGGCCCGGTCAGCTCGATCGAGATATTCTCGTCGGCATAATAGGCAATGGTCTCGCGCACGCTGGCGATCATGGCCTTGGTGCCGTCGCCCTTGGTCATTTCCTGGTTGGGAAAGACAATCAGCACCATGCCGCTGAGATCAGGCGTGATCAGGTTGCGCATCATCGGATCGTTCTGCTGCAGGTCCGCCAGGGCAATGGCGACTTCGGCAAAATCGTCCATGCCCTCGGGCACCGCCGGCACCGAATTGCCCAGGCCATCGGGCTTGCGCAGCGTGAAGGGCGACATCGTGCCCACCGCATAGTCGTTAAGCTCGAGATCGAAGGCCAGCTCACGCACCCGTTCCAGCGTCTCGGGCTCGGTCAGGCGGGGTGAACTGACCAGCACGTAGATGTCGTTCTCGAACGTGCCGAACGTGTCCGACAGGTGCTCGTAGGCGTCGTAATACTGGCCCGAATGGGCATAGACCCGCATCAGATCGCCATCGACATTGGCGCGCGGAATATAGGAGAAGCAGAGAATGGAAAAGGCCAGCACGGCCAGGGCAATGGCGCGCGGATAGCGCAGCGTGGTCAGCCCGATATGCTCGAGGCCAAAGCCGATGGACCGGTCATGGGTGATACGGGCCCATAGGCGGTTGAACACAGAACCAACTGACACCGGGACCCGACTCCGCCACTGCGCGAGAAACTGGCGCAATTGGTAGGGGTTTGTCTCGGGGGCGTCTAGCAGCGCCGGGGCAGGGAGCCTCGATTGGTGCAACAATGGCTGTGGGCAAGGGCCCCGCGCGAGAACGCGGGGCCGGAGGGGTCAAGCGCCAAGAGCTGCGCGGTTTTCCGTCAGGAAGCTCTCGAGCGCCTGCGGCTTGCGGCCGGAATAGCGCTCCACAATGTCGGTGACGACGCCGTGGAAGCCCAGCACGGCATCGACCTGGAACGCCACCAGGGCCCCGGCAAAGCCTTCCGGCAGGCCGGCGGCAACCATGCCGGCCTTGAGATCGGCCGGGGGCAGGGCGATGCTGGTCACGGGCTTGCCCGTAATCTTGGAATAGAGCGCGGCGCGCTCGACATTGGTGATGGCCGCGGGGCCGGTCACGTCGTCGATGCTCTTGCCTTCCGCGGTCAGCAGGGCGCCGGCAGCGGTGCGGGCGGCGTCGGCCCGGGTCACATAGGCGGTGCCGCGATCCCCGATCAGCCCGAACAGCTGGCCGGAGGCGACGACATGGGCGGCGTCGGCCAGGTTGTTCTCGGCATACATGTGGTCGCGCAGAATGGTGAAGTCGAGGCCGCTATTGGCGATGGCTACCTCGGTCCAGAAATGCTCGACACCCAGACCGGCATCGGCATTGGGACGGGCGGCAGGGGCGGAGGTGTAGACAATGTGCTTCACCCCGGCGGCCTTGGCTGCGCTGACGGCCGCGGTCTGCTGCGCGACACGCTTGCCGATGCCGTCGGTGCTGATGATCAGCACGCGGTCGACCCCGGCAAAGGCGGCGCCCAGGCTGCCGGCGTCATCGAAATCCACCTTGCGAATTTCAACACCCTTGGCCTTTAGCTCCCCGAGCTTGGCAGGGTCGCGCGTTCCCGCAATGACCTTGGTGGCGCCGCGTGCCAGCAGCTCCTCCACCGCGATGCGCCCGAAATGGCCCGAAGCGCCGGTGACCAGCAGTGTCTGATCCTTGAATTGAGACATGGCGAACTCTCCTTGTTGTGCTGTTCGCTCCTCCCTTGTGGCGGAAGCCTTTGGAGAGTAAGTATCGAACGGAGAGTGCTATCTAGTGGACCCGGACACAGTCCGAAAGGAGGCACTTTTTCCGCGTAACGTCACCTTGAGGTAACCGCCATGCAGACCGCCGAAGCAACCGCCGCCATTTTCGTGCAGCGCTGGAACGAGGCGGCAGACCTGGCGCTCGGCACCTGTCCCGTGCGCGGGGTGCTCGATC
This sequence comes from Devosia sp. XGJD_8, assembly GCF_046614475.1. Taxonomy (NCBI): domain Bacteria; kingdom Pseudomonadati; phylum Pseudomonadota; class Alphaproteobacteria; order Hyphomicrobiales; family Devosiaceae; genus Devosia; species Devosia sp. XGJD_8. The sequence goes on from NZ_JBKJHF010000001.1 coordinate 1,969,608, forward strand.
GTATCAGCGACAAGTGGAGCATGCTGCTGGTCATGACGCTGGCCAGTGGCCCAAGGCGCTTCAACCAGATCAGGCGAGAAGTGCCCGATATTTCCCAGAAGATGTTGACCCAGACCCTGCGCGACCTGCAGCGCGACGGCCTCGTTGCCCGCCGGGTCTTCGACACCAAGCCGCCATCAGTGGAATACCGGCTGACCCCGCTCGGCCAGTCGATCATCGTGCCCTTCGGCTACCTGATCGAATGGGCTTCGGGCAACCTGCCGCGCATCGAAGAGGCCAGGGAAGAGTTCGACACCGCGGCCTGAGGGCCGCCCCTTATCCCTGTCCGGGCTCGTTTCGCGGCGGGCGCACCTGCAGTGACGGCGTCAGTGGCCTGCGCCGGCGCTCCTCGGACTTGCAGGTCTTGATGATTCCCCGCACGCGCCGCACCACGCCCACGCCGATGCCTTCCAGCTTCAGCAGTTCCGGGCCGTCCATTTCGTTGATCTCGCCCAGGGTCTTGAGCCCGGCCATTTGCAGGCGCTTGCCCAATCCATCGACCTCGCGCAGGTCGATCACCGCAATGTCCTGCCATTTCCGGACGCCGCGGAGCCATGCTCGATAAGTGTCTGCCATGCGCCTTCCATAGCCTGTCCCGCGACGCCCACCAAGAGTATGATCGCAAACAAATATTTGCAAAGGTATGTTTGCGATTGTAGGCTGGGCCATCGGAGATGATGCGCCATGGTAGGCAACCGTCGAAACATCACCAGCATTGCCCCTGACCCAACCGCCCTCAAGGCGTTGGCGCATCCGCTCCGGCTGCGCATGCTGGGCCTGCTGCGCATCGATGGTCCGGCCACGGCATCCGGCCTGGCGGAACGGCTGGGGCTCAATTCCGGCGCCACCAGCTATCACCTGCGGCAACTGGCGCAGCATGGCTTCATCGAGGAAGATCAGCAGCGCGGCAGCCGGCGCGACCGCTGGTGGCGCGCCAGCCACGAGATGACGACCTATCTGTCTGGGGACGTCGAGGGCGAGGCACTCGATGCCGGCCTGGCCTTCCTGCAGGCCGCGCTCAGCTGGCAGATGCACCAGATGCAGGGGGCGCTCAATGCCTTTGCCGCTCTGCCCCCGGATTGGCGACAGGCCTCAACCGCCAGCGACTATACGATTCCGATGACCGCCGAAGCGGCGGCCGGGCTTGTCACGAGGCTCAGGGACATTCTGTCCGAAACCATGGCAGCGGCGCCGGCCTTGGGAACGCCCCTGCCACCAGACATGCGCCCCTTCACGATCATTCTCAACGCCGCCCCGCGCACCACTGAGGACCCGGCGGGTAGCGCGCCATGATTGGCCAGCGATCCTTCATCGCCCTGGCGCTGGCGACCGTTCTCTCCACCTCGGGCACGCGGCTGTCGGCCATCGCCATTCCCTGGCTGGTACTGACCATGACGGGCAGTCCGGTGCTGACCGGCCTCGTCGGTTTTGCCGAGATGCTGCCCTATGTGCTGGCCAAGGCGCTGGGCGGGCCGTTGATCGACCGGATTGGCGCCAGGCGCATCTCGGTCTGGTGCGATGGCCTCTCGACCCTGGCCGTGGCGCTGGTGCCGCTGCTGTTCTGGCTGGGTCTCCTCTCCATCTGGGTCCTTTTGCCAGCCGTCGCCCTGATCGGCGTGCTGCGGGCGCCTGCCGATGCAGCCAAACAGGCCCTCGTGCCGTCCGTCGCTGCCATGGGCAAGCTGCCGCTGGAGCGGGTCACCGGCGTCATGGGCGCCAGCGACCGGCTGGCGGGCACGCTGGGTGCTGCCGGTGCCGGCTTGCTCATTGCAGTGCTCGGGCCAGCGCCGGCCCTGCTCGCCAATGCGCTGGCCTTTGTCCTGTCCGCCATTGTGGTGGCCTTCGGCATACCGGCCCAGCAGGGCGCAGTGCCGGCCCGCGACCGCACCAGCAGATACCACACGGAGCTGGCCGCCGGCTGGACCGTGCTGAGCCGCGATCCCGTGCTTCGCGGGCTCGTCCTGATGATCGCGGTCACCAACCTCTTCGACCAGGCCTATGCCATCGTGCTGCTGCCGGTATGGGTGCAGACATCGGGGCTGGACGTGACCTGGGTCGGCATTTTCCTCGCGGCCTTTTCCGGCGCCTCGATTGCCGGCGCTGCCATTGCGGCGATCGTCGGCCATCGCCTGCCGCGCCTCGCGGTCTATACGACCGGCTTTCTCTTCGCAGGCCCATTCCCCATGCTGGTCTTCGCCATCGACGCTCCCGTTCCGGCCATCCTGACCGTGCTGGTTGTCAGCGGCTTCTCGGCAGGCTTTCTCAACCCCATCATCGGCGCCATCCTGTTCGAGCGCATACCGGCACCGATGGTGGGCCGCGTCATCGCCCTGTTTGGCGCGCTGGCATGGTCGCTGATGCCGTTTGGCGGGCTCTATGCCGGGTTGGTCGTCGACAATTTTGGCATTGCCATCGCCCTGGGTGCCACGGCCGTGCTCTACCTTTTGGCCACAATGACGCCCCTGGCCGTGCCGAGCTTCCGCCAGATGAATCGGCGCCCCCTGGTCCTGGCCTGATCTCCACAGGCTTCGCCCCGGCAGAATTAGCAATTTTCCCCGGAATCGCCTACATAAAGACCAGTTCGAACAACCAAGAATCACCCCAGTGACCGATACGCCTGAAAACGGAACCGGCGCACCGCCGCCATCCGACATTTCGCTGATCTCCATCACCGCCGAGATGCGCAAGTCCTATCTCGATTACGCGATGAGCGTCATCGTGAGCCGCGCGCTGCCCGACGTGCGCGACGGCCTCAAGCCCGTGCACCGGCGCATTCTGTTTTCGATGAGCGAGAACGGCTACGAGTACAACAAGCCTTACCGCAAGTCGGCCCGCGTGGTCGGCGACGTGATCGGCAAGTACCACCCGCATGGCGACAGCGCGGTCTACATGGCCTTGGTGCGCATGGCGCAGGACTTTTCCATGGGCGAACTGCTCGTCGAAGGTCAGGGCAATTTCGGTTCGGTCGACGGCGATATGCCGGCCGCCATGCGCTACACCGAAGTACGCATGCAGAAGATCACCAACTCCATGCTCGACGATCTCGACAAGGATACGGTGAACTTCCGCGACAACTATGACGGCTCCGAGCACGAGCCCGTCGTCCTGCCGGCGCGCTTTCCCAACATGCTGGTCAATGGCGGCAGCGGCATTGCCGTGGGCATGGCCACCAATGTGCCCACCCACAATCTCGGCGAGACCATCGACGCCGCCCTGCTGATGCTCGACAATCCCGCGGTACTGACCGAGGAACTGCTCGAAGTCCTGCCGGGCCCCGATTTTCCCACTGGCGGCATCATTCTGGGCCGCGCCGGCATTCGCTCGGCCTACGAGACCGGCCGCGGCTCCGTGCTGGTGCGGGGCCGCGTCGCCATCGAGGAAATCCGCAAGGAACGCGAAGCCATCATCATCACCGAATTGCCCTACCAGGTGAACAAGGCGACGATGGTGGAGAAGATTGCCGAGCTGGTGCGCGAGAAGCGCATCGAAGGCATTGCCGACATGCGCGACGAATCCTCCCGCGAGGGCATGCGCGTGGTCATCGAGATCAAGCGCGACGCGCTGGCCGATGTCGTGCTCAACCAGCTCTACCGCTTCACCCAGCTGCAGTCCTCCTTCGGCTGCAACTTCGTCGCGCTCAATGGCGGCAAGCCGCAATTGATGAACCTGCGCGAGATGTTGCAGGCGTTTATTGATTTCCGGCATGAAGTGGTGACGCGCCGCGCCCGCTTCCTGCTCAACAAGGCCCGCGACCGCGCCCATATCCTGGTCGGCCTGGCCGTGGCCGTCGCCAATATCGACGAAGTCATCGCCCTGATCCGCACCGCGCCCGATCCGGCGACGGCGCGCGAGCAGTTGATGGTCCGGCGCTGGCCGGCAGCCGATGTCGAGCCGCTGATCGCCCTGATCGACGATCCGCGCCACCGTATCAACGAGGATGGCACCTTCAACCTCTCTGAGGAGCAGGCCCGCGCCATTCTCGAGCTGCGCCTGGCTCGCCTCACCGCGCTTGGCCGCGACGAAATTGGCGACGAACTCAATGGCCTGGGCCTTGAGATCGAGGATTACCTGCAGATCCTGCGCAGCCGCGAACGCGTCGTGGAAATCATCCGCAACGAGCTGACCGAGATCAAGGAACAGTTCGCCACGCCCCGCCGCACCGAGATTTCCGACGTGGTCGGCGATTTCGACGACGAGGACCTGATCGCCCGCGAGGACATGGTCGTGACCGTGAGCCACGAGGGCTATATCAAGCGCGTGCCGCTCTCCACCTATCGGGCGCAGAACCGTGGCGGCAAGGGTCGTTCGGGCATGGCAACGCGCGACGAGGATTTCGTCTCCCGTCTCTTCGTCGCCAACACCCATACCCCGGTCCTGTTCTTCACCGACCGCGGCATCGCTTACAAGCTCAAGGTCTGGCGCCTGCCGCTGGCCCAGGCCAATGCGCGCGGCAAGGCGCTCATCAATATCCTCCCGCTCGAGCAGGGCGAACGGCTGACCACCATCATGCCGCTGCCCGAGGACGAGACGAGCTGGGCCAATCTCGACATCATGTTCGCCACCACCCGCGGCACCGTGCGCCGCAATTCGCTGGCCGACTTCGTCGAGGTGCGCCAGAACGGCAAGATCGCCATGAAGCTCGATGAGGGCGACCAGATCGTCGGCGTCGAGACCGCCACGGCCAATAATGACGTGCTGCTCACCACTGCGCTGGGCCAGGCCATCCGCTTCAAGGTCGATGACGTCCGCGTCTTCAAGGGCCGCGATTCCATGGGCGTGCGCGGCATCGCGCTGGCCGAGGGCGACAAGGTCATCTCCATGGCCGTGATCAACCATTCCGACGCCAGCGCCGAGGAACGCGCCGCCTATCTCAAGATGAGCCGTGCCGTGCGCGGCGAGGGTGCCGAGGAGGAGGCCACTGGTTCGGACGAGGGCGATGTTGTCGCCGGCGAACTGAACCAGGACCGCTATGCCCAGATGAGCGCCACCGAGCAGTTCATCCTGACCATCTCGGAAAACGGCTATGGCAAGCGCACCTCCAGCCACGAATACCGGATCACGGGGCGTGGCGGCAAAGGCATCGTCGCCATGGCGGTCAACAAGCGCAACGGCAACCTGGTTTCCAGCTTCCCGGTGGAAGACGAAGACCAGATCATGCTGATCACCGATGGCGGCCAGACCATTCGTCTGCCTGTCGGCGGGGACAAGCCGATCCGCATCGTCTCGCGCGGCAGCCAGGGCGTCATCGTCTTCGACACCGCCGACGGCGAGAAGGTGATGTCGGTCGAGCATATCAGCGAGCCCGAAGAGGCCGCTGACAACGGCGAAGCGCCGCCGCCACCCGAAGCGCCCGAGGCGCCGGCCACGGAATAAGCATCAGGGGCGCCCCACGGCGCCCCTTTTCGTTTCTGGCTGAACCGAAGAGCCCCCTTGCCAAGCGCGTTGCCCGGTGGCTTGCTGCCAGCTCAAGGGAGTCCCTGCCATATTCGACCTCACCACGCTCATCCCCTATCTGGGTGCCTGCTTCCTGCTGGCCATCGTTCCTGGACCCACCGTCACGGTGATCGTCGCCAATTCGCTGGCGCGCGGCACCGGCGCGGGTCTGGCCATTGTGGCCGGCACGCAGGCAGGTTTTCTGGTGATGACCCTGGTCGTGGCGCTGGGCATGCAGGCGCTGGTCGCCTTCATGGGCTGGGCCTTTGACTGGATCAAGCTGCTCGGGGCAGCCTATTTGGTCTGGCTGGGCTGGAAGATGTGGCGCTCCAATGGCGAACTGGGCACCGCCCACGCCGAAAGGACCAAGTCTCGGCTGTGCATGGCCGTTGAAGGCTTTCTCGTCATCCTGTCCAATCCCAAGGCACTGATCTTTCTGGGCGCCTTCCTGCCGCAGTTTGTCGACGTGACGCAGCCGACCTTTCCGCAGGTGATGCTGCTCGGCGTTTTCTTCATGCTGGTGGCCGGCGCGACCGACGCCATCTATGCCGTGGTGGCCGGGCAGGCGAGGGGTCTGCTCAGCGCGACACGCGTGCGCCTCATTTCTCGCGTATCGGGGCTGATCCTGATGGGTGGCGGAGTTTGGCTGGCGCTGCAGAAGCGGGCCTGATGCCTGCGGCGCGCCGCGATAGCCGTTGCTCATCCTCGTGCCCCTGGTGAACAGGATGGCTGTGTTGCGGCGGTCAAAGTGACGATCGACATCCTCGATCTGCGCCAGGTTCCCCAATATTGGGCCACCGTGGTCGATAGGATCTGGCAGGCCTGGTGGCGTCCCTATGGCGCGGTGCTGGGCGATGTCGAACTCGCCCTGACCGAGGTTGCGGCAGCGGCGGATTTCCCCTCCTTCACCCTCGTGGCTGTCGACGCCGGTCGGTTCATCGGCACCGTAACCGTGATCAAGGACGATATCGAAGCCCGACCCGATTTGCGGCCCTGCATTGCCGCGCTCTGGGTGGATCCCGCTGGCAGGGGCCAGGGCGTCGGACTGCGCCTCGTCCGGGCGGCCTGCGATCGCCTTGCCCGGTCGGGATATCCCCGCGTCTATCTCGGAGCCAAGCTGCCCCTGCGCAGCTACTATTCCGCCCATGGCTGGACCCTGCTCGAGTCGGGCGTCGGCACCGACAATCTGGACGTCTTCGTCCGCGCCTTGCCTTGAATCTCCCCGCGTGACAAAACCACGACAACAACAAGGGGGAAGGCGTCATGAGCAAGCTGGTTGGGTTCTATCCGGGCTCATTCGATCCGCTGACCAATGGTCATCTCGACGTCATCGAGCGCGCCTGCAAGCTGGTCGACACGCTGGTCGTCGCGGTCGGCATCAATCCAGGCAAGAAGACGCCGCTCTTCGCGCATGAGGATCGCCTGGCAATCCTGGAACAGGCGCTGGCGCCGGTCGGCAAACGCACCGATACCGAGTTCCGTATCGTCGATTTCTCCGGCCTCATGGTCAATGCAGCGCGCGAGCATGGCGCCAAGCTGATCATCCGCGGTCTGCGCGACACCACGGACTACAATTATGAAATGCAGATGGTGGGCATGAATGCGCAGATGGCGCCTGACCTGCAGACCGTCTTCCTGCCCTCCAGCCCGCCGGTTCGGCATATCTCGGCCACATTGGTGCGGCAAATCGCTGAAATGGGCGGCGACATTTCCGCCTTCGTCCCACAAATCGTTCTCAAGGCTTTGAAAACCACATGACCGCTCTTACCCGTCGCCTGTTCGGCGCCCTCGTCATCGGCGCCGCGGCCCTGTCCGCCGCCGCACCGGCCCTTGCCCAGAGCGGCACGCCGCACCTGATCCTGACGGTCGAGGGTGGCGCTGTCGATATCGAGCTGCTGCCAACCCTGGCCCCCAAGCATGTCGAGCGCATCATCGCGCTGACCGAGCAGGGTGCCTATGACGGCGTGGTCTTCCACCGCGTCATCGACGGCTTCATGGCCCAGACCGGCGACGTCGAGTTCGGCAAGAGCGGCGCCGAAGGCTTCGATCTGACCCGCGCCGGCATGGGCGGTTCCGACCTCCCCGACGTCGAGGCCGAATTCAACGCCGAAAGCTTCCAGCGCGGCGTGCTCGGCGCAGCCCGTTCGCAGGATCCGAACTCGTTCAATTCGCAGTTCTTCATCACCACGGCCGATGCCAGCTTCCTCGACGGCCAATACACCGTCTTCGGCAAGGTGATTTCGGGCATGGAACTGGTCGACGCCCTCGAAAAGGGCCCCCAAGACCAGAACGGCGCCGTGGCCAATCCCGACCAGATCATCTCGGCCAAGATCGAATACAAATAACTTCGAGCCGGCAGAAGGCAAAGTCGCTCCGGTGGAGCGTTTCAAGCCGAGAAGGCCATGAGGGCTGTGCCCGAATGGCCCGGACGTACCGCAACCCCAATCTGCACTCCCCCTTGATGGGGGAGGCCGGGAGGGGGTGTTGAGAGCCCCGATATTCGGGTCACACGCCCCCCACCCTTGATCCCTCCCCGCAAGGGGGAGGGTGTCGGCTGAGATTGCAGAGCCCGATCAAGGCAAGCGCCCAACCTTGCACCCGTCGCCCAATGGCCTTACATGCGGGCCACAAATTCCCAACCGAAAGATGCAAAAATGGCTGAATACGCCGATCCCGAAAACACCCTCGTCATCGAAACCACCAAGGGCCAGGTGGTTATCGCCATGCGTCCCGACCTGGCACCGAACCATGTCGCGCACATCAAGAAGCTGGCGCGCGAAGGCTTCTATGATGGCATCGTGTTCCACCGCGTGATCGACGGCTTCATGGCCCAGACCGGCTGCCCGCAGGGTCGTGGCACGGGCGGCTCGAAATACCCCGATCTGAAGCAGGAATTCAACGCCGAGCCGCATGTCCGCGGCACCGCATCCATGGCCCGCGCCCAGAGCCCGGATAGCGCCAATTCGCAGTTCTTCATCTGCTTCGGCGATGCGCCCTTCCTCAACAAGCAGTACACTGTCTGGGGTCAGGTCATCGAGGGCATGGACAATGTCGACCAGATCAAGCGCGGCGAGCCCGTCATCAACCCGGACAAGATGGTTTCGGTCAAGGTTGCAGCAGATATCGCCGCCTGACCACGACTCGTGGCACTAGTCACCAACAGACCCTCGGGCCTTGCCCGGGGGTCTTTGTTTTGTCGTTGCATGGGAGCATTGCTTGCGTATGGACGCCATTCTCTGGGCACTGATGGGCATTGTAGCCGGGGCCTGCATCGCCACCCAGGCGCCGATCAACGCGCAGCTCGGTCGCAATCTCGGCGTGCCCATCGCTGCGGCCGGCGTCTCCTTCGTCGCCGGCGCCATCCTGCTCTGGGCCATCGCTTTCATCTATAGCCACGTCGTCGATACGCCGATCAATTTCGGCGCACCTGCGCCATGGACCATCGTGGCCGGGGGCGTTCTCGGAGCCTTCTACGTGTTTTCCAACATTATGCTGACCCCGATGATTGGGGCGGCTGCGGTCATGGCTTTGTCGGTGGCCGGGCAACTGGTCGGCGGGATGTTTCTCGACAAGATCGGCTTCATGGGGATGGCCGTTCGCGAGATTTCGGTCGGCCGCGTGGCTGGAGCCGTGACGCTCGTCACTGGCGCGCTCATGATCCGCCTGTTGTAGCAAAGCATCGCCTCTGCCGCATTGCAGCTCTGCCGCATTCGGCCGGTTTCAGGCTGACCGGCAGCGTGCTACGGACGATCCATGCGCGTTTCCGATTTCGACTTCCATCTTCCCGAAAGCCTCATTGCCCTCCATCCGGCCGAGCCGCGCGACTCCGCGCGCCTGCTGGTGGTGGATCCCGTCGCGGGCCTCTCCGACCGGCACATCCCCGACCTGCTCACGCTGCTCAGGGCGGGCGACGTCCTTGTGGTCAATGACACCCGCGTCCTGCCGGCTGAACTGCGCGGCAGCCGCCTGCGCGGCGAACTGCGGGCCAACGTCTCCTTCAACCTGCACAAGCGGGTGGACGCCCACACCTGGCGGGCCTTTGCCCGGCCGGCCAAGAAGCTGGCTCTGCTCGATGAGCTCGAACTGGGCAATGGAGAGGCGGACGCGCTCAAGGCGCGTGTGGCGGGCAGGGGCGAGACCGGCGAGGTGACGCTGGAATTCGAATTGGGCGGCGCCCAGCTCGACGAGGCCATCAAGGCTCACGGCGCCATGCCGCTGCCCCCCTACATCGGCGCCAAGCGCGATGTCGAGGAGCGCGACAAGGTCGACTATCAGACCGTCTACGCAGCCGAGGACGGCGCTGTCGCGGCCCCGACGGCGGGCCTCCACTTCACCGAGGCGCTCCTGCAGCAGGTTTCGGACATGGGCGTCACCATCGAGCGGGTGACGCTGCATGTCGGGGCAGGGACCTTCCTGCCCATGAAGGTGGACGATACCGAAGACCACGTCATGCATGCCGAATGGGGCGAGATCGACCAGGCGACCGTCGAGCGCATCAATGCTGCCCGCGCCGCTGGCGGCCGCGTCGTCGCCGTCGGCACGACCAGCCTTCGCCTGCTCGAAACCGCCTCGCTCAAGACCGGAACCCTGCAGCCCTTCATGGGCGACACCGACATCTTCATCACTCCCGGCTTTCGCTTCCGCACCGTCGATGTGCTGATGACCAATTTCCACCTGCCCAAATCGACGCTCTTCATGCTGGTCAGCGCCTTTGCCGGCTTCGACACCATGCACGCCGCCTACGCCCACGCGATACGCGAGGGTTACCGGTTCTATTCCTACGGCGATTCAAGCCTGCTGCTGCGGGCAGAGCAGGACGACTGATCACCTCCCTGGTTGTCCGCCCCCCTGCAACCCGCTAGAACCCCGCGCATGAACGCTCCGACCAAACTCGTCACCTTCACCCTCTCGGCCACCGACGGCATGGCGCGGCGTGGCCGCATCGACACGCCGCGCGGCGATATCCAGACGCCGGCCTTCATGCCGGTGGGTACGGCCGGCACCGTCAAGGCCATGTATCCCGAACAGGTGCGCGAGACCGGCGCCGATATCCTCCTGGGCAATACCTATCACCTGATGCTGCGCCCCGGCGCCGAGCGTGTTGCGTCGCAGGGCGGGCTCCACACCTTCATGGATTGGCAGCGCCCCATCCTGACCGACAGTGGCGGCTTCCAGGTCATGTCCCTGGCCCAGCTGCGCAAGCTCACCGAAAACGGCGTCACCTTCCGCAGCCATATCGACGGTTCCTCGCACGAACTGACGCCGGAACGCTCGATCGAGATCCAGACCCTGCTCGACAGCGACATCATCATGCAGCTCGACGAGTGCCTGAAGCTGCCCGCCGAGCGCAAGGAGATGGAGCGCGCCATGGAGCTTTCGCTCCGCTGGGCCGCCCGCTCCAAGGACGCCTTCAACAACCAGCTCAACCGTGCCCTGTTCGGCATCGTGCAGGGCGGCGACGATCCCGAACTGCGCGCCCGCTCGGCCCAGGGGCTCAAATCCATCGGCTTTGACGGCTATGCCGTCGGTGGCCTTGCCGTGGGCGAGCCACAGGACGTGATGTTCAAGGTGATCGAGGAGATCACCCCCGAATTGCCGACCGATCGGCCGCGCTATCTCATGGGCGTCGGCAAGCCCGACGATATCTTGGGCGCCATCGGCCGCGGCATCGACATGTTCGATTGCGTCCATCCCACCCGCGCCGGCCGTCATGGTCACGTCTATACCCGGTTCGGCGTCATCAATCTGAAGAATGCGCGGCATAGGGATGATCATCGCCCCATCGACGAGGCGTCGCCCAACCCCAATTGCCGCCGCTGGAGCCGGGCATACCTGCATCACCTTGTTAAGACAGAAGAGATTTTGGGCGCGATGATCCTTTCCCAGATCAACCTCGCCTATTATCAAGAGCTGGTGCAGGGCTGCCGCGGTGCAATCGAGGGCGGCCGGTTCAACGATTTTGCGGCAGAGACGCGCGCGGCATGGGCCGCCGGCGATCTGCCGGTCATCTAACGTTCATTAGGGGTTCAAACTCATGGCAAAAGCAGGGCGCAAGGCAAGTTTCGCGAGCCTCGACAAGCACCGCAAGCGGCTTGAAGAGCAGCCCATGCGCGTGCAATTCGCCGTCGATCCCAACCGTTTCAAGCGCTATTCCGCCACCGGCGCCGGCATCCTGCTCGATTATTCGAAGAACCGCATCGACGAAGACACCATGGCCGCCCTGTTCGACCTGGCCCGCGCCGCCGGTGTCGAGGAACGCCGCGATCAGATGTGCGAAGGCGAGCATATCAACATCACCGAAGACCGCGCCGTGATGCATATGGCCCTGCGCTACCAGGGGGATAAGCCGGTGCCAGTCGATGGCAAGGATGTCATGCCCGATATCCGAGCCGTGCTGGCTGCCATCGAGGCCTATACCAACGACATCCGCAGCGGCACCATTCGCGGCCACGGCGGCGAGCAGTTCACCGATGTGGTCAATATCGGCATCGGCGGCTCGGACCTCGGCCCCGCCATGGTGACCCTAGCGCTCGAGCCCTATACCCGGGCCGACCTGCGCGCGCATTACGTCTCCAATGTCGACGGCGCCCATATCCACGATATCCTCAAGCGCCTCGACCCCAAGCGCACGCTGTTTATCGTTGCGTCCAAGACCTTTACGACCGACGAGACCATGACCAATGCGGGCACGGCCCGCGAATGGATCGCCGACACGCTGGGCGAAGAAGCGGTGCCAAACCACTTCGCCGCTGTCTCCACTAATATCCCGGCCTGCGCCAAGTTCGGCATTCGTGAAGACCGCATCTTCGGTTTCTGGGACTGGGTCGGCGGGCGCTACTCGGTCTGGTCGGCGATAGGCCTGCCCATCGCGCTGGCCGTCGGCTACGACAATTTCGCCGCCTTCCTCAAGGGCGCCGACGCCATGGACCGCCATTTCCTCTCGGCGCCGCTCGAGGATAACCTGCCGGTCATCATGGCGGTGCTGGGGGTCTGGTACCGCAATGTCTGGGGCTTCTCGACCCATGCCGTGCTGCCCTATGACCAGCGCCTGAGCCGCTTCGCCGCCTATCTGCAGCAACAGGATATGGAATCCAACGGCAAGTCGGTGACGCTTGCCGGCAAGCCTGTCGGCTGGTCCACCGGCCCCATCGTCTGGGGCGAGCCGGGCACCAATGGCCAGCACGCCTTCTACCAGCTGATCCATCAGGGCACCGACGTCATCCCCGCCGATTTCCTAATCGCCGCCCGCCCGCATGAAAGCCTGCCGCCCCACCACGACAAGCTGGTGGCCAACGTGCTGGCCCAGTCCGAAGCGCTGATGCTGGGCAAGACCGAGGAAGAAGTCGTCGCCGAGCTCAAGGCGCAGGGCCTCGACAAGGCGACGATCAAGGCATTGACGCCGCACAAGGTTTTCCCCGGCAACCGTCCGTCCAATACGCTCTTTTATGAGCAGCTGACGCCTGAGACGCTGGGCGCGCTGGTCGCGCTCTACGAGCACAAGGTGTTCACCCAGGGCGTTATCTGGAACGTCAATTCCTACGACCAGTGGGGCGTCGAGCTGGGCAAGCAGCTCGCCAAGGCGCTGCTGCCCAAGGTCGAAGGCAAGCAGGGCGGGGAGGGCCATGACAGCTCCACCCAGGGCCTGCTGGCCTATTACCTCGCCAACAAGGCCTGATCGCTTGACCATCACCACTGAAGAACAGCTCGAAAAGCTGAAGGCCATCGGCCGCATCTGCGCCATCACCCGCGACGCCATGGCCTCCGCCATGCGCCCGGGCATGACCACTGCCGAGCTCGACGAAATCGGGGCGAAGCTCCTGGCCGAGCATGGGGCCATGTCTGCCCCCATGGTGACCTACGACTTCCCCGGCGCTACGTGCATCTCGGTCAACGAGGAAATCGCCCACGGCATCCCGGGAGACCGCGTGCTGGCCGAAGGCGACCTGGTCAACATCGATGTGTCGGCGAAAAAGGACGGGGTCTTCGCCGATTGCGGCTCGTCCTATGTGCTCGGCACTGGCGACAAGCGCCTGGGCATGCTCTGCCGCGACGGCAAGAAGGCCATGTGGGCCGGCATCAACGCCGTCAAGGCAGGCGCACCACTGGCCGATATCGGCGAAGCAATCGGCAAGTTTGCCAAGAAGGGCGGCTATACGCTGATCCGCAATCTCGCCAGCCATGGCGTGGGCGACAGCCTCCATGACGAGCCGGGCGAAATCGCCACCTGGCCGGACAGGTCCGAGCGCCGGCGCATGACCAACGGCCTGGTCTTCACCATCGAGCCCTTCCTGTCGCTGGGTGGCAAGATGGCCGACCAGAAGTCAGCGGATGACGAATGGACCCTGGTCAGCCGTCCGGCGGCGCCCTGCGTGCAGTATGAGCATACCGTGGTCGCCACGCCCCGCGGTGCCGTGGTCGTGACGCTGGCCGGCTAGAGCCAGACCAGCAGTATCGGCCCCATCACCACCAGCGCTATGGCCACCGCGAAGCGCAGGTTGCCCAGCCCGCGCAGGCTTGGCACGCTCAGCAGCGTCGACAGCACCAGAAAGCCCAGCAGCGCCAAGAGCACCGGCGTCAGCGGAGCCAGCGCCAGCGAGGCGCCTTCGGTCAGCTGCAGGTAGATCATGTGCCCGCCCACAAAGCCGAGCAGCGCGATGATGACCACCGCGACCGCCTTGGACGTGATCAGCAGGGCCATGTCGACCGTGTGGCTGTTTATCAGCAGTGCCAGGCCCGTCGCGGTGACATGCACGGCGGCCAGCGTGGTAAAGATGCGATTGTCGGCCAGCAGGGGCACCATCTCGGGTGGCGCGCGCAGCGGCAGCGATCCGACCATGGGCAGGTCCGCGCCATACTGGGCCATCAGGTAGATGACATAGAGCATGACCAGCGTGCCGCCCGCAAACACGAGCGCGGTCGCAGCCAGCACCTTGAGCAGATCGATGGTATCCTGTGACACTGCAGGTGGCCCGATCAGATGATGTGAAGAGGATTGGTATGCCGGGAGGGGGTCGAACCCTCGACCATTCGATTAAAAGTCGAATGCTCTACCACTGAGCTACCGGCACGCACCAAGTCAGACGCTGCTGGCGTCGCGGCGGAACATAGCCACGTTGCCTGTGCTGTCAACCGCAATTGCGTTCCCTCAATAGACCAAAGGCGTTCCGGTGAATGGCATGGGCAGGCACGATACAGACAAGCGCTCGAGGCGGGCGCACAGGGCAGTGGCCTCGGAGAGCTGTGTAATGGGGCCGACGATAATGCGCTTTTCATCGCTATTGGATTCATCGGCCAGCATTGGCGCCAGGCCAAACAGCAGGGGCCCCAGCTTCATGGACAGGTCCCGCCAGGCGTCCGGCGCCTGCTCGACGCCGACCGAAGGTCCGAGCGCAATGCCGTAGCCCGTCTGGCTTGGAGCCGCCGAGGTTGCGACCTGCTGCACCGGGGCCGGCAGCGGCTGGTCACTTGGCTGGACCCCCGCCATGGGCTGCTGGCGCACCTCGACGGTGCCGCCATCCGCCTCATAAACCAGGGCCGCGCCACCGATCGACGCGGTGAGGTTGGAGAGGTCGACCCCGGCATTGTCAGGCAGGGCTTCGAGCAATCGCGGCAGGCTGACTTCCAGCGCCCCGACGCGGCGGGTCACTTCATTGCCTTGTTGCTCCTCGAGCGCAAAGCGTGAGGCCAGCACGCTGTTCTCGCGCCGCAGCCGCTGGGTTTCTTCGCGCAGGTCCGCAACCTGGCCGCGCAACTGCTCCAGCGAGGCGCCGCCGATCCGGGTCTTGTGCAGGCCGGCCAACAGGCTTTGCGGCATCAGCGCCGACATATTGGCCCCCATCACGGCAATGCCCGCCAGCACCAGAGCAACGATGCCCCAGGTGGTCACGTCCGATTGCCGGAATTGTTCCGATGCTCTAGCCAATGCAATACCCCGGTGGGTGCCGTCGAATCAGGCGCTGCACCAGTATTGACCATGACGCCGCCGTTACCTGTTCGCCAACGGTTGCGTGCCATAATGTTGTGAAAATGCGCTGTTTAAGAGTCGCACCGGAGAAACCCTCATGACCGAACTGCTGTCGATCATTCTTGCTGCGGGCGAGGGCACGCGCATGCGATCGGCTATGCCCAAGGTTCTGCACCCCGTTGGCGGGATGCCGATTGTCGGTCATGTGGCCCGCGCAGCGCGTGAAGCGGGTTCGACCCGGATCGCTTTGGTCACCGGCCCCGGCCATGATGCCATCCGCAAATCGGTGACGGCAATGCATCCGGAGATCGTGCATTTTGAACAGCCGGTGGCACGCGGCACGGCCCATGCCGCGGCCATGGCACGCGACCTGTTCGACAAGGCGACCGGCTATATTGCCGTGGTTTATGGCGATCACCCCTTGCTGCGCGGCATCAATTTTCGGGCCGTGCTCGATCGGCTCGACGCTGGCCTCGATGTCGCCATTCTCGGCTTCGAGCCCAAGGATCCTACCGGCTATGGCCGCTTCATCACCGACGGCGATACGCTGCTGGCCATCCGCGAGCACAAGGATGCCACCGAGGATGAGCGCCGTATCCGGCTCTGCAACGCGTGCATCCTGGCCTTCCGTGCCGAGGTGTTCCGCGACCTGATCGACAAGGTCGAGACCAATAATGCCCAGGGCGAATACTACCTGACTGACCTGGTTGGCCTCGCCAATGCGGCCGGCAAAAAGGTCGGCTATGGGCTTGCGCCGGAAAACGACGTCATGGGCGTCAATGACCGCAGCCAGCTGGCCCGGGCGGAAGGCCTGTTCCAGGAGGTCCGGCGCGAGGACTTCATGAAGGCCGGCGTGACGCTGAAGGACCCCGGCAGCGTGTGGTTCTCCTACGATACAGAGATCGCTCGCGATGTGACCATCGAGCCCAATGTCGTCTTTGGGCCAGGCGTAAGGATCGAGGAGGGCGCGGTGATCCATGCCTTCAGTCACCTCGAAGGCGCCCATGTCGGCCGGAATGCCAGCGTCGGTCCCTTCGCGCGGCTGCGGCCGGAGGCCAATCTGGGCGAAGGCGCCAAGGTGGGCAATTTCGTCGAGATCAAGAAGGCCGAGATCGGCAAGGGCGCCAAGGTCAGCCACCTTACCTATATCGGCGATGCCACGGTGGGCGCCGACGTGAATATCGGTGCGGGCGTCATCACGGTGAACTATGATGGCTACAACAAGCACCGCACCGTCATCGGCGACAACGCCTTTATCGGCTCCAATGCCTCACTGGTGGCGCCGGTCAATGTAGGCGCCGGCGCTCTCGTAGCGAGCGGCAGTGTCATCACCGAGGATGTCGAGGCCGATGCCCTGGCGCTCGGTCGCGCACGGCAGGTGGTCAAGCCTGGCCGGGCCAGGGATATTTTTGCAGCGGCTGCAGCCAAGAAGCAGTCGAAGAAGGACAAGTAACATGTGCGGTATTGTCGGCATCGTAGGCACCGAACCGGTGGCCATTCGTCTCGTCGATGCGCTCAAGCGCCTCGAATATCGCGGCTATGACAGCGCCGGCGTGGCGACGCTCGAGCATGGCGACATCGCGCGCCGCCGCGCCGAGGGCAAGTTGGGCAATCTGGCCCAGAAGCTGAGCTTCGAGCCGCTCGACGGCCGCATCGGCATCGGCCACACCCGCTGGGCCACCCATGGCGCCCCCACCGAGCTGAATGCCCATCCCCACGCCACCGACCGGGTCGCCGTGGTGCATAACGGCATTATCGAGAACTATCGCGAGATGCTCGCGGACCTGGCCAAGGACGGCTACCTGCCCAAGACGCAGACCGATACCGAGGCCGTGGCGCTCTGGGTCAGCCGCGAGCTGACCAATGGCGCCGACCCCGAACTCGCCGTCGCCCGCACGCTCAAGCAGTTGCGGGGCGCCTTCGCCCTCGCCTTCATGTTCAAGGGCGAAGAGGGGCTGCTGATCGCAGCCCGCCACGGCGCGCCGCTGGCCATCGGCTATGGCACGACCGAGATGTATCTCGGTTCCGACGCCATGGCCCTCGCCCCCTTTACCTCGCGCCTCACCTATCTCGAGGATGGCGACTGGGCGGTGATCACCCCCCAGGGCGTCACCATCCGCGATGGCAAGGACGCCATCGTTCAGCGCGAGCAGCTGATTTCGCAGACGTCGGCGCTGATGGTGGACAAGGGCAACCACCGCCATTTCATGGCCAAGGAAATCTATGAGCAGCCCGAAACCATCTCGCATACCCTGAGCCACTATGTGGATATGGGCGCTGAAACGGTCGCGATCCGCGAGGCGCTGCCCTTCGAATGGGCCGATCTCAGCCGTCTGACCATCAGTGCCTGCGGCACCGCCTACCTCGCCGGCGCCGTCGCAAAATACTGGTTCGAGCGCTATGCCCGCCTGCCGGTCGATATCGACGTGGCCTCCGAATTCCGCTACCGCGAGCCGCCGCTGGAAAAGGGTGGTCTCTCCCTGTTCATCTCCCAGTCCGGCGAGACCGCCGACACGCTGGCGGCCCTGCGCTATTGCGCTAGGCAAGGCCAGCACGTGGCGTCGCTGGTCAACACGCTGGAATCGACGATCGCCCGTGAATCGTCCGTCGTGTTCCCCATTCTCTGCGGTCCCGAGATTGGCGTCGCTTCCACCAAGGCGCTGACGGCGCAGTTGACCGCACTGGCCAGCCTCGCCATCGCGGCGGGTCGTGCCCGGGGCGTGCTGGATGCAAGCAAAGAGCAAGCATGCGTGCGGGCACTGACCAGCTTGCCTGCAGCAGTCTCGCAGGCACTGGCGACCGAAACCCAGATCATGGACATCGCCAAACGCCTGTCAAAGGCCAAGGACGTGCTCTATCTCGGCCGCGGTCCGATGTTCCCCATCGCCATGGAAGGCGCGCTGAAGCTCAAGGAAATCAGCTACATCCACGCCGAAGGTTATGCGGCAGGTGAACTCAAGCACGGCCCCATCGCCCTCGTTGACGAAGACATGCCCGTCATCGTCGTCGCCCCTTCGGACGAGCTGGTCGACAAGACCCTCTCCAACATGCAGGAAGTCGCCGCCCGCGGCGGCAAGATCATCCTGATCACGGATGCCGAAGGTGCAGAGACAGTCGGCCACGGCGTAGCCGATATTATTGTTATTCCACACGTTTCCAGCTTTGTGGCGCCGATCCTGGCCTGCATCCCGGTGCAGTTGCTGGCCTATCACACCGCCGTATTCATGGGCACGGACGTGGACCAGCCACGCAATCTGGCGAAGTCGGTGACCGTGGAGTAGGCGCTAACCGGCCCTGATCAGCGGGATCGCCAGGTCCTTGCGGAACAGGTAAAGCGCCGTCCGCGCCGCTTCACCTTCCGGGCCGGTCAGGCCCGGATTGCGGGCCAGCAGGGCCTTGGCGTCGTCATGCGCATAGTCCAGCAGATGCCGATGCACGTCCGGCACCGCCAGTCGATAGCCGGGCATGCCGGACTGGCGGGTGCCCAGCACATCGCCCTGGCCGCGCAGTTCGAGGTCGCGTTCTGCGATTTCGAACCCGTCCTCGGTGGATTTGATGGTTTCCAGCCGGGCCTTGGCGGTTTCGCTCAGCGGCTCCTTATAGAGCAGCAGACAGGCGGAGCGCTGTGACCCGCGCCCGACGCGGCCCCGGAGTTGGTGCAACTGGGCAAGGCCGAAGCGTTCGGCATGCTCGATAATCATGATCGAGGCATTGGGCACGTCGACGCCCACTTCGATGACCGTGGTCGCGACCAGCAGCTTGAGTTCATTGGCAGAAAAGCGCTGCATCACCTCCTGCTTGGCGGCGGCGCTCATCCTGCCGTGCACCAGTGCGACCTGATCGCCGAACACCTTCTGCAGTTCAGCAAACCGGTCCTCGGCGGCCACGACGTCCAGATGCTCGCTTTCTTCGACCAGGGGGCACACCCAGAAGGCTTGCGCCCCTTCGGCCAGTCGCGATTGGAGGCGAGCTATAACACGGGCGTAGTCGCCAATGGACAGGACGGCCGTGTCAATCGGCTGGCGGCCACGCGGCTTCTCGCGGAGCACACTGACCTCCATGTCGCCGAAATGCGTGAGCACCAGCGTGCGGGGGATCGGCGTCGCCGTCATGACCAACAGGTCGGTATGCTTGCCCTTGTCGGATAGAGCGAGGCGCTGATGCACGCCGAAGCGGTGCTGCTCGTCGACGACGGTCAGTCCGAGGTTGCGAAACTCGACGCCGGATTGAAACAGGGCATGCGTGCCAACCACCAGCACGGTTTCCCCGCTGGCTATGCCGGCCAACTTCGCACGGCGTTCGCTGGCCGGCATCTTGCCCGTGAGCAGTTCGCAACCGAGGCCGGCCGCATCGCAGAGCGGTTTGAGCGTCTTGAAATGCTGGCTGGCCAGCAGTTCCGTCGGCGCCATCATGGCCGACTGAGCGCCGCTTTCGGCCATGGCCGCCATGGCCATCAGCGCCACGACGGTCTTGCCGGCTCCCACATCGCCTTGGAGCAGCCGCGACATGCGATCTGGGGAGGCGAGGTCGGCGCGGATCTCATCGACGGCGCGCTGCTGCCCCTCGGTGAGCGAAAAGGGGAGCGCCTGGGTTACGCGCTGCGTAATGGCGCCGGTAAATTGCCGGGACACGCCGCGCGCCGCGACCATGGTCGAGCGGATCAGCTGCAAGGTGAGTTGGCCGGCGAGGTATTCGTCATAGGCCAGGCGCATGCGGGCAGGGGCCCATAGCTCCGCCTCGCCGGGCGATGCCGGGGTGTGGACCATGCGCATGGCGTCGCCAAAGCTGGGCCATTTGCGTTCCGTCATGGTCGCGGTGTCGATCCACTCCGGCAGCTCGGGCAAGCTGTCGAGCACCTGCCGCACCAGCTTGGCCAGCGCCTTGGAACTGAGCCCCTGGGTCAGGGGATAGACCGGCTCGACCAGAGGCAGTGTGGCGAACTTGTCCGGCTCGA
Source organism: Devosia sp. XGJD_8 (assembly GCF_046614475.1). Classification (NCBI taxonomy): domain Bacteria; kingdom Pseudomonadati; phylum Pseudomonadota; class Alphaproteobacteria; order Hyphomicrobiales; family Devosiaceae; genus Devosia; species Devosia sp. XGJD_8. The sequence continues at coordinate 1,989,998 of NZ_JBKJHF010000001.1, forward strand.
CGATGTAGTCGGGATGGGTGATCTGCTTCTCGCCATTGAAAAAGCCGATCGTGCCGGAGACGAAGCGCTCTTCGCCAACGGGAAGGGCTTTCTCCACCCAGCCGCCTTGGGCACGGAAGAACACCAGTTGCACGTCACCCGTCTCATCATGGGCAAAGACACGATGTGGCACATGCTCCTTGCCGCGCGGGGGCGGTTGGTGACGATCGATATGCAGCCGCAGCGTGACGATCTGGTTGAGATAAGCCTCGGCAATCCCAACCTCGCGGCGCCGGTCGACGATGCCCGATGGCATATGCATCAGGATATCGAGGGCAATCGCCTCCTGCCCGTCCGGCGCGCCGAAATAGCGGGTCAGCAAAGCAGCCAGCTTGTCGCCGACACCCTTGATGGAATGCAGCGAGCGGAACAGCGGCGAAAGGCTTTCTGGGCGGGACACGATTCGTACTGGCTTCCTTGGCGCGGCAAAGCTAGCCGCCCGCCGCAACTCCGTCACCCCTTGTGGCATTGAAGGCTGACAACCCCACCCAATCCGGGTAAACACTTGGCCCAATCAACCACCATTCGGGATCATGGCGCGTCAAATGACTGCCGGTGAAGACATTGCCTTGCGCCGCAAGAAGTTGCGCTATCGAGCCTGGCACCGCGGTACGCGGGAGATGGACCTCGTCTTGGGGCCCTTCGCGGACGCCCATACCGAAGTCATGGACGCTGCCCAGCTCGACCGGCTTGAAGCGCTGATGAGCGAGGAAGACCCGCCGCTGCTCAAGTGGGTAATGGGCCAGGAAGAGCCGCCGGCCAATGTGGATCGGGCGTTTTTGGCCGAGGTCATTGCCGATCATCAGGCGCGGCTGGCCAAATGAACGAAGTCGTCGCCCAGCGCCCCACGCGCACCATTGCCAATGTGCCCGACGGCATGCAGCCCATGGTGCTGGCGCGTCTGGTGCAACAGCGCATCGAAGCGGCGCCAGACGATGCGGCGAGCATTGTCTTTGTGGCGCGCGACGGACGTCGCCTCCAGCGCATGGCCGACATCCTGACCGCCATGCTGCCAGGCCACAGCGTGTTGACTCTGCCGGCGTGGGACTGCTTGCCCTATGACCGCGTCTCGCCCAACAACGTCACCATTGCCGCGCGCATGAACACGCTGGCCGCATTGACCAGCGGCGCCAAGGGCGCCGTCGTACTGACAGCGGTCAATGCGCTGATCCAGAAACTGCCGCCGCGCGATGTGGTGGAAACCATGTCCTTCTCGGCCGCTACGGGGCGCATCGTCGACAGCAACAAGCTGATCGCCTGGGCAGCCAATAATGGCTATCTGCGCGTGCCGACCGTGCGGGAAAGCGGCGAGTATGCCGTGCGCGGCGGGCTGGTGGACCTGTTCCCGGCAAGCGCCGAATCGCCCTTGCGTTTCGATTTCTTCGGCAGCCAGCTCGAATCCATCCGCACCTTCGATCCCGACAGCCAGCGCACCACGGGTACGCTCAAGCGCGTGGATCTCACGCCGATGAGCGAAGTGGTGCTCACCGACGAGACCATCAAGCGCTTCCGCCAGAATTATACCGCGACATTCGGTGGCAACACGGTCGACGACACCCTCTATGCGTCGGTCAGCGGCGGCTCGCGCTACTCGGGCACCGAACACTGGCTGCCCTTCTTCTACGAGCACCTCGATACCCTCGCCGACTATGTCGGTGATGCGCCCTTCGTCTTCGACGAGCAGGCCGTCGAGGCCTATGCCGATCGCGTGGCGCAGGTGCGCGACTATTACGATGCCCGCGAAGCGGCCCGGCTGCTGCCAGTCGTGGCGGGGGCAGGGGCGCCCTACAAGCCGATAAAGCCCGAATTGCTCTATGCGGTGGACGCCCACCCCTACACACTGGCCGGTGCTTCGGTTGTGCAGCTGTCGCAGTTCATGGCGCCGGGCACCAAGGCAGCGGACGACGCCGGCGGGCACATTGCGCCGAGCTTCGCTGCCGAACGGCAGGCCACTGATACCAATCTGTTCCAGTCGGTCGTCGATCGGCTGTTGGCTGAGCGCCGCAATGGCCGGCGCGCTGTCGTCGCCTGCTGGAGTACGGGTACACGCGACCGCATGGTCCAGGTGCTCAAGGACCACGGCCTCACCAATCCGCGCCTCGCCGAAAACTGGCGCGATGCCGAGACAACGAGTGCGGCGACCACATCGCTGGTCGTGCTGCCGCTTGAAACCGGCTTCGAGACCAAGGACCTGCTGGTCCTGTCCGAACAGGACATTCTCGGCGAACGCATCCTGCGGCCGCAGCGCAAGAAGAAGGCCAGCGACGCGCTCACCGAGGCGGCCAGCCTTGCGGCGGGCGATCTGGTGGTGCACGTCGATCACGGCATCGGCCGTTTCCTCGGACTTAAGGTCATCGAGGCCGGCGGCGCGCCGCATGAATGCGTCGAGCTCGAATATGGCGGGGAGACCAAGCTCTACCTGCCGGTCGAGAACATCGAACTGCTGACGCGCTACGGTTCCGACGACGGCCACGTCACGCTGGACAAGCTGGGTGGGGTCGCCTGGCAGGCCAAGAAGGGCAAGCTCAAGAAGCGCATCCGCGAGATGGCGGAGCAGCTCATCAAGATCGCCGCCGCGCGTCTGCTCACCAAGGCGGATGTGGTCGAGATCAATCCGGGTGCCTATGACGAATTCGCGGCGCGTTTCCCCTATGAGGAAACCGAGGACCAGATGGCTGCCATCGAGGCGGTGTTCGATGACGTGACCTCGGGCCGCGTCATGGACCGCCTCGTCTGCGGCGACGTGGGCTTCGGCAAGACCGAAGTGGCGCTGCGTGCAGCTTTTGCCGTGGCGCTGAGCGGCAAGCAGGTGGCCGTGGTCGTGCCCACAACGCTGCTGGCGCGGCAGCATTTCAAGACCTTCTCCGAACGCTTCACCGGCCTGCCGGTACGGGTGCGCCATGCCTCGCGCATGGTCAGTGCGGCAGAACTCAAGGCGACCAAGGAAGGTCTGGCCGACGGTCAGGTCGATATCGTGGTTGGCACCCACGCCCTGCTTTCGAAGACCATCAAGTTCAAGGACCTCGGCCTGCTGATTATCGACGAAGAACAGCATTTCGGCGTGGGCCACAAGGAGCGCCTCAAGGAGCTCAAGGCCAATGTGCATGTGCTGACGCTGACGGCGACGCCGATTCCGCGCACCCTGCAACTGGCCCTGACCGGGGTACGCGATCTGTCTCTACTGGCCACCCCTCCGGTCGACCGGCTGGCCATCCGCACTTTTATTGCGCCCTTCGACGCGCTGTCCGTGCGCGAAGCGCTGCTGCGCGAGAAATATCGCGGCGGCCAGAGCTTCTATGTCGTGCCGCGCATCACCGATCAGCACGAAATCGCCGATTTCCTCAAGGCGCAGGTGCCCGAAGTGTCCTATGTCGTGGCCAATGGCCAGATGGCGCCGGGCGAGCTCGACGACATCATGAATGCCTTCTACGACAACAAGTTCGACGTGCTGGTGGCGACGACCATCGTCGAATCGGGGCTGGACATTCCCAACGCCAATACCTTGATCGTGCACCGCGCCGACCATTTTGGCCTCGCCCAGCTCTACCAGATCCGCGGGCGCATCGGCCGCGCCAAGGCACGCGCCTATGCCCTGTTCACCGTGCCGCCTGACAGAAAATTGACCGACACCGCGGAACGCCGTCTGGGCGTACTGCAATCGCTCGAGAGCCTGGGTGCCGGCTTCCAGCTGGCCAGCCACGACCTTGATATCCGCGGGGCAGGGAACCTGCTTGGCGACGAGCAGTCGGGCCATATCCGGGAGGTGGGCTTCGAGCTGTACCAGTCGATGCTGGAAGAGGCCGTGGCCAATCTCAAGAGCGGCGAGGAAGACTACGAGGACCGCAACGAGTGGAGCCCGCAGATTTCGCTGGGCATGCCGGTGATGATCCCCGAGCACTACATTCCCGATCTCCAGCTGCGTATGCAGCTCTATCGGCGCCTGGGCGACCTCACCGACATTCGCGACATCGACGCGGCTGGTGCCGAGCTGATCGACCGCTTCGGCCCGCTGCCAGAAGAGGTCGAGGCGCTGCTCAAGGTTATCCTGGTCAAGGCCCTGTGCAGGCAGGCTAATGTCGAAAAGGTCGACGCTGGCCCCAAAGGCGCGGTCATCTCCCTGCGCAACAAGGAATTCCCCAATCCGGGCGCGCTGGTCAGGCTGGTCAGCGACCCGGCCAACCAGGTGCGCATCAAGCCCGATCAGAAACTCGTGTTCGCCCGCAACTGGCCAACCCCGAATGACCGCCTCAAAGGGGCCGCAGCAATCCTGTCGCGCCTAGCAAAACTGGCAGAAAATGTTGCCTGAGCGACCTGCATCAACCCTGTCCTGCCATAATCCTTTGGCAAGCTGTATTGGTCATGTTATTGCCCGATTTCAGCACTTGAAGGGCAGTTCGATTTTCAAGGTGGCATCAGGCCACCGGGACTGCCAAAGAAGCCAAGGAAATTCTATGAACTTCAGGAAACCCCTCGTCGCCGGTATTGCGGTGGCCGCGCTCATGCTGTCCCCCCTGTCGGCCTTCGCCCAGGACGCCGCCCCCGCCGAGGCACCGGCTGCAGAGGCCCCGGCCGATGCGCCTGCCGCGACTGACGCTGCCGCTGCGCCCGCCGATGCTGCCGCCGCCGGCAGCCAGAACTGGCTCAAGGTCTGCGACCCGCTGCCCGATGGGCAGAAGGCTTGCATCATGCGCCAGGTTGTCCTGGCCAATGGCCAGTTCCTCGGTTCGTTCCTGCTGCGTGACGATCCGGGCCAGGAAAGCCGTCTGCTGGCAGTGGCTGCCGTACCGCTTGGCGTGCTCCTGCCATTCGGCCTGACCTGGCAGATCGATGGCGCCAAGCCAATCCGCGTACCCTACATGCTGTGTGACCCCACCTCCTGCGCGACGCAGCTGGTGATCAACGAGCAGTATGTGAACTCGCTCAAGAAGGGCGGCACGCTCAAGCTTACCGCCAAGAACCGCCAGAATCAGGACCTGACCATCGACATCACCCTGGCCGGCTTCACCGCCGCCTATGATGGCGAGGCAGCGCTGACCTTTGAGGAGTTCCGTCAGGAAACTTCGGGTGAGAACGCTCTGGAACAGGTCCTGCAGGATCGCGCCGAGCAGCTGCGTCAGCAGCTTGACGGAGGCGCCGCCGCGCCGGCCGAGGGTACGGAAACCTCGGCTGCACCTACTGCACAGTAAGATAGACTGATATTTGCACAAAGGGCGCGGGCAACCGCGCCCTTTTTTCGTCCGGACGTCAGCGCCGACCCATGCCGATGGCAAAGGCCTGTTTGCGCAAGCCTGGGGCGAGCTTGAGCGCCCACAGCCCACCAGCGCGTAGCGCCTGGGCGGGAATCATATCGGCCAGCAGGGAGCGGAACAGCGTATCGACCATGCCCCCGGTCCGAGCGAGATCGCTCGCACGACGGCGGGAATAGTCGGTGCTGACCCCGATGGCCCAATCTGGCCTGCCGCGGTCAGCCGAGGCCAAGGCGGCCGCCAGGTCGGCAACGTCGCGCAAGCCAAGGTTGAGCCCCTGTGCCCCGATCGGGGGGAAGGCATGGGCGGCTTCGCCCACCAGGACCACGCCGTCGGCGCCGGCCGCGTCAACGCTCAGCGTACTGAGCGGAAAGACGAAGGCGGGGCTGGCCAGGGAAATGGCGCCAAACAGGCCTTGCGACTTTTCGAGGAACCTAGTCGCCAGTGCCTCTTCCCCAGAGGCCCTCGCCTGCTCAAGCAGGGCGCGGTCATCGATCCACACCAGATTGGCGCGCGTGCCGCCGGCGGGCACCAGGGTGAAGGGACCCTGGGGGTAATGGAACTCGACCGACGTGCCTCCAATAGTCCGTCCGAGATCGAGGTCGCAGACCAGGGCGGCCTGGCGGAACTCCGTTTCGCGGATATGGAAGCCGGCCGCGCTCCGGATCAGGGACTTCTTCCCGTCGGCGCCGACGATCAGTGGCGCCCGCAGGACGGATCCGTCGCCCAACGTCAGTGTATGGTCGGCACCAAGAACGGTAACGCCAACGTTGCGGGTTTCCAGATTGCCCAGCCCCTCGGCGACGGCGTGGAAGCGCTCCATCAGCCGCGCATTGGCAAAATTCCAGCCGAAGGCGTCCAGTCCGGCCTCGGCGGCATCGAACAAGGTCTCGGGCGCGCGAATGAGCCGCCCAGTGGCGTCGATGATGCGTATCTGAATCAGCGCGTGGCCGACTGCTGCCGGATCGTCGACAAGGCCCGCATCGCGCAGATAGTCGACGGTCGGCATCATCAGTGCGGAGGTGCGCAGATCCGGTGGGCCGACCGGCGCGAGATGAAGGGTCTTCAGGCCGCACTTGGCAACGGCGATAGCGGCGGCGACCCCGGCAAGGCCCCCGCCAACCACGATGGCATCGGCATCATAGGCACTCATTGTGCGTCCGCCAGTCGTCTGGCATGGCCGCTCGGGACGATCACGCTACCCGCCAGCGACCCGGCAAACATGGCAGCAAGGAATATCCAGAGATTGTCGGGCATGAAGGCGATGAGAGATATGGCCGGGCCAGGGCAAATGCCTGCCATGCCCCATCCGATGCCGAACATCGCCGCGCCGCCGATCAGGCGTCCGTCGACTCTTCGGTATTCCGGCTCGTGGAAGCTGCTGTCGAACAGGGGCGCGTCACGGCGTCGGCCGAGGCGGATGGCGATGAACATGACCACGATTGCCGGGCCGATGACGAAGGCAAGGCTGGGGTCCCAGCCGCCGGACGGAATGGCGCCGAAGTCGAGGAAACGCAGCACCTTGAGGGGGTCGACCATCTGCGAGACATAGAGCCCGGCGCCGAACAGTCCGCCGCTGAGCGCGGCCGTTGCCAGGTAGGGTAGCTTGAGACTGGCCATCAGACGATCCCCGTGACGGCGACCGTGACGATCGCCACGCTGAAGAACACGATAACCGCCACCAGCGAGCGCAGCGATAGTCGTGCCAGTCCGCAGACCCCGTGGCCGGACGTGCAGCCATTGCCGATCTTGGTGCCGATACCGGTCAAGAGGCCGGCAATGGCAAGCCAGACAGGCGTCGACACGCCCCAGGCAGCCGGCGCAGCCACGAGCTCAGCCGGCACTTCACCTCCCACACCCAGGCCGGGGAAGAGCCATGCAGCGCCGAACGTGGCCATCACGAGAGCGACCAGGAACACCAGGCGCCAGACCACGGTCTGGGCCGGCGGCAGCAACTGGCCGAAAATGCCGGATATGCCGGCGATGCGGCCATTGCCGAGCCAGAGGACCGCCGTGGCAAGGCCGATAAGGCCGCCGCCGATGGCGGCGGTGAGAGGGGTGAACGATTCCATGGAGTCACTCGTGATGCAGTTGCCTGCAAGGCTAGCATCCGACCACGCGCCGAAGCCAGCCTTCGTGGTGCGTCCTTTGTGCCGCCAACGCCGCACATGGAGGAAAACTCTCACACATGGCCTTTCGCCTGCGCAAAGCTCCGCTTAGATAGGCAGACCAACAAGACTCGAAATGGAGCCGACAATGCTAGAGCTATTGGCCGATCCCAATGTATGGATCGCCTTTGGTACCCTCACGGTGATGGAAATCGTGCTCGGTATCGACAACATCGTCTTCATTTCGGTTCTGGTGTCGCGTCTCCCCAAGGAGCAGGCGGATCAGGCGCGCAAGATTGGCCTGGCGCTGGCGCTGATCTTCCGCATTCTGCTGCTGCTGGTCATCAGCTGGATCATCAGCCTGACACAGCCGGCGATTTCCGCTTTCGGCCTCGACCTGTCCTGGAAGGATATCATCCTGATCGCGGGTGGCGTGTTCCTCGTCTACAAGGCCACCCACGAGATGCATGCCGCCATCGAGGAGCCACATGAGTCCGACATGGCCTCCAAGGCTACCGCGACCTTTGCGGCCATCATCGCGCAGATCATCGTCATCGACATGGTCTTCTCCATCGACTCCATCGTGACGGCCGTCGGCATGGCCGAGCATGTGGAAGTCATGATCGCCGCTGTCATCGTCGCCGTTGCGGTGATGTTCGTGGCTTCGGGCCCTGTCGCCAAGTTCGTTGCCGACCATCCGACCACCAAGATGCTGGCCCTGGCCTTCCTGCTGCTGATCGGCGTGACGCTGGTGGCGGACGGCCTCGGGTTCCACATTCCAAAGGGCTATATCTACGCCGCGATGGGCTTCTCGGTCCTGGTGGAGTCGATCAACATCATCGCCAAGCAGCGCAAGCTAGCCAGCAAGGGTGGAGCAACCAGGGCTGAGTTTACCCCGTTCACCGGCGATACCGGCTCTGTCTCTGCCGCAGCCGGCGTTGCAGCCGTCACGGGCAAGAGGCCTGGTCCCCGCACCACGCCGACCGCGCGCGCACAGGCTCGGCCGAAATCGGCGCCCCGCAAGCCCAAGACGCCGAAATGACCCGCGCGGTCATCGTCCGCCAGCTCGGCGGGCCGGAAGTCATGAACCTCGAGGACTGGCCATTGGCCAGCCCTGGTCCCGGCCAGGTCGCGCTGCGCCAGACCGCAATCGGCCTCAACTTCATCGACACCTACCAGCGCAGCGGCCTCTACCCCGTGCAATTGCCCTTCGTTGCCGGCAATGAGGGCGCGGGTGTCATCACGGCTCTCGGCGAGGGTGTGACCGGGTTCGCCGTGGGCGACCGCGTTGCCTATCAGGGCCAGGTGGGTGCCTATGCGGCCGAGCGCCTGGCGCCGGCGGACCGGATGGTCCACATTCCGGCCGGCATTTCTGACCAGACGGCCGCAGCCATAATGCTCAAGGGGCTGACGGCCTATTACCTGCTGTTCAAGACCTGGCCCGTGGCGCGGGGCGAGACGATTCTGTGGCACGCCGCCGCTGGCGGTACGGGTCTCATCGCCACGCAATGGGCCAAGGCGCTTGGCGCCACGGTGATCGGCACGGCCGGCAGTGACGACAAGGTGGCGCTGGCCAAGGCGCATGGTTGCGACCATGTGATCAACTACCGAACCGAGGATTTCGCGGCCCGCGTACGTGAACTGACCGGGGGCAGGGGCGTGGATGTCGTCTATGACGGCGTCGGCAAGGCCACCTTCGAGAAGTCACTCGATTGCCTGCGGCCACGCGGCCTTTTGGCCAGTTTCGGCAATGCTTCGGGCGTGGTCAGCATCCCCGACGTGACGCTCCTTGCCCGCAAGGGCTCGCTCTATGTGACGCGGCCGACTGGCGCGCATTACATGGGGACGCGTGCCGAGCTGGTGGAGGGGGCGGCGAGCCTGTTCGAGGCGGTCGCGAGTGGTGCGATCAAGGTGGAGATCGGGCGAACATTCGCGCTGGCCGACGCCGCCGAGGCACACCGGGCGCTGGAGAATCGCGAGACCACCGGCTCGGTGATCCTGCTGCCATAAGGCCGTGCGCCGGGCTGGACAGCCCGGCGCTCTATCGCTAAACGCTCACGTCACGGGTAGATGGCAGAGCGGTTGATTGCTCCGGTCTTGAAAACCGGCGAACGTGAAAGCGTTCCGGGGGTTCGAATCCCTCTCTACCCGCCAGCCTTCCTGCCACGTTTTGGTCACCACTATGACCGCAAAATGAACGGCGGATAGATGTCCGTTACCAGCAGGAACGCATAGGCCCAGACCCGAACGGCCCAACGCCCAACCCCGACGACGAAATCGAACAGCGGCCGCGGATAGCGTCCCGTGAACAGGATGGCGAACCACGCCACGATCGTCGCGAGGATAGCGAGCAGGGTCAGCACCGCCAGGACAATATAGTGCGGGATGGCTAGCAGCCACTTCACCAGCGGCAGCCAGCGATTGAGGTCTCGTTCAACGTCGGGATAATCCACCTCCAGATGGACGGATTGCTCTTCGACGGTCGAGGGATACTTATCGGTCAAAAGGAAGAGGTAGGCGGTCACCCGCATGCCGAAGCGACCCAGCTCGCGGGAGAAGTCGAACCACCAGCGCGGATAGCGCTGCCGGAACACGATCATCAGGACCGTCGCCATGAAGAGACCGGCCGAGATGCCGCCGCCGGTTGACCCGACAACGCGCCCGGCATGGTCGATATGCTGACCCCCACCCGGCCCGGAAACCAGGGCGAGGATGATGACGATCGGAATGGCCCATAATGGTCGAAAGAAGGTCGTCAGTCGGTCGAGCTGCGCCGGATAGTCTATCTCGAGCCGGCCGGCATAATTTACGGGATCGGTCATGTTGCACCTCACACCAGTCGAGTGACTGGACAACACAAAGAAAGTTACCACGTCCGCCCAGGCGCCCAACTGATCCAGATCAATTCCGGCGAGTAGCGCTGCGTCTGGCTATTGCATGGACAAAAACGTGATCCGACTTCCTCCCGTCGCACACCGCCCAGCCTAGCCCTTTGATGCGGCACGCTTTATAAGAACTCGCAAAAGAGGAGGCAGTGCTGGATCAATCTCAAACCGGCCGCGCGAGACGAATTTCCGCCATTCCGGTAGCGCTGACCCTGCTGATCCTTTTCCTGGCGGCTTTTGCCGGGATTTTCGGCTATTTCCTGGTCCAGGGCGTGCGCCAGACGGCGACAACGCTGGAGGAACGCTCCGCCGCAGCGGCGCAGGTGGTGGCCACCAATGCCGCCTGGATCAATGAAGTCGCCAACCAGACCCTGCGCCGTGTCGATGCCGCGCTCGGCCCGACCATGCTCGACCAGATCGATTCCCTGCAGGTGGCGCTCAACGGCCTGCCCGCACAGGTAGATGTCTATGTCGTCGACGCCAATGCGCAGACCATATTCTCGACAGTGCCGGGTGCAGAATCCGTATCGATCGCCGATCGCGATTACTTCGCGAGGGTTCGGGACGGCGCACCGTTCTATATGTCGTCCGCCATCATCAGCCGCATCAACGGCGCCAATATCTTTGCCTTCAGCAAGCGCGTGGAACGCAATGGGGAGTTTGCCGGCGCCATCATGGTGTCTTTCCCCTCGACGGTGATCGACCTGTTGTGGTCGACGCTGGATTTTGACGAGCAGTCGTCCATCAGCCTGATCCGCTCCGACGGCAAGCTGATCGCGCGCTATCCGCCTGCCACGGGGCCGGTAGACCTGAGCGAGCATCCGCTATTCACCGAATACCTGCCGGCCTCGCCGAACGGCACCTATGCGTCGCCTTCATCGCCGCTCGACGGCGTGGCCCGGGTGGTCAGCTATCGACGCGTTGAAAATACCGAGATCGTGGCGTTGGCCTCGATTTCCTCGGACAGCACCTGGCAGGAATTCAACGGCGCCGTCACCGCGGTCTTCATTATCGTGTCGCCGATCATACTGGGTCTGGTCTTCGGCTCGGTCTGGATCATCCGCCTGCTGTTCCGCGATGCAAAGCGGGGACGCGAGCTCGAGGAGGCGGTGGAGGCCAATATCCTGCTGTTCAGAGAGATCCACCATCGGGTGAAGAACAATCTGCAGTCCGTGCAGTCCCTGGTGCGGATGCAGGACATGCCGGCCTCGGCCAAGCTCGATCTGCAGAGTCGGCTCGCCGCCATGGCCGCCATGCACGAGCACATCTATCAGTTCGACCGCTATGTCGACATCGATGCCGAGGACTTCGTCCCGGTGATCGTGGATGAGGTGATCGCTGCCTATGGATCGTCGGTCACGGCCACCTATGAGCTGGACCATGTGATGGTGGACCGCGATCACGCCACCCCGCTGGCGCTGCTGCTCAGCGAACTCATCACCAACGCGCTCAAATATGCCTTTCCCGACGGCCAGGAGGGCGAAATCCGCATCAAGCTGAAGGCGGCCGGCAAGGGCCGGGCCGACCTGACAGTTGCCGACAACGGCGTGGGACTGGGCGAGACCATTCCCAGTTCTGGAATGGGCATAAGGCTGATCAAGGGTGTTGTCGGCCAGATGGCCGGGCGCTACGAGCTGCGAACGGAAGGCGGAACCATCTTCGAGGCCAACATAGCCCTGGCCACCGCCGGTCACGCGAGCGTCGATCCTGCGGCTCAGGCCCCGGTCAATTGAGGGTTTTGCATCGGCCGGCGCCTTCGAGTAGGTTCGCCAGCCCAAGCAGGTAACTGGCGGAGTTTCGCCAGTCGCTCTCGTATCGAAGTAAAGGAAGACAAGTGAGCCGGAAGGAATTTGATGCATCGCGCATGCGCCGGATGAAGCGTATTGCCGCCCGGCATGGCCTGACCATCCTCACCGCCGAGAAGATCAAGGTGCAGGGCGGCAAGGGCGGCCACGCGCTGCGCGAGGACGAGAGCTTCAAGGTGATTTACGGAAATGTGCCCCAGCCATTCTCGGCAACGCTGGACGAGATCGAATCCTATCTCGACAATCTTGAGGCGGGGCAAGAGTAAGGGCTGCTGCCCCTTCTGACAATCGGCCTGTGCGCAGGCTTCTGCCAATTTCCATTATTTATTCCGTAACGGGAATCGCCGCACAATCACTCCATTGGCTAACTTGGAGGCGCGTTATTGTGTTCACTCTGATTAACGCCGACGCCGAAGACGACGACGCCGAAATCACCGATCCCCAGGAAATCGCAGAGCTTTTTGCTGCCATTGCCGCGGTCGCCATCGAGGCGATCGGGGCCGGGCAAGCCAGAGAGCTTTTCGACGCTGTGGTCGAACAGGACGGCAAAGACCCGAACTGACCGGACGCTACCGACCCGGCAGGTCAAATCCGGCCAATGCGCCCAGGCGACATTGGCGCCAACGAACGGTCTTCCGAGCGGGGCAGAGCCCCACGCTTATGGACCGGGTTGACTGATCCGGGCGGGTCCGACAGGACTTGCTGCATGTTCCAGCCGAGGAGGCTGCGTCGTGGCAGGCTCGTCCGCCTCCGAAACTTTCCCGATGCCGACGCTGATCCCGCTCGGCGACAGTTCCTTTCTGGTGCGCTTTGGCACCACTCTGACGGACGACGCCAACCGCGCCGCCATTGCCTTCGCTTCTGCACTGGCGCGGGCGCCGGTGCCGGGCGTTCTCGAGGTCATGCCCAACCTGGTCTCTGTGCTGCTGCGCTACGATCCATGCGCGGCGACGCCAGAGACGATCCTGGGTGAAGTGCGGCTGCGGCTGTCTGGCCTGGCATCCGACAAGCGGAAGCCGCATGGCTGGACCATCCCCGTCGTGTTCGATGGTCCCGATCTGGAGGAGACCGCTTCCGCCCTGGGCATGACCGGTGGGGCCTTCATCGCGGCTCACAATGCGTCCCCGTTGCGTGTCCTCGCCACCGGATTCGCGCCGGGCTTTGTCTATTGCGGCCTGCATCCCCAGGTCCTGGTGCTGCCCAGGCGCATGGCCGTCCGGCCCGCCGTGCCTGCCGGCAGCGTGCTGTTCGCGGCCGGCCAGACGGCAATTGCCGCAACCGAAATGCCCACGGGCTGGCATGTCATCGGCCATACCGATTTCAACAATTTCGAGCCCACCAAGCAAAGGCCCACCCGGCTGACGGCAGGCGACACGATCCAGTTCGAGGCGGTGCGATGAGCGCCATCCTGACGGTCATGCGGGCAGGGCCGCTGAGCAGCATCCAGGACGAGGGCCGCTTCGGCATGCTGCTGCACGGCATCAGCGCCTCGGGGCCGATGGATCGCGCAGCATTTGCTCTGGCCGGTCAGCTTTCCGGCGGTGGAAGCGGCGGCATCGAGTTCACCACGGCAGGCCTCGATATCCGCCTGGCCAGTGGTAGCTGCCGGGTAGGATTTGCCGGCGGCGATTTCGTCGTTCGGCGCAACGGCATGGTGCAGGATTGGCCCGGCACCGTGATGCTGGAAGCCGGCGATACCCTGGCCGTGACGCCAGGCAGCTGGGGCAATTATGGCTATCTGCGTTTCGATGCCGACATCGTGGCCAAGCCGATGATGGGCAGTATCGCCACCAGCAGCCGCGCCGGACTGGGCGGTATCGAGGGACGCGCCTTGCGCGTCGGCGATGTCATCGAATTGTCCGGCGGCGGCACAGGCACTGTGCCCGTCATGCCGGAGCAGGCGGAGGGGCCGATCCGCGTGATCTGGGGGCTGCATGCCGACAGTTTCCCGCAAGAGCTGCGCCAGCGCTTTCTGGACGGGACGTTCACCATATCGCCGCGCCTCGATCGCATGGGCGTGCGGCTGGATGACGTGGATGGAGTCTTCGCGGATGCAAGGGTGCTCTCCCTTGTGTCCGACGCCATCGTGCCGGGAGACATCCAGATCCTGGGTGACGGAACCCCGATCGTGCTGATGCGCGACCATCAGCCGACAGGCGGCTATCCGCGTATCGCGACCGTGGTCACGGTCGATCTTGACCGCTTTGCCCAGCTGCGGCCTGGAACGTCCGTTGCCTTCACCCCGATCACCCTCCACCATGCCCACCAGCTGCTACGGAGCCGCCAGCGATGACCTCCATCGATCTCAATGCCGATCTGGGGGAGGGGATGGGCACCGATGACGATCTGCTGGAGATCGTCTCGAGCGCCTCAATCGCCTGTGGCGGCCATGCCGGCGACGCGCCGACGATCCGGCGGATCCTCAAGCTGTGCAAGGCCCGCGGCGTCCGCGCAGGCGCCCATCCCGGCTATGCCGACCCCAAGCGCTTCGGCCGCTTCCGCGTGGTCATGCCGCTGGACCAGCTGCTGGGCCAGATCAGGAGCCAGCTCTTCCTTGTCCGCTTCATCGCCGACGAAGTGGGCGTTCCGCTCTCCTACGTGAAGCTGCACGGCGCGCTGGCCAACCAGACCGCCGAGGAGCTGGCCTTTGCCGTGGGTATCTTCGCCACCATCCAGGCCATGAATGCGCAGATGGCGGTGCTGGCGCTCGACAACAGCCAGCAGGTGCGCGCGGCCAAGGCGGTTGGCATGCCGCTGATCCGCGAGGCCTATGCCGACCGTGCCTATACCGCTGATGGACTGCTGGTGCCGCGCAATCAGGAGGGGGCCGTGATCCACGACAGCGAGGCGGTGATCGAACGCTGCCTGCGGCTGGCCAAGGCCGGCGAAATCGTCGCCATTGACGGAACGGTGCTGAAATCAGCCGCCCGCTCGATATGCCTGCATGGCGATACGCCCGGCGCGGTCGATCTGGCGCGAGACGTCCGCGACGCGCTGGAAGGCGAGGGGATTTCTATCGCCGCTGTGCCGCCGGAACCGGCGGAAGAGTAGAAATCCGTACCCTGGGCCTCCCGGTGGGGAGAGGGTGAGATCGGCGGAATGCCTTGTGCCGAAAGACCCAGGGTAAGGATGTCAGATCGCCGCAAATCCTCAGATGGCGAGGTATTCGTGGCGAAGCTCGGTATTGTCGAGAACCTCCTTGGCGGTACCGGCGAAGGCGACTTCACCGGTATCGAGGATGACGGCGCGGTCGGCCAGCTTGAGCGCGGCCACGGCGTTCTGTTCGACAATGATCGTGGTGATGCCCATTGGCTTGATCGAATGGAGGATCCGCTCGATCTCGTGCACGATCACCGGCGCGAGGCCCTCATAGGGCTCGTCCAGCAGCAACAGCTTGAGGTCGCGTGCCAGCGCGCGGGCAATGGCCAGCATCTGCTGCTCGCCGCCCGACAGCGTCACGCCCTCCTGCTTGCGGCGTTCGGCTAGGCGCGGGAAGCTCTGGTAGATCTGGTCCAGATCCCAGCCATTGCCCGGCGCGACCTTGGCGAGGGTGATATTCTCCTCGACGGTCAGGCCGGCAATGATGCGGCGATCTTCCGGCACCAGCTGGATGCCGGCACGGGCTGCCTCGAAGGACTTCATCTGGTGGATCGGCTGGCCGTCCAGCCAGATTTCGCCCTGCCGCAGCTGCGGCGTGTCGGTGCGTGCGATGGTGCGCAGCGTCGACGTCTTGCCGGCGCCGTTCCGGCCCAGCAGGGCGAGGATCTCGCCCTGGCGGACATCGAGCGAGACGCCCTGCACGATATAGCTCTCGCCATAATAGGCGTGCATGTCCCGGATCGAGAAGAACGGCCTTGTGGTTTCGATTGAAGCGGCTTGGCTGCTGTTGGCCACTATCTGGGTCTCCATGGCGATAGCACTCATCAATGGGTACCTCCGAGGTAGGCTTCCTGGACCTTGGGATTGCCGCGCACCTGGTCGGGCGTGCCATCGGCGATGATGCGGCCCTGCGCAAGCACCGAGATCTTGTCGGCCAGCGAGAAGACCACATGCATGTCGTGCTCGATGATGACCTTGGTCATGCCGCGGCTCTTGATCTTCTTGAGCAGTTCAATGGTGGTATTGGTGTCGTGCCGGCTCATGCCGGCCGTCGGCTCGTCGAGCAGCAGCAGGCGCGGATGCTGGATCAGGCACATGGCCAGCTCCATGCGGCGCTTGTCGCCACGGCTGAGGCTGCCGGCATGCATGTCCTGGCTGCTGAGCATGCCGACATCTTCCAGCATATGCTCGGCCTCCTGGCGGATGCTGACCTCGCTGTCGAGCGAGCGCAGCATGTTGAGCTTGAAGGCGCCGTCGCGCTTGGCGAGGGCAGGGATCATCACATTATGCAGCACGCTGAGATCGGCGAAGATTTCCGGCGTCTGGAACACGCGGGCAATGCCGAGCTGGTTGATCTGATAGGGCTTGCGCCCCGTCAGGACCGCCCCGTCGAACACCACCTGGCCGCTGGTCGGTGCCAGCTTGCCGATGATGACGTTGAGCAGGGTGGATTTGCCGGCCCCATTGGGGCCGATAATGGCATGGGTCTGGCCTTCTTCCACCTGCAGGTCGATATCGGCAAGGGCGTGGAGCCCTCCGAAGCGCTTGTGGACGTCGGCAACATGCAGGACGACATTGGGTGTGCTCATGGCGGTGACGTCCTATTCGGCGGGTTGTGGTTGTGGGGCAGCCTTGCCCTGGCTCGGGGACGACTTGTCCGGGCGGTTGAAGAGATGCGCGATGCGGCGCACCCCCTCCATGATCCCGCCGGGCAGGAAGACCACGATCAGCACGAAGACCAGGCCCAGCGTCAGGAACCAGCCCTCGCCGACGAACTTGGAGCTGACGATGACGGCGGCATGGTCCAGCCCGTCGGGCAGGAAGTCCCAGAATCGGGCGAGGATGGTTTCGTTGATGGCCGAGAAGATGTTCTCGAAATACTTGATCAGCCAGGCGCCGATCACCGGGCCGACCAGCGTGCCGGCGCCACCCAGGATGGTCATCAGCACCACTTCGCCCGAAGCCGTCCACTGCATGCGCTCGGCACCGGCCAGCGGGTCGGTGACGGCCAGCAATGCGCCGGCCAGACCGGCATACATGCCCGAGATGACGAATGCGGCCAGCGTATAGGGCTTGGTGTTGAAGCCGGTATAGTTCATGCGCGTCTGGTTGGACTTGATGCCCTTGAGCATCATGCCGAAGGGCGAATTGGTGATCCGCTGGGCGATGAAGAAGGCGATGATCAGGAAGCCGGCACAGAAGTAGAAGCCGGCAAAGCCACCCAGCGACTGGCCCAGAAGCGTCGGCACCGGCTGGCCGGGCATGGCCTCACCGAACATGCGATCGACATGGCGCGGATCGGCGAGCGTCAGCTGCAGGCCGGTTTCGCCATTGGTGATCGGCGTCAGCACGGAATAGGCCAGGTTATAGCTCATCTGCGCGAAGGCCAGGGTCAGGATGGAGAAGTAGATGCCCGAGCGGCGCAGGCTGAGATAGCCGATGACCAGGGCGAAGACGCCCGAGACCAAGACGGCGAAGATCATGGCCGGGATGGCGTCCAGGCTCAGCAGCTTGAACGACCAGACGGCGGCATAGGACCCGACGCCGAAGAAGGCGGCGTGGCCGAAGCTGAGATAGCCGGTGAGGCCGAACAGGATGTTGAAGCCCACGGCGAAGATGCCGAAGATCATGAAGCGCTGCAGCAGGTCCGGATAGGCAGCCCCGAAGGGCTGCAGCCAGATCGGCATGGCCAGCACCGCAATGGTGAAGCCCAGGAACAGCAGAATGTCGTTGCGGGACATGGCCAGCATATCAGGCCTCCATCACGCCGCGCCGACCGAACAGGCCACGCGGAAGAACCAGCAGGATAACCACGGCGACGAGATAGATGATGATCTGGTCGATGCCGGGGATGAGGGCTTTCACCTGCGTCATGGACGCAAAGGATTGCAGGATGCCGAGCAGGAAGCCCGCGGCCACGGCGCCGGGCAGCGAGCCCATGCCGCCCACCACGACAACCACGAAGCTGAGCACCAGGAAGTCCATGCCGATATGATAGTTCGGCGGCAGCAACGGCGTGTACATCACCCCGGCAACGCCGGCGACGACGGCGGCGAGGCCGAACATGATGGTGAAACGCCGGTCAATATTGATGCCCAGCAGCCCAACCGTTTCGCGATCGGCCATGCCGGCGCGGACGACCATGCCGAATGTGGTGAACTGCAGGAAGGCAAACACCGCGCCGATGATCACGCCGGCGAACAGGAAGTAGACCAGGCGCCAGATCGGATAGGTGATCACATTGGCCTGCATGCCCAGCCAGGCCCCGATATCGGCCGCGCCACGCAGGTCGGTGGGCATGGGCTGGGGAATGGGGTTGGGTCCGAAGAAGGACTTGATGACTTCCTGCGCCACGATGGCTAGGCCGAAAGTCACAAGGATCTGTTCGGCATGCGGACGCTTGTAGAAATGCTTGATGATGCCGCGCTCAAGCGCGATGCCCACCACCAGCATGATGGGAATGGTGATGATGATCGACGCCGGCACAGAGTAATTGACCAGCACGGCGCCGAAATCGCCGAACCAAGCCTGCACCAGCGGTGCTCGCACTTCGAGCGGCTGGCCCCAGGGCGAAAGCTGGGTCGGATCGATGGTGACGGTCTCCATCGTCAGCAGCTGCCGGAACAGCACGGCGCAGAAGGCGCCCAGCATGAACAGCGCGCCATGCGCGAAATTGACGACGCCCAGGGTGCCGAACACCAGCGTCAGGCCCAGCGCGATGAGCGCATAGGCCGCGCCCTTGTCGAGGCCGTTGAGGAATTGCAGGAAGATGACTTCGAACATGGGAGTGCTCCAAACGAGCGGTGTCGTCTCACGAACCCTGAGGTGAGACCTGCCCGCTGCGGCGATGGCAGGATGCACCTTGCCAAACCTTGTCCTCAAACAGGCTCTGGACGAGGCTGGGGGTCTGTGACGGCTACCGAAATGCCCGCCCCGGCAAGCCGGGGCGAGCGAGGTCTGCTTAAGCGCAGAGCGGAACCGGCTCTGCCGGGCCCAGATCACCGCCGAAGATCGCCGGGTCATAGGTGGTGGCTTCGCGATCGACTTCCTGCACGACGTTGAGCACGTCGTATTCGCTCGTCGGGTTCTCGTTGCCACGCACGACCAGGATCGACTTCATGCACTGGTGGTCTTCCGCACGATAGAGCGTGCGGCCATTGCCCATGCCGTCGAATTCGTGGCCTTCCAGCGCCTTGATGACTTCGGGCGGATAGAAGGTGCCGGCGCGTTCCACGGCGTCTGCATAGAGCAGCGTCTGGACATAGGCCGTGTGTGCGGCCTGCGACGGCGGGGAGCCATAGGCGGCGCCGAACGACTTGGTGAAGGCGATCGAGCCGGGATCCTGCAGGTTCCAGTGCCAGTTCGAGGTACCGAAGATGCCCTTGATGTTCTCGCCGGCACCCTTGGCCATCAGTTCGGAGAACAGCGGCACCACGATTTCGAAGGTCTTGCCGTTGGCCTCGCGGTCACGCATGCCGAACTGGATCGCCTGCGTCAGCGAGTTCACCATGTCGTTGCCATAGTGGTTCAGGATCAGCACGTCGGCGCCCGAATTGAGCACGGGGGTGAGATACTGGCTGAAGTCCGCAGCACCGAGAGGCGTGCGCACGGCTTCCGCCGTCTGCCAGCCGAGTGCTTCCGTCGCGGCCTTCATCGACTCTTCCTGGGTCCAACCCCAGGTATAGTCAGCCGTCAGGTGATAGGCGCGGCGATCAGTGCCATATTCCTGGCCGAGGATCGGGCCAAGGCCGATACCGGACTGGTAGGCGTTGAAGAAGTGGCGGAAGCCGTAGCGGCGCTTGTCCTTGCCGGTCGTGTCGTTGGAGTGGGTCAGGCCCGCCATGAAGATGACGCCCAGTTCCTGGCAGAGACCCTGCACGGCAATCGCTTCACCCGAGGACGAGCCGCCGGTGATCATGATGGCACCGTCGCGTTCGATCATGCGGGTGGCGCCTGCGCGGGCCACGTCGGACTTGGTCTGGCTGTCGGAGGTCACGAAGGCGACCTTCTTGCCCAGGATGCCCTTGCCGGTCAGGGCGGTCGGGGTCAGCACGCTGATCAGGCCGCCGTCGCCTTCGCCATTGAGATGGGCGATAGCAAGTTCATAAGCCTTCTGCTCGTCAGCGCCTTCTTCGGCATAGGCGCCGGTCAGCGGAAGGTTCAGGCCGATTGTGACGGTGTCGCCGGTGGGGTTGTTGCAGAATTCCTGCGCCCAGGCGCCTTTGGTGAACACCATGGGGGCAATGCCCGTGCCGATGATACCGGCCATGCCGGTCTGCAGCACCCTGCGGCGAGACAAGCCGCGCTTCAAAAGTGTCATTGATTTCCTCCTTTTGGCGCGGGGCGACTGATACATAGCCAGCAGCTCACCGCACCAAGGAGTATGACCCCTTCAAGAAAACGACGGCAATATGTCTTTGTAATTGCAACGATAATCTGTCAATAATTGCTCTAACCAGGGCGAATGTTAGTCAATTCGTTGACAAGCGCCGGGCGGGGGAGGGCCGGATCCATGCGTGCGC
Organism: Devosia sp. XGJD_8; assembly: GCF_046614475.1. Taxonomy (NCBI): domain Bacteria; kingdom Pseudomonadati; phylum Pseudomonadota; class Alphaproteobacteria; order Hyphomicrobiales; family Devosiaceae; genus Devosia; species Devosia sp. XGJD_8. Next base: position 2,010,702 of record NZ_JBKJHF010000001.1, read on the forward strand.
CGATTGGCTTCCGCATCAGCAACAGACGGAAATCGCTGAAGATTTCGCAGGCAGCGCTGGCACGAAGCCTGGGGATTTCTGCCAGCTACCTGAACCTGATTGAGAACAACAAACGCGACATCGGCGGGGCACTGCTCAATCGCGTGGCGGCGCAACTCGACATCGATATTGATGAACTGGCGGGGCGGGCCGAGCAAAAACTGCTGCAGGACCTCGAAGAGGCCTTCGCCGATCCCCTGGTCGAGTCGCTCGCTTTCCGCCCAGACGAGAGACGCGAACTGGTCGCGCAATACCCTGCCAGCGCCGCGGCGCTGGCGCGCATGCATCGCGCCTATTCCTCCGCCATGGCCCATGCCGATGCCTATGCCGACCGGCTGCGCTCCGACCCGTTGCTGTCGCAACTGCTGCACCAGATTCTGTCGGGGATTACCGCCATCCGATCGAGCGCCGAAATCCTCGAAGACGTGCCGGACCTCGACGAGGCCGAGCGGCGCCAATTCCTGACGGCCATTGGCCGCGACACGCGGACGCTGTCAGATGTCACCCGCAACCTGATCGGCCAGTTCGAAACGTCCAGCCAGAACCGGCGCAGCGTTTCCCCGGCCCGTGAAATCGACGATCTCATCATCGAGCGGCAGAACCACTTTCCGGAGCTGGAAGACACGGCAGACACGCTGCGCGCCGAGATTGAGCAGGCGGGGCAGTTCGGCATCGCGACGCTGACTGCATTGCTCGAGAGCAAGTTCGGCGTGGTTATGGTGGTTGGTGGCGCGCCCGGTGATCCTGAATTTCCGGGGCAATACAGGTTCGAGTCCGAGCGCCGGGTGATGTGGTTCCAGGGCGCTTCCACCCTTGCAACGCGCCAGTTCCAACTGGCTCGGCTCTATGGCCAGCTGGCTGGCGCCGATGCCATCGCCCATACGCTGGAAAGCGCGACGCTATCGACCCCTACGGCGCGCCGGCTGGCCTCGCGTGCTGTCGGCTCCTACCTGGCCGGCGCCATCGTCTTTCCCTATGCGCGGATGCTCGATGACGCCGAGGCTTCAGCCTATGACATCGACCACCTGCGGCAGGTCTACAATGCCAGTTTCGAGCAGGTGGCGCATCGGCTGGTCACCCTGCGCCGCCCGGGGCAGGAGGGCATTCCCTTCGGCTTCCTGCGCTCCGACCCGGCGGGAAGACTGACCAAGCATTTCCCGCTTCCCGGCCTGCTGCTGCCCAATAGCGGCCATGCCTGTCCGCTCTGGGCCATTTATGGTGCCTTCAGGACCCCTGAATCCATGTTGCGCCAGGTCGTGCGATTTTCCGATGGTTCGCGTTACCTGTTTCTCGCGCGCACCGTGCAGCGGCGCCCCGGTTCGTTCCGCGAGCAGCCCGCCCTCGCTTCGGTCATGCTGGCCTGCGACATGCTGCATGCCGACCGCACCATTTATGGTTCGGGCCTCGACCTGTCCGACCTTTCGGCGGACATTCCGGTCGGCCCGAGCTGCCGCCTGTGCACGAGACGGGACTGCGCCAGCCGTCAGGAAGAAGCCCTTTCCCCGGGAGGAAGCCGCTCGGAAACCCGCGCGCCGCTACTGCCCGCCCAATTCGGCCTTGGCGATCCGCCGTGATTGCGCTTAAGTGAAGCATCTGCGGAGGGGAGACCGCAGATTTTGAGGGGGGATTTTGGCAATAGACGTACTTATTGCCGAGGATGAGCCGAGCATTCTTGAATCGCTCGACTTCATCCTGCGGCGCGCGGGCTGGACGATCAGTGCCGTCACCGACGGTGACGCGGCGCTGGACGCGGTTCGACGACTGAAGCCACGCGTGCTTGTGCTCGACGTCATGCTGCCCAAGCGCAGCGGTTTCGAAGTGCTCAAGCAAATTCGCGCCGACGTCGAAACCCGGGCACTGCCGGTGCTGATCCTGACCGCTAAAGGCCAGCAGCAGGACCGGCGCATTGCCGAGGAGTTCGGGGCGGACGTGTTCGTGACCAAGCCATATGCCAATGCCGACGTGGTCGGCGCGGTGCGACACTTGCTGGGCCGAGATGCCGGAACTTCGTAGGCTCACCAGCGGCATGCTGCTGCTGACCGTGTTCGGCGCACTGCTCGTGTTGCCGCCGCTGGTCTACGTGTTTAACCAGCCCATCTTCCATTTCGGCATCCCGCAGATCGTCTTCTATCTGTTCGTGGTCTGGCTGCTCCTGATCGGCGGCACCGCGTTGCTGGCCCATGCCGTGCCGCGCGACGAACCCGCCGAGTCAGGTGACGGTGACCGCTGATGCTGTCGGCTGACTTCGTCATTGCCACCGCCGTGGGTTATGTCGGGCTGTTGTTCGTGCTGGCCTATTTTGGCGATCGCCGGGCCCGCACGCACAAGAAGTCGTTCCTGCACTCGCCCGCCGTCTATACGCTGTCGATTTCCGTCTATTGCACCAGCTGGACCTTCTATGGGGCAGTGGGCAATGCCGCCCGCAGCGGGCTGGAATTCCTCACCATTTATCTCGGCCCCACGCTGGTTTTTGTCGGCTGGTGGTTCCTGCTGCGCCGGCTGGTTCGCATCAGCCACCTGCAGCGCATCACCTCGGTGGCCGACCTGCTGTCGTCGCGCTTCGGCAAGTCCAACCGGCTGGCAGTCCTCGTCACCTGCATCGCCGTGGTCGGCATTGCGCCCTATATCGCCCTGCAGCTCAAGGCGGTGACCTCTTCCATCCAGGCGGTCGCCGGCTCGTCCGAATTCGGCCAGGGGAGTCTGGCCGGGATTGACGATGTCGGGCTCGCCTTCGGCATTGCCGCCGGCATGGCGCTGTTCACCATCCTGTTCGGGACCCGCCACGTCGACGCCAAGGAACAGCACCACGGCGTGGTCGCCGCCATTGCCTTCGAGGCCGTGGTCAAGCTGGCGGCCCTCGTGGCTGTGGGCATCTTCGTCGTCTATGTGGGCGGGGGCTTTGAGAACATCTTCAGCCAGGCCGCCGAGATCGGCATCACCATGGATGCCGAGAACACCTTTGACGCCCGCTGGCTGACCACGCTGGGCCTGTCGGTCGCCGCCATTGTCTGCCTGCCGCGCCAATTCCAGGTGACGGTGGTCGAGAATTCGGACGAGAACCACCTCCGCGTCGCCAGCTGGGCCTTCCCCGCCTACATGCTGCTGATGAGCCTCTTCATCCTGCCCATCGCGGTGTTCGGGCTCACGCGCATGCCGGCGGGGTCCAATCCCGACATGTTCGCGCTGACCCTGCCCATGGCTTTCGGGCAGGACGCGCTGGCGCTCTTCGCCTTCATCGGTGGCTTTTCCTCGGCAACGTCGATGATCATCCTGGAGTCGATTGCCCTCTCCATCATGGTCTCCAACCACATCATCATGCCGCTGGTGCTGCGCTATAGCTCGGGTGGCAGCGGGGACGGGCAGGGCATGTCGCGCATGCTGCTGATCGCCCGGCGCTTTTCCATCGTGCTGATCCTGTCGCTGGGCTTCTTCTACTTCTTCTTCACCCGGGATTCCGACGCCCTAGCGCCTATCGGGCTGATCTCCTTCACCGCCATCGCCCAGTTCTTCCCGGCGGTCATCGCGGCGCTGTTCTGGCGCGACGCTTCGCTCAAGGCGGCGACCGCGGCCATTGCCGCCGGCTTCGTCTTCTGGGTGTGGTGCAGCTTCCTGCCATCGTTCGAATCGGTGTCGCCGCGCATTGCCCTGATGATGAGCCAGGGCCCATGGGGCATATCCTGGCTGCGGCCCGAGGCCATGTTCGGGCTCGAGGGGCTCGACCCGCTGGCGCACGCGGCGTTCTGGAGCCTCTCGATCAACGTGCTGACGCTGACCGTGGTCTCGCTGCTGACCACCCAATCGGCGCTCGAACGCATCCAGGCCAGCGTCTTCGTCGACGTGTTCAAGCGCGGCCAGGTCGCCCGGGGCAACTTCGTGCGCGGTTCGGCCACCGCCAACGACCTATTCTTCGTGGCCGAGCGGGTGCTTGGCGAGCGGCGCGCCGCCGCCCTGTTCGAGGCGGAAGCGCGCGAGAGCGGCGTCGATCCTGACATGCTGGAGCCCTCGCCCGGCTTTATCGGCCGGCTGGAGCGCGAACTGGCGGGCTCGATCGGCGCGGCCTCGGCCCATGTCATGCTCTCCAAGGTCGTCTCGGGCAGCGAAGTCTCGCTTGAGGAAATGATGCAGATGGCCGACGAGACCCAGCAGGTCATCGAATATTCCCAGCAGCTGGAAAAGACCTCGGCAGAGCTGCGCTCGACGGCCCAGCAGCTGGAGGATGCCAACGTGCAGCTGCGCGAGCTGGACAGCCAGAAGGACGAGTTCCTGAGCCAGGTGAGCCACGAAGTGCGCACGCCGATGACCTCGATCCGCTCCTTCTCGGAAATACTGCTCGATGATCAGGACATCGACCCCGGGCAGCGCCAGCATTTCGTCTCGACCATCCACCAGGAAAGCCTCCGGCTCACCAAGCTGCTCGACGAGATCCTCGACCTCTCGGCACTGGAGCGCGGCGAACGGGCCTGGGACAATGTGCCGATCGACGCCGAAGCTGCGCTCGACCGGGCGTTGACGGTCTGCGAGGCGCTGCTGCGCCAGCGCGGCATGAAGGTGCAACTGGGCGAGCGCGCGCAGCGGACCATGGTCGAGGGCGACGCCGACAGGCTCTGTCAGGTCTTCATCAACCTGATTTCCAATGCGGTGAAATACAACGACTCCGATACCCCGCTCTTGCACATCTCCTCCACCGTCCGGGCGGGGAGCTATGTGGTGGATATCGCCGATAACGGCCCGGGCATCGGCAAGCGCGAGCGCAAGCTGATCTTCGAGAAGTTCTGGCGCGGTCCGGGCGGCGTGGCCGACCAGGGCGGGGCGGGGCTGGGGCTGGCGATTTCCCGCCAGATCATCGCCCGCATGAACGGGTCGCTGGACCTCGTGCAGGGCCCGCTGCCCGGCGCCTGCTTCCGCGTCAGGCTGACCGTATTGCGCTAGTAGTGCCCGTGATCGGGAATGTTGAGGACGTGGCCGCAGGCCTTGCAATGCACGGCGTCGGGGTCGTGCTTTTGCAAGCCGCATTCCGGGCAGGGAAAGTTCACCTTGTTCGGCCGGAAGATGGACTGGGCCAGGCGCACGAACAGCGAAATGCCCACGATCATGATGACGATGGATGTCAGCTTGCCCCAGGTGCCGGGCAGGGTGATGTCGCCAAAGCCCGTCGTCGTCACGGTGGCCACGGTGAAGTAAAGCGCGTCGACATAGCCGGCGATATTGTCATGGCCGCGATTGGCGAAGGCCGTGTAGACGAAGCCGGTGACCACGAACAGGAACACCAGCAGGTTGATGACGGCCTGGATCGGCTCCTGGTAGATGCCCAGATTGCGCTTGCGCAGCGGGCGCCAGAAGGTGGAGCTGCGCGTCAGCGTCCACAGGCGCAGAATGCGCAGGAAACCCAGATTGAAGAACAGGGTCGGCGCCAGGAGCGTCGCCAGGATGAAGATGTCGATGATGATCGGCAGCTGCCGCAGCCAGCGCATAATATCGGTCGTGGCCAGCGCCCGCGCCACCAGATCGACCGCCAGCAGTGCAGCAATGGAATAATCGATCCACAGGAACGATTCGTCCCCGCGCAGCAGCGGGGTGGCGATGAAGAAGGCGATGATCGCCAGGTCAACGATCAGCACCAGGGCCTGGAAGCGCTGCGCACCCGGCGACTGGCTGTGATAGAGCAGCCGTAACCGGGAGCGAAACTCCTGGAACGCAGTCTTGCTATCGTCGTCTGCTGGCTTGTCTTTTTCCGCACTCATACCCAACTGCCTTGCCAGCCTTCGCACGCAGGCGCAAGAAGACTGTCCCCGTTCGGGGCGTGACAATCAAGGTAACTTTGCGATGACCATCTCTGTCTATGACGTGACCGTGCCGGTATTCACCCGCATGCTGACCAACCTGCTTGCCATCATGGACAAGGCTGAAGCCAGCGCCGCCGAGCGCAAGTTCGACACCAAGGTTCTTTCCGACATGCGGCTCTCCCCCGACATGATTCCGTTTCGCGGCCAGGTGATGATCGCGACCGACCACGTCAAGGGCTGCGTCTGCCGTCTGTCCGGTCGCGAAATTCCCTCATGGCCGGATACCGAGCACAGCTTCGACGAATTGCGGGCCCGCATCCGCAAGGCACTCGACCTGCTGGCCACCATCCGGCCAGAAGACCTGGCCGGTGGCGAAAGCCGCGAGGTTACGCTCAAGCTGGGCGGCCAGGACGTCACCATGCCCGGCCTGACCTATCTGACCGAGCGCGCGCTGCCGAACTTCTTCTTCCACGTCACCACCGCCTACGCCATCCTGCGCCATGGTGGCGTGCCGGTGGGCAAGCGCGACTATATCGGTTAGCACAGCTAGCCTGACTAGTTCCGGCCCGGCTGTTGTTGGGTCTGAGTTTGAGTCTGGGTTTGGTTTTGCGGCGTGGGAGACGAGCCCGAGCCGGGATCGGCTTCCGCGCGCTCTTCCACGCAGTTGCCGACGCCGCTGACCCGGAAGGGCGGCAGCAGCGAGGCCTGGAACCGGGCATAGCGGAACTGCGCGCTGAGCGGTGCCCGCTCCGGATTGAGCCGCTGGTAGAGCACCGTCTGCTGGCCTGCCGCAATCCCGACTTCGCAGCGGTCGTCGAGCACTTCGCAGTCCCCGGAATTGTTGCAGATCAGCAGGGCCCCGTCATAGAGCATGACGCGGGTAATCCGCGGCTCGACGATGAGATCGAACTCGGTGCCGCGCACCGCAATGGCCGCCGTCGGCGTGTTGATCGAGTAGGCAGGCTTGGGGCTGTTGCCGGTGATGAAGCGGAAGGATCCGCCCAGCGCATTGATCGTCAGCTTCTGCGCCGTGTTGCTGCTTGCCAGCAGATAGGTCTCGATCAGCAGCGAACTGCGCGGACCGACCACCAGCCGCGTGGCGTCGTCGAAGATGATCTGGACCTGTCCCGAAGGACCCGTGACGATCATTTCGCCCACCGATACATCGGCGCCGACATGCAGCAGGCGGTCGCTGGAGCTGACCCGCGCCACCGCATCGGGGTTGACGCCGACGGCCGTGCCTTCGCCATCCGCATAGGCGGCTGGTGCCGCAAGCGACAGGCACAGGCCAAGCAAAGGTATCAAGACAAACTGTTTCATCATGGCCTCGCTTGTCGCAATGCGCAGCTGAATGCCGAATGAACATAGTATTACCGGCCATGGTGCGGAAACAAGTCGACGCAGGCCGCCAGGCCCGAACATCGATGGAAAAGCACCGCGCTCTGTTGCCGTGGCCTTGGGCAGGCGCTATTTGCACCACATTGCGGCAAGCCGCTCCAGCCCAGCCAAGAGGCAGTCATGAGACTGGCATTCGTCATCCCGGCCTACAACGAAGAAGCGCTGATCGGCAAATGCCTTGAATCGGTGATTGCAGAAATCGCGCGTTCCGGCGCCGATGCTGAAGTCATCGTCGTCAATAATGCCTCGACCGACCGCACCGGCGAGATCGCCCGCAGCTTTGCCGGTGTTCGCGTGGTCGATGAGCCCAAAAAGGGCCTAGTGAATGCCCGCGATGCCGGCTTTGCCGCCAGCGAGGGCTTCGAGCTGATCGCCAATATCGACAGCGACACCATCGTCCCGCCGGGCTGGCTCGATACCGTATTCGCCGAATTCGGCCGTGACCCCAAGCTCGTCTGCCTGAGCGGGCCCTACGTCTATTACGACATGTCCGCGTGGAGCCGGTTCCTGGTCAACATGTTCTATGGCCTGACCTACCTGATCTACATCCTCAACCGCTTCGTGCTGCGGGTGGGCTCGGTGGTGCAGGGGGGCAATTTCGTCTTCAAGCGCGCCGCCTGGCAGCAAGTCGGCGGGTATGACCGCTCGATCGAGTTCTTTGGCGAGGATACCGACGTCGCGGTGCGGCTGTCCAAGGTGGGCGGGGTCAAATGGACCTTTGCCCTCAAGATGATGACCTCGGGGCGCCGCCTCGAGAAGGAAGGCGTGTTCCGGACAGCCGGGACCTATACGCTGAACTTCTTCTGGGTCACCTTCCGCGGCAAGCCGGCGACCAAGAAGTATACCGATATCCGCCCGGACTGAGCCAACACATATAAGGCCGCACTGCGCCACTTTCGCGCGCCGCCGGTGAGGCAACGTTAAGTTTCCCAACAGCGGGGGAATCATCGGATGCTGAGCCTGCGCTAGAATGGGTTGCCGCATGGAGCGGCAGAGGGCCGGAACGTGACGACGATCCCCTCGCAGCTACCCCAGATCGTGACGGCGGCCCGTTCCGGGGCCTTGCAGGCATTGGCGCTGCAGGCCGGACAGGTGCTGGATGGCAAGGTCGTCGGCCCGGCCCCCAATGGCGGCACGCAGGTGGAAATCCGCGGCCAGATGCTGAACCTCCTGCTGCCGCTGGCCGCCAAGGCCGGCGAGACGCTGAAATTCGAGGTCCAGGGCAGCGCGCAGCAATTGCGCCTGGCGCTGCAAATGCCGACCGGTACGCCGATATCGCCCGCCACGCCGGCGCCCGCGCAGCCCACCCAATCCGCCACCCCGGTGACGCCTCAGGCCAGCTCGCCTCCCTCGCAGGGCAACCCGCCCCCAGCGCAGGTGACACAGCCGCAAGCCCCGTCCGTGCCGTCGACGCCACAACCGGCTGTTCCGGCAAATGCGGCAACCCAGCCGGCATCCACTCAGCAGACCGCATACCCCGCGCCGCCGCCGACAGCTTCAGCCAATCCGCCAACCTTGCCGCAGCCTGCGGCAGCACAGGCCATGCCGGCCGGCCCTGCCGCAATGCCTGCAGCAGCGACGACCCAGCCGGCAGTGCCGGCCACGCCCTATCCTCAGTCTGCCACACCTGCGCCCCAGCCCGTGCCGGTGGCGGCCGCCAGCCTTGGCCCTGCCGCCCAGGCGCCAGCGGCTGCTTCGGCCGTGCCTACCGGTATCCGACCGGTGGTGCCGGTCTCGCCAGCCACGCCCGCCGCCGGTGCGACGGCCAATCCGGTGCCGACGGCAACAGCGCCCCAGCCGGCGGCAACGCAGCCAGCCACCCCGCAGGCAGCGATTGCGCAAATGGTGCAGGCCTCGGTGCCACGGCAGGGCGCCGTGACCAGCCTGACGGCAGCGCTCACGGGTATTGCCGGCAAGGTGGTGCTGCCCGAACCGGTGGCCCGGGCGGCCCAGCAGGTCCTGGCCAACCGCGTGGCGATTGACGCCCCGAAATTCGACGGCACCAAATTGCAGGCCGCCATCCGCGGTGCGGGCATTTTCCAGGAGGCCGGACTGGCGCGCGGCCAGTTGCCATTGCCGCAGGCCGACATGAAATCGGCCCTGCTGGCCTTGCGGCAAACCCTGGTCACCTGGCTCGGCTCGCAGGCGCCAGTGGCCGCCGTTGCGCATATCCCGCCGCCGCTCAAGGGCGGCGTGTTGCGGGCTCGAGGTGCCGAAGCCCCGCCGGTCGATCCGCTGGTCGCCCCGGAGGAGGTCGGCAAACAGCTGCTGGAGCGCACCGAGTCAGCGCTGGCGCGGGTGCGGCTGCATCAGCATGCGTCCTTACCCGATACCCTGGCGCGGACGGCCGACTGGAGCATGGACTTGCCGGTGCTGATCGGTTCGCACCAGACCCTGCTGCAACTCCAGATCCATCGCGACCAGCACAATGAAGCCGACGCCAGTGCAGAACGCGGCTGGCAGATGCGTTTTGCCATCAGCCTGCCGGGCATGGGCGAAGTCGGGGCGCAGGTCTCGCTGCGGGCGGGTGCCACCGGCGTCATGCTCTGGGCTACCGAACCCGGAACCTCTGCCGCTCTCGAAGCCGAGGTGACGGCGTTGCGCGACACGCTGGCCGCCGCCGGGCTGAACCCGGGCGCCATTATCGTCCGACATGGCGAGCCGCCAACCCCGCCGCCAGCGCCTTCGGGTCACTTCGTGGATTCCCGCACATGAGCGATGAAATTCGTCCCCGCTCCGTCGCCGTAGCGCTGCAATACGAAAAGGGCACCCGCGATGCACCGCGTGTTGTCGCCAAGGGCAGAGGGTTGCTGGCGGACCGCATCGTCGAACTGGCGCAGGAAAACGGCGTGATCGTCGAGGCCAATCCGGTGCTGGCCGAAGCACTGAGCGGGGTGGAAATCGACGACACGATCCCGATCGAGCTCTACGAGGCCGTGGCGATCGTCATCGGCTATGTGCTGCGGGCCAGCGCACAGAAATAGCCTGCCGCCATTGCACAGCGCGGCATGCTTTCCCATCTCCTGATCATTATCAGTCGCTCATGGAGTGGGCACATGCCGAACCAGCAAGACCAGCAGGCCATTGACGGCCTGTTCGACCGCATCGAGGACGTGGCACGCAAGAGCCCGCCGCGCGATAGCGACGCCGAGGCGCTGATCCAGCAGCGGCTGCGGGAATATCCGCCCGCACCCTATTACATGGCGCAGACCATCCTGATCCAGGAAGAGGCTCTGCGGCAGGCCCAGGAGCGTATCGAGCAACTGGAAGCCAGCCAGCGACCGGCAGGCGGCTTCCTTGGCGGCCTGTTCGGCGATGCGGAGCCGCAGCAGCGGCGTCCGGCGCGCAGCCGCGGACCATGGGACAGCCAGCAGCAGGGTTATGACGACCGGCGCGGGCAGGGCGGTGGTGGTTTTCTGGCCGGAGCGGCGCAGACGGCCCTGGGCGTGACGGGCGGCGTGCTGCTGGGCAGCGCCATTGCCGGCATGCTGACGGGCGGCGCCCATGCCGCCGAAGCCAGCCCGGAAGAGCCTGCCGACTCGACGGAGCAGGAGTTTGACGCCGGCGGCGACGACTTCGGTGGTGGGGATGACTTCGACTTTGGCGGCGGCTTCTAGCCTCGCCTAGCGGACGGGCGAGCGCTTCTCGTAGAACTCGTTCCCGCCCGCTTCGAGCACGTAATACATGTTGTTGTAGGGAAAGCGCAGTCCGGCGGTGTGGAAATGCTGAGCATTCTGCACCCCGGGATGCCGCGCGCCCCGCAAGACCTGATCGGCCATCTGCGAGGCCAGCACCGCACCGCTATCGGTCATCTTGCGCGTGAGCACGCCCTGCGCGAACTGGTTCTTCTGCCCGACAACGCCGCAAACAGTCTTGGGATAGCGCGGATCGGCCTGGCGGTTCATCACCACCGTGCCGACGGCCAGCATGCCTTCCGAACTGGAGCGGTTCGATTCGAAATACATGGCGCGCATCAGGCATTCTTTTTCGCTGAGCTGCGCCATGCCGAAATTGAGACCGAGGAAACTGCAGCCCCCAAGCACCGACGCTGACACAGCCAGCGTCAGCGCATGGAGAATAGTCCGCGATATCGGTGCCATGGGCTGCTCCGGTCTGTTGCTTTGCTGCAAGTCAGACCGAAAATGCCCCAATAGGCTTAAGGCGGCCTTGCCCCGAAGGGTTACCAGTTCCTGAACGCGGCAAAGTTAGTCGCGCTTGAACAGCAGGGCCGAGAGCAGGGCAATGGTCCCCAGCACGACGATCACGGGCACGGGATTTTCCTGCACCACCTTGCCGGCGGCATGCGCCTGCTTGTTGGCTTCACGCGCCACGACGGCGCCCTGGTGACGGACTTCCTTGGCGAGGGCGACAGCATTGTGCTGCACATCGCTGAGCGCGTGGCCGCCATAGTCACTCACGGCCTCGGAGATAGAGGCGATCTCCTTGCGCAGCGCGGCAATCTGGTCGAACAGCGCGTCCGACACGCTCTCGCCGGCATCTTCGACTGTCTTGATAGCTTTTTTTGCACTCGTGGCCATGTGACGCTCCAGAATAGGGTTTCGTTGCTGGCTCAACTCTGGCCCGGGCCGGAAGTTCCGCCACACGCGTTCCGGCAGGTTTCGCCAGTGCCGGACGCGAAAAATTGACCGAAACGATCTTGGCGCTTGGCGTTTGACTCACCAGATGCGAAATGGACATGTCCATACGAGGGACCCGATGATGGCATCCAAGAGCCGCGCCCGCCTCAATCGCCAGTTCGACCGCCTGCAGCGGCGGATTCCGGGCTTTGCCGCCCGCTGGCTTGAGCGCATCCGCCGGCCGGAAGCCCGGCTGATCCGCATCCCGCTCGGCATCCTGCTCATCCTGGGCGGCATATTCAGCTTCCTGCCGGTGCTGGGCATCTGGATGCTGCCACTCGGCCTGCTGCTGCTGGCGTTGGACCTGGTCTTCCTGCAGGGGCCGGTCAATTCCACCGTCGTTCGTGGCACGCGCAAATGGAGCACCTGGCGCCGCGCCCGTCGTGACAAGAAGGCCGGCGGCGGCAACTAGCCCCTATAGGACGCCGCGATCAGGTCGACGGCGGCCGCCAGCTTCTCGTCGATAACATGCAGATACCGCGTCCAGTCATCGACATGACCGAGCTCGTCCGCCCCGTCGGAAATGCCACGCAGCGCCAATAGGGGCACGCCATAGGCCTGGCAGGCGCGCAGCACCGCATAGGTTTCCATATCCACCATTTCCGCGTCGATGCCGTCATAGGCCGCGCCCGAGACGATATTGCCGCCGGTCGAGAGGCTCGCCGTCGCGATGCCGGGCACTGTGTGCAGCGGCAAGACCGGCGGCAGGTCGAGGAACGGCGTCTGTCCCTTGGGAAAACCCAGAGCCGAGGCATCCATGTCGCGATAGGAGACGCTGCTGGCCTGGTAGATGCCGCATTGCTCCAGCACCCGCGAGCCGGCCGACCCCAGCGAAACGACAAGCCCGGGCAGGGCGCCGCTGCGTTCGCCAAGCGCCCGCGTGACGGCAATGGCCGCCTCGACCGGGCCGACACCGGTCATCAGCGGGGCAATGCGGGCGCGCAGATGCGGGCCATATTCGGCCTCGGCGGCCATGACATAGAGGATGGTCATGAATGCAAGGCTAGCATGGCCGGACGGCTTGCCAAGCCGTCTCGTTACCGGTTCGGTAAGGGGCTTGTGACAATCTGATGCATGTCAGCGGATTTCAGGGGATCAAAGTGCGTTTCGCGGTGATCGAGGGTAGCAGGGAGTGGACCGAGCCGACGCGCCCGGCGACGCGGTCTGCAGTGGTGTCCATTCTCGTCGAGGATGTCGAGGCCGAAGCCCGCCGCCGTCTCCGATCCTGCCGCCTGCAGGAATGGCGCACCCGCGAATTCATCACCGGCCGGCCCATGCCCGACGATGTCCGGCACTATGCCCTGCAGGTCGAGTTCGCCGCCCAGGCCATTTCCCGGCTCTCGCCCATTCCCGAAGACTTCGACAGCGACGTTTATTGGCCGCGCATGCTGGATCTCTGAGCCCGGCAACACGGTCGCCGGGCTTCGGGATCACGCCGCCTTCTTGACGCGCGGGCTGCGCTTGCGCGCTGGCTTGATCGTTGCGGCGGCCGCGCCGGCCAGTTCCGCCACGGCTTTGAACCAATATTGCTGATCCTGCCCTTCGGGGCGCCCATCGGCTTCCCACATCGCATAGGCACGGCTTTTCACCTGGTCTTCCATCGGTAACCTCACGCTGACTGATGCGCCAAGGGTGCCCCAACATGGTTTCGCGAGAGTGAACATCTGTCGGATTGCCCTGTGGTCAACCGTCCTTGGCCGGTCCCTGCTGACGCAGACTGGCACGCCGGCATGCATCATCGGTTGGGATTGACCCGATTTCCCGATAAACTTGCGCGACGGCGCAGAGCGGCAGGCAGGACGATGCGAAACCCCTTTCACCAGATTCTCGGCAACAACCTGGTTGCCAACATCACCAATTTCACCGTCTGGTTTGCCCTGACATTCTGGATTTTCCTCGAGACGCGCTCGGTCTTTGCCACCGGCATGGTGGCCGGCGTCTACCTGGTGTTCACCGCGGCCTTCGGCTTCTGGTTCGGCAGCATCGTCGACCACAATCCCAAAAAGCTCGCCATGATGGGCTCGAGCGCGGTCTCTGCGGCGTTCTATACCCTGACGCTGGCCATGGTGCTGCTGGAGCCCGAAGGGGCCTTCAGGAACCCCTATGGCGCCTATCTCTGGATCTTCGTCTTCCTCGTCATGCTGGGCGTCATTGCCGGCAATATCCGCTCCATCGCGCTGCCCACCCTGGTCACCGTGCTGATCCCCGAAGGGGAACGCGACAAGGCCAATGGGCTGGTCGGCATGGTGTCGGGCATCGGCTTTCTGACCACCTCGGTCATCAGCGGTTTTCTGGTCGCCTGGGGCGGCATGCTGGCGACGCTGGTGCTTGCGCTGTGCCTCACGCTGCTGGCCTTTGCGCACCTGCATTTCGTCCGCATCGACGAGCAGCGCGCTGCGCCCGAACCGGGCGTGCCGGCCGAGCCCAAGCGCGTCGACATCAAGGGCACCATCGCGGTGATCGCCGCCGTGCCGGGGCTGTTCGCGCTGATCTTCTTCGCCACCTTCAACAATTTCCTGGGCGGCATCTTCATGGCGCTGCTCGATGCCTATGGCCTGTCGCTGGTATCGGTGCAGGTCTGGGGCCTGTTGTTCGGTGTGCTGTCCACCGCCTTCATCGCCAGCGGCATCATCATTTCCAAATTCGGCCTGGGCAAGAATCCGCTGCGCACGCTGCTGCTGGTCAACCTGATCACCTGGAGCGTGTGCTGCGTGTTCACCGTCCAGCCGTCGATCTGGCTGCTGGCCGCAGGCTGCTTTGTCTGGATGCTGCTCGGGCCTTATGCGGAGGCCGCCGAGCACACGACGCTGCAAAAGGTGGTGCCGCTCGAGCGCCAGGGCCGGGTCTTCGGCTTTGCCCAGTCGATCGAGCAGGCCGCCTCGCCGCTGACCGCCTTCCTGATCGGGCCGTTGACGCAGTTCGTCGTCATCCCCTTCATGACGGATGGGGCCGGCGCCGACGCCATTGGCAGTTGGTTCGGCACCGGCCCGGATCGCGGCATCGCCCTGGTCTTCACCATTGCCGGCTTTGTCGGTGTCGGCGTGACCATCCTCGCGCTCAATTCTCGGCATTATCGCGAATTGTCGGCAGCCTATGCCGGCGCACCTGACGACGCCGAGGAAGCCCCAGCGGAAAGCCCTGCCTGACCGTGCGCTAGGCCGGCTGCAGCCTTCCCGCCTGGCCCACGCTGGGCCGCGGGAAGGCCAGCGCCATGACAGCCGCCGCGACGCCAATCGCAGCGGAGCTGACATAGAGCCAGTGATAGTCCCCGAAAGTGTCGAAGATCCAGCCGCCTCCGACCGGGCCGAACGCCATGCCGATCGAGGACGTCATGGTGATGCCCCCCAGCACCATGCCCATGACCTGCGGCTCGAAATAGTCGCGCGCCAGCACCGAATAGAGCGGCATGACCCCGCCATAGGCCATGCCAAGCACGGCCGCGAGCATGTAGAATTCTGTGAGCTGGGTGACGTAGATATAGGCGTAGATGCCGACCGCCTGCAGCACCAGCCCGCCGATGATGACGCGCTTCACGCCGATCCGGTCCGCAAGCAGGCCAAAGATCAGCCGCCCGAACAGTCCTGCAACACCTTCGACACTGTAGATGCTGGCCGCAGCGAGCGCCGAGGCGCCGCAGATCATGGCATAGCTCACCGTGTGGAAGATCGGGCCGGAATGGGCGCCGCAGCAGAGGAAGAACACCAGGGCAAGCACGGCAAATTGCGGCGTTCGCAATGCCGCAAAAGGCGAGGCCGGGCGGGGCGCCGCAACCGTGCTATCGGCCGCTGGCGCCACGGCCGCCGCCTGGGGCGCGCGGCGGATGAGGAAGCTGGCCGGGATCAGTATCGCCCAGGCGCCGATGGCCACCATCAGCATGGCGCTGCGCCAGCCATAGGTCTCGATCAGCACGCTGGCCAGCGGCGTCACGATCATCGGGGCGACGCCGGCGCCGATCGAGACCAGCGAGACGGCAAGGCTCCGGTTCTTGTCGAACCACGCCAGCGTGGTGGAAATCAACGGCGCGAAATAGGCGCCGCCGGCCGCGCCGATAAGCCCGCCATAAGCCAGCTGGAAGTGCAGCAGCTCGGTGGCGCGGCTGGCGAGGAACAGCCCGCAACCCAAGAGGATAGAAGCGATCAGCACCACCGGCCGGGCGCCGATGCGATCGCTGAGCGTGCCCCAGCCGAAACCGGCGACGCCCATGACGATGAAGCCCACCGTCATGGCGCCGGAAATACCGGCGCGGGTCCAGCCGGTATCGTCGGCCATGGGTTGCAGATAGACCGGCAAGGCAAACATGGCGCCAAAGGCCACACAGGTGATCAGCGCACCGGCGGCGACGATGACCCAACCATATCGCATATCCATTTCTCACATCCCCCGAGGTTGTCATCCTCTAGACGGATGAGGCCCCCTCGGGTCGACAGGAGCAAGCGGATTTATTTGCGCGGTTCTAGGCCGGCGCGAGCATCGCTTCCGGGACCACGGCGGTAACCACCCAGCGCAGCACCGCCTTGCCCTCGTCCTCGACCACCGAGCGGCAGGTGCCATGCACGTGAAAGCTGCGTTGCTCGAGGGCAATGCGGAGGCGGGTAGAGCCGGCCTCGGCCTCGGCAGTTGCTCGGCCGTCTGTCTCAACGGCAGGGTCAAGCAGGCGCACATCGGCCTGTGTCAGGCCATTGGCCTCGGCCCACTGCGCCGCGGTGATCTCGACACATTGCTCGATTTCGCTCAGCTCCGGCCGCCCCTTGAAGGCGGGCAGGTAGAACTCGCCCGCAGCAAGAGACGCCAGGAAGGCGGGAATGTCGTTCGGCGTCAGCCGTCCATAGCGCGAGCGCTGCGGCATCACGATCAGCGATGGAGCAAAGTGGCAGCCGCCGAAATGGGTGCACTGCATCACGTCGAAACCGAACGCACCGGCCTTTTCGCGCAGCGCCTTGTAGATCGGAAAACCATAGAGGGCGCAGCAGGCATTTACCTTGGCATCGGTGCAGCAAAGGATGACCGGTCGGGGCAAAGCAGGGCCGGTGAGCGGCGTCCCGCCCGCCCAGAGGCGGATTAGCTCCGCAGCCTCTTCCTGGCTCGACGGCAAGGCCGTCCGGCCGTCGGGAAATGACACCAGCTCCAGGTCGGGCTGCCCGTCGCTTTCGAGCAGGCCCACATAGCGGCCCGGCCCATAGGACTGGTGGATGGCCTGCTGCAGCACCTCGTCCATGCCGGCCGATTGATAGCGCGGGCGCCGCCACTTGCCCTTGGGCCAGCGGATGAACAGGTGACGTTCCGCCATCGCGCCGGTGCCGGCGAGCGGCTCTCCCTGGGCGAGGGCGAAATCGGTGCAGAAGGTGCGGTCAGCGGCCATCCCGGCGATCGATCAGTCGGCCGCGGGCGCCGGAACGCCATAGATCTCGGCAATGTCGTCGAGCATCATATAGGCGGTGTAGATACCGCCCCCGAGATTCCAGGCCAGTTCCTCGACCCGGATCGCCTTGCCGGCCTCGACGGCGGGCAGACCCAGCCAGAGCGGGTCATTGAGCCATTCTTCCAGATTGGTCAGCGATTCCGCATCGTCGGCATCAGCCGCGAAGTAGAAGATCCGATCGCCCGCCATTTCCGGAATCCGCTCCCGGCCGATCTGAACGAAGGTCTCCTCGCTGCGCTGCAGCGGCGGCCGTGCAATGCCCACGAGGTCAAGCACGACGCCGGGGAAGGAGTGGTCGGAATAGATGCGGGTCCGGCCGGGTGCGAACCGCACCAGCGAGACCGTTTCCTTGGTGGCATCGCCGATCGAGGCAGCCAGCGCATCGGCATGAGCTTCAAGCGCCGCGACATTGGCCCTGGCCTCCTCGCCAAGCCCCAGCACCTCGCCATAGAACTGGTAATTGTCCAGCCAGGCCGAGCCGATCGTCTCTGACATCACGGTGGGCGCAATGACAGAGAGCTGCGGGTAGATCTTCTCCTGGCGCACCTTGGTGCCGATGATCAGATCGGGTTCGAGCGCGGCCAGCATTTCGAGGTTGATCGCCGTCTCCGTGCCCAGCGAGACCGCGTCGCCCAGCTTGTCGGCCAGATGCGGATAGAAGGGATTGCCCTCCCACGATTGCGCCGCCGCGATGGGCTGCACGCCCAGATGCAGCAGCGCCTCCGTGCCCTCATTGGTGAGGATGACCACGCGCAGCGGCGCTTCGGGCACCTCGGTCACGCCCATGGCATGGGTGATCTCGCGACCCGTGGCGGCTCCGGCAAGGCCGAGTGCGAGGGTCGAGCCCATGAGGGCGGCGGCAAGCAGGAAGCGGATCATCGGGCAATCTCGTCTGTTGGGGAAAAGGCACCGGGCCGGCCAAGGCCAGTCCGGTGGCAAGGGTCAGCGGGTGGAGGTCAGCCCGTAGATGGTCTCGATGTCATCGAGCATCACATTGGCGGCGATGATCCCGCCGGCCGTGTTCCAGATGGCGTCCGAAACGGGCTGGGCCTTGCCGGCCTGAACGACGGGCAGCGCGGCCCAAAGCGGATCGGCCATCCATTCGGCCGCTGCGCTGTCGGCGGCCCCATCGCCGGTCTCGTAGACGAAGTAGAACAGGCGATCGCCGTTGAAATCGGGGATGCGTTCCTTGGTCACCTCGTCGGCGAATTCATCACGATCCTGGCTGGCCGGACGGGCAAAGCCGATCTGGCCGAGAACCGTGCCGGCAAAGGTGTCCTTGAGGTAAATGCGGGTGCGCCCAGCCATGAAGCGGACCAGGGAAATCTGCTCGGCCTTGGCCTCGCCCAGCTGCTCGCTGATCGCCGCGAGGCGGGTGTCATAGGCGGCAAAGGCCGCTTCTGCCTCCGCCGTCTTGCCCACGGCCTCGGCATAGAGCGCCATATTGACCTTCCAGTCGCCGCGCAGGCGCTCCGAGATCACTGTCGGGGCAATGGCCGAAAGCTGCTCGTAGATCTTCTCGTGCCGCACCTTGGTACCGATGATGAGATCGGGCTCCAGCGCCGCCAGCAGTTCGAGGTCGACCGCCGATTCCTCGCCCAGCACGGTTACGTCGGCCATTTGCCCGGCAATGTGGTCATACCAGGGGTCGCCCAGCCAAGAGCGCACGGCGCCGACCGGCGTGATGCCGATGGCGAGCAGCGCTTCGGTGCCTTCATTGGTCAGCACCACCACGCGCTGCGGCGCATCCGGCACATCGGCGACACCCATCGAATGGGTCACTTCGCGAGCACTGGCCGCTGGCGCCAGCGCCAGGGCAAGCGCGACCGCGGCAGCGGTCAGGGCAGTCTGAATGGTGCGCATCGCATCCTCTAACTTGACAAGCGTCATCATGAATGATTTGGGCAATCACCAGACTTTATCCGGACTGTCAATATCAACATTAAGAGCCTGTCCTGACTTCCACCCCCTCAATCCGGCATGCTCTGCCGATGCCCGCCGTCTATGCCGGGCTGGCCCCGGCGCTCTGCGGCGCGCTGCTCGGCAGCATGACGCTGGGATACCGGCTCTACGGCCTTGATCAGGTCTGGGGGGCGCTCTTTGCCTTTGATGGTTCAGAGACGGCAGTGGTGATCGCCAATCTGCGCCTGCCACGCGCGGTGATCGCGCCACTGGTCGGGGCGGGGCTCGGGGTGGCCGGCGTCATCGTCCAGACCCTGGCTCGCAATCGCATCGCTTCGCCCGACACGCTGGGCCTCAATGCGGGTGCCTCGCTGGGCGTCGTGGTGGCCAGCTTCTGGCTGGGCATCGGCTCGCTGGTCGGCCTTTCCCTGGCGGCGGCCCTGGGTGCGCTGGCGGCAAGCCTGCTGGTCTTTGCCATCGCAGCGGGGGCAGGTGGCCTGTCACCACTGCGCATCGTGCTGATCGGCGTCACCATTGCAGGGCTGGGCCATTCGCTGGTCGAGGTGGTGCTGACCACCAATGAGGCGCAGCTGCAGCAATTGCTGTTCTGGCTGTCGGGCGCCTTTGTCGACCGGCCCATGGCGCTAGCGCAGACCGGGGCGCCGATCATCGTTCTTGGCATTGCTCTGGCGCTGCTGCTGGCCCGCCAGCTCGATGCCCTGCAGGCCGATGATTCCACCGCCACCGGCCTCGGCGTGCCACTGGTGCTCGTTCGCGGCGGCAGCTTTGTCGCGGTGTCGCTGCTGACCGGCGCTGCCGTGGCCATGGCCGGCCCGGTGGGCTTTGTCGGCCTCGTCGTGCCCCATGCCGCCCGCTGGCTGGTGGGCCTGCGGCATGACCGCCTGATCCCGGTGGCGGCGCTGATCGGGGCCATCTATGCCACCCTGGCCGATGTCGCGGCTCGTTTCGTCATCTACCCCACCGAGGCCCCGGTCGGCGCCATCACCGCCGTGGTTGGTGGCCTCGTGCTGCTGGTGCTGCTCAAGCGGAGGGCGGCATGAACGGTCTGCCCGAAACTGTCGGGACGATGCGCGCACCACTGGCGCTCGGCTTGCTGGCCCTGGCCTTCGCGGTGCTGGCCCTGAGCGGCGTGGCCTTCGGCTCGACCTGGATCGCGCTTGACCAGGTCGCCGGCGTCATCCTCGGGGCAGGGGACCGGACGCAGCAGATCATCGTGCTGCAGCTCCGCCTGCCGCGCGTCGCCATTGCCATCCTGGCCGGCGGCGGCATGGCGGTAGCCGGCTTCCTGCTGCAGAAGATCACCCGCAATTCGCTGGCTTCGCCCGGCGTGTTGGGCGTGATCGACGGCGCCGCCCTCGGCGTCGTCATTTTCCTCGCGGCGCTGTCCAACGAATCCAATGCGCTGGTCACCTCCATCGCCTATCAGCCCGTCGCCGCGGCGATCGGCGCGCTGGTGGCGATCAGCCTCGTCTTCATCCTCTCCGGCCGGCAGGCCTCGTCGGCCATCCGCCTTCTGTTGTTCGGCGTTGCCGTGGCGGCGGTCGCCAAGTCGCTCACCATGATCCTGATGCTGATCGGCCCGATCTACCAGACCAGCCAGGCGGCACGTTGGCTGGCCGGCGCCGTCAACGAGGTCAACTGGAGCGAAATCCAGATCACCGCCATCGCCATGGTGCCCATCATGCTGCTGGTGCTGGTCGCCTGCCGCAAGCTGCCGCCGGCCGATCTCGACGAAGTCTCGGCGCGCGGCATCGGACTCGACCTGCCGGTCTTCCGCATCCTGATCTTCGCGCTGGCCGCGGCCCTGACCGCGCTGTCGGTGGCCTTTGTCGGCGGCGTCGGCTTTGTCGGCCTGATGGCGCCCCATCTCGCGCGGCTGCTGGTTGGGCGCAACATCTTCGCCGGCCTCGTCGGCAGCTTCCTGCTCGGCGCCATCATGCTGGTGGGCGCCGATCTCATCGTGCGCGTGCTGTTCGCGCCGGTCGAAGTCCCGGCCGGCACGGTGACCGCAATCATCGGCGCCCCCTATTTCCTCTTCCTGCTGATGGGCAAGCAACGCCATGACGGATAACCGCTCCCCCTATCGTATCGAGGTGCGCGACCTCAGCCTGGCCTATGGCAATCTGAGCGTGCTCAAGGCCCTGTCGCTGCCCATCGAGCGCGGCAAGATCACCGTGCTGGCCGGCCCCAATGGCTGCGGCAAGTCCACACTGCTGCGCGCCATAAGGCGGCTGCACAAGCCCGCCAGCGGGCAGATCCTGCTCGAGGAAGTCGATATCGCCGGGCTCGGCGACAAGGCCCTGGCCCGCCAGATCGGCCTTTTGGCGCAAAGCCCAGCCGCGCCGGAGGACATGACAGTGGAGGAACTGGTCAGGCTCGGCCGCTATCCGCACCAGTCCATGCTGCAGCCCTGGAGCCGCCATGATGGCGAGGCGCTCGAACTGGCCATGGCGGGCACCCGCGTCGCCCATCTGCGCGCCAGGCGGCTGGGTTCGCTGTCGGGCGGGCAGTTGCAGCGCGTCTGGATTGCCATGGTGCTGGCGCAGCAGACCGATGTCGTCTGCCTCGATGAGCCGGTCAACCATCTCGACATGGCTCATCAGCTCGATTGCCTCGATCTCGTGCGCCAGCTGCGCGACGAATTCGGCCGCACCGTGGTGCTCGTGCTGCACGATCTCAACCTGGCCGCGCGCTATGCCGATCACCTTGTCTTCCTGCGCGATGGCGCGATTGCCGCCTCCGGCACGCCCGAGCAGCTGATGACCGAGGATGGCATTGCCCGTGTCTTCGACGTGCGCTGCCGCGTCATCACCGATCCGGTGCATGGCAGGCCGCTCTGCATACCCCTGCGCACCGAAACGGCCGGGCCGGTCGCGTCGGCTTGAGCGGGCTTTTTCCCGCCCAAAGGTTTACATACCGGCCTCAGTCCCTACATTGGCCCATCGCTGTCGTGCGCCCGCCGCGCGGCCTACCTAGATTGGGCAGCCTGTTTCGCGCCCGCAATCTCAGAAGGAAACAGCCATGACCGAAGCCAAGATGGGCGACGTCGTACGTATCAATTACACCGGACGCCTGACCAACGGCACCCAGTTCGATTCCTCGGCCGGCAAGGAGCCGCTGGAGTTCACCCTCGGGCTGGGCCAGGTGATCAAGGGGCTCGAAGCCCATGTTGCCGGCATGGAGCCGGGCAGCCGCAGCACGGTGACCATCCCCTGCGACCAGGCCTATGGCCCCCATCGACCAGAGGCGATCCAGACGCTCGACCGCGCCAAGGTCCCATCCGGCATCGACGTGCGCGTCGGCACGCAGTTGCAGGCCCGCACCGCCGACGGCGGCATGCTGCCGATCACTGTGGTGGAGCTGGACGATTCCAGCGTCAAGGTGGATGCCAACCACCCGCTGGCCGGCCAGGATCTCGTCTTCGACGTCGAGCTGGTCGAAATCGTCAAGGCGGCCTGAGCCACCACGACTCCCCCGCCGGCTGCATGCCGGTGGGGCTAGCTGCGCAACCAGTTTCGCAACCGGCTTTGCAGCCGCGTGCCGGCAGCCTATCCTGCCGCGGGGAGGGCTGAGCTATGAAACTGATCGTGGGTTACCTGACGGCCAAGCCGGGCAAGCGCGAGGCCTTTCTCGCCGCCGCGCAGGATCATGCCGAGCAGAGCCGGCAAGAGCCTGGTTGCCGCTATTTCGAACTGCTGCCGCTGCCCGACCATCCGGACCGCATGCTGCTGGCCGAGGCCTTTGTCAGCGAGGCGGCACACCGTACGCATGAAGATACCGATCACATGCGGGCGCTCTGGGCGGTGATGCCGCAAATGCTGGTCCATGCCAGCATCGACAATGTGGTATCCGACGCCGTGGTGCATGACGAAGACTGGTTCGACCAGGTGCCCGGCCCGAGCGTCAGCTAAGCCGGCCGGCAATGCCCGCGCATCCGGGCGTGGAACGCGCCGGAGCCTGCGCGCATTGCCTGCATCAGACAGTCGGAACGGAGACTTCAGTGAGCGTCGCTTTTACCAAGGAAGACAGTGCCGAAACGGCGGCCGAGACGCTGCTGCCGGACCGGCCGGTCTCCGCCGAACCAAACCTGGTGACGGCGGCCGGCCTTTCCGCGCTGGAAGCGCAACTCGCCGCGGCGCGCCAGGCCTATGACGCAGCCATGCTGATCGAGGACGTGAACGAGAAGCGCCGCCAGTCCGCCGGCCCGCTGCGCGACCTCCGCTACTTTGCCGAACGTGTCCGCAGTGCCCAGCTGATGCCGGCGCCGACCGCAACCGACACCGTCGCCTTCGGCAGCACGGTCACCTTCAACCGCGACGATGGCCGCGTCCAGACCTACCGCATTGTAGGCGAGGACGAGGCGAACCCTCAGGCCGGCTCGATCTCCTATGCGTCCCCCATTGCCCGGGCTCTGGTGGGCAAATCGGTCGGGGATGTGGTCAGCATGGGCGATCGGGAACTGGAAGTGGTGGCGATCCGGTAGCCTGCTTTTCCGGCATGGCAATTCCCCGCCCAAGGGGATGGACGAAGTGTCCGGCGTTTTCTATTGCTGCGCCACCAGTTCACCGGAGGTCCCCATGACGGCAAAGATCATCGACGGCAAGAGTTTCGCCGAGGGCCTGCGCGGTCGCGTTGCCGGCCATGTGGCGCGTCTCAAGGCGGACCATGGCGTCACGCCCGGCCTCGCGGTGGTCATTGTCGGCCACGACCCGGCGAGCCAGGTCTATGTGACCAACAAGGCAAAGCAGACAGCCGAAGTCGGCATGGCCTCGTTCAAGCACGAATTGCCGGAGGACACCTCCGAGGCCGATCTCCTTGATCTCGTGCATCGCCTCAACAAGGATCCGCAAGTGCATGGCATCCTTGTGCAGATGCCGGTTCCCAAGCACATCGATCCGATCAAGGTCATCGAGGCGATCGAGCCCGCCAAGGACGTGGACTGCTTCACGCCCGCCAATGTCGGCAAGGTGCAGATCGGCCTGCCGGGTCCGGTCTCCTGCACCCCGCTGGGCTGCCTGATGCTGCTGCGCGACCAGCTCGGCACGCTGGCCGGGCTCAATGCGGTGATCATCGGGCGCTCCAACCTCGTGGGCAAGCCGATGATGCAGCTGCTGCTGCGCGAGAATTGCACCGTCACCGTCGCCCATTCCAAGACGAAGAACCTCGCCGATGTGGTCCGGGGTGCCGATATCGTCGTGGCCGCCGTCGGCCGCCCGGAAATGATCAAGGGCGACTGGATCAAGCCGGGCGCCACGGTCATCGATGTGGGTATCAACCGCATCCCGGCGCCCGAAAAGGGCGAGGGCAAGACGCGCCTGGTGGGCGATGTCGCCTATGCCGAAGCGGCCGAGGTGGCCGGCGCCATCACGCCGGTTCCTGGCGGCGTGGGCCCCATGACCATTGCCTGCCTCCTGGCCAACACGGTCACCACTGCCTCATTGATCAATGGCCTGGTGCCGCCGGGCGATCTGACCGCATGAGCGTCGACGCGCACGACCCCGGCGGCAAGGTGCGTCTGCGCCTGATGCCGGGCGTCAGCGGCGACGCCACCTTCAGCGCCGATGGGCGCTATCGCCAGCTGATGCGTCGCTGGACGGGTGCGCGGTTTCCCGAGCGCTATGTGCTGTTCATCGGCATGAATCCGAGCACCGCCGATGCTACCGTCAATGACCCGACCTGCGCCCGCGAATGGACCTTTGCCAATCGCGAGGGCTATTCGGGCATGGTCAAGGCCAATGTGGGCGACTACCGGGCCACCAACCCCAAAATGCTGCTGCTGCCCGGCGTGGTGGCCGTTTCCGAAGCCAACCTGCCGGCCATTCGCCAGGCCGCCGCTGGCGCTGATCTGGTGATCCTCTGCCACGGCAAGCTCAACCGGGCGCTGGCGCCGGCCGGCAAGGCCATCGTCGAGGCGCTGCACGCCGACGGCATCGACCTGTGGTGCTTCGGCACCAATTCCGACGGTTCGCCCAAGCATCCGCTCTATCTGCGCCTCGATACGCCGCTGCAGCCCTTTGCAGGGTGACGACGTCCGTCAGCGCCGCTTGCGGCCGCTAAGCATGGCCTCCAGAGCGGGCAGGGCACGTTCAGCGGCCGCTCGACCCTCGGCTATCGCCTCGGCGGCCCGGTGGAAGTCCATCAGGCCGATGAGATTGACCACGGGCATGATCATCGCATGGGGCGGCTCCCCGGCCAGCCGCGAGCGGGTGATATGGTCCTGCATGATGTCGATGGAATTGGTGAGCACGTCGAAATAGCTCGGTGTGTGGTTGTTGGCGCCGAAGAAGTGCAGCGCAGACATGCGCGCCTGCACCGAAGCCGGGATGGAGCGGATCAGGTCCATGAGGCTTTCGGGCTTGGGCAGCTGGACCGGGGCCGGTGGTGGCTCGGCCAGCACCGGCCGGCCCAGCAGGTCATCGTTGAGATTGACCGCGATGATATAATCCGCCCCCATGGCCCGGCAGGGCGATACCGGCACGGGGTTCACCAGCCCGCCATCGGCCAGCCACCGGCCGTCGATCTGCGTCGGGCTGAACACGCCCGGCATGCCGATCGAGGCGCGAATTGCCGGTGCAAGGGGCCCTGATTGCAACCAGATTTCCCGCCCGCTGCTGATATCGGTGGCTACGGCCGTGAAGGGCACCTTGAGGTCTTCGATGCGTCCGGCCAGGCCCAGATCCGACAGCCATTTGACGATATTGGCACCATCCACCAGGCCGCCGGCGGTGACATTGAGATCGACCATGGCCGCGACGGCACGCCAGTCGGCGCCCATCGCCCAGTCCCGCAGCGCATCCAGCCGCCCGCTGGCATAGACCGACCCGACCAGGGCGCCCATCGAGGTGCCGCAGACAATGTCCGGGACAATGCCGGCTTCGGTCAGGACATCGATGACCCCGATATGCGACCAGCCGCGGGCCGCGCCGCTCCCCAGTGCCAATGCAATGGTCGGTTTGGCCATGTTCGATCTCCCAGCGCATTGTCCCGCACGATAGACGAGCCCCTGTGTCGGGGAAAGGCGGCGCTAGGCCGCGCCGGCCAGATAGAACAGCCGCGCCACCGTATGGTCGCGCAGGGCCTGCGCGGGCAGCTTGCCGGTCAGCGCGGCGATCACCACTGACTGATCAGGCACGGCACTGGCATCCACCACGACCTTGGTAAAGGGCGGACGCATGCCCCGCTTGGCGCTTTCCAGCAGGTCATAGAGCAGGGCCCGCACATCGGTGCGCATGGCGCAGGCGATGCACTGGGCCCCGTCTTCATGGCCATGCCCGCTATTGGCGGGCAGGCGGAGCAGGGCGGTGTCAGCGTCAAGCGCCAGCAGCCGCCCCGGCTCGGTCACCAGTGTCACAGGTATCTGTTCGACCCGGCCCATCGCATTACTCCGCCGCCACGATGGCAGGGCCGGGGATGTAGTTGAGGATCGGGCCGAGCCAGCGCTCGACTTCTTCCAGGCTCATCCCCTTGCGATTTGCATAGTCGACCACCTGGTCGCGCTCCACCTTTGCCACGCCGAAATAGTAGGATTCCGGATGGCTGAAATACAGCCCCGAGACCGATGATCCCGGCCACATGGCATAGCTCTCCGTCAGTGTGACGCCGGCATTCTTTTCGGCATCGAGCAGGCGAAACAGCGTGGTCTTTTCCGTGTGGTCCGGCTGGGCCGGATAGCCTGGCGCTGGGCGAATGCCGCGATAGGATTCGGCGATCAGGTCTTCCGGCGCAAAGGTCTCGTCGGCTGCATAGCCCCAGAACTCCTTGCGCACCCGCTCATGCATCTGCTCGGCAAAGGCCTCGGCGAAGCGATCGGCCAGCGCCTTGACCAGGATGGACGAATAATCGTCATTGGCCCGCTCGAAGCGCTCGGAGATCGCCACTTCCTCGATGCCGGCCGTGACCACGAAGGCGCCGATATAGTCCGGCGTGCCGGTGGGCGCGACGAAGTCGGCCAGCGCCATATGCGGCTTGCCATCCCGCTTGCTCAGCTGCTGGCGCAGGGTGAACAGCGTCGCTAGTTCCTCGGCGCGGCCCTCGTCCTTGAACAGGCGTATATCGTCGCCCACGCCATTGGCCGGCCAGAAGCCGACCACGGCGCGCGGCACGAACCACTTTTCGACAATGATCTGCTTGAGCATGGCCTGGGCATCATCGAACAGCTGGCGCGCCGCCTCGCCCTGCCGCTCGTCTTCGAGGATGGCCGGGTACCGGCCCTTGAGCTCCCAGGTCTGGAAGAAGGGCGTCCAGTCGATATAGGCAGCCAACTGCTCGAGATTGGCATCGGCGAAGACCCTGGTGCCGAGGAAGCTCGGCTTGGGCGGCACATAGCTGCTCCAGTCGGGCTTGAAGGCATTCGCGCGGGCCAGAGCCAGCGGCACGCGCTTCTTCTCGCTCTCGGCCCGCTCATGTGCAGCCGCCGCCTTGGCATATTCGGCCCGGATATCGGCGATGAAGGAGACCTTGGTGTCCTTGGACAGCAAATTGCCCACCACACCCACGGCGCGGCTGGCGTCGTTGACATGCACGGCCTGGCCACGTTCGTAGCGCGGGTGGATCTTGACCGCGGTATGCACGCGGCTGGTCGTCGCCCCGCCGATCAGCAGCGGGATGTCGAAGCCCTCGCGCTCCATCTCGGCGGCCACATGCACCATCTCGTCCAGCGAGGGCGTAATGAGGCCGGAAAGGCCGATAATGTCGACATTCTCGTCGCGCGCCGTCTGCAGGATCTTGGCTGTCGGCACCATGACGCCGAGATCGATGATCTCGTAATTGTTGCAGGAGAGCACGACGCCGACAATGTTCTTGCCGATATCGTGCACGTCGCCCTTGACCGTCGCCATCAGCACCTTGCCGGCGCTCTGGCGGCCGGTGGCATTGCCGTCGGCATTCTTCTCGGCTTCCATATAGGGCAGCAGCAAGGCCACGGCCTGCTTCATCACGCGGGCGGACTTCACCACCTGCGGCAGGAACATCTTGCCTGAGCCGAACAGGTCGCCGACAATGCTCATGCCGGCCATCAGCGGCCCTTCGATGACATGCAGCGGCCGGGCGAATTTCTGCCGCGCCTCGTCGGTATCGGCGTCGATATATTCGGTGATACCGTTGACCAGGGCATGGGCGATACGGTCCTCGACCGATTTCTCGCGCCAGCTCAGGTCCTTGGCCGTCGCCTCCTTGCCCGCCGTGCCGCGATAGCGTTCGGCCAGCGCCAGCAGTCGGTCCGTGCCGTCGGGCGTGCGGTTGAGGATCACATCCTCGCAGGCGTCGCGCAGTTCGGGGTCGATGCTCTCGTAAACGGCCAGCTGGCCGGCATTGACGATGCCCATGTCCATGCCATTCTGAATGGCATAGTACAAAAACACCGCATGCATGGCTTCACGCACCGGCTCGTTGCCGCGGAACGAGAAGCTGAGGTTCGAGATACCACCCGAAATATGCACGTGCGGCAGCGTCTCGGTGATGATCTTGGTCGCCTCGATAAAGGCGACGCCATAGCCGTTATGCTCCTCGATGCCGGTCGCCACCGCGAAGACGTTCGGATCGAACACGATGTCTTCGGGCGGAAAGCCGACAACCTCGGTGAGCAGCTTGTAGGCCCGCGTACAGATCTCGACCTTGCGCTCCAGCGTATCGGCCTGGCCCTGCTCGTCGAACGCCATCACCACAACGGCCGCGCCATAGGCGCGCACCAGCCGGGCCGACTTGAGGAAGGCCTCTTCGCCTTCCTTCATCGAGATGGAATTGACCAGCGCCTTGCCCTGCACGCATTTGAGCCCCGCCTCGATCACCTCCCACTTGGAGCTGTCGATCATCAGCGGCACCTTGGCGATGTCCGGTTCGGCCGCCAGCAGGTTGAGGAAGTCGATCATCACCTGCTTGGAGTCGATCAGCCCCTCATCCATGTTGATGTCGATGATCTGGGCGCCATTGGCCACCTGGTCGCGCGCCACATCCAGCGCCGCGGTATAGTCGCCGGCGGTGATCAGCTTGCGGAAGCGGGCCGAGCCCGTGACATTGGTGCGCTCGCCCACATTCACGAACGGGATTTCCGGCGTCAGCGTGAAGGCTTCGAGGCCCGCCAGGCGCAGCATGCGCTCGATCTTGGGCACCACGCGTGGCTGGTACTTGCTCACCACCCCGGCAATGGCGCGTATATGGTCGGGCGTCGAGCCGCAGCAGCCGCCCACGATGTTGAGCAACCCTTCGCTGGCAAAGGTCTCCAGCTGGCTCGCCATGGACTCGGGCGTCTCGTCATAGCCGCCGAATTCATTCGGCAGTCCGGCATTGGGATAGGCGCAGATGAGCGTATCGGCCACACCCGACAGCTCGGCGATATGGTCGCGCATCAGGTCGGCGCCCAGCGCGCAGTTGAGCCCGATGGTGAAGGGATTGGCGTGGCGCACCGAATACCAGAAGGCCGTCGGCGTCTGCCCCGACAGCGTGCGGCCGGAGAGGTCCGTGATCGTGCCCGAGATCATGATCGGCACGTCGATGCCGCGTTCCTCGAACAGGCGCTGCGCCGCAAAGATGCCGGCCTTGGTGTTGAGCGTGTCGGTGATGGTCTCGAACAGCAGCAGATCGGCGCCGCCATCGATCAGTCCGCGCAGCGCCTCGCCATAGGCCACGACCAATTCGTCGAAGGTGATCGAGCGGAACCCGGGGCTGCTGACATCGGTCGACATGGACGAGGTCTTGTTGGTCGGCCCCAGCGCGCCGGCCACGAAGCGCCGCCGTCCATCAGCCGCCTCGGCCCGCAACGCCGCCCGGCGGGCGACGACCACGCCCTGGTAGTTGATGTCATAGACCGCGCTTTCGCAGGCATAGTCGGCCTGGGCCACCGATGTCGCCGAGAAGGTATTGGTCTCGGCGATATCGGCGCCGGCCATGTAGTATTCGAAATGGATGTCCTCGACGGCCTTGGGCTCGGTCAACACCAGCAGGTCGTTATTGCCCTGCAGCGGCAGCTTCCAGTCCTTGAAGCGCTCGCCGCGGAAGTTCTCCTCGGTGAACTTGCGGCGCTGCAGCATGGTGCCCATCGCGCCGTCGAGGATCAGGATGCGTTCGCTCGCCGCCTTGGCAAGCGCTGCGCGGACCTCGTTCCAGTCGGGAATATGGGCTTCGTCATGCTGGCTCATCGCCATCCACCTCAAGTTCGGCATTTTCCGAGGACATAAAGATATCTTTATGTCCGCAATTTCGCAAGCTTCGATCCGGCCTCCGATAAGATCGCTCCAGTGGAGCGATTTTAGGATCGAAGGCCATGAGGGCTGCGCCCGAATGGCAGTCCTAGAAGGGTAGGGCCGCCATTCCGGCACACCCGACCTGCAGCAGATTCGCGTTAAATGCGACTCTCATCGCTAACAGTCCGTTCCCCTTAACCTCGCCGAAACCAGAAAACTGTTCAGTGCGCTCCATCACAGCGGGATCGGTTATGATCTGCTCGCGCAGTATGACGAGAGTAAGAGTTTGAGTATCGTGACGACGACCTCCTGGCGCCATGCCGTTCGCCTTGTCGCCCTTGCGGCCCTTGTCGCCCCGATGATCGCTGCCTGCAGCAGCGGCGGCGGGCTGGGCGCAACCGTAAAGCGCTCCGCCTTCACCTCGTCCGAGTATGGCGTCGGCGTTTCCCCGCGCGTCACCAGCAATCCCAATCCCCCTAAGGGCGGCGGCCGCTATCAGGTCGGCAAGCCCTATACGGTGCGTGGCAAGGTCTATGTGCCCGCCGAGCAGCCGGACTATGTCGCGGTCGGCGAAGCGTCCTGGTACGGCTCCGATTTCCATGGCCGCCGCACGGCCAATGGCGAGATCTTCTCCGCCAATGCCATTACCGGCGCCCATCCGACGCTACCGCTGCCATCCTATGTGCGCGTGACCAACCAGGCCAATGGCCGCTCGGTCATCGTGCGCGTCAACGATCGCGGCCCCTACATGCCCGGCCGCATCATGGATCTGTCGCACCGCGCTGCCTCCATGCTGGGCTATGTCAACAATGGCCATGCCCAGATCCAGGCCGAGTATGTCGGCCGCGCGCCGCTGGAAGGCGACGATACGCGCATGCTTGTGGCCAGCTATTCCGGCCCGGCCGATTTCGGCGGTGGCGGTAACACCCAGTT
Organism: Devosia sp. XGJD_8; assembly: GCF_046614475.1. Taxonomy (NCBI): domain Bacteria; kingdom Pseudomonadati; phylum Pseudomonadota; class Alphaproteobacteria; order Hyphomicrobiales; family Devosiaceae; genus Devosia; species Devosia sp. XGJD_8. The sequence goes on from NZ_JBKJHF010000001.1 coordinate 2,042,011, forward strand.
TGCCTATGCCGACAATACCAACAGCCTTGCCGATATCGCCGGCAGCTTCCTTGGCAACCTCTTCTCCTATGCCGATACCCAGCAGGCCGATGCCGCTATCGGCACGGCGCATTCCGCCGTCAACGCCATGGCGACGCGCGCCCCCGAACTGGCGGACTGGGTTCAGTCCGTCGACGCGGATGCCCGCACCATCAGCCTGAGCCTCGGCGTCTTCACCGACGAGGCCAATGCGTTGGGCCTCGCCCAGCAATTCGCCATTCTCGGCGCCGTTGCCGAAGAGCCGGTCACGGTCAATGGCCGGTCCGCGACCCGTCTGACGCTCACCTATCTCAAGCCCGGCGTATCACGCATTGATGTTCTCGACATGGCTCGCGAACTGGGCCTCGATGACATAAAACTGAACTAGTATCGGCCGGTGGAGGCCGGCCTTGGGGGGAGCGACGTGCGGCGTATCTGGCAGATATTGGCGACGGTGCTGGCGCTGACGGCGCCGGGCTGGGCACAGGCGGAATTCGATACCCAGGCTCCGTTTGCCATTCTGATGGACGAGTCCTCCGGCACGGTGATCTTCCAGAAGGATGCCGATCTGCCCATGGAGCCGGCCAGCATGGCCAAGCTCATGACCATTGCCGTGGTCTTCAATGAAATCCGCGCCGGACGGCTGAGGATGAGCGACGAATTCTTCGTCTCCGAACATGCCTGGCGCACGGGTGGTGCATCCTCGGGCGGCTCCACCATGTTCGCCGAGCTCAATTCAAAGATCGCGGTCGAAGACCTGCTGCGGTCGGTCATCATCCAGTCCGGCAACGATGCCTCCATCGTGCTGGCCGAAGGCATTGCCGGCTCGGAGGCCAGCTTTGCCGCCATGATGAACGAGCTCGCCGAGGAAATCGGCCTGACCGATTCGCATTTCACCAATCCGGCCGGTCTGCCCGACCCGGACATGTACACCACGGCGCGCGACCTGGCCGACCTGGCGCGCTACCTGATCCGCGAATATCCCGAATACTACCACTACTTCTCCGAGCCGGAGATGGAGTGGAACGGCATCAAGCAGGCCAATCGCAATTCCCTCGTCGAACTCGGCATCGGCGTCGACGGCCTCAAGACCGGCCATACCGAGGCCTCCGGCTATGGCTCGGTGATCTCGACCGCCGAGGGCGGCCGTCGCCTCATTGCCGTACTGCATGGCCTGACCTCCATGGCCCAGCGCACCGAGGAAGGCCGCAAGCTCATCACCTGGGGCGCCCGCGCCTTCGAACGCTTCTCCGCCTATCCCGAGGGGGCCATCGTCGCCCACGCCAATGTCTATGGCGGCACCAGCCCCAGCGTCGGCCTCATGGGCGACGGCGAGGTTGCCCTCTATCTGCCACGCGGCTCGCGCCGCTGCCTCAGTGCCTCGGTCAGCTATAATGGGCCGCTGATGCCCCCGGTCATGCAGGGCGACGAGATTGCCGAACTGCGCGTGTTCTGCGACGACAAGCTCGTGCAGGTTGCCCCGCTTTATGCCGCCGAGACCGTGGAAGAGGGTGGCATCCTCCGCAAGGCAACCGACGCCCTCAAGCAACTGGCGCTGGGCTGGCTCTAGGACGCCGGTGAACTCGTGCCGAGCTGGATTAATCTGCCACCGCACGTCACCCTCGGGCTTGACCCGAGGGCTCTTCACTTGACGAGTCCGCCTCAAGTGCATAGCCCTCGGGTCAAGCCCGAGGGTGACGGCCGGTGGACGTGATCCCGATCGAGACAAATGAAGCCGGAAGACATGTTGCAACAGGCACCGACTTCCAAAGCCAGCCGCGCCCGTTTCATCACCTTTGAGGGTGGCGAAGGCGTCGGCAAGTCCACGCAGATCAAGCGGCTGCTGCAGAACCTGCAGCGGCACGAGATCGAGGCCGTGCGCACCCGCGAGCCGGGCGGAACACCCAAGGCCGAGGCCATCCGCTCCTTCATCCTGCAGGGGCGGTCGGAAAGCTGGGGGCCGGGTGCCGAAGCCGTGCTGTTCGCTGCCGCGCGCCTCGACCACGTCAACCAGTTGATCGCGCCCAATCTGCGCAATGGAACCTGGGTGCTGTCCGATCGCTTCCACGATTCCACCCGCGCCTATCAGGGCCTGACCGGGGGCGTCGATGACAAGCTCATTGCCGGCCTTGAATCCCTTGCGCTCGATGGGCACACGCCGGACCTGACCATCGTGCTGGACATGGATCCCGAAGCCGCCTTCAAGCGTGTCGCCGATCGGGCCGTCGAGGATGGCCTGGCGCTGACCGGCGATCGCTTCGAAAAGGAAGAGCTCGACTGGCACAAGCGCCTGCGCGAGGGCTTCCTGGCCATTGCGCGTGACAATCCCGAGCGCTGCGTCGTGATCTCCGCCGCCCAATCCGAAGAGGCCCTCGAGGCGGCCATTTGGGAAGTCGTGCGCCAGCGCTTTCCCGAACTGTTGCGCGGTTCGCAGGCGTGACCGATCCGGACGGCCTCGCCGACATCCTGCCGCCCGAGCGGCGCCAGCAGGCGCGCGGGCATGACAAGCCCCGCGCGGCCATTCTTGCCCAGCTCGCCGAACGCCGCCTGCCGGGCGCCATCCTGCTGCATGGTCCCCAGGGCATCGGCAAGGCGACCTTTGCCTTCGAGCTGGCTGCCGCCATCCTGACGGCAACCGGCGACGAAGAGGGGCACCGCGTCGAGGAACAGGTCGCGGCCCTGTCGCATCCCAATCTCTTCCTGCTGCGCCGGCGCCTCAAGGACAGCAAGGGCTATTACACGGTCATCCGCGTCGAGGATGTACGCGAGCTGCGCGACAGCCTGCATCACACGCGGGGCAGGGCGGGGCACCGCGTCGCCATCATCGACAGTATCGACGACTGCAACGCCTCGGCTGCCAATGCCCTGCTCAAGACGCTGGAAGAGCCGCCCGCGGACACCATCTTCCTGTTGGTCTCGCACCGCCCCGGTCAGCTGCTGCCGACCATCAAGTCGCGCTGCCACAATGTGGCGCTGCGCCCGGTGGACGACGAGGCCGTGCGCGGCGTGCTGCTGGACCACGATCCGGGCCTGGGCCAGGTCGAACTCGATCGTGCCATTGCGCTGGCCGGCGGCCGTCCCCGGCGGGCCTTCGAGACCCTGGCACTTGAGCCGGAATCCGCGCTTGGTGCGCTGCAGGCCTGGCTCGCCAACCCAGCGCAACATCCGGCCGGGGTCATGCTGCAGCTGGCCGACGCGCTCGGCGCCGATACGCAGAGCACCGAACTCACCTTCGCCCGCGAAATGCTGGATGACTGGATGGCCGATGAGGCCCGCAACGCCGCCATGCAGTCACACAATCGCAGACGCCTTGCCTCCGCCAACGAGCTATGGGACAAGGCACACGCCCTCTTCGCGGACGCCGACAGCATCAATCTGGATATGAAACAGACGCTTGTCGCCATTTTCGATGCGATCAGGAAGCACGTTGCAACGACCGTTTCCACCGAGCCCCAATGACCGCCAAGCCCTTCTACGTCACGACTGCGATTTCCTATCCCAACGGCGCCCCACATATCGGCCACGCCTATGAGATGATCGCGACGGACGCCATCGCCCGCTTCAAGCGGCTCGAGGGCCGCGAGGTCTATTTCCTGACCGGCACCGACGAGCACGGCATCAAGATGGTGCAGACGGCCGCCACCCAGGGCGTCACGCCGCGCGAACTGGCAGACCGCAACTCCGCCGAGTTCCGGCGCCTGGCCGAAGCGCTCGACATTTCCAACGACGACTTCATCCGCACCACCGAGCAGCGGCACCATGAGGCCAGCCAGGCCATCTGGAAGAAGATGGCCGCCAGTCACAACGGCGACATTTTCCAGTCCACCTACAAGGGCTGGTACTCGGTCCGCGACGAGGCCTATTTCGATGAGGACGAGCTGACGGAGAAGGACGGCAAGAAATTCGCCCCCTCCGGCGCCGAGGTGAACTGGGTGGAGGAGCCGACCTATTTCTTCCGCCTCTCGGCCTATCAGCAGAAGCTGCTCGACCTCTACGAGTCCAATCCCGATTTCATCGCGCCCAAGGAGCGGCGCAACGAGATCATTTCCTTCGTAAAGGGTGGCCTGCAGGACCTCTCGATCTCACGGACGACGTTCGACTGGGGCATTCCCGTGCCGGACGCGCCGGACCACGTCATGTATGTGTGGGTCGATGCCCTGACCAACTACATCACCGGCGTCGGCTTTCCGGACGAGCAGAGCGAGCTGTTCAGGAAGTTCTGGCCGGCGGACCTGCATGTCATCGGCAAGGACATCATCCGCTTCCACACCGTCTATTGGCCCGCTTTCCTGATGAGCGCCGGCATCCCCGTGCAGCACCGGGTCTTCGCCCATGGCTTCCTCACGGTCGACGGCCAGAAGATGAGCAAGTCGCTCGGCAATGTCATCGATCCGTTCGAGCTGATCGCCGAATTCGGCGTCGACGCCGTGCGCTACTTTTTCCTGCGCGAAGTCTCCTTCGGCAATGACGGCGACTACAGCCACGAAAAGCTCGTGCTGCGCGTCAATGCCGACCTCGCCAACAACCTGGGCAACCTGGCGCAGCGCTCGCTGTCGATGATCAACAAGAACTGCGACGCCAGGGTGCCGACACCGGGTCCGCTGACCGAGGCCGACCAGGCCATCATCGCCGAAGTGGGCGCGGCCATCGACGCCGCGCAAAAGGCCATGGATGAGCAGCTCGTCCACGAAGCCACCGGCGCGATCATCGCGGCCCTCAGCTCCGCCAACAACTACTTTGCCGGCCAGGAACCCTGGGCGCTGAAAAAGACCGATCCGGACCGCATGGCCACCGTCCTCTACGTGACGGCCGATACGGTTCGGCGTCTTGCCATCCCCATGCAGGCCTTTGTGCCTGCTTCCGCCGCCCGTTTGCTCGATCAGCTCGGCGTTTCGCAAGAAAACCGCCAGCTTGCTGACAGCAAGACACCAGCAGGCTTGCAGCCTGGCACCGAATTGCCGGTGCCGCAGGGCGTCTTTGCCCGCCTTGAACGCAAGGCGGAATAGCATGCTGATCGACAGCCATTGCCACCTCGATTTCGAGGCCCTGGCCGGGGATATCGACGGCGTTCTGGCCCGTGCCGAGGCCGCCGGCGTCTCCGGCATGGTGACGATATCCACACTTGTGGAGAAGTTTTCCACATACACCGCCATCGCGGAACGTTATGAGAACGTCTGGTGCTCGGTGGGCACCCACCCGCACAATGCGGACAAGGAACTGCATATCGAGGTGGATGAACTTGTCCGCCTAAGTGCCCATCCGCGCTGCGTTGCCATCGGCGAAGCGGGGCTGGATTACTTCTACGACAATGCGCCGCGCGAGGCCCAGGCCACGGGGCTGCGCCGGCATATTGCAGCCGCCCGGATCACCGGTCTTCCACTGGTTATCCACAGCCGCCAAGCCGACGAGGACATGGCGGCCATCCTTGAGGAAGAAACCGGGCACGGCGCCTTCCCCTTCGTGCTGCATTGCTTCACCGCCGGCCAGGAGCTCGCCCGCCGCGCCTTGGCCCTCGACGGCTACATTTCCTTCTCCGGAATCATCACCTTCAAGAACGCCGAAGAGATCCGCGACGTCGCCAAATTCGTCCCGGCCGACCGCTATCTCGTTGAAACTGATGCACCTTATCTGGCGCCCATCCCGCATCGCGGCCAGTCCAACGAACCCAGTTTCGTTCGCCATACCGCCGAGAAGCTGGCCGAAGTGCGCGGCATCAGCCTCGAACAGCTCGGGGCCGAGACCACCGCCAACTTCGCCCGCCTCTTCGCCAAGACCGGGCTCGCCTGAGCCATGAGCGCCGCCCAGCGGATCGTTGCCACCATCCTCGGCTGCGGTTCCTCCGGCGGCGTGCCGCGCATCGGCAATGTCTGGGGCGACTGCGACCCCAGTGAACCGCGTAACCGCCGGCTGAGATGTTCTCTTTTGCTGGAAGGGTTTAGCGAGGGCAGCGAGACCCCGACCCGGGTTGTGATCGACACGGGCTGTGACCTGCGCGAGCAGATGCTGGCCGCCAATGTCGACCGCGTCGAGGCCGTGCTCTACACCCACGCCCATGCCGACCACGCCCATGGCATCGATGACCTGCGCGTGCTGGCGCTGCACAACCGCCGTCGCGTCAACGTCTATTTCGATGCCGCAACCGGCAATCGCCTGCGCGAAGCCTTTGGTTATTGCTTCGTCTCGCCGCCCGGCAGCGACTATCCGCCCATCCTCAATGCCCATGAAATCGCCACTGGCGACACGCTGGAGATACAGGGGCCGGGCGGGACGATCACGGTCGCGGTCTTCGAGCAGGCACACGGGAACATCAGCTCGCTCGGCTTCCGGGTCGGCAATTTCGCCTATTCCTGCGACTTGTCGGGTTTTCCCGAGGCATCTTTTGACGCGATTTCCGGGCTCGACCTGTGGGTGATCGATGCCCTGCGGCCGACACCGCATCCGAGCCATCTGAGCCTGCCCGAAACGCTGGACTGGATCGCCCGCTTCGCGCCGAAGCAGGCGGTGCTGACCAATATGCATATCGATCTCGACTATGCCCGCACGGAGGCCGAAACGCCGGCCAATGTCACGCCGGCCTTCGACGGCATGCAGATCGATGTCATCAGCGGGCAAATTCTCAACCGCTAGCTTTCGGCGTCCCAGTATCCGGCCGCATTAAGCTGCAGTCGCGGCGAGGCCAGCGGCGCCGCGATACGATCGCGCCAATCCCGCAGCGGCTCCTGCCAGCGCTTGCCCTGCAGCATGGCGGCGACAATGGCTACCGGTTCGATGCCAGCCTGTCCCAGCAATTTGAGGACCGCCGCCATCGACGTCCCCGAACTGATGACATCGTCCACCACAGCCACCCGCCTGCCTTCAAGCAGCGGCAGCGAGCGCGGGTCGAGATAGATGGTCTTCTGCTGCGTCGGGCTGGTGATCGACGACATGGGGGCCGAGAACTCGTCGCGATACCAGAATTTGCGCGAGGTCCCGAGGGCCACCATGCGATCGTGGCCAAGCCGGCGGGCGACATTGTTCGCCAGCGGCAGGCCCAGCGTCGGTACGCCGATAACCACATCGGGTGCGTGTGGGCGCAACAGATCGGCCATGGCCGCCGAAATCGCGTCTTCCACCGCAAAACTGGCCTGGTTGATGATCAGCGAAGCGACCGCCGCCGTGCCGTCCCCGGGCAGCACGCGGATGGGCAGCAGCAGTTGCCGGCCGTCTGGCAGGATCGCAGGAAACCCTTCCACCCAGCCCTGGGGTGGCTGGAGATGGGTCCCCTCTGCGTCAATGGCCTGCCAGAACTGGTGCGGAACGAGAGGCAAGAGCGTGTTTCCTTGCTGGCTGGCGGCAAATGGTGGATGCTGCGCTTACGTTGATTTTCAAGAGCTTAGCAATCCATGACCCATGGAGACAACGACCCTTTCGAGCTTGAGGCGATGATTGCCCTGCGCCGGGATCTGCACGCCCATCCCGAACTCGGCTTCGAGGAAATACGCACCAGCGGCATCGTCGCGCAATGGCTGGAAGAGGCAGGCATTGAGGTCCATCGCGGGCTGGGCAAGACCGGTATTGTCGGCACGCTCCGGGCCGGGACCGGCAGCCGCTCCATCGCCTTGCGCGCCGATATGGATGCACTGGCCATGCCCGAACTGGGCGATGTGCCCTACAAGTCCAGCACCGCCAATACCATGCATGCCTGCGGCCACGATGGTCACACAGTGATGCTGCTGGCGGCGGCACGCCACCTGGCGCGCACGCGCCGGTTTTCCGGCACGGTGCATTTCATCTTCCAGCCGGCCGAGGAGGGACGCGGTGGGGCGCGGGCCATGCTGGCTGACGGCTTCCTTGAGCGCTTTCCGATCGACGCCGTCTACGGCCTGCACAACATGCCGGGCCTGGCGCCCGACGAGATGGCCGTGGTCACTGGGCCGCAACTGGCGTCTTCCGACAGCTGGGAGGTGACCTTTCACGGCGTCGGCACCCACGGGGCCAAGCCGCATCTGGGGCGCGATACCATGACTGCTGCCGCGCATTTTCTCACCGCCATCCACACCATCGTGGCCCGCCGCGTCGATCCGCTGCAGCCGGCCGTGGTCAGCGCCTGCGCCATTACCGGCGGCGACTTCCGCGCGCTCAATGTCATCCCCGATGATGTGCAGATCGGCGGCACGGCGCGCGCCTATTCGGCAGAGGTGCGCGACCAGCTGGAGGCAGAGATCGGCCAGTTGGCGGCGGGTGTGGCCAGCATGTTCGGTATCCACGCCAGCTACACCTTCAAGCGCCGCATCGCGCCCGTGATCAACGATGCCGGCGCAACGGCCGCAGCCTTTGCGGCCGCAGCAGCCGTAACGGGTAAACCCGTGGTGACGGATTTCCCGCCCTCCACCGCCGGCGACGACTTCGCCGAATTCAGCAATCGGGCGCCGGGCTGCTATGTCTGGCTGGGCAATGGCCCCGCTGTGGATGGTGCGCTGCACCACAATTCCCGCTACGACTTCAACGACGCGGCGATCCCCACCGGCGCCCGCTACTGGACCGCGCTGGTGGAGCAGGAACTGGCCTAGCGAAAGCCGCTGGCCAACAGGGCGAGGGCCCGCTCCGCGTCGACGCGCATGGCAACGGCGACGGGTGACCCCGTATCGGTCTGCGTCAGCGCGCCGGCATCCGGATCGTCCCCTAGATTGACCGACAGGCGCAGCACTTCGATCTCGAACAGCTCAGGCGCCAGGGCGAGCAGCATCACGCAAGGGTCGTGCAGGGGCCGGCTCTGCTTGCCATCGACCAGATAGGCTGTGAGGATGTCGGCCACGAGGTCGCCCGCCTTGCTGCCCCGCAGCGCCTCGATATAGGCCCGGTCAGCCCGCAATCTGCGTGTCACATCCAGCGGCACGATGGTGGTCCGGATATCCGAGCGCAAGACCAGCGCCACCGCTTCCGGGTCAGCGGCAAAGTTGAATTCGGAAGCCGGGCCGGAATTGCCGGGCTCGGCAATGGCGCCGCCCATGACGATCAGGTTGCCGATACGCCCCGCCGCCTCGGGAAAGGCACTCACCAGATGGCCGATATTGGTCAGCGGGCCCAGCGCAAGAATGTCGATGGAACCGCTTGGCGCCGCCAGCAGCGTCTCGGCGAGCCAGGCCACGGCATCTGTCTGGACCGGAGCCAGGGGCGGGGGCAGGGTGATGCCGCGGAGCCCATCGGCCCCATGCACGACGATGGCGTCGATATTGTCGCGCAGCATGGCCGTGGCGGCGCCGGAAATCACGGGGATATCGCCTCGCTCCATGACGGCAAGCAGGCCGCCGGCATTGGCCGACGTCCGCTCCAGCCCGATATTGCCGGCAACCGTGGTCAGACCCAGGACGTCAAAGCGCCCGCTCGCCAGCGCGAAGAGAATGGCCACGGCATCGTCGAGGCCCGGGTCGGTGTCAATGACGACTCGTCGGTTCATAAAGGGGAGCCAGCACCATTTCGGGGACCTTCACAAGACCTTTGTCGGTGATCCGGATCTCCGGAATGACCGACAGGGGGATCAGGTTGAACCCCATATAGGGGATGCTGCAGCCCGCATCCTGCCATGCACGCTTGAGCGCCTGGTTCTCCGCGGCCACCTCATGCACGCGCTTGTCGGAGAGCAGACCCGCCACCGGCAGGCCGACAAAGGCCGTCACCTTGCCATCCTGCACCACGACCACGCCGCCCTTGGCCGCCTCGATCGTGGCGAGCGCCAGGGCCATGTCGGCCTCGTTGGTGCCGGCCAGGATGATATTGTGGCTGTCATGGCCGACGCTCGAGCCAACGGCGCCGTTGCGAATGCCGAAATCCTGCAGCAGGCCATGGGCAATGCCGCCATCGGATTTGCCATGGCGCTCGATGACCGTGACAAAGCTCAGGCCGTGGCGCTCGAGAATTGTCGACCAGTCATTGGCCGGCTCGATGGCCACCTTGCGATGCGGCAACACGATGCCGGGCATTTCGATGCCGATGGCATTGGCGATGACGGGCTCCGTGGGCAGTTCGGGAACGAGCTTGCGCGCCCTGGGCAGGTGGACGGTGTTGTAGGCCGCCTCGGGATAACGATAGCGCTGATTGAGCGTGGCTTCGAGCAGGGGCGTCACCTTGCGGTCACCGACCACCAGTTCCCCGCCATACCATGTGCTGACGGGTTTCATCGTGTCATCGAGCAGCACCAGATCGGCCCGGCGTCCGCCGCCGAGGCCGCCGATCTCGTCACCCATGCCGAAGCGGGTGGCGCCATGCAGTGAACCCATGGCCCAGGCCTGTTCCGGCTTCATGCCGCAGCGAATGGCTTCGCGCACCACCCAGTCGAGCCCGAAGTTCAGCAGGTCATCGGCGTCGCGATCGTCCGTGCAGACGCAGAAGCGCTTGTGGCTGGCGCCCAGCTCGGTGATCGGCTTGATCGCCTCGACGATGGAATTCCAAGGCGTCGCCGGATTGCCGCCACGCAGGAAGACCCAGATGCCGGCATCGACGAGGTCATTGGCGATCTCGCGATCGATGGCCTCATGCGTGTCGGTGACGCCCGAGGCCGCATAGGGCGCGACGAAGTCGCGGCCATAGATGTGACCGGAAACCGGCCGGTTACGCCTGAGGGCTTCGGCAATGATGGAGTGGCTGCGCGGGTCGCCCATGGCCACGGGCACGAAATCCATCTTTTCGCCGAGGGCGACCGCCTCAGGCCACTTGTCGAACAGGGCGCCGATCTTGTCCGGCGTCAGGTCGCCGCCGGCGGTTTCGAGTTCGGGGGAGGTGGCGGGGACAGTGGAGGGTACGGTGAGGAAGATGGAGAGGGGCGCCATCCGCGCATCGTCCAGCATGGCCTCGACGCCGGCGACGTCCATCACATTGCCGATCTCGTGGCTGTCGCAGAAGATCGTCGTCGTGCCATTGAGCAGGGCCGCCTCGGCATAGGCGCAGGCCGTCACCATCGAGCTTTCGATGTGAATATGCGGGTCGACCAGGCCCGGCGCGATAATGCCGCCCCTGGCGTCATAGATGGCCTTTGGGGCAGGGCCCTTTCTGTGCGCACCAGCCGGCATGACCGCAGCGACACGGCCATTGGCGAGCCAGATCTCCCGGTCCCCGGCGATCCGCTCCGAATAGGTCGAGAGCACCCTGGCGCCGGTGATGACCAGGTCCGCCGCGGCGCGTCCACCGGCCACGGCCGCCAGGTGCATGGTGCTGGCATGCAGCGGGGCGACGGAAAAGCGGGTGATGGTCATGATCTGGTCTCCGAGAAGGCGGCGAGAATGCGCACCCAGGAGCGGATGCCCTTGTGGAAGCTCGACAGGTCGTATTTCTCGTTGGGGCTGTGGATGCGGTTGTCGAAGCGGGCAAAGCCGATCAGGAGGGCATCCATGCCGAGTTTCTGCTTGAACTCGCCGAGGATAGGGATGGAACCACCCGTGCCGGCCAGCGCCGCCTCGCGGCCCCATTCGTCGCTTAACGCCCCGCGGGCCTGGGTCAGCAGCGTGCCGTCGAGGGGCATCATCTGGGCGGGGGCGGCGGCATAGGCCTTGAACGTGACGGTGCAGTCGGGCGGCAGGAGGCTCTGCACATAGTCGCGGAACAGCTGTCGGATATGGTGCGGATCCTGCCCGGCGACGAGGCGGAAGCTGAGCTTGGCACTGGCCTTGGCGGGAATGACAGTCTTGAAGCCGTCACCGGTATAGCCGCTCCAGACGCCGTTGATCTCGCAGGTGGGACGGGCCCAGACCTGTTCGAGTACCGAGCGGCCGGTTTCCCCGGCTGGTGTGGATAGGCCAACATCGGCGAGGAACTTGCTCGCGTCGAACGGCAGGCGGTTCCACTGCTCGGCTATGGCCTGGGGCAGCTCCACCACGCCATCATAGAATCCGGGAATGGCCACGCTGCCATCCTCGTTGCGCAGCCTGCCGATGATGGTGCCGATGACCTGCGCAGCGTTCCGCGCGGCGCTGCCGAACATGCCGGAATGCAAGTCCCTGTCAGCACAGGTAATTTCGAACTCTTCGCTGACAAAGCCGCGCCACATCGTGGTGATGGCCGGTGTATCGCGGTCCCACATGTCGGTATCGCAGACCAGCATGACATCGGCCCGCAGGCCCTCGCCATGCTCGGCCAGGAACGGCCCGAGGCTGGGGCTGCCGGCCTCTTCCTCGCCCTCGAACAGCATGGAGATACGGATCGGCAGGGCGCCGGTGACCGCCTTGAAGGCGCGGCAGGCTTCGATGAAGGTCAGCAACTGCCCTTTGTCGTCTGATGCGCCGCGACCCAGGATATGGGTCTCCCCATCGGGCTGCGGCGCCAGCGATGGCTCGAAAGGCTCGGTGTGCCAGAGGTTGAGAGGATCGACCGGCTGCACGTCATAGTGGCCGTAGAACAGGACATGCGGGCCGGCAACCGCCGGGCCATGCGCCACCACCATGGGGTGGCCGTCGGTGTCGCGCACCGTCGCGTCAAAGCCCAGGCTGCCAAGCTCTTCACGCAGCCACTCGGCCGCGCGGCGACAATTGGCAGCGTAGCGCGCCTCGGTCGAGACCGAGGGGATGCGGATCAGCTGGAATAACCTGTCGAGGCTCTGGGGGATATCCGCATCCACCCGGGCGAGGATAGCGTCGAGCTGGGTCATGGCACCTCGTCGATCTGCCGCATTTCGGCCTTGAACATGACCGCGATATGAACGGCATCGCTTGTGGTTTTTGCCGGGTCGAGCGTCTCGACGCGGCGGTCGCGCATCAGCCAGCGGCCGGCAACCATTGCATGGGTCACATCCGACGGCATGGCGGCAAAGACGAGAGCCGAATAGGCATCGTAGATCGGGTGGATGCGCGGTGCCGCGAGGCTGATCCGGATCAGGTCGGCCTGCTTGCCCGCTTCGAGCGATCCGACCCTGTCGGCAAGGCCCAGCACAGTGGCGCCCTCGATGGTCGCCATGCGGATGACGTCGACAGCGGGCAGCGGCTTGCGCGAGCCGCCCAGCAGCTTGGCGAACATCGAGACCGGTGCGAACTGGCTGAACAGGTCCAGCGTATTGCCGCTCATGGCGCCATCGCTGCCGATGCCGACCGGGATGCCCGCCCGTCGCATTTTCTCCACCGGGGCAATGCCGCGGCCGGCCTTGCCATTGGAGCGCGGGTTGGTGACGGCGTGGACGCCGGCCTCGGCCATCATGGCGATGTCGGCATCATCGAGCTGCAGGCAATGGGCCGCAATAAGGCCCGGCTTGAGCAGGCCCGCATCGCGCGTGACGGCCACCGTGCTCTGGCCATGCGTCTTGCGGGCCCAGTCCACCTCCAGAGTGCTCTCGGCCAGGTGCATCTGCACCGGCACGTCGGGATGGTCGGCCGACCACTGGGCGATCCGCTCCATCACGGCGAGGCCCGTGGAGTAGGGGGCATGCGGGGCGATGGAGGGGGTGAGCAGCGGCTGGCCGGCACAGGCATCGACCAGTTCTTCGACCCGGGCGAAGCCTTCGTCGAAGCTCTTGTGGTCGGGCGGATCGAAATCGGCCAGGGTCTGGCCAAGCACGGCCCGCAGTCCGGCAGCCGCGCAGACCTTGGCCACCTCGGTTTCGAAATAGTACATGTCGGCGACGGTGGTGACGCCGCCTTGGATCATCTCCAGCGCCGACAGGGCCGAGCCGATGCGGACCATGTCGGGCGTGACGAACTTGCGCTCCAGCGGCAGGATATAGCGATAGAGCCGGTCATCGACATCTTCAGCGAGGCCCCGGAACACCGCCATGCCCATATGGCAGTGGGTATTGACCATGCCCGGCATGACGATATCGCCGCCACAATCGATGATTTCGGCATTGTCGATCACCGGCGGCGTGCCGGAGCCGAGCGCGGTGATACTGGTGCCATCGATCTGTAGCCAGCCGGGATTGTGCTCGGTGAGGGCCGGGTCGATTGTGAGCAGCCAGGCATTGGTGAGGATGGTCGTCATGGTGTGGCGCTATGGTCCACCACCCACCGGGCGGCACCTCCCCCTCGACGGGGGAGGGTGGGAGGGGGTGCGAGAGCCCCGATATAAGGGCCAACCGCCCCCCACCCTTGATCCCTCCCCGCAAGGGGGAGGGTGTCGACTGCGAATTCCGGGCCTTCCACCAGCATCAATCCGCTTCCGGCGCCAGGATCGTGCACTGTTCCGGCACCGGTACGAGCTTGGCGGCGACGCCCGGCTCCAATGGACGGGTCAGCGGACCATTGGCGACCAGCGCGCCGGCCGGGGTCTCGCACTGATACTGGTAGGCGCGGCCGAGATAGGTGCGCAGGCCCAGCGTGGCCGGAATGCCTTCCATGGCGAGGTTGTCGGTGACGGCCAGGCCATCGGCCCGGCAGGCGAGTGTGAAGCGGTCGGGAATGGTGCCGAACTGTTCCAGCGACAGGGTCAGCCTGACCCCGCCCGGCGCTTCGGCGGTAACCTTGGCTCCGTCGCGGGCCACGACCTTCATGGCGATGAGATTCTCGAAGCCGACAAAGCGGGCGACAAAGGCATTGGCGGGGCGCTGGTACAGCGTCTCCGGCGTATCGAGCTGCATGATGCGGCCGGCATGCATGATGGCGACGCGATCAGAGATGGAAAAGGCCTCTTCCTGGTCATGCGTTACATAGACCGAGGTGGTGCCATTGGCGCGCTGCAGCTGGCGGATCTCGACACGCATGTCGATGCGCAGCTTGGCATCGAGATTGCTCAGGGGCTCATCGAACATCAGCAGCGGCGGCTCGATGACCAGGGCCCGGGCCAGCGCCACGCGCTGCTTCTGGCCACCAGACAGGGCGCCGGGCAGGCGATCGGCTAGATGGGCAAGGCCGACGCGTTCGAGCATGGCAGTGACGCGTTTGGTGCGGTCTGCACCGGAAATGCCGCGCTGCTTCAGACCAAAGCCGACATTGTCGGCCACCGACAGATGCGGGAACAGCGCGTAGTTCTGAAAGACCAGACCAATGTCACGCTGATAGGGCGGCAGGCGGGTGAGGTCACGACCACCCAGGGTGATGGTGCCCGAAGTGGGCTGCAGGAAGCCGGCGACAAGTCGGAGCGTCGTGGTCTTGCCGCAGCCGCTGGCGCCGAGCAGGGAAACGAGCTCTCCTTCGGCTACCGACAGGGACAGGTTTTCCAGCACCTGGGTGGTGCCGTAATGGGCGGAGATCGACTGGAGCGTAAGGGCCTGGGTCATGGATACTACTTGGCTAGGAAGGTCAGGCCGAGCGTGCGCTCGACAATGGCCATCACGGCCACGGTGAGAATCATTAGCAGCACCGAGACGGAGGCCACTGTGGGATCGAAGAACTGCTCCATATGCGCGAGCAGCTGGATGGGCAGGGTGGAGAGCCCGGGTCCGGTCAGGAAGATCGAGATCGACACATCGTTGATCG
The DNA here is from genome assembly GCF_046614475.1 of Devosia sp. XGJD_8. NCBI lineage: Bacteria > Pseudomonadati > Pseudomonadota > Alphaproteobacteria > Hyphomicrobiales > Devosiaceae > Devosia > Devosia sp. XGJD_8. The sequence goes on from NZ_JBKJHF010000001.1 coordinate 2,057,397, forward strand.
AAGTGATGAAGGCCAGGATGAAGGCCGCGATCACGCCAGAGCGGACATTGGGTAAGAGGATCGTGAAAAAGGTCTTGAGCGGCGGCGAACCGAGGCTGATCGCGGCCTCCTCGATGGAGAAATCGAAGGAGGCGAGCGAGGCGCTGATCACCCGGACCACATAGGGCAGCACCAGCAGCGAGTGACCGAACAGCAGCGAGATGTAGATCGGCGAATTGAACTGCACAGCGAGGTTCTTGAGCAGCGAGAAGCCCAGCACCAGCTCGGGCACCAGCACGGGCAGGATGAACAGGGTGGAGAGCCAACCCGGCAGCTGGATGCGATGCCGGTTGAGCGCATAGGCGGCCGGAATACCGATCACCAGGGCGATCATGGTCGAGAGGAATGCAATCTGCAGGCTGGTGACGATGGTGCGGCGGAAGGCGTCGATCTGGAAGATGTTCTCGAACCAGCGCAGCGACAGGCCCTGGGGCGGGAAGGTGAGATAGGTGGTGTCGCTGAGCGCGGCGCCCAGCACGATGATCAGCGGCCCGACCAGGAACATGAAGACAAGGACGGTGCCGGCGATCAGCAGGGGGTGGATTTTATGGGTCATCACACGGCCATCGGGTTGAGGCGCCGGGCGACGCGGGTCATCAGCAGCACGATGGCGATGGTGATCACCACCATGACCGCGGCAATGGTCGAGGCGGCCACCCAGTCGAAGGTCACCATGGCCTGCTGATACATCAGCGTGCCCATCATCATCACCTGTTCGCCACCCAGCAATTGCGGCGTGGCATAGGAGGTGAAGCTTCCGGTAAAGACCAGCACGGCGCCGACGATGAGGCCCGGCACGGCCAGTGGCAGGGTGACCTGGAGGAAGGTGGCCGACGGCTTGGCCCCGAGCGAGGCCGAGGCCTGGATCAGATCATCGGGAATGCCCTCCAGTACGCCGACCAGCGTCAGGATCATCAGCGGCACGAACAGATAGACCATGGCCACGATGACGGCGCCCTGGGTGTAGAGCATGCTCATTGGCTCGCCGATCAGGCCCAGGCTCAGCAGGGTTGAATTGAGGATGCCGTTCTTGCCCAGGATGATGAGCCAGGCAAAGGAGCGCACCACGACGCCGGTCAGCAGCGGAAACACCGCCGCGATGATGAGGATGGATTTCAGCCACCCCGGCGCGCGCGACACCACATAGGCGGTGAGAAAGCCGATGACGAGGGCAATCGCCGTGGTGGCCAGCGACACCTGGATGGTCCGCATCAGCACGGTGCGGCGGAAGCCGCTGCCGAAAAAGGCCTGATAGGTGGCAAGGGGACCGGCAGGCGTGGTGAAGGTGGTGACAATGGTCGCCAGCACCGGCAGCACGAGAAAGACCACGACCAAGAGGGTCGCGGGGGAGGCCAGGGTCCAGCCGGCAAAGCGTTTCATTGATGGGCCTTCCGTGGCGCTCAATGGGCGCCACAACCACGATGTCACCCCGGCAAAGGTCGGGATGACACCGCGTGTGTAATTCGTTCAATGCGAAACAGGCGCGGCTGGGCCGCGCCTGCAGCTCTTACATGCCGAAGATTTCGTTCCAGCGATCGACCCAGCCACCCTTGGCGGCGTTCATCTTGACGTAGTCGACGCGCTGCAACCCGTCGATCACGTCGGCGCCATAGGTCCAGAGCGCAGCCTGTTCATCGGTGAGCTCGACCGAGGTCACCACCGGTGCATCGACGCCCTGTTCGGCCAGCTGCTGCTGGATTTCGGGGGAGAGGATGAAGTTGATGAACTCATAGGCCAGTTCCGGCTCGGCAGCGCCGACCGGGATATTGACCGTATTGAGCGTGGCGATCGAGCCTTCCGCCAGGTCGGCCCAGACCACGGTCGGCACGGCAGCCCGGATCTGGCCGAGCGTGAAATCCTGCGCAATGGCAGCGCTGACTTCACCGGTCGAGAACAGGTTGATCATCTCCGAGCCGGTATTGTAGTTCTTCACTACATTCGGCTTGAGCTCCTCAACGGCGGCAAAGGCGGCGTCTTCATCGGTAAAGGCGTCGACGCCGGCATGATCGCCCGCCTTCATGACCACCATGGGGCCGGCCGTGGTGGTAATGCCGGGCAGCGACAGCGACGATGCCAGGTCTTCGCGCCACAGGTCGTTCCACGAGGTGATCGGGGTGGTCACCTTGGCCGAGTCATAGACGATGCCGACGCGGCCGATCGTATAGGCCGGGCCGTAGCCGCCCTGCGGATCCTTGGCGAGGTCATAGATGCCCGCCAGGTTCGGCAGCTTGGCCGGATCGATCTTCTGGAACAGGCCAGCTTCGATGCCCTGCTGGCTGAAGCTGTCGGAGAAATAGGCCACATCGACGCCGCCGCCGTTGCGGATCTGGATCTTGTTGAGGCGCTCGCCATTATTGCCGGTCTCGAACACGATCTCGCAGCCGCACTGTTCGCGGAACGGCGCCAGCACGATGGATTCGAGCTTTTCGCCGTTGAAGCCCCACCAGGAAATGGTGAGCGTCTTGCCCTGCGCGGAAGCGGGGGCGGCGGAGAGCAGGGCAGTGGCGGACAGCGCCAGAGCAGTGACGAAAACTTTTTTCATTTTCAGCTTCCTTATACATCGCCGGCGGGGCGCCAGCGATGGATTGACGAATGGGCGGCTCCCTGGTCGAAGCCTATTTTTGCGGCTGGACCTCGGCAAGCCCAAACTTTGGGCTATCCGTTCGGTCAAGCGGTTTATCAACGGCGTTTTCACGTCCTGAGCGGCGCAGTTTCCGTGATCGTCGCGACATCGCCAGCCCCGGAAATTGCGCTCCCTGAACCGGGCTGGCAAGCCATCAGTGACCGGCCGACCGCAGGCGGCGAGCCTGCAGCGCGCGGTAGCTGAACAGGAACAGCGCCAGGATGGTCACGACAAAGGGGATCATCCGGATCAGCTCGGCCGGGATCCAGTTGAAGAGCCCCGGCATGACCACGGCCAGCGCCTCGAACACCCCGAACAGCAGCGCCGCCAGCAGCGCCCCGACCGGATGGCGCGCGCCCAGCAGCACCGCGCCCAAGGCGATGAAACCGCGGCCCGCCGTCATGTCGCGGGTAAAGCCGATATAGTTGAACATGGCCAGTTGTGCCCCGCCGAGGGCGGCGAGTCCGCCAGAGACCAGGAGGCTCCAGGTGCGGATGGCGTTGACGGGAATGCCTGCCGCTTCCGGGGCGGCCGGATATTCGCCCACGCCGCGCAGCCACAGGCCCCAGGGCGTGCGGTAGAGGAAATACCAGATGGCAAAGACCAGGAAGGCGGCAAGCCAGGACAGGATGGAATGGCCCGACAGCATGCGGACGAGGAAATCGCCGATGCCGGGAATGACGCCAAGGAAGGAGAGGTCGAGCGCCGGAACCGCCTTGGAGGTCAGGTTGATCGAGGTGCCCTTGTCGCCGCCCGTCGCCAGGGTCAGCGCAAACACCGTGCCGCCCGCCGCCAGGATGTTGATGGCAAAGCCGACCAGGATGATGTCGGCCTTGAGCCGCAGGTGGAAGAAGGCCATGACCCCGCCCAGCAGCGCTCCGGCCAGGACGGCTGCGAGCACGGCGACATACCAGGGGGCGAAGACCGAGACGATGACGGCGGTGAGGCACCCCACCAGCATCATGCCCTCGAGCGCCACATTGAGCGCGCCCCCCAGATCGGCGATCAGTCCGCCCAATGTCGCCAGCAGCAGTGGCGTCGTGGTGCGCACCACCGTGACGAAGAAGGTGGTCGACAGCACCGTCATCAGCAGTTCGATCATTTCTGTGCCTCCAGCGCCGGGGCAGCCGCCGACCGCCCCATGATCCGCGCCCAGAACTGGCGGCCGGGCATGGAAAAGGAAGAGGCGACAAGCAGGATGATGATGGCGGTGACCACGCCGATGACTTCGGACGGCACGTCGGTGCGCAGGTTCATCAGCTGCGCGCCCTGCCGCAGATAACCGTAGAACAGCGCCACCACCGGCACCGCCAGCGGACGGCTGCGCGCGACGATGGCGACGAGAATGCCCTCGAAGGCCAGGTTCCCCTCGAACAGCACCGTCAGATAGCCATAGGTCTGGCCCTGCACGAACATCGAGCCGAGCAGCCCGCCCAGCGCCCCGGCCGCCGTCATGGCCGAGACCATGATGGCGGTGGAGCGGATGCCGGCATATTCGGCGAAATTGGCATTGTGCCCGACAAGGCGCAGCTTGAGGCCCCAGCTGGTCCGATAGAGCGCGAACCAGACGGCGAGCACGGCGACAAGGGCAAAGATCAGGCCCAGGTCGATGCGCGTGCCATCCACCAGCGGCGGGAATACCGCCGTTTCGGGGAAATTGTTGGTGGTCAGCACGCCGGGCTGCGGCTTGGGCAGGTTGGTGCGCACCAGGAAGTTGCATAGCTCGATGGCGATATAGTTCAGCATCAGCGAGGAGACGATCTCGTTGGCGCCGAACTTGACCTTGGCAATGCCGGGGATGAAGCCCCAGAAGGCGCCGGCCAGCATGGCGCAGAACACCCCGACCGGCAGGCCCGCCCAGGTCGAGCCGATGGGCGACAGCGCCACATAGGCAGCCGCCAGCGCGCCGACATAGACCTGGCCCTGCACGCCCATGGAAAACTGCCGCGCCTGGAAGACGAGGCTGAAGGCCAGGCCGGTAATGGTCAGCTTGGCGACGTCGTCGATCCACAGCCCGATGGTGCGCGGCCGCGACATCGGCGCGGTGAGCAGCACATTGAAGGCCTCGAGCGGCGCCTTGGAGGTGAACAGCACGATGACAAAGGCAATGCCCAGCGCGATCAGCGCGGCTCCGAGTGCGCGTCCAGCCTCGCGGCGGATGGTCTTGAGCCGGTCCCGCCGGCTGAGTTCGGCCTGGGTCGTCATGCTCATCGCAGGCCTCCCTGCATTTCTTCGGGGGTCTGGCTGGCAATGCCGAGCATGTAGGTGCCCAGGGCTTCGGGCGTCAGCGTATCGGAATTGACGAAGGCCGCGACGATGCGGCCGCGGTAGAAGACGACAAGGCGGTCCGACAGGGCCAGCAGTTCGGAAAGGTCGGCGGAGCTGAGCAGCACGGCGGCACCGGCATCGCGGGCCTCGGTCAGCGACTTCCAGATGAACTGAGTGGCGCCGAGATCGACACCCCGCGTCGGTTGGTTGACCAGCAGCAGCCTGGGTTGCTCGGACAGCTCGCGCGCCACCACGACCTTCTGCATATTGCCGCCCGACAGCGTACTCACCGCAGCGCCCGGGCCGCCGACACGGATGGAGAAGCGCTCGATCAGCTTCTCCGCATTGGCCTTGATCGCCTTGAGGTCGAGCAGGCCATTGCGCACATAGCGCGGATCATCGAGCCGGGTCGCGACGAGGTTCTCGGCCACGCTGGAACCGGCGGCCAGGCCGCGCGCGATGCGGTCCTCGGGAATGCTGGCGAGACCCCTGGCGCGCCGCTCCAGCACGCTCAGCGGCGAGAGGCTGGTGCCATCGAGATAGGCGACGCCATCGGCAATCGGTCGCAGGCCGGCAATGGCCTCGAGCAGTTCGGATTGGCCATTGCCTTCGACACCCACCAGCCCGACGATTTCGCCGGCATGCACGCGCAGGTTGAGATCGTCCACCAGCAGAGCGCCGGATTCGCTTTTGACCTTCAGCGCCTTGATCTCGCAGGCCATGGCGCCGTCATTGCTGGCGCGCTCGACGCGCAGCGCCACTTCGCGCCCCACCATTATGGTGGCAAGACTCTGTTCGGTGACGTCGCGGGCGGCCACCTGGCCCACCGTCTTGCCACCGCGCATCACGGTGATGCGGTCCGATATCTCGAGCACTTCGGGCAGCTTGTGCGCGATGAAGATCACCGTACGGCCCTGTTCGACCAGCGCGCGCACAGCGACGAACAGCTCTTCCACCTCTTGTGGAGCAAGCACGGCCGTTGGCTCATCGAGGATCAGGATGCGGGCGTCGCGATAGAGTGCCTTGAGGATTTCCACGCGCTGCTGCTGGCCGACCGGCAATTGGCCGACCGGGGGGAGGGGATCGACGGACAGGCGGAATTTCTCTGAGAGTTCGCGCACCGCCGCGATCGCCTTCTGGCGGTCAAAGCGGATGCCGGCATGCGGCTCGGAACCCAGCACGACGTTTTCGTAGACCGAGAAGGACGGGACCAGCGAGAAATGCTGGAACACCATGCCGATGCCGCTGTTGATCGCCTCGCGCGGATTGGCGAAGTTGACCACCTTGCCGTCCAGCCGCAGCTCGCCGCGATCGGCATGTTCGATGCCGAACAGGATCTTCATCAGCGTGGATTTGCCGGCGCCGTTTTCGCCGACCACGGCATGGACCTCCCCGGCATTCACCGAGAGGTTGACGCCGTCATTGGCGACAACGCCGCCGGGATAGGTCTTGCCAATGCCGATGGCCTCGAGGAGCGCACTCATGCGTCGTCTTTCCGGTTGGAAGAGAAGCGGCGGCGCCATGCAAGGCGCCGCCGGCCGGATTACTTCATGGCGGTCGCGGGCACGAGCGTGCCGGCAATGATCTCGGCCTCGAGGGCATCGACTTCGGTACGAACCTCGGCCGGCACCAGTTTCTCGTAATAGGCGTTCTTGGAGATGCCGACGGCGCCTTCCGGCATGCCGAGCAGCACGGCCGAGCCATAGGCTGCGCTGCCATCCAGCGTCTGCTGCAGGGCCAGGAACAGCGAGTCACCAACCTTCTTTTCCACCGAGGTGAAGATCACGTCGGCCTGGGCCTGGTCGGTGGCCGCGAAGATCGTCGCCTGGTCGCTGTCGACGCCCACGGCCAGTTTGCCAGCATCGCGGACGGCCTGCAGCGCGCCGATACCGGTGCCCCCGGCGATCGGGAAGATCACATCCGCACCCTGGGCGAGCTGCGCCAGGGCGATTTCCTTGCCCTTGGCCGGGTCGCTGAACGTGCCGGCAACGGCGTTGAGGATGGTCACATCGGGGTTGGCCGCCATGGCGCCCTCATCGAAGCCGACCTTGAAGTCGGTGACGGTGGGGAATTCCATGCCGATGATCGTGCCCAGCACGCCCGAGGCCGACACCTTTGCGGCAGCGTAGCCCGCCAGGTAGCCGGCCGACGAGGTCTGGTACTGCAACGCCAGAACGTTGTCGCAGCAACCGGTCGAGAAATCCGGAGCATCGTCGAACACGATGAACTTGGTTTCGGGGTAGTCGGGCGCCAGCTCGACGACAAAGCCGGTCATGTCGAACGTGCCGACGATGACGACGTCGTAACCGGTGTCGACGGCGTCAGCCAGGGCGGGCTGCCAGCGACCACGGTCATAGCCGGCTTCGATGATCTTCACCTCCACCGGAAGCTCGCCAGCGGCCTGCTCGACGCCCGCGGCGGCGCTGTCGAGGAAGCTCTTGTCGCCCAACGTGCCGTGCAGCACGAGCGCCACGCTCAGCGGATTGTCGGCGGTGTATTCCTGCGCGACCACAGCCGCCGAGGACATCAGTCCGGCGGCAAGCGCAAGGCCGGAAAAGGCCCGGCGAGACAGAATTTTCAACGACATGGACGGCTCTCCTGAAGTTTCAGTTCTTGTTGGGGTTGTAGGCGATGGAGGCGGTGTAGAGGGCAACCAGGCTGTCGAGCTTCGCCTCTTCCACCAGCGTGACCATGGGCGTGCCGAGGCGCCCCGACAGGTCGACCACGGTCATGCCGCGGGTGATGCCAGGCGCCAGCGCCACGTCGACCGAGGCGCGGATGGACTTGGTGACGATGGACGGATCGATGACGACGGCTGCCGCCAGCGGATCGACGAAGCGGAATACGTCGCCGCCGCCATAGCTGGCATTGGTCCTGCGGGCATGGTCGGCGAGGGCTTCGGAGAAAGCCTTGGCCAGGCTGGTGTCGATCGGCGCGAAGGCCGCATCCACATCGGCACCCACCATGTTGTGGGTCACGCAGGGCTCCCACGGCACGACGACGATGTCGATCTCGGACCGGAAGATGACCGCCGCCGATTCCGGATCGGCAAAGATGTTGAACTCGGCCGCCGGCGTGGTGTTGCCGCGCCCATAGACAGTGCCGCCCATGATCGTCAGCTGGCCGATGCCGGCAATGATCGTCGGCTCGACCCGCAGCGCCAGCGCCAGGTTGGTCAGCGGACCGATCATCAGGATATCGATCTGCTCGCCCTTGGCCGCCGCATCGCGGAAGCTCTGGCGCAGGAAGCCGACGGCATCCTCGCTGGCCGGCTGGGGCAGGGTGGCAGGACGCGGCGCGCCGCCGAGACCATCTTCGCCGTGGATATACTTGGCATCGATGATGGGTTGGGTCAGCGGCCGGTCGGCGCCCTTGTGCACGGGCACCTCAGCGCCAACCACGGCCAGCGTCGTCAGGATGTTGCGGGTGGCCGCATCCAGCCCCACATTGCCGAATACCGTGGTGATGGCATCCGGCGTGCGACCGGCAGCGATCAGCATCAGCAGGGCCTGGGCGTCATCCACGCCGCCATCGGTATCCAGGATCAGTTTCGTCTTCGTCAACTCAAGCTACCTTTCGTGCCGCTTCAACTCGCGACCAGAAGTCTTTGTATGTTATGGAATAATCGCTGCGGATTTCGGCATAGCCCCGCCGCAGCAACGTACGGTCCCGGACGATGGGTTCGCCGGCAACCCAGACATGTCGCACATCGCGCCCGCTGCCGGAATAGACCAGTACCGTTTCCACATCGGGAGTCTCGGAATAGCCGGGTCCACTCATGTCGATGGCGATGATGTCGGCGGCCTTGCCCACTTCGAGCGAGCCGATCTCATGCTCGAGGCCCAGCGCCCGCGCGCCGTCGATGGTGGCCATGCGCACCAGTTCGCGGCTGGAAATGGGCTGGGCCCGACCTTCGCGATGGGACGCGACGAGCCCCGCGACGCGCATCTCGGCGATCATGTCGTAGGAATTGTTGGCAGCCACGTTGTCGGTGCCCAAGGCGACGACGACGCCTGCCTCGCGCAGCCTCACCGCCGGACAGATGCCCTCGCGGCCCGAGCGCAGGCCGGCCGTGGCATTATAGGACACCGACGCAGCAGGAGCCGCAGCAAAGATGGCAATGTCCTCCTCGCTCAGGTCGAGGCAGTGGGCGGCATGCACCCGACCGGCAAAGAATCCGGCACGCGACAGCGCCTGCGTGGCGGTAAGGCCGTAGCGGGCCATGGTCTCCGCATTGTCCTCCGGCCCGGCCGCCATATGCAGGTGCATACCGACGCCATACTTGACCGCCATGGCCACCTCGGCGCGCAGCAAGTCCTCGGAATTGTCGACATAGGGCGCGTGAGGACCGAACCAAGGGATGATCCGCCCGTCGGCCGAACGCTGGCGCTCGATGAAGGCGGCAGCCCGAGCCAGTTCCTCCTCGCCCCGCGCCGTGTCGCCGAGCTGCACGATGCCATAGGCAATGACGGCGCGCAGACCGCTTTCGCCGGCGGCAGCCGCGATCTCATCGGCAAAGAAATACTGGTCGCAGAATGTGGTCGTGCCCGACAGCGCCATCTCGGCGCAGGAGAGGGCGACGGCAGGGCCGATGTCGGATGCCTGGAGCGACAGTTCGGGTTCGCGGATGGAATTGTACCAGCCATCCATAGTGAGCAGGCTCTGCCCCTCGGAGCGGCCGCGAAACAGCACCATGGCGGAATGGGTGTGGGCATTGACGAGCCCGGGCAGCAGCAAATGGCCAGCAAGCTGCAAGACTTCATCGAAATTGCTGGCAGCAGGCGTGCTTGAAGCTGGCCCCGCGCCGGTGATCCGGCCATCCTCGACGCTGATCCAACCCTCGGCAAATACCGTGTCGGCGGCGTCAACCGTCAGGATGGTAGCGTCACGAAGCAGAAACGAAGCCATTTGCCCACAAATTAGTAAAGCGGTTTACAAGCCGATCTAACGCCACTTATCTTGGGCTTGTCAAATCCAATCACAGCGCCTTTGCCTAAACCATATGCTAGTTGGAACAATGCACAAGATAGCATCAGACTTCGCCCATACCGCCTGGCCCGATATCGCCGCGGCCGCGGGCAGGGGGGCACTGGCCGTCCTGGCCATCGGCGCCTGCGAGCAGCACGGCGCCCACCTGCCGCTGACCACCGATACGGATCTGGCGCTGGGCGTATCCCGCCGCATTGCCGCAGCGCTGGAGGCGGTGGTGCTGCCACCGATCGCTTATGGCGACGCCTGGAACAACGAGGCCTTTCCCGGCACGCTGTCGCTCTCACCCGATACCTTGCGCGCGGTGATCATCGATATCGGGCGGGGTGTGCGACGCAACGGATTCGCCGGCCTTGTCATCATCAATGGCCACTTCGGCAATCGCGAGCCGATAAGCCTGGCGGCACGCGCGCTCGTTGCCGAGGGCCTGCCGGTGGTCCATCTCGACTATCCGCATCTGGAAAAGCTGGCTGGGGATATCTGCGACAGCGAGCCGGCAGGACCGGGATTCTATCACGCCGACGAGGTGGAGACGGCCATGATGCTGGCCCTGCGGCCCGACGCGGTCGATATGAGCCGGGCAGCGCCGGAATATCCCGCCTTTCCGCCGACCTTCGGCATCGAGCCGATGCAGCTGCGCGATTTCAACGCGACCGGCGTCTTCGGCGATCCGCGCCCGGCAACCGCAGCCAAGGGCGAGGCGCTGATTGAGGGAATCGTCGCCGAAAGCCTGCGGCTGATTGGCCTGTGGCAAGCCCGCCATGCCATCTGAGGGCGCGCCATGGCCACGCTGAGCGAGGTTGCCGAGGCGGCCGGCGTCTCGCCGACGGCGGTCTCGCGCTACCTGAACAACCGGATAGAACTGCCGCAGGCCACGCGCGACCGCATCGACGCGGCCATCGCCAAACTGAACTATCGGCCCAACCTGCTGGCCAAGCGCCTCTCCACCGGCAAGACCGAGGCCATAAGCCTTGTGACGCCGGAAATCGCCAACCCGTTCTTCGCCGAGCTGGCGGCGGCCGTGGAGGCTGCGGCGCAGCAGCATGGCTATGCCGTCTACATGTCCTCGACCCAGGGCGATCGGGCCCGCGAGATCGATGCGATCCAGCGCCTGCAGGATCAGCATGTCGACGGGTTGATCATGATGACCAACCAGCCCGACGACGGCACGCTCGCGGCGCTCCTGGAGCCGCACCACAATGTGGTTCTGCTCGACGAGGATATTCCCGGCGTGCCGGTCCCGCGCGTCTTTGTCGAGAACGAGCAGGGGGGATATCTGGCGACCCGGCACCTGATCGAGGCGGGGCATCGCGAGATCGCCATCATCGGCGGACCGCAACGGCTGATGAGCGTGAGCGAGCGGCTGGCGGGCTTTGAACGGGCCATGCATGAGGCCGGACTGGCGGTGCGTCCGGGCTGGGTCTTGCTGGGGCAATATACCCGCGACTACGGCCGGGCAGCGGCGATGCACCTGCTGCACAGCGCACAGCGACCGACTGCCATCCTTGCATGTTCGGACTATATCGCCATCGGCGTGCTGCAGGCGACGCGACAGGCGGGGATAGCCGTGCCGGACGGGCTTTCGCTCGTCGGTTTCGATGATATGCCCTTTGCCGAACTGGTCGATCCGCCGCTGACCACGATCCGGCAGCCGGTCGCCGAAATGGGCCGCGTGGCGTTCGACCGGCTGCTGGCCCAGATCAACAAGACCGACGCAGAGCCGCTGACGCGGCTGCCGGTCAGCCTGGTCATCCGCAAATCGGTCCGCGACATGCGGGCCGGGTAAAGCATGAGAAACACACCGAGGGCCGAAACGGGAGCCGGACGATGACGAAGGTACAGCAGCCGCCCGATCCGTGGCAGCGCACCACCACCGAGCATGGCTTTGCCGCCGACGAGGTGATCTCGGCGCTGCAGAAATGCCTGCGGCGCGGCATGCTCGACAATGTGCTGCTGCTGGGCTGGGAAATGTATCTCACTAGCGCCGAAATGGAGGAGATGCTGTGGTCGCGCCTCTGCGTCATCGCGGTGGAGGATATTGGCCTGGGCAATCCGCAGGCGCCCATACTGGTCGAGACCCTCTACCAGCAGCACAAGCGCTACCAGCGGCCGGGCGGCGAGCGGTTCCTGTTTGCCGCCCATGCCATCCGCGTGCTGGCAGGCTCGACCAAGGAGCGCACCACCGACGACATGGTCAACTGGGCCATGCGCGGCACGGCTCTCGGCGAGTTGCAGCCCGAAATACCCGATGTGGCGCTCGACATGCACACATTGCGCGGCCAGAAAATGGGTCGTGACTATCGCTACTTCATGGAAGAGGCCTCGCGCGTCATGCCGGAGGCCAGTGACAAGAACCAGAAATACCGTGACTGGATCATCAAGGCATTGGACGAAGGTAAGCTGACGTGACGGATATGCCCGACGACCTTCTGATCAATGCCGCGGACGAAGTCCGCATCCGCCAGCACCTGGCGCTGGTCGCGCTGGGCAAGCGCCCGGCGACGCGCGCCATCCGCGTCGGGCGCCTGCTCGACGTCAATGGACGGCGCTGGCATGACAACCAGGAGATTGTCGTCTCGGGGCGCCGCATCGCCTGGGTGGGGCCGGCGGGAAAATATTCTGGCCAGGTGGATGAGCGGGTGGACCGCTCGCAGCTGGCGGCGGTGCCCGGCTTTGGCGAAGTGCACAAGCATATCGAATCGAGTCACCTGACCCCGGAATACGAGGCGGCCCTGGTCCTGCCGCATGGCTGCACCTGGACCTGCGAAGCTAGCCACGAATTCTCCAACGTCAACGGGCCGAAGAACCTCGAATTCTGGCTCAAGGCGCGGCTGGCCGGATCGCCGATGAAGATCTTCCCGCTACCCGGTTCGGCCGTACCACCCACCGCCTATGAGTGGGGCGGTGGTCATTTCGGCTATGACGAGCAGCGCGAATTTCTCAGCAGCCAGATGATGGTAGCCGGACTTGATGAAGTGATGGATTGGCCGGCGGTGTGGAATCCGGATAATCCATCCTATGAGCGGCTCTGGGGCATGATCCGCGCAACGTTCGAGCAGCGCGGGGTCGTCGAGGGGCACGCGGCAGGCATGCGGGCCATTGACGACATCAACGCCTTCGCCGCCGCCGGCATGGCCTCCGACCATGAGGCATGGACGCCGGAAGAGGTGGCCGACAAACTGCGGCGGGGCCTGTTCATGGAGATCAGGCCGCACTCGCTCAAGGAAATCGTCAGCGGCCTTCTGGCCGACGGGCAGCAGGACTGGTCGCAGTTTGCGCTCTGTACCGACGACCGCTCCTGCTCGGACACGATGAAGCTGGGTGCGACGGACCACAATGTGCGACTGGCTATCGAGGCAGGGCTGGTGCCCGAGATCGCCATCCAGCTGGTCACGATCAATCCGGCGCGGCATATGCGGCTGACGCCCTGGGTCGGCTCGATCGCACCGGGACGCTTTGCCGACCTGGTGCTGCTGGACGATGTTGCGAGCCTTTCCATTGCCGAGGTCTGGGCCGATGGCGCGCAGGTGTCGCGGGGCAGGGACTATGTCGGTGCCTTGCCGCGCATCGACTGGCCGGACTGGGCGACACGGACCGTCAAAATCGATCGACAGCTGACGGCGGCCGACTTTGCCATTGCGGCGCCGGAGGGGCGCGAGAGCGTCAGCGCGGCGCTGCTGCGGCCATTCCATTGGTCCGATGAGTTTATCATCACCGAACTTCCCGTAGTCGACGGCCTGGTGCAGCGCGATGCGGAGCGCAACATCACCAAATTCGCCATCGTCGACCGCTTTTCGGGCGAGGGCAAAACCGCCCGGATGTTCTGGCTGGGCACGGGGCCCAGGACCGAAGACACCGCGCTGGCCTGCTCGATGGGGCACGACAAGCACAATATCTGGGTGGTCGGCTCGTCCGACGCCGCCATGGCGCAGGCCGTCAACGCGCTGCGCGAAACGCAGGGCGGCTGGGCGCTGGTGCGGCGCGGTGAGCTGGTGGCGACGGTGCGCTACGAGGTGGGTGGGCTGATGACTTGCCGGCCGGCAGCGGAGCTCGATGCGGAGATGCAAACGCTCTATCGCGAGGGCGAAAGCATCGAATGGATGTATGAGCCCACCTTCTCGCCACGCTGGTGGCCCGGTTTCCCCGAACGGCTGGCCTTCGCCACACTGACCTGCGCACCCTGGCGCTGGGTGCTGGTAGCGCCCTCGCCGCTGGCGCCCGAGGGCTTCGTCAATGTAGCGACCGGGGAGACTCACCCTATCGTGTGGTGAGGGGACCCGAATTGCCTAGCGGAATGCCGGGATCACATGGCGACCGTAGCCGGCAATGATCTCTTCCTCGTCGCCGCTATCGAGGTAGATGTTGAACTGGGTAACGCCGGCATCCTTGAGCGTATGGATCTTGGCGATATGCTCGTCCGGCTCACCCAGCACGCAGAAGTTCTCGACCACGTCGGGCGTGATGAAATCGAGGAATGGATTGTCCGCCTGGCCGTGCTTGGAATAGTCGTAGCCGCGGCGCTTCTCGATATAGCTGGTAAGGCTCTGCGGGATCTGGTCGCTGTCGGCGCCATATTTTTCGACGATGTCGGCCACGTGGTTGCCCACCATGGCCGGGAACCACTTGGTGGCCTCGATGGCACGGGCCTTGTCACCGAAATAGGCCGGCGCGGCGGCCATTGAGCGGAAATTCGACATGTCGCGGCCGGCGGCCTTACCGGCCTCGAGGCACTGGTCGGTGAACCACTTGCAGAGTCCGGGATCGGCCAGCTGCAGCACGACGCCATCGGCATGCTCGCCCGCGGTCTTGAGCGCCAGCGGGCCATAGGCGGCAATCCAGCTCGGCATGTCATGCCCGACGGCCCAGGGGAACTTCACCGCAGCCGGGATCTCGCCATAGGTAACTTCCTCGCCGCGCACCATGGCCTTGGTCTTGGCGATGAAGTCTGCGACACGCGCCAGGGTGGCCGGCTTCTTGCCCATGACGCGCATGGAGCTGTCGCCGCGGCCTACGGCGAGATCAAAACGGCCACCGCTCTGCTTGGACAGGGAGCCGAAGATGGAGGCGGCAACAGACCAGTCACGCACGTCAGGATTGGTCACCAGCGGGCCAAAGCGCATGTCGGTCGTGTGTTCCATGCACATGGCAATGGCAGCGTAGCAATCGCGCCAGAGAATGTGGGAATCGTAGAACCAGCAATAGCTGAAGCCGGCATATTCGGCGGCGCGCACCAGATAGCGGGCTCGCTCGGCCTCGATGAAGCCCTTGAAGGTGATGCCGAATTCCATACGCGCCTCCCGCATGTATTGATCAGAAATTTGACCAGTCGATCAAATTTTTGGGTCGGCGCGTCGTGATTGTCAATCGCAATTGCGCGGACCTGGCCGATTCAGGCGGGGAGGTCATAGGCGATGAGCGGGCGGCCACTGCCGGGATGCCGCAGCAGGGTGGCATCGACCTCATAAACCTGGCGCAGCAGGGCAGGGGTGAGCACCTGCTCGGGTCTGCCAAAGGCAACCTGGCGGCCGTGATGCAGCACAACCAGCGAGTCGCAGAAGGCTGCCGCCAGATTGAGATCGTGCAGCGCCAGCAGGACGGTGGCCCCGGCCTGCGCGCGCCTTTGCAACAGATCGAGCGTGGTCAGTTGCGCATGAACGTCGAGATGGTTGGTGGGCTCGTCGAGGATGAGCAGGCGCGGCTGCTGCGCCAGGGCGCGGGCGATCTGGATGCGCTGCTGCTCGCCACCCGAAAGCGTGTGGTAGAGGCGATCGGCAAAGGGTGCCATGGCGACCTCTGCCAGGGCCGCATCCACCTGCCCACCGTCGGCGGGGGCAGGGGTGGCCTGCCAGACCGACTGGAAGGGAATGCGCCCCAGCATGACCACCTCGCGCGCCGTAAGACGGGCGTCGGTGGCGCCGCTTTGTTCGACAAAGGCCGTAAATTGCGCCCGGCTGCGGCGCGGCATGGCGAGCAGGTCAGTGCCATCGAAGGTCACCGTACCCGAAGCAAGGGGAGTGAGGCCCAGCATCGCTCGCATCAGCGTCGACTTGCCCGCGCCATTGGGCCCGATCAGCCCTGTGACGGTCCCGGGCGCCGCGGTCAGTGCGATGTCGCTGAGAATGGTCTGAGAACCCAGCCGGACGGTGAGGTCGGCGATGCGCAATCCCGTGCTCATGTGATGCGCCGATATCTGAGCAGTACGGCAAGGAAAATCGGTGCACCGAGCAGGGCGGTGATGATGCCGACCGGTAGTTCCCTTGGGGCAAAGAGACTGCGTGCGGCCGTGTCTGTCCACACCATGAAGCTGGCGCCGAGCAGCATGGCTACCGGCAGCAGCAGACGGTGGCGCGAGCCGGTCATCAGGCGCACCACATGGGGAATGATGAGGCCGACAAAGCCGATGGCGCCACCAATCGAAACAAGGACCCCGGTCAACAGCGCCGTACCACCCAGCAGCCACCAGCGCAGGGAGGCGACCTCGACACCCAGCGTCGCGGCTGCCGTATCGCCGAAGGCAAAGGCGTCAAGCGCCCGGCCGGACAGCAGAATTGGCAAGCCGGCAACAGCAAGCGCTGCAAGCACGAGCAGAGCCTCGGACCAGATGACGCCGCTGAGCGAACCCATCAGCCAGCTGAGGATTTCGCGATAGGAATCGCCGGTTGCGGACCAGAAGATGAGGAAGGACGTGGCCGCCGCCGCCAGCGCCGAGATGGAAATACCGGCCAGGATCGCCCGGGTCGGCGTAGCGCCGCCGAGCGCCTGGGTCACCAGCAGGGTCAAGGCCATGGCGGCCCCGGCGCCGAGGAAGGCACCGAGCGGCATCAGCAGGGATGCGCCCAGGAGGAGAAAAGCCACGGCCCCCAGCGAGGCGCCGGAGGAGAGGCCCAGCAGATAGGGATCGGCCAGTGGATTGCGGGTCAGCGCCTGCATGACGGCGCCGCACAGCGCCAGGCCCGCGCCGACCGCCGCAGCGGTGAGGACGCGGGGCAGGCGCAGCTCCCAGATGATGGCGTCCCGCAGCCGATTGACCGGGCTCTCGGCCACGAGACCGAGGTGGTGGGCTATGGTCTGCCAGACCTCCATGGGCGCGATATCGGCGGGACCGAGGGTCACGGCCAGCACCATGCTAGCCAGCAGCAGCGCCAGCAGGCTCAGTCCGAGCGTTGCCAGCGTTGGCCGGTTCACGGGGTGAAACTGAGCCCGGCAAGCTGGGCTGCCATGTCCGCCGTCGCGCCGACATTGCGCACCCCGGCCTCGGAGGCTGGGAAGGGCACGATGAGGTAGCGCTGGTTGGCAACCGCATCAAGCTGACGGGTAATGGGGTTCTCGGCCAGCAGCGTCTTCTTCTGCTCGGCGGAGTTCCACACCGCATCGACCAGCACGATCACATCGGGGTTGGCGTCGACCACGGCCTCCCAACTGGCAGAGACCCAGCCCTCGTCGATGTCCGCCATGATATTGTCGAGCCCCAGTGTCTCCAGCATCATGGCCGGTGCACCGCTGCCCGCGCCGACATAGGGTGTCTTGGTGCCGGAGGAATACCAGAGAGCGGTGAGGCCACGCGTGTCCGGGGTGATGGCAGCGAGTGCGGCCTGTTGTTCGGCAATCAGGGCGTCGGCGCTGCCGCCGGCATCGAAGATGGTGCCGATTTCGGCGATCTCGGCAAAGACCGCGTCGAATGTCAGCTTGGCCGGCTTGATCGAGCGGCATGCGGCGGGCGACACGTAGCTGGCCACCCCCAATCCGGCCAGGGTAGGCCGTTCACCGGCGCCATCGGCAACGAAATTGCTCTCCCATCCTCCATAGACCAGCTCCGGCTCGGCCTCGAGCACCACTTCCTGCGAAGGCAGCTTGTCGGACAGAACGGGCAGGGCGGCCGCCGCGCTGGTCCAGGGCTCCGGCGCCGGGCCATCCTGGAAGCCGACGCCGACAATCTTGTCGCCGAGACCAAGCGCCAGCAGCATTTCGGTGGCTGTCGACTTGATGGTGACGACGCGTTCGGGCGCCTGGGGCAGCGTGACGGCGAAGCCGCAATTGTCGAGGGTCAGTGGATAGCTGGTCTGGGCCAGAACGTGAGCGGAGGAAGCGAGAAGTACGGCAAGGCCGAGAGACAAGGGCAGGGGACGCATGTGCGGATCAGTCCTGTTTGACGCGTTTGGCAGGGGGCGAACTCAGCTCTCGCGTTTCGGCGAGCGCGGCTTCATAGCCCAATCGATAGGCCTCGGCGGAGCCGAAGCGGAACATGTCCTCGTCGACCGAGCGCACCAGGGTACGAGCACCGGGCGCCTCGGTATCGGTAACGAGACGAGAGAGGCCCCGCACCACCGCCACCGGAATGCCGCTGGCCTTGCCCTTGACGAGGTCGGCGGCGCCGGCCAGCTCGTCGGCGAGCACGGTGATGGTGACATTGAGCGGCCTGCCATTGGCGTCGACGCCCCCGCGCAGATCGTCGGTCACATGGATGCCCGCGGCGCCAATGGCCACGTCGGTCTGGCCGACACGCCAGGGACGACCCAGCGTATCCGTCACGATAATGCCCAGCGCGACGCCGAAACGGGCCCGCAGGCCAAGGCAGAGCAGGCGCGCGGACCGATCGGGGTCTTCGGGCAGGCGCAGGGCGAGGCCATCCGGCACATTGGACGTATCGATGCCGGCGGCGGCCATGATCAGCCCGTGGCGGGTCTCGACGATCTGGGTGACGCCGCCGGGATGCACGCGCTCGGCCACGATGCGGACCGTGTCCTGGGCAATGGCCTTGTCGCGGTCACCCACCGGCACCTGCATGCCTTCGGCCTTGGAGACGATCTTGCTGGTAATGACGAGGATGTCACCATCCTGCAGCATGCAATCGGGGTCAATGGTAGCAGACTGCCGCACGGCGTCGGCGATCAGCGCGACAAGGTCGTCACCCGGCCCGATTTCGGGAACACCCGTTACGCCCCAGACTGTGTATCGCGGCATTGGCATGGTCAGAATGTCCGGCGTTATCGGGCAGGGGTCGCAGGCGCAAGCGCGCGCAGCCGCGGCAGGATTTCCCTGGCATAGAGCCCTATGAACCGGCTCTGGTCTTCGCCCGGCGCGTGGAACACGAGGTGGTCGAAGCCATAGTCCATATAGGTCTTGATCGCCGCGACATGCTCGTCAGGATCACTGGAGACGATCCAGCGCTTGGCGATGCGTTCGATGGGGAGCTGGGCAGCAAGCCGCTCCATTTCGGCGGGATCCTCGACCGAATGCTTTTCCTCGGCCGACAGGGACAAAGCCGCCCAGCCACGGGTATTGTCGAGCGCCGCCTGCTGGTCGGTATCGAAGGAGACCTTGACCTCGATCATGCGCTCGAAGGGCAGGTCATTACGGCCGGATTCGGCGCGACCGGCGGCAACATTGGGCAAGAGCTGATCGACATAGAGTTCAGCGCCCTTGCCGGAGGTGCAGATGAAGCCATCGCCGGCGCGGCCGGCATATTTCGCATTGAGCGGGCCACCGGCCGCCAGGTAGATCGACACCATGCGATCCGGCTTGTCATAGATCGTGGCATTCTGCGTCTTGTAGAACTCACCCTCGAAGCTGACGCGTTCCTCGCTCCACAACCGGCGGATCAGCGTGACTGCCTCGCGCAGCCGCGCCGAGCGCTCCTTGAGTTCAGGCCAGACCATGCCGGTGGACGGCACCTCGTTGAGCGACTCGCCGGTGCCCACGCCGAGGATGACGCGATCGGGGAACATGGCACCCAGCGTGCCGAAGGCATGCGCCACCACGGATGGATGCAGCCGGAAGGTTGGCGTCAGCACTGAAGTCCCGACCACCAGCTTCTCCGTGCGCGCCAGGGCTGCGGCCATCCAGGATGGGGCAAAGGGCGCGTGGCCGTCAGTATGCTTCCAGGGCTGGAAATGGTCGCTGATGAACACCGACTCAAAGCCGGCCTCTTCGGCTTCGATGGCGAATTTCAGCAGGGTATTGGGGGCGAATTGTTCGGCCGAGGCCTTGTACCCGAAGCGCATGCCCATTCTCCCAAATGCTCGGCGGCGTCGGCATACTTTTGACCAAATGGTCAAAATTGTCCATCGGATTCGTATGGGGCGTGATTAGCGTATTGTGATCGCGCCCAGCAATGCTCTATCTGGTGGCATTTCCGCGAGCACACAAGGCGTTTCCGGCATGATTCCAGCTTTCCTCGTCACCCATTCTGGTGGCTTCCATGCCGATGAACTGCTGTCCAGCGTGGTGCTGACGCGGCTGTTTCCGCAGGCCCGGATCGTGCGGAGCAGGGCGCCGGAATGGATCACGCCGGGGCAGGACCGGATCATCTATGACGTGGGTGGCGCTTATGACGCCGCAGCGCAGATCTTCGATCACCACCAGCGTGGCGCGCCGCTGCGGGACGATGGCCAGCCATTCAGTTCCTTCGGCCTCGTCTGGAAGCATTTCGGGCGTGATTACCTGTTGGCCTTCGGCGTACCAGAGGCGCATGTCGAGGCGGTGCATGCCGCGTTCGACACCAGCTTCGTCCTCCCGATAGACCTGGTGGACAACGGAGCCGCCAGCCCCAGCGGACCGCTGGCGGGCTTGTCGCTGTCCTCGCTGCTGGAAACCCTGAAGCCCGATTTCGACAATACCGATCCAGAGGCCGATGACCGGGCCTTTCACGACGCGCTGGCCATTGCTCGCAGCTTCGTCGAAGCCGGTATCGGCCGTCGGGCGGCGAAGCTACGGGCCGAGACCATCGTGCAGCAGGCTATTGTCGCGACGGGTTCCGCACGCGTGCTGGAACTGCCGATGGGCATGCCCTTCCGGCCCGCCATCGAGAAGGCGGGTGCCGATCACCTGCTCTTTGTCGTGCATCCCCGCGAGAAGGACTGGTGCCTGACCACCATTCGCCGCTCCGACGAGGGTTTCGAGGTCCGCGCCGACCTGCCGGCCGCCTGGGCCGGGCTGACCAATGGTGACCTCGAAGCGGTCAGCGGCGTCGCTGGGGCGAGCTTCTGCCACAACGGTCGCTTCGTGGCTGCTGCCCGGACGCGCGAAGCCGTGCTCGCCATGGCCGAACTGGCAGTCAACGAGGCAATCTCCGGCTGACGGCTTCCGCCCTCGGCGCCCGGCTGCCTATCCGGTGGTAACGCCGAACAGCATGCCGACCGCGGCTGTGGCAGCCATGGCGAGCGCACCCCAGAGTGTCACGCGCAAGGCGCCCCGGACGATGCCGGCACCGCCCGCCGAGGCCCCGAGGCCTCCAAGCACCGCGAGGCCGACAATGGTGGAGACGGCGACCACCAGGGTAATCTGGGTGGGCGGTGCAAGCAGCGCGACGATCAGCGGAATGACGGCGCCAACCGCAAAGGTGAGCGCGGAGACAATCGCCGCCTGGACGGGATGCGCGGTGACAGTCTCGGATATGCCCAATTCGTCGCGCGCATGCGTGCCAAGCGCATCCCGCTCCGTCAGTTGCACAGCCACTTTCTCGGCCAGTTCACGATCGAGCCCCCGTCCGACATAAATCTGCGTCAGTTCTTCAAGCTCGGCCTCCGGCGTTTCGGCGAGCTCGCGTGTTTCGCGCGCGACATCGGCCTTTTCGGCGTCGGTCTGGGAACTGACCGACACATATTCGCCTGCGGCCATGGACATGGCGCCCGCCACCAGCCCCGCGAGGGCAGCGATCAGAACTTCCGTCTGTCCGGATCCCGCCGCCGCCACGCCGACCACAAGGCTCGAGGTCGAAACCAGTCCATCATTGGCGCCGAGCACGGCGGCCCGCAGCCAGCCGATCCGGTGGACCATATGGACTTCCGAATGGGAGAGACGGCTCATGGCGAGGCTCCTTTCAATGCTGCGGGGGCCGACGTCTCGGCCAGCGCTAGCGGCCCGGCGAATTCATGCGGTTTGATGCGCAAGGCACGGAGCGCGTTCAGGATGACGGCGACATCGATGACTTCCTGAATGAGTGCGCCCTGGACGGGCGTCAGATAGCCGAATGCAGCGGCCACCATGCCGATAACAGACAGGCCGATGCCCACCACGACGCTCTCGACGGCAATGCGGCGCGAGGCCCTTGCGATCTCGATGCCCGGCCCGAGCCGGTCGAGCCGGTCGACCAGCAGCACGACGTCGGCCGCTTCTGCCGAGGCAGCCGCGCCGCGCGCACCCATGGCCACGCCGACATCGGCCGCAGCAAGCGCCGGCGCGTCATTGACTCCGTCGCCGACCATCATCACGGGGCCGTTCTTCCGCTCCGTCAGGACGAGCAGCACCTTCTGATCAGGGGTAAGGCTGGACCTCAGTCCATCAAAGCCCAGACCATCCGTGACGCGTTTTGCCACCTGCGCCCGATCGCCGGTCGCCAGCAGGATGCGTCCGATGCCCTGGCCGCGAAGCAGTTCGAGCATGCCGCCCACGCCTTCGCGCAGCGGATCGGCCATCACGAGGCGCCCGGCGAACTGACCATCGACGGCGACGGCAACGAGGACCGAACCCGCAGCGAGGTCCGAAGTCTCCACCGTCGGCCCGCCCACCCGGTTCGCCACGAAATCCTCGCCACCGACAATCACCGCGTGACCGTCGACCCGCCCGACCACGCCGTCGCCGGGTACTTCGATCACCTCGGACGGCACGGAAAGCGGCAGGTTTCGCAGTTTGGCCGCGGCCACGAGCGCCTGGGCGACAGGGTGTTTGGACGCCTGCTCAAGCGTGGCCGCCAGTTGCAGGATATCGTCTTCGTTCATGCCGGCATGGCTGTCGATCGACACGATCTGCGGGCGTCCGTCGGTCAGCGTGCCGGTCTTGTCGAGGATCAGCGTGCGGATCCGCGCCATCGTCTCAAGCGGGCCTGCACCCTTGATGAGAACGCCAAAATGCGCGGCACGCGACAAGCCGGCGACCAGCGCGACAGGCACGGCAAGGATCAGCGGGCAAGGGGTCGCCACGACCAGCACGGCAACCGCCCGGATCGGATCTCCCGTGAACCACCATGCAGCCGACGCAATGGCCACTGTCACCACCAGAAAGCCCAACGACCAGCGGTCTGCCAGCCGAGACATGGGCGCCTTGGACCGCTGTGCTTCCTCGACCAGCCGGACGATCCCGGCATAGGTGCTTTCCTTGGCCAGATGGGTTGCTGTGAGGTTGAAGGCTTCGCCGGCATTGGTCGAGCCACTCATGGCGTCGTCGCCCCGGGCGAGCCGGGCCGGCAGCGATTCACCGGTGAGGGCCGAGGTATCGAGATGGGCCGTGTCCGACGCCACCGTGCCATCCACCGGCACCACATCGCCCTGGCGGATCAGGAGAAGGTCGCCCGGCACGATCTCATCGAGGGAAATGTCCTCGAGGCCCCCGTTGCGATGCCGGGACGCCGTGCGGGGCACGTGCGACAGCAGGTCATGCATTTCGCGCCGCGCACGACCCTCGGCAAAGCTCTCAAGGAATGTGCCGCCGGAATACATCACAGCAACGACGGCCGCCGCCAGCGTCTCGCCGAAGGCCAGGGCCGCCGACATGGACAGCGCAGCGACGATGTCGAGCCCGACTTCACCGCGCCACAGGCTGCGCAGGATCTCGACCAGGAGTGCTGCCAGGACCGGCGCAACCGCGACGAACCAGGTAATGCGGGCAGCATCAGTCCAACCGGAGACCTGCAGCACCAGGCCGGCCACCAGGCCCACAAGCGCTACCAGGAGAAGGCCCGTTTTCAGGCGGTCGGTATTCAGGAATTCCATGCATCCAACCCCGACTCCGAGAACACGAAGCCATGATTATCATCGCGCAGCCAGCCAGGCGCGTCGAGCCCATGGCGCGGGGCAGGGGCGGCCTCCGCATTGTTTGCGCCAAGCGTTCACTTTAGGCTGGACGCTGTCGCTCCCGATCTTGACCTGGTACTACCGCACAATGCCGCCGGCCTCGATCCAGAAGCGCATGACATCGCTGCAAGCGTCCGCCGCATGGGAAGCCGCCATCTGCTGGAATATGACGTCACACCCAGGCAATCCGCCCGTTCCGTCATCCGCTTTAGTTCCATAATATATATTATGCGAAATACGGATATGCGGCTTGCGACGGTGCCTGCGGCCCGCCCTGCAAGCTGCTAGGATCGATCAAGCGACGATTCCACACCTTTCGAGATGCCCATGCAGCCGTCCCGCGATATCTCCCGCCTCATCGAAATCATGGCCGCCCTGCGCAATCCTGTCGGCGGTTGTCCTTGGGATCTTGAGCAGGATTTCTCCAGCATCCGCCATTACACGATCGAGGAAGCCTATGAGGTGGCCGATGCAATTGAGCGCGCAGACTTTGCCGATCTGCGCGAGGAGCTCGGCGATCTGCTGCTGCAGCCCATCTATCACGCGCAGATGGCGAGCGAACTGGGCCAATTTGACATTGGCGACGTCATCTATGGCATTACGGAGAAACTGATCCGGCGCCACCCGCATGTCTTCGGCGATATGGATGCCAGCAGCTCCAACGCCGCCAAGGGCCGCTGGGAAGCCATCAAGGCCGAGGAGCGTGCCGCCAAGGCGGCGCGTAAGGGCGAGACCACGCCGTCAATACTGGACGACGTCCCCAATGTGCTCCCTGCCCTGGCACGGGCTGAAAAGCTGACCAAGCGGGCCGCCAAGGTCGGCTTCGACTGGCCCGACTTTCAGGCGGTTCAGGCCAAGGTCGAAGAGGAACTGGCGGAGGTCGCCGAGGCGCAGGCATCGGGCAACGCCGCCGCCGTGCATGAAGAAATCGGCGATCTGCTGTTCGCTGTTGCAAACCTCGCCCGTCACGCCGGCATCGACGCCGAGGCGGCCCTGCGCGATGCCAATTACAAGTTTACCCGCCGCTTCCACCACGTCGAGGCTCGCTGCCGCGAGGACAGCATCGAACCCGGCGAGGCCGGCCTCGAGCGGCTGGATCGCTATTGGAACGAAGTCCGGGCCGCCGACAAGGCCTAGGCGTCGGAACTCTCGATCCGGCCGTTGAAGCGCTCGAGGAATTCCGCCTTGTGGCGCGGTTCAACGCGGACCGTGAAGCCCGAACCTTGCTCGGTCGGCTCGTCACGAGAGACGATTTCCGAATGCGAGTGCAGCCAGCCGATATCCGATCCTGCCGTGTGCGGCACATGGACATGGTAGGTGCGGCTCTTTTCACCCAGCGCCTTCTCAATGGCGAGCTTCAGTGCATCCAGGCCCTGCCCCGTCTTTGCCGAGGCCGCAACAACGCCAGCCACCTTGCTGGCCGGAACGATGCCCACTAGATCGGCCTCGTTGACGAGATCGACCTTGTTCCACACTTCGATGATCGGCGTGGTTTCAGCCGAAACGCCGAGTTCGCCCAGCACCTTGAGCACATCCATGGCCTGCGCCGGATGATCAGGATTGGCCACATCGCGCGCATGCAGGATCACGTCCGCATCGAGCACTTCTTCCAGCGTCGCGCGGAAGGCAGCAACCAGATCGGTGGGTAGATCGGCAACGAAACCCACCGTGTCGCTCAACACGACCTCGCGGCCATGCGGCAGCGTCAGCTTGCGGACGGTGGTATCGAGCGTGGCAAAGAGCAGGTTCTCGGCAAACACCCCTGCCCCGGTCAAGGTATTGAATAAGCTCGACTTTCCGGCATTGGTGTAGCCGACCAGGGCCACGATCGGCGTGCCTTCGCGATGCTGGCGCTGCTGGGCTCGGGTCTTCTTGACCTTGTCCAGCCGGTCCTCCAGCAGCACGATGCGGTCTGAAATCTGCCGACGGTCGCTTTCAATCTGGGTTTCACCCGGACCACCCATGAAGCCTGAACCACCGCTGCCGCGCTGGCGTTCCAGGTGGGTCCAGGAGCGCACGAGACGGCCCTTCTGATAGTTCAGATGGGCCAGTTCGACCTGCAGCACGCCTTCCCGCGTCGCGGCGCGTTCCCCGAAGATTTCGAGGATCAATGCGGTCCGGTCGAGCACCTTGGCGCCTGTTTCAGTTTCGAGGTTGCGCTGCTGAATTGCTGTGAGCGGGGCATCTACCAGGAGCAGGTCGATATGCTCGGCCTTCACCCGCTCCGCAAGCGTCTCGGTATGACCGCCGCCGATAAAGGTCGCCGGCTTGACCTCGCGCACCTTGATGATCTCGCAGAAGACCACGTCCAGCCGGATTGCAGCCGCCAGCCCCTCGAACTCCGCCTTGCGGGCATCGAGCGAATGCTGGGAGATCTGGCCGCGCACGTCAGGCACGATGAGGCCGGCGCGGGTCGGGTTTTCGCGCCGGTCTATAAACGCCTGCGGGCCGCCCTTTCGGACGGCCTCTTCGTCGTCAAAATCTGTCATCACGGCCTGTGTTTAGTCGCTGTCGTTGTTGTGCTCGGGGTCGAACAGCTGAATTGGCGCGCCCGGCATGATGGTCGAGATCGCGTGCTTATAGACCAGCTGCGACTGGGCATCACGGCGCAGGAGCAGGCAGAAATTGTCGAACCAGGTGATCACACCCTGCAACTTCACGCCATTCACGAGGAAGATCGTGACCGGCACCTTCTGCTTGCGAACGTGATTGAGAAAGGAATCCTGGAGATTTGGTTGCTTATCGCTGGGCATTCAGGCCTCTTATGTCGCGGCATTGCTTGTCGCTGTTGTCGTTGCGATTGCCTGCCGGCCGGCTTTGGAACTGCCGCCCAGTCCCCACCGGCGTGTATTCATCACACAACAGGCACTATGGCACAGATCATTTTTCGTGCCTACCGCACCATGTGCATGTCAGGCCAGAAATTATCAAACGGTTTTCAAAGCCCCAGGGACTTGATTTTACGGTGCAAGGCGCTGCGCTCCATGCCGACAAACTCGGCTGTCTTGGAAATATTGCCACCAAACCGCTCGATCTGGGCCAGCAGATACTGCCGCTCAAATACTTCGCGGGCGTCGCGCAGCGGCAGGCTCATCAGGTGGGCCGAGGCGTCGGTGTCGCCCACCGTGGGCAGCACCTCGCCGATGTCGGACGGCAGCATGGCCGCCGTGATCACCCCATCCTCGGGTTGTTGGTCCTTCATCAGAATCAGCAGCCGCTCGATGGAGTTGCGCAATTGGCGCGCATTGCCGGGCCATTCCTGGGCCTGCAGCACCGCAATGGCGTCGTCACCCACCGTCAGGCGCTGGAGGTTGTGCATGCGGCAGACCTGCTCGATGAACACGGCAACCAGCGGCGGAACGTCTTCGCGCCGCTCCTTGAGCGGGGTCAGCGGCAGCGGAACGATGGAGAGGCGATGGAACAGATCCGAGCGGAATTCGCCGGATTCGATCTGCGCCGCAACATTTTGCGAACTGGAGGCAATGATGCGCACGTCGATCGGCACCGCTTGGGTGCCACCAACGCGATTGAACCGGTTCTCCACCAGCGTGCGTAACAGCAGCGCCTGGGTCTGCGGCGGCAGCGTCGTCACCTCGGAAAGATAGAGCGTGCCACCATGGGCCTTCTCCAGCGCCCCCACCTCGACCTTGAGTATGCCCGTCTTTTCCCGGGCTTCACGGCCGAACAGCACCACCGGGACTTCCTCGGGAGCGTAGAGCGAGGCGTTGATCTCGACAAAGGGGGATTCAGCGCGCGGGCTGCGCTGATGGATCATGCGGGCAACCAGGCCCTTGCCGGCACCGGAAGGCCCGGAGATGAAAATGCGCGAATTGGTCGGCGCGGATTTTTCGATGATGCCGCGCACCTGCTGCAGCGCCGGCGAGGTGCCGACCATGTCCGCGCTCTTGCTCGCCGAGCGTTCCTTGAGCTCTGCCACTTCGCTGCGCAGCCGCGTGGCTTCCATGGCACGCTGGGTGATGTGCAGTAGCCGGTCGATCTTGAAGGGCTTCTCGATATAGTCGTAGGCGCCACGGCGGATGGCCGACACCGCGGTTTCGACATTGCCGTGGCCCGAGATCATCACCACGGGCATGTCGGGGTGCTGGCTCTGGAACACGTCCAATAGCTGCAACCCATCAAGGCGCGAGCCCTGCATCCAGATGTCGAGGAAGACCAGGCTGGGTCGTCGCCGGGCGATCTCGTTGAGCCCGCTATCGGCATCGTGGGCCTGTCGGGCTTCGAACCCTTCGTCCTCGAGGATGCCCGCGATCAGTTCGCGGATGTCGTCTTCGTCGTCAATGATGAGAATATCGAGTGCCATTATTTGTGAACCACCGCCGAGATGAGCGGTTCCTCCTGTTGGGCAGATTTGGACGCCGACTGGTCAGGCGCTTCCGCCGCTGAAGTCTTGGTGGGCGATTGCAATGGAAGTGTGAATGTAACGCAGGCACCGACCCTTCCGTTCGGATCGGGCTCGGCGTCGATGAGCTCGACGATGCCGCCATGCTGTTCGATAATCTTGGCGACGATGGCCAGGCCCAGCCCGGTCCCCTTCTCCCGCGTCGTCATATAGGGCTCCAGCAGGCGCTGGCGATTTTCCTTGGGCCAGCCCTTGCCGTTATCGGACACTGCGACCCGGGCATGGTTGCCTTCGACCTGCGCCTCGACGGTGATCGTCGGGGTCCAGTCCTTGGACATTTCCTCGGTCTCAAAGGCCTCGACGGCATTCTTGATCAGGTTGGTCATCGACTGCGCGATCAGGCGATTGTCGAACCAGGCCAGGATGGCATCCTCAGGCAGCAGGGTACGGATCGTGATCTGCGGCAGGCGTACGCTTTCCAGGAACACGGCTTGCCGGACCGTGTCCGACAGGTCGGCGATTTCCGGCGCCGCTTCGGGCATGCGGGCAAAGGCCGAGAACTCGTCCACCATCCGGCCAATGTCACCAACCTGGCGGACGATGGTATTGATGCACTTGTCGAACACGTCGCGGTCGTCTTCGAGGCGCGCACCGTAGCGGCGGCGGAGGCGTTCGGCGGAAAGCTGGATCGGCGTCAGCGGGTTCTTTATCTCGTGGGCGATACGCCGCGCCACGTCGGCCCAGGCACTGGTGCGCTGCGCCGATTCAAGATCGGTAATATCGTCAAAGGTCAGCACATAGCCTTTGGATTCGGTGATCGAGCCTTCGCGGGTCAGCTGGACCTGATAGGTGCGCCGGTCGGTCTCGTTGCCGAGCTGGATCTGGTCGCGCACCTGTCCGCGACGCGCCGAGCGGGCCCGTTCCAGGGCCGGTGCCAGTTGTGGCATGACCTTTTCGATCGGCTCGCCCATAAGGTCGATTTCCTCGCGGTCGAGCATTTCGCAGGCCCGCGCATTGACCAGGGTGACCGCGCCAAACGGATCCAGTCCGATAATACCGGCCGACACGCCCTCCACCACCGCCTCGGTGAACTGCCGGCGCTTCTCGTTCATCTCGCTGGCGGTCAGCAGAGCCTCGCGCTGGCTCTTGAGCTGCTGCGTCATCCGGTTGAAGCCGTTGGACAGGTCGCGCAGGTCGCCCCTGCCCTCCTGCACCGGCACCTGCACGTCGAGGTCGCCGCTGCTCACGCGGTTCGACGCGATCATCAGGTTTCGGATGGGGTCGACGAACCGGTTGGCCAGCGCGATGCCGATCCACAGCGCCGCCAGCAGCAGCACCACGGCAAGCCCCACATACATGATGGTAAAGGTGATCTGGAACACCAGCCGGTTGGACGCATATTCGCGGTACTCGGAAATGTTCTCGTCCGTGAGCTGCATATATTCGAGCACTTCGGCCTCGACAGGCCGGGCGACGAACAGAAACGTATCGTCATAGCCCCGCAGCTTGATGACGGAACCGACGAGGTTGATCCGGCCGGGCGCAATGGCCGCAGGTATGCCCTCGACGAGCCCCTCGGTAATGCCAGCCGGCAATTGGGGATAGGCCCCCTGCACCGCGATCTGCGCGCGCATCAGGGTTTCACCCTGCGCGTCGACCAGCGAGGTAAAGGGCAAGGATCGGGTCACGGCGAGAGCGGTCAGGATACGTTCGAAACGGTCCCTGTCCTCATCGAAGGTGGCGCGGGCCTGTTCGAGCTCCTCGGCTACCCAGATGATATCGTCGCGCAGGACCTGAGCGTGTTCCAGCATATAGGAGCGCGCCACCAGCCGCGAGCTTTCCACCATGGCGCGGGTGCGCTCGGAGAACCACTGGTCCAGCCCCTGGTTGAGCGCGATGGTGGCGACCACCGCGACAATGGCCGCCGGAATGGCTGCCACCAGCGCGAACATGGTGACCATGCGGATCTGCATGCCCGCGCCGGCCTGGCGCTGCATGCGCGCCTGGAACAGCAGGACAGCCTCAGTGACAACCAGGGCAATAACCAGCAGCACGAGGACGCCTGTGACGATCCAGATGACGGTCCAGACGGTGGTCGAGGGCTCGATATTGGTCGTTCCCGACAGAATCAGGAACGAGATCGACGACATCAGCACGGAAGCCAGGACGACGACGAAGCCGAGAACGCGTAGCGGACGATTGTGGGCAGTCGAAAACAGCGATCGCGCCGGTTTGGGCGCATCGCTGGCGACGCCCTGCCGGGCTTCCTCATTCGCTGTTACTTCACTCATAAATGCCGCAAGGCACTCCATCTCTGCCGCAAGGGGCAGAGCCTGACCCAATTTCGCCGACCCTTCAAGATAATTGTTGCCAAAATGTGACACTGATCGCCACCGCCTTCGGCGGAAAACACACTCGGGCGAGCTCGCAGCGCCGGCACCCGCTGTGCTGAGTCTGCCAGATACTGGACAAGGCACGCGGCAGCAGGCACATCACCTGCCGTCTCTCGAGCAACAGAGTCCACCTTGTCCGCCCCCGCTTCCGCCCGTGTCGAAACCGCCAGCCTCGCCGGCATGGCATTGGGCATCAGCGCCTATTCGCTGTTTGCCGTGCATGACGCCATGATCAAGGCGGTGATCACCGCCCTGCCCGCACCGCAGATCCTGTTCGTGCGCTGCATTGTTATCATTGCGCTGTGTCTCGCCATCGGCCGCAAGGGCGTGGTGGTCGATCTATGGCGCTCGAAAAATCGCATGCTGATCCTCGGTCGGGGCCTCATGACGCTCGCGGCATGGGTCATGTATTACAGCGCAGGGCGAGACCTTCAGCTGGCCGAGATGACGACGCTCTACTATGTCGCGCCGGTGCTGACGACGGTGCTGGCCGTGGTCTTCCTCAAGGAACAGCTGACCCTCGCGCGTGTTGGCGGCGCAGCCATCGGCTTCTTTGGTATTGTCGTTGCCGCCAATCCCAGCGGCTTCACCATTGGCTGGCCGGTGCTGATGGTGCTGGGAGCGGCCTTGTTCTGGGCCGTAGCCATGATCCTGATGCGGACCATATCCAAGAGCGATCGCACGCTGGTGCAGGTCTTCGCCCAGAACCTGATCCAGATTGCAGTGATGGGAGCCGTCTGCCTCCCGTTCTGGCAGGATATGGGGCCTCGCGATATCGTGCTGTGCATTGCGGCCGGACTCGTGGGCGGCATCGGCCAATTCACCCTGGTCGAGGCGGCGCGGGCCGTGCCGGCCAGCGTGCTCGGCACGGTGGAATATGGTGCACTGATGTGGAGCTTCGTGTTCGGCTATCTTTTCTGGGGCGAGATGCCGGCGACGACGGTTTATGTCGGCGCCTTTCTTGTTGTTGCCGCCGGCCTGACGCTCGCCCTGAGCGAGCATCGCAACCGGCGGGAAATCATTGACGCGCCCTAGTTCCGGCGACTGTGCTTGACGATCTCGATGCTGTGCATGCGGATCTTCTTGCGCAGAGTATTGCGGTTGAGCCCAAGCAGGTCAGCGGCCTTGATCTGGTTGCCGCTGCAGGCATTGAGCGCCATGGCGATCAGGGGCGCTTCGACGCGGTCGATGACACGCTGATAGAGGCCAGCGGGCGGCAGGTTGGGCTCATATTCGCGCAACAGCTGCCCGACATGGGTTTCGACGGCCATCGACACATCCATTGGCCCGGCAGCGCCTGGCGCGGACGGACGTTCGGCGATGTTGAGCTCGTTCTGCACGATCTCGGCGGAAATGCTCTCATCGGCATAAAGCGCCGACAGACGCCGCACGAGGTTCTCCAGCTCGCGCACATTGCCCGGCCAGGAATAGTTCTGCATTAGCCGAATGGCTTCGGGCGAGATGGTCTTGACCGGTTCCCCTTCGCGCTGGGCCACGCGCAGGAAATGCGCCGCAAGATCGCCCACGTCGTCGACGCGCTCGCGCAGGGGCGGCAGGCGGATCGGCACGACGTTGAGCCGATAATAGAGGTCCTCGCGGAACAGGCCCTGACGGATCATCTGGCTGAGATCGCGGTGCGTGGCGGCAACGATGCGGACATTGGTCTTGATCGAACTGCGCCCGCCGACCATCGTATATTCGCCTTCCTGCAGCACGCGCAGCAGTCGGGTCTGGGCATCCATCGGCATGTCGCCGATTTCGTCGAGGAACAGCGTGCCGCCCTCGGCCTGCTCGAAACGGCCGGATGAGCGCGTATTGGCGCCGGTAAAGGCGCCCTTCTCATGGCCGAACAGCTCGGCCTCGATCAGATCACGCGGAATGGCGGCCATGTTGATGGCGACGAACGGACCATTGCGGCGCTTGCCGAAGTCATGCAGCGCCCGGGCCACCAGTTCCTTGCCCGTGCCGCTCTCGCCGGTAATCATCACGGTCAAGTCGGTCTGCATCAGCCGCGCGAGAGCGCGGTAGATATCCTGCATGGCTGTGGAGCGCCCCACCAGCGGCATGGTCTCGCCCGGCTCGTCCGCCTTGCGCTCGGCATTGGTCGGCTTTTTGGCATCTGCCAGGGCCCGTGCCACGACCGAGAGCACTTCGGTGATGTCGAAGGGCTTCGGCAGATATTCGTAGGCACCGACTTCCGACGCTCGGATCGCCGTCATGAAGGTATTCTGCGCGCTCATCACGATCATCGGCAGATCGGGGCGCAGCTTCTTGATCTTGGGCATGACCTCGAAGGCATTGCCATCGGGCATGGCGACGTCGGTGATGAGGATATCCCCCTCCCCGCGGCTGATCCAGTTCCACATGGTGGAGATATTACCCGTGGGGCGCACCTCATAGCCGGCGCGCGTCAGGGCCTGATTGAGCACCATGCGGATTGCGGCATCATCATCGGCGAGCAGGACGACATGGCTCATTTCGCCACTTCCTCTTCAATTGGTGTCTGGAAAGCCCCGCTCGCAACGGGAAGGAGTATTCGGAACTTGGTGCGGCCCGGTCGGCTGTCGCAGTCGATGACGCCGCCATGATCACCGACGATCTTGGCCACCAATGCCAGCCCGAGGCCGGAGCCGTTCTGCTTGGTGGTGACAAATGGGTCGAAGAGGAAGGGCAGGATATCAGGCGGAACACCGGGGCCGTTGTCCTCGATGATGATTTCCAGCGGCAACGAGATACGCTCGGACACGCCCATGACGCTGATGCGGATGCCAGGACGGAAGGCGGTTGAGAACTTGATCTCGGGTTTTTGCGTCCGCTCAAGTGCTTCCGAGGCGTTCTTCACCAGGTTCAGGAAGACCTGGATCAGCTGGTCGCGGTTGCCAAAAACTGGCGGCAGCGAAGGGTCATAGTCTTCGGAAAAGGCAATGCCGCGCGCCACGCCATTGCGGGCCAGCAGTTTGACCCGATCCAGCACGACATGGATGTTGATCGGCTCGCGCTCCATCGGGCGCTCGTCGCCGAACACTTCCACGCGGTCGATCAGTCCGACGATCCGGTCCGTCTCCTCACGGATCAACCGGGCCAATGGCACTTCATCACTGGTGACAGTCTGCTCCAGCAGCTGCGCTGCGCCGCGAATGCCCGAGAGCGGATTCTTGATCTCGTGCGCCAGCATGGAGGCGAGGCCGGTCACTGAGCGGGCGGCGCCGCGCGACACCATCTGCCGGTCGATCTTGTCGGCCATGGTCCGCTCCTGGATCAAGAGGGCAACGCGGCCGTCGCTGTCCGACAAGGGGCTGGCAAAGACATCAGCGACCCGTTCGTCCCCAAAGCGCGAGGAACCGACGCGTACCCGGTATTCGGTCATCGGCGCGCGGCGGAGCATAACGGTTTCAACCAGCCCGATAATGGGCGAACCGAAGGCAATGAGATCATCCAGCCGCTGCCGCGTCAGCACACTGAGCGACGCGCCAAAAAACGCCTCGGCGGCATAGTTCACGAAGATGATCTGCCGGTCCTCACCGCAGACAATGATGGGCTGCGGCAGGGCCTGCAGCACCGAAGTCGCGGGAATGGCATTGGCTGCAGTCGGCGCGGTGGCCTCAATCGCACTCATGCTGCCGCCCTTTGCTCGTTGGAAAAGATGGATTCGACCTGACGCAATACGTCCGCGGGCGTTTCGCTGTTGAGCAGCCCGTTGCGCGTCGTCTTGTCGAGCGTCATGCCTGCCGCCTGCATGTACCAGTCGAGATGCTTGCGCGCGGCCCGCAGGCCCACGGCGATGCCGTATTCGGCCAGCATGTCCTCGTAGTGCTCTGCCACGAGAGCGGTCAGTGCCCGGCCCTGCGGCGCTGCCTCGCCGGGCCGCCCGGACAGCCCTGCCCCGATCTGCCCGACGGCCCATGGGCGCCCCTGCGCCCCGCGCCCCAGCATGACCGCGGCCGCGCCGGACTGCTCGAGCGCTACGCGCGCCGATTCCAGGTCCACAATGTCGCCATTGACCACCACCGGCACGTCGACCGCCTCGACCACGGCCCGCACCAGTTCCCAGCGCGCACTGCCCTTATAGAACTGCTGGCGCGTGCGACCATGCACGGTGATCATCTGCACGCCGGCATCGACCGCGCGCCGGGCCATTTCAGGCGCATTGAGGCTCTCATCATCCCAACCCAGCCGCATCTTAACGGTGACCGGCAGCGGCGTCGCCTTCACCACGGCCTCGATCAGGGTCATGGCGTGGTCGGGCACGCGCATCAGCGCCGAGCCGGAATAGCCATTGGTGACCCGCTTGGCCGGGCAGCCAAAATTGATGTCGATGATGTCGGCACCAGCATCCTGCGCAATGCGCGCACCGCGATCCATCCACTCGGCTTCGCAGCCGGCCAACTGCACCATATGCGGCAGCGTGTTTGGGCGGCCCAGCTTGCGCGCCATTTCCTGGTTGCCGACCGCCAGGGCATTGCTGGCAATCATCTCGGATACCACCATGCCTGCGCCAAACCGTTCGGCCATCTTGCGGAATGGCCGATCGGTGATTCCGGCCATCGGTGCCAGGAAAGCACTGTTGCGAACCACGTGGTTCCCGATGCTCAACTTGCAGGCACCCTCAGACACTAACTGCCCCAGAAATGGTCATTTTCGGAATAATGCCTGCACAATAGTCAAAACCACCACGCGTGCAACACCTTATGTGGTGAATACCGGGGGTCGGCTGCCCTGCACTTGCCGCATGACATGGCGGGCGCTAGACCACGCTGATGTGACGGTTTCAAGTCTTGAGTAGTCGTTCTTCATGCGTCCAAAATCCATTGCCGTCATCATCGTCGCCGCCGGCAGAGGCGAGCGCGCCAGCGCCGGCGGCTCCAGCGAGCCCAAGCAGTACCGGCCGATTGCAGGCGTTCCCATGCTGGCCCGGACGACGCGCGCCTTTCTTGCCGTGCCGGACGTGACGCATGTGGTGACGGTCATCCACGCCGACCACGCCCAGCGCCCCGCCGCGCTTGGCCTTTCCGATGCCAGGCTGATGGAACCTGTGACGGGCGGCGAAACCCGTCAGGCCTCTGTGCTCGCGGGTCTTCAGGCGCTGGCGCCACTGCGACCCGATCTGGTGCTCATCCAGGACGCCGCTCGACCCTTTGTGACGCCCAAGGTCATTGGCGACGTCATTGAAGCGCTGAAGCACAATGACGGCGCCCTGCCCGCCTTGCCGATCACCGACACCATAAAGCGCTCCGCTGATGGCCAGCAGGTGACGACAACCGAGGACCGCAATCAGCTCTTTGCAGCGCAGACGCCCCAGGGATTCCGCTTCGGCCAGATCTTTTCCGCCCATATGCGGGCATCGACCATCCGCCGGCAGTTCACCGATGACGCTGAGATCGCCGAGTGGGCCGGGCTGCAGGTCGCGCTGGTTCCCGGCGACCGCAACAACATCAAGCTGACCCATCCCGAGGATTTCGCCCGGGGCGAACGTATTATCTCTGGAGATCAGGCCATGGAAACCCGCGTGGGTACAGGCTTCGACGTGCACCCCTTCGAGCCCGGCAATGCCGTGTGGCTGGGCGGCGTGCGCATTCCCCACGACAAGAAGCTCAAGGGACACTCGGATGCCGATGTCGCGTTGCATGCCCTGACTGACGCCATCCTGGGCGCCATTGGCGAGGGCGATATCGGCGTGCATTTCCCGCCATCCGATATGCAGTGGCGCGGCGCCGCGTCGACGGTATTCCTCAAGCATGCTGGCGGACTTGTTGCCAAGGCCGGTGGTCGAATCGTCAATCTCGACGTGACAATCGTCTGCGAAGCGCCGAGGATTGCAGCGCACGTGCCGGCCATGCAGGCTGTCATTGGCGAAACGCTTGGAATCGCGACCACAAGAATCGCGGTCAAAGCGACAACGAGTGAGCAGCTCGGGTTTACCGGGCGGGAGGAAGGTATCGTGGCCATGGCCAGTGCAAGCATTGAAATGCCGAGGGGGGATTGATGGCAGCCAAGGGTGCGCCCGATCCGGGCAAGCAGATCATCAAGATACTGACCGAGAAGCAGCAGACCATTGTGACCGCCGAAAGCTGCACCGGCGGCATGATCGCCGCGGCGCTGACCGACATTCCCGGCGCATCGGCGGCGGTCTATGGCGGCTATGTCACCTATGCCAATGCCGCCAAGTCTCGCATGATCCATGTGCAGGCCCGTCTGATCCGCGACTATGGCGCGGTTTCCAACCAGGTGGCGCGCGCCATGGCCGATGGCGCCCGCAATACGGCACGGGCCGACTTTGCCGTGGCGGTCACCGGCATTGCGGGACCCGACGGCGGCAGCGAGAAAAAACCCGTGGGGCTGGTCTATGTGGCTGTGTCCTCAGAGCTGGCGACGGTGGTTATCGAGCACCGCTTTGGCGCGCTGAGCCGCGACGAAATTCGCAAGGCCAGCGTCAGCGCGGCGCTCGATCTGGTGCTGCAGGTGCTGACCAGCGATCAGGTCTAGGCTTGGGTCGTTAACCCGGCGCGCCACGACGCTCAGTCGCCAAAACGGCGATCGGCCTCGTCAATGAAGGCCTGCATGATCTCGTCCTGCTTGGCCGCGAAGGCCGGTTCGGCCACGGCGGCGATGAACGGATTGGAGATCTTGAAGTCGATCTCGAAGCGCACCCGTGTCCCCATGCCCTCTGGCTCGAAGCTCCACACGCTATCGAGATAGGCAAACGGACCATCCACGGCCTTGGCCGTGATCGTCAGCTTCTCCGCATCGACCGCTACGCGGCTGGTATAGGCTTGCGTTACCGGGCCGAAATACAGCGTCATCCGGGCCAGGCGAACGTCGCTGTCGCCGGCGGTGGGGTCCTTGCGAACCTCCATGGCCTTGCAGTTGGGAACAAAGCGCGGGTAGTCGCCCAGATCGGCAACAACCTCGAACATGCGCCGTGGCAAATGCGGGACGTGCCGCTCGAAGAAACGCTTCATCAGTGACCGAGCTTTGCCATCCGGGCAGACTTGAGCCGGGCGAAGTCCTCGCCGGCATGGTGGGAGGATCGGGTGAGCGGGCTGGAAGAAACCAGGCCGAACCCCTTGGCCATGGCCACCGTGGCGTAGGACTTGAACTCGTCCGGCGTCACGAAGCGGATCAGCGGCGTATGCTTCTTGGTCGGCTGCAGATACTGACCGATGGTAAGGAAATCCACATCGGCTGAACGCAGATCATCCATAAGCTGGAGCACTTCGTTCCGCTCTTCGCCCAGGCCCACCATGATGCCCGACTTGGTGAACATGGTCGGATCGAGTTCCTTGACCTTCTGCAGCAGCCGGATCGAATGGAAGTAGCGGGCGCCGGGGCGCACCTTGAGATACT
Source organism: Devosia sp. XGJD_8 (assembly GCF_046614475.1). Classification (NCBI taxonomy): domain Bacteria; kingdom Pseudomonadati; phylum Pseudomonadota; class Alphaproteobacteria; order Hyphomicrobiales; family Devosiaceae; genus Devosia; species Devosia sp. XGJD_8. Next base: position 2,095,200 of record NZ_JBKJHF010000001.1, read on the forward strand.
TGGATGGCACCGTCTCGAGATTGTGGTTGAACACATCGGGCTTGGCCGCGACGACGATCTCCAGCGCACCGTCCTTGCGCAGGAAGTCCGGCGTCAGGATTTCGATGGTCGTGCGTGGGTTGAGGGCGCGGATGGCCAGGATGACATCGGCGAAATGCTGCGCGCCGCCATCTGCAAGATCGTCGCGGTCCACCGAGGTGATGACGACGTGCTCTAGGCCCAGCTTCTGCACGGCCTGGGCGACGCGCTCGGGCTCGTTGGCGTCGAGCGGCCCCGGCAGGCCTGTGCGCACATTGCAGAAGGCGCAGGCGCGCGTACAGATCTCGCCCATGATCATGAAGGTCGCGTGCTTCTTGCTCCAGCACTCACCGATATTGGGGCAGCCGGCTTCCTCGCAGACGGTGACTAGATTGTTCTCGCGCACGATCTGCTGGGTCTCCTTGTAGATCGGCGATCCCGGCGCCTTGACGCGGATCCAGTCCGGCTTGCGCAGCACCACGCTGTCTGGCCGATTGGCCTTTTCCGGATGGCGTGGCTTGAGCGCGGAATTATCGATCAGAGTGACCAAGGGATGTCCTGACTAATAGGTATGATCGCTAGGCGATCAGCCGTGCCAGCAGCACGACAAGGATGGCGCCGACCGTCGAGGTCACGATCTGGCGGACCAGATCGTTGCGAATCCCAAGTTCGATCCGCAGCGCCGTGAACAGATACCCTCCCACGAATGACCCGATCACCCCGCTGATGAGGTAGGTGATGAGCCCCCCGCCTCCGACGATCAGGCTGGCGAGAAATCCCGCCACAATGCCGATGCCCAGGAAGACCAGGATCGCCCGATTGTTGTTGCCACCCATGGTGAACCCGCCGCCCGCAGTTTGCCGTTCCGGTAGTGCCATTCTTTGCGCCCTCTCAAACTCTCCGCGAGATATTGCCTCTCGCGCAGTGTCCTTCAAGCCCCTGCCCCCATCGCGCAGCCGACGGGGCCCACGACGATCACGACGATAGCACCAATCGTCTGCTCACTGCAGCACCTCCGCCAGCTCGACCCATTCGCCGTTTCGCGAAGCCGACAGGATCGTTGCCTGCACCAGCGCCAGCGAGTGCAGGTTGTCTTCACCCGAGCTGAAGCGGGCGGGCACCGTTCCGGTTTCGATGACCCTGGCGACGGAAGCCAGTGTGCCAACACGATCCGTGTGCTCAAGTACCGGCAGCGCCAGCGGCTCGGGCTTGCCGTCGAGCGGCTGCAGCGTCACCCGGTCAGGCCCGGCCTTGCCCATGAAGTGGTCGCGCGAGGTCCAGAGAATTTGCCCTTCCGAGCAATCCATGACCCATTCGCCCGCCCAGGGCGTCACCGGCCCGCTGCTCATCCAGCTGCCACGGTAGGACACGATGGTCCCCTTCTCGAATTCCAGTGTCGCAACGCCGATCGGGTGATGGCCGAACGGGCTCGCCGGGGAGTTCCAGGTGCGGCATGAAACGCGTTTTGGATTATCTCCCAGCACCATGCGCATCAGATCGAAATGGTGGATCGACATGTCGGCGAGGAGCGGATCGGGCATGTCCCAATAGCGATAGCCCTGCGTCGGCGCATGGCGCCGGAAGTCGATGGAGACCAGGTTCACCGGGCCAAACCGCTGCGCGCCGATCAGCTCGGCCGCCACGATGGGGGCCGGCTGGTGACGATAGTTCTGGCTCACCATCAGCACCCGGCCAGTCTCCTTGGCCAGGGCGACCAGTTCCTTGGCCTGGGCAATGGTCGAGGCAAATGGCTTTTCGACGATCACGCTGAGCCCGAGCTCGAGGCAACGCTTGACCACAGGGTAATGCGCCTCGGTCCGCAGGGTGCAGATCGCGAGCTCCGCTTCCGATGCCTTCATCGCCTCTTCGAGGCTGAGGAAACACAGGCTCTCCGCGATCCCGAGTTCGGTCTGGACCCGCTGGATGGCCTCGGGATTGGAATCCACATAGCCCACCATCTGAACATTGGGAACTTTGGGGATAACGTCCTTGGTCCAGCTGGAACCCCAGTGTCCCAGGCCGACCTGTATTGCCTTGACCATGTGGATAACTCCTTGAAAAGCTGTGATCTGGTTGTGGAAAAGCCGCGCGCTACATGTTCAGCGCGCGGCCATATGCGTCCAGAACGCTTTCCTTCATGGTTTCGCTCAATGTCGGGTGCGGGAAGATCGTGTGGATCAGCTCTTCCTCGGTCGTTTCGAGGTTCATGGCGATCACGAAACCCTGGATCAGCTCGGTAACTTCCGCGCCCACCAGGTGGGCGCCGAGCAGTTCGCCAGTCTTGGCGTCGAAGATGGTCTTGACCAGCCCGTCCGGCTCGCCCAGCGCAATGGCCTTGCCATTGCCGATAAAGGGGAAGCGGCCGACCTTGATCTCACGCCCGGATTCCTTGGCTTTTGCCTCGGTCAGGCCGACGCTGGCGACTTGCGGTTCGCAATAGGTGCAGCCGGGAACCTTGGTTTTGTCGAGGCCATGCACCTTGAGGCCGGCGATCTTTTCGACGGTGATCACGGCTTCATGCTCGGCCTTGTGGGCCAGCATGGGTGGGCCGGCAACGTCGCCAATGGCCCAGATTCCCTCGACATTTGTCTTGCCATAGGCGTCGATGACGATGGCGCCGCGCTCGGTCTTGACGCCGACAGTCTCGAGGCCAAGGCCTTCGATATTGCACTGAACGCCGACTGCCGAGATCAGTTTCTCGCCCGAAACTTGCAGCTTGCTGCCGTCTTTCTGCAAGACATCTGCCGTTATGCCGGCACTTGTCTTGCTGACTTTCTCGACTTTCGCATCGGTCAGGATCTTGATGCCGCGCTTTTCGAGACGCTTGCGAGCAAGGCCCGCGATTTCGGCATCTTCAACCGGCATGATCTGCGGCAGCAGTTCGATGATCGTGACCTCGGCGCCCATGGAGCGATAGAAGGAGGCGAACTCGACGCCGATGGCGCCCGAGCCCATTACCACCAGACTCTTCGGCATGGCGGCCGGCTTCATTGCCTCGAAATAGGTCCAGACCTTGTCGCCATCGGGCTCGATGCCGGGCAGCACGCGCGGGCGGGCGCCAGTGGCGATGATGATGTTCTTGGCCTTGTAGGTCCCCTCGCCCAGCGCGTTCTTGGGCACCGGCCCCTGCGGCTGCACGATGGCCTTCTTGGTCGGCGCGACCTTGACCTCGCCCGGCTTGGTGATGACGGCCTCGCCCCAGATGATGTCGACCTTGTTCTTCTTCATCAAGAACTGGACGCCATTGTTCATCTGCGCCGCAATGGCGCGGCTGCGCTTCACCACGCCGTCGATGTCGAAGCCGAACTTTTCGGCCGTCAGGCCATAGTCCTTGGCGTGGCTCATATGGCCGTAGATCTCGGCCGAGCGCAGCAGCGCCTTGGTGGGAATGCAGCCCCAGTTGGAGCAGATGCCCGCCATGTGCTCGCGCTCGATAATGCCCACCTTCATGCCGAGCTGCGCGCCGCGAATGGCGGCAATATAGCCGCCGGGACCGGCGCCGATGACGAGAAGGTCGTATTGGTCAGCCATTTGGGCCTCCGAAAAGTCTATTGGTGCGGGTCAAAGACCCAGCATGGATTTGACGACCGGCACGAGCCCCTCGCCGATCGCCCGCGTATTCCTGGCATCGAGATGCACGCCATCAAGCGGATCGGCCACGGCCACCGTCGAGGCGTCGAAAAAGCCGGTATCCCATTCTTCAGCCCGGCGGGCGTAATGGGCGGCAAACTGGCTGGATTGCTCCAGACCGTGCGCGAGACCACCGAAATGGCCAAGCATGTCGGAATTCTCGGTATCGCAGATCAGCGGCGGCGCGACGAGGACGATGCGTGGCGCGGTATCGCCCTTGCCGCCATAGTGGCCGCGGATGATCTGCACCAGCCGGCGCATGCCGAACGAGGCCTCCAGGGCCGAGCCGCAGACGGCGGGCTTGAGGTCATTGGTGCCCAGCATGATGATGACCATGTCGAGCGGCGAATGACTTTCCAGCAGCGTCGGCAGGATGCGGGCGCCATTGCGGTCGGCATTGGCATACCAGTCGTCCGACGCCGTGGTGCGGCCGCCCAGCCCCTCGGCAATCACCCGTGCCTTGCCGCCCAGGCCCTTTTCCAGCACGGTCGGCCAGCGGTTTTCATAGGCGTGCCGCGGCCCGTTGGGCTGCGGATTGGCCCCGAATGTCAGACTGTCGCCATAGGCGAGAATGGTCTTCATGCGCCCTGCCCCTTAGGCCAGCATCATTACCGGGTTTTCGATCAGGCCCTTGAACACGCCGAGCAGTTCGGCGCCCAATGCCCCGTCCACCGACCGGTGATCGCAGGAGAGGGTCACCGTCATGAAGTTGGCAATCTTGACCTGGCCGGCATCGGCATAGACACGCTCTTCGCCCACGCCGACGGCGAGGATGGTGCCATGCGGCGGGTTGATAACGGCGGCAAATTCCTTGATGCCGAACATGCCGAGGTTGGAGACCGAGGTCGCGCCACCCTGGTATTCATGCGGAGCCAGCTTCTTGTTGCGAGCGCGGGTCGCCAGATCCTTGACCTCTTCGGAGATTTCCCGAAGCGTCTTGGTATCGCAGCTCTTGACCACCGGGGTGAACAGCCCGCCGGGAACGGCGACCGCCACGGCAACGTCGCTGCGCTTGTGATAGAGGATGGAGTCACCTGCCCAGGTGGCATTGGCCATCGGCACGCGCTGCAAGGCCACGGCCCAAGCTTTCATGATGAAGTCATTGACCGAAAGCTTGTAGGCGGGCTTGCCCTCCTTGCTCTTGGGCGCCTGGGCATTGATCTGCTCGCGCGCCGCCAGCAGCGCATCGATCTTGCAGTCGAGCGTCAGGTAGAAATGCGGCACGGTCTGCTTGGATTCGGTCAGGCGCGCGGCCACGACCTTGCGCATGCCATCGTTCGGCACCAGCTCGTAGCTGCCTTCCGGATAGAGCGCGAGGACCTGCGCCTTGGTCATGCCGGCCGGCGCAGCGCCACCAGCGGATGGCGCCGATGCGGCAGCGGCACCCGCAGCCTTGAGCGGGGTCTTGCCGGACTTGGCGGCTTCGACGTCGGACTTGACGACGCGGCCTTTCGGACCGGAACCGGAAATCGCCGAAACTTCGATGCCGGCTTCCTTGGCCAGGCGCCGAGCGAGCGGCGAGGCAAACACCTTGCCACCCTCGGACTTGGCAGCAGTCGGCGCGGGAGCGGCCTTGGCCGCGGGCGCTGCCTGCGTCTCGGCATTGGCGCGGGTCACGGCACCGGCATCACCCTTGGGCGCCTCGGTAGCCGGCTTGGGTGCCTCGGCCTTTGGCGCGTCAGCGGCCGGAGCAGCCTTGGGGGCTTCCGCCTTGGGCGCCGCAGCTGCATCGGCGCTTTCGCCTTCCTGCAGCAGCACGGCGATGACGGCATTGACCTTCACGCCCTCGGTGCCCTCAGCGACCATGATCTTGCCGATCTTGCCCTCGTCCACGGCCTCGACTTCCATCGTGGCCTTGTCGGTTTCGATTTCGGCGATCACGTCACCGGAGGAGACAGAGTCGCCTTCCTTGACGTGCCACTTGGCGAGCTTGCCCTCTTCCATCGTCGGAGAGAGCGCCGGCATGGTGATATCAATTGGCATCCCGGTTCTCCTTACGAGCGGTAGGTCACGGCGTTGACCGCCGCGATCACTTCATCGACGTTCGGCAGCGCCAGCTTTTCAAGGTTGGCGGCATAGGGCATGGGCACATCCTTGCCGGTGACGCGCATGACTGGCGCATCGAGATAGTCGAAGGCCTGCTCCATGACGCGGGCAGAGAGTTCGGAGCCGATACCGCCCTGCGGCCAGCCCTCTTCCACCGTCACCAGGCGCCCGGTTTTCTTGACCGAGGCGATCACGGTGTCGCTGTCCATCGGACGCAGGGTGCGCAGGTCGATCAGTTCGACATCGACGCCGGCGGCAACCAGCTTCTCGGTCGCCTGGGTGGCGTAACGCATGCCCATGGAGAAGGAGACGATGGTGACATCGGCGCCCTTGCGGGCAATGCGGGCCTTGCCGATCGGCAGCACGAAGTCGTCGACCTTGGGCACGAGGCCGGTCGAGCCATAGAGGATTTCGTTTTCGAGGAAGACCACCGGGTTCGGCGAGCGAATGGCGGCCTTGAGCAGGCCCTTGGCGTCCGCTGCGCTATAGGGCGCGATGACGGTGAGGCCGGGCACGTGGCTGTACCATGCGGAATAATCCTGGCTGTGCTGCGCACCGACGCGGGCAGCCGCGCCATTGGGGCCGCGGAACACCATCGGCGCCTTGACCTGGCCGCCCGACATATAGAGCTGCTTGGCGGCGGAGTTGATGATCTGGTCGATCGCCTGCATGGCAAAGTTCCAGGTCATGAACTCAACGATCGGCTTGAGGCCGGCGAAAGCCGCGCCAACGGCCAGGCCGGCAAAGCCATGCTCGGTGATCGGCGTATCAATGATGCGCTGCGGGCCGAATTCCTGCAGCAGATTCTGGGTAATCTTGTAGGCGCCCTGGTACTCGGCCACTTCCTCGCCCATGACGAAGACATCCTTGTCGCGGCGCAGTTCCTCGGCCATGGCCTCGTTCAGCGCCTGGCGCACGGTCATCTCGACCATTTCGACGCCTTCGGGCAGGTCGGGATCGCTCTGGGCTTCGAACTTGGGTGCTGCAGGCACCGCAGCCTGCGACGGCGCGGCCTCGGCGGCCTTTTCGGCCGCGACGACCGGCGCTTCGGATGGCTCGGGGGCAGTCTTGGCAACCGGAGCGGCCTCAGCGGTCTCGCCTTCAGCCAGGACCAGGGCAATTGGCGTATTGACCAGGACGCCTTCGGTGCCCTCGGCGATCAGCAGTTCCTTGACCACGCCTTCATCGACCGACTCGACTTCCATCGTCGCCTTGTCGGTCTCGATCTCGGCCAGAACGTCACCGGACTTGACGGTATCGCCGACCTTCACCAGCCATTTGGACAGCTTGCCCTCTTCCATGGTGGGCGACAGCGCGGGCATCAGGATTTGGGGCATATCAGCTCTCCAGCAGAAGGGCGCCGGGCATGACAGCCACGCGGCGATTGTCGGTATTGAATGCGAATTCGGCAGGGATGACGCGCGGATCGTTGATCAGCCCCGGCTGGGCGGAAGCGCTATCCGGCGCCGGCGTCTGGTTGATTGTCCAACTGCTGAGGGCCAGCCCCAGCAGCAGGAAGACGATGAAGGCAATCACGGCGCGCTTGTAGATATTGAGCGGCTGCGCGGCGGCCGGGCCCGCCTTGGCTTCGAGCTGGCGGAATTTCCACCAGCCCAGCGGCATGAACGAGGCCAGCCGCTCGCTTGCCGGGGCCACCCGAACCATCGCGACGGCCTGCATGACCGCTATGGCGAGGGTGAGAACCGCAAAGAGCGTGATGACGCCGAGCAGAACGCTCATCTATCGCCTCAGGCGCTGATGGTGATGTCGGTCCAGAGCTCGGATGCATCCGGCTCGGGATCGTTGGTGGCAAAATCCGCGGCCGCCGTGACCACGGCGCGGATGTCATTCTCGATGGCCTTGAGCGATTCCTCGGTCTCGGCACCGGACTCCAGGAGGCGCGCCCTGACCTGCTCGATCGGGTCGCGTTCCTGGCGATACTTGGTCACTTCGTCCTTGGAGCGATATTTCGCCGGGTCGGACATGGAATGGCCGCGATAGCGGTAGGTCAGCATTTCGAGGATGAACGGGCCCTTGCCCGAGCGGGCATGCTCGATGGCGCGCTGGGCGGCATCATAGACCATGCGCACGTCCATGCCGTCGACCTGCTCGCCCGGAATGTCGAACGAGGCGCCACGCATGGAGAAATCGGTGGTGGCCGCTGCACGCTCGATCGAGGTGCCCATTGCATACTTGTTGTTTTCGATGATGAAGACGACCGGCAGGTTCCAGAGCTTGGCCATATTGAAGCTCTCATAGACCTGGCCCTGGTTGGCCGCGCCATCGCCGAAATAGGCCAGCGACACGGAGCCGTCGCCCTTGTACTTGGCCGCAAAGGCCAGACCAGTGCCGAGCGAGACCTGCGCACCGACAATGCCATTGCCGCCGTAGAATTTGTGCTCGTTGCTGAACATGTGCATCGAGCCGCCCTTGCCTTTCGACAGGCCACCCTGGCGACCGGTCAGCTCGGCCATGACGCCCTTGGGGTCCAGCCCCATGACCAGCATGTGGCCGTGGTCGCGATAGCCGGTGATCTGGGCGTCCTTGCCCTTCTCGCTGGCCATGGTGATGCCGGTGACCACGGCTTCCTGGCCGATATAGAGGTGGCAGAATCCACCGATCAGACCCATGCCATACATCTGGCCGGCCTTTTCCTCGAAACGCCGGATCAGCAGCATCTCGCGATACGCCTCGCGGTCCTGATCCGTAGTGAATTGAGGTACGTTGGATTGCGTCTTGGCCTTGGTGGCCACAGCCTTACGCGCCATAGAGAACGCTCCGCATCGAAATGGATTTGCCGCTTGGCCCGAGTTGGCCACACTTGCGCATCATAGTGCAAGCAATGCAGGGAAAGCAATGCTCCCGCGGTCCAGCAGATCGCAGTTAGAGTGTTGAATCTGCTTGGATAAGTTGCATTAACTCATCTGTGGCTAATTCTTCGAATTTACCGGAAAGCGGTTTACCCGACTCCGGATCGACCATGACGATGATGTCGTCTGCATGAGCCATGTTCAGGAGGGCCCTGGCCCGCTCCGTGACAATATCGGGATCAAGCCGTCGCGTATCCATCAGAGTGGCGCGGTGACGATAGGCGTCGATCTCGGCCTGGAGGGCCGATGACCGCGCCTTGAGCTGGTCGATATCGAGCAGGATCTGCGTGCGGTTCTCGATGCCGAACTGCCCGCCAATGGCGGAAAAGCCCAGATAGCCCTGAAAACCCAGTAATGCCACGGTCAGCGCCAGCGGGCGCCAGAATGGGGGACGTTTGAGGCGGGTGGGCATGGGCAAACCATCAGTGAACCGCCCGATTATTGCTCACAAGGGCTTAACGCCGGGTTTCGCAGCGCCTAGCTCAGGAGCGCAAATTGCCCATCGACGCCTGAAAATACCACACGCCGGCCCAGATCAGGGCGAGCAGCAGCAGCCAGCTGGCAAAGGCCAGAACCAGGATGACGGATAGTCTGTGTCGCTTCAGCCATTCAATTCCGGCCCTTGGGTAGCCGAAAGTCAGCAGGCGTTCGTATAGCAGGTCCAACCCGGCGCGCATCGTTTCGTCCGATCTCTTTCGCCACGGACAATAGGCGCACATTTCCAGCCCATTGGAAATGCAATTAAAGTGCGATTCAAACTTGTTTGAACTGGCGCAGGAGGCCGGGTTGCCCCGGGGTCGCGCCTTGGGTCCTAGTCGAGCGGGACGTAGTCGATTTCGAGGAAATCGGCCACTTCGGGCACCCAGCGATCGCGCACGAATGCCACGTGGTCGGGATGGTCATTGTATCCCGCATAAGCGGCCTTGTCGGCGAACTCCATGGAAAAGCCGAAGGCATAGCCGTTCTTGGGGCTGACCTGGCGCAGCTGCTCGAACTTTTCGACGCCCGGAATCTGTTCCAGCACCCTGGCATCGCGCAGAAAGGCGCCCTCCTCCGCCGAGGCGGCAGCATGTTTGAGCGTGAAGACGACGGTGTGGCGGATCATGCCTGTTCCTCGGAATTGTCTGGGCCAATGGCCGGTTGCAGTCGCGCTGTCGCTACTCTGCGGCGGCGCGGTCGCTCAGCGGCACGTCATGGAAGATCGCACTGACCGACTCGCCGCTGTTGATACGGCGCATCGCCTCGGCCAGGGCCGGCGCGACGGAGAGGACCGTCAGCTTGTCGACGACCCGGTCGGGCGCGATCGGCAGCGTATTGGTGCAGACGATCTCGCTCAGGTCCGGCTGCGCCGCCAGCCGCTGCAGCGCCGATCCGGCGAAGATGCCATGGGTGCAGGCAATGCGGATCGAGCGGGCGCCATTGGCCCGCAGATGCGCCATCAGCTCGATCATCGAGCCGCCGCTGGCGATCTCGTCATCCAGCACGATGACATCGCGGCCGCTCACCTCGCCAATAATGGCCGAGATGCGCACCTGAGTGTCGCTGATGCGCTCCTTGGCGCCGGCGGCCACCGGGGTGCCAAGGCGCTTGGCGAAGACGGCGGCGGATTTGGCATTGCCCAGATCGGGCGATACGACAACGGCATTGCTGAGATCGTAGCGCTGGAAATAGGCTGCCAGCTCGCTCAAGGCATGTAGGTGATCGACCGGCACGCTGAAAAAGCCATGCACCTGCGGTGAGTGCAGCGTCATGGTCAGGACACGGCTGACGCCGGCCGTTGCCAGCAGGTCGGCCACCAGCCGGCCGCCCAGCGAGATACGCGGCGCGTCCTTCTTGTCGGAACGGGCGTAGGAATAGTGCGGAATGACGGCGGTGATCCGGGCCGCCGAGGCGCCGCGCGCGGCATCGGCCATCAGTAGCAATTCCACCAGATGGTCCTGAACCGGGGCGCTGAGCGTCTGGATCAGGAACACATCCTGCTCGCGGCAATTGGCCTGCAACTGCACTTCGAGGCAGTCATTGGAAAACCGCTTCACCATTGTGGGATGCAGCGGCACCCCGAGCTGGGTGCAGATTTCCGCGGCCAGTTGAGGATGCGCGCTACCACCGAACACAGCGATCTGGTTCATCGGACATCCTCCAAGCGCGGGCGATGCCTGCCTCTAGCGCATGCGCGCTTTTGGGGCAAGCTGGGCCTTATGTTTCCAGCGCCTCCGTTGCGGCGATGGCAGCCATGTTCACGATCCCGCGGCTGGTTACCGACGGCGCAAGAATATGAGCCGGCGAGCGCGGGCCCATCAGGATGGGGCCGACCGACAGCGCATTGTTCATTTCCTTGAGCAGGGTCATGGACAGGTTGGCCGCGTCGAGATTGGGGAAGATCAGGAGGTTGGCTTCACCGCCGAGCACGCTGTCGGGAATGTAGCGCTCGCGCAGTTCCTGGCTCAGCGCCAGATCACCCTGCATCTCGCCTTCCACGATCATGGTCGGGGCCAGGGACTTCAGCTTCTGATAGGCCTCGCGCATCTTGAAGGCGCTCTCGCCATCGCGCGAACCAAAGTTGGAGTAGCTCAGCAGCGCCACCTTCGCTTCGATATTGAAGCGCTTGAGGTGGTCACGCGCCTGCAGGGCAATACCCACGATCTCGTCGGCGGTCGGATCCTGGTTCACATAGGTGTCGGCGAGGAAGAAGGCGCCGCGCGGCATGATCAGCATGGAGAGCGCCGAAACATCGGCAACGCCATCCTGAAGCCCGATGATGGAGCGGATGTCGCGCACATGCTTGATGAAGCGGCCCTGCAATCCGCAGATCAGAGAGTCAGCCTCGCCGCGCTTGACCGCGAGAGCCCCGATCACCGTGGTATTGGTGCGCACGACCTGACGCGCCGTATCCGGCGTCACGCCATCACGCCCGACCAGCGAGTGGAACAGCGTTACGTAATCGCGGTAGCGCGGATCGTCTTCAGGGTTGATGACCTCGAAGTCCGTGCCTGGGCGCAGGTTGAGGCCGAAGCGCTCGATGCGTGCCTCGATAACGGCCGGACGGCCGATCAGGATCGGGCGGGCAATGCGTTCTTCGAGCAGCACCTGGGTGGCGCGCAAGACGCGCTCATCCTCGCCATCGGCGAAGGCAATGCGCTTGTTCTGACCCTGCGCGCGGTCGATGATGGGCTTCATCACCAGGCCGGAGCGGAAGACGAAGCGGTTGAGCCCATCCATATAGGCGTCCCAATCGGCAATCGGCTTCTTTGCCACGCCCGATTCCATGGCCGCACGGGCCACGGCCGGCGCGATGCGCAGAATCAGCCGCTGGTCGAAGGGATTGGGAATGATGTGGTCGGGGCCGAACACGGCGGGCGCACCGGACGGCGACACTTCCAGCCCCGGCTCATGCGCCAGCTTGGCGATGGCCCGCACGGCGGCCAGCTTCATTTCCTCATTGATCGTGGTGGCGCTCACGTCAAGCGCGCCGCGGAAGATGAAGGGGAAGCAGAGGACGTTGTTGACCTGATTGGGGTAGTCCGAACGGCCCGTGCAAACCATGGCGTCAGGGCGGGTGGCCTTGGCCAGTTCAGGGCTGATTTCGGGGTTGGGATTGGCCAGCGCGAGGATCAGCGGGCGCGGGGCCATCTTGAGCAGCATTTCCGGCGTCAGCGCACCGGGGCCCGACAGGCCGACGAACACATCCGCGCCTTCGATCACTTCGGCCAAGGTCGTGGCTTCGCTGGTGCGGCGGAACTGGCCGCGCCACTTGTCATTCACATCATTGCGCTTGTGGGTGACCAGGCCATCCTTGTCGGCGACCCAGATATTCTCATGCTTGGCGCCTAGCGCGACCAGCACGTTGAGGCAGGCAATGGCCGCGGCCCCTGCCCCGGAGGCGCAGATCTTGACGTCCTCGATCTTCTTGCCCTTGAGCTCGAGACCATTGAGGACGGCGGCGCCGACGATGATTGCCGTGCCATGCTGATCATCATGGAACACCGGGATCGGCATGCGGGCCCGCAGCGCCTCCTCGATCTCGAAACAGTCCGGAGCGCGGATATCTTCGAGATTGATGCCGCCAAAGGTCGGCCAGAGCGGCGCCACGGCATCGATGAACTTGGTCGGGTCGATCTCGTCGATCTCAAGATCGAACACGTCGATACCGGCAAATTTCTTGAACAGGACGGCCTTGCCCTCCATCACCGGCTTGGAGGCCAGCGCGCCGATATTGCCAAGGCCCAGCACGGCCGTGCCATTGGAAATGACGGCAACGAGGTTTTGCCGGGAGGTGTAGCGCGCCACCGCATCCGGATTTTCCGCGATTTCCTCGCAAGGCGCGGCGACACCCGGCGAATAGGCCAGGGCCAGGTCGCGCTGATTGCCCAGCGGCTTGGTCGCCTGTATCTCCAGCTTGCCTGGCTTGGGAAACTCGTGGAAATGCAGGGCCGCTTCGCGCAGGGCTTTCCGCTGTTCGTTGACGTCGGTCGTCACGCAATCCTCCTCGCCCGCGTCCAGTTGGCGACGGGCATAGCTTCAGGCAGCGTTGGTGCCATCAAATGCCGGCAATGGAAAGTGGGTAAGTCCGGTGCGGGATGAAACTAAAGTCGCAAAGGCTCAGGCGGCACTGGCGACGATGTTCTCGATCCGGCTGCGCGGTTCCTTGGTGACATGGAGGGCCGTCGCCAATTCGCGGAAGGCACCGATCTTGAGCGCAGGCGCAAAGATGAAGCCCTGGGCCTGCACTACGCCGCGAGCCCGCAGATAGAGCGCCTGCTCCTCTGTCTCGACACCCTCGGCGACAATCTCGCAATCGAGATCCTTGGCCATGGCAATCAGCCCATCGAGCACCGGAACCTGGGTCGTGCCCGGCTTGACCATATCGACGAAGATGCGGTCGATCTTGATGATGTCGACGCCCAGCGTGCCGAGATAAGCCAGATTGGAGTGACCGGTGCCCGCATCGTCCAGCGCAAGCCGCGCCCCAAGGGCGTGCAGGCCAGCGATCACGCTGTTTGCTATGGCGGAGTTGGCCAGCGGGTGTCGCTCGGTGAGCTCGAATACCAGCTGGCGGAAACTGATCGGCGAATTGCCAAAAATGGCCTGCACATCCTCGACGATGCTGTCGTCGCGGAAATGCCCCTCGAACAGATTGATGGAAATCTTGAGGTCCGGCATCATCTGGCAGAGATCGCCGAGGTCGAACTTGACCTGCTGCATCAGCGACAGCGTCATCGGCATGGCAAGACCGGTAACCTCGGCATAGTCGATGAAGGCGCCTGGCGGCACGACCTGGCCGTTCTTCTTCTCCCAGCGGCACAGCACTTCGCAGCCCATCAGCTCGCCGGTGCGCAGATTGATGACTGGCTGGTAGTAAGGCTTGATCTCCCCACGGGCGATGGCCCGCTCGAGATCGAAGGCCGGCACGCGCGAGCGCCGCACATAGTTCAGCGACAGGATCAGGAAACCGGCGCTCAGAATGCAGGCCATGATGGTCAGGCCGACATCGAGATCGGTATATCCGGCGCGTGCCATGGCAAAGGGAATGGCATATTCCACCTTCAGCGGCATTTCGCCCGCAAAGCTTTGCGCAGAGATGAAATCCGCGTTGGAATCCCGTCGGTCAAAATCAGTCGAACTGCCCACGCTCAAGATCGGCGTGCCATTGGTCAGCGAGATGCGCATCATCGCAGCACTCGTCAGCCCCTGCGCCAGACCCGCCTGTGTTTGCCCAACCAGCGGCACGAAGGCCGAGACGCGCCTGCTCTCCCCGAACGCCTGGGTGATCTTGAGCGCTGGCATGTCCATTCCGCCAAGCTTTACGACGGTGATGGATTCGGTATGCGCGGGGATGGGCAGGCTCTCGGACAGCGGCGAATAGGCGACTGTGCGCCCCACGGCATCGCAATACTGCACGCCATCGGTATTCTCGACGAGCACCTGCTTCATGTTGAGGCTGGATTCGATCTCGCGCTGCACATTGGCGACGAAAGTCGGCGTGCACAGTGACGGGCTTTCGGCGAGAATTCGGCGAAGCGCCGAGATCGCGTCGTTCACACCGATTTCAATTTGTGAGGTAACCGTCGTAACATATTGTTGCGTCGTTATCTTTTCTCTCGTGCGGACATAGCCGTCCAGCAGATAATCCACCGCAACAATGGGAACGAACGCCAGCAGCGCACCCATTAGCGTGAGGATATGAGAGTATCTCGACTTCAAGATCGAATCCGAATGAGCCGTTCAATTACCTCATCGGTAGCAAGCAGCCTTTAACGGATCATTAACGCTGATTAACCGAACGAAAACACCAAATAGAAAAAGGCGACCTCCAGTGTTGGAGGCCGCCTCGTAATAAACGTTCGTCGATATATTACAACGGGGCGTTGAGCCGGATGCTCAGCTCACGCAATTGCTTGGGCGAGGCCGGGCTAGGGGCGCCCATCAGCAGGTCTTCGGCCTGCTGATTCATCGGGAACGCGGTGATCTCGCGCAGGTTCTGCACGCCGCAAAGCAGCATGACGATGCGGTCCACGCCAAAGGCTGCACCACCATGCGGCGGGGCACCATACTGGAAGGCGCGGTAGAGGCCACCGAACTGTTCCTCGACCTCGTCGCGGCTCTTGCCGGTCAGCTCGAACGCCTTGACCATGGTCTCGGGCAACTGGTTACGGATCGATCCCGAGGCGATTTCGTAGCCATTGCAGACCGCATCATACTGATAGGCCTTGATGGTCAGCGGATCCTGGCTGTTGAGCGCGTCGATCCCGCCCTGCGGCATGGAAAAGGGATTGTGCGCGAAGTCCACGCGCTTCTCTTCTTCACTCCACTCGTAGAAGGGGAAGTCGACAATCCAGCACAAGGCGAACTGCTCGGTATCGATCACGTCGAGATCGGTGCCAACCTTGGTGCGGGCTTCGCCGGCAAACTTGTAGAACTTCTCCGGACGGCCGCAGACAAAGAACACGGCGTCGCCGTCTTCGAGACCAAGTTGAGCCTTGAGTGCAGCAGTCCGCTCTTCGCCGATATTCTTGGCAATGGGGCCACTGCCCTGCCCATCCTTGAAGAAGATGTAGCCCAGGCCCGGCTGACCCTCGCCCTGCGCCCAGGCATTCATGCGATCGCAGAAGGCCCGGCCGATCGGCTCGGCGCCGGCCTTGTTCTTCGCCGGAATTGCCCAGACCTCGACCTTGGCGTCAGCCTCGATCTGGTTGGCGAAGACCTTGAAGCCTGAACCGGCAAAGTGCTCGGTCACGCCCTCGATCTCGATCGGGTTGCGCAGGTCGGGCTTGTCCGAACCGTATTTCCGGATCGCTGTGTCATAGGGAATGCGCGGCCAGTCCTTGGTCACGCGCTTGCCCTCGGCAAACTGCTCGAAAATCGAGGTGATCACCGGCGTCATGGTGTTCCAGACGTCTTCCTGGGTGACAAAGCTCATCTCCAGGTCGAGCTGGTAGAATTCGCCCGGCAGGCGGTCAGCGCGCGGGTCCTCGTCACGGAAGCATGGCGCAATCTGGAAATACCGGTCAAAGCCCGCCACCATCAGCAGCTGCTTGTATTGCTGGGGTGCCTGCGGCAGCGCGAAGAACTTGCCGGGATGGATGCGGCTGGGGACCAGGAAATCTCGTGCGCCTTCCGGCGACGACGCGGTCAGGATAGGCGTCGAGTATTCGGCAAACCCCTGCTCGGTCATGCCCTGACGCATCGCCGCGATCACCTTGGTGCGCTTGACGATATTGGCATGCAGCTTCTCGCGGCGCAGATCGAGGAAGCGATAGCGCAGGCGCACATCCTCGGGATATTCCTGGTCGCCAAACACCGGCAGCGGCAGCTCCTTGGCAGCCGACAGCACTTCCAGCTCCTGGATGAACACTTCCACCGTACCGGTAGGCAGGTTCGGGTTCACCGCAGCGGCATCGCGCAGCTTCACTTCGCCATCGATGCGGATCACCCATTCCGATCGCACCTTTTCGGCCGCGGCAAAAGCCGGCGAATCAGGGTCGATGACGGCCTGGGTCAGCCCGTAGTGATCGCGCAAATCCATGAACAGCAGGCCGCCATGGTCGCGGATGCGATGCACCCAGCCGCTGAGGCGCACGGTCTGGCCGGCATCCTTGGCGGTGAGGGCCCCGCAGGTATGCGAGCGGTAGGGGTGTGAGGTCATGGTCGGAACTCTGAAAAAAGGCCGGAATCTTGGCGGGAAAAGCGCATGGGCGTCCCGGCTTGTCAAGTTGAACGGGCGGACCGGGCGTGATCAGCGCGGCGACGATGATAACCCGAGGGCAATACTCGACAAATGCGGTCTGGAGTGCACCTGCCTCACCTGCTAGGAAGAATATTGACGAATTTGAGACGGAAGCCGGTATGGACCTGATTGTTTCCACAGATGTGCTCGCCGCATTCTGCGAGCGCGCTGCGAAGTTCGATTTTGTGACGGTGGATACCGAGTTTCTGCGCGAAACGACTTATTGGCCCAAGCTGTGCCTGATCCAGGCGGCGACCAATGACGAGGCGGTGCTGATCGATCCGCTGGCGCCAGATCTCGACCTGACGCCCTTTTTCGCGCTGCTCGCCAATCCGAACATCACCAAGGTGTTCCATGCCGCGCGGCAGGATATCGAAATCTTCGTCAAGCTGACGGGCAAGGTGCCGGTCAATATCTTCGATACCCAGATCGCGGCCAGCGTCTGCGGCTTCGGCGACAGCGTTTCCTACGACAATCTCGTGCGCTCCATCACGCAGGTGGAACTGGACAAGTCCAGCCGCTTCACGGACTGGGCCGCGCGCCCACTCTCCGAGAAACAGCGTCTCTATGCCGTGGCGGACGTGACCCATCTGCGCGACATCTACCGCGAATTGCGCAAGCAGGTGGATGCAACCAAGCGCTGGGACTGGGTCGAGGACGAGCTGGGCGTGCTGCGCAGCATCGACACCTACGTCGTCCAGCCCGAACAGGCCTGGGAACGCCTGAAGATGAAAATCAACCGCCCGCGCGATCTGGCGGCGTTGAAGAAACTGGCCGCCTGGCGCGAAAAGCGTGCGCAGGATGGCGACCAGCCACGCAGCCGCGTGCTCAAGGACGACGTGCTGTTCGAGCTGGCCATGCAGCGTCCGCTGTCGCCCGACGCCTTCGAAAAGCTCCGGGCCGTTCCGCGCGGCTTCGGCCGCAGTTCGGCCGCGGCCGAGATCATGGTGCTGCTCAAGGAAGTCGAGGCCCTGGGCAAGGCCGACCTGCCCGACATGCCCGAGCGCTATCGCGGCCCCTCGCCCAAGGGTGCTGTTGGCGATCTGGTGCGCGTGCTGCTCAAATCGGTGGCCGAACAGCATGGGGTAGCCGCCAGGATTATCGCCACCTCTGACGATATCGACGCGCTGGTGCTGGACGACGATGCGGATGTCCCGGCGCTCAAGGGCTGGCGGCGCAAGCTGTTCGGCGACAAGGCGCTGGACATCAAGCACGGCCGCATCGGGCTCGTCGCCACACGCAAGGGCGTGGTGGAAATCGCGGTCAAGGACACGGTGCCGGCCGAGTAGCGCGCTGCTCAGCCGATGCGCACGTCTGACGTCTTGAACCCGGCCACCCCGGCAAACTGGTCGAGCCGGCCCTGCAGGTGCTCGCCGTCGAGAAAGGCCAGGTCGGCAGGCAGCACCAGCGATAGGCTGTTGCCGGCGATCTCGAAACGGATTCGCGGCAGGATGCCGGGCATGGCGGCCGTCATCGGATAGGCGACGCGGAACAGCGCCCCGATCAGCCGGGCGCGGGCCGTCACTTCGGCCGAGCCGAGGCTGGCCAGCTTGGCCGCCGTCTTGCTCTTGAGACCATCATAGCGCACCGCAATCACCTGGGCGAGGAAGGCCCGTCCGGGGTGATCGACGCCGCTCAGCGATCCGTAGGCCACAGAATCGACGCTTTGCGGACCGCGATAGTCCGGATGCGCGCGCCAGCCGATATCGGCCAGCAGGCAGGACACGGTCCGCAACCGGGCCTGCTCCGCGGTTTCGACCATGCCCGCGGCTGCAAGAAACTGTCCGGTAAACTCGACAAGATCGCTGGCATGCGAGGGCGAGCGCGACCGCAGCACCGAAAGCTCCTCGGCACCCTGGATCAGCGGATCAATCGCCTGCTCGCGCGGGTCGAGCATGCCGTAGAGATAGCCTTCACGGACGCCGAGCGCCGAGAACACCACATCGGCAAACCGGCCGGCCTTGAGCACTTCGGCCAGCACGGCCGCGCCGAACGGCACCAGCTCGCGCCGCGACGAACTCACATGCTCGGCACCTTCATAGGATTTCAGCGAGCTGGCCCCGACAATTGCCGCACAGAACTGGATCATCTCCTCGGCGGGAACGACATAGTGCTGCACCATGCGGAGCGGGTAGCCGCGCACGATCTGATGCAGCTTGGCCAGCGAGCGCCAGGTGCCGCCGATCGCCGCAAAGGACTTGCCGGCTTCGGCCCTTGACAGGGAGGACTGGCTCAGGCGTTCGCGAATGATCTCGGCAGCTGCGGCCGGCGCGCCATTGCTGTCATCCTGCAGCCGGATCACGCCGATCTCGAAGGATTCCCCGTCGGTGTCACTGCCATTGCTGATGCTTGAGAGTTCGAGACTCCCCCCGCCCAGATCGCCCACCACCCCGGAGAACCCGGGAATACCGGCGACGGCGCCGAGCGCCGCATAATGCGCCTCTTGCTCGCCGCTGAGCACCTGCACCTTGGTTTCCATCAGCGCCTCGACGGCATCGACGAATTCCTTTCGGTTCGCAGCGTCGCGCACGGCAGAGGTGGCCAGGACATAGACCTTGCCCACCCGCATCATCCGCGCCACCAGGGCAAAGCGCTTGATGGCGTTGAGCGCCTGGGCGACATTGGCGTCGGCAAGGCGCCCGGTCTGCCCCACGCCGCGGCCAAGGGCGCAGGCCGACTTTTCGTTGTAGAGCGGCGTCAGCGCGCGCGCATGGCGCTCGTAGACCACCAGACGCACGGAGTTGGAGCCGATATCGAGTACGGCAACGGGCTTGGCGCCCTTGATACGGCCTTGCGCCGTCGGATCGGCATCAACGCCCCAGAACTGGTTCAAACCTAGCCCTCGTCACCTTCGACCCCGCCAGCGCTGCCCCGACCGGACAGCGAGGGATTGGTCATGAAGTAGTCATGCGCATTGAAGGGCTCGTCGCCCTCGGCCACACGCATCCGATGCGAGCTGCCATCGGGCAGCACTTCCCAGCTCTGCTGGTTGTCGCGCAGATAGGCAACCAGAATCCGGTCGAGGATCTGCTTATGCACGGTCCTGTTGAGGATCGGCACCATCACTTCGACGCGCCCATCGAGGTTGCGGCCCATCAGGTCGGCCGAGGAAATATAGACCTTGGCGCGCGGGTTGGGCATGGCTTCGCCATTGCCGAAACAGTAGATGCGGCTGTGTTCCAGGAACCGGCCGACTATCGACTTTACCCGGATATTGTCCGAGAAGCCTGGGATGCCTGGCCGCAGGCAGCAGATGCCGCGCACGATCAGGTCAACCTTCACCCCGGCCTGGCTTGCATCGTAAAGCGCGTCGATGATCTGCGGATCGACCAGCGAGTTCATCTTCAACAGGATGCTGGCCGGCTGCCCATTGCGGGCAAACTCGATCTCGCGGGCAATGTCATTCAGCAGTGTCTGCCGCAGGTTGACCGGCGACACGGCGATGGTTTCCAGCTCGGTCGGCCGCGCATAGCCGGTGATGAAGTTGAAGACCCGCGCTACGTCCCGGGTGATTGCCGGATCGATGGTGAAGTAGCTGAGGTCGGTATAAATCTTGGCCGTGATCGGATGGTAGTTGCCGGTGCCGATATGGCAGTAGCTGACCAGCTTGCCCTTTTCGCGCCGCACCACCTGGCTGAGCTTGGCATGCGTCTTGAGCTCGATGAAGCCGAACACGACCTGCGCCCCTGCCCGCTCCAGGTCGCGCGCCCAGCGGATATTGGCCTCCTCATCGAAGCGCGCCTTGAGTTCGACAAGGCAGGTCACCGACTTGCCCGCCTCTGCGGCCAAGACCAGCGCCTTGATGATGGGGCTGTTGGCAGACGTGCGATAGAGCGTCTGCTTGATGGCGACCACTTCAGGGTCGCGCGCCGCCTGCATGAGGAACTGCGCCACCACGTCGAAGCTCTCGAACGGATGATGCACCAGGATGTCCTTGGCACCGATCGCCGCAAAGCTGTCGCCGTTATAGTCGCGGATGCGCTCGGGAAAGCGCGCATGATAGGGCGTGAACTTGAGGTCCGGCCGGTCGACGTCGCAGACCTTGCTGGCATCGGCGAGGCCGAGAAAGCCCTGCACTTCGAAGACTTCGCCTTCCTTGACGCCCAGCTGCTCGCTGATCTGTCGCTTGAGCGCGCGCGGCATCGAGCTTTCGATTTCCAGCCGGATCACCTGCCCGCGCCGGCGCTGGCGCAAGGCCGTCTCGAATTCGACCACCAGATCGGCCGCCTCGTCGTCGATTTCGATTTCGCTGTCGCGAATGACCCGGAAGGCGCCGGACCCCACCACTTCATGGCCGGGAAACATCTTGTGGAAGAACAGCTTGACCAGCGTGTCGATGGTGACGACCTCGCTGCGCCCTTCCGAAACCAGACCGCTCGGCAGGTTGATGAAGCGGTCCAGATTGCCGGGAATGCGGACCAGGGCCGTCAGCGGCAGGTCGTTATCCGGGCGCTTGAGCTCGAAGGCAAGTGCCAGACCCAGATTGGGGATGAAGGGAAAGGGATGCGCCGGATCGACAGCGATCGGCGTCAACACCGGGAAGATTTCCTCGCGGAACAGCTTCTGCAGATAGTTGACCTGATCGGTCGTCAGGTCATCCGCCTCATGGATCACCACGTTCTGCGCGAACAGTTCCTCACGCAGGCTTTGCCAGTGGTCCTGCTGCTCGAGCTGCAGGTGCTGGGCCAGCGTGGCGATTTCTTCCATCTGCTCGGCCGGGGTCAGCCCGTCGGCGCTCTGTTTGGTGAGCCCGGCGCGCATCTGGCCTTTGAGGCCGGCCACGCGGACCATGTAGAACTCGTCGAGATTGTTGGCCGAAATGGACACAAAGCGCAGCCGCTCCAGCAGCGGGTGATTGGTGTTGCCCGCTTCTTCGAGCACCCGCATGTTGAACTGCAGCCAGCTGACCTCGCGATTGACGAAACGCGCCGGGCTCTTGCGTAGCGCCTCGGTATCGGGAACCGGCACATCGGCTTCGGCGAAATCGCTCAGGTCATTCATCGTCTTGGGTATCCCAGTCCTGTTCGTGGCTCGCCTGGCCAAGCGCAGCCCGGCGGCGGTCGAGGGCATCGGCGGCGATGCTGCGGGTAATGGCCGTACCCTTGGCGAGGGCCAGCCGGTCCATGAGGTCAGCAAGAATCACCACTTCCTCGGTGGAGCGCTCCATGCGCGCCACCAGGTAAGCGATGGTTTTTGGATCGACCATGATCTGGCGATCCCCGAAGAGTTTCACGAACATCTGTGACAATTGAATGTCGTCCGTCAGTTCCAGCGTGAAGGCAGTGGCCCTGCGGGCCCTTGAGCGGACATCATCCGTCGTCAGCGGCCAGTTCGCAATGTCTTCCCGCGCCGTCAGCAGCATCGGCCGAAGCTCGCGCATGGATTGGTTGAGCAGGTGAAACAGACCTGACTCATCATAGCCGAGCCGGTCGACATCCTCGACGATCAGGGGGTCGGTGCCTCCCTCTGTTGCCAGCTTTTCCAGATCAGCGATGGCGACAAAACGCGCGCCCGAGCGATCTGCAAAAATGCGCGCCAGATGCGACTTGCCCGACTTGGCGGGGCCAATCAGCAGGGTTATCGGGTCGGGCCAGTGGGGAAAGGCCATGACGCGGCCGTGCGCCAGGCTATTGCCTTCCCCGACCAGGAAATCTGCTTCCCCGTGTGCCGGCGTGTGGCCAAGCTCCAGCGTCAGCTGGCCCTTGGGCTCGTCGCTGTCAGGGATTGCCGGCAGGGCCATGGGGGCCACCATTCTGCCCTAGATAAAGGGTGCTCGATTTGTACTTGGCGACGCCATAGCGCACCAGGACCGAGGCGATGGCCGCCATGGGTACGGCGAGCAGCAGGCCCACAAAGCCGAACACGGCGCCCAGGGCCAGCAAGGCAAACATCATCCAGACGGGGTTGATGTTGATCGAGGAGCCCACGAGCTTGGGATAGAGAATATTGCCCTCGATGAATTGCCAGAACAGGAAAATGCCCGCCACGGCGCCGACCATCCATGGATCCGCCGAAAACTGCACGATGGCAATGCCAACCGACAGGCCGAAGCCGAAGATGAAGCCAACGAAGGGCACAAAGCTGAGCAGGCCGGCAATAAGGCCCACGACCAGCCCGAAATTCAGCCCGATAAGGCTGAGGGCCGTGGCATAGAAGGCCGCATCAATCAGCAGCACGCCGCCCTGCCCGCGGATCACGCCGGCCATGGCCTTGTCGATGTCGCTCAGGATGGTGTTGATTTCGCCCTTGTGATCCTTGGGCAGCAGGGTCTCGATGCCATGCACCATGCCCTCCCAATCGAGCAGCAGGTAGAATGACACCACGGGCGTCAGCACGGTGAAGCCGATTACCGCCGCGCCCGTCAGGCCGATATTGACCAACTCTCCCGGCAGCGTGGTGATGAAGCCGAGCAATTGCCGCGTCAGGTCATTGATACCAGTCTGCAACTGGGCAGCCCGCTCGGGGCCGAGCCACTCGTTGATCTCCGGCGACCAGCGGGCAAAGAGCTCCTGGAGGTCTGCCACGTATCGGGGCGCCCGCTGCAACAGCTCGATGATCTGCTGGCCGATCAGCGGCAGGAACATCAGGAACAGGCTGAGCACGATGGTGATGACGCAGAGCAGCACCACCGTGGTCGCCCAGGCCCGGTTGAAACGCCACTTCTGCAACTGGTTGACGAGCGGATTGAGCAGATAGGCCAGCGCCGCACCCACGACGAACGGCAACAGGATGCCCCGGAATATCCAGAGCAGCATGATGAGGACGACCAGGAACGTGACCCAGATCAGCACTTGATTTCGCAGTGTCATGGTGCCCGGCGGCCCTTGCGTCGGTGTGGTGGAGAAGCTATCAGGCCGTCTAACTTCCGGCTCCGGCGTTGGCAACCGCCTTGCTCTTCCGGTAACGGCTTTACGCACGCTTTCCCCACACGGTACTGAGGCCAATGTCCGATCCGCAAAACCTGACATCAAACGGTCTGTCATACAAGCAGGCCGGCGTCGATATCGATGCCGGCAATGCACTGGTAGAAGCCATCAAGCCGGCAGTTCGTTCCACGCGCCGTCCGGGCGCGGATGGCGAAATTGGCGGTTTCGGCGGACTGTTCGATCTCAAGGCCGCCGGCTTCACCGATCCGGTGCTGGTTGCGGCCAATGACGGCGTCGGCACCAAGCTCAAGATTGCCATCGACACGGGCAATCATTCCACCATCGGGCAGGACCTGGTGGCCATGTGCGTCAACGACATCATCGTTCAGGGCGCCGAGCCACTGTTCTTTCTCGACTACTTCGCCACCGGCAAGCTCGACGTGGAACAGGGCACTGCGATCGTTTCGGGCATTGCCGAGGGCTGTCGGATTGCCGGCTGCGCGCTGATCGGCGGCGAGACCGCCGAAATGCCGGGGATGTATCACGGCAAGGATTACGACCTGGCCGGCTTTGCTGTAGGCGCTGCCGAGCGTGGCACTCTCCTGCCCCGCCCCGATATTGCCGCGGGCGATACGCTGGTCGCGATTGCCTCGTCGGGTGTCCATTCCAACGGCTATTCGCTGGTTCGCAAGATCGTCGAACTGTCCGGCGTGGACTGGTACATGGACGCGCCGTTCGCGCCCGGCCAGTCGCTGTCCGAAGCGCTGCTGACGCCAACCCGCATCTATGTGAAGCCCCTGCTCGCCGCCCTCAAGGCCGGCATCGGAATCAAGGCACTGGCCCATATCACCGGCGGCGGCTTCATCGACAATATTCCTCGCGTGCTGCCCGACCATCTGGCGGCCCATGTCGACCTCAATGCCATCACGGTCCCCAAGGTCTTCGGCTGGCTCAGCCATGTCGGCGGCATGGATGAGCGCGAAATGCTGCGCACCTTCAATTGCGGCGTTGGCATGCTGGTCGCCGTCGCACCTGAGGATGCCCAGAAGCTTGTCGACCATCTCAACGCATCGGGCGAGATCGCTTCGGTCGTTGGCCAGCTGACAGCCCGCACGGGCGAGCCCGTGACGTTTGATGGCAAGCTGGCGCTCTAGATGCCCGGCTCGGGCCGCCTGATCATCATCTGCGGCCTGCCAGGCGCCGGCAAGACAACGCTGGCAAAGCGGCTGGCCGAGCATCTGGATGCCAGCATCTACTCGCCCGACGACTGGATGGATGCCCTCGGCATCGACCTCTGGGACACGGCCATGCGCAAGGGCATTGAGGACTTGCAGTGGCGACAGGCGCAGGACCTGCTCCGTCTGGGCGGCACGGCCATCATTGAGTGGGGCACCTGGGGTCGTTCCGAGCGCGACATGCTCCGCGAAGGCGCGCGCGCTCTTGGTGCCAAGGTCGAGCTGCACTTCGTCGACGCACCACTCGAAACCCTGTTTCAGCGCACCAGTGCCCGGGGCCGCGAGAACCCGCCTCTCACCCTGGAAGACCTCCGCGCCTATTCAGCCGCGATCCAGCGACCGGATGAGGCGGAGTTCGCCCTCTACGATCCAGCCTCGGAGCCCCTCCCATGACCCGCAAGCGCGTCGGCATCCTCATCTCGGGCCGCGGCTCGAACATGTCGACTTTGATCGAGGCGGCCAGGTCTCCCGACTACCCGGCCGAGATCGTCGGCGTGCTCTCCAACCGTGCCGCCGCCCCGGGGCTAGCCACCGCTGCGGCGGAAGGCATCGCCACCGCCTCGCTGGCTCAGAGCAAATTCCCCACCCGCGACATGTTCGAGGATGTCATGACCCAGACGCTGGAAAGCTGGGATGTGGACATCGTCTGCCTCGCCGGGTTCATGCGAATCCTGGGCGACGATTTCGTCCATCACTGGGCCGGGCGGATGATCAACATCCACCCCTCCCTGTTGCCGCTCTACAAAGGACTGCATACCCACGAACGGGCGCTTGCCGATGGCGCCCGCGTCCATGGCTGCACGGTCCACTTCGTCACACCCGGCCTCGATGAGGGCGCAGCGATCCTGCAGGCGGAAGTGCCTGTCCTGCCGGGCGACACTGCTGACAGTCTGGCCGCACGCGTTCTGATCGAGGAGCACCGCATCTATCCCGAGGCCCTGCGCCTGCTGGCCTCCGGCAAGATTGCTGCGCCTTAATCGTCATCACCAGATTTGATCGAACCCATCGTCAAAATCGGTTCGACCTTTGTTCTCGTCAGGCGTAGTTTCCCGGCTCACTCCTGGGAGGCCACCATGGCGCAACGCGACTGGTTCTGGATCATATTGCTCGGCGCCATCTGGGGCTGCTCCTTTATCTTCAACGCCGTGCTGATCCGCGAGATCGGTCCACTCTGGGTCACCTCGTTCCGCGTCGGCATCGGTGCGCTTGGCTGCTGGGGCGTGATGGTAGCGCTGCGCAAGCCCATCCCGCGTTCTCCGATGCTCTGGCTCAAGCTCGGCGCGCTGGGCATCCTGGCCTACGCCATTCCCTTTGCCCTGTTCCCGCTGGCTCAGGCCAACCTGGCCAGCGGCGTCGCGGCCATCATCAATGCACTGACCCCGATCATGACAGTGATCGTCAGCCATTTCTGGATTGGCGGCGAGAAGGCCTCGCGCATCAAGAGTGCCGGTGTGGCCGTTGGCTTCGCCGGCGTTGCCATCCTTGCTTCCCCGGCTTTGCTCTCGGGCGGCCAATCGCAACTCTGGGCCGTCGCCACCTGTCTGCTGGCCACGCTCTGCTATGCGCTGTCGCTCAATATCACTCGCAGCTTCAAGGCTGTGGAGCCGACCGCCCTGGCCGCCATTGCGCTGACCGGCGCTGCGATTGTCGCCATTCCAATCGCGTTCATGGTTGAAGGCTCGCCGGTCATGCTGCGTACCGAGACCTGGCTGGCCGCCGCCGCCATCGGCCTGATCTCGACCGCGTTCACCTTCCAGATCATGTACCGCATCCTGCCGCGCGTCGGCGCCACCAACTTCGCAACGACGACCTTCATCGCCCCGATTTCGGCCGTCATCCTTGGCGTAACCCTGCTGCGGGAGACCGTATTGCCGATCCAGCTCCTGGGCATGCTGGTGATCTTTGCAGGCCTGTTGCTGATCGATGGCCGCATCGGCAAGTTTTGGCATCGCGCGACGGCCTGAGGCGGAACAGACCGCTCACCGGGACGTTTCTGTCAGCACAGGAGCGTCAATCATGAACCAGCCCAGACCCGATATCGATCCGCGCCCGATCCCGGAAATCGTGCCGCAGCCCGAGCCGCCCCCGCCGCAGCCGGTCGAGCCCTATCCAGTTCCGCCCCAGGAGCTGCCGGATACGCCCCAGCCAGTGGAAGACCCTACTCCCGGCCAGCCCATGCCCGAGCCGGGCCCGGGGACGGATCAGCCGCCTACGCGCGCCTGATCCTGCTTGGAGCTATTCGATTCCGAGCTTTTTCTTCATCAGGTCGCTGAGCGCCTGCGGGTTGGCCTTGCCGCCCGAGGCCTTCATGGCCTGGCCGACGAACCAGCCGATCATGGTCGGCTTGGCCAGCACCTTGGCGACCTGATCGGGGTTGGCGGCGATGATGTCGTCGACGATGGCCTCGATGGCCCCCATGTCGGTGACCTGCTTCATGCCACGACGTTCGACGATCTCGGCCGGTTCGCCCTCTGGCTCCTCGGCGATGATCACCTGCAGCAAGTCCTTGGCGCCCTTGGACGAAATCGTCCCGGCGGCGACCAGGTCGACGATGCCGGCGATCTGGCTGGGCTTGAGGTGGGTCTCCCACACGGCCAGTCCCTGGCTATTGGCATAGGCGGCCACGTCGGCATTGAGCATGTTGGCCACAGCCTTGCCGTCGCGCTTGGTGCCGCCGAAGGACACGCAGGATTCGTAGTAGTCCGCGGTCTCGCGATCAAGCGTTAGCACCATGGCGTCATAGGGGGTTACACCATAGTCGGTGACGAAGCGCTGCTTCTTTTCGTCTGGCAGCTCGGGCAGTTTTGCCGCCAGCATGCTGACGAATTGCTCGTCGAATTCCAGCGGCAGCAGGTCCGGATCGGGGAAGTAGCGATAGTCATGCGCCTCTTCCTTGCTGCGCATCGAGCGCGTCTCGCCGGTCTTGGGATCGTAGAGCCGGGTTTCCTGGTCGATCGTGCCGCCGTCTTCCAGGATATCGATCT
Source organism: Devosia sp. XGJD_8 (assembly GCF_046614475.1). Taxonomy (NCBI): domain Bacteria; kingdom Pseudomonadati; phylum Pseudomonadota; class Alphaproteobacteria; order Hyphomicrobiales; family Devosiaceae; genus Devosia; species Devosia sp. XGJD_8. The sequence continues at coordinate 2,123,073 of NZ_JBKJHF010000001.1, forward strand.
GGCGGCGCGCCTCATATTCGATGGCCTGGCCGGCAAAGCGGATCGAGTTGACGTTCTTGATCTCGCAACGGGTGCCGAATTCGCCGCCAGGGCGCCGCACCGAGACATTCACGTCGGCGCGCATGGAGCCCTGCTCCATATTGCCGTCGCAGGTGCCGAGATAGCGCAGGATGGTGCGCAGCTTGCCCAGATATTCCTTGGCTTCTTCCGAGGAGCGCAGGTCGGGCTTGCTCACGATTTCCATCAGCGCCACGCCGGAGCGATTGAGATCGACGAAGCTCATGTTGGGGTGCTGGTCATGGATCGACTTGCCGGCATCCTGTTCCAGGTGCAGGCGCTCGATGCCGATCTCGATCTGGCCCTCGGGCATGTCGAGCAGCACCTTGCCCTCGCCGACGATCGGGTCCTTGAACTGGCTGATCTGATAGCCCTGCGGCAGATCGGGATAGAAGTAGTTCTTGCGGTCGAACACGCTGCGCTTGTTGATCTGCGCCTTGAGACCCAGACCGGTGCGCACGGCCTGGCGCACGCATTCCTCATTGATGGTCGGCAGCATGCCGGGCATGGCCGCATCGACGAAGGACACGTTGGAATTGGGCGGATTGCCGAATTCGGTCGAGGACCCCGAGAACAGCTTGCTCTCGCTGGTCACCTGCGCATGGACTTCCATGCCGATAATGACCTCCCAGTCACCGGTGGAGCCGGCGATGAAGCTCTTGGGGTTCGGCGTGCGGGTATCAATGAGGGTCAATTGGACGTCCTGAAAAGGCAAGTCGAGGGTTGGCTATGTGATTACTGAGGACGAGCCAGCGATGCAACGGCTCTTTCTCCCCACGCCCTTTGAGGTAGAGGGCGACTCCGCGTTCAGCGGACAATCGCTGAGGATATTGCGTCCATGCCTCGGGCGGATATGGCGACAACCCCTCATCCGCCCTTCGGGCACTTCTCCCCCTCAAGGAGAGACGGAAAGATGGCTCAATCCTCGTCGATATCGCCATCGAAGGGATGCAGGCGTTTTTCGAGATGGACGCTCATGAAGGGTTCATGCGCGGCACGTCCATCCGGCCGCAGTGCCAGGATGCGATAACCCTGCCGCTCGTAGAAGCGCACAGCGCGGACATTGTCGGCCGGCGTTTCCAGATGGACGCGCTCGGCGCCCTCGAGCTCCAGCATCGATTCCATGCGCCGCAGCAGCATCGAGCCAATGCCATGGCCCTGCAGTTCGGGCATGACGAAGAGGAAGGGAATATAGGCGCGTCGGCCGGATCGCGAGCACCAGGCGACCGCGATACCATCCACTTCGGCCACGATGATGCGCGGCAGCGTCTCTGCCACGGCCTGCGTCAGCCGGCGTTGTTCGGCCTCCCGCAGCCCGGGCTGTTCGGTCAGCAGCGGGAAGATGCCACTTTCCCAGGCGCGATAGGCAATATCGGCCAATCGGCGCGCATCAGTGGGTTCAGCCTTGCGAATGGAAATCCCTGCCATTGTGACCTCCTGCCCTAGCTGCGGCGCCGCGCCGCGATAATGCCCTTCTCGTAATTGATGTTCCAGTCGATCAGGGTCCGCCACACAAGTTCGGCCTGATCTTCGTCGAGATCAAGAGCCAAACTGCGCGTGCGGACTTTCTCGATCACGGCCTCGATGCGCGCCGGGTCGCGCGCCTCATGCGGATCGGTCTTGATCTGGGCCATGCGCGTCACATAGCGGTGCCGTTCGGCAAACAGGCTCAGCAGAGCCTGGTCGATGCGGTCGATTTCAGCACGGACATCGTCCTTGGTGGCGCAGTCTTGCGGCGACTTGGCTTCGGTCACTTCGGTTTCCAGTATGGTTTGCTGTTGCTGGTTTGCACCGGACGGGCCACGATTTCAACCGCCCCGCTTGCGCAAAACGCCTGCCCGGCGCTATCTGAATGCCATGTCTAGTCAGTCTGAAACCGCCTGAAGCCCCGTCCATCTGCGACGGGGCATGAATGAACCCGGTCGACCACCGTGCGCGATGCCGGCGGCCGATCATGTTTGTTCGCGGGCTTTGCCCGCTGCTGCAGGCAACTGACTTTCCATGGATATTTCACGAGACGAACAGCGGGTGCTGCATGCCCTCGCACAGGGCGGCCGCATTGCGCTGCTCAAAGACGACGCCGGCAAGGTGACCGGCCTTGAATTCTTCAACCGCGAAGGCTGGCTGATGAGCAACTGCACTTTGCTGCTGTTCAAGAAGCTCAAGGCCAAGAAGGCCATCCGCTCGCAAAACGGACAGCCCTATCGCATCACGAAACGGGGACTGGAGCTGGTGCGGAGCGAATACGACAACCGCTAGCAGGACAGGATGGTCGGCCCGCGGGCCGGCCATCCACTTGCCGTCAGCGCGTTACTGCGCGGCCGATGGCGATGATGATGCAGGCGCCGATGAAGCCCGCAATGAGGTAGCCGACCCAGCCGCCGAAAGAAATGCCGAGGAGCCCGAGTATCAGGCTGGCGACAATGGCGCCGACAATACCGAGCACGATATTCATCAGTAGCCCGGTATTGGTATTCATGAACTTCTGGGCGAGCCAACCGGCCAAGCCGCCGATGATGATGGCCGCAAGCCAGCCTACACCGTCAAATCCCATTCATTCCTCCTCAAGTGGAATCTCCCCACCAGGAGAGCCTGCCACAGCAGGCCAGGAACGCAAGGGTTCTTGATAATAGGCAATGGTCAGTGGCGGGTGACCTCGCTCAGCGCCGCGGCGATATGTTCCCACTCACTGGCCACGCTGGCCGTCGCGCGCTTCTTGCCGGCGCGGCGATACCAGTAATCGGCATTGCCCATATCGGCCTCGATCCAGTGCATCAGGGCATGCACCCAGTCGAAGGCCTGCACGCCTTCCATCGCCTGCACGATGACATGGGCCTGTTCCCATTCCGGGCCAACCCGCAGCTCGCCCTTCTTGAGCCACCACAGCGCCTGCAGCGGCTTGCTCATGTCCTTGGGTGGCTCGGACCAGTCGAGCGAAGTAAAGATATCAGAGGCCATCGGTGAAACCCTTGTCGGCCCGGACGCCAGCCTGGGCGGCGTCACAACCAATTTCAATTTGTGCATTGGGGCCAAATAAGGCGGATCGGGGTGTCAATCAAGTGGCGCCGGCATTTGGGGTAAATTCCCGGGCCCCAGTTTTGGGCACCACCGCCTCCCAGCCTCCCCCATCGAGGCGCTGCGCGATCTTGGCACTATCGTGCCCACGAGTGGAGAGAAACCTCCCCCTTGATGGGGGAGGCAGGAGGGGTGAATGCCGCTTGCGCGGAACGTCCCTCTCACCACCACTGCTTGGGCGAAAAGTCCATGTCGGCGCTCTTCTCGATGACGCGAGCCGCCGCAAACAGCGTTTCCTCGTCGAACGGCTTGCCGATCAGCTGCAGCCCGAGCGGCAGGCCCTTGCCATCCTTGCCCGCCGGAACGGCAATGCCCGGCAGGCCGGCCATGTTCACCGTCACCGTGAAGATGTCGTTGAGATACATCGCCACCGGATCGGCCGCGAGGGCCTCGTCACCGACGCCAAAGGCGGCCGAGGGCGTGGCGGGGGTCAGCACCGCATCGACGCCGCCATGGAAGGCATCCTCGAAGTCCTTCTTGATCAGCGTCCGCACCTTCTGCGCCTTGACGTAATAGGCGTCGAAATAGCCGGCGGAGAGAACATAGGTGCCGATCATGATGCGGCGCTTCACCTCGCGGCCGAAACCGGCGGCGCGGGTGAGCTCGTACATGTCGGTGATGTCCTTGCCGGACACGCGCAAGCCATACTTGACGCCGTCATAGCGGGCCAGGTTGGAAGAGGCCTCCGCCGGTGCGACGATGTAGTAAGCCGGCAAGGCATATTTGGTGTGCGGCAGGGAAATATCCTTGACCGTTGCACCCTCGGCCTTGAGCCATTCCAGCCCCTGGCTCCAGAGCTTTTCGATCTCGGCAGGCATGCCGTCCATGCGGTACTCGCGCGGAACGCCGATGGTCAGGCCCTTGACGCCCCGCTCCACAGCAGCGGCGAAATCCGGCACCGCCAGATCGACGCTGGTGGAATCCTTGACGTCGTAACCAGACATCGAGGTCATCATCAGAGCGGCGTCTTCCACGGTGCGGGCAATCGGGCCGGCCTGATCGAGCGAGGAGGCGAAGGCCACCACGCCCCAGCGCGAGCAACGGCCGTAAGTCGGCTTGATGCCGACAGTGCCGGTAAAGGCGGCCGGCTGGCGGATCGAGCCGCCGGTATCGGTGGCCGTCGCCCCGGCGCAGAGCCAGGCCGAAACGGCAGCGGCCGAGCCACCCGAAGAACCGCCCGGCACGAGGTTGGCATTGCTGCCTTCCGCTCGGAACGGGTTGACCACGGGGCCGTAATAGCTGGTCTCGTTGGACGAGCCCATGGCGAACTCGTCCATGTTGAGCTTGCCCAGCATAACGGCGCCGTCGCGCCAGAGATTGCTCGTCACCGTCGATTCATATTCGGGCTTGAAGCCATCCAGGATGTGGCTGGCCGCCTGGGTATGGACGCCCTTGGTGCCGAACAGGTCCTTGATGCCAAGCGGAATGCCCTCGAGCGGCCCGCCCTGTCCCTTGGCGAGCTTCTCGTCGCTCGCCTTGGCCATGTCGAGAGCCTGCTCTGGCGTCACCGCCACATAGGCGTTGAGGCTCGGATTGGCCTTCTCGATCGCTGACAGATAGGCGCCGGTCAGCTCGGTTGCGGTGAAGCTCTTGGCTTCAAGGCCCTTGCGGGCGTCGGCCAGGCTGAGTTTGGTCAGGTCAGTCAAGGGGGATCTCGCTCAGATTGTCGCAGCGGTGATAAAGGGTCGTTCCGATGGGATTGTCCGTAGGCGGCGCGTCGCTGCCGGCCAGGCCAAGGGTTGTTTCGCTGCCGGAAACGACGATGATGGAATCCGCGCCATTGGGCGCAATGGCCAGCATGTCGGGATAAAGGGCGCCGGGCATTTCGCAAACGGCATCGACAAACAGGAGCGGCGTATTGGGCCGGCTCTTCACGTCGTAGAAATTGCAGTGGAATTCCATCGATTGGATGCCACCGGTAAAGCTCAGGCTCAGGAAATCCATGTCCATCCAGGCATCGACACCCTGCTTTTCCAAAGCCTGGCAGGCTGCCGGATCGGTGACATAAAGCCTGGTCTGGTCGATGACTAGGTCTTCCTGCGCCCACGCGGCGCCGGTCAGCAGAGCCAAGCCCGCAACGATCAGCACCGTCTTCATGCACTGGCCTCCACCTTGAGCGGCATTTCGTAGAAGGCCGACCACTCGCTGTCGGGATAATCGAGAAATGGTCCGCGCGACTTGAAACCGCTGCGCATATAGAGGCGATGGGCTTCGGCCATGCCGTCACCGGTGCCGGTTTCGAGCATCAGCACCGGCAGGCCCTTGTCGCGCGCCAGGGCCACGATGGCGTCAAGCAGTGCCGAGCCGATGCGCTTGCCACGCACTTCGGGGTCGGTGAACATGCGCTTGACCTCGCCCAGTTCGGCGGAATGCACCTTGAGCGCACCCATGCCGACGGCCTTGCCACTCTCGTCGCGCGCCACGAACAGCGTCGTGTCCGCGCCGGCCATCTGCTCCACTGTCATCTTGAACTGGAATTCCAGCGGCGACAACGGCAGCAGATGCGCGTTGAGCCTGTCGACAAGCGCACGCACGTCGTCCTGCAGCGGGGTCTCTATGGCGATGCTGATCGCCATCTATTCGACCACCTTGGGCACCATGAAGAAATTGTCCTCGCTGAGCGGCGCATTGCTGACGATCTTGTCGGCATAGCCACCATCGGTGATGGCGTCGTCGCGGCGGCGCAGGGCCATCGGCGTCACCGAGGTCATGGGCTCGACACCCTCGACATCGACTTCGGTCAGCTGCTCGACAAAGCCCAGGATCGCATTGAGCTCGCCCTGGTAGCTCGCCACTTCGCTCTCTTCGATGCGGATACGCGCCAGGCACGCGATGCGCTTTACGGTTGCGGCGTCGACAGACATGACAAACTCCAGAAATAGCGGCTCGTTGGCGGCGTTATTAGCAACGGGGCGGCAGAAAAGACAATGAAAATGGCTGATGCGCCGGATCAGATTTCCAATGCCAGCCTGGCATGCAGCGCGACGAGGCCGGTTCCATCCAGCCCTTCGCGCAATACGGGTATCGCCGCGTCGATGGCCGCCTCGTCCCCGGCGAGCGCCAGCAGCCGTGGCGGCGTCGCCTCCAGCACGGCCTCGCCCAGCGCTGACAGGCGCACCCCGTCGCCGAACAGCACCACCACGGCGCCCTCTGCCCAGCGGCCAAGCGCCGGCATATCGCCGGTGACCAGCAGCAGCGGTGGCTCGCCCACTGCCTCAATCAGCAGGGCCCCTGCCCCGGCCGACCAGGCCTCGACCTCTGGCAGATGTTCGGTCTCATCCAGCAGCCGCACCGGCTTGCGCAGTTTCCAGCGCGCGGTATCGACGTCGGGCAGACCGGTCCCGAAATCTGCAATTTCCCGGTCCGCGCCCGAGACCAGCTCGGCCGCATCGATTCCCGCCGGGGCCGCCGCCGCATCGACCACCAGAATCGCGCCGCCAATATGGATGCGGATCGTCGTGCCGCCGAACCAGGTGAGTTTCATCCATGCTTTCCTGTCGCCAAACCGTGCGCCAGCCTATAGGACGGGCCGACACTGGCAAGCGAGCCTGCAATGACCGACGAATTTGCCAATCCGCTCGAGAAGATTCCTGCCACGGGCCGGATCATGGGCCTCGACCTTGGCACCAAGACTATCGGCGTCGCCATTTCCGACGGCATGCGCTATTCGGCCACTCCGCTCGAGACCATCAAGCGCACCAAGTTCACCCAGGACGCCATCCGGCTCGACGAGCTGATCGCGCAGAACGCCATCGTTGCCATCATTTTGGGCCTGCCCCTCAACATGGATGGCTCGGAAGGCCCACGCGTGCAGTCCACCCGTGCCTTTGCCCGGAGCCTGGCACAGCGGGTGGCCCTGCCCATCGCCTTCTGGGACGAGCGGCTCTCCACCAGCGCCGTCACCCGCATGATGATCGAGGCCGACCTGCGCCGCGACCGCCGCGCCGAAGTCGTCGACAAGCTGGCGGCCAGCTATATCCTGCAGGGTGCGCTCGACCGGCTACGCCACAGCTGACCGCCGCAGGCCGCCCGGCGGCACGCCGAAGAACTGCTTGAACGCCCGCCCGAACGCCGCCTCCGATTCGTAGCCCGCCCTCCGGGCGACAGCCCCAACTGGATCGCGCGACTCCAGCAACTGCGCCCGCGCCAGATGCAGCCGCCATTGCGCCAGATATTGCATGACGGGCTGCCCCACCAGGTCGGTGAAGCGCGCGGAAAAGGCTGAGCGCGACATGCCTGCCTCGCCCGCCAATTCGGCGACACTCCAGGACCGCTCGGGCCTGCGGTGCATCAGGGCCAGCGCATGGCCAAGCTGGGGGTCGCGCAGGGCGGCCAGCCAGCCCAGATTGGCCTCCGGCGCCGTATCGAGCCAGGCCCGGATGGCCTGGATCACCAGGATGTCCGCCAGCCGTGTCATCACCGTCTCGCCGCCCGGGCGCAGGGTGCTGGCTTCGCGAGCGACCAGGCCCAGCGTGCTTTGCAGCCAGTTTGCCGCATCATCACCCCAGGCATCGACATGCAGCACCGGTGGCAGGAGGCTGACCAGCCGCCGGGCGGCGACACTGTCGAACTGCACCACGCCCGAGGTGGCCCGCGTCACCTCGCCACCGCCGCCATGGCGCATGATCTCATAGCGCTCGCTGATCTTTTCGACCGGAATGTCGAATAGCGGCAGGGCGTCGGCATCCGGCGCGCTTAGCAGGCGATAGCTCTGGCCATGCGGCAAAAGCACCATGCTGCCCTGCCCCACCAGCAGTGGCTCCTGACCGTCCATCACCAGCCAGCCATGACCGGACGTGACGATGACGAACATCATCGAATCCACCAGCTGCGGCATGACAATGCCCCATGGCGCCGTCATCTCGGCCCGGCAATAAAGCGTTCCGGTGAGGTGCAGAATGTGCAGCACCTCGCCAAGCGGATCGGACAAAGGGGCGGGCTGGAAGTGAACATTGGTCATGAGGGCTTCTACCATCAGACCGGCCCTATAGTCCACGAGTCTGGACGTTCTGCACAAATATGCGGCCAAACCATCATTGATGATCCCGAATGCGCCGCTCATCTTGGGTGCATCGCAACATCAAACCCGGATCAATCATGTCTTCAACCTCCCCTATCCTCGTCATCGGCGCCACCGCCAAGGTCGGTGCACGCATTGCCGCCAAGCTCGGCGACCTCGGCCATGCTGTCCGCGCCGTCTCCCGCCGCACCAGTCCGGCCTTTGACTGGGAAGACCCCTCCGGCTGGGCTCCCGCGCTTGCCGGCACCGAAGTAGCCTATGTTTCCTACGTGCCGGATCTCGCCGCCGAGGGCGCCCCCGAAATCATCACCCGCTTCATCGAGACCGCGCGGACCGCGGGTGTCCGCAAGCTGGTCCTGCTGTCAGGGCGTGGCGAACAGGGCGCCGTCCGCTGCGAAAATATCGTGCGAAACAGTGGTCTCGATTTCACCCTGGTGCGTGCCAGCTGGTTCAACCAGAATTTCAGCGAAGGTCACCTGCATCCCCAGGTCATGGGCGGCACGATCGCCCTGCCCGCCGGCATGCGCCGCGAACCGTTTATCGATGTGGACGATATTGCCGACGTGGCGGTAGCGGCCCTGCTCGACGCGCGGCACAATGGGGAACTCTACGAGGTTACCGGTCCGCGGCTGCTCAGCTTTGACGATGCTGCGGCCGAACTCGCCGCCGTCACGGGGCGCCCCGTGCAGTATGTGCCGATATCGGGCGCTGTTTTCCACGCTGCCCTGCTGCCCGAAGTCGGCCCGTTTTACGCCGACCTGCTGACCAACCTGTGCGCCGAAGTCTTCGATGGTCGCAACGAGTCGCTTGGAGATGGCGTCCAGCGCGCGCTGGATCGCCAGCCGCTCGACTTTGCCGATTTTTGCCGCAAGGCCGCCTCTGCTGGCGCGTGGAGGCAGGCGGCGTGATCCGCCTCTATCTCATCACTACGGGCATCATTGCCACCGGGCTCGGCGGCATGATTCTGTTCGCGCCCGTGGCCTTCTACGCTGGCTATGGCATAGAACCGGCAGGTCAGGTCAACCTGCTCAACGAACTGCGCTCGCACGGATTGGCCGTTCTCGCCGCCGGCTTCTTGGCCACATCGGCAGCCTTCGTTGGCCGCCTGACGCCGGCGGCAATGATCGTAACCTCGGCACTCTACCTGAGCTACGGCCTCTCCCGGCTGGTTGCCATCATCCTCGATGGCATGCCGTCTTCCAGCCTGCTTGCCGCCGGGGCTGTCGAGCTTGTCCTGGGCCTCGCCGGTCTCGGCCTGCTGCTGCGCCAACGCGCACGCCACTGATCCCAACGGCCGCTCACCCGGCCGTTGATTTCCTTGCCTTTGGGCTTGCCCCTCCCGCCCGCCTCCGCTAGACCGCAGCAAATATCAGGGATGGGAGCGCATGGCCCAAGCAAGCGCCAGCACAGCCTCGACGTCGTCTGCCGGCTCCACCGGCGATTTCCCCCCATTCAACCAGCGCCACCTGCTGTCGATCGCCGATCTCAAGCAGCACGAGATCATCGACCTGCTCGATCGGGCCGAGCGCATGGTGCCCGTCTCCCGGCAGGAGCGGAAAAGTCATCCGACGCTCTCGGGCAAGACGCAGATCAACCTGTTCTTCGAGCCCTCGACCCGCACGCAGGGTTCGTTCGAAATTGCCGGCAAGCGCCTCGGCGCGCTGGTGATGAACATGTCGGTCAAGACCAGCTCGGTGTCCAAGGGCGAAACCTTGGTCGATACCGCCGCTACGCTCAACGCCATGCGCCCCGACGTCATCGTGGTCCGCCATTCGGCAGCCGGCGCGGTGGAACTGCTCAGCCAGAAGGTGGGCTGCGCCGTGATCAATGCCGGCGACGGCGCCCATGAGCACCCGACCCAGGCCTTGCTCGATGCGCTGACCATCCGCCGCCACAAGGGGCGCATTTCCGGGCTCACAGTGGCCATCTGCGGCGACATCGCCAATTCCCGCGTGGTGCGCTCCAACCTGCTGCTGCTCGGCGCGCTCAATGTGCGCACGCGCGTCATCGCGCCGCGCAACCTGCTGCCGGCGGGTATCGAGCACCTCGCCACCGAGGTCTTCACCGACATGCGTGAGGGTCTCAAGGATGTCGACGTCGTGATGATGCTGCGCCTGCAGCATGAGCGGGCCAATGGCCGCATGATCCCCTCGGTGCGCGAATATTACCGCTTCTACGGCCTCGATGCCGAAAAGCTGGCCTGTGCCAGGCCAGACGCCATCGTCATGCATCCCGGCCCGATGAACCGGGGTGTCGAGATCGATCCGGCCATCGCCGATGGTCCGGCCTCGGTGATCACCGACCAGGTCGAAATGGGCGTTGCTGTGCGCATGGCCGTGCTCGATGCGTTGCTGCCGGCGAGGAACGAGCCATGACCCGGCCTGTGCTCATCGAAAACGCCCGCATCGTCGACCCCGCCAGCGGCACCGACCAACCGGGCGCCGTGCTGATCGAAAACGGCCTCATCGCCGAAGTTGCCCTGGGTGCCCCCATCGGTGTGCCCGACGGCGCCGAAGTCATCAATGCCCGCGGCCTCATCCTCGCGCCGGGGCTCATCGACATGCGCGTCTTCACCGGCGAGCCGGGCAAGGAATATCGCGAAACGCTGCAATCGGCCGGCGAGGCCGCTGCCGCCGGCGGCATCACCAGCTTCGTCATGATGCCGGACACGGCGCCCGTGGTCGACGACGGCGCGCTGGTGGACTTCCTGATCCGCCGGGCAAAGGCGACCTCCAAGGTCAACGTGCTGCCGGCCGGCGCCATCACCAAGGGCCTCAATGGTCAGGAAATGACCGAATTCGGCCTGCTGCAGGAGGCGGGCGCGGTCTGCCTCACCGACGGACGCCACTCCATCCAGTCGACCGCGCTGCTGCGCACGGTCATGAGCTATGCCGCAAATTACGGCATGACCATCATGCACCATGTGTCCGATGCGAGCCTGACCGGCGACGGCGTGATGAATGAGGGGCTCTTCGCCACGATTCTGGGTCTCAAGGGCATTCCGCGCGAGGCCGAGACCATTCCGCTGGCGCGGGACCTGCAGCTGGCGGCGCTGACAGGCGTCAAATACCACGCTGCCCAGATCTCCTGCGCCGCCTCGATCGAGCTCGTGGCGACCGCCAAGAAGCGTAAGGCCTCGATTACGGCGGGCGTCTCCATCAACAATCTGGCGCTCAACGAAAACGACATCGGCCGCTACCGCACCTTTTTCAAGCTGTCGACGCCCCTGCGTTCGGAGGATGACCGGCAGGCGGTCATCGAAGGCCTGCGCAGTGGCACCATCGACACCATCCATTCCGATCACGATCCGCAGGATACCGAAGTCAAGCGCCAGCCCTTTGCGGAGGCTTCGGACGGCGCCATCGGACTCGAAACCCTCTTGGCCGCCGCCTTGCGGCTCGTGCATTCGGGTGATGTTGACCTGCTGACCGTGCTGCGCGCCATGACCAGCCGGCCGGCCGAGATCCTCGGCCTGCCGTCCGGCCGCATTGCGAGCGGCGCCCCGGCGGACCTCATCCTCTTTGATCTCGACTATCCCTGGCAGGTCAGCGAAAACGAAATCCGGTCGAGATCGCGCAATACCAGCTTTGAGGGCGCGCGGCTTGCTGGCAAGGTGATGCGGACAATTGTGGGCGGACAAACCGTCCATACGCATCAGGAGGAACGCTGAGCCATGGACATCAACCTGCTCTTTGCCGCTGTTCTGGGCTATCTCTGCGGCTCCGTGCCCTTTGGCCTGCTGCTGACGCGGGCTGCCGGGCTGGGCGATATCCGCGCCATCGGGTCGGGCAATATTGGGGCAACCAACGTGCTGCGCACCGGCAATCGCTGGCTGGCCGCCGCGACGCTGGTGCTCGACGCGTCCAAGGCCGCCCTGCCGGTGCTGTTCGCCCGCTACTACTGGGGCGAGGATGCGGCCATGTTCGCGGCCATCTTTGCCTTTCTCGGACACTGCTTTCCCGCATGGCTCAGCTTCAAGGGTGGCAAGGGCGTCGCGGTGATGATCGGCTCGCTGCTGGCGCTGAGCTGGCCCGTTGGTCTCATCTTCTGCGCCGTCTGGCTGCTCATCGCCTTCACCCGCAAGCTCTCCTCGCTGGCGGCCCTGACCGCAGCGGCCACGGCCCCGATCTTTTCCTATGTCGTGGTCGGCGAATGGCTGGCTGGTGCTGTCGCGCTCATGGCGCTGCTGCTGTTTTTCCAGCATCGCGAGAATATCGTCCGGTTGATCGCCGGCAATGAGCCCAGAATCGGCTCAGAGAAGAAAGCGCCCTAAGCCTTGGCGCCGCTGCCGGGTGCCATGCTGACCGACGCGCAACGCATTGCCTGGCTTCGCCTTGTCCGGTCCGACAATGTCGGACCCGCCACCTTCCGCCAATTGCTCAATCGCTTCGCTTCGGCAGAAGCAGCGCTGGAGGCCCTGCCCAGCCTGCTCAAGCGCACAGGCAAGCCCCTGCGCATCACCAGCCAGGCTGCCGCTGAAGACGAGATCGCCGGCCTCTCTCGCTACGGCGCGCGGCTGGTCGCCAGTGGCGAGCCCGACTATCCAGACCTGCTCAAATTCATTCCCGCCGCGCCGCCTCTGGTGACCATGGCCGGTGGCGCCAATCTCGACTGGCAGCGCACCGTGGGGATTGTCGGCGCGCGCAATGCCTCTGCCGCCGGCATCAAGATGACCCGGATGTTGGCTGGCGACCTCGGCGAGCGCGGCTATACCGTGGTGTCGGGCCTGGCACGCGGTATCGACACAGCTGCCCACAAGGCAACGCTCAACACCGGCACCATCGCCGTGCTGGCGGGCGGATTCGACAAAATCTATCCAGACGAGAACATCCCCCTCGCCCACGACATTCTCGACAATGGCGGGGCCTTGCTCACCGAAATGCCGCTGGGCTGGGAACCGCGGGCCCGCGACTTCCCGAGGCGCAACCGGCTGGTTTCCGGACTCTCGCTTGGCATCGTCGTCGTGGAGGCGGCCAAGCGCAGCGGCTCGCTGATTACGGCGCGCCTCGCGCTGGAACAGAACCGCGATGTCTTCGCCGTCCCCGGCTCGCCGCTCGATCCGCGCGCCGAAGGGGGCAATGCGCTGATCCAGCAAGGGGCCAGGCTGGTCATCTGCGCCGAGGACATCATCGAAACCCTGGGCAGCGCCGACCCTGCGCGCAACGCGCTGTTCGACCGCGACTGGGAACCCGACCTGATCCCGGAAGCTCAACCACCCAGCGATGACGACCGATCACGTCTCCTCGCCGCGCTCGGCCCCACGCCGGTGGAAGTGGACGAACTGGTCCGCCAGTCCGGCCTCAGCGCCTCGGCCATGCAGATGCTGCTGCTCGAACTCGATCTGGCGGGCCAGATCGAGTGGTCGAGCGGTCAGTTGGTGGCGCTGAAGTACTAGCGCCCACCCTCGATGTTGCGATGGCGCTGGCTGATCCCGCCGGCGCCATAGGGATAGTCCGACATGTCCGGCTTGCTCGCTTCGCTGAGCGTGGCGATCTCCTCACCCGTCAACTTCAGCGAGGCGGCGCCCAGATTGTCCTTGAGCTGCTCGGTCGTCCGCGCGCCCAGGATCACCGAGGTTACCGCCGGCTGCGCCGCCACCCAGGCCAGGGCCACCTGGGCCATGGTCACGCCGCGTGCCTTGGCGATATCCTCCACGGCCCCGATGACCTCCCAGGTCACCGACTTGGCGTTGCGCTTTTCGAACGCCTCCATGCCCCGTGTCGGGTTTTCGCCCAACCGGGTTGCGCCCGTCGGCATTTGATCGCGCTTGTACTTGCCGCTCAACCAGCCACCACCCAGTGGCGACCAGGGCAGCAGCCCGATCTCGGCATCCAGAGCCGCCGGCACCACCTCGTGCTCGATGTCGCGCACCAGAAGGTTGTATTGCGGCTGCAGCGTTACAGGCGGCGCATAGCCATTGGCCTTGGCCAGCCAGACGGCCTTGGTCAGCTGCCAGCCGAGGAAGTTGGAGAAGCCGTAATAGGCAATCTTGCCGTTACGGATCGAGTCATCGAGAAAGCGCAGCGTCTCCTCCAGCGGGGTCAGCGCATCGAAGGCATGCATCTGGTAGAGGTCGATATGCTCAACCCCGAGCCGCTTGAGCGAAGCGTCGAGCGCTTCGCGCAAATTCTTGCGCGACAGGCCCAGATGGTTTGGCCCATTCCCCATTGGAAACCGGCCCTTTGTGGTGACGACGAGATCGCGCAGCACACCGGGCTTGCTCTTGAGCCAGCGCCCGACGATCTCCTCGGATACACCAGCGCTATAGACATTGGCCGTGTCGATGAAATTGCCGCCAGCAGCCACATAGTCGTCCATCAGACGGAACGAGGTTGCCTCGTCCGATTCCGCACCAAAGGTCATGGTGCCGAGGCAGTAGGCCGAAACGACGGCGCCGCTGTTACCGAGCTTGCGATATTCCATTATCAAATCCTCCTGAGGCCCCGGCGATGCTCGGCGGACGGCAGCGCACGGGGTGCGGGCCGGTCAATCGGGGAGCATGCATAGAGTGGGGCAAGCGCAGAACGCGCAAGCCCATTTCTGCACATCTTGTATGGCAGTTGCAAGGCATGCTCGGACAATTGCGCGACAGCCGCGAATTTTCCTCTCTCTAAGAGAGAGTGCCGCGCCGCGGTTTTCCGCCCGTTGACACCTTCTCCCGCCTTCACCATGTTGCGCCACTTCATACAAGCGGTTGCGGAACGGATACTCCATGAAGGTCGTCGTCGTTGAAAGTCCGGCTAAAGCCAAGACAATCAACAAATATCTGGGTTCAGGCTATGAAGTCCTGGCCTCGTTCGGCCATGTCCGCGATCTGCCGGCCAAGGACGGCTCCGTCCGCCCCGACGAAGACTTTGCCATGTCCTGGGAGGTCGATACCGCCTCAAAGAAGCGGTTGAGCGATATCGCCAATGCCCTCAAGGGTGCCGATGGCCTGATCCTGGCGACTGACCCGGATCGCGAAGGCGAAGCTATTTCCTGGCATGTGCTTGATGTCCTCAAGGCCAAGAAGGCCATCAAGAAGGACATGAGCGTCCAGCGGGTGGTGTTCAACGCCATCACCAAGGACGCCGTTACGGCCGCGATGGCCAAGCCACGCGAAATCGACATGCCGCTGGTCGACGCCTATCTCGCGCGCCGCGCCCTTGACTATCTCGTCGGCTTCACGCTCTCGCCCATCCTCTGGCGCAAGCTGCCGGGCTCCCGCTCGGCCGGCCGCGTGCAGTCGGTCGCCTTGCGCCTGGTGTCCGACCGCGAAGCCGAGATCGAAAAGTTCAGGGCCGACGAATATTGGTCCGTCGAAGCCAAGCTGGCCCAGGGTGGCAAGAGCTTCCTCGCACGCCTGTTCTCGGTGGACGGCAAGAAGACCGACAAGCTCGACATCAAGACCGGCGAAAATGCCGCCGAGCTCAAGAAGCTGATCGAGTCCGGCCAGTTCAACGTCAGCTCCGTCGACAAGAAGCCGACCAAGCGCAACCCCTATGCGCCCTTCACTACGTCGAGCCTGCAGCAGGACGCCTCCTCGCGCCTGGGCCTTTCGCCCAACCGCACCATGCAGATCGCCCAGCGTCTCTACGAAGATGGTCTCATCACCTATATGCGTACCGACGCCGTGCAGATGGCGCCCGAGGGCATCGCCATGGCCCGCTCGGTGATCGGCAAGTATTTTGGCGAGGAATACCTGCCGGAAAAGGCCCGCATCTACCAGACCAAGGCCAAGAACGCCCAGGAAGCGCACGAGGCCATCCGCCCGACCGACATGTTCAAGCGCCCCGAGCAGCTCAGCCTCGATGCCGACCAGGCCAAGCTCTACGGCCTGATCTGGCGCCGCACGCTTGCTTCGCAGATGCGCTCTGCCGAGATCGACCGCACCACGGTCGACATTGCCGTCAACGTGCCCGGCCGCGCCGTCGAACTGCGTGCCGTCGGCTCCGTCGTCACCTTCCCGGGCTTCCTCAAACTCTACGGCGTCGAGGTCAAATCCGATGAGCCCGATGACGAGGACGAGGAAAGCCGCGAGTTGCCGCCTTTGGCTGTCGGCGACAAGCCCGCTTTGCAGGCCGTCGAGATCGAGCAGCACTTCACTCAGCCGCCCAGCCGCTACACCGAGGCCAGCCTGATCAAGAAGATGGAAGAGCTCGGCATTGGCCGGCCCTCCACCTATGCGGCGACGCTGACCACGCTCAAGGACCGCGACTATGTCCGGCTTGAGGGCAAGGCTTTGCATCCCGAGGACCGTGGCCGCATCGTCACGGCCTTCCTCGAGAGCTTCTTCACCCGCTACGTCGAATACGGCTTCACGGCCGGCCTCGAAGAGCAGCTCGACCAGGTCTCGGCCGGCGACCTCGACTACAAGACCGTATTGCGTGATTTCTGGAAGGATTTCACGCACGCCACTGACGAGATCAAGGACCTCCGGGTTTCGGAAGTCCTCGACGCGCTCAACGAAATGCTCGCCAGCCGCATCTTCCCGCCCAAGGAAGACGGCTCCGATCCGCGCAAGTGCCCCACTTGTGGCACCGGTCAGCTCTCGCTCAAGCTGGGCAAGTTCGGCGCCTTCATCGGTTGCTCCAACTACCCGGAATGCAAGCACACGATGCAGCTCTCCGACGCGGCCAATGGCCAGTCGAGCGAAGCTGCGGCCGGCGACGGCGTGCTCGGCACCGATCCGGAGACGGGCGAGGAAGTCCACCTCAAGTCTGGCCGTTTCGGCCCATATGTCCAGCTCGGCGACGGCAAGGAGCCCAAGCGCAGTTCCCTGCCCAAGGGCTGGGACGCCGCCTCGCTGACCCTCGAAGCCGCGCTCAAGCTGCTGTCGCTGCCGCGGGAAGTGGGTCTGCACCCCGAGAGCGGCCTGCCCATCTCGACCGGCATCGGCCGCTATGGCCCCTTCGTGCTGCATGACGGCAAATATGCCAACCTGCCGGACGTGGAAGAGGTGTTCACGGTCGGAATCAACCGCGCCGTCGATCTCATCGCGCAGAAAGCCGCCGGCGGCTTCAAGCGCGGCGGTGGCACTGCCGTGGCGGCCATCCAGACCTTCGAGCACGACAACGGCCCCATCACCGTCCGCGCCGGCCGCTATGGGCCCTACGTCAACCAAGGCAAGATCAACGCCACCATCCCCAAGGATGTGAAGCCCGAGGATGTGACCCTGGACCAGGCCGTGCAGTGGATCGCGGCGCGCGCCGAGGCCACGGGCGCCAAGGTCAAGAAGGCTCCGGCCAAGAAAAAGGCGCCCGCCAAGAAGCCGGCAGCCAAGCCTGCTACGGCAAAGAAGCCGGCTGCCAAGAAGGCCGCGCCGAAAAAGACCGTCGCCAAGGAAGACGTGCCGTTCTAGAGGCATAACCCCCACCCAACCTCCCCCTGAAGGGGGAGGAGCCGCGCAGAGGATGGGACCCGATCGCGACGAAAACTGGATCGGTCCCTCCCCCTTCAGGGGGAGGCTAGGTGGGGGCGGTTCGCCTACCCCATCACCCGCTCAACCATTCCGATCCAGTTCCCCAGCGCGATCTTGCGCACCAGTTCCTGCCCATAGCCCTTATCCAGCAGCGCCTGCAGCAGCGTCTGCACGCCGGTGACGTCGCCAATGGCGGTCGGCACCATGGCGCCGTCGAAGTCGCTGCCCAGCGCCACGCCATCCTCGCCCAGCGCCTCCACCAGTGCATCGACATGGCGGACCATCAGCTCGATCTCGGTATTGGCGTCGAACCGGCCATCGGGCCGCAGGAAGCCGGTGGCGAAGTTCAGCCCGACGATGCCGCCGCTCTCGGCGATCGCCGCCAGTTGCCAATCGACCAGATTGCGCGAACTGGCGCAAATCGCATGCACGTTGGAATGGGTCGCCACCAGCGGATGGCTCGATAGTGCCGCCACGTCACGAAACCCTGCCGCGTTGAGGTGGCTCAGGTCGATCATCACGCCGCGCTCATTGCATTGCCGTACCAGTTCCTTGCCGGCATCGGTCAGTCCCCGCCCGATATCGGGATCGGCATTGAAGCGAAACGGCACGCCGGTGCCGAAGGCGTTCGCCCGGCTCCAGGTGATGCCGATAGAGCGCAACCCGGCGGCATAGAGCACGTCCAGCGACCGGAATTCGGTATCGATGGCCTCGGCGCCCTCAATATGGAAAATTGCCGCCAGCCTGTCCTGCGCGATAGCCGCGCGGATGTCCCCCGCCGTGCGACAGACCGCCAGCGCCCCGGCCCGCTCTAGCCGCAACAGCACCGACGCCATGCCATTGGTGGAAACCAGCGCATCGGCAAGGGCCAGCTCCGGCGGCAATTGCCCGGTACTGTAGTTTGGCGCCGCCGCGACCTGCTCCAGCGTCGCCTTGAGCGGCGGCGGAAACATCGCGAAGAACCCGCCTGCCATGGCGCCCGCCTTGGCGCGCGGCAGGTCGATATGGGCACCGGGCATTCCCTCGATGAACGGCCGCTCCTTGTCGGCACCCGCCACCTCAAGCAACTTGAGCAGGGTGTCATTGTGTCCGTCGAAGAAGGGAATGGTCATGTGGGCGTCCGGGGAATCAGAAGCATGAGGTGGCGGACACCCTATCACCCCCTCCCGGCCTGCCCCATCAAGGGGCAACGCACCCAAAATTGGCAATCTCTCGCGAACTGCCCTATCTATCGCCTAACTCTACAGAAACGACCCAATGGCCAAGCCACCAACTCGAAAACCCAAAAACCTCTCCGGCCCCAAGCGTGCGCGCCAGCCTGCCGCTGGCGCCTTGCCCACCCGTGAGCAGCTTCTCGCCGCCCTGGCCGAACAGGCCGACATCAAGGGCAAGCGCGATCTGGCCAAGGTGTTCGGCATCCGAGGCGACATGCGCCGCCCGTTCAAGGCCATGCTGGCCGAGCTCGAGGGCGAAGGCATCATCACGCGCACCCGCAAGGCGCTGCGCCGCACCGCCGCCCTGCCCCATGTCACCGTGCTCGACATTCCCACCGATGCCGATCCCGATGATCTGCATGCCTTTCCGGCCCAGTGGAACGAGGAAGAAGGCGAAAAGCCGCGGGTGACCGTGCTGGGCGGTCGGGACGCCCGCGTCGTGCCCGCGCCCGGCGACCGCATCCTGGCCCGCATCGACGCTGGCGACGGCGACGTGCCGGTCTATACCGCCAAGGCCATGAAGATCCTCGACAAACCGCGCCGCGGGCAGATCGGTATCGTGCGCATGGATGAGGACGGCGCCCGCCTCATTCCGGTGGATCGCAAGCAGAAGGAAATGCGCATTCCGCTGGGCGATCTGCTGACGGCCGCCGATGGTGACCTGGTCGAAGTCGAGGTCAAGCTCTCCGGCCGCCTGATGATTCCGCGCGCCAAGGTCACGTCTGTCATCGGCAATCCGATGTCGGAAGGCGCAGTCAGCCTCATCGCCATCCACAATCTGGAAATCCCCTACCGCTTTCCGGAATCGGTGCTGCGCGAGGCGGAAGAGGCCAAGGAGGCGAGCCTCAAGGGCCGCGAGGACTGGCGCGACCTGCCGCTGATCACCATCGACCCCTTCGATGCAAAGGATCACGACGACGCCGTCTATGCCCAGCCCGACGACCACAAGGCCAATCCAGGCGGCCATATAGTCACCGTGGCCATCGCCGATGTTGCCGCCTATGTGCGGCCCGGCACGGCGCTCGACCGCGAAGCCTATCTGCGCGGCAATTCGGTCTATTTCCCCGACCGGGTCGTCCCCATGCTGCCTGAGCGGATTTCCAATGAGCTCTGCTCGCTCAAGCAGGGCGAGGCCCGCGCCGCGCTTGCCGTGCGCATGGTGTTCGATGCCGGCGGCCACAAGAAGAGCCACAGCTTCCATCGCATCCTGATGCGTTCGGCCGCCAAACTCAGCTACCAGCAGACCCAGGCTGCCATTGACGGCAATGCCGATGACCAGACTGGCCCGCTGCTTGAGCCCATCCTGAGGCCGCTCTACGCCGCCTATGACGCCATGGCATCGGCGCGCGACCGCCGCGGTCCGCTCGACCTGGACCTGCCGGAGCGCAAGATCGTGCTCGATGCCAAGGGCATGGTGCAGGATATCCGCATACCAGAGCGGCTGGCGGCGCATCGCCTGATCGAGGAAATGATGATCGCCGCCAATGTCGCGGCGGCCGAGACGCTTGAGCAGAAGCGCTCCGAGCTGCTTTATCGCGTGCACGACGAGCCTTCGAGCGAAAAGCTCCAGGCCCTGCGCGACTTCCTCGGCTCGCTCAACATCGCGGTCAAGAAATCGGACGCTGTGCGCGCTTCCGACTTCAACGGCATCCTGGCCCAGGCCCGCAAGGCCGGCAATATCGAGCAGGTGTCCGAAATGGTGCTGCGCAGCCAGGCGCAGGCCGTCTATGACCGCGAGAACCTGGGGCACTTCGGCCTCAACCTCGACCGCTACGCGCACTTCACCTCGCCCATCCGCCGCTATGCCGACCTGATCGTGCACCGTGCGCTAATCCGGGCACTCGGTCTTGGCGACGATGGCCTCACCGAGAATGAGGCCCTCAAGCTGGCCGGCATCGCCCAGCACATTTCGGCCACCGAGCGCCGGGCCATGCTGGCCGAGCGCGAGACCGCCGACCGGCTCCTGGCGCAGTTCCTCGCCACCAAGATCGGCGCGCGCTTCGAGGCTCGTATTTCCGGCGTCACCCGCTCGGGCCTCTTCGTGCGCCTGCTGGAAACCGGGGCCGACGGCTTCATCCCGGCCTCGACGCTGGGCCAGGATTACTACCGCTATGCCGAAGACCAGCAGGCCATGATTGGCGACCGGACGGGCGAGAAGTTCGGCCTGGGCGATCGCGTCACGGTACGGCTGGTTGAAGCCGCTCCCGTGGCCGGGGCGCTACGCTTCGAGCTGCTGTCCGAGGGTGTCCGCGTCAATCCGTCACCTGCACGCCGGAACCAGAAGCGCCCATCTAGGAGCTACGGCCCCAAGGGCCGCAAGAAGGGATAGTGTGATGAGCGGCGACTCCAAGGCGATCGAACAGCGCAATCTGGGCCAGGCCGTCTGGCGCGGCACCCTGTGCAAATGCCCCCTTTGCGGCCAGGGCAAGATGTTCCGCGCCTATCTCAAGGTCGCCGACCATTGCGAAACTTGCGGCGAACAGCTTGACCTGCACCGTGCCGATGACTTCCCGCCCTACATCGCCATCATGATCGTCGGCCACCTGCTGGTCGGCATCATGCTGCATATGGACATGGTCTGGCACGTCAATCCGCTGACCTATCTCTATACCATGGTGCCCCTCGCCGTGATCCTGCCGCTGGCCATGCTCCCCTCCATCAAGGGCGCCATTGTGGGCATGCAATGGGCCAACGGCATGTATGGCTTCGGCACCGGCCAGCGGGACTAAGCTTCGGCTTGACAATCGGCGCCAAATCCGTAGTTTGCGCCCAACTTCCGGCGCCGCGGATTCCACGGCGCCTTTCGTATTGTGAGGACTAACCATGGCCAAAGCCGCTTCCGTCAAGATCAAGCTCGTGTCGACGGCTGATACTGGCTACTACTACGTCACCAAGAAGAACGCCCGCACCCAGACCGAGAAGCTCTCGTACAACAAGTACGACCCGGTTGTGCGGAAGCATGTCGAGTTCAAGGAAGCCAAGATCAAGTAATCTGGCGCCTGCTCGATCCGAGAATCGAAAAGCCCTGCATCTGCGATGCGGGGCTTTTTGCTGTCCGGAGCAAGCTTGATCGACATGGATACAGCTATCCGTCACCCGGTCAGGATGAGTGCTGTGCGGTCGGATGCTGTGTGAAAGAGTGGCTGGTCCGGAGTGGCATGTCGAAGAGGCCACTCTGTCCACATCCGGACCAGCCGCCCCACGGGACTCAGGAGTTGCGGCGGACCTGAGAGAGCCGTAGGGAACCATCAGTAAGTGTCCCGTTTTGGGTCACTCGCCGTGTTGATGGCAACCTACGCCACGGCCAGAAAAACTCAAGGAATTCCGGCGCTTCCGATCGGGTAAAGCTTTGTTAATTATAACGCTTAACCCTAACGCAGCCAATTGCGCCAGTCTCAGGCGGCGTCGAACACCACCCGGTTCCGCCCCTCGCGCTTGGCGCGATAGAGCGCAACGTCAGCCCGCTTGATCAGGGACTCCGGCGTATCAGCCGCGCTCTCATTGAGTGTCACGCCGGCCGACACCGTCACGGACAGCGGCCGCCCGGCATTGACCTCAAACACCTTCTCGGCAATCGACTGCCGCACCCGCTCCGCCACCAGCTCGGCCTGGCCAAAATCGGTATCGGGCATCAGCACGACGAATTCCTCGCCGCCGAATCTGCAGGCCAGATCGACGCCCCTGATATTGCGCTTGAGCCGGGTGGCGAACTCGCGCAGCACGGCATCGCCGATGTCGTGCCCATAGGTGTCGTTGACGGCCTTGAAGTGGTCGATATCCAGGATCATCAGCGCCATGTCGCGATCCTGCGTCTGCGCCTTACCCAGCATCACGCCCAGGTGGCGGTCAAAATAGCGCCGGTTGTAAAGCCCGGTCATGTCGTCGGTAACGGCCAGGGCCATGGTATTGTTGACGCTCTGGCGCAGCTCCATGGCGTAGCGATAGCGACGGATCTGCGTGCGGACGCGCGCCGCGAGCTCATTGCGCTCCACGGGCCGGGAAATGAAGTCGTTGACGCCCAGATCCAGTGCTCGCACCACGCGCGGCTTGTCCGCCTCGTCGGCGATCAGGATGATCGGCAGCGTCCGGGTGTTTTCCAGCGTCCGGATCTGCGAGCAGACCCGCAGCGGATCGAAGTCGGTCAGAGACATCGCAACCAGCGCCAGTTCGTAGTTGGCGCCTGTGACCTGGAACACCGCATCGGCCGGCTGGGTCAGGATGTCCACGCTGTGCTCAGGCGTGAGGTAATTCCTGATCCGCTCGGCATGCCGCTCATCGGTATCCACGATCAGGATGGAGCCGCCTGCGGTGCTGATCTTGTCCATGGCCCGCAGGGCATCTTCGACGGCGATCTGCTGGCCGGTCGTGGCGCGGGCGCGCAGTTCATCGGTCAGCGACTTGAGGCGGACCAGGCTCTTGACGCGCGCCATCAGCTGCACGTCGTCCACCGGCTTGGTCAGGAAATCGTCGGCACCAACCTCAAGACCCTTCACGCGGTCCGAGGGCTGGTCCAGCGCGGTGATCATCAGTACGGGTACGTGCTGGGTGCGGACATTGGACTTGAGCCGCCGGCAGACCTCGAAGCCGTCCATGTCGGGCATCATGACGTCGAGAAGAACGATGTCGACATCCGACGTCTGGCAGATCTCTAGAGCCTGAGGCCCCGAGGATGCCGTTACGACATCATAATATTCAGCCGTCAGCCGCGCTTCGAGCAGGCGGACATTGGTTGGGATGTCGTCAACGATCAGTACGCGTGCGGTCACTCTGGGCCCCGAAACAATGCGCTGGCCAACGGCGTCCCCCATCGGCGTCGAGCGGGCTTATCAGGCAGGCCGCTGGCGCGGCGCTGCAGGATCAGGCAGGGCCAATGTAGCGGGCAATAGTTTCCAGAAAGTGAGGCACGGAGATGGGCTTGCTGATGTAACCCTCGCAACCGCCTTGCAAAATCCGCTCCTCATCACCCTTCATGGCAAAGGCCGTGACGGCAATGACCGGAATATGCGCCAGGTCGTCATCGTCCTTGAGCCACTTGGTGACAACAAGGCCGGAGACCTCGGGCAGCTGGATATCCATGAGGATGAGATCAGGGCGGTGGGCACGCGCGAGATCGAGCGCCTCCATGCCATTGCGGGTCTGGATGACGGCATAGCCGCGCGATTCCAGCAGATCGTTGAAGAGCTTCATGTTCAGCTCATTGTCTTCCACGATCATAACAGTCTTTGGCATGGATCCTTCTCCGCGCCGTCGAGGCGCTGGCGGCTTCGCTTTGCCGCTCCACTCAGCTACCATCGAATCTCTTACAAAACACCAAATGAGGCCTGCAGTGCCGCGTTCCGAGAGAGCCGAGCCATCCGTCGCTCCACTGGCCGAGGCCTGCCTTGGCTATCTGGCCGAAAACCCGGAAGAGTTGCTGGCCTTCATGCAACATGCCGGTCTCGATCCGGACACGCTCCGCCGGTCTGTCGGGTCACCTGCCCTGCAGAGCGGGCTCATCGACTATTTTGCCTCAAACGAACCGATTCTGCTCGCCCTCTGCGCAAATTCCGGCCTCTCGCCCGATCAGTTCATGCGGGTCTGGCACCGGCTCAATGCCACGGAGTGATAGGTGACCCTCCAGTGGCTCTGTCGCGATTGCCTCGAATACGGCACGGGCACTACCGCCCTGATGCGCTGCCCGGGCTGCGGTTCGCCGCGCCTGCGCAGTCATACCGAGCTGTTCAGCCTCTCGACCGCCCATGTCGACTGCGACGCCTTCTACGCCTCCGTCGAGAAGCGCGATGATCCCGGCCTGCGCGACAAACCGCTGATCATCGGCGGCGGCGTCCGCGGGGTTGTGTCCACCTGCTGCTATATCGCCCGCCAGTCCGGCGTCCGCTCGGCCATGCCCATGTTCAAGGCGCGGCAACTCTGTCCTGACGCGGTCATCATCAAACCGAACATGGCCAAATATGTGGCGGTCAGCCGGCAGATCCGCGAGCACATGGATGCCCTGACGCCCCTGGTCGAGCCACTGTCCATCGACGAGGCCTTCCTCGACATGTCGGGGACCCAGGCGCTGCACAAGGGGCCGCCAGCACTGGTGCTGGCCCGTTTCGCCCGGACCGTGGAGACCGAGATTGGCGTCAGCATCTCGGTGGGCCTCAGCCACAACAAGTTCTTGGCCAAGGTCGCGTCCGACCTGGACAAGCCCCGCGGCTTCGCGGTGATCGGACAGGCCGAGACGCTGGCCTTCCTCGCTCCAAAGCCCATCAGCCTCATCTATGGCGTGGGCAAGGTGTTCACCGAGACCCTGCGCAAGGATGGGCTGGTGACAATCGGCCAGCTGCAGGACGAGCCGCCGGAAAACCTGATGCGCCGCTATGGGGAAACGGGTGCCCGGCTCGCCCGACTGGCACGGGGCGAGGACAGCCGCCGGATTTCGTCGGACGACGCGATGAAAACCATCTCCTCCGAGACGACATTCAACACTGACATCAGTGACCTCGATCAGCTTTCCACCGAACTGCTCAAGGTAACGGAACGGCTGTCCGAGCGGCTCAAGGCCAAGCAGGTTGTGGGCGACACTGTGACGCTCAAGCTCAAATCCGCCGGTTTCCGCTTGCGCACGCGCGCGCGGCATTTGATGATCCCGACACAGCTGGCCAATGTCATCTATGACACCGGCCTGTCGTTGCTGGAGCGTGAAGTCGATGGCACCGCTTTCCGGCTGATCGGAATCGGCGTTTCGGGTATCGATGCCCACGTTGGCAGCGATCCAGCCGATTTGCTGGAACCAGCCATCGCCCGCAAGGCGGCGGCCGAACGTGCCATGGATCGCGTGCGCGATCGCTTCGGTCGCGAGGCAGTTGTCCGCGGCAAGCTGTATAAGCAGAAACCGGCGCCGATTCCGGCAGAACCTGACGACCAGAATGAAGGCAAGACCAGATGACCAGTCCGATCGAAAAGCTCCGCGAATATGGCTATGAACTGCCCGCGCCCAAGGCGCCCGTCGCCAGCTATGTGCCCGTGACGCGGTCCGGCAACATTCTCTACGTTTCGGGGCAGATCTCGAGCAATGAAGGCGGCGTGGTGACCGGTCTGCTCGGGGACAACATGAATGTCGTCCAGGGCGGCAACGCCGCCGAGCTGGCAGCGCTGAACGTGCTGTCGCAGATCGTCCATATGGGCGGCGTGCCGCTGCACGATATCAAGCGCATCCTCAAGGTGACCGTACTGGTGGCCTCGACCCCGGACTTTACCGAGCAGCACTTGGTGGCCAATGGCTGTTCCAACCTCCTGGTTGGTGTGCTGGGTGACAAGGGCAAGCATGCCCGGGCTGCCTTCGGCGTTGCCTCCCTGCCCTTCGGCGCGGCCGTCGAGATCGAGGCGGTCGTCGAAGTCTAGTGCAACACCATCGTCACAATACGGTGCGATTGAGGCCCTTCCACGCGACGAGACCAGTATGACCCAGGCAATGTTTCCAAATCCGGTGGCCCATCGCGGCCTGCATGATCGCGCCGAAGGCTATATCGAGAACAGCGCCAGCGCTTTCGAGGCGGCCATCGTCGGTGGCTTTGCCATCGAATGCGACCTGCAGCTGACCAGCGACGGTGTGCCGGTCGTCTTTCATGACGATGACATGAAGCGCCTGCTGGGCACGGATGGGCTGGTCGCCGACACCACGGCGGCCGAGATCACCACCTCGCCCCTGCTCGGCAGTGCTGCCGGCGACTGTCCGCAGCGCTTTGTCGATTTCCTGAGCCAGATCGGTGGCCGTGCCCTTCTGCAGATCGAGCTCAAGCATCAGCGCGATGTGGCCGGCACGCAATTGCTGGCCCGCTCGGCGGCCGAAGCGCTGAAATCCTATAATGGTCCGGTGACCGTCGAATCGTTTGATCCGCACCTGCTGACGGCGATCCGCCAGTTCGGCTTCACCGGATTGCGCGGCATCATCACCTATGACTATGCCGATAGCGACCAAAACAGTCACCTGACCGACGACCAGCGCTTCACGCTCCGGCATCTTCTGCACTGGCATGAAACGCAGTTCGATTTCATATCCTGCGACAAGAATGCGCTGCAGCTCCCCGCCATCACCTTCTGGCGGGCGCTGGGCAAGCCGGTCACGGCCTGGACCATCCGCTCGCAGGCAGAGGCCGATGCGGCTGCGCCATTTGCCGACCAGATCGTGTTTGAGGGATTCGCACCGGCCGCCAAATCTGCGTGATTGGCGGCCGCGGCAACCTTACATTGCCGCACGAACAGCCCTATCTTGGGTCGTCCATTGACCGCCGCCGGAACTCCCTTGGCAGACCAGCCGATTTATCGCGCCATCATCCATCCCAGCACGGCGGATATCCCCGCCGATGTGTGGAACGCCCTTGTGCCGTCTACGGATGGGCGCAGCGATAACCCCTTCCTCGATCACGCCTTCTTCCTGGCGCTCGAGGCATCGGGCTGCGCCACCGGGCGGACAGGCTGGCAACCGCAGCATATCCTGCTGCATGACGACAGCGATCGGCCGGTCGGGTTGATGCCGCTGTTTCTCAAATCCCACTCCATGGGCGAGTATGTCTTCGACCACGGCTGGGCCGATGCCCTCGAGCGGGCTGGCGGCACCTACTATCCCAAGCTGCAATGCTCTGTGCCGTTCACGCCCGCCACAGCGCCTAAGCTCTTGGTGCCATCGGGCGACCCCGCCATCCGGGCAGCCCTGCTGTCGACGGCCCAACAGCTGGCCATCCAGCGCAACGCGTCCTCGGTGCATGCCACCTTCGTGCCAGAGTCCGAGGCTGCCGAAATCGAAGCCGATGGCTGGCTCCGGCGCCTCGATACCCAGTTTCACTGGCACAATGAGGGCTTTGCCAGCTTCGAGGAGTTCCTCGAAACCCTCTCATCGCGCAAGCGCAAGACCATCCGCCGCGAGCGCCGCGACGCGCTGGCAGACGGACTGACCGTGCAATGGCTCAGCGGCTCCGACCTCAAGGAACACCACTGGGACGCCTTCTACGATTTCTACGAGGATACCGGCGCGCGCAAATGGGGCCGGCCCTATCTCAACCGCGCGTTCTTCTCCCGGCTCAACGAGACCATGGCCGACCGCATCGTGCTGATGCTGGCCTATGACGGCTTAACGCCCATTGCCGGCGCCATCAATTTCGTCGGCAAGGATCGCATCTTCGGCCGCAACTGGGGCTGCACCCGCGACGTGCCCTTCCTCCATTTCGAGCTCTGCTACTATCAGGCCATCGACTATGCCATTGCCCACAAGCTGGCCGTGGTCGAGGCCGGGGCCCAGGGCGAGCACAAACTGGCCCGCGGCTATGCTCCGGCCACCACCCATTCGGTGCACTGGATTGCCCATCCCGGCCTGCGCGAGGCGGTTGCCGACTATCTGGAGCGGGAGCGGCGTTCGGTGGAGCGGAGCCAGGAAATGCTCGAGCAGTTTACCCCGTTCCGCAAGGGCGAGAGGACCGACCGTTGATGGATGACACGATCGCCACTTTCACGCTGGCGCCAACCGCTTTATGTAACAGCCCATGATCTGGGACATTATCGTATTCGTGCTGCAGGCCGCGCTCGTCTTCATCGCGTCGACGGCCCTGTTCGACGCCCTGCACTGGACCCTGCACAAATGGGAAGGCTCGCGCTTCTCCCTGCTGCGGACCCTGTCCTCATGGCACTGGGTGCATCACAAGTTCCTCGGGCTCGACATGCAGATCAACCCGGCCTATGCCCGGGCCAATGTGTGGTTCCACATCCTGCCCGAATACCTGACGGCAATGGCGGGCACGCTGATCTTCCTGCTGGTCTTTCCCTGGCCCGTCATCGCGGCTGTCGCGGCCATTCGCACGGTCATGCTGGTCATGACCCTGCGTGAGGAAGGCCTGGACTATAATCACATGTCGATGGACCGCGTGGGTGGACAACAGGGGCTGCTCTGGGTGGACAACAATTACCACGCCATGCACCACGTCTATCCGCACAATTTCTTCTCGTCCTTCGCTAATATTTTCGACCTGATCTTCGGCACGACCTGCCAGATCAAGGGACGCCGCTTCCTTGTGACCGGCGCCAGCGGCGCCTTCGGCTCAGCAATGGTGGACAGGCTGACGGCCTTGGGCGGGATTGTCGAGACGGCCAAGTCAGGCATCGACTTCGCGCCCGGCGACTATGACCGCATGCGCGAGAAGCTTGAGCGCGCCGATGTGCTCATCCTCTCACACGGCGCCAAAACCGAGGATTGCTGGAATGCCAACAACATCACCTTCCGCGAGCTGACCGAGCTCTTCACGGACATCGGCAAGACGCGGCTGGCGCCACCGGAAGTCTGGGCACTGGGCTCGGAAGTGGAGTTCCATGGCGACATGGGGATGGATGAGCTCAAGGCCTATTCGGCCTCTAAGCGGGCTTTCGCCCTGCGGGCCCGCGATTACTATCGCTCCGATGCCCTGATCTATCGCCATATCGTGCCGTCGTCCTTCACCTCAGCCATGGGCAAGGGCGCCATGAGCGCGGCGACCGCCGTCAATATCGCCCTGTTCTTCATTCGTCGCGGCTTCCGCTACGTACCGGTGACGCTGACCGGGCTGGCCGTGCTCAACTATTTCCGTTTCCGTTTCTTCCAGAAGGAGCAGCCGGACATTTCCCAGCCGGCGGAGTGAACCATGAGCTACGACCCGTCCAACATCTTCGGCAAAATCCTGCGCGGGGAAATTCCGGCGCACAAGGTCCATGAGGATGAGGTCGCGCTGGTGATGATGGACCTGTTTCCCCAGTCCCGCGGCCATGTGCTGATCGTCCCCAAGGCGCCCTCACGCAATCTGCTGGATGCCCAACCGGCGACGCTCGCCGCGGTCATCCCGCTGGTACAAAAGGTCGCCAATGCGGTGAAGACTGCGACGGGAGCGGACGGCATTCGTGTCGCGCAGTTCAACGAGGCGCCGGCCGGGCAGACGGTGTTCCATCTGCATTTCCACGTCATACCGGTCTATGCAGGCGTGCCACTGGGCGCACATGGGGGCGGCAAGGCCGATGATGGCGAATTGGCAGCCCTGGCCAAGGATATAGCCGCCGCCCTCTAGCGGTCACCGCTGACCAGCTCAATGCCCAGGCCGATCACAGAGTGTGATCGACCACCAACCCACCCTTGAGAGTCACGATGCGGTCGGCGCGGCGCGCCAGATCGTGGTTATGCGTGGCAATGAGCGCGGCAGCGCCTTCATTCTTGATCAGGTTGGCCAGGGCGCCAAACACCAGGTCGCTGGTTTCCGGATCGAGATTGCCTGTCGGCTCGTCGGCGAGAATGACCTTGGGATGGTTCGCTGCGGCGCGGGCAATGGCGACGCGCTGCTGCTCGCCCCCGGACAGCTCGGCCGGGCGGTGACTGGCGCGCTGTGCGATTCCCAGCAGTTCCAGCAGCTCCATCGAGCGCTTGTTGGCTTCGGCGGGGGACTTGCCGGCAATCAGCTGCGGCATGGAGACATTCTCCAATGCCGTGAACTCGGGCAGCAGATGATGGAACTGGTACACATAGCCCACGGTGGACCGGCGCAGCTGCGTGCGCCCGCGGTCACCCAGCTTGCTGGTCTTGACGCCGATGATCTCGACTTCCCCGCCTTGCGGGCTCTCCAGCAGGCCGGACAGATGCAGCAGCGTGGACTTGCCGGCACCAGACGGCGCCACCAGGGCGACAAGTTCGCCGCTCTGGACGGTCAGGTTCGCGGCTTCGAGTACGCGGACGATCTTGTCGCCCTGGCCGTAATGGCGGTGGACGTCCGTCAACACCAGATGCGGCTTACTCATAGCGCAGGGCCTCGACCGGGTCGTATTGGGCGGCGCGCCAGGCCGGATAAAGCGTAGCGAGGAAGCTGAGCCCCAGTGCAAGGCACACCACAACCGTCACCTCCATCGGGTCCGTCTTGGAAGGCAGCGAAGACAGAAAGAACACCTCAGGCGGGAAAATGGCTACGCCGAGCGTGTTGGAAACGAAGGCGCGCAGCGGCTCCGCATTGGCAGCCACGATCAGCCCCAGCACCACGCCGCTCAGCGTGCCTACCACGCCAATTGTCGTGCCGGTGATCGAGAAGATGCGCATGATGGCGCCGCGCGTGGCGCCCATGGTCCGGAGCACTGCAATATCCGCGCTCTTGTCCTTCACCAGCATGATCAGGCTGGAGATGATGTTGAATGCGGCCACGAGGATGATCATCGAGAGGATGGTGAACATCACCACCCGCTCCACCTGCAGCGCCGAGAAGAAGGTCTCATTGCGCTGCTGCCAGTCCGTCAGCACCAGCGGACGGGCGGAAGGGTCTGCCTGCAGTCGCTGCCGCATCACCGTGGTGTTGTCGGGGTCGTCGATGAATATCTCGGCCGCACTGGCCTCCCCTACGCGGTCGTAGGCGGCGTCAATCTGCTCGTCGGTCGGAGGCGGATCGAGCGGGCCAGTGGCGGGAGGCTGAGCGCCAGGCTTCAGCACCTCCTTGACCATCTTGAAATAGTCCTGCGCCGGCTCGAGCGGCATGTACATGAAGAAGCTGTCGAACTCGACCATGCCCAGATCGAAGATGACATTGACCGGATAGGAGCGGATCTGCGGAGTCGAACCGAAGGGCGTCATCGCCCCGTCGGGATTGATGATCTGCACCTGGTCGCCCAGCGACACGCCCAGCGTCTGGGCCAGGCGATAACCGATGGCGATGCCCTTGGTCTCGTCCCACTGGTCCCAGCCGCCCTGTTCGGCAGAATTGTAGAGCAGCTCGAGCTTCTTGAGGTTTTCTTCGTCCATCCCGCGCACGGTGACGCCGGTGGAACTGCCCTGCCCCGAAGCCAGCACCTGGCCCTCGACGAAGTAGACGGCAAAGCTCACACCGTCGATCTGTTCGAGCGCAGCCACCGTTTCCTTGTAATCGGTGAATTCGCGCTCGATCGGATAGGCCGTGAAATGGCCATTGAGGCCCAGAATCTTGGTCAGCAGCTCCGCCCGGAACCCGTTCATCACCGACATGACGACGATCAGGGTGGCCACACCAATGGCGACGCCCACCATGGTGAGGCTGGCGATCACGGAGATGAACGCCTCCTTGCGCCGGGCGCGCAGATAGCGCCCAGCGACCATCCACTCAAAGCGCGAAAAAGCGCGCGTGCCCTTGTTCAGCAGAGGCGGCGCCGTGTCGGTCAAATGTCGGTCTTTCGCTGCGGTTCGATGAGGCCCTTGAGACGCGCCACCGCATCGGCAATTGGCAGCGTCTCCCGCTCACCGGTCTTGCGATGCTTGATTTCGGCTTCCCCGGCCTTCAGCCCGCGCGGCCCCAGGATGATCTGGTAGGGAATGCCGATCAGGTCGGCCGTGGTGAACTTGGCACCTGCGCCCTGGTCACGATCGTCATAGAGCATATCTAGGCCCGCTGCGTTCAACGCCGCATAGAGCGCGTCGCAGGCGGCATCGCACTCCGCGTCGCCAGCCTTGAGGTTGATGAGCACCGCCTCGAAGGGCGCGACCGAAACCGGCCAGACGATGCCCGCATCGTCGTGGAATGCCTCGATCAGGGCGGGCACCAGACGGGTCGGCCCAATGCCATAGGAGCCCATATGCACGGTGATTTCCTTGCCATCGGGACCGGTCACGGTCGCCTTCATGGGCTCGGAATACTTGGTGCCGAAGTAGAAAATGTGGCCGACTTCGATGCCGCGCGCCGAGACGCGATGCTCTTCCGGCACGGCAGCTTCATATTCGGCCATGTCGACCATGTCCTCAGTCGCGGCATAGAGCGAGGTCCAGTCCTCAAAGATCGGCTTGAGGTCGCCCCGGAAGTCGGTATCGGGCCCGGGAATGGGCTTGTCGAGCAGGCGCCGATCGCAGAACACGGCGCTCTCGCCCGTATCGGCCAGCACGATCCACTCATGGCTGAGGTCGCCGCCGATGGGGCCGGTATCGGCGCGCATCGGAATGGCGGTCAGCCCCATGCGGGCATAGGTGCGCATATAGGCCACGAACATGCGCTCATAGGCCTCGACGGCCGCTTCCTTGCTCAGATCGAAGGAATAGGCATCCTTCATCAGGAATTCGCGGCTTCGCATGGTACCAAAGCGCGGGCGCACCTCGTCACGGAACTTCCACTGGATGTGGTAGAGGTTCAGCGGCAGGTCCTTGTAGGACTTCACATAGCTGCGGAAGATGTCGGTGATCATCTCCTCATTGGTCGGGCCATAGAGGAATTCGCGCTCGTGCCGGTCCTCGATGCGGAGCATTTCCTTGCCATAGGCGTCGTAACGCCCGCTCTCGCGCCACAGGTCAGCCGACTGGATCGTGGGCATCAGCAATTGCACCGCGCCGGAGCGGTTCTGCTCCTCCTCGATGATCTTCTGCACCTTCATCAGCACCTTGTAGCCGAGCGGCAGCCAGGAATAGAGGCCGGAGGCCTGCTGGCGGATCATGCCGGCACGCAGCATCAGGCGATGCGAGACGATTTCGGCTTCCTTGGGCACGTCACGCAGCACGGGCAAGAAGTAGCGGGACAGGCGCATGTGAACTCCCGAAATGACCGTCGACTCAAGGCTTTTGTTGATGCCCACTCAAATCCTACTCGTCCATCCGATGCAAGCATGGAAGGCATGCAGAATCTACGTGACAGGTCGGATTCTTGTTGTTAGGGTCCCTCGCAATAAAGCACAGGCGGTGACAAATCGCCGGACGTCGACAACGTCAAGGGAGGAGCGTTGGCAGCGCGCTTCAGTAGCGCGCCTAAGACCAGCGTATTGTCGAACAAACTCAATTCAGCGGGGCCTTGTGCCCCGCTTTTTTATTTCCGCGCTCGAACATATCCCTGTTCGTCGAGTTGAGAAGGCGCAAGATGGCGGAGGCGGCAGACCTCAGACGCATAGCTCTATCCCTGCCGGGCACGACCGAGGCGCCGCATTTCGACCGGGCCGCCTTCAAGGTCGACCGCATCTACGCGACCCTGCCGGCGCATGGCGGGACAGCAAACCTCAAATTCTCCCCGGACGAGCAGGAATTCAAATGCCAGCTGGCGCCGGAGGTTTTTGCGCCGGTCCAGAACGCCTGGGGTCGCCAAAGCTGGACCTGTGTGACATTGGCATCTGCCACCGAGGAAGACCTCAGCGCTGCGCTCGCAATGGCGCATGCCCATGCCGTGGGAAAGCCGAAACGCCAGCGGCGCTAGCTTTGACCTCGGACGCTCAGCGGTTCCAGTAGTGGTGCAGTGCCTCGTTGCTGAGGGCCCAGAACAGCAGGCCCGTCATCAGGATCGCCAGCCCGGTGGCGATCAGGGCACGGCGCAGCAGGCGGGGCGTCACAGGCGCAGCCGGATCGGTGCCGGCCACGACGTTCCCCGCCTCTGCCTGGCTGCGATTGCCGATCGGCAACACGGCGACGAAGCTCAGCCACCAGATGACGAAGAAGACGGCAATGATGGAGCCGATCTGCATGGGCATATCCTCGCGACGTGACAGGTCTTCACATACGCCCGGCGGCATTCCCACGGAAGCGGGAAGCGCCGTCGCTTATTGCCGCAGCGCGCCTGCAGCGTGCGTTAGACCCGGTGCACGAACACCGAAACGTTCGGCTTGCGGCCCCAATAGGCATTGACCTCGTTGCGGATGGCCTTGAACAGGGCCGAGTTCAGCACTTCGGTGTCGCTGCGCCGCTTGGGCGGCATGGATTTGATGACGCCGGCAACGGTGTCTTCCACCAGCTCGCTCAGCGACTCGTCCTCGGTCTCGGGCAGCCCTTCGATCACCAGATCCGGGCCCGAAACGACCTGGCCACTGCCGTTGACGCAGAGGCTGACCACAACATGCCCACCAAAGGACAGGCGGCGACGGCCTTTGACACCGGATTCGTCCGGCGTGCACAGCACGAGGCCATCAAGATAGAGCTCGCCCGTGCGCACTTCGGCCGGATAGGTCATGGTCTCGGGGAAGAGCCGCACCAGATCGCCATTGCGGATGCCGCAGACATTGGGGATGCCGGATTCGCGACCGAGCTTGGCATGGGCCTGCAAATGCACCGCTTCGCCATGCACCGGCACCAGCACTTCCGGCTTCACCCAGCTGTAGAGCTTGCGCAGCTCGTCACGACGCGGGTGACCCGTCACGTGCACCAGCCCGTCATTCTGCGTGATGACCTCGACGCCCTTGTCGATCAGCATGTTCTGGATGTCGATGACTTCCCGCTCGTTGCCCGGAATGGCCCAGGACGAGAAGATCATGCGGTCGCCAGCAGCCAGCTCGATAACCGGATGTTCGCCGCGCGCGATGCGGGCGATGGCGGCGCGGGCTTCGCCCTGCGAACCGGTACAGATCAGCACGATCTTGTTGCGGGCAATCGAGCGATAGGCATCCTGGTCGAGCAGCGGCGGCAGGCCCTCGAGCATGCCCAGTTCCCGGGCAATGCCGGTAATCCGGTGCAGCGAGCGACCCGACATCACCACTTGGCGGCCGGCCTTTTCGGCAGCACGGACGATCGAGATCACCCGGCCGACATTGGAGGCAAAGGTGGTCACGGCGACGCGGTTGGGCGACTCGGCGATCATCGCAGCCAGATTGGCGGCCACTTCGGCCTCGCTGGGGCTCTCGCCATCCTTGAGCGCATTGGTCGAGTCGCAGATCAGCGCCAGAGGTGTCGAGCGGTCCTCGCCGATCTTCTGCAGGCGCGCCACATCGGTCGGGGCATTGCCCACCGGCGTCGGATCAAGCTTCCAGTCGCCGGTATGAAGCACCCGGCCCACGGGCGTCGAAATCAGCAGCGCATTGGATTCGGGGATCGAGTGGGCGACATTGATCGCCTCGATGGTGAACGGGCCGACGGTGAACGGCTTGCCGGGACGCATGATGGTGATGTCGACATTTTCAACAATGCCATCCCCTGCACGCTTGGCGGCCAGCATGGCCGAGGTGAAGGGCGTGGCAAAGACCGGCTTTTCAAACCCCGGCCAGAGGTCGAGCACGGCGCCGTAGTGGTCTTCGTGGCTGTGGGTCAGGATGAGCGCCAGCACGTCGTCGGCGCGTTCCTCGAGGAATTCGGGATTGGCCATGATCAGCTCGATCCCGGGCAGGTCGGGCCCGCCGAAGGTCACGCCGCAATCCACGACGATCCACTTGCGCGAGCGCTCCGGCCCAAAGCCGTATGCGCCCATATTCATGCCGATCTCGCCAACG
This sequence comes from Devosia sp. XGJD_8, assembly GCF_046614475.1. Taxonomy (NCBI): domain Bacteria; kingdom Pseudomonadati; phylum Pseudomonadota; class Alphaproteobacteria; order Hyphomicrobiales; family Devosiaceae; genus Devosia; species Devosia sp. XGJD_8. The sequence goes on from NZ_JBKJHF010000001.1 coordinate 2,159,002, forward strand.
CCGCCGAGCGGCACGAAGACGAGTTCATCCCTTTGGTTTTTAGCCATGGGTCAGTTCAGTCCTTTCGAGCGCAACGCCGGAGCGATCATTGGTCGCCGGTCGCCTGCGCAGTTGTTTGTGGTCAGCTTCGGGCGCTGGCCGTTGCCCCAAAATGTACGTCGCCCGCGGTGATCGCGATGCGGCGATTGTCATCGGCGCGGACGATCAGTCGTCCAGCGTCGTCGATCGTTTCGAAAATGCCGCGGAGCACTTCCCCGTTCTGGTTGACGGCCACCGGCGCGCCGATCCCGGCCGCGGACGCGCGCCACTGCTTCAGCACGTCGCCAATGCCGCGGCCATCATTCCAAACCCCGAAAACGTCCACCCAGGCATCACTCAGCGCCTCGAAGACATCCTCGGCGGTCCGACTGACGCCGAGCTCGACAAGACTGGTTGCGGGATAGGGTAAACCTTGCGGCGCCGCAACCGCGTTGACGCCAAAGCCGATGGCAATGGCGTGACGACCGTCCGGCAGCTTGCTGGCTTCCAGCAATATCCCTGCAAGCTTGGCGCCATCGGCCAACACATCATTGGGCCACTTCAGAGCAATGCGGGAATTGCCGCCCAGCCCATCCGCCCCGTCGATACCGATCTTTACCAGTCCGCCGGGCAAAATCGCCGACAGGGCCGTGCTGAGAGAAACGCCGGCAACAAAGCCCAGCGTTGCCGCCAAGGTGGGATCGGCCTCGGGCACAATCAAGAGCGTGGCGGCCAGGTTGCCGTGCGGGCTCTCCCACTGGCGGCCCCGGCGTCCCCTGCCCTCTGTCTGCTGCCGCGCGGCAAACCATATCCCGCCGGGATCGCCTGCTGAGGCAGCAGCGAGCGCCTCGGAATTGGTGGAGCCGATGCTGTCATAGCCGCGCAGCCGATAACCGGCCGCGCGCGCCTTGTGTCCAAGAGCGAACTCGCTCACCTAGAACAGGCTTCCGGCGGCCGTCTGGGCATAGCTGGCCAGCGGGCTGCCGACCGTGAAGTAATAGGTCACCAGCAGGAAACCGCTGACCGCCATGATGATGTTCAGCTCGGCCGGAACCGCCTGGAACTGGCGCACCGGCTCATCGAAATACATCACCTTGACCACTCGCAGGTAGTAGAAGGCGCTCACGGCCGAAGCCAGCACGCCGATCACCGCCAGCACATAGAGCTGGGCGTCGATGGCGGCCAGGAAGGCGTGCCACTTGGCAAAGAACCCTGCCAGCGGCGGCATCCCGATCAGCGAGAACATGATGATGGCCATGATAGCCGCCACGAAGGGCCGGGTCTGCGCCGCGCCAGCCAGCTCGTCGATGGTTTCCACGTAACCGGCATCGGTCCGCAGCGATAGCAGGCAAGCGAACAGGCCAACCGTCATGGCAACATAGATCGCCATGTAGATCGCCACGCCCTCGACGCCAACCTGCGTTCCCGACGACAGGCCGACCAGTGCGAAGCCGACATGGCCGATCGAGGAATAGGCAATCAGTCGCTTGATCGAGCGCTGGCCGATGGCGGCAAAGGCTGCCAGCACCATGGAAGCAATCGACAGGAAGATCACGATCTGCTGCCAGTCGCTGGCAATGCCCTGGAACGTGTCCATCACCAGCCGCACCAGCAGCGCCATGGCAGCCACCTTGGGAGCCGTGGCGAAGAAGGCGGTGACCGGTGTCGGCGCGCCTTCATAGACGTCGGGCGTCCACATGTGGAACGGCACCGCCGAAATCTTGAATGCAACACCGGCGAGCAGGAAGACGAGGCCGAAGATGAGACCGATCGAGCGGCCCTCATTGGCAATGGCCAGCACGATTTCCTGCAGATTGGTATGGCCGGTAAAGCCATAGATCAGCGAGGCACCATAGAGCAGCATGCCCGAGGACAGGGCGCCCAGCACGAAATACTTGAGGCCCGCTTCGGTCGCCTTGCTGTCGTCGCGCTTGATGGCGGCCAGCACGTAAAGCGAGAGCGACTGCAGCTCCAACCCGACATAGAGGCTCATCAGGTCATTGGCCGAAACCATGGCCATCATGCCCAGCGTCGCCAGCAACACGAGGATGGCATACTCGAACTTGTGCGTGCCGTTTTCCTCGGCGCGCGGCAGGGCCAGCATCAGCGAGAAGGCCGAACCACCCAGCACCAGCACCTTCATGAAGCGGGCAAAGCTGTCAGCAATGAAGACGCCATTGAAGATCACGCCTTCGGCAGGCGCGAACAGGATGACGGCGCCAACGACCAGGAGCAGCAGCACTGCACCATAGGAGACCAGCAGGGAGCGCTCCTTGTTGATCACCACGCCGACGAGCAGCAGCACGATGGCGCCCACGGCCAGGAGCATTTCCGGGTAGGCGGGAGCCAGGCTCGCGAAATCGATAACGTCTGAGTTCACGGGACTCTCCTAGTGGGCAGCAGGCGCGGCGGCCGGCTCAGCGGCAGCCACCGGTTCGGCATGGACGAGTGGCGCCTGCGCATCGGCCAGCGACACGGCAGGATCGAGGCCGACCGCTGTCGCATAATGGGCCACCAGATTGTCGACGGCAGCAGCCGTCGTATCGAGGATGGGCGCGGGGTAGAAGCCGAAGACGATGGTCAGCACGATCAGCGGATAGAGGATGACCTTTTCGCGCAGATTGAGATCAAGGATCGACTTGAGGCTTTCCTTGGTCAGGGCGCCGAAGATCACCCGGCGATAGAGCCAGAGCGCATAGCAGGCCGAGAAGATCACGCCAAAGGCAGCGCCGAAGGCCACCCAGGTATTGACCTGGAACACGCCCAGCATGGTCAGGAACTCGCCGACGAAGCCCGACGTGCCCGGCAGGCCGACATTGGCCATGGTGAAGACCATGAAGGCGAAGGCATAGCGCGGCATGCGCTCGACAAGGCCACCATAGGCGGCAATGTCGCGGGTATGCATGCGGTCATAGATGACGCCGACGCAGAGGAACAGCGCGCCGGACACGATGCCGTGGCTGATCATCTGGAACATGGCGCCCTGGATGCCCAGGGCATTGCCGGCAAAGATGCCCATGGTCACAAAACCCATATGGGCAACGGACGAATAGGCGATCAGCTTCTTGATATCGGTCTGCACCAGCGCCACCAGCGAGGTGAGGATGATCGCCGCGACGGACAGGAAGAAGATGATATTGGCGAACTGCAGCGAGGCATCCGGGAACATCGGCAGGCTGAAGCGCAGGAAGCCGTAGCCGCCCAACTTGAGCAGGATGGCGGCCAGGATCACCGAGCCGGCGGTCGGCGCCTGCACGTGGGCCTCCGGCAGCCAGCGATGGAACGGCCACATCGGCATCTTGACCGCCAGCGAGGCGAAGAACGCCCACCACAGCCAGACCTGCCAGGATTCCGGGAAGTCATGCGTCAGCAGCTGGACAATGTCGGTGGTGCCGGCATTCCAGTACATGGCCATGATGGCCAGCAGCATCAGCACGGAGCCGGTGAAGGTATAGAAGAAGAACTTGTAGCTGGCCTGGATGCGCGCCGCGCCGCCCCAGATGCCGATGATCAGGAACATCGGCAGCAGCGTGCCCTCGAAGAACACATAGAACATGGCCAGGTCGAGCGTGGTGAACACGCCGATCATCAGCGTCTCGAGCACGAGGAATACGATCATGTATTCCTTGACCCGCTTGTCGATCTCCCAGCTTGCCAGGATGGCGAAGGGCATCAGCAGCGCGGTCAGTACCACGAAGAGCACCGAAATGCCGTCGACGCCGACGCGATAGCCGATGCTGTCGCCGATCCAGGCGAGGTTGACCACGAATTGGAAGCCCGGATCGGACGGATCGAAGGTCTGCCACATGGCCAGCGACAGCACGAACACGATGGTCGTCACCGCCAGCGTCATCCAGCGGATGGCGTTGAGCGAGGTGGCGGGCGTGAACAGCAGCACCGCTGCGCCGACAAGCGGCAGCCAGGTGAGGACTGTGAGGATGGTATTTTCGAAGGTCATCAGATCAGTCCCCCGGCCGCGATGGCCCAGGTCAGCAGTGCCGCAATGCCGATCAGCATGGCGAAGGCATAGTGATAGAGATAGCCGGACTGGAGCTTGACGACCCAGGACGTGACATTCTGCACCCGGCGGCCGAGGCCCTCGGACAGTCTCTCGTCGATCAGCCAGTCATCGAAACCCTTCCAGAAGGCGCGTCCGATCCACAGGGCAGGCCTGACGAAGATCGTGTCGTAGAGCTCGTCGAAGTACCACTTGTTGAGCAGGAAGCGATAAAGGCCCGGATTGGTGGCTGCCAGGTTGCCGGGAACGTCCGGGCGACGGATATACATGTACCAGGCGGTGACGAAGCCGGCGATCATGGCAATGGTCGCGCTCCACTTGACCCAGAGGGGCACATGGTGAGCGGCCTCGATGATCTCGTGGTCGACAAAGATCGAGCCGGCGAAGAAGTGCTCGATATGCTCGACCTCATGGAAGAACATGCCGTAGAACACCGCGCCCGCCAGCGCTGCCCCGGCGGCCAGCACATAAAGCGGCACCAGCATCACATTGGGTGACTCATGGGCATGGTCATAGGCCGAGCCGTGGTGAGCATGGTCGCCATGATCATCGGCATTGCTGTCATTGATCGGCTCATCATGGCTTTCGAGCGCCGCATGGGCCGGATCGGGATGCGGACCTTCGCCATGATGCTGCGCGTCGCGCGGCGAACCATGGAAGGTCAGGTGGATCAGGCGCCACGAATAGAAGCTGGTGAACAGCGCCGCGATGACGAGCAGCCAGAACGCGAACATCCCGGTATTTCCGCCCACCGCATAGGCCGCCTCGATGATCGAGTCCTTGGAGAAGAACCCGGCAAAGCCGAGGAAGGTCGAACCCGGAATACCGACACCGGTCAGCGCCAGCGTCCCGATCAGCATCATGGCATAGGTGATCGGGATCTTCTTGCGGAGGCCACCCATGTTGCGCATGTCCTGCTCGTGATGCATGGCGTGGATCACCGCGCCGGCACCCAGGAACAGCAGGGCCTTGAAGAAGGCATGGGTAAAGAGGTGGAACACACCCGCCGAATAGGCCCCTGCCCCCAGCGCCACGAACATGTAGCCGAGCTGCGAACAGGTCGAATAGGCAATCACCCGCTTGATGTCGTTCTGCACCAGGCCAACCGTCGCCGCGAAAAAAGCGGTGATGGCGCCAATGACCAGCACGACGGTGAGCGCGAAAGGCGACGTCTCGAACAGCGGCGACAGGCGGGCGACCATGAAGACGCCGGCCGTGACCATCGTGGCGGCATGGATCAGCGCCGACACAGGCGTCGGGCCTTCCATAGCGTCCGGCAGCCAGGTGTGGAGCAGGAACTGCGCCGACTTGCCCATGGCACCCATGAACAGCAGCAGGCAGATGACGGTCATGGCATCGAGCTGCCAGCCCAGGAACTGCATCACCGGCAGGCCGGTGGTGGAGAATTCCTCGGCAGCATGGAATGCGCCGTCAAAGTCGATGTGACCCAGCACCATGAAGACGCCGAAAATGCCGAGCGCAAAACCGAAGTCGCCGACGCGGTTGACCACGAAGGCCTTCATGGCCGCGGCATTGGCCGATGGACGCGTATACCAGAAACCGATCAGCAGATAGGACGCCAAGCCCACGCCTTCCCAGCCGAAGAACATCTGCAGGAAGTTGTCGGCCGTTACCAGCATCAGCATGGCGAAGGTGAAGAGCGACAGATAGGCAAAGAACCGGCTGCGATGCGGGTCTTCGGCCATGTAGCCGATGGAATAGACATGCACGAGGCTCGACACGGTGTTGACCACGACCAGCATGATGGCGGTCAGCGTATCGACGCGCAGCACCCAGCGCAGATCCATGTCGCCGACCTGGATCCAGCGCATGACCTCGACCTTGAGCACAGCCGTATGGCCCTCGACCTCGGCGCCCATCAGCCCGCCGCCAAAGGCGACCGGCAGGAAGACGACCCAGCTCAGCACAGCCGAGATCAGCAGCAGCCCGGTGGTGATATACTCGCTCGGCCGGTGGCCGATGGTACGGCCCAGCAGCCCCGCGATGAGCGCACCGATAAGGGGCAGGAAAACAATCGCTTGAATCATAGCGGTGGTTCTTAGCCCTTCATCTGGTTGACGTCTTCAACCGCGATCGAGCCGCGGTTGCGGTAGAAAATGACGAGGATGGCGAGGCCGATGGCAGCCTCGGCGGCCGCCACGGTCAGGATCAGCAGGGCGAAGATCTGCCCCTGCAGATCGTTCAGCTCGGCGCTGAACGCCACCATATTGAGGTTCACCGCCAGCAGGATCAGCTCGACCGACATCAGGATGACGATGACGTTCTTGCGGTTGATGAAGATGCCGAACACGCCGAGCGTGAACAGGATTGCTGCTACGGTCAGGTAGTGACCGAGCCCGATACCCAAGCCCATGTTTGCCTCCTACAGCCCTTGACCGCTCTTGACCTTGACGACTTCCAGCGTCTCGGAGGCCTTGCGGCCAACCTGCACGATGGGATCCTGCCGCTTGACGTTCGACTTGTGGCGCAGCGTCAGCACGATGGCGCCGATCATGGCCACCAGCAGCACCGCACCCGCGCCCTGGAACAGGAAGATGTAGCGCGTATACAGCACCAGCCCGATCGCCCGCATATTGTCGACCGCGCCATCCATCGGCAGCGCCGACCCGGCGGCAACCTCAGGCGACACCACGAAGCTGCCTGCGACCAGCAGCAGCTCCAGCAGCAGAATCGCACCAACCACCACGCCGATAGGCGCGTATTGCAGGAAGCCCTGGCGCAGCGAAGCGAAATCGACGTCGAGCATCATCACGACGAACAGGAAAAGCACGGCCACGGCGCCCACATAGACCACGATCAGCAGCAGCGCGAGGAATTCGGCGCCGGCCAGCATGAACAGGCCCGAGGCGTTGAAGAAGGTCAGGATGAGAAACAGCACCGCATGCACCGGATTGCGCGCGGAGATGACCATCAGGGCCGACGCAATGGCGATTGCCGAGAACAGATAGAAGAAGAATAGCGGAAGGGTCATGCTCTTCTCTCTCAGCGATACGGTGCGTCGGCGCTGAGGTTGGCAGCGATTTCACGCTCCCAACGATCGCCGTTGGCGAGGAGCTTCTCCTTGGAGAAGTAGAGCTCTTCACGCGTTTCGGTAGCAAATTCGAAATTCGGCCCCTCGACGATGGCGTCGACCGGGCAGGCCTCCTGGCAGAAGCCGCAATAGATGCACTTAACCATGTCGATGTCATAGCGCACCGTGCGGCGCGTGCCGTCATTCTGGCGCGGACCAGCTTCGATGGTGATGGCTTGGGCCGGACAGATGGCTTCGCACAGCTTGCAGGCAATGCAGCGCTCTTCGCCATTGGGGTAGCGGCGCAAGGCGTGCTCCCCACGGAAGCGCGGGCTCACATGACCCTTTTCGAAGGGGTAGTTGATCGTCGGCTTGGGCGAGAAGAAATAGCGCATGGCCAGGAAGAAGGCTTTCACCAGCTCCGTAAGCAGCAGCGTATTGACGAACTGGGCGGCGCGCATCAGGCCATCCCTCCTTGCCAGCCCCAGCCCGTAAGCTGGAGGACGAATGCAACAATGACGACCATGGCCAGCGACATGGGCAGGAAAACCTTCCAGCCAATGCGCATCAATTGGTCGTAGCGGTAGCGCGGCACGATGGCCTTGGCCATGGCAAACATGAAGAACACCATGCTCAGCTTGACCACGAACCACACCACGCCGGGAATCCAGGTGAAGGGCGGCAGGTCGATCGGCGAGGCCCAGCCACCCAGGAACAGGATGGTGGTCATGGCGCACATCAGCAGGATCGAGATGTACTCGCCCAGCATGAACAGCATGTAGGGCGTGGCCGAATATTCGGTCATGAAGCCGGCCACCAGCTCGGATTCGCCTTCTGCAAGGTCGAAGGGCGGGCGGTTGGTTTCCGCCAGGGCCGAGATGTAGAACACCACGAACATCGGAAACAGCGGCAGCCAGAACCAGTTGAGGAAGCTCAGCCACGGCACGCCAAGCGTATGGGCCAGGCCCATCTCCTGCTGCGCGACCACGATGTCGCTGAGGTTCAGCGAACCCACGCAGAGCAGCACGGTGATGATGACGAGGCCAATGGAAACCTCATAGGACACCATCTGCGCCGCCGAGCGGAGCGAACCGAGGAACGGATACTTCGAGTTCGATGCCCAGCCGCCGATGATGACGCCATAGACGCCCAGCGACGAGATGGCGAGCAGATACAAGATACCCAGGTTGATGTCAGCCAGAACGAGGCCCGGGCCGAACGGAATGATCACCCAGCCGGCCAGCGCCAGTGTGGCGGTCAGCAGCGGGGCCAGCAGGAACAGCACCTTGTCCGAGCCGCCCGGAATGATCGGCTCCTTGAGCGCGAATTTCAGCAGGTCGGCAAAGCTCTGCAGCAGGCCGAAGGGACCAACCACATTGGGGCCGCGGCGGATCTGCACGGCCGCCCAGATCTTGCGATCGGCCAGCAGGATGAATGCCGTAAAGACCAGCAGCGATACCAGCACCAGCAGGATCTTGTAGATGAGCCCTATCTGCACACCCCAGCCGAGAACCGGGATGCCGAGCAGGTAGTCGAGAGCGGAGAGAATAAAGTCCATTGTACTCCCCTACTCCGCTGCCTGCCGGAGACCGGCTGCGGTTGCCGCGCATTCGCCCATGACGGCAGAGGCGCGAGCGATCGGATTGCTGAGATAGAAATCGGCGACAGCCGAGCCGAACGGGGCAGACTTGGACTTGATAGCGGCCTTGGCCAGCTTGGTGACATCGGCCACTGAACCGGGTGCAATCTGGTCGATGCGGGCCAGATGCGGGAATTCCGCATAAATGGCGGCGCGCAGCTGCGTCAGCGAGTTGAACGGCAGCGGCTTGCCCAGGGCGCCCGAAAGCGCCCGGATGATGGCCCAGTCTTCCTTGGCATCGCCCGGCGGGAACACGGCCCGATTGGTCACCTGCACGCGACCCTCGGTATTCACATAGGTGCCGGACTTTTCGGTATAGGTCGCCGCCGGCAGGATGACATCGGCGCGGTGCGCACCGGCATCACCATGCGTACCGACATAGACGACGAAAGCCTTGCCCATGGCCGACATGTCGTATTCGTCGGCGCCGAGCAGGAAGAGCACGTCAAGCTCGCCCTTGCCGGCGAGGCCAATCTGGTCCGCCGAGCAAACGCCGCCGTCATGCGGCACGAAGCCGATATCCATGCCGCCAACGCGGCTCGCTGCATTGTGCAGCAGGGCAAAGCCATTCCAGCCTTCGGCCACGTCAGCACCCGCCGTCGCCAGCTTCGCAGCCATCGCGATGGTATCGCGACCAACCTGCTTGCCGAGCGTTGCGTGCGAAACAGCCGCTTCGCCGACGATGATCAACGGACGCTGGGCCTTGGCCAGAATCTCGCCAAAGGAGCCCTTGCCGGCAACCAGATCTGCAAGCGCCTCGAGGCTGCTGCCGAGATAGCTGTAGCTATAGGTAAGGTCAGCCTGTTCGCCGATCACGGCAATCGGCAGGCCCTTGGCGCGCCAGGTCTTGCGGATGCGCGCATTGATCAGCGACGCTTCCTTGCGCGGATTGGCCCCGATGATCACGATGGCGTCGGCCTCTTCAATGCCGGCAATCGTCGGATTGAAGATATAGGCCGAGCGCGGCATCGACGGATCGATCCCCGACATGGCGGGACGCACATCGGTCATGCCGGAGCCGACCGAGGCGAGCAGCGCCTTGAGCGCATACATTTCTTCGACAGCGGCCAGGTCACCGGCAATGGCGCCGACCTTGTTGCCGGCCTTCTTGATACGCGCTGCGACGGTGGCAAGCGCCTCGTCCCAGCTCGCGGGCTGCAGCTTGCCGCCCTTGCGTACATAGGGCCGGTCGAGCCGCTGGCTCTTGAGACCATCCCAGACGAAGCGCGTCTTGTCCGAAATCCACTCTTCGTTGATGGCTTCGTTGAGGCGCGGCAGGATGCGCATCACTTCGCGACCGCGGCTGTCGACGCGGATATTGGAGCCCACGGCATCCATCACGTCGATGGATTCGGTCTTCACCAGTTCCCACGGACGCGCGTTGAAGGCGTATGGCTTGGACGTCAGCGCACCAACGGGGCAAAGATCGATGACATTGCCCTGCAATTCGCTGGTCAGCGCCTTTTCCAGGTAAGTCGTGATCTCGGCATCCTCGCCGCGACCCAGCAGGCCCATTTCCGCGATGCCGGCGACTTCGGTGGTGAAGCGGACGCAGCGCGTACAGTGGATGCAGCGGTTCATCGAGGTCTTGACCAGAGGGCCAATATACTTGTCCTCGACGGCGCGCTTGTTCTCGGCAAAGCGGTTCTTGTCCACGCCATAGGCCATGGCCTGGTCCTGCAGGTCGCACTCGCCACCCTGATCGCAGATCGGGCAATCGAGCGGATGGTTGATCAGCAGGAATTCCATCACGCCTTCGCGGGCCTTCTTGACCATGGGCGTGTTGGTGAACATTTCAGGCGGCTCGCCATTCGGGCCGGGACGCAAGTCCTTGACCGCCATGGCGCAAGAGGCCTGCGGCTTGGGTGGCCCACCCTTCACCTCGACGAGGCACATGCGGCAATTGCCGGCCACCGACAGACGCTCGTGATAGCAAAAGCGCGGGATTTCCGCGCCTGCTGCCTCGGCAGCCTGCATCAGCGTGTAATAGTCCGGAACTTCGACGAGCTGGCCGTCGACCTTGATGGAAGCCATGGCCCTACTCCGCAGCGATCGACGGCACGGCGCCGTCGCTGGTGGACGAATATGTGTACTGGTCGATCCGCTCTTCGATGACGTGGCGGAAGTTGCGGATCAGCCCCTGGATGGGCCACGCGGCAGCGTCGCCCAGCGCACAGATGGTGTGGCCTTCGATCTGCTTGGTCACCTCGAACAGCATGTCGATCTCGCGCTTCTGCGCGCGCCCTTCGACCATGCGTTCCATGACGCGCATCATCCAGCCGGTGCCTTCGCGGCATGGCGTGCACTGGCCGCAGCTCTCGTGCTTGTAGAAAGCCGACAGGCGCCAGATGGCCTTGATGATGTCCGTCTGCTTGTCCATGACGATGACAGCCGCCGTGCCAAGCGAAGATCCGACTTCACGAAGTCCGTCGAAATCCATGACAGCGTTGCGAATCTTCTCGCCGGGTACACAAGGAACCGAAGCGCCGCCCGGGATCACCGCCAGCAGGTTGTCCCAGCCGCCGCGGATACCGCCGCAATGCTTTTCGATGATTTCCTCGAAGGTGACGCCCATGGCCTCTTCGAAGGTCGCCGGCTTGTTCACATGGCCGGAGACGCACATCAGCTTGGTGCCGGTATTGTTGGCGCGGCCGATGGAGGCGAACCATGCGCCAGAACGGCGCAGGATTTCCGGGACGACGGCAATCGACTCGACGTTGTTCACCGTGGTCGGATTGCCATAGACGCCCATGCCGGCCGGGAATGGCGGCTTGAGGCGCGGCTGGCCCTTCTTGCCTTCCAGCGATTCCATCAGCGCGGTTTCTTCGCCGCAGATATAAGCGCCCGCGCCGTGATGGACGATGATGTCCAGGTCCCAGCCGTGGATATTGTCCTTGCCGATCAGCTTGGCTTCATAAGCCTGCTCGACGGCGGCCTCGAGGCGCTGGCGCTCGCGGATGAATTCGCCGCGCACATAGATGAAGGCCAGGTGCGCATCCATGGCACGGGCAGCCAGCAGGCACCCTTCCACCAGGTGATGCGGGTCGTGGCGCAGGATATCGCGGTCCTTGCAGGTACCGGGCTCGGACTCGTCGGCATTGACCAGCAGGTAATGCGGGCGGCCATCATTGACCTTGGGCATGAAGGTCCATTTGAGCGCAGTCGGGAAACCGGCGCCACCACGGCCACGCAGGCCCGAGGCCTTGACCTCGTTGGTGATCCAGTCACGACCGGCGTCGATGAACTCCTTGGTGCCCACCCAGGCGCCGCGCGAGCGCGCGCCCTCGAGCGTCCAGTCGCCCTGGCCGTAGAGATTGGTGAAAATGCGGTCCTTGTCAGCGAGCACTCTTCACACTCCTAACGCGGCTTCTTGCCGAAGACGCGGATATATTCTGCCTCGCCGCCACGGGCGAGAACCTCGGCCTGCCGCAGCCAGTTGTCACGAGAGACGCGCCCCTTGAAGTTGAGCACCTCCTCGACCTTGGCGATGTCGTCCGCCGAAAAGGCAGCGACCTGGCTCCACTTGGTGATGCCCAGGGCGTTGAGACGCCCCTCGAGCACCGGGCCCACCCCCGAGATCAGCTTGAGATCATCCGCTCCGCCGGCTGGCGTGGCAAAAAGCGGCGCAGCGCCGCCCTTTTCCGCAACGGGATTGACCTCTTTGGGATTGGCCTTGGGCGCAATGATCGTGCGCGTCTTCTTGGTCGAGGTGCTGGCGCCGCCTTCGGCGGGCTCGGCCGTCTTGTTCTTGCCGGGGGCCTTGCCGCCATCGACCTTGCTCGCGTCGGATTCGGCGCCAATCGCGGCAGGACGCATCGCCTTGTTGGGCTCGCCATCCGCACCGGCCGACGCATCGGCCGCCTTGCGCTCGCCTTCGGCCTTGGCCTGGGACACCTTTGCCTGCGGCGCCGGACCCTTGATGGCCGGAGCCGACTCCTCGCTGACATCCTTGGGCTTGCCGGCCGTGGTCGGCGCCTGGGGCGCAGCCGGAGCGGCAGGTGCTGCCGGAGCGGCATCGGCGGGCGGCGCGGGCGGAACGAACTTCTCGCGCTTGGCAGTCGGGGTTTCCAGCAACGTCGTCCGGCCGCCTTCTGCCGAAGAGTGCAGCCGTTCGATCTGCGGGCCTGGCTTGACCGTATCGGCCTTGCCGGCCTGGAAGGCATCGATGATCTCGGACAGCCGATCCGGCGTCAGATCTTCGAACGTGTCGTGGAAAATGGCAACCATCGGCGCATTGACACATGCACCGGCGCACTCGACCTCTTCCCAGCTCAGCGTGCCATCATCGCTCAGATGGTGCGGCTCGTGGTGGATCTTGCTCTTGCAGACCTCGATCAGCCCCTCGGCGCCGCGCAGCATGCATGGCGTCGTGCCACAAACCTGCACATGCGCCCGCGAGCCGACCGGCTGCAGCTGGAACTGGGTATAGAAGGTCGCCACTTCCAGCACGCGGATATAGGCCATGCCGAGCATATCCGCGATCGCCTCGATCGTGGCGCGGCTGACCCAGCCGTCCTGATCCTGGGCGCGCATGAGCAGCGGGATGACGGCAGATTGCTGACGGCCGGCCGGGTAGAGCCCGATCTTCCATTCCGCCCATTTGGCGTTTTCAGCGGTAAAGGCGAACGCGGCCGGTTGAACCGACTCATCCGCAAGGCGACGCGCAACCATTAGCGATCAACCTCTCCGAACACGATATCGAGCGAGCCCAGGATGGCCGAGACGTCGGCCAGCATGTGGCCGCGGCACAGGAAATCCATGGCCGACAAATGCGCAAAACCCGGGGCCCGGATCTTGCAGCGATAGGGCTTGTTGGTGCCGTCACTGACGAGGTACACGCCGAACTCGCCCTTGGGCGCTTCAACGGCGGCATAGACCTCGCCGGCAGGAACCTTATAGCCTTCAGTATAGAGCTTGAAGTGATGGATCAGCGCTTCCATCGACCGCTTCATCTCGCCACGGCTGGGCGGAACGACCTTGCCGTCGAGCGAGGAGACTGGCCCCTTGCCGTCCGGCGCGTTCAGCTTGTCCACGCACTGCTTCATGATGCGGGTCGACTGGCGCATCTCTTCCATGCGGATGAGATAGCGGTCGTAGCAGTCGCCGTTCTTGCCGATCGGAATGTCGAAATCCATCTCGGCATAGCATTCGTAGGGCTGGCTCTTCCGCAGGTCCCAGGCGGCGCCCGAGCCGCGTACCATCACGCCCGAGAAGCCCATGTTCCATGCGTCTTCCAGCTTCACCACGCCGATATCGACGTTGCGCTGCTTGAAGATGCGGTTCTCTGTGAGCAGGCTGTCGATATCGGCCAGAGCCTTGGGGAAGGTCTCGCAGAAGGTCTCGATATCGTCGATCAGCGCCTGCGGCAGGTCCTGGTGGACACCACCCGGACGGAAATAGGCGGCATGCATGCGCGCACCCGAAGCGCGCTCATAGAATACCATGAGCTTTTCGCGCTGCTCGAAGCCCCAGAGCGGCGGCGTCAGCGCACCGACGTCCATGGCCTGGGTGGTGACGTTCATCAGATGCGCCAGGAGGCGCCCGATTTCCGAATAGAGCACGCGGATCAGTTGCCCGCGCCGCGGCACTTCGAGATCCAGCAGCTTCTCGACGGCCAGGGCAAAGGCATGCTCCTGGTTCATCGGTGCCACATAGTCGAGGCGATCGAAATACGGCACGGCTTGCAGATACGTCTTGGATTCGATCAACTTCTCGGTGCCGCGATGCAGCAGCCCAATATGGGGATCGACGCGCTCGACGATTTCGCCGTCGAGTTCCAGAATCAGACGCAGCACACCATGCGCCGAGGGGTGCACGGGGCCAAAGTTGATGGTGAAATTGCGGACTTCGGCTTCAACACTCATGGCTTGGCCTTCTCGTCACCGGGCAGCACATAATCAGTGCCTTCCCAGGGCGACAGATAGTCGAACGAACGGTATTCCTGCATCAGCTTGACGGGCTCATAGACGACGCGCTTGCGCTCCTCGTCATAGCGGACCTCGACGAAGCCGGTCGTCGGAAAATCCTTGCGCAACGGATGCCCGTCAAAACCATAGTCAGTCAGGATGCGGCGCAGGTCGCCATGGCCCGAAAACAGCATGCCGTAGAGATCATAGGCCTCGCGCTCGAACCACTCAGCGCCCTTGAATACGCCGGTAATGCTCGGCACCGGCGTCACGTCGTCGGCCGTCAGCTTGACGCGGACGCGCTGGTTCAGGTGCGGACTCATGAAGTGATAGACCACGTCGAACCGCTCGTCGCGCGCCGGATAATCGGCACCGCACACATCGACAAAGCTGATGAAGCGGCAGCGTGGATCGTCGCGCAGGAAAGTGGCAACCGCCACGATTGCGTCGCGTTCTACGTTCAGGGTCAGTTCGCCAAAGGCCACTTCCTGGGACAGGACAGCCGTGCCCAGCGAGCGAGCAATATGCTCGCCAAGGTCCACTAGCGGATCGACCTGGATAGTTTCATCCATTCTGGGAACCTAGCGTTCGATGGTGCCGGTGCGGCGGATTTTCTTTTGCAGCAGCAGGATGCCGTAAAGAAGCGCTTCTGCCGTGGGCGGGCAGCCGGGAACATAGACGTCCACCGGCAAGACGCGGTCACAGCCGCGCACGACCGAATATGAATAGTGATAGTAGCCGCCGCCATTGGCACAGCTGCCCATGGAGATGACGTAGCGCGGCTCCGGCATCTGGTCATAAACCTTGCGCAGCGCCGGGGCCATCTTGTTGGTCAGGGTGCCAGCGACGATCAACACGTCCGACTGACGCGGCGAAGCGCGCGGCGCCGTACCGAAACGCTCGATGTCGTAGCGTGGCATCGACATCTGCATCATCTCGACGGCGCAGCAGGCCAGACCCGTCTGCATCCACATCAGCGATCCGGTACGCGCCCAGTTGACGAGCTGCGACACGGTCGAAACCAGAAAACCCTTGTCGGCCAGCTCGTCGGTCACGTCGGTGAAGAACGGATCCGAGGCGCCTGCGGCCTGATTGGTGCGCGGGTCGACAAGCCCGGTCGGACGTGGCGCCACCAGCGTACCGGTTGGTTCACTCAATCCCATTCCAGGGCCCCTTTCCGCCATTCATAGATAAAGCCGACGGTCAGTACGCCGAGGAAAATCATCATCGACCAGAACCCGAACCAGCCGACATCATGGAAGGCCACCGCCCACGGAAACAGGAACGCCACTTCGAGGTCGAAGATGATGAAGAGAATCGACACGAGATAGAATCGCACGTCGAACTTCATGCGCGCATCGTCGAAGGCATCAAAACCTGCTTCGAACGCCGAAACCTTCTCGGGATCGGGGTTCTTCACGGCGACAATGAAAGGAGCAACCAGGAGGGCCAGTCCGATAACGCCGGCCACGGCGATAAAGATGACAATCGGCAGATAGTCGCTGAGCAAATCAGTCATGCGGCAGCCTGTTTCTAGGCCGGTCGGGCGACCGGGGTTGCGAGGGTTGCGCAAGCAATTGGGGCAAGCGAACCAACGCGACAGTTGATGGCTTGGGCTTAGACCTTTGGCTATCGGGTTTCAAGGGAAAGAAAATATGACCAGAATAATCATATATTCAATCGCCAACTGCCCGCAAGATTAGCCACCATCTCGCAAATTGGACGACAAAAGCATGCTGCAATCTTCGCCGATTTTGGATTCCATCCACCCTGGGGTGATGGCCACCAGATAGCAAAAGGCCCGCATAAAGCGGGCCAAAACCAAAACGGCGAACCACTGCTGTGGTTCGCCGAATTGGGTTTGCAAGACGCTAGGTCGAGAGGGCGGCGAACCGCCCTGCCGATTGCAAAACTTAGAAGTGGTAGTACACGCCGACGGTTGCCTTGGCCGTTTCGAAGAACGGGTCAGCAGCGCCGTCGAAGTCACCCTGGCCAACCAGTTCACCGCGGACGGAGATCGAGTCGGTCACAGCCAGTTCGACGCCGCCGCCGAGCTGGTACACGCCCTGGTTGAAACCAGTGCGGTTGTTGGTGCCAACGCCACCGATGGCATAGACGAGGACCGAATCGGTCACAACGGCACCAGCACGCAGGTTGGCGAAGAATTCGCCGGTGCTGAACGCGTTGTTCCAGATGTAGTCGCCAGTGACTTCAACGCCGACCAGCAGCGGATCCATCGGCAGGAAGTTCACGCCGGCAGCAACGCCGAGGACGCCCGAGGTCGAGCTGATCGGATAGCCGGCATAGGTGCTGGCGTCGGAACCGGTGAACTGGCCACCAGCGCGAGCACCGACATAGAGACCTTCCCAATCGAAGCCAGCAGCTTCATAGATCGGCTGCGGGGTCGTCGGGATGATGAGGTCGGCGGCCTGAGCACCACCAGCGAGCAGCGCGGCAGCAGCCACACCGAGAGAAAGCGAACGTACAAACATATCTTGCACTCCCATAGAGTTAACCGTAGTCGACCGACTAGATGCATCAGCTCAACGCGCGTGACAAGCCTCGGTTCGCTCAAATCACTCAGTGCGGATAAGATTCGATGACCATTTGCGGGGGTGTGTTGCCTCAATACCGCGCAATTGGCCCAATTTGAGACAAATTGCACCTATCGGCCGCGCCTGCAGGGCGACGAGGTGTCGCAATCGGGGCGTGACCGAGTCGCGCCGCCAAACGAGCGCCGCAACAAAAAGGCCCCGTCGGAGCGGGGCCTTGATTCGATAATTCCTGCCGCTGGCACGCTAGAAGTGGAAGTTCGCGCCCACCGTGAACTGGTCCTTGGCATTGCCGCCATTAAGCGGAAATCCGTGCAGGTACTGCGCCTCCACCGAGATGCTGTCGGTGACCGCCAGTTCCACGCCGCCGCCCAGCAGGGCGTCGCTCTCGTCGGGTGCCCCCAGGTCAATGCCATAGCCGCCCGCGCCGTAGACGACGACATCATCGGTCACCACCAGACCGGCCCGACCAAGGATTTGACCATAGGTGGTCTCGCCCACATCGCCGGTAATGCCATGGACGGCGACTTCGGCACCCAGCAGATAGAAGTCGAACTGCGCGTTGACGCCCGCCTGAATGCCAAGGCCATATTGCGTACCGCTGGTCGCGCCATTCTGGGCCGCGCCGTAAACACCAGCATAGAAGCCATTCCAGTCAAATCCGGACTCTTCATAGACCGGCATTTCGACCGGTGTGCTGGTGGGAACAGTGATCATGTCTGCCGCAAGGGCTGTGCCCGCGGAGAGCGCGGTGGCGAGCGTCGTAAGCGCCAAAGTCTTGAACAAGCTCATCGCCGTTCTCCTTGCTGCGGGACCATCCGTTGATGAACGCGGCGCCGTAGGGCCGGTTCCGCCTAGGTCGTGTACCGCGCCCGGACCACCAAATCGGGATGCCCGGGAGCCAATCACCTCGTTTGTCCAACATTCCCGGCAAAAACCCGACACCCACGGGGCCAAAATAGGGCATCGGGTAGCAGTTGCCGAACAGCCACACCGTGCCGGCGCGCAGCCCTACAGCGTACCCACCAGCACAGGCTCGTCGCGATAGGCGTCGGGAAAGATCGACTTCAGCGCCGCGATCTTGGGCAGGTCATGATAGACAATATAGGGCCAGGTCGGATTGAGCGTCAGGAAATCCTGGTGGTACTGCTCGGCGTCATAGAAGGCGTCCAGCGGTTCGATCGTCGTTACGATCGGCCCCTCGAACAGGCCCGTATCATCGAGCTGCGCGATATAGCTGCGGGCGATCTCGGCCTGTTCATCGCTGCCCACGAAGATTGTCGAGCGATACTGTGTACCGCGGTCGGGTCCCTGGTAGTTCAGCTGCGTCGGATTATGCGCCACCGAGAAGTAGATCTGCAGCAGATCGCCATAGCTCACCACGGATGGGTCATAGGTCACCTCCACCGCTTCGGCATGGCCCGTCGTACCGCTATTGGTCTGTTCGTAGGTCGCGGTTTCCGCCGCGCCCCCGGAATAGCCCGAGACCGCGCGCGTCACGCCCTTCACATGCTGGAACACCCCCTGCACGCCCCAGAAGCATCCGCCGGCAAAGACGGCCGTTGCCGAGGTGCCGGTCTCGCTGAGATCCGTCAGTGGTGCGGGGATGACCACCGGCGCCTCCTGGGCGGCGGCGGGTTGGCTCCAAAAGCCAAGCGCCATGGCGGGCAGGACGAGCATGGCCGCCAACGTGGCGCGCCAGCTGGCGGCGCGATCGTGTGCAATGGTGAGAGAGCGAGACATTTGCGAACCCTTGGTTGAGGCAGTTGCCCGTAAGTTCGACTTATATGCGCTCTGGGTTACATCGGATCAGCCGCTTCACGCGGAAATGAAGCAGAACTCGAGGCTGAAACTGGGGGAAAGGTGCGCAAACCCTGGGAAAGGGTGGCGCGAGAGACGGGGCTCGAACCCGCGACCTCCGGCGTGACAGGCCGGCGCTCTAACCAACTGAGCTACTCCCGCAGCGCTTGCAAACAAGTCGTTCGCGCAACGTGGCGTCCGTTTACCCAGCCCTCAGGGGCAAGTCAAGCGAGCAAGTCACCATCCAGGCGACATTTTCATGAATGCGGCTTCAGGCTGTGGAAAAGGCCCGTCGCCACAAGGTCTAGCGCATGATTCTGGATGTGAAGGATGAGAAGCGCCCGCTGCCAGCATGCTGGCACTTTGCTTGCAGGTTTCGCGGTGGAGGGAGAATGGTGGGCGATGACGGACTCGAACCGCCGACATCCTCGGTGTAAACGAGGCGCTCTACCAACTGAGCTAATCGCCCGCCGGGCCGGATCGGCCTTGGCAAGGTGGCCCTGATTAGGGCCCCTGCCCGCTATCGTCAACCGGCAAATGAAATGGCCCCGGCGCGATGCGCACGGGGCCGATCGTCGTAGTGATCCGACGTGATCTTAGTTGATCGCGTCCTTCAGGCCCTTGCCGGGCTTGAACTTGGCCTGGTTGGAGGCCGGGATCTGGATTTCAGCGCCAGTGGCAGGGTTGCGGCCGGTCGAAGCCTTGCGTGCCGACACGGCAAAGGTGCCGAAACCGACGAGGCGGACTTCTTCGCCAGCCTTCAGGGAGCCGGTGATGGCCTCGAACACTGCGTCAACCGCTTCAGCGGCCTGTGCCTTGGTGATCGTCGCTTTGTCGGCGACGACGCCAACCAGATCGTTCTTGTTCATAGCGTTTCCTCACAGTGGATTTGCCCGCCCTCGCTGGCGAAGCCTAAAACGCGGCAACCCTTGGTCGATTCTGAGTGAAACGCAAGGATTTCCGGGCTTTTTGCGAGGCCGGACGGTGCAAAGCTGTTAATGGACCGGAAAGATTGGCCCTGCAAGTCCGGATTGTAGGTTTTCGCCCGTTTTCCGGGCTTTCCTGCGGGTTCCGAGGCTATTCGGCAACCGCGGGCATGGCGTAAATGCAGGCAAATGCCTGCCCTTGACATGCAGGTATTTGCCTGCATATTGTAGTGCAGATTTGAGAGAACGATGGACGCAGATAAGGTTTTCAAGGCCCTGGCCGACCCCACCCGCAGGCAGCTGCTCGACCTGTTGCACGAGAAAAACGGCCAGACGCTCAGCCAGCTTTGCGAAAACCTGGCCATGGCGCGGCAATCGGCAACGCAGCACCTCGCTTTGCTAGAAGAGGCCAACCTGGTCAGCACGGCAAAGCGCGGCAGGGAAAAGCTGCATTTCATCAACCCCGTGCCCCTGCACGACATCTACGAGCGCTGGGTGCGCAAATTCGAACTTGAGCGGCTCAAGACGCTGCACGACCTGAAGACGGAACTCGAAGGAAACCAGGAATGACCGCCAAAGAGACAACCAGCTTTGTCTATGTGACCTATATCCAGTCGACCCCGGACAAGGTGTTTCAAGCCATTACCCGGCCAGAGCTGGCACGGCGCTACTGGGGCCATGAGAATGTATCGGACTGGCAGCCCGGCTCGCGCTGGGAACATATCCGCGCCAATGACGAGCGCACAGTCGAGTTGGTCGGCAAGGTGGTGGAGGTAAGCCCGCCCAAACGCCTTGTCATGACCTGGACCAACGCGTCGCAGGAAGCCGACCCCGACAGCTACAGCCGCGTGACCTTCGATATCGAGGAATATGACGACATGGTGCGCCTGACCGTCGCCCATGACGAACTGCTCGCCGGCGGCGGCATGGCCAAGGGCATCAGCAAGGGCTGGCCGATAGTCCTGTCCAGTCTCAAGTCCTTCCTCGAGACGGGCCGCGCGCTCGACATCTTCGCCAAGCCCAAGGCCGCCTGACCGCCGCCGCTAGCGCCCCCAATCAACTTTCATCCGGCCGCAGCCAGTGCTCGTTCAGGGCATGGACAGCTGCGCGCCGGCCACAACCCAGCCAAGGAGCAACCCATGACGACGCCAAGCTACACAACCACCTTCACCGTGAACCGGAGCCCCGAGGCGGCCTTCGCCGCCATCATCAACCCCCGCGCCTGGTGGAGCGGCGCCTTCGAGGGCGACAGCACCGAGCTCGGCGATGTGTTCACCTATCGCTACCAGGACCTGCACTATTCCAGGCAGGAGGTGACCGAACTCGTACCCGGCCGGCGCGTCGCCTGGCAAGTGCTCGATGCCGACCTCAGCTTCCTCAAGGACCGGACCGAATGGACCGGCACGACGATCGCCTTCGACATCGTCCATACCGGCAGCCACACCGAAGTCACCTTCACCCATGTCGGCCTCAAGCCCGAAGTGGAGTGCTACGATATCTGCACCGACGCCTGGACATCGCTGATCCAGGGCAGCCTCAAGCAGCTGATCGAAACCGGCACCGGGGCGCTTCCAGAGCTGGCCGAGCCGGCGGCATGACGCAGGGAGATCAACCCATGGCCATGTCCTATGCCGGCGGCTGCGCCTGTGGCGCCATCCGTTTCGCGACCACCCAGCAGCCGATCTTCCAGAACCACTGCCAGTGCCTCGACTGCCAGAAGCGCAGCGGCACCGGCCACGGCTCATACCTGACCTTTCCGCACCGCAGCGCCATGCGGATCACCGGCATGGCATCGGAATGGCGCGTCACCGCGGATAGCGGGCACGACAAGCTCCACGCCTTCTGCCCCACTTGCGGCACGCCGGTCTACCTGACCTTCACCGCCATGCCGGACATCATCGCCGTCCATGCCACCGCCCTCGACGACCCCAGCCAGTTCAAGCCGCAGGCCCTGACCTACAGCATGCGTGGTCATCCCTGGGACGCCATCGATCCGGCAGTGCAGAAGTTCGAGCGCATGGCTGGATAGCCATACCGGCATGCGCCGACACGCGATCCTTCCGGGCCTGCCTGTGGCCCGGCGGGAACGAGCTGGTCCGAACGGCGTTGCTGCATGCACCCAATACCGGAGCACACCATGGGCATTATCTGGACAATCATCATCGGTTTCGTCGCCGGCATCATCGCCAAGTTCATCATGCCCGGCAGCAATGAGCCATCGGGCTTCATCATGACCACCATCCTGGGCATCGTCGGCGCTTTCGTTGCGTCGTTTCTCGGCCAGGCACTGGGCTGGTACGCACCCGGCGAGGGCGCGGGGCTGATCGGGGCCGTGGTGGGTGCCATCATCGTGCTCGTCGTTTGGGGCATGATTGCCGGCCGCCGCCGGGAATAAACCAGGACGGGAGATTACAAATGGCGCGAGGAATGCCTTCAATGGTTGCCCTGCTTGGCCTGCTGGCCGTGGCGGGCTACCAGAACCGTGACAAACTTGGCGAACTGCTCAACGGGGCGGGTGGCCAATCCGCCGATCCCGCAAATCCCGGTCAGTCGTCCGGAGGCCTTGGCGACTTGCTGAACGGCCTGGGCGGCGCGCTGGGCGGCGCCTCTGCCGGCAGCGTATTGAGCGGTGGTCTGGGTGATCTTGTCGATCGCTTCCGCCAGACGGGACACGGCCGACAGGCAGACAGCTGGATCAATGCCGACGAGGACAATGCCCCCGTTGACGCAGCCGATCTTGAGGACACCCTGGGCGAAGAGACCATTGCTGAACTGACCCAGAAGACCGGCCTCTCTCGGGCCGAATTGCTGGAGCGTCTCTCCAAGACCCTGCCCGACGCCGTCAACAGGATGACGCCCAACGGCAGGATGCCGACGGAGGATGAGGCGGCGAGGTTCACCTAGCTGCCAAAAACAGCTCACTCAAAGAAAAACGGCGGCCCATGCGGGCCGCCGTTTCTCATTCAATCAGACCGGCCTAGTGCGGCAGGCCGGCTGTGGCATCGTCGGAGGCGGCGTCGACCGTGGTGGACACGGCCGGCGTGGCTTCGTCGAAGTTCCACTCGATCGGCTCGGGCTTGCGCACCAACGCCCGCTCGATCACCTGATCCATGCGGCTGACCGGCACGATTTCCATGCCTTCCTTGACGATGTCCGGGATCTCGGCGAGATCGCGCACATTCTCTTCAGGGATCAGCACCGTCTTGATGCCGCCGCGCAGCGCGGCAAGCAGCTTCTCCTTGAGCCCGCCGATGGGCAGCACCCTGCCCCGCAGCGTGATCTCGCCGGTCATGGCGACATCATTGCGGACCGGAATGCCCGTCATCACCGAGACGATGGCAGTCGCCAGGCCGATACCGGCCGACGGACCATCCTTGGGCGTCGCGCCTTCGGGCAGGTGGACGTGGATGTCGCGCGTGTCGAACATCGGCGGCTTGATGCCGAAATCGATCGAGCGGGAGCGGACATAGGCCGTTGCCGCGGTCAGCGATTCCTTCATCACTTCCTTGATGTTGCCGGTAACCGTCATGCGGCCCTTGCCCGGCGTCATCACGCCTTCGATGGTCAGCAGCTCGCCGCCCACCGATGTCCATGCCAGGCCCGTCACCAGGCCAACCTGCGACTCGGCTTCGATCTCGCCGTGCTTGTAGATGTCGGCACCCAGATACTGGGTGAGCTTGGCCTCGTCGATGGTGATCGTCTTGACCTTGGTCTTGACGATCTCGGCCACGGCCTTGCGCATCAGCTTGCTGAGTTCGCGCTTGAGGTTACGCACGCCCGCTTCACGGGTGTAGCGCTGGATCAGGGCGGTCAGCATCTCGTCGGAAAGCTCGAACTCGCCATGGGCAAGGCCGTTTTCCTTGAGGGTCTCCGGAATCAGGTGCTGCTTGGCGATCGCATGCTTCTCCTGCTCGGTGTAACCCGACAGGCGAATGATCTCCATGCGGTCCATCAGCGGGCCGGGGATGTTGAGCGTGTTCGACGTGGTGACGAACATCACGTCCGAAAGGTCGTAGTCGACCTCCAGATAGTGGTCGGCAAAGGTGTGGTTCTGCTCTGGATCGAGCACCTCGAGCAGTGCCGAACTCGGATCGCCACGGAAGTCCTGGCCCATCTTGTCGATCTCGTCGAGCAGGAAGAGCGGGTTGGACTTGCCGACCTTCTTGAGCGACTGGATCACCTTGCCGGGCATGGAGCCGATATAGGTGCGGCGATGGCCGCGGATCTCGGCTTCGTCGCGCACGCCACCGAGTGCCATGCGCACAAATTCGCGGCCGGTCGCCTTGGCGATCGACTTGCCCAGCGAGGTCTTGCCGACGCCCGGAGGGCCGACGAGGCAGAGGATGGGGCCCTTGAGCGTGCCGGTACGACCCTGCACGGCCAGGTATTCCAGGATCCGTTCCTTGACCTTCTCGAGGCCGTAGTGATCCTCGTCCAGCACCTTTTCGGCCAGGACCAGGTCACGCTTGACCTTGCTCTTCTTGCCCCAGGGCAGGCCGAGCAGCGTATCGAGATAGTTGCGCACCACGGTGGCTTCAGCCGACATCGGGCTCATCGACTTGAGCTTCTTGAGCTCGGCCTCGGCCTTGAGCTTGGCTTCCTTGGAAAGCTTGGTCTTGGCAATGCGCTCCTCGATCTCTGCGATCTCGTTGGAGCCTTCCTCGCCGTCGCCCAGTTCCTTCTGGATCGCCTTCATCTGCTCGTTGAGGTAGTACTCGCGCTGCGTCTTCTCCATCTGCCGCTTGACGCGGCTGCGGATGCGCTTTTCCACCTGCAACACACCGATCTCGCCTTCCATCAGGCCGAGGATCTTCTGGAAGCGCTCGGCGACCGACAGGGTCGAGAGCAGGTCTTCCTTCTCGTTGATCTTGATGACCAGGTGGCTGGCAATGGTGTCGGCAAGCTTGGAGTGGTTCTCGATCTGGCCGACCGCGGCCACGACCTCGGCCGAGATCTTCTTGTTGAGCTTCACATAGTTCTCGAACTCGGTGCTGGCCGAGCGCGACAGGGCCTCGAGCTCGGTCGCGTCTTCCACCGGTTCGGGCAGGATGGAGGCTTCAGCCTCGAAATAGTCGACGGTCTGCAGGTAGCGATCGATGGTCGCACGGTGCAGGCCCTCGACCAGCACCTTGACGGTGCCGTCGGGCAGCTTGAGCAGTTGCAGCACGGTGGCGATGGTGCCGGTGGCATAGATCTGGTCTGGTGCCGGATCGTCGTCCTGCGCATTCTTCTGGGTCACGACAAGAATGTGCTTGTCGTCGCGCATGACCTCTTCGAGCGCCTTGACCGATTTCTCGCGGCCAACGAACAGCGGCACGATCATGCCGGGGAAAACGACGATATCACGCAGGGGGAGAACTGGGTAAACCCGGTCCCGGCTTGCATCGCCAGTGGCGGGGGTGACGTCCGTCATCTCGTATCCTTTCCGGGGCGCGCGGGGGAAGGGAGATGGTAGCGCGCCCGTTGTAGACAGCTACAGCATGAGATGCTGGGCTGATTCCGGTTAATAAATAGGTCCGCCTATCGGGTACACAAGTCAACCTTCGTGGAATTGTCACGGTTAACCCAACTACGCACAGGAGATATGCGTAGCAGCACGGAAACAGGGCTGTGCCTTGGCTGCACTATGGATATGCCCCCTACCCCACGCTTCGCCGTGCCTTGAGCAAAATGCTCGTATCGGTGGAGGCAATCCCGTCGATCTGTCGGATCTGCCGCAGCAGGTCGTCGAAGGCCTCGACATCGGGCGCTTCGAGCTCGGCCACCATGTCCCAGCGCCCATTGGTATTGTGCAGCTGGCGCACCTGGGGCATGCCGAGCAGCCGCTTCATCACCGCCGCTTCATGCTTGCCGTCGACCTCCACCATGGTGATGGCGCGAATGCCCTGGCTGGGCGCGGCAGCCATGACCACCGTAAAGCCCGCTATGGCCCCGCCCGCCACCAGCCGGTCGATGCGCGCCTTGGCGGTGGCGCGCGAGACCTTGAGGTCCAGTGCCAGCTTGTTGACCGGAGTGCGCGCATTGGTGCGCAGCAGCGCGATCAGCCGGTAATCGAGATCATCGAGGATCATTATGCGCATCCACACTTGGCAAACTGAACGATTGACTGCGCATATATAGCACAAATCTGGCTATTCGCACAGCGCACGGCTGGGCACACTGGGCGGACATCAAATGATCCGGGCCCGATCCGGTGACGCGCAGGATTTGTTCAATGAGCTATGCCGCCGCCCCTGCCATCGATCTCTTCGGCATCCCCAGCGATGCCGGTGCCTCCTGCCGCGGCTCCGGCATGGGCCCCGACGCCATGCGGGTCGCCGGACTGATCGAGACGCTGGCCACGCTGGGCTATACGGTCAGCGACCATGGCGACCTGGTCTGGGACTATCGCGCCGCCGGCGGCACGCCCTGGCGCCTCTCCGGCGAGCGGCAGGCCGAAGTGCTGGCCATTGCCCGCCAGAGCAGCGCGCAGGCCCTGGCAAGCCTCGGCGCGGGCCGCCTGCCCGCCTTTGTCGGCGGCGACCACTCGCTCTCCATGGGCACCATTTCAGGCGTGGCGCGCCATTGCGCGGCGATTGGCAAGCCACTCTTCGTGCTCTGGGTCGACGCCCATGGCGATTTCAACACGCCGGCCACCTCCGAGACCGGCAATATCCACGGCATGCCGCTGGCCCTGCTCTGTGGCGAACCCGATTTCGGGCCGGAATACCAGGGCGACTGGCGGGGCCAGGTCGATCCGCGCAACGTCACCGTCTTCGGCGCCCGCTCGATCGACCGGCCGGAGCGGCAACTACTCGAACGGCGCGGCGTCGATGTCATCGACATGCGCCGCATCGACGAAATGGGCGTCGTGGCGCTGATGCGCGACGTGCTGGCAAGGGTGGAGGCCGCGGGCGGCCACCTGCATGTGAGCCTCGACGTCGACGCCATCGACCCCGCCATCGCGCCGGGCGCCGGCACGCCCGTAGCCGGTGGCCTGACCTTTCGCGAGGCGCACCTGGTCATGGAGATGATCCATGACAGCGGCACTATGGGCTCGCTCGACATCGTCGAGCTCAATCCCTACCTCGACCACGCCGGCATGAGTGCCCGGCTGCTGGTCGACCTGGCGGCAAGCCTGTTCGGCCGCCAGATCATGCCGCGCCAGAGCGCGCGCATCGACATCACCGAAGCGGCAACCAGCATCTAGGAGCGCCAGAAAATGACGCAGTTCATCGGGGTCGAAGACATGAGGAGGCTAGTCCGGTCCACCGGTACAAAGGCTTTCCTCACCCAGCTGGCCGGCTATATCCGGTCCGACTTTTCGCGCTGGAGCGAGTTCGAGAAATCCGCCCGCGTTGCCAGCCATTCCCGGGATGGCGTGATCGAGCTGATGCCCACCTCCGACGGGCAGCTCTACACCTTCAAATATGTCAACGGACACCCGTCCAACCCCCGGACCGGTAAGCTGACCGTTACCGCTTTCGGCGTATTGGCCGATGTCGCCACCGGCTATCCGCTGCTGATCAGCGAGATGACCCTGCTGACCGCCCTGCGCACTGCCGCCACCTCGGCCTTCGCCGCCTCGGTCCTGGCGCGGCCCGAGAGCCGGGTCATGGCGCTGATCGGCGCCGGGGCCCAGTCCGAATTCCAGGCCCTCGCCTTCCAGGCGCTGCTCGGCATCGAGGAAATCCGGGTCTACGACCCCGATCCCCGGGCCGTCGACAAGTTCATGGCCAATGCCGGGGGTTTCGGCATGACGCTGGTCCGCGCGGCGTCCGTCGAGGCGGCCGTGTCCGGAGCCGATATCGTCACCGTCTGCACCGCGGTCAAAGGCCAAGTGGCCGTCATCGATGCCGCCATGCTCAGCCCCGGCACCCATATCAACGCCATTGGCGGCGACTGCCCCGGCAAGACCGAGCTGGCCGCCGACATTCTGAGCGTGGGCAAGTATTTCACCGAGTTCACGCCCCAGACCCGCGTCGAGGGCGAAATCCAGCAGGCCCCAGCCGACTATCCCGTGGCCGAGCTCTGGGAAGTACTTGCCGGCGTCAAGGATGGCCGGACCAGCGCGGCCGACATCACCGTCTTCGATTCGGTCGGCTTTGCCGTGGAGGATTTCTCGGCGCTGCGGCTGGTCCACGACCTCACCGCGGAGAGGCGGCATCTGGTGGATCTCATCCCCGAACTGGCCGACCCGAAGAACCTCTATGGCGAACTGGTCGGCACCGTCGCCGCCCGGAAAGTGCAGGAGCCGGCGTAGACGGCTCAACTCTCGACCAGAGGGACAGGTGAAGCCCCCACATATTGCGCCCGCGGCCGGATGATCTGGCCGCTGGCCATCTGCTCCAGCGCATGCGCCAGCCAGCCCACGGTCCGGGCCACGGCAAACAGCACCAGCGGCGCATCCCTGGGCAGGTCATGCGCGACAACGAGTGCCGCCAGCGCGAAGTCGACATTGACGGCGTCGCCCGTGACGCGCTCGGCCGCCTCCCGGAACGCGATGAAGGCCTCCGGCGGGTTGAACTGGTCCAGCAAAGCCACGGCCCGCACATCGCCTTCGGGATAAAGCTGATGCCCAATGCCCGGCACATGCCGTCCCTCGCCCAGCCAGTCGAGCAAGGCCGTTTCCGGGTCGGGATCGTGCCCGATATCCTCGACCAGCACCGCCACCTCGCGTGACGCCAGGCCGTGGCGCGGCCCGTTGAGCGTCGCCAGCCCCGCCAGCGCCCCCGCCCATACCGATGCCCCGGTCGAGACTGCCACCCGCACGGCAAAGGTCGAGGCCGTCAGCTCATGATCGGCGAGCAGCACCAAGGCGCGCCGGATGATATCGGCAGCATCGGGCCGCACCCAATGCCGCGCGAGCCGCTGATGCAGGCATTCCCCCTGCTGCGCATCGCCGCCCAGCGCCTGCGCCATTTCCGCCAGCACCTGCCCGGCTTCCGAGGCCGGCGCCCCCGCGACCGGCATTGATACCGCTGCCCGCCTGGCCAGCGCGACAAAGGCCGCCGGCATTCCCCCACCAGCCTCGGCGGATGACGCCTCAACGCTGCTGAACGGCGCCCGCCACAGCAATGCGGCGACCTCCTCCAGCGTGGCGCCCTCGGAAAGCGCGCAGGCATCCTGCCCGCGATAGAGCAGTCGTCCGTCCAGGACCGTCGAAATCCCGGTGCGCAACACCGGCTCGCCCCACTGCATGGCCTGCGCGGCTACGGCATCCTGCCGCCTTCGGCCGGCGGCGCGCCGCGCCAGGCGTCGCACATCGTCACCCCGATAGAGGCTCTTGCGGCTGTCGGAGGGGTCCGGCCTGGCCTTGATCCGGCCGCGGCTGACATTGGCATAAAGCGTCTGCTTCTGCGTGCCGAGCAGATCGAGAGCTTCCGCGGCGGTCAGCCAGTCCATGGCAGATACATTGATCCAATTGGTCAAGATTGACGTCAATGTTAGCACGCCTAGTCTTGCCGGCAACAAGCCAAAGGAGTGTGTGATGAAAAGTGGTCTGGAAGACGTGGTTGCCGCCGAAACCGTGCTGTCCGACGTGGACGGCGCCAATGGCCGGCTGATCGTGCGCGGCATATCGCTGGATGAACTGGTGGCCACCAGCCGCTACGAAAATGTGCTGCGCCTGCTCTGCGACGGCTTCCTGCCGCTGCCCGATGATCTGCCCGCGGCGCTGGGCCGAGCGCGCCAGGCCGTCTTCGCCCATGTCGCGTCGGCCGATCCCGCCATCGTCGCCCTGCCCCCCGTTGATGGCCTGCGCGCCCTGATGGCCCGCCTGCCCGATGGCGACGGCATCGATCCGGCCCTTCAGCTGGTCGCGGCGCCCGCCGTCTTCACCAGCGCCCTGCTGCGCCTGCGCAACGGCCTCGCCCCCGTCGCGCCGGACGCCGGACTTGCCCATGCCACCGATTTCCTGCGCATGCTGTCCGGCACCATGCCGACCGCGCAGCAGGCTGACGCGCTCGATCGCTATCTGGTGACCGTTGCCGATCACGGCCTCAATGCCTCGACCTTTGCCGCCCGGGTGGTGGCCTCAACCCAGGCCGGCCTCGCCTCCGCCGTGCTCGCCGCCCTCAGCGCCCTCAAGGGCCCGCTGCATGGCGGCGCCCCCGGCCCCGTGCTCGACATGCTCGACGCCGTCGGCCAGCCCGCAGGGGCCCCGGCCTGGCTCGACGATGCCCTGTCCAGAGGCGAGCGGCTGATGGGCTTCGGCCATCGCATCTATCGCGTCCGCGATCCCCGTGCCGATGCGCTCAAGGGGGCCGTCCGCCTGCTGGCGACATCCGGCGCCATCGCGCCCGCCCGCCTGGCGCTCGCCGAAGCGGTGGAACAGGCCGCGCTCGACCTGCTCAAGCGCAAGAAGCCCGACCGGCCGCTGGAAACCAATGTGGAATTCTACACCGCGCTGCTGCTGGAAGCCCTCGGCTTCCCCCGCGACGCCTTCACCTGCGTCTTTGCCGCCGGCCGCGTCGGCGGCTGGATCGCCCATGCCCGCGAACAGGCCCTCAATGGCCGCCTGATCCGGCCCATGTCGGTCTATGTCGGACCAGTACCGCGGCAAGCGGCCTGACCTCAGCTGATGCGGTCGAGACGCCGCTTCTTGACGATGTTCTTGTAGTCCCACTGGATCAACCTGGCTTGCTCGAGCCAGGTTCGCAGCTCATCGACATCGACCTGCGCGACAGAGGCGTAGCGCTTTTCCGCGGCCTTGAACGTCCCCTCCGGCGCCAGTCCCGGCACATCGAAGGATTGCCCGCTCCAGAACAGCAGGCGGACACAGGATTTGAGCTTGCTGTAGCCCACGATCGGGTTGCCGGCCAGGAACCACACCGGGTGGGCGTGCCAGATCCGGCTTTCCGCCTCCGGCAGGCCGTCATCGATGACCTGCCGGAGCAGCTCGCAGATCTGCCGGTCCTCCGGATCCTGGATGGCGTTGAACTCCTCGATCGTGCGCGGCTTGCCGGCGTCCTGCATCGCCATGGTTGGCTCCTGTCTGTCTCCATCACGACGAAACAATCGCCCCGCAATCGACAGAGGCAAAAGCAAAAACGCCGGGCGCGAGGCCCGGCGTTTTCAATTTCAATCCCGAAGTCGTTACGCCGTTGCGGGCGCTTCGTCCTTCTTGCGCTCGGAATAGATGTAGAGCGGACGCACGTCCTTGCCCTTCACCACTTCTTCCGAGATCACCACTTCTTCCACGCCTTCGAGCGATGGCAGGTCGTACATGGTGTCGAGCAGGATAGCTTCCATGATCGAGCGCAGGCCGCGGGCGCCGGTCTTGCGCTCGATGGCCTTCTCGGCGATCGCCTTGAGGGCATCCTCGTGGAAGGTCAGCTCGACCTCTTCCATCTGGAACAGGCGCTGGTACTGGCGCACTAGGGCGTTCTTGGGCGCGGTCAGGATTTCGATCAGCGCGGCAATGTCGAGGTCCTCGAGCGTTGCCAGCACCGGCAGGCGGCCGATGAATTCGGGGATCAGCCCGAAACGGACCAGATCTTCCGGTGCGACATCGGCCAGGATCTGCCCGACGCGACGGTCGTTCGGGTCCTTGACGGTGGCCGCAAAGCCGATGCCCGAGCCTTCGCCACGGGCCGAGATGATCTTTTCCAGCCCGGCAAAGGCGCCGCCGCAGATGAACAGGATATTGGTCGTGTCCACCTGCAGGAATTCCTGCTGCGGATGCTTGCGGCCGCCCTGGGGCGGAACCGAAGCCACGGTGCCTTCCATGATCTTGAGCAGGGCCTGCTGCACGCCTTCGCCCGAAACGTCGCGGGTGATGGACGGGTTGTCGGACTTGCGGGAGATCTTGTCGACTTCGTCGATATAGACGATGCCGCGCTGCGCCTTCTCGACATTGTAGTCGGCCGACTGCAGCAGCTTGAGGATGATGTTCTCCACATCCTCGCCGACATAGCCCGCTTCGGTCAGCGTCGTGGCGTCAGCCATGGTGAATGGCACGTCGAGGATACGGGCCAGCGTCTGGGCCAGCAGCGTCTTGCCCGAGCCGGTCGGCCCGATCAGCAGGATATTAGACTTGGAAAGCTCGATATCCTGGTTCTTGGACGAATGGTGCAGGCGCTTGTAGTGGTTGTGGACAGCCACGGAGAGCACGCGCTTGGCGCGGAACTGGCCGATGACATAGTCGTCGAGCACCTTGCAGATATCTGCCGGTGTCGGCACGCCATCGGAGGACTTGACCATGCTGGTCTTGTTCTCTTCGCGGATGATGTCCATGCACAGTTCGACGCATTCATCGCAGATGAACACGGTCGGACCGGCGATCAGCTTGCGAACCTCATGCTGGGATTTCCCGCAGAACGAGCAGTAGAGCGTGTTCTTCGAGGTTTCGCCGTTCGTTGTCTCTTTGGACATCCAGTCACTCCCGGGGGCCAGAGCGCCCCCAAAACCAAGCGTTGCCAGTGACGGTAACGCTCGAGCCTAAAGAAAGTCTAAGCCGAACCGATCCTAAAGACCGATCCGGCTTGGTGCAATTGCGTCTGGATCACAGTCCACGGCGCATCAGCAATGTGCTTAACGCGGGCGATCAGGCCTGCGCCTCGGGCACGACGCGCTTGTCCCAGACGTTGTCGATGAGGCCAAAAGTCTTGGCTTCCTCTGGCGACAGGAAGCGATCGCGCTCGAGAGCGTTCTCGATTTCCTCGTAAGTGCGGCCGGTGTGCTTCTCATAAATCTGATTAAGACGCCGCTTTAAGCCCTCGACTTCCTTGGCATGAATCAGGATGTCGGTAACCTGGCCCTGGAAGCCGCCGGACGGCTGGTGCACCATGACGCGGGCATTGGGCAGTGCCGTGCGCATGCCGGCCTCGCCGGCTGCCAGCAGCAGCGAACCCATGGAGGCAGCCTGCCCCATCACCATGGTGGCGACGGGCGCGCGGATGAACTGCATCGTGTCGTAGATGGAAAGACCCGCCGTCACCACGCCGCCGGGCGAGTTGATATAGAGCGAAATTTCCTTTTTCGGATTCTCCGATTCGAGGAACAGCAGCTGAGCCACGATAAGGCTCGCCATATTGTCCTCGACCACGCTGGTCACGAAAATGATGCGCTCGCGCAGCAGGCGCGAATAGATATCGAAGGCGCGCTCGCCCCGATTGGACTGCTCGACCACCATGGGAACGAGCGTGTTCATGTAAGTATCGTGCGGATCCCGCATGTAGTGCCCCTTAGCTGTGCCGTATCGGACCGGGCCAGCATTGCTTGGATTGAAACACGATCCCTTCCCGAACTCGGACATCGGGGGTCCGGGGATCGTATCGAATTCGAATCGACGCTGCGACTGATTGCAGCCCACGCCGCCTTAAAAGCGGGTAAAGGCACAGATAGGCGGCATTGGGGCAGGCTTCAATAGCGCGTTTGCCCGATGTGACGGCAAGGTGAATGGAGCGCTAGGCCGAGAAGCTGACCGCGACGCCCTTTTTCTTGAAATAGGACTGCATGATCTTGCGGCCCTGGCGGTTGGACTGGGCCAGCTTGGCCGGCTCGAACACGGCCTCCTTGGCGCCTTCCTTGGCCATCGCCGCCTTGAGCGCGGCGATGTGGAGGTCCAGATCCTCGTTGTTGTTCTTGATCGACGCATAGATGTTGTCGATGGCCTGGCTCAGGGTCAGATCGCTCACGGAACGGCTCCTCAAAATCTCTTGCCCCTGACTAGCGATTTTTTCGGCGGGAGCAAGGCATCTCCGCCGTTTGCTTCATCGCGGCGACCTCGTAAGGTCATCGCGCCCTTCCCAAGATACTGATTTCCATGGCCGCCATCATCCAGCTCAAGCCGATCACCGACGTCCCCGAAAACCGCCGCGCCAGCGCCGATCCGCGCGACCCAGCCTTCTTCCAGAATCCCTATGCCTTCTATGACCGGCTCCATGCCGGCAACCCGGCCTTCTTCTGGGACCAGTATGGCCACTGGTGCTTTGCCGGCTTCAAGGATGTCAGCGCCTTGCTGCGCGACAAGCGCTTCGGCCGCGAAATCCTGCATGTGGCGACGCGCGAGGAGCTCGGCATGCCCGCGCCCAAGCCGCATACCGCCGCCTTCGACCTCACCGAAAAGCACTCCCTGCTCAACCTGGAGCCGCCGGGCCATACGCGCCTGCGCACCCTGGTCAACCGCGCCTTCGTCTCCCGCCATGTCGAGCAACTGCGGCCCCGCATCATCCGGCTCGCCAACGAGATGATCGACGGCTTCGAAGGCGAAGACAGCGTCGACCTGATCAAGGCCTTCGCCGCACCGATCCCGGCAATCATCATCGCCGAGATGATCGGCCTGCCCGCCGAAAGCGCGCCGAGCCTGCTCAACTGGTCCAACCGCATGGTGGCCATGTACATGTTCGGCGTCAGCGAGGCGACCGAGCGCGATGCCAACCAGGCCTCGCAGGACTTCATGGATTTCGTCGCCGAGGCCATTGCCGAGCGCCGCAAGCGCCCGACCGAGGACCTGCTCAGCCATATGCTGACCTCCGATCGCGACGGCGACCGGTTGAGCGACGAGGAGGTCATGTCCACCGCCATCCTGCTGCTCAATGCCGGGCATGAGGCCACGGTCCACACCACCGGCAATGGCGTCAAGTCCATCCTCGAAAGCGGTATCGATCCGGTTACGCTTTTCGCCAGCGACGCACAGACCGAAGCCACGGTGGAGGAATGCCTGCGCTTCGACGCGCCGCTGCATATGTTCACCCGCTACGCACTGAGCGACCTCGATTACGAGGGGCTGCAGCTCCGCAAGGGCGATGTTATCGGGCTGATGCTGGGCGCCGCCAATCGCGACCCCAGGCGCTTCGCCAATGCCAACACGTTCGACCCGTTCCGCAGCGATGGCGCCAATGTGAGCTTCGGCGCCGGCATCCACTTCTGCATCGGCGCGCCGCTGGCCCGCATCGAGCTGCAGGTGGCGTTCAGCGAATTGTTCCGCCGCCTGCCCAAGCTGAGATTGGCCGAAGCGCCCAGCTACAATGACGTGTACCATTTCCATGGCCTGGAACGGCTTATGGTGCGCTGGCGCTGATCTTTCTTCCCTTCTCCCCTTGAGGGAGAAGGTGCCCGAAGGGCGGATGAGGGGTCTCTTTGCTACCTGAAGCATTGCAGCATGGGAGCGCGCAGCACCCCTCACCTGGATCTCCCGCTGAACGCGGAAGATCCACCCTCTCCCTCAAGGGGAGAGGGAAGATGGGTCAAAGGCTCGCCAGCACCCCCGGCACCAGCAGCGGCAGGTCCTCGCTGATCAGCCCCGGGCCGCCAAATCTGTTCGCCGCCTCGGCATGGAGCCACACGCCGGCGCAGGCCGCTTCCCAGCCCTCCATGCCCTGCCCCATCAGCCCCGCCACCATGCCGGCGAGCACGTCGCCGGAGCCGGCCGTGCCCAGCCAGGCCGGGGCATTGGCATTGATGGCGGCGCGGCCGTCAGGGCTGGCGATGACCGTATCGCTGCCCTTGAGGATGACGATGGCGCCCGAATGCTCCGCCGCTGCGCGGGCCTTCTCCAGCTTGCCGCCGGGCACGTCGCCGAACAGCCGCTGGAACTCGCCCTCGTGGGGCGTCATCACCACCGGGCGCTCGGCGGCCTTGATGGCGCCGTAGAGCGTGCCGGCGTCGGCCGCAAAGCTGGTCAGCGCATCGGCGTCCAGCACCGTCGCGGCGCCCGAGGCAAGCAC
Organism: Devosia sp. XGJD_8; assembly: GCF_046614475.1. NCBI lineage: Bacteria > Pseudomonadati > Pseudomonadota > Alphaproteobacteria > Hyphomicrobiales > Devosiaceae > Devosia > Devosia sp. XGJD_8. The sequence continues at coordinate 2,194,542 of NZ_JBKJHF010000001.1, forward strand.
GGCCAGCACGCGCGCCCGCGTCTCTTCGCCCACGCCTGCCGCCGGGCCGATGACCACGGCATTCATCCGGTCATCCGAGAGCAGCTCGGCCAAGGCCTCCGGGCTCTCCGTAGGCTTCAGCATCACGGCGGTGACATGGGCGGCGTGGACCAGTAGCGCCGCTTCGGACCCAGTCAGCGACACCACCCCTGCCCCGACGCGAAACGCCGCCATGGCAGCCAGCCGGGCCGCCCCGGTCTGCAGCGGACCGCCGGAAACCACCACGCAGTGGCCACGATGAAACTTGTTGCCCTCATTGCTCGCCACCGGCAGCGACCACAGGCTGGGCGAATTCTGCCAGGCCCTGGCGCCGATCGGCCCCAGCACCGATTCGGCAATGCCGATATCGGCCAGCACCACCTCGCCACAGCGGTCGCGGCCCGGCTGCAGCAGGTGGCCGGGCTTGAGCCGGAAGAAGGTCACGGTCATGTCGGCGATCATCGCCGTGCCGCGCAGGGCGCCCGTGGCGCCGTCTATGCCGCTGGGAATGTCGATGCTCACCACCGGCCGCGAGCTGGCATTGACCGCCGCAATGGCCTCGGCAAACGCCCCTTCGGTATCACGGTCGAGACCCGCGCCCAGCAGGGCGTCGACGACGAGGTCCGCCGCGTCGATATCCTGCGCCGTCGGCGGCGCCACCCGGCCCGTCCACTGCTCGGCCATATGCGCGGCATCGCCCTTGAGCGCCGCGCGGTCGCCGATCAGCCGCAACTGCACCGGCCAGCCCTTCTGCTTGAGCAGCCGCGCCACCACAAAGCCGTCGCCGCCATTATTGCCCGACCCGCACAGCACCAGCACCGAGCGCTGGTAATAGCGCTCCATCACGGCCTCGGCGACAGCCTTGCCGGCCGCCTCCATAAGCTTGAGCGACTTGACCCCGCTGGCCACCGCAAGCCGGTCGGCCTCGGCCATCTGGGCCGGGGTGAGCAGGATATCGGCATGGGCAGCGGTCATGGCACATCTCTCGGCAGACAAAACGGAACCTGCAAACAAAAAGCCGCCCATTTCTGGGCGGCTTCCATATTCAAGTCAGAACACCTTAGTGGTGGTGTTCTTCCGGAACCTCGTCCTCGTCGGCCTGGATCAGCTTGGCCAGTTCGTCGCGGGTCATCTTCTTTTCGGTGATGTCGCCCTTTTCGGCGACAAAATCGACGACCTTGTTCTCGAACACCGGCGCACGCAGGCCAGCCAGGGCCTGGGGGTTCTTGCGGTAATAGTCGTAGACCTGCTGTTCCTGGCCGGGGAAGCGGCGCACTTCGGCGATCAGCGCCTGCTGGTGCTCTTCCTCGGTCACGTTCACTTCGTTCTGGTTGCCGATCTCGGCGACCACCAGGCCCAGGCGCACGCGGCGCTCGGCGATCTTGCGATACTGCTCGCGAGCCGCTTCCTCGGTCGTGCCTTCGTCTTCGAAGGACCGGCCATGGCTCTGCACTTCGTGCTCGACCCGCTGCCAGATCGTGTTGAACTCGGCATCGACCAGCTGGGCCGGCACGTCGAACTTGTGACCGTCATCGAGCGCATCGAGGATCTGGCGCTTCATGTGCTGGCGGCTCATGGATGCCAGCGCGGCCTCCATCTGGGTCTTGACCGCATCGCGCATGGCCTGGACGTTCTCGACGCCGAGACGCTTGGCGAACTCGTCGTCCAGCTCGCCCTGGTTCGGGCCGTCGACATGCAGCACCGTCACTTCGAACTGGGCCTTCTTGCCGGCCAGTTCTTCGCTCTGGTAATCCTTGGGGAAGGTGACGTCGATCTCGCGCGTCTCGCCCTTCTTCATGCCGATCAGCTGCTCTTCGAAGCCGGGGATGAACTCGCCCGAGCCGACCGTGAGGTGGGCATGGTCGGAAGTGCCGCCATCGAAGGGCTTGCCCTTGATCTTGCCGACAAAGCTCAGACCGAGGCGATCGCCGTTCTCGACGACGCCTTCGTCGCCCTTGTCGGTATAGCCGCGGTTCTGCGCGAAGACGCGGTTCACTTCGGCGGTGACTTCTTCGTCGGTGATGTCGATCACCGGCTTGACCAGCTTGACGCCGTCCAGCTTCATCAGCGTGACGGGCGGCAGCACTTCATATTCGACTTCGAATGCCAGGTCCGCCTTGCCGTCGAGAACGTCATTGATGACGGCCTGATCGTCGGGCAGGTCGACCTTGGGCTGTGCGGCGGCGCGTTCCTTGCGCTCGTCCAGCGTGTCCGACACGGTCGAGTTGATCGCGTCGGTCATCACTTCGCTCATGGCGGAGCGGCCGAACATCTTCTTGATATGCGCCAGCGGCACCTTGCCGGGACGGAAGCCCTTGATGTTGGCCTGGCCCTTGAGCTCTTCGAGCTTGGCGCCCAGGCGCTCATTGAGGGCGGCGGCCGGAATGGTGACGCTCAACTTGCGCTTCAGGCCTTCATTGAGGGTTTCGGTAACCTGCATTCGGTTCAATCCCGTATTCATTGATAGTCGTTTGATCGTGGGCCGGTCCATCAGTGGTGCGGGTGAGAGGACTCGAACCTCCACGCCTTGCGGCGCTGGAACCTAAATCCAGTGCGTCTACCAGTTCCGCCACACCCGCAAAAAGGACCCGTTGGCCGGGTTGGCGTTGCATCTATATGAAGACGGAAAGCCAGTCAAAGCCTAGCTTGGCGATTTGGCCGGAATGCTGCGCAGCTGCACCGCCCCTCGCCCGCCGACAGGCCGCCGGAAACAGCATCGCGCCATGGCGACTGGACGACTGCACAAATATTGCGCAAACTGCCACTTGTTTAGCCAACCCCGCTGCTGCCGGGGCGGCCGACTGCATTAAACCGCTATCATAAGCCTTTATTTCCAAAGGCGTTTTAGCCCGTTTGGCGGCGTGGCACACCCCGTGCATACGGGTTGGCGGTATCCGCCGTTTGCGGCACGTGGAGGCTCAAAGTGAAAAAAATCGAGGCTATCGTAAAGCCGTTCAAGCTCGACGAGGTCAAGGAAGCGCTGCAGGAAGTTGGTCTGCAGGGCATCACCGTGACCGAAGCCAAGGGTTTCGGTCGCCAGAAGGGCCATACGGAACTCTATCGCGGCGCCGAATATGTCGTGGATTTCCTGCCCAAGGTGAAGGTCGAGGTTGTGTGCCCCGACGAACTCGCCGAGAAGGCCATCGAAGCCATCCGCAATGCAGCCCAGACGGGCCGCATCGGCGACGGCAAGATCTTCGTCTACTCGATCGAGCAGGCCATTCGTATCCGTACCGGAGAATTCGGCGACGACGCGCTCTAGGGGCCTCCACCCCAGCGCGGCACGCCGTGACTACAACCCAAAAACTATTCCGATCTAGACAGGGGAAGACCTAATGACCACCGGAGCTGACCTCCTCAAGCGCATCAAAGACGAGAACATCAAGTATCTCGACCTGCGCTTCACCGACCCGCGCGGCAAGCTGCAGCACGTCACGCTCGACGTCTCGATCGTCGATGAAGACCTGTTCGAAGAAGGCACCATGTTCGACGGTTCCTCGATCGGTGGCTGGAAGGCCATCAACGAGTCCGACATGGTGCTGATGCCCGATCCGAATTCGCACTATATCGACCCCTTCTTCGGCGCCTCGACGCTGGTCGTGAACTGCGACATTCTCGAGCCCCTCACCTACCAGCCCTATAGCCGCGACCCGCGCACTACGGCCAAGAAGGCCGAGGCTTTCCTCAAGGCTTCGGGCATCGGCGACACCGTCGTGTTCGGCGCAGAGCCGGAATTCTTCATGTTCGACGACGTGCGGTATTCCAATACCCCGTTCAAGGTCGGCTTCGAAGTCGACCATCCGGAACTCCCGTCCAACAACGACACCGCCTATGAAGCCGGCAATAACGGCCACCATATCGGTCTCAAGAAGGGCTACTTCCCCGTGCCGCCGCTGGACAGCGCGCAGGACATCCGCGGTGAAATGCTCGCCGCCATGGCCGAAATGGGCGTGGTTGTCGAAAAGCACCACCACGAAGTGGCCTCGGCCCAGCACGAACTCGGCATCAAGTTCGCGCCGATGATCAAGGCTGCCGATGACGTGCAGATCTACAAGTATGTCATCCATCAGGTCGCCAATGCCTATGGCAAGACCGTGACCTTCATGCCGAAGCCGATTTTCGGCGACAACGGCTCGGGCATGCACTGCCACCAGTCGATCTGGAAGGACGGCAAGCCGCTCTTCGCTGGTGACCAGTATGCCGGCCTCTCCATGGAAGCGCTGTACTACATCGGCGGCATCATCAAGCATGCCAAGGCCATCAACGCCTTCACCAACCCGACTACCAACAGCTACAAGCGCCTGGTACCCGGCTTCGAAGCCCCGGTCCTGCTGGCCTATTCGGCCCGCAACCGTTCCGCTTCCTGCCGTATCCCCTTCGGCCAGTCGCCGAAGTCCAAGCGCATCGAGATCCGCTTCCCCGATCCGCTGGCCAACCCCTACCTGGCCTTCTCGGCCATGCTCATGGCCGGCCTTGATGGCATCAAGAACAAGATCCACCCCGGCGACCCGATGGACAAGGATCTCTACGAACTGCCGCGTCAGGAACTGATGCAGATCCCCCATGTCTGCGGCTCGCTGCGCGAAGCCCTGGGCGCCCTGGAAGCCGACCACGAATTCCTGCTGGCCGGTGGCGTCTTCGACAAGGACCAGATCGACAGCTATATCGAGCTGAAGATGACCGAAGTGGTGAAGTTCGAGCAGACCCCGCACCCGGTCGAATACGAGATGTACTACTCGGCCTAAGCCCGGTAGCCAGCCTAGCGAAAGGGCCCCGAAAGGGGCCCTTTTTTATTCCGGCGGCGCTTCCGCCTCGATCTGCGCCGAGAACGAACCAGGCGGCTCCACCAGCATACGCTCCAAGTCCTTGGCATCGTGCTCGACGATGAACTGCACGGCAAAGCCGACATCGAGCCGGCGCACCACCCGCCCCACCAGCGCGCCAATGGCCAGCGGCGTGCCCTTGCCGGGCAGGATGGCGGCGGAAACGGCAGCGCCCGAGCGGGATATGTCGATCACAAAGCAACTATGCCGGCTGCCATCCCCCATCGTCATGACCGATCGGGGATTGCGCGGCATGAAGCGGGGAAACTCCCGCTTGTCGGGAATGTGTGCGTGCAGGTTGCTGCGCTTCCAGCGGATCTTGGATGCCAGCCTGTCGCGTCCGTCATCATCGAGCAGGATCTCGACCACGAACCCGGTGGGCAACTCGCGCTCCACGCGGGTGCGCAGGATGCCGAAGTCGTGGAAGTGAATGATGACGATCTCGTCTTCATGCGCAATCACTGGCGCGATGATGACAGCCTGGGTCGGCGAGATGGAGCAAAGGCGGCAGGAATAGACCGGAACGCCCTCGTCACCGTCACTGTGGCGTCCCGACAGGGCATAGCACCCGGTCAGTGCGCCGATGAACCGGACATCATCGGACCGTCTTGCTCTGCCGGCGAAAGCAGACTGCTGCACTGCTGAAGTCATTTCGAACAATCCCGCAATACTTGCGAGAAAGGCTACGCTCAACTGGTAAACAATTTCCACATTGGGAATAATACCAATAGTAACCGCATCTCCTCATCTGCTTGCTTGCAGGACAGGAGCAATATGTTCCTGTCACGAAGTTATGTCAGTTTCACCTCTGTGCGCTATACGAGGGCTCCTGGGTTCTTGGGGTTGGAGACGGGCATGGCCGGACGCTGGCGACAGACAACCCCTGATGAACTTGCAACCTGGCTGGAGCCTGTCCCGGTCCCCTGGGCCTTTGCCGGCGGCTGGGCCCTCGACCTCTGGGCCGGCCACACCAGCAGGACCCATTCCGACATCGAAATCACCTGCCTGCGCGGCGACCTCAAGGCGCTCGTCGACAGCCTGGCCGGCTTCGAGATCGTCGTGGCGCGCAACAAGCAGCTGTCGCCCTGGCTGGCCGGCGCCATGCCCGAGCCGCCCTTCAGCCTCTGGCTGCGGCGACACGGCGAACTGCTATGGGATTTCGAAATCGTCAGCGAGGCCCATGCCGATGATGCCTGGCACTATCGCCGCGACGAGCGCATCACCCGGCCGCTCGACCTTCTGTTCCGGCAGACCCCGGCGGGCCGGATGGTCATCGCGCCCGAAATCCAGCTGCTCTACAAGGCCAAGGCGCCACGCGAGCGGGATATCGCGGATTTCCGCCATTTCTGGCCGCAGCTCGACCCGGCGCCCCGCCACTGGCTGATGCAGGCGGTCGCCGTGGCACATCCGGAAGCCTTGCCGATGCTGGGCGAGCTTGAGCGAAGTCGCTACCCGGCCGGAGGCGCCATCAGCACTTCGAGTTGATCGAGCTCCTGCACCTGGATGAACTGCAGGGCAAAGCCGACCTCGAGATAGCGCACCACGCGGCCCACCAGCTTGCCGACCGCCATGGGCGTGCCAAGCTCGGGCCAGATATCGGCGGAAACCGCGATACCCGATTGCGACACGTCGATCACGAAACAGGGCATCTGCGTGCCGTCGGCCAGGGTCAGCACGGTCCTGGGGTCGCGCGGCGGCACCCGCCGGTGCTCGCGCTTGTCCGGCACCTGCTCATGCACCCGCTTCTTCTGCCAGATGATCTTGCCACCCAGCTTGTTGCGCTCGGCGTCGGAGAGCATCAGGTCGAGCACGAAGCCGGAGGGAAGCCGGCGGCCGATCTTGCCACGCAACATGCCGAACTCGTCGAAATGGGTCGCGACGGTCTCGCCCTCGCTCCCCACGACCGGGCCCACGACTACGCATTGCCGCGTGGAGATGGAACAGAGCCGGCAAGCATAGACGGCCACCTTGCCGCCCGTCCCTTCCCGGCGGTCCGCAAGCGCATAGCGACCGGCCACGGCGCCGATGAAGCGGACGTCATGCCAGTCGAAATGCGATCGCTGCGGCGCAGCGCCGTTCTCAGTGTTTTGAAACATGGGGTTCCCGATCCCAAGTTTACGTGTCCCATCGCACGACTAGCCGACGGTCGTTAAGGACTTCTCCCAATTGCCCCGCAGAAATGCCCGTTCGCCTTGCTGTTGCAACATCAACTATTTGCAGAGTTAATTTGCCATTGCAGGATAATGCGCAACTTGAGCCACCCTTTGCAGTCAGGACGCCTCCCGTGCCATGGCCGCAAAGTGTAGTTCGGGTCCATCCACTTCGGTCAGCCGCCGGTTTTCGATCAGCAGGAACCGGTTGCCCAACCCGCGCACGAAGCTGCGGTCATGCGAGACCAGGATGCAGGTCGCCCCATGCGCCAGGATTTCCGCCTCCAGCCGTTCCTGTCCGGGAATGTCGACATGGTTGGTGGGCTCGTCGAGCAGGTAGAAATTGGGCTCCAGCAGCCGTATCGCCAACAGGCCCAGCCGCGCCCGCTGGCCGAAGGAGAGTTCGGCGATCGGACGCTCCTGCGCCTCCACGGCAAATCCCGCGGCCGCCAGCAGGCTCTTGCTGCGCTGGTCGCCCTGGTCGAAGCGCCCGGTAATATAGCCGAGCGGGGATTCCCGCGGCGGCAGGAAGCTCATCGCCTGGTCTACATACCCGGGAACGATCTGCGGGCTGACGCGGATGCCCGGAGTTTCGCGCCCGGTCATGGCCCGGTGCAGCAGGCCGACAAACTGCGACTTGCCGGTGCCGTTGCGCCCCAGGATCACCAGGCGGTCGCCCTGGAAGATGTGCAGTTTGTCGATGCGGAACAGCTTGTCGCCGGGCGGACTGGTCACGTCGAGGTTCTCGATGGCCAGCATCACGCGGGCCTGTGCCCCGCTATTGCCCAGCCTTATGTCGCCGCTGCGCTCCTTGTGCAGCGAGAGTGCGGCGCTCTCGATCTTCTCGGCCCGTTCGCGCAGGTATTTCGATTTGACGGTCAACAGGTCGCTGCCCGAATTGATGCCGATATTGGTCAGCTTGGCGGCCTGCTTGCGCAAGCGGCTGACCTCCTTGAGGTCGCGCTCGCGCTTGGCCTGCGCCGCCTCGTCCGCCTCGGCCATCGCCACCCGCGCCCGGCTGTATGGCAGGGCAAACACATGCGACTCGTCGGGCCGCAGGAACAATGTGCGGTTGGTGGTGGCGTCGAGGAACTGACGGTCATGGCTGGCAATGATCACCGGGATGTTGCGGGCCGCCTGGTTGATCCACGCCTCGAGCTGGAACAGCTTGCCCAGGTCGAGATGGTTGGTCGGCTCGTCGAGCAGCAGCGCGTCCGGCTGCGGCACCCAGCAGCGCGCGATCAGCGCAATGCGCTGCCAGCCGCCGCTGAGTTCGCTGACGCGGCGATGCCGCATCGTCTCGGGGGTCTCGAATTCGTCCAGCACGACGTCGACCCGCCAGCTGTCGCTGTCGCGATCCATCGGCGGCAGGGCGTCGAGCACCGCCTCATAGAGTGTCATCCCCATCATCGCGGCAGGCATGTCCTGTTCGACATAGCCCACGGTGAGCCCCCGCGAGCGCACGATGTCGCCCGAGGTCAGCTCGCCCTGCCCGGCCATGGCGCGCAGCAGCGTGGTCTTGCCGCGCCCATTGCCGGCGACGAGGCCGACGCGGTCGCCATCGCTGATGACGAGGTTGAGATTGGAAAAGAGAGTGTCGGTGGCCACCAGGCCGGCATTGCGGAGGCTGATCGAGCCCATTTTTGTCTCACTGGATGCGGCGCATCATCAATTGCGCCATTGCCGTCAGGAGGCGGTCAGAGACCGCCACGAAGGGCAAACCAGAATGGGGGAGACAGAAGGGAAGCGTCCGTACCAGTACCGGTCAGCCCTGCAGCTTGAGCCACAGGGCCTGAACAGGGCCACGGGAGCGGTGCGTGAACAGCAATGTCATCGGACCCTCCCTGCTTGCTTGACGGCCTGTATCGATCATTAGCCGCGCCGGCACGGGAAATCAATCAGCGGACATCACAGGAAGTAGAACATGGTCGCGACCAGCGCAACGACCCCGGAACGTGGGGCGGTGAGCTTGGCCAGCCGGTACGCAATACCTGAAAACCCGGCATGCGGCCAAACACCGAAGACAATTGAGCCGGCAGGGACCGGATACGCAGAACTAGGATCCCGATCGGCTCGCATACGGCAACTCCAGACAAAAACCGTATGCGTCAGGTCTAGCAGCCTGCGTTTAAGAAAGTGCTCCCAAGAAGCAAACGGAACGTAAACCGGGCGCCCGATCTTGGGACGATTTCGTTTCAGGGGCGCCGCTTAGCCGGCGGGACGCAGCTGCTGACGGCCCTCGATGCGCCCCGTGCAGAAGTTGAAATCCAGCAGGTAGACCCAGCCATCGCGGGTCGCCCGCACCTGGATATTCTTCTCCATCGCCACATTCAGCGCGATATTGCTATAGCCGCGGGCCGCGACCGCATCGCGGATCTGGCGGTCGGTCATGCAGGTGATGCGCTCGGGATGGAAATCCGAGGCCTCGTCGCCAAAGAAAATGCCGAAGCCGAACGATTGGGCCTGGGCCGGGATTGCCGCGCCCGTGCTGAGCAGCAGCGCGGTCAGCGCGGCAGCGATCCATCTGGTCATGAGAGCCTCCTATGACGGTTCAATCGCACACTTTGGCGCATCGGGGTTGAACCGGACCGCAACCACGCGTTCATCTTGCGTTCAGACTTGTGAAGAACTCGGGGCAGGCACGCCGGTTCCCTGCCCTGCGCATCGCTCGGCTGGGATATGCTAAAAGGCGGAATCGCCCGATTCGGGCGCAAAGACGGAATGTGCATGTCGCAAGCAGAAGACCTTTTCGGCGCCGAACCTGAACGCCTGCCCACCGAGACGCCCAAGCCCGCGCCCAAGGCGCCGAACGTTACCGCTGGCTCCTATTCGGCAGCAGATATTGAGGTTCTGGAAGGACTTGAGCCGGTCCGGCGCCGGCCGGGCATGTATATTGGCGGCACGGATGCCAATGCCCTGCACCACCTGTTTGCCGAAGTCATCGACAATTCGATGGACGAGGCCATTGCCGGCCACGCCACCCGCATCGAGGTCCATATCGGCGCCGACGGTTACGTCACGGTTACCGATAACGGCCGCGGCATCCCGGTCGAGCCGCATCCAAAAAACCCTGAATTATCAACGCTTGAGCTGGTCCTGACCAAGCTGCATGCCGGCGGCAAGTTCGACTCCAAGGCCTATGAAACCTCCGGCGGCCTGCACGGCGTCGGCGTATCCGTGGTCAACGCACTCTCGGACGACATGACCGTCGAAGTCGCCCGCGACCAGGTCCTCTACCGCCAGAGCTATTCGCGCGGCATCCCCACCACCAAGGTGGAGATGGTCGGTCGGGTCAACAACCGCCGCGGCACCACCACCCGCTTCCATCCCGACCCGCAGATCTTTGGCGAGACAGCCCATTTCTCCGCTGCCCGCCTGTTCCGCATGACCCGCGCCAAGGCCTATCTGTTCGGCGGCGTCGAACTGCGCTGGAGCTGTGATGAGGCGCTGGTCACCGAGGATGCCCCCGCCAAGGCGGTGTTCCACTACCCCGATGGCCTCAAGGATTTCATGGCCGCCCGCATCGAGGGGGAGACACGCATCGTCGACGAACTCTTCGCCGGCAGCCACGGCAAGCCGGGCACGCATGGCGCCGTCGAATGGGCCATCGCCTGGACCCTGGGCGATGGCGGAGTCTCCTCCTACTGCAACACCGTGCCCACCCCGGACGGCGGCACGCATGAGGCGGGCCTGCGCACCGCCCTGCTGCGCGGCCTCAAGAACTATGCCGAACTGACCAAGAACAAGAACGCCGCCATCCTGACCGCCGAGGACGTCTTCGCCCATTGCAGCGCCATGCTGTCGGTCTTCGTGCGTGAGCCCGAATTCGTCGGCCAGACCAAGGACAAGCTGGCTTCCGGCGAGGCAACGCGCATCGTCGACAATGCCCTTCGGGACGCCTTCGACCACTGGCTCGCGGCCTCGCCCAACCAGGCCGGCAAGCTCATGGACTGGGCGATCGAGCGCGCCGAGGAGCGGCTGCGCCGGCGCAAGGAAAAAGAGATCGACCGCGCCAGTGCGACGCGCAAGCTGCGCCTGCCCGGCAAGCTGGCCGACTGCACGCAGACCGCCGCCCAGGGCGCCGAACTCTTCATCGTCGAAGGCGACTCGGCCGGCGGCAGCGCCAAGCAGGCCCGCAACCGCGCCAGCCAGGCCGTGCTGCCGCTACGCGGCAAGATTCTCAATGTGGCCGGGGCCAGTCGCGAGAAGATGGCCGCCAGCCAGCTGATCTCGGACCTCATCCAGGCCCTGGGCTGCGGCACCCGCGACCGCTATCGCGAGGAAGACCTGCGCTACGACAAGATCATCGTGATGACCGATGCTGACGTCGATGGCGCCCATATCGCCGCGCTGCTCATCACCTTCTTCTTCCAGGAGATGCCTAAGCTGATCGATGGCGGCCACCTCTTCCTGGCGCTGCCGCCGCTCTATCGCATCAGCCAGGGCGGCAAGACGCTCTACGCCCGCGACGACGCCCACAAGGAAGAACTGATGGCCACCGAGTTCACCGGCAAGGGCAAGGTGGACATGACCCGCTTCAAGGGCCTTGGCGAGATGCCGTTCGCGCATCTGCGCGAGACGACCATGTCGCCCAAGTCGCGCACGCTGCTGCAGGTCAAGATCCGTGACGACCTCGAAGCCACCCGGATCAGCGTCGACCGGCTGATGGGCACCAAGCCCGAAGCGCGCTTCGACTTCATCCAGGAGAATGCCGCCTTCGTGACCGATCTCGACATCTAGCCCGGTCGCTCACCTAGCAAATGCACACTTGCCGATCAGCGCCAATTAAGACTAACGACCTCAAAGCCGTTGACAGACAAGGCCTTTGCGCTATGGTCCGCGCCGCTAGAGCATTTCTGGCTTGACGGCTGGTTTGTTTGGACACAGTTCGCCTTTGCTCGATGTGCCTCAGGGCCACTCCGTCGTTTCTTGCAGTTTCTGCAACCGTCCGGTGGCCGCCCCAGTTGTGGATGCGTTCGCGTACCGACCTATCGGTCCACTGCTGAAGACCCCGGTGCACCGTCCGAATGTCTCGGACCGGATCTGGCCCCGGGCCACATTTCTGAGTGGAATTACCCAACTTGACTGATGATTTTTCCGGGCTTGGCCTGTCCACCAAAGTAACAGACGCCGTAACGTCGGCCGGCTATACGACGCCAACTGAAATCCAGGCGCAGGCTATCCCGCATATCCTGGAAAAGAAGGACGTCATCGGCATTGCCCAGACCGGCACTGGCAAGACGGCCAGCTTCGTGCTGCCCATGCTGCACCTGCTGGAGAACGGCCGCGCCCGCGCCCGCATGCCCCGCACGCTCATTCTCGAACCGACGCGCGAACTCGCGGCGCAGGTCAGCGAGAATTTTGAGAAATATGGCAAGAACCATCGCCTGACCATGGCCCTGATCATTGGCGGCGTATCGTTCGAAGACCAGAACAAGAAGCTCGATCGCGGCGTCGACGTGCTGATCGCCACGCCCGGCCGCCTGCTCGACCAGATCGAGCGCGGTAAGATCATGCTGAACGGCGTCGAGATTCTCGTCATCGACGAGGCCGACCGCATGCTCGACATGGGCTTCATCGATGACATCGAAAAGATCGTCAATCGGCTGCCGCCGCGCCGCCAGACCATGCTGTTCTCGGCGACAATGGACGCCCAGATCGAGAAGCTGACCAAGAAGTTCCTCAAGGATCCTGTGCATGTCCAGGTGTCCCGCGCGGCCTCGACCGCCGACACCATCGACCAGAAGCTGGTCAAGGTCGGCTCCAAGCCCGAGGAGAAGCGCGCTGCCCTGCGCGAGCGCATCGCGGCAGCCGATGGGCTGACCAATGCCATCATCTTCTGCAACCGCAAGCGGGACGTGGCGACCCTCGCCCGCTCGCTGGAGCGGCATGGCTTCAGCGCCGGCGGATTGCATGGCGACATGGACCAGAAGAGCCGCACCGAGACGCTCGATGCCTTCAAGAACAACCGGCTGACCCTCCTGGTCGCCAGCGACGTGGCCGCCCGCGGGCTCGATATTCCCGCGGTGAGCCATGTGTTCAATTTCGACGTGCCCGTGCATGCCGAAGACTATGTGCACCGCATCGGCCGCACCGGTCGTGCCGGCCGTCTGGGCGTCGCCTACACGCTGGTGGCCCCGGCCGACGGCAAGCATCTCGATGCCATCCTCAAGTTGATCCAGAAGCCGATCGAGTGGCTGGAAGTGAGCGGCAAGCCTGCCGCTGCTGCTGCCCCCGTTGCAGAGGCTGAAGAAGGCGCCGAGCGCCCTGCCCGTCCGGCCCGCTCGCGCCGTGGTGGACCGCGCAATCGCGCCGACGCTCCGGCTGCTGAGGAAGCTGCACCGGCCCGTGCACCCCGCACCCGGCCCGAATCCGAAAAGGGCGAGGGCGCCAAGCCCCGCGCAGCCAGGGCAGCAACTGCCGAGGCCGCTCCCGCGGAGCCCGTTGCTGACGAGCCCACCGCGGCGGTAGAGCCGGTCAAGGCCGAGCGCAGCCAGCGGCCAGCGCGTGGCCGCGGACGGCCGCGCCCCGAGGCAGACGAAGAGCCAAGCGCCAGCAACAGCAACTCGCCTTTCGGCAACGATGGCCCGGTTCCGGCCTTCTTGCTTCGCCCCACACGGATCGGCAGTTAAACACTTCGATTTTACTGTGCACGGCAACGGTTTGTTGCGTCGTGGCGGTTGTATTCATTGCTAGGGCAGCTGTACTTATCAGCGAGGGATTCGGTGCGTCCGGCTGGATGCACCGAGCCAGGTAGCGGCGCGCGAGGGAAGCAGTGTCGGAACATGAGTTCAAACGCGCGCTTGGCTATGCGAATTCGGCATTTGACCTGCTGAAGCGCAGTGCGATTCCGCCCTATCCCCAGTTCTACGAGCTGCTCTACACCTATGCGACGGGCGTGAACCCGACGCTGAACAACCGGATCAACGCCATCTTCCGCAACGGCAATACGCCGTCGGAAAACCTGGCCGAGGCGCTCTACAACGAGTTCCTGAAATCCGACGTCAATGACCGCATGACCAACGTCTCGCAGCGCATGCATGCGCGCATCGAGGAAGTCCATGAGGCCATCGACAGTGCCATGACCACTGCCAACGCCTATTCCGGCTCACTGCAGACGGCCAGCGGCGATCTCGAGCGCACCATATCCCCCATCGCGATGAAGGCCCTGGCGGACCGGCTCCTGACCGAAACGCGCCGCATGCAGGAGACCAACATTGCCCTTGAGCAGAAGCTCGAAGCATCGCGCGACGACCTGGCCTCCCTCCAGCGGGACCTCGACGACGTGCGCCGCGAGTCGATCCTCGATCCGCTCACCAAGATCTGCAATCGCAAGGGTTTCGACGAGGGCCTGGAGGGAGCGATCTCCGCGGCCAGCGTGTCGGACGATCCCCTGTGCCTGATGATTGTCGACATCGACAATTTCAAGAACTTCAACGATACCTATGGGCACCAGACCGGCGACCAGGTGCTGCGCCTCGTGGCGATGACGCTCAAGTCCAACATCAAGGGCAAGGACCTCGCGGCCCGCTATGGCGGGGAGGAATTCGTCGCCATCCTGCCCGCCACCGATATGGAAGGCGCTGTCATTGTGGCAGAGAATATCCGCCGGGCGATCCAGGCCAAGGAATTGCTGAAGCGCTCGACCAATGAGAAACTGGGCCGGATCACTGCCTCCTTCGGCGTCGCTGCCTATCGTGTTGGCGACACGCCGGGCTCGCTCATCGAGCGCGCCGATCGCTGCCTCTATGCAGCCAAGCATGCCGGCCGCAACCGCGTGGTCAGCGAGAGCGAGCTGCCTGCGCTGCAGGCCGCCGCCGTGTCCGGCGCCTCTGCCGCCTGACGCGCGCTATACGCCTGGCGTGAGCTCCACGCCAAGGCTTTCCAGCATGTCCCAATATCCCGGATAAGTTTTGCCGGTGCAGGCCGGGTCGAGAATCGTGATGCCCGGCAGCCGCAGGCCGGCCAGGGCAAAGCTCATGGCGATGCGGTGATCGTGATAGGTCTCGATCCGCGCCGCGCGCCCCGCCAGTTTCGGATCCGAAGCCACGAGCAGGTCGTCGCCCTCCTCGGTCCCGAGGCCCGGGCGAATGCGGTTGAGCTCATTGGCCACCGCGCGAATGCGATCGGTTTCCTTGACCCGCAGATTGGCGATGCCCACGAAGCGCACCGGATGGTTGTTGAAGGCCGCCAGCACCGCCAGCGTCGGCACGGCATCCTGCATCTGCGAGCCATCGATCACGGCCGGCATGTTTGGAAATTGCGCAATGACCGCCTGCGCCGCGGCGTCGGGCTGGGTGAAGGCGTCTGCGGCCACGCCAAGGTCGATCCGCCCGCCGGTCAGCGCCTCGGCGCCCCAGAGATAGGTCGCCGCCGATGCATCGGGCTCGATCAGCAGGTCGGTGGCGACATAGCCGGTCGGCTGCACCAGCCAGGTCCCCGCGTCGCGCTGCTCGACCGTGGCGCCAAAGCTGCGCATGGCGGCCAGCGTCAGGTCGACATAGCCCCGCGCCCCGATATCGCTGCCAGTCAGCGCGATCTCGATCGCGCCATCCCCCAGCGGCGCCGCCATCAGCAGCGCCGAGACATATTGGCTGGAGAGGCCGCCATCGATCTCCACGCGCCCCTGGCCGAAGCTGCCGCGCCCGCGAACCGTAACCGGCGGGCAACCGGTCGGGCTGCTGGCGTCGATGCCAAGCGACTGCAGCGCCGTAACCAGCGGCCCGATCGGGCGGACGCGCATTTCCTCGTCCCCATCGACGATGACGTCGCCATCCACCGTCGCCACGGCGGCGGTCAGAAACCGGGTCGCGGTGCCGGCATTGCCGAGGAAGAGCGGGCCATCCGGCGCCTGCAGGCGGCCCGTGCTGGTCACCACGAAGCTTGTGGCGTCGGGCTCGTCCACGCTCACGCCCATCTGCCGCAAGGCAGCGGCCATGAGCGTCGTATCCTTGCTCTTGAGAGCGCCGGTCAGCCGGCTCGTGCCCTTGGCCAGGGCGGCCAGCAGCAGCGCGCGATTGGTGATGGATTTCGATCCCGGCGGCGATACGCGCCCGATGAGCGGACGGTTGGGCGGGATGATGGTGAGAGCAGGCGGGATGGGGCTGGGCATGATGGCGGATCAATGCCTCAGCGGGACAGGATGCGCAAGGGACCGCTGGGGCTGGAACTTCCCTTCTCCCTTTGAGGGAGAAGGTGTCCGAAGGGCGGATGAGAAATGTCGTCCCTCTCCCTCAAGGGGAGCGGGATAAGAGCTTACACCCCCGCCCGCGCTTCGGCGATCGCCTTGAGGTCGGCCGGCTTGAGCTGGACGCTTTCGCCGCAGCCGCATTCCCCGGTCTGGTTGGGATTCTTGAAGGTAAAGCCGGCGCTCATCTTGGATTCTTCGAAATCCATCACCGTCCCCAGCAGGAACATGGTCGCCTTGGGCTCGATGTAGACTTCCACGCCCTTGTCGCTGACATGGTCGTCGCCCGCCACCGGCTCGGTGACGTAGTCGAGCGTATAGGCCATGCCGGCGCAGCCGGCATTCTTGACGCCGACGCGCACGCCCATCACCGGCTTGTCGGAATCTTCCATGATCTCATTGATGCGCTCGGCAGCAGCATCAGTCAGCGACATGATCTTGAAGGCCATGGCTCGATATCCTCTAGTAGTTCTGCCAGACGCCTGGCGTGATCAGTTCGACCAGCAGGCGATCGGGATCGCGGAAGTACAGGCTCTTGCCGCCCTGCGGCCAGCTGACTTCGCTCTCTATGTCTATATCTAGGCTCTTGAGGAAGGATTTCCAATCCTCATAGCTTGCGGCAGGGACGCCAAAGGCGAAATGCTGTTCGCCGCCGCCGTCATGTGGCGGAATGAAACCATCGCCGACCGGAACCGGGTCTGGCGTGCCGCCCTGCTTGAACAGCAGCAAGACCTGCCCCGGGCCGACATTGAGCGGCTGGATGCGCTCGTTGCCGCCCATCGCCTCGAAACCGAAGATGCGGGTATAGAAATCGCGGCTGCGCCGGACATCGGTCACATAGAGTGCGGTTTCGACCAGACCTTCAAGCGCCGGCCGGTTCAAGCTACCACCAGTTCAGCGCAACCTGCGCTTCCTCGCTCATGCGTGACGCGTCCCACGGCGGATCGAACACCATGTTGACCGTCACGTCCTGCACGCCTTCGACGGCGCGGGCGGCATTCTCCACCCAGCCGGGCATTTCGCCCGCCACCGGGCAGCCCGGCGCGGTCAGCGTCATGTCGATGGTCAGCTTGCGGTCGTCGTCGAGATCGACCTTGTAGATCAGGCCCAGCTCGTAGATGTCGACCGGGATTTCCGGGTCATAGACGGTCTTGAGCGCACCGATCAGGTCGCTGGTGATGCGTTCGACTTCCGCCTCGGGCAGGCCGCCGCCAACGCTGGGCGTGATGCGGTTTTCCGGAATGGTCGGTGCGGGCGCGATCTCGGGTTCGTCGGTCATATTGTCCTCGCGTTACGCGAAAAATTTCTGGGCGCGTTCGATGCCGTCCACCAGCGCGTCTACGTCATCCTTGCCGTTATATAGGGCGAAGGAGGCGCGACAGGTAGAGCTGACACCAAAGCGTTTGAGTAGCGGCATGGCGCAATGCGTGCCGGCACGCACGGCAATGCCGTAGCGGTCGAGAATGGTCGAGACGTCATGGGCATGGGCGCCCTTGACCTCGAACGAAAAGATGCCGCCCTTGCCCGGCGCCGTGCCGATCAGGCGCAGCGAATTGATCCGGCTGAGCCGCTCATGGGCATATTCCGCCACCTCGGCCTCGTGAGCCGCAATGGCCTCGCGGTCAAGGCTCTCCATATAGCCCAGAGCCGCGCCCAGCCCGATGGCCTGGACGATGGGCGGCGTACCCGCCTCGAAGCGATGCGGCGGTTCGTTGTAGGTCACCGTCTCCATGGTCACCACATCAATCATCTCGCCGCCACCCTGATAGGGCTGCATCTCGGCCAGCAGGTCATATTTGCCATAGAGCACGCCGATGCCGGTGGGGCCGTAGAGCTTGTGGCCGGTCATGACGTAGAAGTCGGCATCGAGCGCCTGCACGTCCACGCTTGTGTGAACCGCGCCCTGGCTGCCATCGATCAGCACGGGAATGCCGCGCGCATGGGCGATCTCGATGACCTGCTGGATCGGCGTCACCGTGCCCAGAACGTTGCTCATATGGGTAACTGCAACCATACGGGTTCGGTCGGTCAGCGCCGCCGCGAAGGCGTCGATGTCGAAGCTGCCATCGTCGCCCACATCGACCCACTTGATCACCGCGCCCTTGCGCTCGCGATGGAAGTGCCAGGGCACGATGTTGGAGTGGTGCTCCATGATCGACAGCACGATCTCGTCACCCTCCCCAATCCGCGGACCGGCAAAGGACTGCGCCACCAGGTTGATCGCTTCGGTGGCCGACTTGGTGAAGATGATCTCCTCCGGCCGCGCGGCATTGAGGAAGGCCTGCGCCGCATGCCGGCCGCCCTCATAGGCCTCGGTCGCCCGGTTGGCGAGCGTATGCAGCCCCCGATGCACATTGGCATATTCGTGCCGGAAGGCATGGTCCATCCGGTCCAGCACCTGCACCGGCTTCTGCGCGGAAGCGCCGCTATCGAGATAGACCAGCCGATTGCCGTGAACGACCTCGGAAAGGATCGGAAAATCAGCGCGGACTTTTTCGAGGTCGAAGGTCATAGGCATCTGGTCCTTGGGAACCTGCGATGTTTCAGTCGACACCCTCCCCCTTGCGGGGAGGGATCAAGGGTGGGGGGTAGCCCGGATATCCGGGCCAACTGCCACCCCCTCCCAGCCTCCCCCGTCAAGGGGGAGGTGCCGCTTCGTGCGGCATGTTCAGAGCTACTTCCCCAGCAGCCAGCCGTCGATCACCCCGTGCAGCGCCTCGGCCAGCGCCGCATCCTCGATCGGATCGACGAGTTCTTCCAGGAACCCGCGCACCAGCATGGTCTCGGCTTCCTCCTGCGGAATGCCGCGGCTCATCAGGTAGAACAGGCTGTCTTCGTCCAGCTTGCCGCAAGTCGAGCCATGGCCGCAGACCACGTCATCCGCATAGATTTCGAGCTCGGGCTTGGAGAGGATTTCCGCCTCGTCCGACAGCATCAGTCCCTGATGCATGAACTTGGCATCGGTCTTCTGCGCATCCCGCGCCACCACAAGCTTGCCCTGCACCACAGCCTTGCCGCGGCCGCGCGCAATCGACTTGAACAGCGGCTGCGACGACGTGCCGGGCACGGCGTGGCTCGCATCCATGGTGATATCGGCATGCTGCCCATCCGAAACCAGGTTGAGCCCGGTGATATCGCCATGGGCGCCCGCACCTTCATAGCGCGGAAACAGCTGCGTGCGGCTCAGCCCGGCGCCGGCATGGATCACCAGCGTGCGCAGCTTTGCCCCCTCGGCGAGGTGATACTCGTTCGTGGCGAAATGCGACGTGGCGCGGGCCGAAAGGTCGACCGTGATATGGGTCAGCACGGCATTCTTGCCCAGCGCGACATAGGTGGCGTGGTTGCCCACATGTGCGGCGTCCGACCCCGAGAAGGTCTCGAGGATGGTCGCGGAAGCGCCATCGGCCACGAAGACCTTGAGCGAATCCGCGGCATGGGCGGCCTCGCCCTCGATGCGGCGGTCGATCTGGATCACCGGATCGACGCTGCTTTCAAGCGTCAGCGTCAGGCTGTCCTTGGCCAGGGCACCGTTGAGATGCACCAGGATGTCGTCGCGGGTGCTCAGCACGCCGCCATCTGCCTTGCCGACGATGATGCCGGCCGGCGCCGTGGAGGCGGACTGGATCACGCCATTGGCGATCATCAGTTGATAGGCGCCCGGAACGCGCAATGCGGGCGCAGAGGCCTCATTGGCGGCCTGCGCCAGCGGCGGCACCGCCCGCAGGAGGGTTTTGAGGTCGGTATAGTGATAGCTCTCGACGCGGCGCGTCGGCAGGCCGGCGACGGTGATCCGCTCGGCCGTCGCGTCGGCGCCCACGCTCTTGAGCTGGGCGATCAGTGTATCCTCGGCTGCTCCGAGCCGGACGGGCATGGTCTGGCGCATGATCAGGCCGCCGCGCCGTCGAAGTCGGCATAGCCCTTGGCTTCGAGCTGCAGCGCCAGGTCCTTGTCGCCGCTCTCGACGATCCTGCCATCGCTGAACACATGCACCACGTCGGGCACGATGTGGTTGAGCAGGCGCTGGTAGTGGGTGATCACCAGCATAGAGCGATTGGCGGCGCGCAACGCGTTGACGCCCTTGGAGACCACCTGCAGCGCATCGATGTCGAGCCCGGAATCGGTCTCGTCGAGGATGCACATCTTGGGCTGCAGCAGCGCCATCTGCAGCACTTCGGCACGCTTCTTCTCGCCGCCGGAAAAGCCGACATTGAGCGGGCGCTTGAGCATTTCGGTGTCGATATGAAGGTCCGTGCCGGCGGTCTTGACCGCGCGCATGAAGTCGGGCGTCGACAGTTCGCCCTCGCCCCGCGCCTTGCGCTGGGCATTCATTGCGGCCTTGAGGAAGGTCATGGTGGCGACGCCGGGGATCTCGATCGGATACTGGAAGGCGAGGAACAGGCCCGCCGCGGCGCGCTCGGACGGGTCCATGTCGAGCAGGTTCTCACCATCGAGCAGCACTTCGCCCTCGGTGATCTCATAGTCTTCCTTGCCGGCCAGCACATAGCTCAGCGTCGACTTGCCCGAGCCATTGCGACCCATCACGGCATGCACTTCGCCGGGCGGAATGATGAGGTTCACGCCCTTGAGGATTTCACGGTCTTCGATCCGCGCATGCAGGTTGCGGATTTCAAGGATTGGGGTGGTCATGTCTAAACTCCGGTTCGGCTGCCATTTCGGCGCCGGTTGCTCACTGAAGGCCCCATCACCGCCCTTCGGGCGACCTCTCCCCCGAAGGGAGAGGTGGGTGCCAGCCATGTCATTTGCTTCTTCACCTCTCCCTATGGGGGAGAGGTCGGCGCGCAGCGCCGGGTGAGGGGGCCTACCGCCCTACCCCACACTCCCCTCTAGCGAGATCGAGATCAGCTTCTGTGTCTCGACCATGAATTCCATGGGCAGATGCTGCAGCACGTCGCGAACGAAGCCGTTGACGATCAGCGCCACCGCTTCCTCTTCGGAAAGGCCACGCTGCTGGCAATAGAACATCTGGTCGTCCGAGATCTTGGACGTCGTCGCCTCGTGCTCGAACACCGCCGTGCCGTTGCGGCTCTCGATATAGGGCACCGTATGGGCCCCGCACTTGTCGCCGATCAGCAGGCTGTCGCACTGGGTGAAGTTACGCGCGCCCTTGGCCTTGGCATGGGCCGAGACCTGGCCGCGATAGGTATTGTCCGAAAAGCCCGCGGCAATGCCCTTGGCGATAATCCGGGATGACGTGTTCTTGCCCAGATGGATCATCTTGGTGCCGCTGTCGACCTGCTGGTAGCCGTTCGAGATGGCGATCGAATAGAACTCGCCGCGCGAGCCGTCGCCGCGCAGGATGCAGCTGGGATACTTCCAGGTGATGGCCGACCCGGTTTCCACCTGGGTCCAGCTTATCTTGGAATTGTCGCCGCGGCAGTCGCCACGCTTGGTGACGAAGTTGTAGATACCGCCCTTGCCGTCCTTGTCGCCGGGATACCAGTTCTGGACGGTGGAATACTTGATCTCGGCATTTTCCAGCGCCACCAGCTCGACGACCGCGGCATGCAGCTGGTTTTCGTCGCGCATCGGCGCGGTGCAGCCTTCGAGATAGCTCACATAGCTGTCAGCCTCGGCAATGATCAGCGTGCGCTCGAACTGGCCGGTCTTCTTCTCGTTGATGCGGAAATAGGTCGAGAGCTCCATAGGGCAGCGCACGCCCTTGGGGATGTAGACGAACGACCCGTCTGTGAACACCGCCGAATTCAGCGTGGCATAGTAGTTGTCCGAGACCGGCACCACCGAAGCCAGGTACTTCTGCACCAGCTCGGGATACTCGCGGATGGCTTCGGAGATCGAGCAGAAGATGATGCCGACCTTGCTCAGCTCCTCGCGGAACGTGGTGACCACCGAGACCGAATCCATCACCGCGTCGACGGCCACATTGGGCCGCTCGACGCCGGCCAGGATTTCGCGCTCGCGCAGCGGCACGCCCAGCTTGTCATACATGGCGATCAGCGCCGGATCGACCTCATCGAGGCTCTTGGGCGCCGGCGAGGACTTGGGGGCGGCGTAGAAGTACATGTCCTGCAGGTCGAGCTTGGGATAATGCACCTTGGCCCAGGTCGGCTCGGTCATGGTCAGCCAGCGGCGATAGGCTTCCAGCCGCCAGTCCAGCATCCATTGCGGCTCGTTTTTCTTGGCCGAGATGAAGCGGACCGTATCCTCGCTCAGGCCCTTGGGGGCCATGTCGGATTCGATCGCGGTCTCGAAGCCGTACTTGTACTTGTCGACATCGAGCGCAAGCACCGAGTCCACGGTGGCGCGGTCGATGTTTTCCTTGAGCGTCGGGATATCGTCGTAGTCCGCCATGATGGCTTCTCCTTTTTGCCCCTCGGCGATTCAAGGTCGCCGCGAGCCGCATAAACTGTGACGGCCTAGGCCGCCTGACCCTGCCGCGCCCGCTGGCGCTCAAGGATCGTTCGGTAACCGGCAACGAACGCATCGACGTCGTCGCTGGTGGAATTCCAGCCCAGGCTGACGCGCAGGGCACATTCGGCCAGTTCGGGCGCCACGCCCATGGCCGCCAGCACATGGCTCGGTCCGACCTTGCCGGACGAACAGGCCGAGCCCGACGAGACCGAAAGACCCATGAGGTCCAGCCCCATCATCGCCGTGGCATTCTTGACGCCGGGCACGGCGAAATTGACCACATTGCCCAGCCGCTCGCCGCCAAAGACGACGGCATCGTCTGGCAGCGCGGCCTCGAGCCGCGCAATCAGCGCCGGCACATTCGCTGCCGTGTAACGGTCCACTATGGCCGATGCCGCCGCACCGAACGCCGCGATCAGTGCCGCCGCTTCCGTGCCACCGCGCCGCCCCTGCTCCTGCCCGCCGCCGGGAATGAGCCGCACCACATCGGCATGCGCCTTGACCAGCAGGGCGCCGATACCGGCCGGTGCGCCGATCTTGTGGCCGCTTACCGCCATCATGTCGGGCGCCGAAGCGGCAAAATCCAGTGGCAGCTTGCCGAAGGCCTGCACCGCGTCGATGAAGAGCGTGTGGCGGGTGGGGCCGACCAGGGCGTTGATGCGCGCCATGTCCTGCACCACGCCGGTCTCATTGTTCACCCAATGCAGCGCCACCAGCAGATTTCCGCCAGCATGCTGCAAGCGTCCCACCAGTTGATCGAGATCAATGCTGCCATCGGCCAGAAGCCCGATGGTGATCACCGGTAGCCCCGTCATCTCGGCAGCCTTGGACACCGCCGCGTGTTCGCCGGCGCTGATGACGATGGCTTCCGAAGCAAAGGCCCTGGCGCCGCCGACGATTGCCTGCGTGATCGCCTCGGTCGCCGAGCCGGTGAACACCACCTGCTTGCGCTCGGCGCCGGCAAGAGCCGCGACCTGGCCGCGGGCCGTATCGATGAGATTGCGCAATGCACGGCCATGGCCATGCACCGATGAAGCATTGCCGGTCAAATCAAGGCCAGCAACCAGCGCCGCCCGCGCTTCGGGCAGAAGCGGGGACGCGGCATTGTGATCGAGATAGATCGCCGCTCTGGTCATCGGTTACCCGTGTGGCGCATGCGCGCCGGTCATACCATCCATGCCAAGACCGAGGCGCCCTCGCGCCTTCGAATCCAAACACTTCTTGAAATTTGACGCCCAACTTCATTACAAGGGGCGCTCCTGCAGGCCGCGATGCGGCCGAAAACCCGTTTTGAATAATTCTAAACTGGTTTTTTCGACCCATGTTTTAGGGAGCGTGGCGTGCTTAGTCAAGCCGCTACGCCGTCACAACCCGGGCTGGAAAGACCACGCCAACAGAGCCAAAAGTGGCCGGAAAAGCAGACCCATGCCAGAAGTGATCTTCAACGGGCCCGAGGGCCGTCTGGAAGGCCGTTACCAGCCCGGCAAGGAGCCCAACGCTCCCATCGCCATCGTGCTGCACCCGCACCCGCAGTTCGGCGGGACGATGAACAACCAGATCGTCTACAATCTCTTCTACATGTTCGCCGAGCGCGGCTTTGCCGTGCTGCGCTTCAATTCGCGCGGCGTCGGTCGCAGCCAGGGCCTGTTCGATCATGGCATTGGTGAGCTCAGCGATGCCGCCGCGGCGCTGGACTGGCTGCAGGTCATCAACCGCGAGTCGCGCGGTTGCTGGATTGCCGGCTTCTCCTTCGGCGCCTGGATCGGCATGCAGCTGCTCATGCGCCGCCCGGAAGTCGAGGGCTTCATTTCGGTGGCGCCGCCGGAAAACCTCTATGATTTCTCGTTCCTGGCGCCCTGCCCGTCTTCGGGCCTGATCATCCATGGCGACAAGGACCGCGTGGCCCCGCCCTCTTCGGTGCAGAAGCTGGTCGACAAGCTCAAGACCCAGAAGGGCATCACCATCGAGCAGCAGATCGTCGAGGGTGCCAACCACTTCTTCGAAGGCAAGATCGACGAACTCACCATGCGCTGTGCCGACTATCTCGACCGTCGCCGGCAGGAGATCGCCGCCGGCGGCGGGCGCTAGTTAGAGAGCGTATTCACGCGATCGAGTTCATCCCGGAGACATTCTGCCCAGGTGGAATGCTCCGTTTCTCTCTCGATGGCCCCAGGGTCCCGCGCCGGGACCGGCCTTTGGATCGCACCCAATGTCAAACTTCAAATCCGAATTTCTCCGCACGCTGCACGAGCGCGGCTTCATCCACCAGACCTCCGATGATGCGGGTCTGGACGAGCTTTTCGCCACCGAGACGGTCACCGCCTATATCGGTTTTGATCCGACGGCCTCCTCGCTCCATGTCGGCAGCCTCATTCAGATCATGATGCTGCACTGGCTGGAAAAGACCGGCCATCGTGCTGTGGCCCTGATGGGCGGCGGCACCGGCATGGTGGGTGACCCGTCCTTCAAGGACGAGGCGCGCAAGCTGATGACGCCCGAGACCATCCAGACCAATATCGACGGCATCAAGCAGGTCTTTGCCAACTACCTGACCTTCGGCTCCGGCCCGAAGGATGCGCTGATGGTCAACAATGCCGAGTGGCTCATGCCGCTCAACTACCTCGAATTCCTGCGCGATGTCGGCCAGCATTTCTCAATCAACCGCATGTTGAGCTTTGACTCGGTCAAGCAGCGCCTCGATCGCGAGCAGTCGCTGAGCTTCCTCGAATTCAACTACATGATCCTGCAGGCCTATGACTTCGTCGAGCTGAACAAGCGCTATGGCGTGCGCCTGCAGATGGGCGGTTCGGACCAGTGGGGCAATATCGTCAATGGCATAGACCTGGGCCATCGCCTCGGCACGCCGCAGCTCTACGCGCTGACCTCGCCTCTGCTCACCACCTCATCGGGCGCCAAGATGGGCAAGTCGCTCAACGGGGCGATCTGGCTCAATGCCGACCTGCTCTCAGCCTATGACTTCTGGCAATACTGGCGCAACACCGAGGATGCCGACGTGGAGCGCTTCCTCAAGCTCTACACCACGCTGCCATTGGACGAGATTGCCCGCCAGGTGAGCGGCGACATCAACGAAGCCAAGAAGCGCCTCGCCACCGAAGTCACCGCCATGATCCGCGGCCGTGCCGCTGCCGAGGAAGCCGCAGAAACGGCCCGGGCCACCTTTGAGACCGGCGCCATCGACCTGTCCCTGCCGACGGCAACGGTCACCCATGCCGAACTCGCCAATGGCCTGGGCATCCTCGCAGCCCTGGTTACGGCAGGTCTTGCCGCCTCCAATGGCGAGGCACGCCGGCACATCCAGTCGGGCGCCGTGCGGGTCAATGACGCGCTGATCGAGGATGACAAGCTCATGATCGGCGACAATGCACTGCTGCCGGAAGGCGTCATCAAGCTCTCTGTCGGCAAGAAGCGCCACGCGCTCATCAAGCCGGCCTGATTGCAGCACCTCTGGGGCGTCCAGGCGGCGCCCCAGCCTATTCCGCCTGCGGCAATTCCTTGGCGCGGAATTCGAAAAGCTCGCGGAACACGCCCGGCATCAGGATCGACAGCGGATTGATGCGGAATTGTGGGTTGTCGAGAGAACCCTGCACCGCGAAGGTCACGCCGACCAGCCCTTCGCCCTCGCGTCCCCCCAGCAATGGCCCCAACAGCGGGATCTGCTGGAAGGCATTGTTGATCCCGAACAGCGGTACATAGGTGCCCGTCAGGTCATACTGGCGCCGGTCGGTGTAGATGAAGCCGCGCATCGTGCCGCCCACCGTATCGCCCGTGAGCACGGCATTGGTCACCTCGACCCGGTCGGACCGACGCTGGAACTCCACTTGCGCGGCGTCGAAGTCCAGCCGGTTCTGCTGGGAGATGCGGGCGCGGGAGTCCGAGTGATTGCCGAGCACCTGCGCCACATTGGCTTCATCCACGATGGCGAAGTCGCGCATCACCAGCTGTCCAGCCTCGGCATCGACTTCGCGATCTGTGGTCAACACCAGATTGCCCGAGCCACCCGCCAGCTGCGAATAGACGCCGAGCAGCCGCAGGATGGTGCCGGCATCGTTGAAGGCCACTGACATGGTGCGCCCGCGCGGCGCCGGATTGGTGGTGACAGAGATGCTGTTGCCGTCGCTGAATTGCGCCGTCAGGTTGGCGCGCCGCATGTCGCTGCCGCGCAGCAGCAGGTCGAGATCGAGGTTGAAGGCCGTGGTGGCATAGTAGCCAAGCGCCCGGTCGAGCTGCACATCGAGCGCAATGGTCTGGTCGAACTGCGTCGACTGCACGCCGCCTGCGCCCTCACCGAGGCCGAAGAACTTGCTCAGCATGGGCTTGAGGTCCAGCTGGGCCCCGCGGATCTGGACGGCATAACCACCTTCGATGGGCGCCATTTCCAGCTGGGCGCTGTCACCCGTGCTGAGCCCGAACTGGCTGAAGCTGGCCGCCCGCAATCCCTCGGTCACGTGGTAGGTGATGTCGCCTATGGCGCGAACCGTGCCGAAGGACAGGTCGATATCGTTGAGCTGGGTGATCTCGCCCGATGGCGTGATCGTCGCGTTCAGGGTGCCTGATGTCCCCGTGGCCTTGCTGATGCCGATATCTTTGATGGAAAGCGAGGCATCCTTGAGGTCCACGGCCATCTGGATCGAACCATCCGGCATCGGCTGGGCGACGAAGCGCACGCGGCCGGACAGGAATTCGGAAACGTCAAAGCCCATCTTGGCCAGCTCGGCCACCTCGATGCTCGAGCCGAGCCGGAAGGTCGGGTCGGTGGTGGGCGTACCGGCGATCTCGACATCGGCCGCCATGCCGTCGATCTCGGCCGTGCCGCCCAGCTGGTAGCCGTCCTGGCTGGCGCTGAACGCCAGTTGCCCATTATCGATCCGGCGTTCCTGGATCGGCTTGGAACTGGCAAAGTCGGCCACTGTGCCATTGACAACATAATCGATGTCGAGTGCCCGGCCGCTGGACTCGTCAGGCAGCGCAATGGTGGCCACGAGCCCCAGATTGACCGCCCCGGTCAGGGCTTCCAGATCGACCGGCAGGTCCACGCCAGCCAATACGTCTGGTTGCTGGTCATTGGCCAGCGCCAGCAAGGCCGGGATCGGCGCTGCGATATCGCCGGAAACTTCGATGAGCCCGCCTGAAGGGTCCGAATTGTCCATCACCATGGCGGGATTGCTGACGCGGATATCGCCCGCCTCGGTAGTCAGGGTACCGCCTTGGGCCGAAATGGTCACATCGGCATCATCGACCTGCAGCCGCGTCTGGCCGTCGATGGCTATCGGCGCCATTTCGGCTGTCGGCTTGATGGAGACGCCCGTGCCAACCATGTCGATCTGCATGGCGTCCTCGGGAATAGGCTTGTCTTCCCCTGCCAGGCCAAGCGACCCCACTGGAAACTTGAAATCCATGCGCGCCTGGGACACCGAGCCGTCCGTGACATTGGCCACGAACCAGTCGCGGCTCTCCCCGCCCATGACATAGGGCCAGAGGCGCTTGACGTCGTCGGCACTCACCCCCTGCCCCACCAGCGACAGGTCGATGCCGAGCCCGGCCTGCAGCATGTCGATCCGGCCGGCCGTCTCCACGACGGCCTCGCCTTTGCGCGCAATCAGGCGGTCGATGCCCAGGGCACCGTAAAGTGGCGCCGACCAGCCGGAAAACTCCATGCTCTCGAACGGCGCCTCGGGCGCTGCCATTTCATTGGGCTGGATCACCACATCCCGCGCCTTGAGCGCGATGGCCAGCGTCGGGCCGAAGACCGGGTCCAGCCCCATGGCAACGACGCCGGACAGATAGGCGCTGCTCTTGCCGATCTGCAGTGCCGCCTCATTGAGGATGAACTGGCCATCCTTGGGCGCCCAGGTAATGTCCATGATCGAGCTGGCCACCGGGAAATAGTCATCGGCTATGCGCAGGTCGAGGCCGGTCAGGTCGATCTTGAACCGCCCGTCGACCAGCTTGCCGCCCGCGGGCTCGAAATTGACATCGATCGACAGCGCCCCGGCCCCGCGCAAGGCAGCCATGCTGGTGGCATCGTCGATGAAGGGAAGAAAGGCCGCGAAATCGATGTTGGAAACGTCCGCTTCCAGGCGGGAATTGCCGGCATCGTCGACATGACGCGACATGCTGCCGGTCATGGTGCGGCCGCCCAGGCTGGCCGAGAACGTGCCATTGGTGTCGCGGCGGTCCGGCGTCGGACCGATCTCGAGGTTGATCGCATCGAAGCGCCGAAACAGCCCATAGACGGAATCGATCATGTCCACGACCCCGTCGCGGATGACCAGCTTGGAAAACCGCCCCTGGGCCGCCTGCTCCACGATTTCGGCGATACCCTGCTCGCTGGATTCAAGATTGTAGATCAGCCAGTCATTGTCAGACCGCAGGTTGAGCGGCTGCTCGCTGCCGCTGGCATCGATGCCACTTGCCGAAATGCCGACCACGGGAAAGGCGTCTGCGCCTTCCTGCACCCGCACCGTGGCGGTGCCGCCCTCCGGGTCGTCGATGACCTCGAAGCTGGATACGCGGGGGCCAAACAGGTCCTGCACCACCTGGATATGGGGCCGCACGATGGTCACCGTGGCGCCCGGCTGGCCAACGAGAGCGCGCACCGGCGAAAAGCCGACTTCCAGCGCTTCCATGCCGATGCGGGCGCCGCTCTTGCTGTCGTTGAGCGTCACCGGAGAAAACTGGATGACGGGCCAGACATTGTTCTCCAGGGCCAGCGCCATCTCGCCCAGCGACAGGGTGCTGGTCGGCGGCAGGGCCGACTGGATAACCGAACGCACCGCCTCACCCCCAAAGGGCAGGCGCACCGGCGTGATCAGCAGGACGAGATAAAGCAGCAGTGCCAGGACGGAGGGTATGCCAAGCGCCCACACGGCCAGTTTGGCTGCGTGGCGTGCACGGGGCCGTTTGCGCTGCGCAGACGGCGGAACCGGAGTGTCTGCGGGTGAAGTTGACGCGCTCACTTGCTTCCAGAACGAGGCTTTGCCGCTATTTGTTGGCGCCCTCAAGAATCAACCGCAGAAGGCGGTCACTTGCCCAATGATACCGGCTGCAATATGGCACCGAACACCCACATTAGCGCGCGTCTGTTAACGGGAGACTTTTGCATGGCCGATTTGTCAGAAGGCGATCTCGCCCCGGACTTCACCCTGCCGCTGGATGACGGCACGGTCTTCAGCCTTGCCGCCGCACGCGGCCAGCCGGTGGTGCTGTATTTCTATCCGGAAGACGATTCTGGCGGCTGCACCGATGAAAACCGGGAATTTTCCGATCGGGCTAAGGCCTTCGCCAGCCTGGGCGCACGCCTGGTCGGCATCTCCCCCGACACCATCCAGAGCCACGTCAAGTTTCGCAGCAAATACGGCCTGGCCGTTCCGCTCGCATCCGATCCCGACCACCTGGCCATCGAACCCTATGGCCTGTGGAAGCTCAAGAAGCTCTATGGCCGCGAATTCATGGGGCTGATCCGGACCTCGTTCATCATCGGCGCCGACGGCCGGATAGCGCGGATCGTTCGCGCCACCCGCATTCTTGGCCATGCCCAGAAAATGCTGGAAGCGCTGGAGGCACATGACGCGGCGGCGCCAGCCAAATAGCCTTTGTTAACCACACTCGGTCATACTCTGCTCACCATATTAGGTGTGATGGCGGGGTGGGTTGCGTGCGTAGTCAGGCCAGTTTCGGGCGCTCCGATACCGGACGCAAAGACGTCGGCACGCAGAAGCGTCAGGGCATCCACCCGGCGCTGTTCTACAGCATGTTCGCCGTGCTTCTGGCCGGCAATGCCCTGCTCGGCACCGCATTCCTGCTCTCGCCCGATATCAAGAAACTGCTCAGCGGCCAGAACGACATGGTCATCGAGGCCTATGAGGATCGCATCGCGCAACTCCGCGTCGAGGTCGACCGCCTGCACTCGCGCAGCTATGCCCAGGCCGGCGACATGAACCTGCAGCTGCAGGAGCTGGCCCAGCAGCAGGAAGTGCTGCTCGAACAGCATCAGTTGGTTCGGGTGCTGGTCGACAAGGCCGGGGAGCTCGGCATCGAGGCCGCGGGCCTCGCCTCGAGCGACAACCATGACACCGCCTCCATCGCAACAATCAGCGCCACCGGCAATCCCGATGTCGACGCCACGGCCAGTGCGGTGGCGCAGATGATGGGCGAGACGCAGTTCGCCATGACCTCCATCGCCGAGACCGCCACCACGCGGACCAACAGCATCGTGTCCGAACTCTCCGATCTGGGCATCCGCGTTGATCTGCCCACCCTGCAGGATGGCGTGGGCGGCCCGCTCCTGGCCGCAACGGCCGAAGGCGAGGTATCCCAGGCCATCGACGACGCCAATGCCGTCATGGCCGCGCTGGTGCGCTACAAGGCCGCGCGCGAAAGCATCGACGCCGCCCCCATTCATATGCCGATCAGCGGCAACTACCGCCAGAGCTCTGGTTTCGGCAATCGCAGCGATCCCTTTTCCGGGCGCCGCGCCTTCCATTCGGGGCTCGATTTCGCGGCCTCAAAGGGCACGCCGGTATTCAGTGCCGGCAAGGGCGTTGTGAGCTTTGTCGGCAGCAAGCCGGGCTATGGCAATGTCGTGGAAGTCACCCACGCCAATGGCCTCGTCACCCGCTATGCCCATCTGTCGAGCTTCCTCAGCGAGAAGGGCCAGGCGGTCAATACAGGCACACCCATCGCCAAGGTTGGCTCCACCGGCCGCTCCACCGGCCCGCACCTGCATTTCGAGGTGCGGGACGGCGACAATGCCATCAATCCCAAGGCGTTTCTCGAGACCGGCAAGCGGCTATTGGCCCTGCTGTGAAGGCGGACTGCTAGTCCGCCGCCACATCCGTCGCCACGCCCACGCGCTGGGCCAGGGCGGCTTCCATGAACTCGTCGAGATCGCCATCCAGCACCAGTGATGGCTGGCCGCTTTCGACGCTCGTGCGCAGGTCCTTGACCATCTGGTAGGGCTGCAGCACGTAGCTGCGGATCTGGTGGCCCCAGCCGATATCGGTCTTGCTGGCCGCCTGGGCATTGGCTGCCTCTTCGCGCTTCTGCAGTTCCGCCTCATAGAGGCGCGACTTCAGCATGGCCATGGCCGTGGCGCGGTTCTTGTGCTGGCTGCGCTCCTGCTGGCACGCCACGATGATGCCCGAAGGCACGTGGGTGATGCGGATCGCCGAGTCGGTCGTGTTGACGTGCTGTCCGCCCGCGCCCGAGGCACGATAGGTATCGACCTTGAGATCAGCTTCGCGGATCTCGATATCGATGGAATCATCGACCACCGGATAGACCCAGACGCTGGAAAAGCTCGTATGCCGCCGTGCGGCCGAGTCATAGGGGCTGATGCGAACCAGCCGGTGCACGCCGCTCTCGGTCTTGAGCCAGCCATAGGCATTGTGGCCCTTGATCTGGATGGTCGCCGATTTGATGCCGGCTTCTTCGCCGTCATGCATTTCAAGCACTTCCACCTTCATCTTCCGGCGCTCGGCCCAGCGGGTATACATGCGCAGCAGCATGTTCGCCCAATCCTGGCTTTCGGTGCCGCCGGCTCCCGAATGGACTTCGAGGTAACAGTCGTTGGCATCGACCTCGCCCGACAGCAGCGTCTCGATCTGGCGGCGCCGGGCCGACTGCTTGAGTTCGAGCAGCGCGTTCTCGGCTTCCTTGACGATCTCGGCGTCGCCCTCGGCTTCACCCATCTCGATCAGTTCGACATTGTCACGGATCCCCGCTTCCAGCTCGCGCACGGCCTTGACCGCCACGTCGAGCTCGTCGCGCTCGCGCATCTTTGCGCGGGCTTTTTCGGGATCGTTCCAGAATTCGGGAGATTCGGTCTCGGCGGTCAGCGCGTCGAGGCGCAGTTCAGCAGTATCCCAGTCAAAGATGCCTCCTCAGCAGGGTCAGAACCTGCTCGATTTCGGCGACGGTCTTTTCGATTTCCGCGCGCATTTCATGTCCATCCAATGTTCGACGGACCATGTAGACGAGGCCACCGGCAGGATCAACCCGCCGGTGGCCTTTGAGCTGCGCCTCTGGGATCAGAATTCGTCCCAGTCGGCCTTGAGGGCGGCGGAGCCAGCTGACAGGTAGCTTCGCGCTGTCGCAGAGGGTTTGGGGCGTGGCAGGGGCTGGCGTCGCGTCTCGACCACTGCCGGCTCATCATCGGTGACGAACACCTCGACGATTTCGTCGAGTTCCCTGGCCTGTGCCTCGGTTTGTTCAACCGCGGCATTGGTCTCCTCGACCAGCGCGGCATTGTGCTGGGTCATCTCGTCCATCTGGCGGATGGCAGTCGTGACCTGTTCTATGGCGCTGGACTGTTCCTGGCTGGCCTGGGCGATGCCCTGGATCAGCAGGTCGTTTTCCCTCACCCCGTCCAGCATCGCCGTCAGCTTGCTGGTAGCCTCAGCCACAAGCCTGGTGCCCGTGACGACTTCGGTCGCCGATTGCTCGATCAGCGCCTTGACCTCGGATGAGGCGCTCGCGGCCGACTGGGCGAGCCGCCGCACTTCCACCGCAACCACGGCAAAGCCCTTGCCGGCATCCCCGGCCCTTGCCGCCTCGACCGAGGCATTGAGGGCCAGCAGATTGGTCTGGAAGGCGATGTCGTCGATCATGCCGATGATGTTGGATATGCGCGAAGACGACGTCGAAATGCGCTCCATGGCCGTATTGGCCTGCTCCATCACGCCACCGGTCTCGCTCGCTGTCTGGGAGACATTGCGGGATTTTCCGCTTGCTGTGTCGGCGCGCCGCGCATTGTCGCTGACGGTGGAGGCCAGTTGGTCCATGGCGGCCGAGGTTTCCTCGATCGCCGCAGCCTGACGCCCCGTGCGGTCCGATAGGTCATTGGCGCCAGCCAGCAGCTCGGAGGTTGCCGTCTTGAGCGTCCCGGACGTGTTGCGGAGCTTCTGGACGATCACCGAGAACTTGGACAGCGTCGTATTATAGGCCTCGCGCACCTCGTCGAGCTCGCCGACAAAGGCCTCGTCGATCTGTCTGGTCAGGTCGCCCTGCGCCAGGACCGACAATCCTTCACCCAGCTTCTGCACCGCATGCTTGCGGGCGGTTATGTCCGTCGCATATTTGACGATTTTGAACGTCTTGCCGTTCATGTCGAGGATCGGGTTGTAGCTCGCCTGGATCCACACTTCCTTGCCGCCCTTGCCAATCCGGAGATATTCGGCCGATTGGTAATTGCCCTGGGCCAGTGTTGCCCAGAATTCGGCGTAGGCGCGGCTGCTTGCCTCTTCTGCCGGCACGAACATGCGGTGATGCCGCCCCTGGATCTCGTCGAGCCGGTACCCGAGCGCGGCGCAGAAATTGGCATTGGCCGTCATCACTTCGCCGCTGGTGGTGAATTCGATCACCGCCTGGGATTTGCTGATCGCGTCGAGCTGTCCGCGTGTATCAGCCGCAGCGAGCTTGGCCGCCGTAATATCGGAGGCAAACTTGATGACCTTGATCGGCTTGCCGTCCGCATCCAGCACGGGATTGTAGGACGCCTGGATCCAGACCTCGCGGCCACCCTTGCCGACACGCTTATACTCACCCGTGTCAAAGCGGCCGGCGCGCAGGCGATCCCAAAAAGCCGCACATTCGCCCTCGTCCGCACCGGCTTCGACGAACATGCGGTGATTCCGCCCAATGACCTCGCTGGCGTCGTAGCCCATGGCGGTCAGAAAGTTGGCATTGGCCGACAGGATCGTCCCATCCAGGGCAAACTCGATGACGGCCTGCGACCGGTTGATGGCGTCCAGTACGGCCCTGTCATTGTTCCGCTGGGTAGTCTTCTTGCGCCCAAAGAGGGGTATCTTATTCACGACCGACCTCGTCCATTGATCGGGACGGAGATATACGGAAATATCCCTAAGCCAGAGTAAATAACGAAGTCGTGATCAACTACGGATACTTGCTAACGAGTAGTCTTTCTGAATTTCCGAAGTGCAAGATCACGCTTTACTGATGAAACGCGCCGAAGGAAGAACAGCCCATTCATCTGATCAATCTCGTGCTGCACGACCCGAGCAACAAAGCCCTCTACCCGCAGATTTCGGCTCTGTCCGGCTGCGTCATCATGCGCCAGCACGGCCCAGGTCGAACGGACCACTGGCACTTCTATGCCGGGCAATGAAACCGAGCCTTCCATGCCCGTTTCACTCTCGGGGGCGAGGTCGATGACTTTCGGGTTGTAGAGCACGCGATAGTCGCGCGGTGCGGTGGCGGGGGCGATGCTGATGACCACCAGCGGTTCGTCCAGCCCCAGATGCGCCGCGGCGAGGCCATAGGCCTGCACCCCTTCCGCCGCTGCCAGTAGCCTCGCCCCGGCCTCCAGCATCCTGGCATCGACGGGACGCGACGTGGCTTTCCGGGTGAGCGCAGCATCAGGGTAGATGACGAATTCGCCCACTAGAACAGGCCGCCACGACCCACATTGGGATAGACCCACTGCCCCGTCGACCCGTCATAGACCAGTTGATCGCCCGAGCGCTGCGGCTCGCTGGGCTGGGTCACGTAGCCGCCGCCATATTCCTGCTGCATCTGCTGCTGGCGCTGGATGGCGTCGAAGGCGTTGACGTCGACGCCGATCACCGAGGTCATCAGGTTCGGCCCGGTACCCGGCTTGAACGCCTCCTCGATCGCCGATTCCCCCTCGAAGGCCTTGACCCCTGAATTGGGGTTGATCCAGGCGGTACTCATGCCCGGCGGCTTGTTGAACTGCGTGGCAGGCTTGCCTTCTAGGGCCTTGGCCATGAAGTCGGTGAAGATCGGTACCGCAAACGTGCCGCCGGTCACGGCCCGACCCATTGAGCGCGGCTGGTCGTAGCCGACATAGACGCCGACGGCCAGTTCAGGCGTGAAGCCCACAAACCAGGCGTCCTTGTAGTCATTGGTGGTGCCGGTCTTGCCGGCCACTGGCCGGTTGAGCACGCGCGCGGCCGTCCCGGTGCCGCGCTGCACCACGCCTTCCATCATCGAGGTGATCTGGTAGGCCGTCATCGGATCGAGCACCTGCTCGCGATTGTCCACGATCACCGGCTCGCCCTGCCCGTTCCAGCTTTCGGCCTTGCAGCTCTGACACAGGCGTTGGTCATGCTTATAGACCGTCACGCCATAGCGATCCTGGATACGGTCGATCAGGGTCGGAACGATCTTGCGGCCCCCATTGGCGATGGTGGCGTAAGCCGCCGTCATGCGCAGATCCGTCGTCTCACCGGCCCCCAGCGCCATGGCCAGCACCGGCTGCATCGTGTCATAGACGCCAAACAACCGCGCATATTCAGCCACCAGCGGCATGCCGATATCCTTGGCCAGCCGAACCGTCATGACGTTACGGCTGCGTTCGATACCGCGCCGCAGCGTCTGCGGCCCGTAGAATTCCTGGGCATAGTTTTCCGGACGCCAGATCGAGCCGTCGCCATTGCGGATTTCCACCGGGGCATCCAGCACCACCGAGGCGGGCGTATAGCCATTGTCCAGAGCCGCGGCATAGACGATGGGCTTGAACGACGAGCCGGGCTGGCGCAATGCCTGCGTCGCCCGGTTGAATTCGCTCATCGCGTAGGAAAAGCCGCCCACCATGGCCAGCACGCGGCCGGTCCGCGGGTCCATCGCAACCAGCGCGCCTTCGATCTCGGGCACCTGCTCGAGCATGTAGTTGCCAGTCTTGCCCGAAATCGGCGAGACATAGACCACATCCCCTACATTAAGTATCTCCTGCAATGGCTTGGATACCCACGTAATATCAGGGCCGGAAAGTGTTCCCACAACGCGATCGTCAGCCACCCCGCCATCAGCGATATCGTCGGGGCGCAGCCCGATGCGTGCCTCATTGCCGCTGATCTCCAGCACCACCGCCAGCTGCCATTCCGGCACATCGCTCAAGGGCACGATCTTGGCGACATCCAGCCCCCAGTCGGCACCGATCTCGATGCTGGCCACCGGCGTACGGAAGCCCTTGCTGCGATCATAGGCGATCAGCCCGTCCATCAGCGCGCGGCGGGCATATTCCTGCAGCCTGGGCTCCAGCGTGGTCCGCACCGACAGGCCGCCACCATAGAGCTGGTCCTCGCCATAGAGCTTGGCCAGCTCGCGGCGGACTTCCTCAGTGAAATATTCGGCTGAATAGAGCTGGCTGCCGCCGGCGCGCGGAATGACGTTCAGTGGCTCGCCCTTGGCCGCCTCCGCCTCTTCCAGCGTCGCATAGCCATTCTCCACCATGCGGTCGATAACCCAGTTGCGGCGCTCGATGGCGGCCTGCGGGCGGCGGAACGGATGGTAGTTGTTTGGGCCCTTGGGAAGCGCCGCCACATAGGCCGCCTCGGCCAGGGTGAGCTCGTAGAGCGCCTTGTCGAAATAGTTCAGCGCCGCCGCCGCGACCCCATAGGAGTTCAGGCCCAGGAATATCTCGTTGAGATAGAGCTCGAGAATGCGGTCCTTGGAGAAGGTCGATTCAATGCGGATCGCCAGCAGCGCTTCCTGGATTTTGCGGTCCCAGGTTTGCTCGGAGCTGAGCAAGAAGTTCTTTGCGACCTGCTGGGTGATCGAGGAGCCACCGCCCTGGATGGCATTATTGCCATCCATGCGCGCCATGAGATTGTCGCGGACGGCCCGGAACACGCCGTCGATGGCGATGCCGCCATGGTTGTAGAAATCCTTGTCCTCGGCCGACAGGAAGGCCTGGACGAGCAGTGGAGGCACGGTCTCGATGGGCTGGAACAGCCGCCTCTCGCGGGCAAATTCGGCCAGCAGCGTGCCGTCGGCGGCATGCACCCTTGTGGTTACGGGCGGCTGATAGTCCTTGAGCACCGTATAGTCGGGCAATTCGGCGGCAACGGTCGTGAGATAGATGGCTGCGACGCCGATGCCGGCGAGCGCGGCGAACATTCCAAAACCAAAAATCCAGCCAAGCAAGCGCAGCATATACTCAATTTCTCCGACACGGATCGTCCGACCCGCATTAAACCGGCCGCGCAGCGCCCGCCAGGCGCGGCAGTTTCATCCGCAGAATCATAGCAGACGGCGGCCCCGACAGTAGATCACAAGCCCGCCACAGCGGCACGCCGGTGACGCTTGCGGCGCTGCGTGGCCGAATTATCACATCACTCTTCGGGCACAAGCCCGTCGAAATAGCTTGATATGCCGCGCGCCAAGGCATCGGCCGTGCGATCCTGCCATTCCCCGCGCAGCAGATTGGCCATGTCGTCGGCATTGGACAAAAAGCCCAGCTCCAGCAGCACCGATGGCACATCGGGCGCCTGCAGCACGAAGAAGTCCGCCTGCCGCACCGGGAAGCGCCGCAGCTGCACGCTGGGCTCGAGCTGGTGCACGATGGCCTGTGCCGCCATGAACGACTGGTGCCGCATTTCCCGCCGCATCAGGTCGAGCAGGATATCCACCACCTCGGGCGCCATCTGCGGCATGGCGAAGCCCGCGATCACGTCGGTCTTGTTCTCCTTGTCCGCCAGCACCTTGTCGAGCACGTCGGTGGCGTTCTCGTCCCGCGTATAGACACTGGCCCCGCGGATTTCCGCCTGCTGGAAGCTGTCGGCATGCACGGAAATGAACAGGTCCGCCTTGTTGGTCCGTGCCAGCGCCACGCGTTCCTCAAGCCGCAGGAAGGTATCGTCCTCCCGCGTCAGCGCCACGTCGAAGCGCCCCGAGGCGACCAGCAGCTCCTGCAGCCGCAGGGCGAAGGCCAGGACAATGTCCTTCTCCTTGATGCCATTAGTGGTCTCGGCGCCGCTGTCGATGCCGCCATGGCCGGGATCGATCACCACCAGGGGCCGTGTGGCGATCGGCAGTTCCGAACCACCAGCCGGGGTAGAAGCATCGGCCACCGGCGGCGTCGCCGATGCCGCCGCGTCGCGCGCCACGTTGGCCGCAAATTCCTCGGCCGTGGCCGGAATGACATCCACCACCAGCCGGGCCGGCTGCCCCTCGAAGGGGTCGAGCACATAGGCCTGCTGCACCTGCGCCGGCGCGGACAGCGTCAGCATGGTCCGCACCCGGTCCGGCGCTGCCTGCTCCACCACATATTCGGCGATCATCCCCTCGCCTGCCGGCTTGCCGGTCGGCTCGGGCACCGAGAAAGTCGCCGCACGCACGTCGATGGCCAGCCGGTCGGGGTCGCTCAGCGACACCAGCGCGAATTCGGTCTTGGCCGCCAGGTCGATGACCAGCCTTGCCCGCTCCGGCGTCGCCGACACGCGCACATCCATGACATTGGGCAGCGCCACGGGCGCCGCAACGGCGGCAGGCGCGGCCGGCGCGTCCTGCGCCTGCGGCATGCCGGCCAGCGACAGCGCAGCAAACAGGGCCGCCAGCAGCGGCAGCAGCATCATACGGAGGGATTTCAGCAAGCGCGGACCGGCCCCATGTTCTTCTCGTCCACATCTGCCACCCGGGTCGGGCGATTCTGCGGCGATGTGGCTCTTATGCGATGATTTGCGGAGCGGGCCAATAAAGCTGGTGTGAAATGGTTTGCCCCCAGTGGTTTCGACTTTCTTGTTGCCATTCTATCGCAACATCCCTACACGCTAGACGGGAAGCGCATGCTTCCTGCGGAACCAGTTTGCGTGGCCCCAGGGCCACGATAGCGGTGCCAGGAAGTGGCCGGACCAGGGAACGAAGAGAACTCCCGACATCCGGTTCAGAAGCGGCAAATCCTGCGCTTCGCTACGAATTTCGGTCCCCATGGACCGGACGGTTGCCACCAGGCAATCCAATAGGAAGAGGTCAGATGGCCCGCAAGCGGACAAAGCGCGACGCGATCGAATTATCCGATTGCCGTTTTGTCACGCAGCATCTTCCGGCCATGACCATCACGACCGGCGCGTTCAAGGCAGAGCTTCTGCGCGCCACCCACCCCAAACCATTCGCCTCGCACAGCGCCACAGCACGGATGCCGGTCTCCCCGCGCCTGTCTGTCGGCGCGCGAGCGCGCGGAGTTCATTATGGCTACCAAGAGAATGCTGGTGGATGCCATCCACCCGGAAGAAACACGGATTGTCGTCACATCGGGTAACAGGCTCGACGAGTTCGACTTTGAATCGGCGACCCGCCGCCAGCTGCGGGGCAATATCTACCTCGCCAAGGTCACGCGCGTTGAGCCGTCCCTGCAGGCGGCATTCGTGGAATATGGCGGCAACCGCCATGGCTTCCTCGCCTTCAGCGAAATCCACCCCGACTATTACCAGATCCCGGTAGCCGACCGCGAAGCCCTGCTGCGCGACGAAGAGGCCGAGGACGACCACCACGACGAAGCCGACGAGAATATTTCACTGCCCGAAGGCGTCACCGAGCCTGACGCCGAGGCAGACCCGCAGGATATCGAAGACGCCAGCCATATCGAGCAGGCGCCCGCCAATTCCGAACCGATCGAGTCGATCGGCGGTGCCGACGCACTCGAGGAAGTTCCCGAGCGTCGCCGGCAGAGCCCCAATCGCCGTCACTACAAAATCCAGGAAGTCATCAAGCGCCGCCAGGTTATGCTGGTGCAGGTGGTCAAGGAAGAGCGCGGCAACAAGGGCGCGGCACTGACCACCTATCTGTCGCTGGCCGGCCGCTATTCCGTGCTGATGCCCAATACCGCCCGTGGCGGCGGCATTTCGCGCAAGATCACCAACGCCGCCGACCGCAAGCGCCTCAAGGAGATCACCTCCGATCTCGAAGTGCCGCAGGGCATGGGCGTCATCCTGCGCACCGCCGGCGCCGCGCGCACCAAGGCCGAGGTCAAGCGCGACTTCGAATACCTGATGCGCCTGTGGGAAAGCGTGCGCGAACTCACCCTCAAGAGCCAGGCGCCGTGCCTGGTCTATGAGGAAGGCTCGCTGATCAAGCGGACCATTCGCGACCTCTACAACAAGGACATCGATGAAGTGTTCGTGGCGGGCGAAGATGCCTACCGCGAAGCCAAGGACTTCATGCGCATGATCATGCCGAGCCACGCCAAGAACGTGCAGCTCTACAAGGAAGATCAGCCGCTCTTTTCCAAATACGGCATCGAAGCCCAGCTCGATTCCATGTTCTCGCCGACGGTTACCCTGCCCTCGGGCGGCTACATCGTCATCAACCCGACCGAGGCGCTCGTTTCCATCGACGTCAATTCGGGCCGCTCCACCAAGGAGCACAATATCGAGGACACCGCGCTCCAGACCAATCTGGAAGCGGCCGATGAAGTCGCCCGCCAGCTCCGCCTGCGCGACCTGGCCGGCCTGATCGTCATCGACTTCATCGACATGATGGAAAATCGCTCCAACCGGGCCGTCGAGCGCAAGCTCAAGGATTGCCTCAAGGACGATCGCGCCCGCATCCAGGTTGGCCGTATTTCGCACTTCGGCCTCATGGAAATGAGCCGCCAGCGCATCCGCTTCGGCGTCGTCGAAAGCTCCACCCACAAGTGCCCGATCTGCGACGGCACCGGTCTGGTCCGTTCGGTCGAGTCGCTGGCGCTGATGATCATGCGCCACATCGAAGACCACGTTCTGCGCCGCCAGGGCCAGTCGATCAATGTCCGCGTACCGGTCGAGGTCGCGCTCTACATTCTCAATTTCAAGCGCG
The DNA here is from genome assembly GCF_046614475.1 of Devosia sp. XGJD_8. NCBI lineage: Bacteria > Pseudomonadati > Pseudomonadota > Alphaproteobacteria > Hyphomicrobiales > Devosiaceae > Devosia > Devosia sp. XGJD_8. The sequence continues at coordinate 2,235,683 of NZ_JBKJHF010000001.1, forward strand.
AGACGCTGATCTCGCTCGAAATCCGCAACCAGCTGTCGATCACCATCACTGCCGACGGCAAGATGACCGGTCACCAGTTCGCCATCGAAAAGGGCGAAGCCCGGGTCATGGCCTATGCCGATACCCGCGTCACCGAGCATGTGCGCGTCGACAGCGCCATCATTGAGGACGATGCCGACGAGGAGATCGTCGACGAGGTTGAGGACGAGGAAGCCGGCGAAAGCCCGGCCGCCGCTGCCGCATCGGGCGAAAATGGTGAAGGCGAAGGTCGCCGTCGCCGCCGTCGTCGCCGCCGCGGTGGTGCCGATCGCGAGGACAATGGCCAGCGTCCGCCCCAGCAGCGCGCTGCCCAGGCCCCGAGCGTCGAAGCCGATGCCGGCGAAGACAGCGACGAGGGCGATGAAGAGCCCAATGTCGCGCGTCCCTCCAATGATGCCGGTTCCGACGAGGAGCCGCGCAAGCGCCGTCGTCGCGGCCGTCGCGGTGGCCGTCGCAATCGTCGCGATGGCGAGGACGGTCCCGAGAAGGCTCCCTCGCCCGCTGGCGAGGATGGCCTGACCACGGCTGAAACCGAGACAGTGGCCGAAAGCCTGCTGGCTCAGGACGAAATCGCGGCAGCCGAAACGGCCGTCGCCGAGCCGGCTCCGGTTGAAAAGCCCAAGCGCACGCGTCGCAAGAAGGTGGAAGAAACCGCCGAGTCCGCACCCGTTGATGCGGCTCCGGTCGAAGCCACGCCGGCCGAGGCAGAGGCGCCGGTTGAGGCCGAAAAGCCCAAGCGCAAGCCGCGTGCCCGCAAGCCCAAGGCCGAGACGGCCGAGGCGGCACCGGCGGCGTCGGTCGCTGAAGTGGCCAAGGCTCCCGAAGCCGCCAAGGTCGAGGCTGCCGAGCCTGCTGCGGAGGCGCCCAAGCCGCGCCGCGCCAAGAAGGAACTGCCGGCCGAAGGGATTGTCGTGTCTTCCAGCGCACCCAAGGCGGAAGCCGAAGGCGAGCAGGCCGAGCCCAAGAAGAAGGCCGGCTGGTGGCAGCGCCGCCTCGGCCTCGGCTAGAAGCTTGTAGATCCAGACATTCAAGGCGGCCCATGGGCCGCCTTTTTTGTTGCTGCTCCGCTAGCGGGCTTCGTCCACAGTCTGGCGGCGAACGATATGCACACCGGCCTCCGGCGTGCGCAGGATCGTCAGTCGCGCATGCTTTTCGCCCTGCATTCGGTGCACCTGGCCATGACCGGGTTTGTCCCTGCGGTGCCGGTCGGGTCCAAGATAGTTCCGCGTCTCGATATAGAGGTGCTCATGCCCGATCTGGGCCGCCAGCCGTGTCGCCATGGCGCGGCCGTCCTCGGGCACGCTGATGACCTCGTCAAAGCCCATCTCGATATGCGCCTGGATGTCTTCTGCCGAGCCATCGCGCAGAAACAGCACGACCGGGGCGAAGCAGAGGCTGACCGAGCCGGCATGGCGCAGGTCGAACAGCAGCTTGCGCTTGTCTTCGTCTGCGTAGTCGAAATGGACGAGATAATAGACCAGCCGATGGTCGAAGCGGTCATGGCCGAGTGCTGGCGAATGCGCCACTACGGCGCCGAAGCGGAGCTTCTCGGCCAGGCGCATGAGCGCCGCACAATCGCGCTCGTCCTTGGCCAGGACGATGGCTACGCAATGGGCGAGAACGTCCGGATCGCCTGCTTGAGCATGCACGGTTCGGACCTCCCAATCCTACCAGCACATGGCAAAGCATAGCGCAGAGGCCTTAAGATGGGCCTACCCGTCCCGGCTGACTTGTCTCTATCCGGCCTGCTGCAGGAAGCGCCCCATGCGCTCGATCGCCATCTCGATCGTCTCCTGCGTGCCCGCATAGGAGAAGCGCACGTAGCGGTTGCCGCCGGCCCGGTCGAAGTCGATGCCCGGCGTCGCCGCGACACCCGCCTCGTCGAGCAGCGCCTCGCAGAAGCTCATGGAATCGTTGGAGAAGCGGCTGATCCCGGCATAGGCATAGAACGCCCCGTCCGATGGGCTGCCGATGTCAAAGCCCAGCGTCTGCAGGCCATTGTTCAGCAATTGCCGGTTGCGCGCATAGCCCGCCTTCTGCTGTTCGGCATAGTCACGCTCGCCCAGCGCCACCGTCGCGGCAATCTGGCTCAGCGTCGGGGCAGAGATGAAAAGGTTCTGCTGCAGGATTTCGGCGCGACGGATAAGCTCGTCCGGCAGCACCATCCAGCCGATCCGCCAGCCCGTCATGCAGTAATATTTCGAGAAGCTGTTGATGATGATGGCCTCCCGGGTCAGCTCCAGCGCACTGACCGAAGGGCCGCGATAGTCCAGTCCATGGTAGATTTCGTCCGAGATCAGCCGCACGCCGAGCCGCTGGCAGGTGGCGACGATGTCGGCCAGCTCCGCCCGGTCCACCGCCGCGCCGGTCGGGTTGGCGGGGCTGGCGAACAGCAGGCCCTCAAACGGGGTATCGGCATGGGCCGCCGCGATGTCCGCCCCGGTCAGCTTCCAGCCATTGGCGGCGTCGAGCGGAATTTCCGCAATGCCGAAGCCCAGCCCGAGCAGCGTATTCACATAGGCCGGATAGCCCGGCCGGGTGATTGCGATGCGCGCACCGGGTCGAAAGGCTGTGTGGAAAGCGATGATGAACCCCGCCGAAGACCCCATCGTGCAGAGGATCGATTCGGGTTCGACGACCGCCGCGTGCTGGGTGGCATAATAGTTCGCCAGCCCTTCGCGCAGCTCCGTCAGGCCCTTGGCATTGGTATAGCCCTGCGCCAGCGGCAGGGCCTTGGCCACGGCCTCGATCACCCGGGGTGCCGGCGGCGCACCGGGCTCACCCACCTCGAGATGACAGACGCTGCGCCCCGTCGCCTCGATAATCTTGGCGCATTTGAGAATTTCCATGGCGTGGAAGGGCATCAGGCCGTCGGCGGGCTGTTCTGTCATGGCGGTTCCTTGCTGCCTCCCCGCCTATCCGGTTCGGCCGCCCCCCTCAACAACAATTGATGGTCGTGTCAGGGCGCCCTTCACTCCCGGGTGCCAATATCGCCCTGCGTCTGCTAGAAGCGGGCCGATTGCCGAATTTGGAGCCTACGGTCATGTCGCGCGTCACTCTTGTCCTTGTCGCCCTGGTGGGCATTCTGGCCGGAGCCCTCGGCTATTCGGTGGTCACCAGGCCCGTTGCACAGACCGATGCGGTGGCGGTGCAGGCTCTGATCGATGAGGCCATCACCGCCTATGACGCCGAGCGCCAGGCGGCACAGGCCGCCCTGTCGCAGGATGTGGCGGCAATCGATCCGGAAACCCTCAATCCCCTGATCGAATCCTATCTGCTGAGCGACCCCAAGATTCTCCAGCGCATGTCGGTCGCCCTGGACACGACCCTGCAGGCCGAGGAGCGCGCCCAGGCCACCGGCGCCATCGCCTCGATGAAGGAGGCCATTTTCAACGACCCCGGCCAGGTCGTGCTCGGCAATCCGGATGGCGACGTCACCCTGGTCGAGTTCTTCGACTACAATTGCGGCTATTGCCGCGCCGCCCTGCCCGACATGGCTGCGCTGCTGGCGGAAGACCCCAACCTGCGCGTCGTGCTCAAGGAATTCCCCATTCTGTCCAACGAATCCATCGATGCGGCCCGTGTGGCGGTGCTGGTTGGCGATGCCGACGTCGATTACTGGACCTTCCACGAGGCGCTGTTCACCAGCCGGGGTCAGGTGGACAAGCAGGTAGCGCTCGCCGCCGCAGCCGATCTGGGCCTCAGCCCGGTGTCGCTGGAACTCGACATGGGCACCGAGGCGGTGTCCCAGAAGATCCAGACCTCTTACGAGATCGCCAGGGCGCTTAACATCACCGGCACGCCGACCTACATCATCGGCAACGAGATCATTCCCGGTGCCATCGGCATCGATGAACTGCGCGAACGCATCGCCAATATGCGCAAATGCGGCGAGTCCCAATGCGAGGGGTAAGCCCCACTTTCGCCGCGATTTTTGCCTTTTCGGTGGACTTCGTATAACCGGGCTTGCGCCGGCCGGAAATGCCGGTGCAAAAGGCAAAATCATGGCAAAACGTGTTCTCGTCCTCAACGGCCCGAACCTCAACCTGCTCGGCACCCGCGAGCCACACATCTATGGCGCCGAAACGCTGCAGGATGTGGCGGACCTGTGCCAGCGCACGGGCGACGAGTTCGGGCTGGCCGTCGATTTTCGCCAGTCCAATCACGAAGGCGAGCTCATCACCTGGATTCACGAGGCGCGTCAGACGGCCGACGCCATCCTCATCAATCCGGGCGGCTATTCGCACACCTCGGTGGCCATCCATGACGCCCTCAAGGGCGTCGGCCTGCCGGTTGCCGAAGTGCATATTTCCAATATCCACCAGCGCGAGGCCTTCCGGCACCACTCCTATGTGTCGGCGGTCGCGTTCGGCGTCATTTGCGGCTTTGGCGTCACCGGGTATAGACTGGCGCTCACAGCGCTCGCCGAAAAACTAAAATAACGATCAACGCGACTAGCGCGGGAGACCGACAAGAATGACCAAGTCATCGCAGGTGGATCAGGATCTGATCCGGGCCATTGCCGAGCTGCTCAACAAGGAAAATCTCGCTGAGATCGAGATCGAGCAGGAGGACTTCCGGGTCCGCGTCACCCGCTCCTACGCAAATGAGGCGCCGGTCTATGCGCAGGCGCCGCAGTATCTGCAGGCGCCGCCGCAGGCTGCTCCGGCCTCCATCGCCCCGGCCGGCTCCGTGCCCGCCGCAGCCCCTGCTGCCGCCGAGGACCTCGCCTCCAATCCCGGCACCCTCACCTCCCCCATGGTCGGCACCGCCTATCGCTCGCCCGAGCCGGGCAAGCCCGCCTTCATCGATGTCGGCGCCAAGGTGACCGAGGGCCAGACCCTGCTCATCATCGAAGCGATGAAGACCATGAACCAGATCCCGGCGCACCGCTCGGGCACCGTCACGCGCATCCTCGTCCAGGATGCACAGCCGGTGGAATACGGCGAGCCGCTCGTCGTCATCGAGTAAGGGGGGCTTCATGTTCCAGAAGGTCCTCATCGCCAATCGCGGCGAAATCGCCCTGCGCATCCTGCGCGCCTGCAAGGAGCTCGGCATCCAGACCGTGGCGGTGCACTCCACCGCCGACGCCAATGCCATGCATGTGCGCCTGGCCGACGAAAGCGTCTGCATCGGCCCGCCCTCCGCCAAGGACAGCTACCTCAACATCCCCTCGATTCTCGCCGCCTGCGAAATCACCGGCGCAGATGCCGTGCATCCCGGCTACGGTTTCCTCAGCGAGAACGCCCGCTTCGCCAAGATCCTGGGCGAGCACAAGGTCACCTTCATCGGGCCCTCGGCGCACCATATCGAAATTATGGGCGACAAGATCACGGCCAAGAAGACCGCCGTCGAACTCGGCATTCCCGTCGTGCCCGGCTCTGCCGGCGCCGTCGAGAGCGACGAGGAAGCCCTGCGTACTGCCAAGGAAATCGGCTACCCCGTGCTGATCAAGGCAACCGCCGGCGGCGGTGGCCGCGGCATGAAGGTCGCCAAGTCCGAAAAGGACGTGCTCGAAGCCTGGTCGACCGCCCGCACCGAAGCCAAGGCCGCCTTCGGCAATGACTCGGTCTATATGGAAAAATACCTCGGCAAGCCGCGCCACATCGAGGTGCAGGTGCTTGGCGACGGCCAGGGCAATGCTGTCCACCTCGGCGTCCGCGATTGCTCGCTGCAGCGCCGCCACCAGAAGGTCTGGGAAGAGGCCGGCGGCCCCACCATCCTGCCCAAGGAACGCGACGAGATCGGCGAGATCTGCGCCGTGGCCATGCGCAAGCTCAAATATGCCGGCGCCGGCACCATCGAATTCCTCTACGAAAACGGGGAATTCTACTTCATCGAGATGAATACCCGCCTGCAGGTGGAGCACCCGGTCACCGAGCGCATCACCGGCATCGACATCGTCTATGAGCAGATCCGCGTCGCCTCGGGCGAAAAACTCTCGATGACGCAGGACAAGGTGCAGTTCTATGGCCACGCCATCGAAGTGCGCATCAATGCCGAGGACCCGCAGACCTTCGCGCCCTCGCCCGGCACCATCACCTTCTACCATCCCGCCGGTGGCGTGGGCGTGCGCGTCGATTCGGCCGTCTACCAGGGCTACAAGATCCCGCCCTATTACGACTCGCTGATCGGCAAGCTCATTGTCTATGGCCGTACCCGTGACGAATGCCTGCAGCGCCTGCGCCGCGCCATCGACGAATTCGTCGTGGACGGCATCAAGACCACGCTGCCGCTGTTCCAGCGCCTGATCCGCGAACCGGACATCCTTGCCGGCAACTACGACATCCACTGGCTGGAAAAGTATCTGGCCGAGAACAAGGTCTGATTGGGAGCCTTGATGATGTGGCACAGTGGCGTCACATCCACGGAGCATCACCTCCCCCTTGATGGGAGAGGCCGGGAGGGGGTGCGAGAGCCCCGATATCGGTTTCAGCCCACCCCCACCCTTGATCCCTCCCCACAAGGGGGAGGGTGTCGACTGAACCGCCGGGTGCTTTGGGGCGGGAGCTGCTGATGGCCCGCCGGCAGGATCCCTTCGACATCGACATCACCCCCGAACTCATCATCCGCGCCTATCGCGCCGGCATTTTCCCCATGTCGGAGGACGCCGAGGACGAGGACCTGTTCTGGGTCAGCCCGGAAATGCGCGGCATCATCCCGCTCGATGGCTTCCGCCTCTCCACCAGCCTGCGCAAGGCCATCCGCAAGTCGGGCTTTACGGTCAGGGTTGATACCGATTTCGAGGCGACCATCGAGGGCTGCGCCACCGTCGGCGAGGATCGCGACACCACCTGGATCAACCGCACCATCCGCTCGGTCTATGGCGAGCTGTTCCGCCGCGGCGTGGCCCATACGGTAGAGGTGTGGGATGGCCCCGATCTCGTCGGCGGCCTCTATGGCCTTGCCATCGGCGGCGCCTTCTTCGGGGAATCGATGTTCCACCGGCGGACCAATGCCAGCAAGATGGCCATTGCCCATCTGGTCGAGCGCCTCAGGTCCGGCGGCTTCGTGCTGCTCGACACCCAGTTCGTCACGCCCCATCTCACCTCGCTCGGGGGCGTCGAAATCCCACGCGAGGAATATGAGGAGCGCCTCGCCCAGGCGCTCCTGCTGTCTGGCGATTGGTGTGCCTGGGACCGCCAGCGCGCTAGTCCTTGAGTTTGAAGGCCAGTTCGGTCACCCACTTGTCCATGTCGGGTTCCTCCTCAGGGTCCGTCTCATAGATTTCCAGCCGGCAGGCGAAGTGGTCCCCATCGGGCTTCTCCTCCATGTCCAGAGCCTGCTGGCTCTGCCGCAGCCAGCCGATCAGCATGCCGGTGACAGGCTCCAGCTTGTCCGGATGCCCATGCCAGCGCAGTGTCACGAACCGCCCGGCCGGCAGGGTGCCGAACTTGACCCTGTCGCTTGCCACGCCCTTCCGCGCCACCGCCACCCCGGCCTCCACCTCGAGCGTATCGGCCATGTTGATCCGCCGGTAATTGTAGAATGCCGCGCCCACCGGTTCGATATTCTGCTCGGCGAGCAGGCCGAACACGACCGGAAACCCTTCCTGGGCGGGCTTCTGCATCTCGTCCATGCGCACCGTGAAGCTCACATAGGCATAGTCTTGCGCCGCCCGGGTCACGTTTTCAGGCAAGGTAAGCATCTCAGTCTCCTGTTATGGTGGTTTCTTGGGATGGTCCTGTCGAGCAGCGCCCGCCGGTCGCATTGGCCCTGGTCGCCGTCATGCTGGTCCGTCCCCCACGCAGCATGCATTAGCCTCCGACCGGCCGCAGCCTTGCGCCACGGCGCTGCTCGGTCAAGGACGGGTGAGCGTCGCCGATACCGACAAGGTCAGAACAGTCACGGTCGATTTGGTTTCAGGGGGTCTCGCGCTCGTCGGGCGGCGGCACGTCGGTGCTGGTCTTGCACTCGACCAGCCACACATCATAGATCGCGTGGTCGACTGCGTTGAGCGCCGGACTATCGGCAAACATCCAGCCGGTGAAGATGCGCCGGGAGACGCCGGTGAGGCTGCGCTGGTCGACTTCCAGAAAGGCCGAGATGCGCTGGGTCTCGGTCGAGGGACGGCTATAGCAGGCCCGCGGCGTGAGTTCGAGCGCTCCGAACAGCACCGTCTCGTCGATATAGACGTCGAACCGCGTGATGCGCCCGGTGATCTTGTCGAGCCCGGCAAAGGTGGCGACCGGATTGGCCACCGGCTGGGCCAGAACCGGCGCGGCCAAGCCGAAGCATGCCAGCGCCACGAAGGGCACCAGCATCTTTGTCAGGGCTGAAAACGGGGTGGTGCGGCGCAAGGCGCCGTCCTATTCGGGCGACCAGGCGTCGTAGTCGCCGGTAACGCGCGGGCGCTCGCCCTTGTTCAGCAGGCTGCCATCTGGACGGTATGCAGCGGCCGTACCCGTCAGGTTCGGCTCATGCGGCTTCTGCCAGGCGCGCGCCTGATAGTTGGCCTGCGCCGGCACCACGTCGGTGCGGTGATGCATCCAGCCGTGCCAGCCGGATCCGATCGTGGACGGGTCGGCATAGCCATTATAGGTCACGTAGCGGCGGCCAGCCTTGCGATCCTGGTAGTACTTGTTGCCGAATTCGTCGCTGCCGACAAAGTCGCCAAAGCGCCAGATCCACAGGCGCGTTCCCCATGTCTGGCCGCTCCACCAGGAGAAGATTTCAGTCAGGAACTGCTTGATACCGGATTTGGCCAATTGTCGATTCCGCCGTCGTATTATGCGATTGCGCCGGGTGTAACATGGGTGGTCACGGCAGCCTAGTGTTTGGCGGCGAATTTACCGCGCCTGCAGCCCCGCCATGGCCGCGGTGATGATCGCGTCTTTCTGTGCGTCCGTCGTGCCCGCCAGGCCTTGGATATGCAGGCCCTGGTCCAGCGTTTGCAGCATCTTGCCCAGCCCTGCAATGTCGCTCGCTGCGGCGATCTGCCCCCGCGCCAGCGCGCCGGCAAGGTTCGCCCGATACAGCGCCTCGATTTCGCCAGCGCCTGCCACCGCACGGTCATAGGCACCGGGCGGCACCGAGTCGCGCTGCGTCAGCGTGTTGATCATGAAGCAGCCGTAATATTCGCTGCCATATTGCAGCGATCGCAGCACGGCCTCGATATTCTCCAGCCCCTGCGGCTGCACGGTCAGGATGTCGCGATACTGGCTCAGCAGGTAGCCGAGAAATCGGTCGAGGGCCGCCTCGTAAAGCCCCGCCTTGCCGCCAAACTCCTTGTAGAGACTGAAGCGGTTCAGCCCGGTATGCTCGACCAGGGCCGCAAGATGCGCGCCCTCGTAACCGAGCCGCCAGAACATCGACATGGCCTTGTCGAGCACCGTATCGCGATCATAGCCCCTTGGACGCGCCATTTACAGATCGATCATTCTAAAATTCCATTGACCACGCCATAGAGCGGAGTTATTTACCTACCGTTCTGAAACAGGAATTGGCTAATGTCCACCTCTTTCGCGCACGACATCGAGCTGCCCGCCCAGCTGGCGCGGTTGGCCGGCCGGCAGTGGGTGCGGATCACCCTGGGCCGCTCCGGCGCATGTGTCTGGCGCATCGAAGGCGGCGGCGATACGCTATATCTCAAGCGGGAGGCAATCCACGCCCTGGGCGAAATCCCGGGTGAAGCGGAGCGACTGCACTGGCTCGCTTCGACATCCGTTCCCGCCCCCCGGCTTTGCGACAGGTTTAACGCGGACGGCTATTCCTGGCTGCTGATGACCGCCCTGCCCGGCACGGACCTGACCCATCTGGTCGATCGCCCCGCCGACTTGTGTAACGCCCTGGCTACCGGTCTGCGCGCCTTGCACGCCCTTGATCCGGCAACCTGCCCCTTCGACCTCCGGCTGCCCGTGCGGCTGCAGGCCGGCGCCGCCAATGCGGCGGCCGGTCGCGTCGACGAAAGCGATTTCGACGAAGCCCGTCATGGCTGGACCGCCCAGGCCGTCCTCGACTGGTTGCAGCAGCACCAGCCTGGCCACGAAGACCTTGTCGTCACCCATGGCGATGCCAGCCTGCCCAATATCATGGCCAGCGATGGCCGCTTTGCTGGCATCATTGATTGCGGACGCCTCGGCGTGGCCGATCGCTGGCAGGATTTGGCCATTGCCTGCCGCAGCATCATCTACAATTGCGGTCAGGACCACGTCGCCCCATTCCTCGCGGCCTACGGCGCAGCATGGGACGCGCAGCGCTACCGCTACTACTGCACGCTCGACGAGCTGTTCTGATGGCCGGTCTGGGTCGCTTCTTCGGCGTCTATTACGCCTATGTCTTCCTGTTCGATTTCATGCTGGCCTACGCCATCTACACGGCCCTGTTCGAGCTGCGCGGCATTTCCGTCGCCGAGATCGGTATCCTGCTCGCCTTCTGGTCGGCCTCCGCCATCGTTCTCGAAATGCCCTCGGGCGCCCTTTCCGATCATTTCGATCGCCGCGTCCTGCTGGTCGTCGCGCCCCTGCTCAAGGCACTGACCTTTGTCTGCTGGGGCCTCGCCAATGGCAGCTTCTGGCTCTATGGCCTCGGCTTCCTGTTCTGGAGTGCCGGACAGGCCCTGCAGTCGGGCTCGCGCGAGGCGCTGCTCTATGAACGCCTGGCCGAAGCGGGCCGGAGCGACGAGTTCGACAAGATCCTGGGGCGCGACTCGGCAGCCGAGGGCCTTGGCATCGGCGCTGGCGCCCTGCTCGGCGGCTTCGTCGCCCAGTTCGATATGGATTGGGCCATCTGGCTGTCTATCCCGCCCCTTCTTGTCGGCGCCGGGCTGGCGCTGCTGCTGCATGACAACCGGCGCAGCCGGCAGGCTGAGGACGGCGAGACACCTGCCACTTACCTGTCCCACTTTGCCGACGCCTTCGGCGAGTTCCGGCGCCATGCCGATCTGCGCTTCGTCACCATCTACATGTCGGTGGGCCTGATCACCTTCGAGCTGCTCGAGGAGTTCGACCAGCTCTATTATCTCGCCGTCTCCGTGCCGATCTGGGCCTGGGGCTTGCTGGCCGCCGCGGTGGAGCTGGTCTATGCCTATGCCAGCGTCGCCGCCCACCGCCTTGCCGGTCGTCCCTATCTGGCCTGGGCCCTGCCCCTGCTCGGCGGCGCCCTGCTGGTGGCAGCCTCGCTCGGCGACAATCCATGGTATGTGCTGCTGCTGGAGCTGGCCTATGTGGCCATCGCCCCCGTGGCGGTGCTGGCTGAGGCCCGCTTCCATCGCGTCATGGATGGGCGCAGCCGCGCCACCACGACCTCGGCGCTGATCATGGCGGAGAATATTGCCGGCATTGTCGCCACCCTGCTCTTTGGCTTCCTCGCCCAATGGCTGGGCATCCTGCCCGCCTATGGCTGGGCTGGCCTCGTCATGCTGCCCGTGGCCGCCTGGGTCTTTGTCGGGCAGCGTCGTGGTATGCGCGCCATCGACTGAGCCACCAGCGCTGGTGTCCACGGCGCCCTGCCGTCTTTCGGCCAAAATTTCTGCGCTTGACAGCTTTTGGCCCAGCCGATTCTGCCGTCTGCCGGCATGATGAATGCCCGCTTAACGGCGCTCCCCATAACCCGATCCCTGAGGAATCCCGTGGCTTTAGCGCGGACTCCTCCCGCGGCGTTTCGATGGTTCATGCAGCTCTTGAAAAAGCTCAAACGGGCCCGCCAAGCCCACCAATTTCCTTGCAGTTTGTCCCCGCAATCCACATATTACCCCTACTAGTGGTTGTCCTGGCCGCCATCCCGACCACTAGCCCTTGTGATTTGTGACATTGACGCGCCGTCTGAATCGGAAGAATGTTTTGGACAGTTCGATGCATCTCCCTGCAGCGGGCAAGTCCTGAACGAGAGCGCTGGCACAAGACCGGCGACAGGTTCGGGCACAGGCAATTTTTTCGAGCCCGTCCAGCGGACTCGGTTGGTGAAGCGTCAACACAGATTTGGATGAGAAGCCGGGTTTCGGCTCGCGGGCACCCTTGTGCTCGTTACATTGGGGAATACGACGACTATGCGCATTGAACGCCGGTTCACGTCTGCCGATCAGGATCGCTACGGCTCGATCGAATTCCGCTCGGCCACGAGCGAGATTCGCAATCCTGACGGCTCGGTCGTCTTCAAGCTCGAAGACATTGCCATTCCCTCGACCTGGAGCCAGGTCGCGGCTGACATCATCGCGCAGAAATACTTCCGCAAGGCCGGCGTCGCCAAGGTCTTGAAGAAGGTCGAGGAGAACTCCGTTCCCTCCTGGCTGTGGCGCTCCGTCCCCGACGAGGCTGCGCTCGCCAAGCTCCCCGAAGCCGAGCGCTATGGTTCGGAAATGGACAGCCGCCAGGTCTTCGACCGCCTGGCCGGCACCTGGACCTATTGGGGCTGGAAGGGCGGCTATTTCGACTCCGAGGAAGATGCCCGCACCTTCTTCGACGAGCTCGCCTACATGCTCGCCACCCAGCGCGTTGCCCCCAATTCCCCGCAGTGGTTCAACACCGGCCTGTTCTGGGCCTATGGCATCGACGGCCCCGGCCAGGGCCATTTCTATGTCGACCCCTTCACCAACAAGCTGGTCTCCTCCAAGAGCTCCTACGAGCACCCCCAGCCCCATGCCTGCTTCATCCAGTCCGTCAATGACGACCTGGTCAACGAAAACGGCATCATGGACCTCTGGGTCCGCGAGGCGCGCCTGTTCAAGTATGGCTCGGGCACCGGCACCAATTTCTCCGCTTTGCGCGGCTCGGGCGAACGCCTCTCGGGCGGCGGCAAGTCGTCGGGCCTCATGAGCTTCCTCAAGATCGGCGACCGCGCTGCCGGCGCCATCAAGTCCGGCGGCACCACCCGCCGCGCCGCCAAGATGGTCGTGCTCGATATCGATCATCCCGATGTCGAGGAATACATCAACTGGAAGGTCAAGGAGGAGCAGAAGGTCGCGGCCCTCGTCACCGGCTCCAAGGTCGTCTCCAAGCACCTCAAGCTGATCATGAAGGCCGCCGTGAACTGCGAAGGTTCGGGCGACGACTGCTTCGACGTGGCGATGAACCCTGCCCTCAAGCGCGAAGTCCGCGCCGCCAAGAAGGCCCTGGTGCCGGAGAACTACATCTACCGCGTCATCCAGTTCGCCAAGCAGGGCTATACCGATATCGAATTCCCGGTCTACGACACCGATTGGGACAGCGAAGCCTACCTCACCGTCTCGGGCCAGAATTCCAACAATTCCGTCCGCGTCACCGATGACTTCCTGCGCGCCGTGGAAAACGATGGCGACTGGAACCTGACCTCCCGCAAGGATGGCAAGACCGTCAAGACGCTCAAGGCCCGCGATCTCTGGGAACAGGTCGGCTATGCCGCCTGGGCCTCGGCCGATCCCGGCATCCAGTATCACACCACCATCAACGAGTGGCACACCTCCCCCGAGGCCGGTCCGATCAATGCATCGAACCCCTGCTCGGAATACATGTTCCTCGACGACACCGCCTGCAACCTGGCCTCGGTCAACCTGCTGCCCTATCGCAATGCCGATGGCTCCTTCAACACCGCCGCCTACGAGCACACTGTCCGCCTCTGGACCATCGTGCTCGAAATCTCGGTGATGATGGCGCAGTTCCCGTCCAAGGCCATTGCCGAGCGCTCGTTCGAATACCGCACCCTGGGCATCGGCTACGCCAATATCGGCGGGTTCCTGATGACCTCGGGCATCCCCTATGACTCGGCCGCCGGCCGCGCCATTGCCGGCGCCGTCACCGCCATCATGACCGGCGTCAGCTACGCCACCTCGGCCGAAATGGCCAAGGAGCTCGGCCCGTTCAAGGATTACAAGCGCAACGCCAAGCACATGCTGCGCGTCATCCGCAACCATCGCAACGCCGCCCATGGCAATGCCGAGGGCTACGAAAACCTCTCCATCAAGCCGGTCCCGCTCGACCATGCCAGCCTGATCGACGCCAACCTCTCCGAGCGCGCCAAGCTCGCCTGGGACAATGCCCTCGCCCTCGGCGAGAAGCATGGCTACCGCAATGCCCAGGTCTCGGTCATCGCCCCCACCGGCACGATCGGCCTCGTGATGGATTGCGACACCACCGGCATCGAGCCCGATTTCGCCCTGGTAAAGTTCAAGAAGCTCGCCGGTGGCGGCTACTTCAAGATCATCAACCGCGCCGTGCCCCCGGCTTTGCGCACCCTGGGCTATTCGGAATCCCAGATCGCCGAGATGGAGGCCTATGCCGTCGGCCATGGCAATCTCAACCAGGCCCCGGGCATCAATCCGTCCACCCTGCGCCAGAAGGGCTTCACCGACGACAAGATCGCCGCGCTCAATGCCGCGACCGCCTCGGCCTTCGACATCAAGTTCATCTTCAACCAGTGGACCCTGGGCGTCGATTTCCTGAAGTCCCTCGGCGTCACCGATGAGCACCTGGCCGATTTCTCCTTCGACCTGCTGAGCTTCCTCGGCTTCTCGAAGAAGGACATCGAAGCCGCCAATATCCATGTCTGCGGTGCCATGACGCTGGAAGGCGCGCCTCACCTCAAGGACGAGCACCTGCCCGTCTTCGATTGCGCCACCCCCTGCGGCAAGATCGGCAAGCGCTATCTCTCGGTCGAGAGCCACATCCTGATGATGGCTGCCGCCCAGCCCTTCATCTCGGGTGCCATCTCCAAGACCATCAACATGCCCAACGACGCCACCGTCGAGGAAGCCAAGGAAGCCTACATGCTGTCCTGGCGCCTGGCGCTCAAGGCCAACGCGCTCTATCGCGATGGCTCCAAGCTCTCCCAGCCGCTGAATTCCTCGGTCCTGGCCGCGGCCGATGACGACGAGGACGAAGACGCCCTCGAAAACCTCGTCGCCATGAATGCCGATGCCCGCGTCCCCGTCGTTGCCGAGCGCATCGTCGAGCGCATCATCGAGCAGGTCCGCGACCGCGAGAAAATGCCCGATCGCCGCAAGGGCTATACCCAGAAAGCCGTCGTCGGCGGCCACAAGGTCTACCTCCGCACCGGCGAATATGACGATGGCCGCCTCGGCGAGATCTTCATCGACATGCACAAGGAAGGCGCCGCCTTCCGTGCCATGATGAACAATTTCGCCATCGCCATCAGCCTGGGCCTGCAATATGGCGTGCCGCTGGACGAATATGTGGAGGCCTTCACCTTCACCCGCTTCGAGCCCGCCGGCATGGTCATGGGCAATGACCGGATCAAGAACGCGACCTCGATCCTCGATTACGTGTTCCGCGAACTGGCCGTGTCCTATCTCGACCGGGATGACCTGGCTCACGTCAATCCCGACAGCCCCACTTCGCTCGGCAAGGGCGTTGCCGAGGACAAGGGCGCGCCGCGCACTGCGGCCGCCGCCCCTGCCCCGGTGCCCGCCGAGCGCTTTGTCTCCCGCGGCATGACCCGCGGCCGCGTCGCCAACAAGAACCTGATGATCGTCTCCGGCGACCATCACGTGGCGAGCCCGGTCCACGCCATGCAGACCTCCACCGTGACGGCGCTCCGCTCCGCCACGGCCCTCAAGCAGGAAACCCAGCTCGCCCCGGCAGCCTTCCCGGCCGCCGAACTCAGCCCCATCCCCAGCCCGCCGCCCTCAAAGGACGCCGGCCTGCTCCGGGCCGAAGCCCAGATGAAGGGCTATACGGGCGACCAGTGCACCGAGTGCCATAACTTCACCATGGTGCGGAACGGCACGTGTCTGAAGTGCGATACGTGCGGGACGACGACTGGGTGTAGTTGAGCGCGTTGCTTGCTCACCCGCTCACCCAACCAAGTAAATAAGTGAATTAGGCCCAACTCTTGAAGGGGAGCTCGCATTACGAGCTCCCCTTACGTCATTCAAGTCAATTCATCATTTGACAGAACCCGTAATAGGTCCCGCATGCGCGAGTTTTATTCAGTTCGAAATGGCCGAAACAGAAATTTGGAAGGCTTCTCCCTAGATACAATTAAAGGCCTTTTCCTTGACCTATATAAGGAGATGCGGGATGACGGCTTCTTTGACGAGTACCTCGGCTCCTACTGCGTCGACCAAGGCCAGATGCCGGGCCTTGTGAAATCACCTGCCCTAGACTTGATGCTAAAGGTGAGAACGGACGGTCTGTGGCCCATCGAGGATAAAGCTCAGCTGTACAATGAGGACGACTTCTTCGACGTCATTGAGTATCTGTTCACGTGCGTTTCCAAACCTGTAGATGGCACGCACCACTATTTTAACGACTGCGGCATGCATTGGGAAACGTTCAACAAAGCCGAAGGCGAAAAACAATACGTTCACAAAATAAACGGACTATTGGCTCTATACACAGAGCGCTTTGAGCTCTCTAGTGAAGGAGAACTACTGAAGGCTGCCGAGAACGGTTTTCAGTCGATCTTCGACGCCGACATGCCGACAGACGACACAAAAATCAAAGAGCGCATTGACTCCGCAATATTGCGATACCGTCGGCATGGTTCGTCAATAGACGATCGCAGACAGGCCGTCAGAGATTTGGCTGATGTTCTTGAATACCTGCGACCAAAGATGAAGGGCGTGCTTGACAGCAAAGACGAAAGCGATCTCTTTAATATCGCTAACAATTTTGGCATTAGGCACCATAACTCTAGTCAGAAGACCACCTATGATGCTGCGCTATGGCTGTCCTGGATGTTCTACTTCTTTCTAGCCACAATTCACGTTGTACTTCGACGCAGTAGGTTCCAAGGTTGATAAAATATCTCAATCGGTGACCGTGGAACTAGAAAAAGGCCTCATGACGGCTCCCGGCCTTCGCCGGGATGACATCGAGATGGGGCGCAACCCACACCACAGTCGTAATACTCCCGCTTGCCAGAAGCCATGCGCTGCCCCACAAGTCTTCAGCGCCGTTCTGGCGCGGGGGGAATGAAATGCGTTTTGCTGGCAATGTTATCTGGTTTGTATTGGGCGGTTGGTACATCGCCCTGATCTGGCTGCTGGGCGCGGCACTATTTGCGCTGTCCATCGTCGGCATTCCGCTGACCATAGCCGCCCTGCAGATGGCGTCACTGTCGGCCTGGCCGTTCGGGCGTGATGTCGTTCACATCCGCGAACTCGATGACAGGGGGCTGACGGCAACGACCGCAGTCACTGGCACCATCGGCTTCATCGTCAATGTCATCTGGGCCTGCACCTTCGGCTGGGTGCTGTTCCTCGCCTATCTGTTTGCCGGCGTTCTGTGCTGCCTCACCCTGATCGGCATTCCATTCGGACTGCAGGCATTCAAGCTGGCGGGTATCTCGTTCTGGCCGGTCGGACGCCGCGTCGTCCCGCTCGAAGTGGCAAACCTCGCCCGAAACGAGAACGCCAAGACGAAGCTCGCCAAGTACCGCGGGGCAACAGCCTAGTCACACCCACAGTGTCATTCCGGCGCAGGCCGGAATCCATCCTGAGATGACTCCACCCGCCGTGGACGCGGCAAGACCTCAGGATGGATCCCGGCCGAAGCCTGTCCTCGAGCGCGCAGCGACCGGGGGCCGGGATGACATCGGAGTTTTGGCAGGAAGTCGCAATGGCGATTTTGATCCAGAGCGGCCCTCCACCACCGCGCGTCACCCTCGGGCTTGACCCGAGGGCTCTGCACTTAACTGGTGATCTCGTCCCGTAAGTCCCGCCAATCCGGGTTGCTCTCCTCGATCAGCGCCCACTTCCAGTGCTGATACCAACGCTTGAGCGACGTCTCGCGCTGGATGGCGGCAGTGATCTCGGCGTGTTCTTCAAAATACACCAGGCGCTTGATGGCGTTGCGCTTCGTGTGTCCGTCGGCCAGTCCCTCGCGATGCTCATACACCCGCCGCACCAGGTCACTGGTGACGCCAATATAGGTCCGCCCACGCCGCATATTGGCAAGGATGTAGACAAATCCGCCCATGCCGGCATCTTGAAGTGAAACGCCCTCGGGTCAAGCCCGAGGGTGACGGCCGGTGGGTGGGGTGACAACCACCGCTACTCCTTCCCCTCCCGCACCACCTCCACGACCAGCGTCCCCGCCGGCAGCGGCCGCAGCAGTTCCGCCTCCGGCTTCGTCAGGAACAGCCACGCCGCCCAGTCCTCCGGCCTGAGCACACAGACCTGCCGGTCGTGGATCGGCGCGATATCCGGCCCCGGCTCCGTGGTCAGCATGGTGAAGCTCAGCGCCCCCTCCGCGTCCTCGCTCCACAGGCCGGCAATACCCATCACGGGGGAATCCTTGAGGGCAAAGCGGTGCTTGGTCTTGGGATATTTGCTGCCGGTGAATTCGAAGAACCCGGACAGCACCACGACGCAGCGCCGGCTGTCGCCGAAGTGACGGCCGTCGGACTTGAAGTTGAAGATCGGCCCGGCCTTGGGCCGTGGCGGCGGAAAGCCGAAGCGCATCGACACCAGTTCGACGCCATTGCCCGCCGCCCGCAGCACCGGCCCCATATCACCAATGCGGATATCGTCGGCCGGCAGCAGGGCCGCGTCGTCGCCGGCGGCCAGCTCCAGCGCCGCGATGGCGCTTGCATAGTCGGCCCGGCTCACATGCTGTTCATAATCGTTGCACATGCCGCCAGGAGATCACGCCGGCCCGCCCCGTTCAACCGGCCAGACGCCTAGCCGCATTTCCCCAGCACCTGCGCAATTGTCGACTTCGAGCCCTTGGCCCCGAACACATTGGTGTCGAAGGCCTCCAGCCCGTTCCCCGCCAGCCGCACGAAGGCCACGCGGATATCGGCCCGCGCCCCCTGCGCGATCCGCGCCCATTGCCGGGCCACCGGCCCGCGCACGATCACCGAGGCACCCTCGAGATGCACCAGCGGCATGTCCTGGGCAAAGCTGGTGCCGCTCTCGCTGGCCACCCGGCTGCCCGATGCCGGGTCTGGCGTGATGGCAAGGCTCATCGTCATTGCCTTTGCCACGGTTTCGTCAGGCTCGCGCACCCAGAAGCCCATGGCCAGCTGCCCGCCGCGGCAGGCGAACTGAAACTGCGCCGGGCCATTGTCGATATAGGCAATGGGCGTCGCCCCGCCCTCATATTGCCATTGCTCGGCCAAAGCCGGCGTCACCAGCAGCAGGCAGAATGCGGTCGTGATCAGTTTGCGCATGGCAATTCCTTGGGGGCGGCGTCAGCAAGCCACTCGGCACGCAAAATCGTTAGCAATCCCTTTCGCCACGATCCGGCGCAGCAATACCTGCCTGCTCCGGCCTTCAAACTGCCGTGACCGTCTATCCCCGGGCGCGAACCGGCGCAGAGCCGCACGCCACAAGGGCTCCGGCGCGCCGCAAGAAAACTTGTCCCCGCCCCTGAAAACCTCCGCCATACTGTGCCCATCCCCGCCATTCACGCGGTGCCGACGAAGCATCGGGCGGGGGGACTGGCTGCATGGGGTCGCCCAGGCCGATGCGTGTATGCTGACCACCGGCTTCGCGCCGTCCCGCAGGGCAAATCTCTCCAGTGGAGCGATTTGCGGTTGGAAGGCCATGAGCGCCATGCGCGAATGGCACGACCCCCAGGCGGAGCGACACGATAAAACCCGAAAGGGCAGCCGCTCGATGCGTGCGCAGGAATACCAGTTCGTGTGAAGCGGCTTTCGCCTCTTCAAACCAAACAAATTGGCGGCGCAAGCCGTCGGGGCGAAAGCCGCTTCATACCGTGAAACCGCAGGCGCCCGCGCCGTGCGGCGTCGCGCCATGTCCCAGGGGGCGTGCCGATCGGCTCACGCCATGGCAGCCTGATAGATGGCCACGACGTCGTCGACCGACATCGCACGGGGATTGTTGTCCATCAGCCGGCGGATGGCATGGGCTTCGGCAGCCCAGCCGGCAAGCTCGTCTGCCGGGGCGCCATGCGCGGCCAGGCTGGTCTGGATGCCCAGGCCGCGGCAAAAGGCGAGGCCCTGCGACAGCACCGCCTGGCTATCGCCCCCCGCCAGCCCCAGCAACTGGCAGATGCGGGTCGTCTTGTCGGCCGCCACCGGCGCATTGAAGGCCAGCACATGCGGAAAGATGATCGCATTGGCCAGGCCGTGCGGCAGCTTGAGCCGCGTCCCCAGCGGATAGGCCAGCGCATGCCCCCCCGCCGTGTTGACCGGCCCAAGGCACACCCCGCCATAATAGGAGGCAAGCATCATGCCGGCGCGCGCTTCGGTGTCGCTGCCATCGGCCACCGCCCGCGCCAGATACTGGCCAACCAGTTCGATGCCCAGCGTCGCATAGCCATCGATCAGCGGATGCGCCTTGAGATTGGTATAGGCCTCGACGCAGTGCGCCAGGGCATCGACCCCGGTAGCCGCGGTAACGGCGGCCGGCACCGAATAGGTCAGCTCGGGATCGAGCACGGCGATATCGGCCAGCATGAACGGGCTTTCCACCGCCAGCTTGGCCAGGGTTTCCGGATGGGTGACCAGCGCCCGGATCCCCGCCTCCGAGCCCGTGCCGGATGTGGTCGGCACCTGCGCCAGCGCCGTCCGGCGGCCCGCCACCCTGTTGGGCCCGACCACGTCGAGCACGGACTGATCCCCATCCCACAGCACCGCCACGAGCTTGGCGACATCCATCACCGACCCCCCGCCCAACCCGATCACCAGGTCCGGCCGGAACCCGCGCGCCGCCGCCAGTGCCGCCTCCACCGCAGGCAGGTCAGGCTCGGGCGGGATATCGACGAAGCTCATCACCTCGCCCGCAAGGCCGATGCGGTCGACAAAGCCGACGGTGGGCGCCATGGCAATCACGAAGACGCGGCGGAAACCGGCGGCCCAGCCACCCAGCTTGGCGATGGCCCCGGCCCCGATTTCGAGCCGCGCCGGCTGCAGCAGCGTAATGGCCCGCGCCATCGAGAGGGGGGTGTCAGGCATGATCTTCCGCCTCAAGTCTATCCATCTGGCCCCAGACGGTGGCGATCTCATCGGCGCTCAGCTCCACCAGTGGTGGCCGAACCCGGGTCCAGCCCGCGTGATCGCGACGCCGCGCCAGCATGGCCTTGATGGTCGGCAGCTGCACATAGGCATTTGAGAGATCGCGCCAGGCATTGATACGCCCCTGGGCCGCCTCCACCCTCTCGCTCTGGGCAGGGTCAAACCAGTTGTCAAACACCACCCGCAAATGCCTGCCGATGAGGTTGGAGCTGGAGGTAATGCAGCCCGCCCCGCCCTCCCTGAGCAGCGGCAGCATGAACGGATCGGCCCCCGCAAGAACCGAGAAATCCTCAAAGGCCTCGGCAAAGGCGCGCATGCTCTCGATCTTGCCCGAGGAGTCCTTGACCCCGACGATGACGCCGGGGAAAGCCGCGCGCAGCCGCGCCGTCAGCTCGAGCGAAATGCCGATCTGGGCGATGGGCGGGATATGGTAGAGGATGATGCGCAGGTCGTCCCTGCCAACCGCTTCGATCACTTCGGCATAGAAGCGGAAGAGCCCCTCGTCGCTGACACCCTTGTAGTAGAAGGGCGGCAGGACCACGCAGGCTTTCACCCCGGCCGATACAGCATGCTTCACCAAGGTAACGCTATCCGGCACATTGGTCTGCGAGGTGCCGGGCAGGAGACGCTGGGGATCGAGCCCGCCTTCGATGACCTTGTCCAGCAGCGCCTGCCGTTGCGCGATCGAGAAGGAATTGGCCTCGCCCGTGGTGCCAAGCAGCGCGACGCCGTCGCAGCCTTCTTCGAGCAAAGCCTTGCAATGCGCGAGGAACGCGGCATGGTCCGGTGTGCCGTCGGCAAGGATTGGCGTGGCCGAAGCGCAAAAGACGCCGGAGACGGGGAGCTTTGCGGCTGGGTTCATCACTTGGCTCCCGCAACCAGCCGTCGCGCATAGGCGATGGCGGATTTCATGTTGACGTGGTTGGCCCTGCCCGTGCCGGCGATATCGAAGGCCGTGCCGTGATCCACCGAAGTCCGGTCGATGGGCAGCCCCAGCGACACGTTCACGGCCGTGTCGAAGGCCACCAGCTTGATCGGGATGTGGCCCTGATCGTGATATTGCGCGACCACCAGGTCAAAGGCCCCGGAATAGGCCCGATAATAGACCGTGTCGGCCGAGATGGGCCCGACCACATCGATGCCTTCGGCCTTGGCCATGGCGACGGCCGGCACGACCTGGTCATCATCCTCACTGCCGAAGAGGCCACTTTCCCCGCAATGCGGGTTGATGCCGGCCACCGCGACGCGTGGCCTGTCATAGCCGATGCGCTTGAGGTGCTCATTGCCGGCGCGGATAGTGGCGAGGATGCGTTCGGGCGTAGCGCGGTCGATGGCGGTCTTCAGCGAGACATGCGTCGAGACATGGATGACCTTGAGCCGTTCGGAAGCAAGCAGCATGAAGGCCGACTTCTGCCCGGTCAGCGCGGCAAGCATACCAGTATGGCCATCGTAATGATGACCCGCCAGGTTGAGCGCTTCTTTGTTGATCGGTGCGGTGACGATACAGCCGATGACGCCAGCCTCGGCATCGCGCACGGCCGTTTCGATGAAGCGGAAGGCCGCGTCGCCGCCGCGGGGGTCGAGCTTGCCCCAAGGCAGCGGCCCGCCCTCGATGGGCAAATCGACTACAAGACCGGCGAGGTCAAGTGCCGCGCCAACGGCAACCCGGGCTTTCTCCAGCGTTGCCAGGTTGCCATAGATGCGCGTCCGGGCGCGTTCGGCGAGGTCCATTTCCGCCACGGCCTTGATGGCGATCTCGGGGCCGACGCCGGCCGGGTCGCCCATGGTGATGCCGATAATGTCGCTCACGAGTTTTCTCCGTCGATCCATCCCGCGGGGAGACGGACATATTTGATGGCGCGCCGGAAGTAGGTGTAGGCAACATGCAGTTCGCCGCCCTCCCCCTCCAGCAGATAGGGATAGGACAGTTCCTTGTTGCGCCCGTCTATCGAGTTGTTCGAAAGGCAGGTGCCGGGACTGTCGTCGACCATCCGGCGCAACGGCCAGGTCTTGCCGCTATCGCTGGAAACGCACAGCGTGAGCGGTGCACGCGGCACTCCCCAGATCGGCGAACAGCCACCCGACGCATCCGGTCGGTCGTCACCCTCCTCGATCTCGTCATAAAGCGAGACGCGACGATCGGCCGAGGTCGCGGCCGATGTCGGATTGCATACCATGGCGAGCCGGCCGTCGCGCAGGCGGATGACGTTGATCGAGGAGTTGTTGTTGGGAACATCGGTGGGCTGCGGCGCGGACCAGTTAAGCCCGCCATCAAGGCTTTCCGAGCGGTGCACGAAATCGGACTGGCGGCGGCGATAGAAGGCAACCATCTGGTCGCCATCGAGGGGAACGATGGTCATGTGCACCGAACCGATAGAGCCGGGCACTTCACTCATGGTCCAGCTTTGTCCCTCATCGCGGCTGCTGCCAACCGCAGCGGTGTCGTGGCTGCCGTTCCAGCGCTGCCCGGGACGAGAAATGCAGCGGAAGATCGGCATCATCCAGGCACCATCCTTGCGCTTGACGAAGCGACCGCGGATGAAACTGCCGAGCGGGAGATCGATCTCGCGCGGCTGGCCGCCGTGAAGCGCGCCGTCAAAGACAATGGGACGCGCACGAAGCAGGCATTCGTCCTGATTGCCTGCCGGCTGGGCGGTATGGAAAAGTTGCCACTCGCCTCTGCCATTGCGCCAAAGCACCGGATTCTGCTCGGAGCGGGCCGGATCGTCGCTGAGCTGGACCGAAGCGCTCCAGCTCTGGGCGCCCGGTGACAAGGTCGTGCCGTAAATGGAAATGTCCGACTTGCCTTCGAGCGTACCGCCGAACCAGAGGCACGCCAGCGTACCGTCGTCTAGGCGCTCGATGAAGGCGGCGTGATTCTGAACCATTGGCGAAGGCAGCAGGGCTTCAAGTCTGCCGTCCCCGCCTGCCGTCAGTTGTCCATTCATGCGCGATGCGATCTCGTCCGGCGACATCCGTCTCCCCTCTTCTGTTGCGGCAAACTTCACCTAAGCAGACATGTTGTCAAGTTACGTAAGCACCAATTTTCGCGGAATCGCATTGCAAAATTCCATTTTAATATTTTATTTTCAATGGCTTACCTATCCAATATCCGCGCAGAAAATCACTCTGGATATTTTAATTTGACAACCTTGAACGGAGCGGAAATAGTGCCGGACCATGCAATGCGGGTCTACCGCATCCAGAATTTTGCATGGGCGCAGTGCAGCGTCGCCCATGCCGACGGAGAGCTGCAATGGGAGGATAATGTGAATTTCAAACCCCTTTTGATCGGCGCGCTACTGGCGTCGACAACAATTGCGCCGGCAATGGCGCAGGCCGACACCGACATCACCGTGGTGCTGAGCGAGGAGCTGGACCTGGTTGAGCCCTGTATGGCAACGCGGTCCAATATCGGTCGCGTCATCCTGCAGAATCTCAGTGAAACCCTGACTGAACTCGACGTGCGCGGCGATGCCGGCCTGATGCCGCGCCTGGCCGAGAGCTGGGAAGACCTGGGCGACGGCAAATGGCAGTTCAAGCTGCGCCAAGGCGTGACCTTCTCGGACGGCTCGACCTTTGACGCCGCCGACGTCAAGCATTCCTTCGACCGCGTTTTTTCTGATCAGATCACCTGCGAAAGCGCCCGCTACTTCGCTGATACCGAACTGAGCTTCGAGGTCGTCGACGACAATACCATCAACGTGACTGCATCCCCGGCTCAGCCCGTGCTGCCGCTGCTGATGAGCCTCGTGACTATGGTTCCGTCCGAAACGCCGATGGAATTCGTGCGTGACCCGATTGGCACCGGCCCCTACAAATTGGTCGAATGGACCGCCGGACAGCAGATCGTGCTGGAGCGCCGCGACGACTATTGGGGCGAAGCACCCGCAGTGACCAAGGCGACCTATGTGTTCCGCTCCGAGCCAGCCGTCCGTGCGGGCATGGTTGCTGCCGGTGAGGCAGACATCGCGCCCCAGATCACCGCCGAAGTCGCCGACAACCGGGCGACAGACTTCTCCTACCTAAATTCCGAAACCGTTTACCTGCGCATCGACGGGCAGGACGCGCCAACAGATGACATCCGCGTCCGCAAGGCGCTGAACGCCGCCATCGACCGCGAGGCCTTCATCGGCACCGTGCTTCCGGACGGCACCGAACTCGCCGTCGCCATGGTACCTCCCACCACTCTCGGCTGGAATCCGGACCTGACGCCTCCGGCCTATGACCCGGAAATGGCCAAGCAACTGCTGGCCGAGGCCCAGGCCGATGGCGTCGACACCAGCCTGCCCATCGAGATCATTGCCCGCACCGAAAACTTCCCCAACGTGACGGAAGTGGCCGAAGCGCTGACCCAGATGCTGACTGAAGTCGGCTTCAACGCCACGCTGCGCATGGTCGAAGTGGCCGAGCACGAGCAGTTCTACTCCAAGCCCTATCCGGAAAGCGAAGGGACACGCCTGGTTCTGGCGCAGCATGACAATGCCCGCGGTGACCCGGTGTTCTCGATGTTCTTCAAATATGCCAGCGAGGGCACCCAGTCGGGCGTCAACGACCCCAAGCTGGACGAGATGATTGCCAGCGCATCCGCCGCAACCGGTGATGAACGCGCAGCCCTCTGGTCGGAGGTGTTCGCCTATGTCCACGACGAAGTGGTCGCCGACGTGCTGCTCTTCCACATGGTCGGTCTCAGCCGCGTCAGTGAGCGTCTGGACTTTACACCCACCATCGCCACCAATGCCCAGCTGCAGCTGAGCGAAATCGGCTTCAAGTAAGCCGGGCCTTTCAAGAGGGGCGGTGCCGGAGCACCCGGCACCGCCGTTTGCCGACCAGGGAGCAGTGCCATGACCAAGATGATCGGACAGCGCGCCATAGCCAGCCTACTGTCACTTCTCGGGCTGATGATCCTGGTGTTCTTCCTGTCTCGCCTCACCGGCGACCCGGCGGTGCTGTTCCTGCCCATCGACGCCACGGAGGAAATGAAGCAGCAGTTTCGCGCCATTCATGGTCTCGACTTGCCGCTGATCGAGCAGTTCGGTCGCTACGCCTGGGATCTTCTGCATCTCGACTTTGGTGAAAGCCTGCGCAAGGCGCGGCCCGCCATTGATATCGTCATCGAGGCCTATACCTGGACGCTGCCGCTGGCCCTGATCACCATGAGCCTGGTGGTCGTCGCCGCTATCGTGCTGGGCTCGCTGGCGGCTTTCAACGTCGGCGGCTTTTTCGACCGGGTGATTTCCATCATCTCGCTCGTCGGGGCATCCGCGCCCGACTTCTGGATCGCCATAGTCGCGATCGTCGTCTTTTCATTGGGTCTGGGCTGGCTGCCAACCTCCGGTGTCGGCACGCCCTGGCATTGGATACTGCCCGTTGCTGTCCTGTTCATCCGGCCTTTCGGACTTGTCGTCCAGGTGGTGCGCGGCTCGATGCTCTCGGCGCTGGCAGCGCCCTATGTCAAGACGGCGCGCGCCAAGGGCGTCAAGAACATGCCGCTGATCTTCGTCCACACTCTGCGCAACGGCATGCTGCCGGTCATCACGGTCATCGGCGACCAGGCTGCCGCCATGCTCAATGGCGCGGTGATCGTCGAGACCATTTTTGGCTTCCCGGGTATCGGCAAGCTGATGATCGACTCCATCCTGCAGCGTGACTTCAATGTGGTCCTGGCCGCCATTATGGTCACCGCCATCGCCATCTTTATCATGAACATCCTGATCGACCTTGCCTATGGCCTGCTCGATCCGCGAATTCGACACTAGGAGGCGATGATGGCAGACCTGTCGCTCGCCAAATCCACCACCGGTACTGCCGTTCGCGGTCCGTCGTTCCTGTCCATGCTGTGGCGTGACAAGCTGGCCTTCGTGTCCGCCCTCGTGCTGATACTGATCGTGCTTTTCGCCCTTTTCGGCCCCTGGCTGCTCGGCGACCTTGCCACCAAGCAGAACCTTCGCGGTCGCAATTTTCCGCCCTTCAGCTTCGAACGCGGCTGGGAGTTCTTCCTTGGCGGTGACTCCCTGGGTCGACCTATGCTGGCGCGGCTGATCGTTGCGGCACACAGCACTATCCTCATCGCCGCCGGCACGGTGTTCACTGCCCTGGTTGTCGGCGCCAGCCTGGGGCTCGTGGCAGGCTATCGGGGCAAGACCATCTCGCAGGTGATCATGCGCCTTGCAGACGTCATCATGTCTTTCCCCTCCCTGCTTATCGCCGTCGTCGTGCTCTATGTGCTTGGCCCCTCCATTCCCAACATGACCCTGGTGCTGGCCATCACGCGCATCCCAATCTACCTGCGCACCACGAGGGCCGAGGTTCTGGAAGTGCGGGAACGCATGTTCGTGCAGGCAGCAATCGTCATGGGTGCCAACCACGGCCGCATCATCCTCCGTCACATCCTGCCCGTGGTCGCGCCCACGCTTGTCACCATTGCGACGCTGGACTTCGCCTTCGTGATGCTGGCGGAATCGTCGCTGTCATTTCTCGGCATCGGCGTGCAGCCCCCCGACATCACCTGGGGCCTGATGGTTGCGCAAGGGCGGCCCTATCTGAACACCGCCTGGTGGCTGGCCTTTTGGCCGGGGTTGATGATCGTCATCACCGCACTATCGCTGAACCTGCTGTCCAACTGGATGCGCGTCGCCCTTGACCCTGCCCAGCGCTGGCGCCTGGAATCGCGGAAGACGAAAAATGACTGAGCCCCTGCTGTCCGTCAAAAATCTCTCCGTCGACTTCCATACCGCCCGCGGCACCGTACATGCTGTAAAAAATGTCAGCTGGTCGGTCTCGGCAGGCGAAACCCTGGCTATCCTGGGCGAAAGCGGCTCCGGCAAATCCGTCTCGGCCAATGCGGTGATGAACCTGCTCGATATCCCGCCGGCAGAAATCGTCAGCGGCGAGATCTTCTACGAGGGCGAGGATCTCCTCAGGATCAGCTACGAAAAGCATCGCGCCCTGAACGGCAAGAAGATCGCCATGATCTTCCAGGACCCGCTCAGCCATCTCAATCCGGTCTATACGGTGGGCTGGCAGATCATCGAGATGATGACCGCCCACGGCCGACCTGCCGACATGGCACGCGAGCGCGCGCTTGAACTGATCAAGCGTGTCGGCCTGCCCGAACCGGAAGCGGCCATGCACAAATACCCGCATCAGTTCTCCGGCGGCCAGCGGCAGCGCCTGATGATCGCCATGGCCCTGATGCTCAAGCCCGACATCCTAATCGCCGACGAGCCGACCACCGCACTCGATGTCACCATCCAGGCTGAAGTGCTGGCGCTGCTCAAGGAGCTGCAGGCCGAAACCGGCATGGCGCTGGTGCTGATCACCCATGACCTGGGCGTTGTGGCAGAAATCGCCGACCGCGTTGTCGTGATGAACAAGGGCGAAATCGTCGAAACCGGTACGGCCCGCGACGTCTACCACTCGCCCCGGCACGCTTATACCAAGAAACTGATCGCCGCAGCGCCCGGCAAGGGAGCCATCAGGCTGCTCGACAGCGCCGCGCCGCTGCTGCTCGAAGCCAAAAAACTCAACAAGACCTATGGCAAGTTCGCCGCGCTCAAGGACGTCTCGTTCACGCTGGCCCGCGGGCAGAGCCTCGCCGTTGTGGGCGAAAGCGGCTCCGGCAAGTCGACGCTGGCGCGCACCATCCTGCGCCTGGAAGATGCCGATAGCGGCGAGGCGGTCTGGAAAGGGCGCGACCTCATCAGCATGAATGCGCGGGACCTGCTTGGCTGCCGTCGGGAGATCCAGATGGTGTTCCAGGATCCCACGCAATCCCTCAATCCGCGCATGTCGGTTTACCAGCTGATTGCCGAAGGCTGGGACATTCACAAGTTGATGCCCGATCGCAGTCAGCGGCGCGCGCGTGTGCTCGAACTTCTCGAACAGGTCGGCCTGTCGCCCGAACATGCCGAGCGCTATCCGCATCAGTTTTCGGGTGGCCAGCGCCAGCGTATCGCCATCGCCCGAGCCCTGGCGCTCGAGCCTGAGCTGATCATCTGCGACGAAGCCGTATCGGCACTCGACGTCTCCATCCAGGCGCAAGTGATTGCCTTGCTCGATGGTCTGCGCCAGCGACTCGGCATCTCGTTCCTGTTCATCGCCCACGACCTGGGCGTGGTTCGTGATTTTGCCGACACGGTGATCGTCATGAAGTCGGGCGAGATCGTGGAGCGCGGACCGACGGCGCAGATTTTCGATGCGCCGCAGCACGACTATACCCAGCGTCTGCTGGCCGCCAATCTCGATCCAGATCCCGATATCCAGGCAGCCAGACGCGCCCGGTACAGCCATGGCTGAACTCGCCATAATCGCCGACGATCTGACTGGCGCGCTGGATGCTGCAGCACCCTTCGCCATCCGCGGCCTGTCCACCGTGGTCGCGCTGAGTATCGCAGCGATACCGCGGGCCTTGGCGGCCGGCACGCGTATCATCGGTATTTCCACTGGCAGCCGCGAGATGAATGCGGAGGCGGCGACGGAAGCCGTTCGGGCGGCACTCCGGGCGCTTCCCGCGGGAACGGCCGTGTTCAAGAAGGTCGACTCCCGCCTGAAGGGCAATATCGCCGCCGAACTTGACGCCATTCCGCATCAACAGAGCCTTGTCGTGCCAGCGATCCCCGAATTCGGGCGCGTCACGCGGGCCGGGCAGATCCACGGTTTTGGCGTCGCCGAGCCGATCGATATAGGCATGCGCCTCGGTCGGCATGCCGCTAAGGCCCGCATTCCGGATATCGCCAGCCAGGAGGATATCGAAGCCGCGCTTGAGCATGGCGCCGATCTCGTCATTGGCGCGCGCGGTCTTGCTGAGGCCATGGCCAGGCGCATGGCGCCCGCGGCATCGCCTGCGCAACCCCGCCTCCCCAGGTCATCTGTCTACTGCATCATCGGCTCGACCGATCCAATCACCTTGGCCCAGCTCGAGCACCTCCGCCGCACCTGCCCTGACCGCACCGACATCAGCGCGCCCAACGGCGTTGCGCCGGATGTTGGTGCCAGAACAGGCCTGGTCGTCCTGCAAGCAACGCCAGGCACCGAGCCGGCAGACGGCCTTGCCGTGGCCAAAGCCTTGGGACACGCCCTCCGTCGGCTCTCGCCTCCATCTGATGCTTTGCTGCTCGTCTCCGGCGGCGCCACGGCGCAGGTTATTCTGGAGACGCTCGGCATCGAGATCCTCGATCTCCTGGGAGAAGCCCAGCCCGGCATGCCCGTCTCCCGTGCTGGCGACTTGACTGTGGTGACGAAATCGGGCGGTTTTGGCGAACCGGACAGCCTCAGCCGTCTGCTTGCATCCTATTCCAATGCCAGGAGCCCCGTTCCATCTCATGTCGGATAGTTTGGTCGGCCGTCGCAGCCTCTCCGATACGGTGTTTGAACGCATTCTGCGCTCGATCAAATCTGGCGCCTACGCGGTCGATGAACGCTTGCCGACCGAGCATGCGCTGGCGAGCGAGTTTCAGGTTTCCCGCCCCGTCATCCGTGACGCCCTGCAGCGGCTGCGCGATCAGGGTCTCATCTACTCACGCCGCGGCGCCGGCAGCTTCGTGCGCGAACAGGGCGTGCGCGAGCCGCTCGGCTTCGGCCAGATGGAAAACCTCTCGGACCTGCAGCACTGCTATGATTTCCGCCTCACCATCGAGCCGGAGGCCGCTGCCATGGCGGCCAAGCGCCATTCGCCCGAGGCTCTGCAGAAGATCAAGACGGCGCTTAACCTGTTGCGGGACGCCACCAATCGCCAGGCGCACCGCGCCGATGCTGACTTCATGTTCCACCTAAGCATCGCCCAGGCCGCGGGAAATCCCTACTTCGTCACGGCGATGCAGGCGCTGGAAGAACACATCGCCGTCGGTATGAGACTGCATGGCCTTTCCCTGCGCAGCACCGCCGATGGGCTGACGAGAGTTCTGAACGAACATACCGAGATCCTGAACGCGATCAGCGCCTCCGATGCCAGTTCGGCACGCGACCTGATGCAACGTCACCTGACCGGCTCGCGCAACCGCCTCTTCGTCCCGGGGCCCTGATGGCAACGGACGCAAGTCCGGCCATCTGCTCTACGCGTCGATGTCAGGCCGTCTGCCCTGCCCCGTCGCCTTCTGGCTGGTTGCCTCCGCAATCCAGTCCAGCGACTGCACTGCCGGGTGGAGCAGCCGACCGCCAAGGATACGTTCCGAGCCGGTCCGGCGCTGGGCTCCGCAGACCAGGTCGAAGCGATACTGCCGCGGCGGCGCTGCCTAGTGGCTGATCATCCACGGCCGGGCGGCAGGAAAGCTCTTGGAGCCGTCCGGTCGGACCAGTGTGGAACGCCCTTTCTTGCCGGCGCTGCCACAGCAGGAACAACCTGGCCCATGGGCCGCCCCGCCCCGCTTGGGCTCATGTCGCGCCTTTTCGTTGGTGGCGAACGCGGTTCGTCGCTCCGGGTCCATGCCGGCAATGAAGGGCACGCTGAAGAAAGCCCGCGCGGCGGGCTCTCCACAATCGGGGCAGTTGCAAGGTTCCCCGGACAGCGCCATGGGACGCAGCACGGTAAAGGGTCCGCAATCGGTGCATTGATAATCGTAGACGGCCATCTGCGCCTCCTAGAGATCGGGCGCGATCGGCATGTCGATCGCGCCATCGAGATGCAGTTTGGGCCCGTCCGCGCCCGGCATGATGTCGAACTCGAAAATGTCGGTCGGCAGCCACAGCGTGGCGCAGGCATTGGGAATGTCGACCACGCCCGAAATATGCCCCTGCACCGGCGCCGTGCCCAGGATGGAATAGGCCTGGGCGCCGGAATAGCCGAATTTCTTGAGATATTCTATGGCGTTGAGGCAGGCCTGGCGATAGGCCGTCGTCACGTCGAGATATTGCTGGGTGCCGCTCTCGTCGACGGAGATGCCTTCGAAGATGAGGTAGTCGTCATATTTCGGGGCGATGGGCGACGGCCTGAAGATCGGGTTCTTGATCCCGTATTTACTCATGCCGTCCTTGATCAGCGTGACCTTGATATGCAACCAGCCGGCCATTTCAATTGCGCCGCAGAAGGTGATCTCGCCATCGCCCTGCGAGAAGTGAAGATCACCCATCGATAGCCCCGCACCATCCACGTAGACGGGGAAATACACCTTAGACCCGCGCGACAGGTCCTTGATGTCGCAATTGCCGCCATGCTCCCGGGGCGGAACCGTGCGGGCGCCGGTCGAGGCGGCGGCGTCAAACGCCTCGCCCTTGAGCGACCCCATATGGGCGGCCTTGGTATCGGGCAGCGTCGCCAGCGCCGGCACGCGATCCGGCTCGGTATCGAAGAGCTTTTTCTCGCGCGTATTCCACATGTCGAGCATCTTGTGGTCCGGCAGGCAGCCGATCAGGCCCGGATGGATCAGCCCGGCATATTTGACGCCCGGGATATGCCGGGACTGGGTGAACATGCCCTTGAAATCCCAGATCGATTTCTGCGCCGTAGGGAAATGCTTGTCGAGGAAACCGCCGCCATTGTTAACCGAAAAGAAGCCGTTGAATCCCCAGAGGGAATTCTCGAAGGCACCGATATCGAGGATATCGACCACCAGCAGGTCGCCCGGCTGCGCGCCCTTGACGCCGATCGGACCGGAGAGGAAATGCACCTGCTTGAGATCGACGTCCCGCACGTCTGCGGCGCTGTCGTCGTTCTTGATCTGCCCGCCGGTCCAGTCATAGGTTTCGATCTTGAAGTCGTCGCCCGGCTCGACCCAGCAGGCCATCGGAATATCCGGGTGCCAGCGATTGTGGATCTTCTCGTTGGTATAGGGGCTCTCGTTGAGATCGACCTTGATCAGCGTTTCGGTCATTTTCTGTCCTCTGTGGAAGATAGGAGAAGCGGCTAGACGGAAAGGAAGGACGAGATCCTGGCCTCGTCGATGCCCGCGCGCGGGCTTTCGTGGACGAACTCGCCATTCTCGATGACCAGCACGCGGTCGGCGATATCGAGGGCGAAGCTCAGTACCTGTTCGGACACGACGATGGAGAGGCCCCGCTCGTCGCGGATGCGGCGCAGCGTGCGGGCCATCTCCTTGATGATCGAGGGCTGGATCCCCTCGGTCGGCTCGTCGAGCAGCAGCACTTTCGGCCGGGACGCCAGCGCGCGGGCGATGGCCAGCTGCTGCTGCTGGCCTCCCGACAGGTTGCCGCCGCGCCGGCCCTTCATTTCCAGCAGCACCGGAAACAGCTCATAGAGATCGCTCGGCACCTGGTTCTCGCCGGTGACGGTGAGCCCGGTTTCGATATTTTCCTCGACCGTCATGGTCGAAAAGATCATGCGACCCTGCGGGACATAGGAGAGGCCAGACTTGACGCGGCTAAAGCTCTCCTGCGTCTCGATGTCCTTGCCATCGACCGCGATCGTGCCGCTGCGCGAGGGCACGATACCCATCAGCGATTTCATCAGCGTGGTCTTGCCCATGCCGTTGCGACCCATGATGGCGACGATTTCGCCGGGCGCAACGTCGAGCGAAACGCCGTGGATGACCTCGCTCTGGCCGTAGGACACGTGCAGGTTGTCGAATGCGAGCATGGTCGCCTCCTAGTGGCCGAGATAGACTTCGATGACTTTGGGATCGTGCTGCACATGATCCATCGAGCCCTCGGACAGCACCTTGCCCTGGTGCAGCACCGTGACCCGGTGGGCGATGTCCTCGACGAATTTCATGTCGTGCTCGATGACGATCACCGAATGCTGCCTGATGATGGTGTGGAGCAGTTCCGCCGTCTTGACGCGTTCGGCTACACTCATGCCGGCCACCGGTTCATCCAGCATCAGAAGCTCGGGCTTCTGGATCAGCAGCATGCCGATCTCGAGCCATTGCTTCTGTCCATGGCTGAGGATCGCCGCTTCAGTGTCGAGGTGATCCTTGAGAAAGATCATTTCTGCGATCTCCTCGACCCGGTCGATCACCTCGCGGTCACGTCGGAAGGCCAGAGCGCCCCACACATTCTTGCCGCGCGGATAGGAAATCTCGAGATTTTCGAAGACCGTCAGGTCCTCATAGATCGACGGGTTCTGGAATTTGCGCCCGACGCCGGTATGGACGATCTGGTGTTCCTTGAGCCGGGTGAGTTCCTTGCCCCGGAAACGGATCGAGCCGGATGTAGCTTTGGTGCGGCCGCAGATAAGGTCGAGCACCGTGGTCTTGCCCGCGCCATTGGGTCCGATGATGACGCGGATCTCGTTTTCGTCGACGTAGAAGGACAGGTCGTTGACCGCCTTGAAGCCATCGAAGGAAACCGTCAGCCCCTCGACTGCCAGCAGGAATTCCTTGGGTGCGGTTTCGATATCGAATGTCATGGCGCTCTCCTATTCCGCAGCAGCTTCGGTGGGCGTGACGACGGGAAGCGGACGCCGGCGGCTGACGAGGCGCGACACCAAAGGCTCGGCATAGCTCTTCCAGATCCCGGCCAGGCCATTGGGAAAGGCCATGACCACGGCGATGAACAGCCCGCCCATGGCGAACAGCCAGAGCTCGGGAAAGCTCTCGGAAAACGTCGTCTTGGCGTAGTTCACCAGCAGCGCGCCATAGACCGCCCCGTAGATCGAGAGCCTGCCGCCAACGGCGCAGAAAATCACCATCTCGATCGAGGGCACGATGCCGACGAAGGATGGGGACATGAACCCGACCTGGAGGGCAAACATGGCGCCGCCAATAGCCGAGAAGGCGGCGGCCAGGCAGAAGACGAAAATCTTGAAATTGGCCACGTCATAGCCGGAGAACCGCACGCGATCCTCCTTGTCGCGCATGGCGATCAGGATACGTCCCAGCTTGGAGCGCTTGACGAGGATGGCGATCAGAATGACGCCGAGCAGCAGGCCTGCATTGACGAAATAGAGGATGAGCTTGGCACTGTCGGTGCGGATATCCCAGCCCAGGAGCGTCCGCAGATCGGTCATGCCGTTGATGCCGCCGGTATAGCCCTGCTGCCCGACAATCAGGATGGTCAGGATGGCGGCGACCGCCTGCGTGATAATGGCGAAATACACCCCGCCGACGCGCCTTTTGAACATGGCCGCGCCAATGATGTAGGCGAAGACCGTCGGCACCAGCAAGATGGCGATCAGCGCCAGCGGGAAGGAGTTGAACGGCACCCACCACCAGGGCAGCTCGGTGACCTGGTTCCAGTCCATGAAGTCGGGAATTCCCGGCGTCGACTGGATGGCGGTATTCTCGGGCGAGGACGCCTCAAGCTTGAGGAACATGGCCATGCAATAGCCACCCAGCCCGAAGAAAATGCCCTGGCCCAGGCTGAGAATGCCGCCATAGCCCCAGCACAGCACCAGCCCGACCGCCACGAAGGCATAGGTGAGGTACTTGCCCACCAGGTTGAGGCGGAAGATGTCCAGCGCCAGCGGGAAGACGGCGAGGATCAGGACAGCCAGCACCGCAAAGGCAATGGCGTCTTGCCGGGGGAAGCGGGTGATCGATGCTGCAGGCATTGGTGCGTTCCTTTCAGCGACGGATCTTGAGGGTGAACAGGCCCTGCGGGCGCAGCATGAGAATACCGACCACGGTGAGCAGGGTAAGGACCTTGGCCATGGAGCCGGAGAGGAAGAATTCCATCGTCGACTGGGCCTGGCTGATGGCAAAGGCCGAGGCGATGGTGCCGATCAGGCTCCCCGCGCCGCCGAACACCACGACCAGGAAAGTATCAACGATATAGAGCTGGCCTGCCGTCGGCCCGGTCGAGCCGATCATGGTGAAGGCCGAACCGGCAATTCCCGCAATGCCGCAGCCAAGTCCGAAGGTCATCCGGTCGACGCGTTTGGTGTCGATGCCGACCGCGCCGGCCATGACGCGGTTCTGCGTCACCGCGCGCACCTGCTTGCCCCAGCGCGACTTGTACATGAGCAAAGCGACCGCAATGGCGATGAGCGTGGTCAGGGCCATGACGAACAGCCCGTTGATCGGGACTTCGATGATGTCGGTCAGCGGCAGTGAACCCATCATCCAGTCGGGCAGGCTGACGCCGACTTCACGCGCCCCGAACACCGAACGATAGGTCTGCTGCAGGATAAGGCTCAGCCCCCAGGTGGCCAGCAGGGTATCGAGCGGCCGACGGTAGAGGTGCCGGATCATCGCCCATTCGACAAAGACGCCAAGCGTGAAGCTGGCGCAGAAGGCCAGCGCCATGGCGATGAAGAAGTAGATGGGAAACAGCGCCGGCGCGAGACTGGTGACGAAAAGGCTGACGCCCCAGGTCACATAGGCCCCCAGGATCATGAACTCGCCATGGGCCATGTTGATGACGCCCATCTGCCCGAAGATGATGGCAAGGCCGAGCGCCATCAGCACGAAAACGGAAAACAGGATCAGCCCGGCAAAGCCCTGCATCGCCAGGATCGAAAAGAACTGATCGTAGGTGTAATCGCCGATCATCGGAGCCTCGCAGCGGGTGGAGGAAAGGAGGCGGCTTCACTATGGAAGCCGCCAGTTCGGGGTCTGGAGAGATCGGGACTTATTGGTAGCCTTCCGGGAACGGATCCGGCTCCATCAGCTCGGCGGTTTCGTAGACCACGTCATACTGGCCATCGAGACGAGCATGGCCGATGCGCAGCTTGCTCCACAGGTGGTGGTTCTCGTGGATCTTGACGTAGCCCTCGGGGGCCGTGGTCAATTCAATCTCGGGCGAGGCTTCGCGCACCTTGTCGATATCGAAGCTGCCGGCCTTTTCCACCGCGGCCTTCCACAGCCAGGGGCCGAGATAGGCGGCCTGGGTCACATCGCCGATGACGATGCCGTCGCCCCAGCGTTCCTTGAAGGCAGCGACGAAGGCGGCATTGTTGTCGTTTTCCAGCGACTGGAAATACTTCATGGCCGCATAGGCACCCACGATGTTCTCGCCGCCGATGCCCAGGATCTCGTCTTCCGTCACCGAAATGGTGAGCAGGAGCGGTGCTTCCTTGGTGAGGTCGATGCCGGCGGCCTTGAGCTGCTTGTAGAAGGCCACGTTGGAGCCGCCGACCACGATCGCGTAGATCACGTCCGGCTTGGTCAGCTTGATCTTGTTGATGACCGAATTGAACTGGGTGTGCTCGAGCGGGTAATATTCCTCGCCGACGACCTTGAGGCCCTTCATCTCGATATGCTTGCGCGCAATCTTGTTGGAGGTGCGCGGCCAGATATAGTCGGAGCCGAGCAGGTAGAAGCTCTTGGCGCCCTTGGTGTCGACCACCCAGTCGATGCCGGCGAGGATCTGCTGGGTCGCCTCCTGGCCCGTATAGATGACGTTGGGGCTTTCCTCGAGGCCTTCATAGAAGGTCGGGTAGTAGAGCATGCCGTTATACTGCTCGAACACCGGCAGCACCGCCTTGCGCGAAGCCGACGTCCAGCAGCCCATAACCGAAGCCACATGATCCTGCACCAGGAGCTTCTTGGCCTTTTCGGCAAAGGTCGGCCAGTCTGAAGCGCCATCTTCCTGGATATACTTGATCTGGCGCCCGAGCACGCCGCCCATGGCATTGATCTGCTCGATGGCAAGGATTTCCGCCTGCACCGAACCGGTTTCAGAAATCGCCATCGTGCCGGTGACCGAATGGAGGATGCCGACGGTCACGTCGGTGTCAGTGACGGCTAGGCCGGTGGTGTTCACCGCGGCGGTCGACATGTCCTGGGCGAACACCCGGCTGCTGCCGAGCATGCCAAGAGCGGGAATTGTTGCCATCGCTGCCAGCAGCTTGCGGCGGTTGAGAGTGAAGGGGCCTTCGGCCGGGATATCGTCAGTCATGGATTTGCCCTGTCCTTGCTTTGCCTCGGCTGCAGCGAACCGCTTGCAACTGGTTAATGATTGGGCATTTTTGCAGCTTGCCTCTCAACGGGGCATTTGACGTATTCAGGTCGGGGATTTTCCTGCATAGATTGGGGTAGGTAACGATACTGACGGCGATGCCTGACGCACTGGGAGTGTCAATGACCGCACAATCGAAGGTGACCCGGGTCCGCCGCACCTACAACAAATGGGTCGCCAACCAGACTCTCGAAGACTTTGCCCTCCGCTTCACCGCGCAGAAAGTGCGCCGCTGGTCCCCTGCCCGCATTGCCAATACCGCCATCGGCGCCGCATCATTTCTGGCACTCGAAGCCATCGGCGGCGCCCTGACCCTCAGCTATGGCTTCTCCGTCACCGCATGGGCCGTGCTGTCCACCAGCATCATCATCTTCTGCATGGGCATTCCGATCGTCTACAACGCCGCAAAATATGGCGTCGACATCGACCTGTTGAGCCGCGGCGCCGGCTTTGGTTATCTGGGCTCGACCATCACCTCACTGGTCTATGCCAGCTTCACCTTCATCTTTTTCGCCATCGAGGCCGCCATCATGGCGACGGCGCTCGAACTCTGCTTCGGCCTGCCGATGTCGATCGGCTACCTCGTGAGCGCTCTTGTGGTCATTCCGCTGGTCACTTACGGCATAACCCTCATCAATCGCTTCCAGACGTGGACACAGCCATTCTGGATCGTGCTGCAGCTCGTGCCCTTCGTCTTCATAGGCGCGCAAAGCCTGCCCGCAGTTCGGGACTGGTCGGGCTATACCGGCCTGATGGGACCGGTGGATGGCAGCTCGATCTCGCCCTGTTTGGCGCCGCTTCAGCGGTGATGTTCTCGCTCGTTGCCCAGATCGGCGAACAGGTGGATTACTTGCGCTTCCTGCCGCGGGCCGCGCACAAGAACAGGCTGGCCTGGTGGGCAGCATTGATCGGCGCCGGGCCGGGCTGGATCATCATCGGCGGGCTCAAGGTCATGGCCGGATCCTTCCTGGCCTACTACGCCTTCCGCCACGGCGTCCCCTTTGCCAGCGCGTCCGAACCCACGCAGATGTACCTGGTGGTGTTTGGCCAGATGCTGGCGAGCCCTGAACTCGCGCTGGCCGTGACCGGCATCTTTGTCATTGTTTGCCAGCTCAAGATCAACGTCACCAACACCTATGCCGGCTCGATCGCCTGGTCGAACTTCTTCTCGCGGCTGACCCACAGCCATCCTGGGCGCGTCGTCTGGGTGGTTTTCAACGTGCTGATCGGCCTGATCCTGATGGAGTTCGGCATCTACAAGGCCCTCGAGCAGATCCTCGGGCTCTATTCCATCCTTGCCATTGCCTGGCTGGCCGCCATCGTCGCCGACCTCACCATCTGCAAGCCGTTCGGCCTTTCGCCGCGCCATATCGAGTTCAAGCGGGCCCACCTCTATGACATCAACCCGGTCGGCTTCGGCTCGATGCTGATCGCCGCGTCGCTGTCGCTCCTGTCCTATCTCGGGCTCTTCGGCCCCATTGCCGAGGCCCTCTATTCCTATGTTGCGCTGGTCACCGCCTTCGTCTGCGTGCCGCTGATCGCCATCGCCACAAGGGGCCGCTACTATATCGCGCGGACGTCGACGCTGCTCCAGGATGGCGCGGAAACCATCCGCTGCTCGGTCTGTGAACACAGTTTCGAGCCCGAGGACATGGCGGGCTGCCCGGTCTATGGCGGGCCGATCTGTTCGCTCTGCTGCTCGCTCGATGCGCGCTGCGGGGATCGTTGCAAGGACAATGCACGCGTGTCCCAGCAGCTGTCCGGCTTCGCCCGGCGGGTCTTCCCCCGCGTCGTCGCGGATGCGCTCGACACCAGGCTTGGCCATTATCTGGGCCTGATGCTGGTGGTCGGCGGGCTGATGGCCGCCATCCTGTTTGTCTTCAACTACCAGGCGACGCTGGATGGCCACCTGAATAGAGAAGCGCTGGGCGCCATGCTGGGCAAGCTCTTCGTCGTATTCCTGATCATCGCCGGGATCGTCGTCTGGCTCTTCGTCCTCAATCAGGAAAGCCGCGTCTTTGCCGAAGACGAGGCGCACCGCCACACCACGCTCCTGCTCGAGGAGATCGAGGCGCATGGGGAAACCGACCGCAAGCTGCAACTGGCCAAGGAAGCCGCGGAATCAGCCAATCTCGCCAAGTCGCGCTATGTGACGGGGCTCAGCCACGAACTGCGCTCGCCGCTCAATTCCATCCTAGGCTATGCCCAGTTGCTGGAGCGTCAGCGCGACGAAAACCCGGTGGTTGGCCGCGCCGCCCGCACCATCCTGCGGTCTGGCGAACACCTGTCCGGGCTGATCGAAGGGTTGCTCGACATTTCCAAGATCGAAGCGGGAAAGCTGCATCTCTATCGGGACAAGACCGCTCTGCCGGCCAATGTGGCGCAGATGGTGGAAATGTTCTCGCTGCAGGCGCGCGAGAAGGGCATCGCCTTCGAGTTTGACCAGGCGAGCCCCGTTCCCGAATACGTCTTCACCGACGAAAAGCGCCTGCGCCAAATTCTCATCAACCTCATCTCCAACGCCATCAAGTTCACCGAGGCCGGCACGGTCACCCTGCGGCTGACCTATCGCAGCCAGATCGCGACCTTCGAAATCATCGACACCGGCACCGGCATCGCCCCCGACGATCTGGAGCGCATCTTCCTGCCCTTCCAGCGCGGCGCGCGTCCGCCCGGCGTCGAGCCGCAACCGGGGACGGGCCTGGGCTTGACCATCACCAAGCTGCTGGTCGAGATCATGGGGGGCGAGCTGACCGTGCAGAGCACCCCGGGTGAAGGCACGCGCTTCACCGTGCGTTTGCTGCTCTCCTCGACCTGGCTGCCCGACCAGCCCAAGCACGAGACCTCGCGCATCACCGGCTATTACGGCCGACGGCAGATGATCCTGGTCGCCGATGACGATCCGGCCCAGCGTGAACTGCTGTCGGATCTGCTGGGCGGGCTCGGCTTCGATGTCGTGGCTGTGGCAGACGGCATGGAATGCCTGCGCTCGGTGCGCGTACAGCGGCCCGACCTGCTGATCCTCGACATCGCCATGCCGCGGCGCAATGGCTGGCAGGTCGCGCGCAAGGT
The DNA here is from genome assembly GCF_046614475.1 of Devosia sp. XGJD_8. Taxonomy (NCBI): domain Bacteria; kingdom Pseudomonadati; phylum Pseudomonadota; class Alphaproteobacteria; order Hyphomicrobiales; family Devosiaceae; genus Devosia; species Devosia sp. XGJD_8. The sequence continues at coordinate 2,276,441 of NZ_JBKJHF010000001.1, forward strand.
GCGGGGCGACATCACCGACCGGCTCCCCATCATCATGATCTCGGCCGATGCCGGCACCGAGCGGCTGCGCTCCGACTACCAGGCGCTGCACGACGCGTTTCTGATCAAGCCGTTCAACATCGACGACCTCGTCCAGCAGATCGGCTCGGTGCTTGGCCTGCAGTGGATCGAGGACGAAGACGAGCGCCCCACCCGCGTTGCGAAGGAGATATCGTCGCCATGATCGCAGCCGCAGCGCCGAATGTGCTTATCGTGGATGATCAGCGCGATACCCTGGACATGCTGACCGATGCCCTGGGGGCGGAGGGCATGTCGACCACGCCCGCTGCCGATGGGCGGGCGGCCCTCTCCATCATCTCGCAACATCAGCCCGACATCGTCCTGCTCGACGCAATGATGCCGGACATGGATGGCTTCGAGGTGTGCCAGGTGCTCAAGACCGAGATGGGCCTGTCGGACCTGCCGGTCATGTTCATGACGGGCCGGAACGACAGCGAGCACGTGGTCCGGGCCCTGGCCTGCGGCGGGGTCGATTTCATCGCCAAGCCCATCGTGCTGAGCGAACTCTTCGCCCGCATGCGCGTGCACCTGACCAATGCCCGCAAGACCCGCTCGGCCCGCGAAGCCCTCGATTCCATCGGCAGGCGCATCGTTGCGGTCAACGCGGCGGGTAACGTTCTCTGGGCCACGCCACAGGCCCAGGACCTGCTGGTGCGCATCGGGCTGCGAGCCGAGGAGGGTTCGGCCCTGCCCTGGGAGGTCAAGGTCTGGCTGGGAGGCGCGCAGGACTCTCCCCCCTACATCTACAAGCGCTTCGAGCGCGAGGTGGAGCTGCGCACCATGGAACGGCGCGCTGATGGCGTGACCCTGATCCGCCTGATCGATCGCGAAGCGGGCACGCAGGAAGAGCGGCTGGCCCAGGCCTTCAACATCAGCCTGCGGGAAGCCGAAGTGCTGCTCTGGCTGACGCATGGCAAATCCAACAAGGAAATCGCCGAGATCCTCCAGCTTTCCCCCCGCACCGTGAACAAGCATCTTGAACAGATCTTCGAAAAACTCGGCATAGAAAACCGGACGGCCGCGGCAACCATGTCGGTGCGGGCACTTTGGGAATGACCCAACGCGGGTTGCGCCTCACGGCAAGAGTCCACGGATGAACCAGATCAACCCTCGCTGGACTCGCGCACGCACACCTGCGGTTCGATCCTGGAGATCACAGGAGACCCCACTTCTCCCGCAATGGCCGCGATGACGGTTGCTGCCGTTCTGGTCCCAATTTCCTCCGAAAAGGGATCGACGGTCGTCAGGGAGGGCACGCAGATCGCGGAGATTTCGTAATTGCCGAAGCCGGCAATGGCCATCTGACCTGGCACATCGATACCGGCTCGCTGACACTCCGTAAGGGCGCCGAAGGCCACGAGGTCGGATACGCAAATAATGGCCTCGGTATCGGGCGCCTGCTGCAGCAAAATCCGCATCGCCATCGCGCCTTCGCGCATCGAAAGCGGCGGCATGCCAGCGCCAATGAGCCTATCCGCTTCGAGCCCATGTCGCTTCATGGCGGCAATGAAGCCTTCGCGACGATCGGTGCCGCGCGAATCCCGGTCGGTATCACCGCCGATAAAGGCAATGCGCGTTCGCCCCGTGGCGGCAAGATGGTCCACCAGCATGCGGGCGGCATCCGCATTCGAAAAACCCACGACGTGATCGATCGGGTCTTCCGGCAGGTCCCAGGTTTCCACCACCGGAATACCCGCACCCTGCAGCAAGCGCCGGCAACGCGGCGTATGTTGCCCACCGGTAACCACGATGGCCTCCGGCCGGCGACGCAGCAACTGCTCGACCAGCACTTCCTCTTGCTCGATATCGTAGTCGGTATAGCCCAGCAGCGGCTGCAGACCGTGCTCGCGCAGCCCTTCGGACAGGCCGCGAACGGTGGCCGCAAAATTGGCGTTGTTGATCGAGGGGATCGTCACCGCGACAAAGCCTGTGCGCTGGTTGCGCAGGTTCGCGGCAGTGGAGTCGAACACATAGCCCAACTGGTCCACGGCCTGTCGAATGGCCTCGCGCGTCTGTGCATTGACGGACGTACCGTCACGCAGGGCGCGGCTCACCGTCATGGGCGACACGCCAACCTTGCGCGCAATGTCCTGCATGGTTGGCGGTTTGCGTGGCGGCATCAAGCGATCCCTGGCTGTGACAGCGCGGCCAAATGATCAGTTGCGCTGCCCACGTTCAAGGCCAAAATCACAGCTCTTCATAGTCGTCCGCGCTCATAACGTGGTGATGGATGCGGCCGGTAAAGAAGCGCCCAAGTACGGCTTCCGTCGCCGCACGCGCCCTTGGGCGCACATCGCTTTCGAGCGCGGCGTCGACCGCAGCCACGTCAGGATACGATACGGCCAGGATCATCGGAAATTCCGGCGCGCCGTCATCGCGCTTTACTGCGTAGCTGACGCGGACAGCAAGGGCGCCGGGAAACTGCTTCCACAGCGGCAGGATTTCCGCAGTGACGGCGGCGCGAAAGGCTGCTTCCTGGCCTTCAAGAATCTTGCCTTCGAACAGGGCATAGCGGGTAATCACTGGAACTTCTCCTTGCTTGGGCCGCTGAAGAACTCCATCAGCGCAGCCTGATCTTCACCGCCCAGTCCCGCCGCCGTCAGCAGGCGATGGATTTCCGCGGCAAGCGCGGTGAGCGGCATGGTGGTCTGGGTCTGGCGAGCCAGGTCACGGGCGCCGTCGAGATCCTTGACCATATTGTCGATGCGGCCGGTGCGGCGATAATCGCGCGCGGCAAAGCGCGGCATGTATTCCTGCAGCAGCGCGCTGTCGGCACGGCCGCCCTTGAGCGCGGCGGGAATGCGGGCGACATTGACGCCGGCCTTTTCGGCGAGTGCCGTCGCCTCGGCCACGGCCATGAAGCCAAGGCCGCACAGCACCTGGTTGATGATCTTGGTCGTCTGGCCAGTTCCGACGCCGCCCATATGGGTCTGGTTGGAGGCGACTTGGGACAGCACCTCCTGTGCTTCGAGCACGTCGGCCTCGGCGCCGCCCTGCATCAGCGTCAACTGGCCGGTTTCGGCCTTTGGCGCACCGCCCGAAAGCGGACTGTCGACCCAGCGCATGCCGCGCTGCTGCGCTTCGGCGGCAAGCTCGTGCGTTGCACCGGGATCGATGGAGCTCATGTCGATGATGAGGAGACCCGCCTCGGCGCCCTCTGCGACTCCTCCTGGACCAAAGACTGCTGCGCGCACGATATGAGGCGCATTGAGGCTGAGGATCACAGCACGGGCGCCACGGGCAAGATCTGCTGCGCTCCCGGTCGCAACGGCACCTTTCTCCACCAGAGCCGCCACCTTGGCGGGATCGAGATCGAACACCTTGAGCGCCGTGCCTGTGGCGGCAAGGCGTGCGCCGATGGCGCCGCCCATGGCGCCGGCTCCGAGCAAACCGATATGGGCTGTCATGATCGTGTTCCTTTCAGGTAGTCGAGCGCCTCATCGAGCATGGCGGCGGGCGAGCCGGCGATATCGATGGTCAACGCTTCGTCGGGCCCGGGCGGCTCGAGTGTTGCCAACTGGCTGTCCAGCAGCGAAACCGGCATGTAGTGACCCGGCCGCGCCGCCATGCGCGATGCCAGGAGGGTACGACTACCGGCCAGATGAATGAACTGTACCAGCCCACCGGCACGCGAGCGAATATCGTCGCGATAGCGGCGTCGCAGGGCAGAGCAGCTGACTACGGCCGCGCCTTCGTCCCGCAACACGTTGGCGACCTGGTCGAGCCAGGGCCAGCGGTCGTCATCCGACAGGGGCGTGCCGCTGCGCATCTTTTCGACATTGGCTGGTGGATGCAGGATGTCGCCTTCGTGAAATGGCAGGCCCAGCCTGTCGGCCAGGGCGGCACCCAGGCTGGACTTGCCACAGCCGGAAACACCCATCACGACAATGCGCATCACAGCGACGCCGTCACGCCGCCATCGACATAGAGCGTATGGCCATTGACGAAGCTGGAGGCGCTGGAAGCCAGGAAAATGCAGGCACCCACCAGTTCCTCGACACGCCCCCAGCGACCGGCCGGGGTACGCTTTTCGAGCCAGGCCGAAAAAGCGTCGTCGGCGACCAGGGCTGCATTGAGCGGTGTATCAAAATAGCCCGGCGCAATGGCGTTGCACTGCAGGCCATACTTGGCCCAGTCGGTGCACATCCCCTTCGTCAGATTGCCAACCGCCCCCTTGGTGGCCGTATAGGGAGCGATCGAGGGCCGGGCGAGCGCAGTTTGCACGCTGGCAATATTGATGATCTTGCCGGCACCACGAGCAATCATGTGGCGGGCACAGGCTTGGCCCACATTGAAGACGCTGGCAACATTGGTCTGCAACAGCAGCATGAATGCATCGGCCGGAAAGTCCTCGAGCGGTGCACGAAACTGCATGCCGGCATTGTTGACGAGAATGTCGATGGCGCCATGTTCCGCCTCGAAGCCGTCAACGGCGGAGCGGACCGCCGCATGATCAGTCACGTCGAAGGGCAGAGCCAACGCGCCCGGAATCTGAGCGGCCGCGGCGGCAAGCTTTCCGGGGTCTCGCCCATTGAGCACCACGGAAGCACCGGCCGCCACCAGCCCCTTGGCCAGGGCCATGCCGATGCCCTGTGAAGAACCGGTGATCAGCGCTCGGCGACCGGTCAGATCGAAAATCTGCATGGTGGGCTCCTCGTCAAAAACAGGCTCGACAGACGCGACATCTTCTGTTTGTTATCGATAACAATTTTTGTCAAGCGAAAAGCCGATCTATGACCAAGCCACAAATTCTGCAGATGGGCCCCTATCCGGAATGGGACCAGGTGCCGCTCGAAGCGCGGTTCACCGTGCACCGCTATGATTTAGCGGCGGACAAGTCGGCGCTGCTCGCCGGGATCGGCGGCGCGGTTCGGGGGATCGCCACGCGCGGCGAACTGGGCGCATCGGCCGAGCTGATCGCCGCCTGCCCCGGCCTGGAAGTGATCTGCGTCTATGGCGTGGGCTATGATGCGGTAAACCTCGACGCCTGCCGGGCACGCGGCATTCGCGTCACCAACACGCCCGATGTGCTGACCAAGGACGTGGCGGACCTCGGCGTGGCCATGATGCTCACCTTGTCTCGCGGCATGATCGGGGCCGAAAGCTGGGTCCGCGACGGGTCTTGGGCCACCAAGGGCCTCTATCCGCTCAAGCGCCGCGTCTGGGGCAAGAGGGCCGGCGTACTTGGCCTCGGTCGCATCGGCTATGAAGTGGCCAGGCGACTGGCCGGTTTCGATCTCGAAATCTCCTACAGCGACACTTCCGCCAAGGATTTTGCGCCGGGGAAGTGGGCTTTCGTGGCCGACCCGGTCGCCCTCGCCAGCCAGGTCGATTTCCTTTTCGTGACCTTGGCAGCATCAACGGCAACACGCCACATCGTCGGCGAAAAGGTGATAGAGGCCCTCGGCCGCGAGGGCATGCTGATCAATATTTCGCGCGCATCCAATATCGACGAAGACGCTCTGCTGGCTGCCTTGGAAAACAGGACGCTGGGGTCCGCCGCACTCGACGTTTTCGAGGGCGAACCCCATCTCAATCCGCGGTTCCTCGCGCTCGACAATGTGCTGTTGCAGCCGCACCATGCCTCGGGCACGATAGAGACGCGCAAGGCCATGGGCCAGTTGATGCGCGACAACCTCTCCGCCCATTTCGCAGGCCGCGACCTGCTGACCCCGGTGCTCTGATGAAAGCCATTGTCATCCATGCCGCCAAGGACCTGCGCCTCGAGGACCGTCCGGGCGAAAAGCCCGGCCCAGGCGAGGTCTCGCTGCGACTGGCAACCGGCGGCGTCTGCGGCTCTGACCTGCACTACTACCACAACGGCGGCTTCGGAACGGTGCGGCTACGCGAGCCAATGATCCTTGGCCACGAGGTTTCCGCCTATGTGGACGAGATCGGCGAAGGCGTTACCACGTTCAAGCCAGGTCAGCTCGTTGCCGTGTCGCCCTCGCGCCCCTGCGGGCACTGTCGCTACTGCCAGGAGGGCATGCAGAACCAGTGCCTCAACATGCGGTTCTATGGCTCGGCCATGCCGTTCCCTCATATTCAGGGGGCGTTTCGTGAGCAGCTGGTAGCGCTCGAAACCCAATGCGTATCAGCCGATGGATTGACGGCGGGCGAAGCTGCCATGGCCGAACCATTGGCCGTCACGCTCCACGCCACGAGGCGCGCCGGGCAGATGTTTGGCAAGCGTGTGCTGGTGACGGGTTGTGGCCCCATTGGTGTCCTGTCCATCCTGGCGGCGCGCCGCGCCGGCGCAGCCGAAATCGCGGCGACTGACCTCTCCGATTTCACGCTCGCAATCGCCAGGTCGGCCGGCGCGGATCGGGTCATCAATACGGGTCGCGAACCAGAGGGCCTTGTCGCCTATGGCGCCGACAAGGGCTATTTCGATGTGCTCTATGAGTGCTCGGGCGCGGCCCCTGCCCTTGCCTCCGGCATTGGCGCCCTGCGGCCGCGCGGCGTCATCCTGCAGTTGGGGATGGGTGGTGACATGAACCTGCCCATGCAGGCCATCACCACCAAGGAGCTCGACCTGCGGGGCTCGTTCCGCTTTCACGAGGAATTCGTCCTCGGGGTCGAACTGATGCGCAAGGGATTGATCAACGTCAAACCCTTGATCACCCATTCCGTGCCGCTCGCCTCAGCCGAAGAGGCGTTCAAGCTGGCGTCCGACCGCTCGCAGGCCATGAAAGCCCAGATCGTCTTCTCGGCTGGCTGATCAGCTGGCGACAGCCGCCTCGGTCTGCGGCCCGGGGCGGAACACGCGCACAAATTCCTGGACGATAATGCGTTCGGCCTCCGACAATTCCCGCTCGGCCGAAAAGATCAGCGAAAGCGCCCCGGACAATTCGTCCTGCCGGATCGGCACGGCCAGCAGGTTACCGGCCTCGATATCCTGTCGCACCGACGAAGCCGGCAGAATCGTGCAGAGCGGCGCCTGTCGCACCATGGCAATGGCCAGAGCCAGCGATCCGACCTCGACCACCGGCTGCAATCTCAGCGACCGTTCCCGCGCTGCTTCGGCAAAATTCTGGTGGATGCTGAGGTGATGGCGGCCGAGCACCAACGGCAGCGAAACCACATCAGCCAGCCCAAGCACTTTGCGACCGCCAAAATTGATGGCCGGATTGCCGATGACCGACAGCGGTTCAGTGGGTCCCAGCCGGATCCTCGCCACCTGCGTATTGACCATGCCGACGACGGCCAGGTTCAGCTCGCCCGACCGCACGCGCTCATGCAGCACCGCATTGGAATTCTCCACCACCTGCAACTGCCAGTCAGGATGTCTGCGGTGAATGCGGGTCACGACATGCGCGATCTTTTCGGTCAACGCGCTGTCATGCCCGGAACTTGGCAGTGTCCCAATGGTGACCCGGGCCTCCGAATGCGCCGCGATGTCATGCGCCTTGCGAATGATCCAGTCTTGGCGGTCCTCGATATTGGCAGCGAACGGCCGCAGCATCTCGCCCAAAGCCGAAAGCGTTGCCCCCTCTTCGGTGCGGCGCAGCACGGCTGCGCCCATGATTGCGTCCATCTGACTGATATGCTTGGACACCGCCGACTGCGCCGTATTGGCCACGCGGGCAGCGGCGGAAATGCTTCCCGTATGGGCAACGAGGTTGAAATAATGGATCTGCCGCGTAGTCAGGCGCGGCGAGAACACCACATTTTGCCCGTCTGCCAGGTTCTCACGCAAACGCATCAGAAACGCCGTTGAATAGCGCTCGGCCGCTGCGCTCGCCTCGCCATACATCGTCGAGGTGAAGCGTGGCTCGAACGGCAATTCCTCGTGCCGGGTCAGGCCAAGCCGCCGCGGCAACAGATTGGCCGGCATCAACAGCCGGAGGTGAGGGAATTCCTGCAGGATCCCGGCAAGCTGGGCAGGCTCCTCATCACGATATTGCAGGCGCCCGGCAAAGCCATTGTCTTCGGCAAAGACCGTGATGGCGCTGGTGATTTCCCGCCGCATGCGTAACAGGGACAGCTGATCGCGCCCATAGGTTTCACGCAGCGGACTGCCGCGACTGCCCACGACGATCCATGGATCCTCATAAAGGGCAATTGCGCCGGGCCTAGGTGGTCCATCTCCATAGAAGATCGACACATGCCCATGCTCGTCCGGCAGCGTCTCGGGCGCCGCGAACCCTTTCAGATCGCCGGCGTCATCGTCATCCAACCCCGAAAAGTGCCAATCTATGACCAGTTCGGGGAAGGGCTCGATGAGGTCCTGGCAGGTTCGCAACAGCGCCTTGGACACGCGGCCGATTGCAAAATTCAGGTCGAGCGCTACCGAAAGCCGGACAGGCCTTGCACCGCTCGCCGGCCGTGCCTGGCGCGCATGTTGTTCGAGGTAAAGCAGGTTCGACCCCACCCGAAACAGCCAGAAGGCCGACGGCAACAGATCGAGCCCACCAGCGCGGCGGGTGAACAGTTTGAGCCCGAGCTTGCCCTCCAGGCCGTGCAGCGCGATGCTCAGCGCTGCTGGCGTCTGCCCGAGCAGCTCGGCCGCGTCAGACAGGCGGGGAGACTGACAGGCCAGCGCGAACTTCGAAAGGAGCGATAGTTCGAGGCCGACCTTGTCCATAAGCGGCAGCATAGGCCCGGCCATGTTCGTGCTCAAGCCTTGGAAGGGGTGGGAGAGATGGCCCGCGGTACGAATGCACCGCGGGCTCGATGGTCTAGTTCAGCGCGCCAACGGCGCCCTCAGCGGCGGCCAGGACCTTGCCGTCATTGAGCAGCTTGATCATGGGCACGATCTGGTCCTGCATGTAGCCGTCCTGCTCCTGCAGCGGCACGACATTGGCAACGGCGTCGTAAAGCGCCTGCGTGCCCTTGCCGAGTGCAAACTGGCCGAGCGCATCACGGGTGAGGAAGATGGCCTTGGTGGCCAGCAGGCATTCGACTGCCACGATCTTGGGCATATTGCTCAAGACCTGCTGCGCCTTGCGGCACGACCAAGCTGCCATTGAGACATGGTCTTCCTGGCTGGACTTGGTGGGAATGGTGTCCGCCACTGACGGAAAGGCGAGGGTCTTGTTTTCCGAAGCAACGGCTGCCGCAGCGGTCGACAGGATGCCATAGCCATAGTTGAGGCCGATCGGACGGCCGGCCAGGTTGGGCGGCAGACCGTAGTTGAGCGTGGTGTCGCACAGCGCAAACAGACGACGCTCCGAGATATTGCCGATTTCGATCAGCGCGATCGCCAGGATATCCATGGCGAAAGCGATCGGCTCGCAGTGAAAATTGCCGCCCGAAAGGAATTCGAGCGCGCCGGCCTCGTTCCAGAACACCAGCGGATTGTCGGTCGCGGCATTGAGCTCGCGCGTCATCAGCGCCTTGGCGTGATCGAGCTGGTCCCGGCAGCTGCCATGCACCTGCGGCAGGCAGCGGAAGGAGTATTGATCCTGGATGCGCGGGTGGAAAACGGGGTGCAGGATATCGTCCTCAAGGCGCACTGCGCGTGCCGATTCCGAAGTCCGGCGCGACCCGTCGATCATGCGGCGTACATTCTCGGCAATCGCGATCTGGCCGGGCTGCTTGCGCACCTCGTGGATGCGCGCATCAAAGGCTGCCCGCTCGCCGCGGATGGCTTCAAGGCTCAGCGCGCCGATGGCATCGACGGTCTTCATCAACTGCTCGGCATCCCACAGCGTCAGCGAGCCCATGCCCGCACACAGGCTGTTGCCGTTGATAAGCGCCAGACAGTCCTTGGCCTTGAGGTCGAACTTGGTCGGCGAAATCCCCGCCAGCTCCAGCGCCTTGGGGGCCGGCATGCGCTCGCCCTTGTAGTAGGCTTCCGCCTTCTCGTAGCCGATCAGCACCGACACCATATGCGCCAGCGGCGCCAGATCGCCCGAGGCACCCACAGAACCCTGGATCGGCACCACCGGGTGGACGCCGTTGTTCAGCATGGCGATCAGCCGGTCGACAACCTCGATACGCAGGCCCGATACGCCCACGCAGAAGGCGTTGATGCGAACGGCCATCATGGCGCGCACGATCTCTTCCGACGCCGGATCCCCCATGCCCGAGCAGTGCGAGAGCACGATGTTCATCTGGAACTGCTCGTTGTCGGCCTGATTGATCTTGTAGTCCTTGAGCTTGCCGACACCCGTATTGAAGCCATAGGTGGCCGGGGCATTCTCGGTCAGCCAGTTCTCTTCGATATAGGCGCGCTTCTTGACGATTTCGGCGCGCGCCGCCGGAGCCAGTTCGACCTTGACGCCTTCGCGGGCGATGCGGACGACATTTTCGATCGTGAGGCTGTCGCCGTCGAGGATGATGCTGCTCATGTATAAGGTCCTTGTTCTTGGCGCCGGTGGCAGGCGCCTATTCGTTGATGGCCAGGGGCCGTTGATCGAGGGTGGAAAGGGTTAGCGCCAGCACATCGGCAGCGCGGGCAATGGCTTCGGTATCAGTCCATTCTTCTGGGGCGTGGCTGATGCCACCCCTGGAGGGCACGAAGATCATGGCGGCGGGCGCTATCCGCGCAACGAAAGCCGCGTCATGTCCCGCACCCGAGGCAAGGCTAAGCGTCGCCAGGCCATGTGCATCTGCCGCATCCTTGATGCGGGCCTGCAACCGCCCATCGCAGGCAACGGCGAATGTCCGGCTCAACCGCTCGGTAGCCGCCACGCGGCAACCTTCAGCGGAGGCCGCCGCCTCCGCCAGGGCATCGATGAGGCTGAGATAGTCGTCCATTGCTGCGTCGTTTTCAGCGCGGATATCGACGATGGCCTCGGCAGCGCCGGGCACCACATTCGCGCCGTTGGGCTCGAGGCGCATGACGCCGATAGTGGCGGTAAAGTGCCCCCTGCCCTTCTCGGATTCCGTCCTGGCCGCATCGCGCAGGGCCAGCAGCAGCCGGGCCATGGCCATGCCCGCATCGGCACGCATCGCCATGGGCACGGTACCGGCGTGACCCGCCTCGCCCTCCAGCCGCAGTCGGACCCGGGCGATGCCCGCTATGCCGCTCACAATGGCCAACGGAATATTCTCGGCCTCGAGCACAGGCCCCTGCTCGATATGGATTTCCACAAAGGCGCCCACATCCTTGCGAACCGTGCCGGCCACCTGGGCCGGCACGCCACCCATGCGGGCAATGGCGTCGTCGAGACGTTCGCCATCAGGCCCTGGCATGGCGAAATGCTCCGGGGTCAGCGCACCAGCCATGCCGCGGCTGCCGATACACGACAGACCCCACTCGCTGGGCTCTTCGGCAAGGAAATCGACAAGCTCGATCGCATGGATAGGCCGGTAGCCGGCAAGGCGCAGGGCCCGTATGGCGGCAAGACCGGACAAAATGCCGGCAATGCCATCAAAGCGCCCGCCGCTCGGAACCGTGTCGCTGTGCGAGCCGGTCATCAGCACCGGCAGGTCGGCATCGGAGCCAAACCACGTGCCGATCAGGTTACCCGAGGCATCGATATGCGTCGCCAGCCCCTCCTCGGCAAAGCGTCTGGCCAGACACTCCCGGCCTTTGAGAAACATGTCGGTGAAGGACCGGCGCGTCCATGGCTTGCCCGGTTCGGTCAATGCGGCAAGCGCATCGAAATCCCGCTGCAGCTGATCGCGGTCCACCTTTATCGGCATATTGGAAGCAATGGCGTTCATGCCGCGACACTCACGCGGTTCGGCTTGACGAAGCGTCCGTTCCCGGGCTGCGCCAGCACATCGGTGCCATCAAACACCATCTCGCCCCGCAGGAAGGTCGCCAGGGGTGCATGTCGGATCAGGCGCCCTTCATAGGGGCTCCAACCCACCACATTGTGCCCACTCGCAGAGGCGTCATAGTAGCGCGGGCGTTCGCCAAACACGGCGAAGTCTGCATCGAGACCGAGGCCGAAGCCCCCCTTCTGGTCCGCAATGCGGAACAGGCGCGCCGGATTTGATGCCAGCAGTCTTGCGGCATGGGTCAGCGGCAGCCCGCGATCAGCCAGCCCGTCGAGCAGCAGGCTGGGCAAGACTTCAAGACCAGGCATGCCCGACGCGTTCTCGAGCATCACCGGCGACGACTTGCGCTCCAGGCCCCACGAAACGTGGTCTGTGGAAACAATGGTGATGTGCCCGGCTGCCAGATGCTTCCAGAGCTTTTCGCGCTCGGCGCTTGAGCGGATCGGTGGATTGCATTTTGCGCGTCCCAGGAGCCGGGACACATCCTCCTCCTCGCTGCAGACCAGGTAATGGATGCAGGCCTCGATAGTCGCATCCACGCCCTGCGCCCGATACGACTGGGCTAGTTCATAGCCGCGACCCACCGAGCAGTGAACGATATGGGCAGAAGCGCCGGTGTCCTGGGCGATCTCATAAACCTCGGCAATAGCCAGCGTCTCGGCGATCGGCGGGCGGCTTTCGCCATGGGTGCGATAATCGGTCCGCCCGCTGGCCCTGATGGCCTCGCTCCACACTTTCACGCATTCGTCGTTTTCGTTGTGCACGCCGGCGATCAGGCCCGTCTTGGCAACCTCGGCGAAAGCAGCATGCAGAAGTGGCGTCGGAATGCGGGGAAAGCGGTTGGGGTCGGTATCGAAGGTCGAGAACTTGAACGACGCCGCACCGGCCTCGGCCATCTCGGCGATATGGGCGGGACCTTCCGAGGGACGAATGGTGCCATAGAGGGCAAAATCAACACGCGCCTGTTCCCCTGCGCTGCGCGCCTTTTCCCGGATCATGTCGCCGGTCGAGATGAGCAGTCCTGCATCGTAAGGCATGTCGACAATGGTGGTGACGCCGCCGGCCGCCGCCGAACGTGTGGACCAGATGAAGTCTTCCTGATCCTTTTGCGAGCGCGAATGCACTTGGCCGTCGATAATCCCCGGCAGCACGATGGCATCGCCGAAATCGTGGCTGTCCCGCGCAGCGGGCGCCTGCCCGGCCCCGAGCAGGGCAATCTTGCCGTCACGGATGGCCGCGAAACCACGATCGACAATGCCATTTTCGCCAACGAAACGACCCTGGATCACGCTGTCGAAGTCACTCATGGTCGGAGCTCGCAATCTGCGCCGCACAAGCGGCTTTGAACGTCTGGATGAAGTCGTCCGCCGCATCCGCAGTGAGGCCGCTGGCGCTCAGGTAATGGCTCGCCGCACCCACCTCTGCGATCGGCGGCGGCAAGGCGTCGACCAGTCGCAGCACGTGCTGGTGCTCGGCTTCGAGTTCCAGCCGCTTGATGCCCTCCCGCAACGCGGCCTCTGCCGGCGCGGTGAACTTTAGCTTCATGCCCTGCCTGGCTTGCCGCAGCGGGACAATGACAGTCTCGCGCCAGGCGGCAGCGCCGCGAACGAGATCGTCGACCGATACTGAAGCAATGCCATAGCCGGCTCTGTCGGCAAGGCTCAGTACCAGCAGCAGGGGGACGTCGATTGCGAAAGCCTCCTGCAAGGCAAGGCACGCCTTCGCCAGGTCGCCATCGCGATAGGCCGAACAGATGTCGGGCCAGGCCCGAACGGGAAATGCGTTTTCGGTCATGGCTCTTTTCTCAGGCGGCCAGCCCGGGAGCCGGCTCGCTATGCGGATGGTGGCAGGCAACCAACTGTCCGCCAGGCGCTTCGGCCAGCTCCGGCACCGTGCTCTCACAGACTGCCGTCGAGCGCGGGCAACGGCTGCGGAACGCACAGCCGCCCTGCGGTCGGTTGCGCGATGGCATGACGGTGCGGCTGCCATCGGGCTGGATCTTGCGGCTGGCATCGACCACCGGCACAGCTTCGAGCAGCGTGCGTGTATAGGGATGGGCCGGGCGGCCATAAATTTGCGGCCCCGTCCCGATTTCGACGATGCGCCCCATGTAAAGCACCGCCACGCGGTCGCTGACATTCTTCACCACGGCAAGGTCGTGCGAGATGAAGATCAGCGCCAGGTTGCGGGTCTCGCGAATGTCCTGCAGCAGGTTGATCACCTGCGCCTGTACCGACACATCGAGCGACGCCACCGGCTCGTCACAGACGATGAGCTCGGGTTCCACCGCGAGCGAACGGGCAATGGCAATACGCTGGCACTGGCCGCCGGAGAACTGGTGCGGTTTGCGGCCAGATACCAGTTCGACATCAAAACCCACATCGGCCAGTGCCGACTTCACCCGCTGCTTGCGCTCGGCGGCCGGCTTGCCCTGGATGACCAGGCCCTCGGCCACGATATCCTCGACATTGCGGCGCGGATTGAACGAGGACAGCGGGTCTTGAAAGATCATCTGTAGCCGGTCGCGCATGGACCGCATGCGATTGCTCGACAGCGCGTCCAGATGAATATCCTTGTAGCGCACCTCGCCTTGGGTCGTGGTGTTGGCACTCGGCAGCAGGCGCAGGATCGCCCTGCCGATCGTGGTCTTGCCGCTTCCGCTTTCCCCGACGAGGCCAAGCGTTTCGCCAGCCGCGACGGAAAAGGAGACATCGTCCACGGCCTTCATCTGCCTGCCACCACGCGTGAAGTTCACGGAGAGATTGCGGACGTCGAGGATGGTCTGCTCGGCAACGCGCGTTTCACTGGACATGGGCGACCTCCGCAGCAGGCGAACGCGGAATGGCGTCCAACGGGAAATGGCAGGCAAAGCGGTGATTGGCGTCGATGCCCCTGCTCATTTCGGGCATGATCTCATGACACTTGGCCTGTGCTGCCGGACAGCGGGGAGCGAAGGGACAGCCGGGTGGCCGGCTTGCCAGATTGGGCGGCTGGCCGGGAATGGTGCGCAGGCGGGTATGGGCGGGCTGATCCATGGCCGGCATGGCCGACAGCAGGGCTTCGGTGTAGCGATGCCGCGGATTGCGGAACACTTCCGAAGTCAGGCCGTATTCCACGACATTGCCGCCATAGAGCACCAGGATTTCGTCGGTGCGTCCGGCCACGACGCCCAGGTTGTGCGAAACGAGGATCATCGACATCTGCCGCTCAGCCTGGATGGTCTGGAGCAGGTCGAGAACTTCCTTCTGCACTGTTACGTCGAGCGCCGTCGTCGCCTCGTCGGCAATCAGCAGGTCGGGCTGACAGATCAGCGCGGCCGCGATCATGATGCGCTGCTTCATGCCGCCCGAGAACTGATGCGGATAGTAGTCGCAACAATCCTCGGGGTCCGGCATGCCGACAAAGGACAGGAGCTCGATGGCCCGCGTCTTTGCTTCAACCTTGCCCATGCCGAGGTGAATGCGCCCGGCTTCCTCGATCTGCCGACCGATCGGCACGAAGGGATTGAGCGAGGTCATGGGATTCTGGAACACGATCCCCACCTTGCGACCGATCACCTTGGCGCGCTGCTTTGGCTTGAGAGCCGACAGATCCTGCCCGTCCAGCTCGATCTGCCCTTTGATCCGCATGCCACGCGGCGCAATGCCCATGATGGCCTTGACCAGTACGGACTTGCCGGCGCCGGACTCGCCGACAATGCCGAGGGAGCGGCGGGTGTCGAGGCGGAAATCGATGTCCTGCAGGATCTGTAGCGGCCCCGAGATCGAGTCCAGCTCACAGGTCATGGCCTTGCACGACAGGATGGGGCGAGAAGCGATAGTTGTATCCATCTCAGCTCTCCCGCTCGCGGCTGTTGAGGCGTTGGGCGAGATAGTCGCCGATGGTATTGAAGGCGTAGACCGTGAGCACGATGGCCAGGATCGGTCCGACGATCAGCAGCGGAAACCGGCTCAGCAGGTCGGTCGAACTTGCGATCATGCCGCCCCAGCTCGGTGCCGGCGCCGGAATGCCGTAGCCGAGAAAGCTCAGCGACCCTTCGGTGATGATGAGGCCAGCCATCAGCGTCGGCATCACGGCGGTCAACGCCGGAATGAGGTTGGGCAGGATTTCGCGCAGCATGATGCGGCCATCGGTGGCGCCCATGGCACGGGCCGCCAGCACATAGTCGCGATTGCTCTGCGAGATCACACCCGCCTTGGCGACACGGGCATAGGTGCCGATATCGAAAATGCCCAGCACCACGATGATGGTGACCACCGACGGACCAGTCACTGCCACGAAGGCAAGCACCACCAGCGTGGACGGCATGGCCGCCAGCGCATTGGCGAACAGGTCGACTCCCCGTTCGAAGATACCGCGATAGTAGCCGGCAACCATCCCCAGCAGCAGGCCCGAAACCACGGCGATGGTTGTCGAAAGCGCCACGATCATCATTGAGGTGCGCGCGCCATGCAGCACGCGCGACAGGATCGAGCGGCCGATATCGTCGGTGCCCAGTAGGCCGTTGATCGACCATTCCGGCATCTGCGAGAAATCGCCATAGGGCAGTTTCGGACTGACCAGCCCGGGAATGAAGTCCACGAATAGCGCCACCAGCACCAGCACGACCAGGAAGATCGCAGCCAGCATTTCGAACGGCGTGGCGCCGGGCAGTTTGAGCTTGCTCGACCAGGGCATTGCTGCGCGGGCGATGTCGCCCAGCTTGGCGTCCGGACCTGGCTTGAAAGCGGGCGTGTTACCGATATCGGTCATGATACTTTCACCCGCGGGTCGATGAGCGCGTAGCCGAGGTCGACCAGCATGAAGATGACGACGAAGACCACGACGGTGAGCGACAGGATCGCCTGGACAAGCGGGATGTCGTGGCTCTTGACGGCGCTGAGGATGGTCCAGCCGATGCCGGGCACCGCGAAGTAACTTTCGACGACGAACGAGCCGGCCAGCATATAGGTCAACGACAGGCCCATCACCGTCAGGATCTGCGGCATGGCCGGACGCAGGGCGTGGTGGTAGAGAATATAGGCCAGCGGCAGGCCGCGCGCGCGCGCCACGGCGATGTAGTCTTCCTGCAGCGTCGACACGAATTCGTTGCGCGCCACGCGATAGAGGTAGGCCGTCTGGTGCAGCGTCAGGCACAGCACCGGCAGCGCCACATACCAGAGATTGGCCAGCGGATCTTCGGTGAACTTGACCCAGCCGGTCGCCGGAAACCAGCGCAGCACCATGGCGAATAGATAGGAAAACAGCACCACGATCACAAAGGTCGGCACGGCGAGCAGCACGGTCGAGACCGAGCGCATCACCTTGTCGGCCAGCTTGTTGGGATGACTGGCCGTGTACATGGCGACCGGAATGCCGATCAGCGACACGGCCATGGCGAGAAAAGCGATCTCGAAGGTAACGGCGGCGCGCTCAAGCACCACGCCGATAATTGGCTGCTGGCTGAACAGGGTCACGCCAAGATCGCCGCGCAGCAGATTGCCGAGCCAGCCCAGATAGCGCTGCCACACCGGCAGGTCGTAGCCATAGGCCGTGTTGAGCGCCGCGATCTGCTCGGGCGTCGCATAGTCACCGAGAATGAGCTGCGCCGCCGAGCCGGGGGCCAGGCTTGAAAGCGCAGTCGCGCTGAAGGTCACCAGCAGGAAAACCAGAATGCCGGTGATCAAGCGCGTTGATATGGCCCGAAAATAGGGCATTGCGTTGTTCAGCACGTCACTTCCCTTTCCTGTTCTGGCGGTGGACGAACCGTCCACCGCCGCCGTTGCCGCTGGAGCCGCAGCTCAGATGCGCTTCCACTCTTCTTCGGCGTCCATCCAGCCGATATCGCGCTCAAGCAGCTGGCGCTGCTGTTCCTTGGTATAGCCGCCCATGTCGTGCTCGTCGGAATAGCGGGTGCTCATCTCACCGAACACGCGCTTGCCGAAATCCATCATGCCGTACATCGACCCCTTTTCGAGGTAGTGCATGGTCACGAGGTTGAAGCCGAGCTTGGCAATATCATCGAGCTCGACGAAGGGCTTTCCGTTGACCACGGCCACGTCGCCGAACATCTTCCAGCCCGGCAGCGCCCGGTTGACCTTTTCGCACTCTTCGAGCGTGCGCAGGCCATGAACATAGGTCATTTCGGCACCCAGCTCCTCGGCCTTGACGCAACGCTCGATGGCATCGTCGAGACCCTTTTCGAGCTTGGATTCGGTGCGGGCAATGACCACGCAATCGGTGTCGGCGCAGGCATCGAGCGCCGCCTTGATCTTGGCCAGCCAGAGCTCCTGGGAGACGACGGGGTGGTCGATATTGCCGTCGAGCTTGCCTTCCAGTGTTGCCTTCTCCATCGCCCGGCCGAAGCGCGCATAGCCGCGCTCATTGGGCGTATCCTCGAGCAGGATGGCGGCGGCACCGGCCTTGGCGAGCCGGCGACAGGTGCGGTAGGCCTGCGCCACGTCGCCGAAGCAATCATCGGCATCGATGATCAGCGGCAGCGGCGAATAGTCGGCGATGCGATCCGTCGCCCAGACCAGTTCTTCCTGGTTATGCAGCCCCATATCCGGCACGCCCGACATGGAAAAGCCCAGCGATGCACCGCTCAGCAGGATGGCCTCGAAACCCGCCATTTCGGCCGCCTTGGCCGAATAGCAATCCCACACGCATGGGGTGAAGACCTGCTTTTCGCCGAACAGCTGGCGGAAGGTTTTTCTGGGGCGTTTGTCGAACATTGCTTACCCTTTAGGCTCGTGGGGCGAACACCGCACTGCGGTGCACGGAAAATAGACGGTGCCGCGGGAGGTCGCGACACCGCCCGGCCCGCCGCGGGGGATCGGCGGGCCGGATAGGTCGGTTTACTCTGCGGCGCAGGCGTCTTCACACAGGTAGAGATACTGCTTCTGCAGGATGCCGCCATTGGACGGAACGATACCGCCGGCATTGTCGCGCAGCAGCAGGTAGCGGGTTTCCGATCCGAAGATGTAGAGCGGCAGATCCTCGGCTATCACCTTCTGCACATCGGCATAGGCGGCCTTGACCTCGGTCTGGTCCATCGTGGCATTGGCCGCATCGAGGTAGCCGTCCATGGCTTCGCTCGAATACTGGCCCCAGTTGTCCACGCCACCGGTCTTGAGCATGTTGGAGATGATCGGCTCGGCGCCGTTCGCCACCAGCACGCCGCCGTCGATGCACAGGTCGAAATTGACCTGGGTCTGGCACTGCGGCTTGAGCATGGCCTGATCGACCAGCTCCACCTCAACCTCGACATTCTCGTAGGCCGTCAGCACCTGCTGCAGATACGAAGTCAGGCGCTTGAGATCGGAGTTGGTGTAGCTGACCAGCTTGATCTTGAACGGCTTACCATCGGCCGCAAGGGCGTCGAACAGCTCCTGCGCCTTGGCCGGATCATAGGTCGGCAGCACTTCGGCCGGCTCGTAATAGGGCGAAGCCTGGGTGAAGTAGTTGGTCGGCGTGACATAGCCCTCGAGCTGCGTATAGGCCTGCATCAGGCGTGCCGGATCAACGGCACGATAGAAAGCCTCGCGGGCGCGATGATCGGTGAAGGTGCCGGCCACCTGGTTGAAATAGGCGCGATAGAGACCGGGGATCGGGATTTCGTGCGTCGCGATGCCGGGCGCGTCGGCATTGGCGCCGAACTGGTACGGATAGCCAGCCATCATCTGGGCGCCGCCCTGGACCACCGTCGATATGCGGCTGTTGGTTTCCGGGATGATCGCGAATTTGAGCGTATCGAGATAGGGGCGCGGCTGATCCCAGTAATCGGGGTTCTTCTTGAAGCTGAGCGAGATGCCCTGATCCCAGTCTTCGAATATGAATGCCCCTGCCCCGACCGGCTTGATCGCGGCCTTGTCGTCTCCAGCCGCTTCGAGCGCGGCGGGCGAGGCCACGAAGGGCGCGGACTGGGCCAGGGTCGAACCAAAGTTGCGGTTGGGCGTGGGCAGCGTGATCTCGATGGTCAGCGGGTCGATCACCTTCGCGCCATCGATCCATGAGGAAACGAACGGCTGCGCCGGTGCCAGGGTCTCTGGGTCGGCAGCGCGCTTCCAGTTGTAGAGCACGGCTTCAGCATCATAGGGATTGCCGTCGGTGAACTTGACGTCGGGACGCAGCTTCAGCGTCCAGACGGTGGCGTCTTCGCTGGTGAGGCTCTCGGCCATGCCGCCTTGCACCTTGCCCTCAAGGTCGACATAGACCAGGAAGCCGTAAACCGCGTCCAGCTGGTCCATCGGACCACCCGGGAAGGTGCCCGAGGTGATTGCCGGATCCCAGCTCTTTATGTCCGAGCCGGCAATAATGGTCATTTCGCCACCGCTGACGGCTTCGGCGTCGGCCTGTGCGAAGGCAAGGCTGTTGACGCCGGTGAGGCCCGAAGTGCCGAGCAAGGTCATCGCAAGAGCGGCAGCCCGGATGGTCCGGGTCGATGCGGCGTTGCGGGCAAACTGCATGATTTTCATATTCGCTTCTCCTTTTTGGCCCTTCCTTTTGGAAGGCGCCGTGTTCCCTTTATTCCCCTCAAGCCGTCGCCTCTCTCAGGTCGCGTCACCTTCTTTCCAGCGACGCACCTGCGGGTGGTCGAAATCAAACAGGTCAAGCGCGCGCCCCACCGTCTGGCTCACCAGATCGTCCAGGGTCCGCGGGCGGGTATAAAAGCTCGGCACCGGCGGCATGATGATTGCGCCGCTGCGCGTGGCCGTATCCATCAGGGCAATGTGCCCGGCATGAAGCGGCGTTTCGCGCACCATGAGCACGAGCTTGCGGCGCTCCTTGAGGCAGACATCCGCGGCCCGTGAAATCAGGTCGTCCGAATAACAATGCGCAATGGCGCTCAGTGTTTTGATTGAACAGGGCGCGACCAGCATGCCCGCAGATTTGAACGAGCCGGACGCCACCGCGGCGCCGATATCCTTATGCGGATAATAGACGTCGGCCAGAGTCCTGATCTCGTCGGCCGAGGTCACTACCCCCTCCTCCATCGCCGTTCGCAGGCCGGCGCTGGATATGATGAGGTGAGTTTCGATGTCCTCGATATCGCGCAGCATCTCGAGCGCCCGCACGCCGTAGCAGGCACCGGATGCCCCCGTAATCGCAACGATCATGCGGCGCTTCTTCATCGCGTCAGCGCTCCTGCGGCTTGGCGCGGCCGAGCACGGCCCGCATGCGGTCGTAGGAGGCCTGCGGCGGCAGGGCCTTGTCGAAGCCCTCCTTGCGGTCAGACTGGCGGATAGTCGCGTCGTAGCCGATCTTGGCCACCATGCCGCCGCTTTCCTGCGGCTCGGATCGGTCTGCCGGCAGGTCCGTGACGATGAGCACGTCACGTTCGGCGCGCATGCGGGTCGCCTTGGCCAGTTCGACGGCCTCGGTATCCCAGGGATCGACGTCGCCATCGACCACAGTGATGTTCTTGATGATGCTGACCGCGCCCCAGCAAATCGCCATTGCCCGGCGCGCCTGGCCCGGACGCGGATTGTGAATCTGCACAACCACATTGTTGCGGCCCGAGCCCGAAGCCGTCACGGCCACTTCCCCGACATTGAGGATAGACCGGGCAAGCTGCGCCTTGAGGCTGGCGGCGATCGGGATGGCGCCAAGATAGATGTGTTCGGCGTGGTAGCCCGGCTCGATGACCTGGAACATGGCGTCGGAGCGCCTGGTCATGCGATGGAATGTGGCCAGAACGCCGACGCCGTAGTCTTCGTACATGCCGTGATACTCCGACACGTAGCCCTCTTCGATCGGCTTGTCGGCATGGATAAGGCCCTCAAGCACGATCTCGGCATCGGCCGGCACAAGAATGTCGCTGCTCAGGCATTTGGTGACACGCACCGGCTCACCGAGCAGGGCACCGGCGCAATGCATTTCGTCATCGCCCAGGCCGAGATAGAGGCAGGCTGCCAGCTGAATGGCGGGATGGGCGCCCAGCACCACCGCAAAGGGGAGCGGCTTGCCCAGTGCCATCGCCTTGCGGGCCATGATGGCCAGATGGTGGTTGGGCGCAATGCCGATAAGCGCCTCGGTCGGGCTCAGTATCTTGAGCCGCGCATAGGATGCGTTGCCCAGGCCCGTTTCGGGGTCGGTCGCGATCATCATGCCGGCGCTGATATAGGGCCCGGTCTCCTTGGCAAAAAAGGTCGGAACCGGCAGTCGGGCCAGGACGCCGTCAGTAAAATCTTCCTGCTGCACCGGTGCATCGGACACCAGAACCGGCGGTACTGGCTTCTTGACCGATTCAAGCAGCGTGCTCTGGATGGCCTCCGCCTCGACACCCAGCGCCATGCCGATGCGCTCGCGATTGAGCAGCAGGTTGCCGAAGACCGGCATGTCGCTGCCCTTGATCCGATTGGCACGCACCGCCAATGTGTCGTGGGTCAGCGACAGCAGCGCCGACAGGTCATGCACCAGATCGATCTCTTCCTCGACGACGAGCAACTCGCCTCGAGCATCGAGCTGCGCCATCATGGTCCGGCAGGATTGGTCCTGCGCGCTGGCGGCCTCGCCACCCACGACATGCAGGGCGACTGGTTCAGGACTCTTTGCTGTGGAATTGGAGTGAACCGTCACGCGCCGATACCTTGGCTTGATTTGATCATTTAATGAGCATGATCCGGCAGCCGCGAGCTGTGTAGCCATCGTTGGGTTAAATGGGGTATCGCAAAAATTTACATTGCTCGTTGCGACATTGACCGTGCTTGGCGGAAAGGCTGCAACAGCGGGCCATTGGAGGTGCCACATGCACATACATATTCAGAACCGGCCCAATGACCACTTCGTACCGTTGACCGCCGATCTTGTGCAAAAGGTGACGGCGGACAGCGGACACCGCTTCACCATCAGCGATGACGACGCAGGCTTTGGCTCAGCCATGCCGACGGCCGAAGTCCTGGTAACGACGGCCGACCAGCTGCACGCACGCTTTCCGCACGCGGCCCCGCGTTTGAAAGCGGCGTTTCTCAAGCATGCCGGCGTGGACTCCCTGGTCGCAAACAACCCTCTGCCGCCTGCGGTCATACTTCTCAACAATAGCGGCGCGCATGCCAGGAAAGCCGGCGAATATGCCCAGATGGCCACGCTGATGCTCCGCGCCGGCATGCACAAGCTGATGAGCCAGCAACGCAAGCACCTTTGGCAGCCGCATTTCACAAGCACGCTCGCCGGCACCCGCATCACCATACTGGGCGTCGGCGGCCTGGGTAGCGCCGCCGCCAAGTCCCTCCGGCCGCACGGTGTTCAACTCACGGGCATCCGGAACAGCCCCAAACCCCACTCAGACTTCGATGAGACGCTCCCGGTAGCGGAGCTCGATTCTGTCCTGCCAAGAACGGACATCCTCATCCTCACAGCGCCCCTGACCCCGTCCACGCGGAAAATCATCGGTGCCCGACAGTTCAAGCTCCTGCCCATCCACGCTGGCATCATCAACATCGCGCGCGGCGAACTGATCGACGAGCCAGCACTCATCAAGGCACTTGAGGACGGGCAGATTGCAGGGGCCATCTTGGACGTGACCACCACGGAACCGCTTCCGATAGGCGATGCCCTGTGGGATGCTCCGAATCTCGTAATCACGCCCCATGTCGCGGCCACCGACATCACGACATATGCGGCGGAAACCCTGCGCATCCTGCTGGACAATCTCGACGACATCACCTGCGGCCGCAAACCGAGAAACCTCGTCGATCTGCAGCGAGGCTACTAGCCCCGCTGCCGGGCGGACAAGTCGCCTGTCTTCGCTGTGTGGAGGTGAGAAATCGCGTATTGGGACAAGTCTCTCCGGCCGGCAACCCGTCCAGCGACCCCCTGGCCATCTGGAAAATTTGTTATCGATATCGCAAATATTTGCAGCGCCTCCCAGAGCGGATCGATCTGCCCGTTAGGAAAGCAATTTACCTATTTAAAACAATGCATTATGCCGAAAGGCTCATTTCATTTGCGCGCTTTGAGATCCAACGTTGACGCACGCGACGGCATGTTGACACCCGCCGTCAGCCACTCCTAGGCTCAAGTCAAGTTGACGGCCATCTGAGGAGGTTGCTGTCACCGGGCAGGATAGTTGTCGCGGCATCAAGTTGCCCGGCAATCACGTCCTGGGAGGATGCAGAACGACATCGACACGTTATTCAACCGGCTCTTGCCGGAACGACCTGTCATGTCCTGACGCCCCTTCCCTGTGATCGATCGGCGCGCCATGTCGTGCGTCGCGTGGGAGAGTTGAGCATGACCAAGACGCCGCTGAAGACCTATATGGCGGATGACAAGCAGTACTATGTCCCCGAGATATTCGACTGCATGTCCACAAAGGCCGCCGAGATGAACGGCTTCAAAATGGTCATGATCTCGAGCAGCGATTTCTCCTGTGCATCGACTGGCATTCCAGATCTCAAGCTGCTGACGGTCGACGAATATGCCTCGATGGCCGACCGCATCACGTCCATGACCGACATGCCTTTGTTCATCGATGCCGACGAAGGCTTTGGTCGGCCACTGCAGACCTTCCACGGTTGCCGGCGCATGGCCAAGGCAGGTACCGATGCCATTCTGATCACCGATCTGGCAGGCAGTGGCCAGCTCGGCCTGTTGCCGATCGATGAAGCGGTCTATCGCTTCAAGGCGGCCAAGGATGGCATGGCAGGGACCGACTGCCTGCTACTGGCACGCTGCGACCACAGCGTGGATGTCGACTTCGATGAATTCGTGGAGCGCTGCAACCGCTACATCGAAGCTGGCGCCGACATGATCTGCCCGCTCGAGCTCAACCGGTCCACCATATACGGCAGCAAGACGGCAGCCGCCAAAAAGGTCGGCGAGCATGTGAAGGCCACCTTCTGGTATCCTAATCTTGCCAAGGGCGAAAAGCGCGCCGACATCGCCGCGCTGCAGCAATACGGCTACAAGTTCGTGGGCGTGCACTATTCCTTCCGGGCCGCGATGCTGGCCATGCTCGATGCCGGACGCCATGTCTTTGAAAGTCTGGAAAACGACTACATCGACACCGCCTACGATCACACCGGCTACAAATTCTACTATTCACCGATGAGCGCCTTCTTTCGGGGAGGAGAATGGGTGAATCGTGAAAGCGCCTACACGGACAAGCCAGAGGAGGCGCTGGCCGTGCGACTGGAAAAGCACTTTACCGGTCCGACCGACCGGTTCGGACCCGACGACATCCGCTAGCCAAACAAAACTACCTGACCCAGCGCTCTGATGCGGCACAGCAGTGCCGCAAACGATGAAACACGCCTGGGCGAGGCTCACAACGACAATGGGAGAGAGACCAATGGACTTAAATCGCAGAACCCTCATTCAGGCCGGTCTGTCGCTGGCCGCCCTGGCGGTCGCCGGTGGTGGGCGTGCTTTCGCCGCCGATGGCGGGGTGCTCAATATCGGCACCAATCGCGAAATGAATTACAACATGATGAGCTTCTCGCTGACCGGCGACAGCCTCGACTACGTCTATTCCTGGCCGATCTATGAGTCCCTGTTCCGCCCCAACGCGCAGGGTACTGTCGATCCGTGGCTGCTTGAATCGGTCGAGGCCGACCCGGAGGCCATGACCTACACATTTCATGTCCGCCCGGGCGTGACATTCTCGGATGGCACCCCGCTCGATGCCAAGACCGTCAAGTGGAACATCGACCACTACATGCAGGTCGGTGCGCGCCGCAACGCCCTGCTCGGCTCGCTGCAGTCGGTCGAACTGGTCGACGACATGACGCTCAAGCTGCAGCTCTCGACCTGGAGCTCCATCATCCCGACCGCCTTCTCGCGTGAGCCGGGCTACATGTTCTCCCAGCTGCAATATGAGACGCATGGCGACGAATATTGCCAGGAGCATCCCGTGGGCACAGGCCCCTTCGTGCTCGAAAGCTGGGAGCGCAACGTCAACAAGGTCTTCAAGCGCAACGAAAAATACTGGGGTGGTCCCGTCGCGCTCGAGGGGGTGACCTACACCATCTACAACGACCCGCTGGTTGGCCAGGCAGCCATGATGTCAGGCGAGATCGATGCCTTTGCCGGCATGGCCTATACCGGCTTCAAGCCGCTCGAAGACCGCGGCTACGAAATCGCCATTCCGCCGTTGAAGTCGCATTGCTCGCTGCTGGTTTTCAACTCGCGCAATGTCGGGGGCAACGACCCGACCGGCAATCTGCTCGTGCGTAAGGCCATCAGCCATGCCATCAACCGCGAGGAAGTTGTTAACGTAGCCTATCTCGGCCTCGCCGTACCCTCCGACCAGTTCGGCATCGGCACCCATTATCGCAATGAGGACATCGTGGGTTACCCCTACGATCCCGAAAAGGCCAAGACCCTCCTGGCCGAGGCTGGTTTTCCCGACGGCTTCACCACCAAGCTGATGACCGAGGCCGGCGCTGCCAACGCCACCGTGCTCCAGATCATCCAGGCCCATCTGGCCAATGTCGGCATCACCGCTGACATCGAGATCCCCACCGGCGCGGCCGGCAACCAGGCTGCCAGCGGCTGGGGTTATGGCATGTGGTACCAGACCTCGAGCGTCTACGTGAACGTTGCCATGCAGATGGCCAGCATGTTCCGCCAGAACCTGACCGGCAACATCCTCGGCCTGGCCACCATGGAGCGCCCCGATGAGGTGCATGAGCTGCTGTCCACGGCAGTCGCGGCCCAGTCGGATGCCGAAGCGGTCGCCGCGGTCCAGGAGGCCAACAAGCTGCTGATCGACGAATACGCCATCTACCTGCCCATCGCCGAATATGCCTACTCCTACATCGTCAGCGACCGGATCGCCGATACCGGTATCGGGGCGACGTTCTATTCGGTGGCGAGCCTCGAAAAGGCGCATCTCGCATAATGTCGGCCTACCTCATCAGGCGGGCATGGATCGCCATCGTCCTCATGCTGATCGTTTCCCTCCTCGTCTTCATGATGATGCGGGGACTACCCGGCGACCCAGCGCGCATCGCGCTGGGTGAGGCGGCCTCGGCCGTGGAAATCGAGGCCTATCGCGTCAGGATGGGCCTCAACCTTCCACTGCCAGTACAGTACTGGAACTGGATCGTCGGCATTGTCACGCGCTGGGATTTCGGGCTCTCGGTACTCAATGCCCGTAATGTCTCAGCCATCATCAGCGAAAGACTGCCCCGCACACTGTTGATCGGCATCCCGTCGATCATGGTCGGTGTGTTTTTCGGCATCCTGGTTGGTGTCGTCATGGCCACGCGACGGGGCGGTTGGCTCGACCAGCTATGCATGCTGGTCGTCAACTCCTTCCTGGGAACACCCCGCTTCCTGATCGCAATTTTTGGCGTGCTCATCCTGGGCATGCAACTGGGCTGGATCCCGCTGCAGGGCTATACGGCGCCCTGGGACGATTTCGGCAAGTTCCTGCACAAGGCGTTCTGGCCGATCATGGTCAACAGCCTCTACGTGTTTTCGGTCGTGGCCCGCTATCTGCGCACCAATCTGCTCGAGGTGATGAACCAGGATTTCATCCGCACTGCACGCGCCAATGGCCTGTCGGAACGGCGTGTCATCTATGGTCACGCCATCAAGAATGCTCTGATCCCGGTTATCACCATCATCGGCCTGCAGATGCCCCAAATCGTGGGCGGCTCGGTCATTGTGGAGTCGATCTTCAACATTCCGGGCATCGGTCAGCTGGTTCTGTCCGGCATTCTCGATCGAGACTATCTGGTGGTGCAGGCTGCCGTTCTCGCCATTGCCGCCGTGACCATCACGTCGAACCTTGTGGTCGATGTGGCCTATGCCGTGGTCGATCCCCGCATCCGCAAGTCGCTGAAGTAGGACCGATCATGACCATGCAGTCCCAATCGGCTGATACTCTTGCCCGTCGCCAGGCCTGGCGCCGCGCCGCCCGCATCTTCTTCAGCCGCGGCATCGTGGTTCAGATCTGCTGCGTCATCCTGGCAACCTTCTTTCTCGCAGCCGCGCTGGCCGATGTCATCGCGCCGTTCAATCCTGACGCGCAGGACATTGTCGGCGCGCTTCGCCTGCCCAATGCCGAGCATCTGCTGGGCCAGGACAATCTGGGGCGCGATATTCTCAGTCGCATCATCTATGGCGGTCGCGTGTCACTGTCCGTAAGCGTCCTGGCCGGGCTCATCGCCGCCGTCATCGGCATCAGCCTGGGCATGCTGTCGGGCTTTTACGGTGGCCGCCTCGGCCAGGCCATCATCAGCTTCACCGATGTCCTGCTCAGCATTCCGAACCTGGTGCTCTCGCTCGTACTGGTCGCCATCATGGGCGGAGGCCTGGTCAGCGTGGTGCTGGCCATCGGCCTGGGCATGGTGCCGACCTATATCCGCATGATGAATGGCCTGGTCCTGTCGCTGCGCGAGAATGACTATGTGATGGCCGCCCGTCTGATCGGGCAGAACGAATGGTCGATCCTGCTGCGCCACCTGCTGCCCAACAGCTTCCCGACCCTCGTCGTGCTGTTCACGATCAACCTGGGCAATGGCGTCCTCACCGAATCCACTTTGTCCTATCTGGGTGTCGGCATTGCGCCACCCACCGCCTCATGGGGCAGCATGGTGTCCGATATCTACCCCTACCTGCTGAGCGCGCCGTGGCTGGTCATCGCACCAAGCGCCTGCATCATCCTGATCATCATTTCATTCAACGTCGTCGGAGATGGCCTGCGTGACGCGTTCGACCCCAGGTTGCGAGGCAAGCTCTGATGACTGTCCCTGAACGGTTGCTCGACGTTCGCAACCTGCGAACCTCCTTCTTTACCGATGACGGCGAGGTCAAGGCCGTCGACGATGTGTCGTTTCATGTAGACAAGGGCGAGGTCGTTGCCATCGTTGGCGAAAGTGGTTGCGGCAAGTCGATGACGCAGCTTTCGATCATCCAGCTGATCCAGTCACCACCCGGCCGCATACTGGGCGGCGACGTGCGCTTCAATGAGCAGAACCTGCTCGAATTCGGTGCAACGTCGCGACAGATGCGAGCCGTGCGCGGCGCCGGCATCGCCATGATCTTTCAGGAGCCGATGACCTCGCTCAACCCGGTCTTGACCGTGGGGCGACAGCTCTCGGAGGT
The DNA here is from genome assembly GCF_046614475.1 of Devosia sp. XGJD_8. NCBI lineage: Bacteria > Pseudomonadati > Pseudomonadota > Alphaproteobacteria > Hyphomicrobiales > Devosiaceae > Devosia > Devosia sp. XGJD_8. The sequence goes on from NZ_JBKJHF010000001.1 coordinate 2,305,214, forward strand.
CATCCGGGTTCATGCCAGGATAGGTCGGAAGCAGGCTTGGCAGCGCGGCATCGCGGCGCTGGAGGCCGTAGGCATTCCCGAACCCGCGAGCCGGATGAACAACTACCCCTTCGAAATGAGCGGTGGCATGCGCCAGCGCGTGATGATTGCGGTGGCCGTCGCCTGCGATTCCGAACTCATCATCGCCGACGAGCCGACGACCGCGCTGGACGTCACCACGCAGGCCCAGGTGATGGAGCTGCTGCTCGACCTGGTAGAGACGCGACAGAAGTCGCTTATCGTCGTTACGCACAATCTCGGCTTGGTCTCTCGCTACGCCAAACGGGTCTACGTGATGTATGCGGGCAAGATCATCGAATCCGGCACCACCGAGCAGCTGCTGACCGATCCGCGCCACCCCTATACTATGGGCCTGTTGAACTCGATGCCCAAGCTGGAGGGCGATGCCGACGACGATCTGTTGCCGATTGAAGGCGCGCCGCCCAGCCTAAGCAACCTGCCCGCCGGTTGCGCTTTCCTGCCGCGATGCCCCATGGCGAGCGACATCTGCCGCAACCAGGGCTTTCCGGCCATGCGTGCGGCGGGCCAGGCGGGGCATCTGGCCGCCTGCCACCTGCAATGACGGAAATCCCCATCATGAACCAGCATATCGCTCCGGGCTCACCGCTGCTGGAGGTTCAGAACCTCAGCATGTCCTTTCCCGTCACCCGTGGCCTGATGCAGCGGCAGGTCGGCGAACTCAAGGCGGTCAACGACGTATCGTTCACGATCAACAAGGGCGAGACCTTTGGCCTTGTCGGCGAGAGCGGCTGCGGCAAGACGACAACGGGCAAATGCATCCTGCAGATCAACAAGCCGGTCGCCGGTCGAATTTTCTATAAGGGCGATGACCTTGCCCAGCATGAAAATCGGCAGTCGCGGGCACGTCGGCGCGAATTGCAGCTGATTTTTCAGGATCCCTATGGCTCCCTCGACCCAAGGCAGTCTGCATTTTCCATCCTGCGTGAAGCCGTTGAGGCTGATGGCAAGCGCCACGCTCCGGGCAGCGTCAGGGAAAGGATCGAAGAGCTGCTCGACATCGTCGAGCTCGGACCGTCCATGGGCCGGCGCTATCCGCATGAAATGAGCGGCGGCCAGCGTCAGCGCCTTGGCATCGCCCGCGCGCTGGCCTGCGATCCGGAACTGATCGTCTGTGACGAGCCGGTGTCGGCTCTCGATGTGTCGATCCAGGCCCAGATCATCAACCTCTTCAAGGCGATCCAGAAGCGAATGGGGATCACCTATCTCTTCGTCGCCCATGACCTGGCTGTGGTACGGCACGTCAGCGACAATATCGGGGTGATGTATCTGGGGCGGTTGGTCGAGGTCACCGATGCTCGCAACCTCTACATCAATCCCCTCCATCCCTATACCCAGGCCCTGCTATCGGCCATTCCCATCACCGACTACTATCTGGAACAGAAGCGGACGCGTATCACCCTTAAGGGGGAGGTTCCCAGCCCGATCAACGCCCCCTCCGGTTGCCCCTTCCATCCCCGCTGCCCCATCGCCACCTCCGAATGCCAGCAGACCATGCCGGAATTGCGCATGGTGGCCGGCAACCATCGTGTCGCCTGCCATAAGGTTTGAACCGGACGAGCGACAGCGCAGCGGCGCGGTCTATTCCCAGCCGCGAAACGGCGCAAACCCGCACGCCACAAGGGCTCGGGCGCACCGTCAGAAAACTTGTCCCCGTCCCCAAAACCTCCCGCATACTCTGCCCATCCCCGCCATTCACGCGGTGCCGACGAAGCACCGGGCGGGGGGACTGGCTGCATGGGGTCGCCCAGGCCGATGCGTGTATGCTGACCACCGGCTTCGCGCCGTCCCGCAGGGCAAATCTCTCCAGTGGAGAGATTTGAGGTTGGAAGGCCATGAGCGCCATGCGCGAATGGCACGACCCCCAGGCGGAGCGACACGATAAAACCCGAAAGGGCGGCCGCTCGATGCGTGCGCAGGAATACCAGCTCGTGTGAAGCGGCTTTCGCCTCTTCAAACTAGACAATTTGGCGGCGCAAGCCGTCGGGGCGAAAGCCGCTTCATACCGTGAAACCGTGAGGCCATAGGGCCGGGCGGCGCGAACCTGTGCCTGCACGACAAAGGATCATGAGAGGCGAGCCATGCCCGACACCGCATGCCGGCGGCTTCACCGCAGCAGCCCTTCGCGCGCAAACTCTTCCCAGCCCACCAGCTGCACCCGCTCGGCGGTATCCCCGTCGGCCGGCGCGATCTTGCCGCTCTTTTCGGCCCGCGCCAGCTTCCGGTTCCAGGCCGCACGCCGCCGGTTCTCGCGCGAGGTCTCGGCGTCCTGCTCGCGCCAGGCATCGAGCCGGTCGCTGTCGAGCAGCTCCTCCACCACGAGCGGGTCGAAGACATGGAAAGTAATCTTGCGCGCCCTGCCCCGCAGCTTGACGGTCCGCGTTCCGGCGCTGGGCAGCCTTCCGTCCTTGAGCCAGCGATGCCGCTCGGACGTCTTGATGGTGAGGATATCCTCGATCTCGCGCGGTATGACCGGCAGGCTCTCAATGCCCACCAGCGCCTGGGCGATGATCGCCGAGGCCGCGCGAAATGCCGCCGCCTCGCTCTCGGCCATGCCCAGCACCAGCGTCCCCGCCCGGACATCGAGTGCCTTGGCCATCGCCTTCGGCATCCGCGCCCGGGTCTCGAGCAAAATCCCCTTGGCGCGCACCGACGAGCCCAGCGTGGCTGCGGCAGGCAGGGTCCATTCCGCGGTCAGCTGCGGCTCGCTCTTGATCTTCTTGGCGCGGGTCATGGCTCTCCAGATAGGCGCCCCGCGGCCCGCCTGCAACCAATGCTCTCAGGTCAGCGCGTCCGAACCTGCCCCGGCAGACGCAGGCTGTCGCCCGTCCACCGCCTCGCCCATGCAGGTCTTGCACAGCGACTTGTCCTTGTAATGCAGCTGATCCATCCATTGCTGCGCCGCCTCGACCGTCGCGAACGGCGTCCAGGTCTGCGGGCCGCCGGGCACAAGCAGCCTGCGGGCCGGCCCGTGGCCATCTCGGCAATACATGCAGGATCCCAGGTGCAACCGCGCCCGATTGGCATCACTGGACGCAAAGACCCAATATCTGGCCATGCCGACAATCTCCTTCGAGTTGATAGAGATCGTAGCGCGTTCGGAAATGCACTGGTTTGATCCTGCTCAAAATAAGAGGGCTGCAATGACATCTCTGTCATTGCAGCCCTTTGGAAACATCGGCCAACCGCGCTGTTGAGGGCTTGGGGGACAAGCGGCCAGCACAACGTTCCTCGCTCACCGGTTTGCATGGGTCGCTTGCCGTGCCAGTGAACTGCCCTAAAAGATGGGCGCAAATTGCGGCGAGAAAAGTGGCTTCACTGAAGTGTGAAGCAAAGCGTGGAGCGTCGTCGCGCCTTGACGCAGTCATTCCCAATCGGGCGGAAACGGGTATAGAGCAAAGCCGTCACACCGCCGCTATACTTGTTGCGTCAGAAAACGCGATTCCCACCCGCAAGGCAGGCCCGATCCGGGGCCTGTGCAATGAAAGAGCATCATGACCACGATCAGCCCGCCCCGCCTAGAAAAGCAGTCCTTCACCGACCCGGAAAAGGCGTGGGAATATCTGGCCGAGCTCTATCACCGCAATACCGAGTTCATCCGCGGCCATCTCGCCGCCCTTGCCAAGGGCACAGTGCCGCCCGGCCGCGTGCGCGCCTGCTACCCCCAGGTCGAGGTCCGCTCCACCAGCTACAGCCGGCACGAGAGCACCCTGCCCTATGGGTTCCTCCACACACCCGGCCTCTACCGCACCACGGTCACCGCGCCGGACCTGTTCCGCACCTATTTCCAGGAACAGTTCACCGTCATCCTCAAGAATCACGGCGGCACCATCGATATCGCCGAGTCCGACACGCCCATTCCGCTGCACTTCGCCGTCAAGGCCAATGAGCGCATCGATGGCGAGGCGCTCAACGCCCTCAACGTGCCGCTGCGCGACGTGTTCGACGCCCCCGACCTGGGCAATACCGACGACGAGATCGCCAACGGCACCTTCGTGCCCCCCAAGGGCGGTCCCTACCCGCTCTCGGCCTTCACCGCCCCGCGCGTCGACTATTCCCTGTTCCGCCTCAGCCATTACACCGGTACCGACGCGGCCCATTTCCAGAATTTCGTGATCTTCACCAACTACGCCTTCTACATCGACGAGTTCTGCCGGGTGGCCAAGCAGTACATGGCCGACGGCCATGCCCACTACGACAGCTTCATCGAACCGGGCAATGTGGTGACCGACAATGCCCTCAAGGGCGGCAATGTCGAAGGTACAGCGCCGGTGCGCGCCCCGCAGATGCCGGCCTATCACCTCACGGCCGATCGCGGTCGCGGCATCACCATGGTCAATATCGGCGTCGGCCCCTCCAACGCCAAGACCATTACCGACCATATCGCCGTGCTGCGCCCGCATGCCTGGATCATGCTGGGCCACTGTGCCGGCCTGCGCAACAGCCAGGAACTGGGCGATTACGTCCTGGCCCACGCCTATGTGCGCGAGGACCACGTCCTCGATGCCGACCTCCCCCTCTCCGTCCCCATCCCCGCTCTGGCCGAAGTCCAGGTCGCGCTGGAACAGGCCGTGCACGAGATCACCGAGACCGAAGGCATCGAGACCAAGAAGATCATGCGCACGGGCACGGTGGCGACCTTCGACAATCGCAACTGGGAATTGCGTGACCAGGCCGAAATCACCCAGCGCCTTAGCCAGTCACGCGCCGTGGCGCTCGATATGGAAAGTGCCACCATCGCCGCCAACGGCTTCCGCTTCCGCGTGCCCTACGGGACCCTCCTCTGCGTCTCCGACAAACCCTTGCATGGCGAGCTAAAGCTCCCCGGCATGGCCTCGGACTTCTACCGCACCCAGGTCAACCGCCACCTGCAGATCGGCCTGCGTGCCATGGAAATCCTCCGCGACCAGCCGGCAGAACGCCTCCACTCCCGCAAACTCCGCAGCTTCGCCGAGACCGCGTTCCAATAGATCCCGTTGTAGCGGTGCCCCCCCTCTCACCTCGTGGGAGAAGGGGCCCGACGGGCGTATGAGGGGCGAGCGCAAAACAAAAAAGCCCGGCATCACTGCCGGGCTTTTGATTTGGTCCGCTGTCCTCAGCGACCCTTGACCACCGAATACCCGGCATATTTGGCCGAGGTGCCCAGCTGCTCTTCGATACGGATCAACTGGTTGTACTTGGCGAGGCGATCGGAACGGCTGAGCGAGCCGGTCTTGATCTGCCCGCAGTTGAGCGCCACTGCGAGGTCGGCAATGGTGGAGTCTTCGGTTTCGCCCGAGCGATGCGACATCACCGAGGTATAGCCGGCGCGGTGGGCGGTATCGACCGCATTGAGCGTCTCGGAGAGCGAGCCGATCTGGTTGACCTTGACGAGGATCGAGTTGGCAACGCCCATCTTGATGCCGGAGACGAGGCGCTGGGTATTGGTGACGAACAGATCGTCACCAACCAGCTGCACCTTCTTGCCGATGGCGTCGGTCAGGGCCTTCCAGCCTTCCCAGTCGTCTTCGCCCATGCCGTCTTCGATGGTGATGATAGGGTAGCGATTGGCCAGGTCTTCGAGGAAGCGCACGTTTTCGTCCGAGGAGAGCGACTTGCCCTCGCCGACCATCTCGTACTTGCCGCCCTTGTAGTATTCAGTCGCCGCGCAATCGAGGCCGAGGAAAATGTCCTCGCCCGGACGGTAACCGGCCTTTTCGATGGAACGCATGATGAAGCCCAGCGCATCGTCGGCCGACTTGAGGTTTGGCGCGAAGCCGCCTTCGTCGCCCACGGCAGTGTTGTGGCCTTCTGCGGACAGACCCTTCTTGAGGGTATGGAAGATTTCCGAGCCGATCCGCACGGCATCGGCGAGGTTTTCGGCGCCTGCCGGCAGGATCATGAATTCCTGCATGTCGATCGGATTGTCGGCATGCTCGCCGCCATTGATGATGTTCATCATCGGCACCGGCAGCACATGCGCGTTCGGGCCGCCGATATAGCGATAGAACGGCAGCTCGCTGGATTCAGCAGCGGCCTTGGCCACGGCGAGGGACACGCCGAGAATGGCATTGGCGCCGAGGCGCGACTTGTTTGGCGTGCCGTCGAGCTCGATCATGGCCTGATCGACGCCGAGCTGGTCCAGCGCATCCATGCCCTGGATTTCGTCGAAGATAGCGGTGTTGACGTTCTCGACAGCCTGGGTCACGCCCTTGCCGGAATATTTCTTGCCGCCATCGCGCAATTCCACCGCCTCATGAGCGCCCGTCGAAGCGCCCGAGGGCACTGCAGCGCGGCCGAAGCTGCCATCATCGAGCACCACATCGACTTCGACCGTGGGATTGCCGCGGCTGTCGTAGATCTGGCGGCCGGTGACGTGGATAATCGAAGACATGGAAAGCCCCTTCCCGATTGGGATTGCACAGTGTTTGCGCCTGTCTAGACGCAGAGTGTGACAAGGAAAAGAGGCATACCGCAAAATAATGCCTCGGACCGAGGCAAGGCAGGCCGGACTGATGAAACCGCGGGCAGTCAGCTACACCCAGACGGACTGCCCGCGGCAACTTGCAGTCAGGTGGAGATCACGTTACGCCTGACGCGTATTAGCGCTAATGCGCCTGGAGAGTTTGCAATGCCCAAGCCGTTCATCAAGCAGGTCGCCCATACCTGTATCTTCGCCCACGATCTCGACAAGACCGAGGCCTTCTATCGGGACGTTCTGGGCATCCCCACGGCATTCACCTTCATGCGGGGCGAAGAGCGTATCGGCTACTATCTGGACTTCGGCGCACGTACCTTCGTCGAAGTCTTCCGCAAGGCGGATTCGAGCTTCGCCGAGACCAACCAGATCAATCATATCTGCCTGGAAACAGAGGACCTCGACGGCCTGCTCGCACACGTGCGCGCTCAGGGAGTTGAGATCACCGACAAGAAGCTTGGCGTGGATGGCACATGGCAGGCATGGACCAGTGACCCAAACGGGGTGAAGCTGGAAATATTCCAGTACACGCCAGAGAGCATGCAGTTCAAACCGCATGGTGGCATCTGCCAGGTCAACTGGTAGCGGTCAGGCGGGCGACTCCACCTGGCCATCGCCGATGAGCCAAGTCACTGCCTCCTGGACGGCCTCCAGCGACGTATAGCGCGGCGCGTAGCCCAGCAGGCGCCGTGCCTTGTCGATGGAACAGTTGGGCGAGCGCGCAACGTGTTCCCAGGTAGCCTTCGCCTCCTCCGGGTCCTGACCCTTCGCCCATTCGGCATAGGCGGCAAAGGCAAGGTTGGGCTGGTGGCCAAACCAGCGATACATGGCCTCGGCATAGCCGCGGAGCGTCAATGCGGCGTCAGACACAGCGTGAAACGCTTCCCCCAGCGCCGCATGGCGATTGTCGATGGCTCGGATAACCAACTGGGCAATATCGTCGGCATGGACATGATGCACGGTCTCCATGCCGAAATTGGGGAGCGACAGGGTTTCATTGCGGGCAATCGCGCTGAACACGGCCGGATTGAAATGGCCGGCGGGATTGAGTGGCGCCCAGCCCGGACCGACGATATGACCAGGATGCAAGATAGTGACCGGAAAATTCTGTCGCCGGGCGCGCGTCAATAGGTCAGTTTCAATGGCGGCCTTTTGCACGCCATAGTCGCCAAAGGGATATTTGGCAGCCGATTCCAGCGTTGGCACGATGGCGGAGGTACCATGCGTCCAGATGGTGCCGATATGGATGAACTGGCTGACGCGTCCCTGCAGGGCGTCCACCAGCTGGCTATTGCTGGACTGGGTGAAACAGATGAGGTCGATGACGACGTCCGCCTCCAGCGCGGCGATGGCACTGCCGAACTGTCCCCGCGCCTCCTCTGCTTCGCGGTCCAGAACAACGGTCGTCACATGCCGCCAGACAGGGCTTTGCTGATAGGGCTTGGCGACACCGCGGCTGATGGCGGTGACGTCATGGCCGGCCATGACGAGGCGCGGAATCAGATAGGTGCCTATATGGCCGGTGGCTCCGATGACGACAACCTTGCTCATGGCTTGTCCTGATCCTTGTCGTCGCGCTGATGCCCGGCAATACGCTTGTCGGCCAGCGCCTTTTCAGCGGCTGTCAGCTGCTTCTCGGCCTTGGTGCGACCAAAGCTGATGCGGTTCTGTTCGGCCTGCGCTTCCTTGGCCGAGCGGGCCTTCTGCTTGCGAACGGTCTTGAGGCTGATGATCTCGGCCATGGGTGGCTCCGGCGGCTGGTTAGCCATGGCTAACACGGTACAAGTGCCACGGCCAATTCACTTCGTCTGTGCATCGCGCTTGAGGCGAAGGTAGACGCTGTCGCACCATTCTTCGCCCAGCAGAAAGGTGCGCTCCGCCCTTCCGGTCTCGACAAAGCCCAGCTTGTTCAGGGTCTTCAAAGAGCCCCCATTGCGCGGGTCGACGTCGGCCTTGAGTTCGGCCGCGTCCGTCACCGCGAAGATATGCTTGATGGCCGCCTGGGCGGCCTCGGTGGCGATCCCGCGGCCCCAGAATGCGGGGTGGATGATGAAACCGAAGTCGGGCAGACGCCCTGCCCCGACTTCGCCAATCAACCTGCCATCCAGCTCGATGGCAAAATGCTGACCACCAGACGCGAGCCGGGCGAGCATGCGCTCCAGCCAGGCCTGGGTCACTTCGCGATCCGGGTGCGGAAGCGTCGACCAGTAACGCATGGCAGACGGGTCGGACATGATCTCGAAAAAGGCATCGAGATCACGGCGCGCGGGGCGACGGAGCAATAGACGCTCCGTGCGGATTTCCATCAGACGAGGCGGCTCTGTTCCATCGCTGCAGCGATGAAGCTGGCAAACAGCGGATGTGGCTCGAACGGCTTGGATTTCAGTTCCGGATGGAACTGCACGCCGATGAACCACGGATGGTCCGTGCGCTCGACAATCTCGGGCAGCTTGCCGTCGGGGGAAACGCCGGAAAACAGCAGGCCGTTCTTTTCGAGCAGCTTGCGGTAATCCATGTTCACCTCATAGCGGTGACGGTGGCGCTCGGAGATGCGGGTAGTGCCGTAAATGTCGGCAACGCGAGAACCGCGTGTCAGCTGGGCCGGATAAGCACCGAGTCGCATGGTGCCGCCGAGATCGCCCTCGCTGGCGCGCTTTTCGGTGTCGTTGCCCTTCACCCACTCGGTCATCATGCCCACGATCGGCTCCTTGGTCGGACCGAACTCGGTGGATGAGGCATTCTTGATGCCGGCCGTGTTGCGAGCAGCCTCGACGCAAGCCATTTGCATGCCAAAGCAGATGCCGAAATAGGGCACGTCCTTGATGCGGGCAAAACGGGCCGCCTCGATCTTGCCGGCCGAACCGCGCTCGCCGAAGCCGCCAGGCACCAGGATGCCGTGCACATGTTCGAGATAGGGCGCCGGATCGTCGCGCTCGAAGACTTCCGAATCAATCCACTGCAGGTTGACCTTGACCTTGTTGGCGATGCCGCCATGGGTCAGGGCCTCTGAAAGGGACTTATAAGCATCCTTGAGGCCGGTATACTTGCCAACGATGGCGATGTTGACCTCGCCCTCCGGATTGTGAAGGCGGGCGGACACATCTTCCCACGCCGAAAGATCGGGGGCCGGCGCATCGGTGATGCCGAAGGCGGCAAGGATTTCGCGGTCGAGGCCTTCCTTGTGATAGGCCAGCGGCACGTCATAGATCGAGCCGACATCGAGGCCCTGGATAACGGCGCTCTCGCGCACGTTGCAGAACAGGCTGAGCTTCTTCTTCTCGCCCTCGGGAATGGGGCGATCGCACCGCACCAGCAGCACATCCGGCGCGATGCCAATGGAACGCAATTCGCGCACCGAGTGCTGCGTCGGCTTGGTCTTGAGCTCCCCTGCCGACGGGATATAGGGCATCAGCGTCAGGTGAAGGTAGCAGGTATCCCCACGCGGCAGATCATTGCCCAGCTGGCGGATCGCCTCGAAGAACGGCAAGCCCTCGATATCGCCGACCGTGCCGCCGACCTCGACCAGCACGAAATCGAAGTCCTCATTGCCCTCGATGACGAAATTCTTGATGGCGTCGGTCACATGCGGGATGACCTGCACGGTGGCGCCGAGATACTCGCCCTTCCGCTCCTTGGCCAGGATGTCGGAATAGATGCGCCCCGTCGTGATATTGTCGCGCTTGTTGGCGGCGCGGCCGGTGAAGCGCTCATAGTGGCCAAGATCGAGATCGGTCTCCGCCCCGTCATCGGTGACGAAGACTTCGCCATGCTGGGTGGGCGACATCGTGCCCGGATCGATGTTGAGATAGGGGTCGAGCTTGCGCAGGCGAACCTTGTAGCCGCGCGCTTGCAGCACGGCGCCAAGCGCCGCCGATGCAAGACCTTTACCCAATGAGGAGACCACGCCTCCGGTGATGAATACGTACCGAGCCATGGGCGTTCACCTTAATCACATCAACGTCGATTCGTAGAGGCTGCGAACGCCCCCACACAAAAAAGAAGAAGGGGATGTTTCCATCCCCCTCTTTGTTTGCGCCTTGCGGCGGTCAGTTGGTCGCCGGAGCGACCGGTTCCTCGGCCGGCGCGGCCGCCGGAGCCTCGGGCACAGGCAGGTCGCTCGTCGCTGCGGGAGTCGTGGCCGCGGGCGCCGGTGCTGTGTCTTCGGTCACCGGATCGGTGCCGGCAGGGGCAACCGGGTCGGTGGCGGGAACCGGCAGGTCGGACGGCGTGCCGCTTTGCAGCGAGTTCAGTGCATCGAGCACGCTGGTCGGCGCCGCACCGTCCTCGGTGGTCGTCGCGCGCTCGAGAATGCCCGACGTCGTCCGATCCAGTTCGGAAAGAATGGTCAACCCGATGGCCGTCGCAAAGAACAGCGTGGCCAGAATAGCCGTGGTACGGGTCAGCAGGTTGGCCGAGCCGCGCGCGGTCATGAAGCCGCCGCCACCACCGCCACCGCCAATGCCTAGCGCGCCGCCCTCGGAGCGCTGCAGCAGGATTACCGCGATCAGCGCCAGGACGATCAGCAAATAGGCCACAATCAGGACGTTTGCCATTCTGTCTCAGTCTATTGGTCTGTCAAAAGATGCGGCGTCTTACACGCCCCGCGCCGCAAATGCCAGAGGCCGGGCGGAATTTCCGGCCAGCCTCCAAGCATTCATGATGCGCTATACCGCTGAGATAATGGTGTAGAAGTCCTTTGCCAAGAGGCTGGCACCACCGACTAGGCCACCATTGACGTTTTCCACCTGGAGAATCTCACGCGCATTCTGCGGCTTGAGCGAACCACCATAGAGAATACGGACCCCAGCGCCCTTTTCGCCGAACCGATCTGTGAGCTGGCGGCGGATCGAGCCATGCATCTGGGCAATGTCGTCATTGCTCGGCGTGCGGCCGGTGCCGATGGCCCAGATGGGCTCATAGGCGACGATCACCTCATGTTGTTCGGCCGCATCGGGGATCGAACCCGCCAGCTGGTTCGCGACCACGTCTTCGGCATTGCCGGCATCACGCTCCGCTTCGGTTTCCCCCACGCAGATGATGGGCTTGAGTCCGGCGCCGATCGCGGCCTCGGCCTTGGCGCGCACCTGCTCGTCGGTTTCACCATAGGCAGCACGGCGTTCAGAATGGCCGACAATGACATACTGCGCCCCGGCATCCGCCAGCATGCCCGCCGCGATATCACCGGTATGCGCACCCGATGCAGCTGCATGGCAGTCCTGGCCGCCCGCCAGAATCCCGGCGCTGGCGCCCTGCCGCGCGACCGCGGCAACGATGGTGGCCGGCGGACAGATCACCACGACGGCACGCGGCGCCTCACCGGTCGTGAGCATGCCTGCAAGCGCTGTCAATTCGTCCAGCGAGCCCCTCAGGCCGTTCATTTTCCAGTTCCCTGCGATCAGCGGCGTTATTGTCGTTGTCACTCTTTGCTCCTGCTGCCTCTTGCACCGTGGCTGGCTTTGCCCTAACCCCGGCTGTCAAAATGGATTACTAGTGCCCTCCCGCTGCTGCGGTAAAGCCTGGTGTTGCCTAAGTGGAACGTCTCAGATGCTCGATAGTTTGCGTGTTTTTGCAAAATCCTGGCCCGGCAAGGTCATGGGGGCCTTCCTTCTGGTAGGCGTGGCAGGCTTCGGCATCAACAACGTTATCACCGATCTCGGTACCAATACCGTGGCGCGCGTGGGCGATGAGGAGATCAATTCCCGCGAGTTCCTCCGCGCTTACCAGAACCAGCTCAATGAGGTCGCCCAGCAACTTGGCTCCTTCCCGACTGCCGAGGAAGCCGTCAATCTGGGCATTCCCTCCATGGTGCTGCAGAACCTGGCACAGGACGCGGCGCTCAATCGGTTGGCCACAGGCTTCGGTCTTGGCGTGTCCGAACAGAAGCTGAGCGACATGCTGCGCGCCGATCCGTCGTTCCACAATGCGCTGGGCGCCTTCACGCCGGAAAACTTCAATCAGGTGCTGCAGATGAGCGGCCTCACCGAGGCCGAGTATTTCGAGGACCAGAGCGACGCCGCCCGGCGCCAGCAGCTGATCCTGAGCCTCTTTGGCGATACTGCTCTGCCCGAAACCGCGTCGGGCCTGATCAATCGCTATGTCGCCGACCAGCGCACCATCGACTATTTCGCGCTGGGCGAGACCAATATCGAGACACCCGCCGCGCCGACCGAAGCCGAGCTCGCCGCCTATCTCGCCGAGCATCAGGCCGAGTTCCGTACGGTTGAGACCCGCAATGTGCAGATGCTGCGGCTCTCTGCCGCCGAGCTGGCCGCCACCAAGACAATATCTGAGGAAGCCATCGCCGCAGAATACGAGCGCACCAAGGCCAATTTGACCCGGGCGGAACGCCGTACCATCCAGCAGGTCGTACTGAATGCCGACCAGGTCGCCGCGTTCGAAGCCGGCCTGGCCGCGGGCACGCCCTTCGAGACCCTGATCGCCGAGGCGGGCATTACGCCTACCGATCTGGGGACGCTGGCACAGGCCGATATCACGGATGCCAACCTTGCCACTGCCGCCTTCGGCCTGCAGCAGGGTGACTTTGCCCTGATCGATGGGGTTGCGGGCAAGCGCGCTGTACATGTTTCGGCCATCGAGGCCGGCGGCGTCCCCGCACTCGATGACGTCCGCGAGCAGATTTCTCAGACCTTGGCGCTGGCCGAGGCTCGCAACGAGCTCGGTGATGTCCAGGATCAGATCGAGGAACTGCGCGCCGCCTTCCGGCCACTGACCGAGATCGCCGAGCGCTTCGGCCTGGACCTCTACGAAGCCGACGTAACCGCCGGTGGCGCCGAGCTGACCGTCATCCCCGATCTCGCGGCTGAGGACAGCCCGCGCGTCGCCCAGGCGATCTTCAAGGCGGAGGAAGGCGCGCTGACGGCCGCAGTCCCGCTCGCCGGCAACGGCAACCTGTGGTTCGACCTCAATACCATTGAGCCGGCCCGTGATCAGACGCTGGATGAAGTCCGCGACGCCGTGGCCGAGGCTCTCACCACCGAACGTACCAACAATGCCATTCTGGCGGCACAGGCCGACGCGGTCGCCCGCCTGGACAATGGTGAGGCCCTGGCCGACATCGCTGCGTCCTACAATGTCTTCCCGCAGATCAGCGCGCCCTTCACACGCTTCGGCTCGGAAGACGGCACCATTGACGGCGCCGTGGCATCGGCCGCCTTTGCTGGCGATGAGAACCACCACGGTTCAGCTGTCAGCCAGGGTGGCGAATTCATCGTCTTCGAGGTGACGGACCTGACGCCGGCGACCGGCCCGCTGGAAGAGGCAGCCAATGCCAGCCTTGAGAACGAAGCGCGCATCGGTCTCTATGGCGACTTCGTCAGCGCCGTGCGGGACGATGCTGGCCTGCGCATCAACCAGCAGGCACTCAGCCAGGCGCTGGCACTCAATACCGGCCAGTAATTCACAAGCCGGACCAACCCTAAACTGGACACCACAGCGATGGACGACGACTTCTATCAGCGCTTCCAAGATCAATATGATGCTGGAAAGTCGCAGATCGTCTGGCGTCGCATCGTGGCGGACCTCGAAACGCCGATCGGCACCTATCTCAAGCTCGCCGAGGGCCGGAAGAACACTTTCCTGCTCGAATCCGTGCAGGATGCGGCGGTGCGCGGGCGCTATTCCATCATCGGCACGCAACCGGACGTGATCCTCAAGGTTGAGGCTGGCTCGGCGGCAATCAATCGCTCGGCGCAGATCGACGATACCAGCTTCGAGCCCCTGCCCGACCTGCCGCTCGATGCGCTCCGCCACCTGGTCGCCGACAGCAAGATCGACGTGCCGCCCGGCCTGCCGCCGCAATCCGCCGGCGTCTATGGCTATCTCGGCTACGAAATGGTCCGCTACATGGAAGTGCTGCCCGACAGCAATCCGGACCACCTGCAGACGCCCGAGGCTGTGCTGATGCGGCCATCACTGCTGGCCATTTTCGATACGCTCAAGGATGAGCTCTACCTGACGGCGCCGGTCTATGTCCGGGCCGGTGTATCGGCTCGCCAGGCCTATGAAGCCGCCGAAGCGCGGATCGATGATGCCATCGGCCGCCTGGGACGCGCCATGCCGGCAACCCCAGCTTTGCCCGATCTCGAGAGCATCGCCATCGCCAGCAATACGTCGAAGGACGAGTATTTCGCGATGGTCGCCAAGGCCAAGGAATACATCACGGCAGGCGACATCTTCCAGGTGGTGCTGAGCCAAAGGTTCTCGGCAGATTTCACCCTGCCGCCCACCGCGCTCTATCGTGCGCTGCGCCGGACCAATCCCAGCCCTTACATGTATTTCCTTGATTTCGGCGGCTTTGCTGTGGCCGGATCGAGCCCGGAAATCCTCGTGCGGGTGCAGGATGGTGAAGTCACCATCCGCCCCATCGCCGGCACCCGCAAGCGCGGCTCGACCCCGACCCGCGACCAGGAACTGGCGGCCGAACTGCTGGCCGACCCCAAGGAACTGGCCGAGCACCTGATGCTGCTCGATCTGGGTCGCAATGACGTGGGCCGCGTCGCCAAGACCGGCACGGTCAAGGTGACAGACAAGTTCTTCCTCGAATACTATTCCCACGTCATGCACATCGTTTCCAACGTCGTGGGGCAGCTCGATCCCAAATACGACTTCGTCGACGCGCTCTCGGCCGGTTTCCCGGCCGGCACGGTCTCCGGCGCCCCCAAGGTGCGGGCCATGGAGATCATCGACGAACTGGAGAAGTCCCGGCGCGGCATCTACGGCGGTTGCGTCGGCTATTTCGGTGCCGATGGCACCATGGACACCTGCATCGTGCTGCGCACCGCCATCCTCAAGGACGGCAAGCTCTACGTGCAGTCGGGCGCGGGTATCGTCGCCGACAGCGTGCCCGAGCTTGAGCAGATGGAGTGCGAAAACAAGGCCCGCGCCCTTTTCAGCGCCGCCGAGGAAGCGCTACGCTATGCTGGCGAGGCGAGGATCGGGCAATGAAGGCGCACACACTCATTCAACATCGATGGCGCAACGGGTTCTGAACACCGAACCTGTTTCCCACAGCCGCGCTGGAGCCAGCCACATGACCCGCACGCTCGTCATCGATAACTACGACAGCTTCACCTACAACCTCGTCCATTTCCTGGGCGAGCTGGGCGCCGACATCACCGTTGTGCGCAACGACAAGATTACCCTTGATGAAATTGCCGCCATGGCGCCCGAGGCTATCGTCCTCTCGCCGGGGCCCTGCACCCCCAACGAAGCCGGCATCTGCCTGGCACTGATTGACCGCTTCAAGAGCCAGATTCCGATCCTCGGGGTCTGCCTCGGCCACCAGGCCATAGGCCAGGCCCTGGGCGGCGACGTGATCCGGGCGCCACACCTGGTCCATGGCAAGACCAGCAAGATCCACCACACCGGCAAGGGCCTGTTCCGCGGTCTCAACAATGACTTCGAAGCGACGCGCTATCACTCGCTCATCGTCAAACAGGACACCCTGCCCGAGGCCCTGGAAGTTACCGCCACTACCGAGGACGGCCTTATCATGGGCATGCAGCACAAGAGCCTGCCCGTCCACGGCGTGCAGTTCCATCCCGAGAGCATTGCCAGCGAAAACGGCCACGCCCTGCTGCAGAACTTCCTGAACCTGGCCCGCGACTTCAACCAGAAGAAGGCTGCATGATGGATCTCAAGGCAGCCCTCAACAAGATCGCCGACCGCAAGGACCTGACCGGCGAGGAGATGCGCGGCGTCATGCGCATCATAATGGCTGGCGAAGCCACACCCAGCCAGATCGGCGCCTTCCTCATGGGCATGCGCATCAAGGGCGAAACCGTTGGCGAGATCGCCGCGGCCGTCTCCATCCTGCGCGAGCAGATGGTGCCGGTAGTTGCCCCAGAAGGCGCCATCGACATTGTCGGCACCGGTGGTGACGGTATCGGCAGCCTCAACATCTCGACCGCCACCGCCCTTGTGGTTGCAGGGGCCGGCGTGCCGGTCGCCAAGCATGGCAACAAGGCCTTGTCCTCCCGCTCCGGCGCCTCCCAGGTGCTCGAGGCACTGGGCGTCAAACTGGACCTGACACCGGAGCAGATCGGCACCACCATTGCCAAGGCTGGCATCGGCTTCATGTTCGCCCCCAGTCATCACCCCGCCATGCGCCATGTCGGCCCGGCGCGCAGCGAAATGGGTGTGCGGACCCTGTTCAACCTGCTGGGACCACAATCCAACCCCGCGGGCGTGCGGCGCTATCTGCTTGGCGTCTATTCGCAGCAATGGGTGGAGCCTGTGGCTGCTGCCCTCCTGGCCAATCGGGCCATCAAGGCCTGGGTTGTCCACTCCAGCGAAGGCCTCGACGAATTGTCGACCTCGGGCACCAATTTCGTGGCCCAGATCGCCGGTGGCGACCTGCGCAGCTTTGAACTGAACCCCGAGCAGGTCGGCCTCAAACTGACCGACCCCAAGGACCTGCTGGGCGGGACGCCCGAGGAAAACGCCTTGGCAATCCAGGCCCTGCTTGAAGGCGCCCCCGGTGCCTATCGGGACACCGTGCTGCTCAACTCTGGCGCCGCGCTGCTGGTGGCCGACAAGGTGGCAACCATTGAAGACGGTATTGCCATGGCCGCCCAGACGGTCGACAGCGGCAAGGCCAGAGAAACCCTCGCCCGCCTCGTGGCGGTATCGAACGGACGAGATTGATGAGCGACATTCTCCAGCAGATCGAAGCCTATAAGCGCGAAGAAATCGCCGCGGCCAAATCCATGCGGCCCTGGGCCGAGGTGGTGGCCCAGGCGCATGACCAGCCCCCGACTCGCGGCTTCCTCAACGCCATCAAGGCCAAGCGCAAACAGGGCAAATACGCCCTGATTGCCGAGGTAAAGAAGGCCAGCCCATCCAAGGGTCTGATCCGGCCCGACTTCGACCCCGCGGCGATCGCCCGCGCCTATGAGCAGGCCGGCGCCGCCTGCCTCTCCGTCCTCACCGACCGGCCGAGCTTTCAAGGCTCGCCGAGCTACCTGATCGAGGCCCGCGCCGCGACCCAGCTTCCCGTGCTCCGCAAGGATTTCCTGTTCGAAACCTACCAGGTGGCCGAAGCCCGCGCCTGGGGCGCCGACTGCATCCTGATCATTCTCGCCGCCGTGGGCGACGACGTCGCGCGTTACCTGCTCGACGCCGCCGAGGAATGGCGCATGGACGCTCTGGTGGAGGTGCATGACCAGCTCGAGCTCGACCGGGCACTGGCCCTCGGCGCCGAATTCATCGGCATCAACAACCGCAACCTACGCACCTTCGAGACCACGCTCGAAACCTCGGTTAATCTGGCCGTCGGCGTACCGAAGAACACCCTGTTGGTGAGCGAAAGCGGCATCATGACCCACGAGCACATCACCATGCTCGACCAGCGCGCCGGTATTGGCACCTTCCTCGTCGGCGAAAGCCTGATGCGTCAGGACGATGTTGCCGCGGCAACCCGCGCCCTGCTGATGGGCGCCCCACAGGCCGTGCGGTGATGGCGCAGGGCCTCACTCACCTCAACGAGCGGGGCGAAGCCCATATCGTCGATATCGGCGACAAGGCGATCACCCGGCGCCGCGCCTTGGCGCAGGCCAGGATTGTCGCCGAGACCGGCACGATTGTCGCCATCATGGATGGTGGCCTCAAGAAGGGCGATGCCCTGGCAGTTGCTCGCATTGCCGGTATCATGGCCGCCAAGAAGACGTCCGACCTCATCCCGCTTTGCCACCCCATTCCACTGACCAAGGTCAGCGTCGACATCGAAGCTGATGGCCCCGATGCCATCCTTATCCGTGCCACGGCCGAAACCACCGGGCAGACCGGTGTCGAGATGGAAGCCCTGGTCGCCGCCTCGACCGCGGCACTGACGCTCTACGACATGGCCAAGGCCATCGACCGGGCCATGACCATCACCGATATCTGCCTGGTCGAAAAATCCGGCGGAAAGTCCGGAGACTTTTCCCGGTCATGAGCCTGCTCCCCGTGGATGACGCGATTGCCGCGATCCTCCGGCGCGTGCCGGCGCCCATCGCCGAGACCGTGCCGCTGTCCGAGGCTGCCGGGCGCGTGCTGCTTGAACCCGTATTTGCCACCCACGATCAGCCTCCATTCAATTCCAGCGCCATGGACGGCTACGCCATCCGCGCTGCCGATGTCGTCGCTGGCCACGGGCTGACCGTGGTCGGCACGTCACAGGCGGGCGCCGGCTACCTCGGCACGCTTGGGCCGGGCGAGGCTGTCCGCATCTTCACTGGTGCACCGGTACCCGAAGGCGCCGACACGGTCATCATGCAGGAAGAGGCCAAGCGCGACGGAGACTCGGTTTCCTTCACTGTTCCGGCACGACAGGGCCACAGCGTGCGGCCTTTGGGTAACGACTTCGCTACCGGTCAACAGCTCGTCGACGCCGGCATTCGCCTGGCACCAATGCAGCTGGCGGTTGCCGCCGCTGCCAACGCGGCCACGCTCAAGGTCGCCAAACGGCCCCGCATCGCCCTGCTCGCCACGGGCGACGAACTCGTGCTGCCCGGCACGCCACTTGGCCCCGACCAGATTGTGGCATCAAACAGTTTTGGGCTGCGGCCCATGCTGACGCCCTACGCCGAAACGGTCACCGATCACGGCATTGCCCGCGACGATGCGGCTCAGCTTCGCAACGCACTCCAAGACATTTTCGCCACTGGGCCGGATATAGTCATCACCACAGGTGGCGCAAGCGTCGGCGACCACGACATCGTGCAGGACATCCTCCTGGAATTGGGTGTCACGCTGGATTTCTGGAAGATCAACATGCGGCCCGGCAAGCCCCTCATGTTCGGAACACGCGGCAGCACCCTGATCTTCGGCCTCCCCGGCAATCCGGTTTCCGCCATGGTCACCGCCATGGTGTTCATTCGCCCCGCATTGCGCGCGTGGCTTGGCTATCCAGAACCATCCCCCTGGCACCTGCCGCTGGCCGGCCCAACGCCCCCCAATACCGCCCGCCGCCACTTCATGCGCGCGCAATTGCTGCACACGCTCACTGGACCTGAGCTGCTGCCGATCTCCCAGACGGACAGCGGCCACACCTCTTCGCTGGCGCGGGCCGATATGCTCATCGTCCAACCAGAGTTCGATCCCGGCCAATTGCCCGGCACCATTGTCGAAGCCATCCCGCTGGATGCTTTCTGACTGTCGCGATCGCAACGACGACTGATCTTTTGCAAAGCATATTGCGGAACATAACTGGAACACCTATAGTCGTTCTGCCTATGTTCTGATTCACTCCCCGAGGGGCCCATGCTGACGCGCAAACAACACGAGCTGCTTATGTTCATCCATGAGCGGATGAAGGAAAGCGGCATTCCGCCATCCTTCGACGAGATGAAGGATGCGCTCGACCTGGCGTCCAAATCGGGCATCCACCGGCTGATCACCGCCCTTGAGGAGCGCGGTTTCATCCGTCGCCTGCCCAACCGGGCCCGGGCCCTCGAAGTGGTCAAGCTCCCGGATTCGATGAACCCGTCACTCGGCGGCCGCAAGGCCCGCTTTGAGCCATCGGTCATCGAAGGCAGTCTGGGCAAGGTCAGCTCCCCGCCCTCGCGCATGTCGGCGGCCGAAGACTATGCCCGACCGATTTCCATCCCGGTCATGGGCCGTATTGCGGCCGGCACGCCCATTGAGGCCATCCAGACCCACTCGCACACCATCATGGTTCCGCCGGAAATGCTGGGCGCCGGTGAGCACTTCGCGCTTGAAGTCCGCGGTGACTCGATGATCGATGCTGGCATTTTCGACGGGGATACTGTGCTCATCAAGAAGCAGGATCAGGCCTCGACGGGCGAAATCATCGTCGCCTTGGTGGACGATGAGGAAGCAACGCTCAAGCGCCTGCGCCGCAAGGGCAATACCGTGGCGCTGGAGGCGGCCAACCCCGCTTACGAAACCCGCATCTTCCCGCCTGACCGCGTCAAGGTGCAGGGCCGCCTTGTCGGTCTTCTCCGCAAGTATTAGGGCGCTATAGCCCTCAGCAGCGTGACGCGAGGCGTGGGCCAGCACAGGCGCGTCACCCTGCCACCCCCTCATTTTGGCAGATCGTACCGGGGCATCGAACCGCCTCTGGCGGCCGATGAGGCCGGCCGTGGTACTTACGCGCGAAGCCACTCCCTTGGTTTTCTTGGGATTTTTCTAGCGACTTAAGCGGAATTTAACGGCCGACAGTGCCGGGACCTTGCAGATGGCGCTGTTCCGTGCCACATAGGTAGCATACGTTTTCAGCCTAAGTCGGCTGCCTAATGCCGGTTCGCCGGACCGTGGCTTCCTTCTCTACCATGCGAACGTTATGTCCCTTTGGCATGTTGCCATTGGATAACCGCTCGTTCGCTGATGCTACGAGCAAAAGGAAACTATCATGTCCGTAATCACCGGCACCGTAAAGTTCTTCAACACCACTAAGGGCTTCGGCTTCATTTCGCCTGAAAATGGCGGCAAGGACGCCTTCGTCCATATTTCTGCTGTTCAGCGTTCGGGCCTGCAGGGCCTCTACGAGAACGACAAGGTCACCTATGAGCTCGAGACCGGCCGTGACGGCAAGGAATCGGCGACCAACCTGACCCTGCTCTAGTCTGCGCTAGATCATAGCGAGCGCGCTTCGGCGCCGCTCGGCGAGGCCACCGCGATTTGTCGCGGTGGCCTTTTCTTTGTCTGGTCGCCAGCAGCAAACAAAATGGGGGACCGCATGCATGCGGTCCCCCTTGTCTTACAAAATCCGCGATCAGTGGTTGTCGCGCGGGATGCCGTTGTTCTGCGCGATGCGCTGGTACTTTTCGGCTGGCTTGAGAATGGCACCATCGCCGAGCTGGCCAACCAGACCGCGCTGGATTTCCTGCCAGGGCGTCTGGTGCTTGGGGAACTTGTAGCCGCCGGAAGCCTCGAGATCGGCTCGGCGCTTGGCGATCTCGGCGTCCGAGATCAGGATATTGGCCTGCCCCTGGTTGAGATCGATCCGCACCCGGTCGCCTGTCTGCAGGATGGCGAGATTGCCACCCGCCGCCGCCTCTGGCGAAGCATTGAGGATCGAGGGCGAGCCCGAAGTACCCGACTGGCGGCCATCGCCGATACAGGCCAGCGCATGCACGCCCTTCTTGATCAGATAGCTGGGCGGCCGCATGTTGACCACTTCCGCCGCGCCTGGATAACCGATCGGCCCGGCGCCGCGCATAAACAGCAGCGTATTCTCGTCGATATCGAGCGCGGGATCGTCGATGCGGTGGTGGTAATCCTCCGGTCCATCGAACACCACCGCCTTGCCCTCGAACATGCCCGGATGCTCGGGGTTGTTGAGGTAGCGATCGCGGAACTCCGACGAGATCACGCTGGTCTTCATGATGGCATTGTCAAAGAGGTTGCCACGCAGCACGAGGAAGCCCGCCTCGGTCTTGAGCGGATTGTCGAAGCGGCGGATGACCTTGTCGTCCTGGATCGTCGTGTTGCGGCAATTCTCGCCAATGGTCTTGCCATTGACGGTCGGCGCGTTCTCGCGGATCAGGCCCTGGGTCATCAACTCGTTGACCACCGCCGGCACGCCACCAGCGTGATAATAGTCCTCGCCCAGATATTCGCCCGCCGGCTGTAGGTTCACCAGCAGCGGCACCTTGTGGCCATAGGTCTGGAAATCCTGCAGTTCGAGTTCCACGCCGATATGCTTGGCAATGGCCTGGATGTGGATCGGCGCATTGGTCGATCCGCCGATGGCCGAATTGACCACGATGGTGTTGATGAAATTGTCCTTGGTCAGGATATCGGACGGCTTGAGGTCCTCATGCACCATGTCCACGATGCGCTTGCCCGTGCGATAGGCCATTTCCTGGCGGTCACGGTAGGGTGCGGGAATGGCAGCCGAACCCGGCAGCTGCATGCCCAGCGACTCCGCCAGCGAGTTCATCGTCGTGGCCGTACCCATGGTGTTGCAATAGCCGGTTGAGGGCGCGGACGATGCCACCAGTTCAATGAACTGGGCATAGTCGATCTCGCCGGCCGCCATCATCTGGCGGGCCTTCCAGACGATGGTGCCCGACCCGGTGCGCTCGCCCTTGTGCCAGCCATTGAGCATGGGACCGACCGATAGCGCGATAGCCGGAATATTGACGGTCGCCGCCCCCATGAGCATTGCCGGGGTGGTTTTGTCGCAACCGATGGTCAGCACCACGCCATCCAGCGGATAGCCGTAGAGCACTTCCACGAGTCCGAGATAGGCCAGGTTACGATCCAGACCCGCCGTCGGGCGCTTGCCAGTTTCCTGGATCGGATGCACCGGAAACTCGATGGCAATGCCGCCGGCTTCGCGAATGCCTTCGCGAACGCGCTCGGCGAGCACGATGTGATGGCGGTTGCAGGGGCTGAGATCGGACCCGGTCTGCGCAATGCCGATGATCGGCTTGTCAGACTGCAGCTCTTCGCGCGACACGCCAAAATTCATGTAGCGCTCGAGATAGAGTGCCGTCATGTCCGGGTTGTCCGGATTGTCGAACCAGGCGCGCGAGCGCAACTTCTTGGGCGCCGAGCCGCCGTTTCCTGCCGTCATCTCATCTTCCTCTTGGATCCGCTCGCGTGTGGACGCGTCAGCGTTTGGAGTGGTTCTAGCATGGCTTTTGCCAGAGTGAACGCGATTCCGCACAAAAAATCATACAAATGAGATTGACGACAAAACGCCGTTGAAATTTTTTCCCATCGCTCTGAAAATCTTACCAAACGAGGGGACCGGCTGCACCGCTTGGAGGTGATGTTCTGCGCCGTGGGAAGCCGAGAATCGGACTGGCTGAAACAACTCTCAGCCATTAGGGTCGCGCCGCGACGGGGCTGCCGCGGTGAGGTAAATTCGTGACTGAGATCATTGACTGGGTTGCTGTGGACTGGGGGACCTCCAACCTCCGCGCCTGGGGGATCGCCGCCGACGGCTCGGTAGCGTTCGAGAAGACCTCGCCCAAAGGGATGGGCAAGCTCACCCGCGAGGAGTTCCCCGCCGCCCTGTCCGAGCTGCTCGAAGGTATCCCCCCTGCCCGCAACAGCCAGCTTGACGTGCTCATCTGCGGCATGGCCGGCGCCCGCCAGGGCTGGATGGAGGCGCCGTACCTCGAAGCCCCCGCCGATCTGCGCGGCCTGAGCGAAGGAGCCGTGCGGCCCGCCATGCCCAACAGCTATCTCGCGCCTGCAATTCTGCCTGGCGTCTGCCAGAAGGCCGGCGCTGACAATGTCATGCGCGGCGAAGAAACCCAGCTGCTCGGCCTCGCGGCATTGTCGCCGGGCTTTGCCGGCATGGTCTGCATGCCCGGCACCCACTCCAAGTGGGCCCGGCTTTCCGGCACACGTATCGAGCGCTTCTCGACCGCCATGACGGGCGAGCTGTTCGAGGTGCTGCGTACCCATTCCGTGCTGCGCCATTCCTTGGCGGGCGATCTCGACGGTCCGGGTCGCGCCGAAGGTTTCGACCTTGGCGCCGCCGCTGGCCTCGAGCACCCCGAACAACTGCTCGGCACGCTGTTCCAGGTCCGCGCCAGTTCACTGCTCTCGGGCCGTCAGCCCGATTGGTGCGCCGGCTATCTCTCTGGTCTGCTGATCGGCACCGAAATTGGCAGCAACCGTCATCTGATCGGCTCACAGGCCGTGCCACTGATCGGCTCGCCGGCCCTCTGCACGCTCTATACGAGGGTGCTGGACATGGCCGGCGCCCGGGGCGAACCCTGGGACGCCACCGAAATCGTACTGGCCGGCCTCAAGGCCGCGCGCAGCTTCGCCGCATAACTGGAGTTCATATCGATGAACCATCGCCACCTCATCGCCATCCTCCGCGGCATCACGCCGTCCGAGACCGTTCATGTCTGCCAGGCTCTGATTGCCGCCGGTATCACCATGATCGAAGTGCCGCTCAATTCGCCAGACGCGCTGACCAGCATTGCGCTCGCCTCCAACGCACTGGGCGATGACGCAGCGATCGGCGCCGGCACGGTGCTCACCAAGAAGCAGGTCTGGGCTGTGGCCGATGCCGGCGGTACCTTTATCGTCTCACCCGACACCAACAAGGCGGTCATCGAGGAGACGGTGCGCATTCAGCTCCTGTCCTATCCCGGCGTGTTCACCCCTACCGATGCCTTCCGGGCCATCAAGGCCGGCGCGACCGGCCTCAAATTCTTCCCCGCCGAGGTGCTGGGTCCCAAGGGCATCAAGGCCATGAAGGCCGTTCTGCCGCCCGAACTGCCCGTCTATGCCGTGGGCGGCGCCAACCCCGACAATTTCGGCGAATATTTTGCCGCCGGCTGCACCGGATTTGGCCTGGGCACCTACCTCTACAAGCCCGGCATGGACGTCACACAGGTCGCCGAGCGCGCGGCCACGGCCGTTGCTGCCTATGACGCGGGGAAAGCCCAATGACCGATACGGCCCGCCTTCTGCTCGACAGCCAATGTTCTCTGGGCGAAGGCCCGATCTGGCATGCCGGACGACAGCAGCTGTTCTTCTTCGATATCAACGAACAGACCCTGTTCGCGGTGACCGCCGCTGGCGAAATTGTCGACAGCTGGCTGTTCAACGAGACCGTTGCAGCAGCCGCGATTGTTGACGACCATATGCTGGTCCTTGCCACCGATACCGGCCTCAAGCAGTTCGATCTCTCGACCGGCGGCATGAACCGCATCAACGAGATCGAGGCGGACAATGCCGCGACACGTACCAATGACAGCCGCGTTCATCCCTCTGGCGCCTTCTGGATCGGCACCATGGATCGCGGTTCTGCCGAGGCGCCAATTGGCTCGGTCTATCACTACCGCGCCGGCACCCTGACCACGCTCAAGTCTGGCATCGCCATCCCCAACGCCACCTGCTTTTCTCCCGATGGCCGGATCGCCTATTGGACCGATACGCCGACCAAGAAGATCATGCAGGTCGCGACCGACCCGGCCACCGGCCTGCCGGTTGGGGAATGGACACTGTTCGCCGATGTGAGCGAAGGGCGCGGCTATCCCGATGGTGCCGTGGTCGACAGCCAGGGCTACCTCTGGAACGCCAAATGGGGCGGCTCCTGTGTCGTGCGCCACGCGCCGGATGGCTCCATCGACCGCATCGTCGAAGTCCCGGTGAGCCAGGTCACCTGCCCCGCCTTTGGCGGACCCGACCTCAAGACCATGTTCATCACCACCGCCAACAAGAATTTGAGCGCCGAGCAGTTGGCCGCCGAAAAGGTAGCTGGCGGCCTCTTCGCCATAGACCTTGACGTGCCCGGCCTGCCCGAAGCGACCATCACACTCTGAGACCCTTGCCATGACCACCCCTGCCCTCGGCGTCTGCTACTATCCCGAACACTGGCCCGAGGACTGGTGGGACCGAGACGCGGCCCGCATGGCCGAGGTCGGCATCAAATGGGTGCGCATCGGCGAGTTCGCCTGGTCCAGGTTGGAGCCGACGCCCGGCAACCTAACCTTCGACTGGATCATCCGGGCCATGGACGTGCTCGGACGACATGGGCTCAAGGTGGTTTTCGGCACCCCCACCGCCACCCCGCCGCGTTGGATGATCGACAAGCTTCCCGACATGCTCGCCGTCGACGCGCAGGGGCGTCGCAAGGGCTTCGGTTCTCGCCGTCACTATGATTTCAGCCATCTCGGCTATCGCGAAGAAGCCGGCCGCATAACCCGCCTGCTCGCCGATGCAGTGGGCAACCACCCCGCGCTCGGCGCCTGGCAGACCGACAACGAGTATGGCTGCCACGGCACCACCTATTCCTATTCGCCCGCTGCAAAGCAGGGCTTTCAGCATTGGCTGGCCGAAAAATATGGCACGGTCGATGCGCTGAACCAGGCCTGGGGCAACGTCTTCTGGTCCATGGAATACAATCGCTTCGACCAGATCGAGCTGCCCAACCTGTTGGTCTGCGAGGCGGCGCCGGCCCATGACCTCGACTTCCGCCGCTATGCCTCCGATCAGGTCGCGGCCTTCAACAAGGTGCAGTTCGACATCCTCAAGGGTGTGCGGCCCGACCTGCCGGTGATCCACAATTTCATGAGCCGTTACACGGAGTTTGACCACTATGACGTGGCCGAAACGCTCGATATTGCCAGCTGGGACAGCTACCCCCTTGGCCATCTTGCGGTCAGTGCCGAGCCCGACGAGATCAAGCGCCTCTATATGCGCCAGGGCGACCCGGACAACGCGGCCTTCCATCACGATCTCTACCGCGCCGTGGGTCACGGCCGCTGGTGGATCATGGAGCAGCAGCCCGGCCCCGTGAACTGGGCACAGTTCAACCCCGATCCCCTGCCCGGCATGGCCCGCCTCTGGGCCTGGGAGGCCTTTGCCCACGGTGCCGAAGTGGTGACCTATTTCCGTTGGCGCCAGGCGCCTTTCGCGCAGGAACAGATGCATGCCGGCCTGTTGCGCCCCGATAGCGAGCCCGCACCGGCCTATCACGAAGCCATTCAGGTTGCCGAGGAGCTCAAGGCCGTCGGCCTTGACGGCACGGCAAACAAGGGCCGCGTTGCCATCATCTTCGACTATCAGAGCGAATGGGCTTGGGAGATCCAGCCTCAGGCCAAGGGCTTCAGCCATGGTGCGCATGTCAGGGCACTCTACGCCGCCTTCCGCAAGCACGGCGTCGATATCGACATCCTGCCGCCCAGCACCAGCAGCTTTGCCGGGTATGACATCGTCGCCATTCCCGCGCTTTTCGCCTGGAATGATGACCTGCGCACCGCCATTGCCGACTTCGAGGGCCACTTGCTGATCGGCCCTCGCTCTGGCTCCAAGACGCAGGACTTTGCTATTCCGCCAACCCTGGCGCCAGATCTGCCGAGTAATCTGCTCGACGTGAAAGTCGCCCGCATCGATAGCCTCGATCCCGCGCTTGAAATCGAGGTCAAGGGCAGCGGCGCCATCCATCACTGGCGCGAGCGCCTTGAAACCAAGGCCAACGTCATCATCGAGGATGTCGATGGCTGGCCGGTTCTGGTCTCGCAGGGCAAACTGTTCTACCTCGGCGCCAGCGGCACCAAGGCACTGGTGCAGCGCGTTGTTGATTACCTGATCGCCGAGGCCGATCTCCCCACCCTGGCCCTGCCGGCCGGCGTGCGCTGCCGCACCCGCGACGGCTTCCGCATTTATGTGAACTATGCCGCGGGTCCGGCCATCCTGAACCCGGCCGGGGACGAAGCCGGATATGTACTGGGTTCCGCTGACATGCCAGCGGCAGGCGTTACGGTGGCGCGACTCGCCAGGGGCGCGTGAGATTGGGGATGGCGGTGCGGATCTCGAACCGCGCCGCCGCCTCGTCCCAGCGCAACCAATGCACGCCACCCGCCGCCAGCGTGTCGGCATCAATTACCTGACCACCCACGCAATTGGTCGGCACGCGCATCCGCGCAATGATCAGGTCATGTTGGCCGCAATCTTCCGCGAAGGCAGCGGCATTGCGGATCACCGCCACCGAGAACTGCGGCGTCTCGTCGATGCAGCCCAGGCTATCGCAGCGTGTCCCGGTGACACTGGCCGCAATCGTCTCCTGGTAGTGCTCGCCCCACACTTCGACCGCAAAGCTACCGGGCCGGCCACTGATCAGCCCCATGCCCGCCTCGGTCCGCAGCACGACTGCCTGGGTGGTGTCGGCAACCAACACGTCCGGCCGCGTGTCCAGGCCAAACAGCAGGACCAATGGCAACGCAACGGCCGGTCCAGCAAACCGCCACCAACTGTTGATGAAGGCAAACCAGGCCAAGGCCAGCAGGCCAATGATCAACGCCACACTGGTAAGCAGCGGGTTACCGGTCCAGCCCTCGCTCCAGCCGGCGACCAGTTCCGCACCATCCACCATGCGATCGATACCCCAGCCCATGATGGCAACAAACGGCCCCTCGATGCCGAACGGCATGGCCAGCACCGAAAGCACTGCGAAGGGCATGATGATCAGGCTCACCACCGGCAGCACCAGCACATTGCCCAGCACACTGAGCGGCGCCGTCTGCTGGAAGTGATAGGCCGAGAACAGCAGCGTCGCGGTTCCGGCAATGAAGCTGGTAGCGGCCGTCGCCCAGACGGTCGCCCAGATACGCTGGCCCCAGCCGCGCTCGCCACCCGGCGCCGACCGCGGCAACTCATAGATGCCGATCAGCGCAACCACTGCGGCGAAAGAGAGCTGGAAGCTGGCGCGGAACACGCTGGCCGGATCGATGACGATGATGGCAAGCGCTGCGATTGCCACATTGCGCATGGTCAGCGCCCGCCGCCCCGCCAGAACCGCCCCGAAGACCAGGGCCAGCATCAGTGTCGAGCGCAAAGCCGGCACATTGGCCAGACCGCCCGCCAGCAACAAATAACCCAATGCTGCGACGATGCCGGCAGTGGCAGCAATCTTCTTGACCGGCCATCGCGTCGTCACGCCTGGAATGAACGCCAGACCCAGCCGCAGCAGGAAATAGATTCCGCCAGCCACGATGGAAAGGTGCAATCCGGAAATGGAATAGATATGCGCCAGCCCCGAGGCCGCCATCACCTCCCGCGTCTCGTCGCTGATCGCGCTCTGGTCTCCCACCACCATGGCCCGGCCTATGGCGGCGGATGCGCCATCGAGAACGGCATCGATGCGTCCGCCGATCGCCATGCGCAACCCTTCGACGGCGCGCGTGGCATCCAGGGCGCTGCCGGTGGAGACGAGCCCAAAGTCCCCGGTTGCCGTGCCATAGGCACCAATACCGGAAAAATAGGCGTGGAACTGCCCGTCGAAGGCGCCCGGCAGTATGGGCCCAGGCACCGGCGCCAGCCGCATGCTGGCCCGGATGACATCGCCCGGCGCCAGCACCGGTGCAGGCGGAACCACCAGCCGCGCCCTTTCAATATCGACCGGCCGATCTCCCGTAACAGGAACAATTCCCGAAACGACTACCCGCCGCGCCTCCTCGGTGGCCGAGACGATCTCGTCGACCCGCGCCTCGAACAGTCCATAGGCCGGCCGCTCAAGCATCTGCGTTCCGAACCACATGCCGTGCAGCGGCAGCAGGCAGAACCCCGCCCAAACAGCAGCCGCGAGTCCCACAGCCTGCAAGGCAGCGGACCGCCACAGCAGGACAGCACCCGGAACCAGCCCGGCCGCCACTGCCATCAACGCCCAGGCTTCGGGTTCGAATGGCAGGGCCGCATAGCCCGCAAGACCTGCGATCATCATGAACGGCAGCAGCACGAACAGCCGCCGCGCGGCCACGGCATCGCCAAGCGAGTGCGCCAGACCTCTTTGCTGTCGCGCTGCCAGCACCTGAGGCAGCGACGGTCGCGCGGCCGGCTGCGTCGGCGCGAGTGCCGTGCCGGCATCCCGATCGAGTGTTTCAGCCCCCTGCACCCGCTTCGCCCCGCCCTTGCGCTCGTGCCGCTCTATGCTACACACGGCCTCGAAATCCTCCAAGCACTCCGGTCTCATGTCCCAGGTCGTCACCCGTTTCGCCCCCTCGCCCACCGGCTATCTGCATATCGGTGGCGCCCGCACCGCGCTCTTCAGCTGGGCCTATGCCCGCAACAAGGGCGGCAAGATGCTGCTGCGCATCGAGGACACGGATCGTGAACGCTCCACCGAGGCCGCTGTCATCGCCCTGGTCGACGGGCTGAAATGGCTGGGTCTCGATTGGGAAGGCGAGCCGATCAGCCAGTTCGGCCGCGCCGCACGCCACGCCGAAGTCGCCCATGAACTGGTGAAGATGGGCCACGCCTATTACTGCTACTGCTCGCCCGCCGAGCTTGACCAGATGCGTGAAGAGGCCCGCGCTGCCGGCAAGCCGCCCCGCTACAATGGCTATTGGCGCGACCGAGACCAGAGCGAGGCACCCGCCGGCATAGCGCCGGTGATCCGCATCAAGGCGCCACTGACCGGCGACATCGTCGTCGACGACCACGTGCAGGGCAAGGTCGTGTTCAAGGCCGAGAACCTTGATGACTTCATCATCCTTCGCTCGGATGGCACGCCGACCTACATGCATGCCGTGGTCGTGGACGACCATGACATGGGCGTTACCCACATCATCCGCGGCGACGACCACCTCACCAACGCCGCCCGCCAGATCGTGATCTACAATGCCATGGGCTGGACCGTGCCGGAAATGGCCCACATCCCGCTGATCCACGGCCCGGATGGCGCCAAGCTCTCCAAGCGCCACGGTGCGCTGGGTGTCGAGGCCTATCGGCAGATGGGCTACCTGCCCGAGGCCCTGCGCAACTACCTTGCCCGCCTGGGCTGGAGCCATGGCGACGACGAGATCTTCTCCACCGACCAGATGATCGAGTGGTTCAGCCTGGAAGGCCTCAACAAGGGCGCGGCCCGCTTCGATTTCGTCAAGCTCGAGAACATCAACGGCCACTATATCCGCGAAGCCGACCCTGCCTATCTCTACGACGTCATGCTCGCGACGGCCGCCGAAGTGGGTCGCCAGGTCGACGTTGACGGCCTCGGCGCCAACAAGGACACGGTGCTGACCGCCCTGCCCGAGCTGCAGCCGCGCGCCAAGACCGTGCTGGAGCTGATTGACCTCGCCCAGTTCATCTATGCGACACGTCCGCTTGCTATTGATGCGGCAGCATCTGCGCTGCTGACGCCGGACACGCGCGCTGTCCTCAAGGACATGGCCGAGACGCTGCGTGGCCTCAATGACTGGTCCGTGCCGGAGATCGACGCCGCCATGCGCGCGCTCGCAGAAGCTAAGGGACTCAAGCTCGGCAAGCTGGCGCAGCCGCTGCGCGCCGCCCTCACCGGACGCACCGTTTCCCCGGGCATTTTCGAGGTTATGGTGCTGATCGGACGGGACGAAAGTATGGCTCGTCTCGGGGATCAAATCGGCGCTGTCTAGTGCTATTAGGAGGGTAAGCCTTGCTTACCCATTGGTTGCCTCGGGCGGGCAAAAGCTGATACCTGTCCAAAGCAGCCACGACTGCCCAGTTTACGGCCCCACCCGACCGAATCTTGCTGTTTGGAACAAGGGGCCTTCGAGGAGAGCTAAATGACCGATAAAGTCGCCAAACTCGTCATCGGGGACCAGACGCACGAATTTCCAGTGCTGTCCGGAACCGTGGGGCCGGATGTCATCGACATCAGATCGCTCTACGCCAAGACCGGCATGTTCACCTACGATCCGGGCTTCACCTCGACGGCCGCGTGCGACAGCGCCATCACCTATATCGACGGCGACAAGGGCCAGCTGCTCTACCGCGGCTATCCCATCGAGCAGCTTTCCGAAAAGAGCAGCTATATCGAAGTCTGCTACCTGCTTCTCTACGGCGAACTGCCCAACAAGGCGCAGCTCGAAGAGTTCAGCGAACTGGTGACGCGCCACACCATGGTGCATGAGCAGATGCACTACTTCTACCGCGGCTTCCGTCGCGACGCGCATCCCATGGCCATCATGACCGGCGTGGTCGGCGCCATGGCCGCCTTCTACCATGACTCCACCGACATCACCGATCCGCAGCAGCGCGAGATCGCCTCGATCCGCATGATCGCCAAGATGCCGACGATCGCCGCCATGGCCTACAAATATTCGGTCGGCCAGCCTTTCGTCTATCCGCGCAACGACCTCGATTACGCGTCCAACTTCCTGCACATGTGCTTCTCGGTCCCGGCCGAGCCCTTCCAGATCAATCCCACCATTGCCAAGGCGATGGACCTGATCTTCACCCTGCATGCCGATCACGAGCAGAACGCCTCGACCTCGACCGTGCGCCTGGCCGGCTCGTCCGACGCCAACCCCTTTGCCTGTATCGCTGCCGGCGTTGCCTGCCTCTGGGGTCCTGCCCATGGGGGTGCCAACGAAGCGGCGCTCAACATGCTCAAGGAAATCGGCACCGTCGACCGCATTCCCGAATTCATCGCGCGCGCCAAGGACAAGGGCGACAGCTTCAAGCTGATGGGCTTCGGTCACCGCGTCTACAAGAACTTCGATCCGCGCGCGACCGTGATGCAGAAGACCGCCAAGGAAGTGCTCGACCTGCTCGGCGTGCACAATAATCCGACGCTCCAGGTGGCCCAGGAGCTCGAGAAGATCGCGCTCGAAGACCCCTACTTCATCGAACGCAAGCTCTACCCCAATGTCGATTTCTATTCGGGCATCATCCTCGAGGCGATCGGCTTCCCCACCTCGATGTTCACCGTGCTGTTCTCGGTCGCCCGTACTGTTGGCTGGATCAGCCAGTGGAAGGAAATGATCGGCGATCCGCAAAAGAAGATCGGGCGCCCGCGCCAGCTCTATGACGGAGCCCCTGCGCGCGACTACGAAGCGCTCAACGGCCGCTGATAGTGTGCGAGGACCCGGTCCGCCGGGTCCTGACGGGGAAAGCGCTCTTCGCCGCGCTCCATAAGGTTAGAAAGCTCGCCAAAGGCCGCAATCTGGTCCTGGCGGGCTTTTTTGTGGTCCAGCAGGTCGCGCACGGCGGCTGTCAGGGCATCCGCATCCGGCTGCGCCTGCACCCGCTCGGGCACAGCTCCCCGGCCCAGGATGATATTGGGCAGCGACACGGCAGGCGAGCCCAGCCTGGCGTAGAACCGCGCCTGATGGCCGTCCATGACGTAGCTGACCACGCTGGGGACCTGCGCCAGCGCCAGTTCCAGCGTCACCGTCCCGGAGACAGCAAGGGCCATGACCGCCTGGTCATAGAGTTCTCCGCGCGCGGCCCTGTCGGCAACAACGCGCACGGGCACCGCCCAGCTGGCCACTTCACGCTCCAGGCGAGCCTTGAGCGACGGCAGCGTGGGAATGACCATCCCATCGACGGCGGCATGGCCCGCCAGCCGCTCGGCCACCTGTCGGAACAGCGGCATGTGCCGGCGCAATTCGCCGTCCCGGCTGCCGGGCAGCAAGACCAGCGGTCCGCGGTCGACTGCTTTTCGGCTCAGGCGCTCACCCAGCGCGGGATGACCGACATAGCTCGTCGGCGGACCGCCCAGGCGCTCCATCACCGCCGGCTCGAATGGCAGCACCGCCAGTACCTCCGCAAAGAGCGGCTTGAGCTTGGCGGCCCGTTGCGGCGCACGGGCCCAGACGGAAGGGGCGACATAAAGGATTAGCCGGCCGGCAAATTCCAGCGACTTGAGGCGCCGCGCCACCAGCTTGGAAAAGTCCTGGGAATCGACGAGCACGGCGATATCCGGCTTGGCCTTGCGGATGGCCCGCGCAGTCTGCTCCACGCGCCACAGCAACAGCGGCAGGCGCAGCAGCACATCGCTGATGCCCATCACCGCCAGATCGCTCATGGGAAACAGCGAGCGCAGGCCCTCGGCCTGCAGCTCCGTGCCCCCCACGCCGCTGAAAGCCAGCGGCACACGCTGCTTCAGCCGACGCACCAGATCGGCGGCAATGCGGTCGCCCGAAGGCTCGCCAGCCAAGATGAACAGCTTGAGCCGGTCGCCTGGCTCGGACATCTACTCTGCGGAATGGCCGTTGCGCGGCATCAGGATCGGGCGATCCGAAGCGGCGGCAATGAAGGAAACGACGTCCTGCACCAGATGGTCGTCCTTGAACAGTTCGGCGGCATCCTCGACGCGCTCGCGCAATGTGCCCTCGCTGGCAAAGATCAGCCGGTAGGCGGCACGCAGCCGATGGATCGCCTCGCGATCAAACTTGCGACGCTTGAGACCCACGAGGTTGAGACCGGTGAGCGAGGCGCGATTGCCCACGGCCATGCCATAGGGGATCACGTCGCCATCGACCATCGACTGCGCGCCGATAAAGGCATGCGAGCCGATGCGGGTGAACTGGTGGATCACGCAGGTGCCGCCGAAGATCACATTGTCGCCGATCTGGCAGTGACCGGCGATCCCCACATAATTGGCCATGATGACATTGTTGCCGATGATGGCATCGTGCGCCACATGTGCGCTCGCCATGATCAGGCAGTCATTGCCGATCCGCGTCTCCATGCCACCACCTTCCGTTCCCGGATTGATGGTCACCGACTCGCGGATCGTGCAGCGCTCGCCGATGATCAGACGCGACTCTTCGCCGTGATACTTGAGATCCTGCGGCTTGTGGCCGATCGAGGCGAACGGATAGATCTGGCTGCCCGCGCCGACCTCGGTATGGCCGTCGATGGAGACATGCGAGACCAGCTCGACATTGTCATGCAGCACGACATTGTCGCCGACGATGCAATAGGGGCCGATCTTGACGCCATTGCCCAGTCGCGCGCGCGGGCCGACAATCGCTGTCGGGTGAACGCTGGGTCCGCTCACGAATTGGCCTCGATGATCATCGCGGTGATTTCGGCTTCCGCAATGATCGTGCCATCGACGATCGCCTTGGCCTCGTAGCGGCCGACATTGCGACGGCGCTGAATCTTAGCGATGTGGAACTCGATCGTGTCGCCCGGCCCCGCCGGCTTGCGGAACTTGGCTTTGTCGACACCCAGCATCAGCACGATGTTCTTCTTGCCGCCGCCCGCGTCATGCTTGATCACGATAGCCCCGGCCGTCTGGGCCATGCCCTCGATGATCAGCACGCCCGGAAAGATCGGGTTCTCGGGGAAGTGGCCCTGGAAGATCGGTTCGTTGAACGTGACATTCTTGATGCCGATGGCAGTCTCGTCGCCGTCGATCTTGATGATCTTGTCGATCATCAGGAAGGGATAGCGGTGTGGCAGGCTCTTGAGGATTTCGGCAATGCTCATTGCCCCGAGCTCGGTGCTCGTTGGTGCGTTGTCGGTCATCCCCGCTTGTCCCCCTTGGAAAGTTTGCGCATCGTGGCGAGTTCACGCCAAAAATCTCTTATATCCTGAGCTGGCGCACCGGCAAGTTTGCTGCCCGGCGGCCAATCCTTGGTAACGGCGGCACGGCCATGCACCACCGAGCCGGCCCCGATGGTCAGGTGACCCGAGGTCCCTACCCCACCGCCCAGCAGCACGCCGTCGCCCACCACGGTCGAGCCGGATAACCCGCTCATCGCGGCAATCAGACAGTTGCGGCCGATCTTGCAGTTGTGACCGATCTGCACGAGGTTATCGATCTTGGTGCCTTCGCCGATCATCGTGTCGCCAAGCGCGCCGCGATCGATCGTGGAATTTGCGCCGATCTCGACCCTGTCCTGTATCAGCACCCGGCCAAGCTGCGGCACCTTGCGGTTGGACTGGCCGAAATCCAGCCAACCAAAGCCTTCAGTGCCGATACGGACGCCGGAATGGATGACCACGTCATTGCCGAGATGGGCGCAATCGATGGTGCAATTGGCAGCGATGACGCAGTTTCGACCGATGGTGACCCCGGCCCCGATCACCGTATTGGCGCCGATCACCGTACCCCGCCCGATCTCCACGCCCGGTCCGATCACCACATTGGAACCAGTCAGGACGTCGCGCTCAAACACCGGCGCCCCAAGATCATCCCGGCCGGCAGCGATGATCGAGCGGGTGTTCGAAGGATAGAGGTAGTCCAGCACGTCGGCGAACAGCTGGTGTGGCTTGTCGCAGACAATGGCCATGCTGTGGGCCGGCACAAGGTCGCGCAGCGAGGCCAGCACGATGACTGCGCCCGCCGATGTCGCACGCAACTGCTCGCCATAACTGGAATGGGCCGCCAGGGCCAGGTCACCGGCGACCGCCAGGTCGAGCTCGGTGACGCCGGATATGGAGAGGTCCGGATCAGCCAGCCCCGCCAGGAGGTCGCGCCGGTTGAGCTCGGTGAGAATGCTGCCGATAGTGAACGGGCCGGCAAAGCGATGAAAGCGGGTGTCGACCATCAGTCAGTGTCACTTAAAAAGCATTGAGCCGCGGCGCTACCGCCCCGCGGCTCAATGAACTGTCTCACGCCACGGCGGCTAGAACAAGGTCGACATGGTCAACTGGAAGACCTGGGTACGGTCTGCGGTCGACTTGTTCAGCACGTGGGCGAAGTCGCCACGCAGCGGGCCAAACGGGCTGTCCCAGATCAGCGAGGCGCCGATCGAAGTCCGCCATGGCACGTCGATGCTGTTCGGATCCACGGTATTGCCACCGAGGCGCGGAACATTGACGCCATCAACCCAGGCCGCATCGGCCCAGATCGCGCCGGACACGCCGTAATTCTCGGGCAGGCCGGGGATCGGGAACTGGATTTCCGCCGAAGCGCCGGCATAGGCCACCGCACCGAGATACTCACCATTCGCCAGGCGCGGCCCCAGGCCACGGCCTTCAAAGCCGCGGATCAGCTGGGAACCCGGGGAGAAGGCTTCCACGGCGTGAACGCCATTGCCACTCAGGTCGTTGATGATGCCAGCCTGGCCACGGACGCTGCCGACAATGCCGCTATCGTCAAGCAGGGGCACATAGTAGCGGGCACGCGCTTCACTGCGGATCAGGCTGTGATCCCAACCGACATACTGCTGGGTGAAGGTCGCATAGAGACCCTCAGTCGGCTTCTTGACGTCGTCCACGCCATTCCAGGTCAGCGTGTAGCCAACGAAGGCCTTGTAGAATTCCTGACCGTCATTAACGAGCAGGGAGTTGTCGGGGTTGTTGTCCTTGATGACCTTGCGTTCACCGCCGACAAACAGCGTGGCCGAGAGATCGCTGGTCAGCGGCACGCCGGCACGCAGCTGGCCGCCCGTGGACTGCGACCCATAGACGGTCGCGGTATTTTCGTCGTCGATGCGATGATAGACGTCGATACCCGTCGCAACCTTGAGCCCCATGAAGCGCGGCTCGGTGAACGAGAAGTCGAAGGTACGGCCGGCCTGCGAAGCGCCGATGGCAGCGCGCAGATACTGGCCACGACCCAGGAAGTTGCGTTCGGTCAGCGACACTTCACCCAGGATACCGTCCTGCGTGGAGTAGCCGGCCGTGGCGCCATATTCACCGGTCGAGGCTTCCGTCACGGCAATGTTGATCACCACGCGGTCGGCCGACGAGCCCGGGCCCGTCGTCACGTTGACCGACGAGAAGAAGCCAAGCGCATCGATGTTCTTGCGACCACGAACCACGAGGGCACGATTGAAGGCATCGCCTTCGGCAAATTCCAGCTCACGGCGGATGACAAAGTCGCGGGTCTTGGTATTGCCGGTGATGTTGATGCGCTCGACATAAAGGCGCGCACCCTCGTCAACCAGGTAGGTCACGTTGAACGTGCCATTGGCAACGTCGCGATCAAGACGGGCACGGACATCCACGAAGGAATAGCCCTGCACGGTGGCCTCGTAGGCCATTTCCTCGATCGTTTCCTGCAGATCGGAAACCGAGTAGCTACGACCGTCCGCCGTCTGCACGGTGCCGCGCAGCGCGTCGGTGTTCAAGCCCGAGATGCTGGTCTCGATGCCGACATTGGCGAATTCGTACTTCTGGCCCTCGTTGATGGTGAAGTTGATGAAATACGCATTGCGCGCTGCATCATATTCACCAACCGAGGTGACCTGCGCATCGGGATAGCCCCGGTTCGCGTAATAGAGGCGGATGCGCTCGCGGTCGACGGCAAGCTTCTGCTCGTCGTAGCTGTCATCCTTGAACAGCCAGCTCAGGATACCCGTTTCCTTGGTGAGCATCGTGCTCTTGAGGCTGTTGCCGGCAAAGGCGTTGTTGCCGGTGAAGTTGATCGCAGCGATACCCGCGCGAGTGCCTTCATTGACCACGAAGACGACGCGGACGCGGCCATCGGCGGTGGCTTCGGTGCGCGATGTCACGGAAACGGAAAGGAACCCGTCGCGGTCATAGGCCTGGCGGATGCTCTCGATATCCGAGGCCACACGCTGCTGCGAGTAGATGCCGGAGGCCGACACATCGACCATGGCGAGGAGTTGGGAATCCGAGAAGCGGCGATTGCCCTCGAACAGCACGGAACCGACGAGTTGTTCCTGAGCCTGAGCAGTCACAACGCCAAGAAGCGGAATGCTGGGTCCGGCGAACGGCGCTGCACCCAGAATCGCAAGCGCCAGAAAAGCGCCGCGCATCAGCTTGGTGGGATGGATCATATTATTATTGCCTTCTGCGACCAGGCCCGGAGAATCGCCATGCACAGCGCTCCCCCAAGCTAACTCCATTGCACCGTTTTACCGTCTTTTTAACCAAGGACAAGGCGCAAGCCTCGACGCGGTTAGCAAATGATTGGTGCACTTGTATTCCTGCAACACCTTGCGAACCAAGGTTAACAGCATGTTAACGCAAGATTCCGAAGTGAGCGAAGATCGTATCGTTAAAGAGCGTGAACACCATGAGCGCAAGGACCAGGGCAAATCCAAATCGGAACCCTATTTCTTGCACCTTCATGCTGAGCGGACGCCCCCTGACGGCTTCAACCAGATAGTACAGAAGATGGCCGCCGTCGAGCATGGGTACAGGTAAAAGGTTGAAAATTCCGATATTTAGCGAGAGCAGCGCCGTGAGATTGATCAGGGCGATAATGCCCAGTGTCGCCACTTCCCCGGAAACCTTGGCGACCTTGACCGGCCCGCCCAGTTGCTCAACGTCGCCGCGCCCGACAAAGAAATCGCCGAGAAAGGCTGCCGTGCGCTGGATGATGAAGCGAATCTCCTCGACAGTCATGCCGATCGCCTCGACCGGGCCGGGTCGATAAAGACTCACATCGGTATCAGCCACGTCCCGGCTCACCCCGATTCTGCCGATCTTCTGCATATTACCGAAGCGGTCTTCGACCTCGGCGACGTCGGGCACCAGCACGATGGTCTCGGCGCTGCCGCCTCGGTCGAGTTCGATCGTCACCTCACGCGCGGGGCTGGTGGCGACGAGTCGCTGGAAATCCTCGAACCCCCGGACGACGTAGCCATCCACCGAGACGATAACGTCGCCGGGCTCAAGCCCCGCCGCCTCGGCGACCGAGCCGGCAATGACCTCGCCGACGACCGGTGGAATGGTGTAGCGGCCATATCCCAGCAGCAGGGCATAGAGGATGACAAAGGTCAGGATGACATTGGCAATCGGCCCGGCAGCCACGACCGCGATCCGCTGCCAGACATTCTTGTTGGCAAACAGCCTTGGCGCTAGTTCGGGATCGGCATTGGCGACCACATCGGCATCCGTCACGCTAGCCGCATTGGAATCACCCACGAAGCGCACATAGCCGCCCAGCGGGATCGCCGAGATGCGCCAGCGCGTCCCGTGCTTGTCGTTCCATCCGATCACTTCGCGCCCGAAGCCGATCGAGAAGGTCTGGATAGCCACCCCGTTCCACCGAGCCACCAGATAGTGCCCCATCTCGTGCACGAACACGATGACGGTCAGCACCGCCAGGAACGGCACCACATAGGACAAGAGCCAGTAGATGAATTCGAACATGGTGTTCCTTGCTTATAGGCGGCTGCCCGCGGCATCTGCCCTACCAGTAGAGCAGTCCTTCGGCGACCGCGCCGTATCCGGCATGCAGCGTCCCCACCAGCAGCACGAACAAGATGCCGAATGTGAGGCTGTCGAGCCGATCCATCAGGCCGCCATGGCCCGGGATGATGTCGCCGCTGTCCTTGATCCGGAAATGCCGCTTGACCGCACTCTCGCTGAGATCGCCCAACTGGCCCAGTACGCTGATCGTCGCGGACAGCACCAGCCCGATCCACCAGGGCGAATCCGTCACCAGGACCCACACCAGCAGCCCTGCCCCGGTCCCCAGTGCCAGTCCGCCCGCGGCGCCCGACCAGGTCTTGGACGGCGAAATTTCAGGCGCCAGCTTTTCGCCCCCGATCTGCCGCCCGGTGAAGAAGGCCGCAGAATCCGTCATCCACACCACGGTGCCGAGATAAACTCCCGCCCAAACCCCCGCCACAGTCTCCCCGCGCATGGCCAGCGCAGCGACAATGATGGCGCCATAGACAACCAGGCCCAGCACCCGCCACGGCGCCTCCTCGCCCCGCATGGCGATGGCGACGGCACAGGCCAGGCCAATGACCGTCATCGTCCCCAGCGGCCCAAAGACCGGGTAGATCAGCCCCGATAGCGCCACTAGCCCGATCAGCACCATGCCGCCCGGGGTCAGCGGGGCGCGCGTCACCATAGTCTCCCACTCGCGATAGGCGCCGCCGAAGACGGCGCCCACCACGGCGGCAAACACATAGCTGCCGATATAGAGCGCCGTGGCGGTCAGGGTGACGAGGACGGCTGCCGACAGCAGGCGCGGCCCGAGATCGGACCAGCTACGGCGGCGACCTGGCGCAGGCTCTGTCGCGTGATGGTCCGGATCGCTCAAGGTTGTTTCGCCTCGATACCGCCGAAGCGCCGGTCGCGCAGCGCGAAGGTTTCGAGCACCCGGACGAAACTGGCTTCATCGAAGTCGGGCCAGTATTCGTCGACGAAGACGAATTCGGAATAGGCGGCCTGCCAGAGCAGGAAATTGGAAATGCGCTGCTCGCCGCTGGTGCGGATGATGAGGTCCGGATCGGGCAGGCCCGCCGTATAGAGCGCGCCGGCAATGGTGTCCTCGGTGATTGCCTCGGGCGACAGGCGCCCTGCGGCAACTTCACGCGCAATGCGCCGCGTGGCGTCGGCGATTTCTGCCTTGCCGCCATAGTTGAAGGCGACGATCAGCACGAGGCCGGTATTGCTGGCCGTCTTGGCTTCGACATCCTCGATCAGCCGCACCAGGCTGGGCTCCAGCCCCTCGCGGCTGCCGATGATGCGAACCCGGACATTATTGCGGATCAGATTCTGTAGATCAGATGCAACAAAACGGCGCAGCAGGTTGAAGATAAACGATATCTCGTCCTTCGGGCGCGTCCAGTTTTCCGACGAGAAGCTGAACACCGTCAGATGCGCCACGCCATAGCGGATGCAGAGCTGAACCAGGTTGCGGAGCGCCTTGACGCCCTCGATATGCCCCTCCGTCCGGCGCTTGCCGCGGGCCTTGGCCCAGCGGCCATTGCCGTCCATGATCACGCCAATATGGTTTGGAATGCGCAAGCGCGGACGCTGCTCAATATCGGCTGTGATGGCTGGATCGATGGACATCTACGCCTCCGGCGCAGCTCAGCCGACTTAGACCTGCATGATTTCCGCTTCTTTGGCCGCCACCACCTGGTCGATTTCCGCGACCGCGGCGTCGGTTGCCTTCTGCACCAGGTCCGCCTGCGCGCGCGCATCGTCCTGGCTCAGATCGCCATCCTTCTCGGCCTTCTTGAGCGCATCCATGCCGTCGCGGCGGATGTGGCGCACTGCCACGCGGGCCGCCTCGGCATAGTTATGCGCAACCTTGGACAGGTCGCGGCGGCGCTCTTCGTTGAGCTCGGGCAGCGGCACGCGGATCACCTGCCCCTCCCCCATCGGATTGAGCCCCAGGCCGCTGTCGCGAATGGCCTTTTCGACCACCATGGCCAGCGAGCGATCCCACACCTGCACGCTCAGCATGCGCGGCTCCGGCACCGTCACCGTGGCCAGCTGGCTCAGCGGCGTGCGCGAGCCATAGGCTTCCACCATCACCGGCTCCAGCAGGCTCGCGCTGGCACGGCCCGTGCGCAGCCCGGCAAGTTCGTCACGCAGCGACGTGATCGACTTCTGCATGCGGGTTTTGAGTTCGGCGAGATTGTAGGCCATCGTTTCGTCCTTCTAGGCTAGATCGGCTTGCCGACGCGGGTGCTGCGAACGCGCCCGGCGAGAACGCCGGACAGGCCCTCCTTGTCGTCGAGCGAATACACGATTATCGGCATGTTGTTGTCACGGGCAAGGGCGAAGGCCGCCGTATCCATCACCCGCAGGTTCTGGCTGATCACATCGTCATGGCTGATCTGCTCATAGCGGGTCGCCGTGGGGTCCTTGTTCGGGTCGGCCGAATAGACGCCATCGACATTGGTGCCCTTGAGCACGATGTCGCATTCCAGCTCGATCGCCCGCAGGGCAGCGGCCGTATCGGTGGTGAAGAACGGGTTGCCGATGCCGCCGCCCAGCACGACCACGTAACCGTCCTCAAGCGCCGCCTTGGCAGCGCGAGCGGTATAGGTGTCGGCGACGGATGGCATGGTTGTGGCGCTGAACACCTTGGCCTTGACGCCGATGGCGGTCAGGGCGCCGGCCAGCGCCAGTGCGTTGATGACGGTGCCCAGCGTGCCCATCATGTCGGCAGTGACCCGGTCGCCGCCATTGGCGGCTACGGCCATGCCGCGGAAGATATTGCCGCCACCGGTCACAATGGCCATTTCGACGCCGGTCTGCGCCACGTCGGCGATCTGGCGGGCCACGCCGTCGAGAAATTCGGGTTGAATGCCAAACTGCTGGTCGCCAGACAGCGCTTCGCCCGAAACCTTGAGCAAAATGCGTTTGTAGGCAGGCGCCATCGGCAAACCCCTCTTTGGAATACGCGGCGGGGCACCGAATCCGGCGACGCCCGACAGACATTAAGGCAAAAGCAACTTCAAAAGAAAGCGGCGCGCCAGTTGAAATACAAATTACAGCGGGCTTCTGCGCTCAATCCCGGGCCAAATCATGACCGTTCGGGAGAGCGGCGGGCGGGCCCTTGGGTCCACCCGCAATTGTCTGCGGCGGAATTACTTCACGCCGGCCGTGGCCGCGACTTCGGCAGCAAAGTCGGTCTCGACCTTCTCGATGCCCTCGCCCAGTGCAAAGCGCACGAACTTGGTCAGCTTGATCGGGGCGCCAACATCCTTTTCCGCATTCTTGATCGCATCGCGGACCTTGGTCTCGCCGTCGATCACGAAGGTCTGCGCCAGGAGCGTGACTTCTTCGAAATACTTGCGCATGCGGCCATCGACCATCTTCTCGGCGATCTCGGCCGACTTGCCCGATTCCTTGACCTGCTCGAGGATGATGGCGCGCTCGCGAGCCACCACGTCCTGGTCCAGGTCTTCCGGATCGATCGACAGCGGATTGGTCGCTGCGATATGCATGGCAAGCTGCTTGCCCAGGGCGGACAGCGCGGTCTTGTCACCGGTCGATTCGAGCGCCACGAGGATGCCCATGCGGCCCAGGCCAGCCTTGACGGCATTGTGGACATAGCTCTCGACCACGCCATCGGAGACCGAAACGGTCTGCGTGCGGCGCAGGTTCATGTTCTCGCCGATCTTGGCGATGGCTTCGGTCAGCTCGGCCGAAACCGAGTGACCCGAACCGGGGAACGGCATTTCGCCGAGCTTGACCACGTCGCCATCGGCGTCGAGGGCCAGCTTTGCGACATTGGCGACGATCGCCTGGAACTGCTCGTTGCGGGCAACGAAGTCGGTTTCCGAGTTCACTTCGACAACGGCAGCCTTGGTGCCGGCGGTGGCAACGCCAACGAGGCCCTCTGCCGCAACGCGGTCAGCCTTCTTGGCAGCCTTGGCTAGGCCACGCGTACGCAGCCAGTCGACCGCGGCTTCCATGTCGCCATTGGTTTCGGCCAGGGCCTTCTTGCAGTCCATCATCCCGACGCCGGTCGAGTCACGGAGCTGCTTGACCATTCCTGCAGTGATTTCCATGGGTTCACCTCTTGGCGACCCCATTTCCGGGGTCGCATGGTTCAAATCAGTATGAATTAAGCGAAACGCGCTTAGTTGGCGGCGGCCGCCGGAGCCTCTTCGCCCGGCAGATCTTCAGCCGGAGCACGATCGGCAGCACCGAGATCGGCACCCAGGGCCGACGACGAGCGGCCGATGCCGTCGATGGCAGCCTTGGAGATCAGCGACACATAGAGCTCGAGGGCGCGCGAGGCGTCGTCATTGCCCGGGATCGCATAGTCGACCGTATCGGGATCGCAATTGGTGTCGACGATGGCCACGACCGGAATGCCCAGGCGACGGGCTTCCTTGATCGCGTTGGCTTCCTTGTTGGTGTCGATGACGAACAGGAGCGACGGCAGGTTGCCCATGTCCTTGATACCGCCCAGGTCGCGCTCGAGGCGTTCCTGCTCGCGGCTCATCATCAGGCGTTCCTTCTTGGTGCGCAGCGCCAGGGCGTCTTCGCTCATCGACTCGAGTTCGCGCAGGCGCGAGATCGAGTTCGAGATCGTCTGCCAGTTGGTCAGCGTGCCGCCGAGCCAGCGGGAATTGACGAAGTACTGGGCGGACTGCTTGGCAGCCTCGGCCACCAGCGGTGCGGCTTGGCGCTTGGTGCCGACGAACAGCACGCGGCCACCGTCAGCGACGGTGTCGCTGACCAGCTGCAGCGCACGGCTCAGGGCCGGCACGGTCTGGCTCAGGTCGAGAATGTGGATGTCGTTGCGAACGCCGAAGATGTAGCGTTCCATCTTGGGGTTCCAGCGATGCTTCTGGTGACCGAAGTGGACGCCTGCTTCAAGCAGT
This sequence comes from Devosia sp. XGJD_8, assembly GCF_046614475.1. Lineage (NCBI taxonomy): Bacteria > Pseudomonadati > Pseudomonadota > Alphaproteobacteria > Hyphomicrobiales > Devosiaceae > Devosia > Devosia sp. XGJD_8. The sequence continues at coordinate 2,349,905 of NZ_JBKJHF010000001.1, forward strand.
TGACGCATAGAAAAATCGGGCAGTGCCATGATGGCTGCTCCTTGTTTACCGGTTGATGCCGCCACGGGGCCTTGCGGCGGTTGCCCGCCACCGGATGGATCTTCGGAACGCCCGAAAAGCCTGCCTCGTGTGTGAAATCGCGCTGACACGCAGTCAAACGCAGGGGCGATATAGGCGATGAACCGCAAAAGAGCAAGGCCCGCGCCAAAGCGCCGCCTGCAGCGCGGTTGTCATGGACGGACGGACCCCGAGACGTCTTTCGTCTCTGAGTAGATAAATATGAGACGATTGCCGTCCCGGGGTTGCCGGTTTTTGGAACAGGACCGGTTATCGCGCAACATGAACGCTCGCCATGTTGCGGCCGGCTCTCGAACCTGAGGGAGACAGCGACGTCCCCTCCCGACATCTCCCGGCCACTGGTCGCTGCAGCGCCGCCGTATCCCGGAAGATGGCAGGATTGTGCCACGGTCTTTGGCGAGGGGGATAAGTTGGGGATGAGCATCGGAAAGCCCAGCAAACGCGGTCGTCACCCTCGGGCCTGACGCGAGGGGACTGTACTTGAGCGACATCCGGCAAGTGTAGAGCCGTCGGGTCGAGCCCAAGGGTGACGATCTGTAGGTGGGTGAGATGGTGCGCCGAAGGAGCACTATGTCCGACCCGGCATCCTGGCTAGCGCCTCTTCCAGCCGCACAATGGCAAAGCGCGGAATCGGCAAAATGCTCACGGATCTGTTAGGGAACCGCACACACCCCCTCCTGCATTATCCCTGCATAGACCCGCGCATCGACGCGGGGGCAAGGGTGAAAACCCCCAAGCGGAGGAGGATGGGCCCCGGCTCGCCTCCCCCGCGCTTTTTTTGGGTCACTTACTTCATTCGGGCCCGACTACGCGCGTCTGCCCACCAATTGACGCCGATAACGCTATGAACTGCGGCGGGGCACTTTTCGTCGCGAAGGGCCGCATGGCTCATGGGCCCAATTATCGACCAGACATTCTGCATCTTTTGCCACTTGGCTTAGAGGGCGGGAAAAGTGCTGCGCATGTGCGGCGATCGCACCGAGCCCCGCTGGGGCGACGGCCTAACTGTTGTCCCTGGTGTTGTCAGCCACTACTCTGCGACACGCCCCTGTTAAGGCCAACCACCCACCCGGGCAGTTCCGCCTGAACCTGCAGACCCACACATGACGTCTCCGCAATTCGCCAACCCTACCGAAAGTGCATTGCTGCGGCGAGCGGCGACGGGCGACACCACCGCTTTCGACACGCTCACAAGGCCCTACCTGCGACCACTGCATGTGCATTGCTACCGCATGCTTGGTTCGCCATTTGATGCCGACGACGCCTTGCAGGAAACCCTGCTTGCCGCATGGCGTGGCATAGGGTCGTTCGAAGGTCGCAGCTCATTGGGCACCTGGCTTGTCATCATCGCCAGCCGGATATGTCTGCGCATGATCTCAAGGCGCCCGCGCCGCCTGACGTCGAGCGACTATAGAGCACCGCTTCTGTCCACGGCTGACCTTGGCGAGATTGTGCCCGGGCCCGTCTGGCTCGAGCCGATCCCCGACGATGAATTGGTGTCCGACGCCGCGGTCCATGACGATCCGGGGTCCACACTGCTGCGCCGCGAGCATATCGGTCTCGCGTTCGTCGCCATGTTGCAACACCTCACCGGCACGCAGCGCGCCGCGCTACTGCTGTGCGAAGTGCTTGGCTACTCAGCTTCCGAAACCGCCGCTATGCTTGAGACCAGCGTCGCGTCGATCAACAGCGCCTTGCAGCGCGCTCGCAAGACAATCGAGACGAAGTTGCCAGGCAGGCATCCCGTGGAGAAGCATCCGGTGGACGAAAAGCAGCTCGACAGGCTGCTTCGCGCCTTCGTCTCCGCCTGGGAACAGCGCGACGTGACGACGATGCTGGATCTGCTGACCGAAGACGTTCGCTTCACTATGCCACCGCTGCCGGCCTGGTTCCGCGGCCGCGCGTTCGTCGCAAACTTCTTCGCCGAACGCGTGTTCGAAACGCCCTGGCGGCTCCGGCCACTCGGCGGCAACGGCCAGCCCGGCTTCGCCTGCTACCAGAAGCAGGTGGGCGACGACCGCTTCCGCCCAGGCGGCGTCGTGCTGCTGCGGGTGGAAAATGGCCGCATCTGCGCTATCGAGAGTTTTTTGGACCCGGCCGTATGCCGTCGCTTCGGCATGCTCGAGACGGTGCCGTAAGAAATCGCGCCGAGACCGATGAGTTTCAGCATTGCCGCGTCTCTAAAGAGATGACCAACCCACAGGACTGGGCTGTGTCTACTCTTTTAAACAGAAAGGCAGTTGCAATGGCCAAGCTCATTGTCAGTATCCTGAGTTCCCTCGACAACCACTGCGCTGGCCCCGACGGCCGGCTCGATGCCCTGCCCATGAGCGGGGCGTTTGATGCCCACAACCTCGAACTCTTGCGCAGCGCCGACACGCTGCTCTTCGGTGCCGTCACCTTCCCAATGTTCGAAGCCTACTGGCCGAACGTTGATCGCAGCCCGCACGGCGATCCCATCCAACGTGAGATAGCCGAGCGGGTTGAGGGCGCCCGCAAGATCGCAGTCAGTGATACACTGACCATATCGCCAAACTCGCCCTGGGCCGGCGCCGAGGTCGTGCGGCGCAACCAGGCCTACACCCGGATCGCCGAACTCAAGGCCCAACCCGGCAAGGACATGCTGATCTACGGCAGCAGCATCTTGTTCAACGGCCTGCTCGCGCAGGGTCTAGTCGATGAGCTTCACCTTCTGCTTGGCAATGTTGTGCTGGGCGAAGGCGTTCGCACGTTCCATCCCGGTTTGAACGCGCGGTTCAGGCTGCTGAGCCACCGGCAGCTCCCGGACTCAGATATCGCAGCCCTGCACTACGACCTTCGCACACACTAGGCGATGCCGACGCGACCTCGCTTACTGGCGGGGTCGTTCTATCGGGCCTCGCCCCTCAGTGAAACCTCACGTCCGTAACCCCCTCCAGCGCCTTGATGCCGCCTGCGACTTCGGCCGTCAGGCGATAGGCGCCCGGTAGTTCGATCTCGTATTCCTTCGCCCCGCCGTCACGGATGACGACGAAGTTCACCCTGCCCTCCCCGCCCCGCTTGAGCTGGGCGCTGATCGAGCCCAGGGCCTTGGCGTCGGCGGTGAACACCGTCAGCCGTCGCTCGATCGTGTTCTCGATGCCGTCAATGGGCTGGGCCGAGAGCAGACGCAGGCTCACGCCCTCGGCCCGCTCGTCCGCCCCCACCTGCAGGATGACCGACTTGCCCGGCTGCAAAATGGCGCCGAATTCGTTGATCTGCTCGGAAAAGGCGATGACCTCGAAGCTCCCGCTCTGGTCGGACAGCGTCAGGATCATCATCGGCGTGCCCTTGCGGGTGCGCCGGTCCTGCCGGCCGCTGATCGTGCCGGCGAGCCGCCCGGCCGAGGCCCCGTCCTTGACCGCCCGCTCGAAATCGCCCCAGCGCTGCACCCGCAGCTTTTCGAACATGTCGACATAGGCATCGAGCGGATGGGCCGAGAGGTGGAAGCCGATGGCCGACAGCTCGCGGTCGGCCCGCTCGGTGGTGGTCCAGGCCGGCACGCCCGCCGGCAGGCGCACCGGCTCGGGCTCGCCGACGTCGAACATGTTCCACTGGCCCTCATTGCGCTCATGGGTGAGCGACTGGGCCATGCCCATCACCGCCTCGATGGCGGCAAAGGCGACTTCGCGGCGCGGCACGATATCGTCGAAGGCGCCGGCATTGACCAGCGTCTCCAGCGTCCGCTTGGAGAGGATGCGCGGATCGACCCGGCGGGCGAAATCGCCCAGGTCCTTGAACGGGGTATCGCCGCGCGCCTCCACGATATGCTCGGCCACCTGCCGGCCCACGCCCTTGACGGCGCAGAGGCCATAAAGAATGCGCTTGTCCTTGACCGAGAACACCACTTCCGAGCGGTTCACGCAGGGCGGCACCAGCTCGATATTGTGCCGCTTGGCCTCGCTGCGGAACTCCGCCAGCTTGTCGGTATTGCCCATGTCCAGCGTCATCGACGCGGCCAGGAATTCATGCGGATAATGCGCCTTGAGATAGCCCGTCTGGTAGGAGACGAGCGCATAGGTCGCCGCATGGCTCTTGTTGAAGCCGTAATTGGCGAACTTGGCCAACAGGTCAAAGATCGTATCGGCCTGGCTCTGCTTGAGCCCGTGCTTGATGGCGCCCTCGCGGAAGCGCTCGCGCTGCGCATCCATCTCCGACTTGATCTTCTTGCCCATGGCGCGGCGCAGCATGTCGGCTTCGCCCAGCGAATAGCCCGAGAGCAGCTGGGCGATCTGCATCACCTGTTCCTGGTAGACGATGATGCCATAGGTCTCGTCGAGTACCTGCGACAGGTCCGGATGGGGATATTCCACCTCCTCGCGGCCATGCTTGCGGTCGTTGAACAGCGGGATATTGTCCATCGGACCGGGCCGATAGAGCGCCACCAGGGCGATGATATCCTCGAAGCGGTCCGGCTTCATGTCGACCAGCGCGCGCCGCATGCCCGCGCCTTCCACCTGGAACACGCCGAACGTGTCGCCCTTGGCATAAAGGTCATAGGTCGGCTTGTCGTCGATCGGGATGTCCTCGATGCGGAAGCTGCCGCCGTCGAGGTTCACCATATTGACGGCATACTGCACCGTGGTCAGCGTCTTGAGGCCGAGGAAGTCGAACTTGACCAGGCCCGCCGCCTCGCTCCACTTCATGTTGTACTGGCAGACCGGCATGTCCGAGCGCGGATCGCGGTAGAGCGGCGCCAGGTCCTGCAGCGGCCGGTCGCCGATGATGATGCCGGCGGCATGGGTCGAGGCGTGGCGGTAGAGGCCCTCGAGATTCTTGGCGATGGCGACCAGATCGGCCACCGTCTCGTCCTCGTCCGCCATCTGCTTGAACTGCGGCACCTCTTTCATGGTCCGCTCGATCGACCACGGATCGGCCGGATTGGCCGGCACCAGCTTGCAGATGCGGTCCACCTGCCCATAGGGCATCTGCAGCACGCGGCCGACGTCGCGCAGCACGGCGCGTGCCTGCAGCGTTCCGAAGGTGATGATCTGCGCCACCTGGTCGGTGCCGTATTTGCGCTGCACGTAGCGGATCACCTCTTCGCGGCGATCCTGGCAGAAGTCGATGTCGAAATCCGGCATCGACACGCGTTCCGGATTGAGGAAGCGCTCGAACAGCAGGTTGTAGGCGAGAGGATCGAGGTCGGTAATCGTCGTGGCATAGGCCACCAGCGACCCGGCGCCCGAGCCACGCCCGGGCCCCACCGGAATGCCCTGCGATTTCGACCAGCGGATAAAGTCAGCCACGATAAGGAAATAGCCGGGAAACTTCATCGACTGGATGATGCCCAGCTCGAATTCCAGCCGGTCCCAGTATTCCTGTTCCGTCTTGCCCGGCGCGGTGCCGACGGTGGCGAGGCGCTCGCGCAGCCCCTCCTCTGCCATGGCGCGCAGGGCTGCCGCCTCGGCCGCCACGGCATCGGCTTCGCTGAGATCGGGCGCGGCGGCGAATTTGGGCAGGATCGGGCTGCGCGTGCGCGGCCGATATGAGGTGCGCCGCGCAATTTCGACGGTGGAATCGAGCGCTTCGGGCAGGTCCGAGAACAAAGCCGTCATCTCGGCACGCGTCTTGAAATAATACTGGTCGTTGAGCTTGCGCCGCTCGGTCTGCGCCAGCACGGTGCCCCCGGCAATGGCCAGCAGCGCATCATGCGCCTCGAATTCCTTGGCCGACTTGAAGAAGGGCTCGTTGGTAGCCACCAGCGGGATGCCCTTGCGATAGGCATAGTCGATCAGCCGTGGCTCGACCGTCGCCTCCTGCACCCGGCCATGCCGCTGCAGTTCGATATAGAAACGGTCCCCGAACAGCTCGGCCAGCCGATCCAGCCGCCGCACCGCATTGGCGTCCTGCCCCTGGGCGAAGGCCATGTCGATGGCGCCTTCCGGCCCGCCGCTGAGGCAGATCAGCCCCTCCAGCCGTTCGCGGCTCAGCCAGTCCAGCTGCGCCCGCGCCGTGCCGCCATCGCCCTCGAGATAGGATTGCGACACCAGCCGCGACAGGTTGGCAAAGCCCTCCTCGGTCTGCGCCAGCAGCACCACGCTGGATTTGCCGGCCCAGGCCACATGCCCGCGCTCGCTGACCCGCTCCTCGGCAGCGGCGAAGTCCACGGACAGCTCCACCCCCACCAGCGGCTGGATGCCCTTCTTGCTGCCCTTTTCGGAGAATTCCAGCGCGCCAAACAGGTTGCCGGTATCGGCAATGCCAAGCGCCGGCTGGCTGTCCTCCGCCGCCAGCTTGAGAATGGTCTCAAGCTGCAGCGCTCCCTCGAGCAGGGAATAGGCAGAATGGACGTGAAGATGGATAAAACCGGGACCGCTCATGACACGCCCTTTATGACCGTCCCGGCGCGCAGATCATACCGCTACCGGACCGCAATCCACAGGCGGCGCTGGCGCCGTCTCTTTTCGCCGCGTCTGCAAAGGGCAAAACCAGGGTCCGCTCTTGCTGAAAACGACTCAGGGTCACACGAGTCGGGCCAGCACATCCATCCAGGTCAGCGAACCGATGGTGAAGGCGCCCAGCGTGACGAATGCGGCGAAGTCCTTGATGAAAGTGAGCATCTGCATCTCCCGTGTTGCTATAATGTTCTTATAAGTTCGTCTTTTGTTCCTGTCCAGTGTGACCAGCGGGAACAGCGGGGATTGGGCTTGCTTGGTTAGCAAAGTGTTAGGAAAGGTTCACGACGCGTTACCCATCCCCGCCTTGGAAGACGCTCGCTGGCCCACCCCCTTGCCTGTCACAGACAAGTCAGGCTAGATTTGAGGTACGTACCTCACGACTGACCGGGTCAACCGGTCGGCGAGCAGCAACGAGGTTGGAGGAGTCGATGATCCGTCCCGAACATGTCATTGCCGATGAAGCGGCCCTTCGCAGCCTGTTTCCGGCCACCCACACACTGGCGACGCTCAAGGTCCAGCGTGCGCTCGACGAGCACGCCCGGGCCTTCATCGCGCGCTCGCCCTTCCTCTGCATCGGCACGCAGGACATGGCGGGCAATGCCGATGTCAGCCCGCGCGGCGACCCGACGGGCTTCGTCCAGATCCTCGATTCTCAAACCCTCGCCATCCCCGACCGGCCGGGCAATAACCGCCTCGACAGCCTGAGCAACATCATCGCCAATCCGCGCGTCGGCCTGCTGTTCATCATTCCCGGCTATGACGACACCCTGCGAGTCAACGGCACGGCCCGCCTCGTCACCGATCCGGCCCTGCTCGAAACCATGCGCGTCAATGACCGCACACCCCGGCTCGCCATCATCGTCAGCGTCGACGAGATATTCATGCACTGCGCCAAGGCCTTCCGCCGCTCCCATCTCTGGGACCCGGCCCATTTCCAGGACCGCAGCGAAATGCCCTCGCTGTCCAAGATCATCCTCGACCAGACCAATGGCGCCCCGGACGATGACGCCAGGATGCGCCAGATCGATGCCGATCTCGAGGTGGAATACAGCAAGACGCTCTATTGACGGGGATACTGCCGTAGGCCTTTTCAGCGGCGGGATGGCGCGCAGCGCCGCAGCATGCATACTCCCCTCTCCTTCCACCCGTATTGGTGACCATGCCGCGCCCCAAAACCGTCTCCGACCACGACGTCCTCTCTGCAGCCCTGCAGGTGCTCGGCAGCCGCGGGCCCGGCTTCACCCTGTCCGACCTAGCCGAGCATGTCGGCTTGTCGCGCGCCACGCTGATCCAGCGCTTCGGCGATCGCAACGCCATCCTCATCCGGATGGCGGAGCATGAAGTGGCGGAAACCCGCGCCTGGCTGGACAGCCTGCCGGTCGAGACGGGGCCGGACGCCCTTTGGCACTTTCTCGAACAGATCGTGGGCAGCATGGGCAGTGGCGAGGGCTTTGCCGTACGGGTAACGGTGGCCGCACTCGAAATGGAGAACCCCACTCTCCGCAATCTGGCCGGGGAGCGCTATGCCCTGGTCCAGCAGGCAATTGCCGCGCGGCTGCCGCCCGCCCCGGATCGGGACCAGACGGCGGTGCATCTGCACACCGTCATTGCCGGCGCCACCATGCAATGGGTCGCCTCGGACGGCACGACAGCGCTCTCTGCCTTCGTGCTCCAACGCCTGCGCTGGGCGATGGACCATCTCACGCCCTCGACTTGACAAGCCCTGCATCCATTTATAACCAATATGTAGGTTATAAATAGGAGCGACTGATGCGACGGCGCAGCTTCATGGCTGGGGCCCTGGTGCTGGGCGGCCTGCCACTCGCGCATGGAGACGAGGCGATGCAGAGCCAAACCACGCAGGTAAGGGTTGCCGATGGCGTCACACTGGCCACCAAGGCGACGGGGCAGCCACGGCTCGGGACCATCCTGTTGGCCATGGGCTCCACCGCCTCAATGGTCTGGTGGCCAGAAAGCATGGTGACCGGGCTTGCCGATGCCGGCTATCGGGTTATCCAGTTCGACCATCGCGACACCGGGCAGTCGACGACCAATGCACCGGGCGATCTGCAATACGACATCTTCGACCTGGCGGCGGACCTGATCGCCATCCTCGACGCCTACGAGGTCGAGGCCGCCCACCTGGTGGGCATGTCGCTGGGCGGCTATGTCGCCCAGATCGCGGCGCTCACCCATCGCGAGCGGGTTCGCTCCCTCACCCTGATTGCCAGCGAGCCGCTCGGCATGCCCTATCAGGGCGAGGGCATCGATCCCCGTTTCATGGACCATTTCGCCACCATGGCCGAGCTTGACTGGTCTGATCATGCAGCGGTCGGCCAGTTCATGCTGCGGGTTGCCGAACTCAGCGCCGGCTCGGCCGTCCCCTTTGACCGGGAGGCAGCACAGCGCCGCATCGAGCGGGAGCTGCACCGCACCAGCAGCATGCAGAGCGCCTTCAACCACGCCATGGTCGCGGGCGAACTGGAACCGCACCTCAACGCCAGCAACCTGGATCTGCCGGTATTGCTGATCCACGGCAGCGAGGACCCGATCATCTCCGTCGCCGCCGCCCATGCGAGCGTCACCGCGATCAGAGGGGCGCAACTGCTGCTGCTCGACCGCCGCGGTCACGAACTGCTGGAGCAGGACATGCCGGGTGTCGTCGAGGCCATCCTGTCGCTGGTCGGTCGCAGCAAATAGCTCAGCGATCGCCAGCCGCTTCCGCATCCAGCTCTGCCAGGCGTTTCAGCAATAGCCGGCGCTCCGGCTCTTGCCTGCAGATCTGCAGGGCCCGGCCATAGGCCGCCACCGCCGCATCGCGCTGTCCCAGCTGGTGCAGCAGGACGGCCTCGGCGACATGGGCCAGGTGGTAGTCGGCCAAATCCCCGGTGTCGAGCAAGGCCTGCACCATGGGCAAGGCCACCTCCGGCCCGCGCACCATGCTGATAGCGATGGCCCGGTTCAGCTGCACGATGGGCGACGGCGCCGCGCGCTGCAGCACGCCATAGAGGCCCACGATTTCGGTCCAGTCGGTCTCGGCGGCCGTCGGGGCCGCGGTATGCACGGCCGCTATGGCGCCCTGCAGGGCATAGGGCCCGACCTGACGCGAAGCAAAGGCCCGCTCGACGAGGCCCCTGCCCTCGGCGATCATGTCGCGATCCCAGAGGGTTCGATCCTGGTCGGCCAGCAGCACGACATCGCCATCCGCCGTCTGTCGGGAGGCCCGCCGGGCCTCGTTGAGTAGCATCAGTCCGAGCAGGCCGAGCACCTCGCCATCGGGCAGCAGCTGGGCCACCATGCGCCCCAGCCTGATCGCTTCCGACGACAGCTCGACCCGCGTGATGGTCTCGCCCGAATAGGCCGAATAGCCTTCGTTGAAGACCAGGTAGATCACCCGCAACACGCTATCGAGCCGCGCCGGAAGCTCGGCGCTGGAAGGGATTTCGTAGGGCAGCCCGGCTTCCTTGATCCGCATCTTGGCCCGCACGATGCGCTGCGCCAAGGTCGGCGTCCGCACGAGGAATGCGCGCGCAATCTCCTCGGTGGTCAGCCCGCAGACCTCGCGCAAGGTCAGCGCCACCTGTGCCTCCGGCAACAGCACCGGGTGGCAGCAGGTGAACATGAGCCGCAACCGGTCATCCGGCAGGTCGCCATCATCGGCAACCACGTCCTCGGCTTCCATGGCGAGCAGATCCACCTGCGCCGCATCGAACCGCTTGCGCCGTCGCAGCCGATCGAGCGCCTTGAACCGCCCGGCAGACACCAGCCAGGCACCCGGATTTTCCGGCATGCCCTCGACCGGCCATTTCTGCGCCGCGGCAAGAAACGCGTCGTGCAATGCCTCTTCCGCCAGGTCGAAATCGCGCAACAGCCGGATCAGCGTCGCCAGCACCCTGCGCGACTGCTGCCGCCAGACCAGATCGAGATCGACTGGTTGCGCCAATGTCATGCCGTGCTGCGCTTGAGCACGCCGACAGGCCGCACTTCGATCGAGCCAACGCTCGCCAGAGGCATCCGCCCCGCCAGCTGGATGGCCTCGTTGAGGTCACGCGCCTCGACGAGCACAAAGCCACTCAAATGTTCCTTGGTTTCCATGAACGGGCCATCCGTGGTGGTCAGCGCGCCATTCCACCGCCGCACGGTCGTGGCCTCGGCCGGGCTCTTGAGCGGCTCGGCCGTGATGTAGTGGCCGCTGGCCTTGAGCTCCTCGTCATAGTCGAGCATGCCGTCTCCGAAGCCGTCCCGTTCCGCCTGGCTCATCACGGCGAACTTGGATTCATCGAGATAGATCAGAAACATATACTGCATGCCGGCCTCCTGGGCGCGCGGGTTGACGCTCCCTAGCCGAACAGCCCCGCCCCATTTCGACAAGGGCGGAATTTCTTTTTTGTCGCGTCGAAGGCGGCATGTCCCGGTCGATGAACTGCAAAGCACGCGGCGTGGTGCCGCTGCAGCGAGTTCAACCGATGATGATCGACATTCTCATGGCTGCCACTGTGACCAGGCTGGATCTGAACAACCCGTCCCGTCCGCCCGACCTGTCCCCCGCCGACCGCCTCCGCTTCGCCCTTGGCCTCATCGGCTTTGCGCTGCTTTACGTGGTGCTGAGAATGCCTTGGTGAACGGCGCTGACGGCGGCCTGCTAGGCCAGCTTGCGGCCGGCGCCGGCATAGTCATAGGCGATGGCGGCCTTGAAGCCCGTGATCCGGTCCAGCACGAGCGCGCGATAGTCGGCCGGCGACATGCCGCGGTCTTCGACCCGGCTCAGGCCGCGCGAAACCGGCACCAGCAGGTCTCCCGGCGTATCGCCCCTTAGCGAATGGATGGCCGCCGGATCGCCGCCCTGGGCGCCCAGGCCGGGCGCCAGGATGATGGTGCGCGGCAGCAGCTGGCGCAGCCGCCGCCCTTCATTGGGCACCGTCGCGCCGATCACCGCGCCAACCACGCCCAGGCCGGGCGAAGCCGGATCGGCCTTGCCATAGCCCCCGATCAGCTCGGCCACGCGGTCCGAGATCAGCCGGTTGCCGGCCATCCGGTCCTGCAGCCAGCTGGCGCCGGGATTGGAGGTGCGACACAGCACGAACAGCCCCTTGCCATGGCGCGTGGCGCAATCGACGAAAGGTTCGAGCGTATCGGGCCCCATCAGCGGATTGACCGTCAGGCAATCGGCCTCGAAATCCCCGCTCCCGCCGGCGGCAGCCGGGGTGAGGTAGGCCCGCGCATAGGCAGCAGCCGTCGCACCGATATCGCCGCGCTTGGCATCGAGAATGACGGCAATGCCCGCCTCCCGCGCCCGCTTCATGCCGGACGACAGCGCCGCAAGCCCCGCCAAGCCACAGGCTTCGAAATAGGCCGACTGAAACTTGACGAACCCGACCTGCCCCTCGACCACGTCGAGGGTGAAATTCACATAGTCGGCAATCCAGGAACTTTCCTCGCCAAAGAACTCCGGAAGGTCCGCCAATGATGGGTCAATGCCGACAACGAGATCGCCAAAGCGCGCGACATTGTCTTGGACCAGCTCGCTCCAGGTCGAAATACTCATGCCGGATTGCCTTTCTCCACGCGTTACTATCTAGACCTTTCGGACTAGGACCCCTGAATTTTTAGCAAGAACATCTATGTCCTTGAGAACAAATTCTGGAATTCCCTCGTGACCAATTTGTACGACTATGTTGTTGGAGTTGCTCTCTATTACTGTACAACCACCGAGCGATGGCGCCAATCGTTGCTCCACAAAATCAAGAAGCGTCTGGGTGTCCCCACGGGTGACGTTCCGAAACGCAACCCTCAGCAAGACGCCATCATTCGAAACAATCGGTTCTCCACCATAACGCTGTCTCCAACTCTCGCCGGGCGCGCCAATGGCCAGCCCAAGCGGATCATGCGCCATTCGGTTAAGACGGCCTTGGACTTGAGAAACCGCAGCTGTGAGCGCTTCAACCTGATCCATCAGAACGACGTCCGCAGGTGTTGCGTTCTTCTCAAAAGCCACTTGCCCCCGAGCCTTCGTGACAGGGTTCTCAACTTTGTGGTCCTTGTGCAGGACCTCAGCCAGCAGCTCCTTCAATCCCGCTCTTGCGGCCTTCAGATGTTTCGGTTCCGATAGATCGAAAGGCAGCGAGCGGAACAAGCTGACATCGAACGGGATATTTTCGCCTTCCAGATGCATGTGGATAACTGGCAGGCCGACAACGTGCCGAATGCCGATCTCATAGAAGGCATTTGGATTGAGGAACGTCAGATCGGCGATAACAAGCTTCGCATTGAGCAGCCGGTCGATGATTTGGGCGTCGATGAGCCCCGGCGTCTTGAGTTTGTCGGCGCGAGTGACCTTGAAGTCGGCAAAATGTCTCTCAAAAACCGGCTCGATAATCTCTTCAAGAACCCAGTCGGCGTGTTTTCGCTCGGGACTTCCGCTCCCGCCGATAGCGCAAACAACAAAGCACTCTTTGTCAAAATCGGGCATTGATCCTTCGGCATCTTGAAACTGTGCAACGGGCAAAAGGTTCTGTACCGCAACTGCTACGCGGCGGCTAACTGAAAGACGTGGTTGTTCTAGGCATTTCTATGACCGCGTATCCGCCTTGCCAGCTACTAGCACATGCTCATCATCGGACCGAAAGTCCTACCCCCCAACAAAAAAGCCCCGGATCACTCCGGGGCTTCTTGCTTAGTTCTTGTCGGCCGTCGCCTTGGGCTTTTTCGGCTTGGGCAGGGCCTTGGGCTTGGCCGGCCTTGGCGGAACCGCGATCAGCTCCAGCTTGGCTTCGTTGCCCTCGCCGACCACGGCCACGGTCACCGTGCCGCCATTGACCAGTTCGCCGAACAGTACCTGGTCGGCCAGCGGCTTCTTGATGTATTCCTGGATCACGCGACCCAGCGGACGCGCGCCCATGCGTTCATCATAGCCCCGCTCGGCCAGCCAGTCGGCGGCTTCCGGCTGCAGCACGATGGTGACACCGCGCTCGGCCAGCTGGCCTTCCAGCTGCAGCACGAACTTCTCGACCACGCGACGCACCACTTCCCGCGGCAGCGGCGCGAACGAGATGATCGCGTCGAGACGGTTGCGGAATTCCGGCGTGAACAGGCGGTTGATCGCCTCTTCGTCGTCGCCCTGCTCGCGCTTGCGGCCAAAGCCGATCGGCGCCTTCTGCAGGTCCATGGCCCCGGCATTGGAGGTCATGATCAGGATGACATTGCGGAAATCCACCGACTTGCCGTTGTGGTCGGTCAGCTTGCCGTGGTCCATCACCTGCAACAGGATGTTGTAGAGGTCCGGATGGGCCTTCTCGATTTCGTCGAGCAGCACCACGCAGTGCGGATGCTGGTCCACGCCATCAGTGAGCAGACCACCCTGGTCGAACCCGACATAGCCCGGAGGCGCGCCGATCAGGCGCGACACGGTGTGCCGCTCCATATATTCCGACATGTCGAACCGCAGCAGTTCCACGCCCAGCGTATCGGCGAGCTGCTTGGCCACCTCGGTCTTGCCCACGCCGGTCGGGCCGGTGAACAGGTAGGAACCGATCGGCTTTTCCGGCTCGCGCAGGCCGGCGCGGGCCAGCTTGATCGCCGAGGACAGGGCGGTGATCGCCGCATCCTGGCCGAACACCACCGTCTTGAGGCTCTGCTCGAGGCTGCCCAGCAGGTCGGCATCGGATTTGGAGACCGACTTGGGCGGAATGCGCGCAATGGTGGCGATGGTGGCTTCGATGTCTTCGACATCGATCACCTTCTTGCGCTTGTCCTCGGTCACCAGCATCTGGCTGGCGCCCGTCTCGTCGAGCACGTCGATGGCCTTGTCCGGCAGCTTGCGGTCGCTGATATAGCGCGCGCTCAGTTCCACCGCCGCCTTGAGGGCGTCGTCGGTATACTTGATCTTGTGGAACTCTTCGAAATAGGGCCGCAGGCCCTTCACGATCTCGATGGCATCGGGCACGGACGGCTCGTTGACATCGATCTTCTGGAACCGGCGCACCAGGGCCCGGTCCTTCTCGAAGAACTGGCGATATTCCTTGTAGGTGGTCGAGCCGATGCAGCGGATCGCGCCCGATGCCAGCGCGGGCTTGAGCAGGTTGGAGGCGTCGAGCGCCCCGCCTGACGTCGCGCCCGCACCGATCATGGTGTGGATCTCGTCGATGAACAGTACCGAATTGGGGAGCTTTTCGAGCTCCTTCATCACGGCCTTGAGGCGTTCCTCGAAGTCGCCGCGATAGCGCGTGCCGGCCAGGAGCGAACCCATGTCGAGCGAATAGATCACGGCCTCGCGCAGCACTTCGGGCACGTCGCCCTCGATGATCTTGCGGGCCAGGCCCTCGGCAATGGCGGTCTTGCCCACGCCGGCATCGCCGACATAGAGCGGGTTGTTCTTGCTCCGGCGGCACAGGATCTGGATGGTCCGGCGCAGCTCGGCATCGCGCCCGATCAGCGGGTCGATCTTGCCCGAGCGGGCCTTCTCGTTGAGGTTGACGCAGAAGTCGGCCAAAGCCGAGCTCTTCTTGGCCTCTGCTCCGCCTTCGGTATTGCCTTCCCCGTCCTCGGCACCGCGCACCTTGCGCTCCTCGCTGGGACCCGACTTGGTAATCCCGTGGCTGATGAAATTGACCGCGTCCAGCCGGCTCATGTCCTGCTGTTCGAGGAAGTAGGCGGCATGGCTTTCGCGCTCGGCAAAGATCGCCACGAGCACATTGGCACCCGTAACCTCTTCTCTACCGGACGACTGGACGTGGATGACGGCGCGCTGGATCACGCGCTGGAAGGCAGCGGTCGGCCGCGCATCCTGGCCATTGGCCACGATGAGGCTGTCCAGCTCTTCATTGATGAAATCTTCGAGGTCGCTCTTGAGCGCGTCGATATCGACGTCGCAGCCGGTCAGCACGGCGATCGTTTCACGGTCGTCGGTCAGGGCCAGCAGCAGGTGTTCGAGCGTAGCGAACTCGTGGTTGCGCTCACGCGCCAGGTTCATCGCCTGATGCAGAGCCTTTTCAAGTCCGCGGGAGAATGAGGGCATATGATGTTCCTATTGCTTTTCCATCACGCATTGCAGCGGATGCTGGTTCTTGCGTGCCGTATCCATGACCCGTGTGACCTTGGTCTCGGCCACTTCGTATGGATATACGCCGCACTCACCCACCCCCTTCTGGTGAACGTGCAGCATGATCTGCATGGCCTCTTCACGCGATTTGTTGAAGACGTCCTGCAAGACCAGAACGACGAACTCCATCGGCGTGTAGTCGTCGTTGAGCAGAAGCACCCGATAGAGGTTCGGACGCTTGGTTTTGGGCCGGGTCTTGGTGATGGTCCCGGTTTCGGTGCCGCCCTTGCCGTCCCCACCACCCTTGCCGGGATCATCCTCCTTCGGCCCGGCATGGGCAGGCACAGGCGCCAGACGCATCGCGACTGGGGCCTCATCGGTCAAAGCGAGGAGGTCATCAAAATTCATGGCAAGACATCTGTCGTAGTGGAAACGAAGCAGCATGGTGAGGAGCATTATGTAGGCAAAAACAGCGCCGTGTTAAGGGGCATCGTGTCCCGAATTCGTGATGAGCCAAAAGCCCCGGATTTGGCGGCTTTAGCCGCGCCCGGTCGTGAACCTCCGCCCTGACGCTGCCCTGCCATGCGTCTTCAATCTTCCCGCCACCGACACAAGCCCCCGCCGATCGACACCCGGCCCGCTCGCCTGTGGAGTCCGCTGTCGCAGCGGCGACGAATCGCTGCCCGCATGTGCTAACAGTGGCCTGACAAGTTGCGTGCGTGCCTCCCGATCGACCGGGACGTGACCCGCCGATCCGGAGACCCGATGAAGGTAGCAATCGACATGGGCGCCACCACGGGCGCCGCGCCCGCGACGCTCGACCTCGAGGAGCTGCTCGCCACCCGCCTGCTCGTCCAGGGCAATTCCGGCTCGGGCAAGTCCCACCTGCTGCGCCGCCTGCTCGAGCAGTCCGCTCCCTGGGTGCAGCAATGCATCATCGATCCGGAGGGCGATTTCACCACCCTGTCCGAGCGCTATGGCCATACCGTCGTCGACGCCACCCGCACCGAGGCCGAGCTGACCCGCATCGCCGCCCGCGTGCGCCAGCACCGGGTTTCCGTCGTGCTCAATCTCGAAGGGCTCGATGTCGAGCAGCAGATGCGCGCCGCCGCCGCCTTTCTCGGCGGCATGTTCGATGCCGATCGCGACTACTGGTATCCCGTCCTCGTCGTCGTCGACGAAGCCCAGCTCTTTGCGCCCGCCGTGGCCGGCGAAGTCAGCGACGAGGCGCGCAAGCTTTCGCTCGGCGCCATGACCAACCTGATGTGCCGCGGCCGCAAGCGCGGTCTGGCCGGCGTCATCGCCACTCAGCGCCTCGCCAAGCTGGCCAAGAATGTCGCCGCCGAGGCCTCCAATTTCCTCATGGGCCGCACCTTCCTCGATATCGACATGGCCCGCGCCGCTGACCTCCTGGGCATGGAAAAGCGCCAGGCCGAGCAGTTCCGCGACCTCGCCCGCGGCCATTTCGTCGCCCTCGGCCCCGCCATTTCCCGCCGGCCCCTGCCGGTCACCATCGGCGCAGTCGAAACCTCGGCCCGTTCCTCGAGCCCCAAGCTCACCCCCCTGCCCGAGGCGCCGGTCGACGCGGCCGATCTCATCTTCACCGCCTCGCCCGAAGAGCAGGCGCGTCCGGTCACCCGCCGGCCGGCACCGCCTCCGCCGCCCTCCACCAACGAGTTGCTGGCCCAGCTCTCGCGCCCCCGCGCCCCGGCCGAGGAAGCCCCGCAGAGCCTCTTCCCCGAAATCGACGAGGCCGAGCGCGACCGGCAGATCGACGCCATCATGGCCGAACTGCTGGGCGATCCCGACGCGAGCTTCCGCACCGTCGCCGTGCTCTATCAGGATTTCCTGGTGCGCTGCCGCATCCGGCGCGTTCCGGGCGAGCCCCCGGCCCTGCCCGCCTTCAAGCGCAAGCTGGCCGTCGCCCGCGTGGCCCCCGATGCCGAAGTCGCCAGCAGCGATGCCTGGCGGCAGGCGCTTGCCATGTCCGAGGCGCTGACCGACGACGTGCAGGGCGTGTTCCTGGTGCTGGCGCAGGCCGCCGTCACCGGCGCCCCCTGCCCCTCCGACGCGACCCTCGCCCGCCTCTACGGCACCCACTCGGCCAGCCGCGCCCGGCGCCTGCTGACTTGGTTCGAGGAACGCGGCCTGCTGGTCGTCCGCCTCGACTTCCGCAACAACCGCGTCGTCGCCTTCCCCGACCTCGGCGCCGAAACCGCCCCCGGCGATCCCAACGGCCCCGACGCCATGATCGACGAACGCGGCGCAGCCGAGTAGGTCCGTGATGGCGCCACAGGCACCGAGCGGCACCTCCCCCTTGACGGGGGAGGCTGGAGGGGGTGGCGGTTGGCCCGGATATCCGGGCTAAACACCCCCCACCCTTGATCCCTCCCCGCAAGGGGGAGGGTGTCGACTGAGAATTCAGAGAACCTCAGTCGTCCTCTACAAACACCTCGTTGCGCTTCTTCCTTATGCTCGGCAGCACCGCCACGATCACTGCCAGCAGCGCCAGTCCCAGCAGCGTCGCCGAGATGGGGCGCTCGATGAAGATCATCGGATCGCCGCGTGAAATGATCATCGCCCGCCGCAGATGCTCTTCCAGCAGCGGCCCCAGCACGAAGCCGAGCAGCAGCGGCGCCGGCTCGCAGCCGAAGCGGATCAGCAGGTAGCCCACGATGCCGAAGAAGGCGATCGCGTAGATGTCGTAGATATTCTGGTTGATCGAGAAGGTGCCGATGCAGGCAAACAGCACGATGGCCGGGAACAGCACGCGATAGGGGATGGAGAGCATCTTCACCCACAGCCCGATCAGCGGCAGGTTGAGGATGACCAGCAGCAGGTTGCCGATCCACATCGAGGCGATGATGCCCCAGAACAGCGCCGGCTCCTGGTTGATGACATTGGGGCCGGGCGTGATGCCCTGCAGGATGAAGGCCCCGATCATCAGCGCCATCACCGGATGGGCCGGAATGCCCAGCGTCATCAGCGGGATGAAGCTGGTCTGCGCCGCCGCATTATTGGCCGATTCCGGCCCGGCCACGCCCTCGATGGCCCCATGCCCGAACTCTTCCGGTGTCTTGGAGAGCCGCTTTTCCGCCGAATAGGAGGCAAAGGAGGAGAGGATATGCCCGCCCCCCGGCAACACCCCCAGCACCGAGCCCAGCGCCGTGCCGCGCAGCACCGGCCCGATGATCCGCCGGATATCGTCCTTGGTCAGCCATAGTCCGCTGACCTTGCTGACCCCGACCTCGCGCTCCTTCTCGTTTTCGAGATTGCGCAGGATCTCGGCCACGCCGAAGACGCCCACGGCCACCGCCACGAAGTTGAGCCCCCCGAACAGCTCGCGCACCCCGAAGGTGAAGCGCGGCGTGCCGGTATAGATATCCTGCCCCACCATGCCCAGCAGCAGCCCCAGCACGATCATCGCCAGCGCCTTGAGGATCGAACCATGCGCCAGGGCAATCGAGACCAGGAGACCCAGCACGATCAGCGAGAAATATTCCGGCGCCCCGAAATTGAGCGCCGCGCGGGCCAGCGGCGGCGCGAAGAAGGCCAGCAGCAGTGTCGCCACCGTGCCGGCAAAGAAAGATCCGAGGGCCGCCGTGGCCAGTGCCGCGCCCGCCCGGCCCTTGCGGGCCATCTGGTAGCCGTCGATCGCCGTCACCGCCGATGAGCTTTCCCCCGGCAGGTTGATCAGGATCGCAGTGGTCGAGCCGCCATATTGCGCGCCGTAATAGATGCCCGCCAGCATGATCAGCGAGGTCTCGGGCCCCAGCGTGAAGGTGATGGGCAGCAGCATGGCGATGGTCGCCGTCGGGCCGATGCCCGGCAGCACGCCCACCAGCGTGCCCAGCAGCACGCCGATAAAGCAGTAGAGAATATTGATCGGGTCAAGCGCGACCGAAAAGCCCAGGGCAAGCGAGGATAGCAGGTCCATCTGGTCTCTCCCGGTCTAGAAGCGCAGCCAGGGGCCGAACCAGGGCAATTGCAGCCCCAGCCCCACCACGAAGATCAGCAGGCACAGCACGCAAAGCCCCACGCTGACCACCAGCGCCGCCAGCAGCGAGTTGCGCCGGCTCGACAGCGCCGTCGCAAAGCCCGAAATCAGCACGACCGGCACAAAGCCCAGCCCGCGGATCGTCGTGGCAAAGAACAGGATCGTGCCCAGCACCAGGGCAATGCCGCGCCACGGCCAGGCCGGCGGCGCCTCCGCATCCGGCTTGCCGATGCCCGTGGCGGCCACCGCCACCCCCAGCGCCACCAGCACGCCGCCGAGCACGACGGGCATGAAGCCCGGCCCCATGCGGAACGGCGTGCCGAAATCGTATTTCATGGCTTCGAGCGCGAAATAGCCGCCCAGGGCGACGAACAGCGCCCCCGAGGCAAGGTCGTTCCGTGATGCATTCAGTGCCATTGTCCCTCTCCCCTGTGAAAACCCCCGGCCCGTGGGGCCGAGGGTCCTTTTCTCTTCCGGCTGGTCGGCTTACTGCGCCGAAACGCCGGCCGCGGCGATCACTTCAGCCCACAGGCCGATCTGGCCTTCAAGCTTCTGTGCCAGCGCGGCGGGAGTGGCTTCGCTTGCCTGCACCGGATAGGTGCCAAGCTCGGCAAAGCTGGTGCCGACCGTTTCGCTGGTCAGGGCCTTCTGCAGCGAGGCGGCCAGGCGATCGATAATGGCCTGGTCCGTGCCGGCGGGCGCATAGAGCCCGTGCCAGATGCCCAGCTCGAAATTCTCCACCCCGCCTTCGGCCATGGTCGGCACGTCCGGCAGCACGGCGATGCGCGAAGACGTCGTCACCGCATAGGCCTTGATCTCGCCGGCCAGGATCTGGCTGGTCGTGTTCGTGGTCTGGTCGCACATCATGTCGATCTGGCCACCCAGCAGGTCGGTCATGGCCGGGCCGGTGCCCTGGTAGGGCACTTCGGTCATCTTGGTGTCGAGCGCATCCATGAACAGCAGGCCGCAGAGCTGGCTTGCCGCGCCGATGCCGGCATTGGCATAGGTGATGTCTTCGCCGTTTTCCTTGACATGGGCGATGAGGTCTTCGAGCGTCGCCGGCTCGAAATCCTTGCGCGCCACGATGGTCATCGGCACTTCGGTGACCAGCCCGATCGGGGCAAAATCGGTCATCGGGTCATAGGGCAGGCTGGCATAGAGCGCCGGGGCGGTCGACATGCCGATATGGTGCAGCAGCAGCGTATAGCCGTCATTGGCGGCAGCAGCCACCTGGCCGGCACCCAGCGTACCGCCGGCGCCGCCGACATTCTGCACCACAACCTGCTGGCCAAGGTCTTCGCTCATGGCCGCGGCAACCAGGCGCGTCACCGTGTCGGTGGGGCCGCCGGCCGCGAAGGGCACGACGATGGTCACGGGCTGGTTCGGATAGTCCTGTGCCATGACGGTGACGGCGCTGAGCGCCGAGCCGGCCACAAGGCCCGCGGCCAGAATCTTGACGATGGTCTTCATAGAGTTGTCCTCCCATTGGTTTTGATCCCGGCGTTTCCCCGGGGGTCGCCTTCAGCAATGCAAGCCGCGTGCCACGCGCCAAACGCAATGCTGATATGCTTTTTCTCTTGAACGCAACGACCAAACCGGCAAGAACTTGCTCAGGTTCGGCCAAGTTATCGGCAACTTCTTGCCGATTGGCCGAGCGGAAACATGCCCGTGGCCCTTCGATCCACATTGCGGAACTGGTTTGGTCGCCGCCACTTGGTGTTCGGCACCCTCGGCCTGCTGGCTGTCACGCTGATCGCCTGGTTCGCCTTCGAGACCACCCTCAACGCCCGGATCCACGATTCCCGCGAACAGGCCCAGCGCCGCCTCGCGCTGTTCGAGCGCACGCTGGAGGCCATCATCGAGCGCTTCCATTACCTGCCCGTGGCCATCTCCCAGGCGCGCGAAACCCGCGCGGCACTGGCCAATCCCGATGATGCTGCCGCCGTCGAGGCAGCCAACGGCTTTCTCTCCAAGCTCAACGAGACGGCCGGCGCCGGCGAGATCTTCCTCATGGAGAACAATGGCGCCGTGGTCGCCGCCAGCAATTGGTGGACCCTCACCAGCCTCGTCGGCACCAATTATTCCTTCCGCCCCTATTTCGCCGAGGCCCTGCGGTTGGGCCGTGCCGAATATTATGCCTTCGGCATTTCCACCAATGTGCCGGGCTATTTCCTCTCCCAGCGCGTCGATGGACCCGATGGTCCGCTGGGCGTCGCCGTCACCAAGATCAATCTGGGCGAGATCGAAGCCGCCTGGTGGCGCTCGGGCGAGCTGATCGGCATTGTCGACGTCAATGACGTGGTGATCCTCTCCACCCGCCCCGACTGGCGCTATCGCCCACTCCAGTCCATTTCCCGCGCCCGGATCGAGAGTATTTCGAGTCAGCAGCGCTATGGAGAATACGGCGTCGACAATACCGGCATCATCACCGACCGCTGGTTTTCGCGTGGGGCGGAATTCGCCCTGCTGGCCGGCAACGATCCGGAAACCTCGGGCTACTTCATCCTTCAGGAACTCCGCCTGCCCAAGCATGGCTGGCAGCTGATCGCCTTCACGCCGCTTGCCCCGCTCTATGGCGGCGCCTGGACCGCCGCCGCTGCTGCCGGCCTTGGTGCCGCCGCGCTGTTGCTGATCGTCGTGCTGCTGGTCCAGCGCCGCCGCATCATCGCCCAGCGCCTGGCCGATCACGAGCGGCTGGAACAGCGCGTCGCCGAGCGCACCGAGGACCTGCACATCGCCAATGCCGCCCTGCGCGAGGAAATCGCCGATCGCATTCGCGCCGAAAATGCCCAGCGCGAGGCCCAGGCCGGGCTGGTCCAGGCCGCCAAGATGGCCAGTCTCGGCCAGGCCCTGGCCGGCGTCGCCCATGAGGTAAGCCAGCCTGTCGCCGCCCTAACCACCCACATTGCCAGCGCCCGCCTCGTCGCCGCCCAGAAGCAGGATGCCGATATCGGCTCGATCCTCTCCACCATGGACCGGGTGGTCGATCGCCTCGCCGCCCTCACCGGCCACCTCAAGACCTTTGCCCGCAAGGAAACCCGCATCGAGATGCAGGCCGACCTGGGCGCGGTCCTTGCCAATGCCCTGGACCTGGTCGATCACAAGCTGCGCGCCTTCGGCATCGACGTCGAATACACCCGCCACCGCGGCCAGCTTGTGGTCACCGGCAATCCGATCCACCTCGAACAGGTCTTCATCAACCTCATCGCCAATGCCGCCGACGCCATGGAGCACACCGCCATCCGCGTCCTGTCCATCGGCATCCGCGCCAAGGGCCGCAATGTCGAGGTCGCCGTCTCCGATACCGGCTCGGGCATTCCCGAGGGGGAACTGGCCAACCTCTTCGACCCCTTCTATTCCACCAAGGAGGCCGGGCGCGGCCTGGGCCTGGGCCTCTCCATCTCCTACGGGCTGGTGCGCGATATCGGCGGCGCCATCACCGTCGCCAGCGTTCCCGGCAAGGGTAGCACCTTCACCGTGCGCCTCCCGCTCACCCAGACAGCAAGAACCGAAGGGCAACAGGCTTGACCAACCCCGCCGTACTCATCGTCGACGACGAAGAAATGGTGCGCACCGCGCTTGAACAGTGGCTGCGCCTCTCCGGTTTCGACACCCATGTCGCCAGCAGCGCCACCGATGCCCTGCGCATGCTCGACGACATTCACCCGTCCGTCATCCTCACCGATGTGCGCATGCCGGGCCTGTCCGGCCTCGACCTGCTGCGCACGGTGCGCGAACGCGCTCTGGCCGCCGAAGTCATCCTGATCACCGGCCATGGCGACGTGCCCATGGCCGTCGAAGCCATGCGCGCCGGCGCCTTCGATTTTCTGCAAAAGCCCTATGTCCCCGACCAGCTGGTCAAGACCCTGCGCCGCGCCGCCGAACAGACCGGCCTCAAGCGCGAGGTCGCCGAACTGCGCCGCAGGCTCGATGGCGGCGAGACCGAGCTCGCCACCAGGCTGATCGGCTCGTCCCGGGTCATGGAAGACGTGCGCCACGCCATCCGCGAACTGGCCTCCATCCCCACCGATGTCATCATCCTGGGCGAGACCGGCACCGGCAAGGAGGTCGTCGCCCGCTGCCTGCATGATTTCTCTGCCCGCGCCGCCGGCCCCTTCGTTGCGGTCAACTGCGCGGCCATTCCGGCCGAGCTGATCGAATCCGAGCTCTTCGGCCATGAGGCCGGCGCCTTCACCAGCGCCCGCGACAAGCGCATCGGCAAGTTCGAATTCGCCAATGGCGGCACGCTGCTGCTCGACGAGATCGAATCCATGCCGCTCCTGGCGCAGGCCAAGGTGCTCCGTGTCATCCAGGAGCGCATGGTCGAGCGCGTCGGCTCCAACCGCCAGATCCCGCTCGACGTGCGCATCGTCGCCGCCTCCAAGGTCAATCTGGCTGCCGAAAGCGAGGCCGGGCGCTTCCGTGCCGATCTCTACTATCGCCTCAACATGGCGACCATTCAGCTCGCCCCCCTGCGCGATCGCGGCGAAGACAGCGTGCTGCTCTTCCACCATTTCCTAGGCCTTGCCGCCCAACGCTTCAACAAGCCCGCCCCGCAACTGCACCCGGCCGACGTCAATGCCCTGCTGGTCCACACCTGGCCCGGCAATGTCCGCGAACTCAAGGCCGCCGCCGACCGCTTCGCCCTCGGCCTCGACGCCACCGGCCGCTCCCTCGACACCATCCTCGGCCCCAGATCGAAACCCGTCAGCTCCTCCGCCAGCCTCGCCGACCGCGTCGCCGCCTACGAACGCCACGTCATCGAAGCCGAGCTCGCAAGGCACGGCGATTCCATCGCCGCCGTGGTGGATGCGCTGCAGGTGCCAAGGCGAACGCTGAGCGAGAAAATGGCGAGGTTGGGGGTGCGGCGCTGAAAGTGTAGTCGACACCCTCCCCCCTTGCGGGGAGGGATCAAGGGAGGGGGGTGTCTGGCCCAGATATCCGGGCCAACCGCCACCCCCTCCCACCCTCCTCCAGTGGATTGAACTCGATCGTGCCCCCAGAGTGGAGGGAAACCTCCCCCTTGATGGGGGAGGTAGGAGGGGGAGGAGCCACGCTCGCCGAGCGCTGAGGGGCCCCGACCTACTCCACCAGTTCCACCCTGAACCCATATCGCCCGGTCGCCCCCGGCCCCAGCACATCGCCATAGGGCCGCTCCGCCAGGTCATCGCCGCCACCCACCTCCGCCGCTGTCCCATGCCAGGGCTCGAGGCACACAAAGGGTGCCCCCGGCTTGGACCACAGCGCAAAGTTCGGCAGATTCTCCCACGTAAACCGGATCGCCTTGCTCCCCGCCCCATAGCGCAGCCCTGCCCCGGCACCCTCGGGAAACAGCATGGCATCGCTGGCAAAGAGGTCATGCTCCAGCACCAGTTCGCCCGCCTCGAACGGCGATGGCAGCCGCTCCGGCTTCACCAGCCCGCCCGACAGTCGCACCAGCGGCGGCTCTCCGCCATTCTCCAGCACCACACGGTGCCCCAGCCCCTCGCAGCCCGGCAGCGGCCACACAAAGGCCGGGTGAAAACCGATCCCGAACGGCATCGGCCGGTGATCGAGATTGCTCACTTCGGCCGTGACACTCACCGCCCGGCCCACTACCCGATGCTCCAGCGCCAGCCGGAAGGCGAAGGGATAGATCGACTGACTCGCCTGGCTCGAACGCAGCTCGAACCGGCAGTAATCCGCCCCGCTCTCCACGAGGTCGAATTCGCTGCGCCGCGCAAAGCCGTGCTGCCCCATCGGATAGCGCTGTCCGTCTATGCTGACATGATCATTGGGCGCCCTTCCCACCATCGGAAACAGCACGGGCGAGCGTCCATTCCAGAAGGCCGCATCGCCATCCCACAGCCAGCTCTGCCCGTCGCTGGTCACGATCGACTGCATCTCCGATCCCAGCGGGGAGACTTCTACGGTGACGTGCTCATTGCCGATCCGGGTCAGTTGCATGCGCGAGGGTCTCCGAAGCTGACGAAACTATTGCCCTACCCTCGCCGATCCGCCATGAACCGGCAATGCCCGCATCCCTGCCGCCCCTCCCGATCGACGATGCCCTGCCCGCGCTGCACGCCGCGCTCGCCGATGGCCCATACGCCGTCCTCGTCGCCCCGCCCGGCGCCGGCAAGACCACGCGCGTCCCGCTCGCTTTGCTCAACGCCCCCTGGCGCGCGGATCACCGTATCATCGTGCTCGAACCGCGCCGCCTCGCCGCCCGGGCCGCCGCCGCCCAGATGGCGCGCCTGCTCGGCGAAGAGGTCGGCCAGACCGTGGGCTATCGCGTCCGCATGGACAGCCGGGTCACCGGCAAAACCCGTATCGAGATCGTTACCGAAGGCGTCTTCACCCGCATGCTGCTGGACGATCCCGAACTCACCGGCATTGCCGCCGTGCTGTTCGACGAGTTCCACGAACGCAGCCTCGACGGCGATCTGGGCCTTGCCCTCACCCTCGATGCCGCCGCACTGCGCCCCGACCTGCGCGTCCTCGTCATGTCGGCCACCATCGACGGTGCCCGCGTCGCCCGGCTGCTGCATGATGCGCCTGTCATCGAGAGCCTCGGCCGCGCCTTCCCGGTCGAAACCATCCACCGCGAGCCCGACCCGCTGCAGCGCCTCGAGGACCAGGTCACCAATGCCGTCCTCGCTGCCCTGCGGGAACATGAAGGCTCCGCCCTCGTCTTCCTGCCCGGCCAGGGCGAGATCACCCGCGTGGCCGAACGCCTCGCCACCCGCGTGCCCGCCAATACCGATATCGCCCCGCTCTATGGCCAGCTCACCGCCGCCGAGCAGGATCGCGCCATCCGCCCGGCCGAGCCCGGCCGCCGCAAGGTCGTGCTCGCCACCTCCATCGCCGAAACCTCCCTCACCATTGATGGCGTCCGCATCGTCATCGACAGCGGCTTCCGCCGCGTCCCGGTCTATGAGCCGGGCACGGGCCTCACCACGCTCGCCACCACCCGCGTCTCCCGCTCCGGCGCCGACCAGCGCCGCGGCCGCGCCGGCCGCACCAGCCCCGGCGTCGCCATCCGCCTGTGGAACCAGGGCCAGACCGCCGCGCTCGAGCCCTTCGACACGCCGGAAATTCTCGCTGCCGACCTCGCGGGCTTCGCCCTCGACCTGGCCGCCTGGGGTGTTTCCGACCCAGCCGCCCTGCTCTTTCTCGATCCCCCGCCCGCCCCCGCTTGGTCCGAGGCCGTGTCCCTGCTCAAGTCGCTCGACGCGCTCGACGCCACCGGCCGCCTCACTGCCGACGGCAAGGCCCTCGCCCGCCTGCCGCTGCATCCGCGCCTGGCGCATATGGTTGTCGCCGCTGCCGCGGAAGGTGATGCCCTCACCGCCGCCGAACTGGCCGTCCTCATCGGCGAACGCGGCCTGGGCGGCGACAGTATCGACCTCGCCCATCGCCTCGACCGCTTCCGCACCGATCGCTCGAAACGCGCCGACGATGCCCGTGCCCTGGCGCGTCGCTGGGCCGCGCAAGCAAACGGCAAGCATGCTGCCAGCAATCTGCCGGCAGGCTGGCACCTTGCCCGCGCCTTTCCCGACCGCGTCGCCCAGGCCACCGGTCGCGGCAAGTTCCGTCTCGCCAATGGCCGCCAGGCCAGCCTCGAGCTGACCGAAGCCCTTGCCGCATCACCCTTTCTCGTTGTCACCGACATAACCGGTGCCGCCGCCACCGCCCGCATCCGAGGCGCCGCTGCGCTCGACCGAGCCGATCTCGAAAATCTCTTTGCCGCCCATATTGTTAGCGAGACTGTCCTCACCTTCGACGAGCCGTCGGCCAGCGTCCGCGCCCGCCGCATCCGGCGCCTGGGCGCCCTCCGCCTCGCCGATGAACCCGTCGCTGTCGAAGACCCGGAAGCCGCGGCTCTTCTCCTGGCCGAAGCTGCCGCCCGCCGCGGCCTTGACGCCCTGCCCTGGAGCCGCGAGCAGAAAGCCTGGCGCGCCCGCGCCAATTTCCTGCGCGGCACGCTGGGCGACGACTGGCCCGACCTCAGCGCCGAAACCCTGGCCCCCGGCGTCGCCGAATGGCTGGCGCCGGCCCTGTTCGGCTTGACCAAACTCTCTGAGATCACCGGCGAACACCTGCGCACCGCGCTCGACCTGCTGCTGCCCTATGCCCGCCGCCAGGAGATCGAGGCCCTGCTTCCCAGTCACTTCACCGCCCCGACCGGTAATGCCGTGCCGATCGATTATTCCGCCGAAGGCGGCCCGGCGATCGAGATTCGCGTGCAGGAACTGTTCGGGCTGACCCGCCATCCCACCATCGCCCAGGGCCGCATCCGCCTGCTGCTGGTACTGCTCTCCCCGGCCCACCGCCCGATCCAGACCACCCGCGACCTGCCCGGCTTCTGGAGCGGCTCCTGGGCCGACGTCGCCAAGGACCTCAAGGGCCGCTACCCCCGCCACCCCTGGCCGGACGATCCCGCAAGGGCCGCGCCCACGGCACGAGCGAAGCCGCGGGGGACGTGAGCTGGAGGGGTACGCCGACCTCTACCACATAAAAAAAGCCCCGGATCACTCCGGGGCCTCTTCTTACGCAGCAGGACTAAAGTTCAGCGCCACGCCATTGATGCAATAGCGCAATCCGGTCGGCGGCGGACCGTCGGGGAACACATGGCCCAGATGGCTGCCGCAGGTGGCGCAATGCACCTCGGTGCGCACCATGCCGAAGCTCTTGTCGGTCGTCGTCTCCACCGAGCCCGGCAATGGATCATTGAAGCTGGGCCAGCCGGTGCCGCTCTCGAATTTCAGCGTCGAGGCAAACAGCGGCGTATCGCAGCCCGCACAGGCAAAGGTGCCCTGCCGCTCTTCATGCAGCAGCGCACAGCTGCCCGGGCGCTCCGTGCCATGGTTGCGCATCACCTGATACTGTTCCGGCGTCAGCTTCGCGCGCCACTCCGCATCGGTGCGGGTCACCTTGAAGGCGTGGGTGTCCATCATTTGCTCCTTCCGGGCGCCTCCGAACAGGAAGCGCCACAAACTAAAGTCTCGTCGCACTGTCATTCGGCCAACATATAGGATGAGTTACACCCCGCCCATAGACCCCTTGCATCACATCGGCCTGAAGGGCCCGAAGGCGTTCCGATGACCATCGTTACCTCTCTTGAGCAGCTCGAAGCGCTCTATGCGCCCGCTCCCGCCGCCGCCTCCACCGTCAAGGTAGCCCGCCGCATGACGCCGGAATATCGACGCCTCGTGGAAGCCAGCCCCTTTGCCGCGCTCGCCACCGTCGGCCCCGAGGGTATCGACTGCTCTCCGCGCGGCGACCAGCCCGGCTTTGTCCGCATCCATGATGACGAGACGCTGATGATGCCCGACCGGCGCGGCAACAACCGCATCGATTCGCTGCGCAACATCGTGCGCGATCCGCGCTGTGCCTTCCTCTTCCTCCTGCCCGGTAGCGGCACCACCTTCCGCGCCAATGGCCGCGCACATCTCAGCATCGACCCCGCCCTGCTGGCGAGTTTCGAGGTCGAGGGCAAGGCGCCGCGCTCGGTCATCGTCATGCAGATCGACGAACTCTATTTCCAGTGCGCCCGGGCCATCGTGCGCTCCGACCTGTGGAACCCGGCCCGCCACCTCGACCCGAAAACCCTGCCGACACCGGGCGAAATCCTCGCCCGCATGACCGACAACCAGGTCGGCGGAACGGCCTATGACCAGGCCTGGCCGGAGCGCGCCAAGCAGACGATGTGGTGAAGGCGGCTCAGGCCGCCTTCAGCTCCGCCGCATCCCGGCCGGCCTTCAGCGTTTCGGCATACCAGGCCAGTTCCTCCAGCATCGTCTCGACCGTCGGCGCCAGATACGGATAGTCGGCGAAGTCCTTGCCATCGCGGATCAAGCCGAGGAAGGGCTCCATGTTGACATGGACCGCCCGGTTGAGCGGCACCATGCTGAGCTCCACCACGATATTGCGCAGGTGCTCGACCGCCCGCGCCCCACCCACGGCGCCATAAGCGACAAAGGCGGCCGGCTTGCGCGCCGGCTCGGCAAACACGAAATCCAGCGCATTCTTGAGCACGCCGGATATCGAGTGATTGTATTCCGCGGTGACGAACACATAGCCATCCAGTTCCGCCAGCTTGCTCGACCACTTCTTGGCCTCGGGCGTATCGATCGGCACGAAACGCGGCGAGGCGACCGATTCGAAGAAGGGCAGCGGATAATCGCGCAGGTCGACGATCTCGGTGGTGATGTCGGTCCGGCCGGCAGCCAGGTCAGTCACCCAGCGCGCCACCCGCTCGCCGAAGCGGCCTTCGCGGGTGGTGGAAATGACGATGCCGATGCGGGGCTTGCTCATGGATTTGGTCTCTTTTATTGACTGAGGAACGATTCGATATCTAGTCACTTAGCGTAACTCACTCTATGTTGGTGACTGTCCACAGACCGCGCAAGACGGCACTTTTTTCTCTCCGGAGGCACCCGATGGAAACCCCGATTACCCCGACGGAACCACCCCACACCTTCGCGGAATGCACCCGCGTCGCCGTCCCGATGATCCAGGTCCTCGGCCGTATCAGCGGTCGCTGGTCGCTCTACGTCATCATGGCCTTGATGCGTGGCCCGATGCGCTTTTCCGAGCTGCGCCGTCAGGTGCACGGCGTTTCCCAAAAGATGCTGACCCAGACCCTGCGGGAGCTGGAGGAAGATGGCATCGTGCATCGCACGGTCACACCGATCATTCCCCCGCGCGTCGATTACGAACTCACCGACATGGGTCGCGAACTCCAGGCGCCGCTGACTGCCATCAGCGAGTGGACCGAGCGCAATGGCGATCGGGTTGCTCGGGCCCGCGAACGCTATGCGGCGGCCAAGGGCATCTGAACCTGTTCTGTCACCCGCCAGTCATGCTCTACCGATAGGCAGGAGCATCGATCTTTCCAGAGGCGGGAAATGACCCTCAAATTCGTGGTGATGAGCGACCTGCATGTGATGCCGGAGGGCGAGTTGTCCATGACGCTCCATACCGGCGCCCGGCTGCAGCAAGCCGTCGATGCGGTGATTGCCCGCTATCATGATGCCGATTTCTGCGTGCTGGCCGGCGACCTGGCCGATCTGGGCCAGGCGGCGGCCTATGAGCACCTCAAGGCCATCATCGCCCACATCCCCATCCCGGTGCATATCACCCTGGGCAACCACGATGACCGCGCTACCTTTGTCTCCGTCTTCGGCAAGGGCCTGCTGGCCGAAACCGGCAAGGTCGACAAGATCATCGACGTCAAGGGCTACCGCATCATCCTGCTCGATTCGTCCGAACCGGGCCGCGTCGATGGCGTATTGGATGCCGGCCAGATCGCCTGGCTGCATGCCCGGCTGGCCGAAGCCATGGACCGTCCGGTGATCGTGATTCTCCACCACAATGCCAATGCCCTGCATATCGAGGCGGACAATATCCGCATGCTCGAGCCGGACGCCTTCATCGATGCGCTCAAGACCCATCCCGACATCCGCCAGGTCATCGCCGGCCATGTGCACCTGACCTCGACCGCGACCTGGCGCGGCCTGCCCTTCACCACGCTGGCAGGCGGGCACTATTCGGTCAGTGTCGACCAGCCGCACGTCCCGATGCGCTACCTCTCCGGCCCTGGCCAGATGGCCTTCGTCATCGGCACGCCCGATAGCACCACGGTGCTGTTCGACGACTTCATCGACGGCAATGCAGAGATTTTTGTCGGGGACGACTGATCCCCTGGGCTGCAAAGGTGCGCCGCAAATGAAGAGCCCTTGGGTCGAGCCCGAGGGTGACGATTTGTGGGGTGAAACGATCAGGCAAGCGCCCGGCTTCTCAGTCGGGTCTTTTCGTCAGGCCGAGTCGAAAACGGTGATCGGCGAGAGTGATGAGCTTTCTTGGAGAAGGTCCGGAGAGCTACGCTCGCAGGGCTATGAGCGCAGCGTACGCTTTGGTGCGTGAGCACCACAAGCGCAGCCGATTGCCATTTGCAGACCGGCGTCACGAAAAGGGGAATGGTGGGAGTAACAAGGATTGAACTTGTGACCCTTCGCGTGTGAAGCGAATGCTCTCCCGCTGAGCTATACTCCCATCGCCAAAGGCGAAAGTCTTAGAGAGATGGTGGGCGTAACAAGGATCGAACTTGTGACCCCCTCGATGTCAACGAGGTGCTCTCCCGCTGAGCTATACGCCCATCTCTCCGGGAAGGAAGAACCGCTAAGCCCTTCCAGTGGCGCGGATAGACCATAAAACCCGGTTTGGGGTCAAGTGGTCTATTTGGCCTTGTGGAAATTCCGTGATCAGGCGGCCAGCAGGCGCTCGACTTCGTTGACCAAATCCTTGAGGTGGAACGGCTTGGAGAGCACCGATGCATCCTTGGGCGCATCGCTGTCCGGGTTCAGCGCCACGGCGGCAAAGCCGGTGATGAACATCACCTTGAGATCGGGGTCGAGCTCGGTGGCGCGGCGGGCCAGCTCGATGCCGTCCATTTCCGGCATCACGATATCGCTGAGCAGCAGGGAAAAGGGCTCCTCGCGCAGCCGCTCATAGGCAGAGAGCCCGTTGTCGAACGAAACGACTTCATAGCCCGCGTTCTTGAGCGCACGCGTCAGGAAGGAACGCATGTCATTGTCGTCTTCTGCGAGCAGAATTCGCTTCATGGAAATCTCCGGCCGTTCGATTTGCGCCGCTGGATGGGTTTTATCCGGCCCGGCGCATCGCGAAACACACTGCACGCCAGTTTGGCATGATTGAGTCGCATTGTAGCCCGCGATGTTTAAGCGAAGTTTGCCGTTCTGCAACTCTTTGAGCCGTCCCGGAGGGTAAATCGCTCCTGTGGAGCGATTTAAGGCGAGAAGCCCATGAGGGCTATGCCCGAATGGCTAGAGCGATGCCGCACAACGAAGTCAGGGCGAGAAGGCCATGAGGCCTATGCCCGAACGACTGCAGGCTCAGTTCCCGATTTTGCGAGAATCTGGACAAATCGGGCGCAAACGGCCACACTCATTGGGTAAATCAGTGGGGCGCGGCAAACGGCGCCTGGGAGGCAGCGTGCGGTCCGACTATTGGGATCAGCCAGCATTTGAAACGATCCGGCCCCGCCGGCTGGTGGCGCCGCTGGTGTTCAACTCCGCCCATTCCGGCCGCGTCTATCCCGAGCGATTCATGGCCATGACCCGGCTGGATCACCTCTCCATCCGGCAATCGGAAGATGCATGGGTCGATGAACTCTTCGCCCGAGCCCCCCATCTGGGTGCGCCCCTGCTGCGCGCGCATTTCCCCCGGGCCTATCTCGACGTCAATCGCGAGCCCTGGGAACTCGATCCGACAATGTTCGTCGAACCCCTGTCGGACCGCTTCAACACCACCTCCCCGCGCGTCGCGGCGGGCCTGGGCACGCTGGCCCGCGTCGTCGCCGAGAACAAACCGATCTATCGGGACCGCCTGACGCTCGAGGATGCGCGCATGCGTATCGAGGGCATCTACCACCCCTATCACGCAGCCCTGCAGAAGCTGCTGAGCGAAGCCATCGGCGCCTTTGGCGTGGCCCTGCTGATCGATTGCCACTCCATGCCGCGCATCACCCGCACGAACGACAAGGCGGCGCCGGACATTGTGCTGGGCGACCGCTACGGCACCACCTGCGCGCCAATGCTGGTCGATCTGGTCGAGACCATCTTCACCAGCGCCGGCCTGCGCGTCGCCCGCAACCGGCCCTATGCCGGCGGCTTTGCCACCCGCACCTATGGCCGCCCGCAACACGGCGTGCATGCCCTGCAGATAGAGATCAGCCGGCACCTCTATATGAACGAGGTCACGCTGGCCAAGAATGAGGGCTTCGATCCCATCCGCGCCCTGCTCGACCGCCTGATCTTCGCCCTGATCGGCCTCGATCTCGTCGCCCTGGCCGGCAGCCAGCCCGTGGCGGAAAAAGCCGCAGCGGAATAGCCCCGCCTCTCTCGCCCAACCCACCTGCTGAGCCGCTGGCGGCGGATTGATCACCCAGCCGTGACCACGTTTCCACACCCTCGCCCAAATCGTTGGCATTTTACGGATTCGTAACGGGGCTGCCCTATCCTTCAGGGATTAGTGGATCGTCCGGGCGCGTGGGGCTCACCCGGATATCCGAGCAGTTGTGTTGCGTACGGGCGCAGAGTTGCCCGAGAGTAAAGTTGGAGTACCGGGTGGCTTCCCAGGCGAAATCCCCATGGCGCGCTGTATTTTTGCGCGCCTTTGCCGCAGTTCTGATCGCCCTCGCGGTCACCGTCCCGACCATGGCGCCAGCGCAGGCCATTGAAAACCTGCGCAAATACGCCGGCATCGTGGTCGACGCCAAGTCCGGTCACGTCCTCTACGAAGAGGCCGCCGACAGCCGGCGCTATCCCGCTTCCGTCGCCAAAGTGATGACGCTCTACGTGCTCTTCCAGGAGCTGAGCGCCGGCAACCTCAAGCTTTCCACCAAGATGACTGTGTCGCGCCATGCGGCCGCAGCCGTGCCCACCAAGCTGGGCCTGCGCGCCGGCGCCACCATCACGGTGGAAGACGCCATCAAGTCGCTGGTGACCCTGTCGGCCAATGACATGGCCCGCGTCATCGCCGAACACATTTCCGGCACCGAATCCAAGTTCGCCGAACGCATGACCGCCACGGCCCGCGCCCTGGGCATGCGCAGCACCACCTATCGCAATGCCTCGGGCCTGCCCGATGGTGGCCAGGTCACCACCGTGCGCGACCAGGCCATTCTCGGCATCGCCGTCTACCAGCATTTCCCGAGCTATTACGAGTTCTTCCAGACCACCAGCTTCCGCTACGGCAAGTCGACCTACGGCAACCACAACCGCGTGCTGGGCTATATGGGCGCCGTCGACGGCATCAAGACCGGCTATATCAACGCCGCCGGTTCCAACCTGCTGACCGCCGCCCGCAAGGACGGCCGCCATATCGTCGTCGTCGCCTTCGGCTTCAACTCCGCCGGCGCCCGCGACGAAAAGGTGCGCCAGCTTGTCGCCAACTATCTCTCCAAGGGCCGCCGCGGCGATTACCTGCAGACCGCCATGATCCCGGTCCCGGGCCGCCAGGGCAATGTGCAGGTTGCCGTTGCCCAGCCGACCCGCCCCGTTTTCGTCATGCCCATGCCCCTGCCCGGCTTCCGCCTTGCCCAGCTCGTGGCCGCCAATGGTGCCCAGCCGCAGGCGCCGGCCATCCAGCCCATGCCCGAAGTGGTCGTGGCGAGCGCCGCGCCACAGCCTGCGCCCATGCCGGCCGATCTGGGCCTGCAACCGGCTGTCCAGGCCGCCAATACCCTCGCCGCGCCCTCCCAGGCGCCGCAGCCCGCCTATCCCAGCCAGGACATCATCGGCGCCTGGCTCAGCGAAAGCTACAATCTGGGCGCCCCTCCGGCGGCCCTGGGCCAGACCGTCCCCTCCGCCCCGCTCGGCATCCAGCCGCCTGCCGAAGTCGGCGCACCCAGCCAGCCGGTCGACCTGCTGACCTCGGGCAGCGTGCAGACCGCCGATGCCGCGCCTGGTGGCTGGGTCGTGCAGATCGGCGCCGGCCCATCCGAGGGCAGCGCCCGCGCCATGTTGTCCGATGCCGCCGGCAAGGTCGGCACGCTGGGCGACTTCCGCTCCTATGTGGAGCGCTTCGAAAAGAACGGCCAGACCTTCTTCCGCGCCCGCTTCGTCGGCTTCGGCGGACGCGATGATGCGACGGCCATGTGCAACCAGCTCAAGCAGCAGAATCTCAGCTGCCTGGCCATGCAGAGCTGATCACACCGGACAAATGAGACGGCGCCGCTGAAGCGCCGTCCACCCAGGGAAGCAAATTGGTGCCTGTGTTTGGAGTAGCCCAATGAGCGAACGTACTGCCCTCACCGAGCTGGCCAATTTTGTCGGCCGCTCGAGCCTGGCCTCGGAAAATATGGCTGTGCGCAACCGCGCCCTGGCCGGCATTACCGGGCGCATCCTGCCGCGCAAGCGCAGCGTCGGCGACCTTTTGGGCGTCGTGCTGGCCCTCTCCTCGCGCACACGGCGCATGGTGCAGGATCCCGTCAGCATCGACCTCGACGTCTTCGCACCCGGCGGCGCCCGCGCCATCCGCCTCAGCCTGGGCAGCCAGCGCTAGCCTTCAGGCCGACAGCAGGATCGGCTCGGCCACCCGCTTCTCGATCAGCGGCAGGTTGAGTGCCGAAACCAGGTTGCGATATTCCTGCCGCGCACTGACATGGGACACCGAGGACGTCTCGCCCTCCTCGTCCAGCGGATCGAATACCGTGGTGCCGCTGGGAAACAGCGACCGGAAGATCACCCGCTCCGCAATCCCGTCCGCCATGCGGCAGCCAAACCGCGTCGCAATCCCTTCCAGCGTGGTATGCACCTGCCGCGCATTGCGCGAGGACAGCATCGAGATGCGGTTGCGCACCAGCACCCAGTCGATGGTCTCGCCCCCGATCGCCAGCCGCTCAGACCGCGCCCGCTGCACCAGCCGCGCATAATGGCTCGTTTCCACCGGCAGCCCGGTTTCCGGATCGGTGCGCGCCAGCACGTTAAGATCGATCAGGCTGTCATTGACCGGCGTCACCAGCGTGTCGGCCAGCGAATGCGCCAGCCGCGTCAGGTTGGTGTCAAAGCCCGGCGTATCGATGATCAGGAAGTCGACACCGCGCTCCACCTCGCCCACAGCCCGGCGGAACACCTCGAACTCGGCCTTCTGGTTTTCCTTGACCGAGTCGCCCCAGGCCGACGGCAGGTGGAAATGCGTCGGGTTGGGCAGCTTCCGCCCGGTCTCCTGGGCATGCATGCGCCGGTTGCGCAGGTAATGCGTCAGCGTCTGCTGGCGGCTGTCCACGTCGATCGTTGCGACGCGATGGCCCGCATAGAGCAGGTAGACGGCAAGGTGAAACGCGGTGGTCGATTTGCCCGACCCGCCCTTTTCATTCCCCACCACAATGACATGCGCACCATCACGCGCCATCGCCCGCCCCCAAATCAGTGAATTCTCCACTTGCTGCTAACAAGGCCCGGCATGGTTAACGGGGCGTTAATGCCGCCGCAAACTTGCTGCGCCTAGTGCCGGAGCAGCCGGTCGCGGGCCTCGTTGATCTTGGAGGCGAGATAGCTCGACCCGCCATGGTCGGGATGCACGGCCTTCATCAGCTCCCGATGCGCCGCCCGAATCGCCTCGTCCGAGGCTCCCGGCTGCAGCCCGAGCACCTCATAGGCCTCCGCCAGCGGGTCGGCAGCGGTCTCGGGCGTGGCGGCATCAGCCGTCTGGGATTCGGCGAAATATTCCCGCCAGCCGCTGCGGTTGGCATCCAGCCAGCTTTCCAGCAGGCTCAGGCTGTCGCTGTCACCCTCCACCTCGGCCAAAAGCGTACGCACCTCCATCTCGCCCAGGTCCATCAGGTCGGCGCCCGCGAACTGGCCGTTCAGCACCCGGCCGGTGACGGCGCCGGTATCGTGGTCCAGCTCCATGGCGAAGCGGTAGCTCTTGACCTTGGAGACATTGCCCCCGTCCTCGGCCGCGCTCTCGAACGAGAACGGGCCCAGCCGTCCGCTGCGCAGCACGGAAAAGGCCACCGCGCCGACAAAAATGGCGATATCGATCCGGCGCGCCAGCAGCATGAACACCGCCACCATGGCCGCGCCGATGCCCACCACCCAGCGCAGCCCGCGCATCAGCTGCCGCCGCCCCAGTTTGCGCATGTATTGATAGGCGGCCAGCGCCGCCAGCAGCAGCGCTCCGCCGATGAAGAAATAGGTCATCTTGGCAACTGCGCCAGCAAGGCCTGCGCCTGGCCGCTGCCCTGCAGCTTGAGCAGGTCCCTGCCGCCGCTGGCATAGGCCGCCACCGCCTTGAGCAGCGCCGCCAGCTCCTGGGGTGCCGAGGCATCAAAGCGGGCATAGGCGCCCTTGGTGAGCCGCGCGAATTCGCGGAACGCCGCTTCGACCCGCGCGTCCCGTCCCTCCTGGAAGACGAACATCGGGCAGCCGAGCAGGCCAAGCTGTCCGGCCTTCTCGGCCAGGTCGTCGACATTTTCCTCGATGGCATCGCCGACATAGACCACGGCATTGATCCGCCTCTTGGCATGCTCCGTGCGGGCATGCGCGAACACCTTGGAGATCTGCGTATTGCCCCCCTGGCAGGCAATGCCGGTCATCAGCTTGGCCAGCGCATCGGCATCTACCACCCATTTCGAGGCCCGGCACTCGCCGAAGCCGCGGAAATACAGCAGCTGCACCTGCAGCGCACTGGCCTTGGGAATCGCCCGGAACATTTCAGCCTGCAGCGAACAGGCCAGGTCCCAGGTCGGTTGCCGGCTCATGGTCGCGTCCAGCGCGAACAGCAGCCTGCCGTCCTGCGCCGCTCCGGGCCGCGCCATCTGTCCCACCTTCTGGACGAAGGCCGCGATATCGCCGCTCACCTTGCCCTGCTCGGGCAGGCCCGCTCTATGTCGTGCTATGGCGTCCTTGTCTGTCATGGCTTGAATATGTGGCCCCCCCGGCCCTGCCGCAAGCCCGCTGGCCGCGTCCCACGCAGAGGTGACCTAAATGAGGCCCAGCTTGGCCAAGTCCGCCGCCAGCGCCAGCGATTCGGCATTCTCGTTGGCGCCAAGGTCGGGTGGCGCATCCTCGGGGCGCAGATAGCGCCATCCCTGGAATGGCCGCTTGGGATAGGGCACGGTGCGCACCATGTCCGGAGCCATGATGATGTCGCAATAGTCGATGCCTTCGGCATTGGTATGGCGCGCCAGCCGCAGGATCGGCTGCCGGCAGACCACCTGCCCGGCGATGACCCAGTAGATCGAGGCCTTGCCCTCCATCTCCGTCGCGCGCTTGGGCATCATGCGGGTGCGATGCACATGCACGTCCTCGCCATAGTCGGCATCCCACCAATGCGCCCGCTCATTACGATAGCTTTCGAGCTCTTCAAGGCTCGATACGCCCACGCAGAGCTTGATCATGTGGATCATGCCAGCATTCCGGGTTTGACGCGGCCCTGGATGACATCGATCTCGTCATCATCCACGATCCACGGCTCGCGCAGCGCCAGGGTCAGCCATTCCTGGAAGGCGGGCAGGCTGTAGATGGCCTCGACATAGCCACCCAGCAGGTCCGACACCGGCAGGGCATAGGTGCGGATGCGCGTCGCCACCGGCGCAAACATGGCGTCGGCCGCCGTGAAGGCGCCGAACAGGAAGGGCCCCCCCGACTGGGCGAGGCGCTCGCCCCACAGGGTTTCCAGCCGGTGCAGGTCGCGCGCCACCGCGTCGCAATTGACCTTGCCGGGATGGGAGGCCCGCAGGTTCATCGGCGCATGGCTGCGCAGCGCCTGGAACGACGCATGCATCTCGGCGGCCGCGGCGCGCGCCAGTGCCCGCTGGCCGCGGTCTTCCGGCCAGATCGTCTTGTCGGGGAAACTGTCCGCCACATATTCGATGATCGCGATGGTCTCGGGAATGACCAGGTCGCCATCGATCAGCACCGGCACCTTGCCGGTCGGCGAACGTTCGGCCAGCACGTCGCGCCAGCCTTCGCCCGAAAGCAGCAGGACTTCATCCTCGAAGGGGATGTCGAAATGCTTCAGCACCAGCCAGGGCCGCAGCGACCAGGTCGAATAATTGCGGTTGCCGATCAACAGCTTCATGCGATGCCTCCTGTTCAAAAAAGAAGGGCGCCCAGTGGCACGGGCGCCCTTCCGAATTGCTGCTCGTGAATAACTCTAGCGCCTAGACGCCAGCAACGACGGAGAAAACCAATCCCATTGAGAACAGGCAAACCATAGTCCAGCTTGCTGCTCGCCACATAGTGGCCTTCGGTTGACTACGCATAATCGCTCCTTGTCAGCCGTTCACTCCGGGACGTCGGCGTTGCTCGCCTACAGCACCCGGTAGCAAATCGTTAACTGCGTCATAAATGCTTTGCAAGCGGCCAAGTTGCCACACTCGCTGCCGGCCACAGGCAAAATCGCTCCAGTGGAGCGATTTTAGGCAGCGAGGCCATGAGGGCTACGCCCGAATGGCTCGCAATTCCTTCAGCAGTTCCAATAACCAGCCTGCCGCCAACACAAGAAACGGTCCCAAGGCCAAGGCGTTGCCCGACGGCCCCGCCCCGCTGACAATGCGGTTAACCGCCCAAGACCCAATTCCACGGCCTTTTAACTACCGCGTCCGGATTGCTCCGCCGCGAGCCGCGCAAAGACTGACAGCCCGGACCGCGCGTCCCACGCGGCTATGATCCGGGTCACATTCCCGTGCGCGTCACCGTCGGTATGAACCTCGTGATCGTAGCTCTTGCCGACATGAATGGTGTGGAAATCCTGCTCCGCACTCCCCACCGGCCGGTCCCCGCGCGCCTTTTCCCGCGCGATGAGCAGCGGCAAGGGGCAATGGATCCCGACAAAGAACACGTCGAACGGTGCGAATAGCCGTACGAGGTCGTCAAGCCAGCCATCGGTGTCCAGGATATGCTCCAGCACCAGGTTGTTCCCCGCACCGGCATAGGCGGCCAGCGAGTGATGGAACCCGTCAAAGAAGGCTGGACGGGCCGCCTTCCAGTCAAACTCGCCGGCCTTGAAGCGCGCCGTCGGAAGCACGCCTGCATCGCGCAGGTGATCGATGGAAATGTGCCAGAACGGCAGCCCGATCCGGGCCTGTATGCTGCGTGCAATGGTCGATTTCCCGCTGCTCGACGCGCCATGCAGGAAGATGATCTTGCCCGGCTCCGCCACGGCTAGAACAGCCCGAACCACAGCCCGGCAATGCCCAGAAAGGCAAAGAAGCCGACCACGTCGGTGATCGTCGTCACGAACACCGCCGAGGCAATGGCCGGGTCCGCCTTGAACTTGTCGAGCATCAGCGGGATCAGTATGCCCGCCGTGCCGGCCACGATCAGGTTGATCACCATGGCGAGGGCAATGACGATGCCAAGCTGCATGTCGTTGAAGCGTAGCCAGGTAACCAGCCCGATCAGGATGGCAAAGATCACGCCATTGACGAAACCGACGATCACCTCGCGCCCGATCAGCCGCCGCAGCCGCCGCCCGTCCAGTTCACGCATGGCCAGCGCGCGCACGGTCACCGTCATGGTCTGCGTGCCGGCATTGCCGCCCATCGAGGCGACGATCGGCATCAGCACGGCCAGGGCCACCATCTGGTCGATGGTCGCCCCGAACAGACCGATGACAAAGGAGACCCCCACCGCCGTGAACAGGTTGACCACCAGCCACGGCACACGGCTGCGCACCGTGTCGATCGTGGTGTCCGAAATATCCTCGTCGCCGACGCCGGCCAGCAGCTTGATGTCCTCGTCGGCTTCCTCGTGGATCACGTCCACGATGTCGTCGATGGTCAGCACGCCGACCAGCCGCTTGCTCTCGTCGACCACGCCCACTTCGACCAGATCGTAGCGCTCGAAGTCGCGTGCCGCCTCTTCCTGGTCCTCGTTGGCGTCCACCAGCACGAAATTGGTGTTCATCAGCGCTTCGATCGAG
This sequence comes from Devosia sp. XGJD_8, assembly GCF_046614475.1. NCBI lineage: Bacteria > Pseudomonadati > Pseudomonadota > Alphaproteobacteria > Hyphomicrobiales > Devosiaceae > Devosia > Devosia sp. XGJD_8. The sequence goes on from NZ_JBKJHF010000001.1 coordinate 2,390,874, forward strand.
GTGGCGCGCTGGGCGCGCAGGAACTTGTCCAGCGGTAGGGTCCCGAGCACCTGATAGGAGGCGTCGACCACATAGATCTGGTAGAATTCGTCCGGCAGGTCGGGCTCGCTGCGCAGGTAGTCGATCGTCTGCCCCACCGTCCAGAATGGCGGGATGGCGATGAAATCGGTCTGCATCCGCCGCCCGGCGGAATCATCGGGAAAATCGAGGCTGCGCTTGAGGCTCAACCGCTCGAAGGTCGGCAGCTTGGCCAGGACCTCGTCCCGGTCCTCCTGCTCGAGATCCTCGAGAATCGCCACGGCGTCGTCGCTGTCGAGTCCGGCCACACCCCGCGCGATTTCCGCGTTGGCCAGCTCGTCCATCAGCTCCATGCGGACCGATTCGTCGACTTCGGTCAGTGCCGAATAGTCGAAACGATCGCCCAGCAGCCGCACCAGGTGCAGCCGCTCATCGGCATCGAGCGATTCGAGCACGTCGCCCACATCGGCCGCATGCAGCGGCTCCATGACGGTGGCGACATCGTCATCCCGGTTGGCGGCCAGATAGGCGCGCAGCCGCTCCATCCAGAGCGTGCTGATGCGGTCTTCGCGATCGCGGAACGCATTGGGGTCCATCCCGGCCTCAGGGCCGGGCGCTGTCTCGGGATCTGTGCTCATTGGAGGCCCTTGTGTGACCGGGTTTCGGGGCAGGCCAAGCTGTAGCCAATTGGCTCGCGATGCGCCAGACTAGGGGGAAGAGATTCAGGATGGTCAGGCGCACATGACGAACGATCTCGACCAGGCATTCATTCGCATCGAGCAACTGGCCCGACAGCGCGCTTTGCCCGGCATCGCGCGAGCCACCAGCAATGGCACGCCGGCGCTCAAGGTTCACGACAATGATTTCGCCCACCTGCTCGACGCCACCACGCTCGTGCTGCAGTGCCCGCCCGACCAGAAGGCGCTGCTGATGGAAATCTCGCCTGATATCTACTTTGAGACCGATCCCTATATCGGCCAGCCCGCCCTGCTCATCCACCTCGACGCCATCACCGATGAAGAGCTGTCGCTCCGACTCGAAGACGCCTGGTTCTTCGAGGCGCCGCCCAGCCTGGCGGCCCATCGCAAGGCGCGTCCCCCCAGCTAGGCTATCAGCAGTCCGGATTTCGTTGGCCGCATCTTTGCCTCAAAGGGGCCGTTAGCTCACGGCCGTGTGAAGACCAAGATCAATCAGAGGTTCATCCAAAGGAGATCCCATGTCCCGAAAACTGCTCGCGCCACTTGCCGTGGTGATGGCTCTTGCGCTGGCCGCGTGTGGCGAGGCGCCGCCGGCCGATAACAGCACCGCCCCCCCGGCCGATGCCGCTCCGACCACCGAGCCGGTAACGCCGCCCGCCAGCTAGCGCGCGAAATCAGGGCCGCCCAAGGGCGGCCCTTTCTTTTGCCCGGCGCGGCGTGAACCTCGCGGTGTCCGCAGCGTTACTGGTCCCACAGGGATCAGGAGGGTCACATGACCACCCCAACATCAACCGGCCGCGACGGCCTGCCAACCGGTTCGAACACGTCGAAAACGCATGATGTGGCCGATCCACATCCGGCGACCGAAGAACACTATGACCGGCAGGAGCGACCCGGGGGCGCCAACCCGCCTCGCAAGGACATCGGCCCCAACAGCGGCAAGCATGATGGCAAGGCGCCTCCCAAGCCCCGCAATGTCGAGGACGAGGGTCCGCGGCGATGACCGAGCTGCTGCGCTCCGAACCCGACATCACCCTCGAAGATGATCTGATCGAAGCCCTCGAACGCTTCATCGCGCATCGGGACGAGCCGCCGCGCGGTCGCATGACGCATAATGACGCCCTCAACGTCATCCTGCGCGATTGGCTTATCGGCCAGGGCTATCTCGATCTTCCGCCGGATCAGGGCACCATCACGACGGCGCTCGAGGCCGCCAAGGTCCCCGACTAGGCCTTCACCGTACGATCTCCCAGATCGCGTCATGCAGCTGGTTCTGGGAGAATGGCTTGGACAGCTTCGGCAGGCGCCGTCCGGCGCCCTCGGGCAGCTCCGCATAGCCCGTGGCGATCAGCACCGGCATGCCCGGCCATTTCCCAGCGACCACCTCGGCCAGCTGGGCACCGGTCATCTTGGGCATGGCGTGGTCGGAAATCACGAGGTCGAACGTCGCTTCCTCCAGCCGCGACAGCGCCTCCGCCGCCGACGTGGCCTCCACCACCTCGTGGCCCAGATCTTCCAGCATCGTCGCGGTGTTCATCAGCACCAGATAATCGTCGTCCACCGCCAGCACGCGCAGCCGGCGCTGCTCTGGCTCGGCGGCCACCACCGCTACCGGCGCCGGCGTCTGCACGCCCGCCTCAGCCTGCGCCACCGGCAACCAGAGTTCGGCCACCGTCCCCTCGCCCGGCTTGCTCCTCAGCTCCAGCCGCCCGCCAGACTGCTCGGCAATGCCATGCACCATGGAGAGGCCCAGCCCGGTCCCCTTGCCCACGCCCTTGGTGGTGAAGAACGGCTCGCGTGCCCGCGCCAGAACCGCTTCATCCATGCCCTCGCCGCTGTCGGCAATGCTGAGCCGCACGAATTCGCCATCCTGACTGGCCGAGATTCGAATCGTGCCGCCCCCCGGCATGGCGTCGCGCGCATTGACCGTGAGGTTGAGGATGGCCGCGGCCAGGTGATTGGGGTCGCTCAGCGCCGGAGGCAGATTGCTGGGAAAGGCAATATCCACCGCGATCATGGCGCCCAGCGAGCTGCTCAGCATCTCCTGCATCGAGCGCACCAGGTCCGCCACATCCACCGGCTGGATCGCCATGTCCTGGCGCCGCGCAAAGGCCAGCATGCTGCGCGTCAGCGCTGCCCCGCGTTCCGCGCCCTGCCGGGCATTTTCCAGCAGCCGCAAGGCCTGCGGGTCGTCCGGAAGCCGCTTGCGCAGCAGTTCGAGGCTGCTCAGCACCGCCATCAGCAGATTGTTGAAGTCATGCGCCACGCCCCCGGTGAGCTGGCCGATGGCCTCCATCTTCTGGGACTGCAGCAGCTGCTCGCGCGCCGTCTCCAGCTCCTGCTGCACCCGCATCCGCTCGGTAATGTCCCGAGTGATCTTGGCGAACCCGATCAGGCTGCCATCCGGGTCGCGGATGGCGTCGATCACCACATGCGCCATGAACCGGGTGCCGTCCTTGCGGACGCGCCAGCCTTCCTTTTCGAACTTGCCGGTCTCCCGCGCTACCTCCAGCGCCCGGGCCGGCGCCCCAGACGCCCGGTCTTCCTGCGTATAGAAGCGCTCGAAATGCTGCCCGACGATCTCCTCGGGCGTATAGCCCTTGATCCGCTCGGCCCCGGCATTCCAGTTGGTGACGATGCCATCGGGGCTGATCATGTAGAGCGCATAGTCGGTCACGCCCAGCACCAGCCGCCGGAACATGTCCTGCGAGCGCGCCAGCTCGATCTCTGCACGGCGCCGGTCGGTGATGTCGCGGGTGATCTTGGCAAAGCCCAGCAGGGCCCCGTCCTGGCCCATGATCGGATCGATCACCGCATGGGCCCAGAAGCGCGTGCCATCCTTGCGCAGCCGCCAGCCCTGCGTCTCGAACCGTCCCGCGCTGGCCGCCACCTGCAAGGCGTGGTCAGGCAGCCCCCTCGCCAGGTCCTCGGGCGTATAGAACATCGAAAAGTGCTTCCCCAGCACTTCGTGTTCCTCATAGCCCTTGAAGCGCTTTGCGCCGGCATTCCAGCTCGACACCAGTCCTTCGGGTGTCAGCATATAGATGCCGTAATCCGTTATGGCCTCGACCAGCAGACGATATTGTTCAGCGGATGGAGCCGCCAATTCAATCGATGTCATCTGACCCCCAAGGTAACGCGAGGAAACGCCGCACTACCCATTCCGGTTCCACCGGCCCCTCGCGAGCTTGGAGCAGCGCGAACCCCGCTGGCAAGAGCCGGGGCGCTCGAAACGGCAAGGCATGGCAATCAACTGGGGAACATTTGGGCAAAAAAACAACGGGCGCCGATATCACTCAGCTAACCCGTTGCGTTTTATTGCAGATCGACCCCGAGGGGAAGATTTTGGTGCGGTCGAGAAGACTCGAACTTCCACGTCTTGCGACACAGCGACCTCAACGCTGCGCGTCTACCAATTCCGCCACGACCGCACGCTTTGGTAGAGCCACGCCCGGGGGCGAAGCGAGTGGGGATGTAGCAAAGGTCTCCCGGAACCTCAAGCAATTAAATCGAGATTTCCCATGAGGCGCTCATGGCGGGCACGAGGGGCGTCGCATTTCAGGTCAGGCCGAGCCGAAAGGCGCGGTTTGCGAGCACCGGAGCGGAGCGTACCGAAATGTACGTGAGCACCGGAGCGCAGCAAACCGGGGCTTGCAGGCCGGCATCACCTGAAAGGCGATGCCCCTAGCCGCGGCGGTAGATTTTTTCGGAGATCAGTACCCGCAGGTGTCCGTCCTCGACGCTCACTTCCCCATGGGCAATCAGGGTATTGTTGGCGTAGATGTTGAGCGGGTCGTTTTCGTCGGCATCGAGTTCGATCACCGCGCCGCGGCCCATCCGAAGCAGGTGATGGATTGGCATCGTCGTCGCGCCAAGCTCGACGGTGATGTCCACTTCAATATTGTCTAGTGTGTTCATAGATATGGATTGAACCCGTTCCGGCGCCGACATCATGGCGCCGCTGAATCTGTTACAGGCAACTCTCTGGCAAGCATGGTTATGGAAGCGTTAACGACGAGCCCCGCGGACTGCGAAATCAGTAGCAAATTGGCACGCAGCGATGCCCGGCCGGTGCAGTGGATCATTTCGCCCGAGCCGGTGCCCTACCCGCTGGCGCTGGAAACCATGCGCGCCCGCGCCGCCGCCATTGCCGCGGGCGAGGCCGAGGAGGCCATCTGGCTGCTCGAACACCCCCCGCTCTATACCGCAGGCACCTCTGCTCTCGCGGCCGACCTGCTGTCCGATCGCTTCCCCGTCTATGATGCCGGCCGGGGCGGCCAATATACCTATCATGGCCCGGGCCAGCGCGTGGCCTATGTCATGCTGGACCTCACCCGGCGCGGGCGCGACATCCGTTGTCTCGTCAAGGGGCTCGAAAGCTGGGTGATCGATACACTGGCCGCCCACAACATCGTCGGCGAGCGCCGCGAGGGCCGCATCGGCGTCTGGGTCCGGCGGCCGGACAAGGGCGTGCTCAGGGAAGACAAGATCGCCGCCATCGGCGTCCGCGTCTCCAAATGGGTGACCTTCCACGGCATTTCGCTCAACGTCATGCCCGATCTCGGCCACTATGACGGCATCGTGCCCTGTGGCATTTCCGACCAGGGCGTCACCAGCTTTGAGGATCTGGGCCAGCTGGCCTCCATGCCCGAGGTCGACTCGGTGCTCCGCACCGCTTTCGAGCGCCATTTCGGCCCCACCATTTCCGCAACAGAGGAAAGCCTTGTCAGCACTGGTCTGCATGGCCTAGTTGCGTAACATTCAATCGCGCCGCCCTGGAGGGACGAGATGACCTTGGACGACCTGAAACGACTCTTTACGCGCCAGACCCTGTTCCGGCTCGACGCGATCCTGTCGCCCAAGCTGGTGCCCATCCTCTATGCGCTGGGTCTGGCCGGCATCCTGCTCTGGGCCATCAGCCATCTGTTCTGGAGCTTCGGCTTCGGTTTCGGCACCGGCCTCTGGGGCCTGCTCGAAATCGCCGTCTTCGGCCTGCTGTCCCTGGTCGGCCTGCGCATTGCCTGCGAGGCGCTGCTGGTGTGGTTCAAGGCCCATGAATCGAGCGGCGAGACGGTCAACCGCTCCCGCTATTCGGCATCCCTGCTCGACGAGGTCCGCGAAGCCATCCGCGACCTGGCCGAAGAGGGCGAAGACGCCGACTATGCCGAGGCCGATGAATACATCACCCCGGCCACCGAGCCCGCACCCTATGTGACGCCGGCCACGCCCGCCACGCCGGAACCACCCCGTGCCCCGGCCACCACCTCCGGCGAAGTCTTCAAGCCCCGCCGCACCGCCAAGCGCACCCCACCGCCAAAGGTGTGAGCTGGGGGAACCTCGTTGGCAGCAACTACACGCCCGGTGCCTCACCCCCACCGGACGTCACCCTCGGGCTTGACCCGAGGGCACTTAACTTGATGGGCGCTCCGCAAGTACAGAGCCCTCGGGTCAAGCCCGAGGGTGACGATCTGTGATGGGCAGGGGCATCGGTTGAGGCAACGGCAAGAACAAAAAAGGCCGCCGGGACATCCATCCCGGCGGCCTTTCTCATTCACCCAACAAGTTTACTTGTTGTTGACGCTCCAGGCGCCCGGACCGGAAAACACCAGGTACAGGAACACGAAGCAGAACAGGATCGGGGCATCGCCACCGTTATTCGTCGGGTACAGGCTGTTGGGAGCGTGGACCATCCAATAGGCCACGGCCATGGTGCCCGAAGCGATGAGGGCGCCCGGACGGGTGAAGAAGCCGGCAATGATCATCACGCCGGTGATCAGCTCGATAAGGCCGGCAGCGCCGAACAGGCTCATCAGCGGCGGCGACATTTCGGTCGCGGGGAAGCCGAACAGCTTCTGGGTACCATGCAGGAGAAACAGCAGGCCGGCGACGATGCGCAGCACGGCGAGGGCCTGCGGCGCATATGCGGAGAGACGATCGAACATTGAATTTCCTTTGAATCAACTGGCCGCGCTGGCGCAGCAGCCGAACCCATAGCCGCCGCAACCCTCAGTGAAAACTAAACAATTCGTAACGCAGCGTTCGCTGATCGGCACCAATCACCCCGCGGCCATCCGTCACGATCAGGCCTGCCCCGCGCCATGCGAGGGGCAGTCACATTGCGTAACCGTCAAACATTCTGTATGACGCGCGCAACCATTCCCACATCGGAAATACCGCTCACATGAGCCAAGCGCCAAAAATTGGCCTCGTCAGCCTCGGCTGCCCCAAAGCCCTCGTCGACAGCGAGCGCATCATGTCGACCCTGCGCAGCCAGGGCTATTCGTTCAGCCGCGACTATGCCGGCGCCGACATCGTCCTCGTCAACACCTGCGGCTTTCTCGACAGCGCCAAGCAGGAATCGCTCGAAGCCATCGGCGAAGCCCTCAGCGAGAACGGCCGCGTCATCGTCACCGGCTGCCTGGGCGTCGAGGAAGAGCTGATCCGCGCCACCCATCCCTCGGTGCTCGCCATTTCCGGCCCGCATCAGTATGAGAACGTCGTGTCGGCCGTGCACGAGCATCTGCCGCCCGTGCCCAACAGGTTCGTCGACCTGGTGCCCGAGACCGGCCTCAAGCTGACCCCGCGCCACTACGCCTATCTCAAGATTTCCGAAGGCTGCAATAATCGCTGCTCCTTCTGCATCATCCCCCAGATCCGCGGCGACCTGGCCAGCCGGCCTGCCGCCGGAATCCTGGGCGAGGCCGAGGGCCTGATCCGCTCGGGCGTCAAGGAGCTGCTGGTCATCTCCCAGGATACCAGCGCCTATGGCGTCGATATCCGCTATGCCGAGAGCAATTATCGCGGCCGCCCGGTCAAGGCGAAGTTCTACGACCTGGCCAAGGAGCTGGGCCAGCTCGGCGCCTGGGTGCGCCTGCACTACGTCTATCCCTATCCCCATGTCGACCAGGTGATGGAGCTGATGGCCGAGGGCCTCGTCCTGCCCTATCTCGACATTCCCTTCCAGCACGCCTCGCCCAAGGTGCTCAAGGCGATGCGCCGTCCTGCCCACCAGGACAAGACGCTCAACCGCATTCTGAAGTGGCGTGAGCAGGTCCCCGATCTCACGGTCCGGTCCAACTTCATCGTCGGCTTCCCCGGCGAGACCGAGGAAGACTTCGAGATGATGCTCGACTTCATCGAAGAGGCCGAGATCGACCGCGCCGGCTGCTTCAAATATGAGCCCGTTACCGGCGCGCCGGCCAATGAGCTCGAGGGCATCGTCCCCGACGATGTCATGCAGGATCGCTTCGAGCGCCTGATGGAAGTGGCGCAGAATGTCTCGACCGGCCAGCTCGCCAAGAAGGTCGGCCGCACCATCCAGGTGCTGGTTGACGATGTGCAGCCCGAGACCAACAAGGCCATCGCCCGCTCCAAGTGGGACGCGCCCGAAATCGACGGCCAGGTGATCGTCTCCAACGCCACCGGCATCAAGCCCGGCGACATGATCGACGTCCTCGTCACCGAAAGCGACGAATACGACCTCTTCGCCGAGCCGGTAAAGTCCCTGAACTGACAGCGGCTTAGCGCCCTTTCCGGACTCAACTCCACAAGGCGCCGCACCAGCGGCGCCTTTTCTTTGCCGACTTCCCCTTGTGGGGAGGGTGGCCCCGAAGGGGTCGGGTGGGGGTATGTCGCCGCGTGTCCGGCACCCGTCACACCACCCCCTCCTACCTCCCCCATCAAGGGGGAGGTCCTCTCCGTTTTTGAGGCAATATTTTGCCAAACACGCCGGACAGCACCTCCCCCCCTTGATGGGGAGGCCGGGAGGGGGTGAGAGAGCCCCGATATCGGGGCCAACCCACCCCACCCCCTACTCTCTTCCACAAGGGGAAGGCGGGCTGCTGCCGTCTGTGGTGCCAACTGCCCTCGAAACAAAATCCCTCCACCTTCCCTTCCCGCGCAATGCCGCTAGCGCCGCTGCGCCTGCCCGTAAATTACTCATCCAAACCAGTGCTTTACCGCTGGACGGCGCAACGGGGGCCGTTGCATCACCCTGCCCAATGCCTCTCAATCGTTGGAAAACAGCGTCCATGCACAAGCTCCTTGCCGTCGCCGCAGCGGTCTTCACCCTCGGCACCCCGGCCTTTGCCCAGCCCACCGACATCCTCAACGCCTCCTACGACATCGCCCGCGAGCTGTTCGAGGCGCAGAACGCCGCCTATGCGGCCTCGGGTGCCACTGTCACGGTCAACCAGTCCCATGCCGGCACCTCCACCCAGGCCCGCGCCATTCTGGAAGGCCTCGCCGCCGATGTCGTGACCTTCAACCAGGTGACCGATATCGCCCGCCTCGTTGAGGGCGGCGTCGTGTCCGAGGATTGGGCCAGCGAATTCCCCAACAATGCCGCGCCCTTCTATTCCTTCCCGGCCTTCCTGGTGCGCGCCGGCAATCCCAAGGGCATCAGCGACTGGGGCGATCTGGCCGGCGACGGCGTGCAGGTCATCTTCCCCAATCCCAAGACCTCGGGTAACGGCCGCTATACCTATCTCGCCGCCCGCGCCTGGGCGGTCGAGGAATATGCCGGCGATGAAGCCCAGATCGAGGCCTTCCTCACCAAGCTCTTCGCCAATGTCCCGGTCTTCGAGACCGGCGGTCGCGCCGCCACCACCGCCTTCACCGAGCGCCAGCTTGGCGACGTGCTGGTCACCTTCGAGGCCGAGGTGCTGAGCGTGCGCAACCAGCTCGGCGCCGACAACTACGAGACGGTCATCCCCTCGGTGAGCTTCCTCTCCGAATTCCCGGTCGCCATCGTCGACAAGGTCGTCGACGCCCGTGGCAGCCGTGACCTGGCCAAGGCCTATCTCGATTTCCTGTTCTCGCCCGCCGGCCAGGAAGTCGCCGCCGCCAATTTCCACCGCGTGCAGGACGAAACCGTCGCCGCAGCACATGCCGCGGACTTCCCCGAAGTGCGCCTCGTGACCATCGAGGATGCCTTTGGCGGCTGGGACAAGGCCTCCGAAGAGCACTTCGCCGATGGCGGCCTGCTCGACCGGGTCTTCCTGAACCAGTAATCTGCCGTTCCGACCTTTGCGGCGTGGCCCGGGGCCACGCCGTCCGCCTCTGAGGACCATCCATGGCATCGCGACGCAGCAAGCACCTCTTGCCCGGCTTCGGGCTGACGCTGGGCGTCTCCATGCTCTATCTGACCATCATCATCGCCCTGCCCCTGCTCGCCATGCTGCTCAAGGTCGGGGGCATGGGCTGGGAAGAGTTCTGGCGCATCGTCGGCTCCAACCGCTCGCTCGCCGCCTATCGCATCACCTTCGGCTCGGCCTTCATCGCCGCCCTGTTCAACGGCGCCTTCGGCCTGCTGCTGGCCTGGGTGCTCACCCGCTACAGCTTCCCCGGCAAGCGCATCCTCGATGCCCTGGTCGACCTGCCCTTCGCCTTGCCCACCGCGGTGGCTGGCCTCGTCCTCGTGACCCTCTTCGCCGATAGCGGCTGGTATGGCCAGTTTCTCGAGCCCAACGGCATCAAGGTCAATTACACCCAGCTCGGCATCATCCTCGCCATGGCCTTCACCTCGATCCCCTTCGTGGTGCGCACCGTCCAGCCGGTGCTCGAAGAGGTGCAGGTCGAGCTGGAAGAGGCCGCCCGTACCCTGGGCGCCACGCGATGGCAGATTTTTGCCCGCGTCATCTGGCCCACCATCCTCCCCGCCTTCATGGCCGGCTGCGTGCTGTCCTTTGCCCGCTCGCTCGGCGAATTCGGCGCCGTGGTCTTCATCGCCGGCAACCTGCCCGGCCTCACCGAGATCGTCTCGCTGCTAATCTTCATCCGCCTTGAGGAATACAATTACGAGGGCGCCGCCGCCCTCGCCTTCGTCCTCCTCCTCGCCGCTTTCCTCACCCTGCTGCTGACCAATGCCCTCCAGGCCTGGCAGACGCGCTATGCCGATCGGAGCCGCTGATGCACGCCACACGCACCCAGCCGCGTTCCCTCGCCGAAATCACGCTGATCGCCCTCGCCTTCGGGCTGTCCGCCGCCATCCTGGTGGTGCCGCTGCTGCTGATTTTCGCCTTTGCGCTGCGCGAGGGCCTGGGCGTCTATCTCGCCAATATCGTCGAACCCAACACCCTGCACGCTATCGGCCTCACCGTTCTGACGGCGCTGATCGTCGTCCCGATCAATATCGTGGTTGGCATCTGCGTCGCCTGGCTAGTCACCCGCTTCAAGTTCCCCGGCCGGCAGGTGCTCATCACCATCATCGAGCTGCCCGCCGCCGTCAGCCCCATCGTGGCCGGCGTGGTCTATCTCTTCCTCTATGGCGGCCAGGGCCTGCTCGGCCCCACCCTGCAGGGCGCCGGCATCCAGCTGATGTTCACCACCACCGCCATCGTGCTTGTCAGCCTCTTCGTCACCGCGCCCTTCGTGGCCCGCGAGCTGATCCCGCTGATGCAGCAGCAGGGCACCGAGGATGAGGAAGCCGCGCTCTCGCTCGGCGCCAATGGCTGGCAGATGTTCTGGTTCGTCACCCTGCCCAATATCCGCTGGGCCATCCTCTACGGCGCCATCCTCACCAATGCCCGCGTCATGGGCGAGTTCGGCGCCGTCTCGGTCGTCTCGGGCTCCATTCGCGGCCAGACCAACACCCTGCCCCTCCAGATCAGCCAGCTCTTCAACGATTTCAACGTCACCGGCGCCTTCGCCGCCAGCTCGACGCTGGCCTTCATGGCCGTGCTCACGCTGTTGCTGAAATCCACCCTCGAAGCCAGGGGCGGCTGGCGCTAGGCCGGGCTGTCTGTCGCCACGGCGAACATGGCTGCCATCAAGTCCGACTGCGTCACCATGCCCACCAGATGCCCCTCGCCATCCACCACGGGCAGGTGATGCAGCCCCGCATCCGCCATGAATGGCACGATCTGGGCAATATGCGTCTCCGGCCGCGCGGCCTTGACCGGCGCGCTCATGATATCCTCGACCTTGCCCTTGAGCGCCCGGTCCGAATTGCTGATTGCCCGCAGCCGCCAGCCCAGCCCCGAGCCCGTCGCCGACATCCCCCAGTCGGCCTTGTCCAGCAAATCGGTCTGCGTCAGGATGCCGATCACCTTGTTGTCGAGGTCCACCACCGGCAGCGCCTTGATGTGATGCTCGCGCAGATGCCGCAGGGCTTCGCGCAGGCTCGTCTTGGGCCCCACCGATTGCACGTCCCGGCTCATGATCTGCCCGCAGGTCACACCGCCCGAGCGCCGGTCATAGGCCCGCAATTCCGCCCTATGCAGGATATCCTCGAGGTCATCCGTCGCCACCGGCATAACTAGATCATACTGCGCCAGCACCGCGCTGATATCGTCCTGCGTCACGCCCAGCCGCCCCATCGGTAGCGGATCGGCCGTCCGGTGCGGATTGCCCGGCACAGGCGCCAGGTGGGGATAGCGCCGCCCGGTCAGGTTGTTGAACAGCAGCGCCGCCACGAGCAGCAGGATCGAGTTCACCAGCACCGGCCAGACCACGAAACCGAAGCCCGCCGCCTGGATGGCCGGCCCGCCCAGCACCGCGGTCAGCGCCACCGCGCCACTCGGCGGGTGCAGGCATTTGAGCGCCATCATCGCCGCGATCGCCAGCCCCACCGCCAGCGCCGCAGCCAGCATCGGGTCGCCCACATAGCGCGCGCAGCTCACCCCGATCAGCGCTGAGATCGTATTGCCACCAATGATCGACCAGGGCTGGGCCAGGGGACTTGTCGGCACGGCAAACAGCAGCACCGCCGAAGCCCCCATGGGCGCGATCAGCAGCGGTGCATCGGGGCTTCCCCCCAGGGCCAGGCTCGCCACCGCCCCAGTCACCAGGATGCCGATCAGCGCACCGATCGACGCGCGCAGCCGCTCGCCCAGGCTGACAGGCGCCAGGCCGGGCACAAAGCGCTTGATGAAGGGGATGACGCTGGACATTGCCGCGGGATGTAGCAGGCGCACGCAGCCCCGCCAACCGGCTACAGGCACTGGATATTCCGAAGAAATCGGCACGACGGGAATTTCATTCCTGCCGTGCCGCCTTGTGTCTCAACCCGCCTGGTGCCAGCTCTTGAGCCCCAGCAGCTTCTCGCCCAGCGGTGTCAGCTTGGCCGTCGTGGCGTGCTTCTTCTCCCACTCGCGCGGATCGCCGGGAAAGGCATCGCGCTGCGGGTGGTCCAGCTCGCGCCACAGCCTGATGCGCTCGGCGCGTTCGGCCACGTTGGCCTCATCGGCCGGGAACATCGAGATATACTGCGCCATGCGCACCCGGTCCTTGGAGTGGTTGGGCCGCACGCCATGCGCCAGCAGCGTGTTGAAGATCATCAGGTCGCCCGGCTCCATCTCGATATTGGTGATCGTCAGCCCGGTCGTATCCGGATGCATCGGGTCGCGGTCGGCCGGCTGGGTCTTCACCCAGTTGTCGAAGTCGTAGAACAGCTCGGGAATGCACTGGAACCCGCCGACATCGCCGTCCTGCTTGACCAGGCTCAACACCCCCTGCACGCCGATCGGCAGCGGATCGAGCGAAGTATCGCTGTCCCAGTGGATGAACCCGTTCGGGTTGCCATGCACCTTCTTGGGCACGTTGAGATTGGCCCGGTCGATGCTGGTCCACAGCTCCTCCATGTCCCAGATGTCCACGAAGGCATCATAGATCCGCTGCTCCATGCGGTTGTCCCACAGATACTGGTGGTTGTAGATCTCCACCATGCCCGTGCCGTTGAGCTCCTTCATGATGTGATCGCGACGCTGCGGCGCGTACCAGGTGGACTGGTCGTCCGGATTCTTTTCATCAAATTCCCAGAGCAAGGCCTTGAGCCGCTCGACATTTTCCGGCGGCACCGCAGCGCGAACAATCACATAGCCCCTGGTCACCCAGTGTTCCCAGTCTTCCGGGCTCAGCACCCGCAGGGGCAGCTTCTTGACGATGTCCTTGAGCTGGGTGGTCACCACCTGCGTGGTGGGATGGCTGTCGCGTTTGGTGCTCGGCTGCATGGTTCACTCCCATTTTGCGTCCCCTTCGGGCTTGCTGATGCAGTGATCCTAGCCGCCTGCCTCCAGTCCCGCTTGCCCAAGGCTGGCCAATATTGATATTATTCTGGCGTACGGAGACCGAACGGCGCCATATGAAGCCCTATCTGGAACGCCTCACCCCCGACGAAGGCGCCTCTTGGGCCAGTCTCAACCGGCGCCTCGATGACGGCATTCCCTTCCAGTGGCATCACCATCCGGAATTCGAGCTGACGCTGACGCTCAATTCACGCGGCCAGCGCTTCATCGGCGACCATATCGGCCGCTACGAGCCCGGCGATCTGGTGCTGATCGGCCCCTACCTGCCCCATACCTGGCATTCGCTGGACCGTCCGGACGCCGGCCAGCCCCATGTCGCGCTTGTCATGTGGTTCCTGCCCGATTGGGCCGAACGGCTCACCGCCAATGCCGAGCTGCGCGCCGTCGCCGCCATGCTGGCCCGCGCTGCGCATGGCCTGCAATTCTCCCCCGAGACAGCGGAGGCCGTCCGGCCACAGGTCGAGGATCTCTTCACCCAGCCGCCCGTCGAGCGCTTCCTGCGCCTGGTTAGCATCCTGACCCGGCTGGCCGGCGACCGCGCCGCGACGCCGCTCTCGGCCACCGCCCCCGAGCTGGCGCCCGCCGCCACCGACCGGGGCCGCATCGACCGCGTGCTCAATCACATCCACGCCCACTTCGCCGAGCCGATCACCATTTCCCAGCTTGCCGATATCGCCGCGCTCAGCCCCTCGGGCCTGCACCGCACCTTCCAGCGCCACACGCGCCAGACCGTGAGCCAGTATCTCATCCGCCTGCGCATCGGTCGCGCCTGCGCCCTGCTCTCCTCCGGCCCCATGCCCATCGGCACGATCGCCGGCGAGGTCGGCTACGACTCGCTCGCCAACTTCAACCGCCAGTTCAAGGCCCTGAAGGGCACGACGCCGCGGGCGTATCGGGCGGCGTTCCTGGGGTAGTCGGCAGATCCGAGTACCCCCACCTAACCTCCCCCTGACAGGGGGAGGAACCGCTTGGTGGGTGTTGCAGATCGTGCCCCACACGCGATCAGCCCCTCCCCCTTCCAGGGGGAGGTTGGGTGGGGGTCATCTCCACGAACACCCCCGTTGCAGCGTGCCCCAAGCCCCTACCGCGCAAAGGCCTCGAACGGATTGATCTCCGTCAGTTGCACGATCATCGCCTCGTCCACACCCGCCGCCCGCAGCTTGGGCAATATGCTGCCCACCAGATGCGTATAAGGCCGCGGCTCGCCGCCGCCGGGCTTGGCGGGGTCAAACCAGCCCATGTCGTGGCTCAGCAGCAGCTGCTTGCCGAGCCCGGCTTCCAGCGCCTTGAGGATCAGCGGCACGCTTTCTTCGTCCGGCACCCAGCCCAGATTGTCATATTCGATCCAGGCGCCACGCGCCGCTACCGCCTTGTGCATCTCGAAATCGGGTTCGGCCTGGGTATGGATCGAAATGAAACGGCTGGCGCTGTGGCCCTCGGCCTCGATGATATCGAGCTGGTCCATCACCACCCGCCCCTTGATGGTGTGCGAGCCGATCACCGCATCATTGGCCTTGGCCGCCCGCGCCGCGGCGCGCAGGATCTTGCTCTCGAGCGGCGTAATTCCGTCATCGCCGGCGCTGACCTTGATCCAGGCTGCCCGCACCCCAGTTTCGCCGATGCCCTGGCTCAGCTCCTTGTGCATCCAGGCTTCCAGCTCATCCTCGCTCGCCGCCCGCACCCAGTCGGGGATCCACGGTTCGCGATAATTGCCCGTCGGCACCACGATGGGAAAGCCGGTGGCCTTCGACACGGCCAGGTCGAAATCCACCCGCAGCCCGACCCCACCGGTGGAGCATTCCACCAGCGCCGTCACCCCCTGCGCCTTGATCGCCTCGATCTGCGGCGCCATCAGCGCCACCACCTCCGCCACGTCCGCCTGAGCATACCCCTCCTTGTCGGGCGTCCGCAGATCCACAAACACGTGCTCGTGCGGCAGGATCATGCCGAGCTCCGCCTTGCTGCGTGGGCCGAGTGTGGTGAAAAGCTGCTTCATTGGGTATTTCCTCCGCGCCATTCGGCGTCTCTGGGCTGGTTCCACATCTATATATCATCGCATGTCGATTTTCGCCCTTGCCGCCCGCCCCAAGCTGCGATGTGTTGCGATTGACGCCTGCGCCACTTATGGAATGGCAATGACTCTGCCGCAAATCTTCGCCTTTCTGATCATTGGCGCCATGATGGTGGCCTTCATATGGGGCCGCTGGCGCTATGACGTGGTAGCGGTCTGCGCCCTGCTCGCCGCCCTCGCTCTGGGAGTCGTGTCACCGGGCGAAGCCTTTAGCGGCTTTTCCGACGATATCGTCATCATCGTCGCCAGCGCCCTGGTGGTCAGCGCCGCCGTGTCGCGCTCGGGCATCATGGAAGTGGCCATGCGCCGCTTCGCGCCCAATATCAGCACGCCGCGCGCCCAGCTGATCCTGCTGGTCGTCGTGGTCACCGTGCTCAGCGCCTTCGTCAAGAATATCGGCGCCCTGGCCATCATGATGCCGATCGCCTTCCAGATGGCCCGCAAGTCCGGCGTCTCGCCCTCGCTCTTCCTGATGCCGATGTCCTTCGGCTCGCTGCTGGGCGGGTTGATGACCCAGATCGGCACCTCGCCCAATATCATCGTGTCCCGCGTCCGCCAGGATATGACCGGTCAGCCCTTCACCATGTTCGATTACACCCCGACGGGCCTGGCCCTGTCCGTGGTTGGCGTGATCTTCCTGGCGCTGTGCTACCGCCTGCTGCCCGAGCGCCGGCGCGAGGAAACCGGGCTCGAAAGCGCCATCGAGATCAAGAATTACACCACCGAGGCGCGCGTCACCGAAGATTCTCCGGCCATCGGCAAGACCGTCTCCGAAATCCAGCGCAATGCCGACGGCCAGGCCATGATCATCCGCATCCTCGGCGCAACCGGCCAGCGCCGTACGCCACTGCCCGACGTCAAGCTGCGCCTCGGCGACATCCTGCTCATCGAGGGCGCCGCCGATGCCTTGGACAAGATGGTCTCCCAGTCCGGCCTCGTCTTTTCCGAACGGCGCGGCGCGGCCACCAAGGACGCCGCCGACATCGGCATCATCGAGGCCGTCATCGGGGAAAGCTCTGCTCTCATCGGCGCCACCGCCCAGGAACTCACCCTGTTCGATCGCACCGGCCTCAACCTCCTGGCCATCAGCCGGCGCGACCAGCGCTTCACCGAACGGCTCGGGCAGATCCGCTTTCAGAATGGCGACGTGATCCTCCTGCAGGGGCATCTCAAGCGCCTGCCCGAGCTGTTGCGCGAATGGGACTGCCTTCCCCTCGTCGAGCGCGGCCTGCGGCTGGGCAGCGTCCGCAACGGGCTTGTTCCCTTGGGCATCCTGCTGGTCGCCATGGCCGCCACCGCCTTTGGCGTGGTCCCTGTCGCCCCGGCCTTCTTCGCTGCCGCCGTGGCGGCGGTCCTCACCCGCTCCATTCCCCTGCGCGACGTCTATACCCAGCTCGACGCGCCCATTCTCATCATGCTCGCCTGCCTGATTCCGGTCTCGGATTCCCTGCGCACCACCGGCGGCACCGAACTTATCGCCAGCTGGCTCTCCATGACCGCTAGCACGCTTCCGGGCTGGGGCGCGCTGGCTCTCATCATGGTCGCCGCCATGGCGGTGACCCCCTTCCTCAACAATGCCGCCACCGTGCTGGTCATGGCGCCGATCGCCGCCACCTTCGCCACCGAGCTCGGCTATGCCCCCGAGGCATTCCTGCTGGCCGTGGCCATCGGCGCCGGCTGCGACTTCCTCACCCCCATCGGCCATCAGTGCAACACCCTGGTCATGGGTCCCGGCGGCTACAAGTTCAGCGACTACGCACGCCTCGGCGCGCCGCTCTCACTGCTGGTGGTCCTCGTCGCCGTTCCCATGCTGATGCTGGTCTGGCCGTTCTAGCCGCAGCGGACCTTCCCCCGCACGGAGTGGAGGGAGCCTATGAGCACAAACGCTGGCTCTGGCGCCTCCCTCCCCTGAATGGGGAGGGACCGAGGGTGGGGTGATGGAGGCCACAGCGGGGCCGGACCAAGATGAACACTTGTCGTCACCCTCAGGGTGGAGGTAAGCCTCCGCTGACGCGGAACCACGCCATGCACACCAGCCATATCATCCCCCTGCCCGACCGTGCCCCGCTCATCCTGGGCCAGGCGCCGCTCGTCATGGGCATCCTCAATGTCACGCCGGACAGCTTCTCGGATGGCGGCCAGCATAATCTGGTGGAGAGCGCCGTCGCCCATGCCCGCCAGATGATCGCCGAGGGCGCCGACATCATCGATATCGGCGGCGAAAGCACCCGCCCGGGCGCCGAGCCCGTCGGCACGCAGCAAGAGCTTGATCGCGTCATGCCGGTCATCGATGCGCTGGTGGCCGCCGGCATCACCACGCCGCTCTCCATCGATACCTACAAGCCCCTGGTGGCCGACCAGGCCGTCCAGGCTGGCGCAACCATCATCAACGACGTGCACGGCCTGCAGGGCGCGCCGGAAATGGCCGACGTCGCCGCCCTGCACCGCGTCCCCGTCATCGTCATGCACTGGCAGAAGGATCGCGACAGCACGGTTCCGCTGCTCGACGACATGCGCAGCTACTTCGCCCGCAGCATCGACCTGGCGCAGCGCGCCGGGATGGGTCTTGACCAGCTTATCCTCGATCCGGGCTTCGGCTTCGGCAAGTCGCTGGCCGAAAACTACGAACTGCTGGGAAAGCTGGGCCAACTGCGTTCATTCACCGTTCAGCAACGTGACCATTTTGCGATCCTGGTGGGCACATCGCGCAAATCCATGATCGGCAAGCTGCTCGGCAACCAGCCCGAGGACCGTCTCGCGGGCACCATCGCCACCACGGTCCTGGGCTATGCAAATGGCGGGCATATCTTTCGGGTCCACGACGTGCGCGCCAATCGCGACGCCCTTCGCGTGGCGCAGGCGACGCTGTATGGTCCGCCGGCGCAACAGGGTTAGCACATGGCCGAGACATTTACGGGCGACCGTATCATCTTGAAGGATCTGGGTTTTTACGGCTACCACGGCGTCTTCGCCGAGGAGGCGACGCTCGGCCAGCGATTCTTCATCGACATCGAGCTGGGCATCGACCTTTCCGTTCCGGCGACGACGGATCGGCTCAGCACGGGGATATCCTATGCGGATATCTATGACGTGGTGAAAGCCGGCTTCGAAACCCGCCGCATGAAGCTCCTCGAAGCCGTGGCGCAAAACATCGTCGACGGAATTTTCGAGACTTTTCAAAGCGTTAACTGGATCGTAATCCGCGTCCGCAAGCCCGAAGCCCCCATCGCCATGGTGCGCGGTGAAGCCGGCATCGAATTGCACCGCCACCGGAAAAGCCAATGATGTCAAAGGCCTGGCTGAGTCTCGGCGCCAATATCGGCGATCCGCCCGCGCAACTGGCCGAGGCCGTCCGCCGCATCGCCGCGCATCAGGATATCACCGTCGCGTCCCAATCCGCCGTGCTCACCACCAAGCCCTGGGGCAAGACCGATCAGCCCGACTTCGCCAACATGGCAATCGCCATCGAGACCAGCCTCCAACCCCTTGAACTGCTTGATATTGTCCTCGGCATTGAGCGCGACATGGGCCGTGTCCGCGACGAGGTCTGGGGCCCCCGGCTGATCGACATCGACATCATTGCCTATGACCGGATCGAGGTGAAGTCCCCGCGCCTCACCCTGCCGCATCCCCACGCCCACGAGCGCAGCTTCGTCCTCGATCCGCTCCGGCAGATCGACGAAAGCGTCGCAAGCTGGATCACGTCCCGCTAGCTGCGCAGCGCATCCAGCACGGCCACGGCCGTATCGAATTCCACCCGCCGCTTCGCACGCCGCTCCGCCGCTTCCTCGTCCTCGCCCCACTGGCTGATCTGGAAATCCTCGTCGATATGCGCCGCTTTCCAGACCTGGTCGGTCGAAAACAGCTTGTTCCAGAGGCCTATGGCCAGAAGTCCTGAACCGGTAAGTCCGGTAATCGAGACAAGCGCGGTCAATACCAGCAGGTTCTCCCCCTGCAGCGACTCCGCCAGCCGATCCAGCGTCGTCTTTGGCTGGCTCTGGTGAATGATGCCCACTGTGGGTTGGAAGCTCACGCCGAAATGCCGAGCCAGCGTCACCAGTGCATTGTCCCAGGCCAGTTCCTGCTCGGAAACCAGCTCCTGCGGGCTTTCGGCGCGATAGAGCATGAGATCGCTGGCCGCGAACTTGACCACCTCATCCCGGAAGGCGGGGATCATCGCGTCCCCGCTTTCGATCGCCGAATTGATCAGCCGCACCGTGGGCATGGTCGCCGGATCGATGAACTCGCCCTGCGCGGCCCACTGCTCCGCCATAGCCGTAGCGATCGAGGCAGCCGGCACCACGACCGGCAGCTTCGTGCCCGGCGTGCGCACCTGTCGCCCGTCCAGCGTCACGACAAAGCCGGCGTCGACCGGCGCCACGCCGACATCCTTGTAGAAGCGCTTGGGCAACTCGACCTTGTTGAGGTGCTGGGCCCGGCCGTAGCCGTCGTTCAGGTGCTTTTGAATGTCATCAAGCTGGTCGCGCATGGGTCTAGTCCAGAAGTTGGCGAACCGCAGCGTCGAGCTGGTCGTAGCGGTCGATCATGGTATGGGCGCCCACCGCGATCAGCTCGCGCGGCTCGTGATAGCCCCAGGTGACGCCGATGGTCTTGCAGCCCGCCGCAACGCCCATCTCGATATCGAAGGTGGTGTCGCCGATCATCACGGTCTCGGCGCGCGTCGCCCCGGTCTCGCGCATCGCCGTCTCCAGCATGCCGGGATCCGGCTTGGATGGATTGTGGTCCGGCGTCTGCAGGGTGACGAAATAGTCCGACAGGCCATGCAGCGCCAGGATGCGGTGCACGCCGCCGAGGCCCTTGCCGGTCGCAATGCCCAGCTGGACGTCGGGCATCTCCCGAAGCCGCTGCAGCGCCTCCATTGCGCCCGGAAACAGTCCTTCGCGGCTGTCCTCGGTCAACAGCGCGGCACGATAATGCGCCCGGTAGTCGTTGACGAGCTTGTCGATCAGTATCGGATCGTCGCTGTGGGAGAGCCGCGCCATGGCCAGCGGCAGCGACAGCCCGATGATCCGGCGCGACTGCGCCGGGGTCGGCGCCGCGAGGCCTGCGCCCAGAAACGTCGTCGCCATGTGCTCGGCGATCAGCGCCTGCGTGTCGATCAGCGTGCCATCCATGTCAAAGACGACGAGCTTCACGCGCCATCCTCCGGATCGCCGCTGACATCGTACCGGTCTGGGTCAAAGCCCAGCGTCTCGAAGCTCTGCCGCATATGCGGCGGCAGCGGCGCCGAAATATCCAGCCGCTTGCCATTGCGCAGCGGGATGGCAATGCGACGGGCATGCAGGTGCAGCCCTTCGCTGAGCCCAGGGGCGCCCTGCCAGTTCTCGATGTTGAAATAGCGCGGATCGCCGATGATCGGCGTGCCCAGCTGCGCCATATGCACGCGCAGCTGGTGCGTGCGGCCTGTCACCGGCTTCAGCGTCACCCAGGCGAAGCGTTTGCTGGCCGTGTCGGTGGTCGAATAATAGCTTAGCGAGTGCTGCGCATTGGGAGCGCCGTTCCGCACGACCACCATCTGCTCGCCGTCCTCGGTGCTCTGGCGGGCCAGGAAGCACGAGATTTCGCCCTGCTGCGGATGCGGGTTACCAGCCACGATGGCCCAGTAGATCTTGCGGGCCGAGCGCGAGCGAAACACATTGCCGAAATGGCTGGCAGCCTGCTTGGTCTTGGCGACGACAAGACAGCCGGACGTGTCGCGGTCGAGGCGATGCACCAGGCGCGGCGCCTCGCCCTTCTTGTTGGGCAGGCTCTTGAGCATGCCGTCCAGATGCCGCTTGGTGCCGCTGCCGCCCTGCACCGCCAGGCCATGCGGCTTGTTGAAGACATAGATGTCCTCGTCCTCATAGAGGATCAACCCGCGAAGGAATTCCGCATCGGCATCGTTGAGCTTGACCGGCTTGACCGTCTCCGCATCGTCGATCGGCGGGATGCGCACGGTCTGCCCGGGCGCCAGGCGCGTGCTGGTGGTCACCTTGGCCTTGTCGACCTTGATCTCGCCATTGCGGATCAGCTTCTGCAGCCGCCCGAAACCCAGCTGGGGGAAATGGGTGGCGAACCAGCGATCAAGACGCATCCCGTCTTCATCGTCATTCACCTGCCGCTGTTGAACGCCACTCATGCCACGCCTCGGGTCACCAAAAGCCCGAGATAAAGCCCAATGACGCAAACCACAACCGACAACAACACATAGGCCCCAGCCTGCAGCAACGCGCCGCGCTCGATCAGCACGATCGTATCGAGCGAAAACGACGAGAATGTCGTGAATCCACCGAGCAGGCCGACGGCCACGAAGAGCCGCGCATCCTCCTGCCAATCGGGCAGGAAGCGCGCCATGAGACCAACGAAAACGCCCATCGCGCAGGAGCCGATGATGTTGATCAGCAGCGTAGCCAGCGGAAAACCCATGGGCCACAGCCGGCCGACAGCGCTGGCAAGCCCATAGCGTGCCATGGCACCAATCGCGCCACCGGCGCCGACGAGGATGAAGGGATACATTCAGGTGTGCTCCGGCCGCTCAATGGGCGCTGCTGGCATGTCTCTCACTCGGCGTCACCCCGCTTGACCGCCCGCAGCCGCTCGAAATAATCGATCCGCTTCCGCAGGTCGCGTTCGAAGCCGCGTTCCACCGGCTCGTAGAACTTCTGCCGGCCGATCTTCTCTGGAAAATACTCCTGCCCCGAGAAGGCTTCCGGCGTATCGTGGTCGTAGATATAGCCCTCGCCATAGCCGGAGCCCTTCATGAGCTTGGTGGGAGCGTTGAGGATCACCATGGGCGGCATGGGTGAGCCGGTTGCCTTGGCGACGCCCATGGCCTGCTTGAAGGCCGTATAGACGGCATTCGACTTCGGCGCGAGCGCCAGATAGACCACCACCTGCGCCAGGGCCAGCTCGCCCTCGGGCGAGCCCAGCATCTGGAAGGCGTCCCGGGCCGCCACGGCCAGCGTCAGCGCCTGCGGATCGGCCAGCCCGATATCTTCGGAGGCCATGCGGATCAGTCGGCGCGCCAGAAACAGCGGATCCTCCCCCGCATCGAGCATGCGCGCAAAATAGTACAGCGCCGCATCCGGGTCCGAACCGCGGATGGTCTTGTGCAGGGCCGAGATCAGGTTGTAGTGGCCGTCCTGCGCCTTGTCATAGATCGGCGCCCGGCGCTGGATGACCGTGAGCATGGTCGCCGCATCCAGCGTTTCACCGGCCTTGGCCGAGGCCAGCACTTCCTCTACCAGCCCCAGCAGCGCCCGCCCGTCGCCGTCCGCCAGCGTCAGGAGCGTATGGCGCGCCTCCGCATCGAGCGGCAGCGCCGCCCCGGTCAGCGCCTCGGCCCGCTGCACCAGCTTTTCGAGATCCTCAAGACCCAGCGACTCGAACCGCAGCACCTGGCTGCGCGACAGCAAAGCCGCGTTGAGTTCAAAAGACGGATTTTCAGTGGTGGCGCCGACCAGCACCACCGTGCCGTCCTCCATCACCGGCAGAAAGCCATCCTGCTGGGCGCGGTTGAAGCGGTGGATTTCGTCGACAAACAGCAGCGTCCGATGCCCGGAAAAGCGCTCGAACCGCGCCTTCTCGAACACTTTCTTGAGGTCGGCGACGCCGGAAAATACCGCCGAAATCTGCTCGAACGTATAGCCGATCTGGTCGGCCAGCAGTCGCGCCACCGTTGTCTTGCCCGTGCCCGGCGGCCCCCAGAGGATGAGCGAACCCAGCCGCCCGCTGGCGATCATGCGGCGCAGCGTGCCGTCTGGCCCCAGCAGGTGTGTCTGCCCGATGACCTCGTCGAGCGAGCGCGGACGCAGTTGATCGGCCAGCGGCCGGGCGCGGTCGGTTTCGGAGGAGTCGGCGGCGAAGAGATCGGACATGGCTGTCTTCTAGCGGATTGCGGCGCGCTGTTACAGCCGTGCCGGAGGCCCTACCCGCTGACAATACTCCGCGTGACCCGTCCGTCCCGCTGCAGGATGATCTGCCAGGTCCGCACCCGCTGGTTGGCCACATCGGCAAAGGCGCGGGCCGTGTTCATCGGCATGTCGTTGAGCGCCAGGATGATGTCGTCCACGCGCAGGCCCATCTGCTCGGCCGGGGAGCCCGGCTGCACCGCTGTCACGATGACGCCCTCGGCATCATAGGGCAGCCCCTTGGCCTCGGCCAGCGCCGCGTCGAGCTGGCGCACACTGGTGCCGGCAAAGCGGGAATTGCCCACGATGCTGGCAACCATGTCGGCCCCGGCCGCGGGCGCTGCCTCGACAGTGAACGAGACCGCCTCGCTCACGCCGCCGCGCAACCGCTCCAGCGTGGTCGCCTGCCCGATCGGCTTGGTGGCTAAACGGAAATTGAACGCACTGGGGTCGTCGACCGCCACGCCATCCACCGACAGGATGACATCGCCTGCGGCAAACCCCGCCCGGTCGGCCGGCCCATCCGGCGCCACTTCGGCAATCAGCGCGCCGTGCGGCGCTGCCATGCCCAGGCTGGCGGCAATATCGGCATTGACCGCCTGCAGCTTGGCGCCAAACCAGGGGCGAACGATCTCGCCTCCGCTGACGCCGGCCTCGGCGACCAGCCGCGCCATATTGGCCGGAATGGCAAAGCCAATGCCGACAGAGCCGCCGGTCTGGGAATAGATGGCGGTATTGATCCCAACCAGTTGCCCGTCGAGGTCGACAAGTGCGCCGCCGGAATTGCCTGGATTGATCGCCGCATCGGTCTGGATAAAGAACTCGTAATCCGAACTCTCGACGCCCGTCCGGGCCAGGGCCGAGACGATGCCGCTGGTCACAGTCTGCCCCACCCCGAAGGGATTGCCGATGGCCAGCACCAGGTCTCCCACCTGCAAGGCGTCGGAATCCGCAAAGCCGATCGCGGGAAAGGCCGCCCCGCCGGGCTCCCGCACCCGCAGCACGGCCAGGTCGGTCTGGGCATCCTCGATCACGATGTCCACGGCATATTCCCGCCCGTCGGACAAGGCGATGCGCACATCGGTGGCGCCCTCGATCACATGCCGATTGGTCAGGATGACCCCGCTTGCCTCGACAATCACGCCAGACCCAAGCGACTGCGACTGGCGCGGCCGGCTCTGGAACTGGCCCTGCCCGAAGAACCGCGAGAAGAAGGGATCATTGGCAAAGGGCGAAACCGCCTGCTGCTCGATGCGGGTGGCATAGACATTGACGACCGAGGGAGCGACCGCGCGCACCACCGGTGCAAAGCTCAGTTTGACCTGCGCGTCGCTCTCGGGCACCTGCCGCCCATCCTCGGCCGGCGCCAATGTGTCCGCCTGGGCCAGGCTCGGGGCATTCCAGGGTGAAAAGGCCAGCGTGCCCCCAACCGCGAGAACCACCACCGTCCCGACTGCAAGCATCAGCGACCGCATGTTCATCGAACCACCTCGTCTATCGCACGAGCCGAGGCAAACGCTTGAATTCTGTCATGAAAATGGCGTCACGCGACGGTCGCAATTGCCGGGCAAATAATCGTTTGCGCCAGGGGTCCGTGAGCCCTATATGCAGCGCTCGTTTCACGCATTCCCCAGCCCCGAAAGGCCAGTCGTCGATGACCACCGAGCCGAAGCACGTTTACCCGAACACCTCCGCCCTGATCGCGGCCGAACAGCCGGACTTTCCGGCTTTCCTGTTCTCCGAACGTGAGCTTCACAAGGCCACGAAGGTCTTCAAGAAGGGCTTTGACGGACTGCTGACCTATGCGGTCAAGTGCAACCCCTCCCCGCACATCATCGCCCAGCTGCACCAGGAAGGCGTCAAGGCCTTCGACGTGGCATCCAACACCGAGATGGAACTGGTCCGCGACTACGCGCCGGGCGCGGTCATGCACTACAACAACCCCATCAAGAACAAGCGCGAGATCGCCCGCGCCTACGAAGAGTTCGGCGTCCGCTCCTTCACAATCGACCACCCCCAGCAGCTCGACCAGCTCGCCGCCGTGGTCTCCCCCTCGCGCGACGTCGAAGTCACCACCCGCTTCAAGGCCGGAAAGGCGCTCAAGTCCTATGACTTCGGCATCAAGTTCGGCGTCATGGAACAGGGCGCGGCCGAAATCGTCACCGCTGTCGAGAAGATGGGCTATACGCCCAGCCTCTGCTTCCATGTCGGCAGCCAGTGCGAAGATGCCTACGCCTATGAGCGCCATATCGCAGCGGCCGCGCGCATCGTCGACGAGGCTGGCATCGAGCTCAAGCGCCTCAATATCGGTGGTGGCTACCCGGCCCCCTACCCGACCAGCGAAGCGCCGCCGATGGACTACTACTTCGAGACCATTGCCACGGCCGTGTCCGATCATTTCGGCGAAAAGCGCAAGCCGGAACTCATCATCGAGCCCGGCCGCGCGCTGGTGACCTCATCCACCTCGCTGCTGCTGCGCGTGAAGCATCAGCGCGGCGGCCAGTCGGTCTATGTCAATGACGGCGCCTATGGCAGCCTGATGGAAGTCAAGTTCATGCACTTCACCCCGCCGGTGCGGGTGTGGCGCGGGCCGCGCGTGCATGACAATGATGCCGAATTCTCCGAGTTCACCATCTGGGGCCCCACCTGCGACAGCTATGACGTGCTCCCCCAGGTCTTCACCCTGCCCGCCGATATCGACGAGGACGACTGGATCGAGTTCGGCCTGATGGGCGCCTATACCCAGGCGTCGCTGACCCCCTTCAACGGCTTTGACCGCCGCGACCAGTACTGGGTCGAGGACGTCTATACCGGCAAGGATCAGCAGCCGGAATAATCGGCCGCAACACAAAATCTGATCCCCGCTTCGGCGGGGATTTTTGTCTGAGCCTTTTCCACCCCGATCCACCTATATCGGAACTGAAAATGCACCCCATCCCGCCTTTGGCCGATCTCGGCCGCCGCATTGTCATCTTCGGCCCATCCAATTCGGGCAAATCGACCCTGGCGGCAGCCCTCTCGTCCAGGCTGGCCATCCCGGCGGTGCATCTCGACCAGTTGCACCATCAACCCCATAGCGACTGGGTGCCGCGTCCAAAGGACGAGTTCCATACCCTACAGCGCGCGGCAATTGCCGAGCCCGCCTGGATCATGGATGGCAATTACAGCGCCCTCACAGCGGAGCGATTGGCACGCGCGACCGGCGCCATCGTGCTCGATGAAAACCACTGGCTGCGGCTGCTGCGCTATTTTCGACGCACGCTGTTCGAGCGTCACCGGCCGGGGGCGCTGGAGGGCAGCCGCGACAGCATCAAATGGTCGATGATTCATTGGGTGGCCGTGGCATCCCGGCACAATGGCGCCCGCTATCGCAGCATGGTGGATGGCACCGACCTGCCCCGGGCCTACTGCCAGTCCATGGCCGAACTGAAAACCCTCTATGACGCTTGGGGTCTGGAGCGCAGGGGCTGACTGCGTCAGCGCAGTATTTGTGTGCCAGCCGAGGTTCCCGACCGGCCGGCACCCAAAGCAAAACGGCCACGGAATGAACCGTGGCCGTTTTCAATTCTCGAACGACAGACGCTTACGCGGCTTCGTATTCGTCCTCGTCGTCGCGCACCTGCACGGGGCCGCTGTCGAGGCCCTTGGCATTGACGTCGCGATCGACGAACTCGATCACGGCCATCGGGGCGTTATCGCCATAGCGGAAGCCAGCCTTCATGATGCGGATGTAACCGCCCTGGCGTTCCTTGTAGCGCGGGCCAAGCACGGCAAAGAGCTTGGCGACCTGGCCTTCGTCGCGGATCTGGGCGATCGCCTGGCGGCGAGCATGCAGGTCGCCGCGCTTGCCCAGCGTGATCAGCTTTTCGACGATCGGACGCAGGTCCTTCGCCTTGGGCAGGGTCGTGACGATCTGCTCGTGCTTGATCAGCGCGGCGGACATATTGGCGAACATTGCCTTGCGGTGGCTGGCAGTCCGGTTGAGTTTGCGGCCTGAATTACCGTGGCGCATGGTTGTCTCCTAAAGGGCTTGGCAGCGCGCGATCAATAGTGATCTTCGTAGCGCTTGGCGAGGTCATCGATATTCTCGGGTGGCCAGTTGGCAACGTCCATTCCGAGATGAAGCCCCATCTGTGCCAGGACTTCCTTGATTTCGTTGAGCGACTTGCGGCCGAAATTCGGCGTCCGCAGCATCTCGGCTTCCGTCTTCTGGATCAGGTCGCCGATATAGACGATGTTGTCGTTCTTCAGGCAGTTCGCCGAACGAACCGACAGCTCGAGTTCGTCGACCTTCTTGAGCAGCGCCGGGTTGAAGGCCAGTTCGGGAACCGAATCCTGGGCCTTTTCCTTGCTGGGCTCTTCGAAGTTAACGAATACCGACAGCTGGTCCTGGAGAATGCGCGCGGCATAGGCCACGGCATCATCCGGCGACACGGCGCCATTGGTCTCGATCTGCAGGGTCAGCTTGTCCTTGTCGAGGCTTTCACCCGCGCGGGTGGCATCGACCTTGTAGCTGACGCGACGGACCGGCGAAAACAGCGCATCGACCGGGATATAGCCGATCGGGGCGTCTTCGGGACGGTTCTTGTCGGCGGCAACATAGCCCTTGCCGGTGTCGACGGTGAACTCGATGTTGATCTCGGCGCCGTCGTCGAGATGGCAGATCACCAGCTCGGGGTTCAACACTTCGATATCGCCGGTGACCTTGATGTCGCCAGCGGTGACCGCACCGGGTCCCTGCTTGGAGAGTGCCAGACGCTTGGGGCCCTCGCCGCCCATCTTCAACGCGATTTCCTTCACGTTGAGGACGAGATCGGTGATGTCTTCCCGCACGCCCGGAAGCGAGGAGAATTCATGCAGGATGCCGTCAATCTGGATTGCGGTAACTGCCGCGCCCTGAAGCGACGACAGCAGCACGCGACGAAGAGCATTACCCAAGGTAAGCCCGTAACCGCGCTCAAGCGGCTCGGCAACTACCGAGGCCACGCGCGCGTTGTCGCTGCCCGAAACAATCTCCAGCTTGGTCGGCTTGATCAGTTCTTGCCAGTTCCTCTGGATCGTCACGGTTATGTCCTTTCAAAATCGCGGCCCCAGCCCGAGCCGCACCGCCGCAAACGCAATAAGACTCCCGGCCCATTCAATCGGCCGGGAGCACTTCAATCGGTCTAGATTAGACGCGGCGCCGCTTGCGCGGGCGGCAGCCATTGTGCGGGATCGAGGTCACGTCACGGATCGAGGTGACGTTGAAGCCGGCAGCCTGCAGCGCGCGGAGAGCGGACTCACGCCCCGAACCAGGACCGCGCACTTCGACCTCGAGGGTCTTCATGCCGTGTTCCTGCGCCTTCTTGGCAGCATCTTCAGCAGCAACCTGGGCCGCATACGGGGTCGACTTGCGCGAACCCTTGAAACCCATGACACCCGAGGAGGACCACGAAATCGTGTTGCCCTGCATGTCAGCGATGGTGATCATGGTGTTGTTGAACGAAGCATTCACGTGGGCAACGCCCGAAGTGATGTTCTTGCGTTCCTTGCGCTTGACGCGCGTGGTTTCAGTCTTAGCCATGTAATTCCTCTGAACGATATCAGCGCTGCCGTTAGCAGAATGCCCCAGCAGCTACATCGAAGAACCCGAGGGTCGGGTTCTTACTTCTTCTTGCCGGCGATTGCCTTTGCCGGGCCCTTGCGGGTGCGGGCATTGGTATGGGTGCGCTGGCCGCGGACCGGAAGGCCACGACGATGACGCAGGCCACGGTAGTTGCCCAGGTCCATCAGCCGCTTGATGTTCATCGCCACGTTGCGGCGAAGATCACCCTCGACGACGTAGTCGCGGTCGATGGCCTCACGGATCTGGATGACTTCGGCATCGGTGAGCTCGTTCACACGGCGCTCGACCGGAATGCCGACCTTGGTGCAGATATCCAGGGCGAACTTGTCGCCGATCCCGTGGATATACTGAAGCGCGATGACAACACGCTTATTGGTCGGGATATTGACGCCAGCAATACGAGCCACGTCTGCTCTCCTTCATTCAGCGCGAACCATCACGGCTGGCGCCCTTATAACAACAAGGGACCGAATTCGACCCCCAACAAGTGGAGAACCGAATCCAGCCCAATAATCCATGAGACTGACGCGGTTCTTTAAGGGCTCGATTCCGCAGAGTCAACTGCCAAACCAAACCCGTATTCAGTGTGCGATCGCAGCCTTGATGGCAGCGGTCACCTGGTCGACCGGTTCCATGCCGTCGACGGCCTTGAGCAGGCCCTCTTCGGAATAGTAGGCGACCAGCGGAGCGGTCTGCTCCTGGTAGACGCCGAGGCGCTTGCGCAGCACTTCCTCATTGTCGTCGGCGCGGGCCCCGCCGGATTCCTTGGCGCGCTGGACAACCCGGCGCACCAATTCGTCGGCATCGGCCTTGATCTCGATGACCGCGTTGAGCTTGACGCCCTTGTCGATCAGCATCTGGTCGAGCGCTTCGGCCTGCGCGATGGTGCGCGGGAAGCCGTCGAGGATGAAGCCGGGCTTGCAGTCCTCGGCGTCGAGGCGCTCCGACACGATGCCATTGACGATGGCATCTGACACCAGGTCGCCGCGATCCACGATCGCCTTGGCCTCCAGACCCAGCGGGGTCTTGGCGGCAATGGCAGAGCGCAGGATGTCACCCGTGGACAGCTGGGGGATGCCATAGGCCTCCACCAGAATCTTGGCCTGGGTCCCCTTCCCCGCTCCCGGCGGTCCGAGCAGTATCAACCTCATCGACGCTTGCCTCCTCCAAGACGGGACTTCTTGACCAGCCCCTCATACTGCTGGGCGATCAGGTGGCTCTGGATCTGGCTGACCGTATCGAGGGTCACCGTCACCATGATCAGCAGCGACGTGCCGCCGATGAACTGGCTGATGGCCAGCTGGCTGAACAGCACTTCGGGAATCAGCGCCACCACGGTCAGATAGAGCGCACCGATGACCGTAATGCGAGTCAGCACGTAATCTATGTGCTGCGCCGTCCGCTCACCCGGGCGGATGCCCGGAATGAAGCCGCCGGAACGCTTGAGGTTATCGGCCGTCTCGGTCGGATTGAACACGATCGCCGTATAGAAGAAGGCGAAGAAGATGATGAAGAAGGCGAACAGCGCCAGATAGAGCGGCTGGCCGCGGCCCAGCAGCGCCGTCACCACCTGCAGCCACTGCGGCGCATTCCCCTGCGCCGCGAAGGACGCAATGGTTGCCGGCAGCAGCAGCAGCGACGAGCCGAAGATCACCGGGATAACACCCGACGTGTTCAGCTTGAGCGGCAGATGCGAGCTGTCGCCCTGGAACATCTTGTTCCCGACCTGGCGCTTTGGATACTGGATCAACAGGCGGCGCTGGGCGCGTTCGAAGAACACGATGACCGCGATGACTACCAGGGCCAGCACCAGCATGCCCACGCCGGCAATGCCCGGAATGGCCCCCGTACGGCTCAGCTCGAGCGTCTGGGCAATGGTCGTGGGCAGATTGGCCACGATGCCGGCAAAGATGATCAGCGAAATACCGTTGCCGACGCCGCGGGCGGTGATCTGCTCACCCAGCCACATCAGGAACATGGTGCCGCCGACCAGGGTAATCACGGTCGAGATGCGGAAGAACCAGCCCGGATTGAGCACGACGCCCTGGCTCGCCTCGAGCCCGACGGCAATGCCATAGGCCTGCACGGCGCAGAACACCACGGCTAGGTAGCGGGTATACTGGTTCATCTTGCGACGACCGGCTTCGCCACCCTCCTTCTTGAGGGCCTCGAGCCGAGGCGACGCGGTCGAGACCACCTGCACCACGATGGATGCGGTGATGTAGGGAATAAGGTTCAGGGCAAAGATCGCCATGCGCTCGACGGCACCGCCGGCGAACATGTTGAACATGCCGATAATGCCCTGCTGGCTCTGTTCGAACGTCGCGCGGAACGCATCGGGATCGATGCCCGGGACGGGAATGAACGTGCCCAGACGATAGACGAGCAGCGCGCCCAGTGTGAACCAGATGCGCTGCTGCAGAGCCTTCGCCTTGGAAAAGGTCGAAAAATTGAGATTACGTGCCAGCTGTTCGGCTGCGGACGCCATGTATCGCTCCCTATGGCTTCAAGGCCAGGTGCGCTCGGAGCGCTTCGGGAGCATATGCATCTACGTCCCTAACGCAACAAACCAAAAAGCGCACCCGGCCCGCGGCCGGATGCGCAATAGTGTCGGAATTAACCGGCGTAAGGGGTCTTCTTCCAGGGCTCTTTGGCCGGGATGAGATCAACCTTGCCACCACCTGCTTCCACGGCCGCCAGAGCACCCTTGGTCGCGTAATTGACCTTGAAGGTGACCTTCTTGGAGGTGAAGCCGGCAGCGCCGATCAGGCGGACGCCGTCCTTGGCGCGACGGATCACGCGGGCAGCGATGAGCGCGTCGGCATCGATCACGCCCTTGGCGTCGAGCTTGCCGGCGTCGATATAGGCCTGGATGCGGTCAACGCGGACTTCGTTCCAATCCTTGGGATTGAAAGCGTTGAAGCCGCGCTTTGGCATACGCATGTGAAGGGGCATCTGGCCGCCTTCGAAGCCGTTGATCGCAACGCCCGAGCGTGCGGTCTGGCCCTTGCCGCCGCGACCACCGGTCTTGCCCTTGCCGGAACCGATGCCACGGCCGACACGGATGCGGACCTTGTTGGCGCCGGGATTGTCGCGAAGTTCGTTCAAACGGGTCATGATTGCTCCTTACTCGCCAATAACGCGGACGAGGTGCGGAAGCTTGTTGATCATGCCGCGGACTTCGGGCGTATCGATCAGCTCGCGCTCTTTGTTCATCTTGTTCAGCCCGAGACCGATCAGGGTCGCGCGCTGCACCTTGTCACGGCGGATCGGCGAACCGATCTGCTTGACAATAAGGGTCTTTTTCTCAGCCATGATTTATCTCCTGACCGGCGATCAAGCTTCGACCGCAGTCTCGCCGCGGCGAGCCTGCAGTTCCGAAACCTTGAGGCCGCGGCGGGAAGCAACCGAGCGAGGGCTGTCGACGCGCTTGAGCGCATCGAAGGTGGCCCGCACCATGTTGTATGGGTTTGCAGTGCCCTGCGACTTGGCAACGATGTCGTTGATGCCAAGCGTTTCGAACACGGCGCGCATCGGACCGCCGGCGATGATGCCGGTACCCGGAACGGCGGCACGCAGGATGACCTTGCCGGCGCCGTGGCGGCCAGCGACGTCGTGGTGCAGCGTACGCGCGTCGCGCAGCGGAACACGGATCATCTGGCGCTTGGCCTGCTCGGTTGCCTTGCGGATCGCTTCTGGAACTTCACGGGCCTTGCCGTGACCAAAGCCAACGCGGCCCTTCTGGTCGCCGACAACGACGAGTGCGGCGAAGCCGAAACGACGGCCACCCTTGACCACCTTGGCCACGCGGTTGATGTGGACCAGGCGATCGACGAATTCGCTTTCGCGCTCTTGAACGTCTCTGCTCATAATTCTCTTTCCTCGCCGTGTTCTAGAACTGCAGGCCGCCCTCACGGGCAGCGTCTGCAAGGGCCTTCACACGGCCATGATAGATATAGGCACCACGATCGAACACGACCTCGGCAACGCCGGCCTTGGAGCCGCGCTCGGCAATCAACTTGCCGATCGCCGCAGCGGCCTCGGCGGTAGCGCCGTTCTTGACCTTGGCCTTGACGTCCTTGTCGAGCGTCGAAGCGGCAGCCAGGGTACGACCCGTGCTGTCGTCGATGATCTGGGCGTAGATGTTCTTGTCCGAACGGAAAACCGACAGACGCGGACGACCGAAGGCACGAGCCTTGAGCGCCTTGCGGACACGAGCCTTGCGGCGGTCCGCACCTTTTGCACTGATAGCCATTGCAGGCGCTCCTTACTTCTTCTTGCCTTCTTTGCGGAAGACCTGTTCGCCCAGGTACCGCACACCCTTGCCCTTGTAGGGCTCAGGCTTGCGCCACGCGCGAATGTTCGCCGCAACTTGGCCAACCTGCTGCTTGTCGATACCGGTAATGACGATTTCCGTCGGAGCCGGGACAGCCAGCGTAATACCCTTGGGGGCTTCGTAGATCACTTCGTGGCTGAAACCAAGCGAGAGCTTGATATCCTTGCCCTGCATCGCGGCGCGATAGCCAACGCCCTGGATCGCCAGCTTCTTTTCGAAGCCGGTCGAAACACCGGTGACCATGTTCTGGATCAGTGCACGGGTAGTGCCCCAGGCGGCACGAGCAAACTTGGTATCGTTCGCCGGAGTGATGGAGACGCCGTCGTCCCCCTGCTCCACGTTCACGACATCCATGAGCTCGATGCTCAATTCGCCCTTCGGGCCCTTGGCGGATACGGTGCGACCATTGATGGTGACCGTGACGCCGCTTACCGGTGCAACCGGTTTTTTGCCAGTACGTGACATTCTATTTCAATCCTTGAGTAATCGTCTTACCGCGGATCCTAAGGCCATTTGGCCTTAGAACACGCGGCAGAGTACCTCGCCACCAACGTTGGCAGCCTTGGCTTCGTGGTCGGCCATCACACCCTTGGGGGTGGAGAGGATCGAGACACCCAGGCCATTGGCAACCTGCGGAATATTCTTCACGGAGGCGTAGACGCGACGGCCGGGACGCGAAACGCGTTCGATCGTGCGGATGACCGCCTCGTTGTCCGAGTACTTGAGTTCGATTTCGTACTCGGAAGCACCATTCTCGAACTTGGTCTCCGAATAGCCGCGGATGAAACCCTCGGACTGGAGAACATCCAGCACGCGACCACGCAGGGTCGATGCCGGAGTCGAAACGGAATTCTTGCGACGCATCTGGGCGTTGCGGATACGGGTCAGCATGTCGCCGATGGGATCGGAAAAGCTCATCTGATGTTTCTCCTTACCAGCTCGACTTCACGAGACCCGGGATCTGGCCCAGGTTACCCAGCTGACGCAGAGCGATACGGCTCATCTTCAGCTTGCGGTAGAAGCCGCGGGGACGACCCGAGACTTCGCAGCGGTTGCGGACGCGGACCTTGGCGGAATTGCGCGGCAGCTCGGCCAGCTTCAGCTGGGCGGCGAAACGCTCATCCATGGGGACCGACTGGTCCTTGGTCTTTGCCTTGAGAGCGGCGCGCTTGGCAGCATACTGCTTGGCGAGCGCAGCGCGCTTGTTGTTCTTCACGATGGAGCTGGTCTTTGCCATATCCTAATCCTTTATCCCTTCCCTGTCCGCTTACTGGCGGAAGGGGAAGTTGAACGCCTTGAGCAGCGCACGAGCTTCATCATCGGACTTCGCGGTCGTCGTGATCACGATATCCATGCCCCAAACCTGATCGATCTGATCGTAGTTGATTTCGGGGAAAACGATGTGTTCCTTCAGGCCCATGGCATAGTTGCCACGACCATCGAAGGACTTCGGGTTCAGCCCGCGGAAGTCACGAACGCGCGGCAGCGCGATGTTCACCAGGCGGTCCAGGAACTCATACATGCGGGTGCTGCGCAGCGTCACCTTGACGCCGAGCGGCATGTTTTCACGCACCTTGAAGCCAGCGATCGACTTGCGAGCGTAGGTGATGACCGGCTTCTGGCCAGCGATCTTTTCCAGCTCGGCTGCAGCCGACTTGACCTTCTTGGTGTCGTTGACGGCTTCGCCAACGCCGATGTTCAGCACGATCTTCTCGAGCTTGGGCATCTGCATGACGTTGGTATAGGAGAACTGCTCCTGCAACGCCTTGCGGATATTGCCTTCGTACTCGGTACGAAGGCGCGGAACGTAAGCTGTCTCAGCCATCGATCGAATCTCCGGTCGACTTGGCGACGCGCGTCTTCACGCCGTCCTTGATCTGGAAACCGACGCGGGAAGGCTTGCCATCCTTATCGGCGATCGCGAGGTTCGACAGGTGGATCGGCGCTTCCTTGGTGAAGATGCCGGCATCGGTCGACGCGGTCTGCTTGGTGTGGCGACGGACCAGGTTGATACCCTGGACAAGCGCCTTCGTTTCGGTCGGGATAACCGACAGGACCTGGCCAGTCTTGCCTTTGTCCTTGCCAGTCAGGACGACGACCTTATCGCCCTTCTTGATCTTGGCAGCCATTACAGCACCTCGGGTGCGAGCGAAATGATCTTCATGTGGTTCTTGGCACGGAGCTCGCGCGGAACCGGCCCGAAGATACGGGTGCCGATCGGCTCTTTCTGATTGTTGATCAGAACCGCGGCGTTCTTGTCGAAACGGATCACGGTGCCATCGGGGCGACGGATGTCGAACGCGGTGCGAACGACCACGGCCTTCATGACCTGGCCCTTCTTCACGCGACCACGAGGAATGGCATCCTTGACCGACACGACGATGATGTCGCCGACCGAAGCGTACTTGCGGTGCGAACCGCCCAGCACCTTGATGCACATGACCCGCTTGGCGCCGGAATTGTCGGCGACATCGAGATTGGACTGCATCTGGATCATGGCGTGGCGCCTTCCTGCTGTGCCGCGCCAACAACCAGCGTCCAGCGCTTGTTCTTGGAGATCGGCGCACATTCTTCGATCCAGACGATCTGCCCGACCTTGGCCAGGTTGGCCTCGTCATGAGCATGATACTTCTTGGACCGGCGAACGGTCTTCTTCATTACCGGATGCGTGAAACGGCGCTCGACGCGCACCACGACCGTCTTATCATTGGCGTCGGAGACCACAGTCCCCTGCAATACGCGCTTTGGCATGGTCGCGGCTCCTTACTTCGCTGCGTTCTTTTCGGCCAGGATCGTCTTGATCCGCGCGATGTCGCGGCGGACGGACTTCACCTGGGCCGGCTTTTCCAGCTGCTGGGTAGCGCGCTGGAAACGCAGGTTGAACTGTTCTTTCTTCAGGTCGACGAGCTGGTCCTTCAGTTCGTCTGCGGTCTTGCTCCGCACATCACTGGCTTTCATGCTCATCGTCCTTAGTCGGCAATGCGGGTAACAACCCGCGTCATGATCGGGAGCTTCATGGCGCCGAGGCGCAGAGCTTCCTTGGCGACGTCCTCGGGGACGCCGTCGATCTCGAATACGATACGACCGGGCTTCACGCGGGCGGCCCAGAATTCAACAGAACCCTTGCCCTTACCCATACGAACTTCAGTCGGCTTCTTGGAAACCGGCACGTCCGGGAAAATCCGGATCCATACACGGCCCTGGCGCTTCATCTCGCGGGTGATCGCGCGGCGGGCCGCTTCGATCTGGCGAGCGGTAACGCGCTCGGGTTCGGTCGCCTTCAAGGCATACTGGCCGAAAGCCAGGTCGGTGCCGCCCTTGGCAACGCCATGGATGCGGCCCTTGTGAGCCTTGCGGAACTTGGTCTTCTTAGGTTGCAGCATAATGAACTAACCTTCTTATGCGCGTTCGCGATCGCGGTCACCGCGATCAGGACGGGGACCACGTTCACTGCGTTCCTGGCGCTGGCCACCGTCGTTGCCTTCGGTTGCACGACGCTCGTGTGCAGTGGGGTCATGCTCGAGCACTTCGCCCTTGAACACCCAGACCTTGATACCGATGATGCCATAGGTGGTCTTGGCTTCAGCAGTGCCGTAGTCGATGTCGGCGCGCAGCGTGTGCAGCGGAACGCGACCTTCGCGGTACCATTCGGTACGAGCGATATCGGCACCACCGAGACGGCCACCAACATTCACGCGGATGCCGCCGGCGCCCATGCGGATCGCCGTCTGCACGGCGCGCTTCATGGCGCGACGGAAAGCCACGCGGCGTTCCAGCTGCTGGGCAATGCCCTGGGCAACCAGCGTCGCATCGGTTTCCGGCTTGCGCACTTCAACGATGTTGATGTGCACTTCGCTGTCGGTGAACTTCTTCACCTTGGCGCGGATCTTGTCGATGTCAGCGCCCTTCTTGCCGATCACGATGCCCGGACGGGCAGTGTGGATCGACACGCGGCACTTGCGGTGCGGACGCTCGATGACGATCTTCGAAACCGCGGCGGCCTTGAGGTCTTCCAGCAGCATCGTACGGATCTTCAGGTCTTCCTGAAGCAGCGTGCCGTATTCGCCCTTGTTGGCGAACCAGCGGCTGTCCCACGTACGGTTGATACCGAGGCGGAAGCCGATTGGATTGATCTTCTGGCCCATTATGCGGCCTCCTCAACTTGCCGGACGATGATCGTCAGATGCGCGAACGGCTTCTGGATCTGCGACGAACGACCACGGCCACGGGCGGTAAAGCGCTTCATGACGAGCGAGTTGCCCACATAGGCTTCGGCAACGACGAGGGCGTCGGTATCGAGACCGTGGTTGTTCTCGGCATTGGCAATGGCGCTCTCGAGCACCTTCTTGACCTGGCCGGAGATGCGCTTGTGGCTGAATTCGAGTTCGGCCAGAGCCTTCTCGACCTTCTTGCCACGGATCAACTGGGCCAGAAGATTGAGCTTCTGGGGGCTGATGCGCAGCATGCGCAGCACAGCCTTGGCCTCGTTGTCCTTGAGCGCGCGCTGGGTTTTTGGCTTGCCCATCTTACTTCCTCTTGGCCTTCTTGTCGGCGGCATGACCGTAATAGGTACGGGTCGGTGCGAATTCGCCGAACTTGTGGCCGATCATGTCTTCAGTGACGCTGACCGGTACGTGCTTCTGGCCATTGTGCACACCAAAGGTGATGCCAACGAACTGCGGCAGGATGGTCGAACGGCGGCTCCAGATCTTGACCACGTCGTTGCGGCCGGACGCGAGGGCCTTCTCGGCCTTCTTGAGCATGTAGCCGTCGACAAACGGCCCCTTCCAGATTGAACGGGTCATGGCTTACCTGCCCTTCTTCACGTGACGGCTGCGAACGATGAACTTGTCCGTTGCCTTGTTGCTGCGGGTCTTCTTACCCTTGGTCGGCTTGCCCCACGGGGTAACCGGGTGACGGCCACCAGAGGTACGGCCTTCACCACCACCATGCGGGTGATCGATCGGGTTCATGGTCACGCCGCGGTTGACGGGCTTGCGGCCCAGCCAACGCGAACGACCGGCCTTGCCGAGCGAGGTGTTGGAGTGATCCTGGTTCGACACGGCGCCGACGGTTGCAAGGCAGGTGCCATGCACGCGGCGCTGTTCGCCCGAGTTCAGGCGAAGGATCGCCCAACCCTGGTCACGACCGACATACTGCGCATAGGCACCGGCCGAACGGGCGACCTGGCCACCCTTGCGGGGCTTGAGCTCGATATTGTGCACGATCGTACCGACCGGCATGCGCTCGAGCGGCATGGCATTGCCCGGCTTCACGTCGACAGTGTTCATCGACGAGATGACCTTGTCGCCAGCCGACAGGCGCTGCGGTGCCACGATATAGGCGAGTTCGCCGTCTTCGTACTTCACCAGAGCGATCCAGGCCGTGCGGTTCGGATCATATTCCAGGCGCTCGATCGTCCCAACCTGGTCGAACTTGACCCGCTTGAAGTCGATCATGCGATAGGTGCGCTTGTGACCACCACCACGATGGAACGAGGTGATGCGGCCGCGGTTGTTGCGGCCACCGGACTTGGACAGACCCTGGGTCAAGGTCTTGACCGGAGCGCCCTTCCAGAGTTCCGAACGATCGGTCGTCACGAGCTGACGACGGCCTTCGGAGGTGGGGTTGTAAGTTTTCAGAGCCATTTTTGTCTCTTATCCCTTAGAGGCCGGTCGAAATATCGATCGACTGGCCGTCGACGAGGGTCACGATCGCCTTCTTGACGTCGTTGCGCGTGCCAATCTTGCCACGGAAGCGCTTCACCTTGCCCTTGCGGACCAGGGTGTTCACTGCCTTGACCTTGACCGAGAACAGCTGCTCGACGGCAGCCTTGATATCGGTCTTGTTGGCATCGATCGCCACGTCGAAAACGACCTGGTTGTTTTCCGAAGCCATCGTCGACTTTTCAGTCACGACGGGGTTACGAACGATGTCGTAAGCGCTGAGCTTGTTCATGCGAACCTCGCTTCCAGCGCTTCGAGCGCTGCCTTGGTCAGGACGAGCTTGTCGCGCTTGAGGATCGACACAACGTTGATCCCCTGCACCGGCAGCACGTCGATATGCGGGATGTTGCGGGCGGACAGCGCGAAGTGCTGGTCCACTGCTGCACCATCGATGATCAGCGCGTTGGTCCATTCCAGCTTGCCGAAGGTTGCCAGCAGACCAGCGGTCTTGGTTTCCTTCTGGGCAATGCTGTCGACGACGATCAGCGAGCCGGACTTGGCCTTGGACGACAAGGCATGCTTCAGCGCCAGGGCGCGGACCTTCTTGGGAAGATCGATGGCATGGCTGCGCGGGGTCGGACCGAATGCACGGCCGCCGCCACGGAACTGCGGAGCCTTGCGATCGCCATGGCGAGCGCCGCCCGAGCCCTTCTGCTTCACGAACTTCTTGCCCGTGCGGACGCCTTCCGAACGATGCTTCACATCGTGCGTGCCAGCCATCGCCTTGAGCTGCTGATAACGGACCATGCGGTGCAGGATGTCCTGGCGGACTTCCAGACCGAAGACGTCGTCGGCGAGCTGGATGCTACCAGCGGCCTTGCCGTCGAGGGTTGTGACCTTGAGTTCCATTTAGTTACCTTCCCCCGCGACTTCAGCGGCGGCCTTGAACGAGCCCGGGAAGGCAGCGCCCTTGGGGGCCGGCTTCTTCACCGCGTCCTTGATCATGATCCAAGCGCCCTTGGCGCCCGGAACCGAACCCTGGATCATGATCAAACCGCGCTCGACGTCGGTCTTGACGACCTTGACGTTCTGCGTGGTGATGCGACGATCGCCCATATGGCCCGGCATCTTCTTGTTCTTGAAGGTCTTACCCGGGTCCTGACGACCACCGGTAGAACCGATCGAGCGGTGCGAAACCGACACGCCGTGCGTTGCACGCAGGCCGCCGAAGTTCCAGCGCTTCATACCGCCGGCAAAACCCTTGCCGATCGAAGTGCCGGTGACGTCCACCAGCTGGCCTTCGACGAAATGGTCAGCCTGCAGCTGCGCGCCGACCTCGATGAGGTTGGCTTCGTCAACGCGGAATTCCGCGACGTGACGCTTGGGCTCGACCTTGGCAACGGCGAACTGGCCGCGCTCTGCCTTGGTCGTGTTCTTGGCCTTGGCCTGGCCAGCGCCAAGCTGCAGCGCGACATAGCCGTCCTTATCCGCGGTCCGCTGGCCCACCACCTGGCAGTTCTGCAGGCCCAGCACCGTCACAGGAACGTGCGAGCCGTCCTCAGCGAAAATGCGGGTCATGCCCAGCTTCTGTGCGATCAATCCAGAACGCATCGGTTATTACCTTCTCATTTGGCGCTGTACCGGGTCATGGTTTCAGAGGACCCTTTGTTCGGTACGCGCGGAAACTCGTTACTTCAGAGCTTGATTTCGACGTCGACGCCGGCGGCGAGATCGAGCTTCATCAGTGCATCGACCGTCTGGGGAGTCGGGTCCACAATGTCCAGCAGACGCTTGTGGGTCCGGATCTCGAACTGCTCGCGCGACTTCTTGTCGATGTGCGGCGAGCGGTTCACGGTAAACTTGTCGATTCGCGTCGGCAGCGGGATCGGGCCGCGAACCTGCGCGCCCGTACGCTTGGCCGTCGACACGATCTCGCGCGTCGAAGCATCGAGAACGCGATGGTCAAACGCCTTGAGGCGGATGCGAATATTCTGACCGGTCATCTTGTAAATCCTGACGAAAATGGATCGCGGCGCGCGTTCATCCGCGCGCCGCGAATGTCTCTAGAGGCTTACTTCAGGATCGTCGCGACGACGCCGGAGCCGACGGTACGGCCACCTTCACGGATAGCGAAGCGGAGCTTCTCTTCCATGGCGATCGGAACGATGAGCTGAACGTTGATGTTCAGGTTGTCGCCCGGCATCACCATTTCCGTGCCTTCAGGCAGGGTCACGATGCCCGTCACGTCAGTCGTACGGAAGTAGAACTGGGGACGGTAGTTGCCGAAGAACGGAGTGTGACGACCGCCCTCTTCCTTGGTCAGGATATAGACCTCGGCGGTGAAGTCGGTGTGCGGGGTAACCGAGCCGGGCTTGCAGAGGACCTGGCCGCGCTCAACCTGAGTGCGGTCGATACCACGGATCAGCGCGCCGATGTTGTCGCCAGCCTGGCCCGAGTCGAGCAGCTTGCGGAACATTTCGACACCGGTAACGGTGGTCTTCTGGGTTGCCTTGATGCCGACGATTTCGACTTCTTCGCCAACCTTGACGATACCGCGTTCGACACGGCCGGTGACCACGGTGCCGCGGCCC
Source organism: Devosia sp. XGJD_8 (assembly GCF_046614475.1). Taxonomy (NCBI): domain Bacteria; kingdom Pseudomonadati; phylum Pseudomonadota; class Alphaproteobacteria; order Hyphomicrobiales; family Devosiaceae; genus Devosia; species Devosia sp. XGJD_8. The sequence continues at coordinate 2,432,794 of NZ_JBKJHF010000001.1, forward strand.
GAGATCGAGAACACGTCTTCGATCGGGAGCAGGAACGGCTGGTCAACCGGACGTTCCGGCTGCGGGATATAGGAGTCGACGGCAGCCATCAGCTCGAGAACGGCGTCGTGGCCGAGCTTCTTGTCGCTGTCTTCGAGGGCGGCCAGAGCCGAGCCCTTGATGATCGGAACGTCGTCGCCCGGGAATTCGTAGGACGACAGCAGTTCGCGGACTTCGAGCTCAACGAGTTCGAGCAGTTCCGGATCGTCGACCATGTCGCACTTGTTCAGGAACACGACCAGGGCCGGCACGCCAACCTGACGGGCGAGCAGGATGTGCTCGCGGGTCTGGGGCATCGGGCCGTCGGCAGCCGACACGACCAGGATCGCGCCGTCCATCTGGGCAGCGCCGGTGATCATGTTCTTCACATAGTCGGCGTGGCCGGGGCAATCGACGTGAGCGTAGTGACGGTTGGTCGTCTCGTACTCGACGTGGGCGGTGTTGATGGTGATGCCGCGTGCCTTCTCTTCAGGGGCAGCGTCAATCTGATCGTACGCCTTGAAGGTTGCGCCGCCGGTCTCAGCCAGGACCTTGGTGATCGCTGCAGTCAGCGAGGTCTTGCCATGGTCGACGTGACCGATGGTGCCGATGTTGCAGTGAGGCTTATTGCGGGAAAACTTTTCCTTGCCCATCGCTTCTCTCCGTATTCGTTAGCCCTGCGGCCAACCTTGAGTTTCAGTTTCTTGTTTAGGCTTTATCGGCCTTAGGCGTATTTGGCCTGGACTTCGTCGGCGACTGCCTGCGGGACCTGCTCGTAGTGGTCGAACGTCATCGAGTACTGTGCACGACCCTGGCTCATGGAGCGCAGCGAGTTCACATAACCGAACATGTTCGCGAGCGGCACGTAGGCATTCACGACCTGGAGGACACCACGGCCTTCCGTGCCGTGGATCTGACCACGACGGGAGTTCAGGTCGCCGATGACGTCGCCCATGTAGTCTTCTGGCGTGACAACTTCAACCTTCATGATCGGCTCGAGGATCTTCGGCGACGCCTTGCGCAGGGCTTCGTTGAAGCCCGCACGACCGGCGATTTCGAAGGCCAGGACCGAGGAGTCCACGTCGTGATAGGCGCCTTCGGTGAGCGTCACCTTGACGTCCACGATCGGGAACCCGATCAACGGACCGGAAGCCATCACCGACTTCACGCCCTTTTCGACGCCCGGGATGTATTCCTTGGGCACCGAACCGCCGACGACGGCGTTCACGAATTCCAGGCCCTTGCCGACTTCGCCCGGCTCAACGCTGAGCTTGACGCGAGCAAACTGGCCCGAACCACCCGACTGCTTCTTGTGGGTATAGTCCACATTGGCCGACTTGGTGATGGTTTCGCGGTAAGCCACCTGCGGCTGGCCGATATTGGCCTCGACCTTGAACTCGCGACGCATGCGGTCGACGAGGATGTCGAGGTGAAGTTCGCCCATGCCCGAAATGATGGTCTGGCCGGATTCTTCGTCGGTCTTGACGCGGAAGGACGGGTCTTCGGCAGCCAGGCGGTTGAGCGCGAGGCCCATCTTTTCCTGGTCGGCCTTGGACTTGGGTTCCACCGAGATGTCGATAACCGGCTCTGGGAAGATCATGCGTTCAAGGATGACCTGCGAGTTCTGCGCACAAAGCGTGTCACCCGTGGTGGTGTCCTTGAGGCCGACGATGGCGACGATGTCACCAGCAAAGGCTTCCGAGATCTGCTCGCGGCTGTTGGCGTGCATCTGGAACATGCGGCCAACGCGTTCGCGCTTTTCCTTGACCGTGTTTTCCAGCATGGCGCCCTGCTCGATGTGACCCGAGTAGATGCGGCAGAAGGTCAGCGAGCCCATATGCGGGTCGTTGGCGATCTTGAAGGCCAGCATCGACAGCGGCTCGCTGTCATCGGCATGGCGCTCGATCGGCTGTTCGGTCTTGGCGTCGATGCCCTGGATGGCCGGAACGTCGTTCGGAGCCGGCAGGAAGTCGATAACGCCGTCGAGCAGGGGCTGCACACCCTTGTTCTTGAATGCCGAGCCGGCAAAGATCAGGAAGAACTTCGCATCGATCGTGCCGCGACGCAGCAGGCGACGGATGGTGTCGTTGTTCGGCAGATCGCCGTTCAGATAGGCTTCCATGGCGTCGTCGTCGAGTTCGACGGCGGCCTCGATCATCTGCTCGCGATACTTCGCTGCAGCTACCTTGAGGTCGTCCGGGATCTCTACGACGTCCCACTGGGCGCCCAGCTCTTCATTGCGCCAGACGAGTGCGTTCATCTCGATCAGGTCGACGACGCCCTTGAACTCGTTCTCGGCGCCGATCGGCAGCTGGACAGGAACGGCCTTGGCGCCGAGGCGCGTGCCGATCATCTCGACGCAGCGATAGAAATCGGCGCCGATCTTGTCCATCTTGTTGACGAAGATGAGACGTGGAACATGGTACTTGTCGGCCTGGCGCCAGACGGTTTCCGTCTGCGGCTCAACGCCGGCATTGGCATCGAGCAGGGCCACGGCACCGTCGAGCACACGCAGCGAACGCTCGACTTCAATGGTGAAGTCCACGTGGCCGGGGGTGTCGATGATGTTGAAGCGGTGCTGGACGCCGTTGCGGTCTTTCCAGAACGTGGTGGTCGCGGCGGACGTGATGGTGATGCCGCGTTCCTGCTCCTGCTCCATCCAGTCCATGGTCGCAGCGCCGTCGTGGACTTCGCCGATCTTATGGGACTTGCCGGTGTAGTAGAGAATGCGTTCGGTCGTGGTCGTCTTGCCAGCATCGATGTGAGCCATGATGCCGAAGTTACGATACAGCGGAATTGGGTATTCGCGTGCCATTGGGCGCTCCTACTACCAGCGGTAGTGCGAGAAGGCACGGTTGGCATCAGCCATACGGTGCGTATCTTCGCGCTTCTTGACGGCCTGGCCGCGACCATTGAGGGCATCCATGAGCTCGCCGGACAGGCGTTCACGCATGGTGTTCTCACCGCGCTTGCGGGCGGACTCGATGAGCCAGCGAATGGCCAGGGCCTGCTGACGATCGGTACGGACTTCGACCGGAACCTGGTAGGTTGCACCACCAACGCGGCGCGACCGGACTTCGACGGACGGACGGATGTTGTCCAGAGCCGTGTGGAACACCGTGATCGGGTCCTGCTTGCTCTTGGCTTCGACGATCTCGAAGGCACCATAGACGATGCTTTCGGCAGCCGACTTCTTGCCGTCCTTCATGAGCGAGTTCATGAACTTGGTAAGGACCAGATCGCCGAACTTGGCGTCCGGAATGACGTCGCGCTTTTCTGCGCGGTGACGACGGGACATATCTCGATCTCCTTACTTCGGACGCTTCGCGCCGTACTTGGACCGGCGCTGTTTGCGGTCCTTGACGCTCTGCGTGTCGAGGACACCGCGGAGCACGTGATAGCGAACGCCCGGAAGGTCGCGAACGCGGCCGCCACGGATCAGGACCACGGAGTGCTCCTGCAGGTTGTGGCCTTCACCCGGAATATACGAAATGACTTCGCGCTGATTGGTCAGGCGAACCTTGGCGACCTTGCGCAGAGCCGAGTTCGGCTTCTTCGGGGTCGTCGTATAGACGCGAGAGCAAACGCCGCGCTTCTGCGGGTTTGCTTCCATGGCCGGAACCTTGTTCCGCTTTGGCTTGCTGGCGCGTGGTTTGCGGATCAGCTGATTAATGGTGGGCATTGCGCTCTTTCCATCGTCCAAAATTCATTGCGGTCTAGAAAAGCAAACCAAAACGGCGCTCATCCGACCTCCCTAAGGAGTACGGCGGCGCCTTTATTGCAGCGGACCACCCAAGAAATGGGCAGTCATGCGCACAAGGATTTGCTTCGTCTAGTTACCCGACAGTGTGTTTGAGTGTCCTGGATGCCCGCACAAGATGGCAGGAACCCGGTGTGACAATCACGACCGACCGCTTAGGTAGGCGCTGTTTAGAGCCGACTCTCCCGCGCGTCAAGGATTCTTTCGTGAAAAAACCGCGATGGAGCCATGCAGGGGCTTGCAATGCTCTTGCAGTCTCGGGCGCAAAATCGGCCGATCATTCCCCTGCCCTCTCTTGCCCCGGTCAAGGCGCCGATGCGTCTTTGCGCCACCAAATTGCGAACGACCGTCCTCCCGGCAGTCACCAATTGGGGCACAACCGGATGGATGTGTACCGGTCAAGGGAGAATCCGATTGAAGCTCATGTCAGTAATTGCCGCCGGAGCGCTCGCGCTCGCGGCCACCATGTCGGCCCAGGCCCAGACGCTGCTGACCGGTGCCGACACCGATGAAATCCTCAATGCGGCGCGCGGCTACGGTTCGGCGACGCTCACCACCCAGAGCAACGGCGATCCGCAGATCACCGGCAAGATCGAGGGCATCACCTACCAGGTCTATTTCCGCAACTGCACCGACAACACCGATTGCGAGGACCTCAACTTCTATCTCGGCTTTCTCGATCTCAAGCCCTCGCTCGAGCTGATCAACGACTGGAACTACAACAAGCGCTTCAGCCGCGCCTATCTCGACCCCGATGACGACGCCTGCATCGAGATGGACGTCGACCTGGTCCAGGGCGTCACCGCCGAGTACCTCGATTCCCAGTTCGGCCTCTGGAACATGGTGGTCGGGCAGTTTTCCGAGCATGTCGGCTATAAGTGACGCTGCCGGATTTTTTGGATTGGATCAGGGGCCCGTTCGGGCCCCTTTTCACGTCCGGACGCCAGTCACGCCGAAAACGCAAGAAAACCGCCAGCATGCTGCAAGCGAATTGCCCGAATTCTGGCGGCAGGCTGCCCCCTGCCCGCGGCAAAAAGAAAGGGGCCCGAAGGCCCCTTCCCCATTCTATTGCTGATGCCGTCGCCTATTCGGCAGCCGGCGCCGCGATCTTGACGGTCGACGCCTGACGGCGGCGTTCGTCCAGGATCAGGTCGTCGCGCTTGGTCGCGATCAGCTTGGCCGAGGAGATACCGGCACCGGTACCCGCCGGGATCAGGCGGCCGACGATGACGTTTTCCTTAAGGCCTTCAAGCAGATCAGCCTTGCCGGACACTGCCGCTTCCGTAAGGACGCGGGTGGTTTCCTGGAACGAGGCAGCCGAGATGAACGACCGGGTCTGCAGCGACGCCTTGGTGATGCCGAGCAGCACCGGATTGGCCGTCGCCGGCTTCTTGCCGTCAGCAACCAGGGCATCGTTGAGCTCGTCAAAGTCCAGCTTGTCCAGCTGCTCATCCTTGAGCAGCCCGGTATCACCTGGATCCACGATCTCGACCTTCTGCAGCATCTGGCGAACAATCACCTCGATGTGCTTGTCGTTGATCAGCACGCCCTGCAGACGATAGACCTCCTGGATTTCATTGACGAGGTAACGAGCAAGCTCTTCCACGCCCTTGATGGCCAGAATGTCATGCGGCGCCGGGTTGCCGTCGAGGATATACTCACCCTTTTCAATGGCATCGCCTTCCTGCAGGTGGAATGGCTTGCCCTTGGGGATCAGATACTCGACCGGATCTGCACCTTCTTCATGCGGCTCGATAATCACGCGACGCTTGTTCTTGTAGTCGCGACCGAAGCGGATCGTGCCGTCGATTTCGGCAATAATGGCGTGATCCTTGGGACGACGGGCTTCGAACAGTTCCGCCACGCGCGGCAGACCGCCCGTGATGTCCTTGGTCTTGGCGCTTTCCAGCGGAATACGCGCCAGCACGTCACCCGGCGATACCTTCTCGCCCGGCTCGACCGCGATGACCGCGTCGACGGAGAGCAGGTAGCGGGCTTCGCCACCACGATCCACCTTCTGCACCGCACCGCCACGCGCGATCGCCAGGGCCGGCTTCAGGCCCTCGCCACGCTGGTTGGTGCGCCAGTCGATGACGACGCGCTTGGTGAAGCCGGTCGCCTCGTCGGTGTTTTCCGCAACAGAAGCACCATCGACCAGGTCCTCGAACACGACCTCGCCCTCGACTTCGGCCAAAACCGGACGGGTGTAGGGGTCCCATTCAGCCAGACGCTGACCGCGACGAACCGCGTCGCCTTCCTTGACCAGAAGCTTGGAACCATAGGTCACCTTGTGGGTGGCGCGTTCCTTGCCCTCGGCATCGAGAATGGCGAGCGACACGTTACGGGCCATGACGACCAGCTTGCCGCCCTCGACCTTGACGACGTTCGGATTGCGGATGGCAATCGTGCCTTCCGCGCCGGACTCGAGGAACGAGCTGTCGACCACCTGCGCCGTGCCACCGATGTGGAACGTACGCATGGTGAGCTGGGTACCGGGTTCACCGATCGACTGTGCGGCGATGACGCCCACAGCCTCACCCATGTTCACGGGAGTACCGCGAGCAAGGTCACGACCATAGCAGGCCGCGCAGGTGCCCTGGCGCATGTCGCAGGTCAGCGGGGAGCGGATGCGGATCGACTGGATCCGGGCTTCCTCGATGATGTCGATATGCTTTTCTTCCAGCAGAGTGCCCTTGGGGGCGATCAGGTCGCCGGTCAGCGGATGGAAGATATCATCCGCAGCCGTGCGGCCCAGAACGCGCTGGCCGATCGAGGCCACGATCTGGCCGGCATCGACGATCGGCTCCATGGTCAGGCCACGCTCGGTGCCGCAATCGGTCGACACGATGATCGCGTCCTGCGCCACGTCGACCAGACGACGGGTCAGGTAACCCGAGTTCGCGGTCTTCAACGCCGTATCCGCCAGACCCTTACGGGCACCGTGGGTGGAGTTGAAGTACTCGAGAACGTTGAGGCCTTCCTTGAAGTTGGCCGTGATCGGGGTCTCGATGATCGAGCCGTCGGGACGAGCCATCAGGCCGCGCATGCCAGCAAGCTGCTTCATCTGGGCCGGCGAACCGCGGGCACCCGAGTGAGACATCATATAGACCGAGTTGATCGGCTTCTGACGACCGGTCTCCTCGTCGATCTGCACCTTGCGGATCGCGTCCATCATCTCTTCGGCAACCTTGTCACCACACTTGGCCCAGGCGTCGACGACCTTGTTGTACTTCTCGCCCTGAGTGATCAGGCCGTCATTGTACTGCTGCTCGAACTCTTCGACCTGCTTACGCGCGGCTTCCACGATCGTGTACTTGGAGGCCGGGATAACCATGTCGTCCTTACCGAACGAGATGCCGGCATCGCAAGCATTCTTGAAGCCGAGCTGCATGACGCGGTCACAGAAAATGACCGTCTCCTTCTGACCGCAGCCACGGTAAACCGTGTCGATCATCTTGGAGATCATCTTCTTGGTCATCAGCTGGTTGGCCGTCGAGAACGGCACTGCCGGATGCTTGGGCAAAATCTGCCCGATGAGCATGCGGCCCGGGGTCGTTTCCACGATCTCGGTAGTTTCCTTGCCGTTCTCATCGAACGAGACGACACGGCCTTTGATCTTGGTGTGGAGCGTCACGATCTTGTTGTCGAGCGCGTGCTCGAGTTCCGCATAGGAACCGAACGCCATGCCCTCGCCGGGCTCCTTCTCGTTCATGAGCGAGAGGTAGTAGAGGCCCAGCACGATGTCCTGGCTCGGCACGATGATCGGCTGGCCGTTGGCAGGGTGCAGGATGTTGTTGGTCGACATCATCAGCACACGTGCTTCCAGCTGCGCTTCGAGCGACAGCGGGACGTGCACGGCCATCTGGTCACCGTCGAAGTCGGCGTTGAAGGCCGAGCAGACGAGCGGGTGCAGACGGATGGCCTTGCCTTCGATCAGAATGGGCTCGAACGCCTGGATGCCAAGACGGTGAAGCGTCGGAGCGCGGTTCAGCAGAACGGGATGCTCGCGGATCACTTCGTCCAGGATATCCCAGACCTCGGGCTTTTCCTTCTCGACCAGCTTCTTGGCCTGCTTGACGGTCGAAGAGAAACCCTTCGCCTCAAGGCGGCTGTAGATGAACGGCTTGAACAGCTCGAGCGCCATCTTCTTGGGCAGGCCGCACTGGTGCAGCTTGAGGTTCGGACCCACGGTGATGACCGAACGGCCCGAATAGTCGACGCGCTTGCCGAGCAGGTTCTGGCGGAAGCGGCCCTGCTTGCCCTTGAGCATGTCGGACAGCGACTTCAGCGGACGCTTGTTGGCACCGGTAATAGTGCGGCCACGACGACCGTTGTCGAACAGCGCGTCCACAGCTTCCTGCAGCATGCGCTTTTCGTTGCGGATGATGATGTCAGGCGCACGGAGCTCGATCAGGCGCTTCAACCGGTTGTTGCGGTTGATGACGCGACGATAGAGGTCGTTCAGATCGGACGTGGCGAAGCGGCCACCATCCAGCGGCACCAGCGGACGCAGCTCGGGCGGAATGACCGGAATGACGGTCATGATCATCCACTCGGGCTTGTTGCCCGAGACGATGAACTGCTCGACGATCTTCAAGCGCTTGGCGAGCTTCTTGGGCTTAAGTTCAGTCGTGGACTCAGCAATTTCCACGCGCAGGTCTGCCGCGATCTTCTCGAGATCGAGCGCGAGCAGGATGTCACGAATGGCTTCGGCGCCGATCTTGGCGGTGAAGCTGTCGGCACCATACTCGTCCTGGGCGTCGAGGAACTGCTCTTCGGTCAGCAGCTCGTGCTGGGTGAAGGGCGTGAGGCCAGCATCGAGAACGACGTAGTTCTCGAAATACAGGATGCGCTCGATGTCCTTGAGCGTCATATCGAGCAGCAGCGCGATACGGGACGGCAGGGACTTCAGGAACCAGATGTGGGCGACGGGGGCGGCGAGTTCGATGTGGCCCATGCGCTCGCGGCGGACGCGGCTCAGGGTGACTTCGACACCGCACTTCTCGCAGATGACGCCCTTGAACTTCATGCGCTTGTACTTGCCGCACAAGCATTCATAGTCCTTCACGGGGCCAAAGATGCGCGCGCAGAACAGACCATCGCGTTCAGGCTTGAACGTACGATAGTTGATGGTCTCGGGCTTCTTGATCTCGCCGTAGGACCAGCTCAGGATCTTCTCCGGGCTGGCGATGGAGATCTTCATCTGGTCGAAGGTCTGCACCGGAACGGCCGGGTTAAACGGGTCCATGACGTGGGAATGATGATTCATCAATTCTCTCCTCTATCCGCCCAGGCCGTGATTTCGTCACGAGCCTGAACGGAAAATGAATGGGGGTAGGAAGTGCCGGATTACTCCGCCGCTTCCTGAGGAGGTGCGAGCTCCGCTTCGGCCTGGCTGCCGTCGGATTCGATCTCGCGCATGTCGAGTTCGACATTGAGACCGAGCGAACGGATTTCCTTGACCAGAACGTTGAAGCTCTCGGGGATGCCCGCTTCGAACGTGTCGTCGCCGCGAACGATGGCTTCGTAGACCTTGGTACGACCAGCAACGTCGTCCGACTTGATGGTGAGCATTTCCTGGAGCGTATACGCCGCGCCATAGGCTTCCAGAGCCCACACTTCCATCTCGCCGAAGCGCTGGCCGCCGAACTGGGCCTTGCCGCCCAGCGGCTGCTGGGTAACCAGCGAGTACGGGCCGATCGAACGGGCGTGGATCTTGTTGTCCACCAGGTGGTCGAGCTTGAGCATATAGATATACCCAACCGTCACCTGACGATCGAACTGCTCGCCCGAACGGCCGTCATAGACGGTCGACTGGCCAGAGCCCTTGAGACCCGCGCGTTCCAGCATCTCGACGATGTCGGCTTCCTTGGCGCCGTCGAACACCGGGGTCGCGATCGACACGCCCTTGGAGAGGTGTTCGCCGAGGCGGACCAGGCCGTCATCGTCCAGATCGGTAATCGACTCGTCACCGGCAAACAGCTCGCCCACTTCCTTGCGGAGCGGCTTGAGGTCTCCCTTCTGCTGGTAGATGCGGACCATCTCGTCGATCTTCTTGCCCATGCCGGCACAAGCCCAGCCCAGGTGAGTCTCGAGAATCTGGCCCACATTCATGCGCGAAGGCACGCCGAGCGGGTTGAGCACGATGTCGACCGACGTACCGTCTTCGAGGTACGGCATGTCTTCCACGGGAACGATGCGCGAAACCACGCCCTTGTTGCCGTGACGGCCGGCCATCTTGTCGCCCGGCTGGATCTTGCGCTTGGTGGCGATGAAGACCTTGACCATCTTCATCACGCCCGGCGGAAGTTCGTCACCGCGCTGCAGCTTGTCCACCTTGTCGATGAAGCGCTGCTCGAGCAAACGACGGCTTTCCTCGTACTGGGCGTGCAGGGCTTCCATCTCGGTCATGACCTTGTCGTCATCGACCGCGAACTGCCACCACTTCGACCGCGGCTGGGCCTCGAACATCTGGTCGTTGAGCTTGGTGCCCACGACATAGCCCTTCGGGCCGGCCGTAGCCGACTTGCCGAACAGCATTTCCTTGAGACGCGCATAGACGTTGCGGTCGAGGATCGACTGCTCGTCGTCACGGTCCTTGGCGAGACGCTCGATTTCCTCGCGCTCGATGGCCATGGCGCGCTCGTCCTTGTCGATGCCGTGGCGATTGAACACGCGCACTTCAACAACAGTACCAGCATCGCCCGGCGGCACGCGCAGGGAGGTGTCACGGACGTCAGATGCCTTCTCGCCGAAAATGGCGCGAAGCAGCTTCTCTTCCGGGGTCATCGGCGATTCACCCTTGGGGGTGATCTTGCCGACGAGGATGTCACCAGGGGCAACCTCGGCACCAATGTGCACGATACCGGCTTCGTCGAGGTTCTTCAGCGCTTCTTCCGAAACGTTCGGAATGTCGCGGGTGATTTCCTCAGGACCAAGCTTGGTGTCGCGGGCCATCACTTCATATTCCTCGATATGGATCGAGGTGAAGACGTCCTGCATGGCGATCTTCTCGCTGAGCAGGATGGAGTCTTCGAAGTTGTAGCCATTCCAGGGCATGAACGCGACGAGCACGTTGCGGCCCAGAGCCAGATCGCCCAGCTCGGTCGACGGACCATCGGCAATGATGTCGCCCTGGTTGACGTGATCGCCAACCACAACCAGCGGGCGCTGGTTGATGCAGGTCGACTGGTTCGACCGCTGGAACTTCATCAGGTTGTAGATGTCCACGCCTGAACGCGAGGCATCGGTCTCTTCGGTGGCGCGCACGACGATACGGGTGGCGTCCACCTGATCGACAATGCCCTTGCGCTTGGCCACGATGGCGGCGCCGGAGTCACGGGCCACGACCGCTTCCATGCCGGTGCCCACGAAAGGAGCCTCGGCACGCAGCAGCGGCACAGCCTGACGCTGCATGTTCGACCCCATCAGAGCACGGTTGGCGTCGTCGTTCTCGAGGAACGGGATCAGCGAGGCAGCGACCGAAACCATCTGCTTGGGGGAAACGTCCATAAGGTCGACGTTTTCCTTGGGCGTCAGGCCGTTGTCGCCGGCATGGCGCGCCACGACCAGATCGTCCTGCAGCGTGCCGTCCTTGTTGAACTGCACGTTGGCCTGGGCGACGTAGTGCTTGGCCTCTTCCATGGCGGAGAGATAGACCACGTCCTCGGTCAGCACGCCGTCCACGATCTTGCGGTACGGGGTCTCGATGAAACCGTACTTGTTGACGCGGGCGAAGGTCGACAGCGAGTTGATCAGACCGATATTCGGGCCTTCCGGCGTCTCGATCGGGCAGATACGGCCATAGTGGGTCGGATGCACGTCGCGGACTTCAAAGCCCGCACGCTCGCGGGTGAGACCACCCGGCCCAAGCGCCGACAGGCGACGCTTGTGGGTGATTTCCGAGAGCGGATTGGTCTGATCCATGAACTGCGACAACTGCGAGGAGCCGAAGAATTCACGCACGGCGGCGGCAGCCGGCTTGGCGTTGATCAGGTCCTGCGGCATCACCGTGTCGATTTCGACCGAGCTCATGCGCTCCTTGATGGCGCGTTCCATGCGGAGCAGGCCAAGGCGATAGGAGTTTTCCATGAGTTCGCCGACGGAGCGAACGCGGCGGTTGCCGAGATTGTCGATGTCGTCGATTTCGCCACGGCCATCGCGCAGGTCGACCAGGGTGCGGACGACTTCGACGATGTCTTCCTTGCGCAGCGTGCGCATGGTGTCCGGGGCGTCGAGTTCGAGGCGCATGTTCATCTTGACGCGGCCGACGGCCGACAGGTCATAGCGCTCGCTGTCGAAGAACAGCGACTGGAACATGGCTTCGGCGGTATCGACGGTCGGCGGCTCGCCGGGACGCATGACGCGGTAGATGTCGAACAGCGCGTCTTCACGCGACTCGTTCTTGTCCACGGCCAGCGTGTTGCGGATATAGGCGCCGATGGTGATGTGGTCGATATCGAGGATCGGCAGCTCGTCAAAGCCCAGATCCATCATCTTGGTCAGGGTCTTCTCGTCGAGCTCGTCACCTGCCTCCATGTAGACCTCGCCGGTCTTCATGTTGATCAGGTCCTCGGCGACATACATGCCATAGAGGTCTTCGTTGACCGCGAGCAGGTGCGTCAGGCCGCCTTCGGCAAGCTTCTTGGCCTGGCGGGCCGAGAGCTTCTTGCCGGCTTCATGCACCACGTCGCCCGTCTTGGCGTCGATCAGGTCGTGGGACGGCTTGGCACCCTTCCACTTCTCGGCGTCGTAGGGAACGCGCCAGCCCTTGTCGGTCTTTTCGTACTGCAGGGTATTGTAATAGGTGCGCAGGATCTCTTCGGTATCCATGCCCAGAGCCTTGAGCAGGCTGGTCACCGGGATCTTGCGGCGGCGATCGATACGCGCGAACACCACGTCCTTGGCATCGAATTCGATATCGAGCCAGGAGCCGCGATAGGGAATGATGCGGCCGGCAAACAGCAGCTTGCCCGACGAATGGGTCTTGCCCTTGTCGTGATCGAAGAACACGCCAGGTGAACGGTGCATCTGGCTGACGATAACGCGCTCGGTACCGTTGACGATGAAGGTGCCGTTCGACGTCATGAAGGGCATGTCGCCCATATAGACGTCCTGCTCCTTGATGTCCTTGACCGAACGGGCGCCGGTTTCCTCGTCCACCTCGAACACGATCAGGCGCAGCGTCACCTTGAGCGGGGCAGCGAATGTGATGTCGCGCGCACGGCACTCATCGATGTCGTATTTCGGCTGCTCGAATTCGTACTTCACAAATTCGAGAGATGCAGTGTTCGAAAAGTCGGTGATCGGGAAGACCGAACGAAACACGGACTGAAGCCCCTCATCGGGACGGCCACCTTTGGGCTCGTCAACGAGGAGGAACTGATCATAGGAGGCCTTCTGGACCTCGATCAGGTTTGGCATCTCCGTGACTTCGCGAATGGAACCGAAGGACTTGCGAACCTTGCGGCGGCCGTTGAACGTGGTAGCCATGAAAGCTCCTGTTTCTTTGCGATTTGTCTCGGAGGCAGATATCCAAAGATCCGACTATCAGCCGTCGGGTCTCGGGATATATGCCCGGTAGTCAATTCTTTGCAGGCTCCTGCATGTCTCGCCACTTCCCCAAGCCTGTCGCAGGGAAGCGGATATCGGCAAATGGCAGCAACGCAAAAAGCCCCACGGCGCCCAAAGGGCGCCCGAGGTCAAAGAGGCGTCAGCAAGCCTGAGACATCCAGATCGTCATTATTTCCGCAAATTGGCGCCTGGACCCATCCAATCGGTCCGGCGAATCATCTCGTAGAGACGAAGTAGCGAAATGGCACATAGCGCGCCATTTCGCAAATTTCAAGGCAGGGATCGAAATTACTTGAATTCGACCTTGGCGCCGGCGTCTTCCAGCTTCTTCTTGATGTCTTCGGCTTCAGCCTTGTTGACACCTTCCTTGACGGCCTTGGGGGCAGCCTCAACCAGAGCCTTGGCTTCGCCGAGACCCAGGCCGGTGATGGCGCGGACTTCCTTGATGACGTTGATCTTGTTCTCGCCGAACGAGGCAAGGATCACGTCAAATTCGGTCTTTTCTTCAGCAGCCGGAGCAGCAGCGCCACCGCCAGCAGCGGCAACAGCAACCGGAGCGGCGGCGGAAACGCCCCACTTTTCTTCCAGCATCTTCGACAGTTCGGAAGCTTCCAGAACGGTCAGGGCAGACAGGTCGTCTACAATCTTGGCGAGATCGGCCATTTGATAAATCTCTCTTTTTAGGTGTTCAGTTCAAACCAGAATTGGTCCTGTGAAGGACCGATGGGGGTTACGCTGCTTCGTTGCTCTTTTCCGCATGAGCGGCCAACACACGAGCGATGCCACCTGCCGGCGCCACGATGACCGACGCGATACGCGTAGCGGGCTGCTTGAGCATCCCGGCCAGCGTTGCACGCAGCTCGTTGAGCGAAGGCATGGTCGCCAGCGCCTTGACGTTGTTCGCGTCAAGCGCGGTCTTGCCCATGGCGCCACCAAGAACGACGTATTTCGCGTTCTTTTCAGCAAACTTTGCCGCAATCTTGGGCGCAGTCATGGGGTCGGCCGCATAAGCGATGACGATCGGCCCGGTAAACAGGGCCGACATGTCCGCATTGTCGGTTTCTTTAAGAGCAAGCTTGGCAAGACGGTTCTTCGCGACCTTCACGTGACCACCGGCAGCCTTCACCTCGCGGCGAAGGGCTTCCAGATTGGCCACGGTCAGACCGGCATTTTGCGCGAGGACGATCGATCCAGCGCCCGTAAGGGCTGACTGAAGCGATGCGACAAGCTCACGCTTTTCCGCTCTTTCCACTGCTAGTCTCCACATTGAGCCCGACGAAAGTCAGTCGGGCCATTGCCAATTGCTGCCCTCCGATCTCCAGAAGGAGGAGAGGAGCAACGGTTAAACGCCTGTCAACCGTGCTGCCCGCAAGGGCAACTGGCCTGGTTCGAACCGCTATCACCCTGCCCTTGCGGACAGGAAACTTCGGTCTTCACCCCATCTATGCTGGCATCTTGCGACATTAAGCCAACCCAAATCGGCTGGCACCGGCAGTCTCGGACAGGACTTATGTCCCCCTTGCGAGGAACAAGACCGGGCGACCGAAGCCGCCCGGAATCTGAATTACATCGCCGAAGCGGGCTCGACGTGAACGCCAGGACCCATGGTCGAAGACACGGCAACGCGCTTCACATAGGTGCCCTTGGCGCCGGCAGGCTTGGACTTCTGCACGGCGTCGGTGAACGCCTTGATGTTCTGCAGCAGGGCTTCTTCCGAGAAGGAGACCTTGCCAACACCAGCATGCAGGATACCGGCCTTTTCGACGCGATACTCGACGGCGCCACCCTTGGCAGCCTTGACGGCGCCGGCGACATCGGGAGTAACCGTGCCGACCTTGGGGTTCGGCATCAGGTTGCGCGGGCCCAGGATCTTACCCAGGCGACCGACCAGCGGCATCATGTCCGGGGTGGCAATGCAGCGATCGAAATCGATCTTGCCAGCCTGGATCTGTTCCATCAGGTCTTCGGCACCAACGATGTCTGCACCGGCCTTGCGGGCCTCGTCAGCCTTGGCATCCTTGGCGAACACGGCCACGCGCACGGTCTTGCCGGTGCCGTTGGGCAGGGTCACCACACCACGGACCATCTGGTCGGCGTGGCGCGGATCAACGCCGAGGTTGATCGCGATTTCGATGGTTTCATCGAACTTGGCGGAAGCGCGCGACTTCACCATCTTGATGGCTTCGTCGAGCTTGTAGAGCTTGTTGCGGTCGATGCCCTCGCGGGCCTTGGTGATCTTCTTGCCAGCCATTTATCAGCCCTCGACCTGAATGCCCATGGAACGGGCAGAGCCTGCAATCATCGACACGGCAGCGTCGATATTGTCGGCGTTGAGATCCTTCATCTTCTTGGCGGCGATATCACGGAGCTGAGCCGTGGTGATCGTGCCAGCCGATTCCTTGCCCGGCAGCTTGCTGCCCGACTTCAGGTTGACGGCCTTCTTGATGAAGTAGGTGACCGGCGGCTGCTTCATCTCGAAAGTGAAGCTCTTGTCGGCATAGGCGGTGATCACGACCGGAATGGGCGAACCCTTTTCCAGTTCCTGCGTGGCGGCATTGAACGCCTTGCAGAATTCCATGATGTTCAGGCCGCGCTGACCGAGAGCCGGCCCGATCGGCGGGGACGGCGTCGCGGAGCCCGCGGGCACCTGCAGCTTTACGTAGCCAACGATTTTCTTTGCCATAATCGTCCTTAAGTGAAGTTGGCGTGCTTGCGCAGCGCCACCCTAAATTCGCCCGCTGTCACGCGGACCGTTTGACGCTGTGGTCTGAGGCTTGTCCGGATGCTTGGCAGCAACCGCCCTCTCCCACAGATTTGCTGCCAGCATGCTGGCAGTTTTCCGGCGACTTGCCGGAAGGAGGATGGTCAGACCTTTTCGACCTGACCGTATTCGAGTTCCACCGGAGTGGGGCGACCGAAGATCGACACTTCCACCTTGAGGCGGGCGCGCTCTTCGTCGACTTCTTCCACCACGCCATTGAAGCTGGCGAAGGGGCCATCGGACACGCGCACATTCTCGCCCACTTCGAACGAGACGGACGGCTTGGGATGCTCCACGCCTTCCTGCACCTGCTGCAGGATGGCCATAGCTTCCTTTTCCGAGATCGGCATCGGCTTGTTGTCCGAGCCGAGGAAACCGGTGACCTTGGGCGTGTTCTTGATCAGGTGGAACGCCTCGTCGGTCATGTCCATCTTGACCAGGACATAGCCCGGGAAAAACTTGCGCTCGGCATCCACCTTGCGGCCGCGACGGATCTCGACGACCTTTTCGGTCGGAACGATCACGTCCTCAAACAGATGCTCGAGCTTTTTCTGCGCAACCTTCTGGCGGATATCCTCCGCCACCTTGCGCTCGAAATTGCTGTAAGCCTGAACGATGTACCAGCGCTTGGCCATTAAGCGTCGCCGCTCCTAGTATAATAGTGTTCGGGACCCGCTCAGCGGATCGAAAGCATCAGTCCGACCAGAAACGAAATGACCTGGTCGGCCAAAAGGAAGAACAGGCTCGCCAGCGCGACCAGCACGAGGACCATGATCGTGGAGATCAGGATCTCGTTGCGGCCCGGCCAGGTGACCTTGGCGGTTTCCTGCCGGACTTGCTGCAGGAACTGGATCGGGTTCGTACGGGCCATCAGCGAATCTACTCTTTGGTGTTTTGGTGCAAAACCAAAGGCCGCGCAGGAGTCCCGCACGGCTGGAATGCGCTATCTAGAGAAAGTCCCGCACAAATGCAACAGCGCGCAGCAAGAATGCCGCTTCAGGCCTCGTTGTGAGATAGCGCACCCTGCGCGTCAAGCCAGCGGGGACCAGCCTTGGGGTCGGCCACCTGCGACGGCCAGCGGGCGCCCAGAAACCGCCCCTTGGGCATGCGGGCCACGCTGACGCGGTTGCTCTGGTTGCCGCCCAGGACGTGATAGGCCTTGTCATCCTCGCCCACATAGAAGCCGACATGGCCCTGCCAGCCGCCGGGCGAGCCGCGCCAGAAGACGATAACTGCCCCGAACTGGGCGGAAGTCGCCTTGCCGAACTTCAGCCAGGCCCGGGCGCTCAGCGGACTGTTTGGGCGCGGTTCATTGGGCAGGTTGGTGCCGATGCAATGCGCGACGAACAGGCCGCACCACGCCGTCTCGTCATTGGCATAGCTGATCTTGAGCGTCTTGGCCCAGCCCATGATCAGCGGATTGTCGGCGTCGGACGTGTCCTCCTTGACCCCCAGCAGGTCCTCGGCCCCGATCATCCAGGGAAGGGCCTGCCCCGGCAGGGACGACACGTCCGCCGGCGGCTTGCTGTCAAACAGCCTGGCGGCTGTCGCCGGCCCCACCACGCCATCGACCACCAATCCGTTGGCGCGCTGATAGGCCATGATGGCGGCCACAGTGGACGCACCCCGCACGCCATCAAGCGGACCGGGATCGAACCCATTCTGCTTCAGGGCTTTCTGGATCTGCAGCGTCTGCATTGGGCCATTCCCCCATCGATGGCATCGCGATGGGAAATTTATGCAGCCGGCTGCTTTGGCCGGTAAGGCGGGTGAATACGGATGGGAAAAGGGGCGATGCCCACGGACGCGTGGCCACTGGCGTCACGCCACCGGCCGCGATCACGGCCGGGTAAACATCGCGATGTCTGGAAAATGCCTGGCAGGGGCTGGGGGACTCGAACCCACGACCCTCGGTTTTGGAGACCGATGCTCTACCAACTGAGCTAAACCCCTTCAGGCGAGGGTGTGTTTAGTGGCAAAGACCGCGTTTCGCAAGACCCCTTTGCAGCCTAGCGCCAGATATGCGGCACCAGGGGAATCACCATCAGCAGCATCCCCACAAGGGCGGCCAGGAAGCTGATCGACCGCCAGGGCGACAGACCCCTCATATAGCAATAGGCATGCGCCACCCGCGCCACCAGAAACAGCCCTGCCCCGGCCAGCGACAGCCAGCCCTGCTCATCAAGCACGATCGAGAGGATCGCCAGCGTCAGAAAGACTGGCAGCGTTTCCTGCAGATTGCCCAGGGCCCGGCGGGAGCGCGCCAGATCCCGGCTGGGCTCGGGCAGATCGTCCCGCGGGCCGACCTGAGCATCGACACCGACCTGCTCAGTCAACAGACGCCCCGGCAGCGAAACCTGCACCAGCAGCAGCAACAGCACGAGAAAAATCAAAACAAGCACGACAAACCTCTGCAACTCCCTCGTCGAAATGAACGAGGGCTTCTCTCCCTAACGCATGGGAGCTGCGGAACGATCACCATTTACAACGGCAGTCTCCGTGGCCAATAAATGGAGCGCGAGTTTGTGGAAGCTTCGGCGGGTGCCGACAATGATCACTCAGGGACGACTGGTCCCGGAAGGATGACGATGCGTTTTATGCTCGCACTGGCCGTTCTGGCCCTCACGCCCACCCTGGCCATGGCCCATACCGGCGCCGGCCATGCCGTCGGCTTCATGCATGGCTTCGAGCATCCCATCGGCGGGCTCGACCATGTGCTGGCCATGATCGCGGTCGGCGTCTTTGCCTATGTGCTGGGCGGGCGGGCGCTATGGCTGGTGCCGCTGAGCTTTGTCGGCATGATGCTGGCCGGCTTCGGCCTCGGCCTTCTGCAGGTCGACCTGCCCTTCGTCGAGCTGGGCATTGCGCTCTCCAGCATCGTCATCGGCGCCGTGGCGGCCATGGGCCGGCCCATGCCGGTTGCCCTGGCCATGGGCCTGGTCGGCGCCTTCGCCGTCTTCCACGGTCACGCGCATGGCGCCGAAATGCCGGCCGACAATAGCGGCCTCACCTATGCCGCCGGCTTCCTTGCCGCGACCGCCCTGCTCCACCTCTCCGGCCTCGCAGCGACCGCGGGCATCGCCAGAATCATCGGCCGCCACGGCAAGCTCGTGGCCCAGCTCGCCGGCGGCCTTTTTGCCCTGGGCGGTGCCGGCGTGCTGTCCGGCTGGCTGTAGAATCGAAGTTCCGCGGGAGTGGTGGGCTCCCACCCTCTCAGCGATGCAGAATCCGCATGAGCATGCCGACCGGCTCCGGTCGCATTTGCGGTACCGGGCCCGGTCATTCGATGCTGAACTTGTGGGATTTTGGAGCGGGTAGCGGGAATCGAACCCGCATATTCAGCTTGGAAGGCTGCTGCTCTACCACTGAGCTATACCCGCCCGGTCGGTGACCGACGAACTAGGCAATAGCCCGTCACGCCGCCGGCTGGCAACCCCTTGCAGCGCCTCTGCCATATCCCTTTTCGCAACTATTCGGCCCCTGCCCGACAAGCCCGGGCGGCAAAACCGGGTGGGGGTGTCTCCAGCCGCATTGGCGCGGGACATGCCGCGCCGCAGGCTTTTTTGGGAGCCATTGTGGAAGGGGTGTTGACACTCTGTCATGAGACCACCATAAACCGCCCGGACGAAACGCCCCGGCGCTTCGTTTCCTACCCAAGCGACGTTGTAGTGGAGGGGTGGGAGAGTGGTTAAATCCATCAGACTGTAAATCTGACCGCTTAGCGTACACTGGTTCGAATCCAGTCCCCTCCACCATCGCCCTTCCCCATGATGCAAAACTGCTGGCACCGGCGCGACAGCGCAGGCGAGCCGCTTGCTGCCCCGCCACAAAGGCGCTACGGCTGGCGCCATGAGCTTCAATAAATTTCCGCCCAAGCCGCGCTACAATCCCGATGACGGTCCGGTCTATCTTTATGGCCTGCACACTGTGCGCGCCGCGCTGGACAACAAGAACCGCATCAAGAAGGTGCTGCTGGCCACGCCCAATGCGCTGATGCGTCTCAAGGAGACCGGCGAGATCGGCAAGGTGCCGGTCAAGGAGACCACGCCCAAGGAGCTCGACAAGCTGTTGGGCGACGACGCCGTGCACCAGGGCGCCGCGCTCGAGGTCGATCCGGTGAGCCGCTTCGGGCTGGACGATATCCACCCGCTCAAATTGGTAGTTGTCCTCGACCAGATCACCGATCCGCACAATGTCGGCGCCATCCTGCGCACGGCCTGCGCCTTTGGCGCCGATGCCGTCATCACCACGGCGCGCCATTCGCCGCGTGAGACCGGCGTCATGGCCAAATCGGCCTCGGGCGCACTCGACCTCGTGCCGATGATCGAGGTCCGCAACCTGGGCGACGCACTGGAAAAGCTCAAGGCCCGAGGCATGTTGGTGCTGGGCTTTGATTCTGAATCAGAACATCAGCTCAAGCCGCGCACCGGTGATCAGCCCATGGCCATCGTCATGGGTGCCGAGGGCAAGGGCCTGCGCCAGCGCACCCGCGAGCTCTGCGACGAGATGGTCAAGCTGGACATGCCCGGCCCGATCAAGTCGCTCAACGTTTCCAACGCCGCCGCCATCGCGCTCTTTGCGGCCACTGCCGGACGGGTCTGATGAGCCAGTTTTCGCCCTTCGCCATAGCCCTGCGACTATCCGGCGTGACGCTGGCGCAGCTTGATGCTGACGCCACCGGCCGCCTGTCCGGCGCCGCCCAGCAACAGCTGGCGCTCGATAGCGCGCTCAAGCAGTTGACCAGCCGCTTCGAGCCGGAAGACGCGCAGGACAGCTTCTACGCCCAGGTCGATATTCCCGTTGCCAATCCGGTACGCGCCCTGCTGGAACTGGCCGAGCGCTCCGGCCCGGCCATCGCCGCCATGCTCGATGACCGCCGCATCGGCAAGGCGGTGCTGGACATCGCCTTCGACTATCCCGAACAGGGCGAAGCCATGTCCGCCCGCCTCCCCGCCCATGTCGCCGCAGCCATTGGCGGCTACGGCATCGACATCGAGATCTCGGTCTATCTGACCGATGTCGAGGACGACGAAGAATAGGCTGCGTCAGCTCCGGGGTATGGCCGGCTGATCCAGACATGACAGCAAGCGATCTTGCCCGCCCCATGCTGAATAGGCTCGCTGAGTGGTCGCAGCAACTGTGCTCATGTCATAGGGCGGAGAGAGTTTCCGCCCCCCAAAGAACACATAGAGCACGTCGGACTCACCAACTATGCCGGCATAGCGCTGCTCATATGTAATCCTAGTATCGATGGGCAAGCCAGCAAGCTGACGGGCCAAGGCAGGCGTTCCTTCACCGATCCGTGGACCAATGTCTCCCACGATGAAGGGGACCGCAATCTTCTTGTCCGCTCGGATCGCCACGCCAGCAGAACCCTGCACCACCCCCTGTCGCGCCAAGTCCCGTGAGACAACCGAAGCGGGCACCGTCAGAGGCTCCACGTATCGTCGCTGGTCGGCCTCGGGGTAGCTGGCATCGTAAAGCGCGGTAGCAGAAACGTAGAACCCTGAGCCGTCCGGCTGTTCCACAGGGACCACATTGTCGACCGTGCGCCCACCGATCCTCACCGATCCCGTGGCATAGACGCCGAACCAATCGATCACGCCAACACTGGTATCAGTCCAACCCGCCGCCCGAATTCTCTCATAGTCGTCCATGAAACGACCGGTGCACACTGTGTTGCTCGCAGACGCATTATAGGTCGATCCGTCCGGGAGATAGACCCGCCCGCCGACGCACAAATGAAGGAGCGCTCCACCCGATCGGTTGAGCGGATGATAGGCTCTCGCCGAACCATCAATATTGATGTTGAGGTTGCTCCAGACTGCGAAACTCCCATCGGCAAGGCGG
Organism: Devosia sp. XGJD_8; assembly: GCF_046614475.1. Lineage (NCBI taxonomy): Bacteria > Pseudomonadati > Pseudomonadota > Alphaproteobacteria > Hyphomicrobiales > Devosiaceae > Devosia > Devosia sp. XGJD_8. The sequence goes on from NZ_JBKJHF010000001.1 coordinate 2,454,756, forward strand.
AGACCCGATTGCTCCCCCGCCGATGTGACTTGGCCGTTGCAGCTGCTTGGCGAGCCAGCTTGTGCCACCTGCACAGCATCCTCCCTCGAAGGCACAGCAGCCTGCTCGTGCACCGGCGGCTTGACGCAGGCCGACAGCGACAGCATCAACAAGAATGCAAGTTTCCTCATGCAAGCCTCCCCACTGAACACAAGCATTACTTGCTCAGATTCAGAGAGGAGTCCAATTTTATTTGATTGCATCAGTTGGCGACAGAGGAATACTGGCCAACGCGACCGTCAGGCGCCCCGCTTCGCCTTCCGCCCCAGCGTATCGAGTGCGCTGAGGAAGGCCGAGCAATCGGCCGGGCGGAAGCTGGCATTGTAGCCCTTGCTTTCGCCGGTTTCGCGCAGGTGCTGGTTGAGGTCGCGCATGGCCAGGGCCATGCCGATGGAAGCGGGCGTAAAGGGCTTGCCGGTAAAGCCCAGCACATGGCAGCCCTTGTCGATGGCCCGGCTGGCCAGCGGAATGTCAGCCGTGAGCACGATGTCATTGGCCGCGGCATGCTCGACGATCCAGTCGTCCGCCGCATCGGCCCCGGCCGGCACCACGACGACCTGCACCATCGGATCGCGCGACGGGCGAATGCCGCCATTGCTGACAAAGGTGACGACCAGTCCTAGCCGCTCGGCCACGCGCATGGCTTCGTCATTGACCGGGCAGGCATCGGCATCGACGAAAATGGTCGGCTCAGGCATGGGCGATGGTTTCCAGCACGAAGGCAAGCCGCTCGGCGACGGGCGCCTTGGGCAGTTCCACGATGCGATAGCCCATCTCGACATAGGCGTCACGCATCGGTTCGTATATGCGCTGGGCATGCTCCCAGCCCTCGATCCGCTCGGCATCGGTGACAAAAATCTCGCGCCAGGGCGGCGCGAAGAACACGATCCTGTTGTAGCGATAGAGCCTAGCCGCGCGCTCGAAATGACCAGTTTCGGCCAACCCCATGATGCGGCCATAGGCGATAAGGTCCGGGATGCCCCGATCGCACAGGGCGGGCCGGGCGCCGGACAGCAGCGCCGCATGGCTCTGGATATCCCGGTCCAGCATCAGGTCGGCAAAGCGGGCACTGTCGCGCCATTGCAGGGCCGGCCCGTCGATGGCGCTCTGCGCCTGGATGACACCCCGCGCCGCCTCCCGGCCCACGGGCACACCCTGGGCCGCGGCGGCCTCCAGCAAGGTCGTCTTGCCGGCGCCTGGAGCGCCGGTGACGACAAAGAGATGGTCGGAAGGTAGGACCATTGCTGCGTCCGGCTGGGTTGCGGTGGCCTCTAGTAGACGACCACGCTGCGGATGCTTTCACCGGAATGCATCATCTCGAACCCCTTGTTGATGTCTTCCAGCCGCAGCGTATGGGTGATCATCGGATCGATCTCGATCTTGCCGTCGAGATACCAGTCGACGATTTTCGGCACATCGGTGCGGCCCTTGGCGCCGCCAAAGGCGGTGCCCATCCAGGTGCGGCCGGTGACCAGCTGGAATGGGCGGGTAGAGATTTCCTGGCCCGCTCCGGCCACCCCGATCACCACCGACTTGCCCCAGCCGCGATGGCTGCATTCGAGCGCTTGACGCATAACCGTGGTGTTACCGGTGCAGTCGAATGTGTAGTCGGCCCCGCCGATGAGGTCGCCCCGGCGCTTGGTGAGGTTGACCAGATAGGGGACGATATCGCCCTCGATTTCCTTGGGATTGACGAAGTGGGTCATGCCGAAGCGCTCGCCCCACGCCTTCTTGTCATTGTTGAGATCGACGCCGATGATCATGTCGGCGCCGGCCAGGCGCAGGCCCTGGATCACGTTGAGGCCGATGCCGCCGAGGCCGAAGACCACGGCGGTAGCGCCGATTTCGACCTTGGCGGTGTTGATGACGGCGCCAATGCCGGTGGTGACGCCGCAGCCGACATAGCAGACCTTGTCGAAGGCCGCCGAGGCGTCGATTTTCGCCACGGCGATCTCGGGCAGCACGGTGAAGTTCGAGAAGGTGGAGCAGCCCATATAGTGGTGGATCGGCTTGCCCTCGAAGGAGAAGCGCGAGGTGCCGTCGGGCATCAGCCCCTGCCCCTGCGTGCCGCGGATGGCGGTGCAGAGATTGGTCTTGCCCGAGCGGCACGAATAGCATTCGCGGCACTCGGGCGTGTAGAGCGGGATGACGTGGTCACCCTTTTTGAGGCTGGTGACGCCCGGCCCGACATCGACCACGACGCCGGCGCCCTCATGGCCCAGAATAGCCGGGAACAGCCCTTCCGGATCGGCGCCCGACAGGGTGAAGTCATCGGTATGGCAGATGCCGGTGGCCTTGATCTCGATCATCACCTCGCCGGCCTTGGGGCCGTCGAGATCGACCTCGACGATTTCAAGCGGCTTGCCAGCCTGGAAGGCAACGGCGGCGCGGGTCTTCATGACGGGATTCTCCTTGGCCTGTCTTTTGCCATGGTGTGCCATGCACGCCGCCCAGCGGCAACCCGGCGCTAACCTCCCCCGCCCACCGTCATCATCACATTCACGGCGGCGGCCAGGATGATGGTGTTGTAGAGGTGGGAGAAGACTAGGTGCACCGTCACCCGGCGGCGCATGGCGTTCGAGGTCAGCTTGGTGTCCGACGTCGCAACCGACGTGCCGACGGTAAAGGAAAAGTACACAAAGGCCGTGCCGTCCGGCTCTTCCTCGCCCGGAAAGTCCAGCCCGCCCACGATCTGCCGCTTGCCCGTCCCGCTCGCCTCGGGCGCCTGGTAGTATTCATAGGCATAGTGGAAGGCGCCAACCGCCTGGACGGTGAACCAGCCCAGCAGCACCGATGCCAGGCTCAGGACGACTTCGGCGGGATCGGGTTGTTCGCCATTGAGCGCCAGAAACAACGAGACGACCGACGCCAGCACCACGATGAATACGACCAGGAAGATGCCGCCCACCGGCGTATCCTCATCCTTGGCATGGGCATGCAGATAGTCGGCACTGAGCCGCGGCAGCTTGATGGCCGCCAGCGCCAGATAGACCACGAACAGCGTATTGGCCCCGATCGACACCGCGAATTTGGGCAGCAGGATGAGCGAGATGACCAGGGCGACGACGCCGGCGGCCAGGCCGAAGTAGAACGGCGCATGGCGCGGCATGAGCCGGTCAAGCACCGACGCTGGCGGGGAAGGCGGACGTTTCTTGGTTGCGGGCATGGGACCACGGTGACGCTGCATACGCAGCGTCACAACGCGGTCAGCCGGCAATGGCTCCCGGACCCGGCGTGGCGCCGGGCGGCACCTTGCCCAGGATGATCATGCCGAGCACTTCATCCTTGCTGACGTCGCTGGTGCGGGCGCTGCCCACCACTTGGCCATTCTTCATCACCACGACCCGATCGGCGAGGTCGAACACGTCATGGATATCGTGGCTGATGAGGAAGATGCCGATGCCATCGGCCTTGAGCTGCTTGATCAGGTCCCCCACCTGCGCCGTCTCCTGCGGACCAAGCGCCGCCGTAGGCTCGTCCATGATCAGGATGCGCGCGTTAAAGAGGATCGCCCGGGCAATGGCCACCGACTGGCGCTGGCCGCCCGAAAGCGCCTTCACCGGCTCCTTGAAGCGGCGGAAGTTGGGGTTGAGCCGCCCCATGACCTCGCGCGCCTTGGACTCCATGGCGGCATCATCGAGCGTGCCGATGGGCGTGGTGATCTCGCGGCCCAGGAACAGGTTGGCGGCGGCGTCGACATTGTCGGCCACGGCAAGCTGCTGATAGATCGTCTCGATGCCATAACTCTTGGCATCGCGCGGATTGTTGATCGTGGCGTCCTGGCCGTCGATGCGGATCGACCCGGTGTCGCGCTTGTAGGCGCCCGACAGTATCTTGATCAGCGTCGACTTGCCGGCACCATTGTGCCCAAGCAGGCCCACCACCTCCCCCGGATAGAGGTCGATCGAAGCGTGGTCCACGGCACGGATGCCGCCGAAAGAAATCGAAATGTCGTTCATTTCGACGAGAGGCGTTCTGGTGTCCAGCATGACAAGGACTCCTAGTTTTTATTGCGGCGGTAGAGCGTGTCGAGCCACACCGCGAAGACAAGGACCGCACCGACGACGATGGACTGCAGCGGGCTGTCCATGCCCATCAGCACCATGCCCGATTGCAGCGACTGCATGACCAGCGCGCCCAGGAGCGCCCCCGCAATGCTGCCGACGCCGCCGGCCAGCGAGGTGCCCCCGATCACCGCCGCGGCGATGACATAGAGCTCGTCCAGCGTGCCCAGGGCATTGGTCGCCGCATTGAGGCGTGCCGTGGAGATCGCGGCGGCAATGGCGCAGAGCGCACCCATCAGCATGAAGATCTTGACGGTGACCCAGCGGGTATTGATGCCGGCCAGCTCCGCCGCTTCGGGATTACCGCCCATGGCGAAGACGTAGCGGCCGAAGCGCGTGCGGGTGGCGATGAAGGTCATGACCACGCCCACGCCCAGCGCGATCAGCACGGGAATGGCAATGCCATGCGAGATGAAGAGGCCTGTCTCCGGCACGGTCAGGTTATTGGCGGCAGCGTAGTTTTCGGCGATGCGGCGCGGCCAGGGATAGGCATTGGCCACCAGCACGGCGCCAATGGTCAGCGCGCAGCCAATGGCACCAAGCGTTGCTTCCGCCCAAAGCGGACGCAGAGGAAAACTGAACCGGCGCCGCTGCCGGCGACCCCAATAGAGGCCGACAAGAATGGCAGCACAGGCCACGAGAGCCACAACCCAGCTCCAGAAAGCGCCGACCGAGCCTGTCGGCCCGCCGCCCATGAGCTGGAAGGTCGGGTCCATCGGCGCCACCGTTCGGCCCATCGTCACCCACCAGGCCGCACCGCGCCAGACCAGATAGCCGCCCAGCGTGACGATGAAGGCCGGCACGCGCAGATAGGCAATGATCGTGCCCTGCAGCCCGCCGATACCAACGCCGACAATCAATCCCGCCGCCAGCGACAGCGCCCAGATCAGGGGATGGCCGAGGCCCAGGCCAAGCTGGTTGGGGAGGATGTCGGTCTGCATCACGCCCATCACCATGCCGACCAAGCCCAATATGGAGCCAACCGACAGGTCGATATTGCGCGTGACGATGACCAGGACCATGCCCGTGACCATGACGGCCACCGAAGCGGTCTGGACCGAGAGGTTCCACAGGTTGCGGGGCGTCAGGAACAGGCCGCCTGAAAAGATGTTGAAGCCGACCCAGATGATGGCCAGCGCGCCGATCATGCCCAGAAGGCGGGTATCGAGTTCGGTGGCAACCAGAAGGCGCTGCAGCGGATTCTGTATGAACCGGCTCGGATGGATATTGGTCGGAATGGCTTGCTGTTCTGCCACGTTCAGTCTCCCCGCTGGGCTGCGCTGCCTGCCCGGCAGCGCGGTCCCGTCACGACAGTGCCGCAGCGCGAACGCCGCGGCACTGTCTCAATGCCAGACTATTCTGTCTGCGTCCTAGTTACACGCAGCAACCGAACCAGCAGCAACGCCGGCGCAGACCACGTCCTTGGACACCCAGCCGGCGTCGATGACGACGTTGAGGTTGTCCTTGGTCACGGCGACGGGGGCAATGAAGAACGCGTTCATTGCGACGCCCTTGGGGCCGCCCGAGAAGGGCACGACGCCGGTCACGGCGTCGAGCGCAGTGCCGCCAGCCAGCTCGAGGGCCACTTCAGCAGCCTTCTTGCCCAGTTCACGCGCGTCCTTCCAGACCGAAACGGTCTGGGTGCCGAGGGCGATGCGGTTGAGGGCGGCATGGTCGCCGTCCTGGCCGGATACCGGCACGGAGCCGGCGAGGCCCTGGGCCGCGAGGGCAGCAATCGCGCCGCCGGCCGTGCCGTCATTGGAGGCGACGACAGCGTCGACTTCATTGTTATTAGCGGTCAGGAACTGCTCCATGTTCGCCTGGGCGACTTCCGGGTTCCAGTTGTCGGTATACGCTTCGCCGACATTCTTGATGGCGCCGGAGTCGATGCCGGCCTGCAGCACTTCCATCTGGCCCTCGAACAGGAAGTCGGCATTGGGATCGGCACTGTTGCCCTTGATGAAGACATAGTTGCCTTCGGGCTGCACGGCGGCGACGCCGGCGGCCTGCAGGCGACCCACTTCCTTGTTGTCGAAGGTGAGGTAGAACGCATCCGGGTTCTCGATCAGGCGGTCATAGCCCACCACCGGAATGCCTTCGGCAACAGCAGCGGCAACAGCCGGACCGACCGCTTCGCTGTCCTGCGCCAGCACGATGATGGCATCGGCACCCTGCGAAATCAGGCTTTCGATATCCGTCAGCTGCTTGGAAGCGGACGACTGCGCGTCAGCCGAGATATAGGTGGCGCCGGCGGCATCGAGCACGGCCTTCATCGCCGCTTCGTCGGTCTTCCAACGCTCTTCCTGGAAGTTGTTCCAGGACACGCCGACGACGATCCCGTCCTGCGCATGGGTAGTGCCGGCCGTGCCGGCGATGACAGTCGTGCAAAGCAAGACCGCTAGAAACTTGTTCATGTTTGTCCTCCCGTGTGGGCCAGTCCTCCTGCCCACATATGTGCCGGTGGTGTTACCCCAGCGGGCCCGCTCCACCGGCGCCCTGAGCATTAATTTCACTGCTCGAAAAAAGAATTCGCATACCTGCCGCAAACGAGTCAACTTCAATTTCGAAACTCGAAATAAATACGATTGCGGTAAGCGCGGAGGAATGGTGTGTTGCGTCTGGGTGAGGAGTAAGCTGCTTGGCGCGGAACGTCAGCGATAGCGACAGCGTCCGGCGACAGAACCGGGGCCTGGTGCTTGGCGCCCTGCGCGTGCAGGGTCCGCTATCGCGCACCGCGCTGGCTGCAGGCACGGGCCTCAGCCATGCCAGCATCACCGCAATCACCCATGATCTGATCGAGCAGCATGTCATTGCCGAACTGGAGCCGGCCGAGCGGCAGGACGCCCGCGGCCGGGGCCGTCCGGCGACGCTGGTTGGCTTTAACCGCCACGTGAGCGCGGCGGCTCTGTTCGAACTCGACGTCAACCGCGCCCGTCTGTCACTGGTGGACTATGGCGGCATCCTGGTGGACCGCATCGAGACCCCCATCACACCGACGACCTTCGCTGAATCGACCCCCACGGCGTTTCTGGCCGACCGTCTGCGGCAACTCCAGTCGCGCAACCCGGTCGAAGCTTCCGTCCTGCGGCGCGTGGCCATCTCGGTACAGGGCATCCTCGACCGGGAAGGCCAGAGCCTTCGGTGGTCGCCCATCGCCCACCTGGCCAACAAGCCCTTTGCCACCGAGCTGGCAGAGGCATTCGCCCTGCCCGTGGCGCTGCACAAGCGTGGCCGACTGCTTGCCGAAGGCGCGCGCTGGCTGGACCCGGCGCTGCACGATGCCAGTGTCGCGACGGTATTCGTCGGCTCGACGGTGGCCATGGGAATGACGTTCCGCGGCCAGATCCTGGGGCGCGGCGATGAAGGCGCCACCGAGTTCGGGCACATGAACCACCTGCCGAACGGCGCCCTGTGCCGCTGCGGCATGCGCGGCTGTATCGAAGCCTATGCCTCGGACTACGGCGTGCTGCGCACCGCCTATTCAGTCCCCGAAACGGCGCCCCCTGCCCCGGCCGTGCCGGCACAGCAATATGAAGGCCTGATCGCCCGGGCCGAAGCCGGCGACCGCAATGCCACCCACGCCTTCAATGTCGCTGGCCGCGCCGTCGGCTTCGGCCTCAGCCGCATGATGGCTGTATTCGATCCCTCGCATATCCTGATTGTCGGCCCCGGCGCGCGCGCCTTCGGCCTCATGCAGGCCGAGATCAACGCGGCTCTGGCCAGCGCGCTGATCTGCCGGGTCAACGGCCTGCCGCAGGTCGTTGCCTACCGCGATGAGCGGGAGCCAGTCTTCAAGGGCCTCCTCATGAAGACACTCAACGAAATAGATCAGACCGATTTCGCAACGCTCGCCTGACTGCATGGCAGCCAGACGCTGGCCGCCATAGCCAATCGATTGTATTCGCGTATTGAATCAGGCTTGGCGTTGCTGAGCACGCAGAGATAACTACTGCCAAAATTTGCCAGACATAGTATCCAGAGCGCCGGCATCAATGTGTATTTCCCCAGCAAAGTAGGGCTTTCCACCATGACCAAACTGATCGTGCCTGTCATCCTGGCTGGTGGACAAGGAACGCGGCTATGGCCGCTGTCGCGGGCTGCTCGACCAAAGCAGTTCCTCCCCCTGCTGGGACCGCAGAGCCTGTTCCAGAAGACGTTGGAACGCGTCGGTGACAGGTCCCTCTATGCTCCGGCGATCGTCATCACTAATTCTGACTATCGTTTCATCGTGGCTGAGCAGGCCCTTGAGTCAGGCGCAACGCTAACCGCAATACTGCTGGAACCCGTCGCCCGGAACACTGCAGTCGCGATCGCAGCTGCGGCCGCCTATGCAGAGGAGCATTTTGGCATCGGCGTGATGCTGCATGTACTGCCTTCCGACCACGACATCGCGGTCGACGATGGTTATAATCTGGCGGTGCATCAGGCAGTAAAGGCCGCCGGGACAGGTCAGCTGGTGACCTTCGGCATTATGCCCACCCATCCCGAGACTGGATTTGGCTATATAAAGGCAGACGCCAAGATCGGCGCAGGCATTCGCCCGGTCGAGCGCTTCATCGAAAAGCCGAACGCTGAACGAGCCGCCCAAATGCTGGCGGAAGGTGGCTATTTCTGGAATTCCGGCATGTTCATGATCGGATCAGACGCCTTCCTGCGCGAATGCGCCACCCTCTCACGAGACACGCTCACGGCTGCACGTGGTGCCGTAGGCAAGGCAAAGGCCGACCTCGACTTCATCCGCCTCGACGAGGCGACCTTTGCCACCGCGCCCAATATCTCCGTGGACTATGCCATCTTCGAAAAGACGGACAAGGCGGCAGTGGTGGCCGTCAATTTCGGCTGGAGCGATCTGGGCAGCTGGGATGCCGTGTGGAAAAACGCCACGCGCGACTCGGCGCAGAACCTCACTCAGGGTTCAGTAACGCTCTCGGGGGTCAGCAATTCATTGGTGGTCACCGACCACGCCCATGTAGCCGTGGACAGCCTTGACGATATCGCCGTCATTGCCACCAACGACGCCGTCTATGTCGGCCGCCTGTCCGAGGCTCAGAAGGTCGGCGCCATGGTCAAGACTCTGCGCGCTGACAAGAGCACTGTCGGGCTGACGGAAATCCATCGCACGGCCTATCGGCCTTGGGGCGGCTACTCGTCTGTGCTCAATGGTGAGCGCTTCCAGGTCAAACGCCTGTTTGTCAAACCAGGCAAGAAACTCAGCCTGCAAAAGCACCATCACCGCGCCGAACACTGGGTGGTGGTGCGTGGCACGGCGGAGGTGACTGTCGACGGAACGATAACCGTGCTGAGCGAAAACCAGTCGATCTATCTGCCGCTGGGGTGTACCCACCGCTTGGCAAACCCTGGCAAAATCGATCTGGAACTGATTGAAGTGCAGACCGGTTCCTATCTGGGCGAGGACGACATCATTCGTATCGAGGACGAGTTCGGACGCGCATAGGCGCTTCGACCATCCCGCCCACCAGTTAAGTAGTGAGAGGAAAGTCATGGCTTCGAGCAAACGCGTCAGGACCGCGGTATTTCCCGTGGCGGGTCTGGGCACCCGGTTTCTGCCGGCAACCAAGGCCCTGCCCAAGGAGATGCTGACCGTGGTCGATCGGCCGCTGATCCAGTACGCGGTCGATGAAGCGCGCGAAGCCGGTATCGAGCACTTCGTCTTCGTCACCGGCCGCAACAAGGGCGTGATCGAAGACCATTTCGACCGCCAGTTCGAGCTCGAAACCACGCTCGAGAGCCGAGGCAAGACCGCCGCGCTGGACGAGCTGCGCAAGGACCTGCCTTCGGCAGGCCGCACCAGCTTCACCCGCCAGCAGGAGCCGCTTGGCCTGGGCCATGCCGTTTGGTGCGCCCGCCATATCGTGGGCAGCGAGCCCTTTGCGCTGCTGCTGCCCGACATGCTGTTCAAGGGCGAGCCGGGCGTGCTCAAGCAGATGATGGACGCCTATGAAGAGACCGGCGGTAATGTCATCGCCGTCGAGGAAGTGCCGGAAAAGGAAGTCTCGTCCTATGGCGTGATCGCACGCGGCGACGGCCCGGACGGCGGCTTCCAGGTAACCGGTATGGTCGAAAAGCCCAAGCGCGAGGATGCGCCGTCCAACCTGATCATTTCGGGTCGCTATATCCTGCAGCCGGAAATCTTCAATCTCCTGGCCGACCAGCCCAAGGGCGCGGGCGGGGAAATCCAGCTGACCGATGCCATGCAGACGCTGATGAAGTCCCAGTCCTTCACTGGCGTCAAATATCGCGGCCAGAGCTTCGACTGCGGCTCCAAGATCGGCTTTCTCACCGCCAATGTCGTCTATGCGCTCGACCGCGACGACATCCGCGACGGCTTCCTCCAGGAGCTGCGCAAGCTGGACCTCGATGGCGCCCTCGAGGTGCCTGGAAAGTAAAAAGGGCGCCTCAGGGCGCCCTTTCTTTTACCGCTCCAGCCAGGCGTGCAGCTGGTCGGCCAGGACGAGCGGCTCGGCCTCGGCGCCATGCAGCACCAGTTCAGCATTGCTCGGTGCCTCGAACGGGCTGTCGATGCCGGTGAAGTTCTTGATCTCGCCGGCGCGGGCCCGCTTGTAGAGGCCCTTGGGGTCGCGGGCCTCGCAAACCTCGATCGGCGTATCGACATAGACTTCGACGAAGTCGATATCGCCGGCAATCTCGCGCGCCAGGCGGCGTTCGTTCTCGAAGGGCGAGATGAACGAGACCAGCACGATCAGCCCCGCATCGGCCATCAGCTTGGCCACTTCGGCCACGCGGCGGATGTTTTCCACGCGCGCCGCCTCGGTGAAGCCGAGATCGCGGTTGAGGCCATGCCGCACATTGTCGCCATCGAGGATATAGGCGTGGCGGCCCTCGGCGGTCAGCCGCTTTTCCAGGAGGTTGGCAATGGAGGACTTGCCTGAGCCCGATAGGCCCGTGAACCAGATGATCCGCGGCGTCTGCCCCTTCATCTGGGCGCGCACGTCGCGGTTCACGTCGAAGGACTGGTAGGTCAGGTTCTGCGCCCGGCGCAGGCCGAATTCGATCGTGCCCGCCCCCAGCGTCGCATTGGAAATGCGGTCGACCAGGATGAAGCCGCCGGTCAGCGCATTGCTGGCATAGGCATCGAAGGCGATCGGCTTGTCGGTGGCGATGGTGACCGTGGCGACCTCGTTGAGGTCGACCCTGGTCGCCGCCGTATGCTCCAGCGTGTTCACATTGGTGCGGAACTTGAGGTCGGTGATCGTCGCCGGCACCAGCTGGGTGCCGAGCTTGAGCAGATAGGAGCGCCCCGGATAGGCCGGCTCTTCGCTCATCCAGACCAGGCGCGCCTGGAACTGGTTGGAGAATTCCGGTGTCTCGCCGGGATGGCTCAGCATGTCGCCACGCGAGATATCCACCTCGCGGTCCAGCACCAGCGTCACCGCCTGCCCGGCCACGGCGCGCTGCAGGTCACCATCCATGGTGACAATGCGGCTGACCACCGCCGGCTTGCGCGAGGAGGCGATCAGCACATCGTCGCCGACCGCCACCGCGCCCGAGGCAACCGTGCCCGAAAAGCCGCGGAAGTCCAGATTGGGCCGGTTCACCCATTGCACCGGAAAGCGCAGCTTGCCTGCGCTGCGGTCCTCGGCCACGTCCACGGCTTCGAGATAGGGCACCAGCGGTGTGCCATCGAACCAAGGCGTCCGCTCACTTTTCGCCAGGATATTGTCGCCGCGCAGCGCCGAAACGGGGACGGCGGCAAGCGTCTTGAACCCCAGCGGTTCGGCAAAGGCGCGATACTCGGCGACGATGCGGTCGAACACCGCCTCGTCATAGTCGACGAGGTCGATCTTGTTGACCACCAGCACGACATGCTTCACCCCGATCAGCGACAGGATGAAACTGTGCCGCCGCGTCTGGGTGAGAACGCCCTTGCGCGCGTCGATCAGCACCAGTGCCAAGTCGGCATTGGAAGCACCGGTCGCCATGTTGCGGGTATACTGCTCGTGGCCCGGCGTATCGGCGACGATGAACTTGCGCTTGTCGGTGGAAAAGAACCGATAGGCGACGTCGATGGTGATGCCCTGCTCGCGCTCGGCGGCGAGGCCATCCACCAGCAGCGAGAAGTCGATCCCCTCGTCGCCCGTCGTGCGGTTGCGGCTTTCATTGCGCAGGCTCGCCAGCTGGTCATCGAGAATGAGCTGGCTGTCATAAAGCAGCCGGCCGATCAGGGTGGATTTGCCGTCATCAACACTGCCGCAGGTGAGAAAGCGCAGCAGCGACTTTTCGGTCTGCTGGTTGAGCCAGAGCGCGATGTCGGTGTCAGGGGTGGCCAGGGAAAGGCTCATCAGAAATACCCTTCCTGCTTCTTCTTTTCCATCGACCCCACGGAGTCGCTGTCGATCAGGCGCCCCTCGCGTTCCGAGGTGCGGCTGGCCTGCATTTCCATGATGATTTCGGGCAGGCTGGCGGCGCTGGAGCGCATCGCCCCGGTCAGCGGATAGCAGCCCAGCGTGCGGAACCGCACCAGCTCCTCGCGCGGCACCTCGCCCTTGGCCAGCGGCATGCGGTCATCGTCGACCATGATCAGCGTGCCCGAGCGCTCCACCACCGGGCGCTTCTTGGCATAGTAGAGCGAAGGCAGCTCGATGCCTTCGGCGTAGATATAGGTCCACACATCCAGCTCGGTCCAGTTCGAGATCGGGAACACCCGCATGCTCTCGCCGGGATTGAGCCGGGTATTGAACACCCGCCACAGTTCAGGGCGCTGGTTCTTTGGGTCCCAGGCGTGGCTCTCATTGCGATGCGAGAAGATGCGCTCCTTGGCGCGCGACTTCTCTTCGTCGCGCCGCGCCCCGCCAATCGCCGCGTCATAGCGACCGGCATTGAGCGCCTGGCGCAGGGCGGCGGTCTTCATGATGTCGGTATAGCGCGACGAGCCATGGTCGAATGGATTGATATTGTCGCGCACGCCATCGGCATTGGTGTGGGTGATGAGATCGAACCCGAACTGCTCCGCCATCCGGTCGCGGAAGGCGATCATCTCGCGGAACTTCCAGGTCGTATCCACATGCAGCAGCGGAAACGGGATCTTGCTGGGAAAGAAGGCCTTGCGCGCCAGATGCAGCAGGACGCTGGAATCCTTGCCGATGGAATACATCATCACCGGCCGCTCGAAACTGGCCGCCACCTCGCGCAGGATCTCGATGCTCTCGGCTTCAAGGCTTTGCAGATGCGTCAGGGAACCGCTGGTCACTCTGGTCCATACTCCAAACCGCCCCTGCCAAGAGGAGCGCAATCCAAGCCCGTTGGTACGGCCGGAACACGCCCTCCATCAAGTCCAAAAACGCCGGAAACCCTTCTGGCAAAAGGCTTTGGGTATATTTGTCTGCCATTGCCGCCCGCGCGGATACAGCACACCAGACCCCCTGCCCCATGGCGGTCAAATCATGCGGGACGGGGAGCGAGCGCGGAAAAAAAGTTCCTGTCGTTCGGCATTGCGGCCCGTCGCGCCACGTGCAAGGCCGCCACGCCAAGGACGACGGACGCACGCAATTCTTCAGGTGTTACTTCGCTCTGGACGGCAGTTTTCAGTATGTGACTTAATGCCTTTGGCGATCCGGCGCTCGGGCCGGGTGGCTGTACTGTGGGGGCAGACGTTGAGCGACAAAGCAGCGGCAAGGCCAGATTATCCCTACTATAATGGCATGCCGGTAGCGATCAGCCCCGGCGGCTGGGGCCTGGTCGTTGCAGGCTGCGCCCTGGGCTTTCTGGTCCTCACCTTCTGGCCGTTTCCCACCTTTCCGCTCAGTCTGGTTTCCGCCGGCCTGTTCACCCTCATCCCTCTGCTTGCACTGATGGTCGCCAGCGGATGGCATCCGCCAGCCATCTTTCGGCGTTTGGGCTTGCGGGATTTAGGCCTCGCGGTCGGCTTCGGATTGCTGACGCTGGTCTGCTCCTTCGGCGTGGGCCTGACCTTGTCGCGCTTCATCCAGATGACGCAAAATGAAGTCGCCGTCAGCATGGCCAGCGCGACGCCGCTTGAGCTGGTGATGTTCCTCTCGCCCACACTGGTGCAACTGGTGGGCGAAGAGCTGGTCACCATCCTCCCCCTCCTGGCGGTGCTGTGGCTCTGTGTGAACCGCTTCGGAATGAGCCGGCGGGCGGCCATCATCGTCGCCGTCGCTGTATCGACAGTCTGGTTCGCCGCCCTGCACCTGCCCACCTACAACTGGAACATCCTGCAGTGCCTTCTCACCATCGGCACGGCGCGCATCGTCCTGACCATGGCCTACCTGCTGACACGCAATGTGTGGGTGTCCTCCATCGCCCACATCATCAATGACTGGACGCTGTTCTTCATCGCCTTTGGACTTGGACATGGGCCGATCGGAATCGGTGGCTAAGCCGCCGGCAGCACCTGCTGATCCATCTGGTGTCCGACCAGAGCGACCAGGACGGCAATGATGACCAGCGCGACTACGGCGATCAGGAAGATGCCCAGCGTGACGATGAATGCGCGCAGGCGGGACGACTGACCGTCCCTGGATAACCAAACGGTCTCTACCGCGATGTACCACACCGTGCCGATAAGCATGAGCCCGACACCCCAAACGTTCCCGCCCGGCAACGCCTGGTGGTGTGACGCCAACTGCATGCCAAGGCTGATCGACATGACAAAGGGAACAGTGGCGTAGCTCTGGCTGTAGAAGGCCGGCCTGAGGGTCGTCCGGGTCACGCGGGCGCCGCTGGATCGAAGCCTGATCGTCGCATAGAGCAGCGGGAACAGGCTGAAGGCGAGAGCCCGAAACACCAGCAGGTTCCGGTCGTCCTGGAGCAGGCGAGGCAGGACGGAGGCTGTGCCACTGGCCAATGCACCTTCGAGCACATGCAGCAGAACCAGCGTCAGCAGGAGCAGGATGGGTGGGCTGACCGCATCGTCAAACTGCTGCTCGTCCTTCTCGGTCAGCTCCTTCTGCGCATAGGCCAGCATCGTGATGGGCCGGGTGACGATCCGCCAGAAGGTCAGCGCGTAAAACACGAACCAGGTGATCAACTCGTAGAGCAGTTCCTCTATCGACTTGAGCAGCTTCATGAAGTCCATGCACTACACCTGCGGTTCGACGTGCTGGGTCCAGCATGGCATTGGCCTGCATCGCTCTGCAACCGGCGCACTGGATCCGGCCACTGGCGGGCATGGCCGCGGGGCGCGACAAAGGCCGTGGCCTGGTGATGAGATGGAGCGGTTGCAGGCAAACGCGCGTGATGCTAGATGCGTCCCGTCGCCGGTATAGCTCAGTTGGTAGAGCACCTGATTCGTCACCAATGGCACGCCGGAAGCCGATGCCGCCGCCGCGCGGCTCAAGGCCCGCTATGGCGACTATGCCATGGACGTAGCCGATGTCGTCGTCGCCCTGGGCGGCGATGGCCTCATGCTGCAGACCCTGCACCGGGTCATGCGCATGGGCGTGCCGGTCTATGGCATGAATTTCGGCTCGGTCGGCTTCATGATGAATACCTTTTCCGAAGATAGCCTCGAGCAGCGCCTCGCGGCCGTCCAGCGCACGCGCATCTTCCCCCTCTCCATGCAGGTCCTCGATACTTCGGGCCAGACCCAGTCCGCCCTGGCGCTCAATGAGGTCTCCCTCTTCCGCTCCACCTATCAGGCCGCCAAGATCCAGATCATCGTCGATGGCGAGACCCGGCTCGAAGAGCTGATCTGCGATGGCGTGCTGCTGGCCACCCCCGCCGGCTCCACTGCCTACAATCTCTCCGCGCATGGCCCCATCCTGCCGATCGAGGCCGAGCTTCTGGCGCTGACCCCGATCTCGCCCTTCCGCCCGCGCCGCTGGCGGGGCGCCATCCTGTCCAATCGTGCCGAAGTCCGCTTCATCACGCGCGAAGCGGCAAAGCGGCCGGTCAGTGCCGTGGCCGACAATGTCGAGTTTCAGAATGTCCTGGAAGTCACGGTGCGGGAAGATCGCACCCATGGCGTGACCCTCCTGTTCGATCCGGGCACGAGCCTCGAAGAACGCGTGCTGAGCGAACAGTTCCGTTATTAGGCGGCGGGTAGTGCCAGCTGCTGCTCGGCCATCCCGGCTGGCAGCGCCATGGGCCCCGCGGCATCCTGCGCAAAGGCCGCCATCACGCCGCGCGCCGCCTTGCGCGCCAGAAGGATATTCTGCTCGCTGAGATAGGCAAATGCCTCTTCCAGCTCCTCGGGAATGGCGCCGCCATGCTCGGCGATCAGTTCCTCGGTCAGCGCCGTCACCACATAGTGGCGCGCGCCCGCATCGTCCGCCAGGTCGGTGGCACGCGCATGCAGCACCAGCCGCACCATCAGGTTGCGCACCCCTTCCCCCAGCCCGCAGCGCGAGAACAGCGCATTGAGCGCCACGCGGCTGCCACTCTCGAGCAGGGTAAACACCTTGGACCGCGGCGTCTGCGCCAGTTCGGCCAGGCATTCGGCAAAGAACATCACATGCCCGGTCACCACGGCATGCAGCAATATCCTGGTATTGACCTTGTCGGTCCCGATCAGCGCGGCGACATAGCCGCCCTCGCGCCCCGCCTCGCGTTCGCCTATGGCGGTGAGCGCCGTGTCGCTGCTGTCGCGCAGGACGCGCGCCAGCCGGTCGGCCGGCAGCGCACCCTTGACGATACGGGCGCCGCGCAGCGCCTCGGTCACCTTCTGCACCAGCAGCAGCCTTGCGGCGGCCGGCAGGTCCCGCCGCGCCAGCAGCGCGCCACGCATCTCCGCCTGGTCTGCCAGGGACACCGCCAGTTCGGACAGCAGCGCATCGCCCAGCGCGACATCCATGCGGCGCAGCAGTCGCAGCGTCACGCTGTTATGCCCGCGCGCCACGATAGCCGCTGCCAGCCGGGGGCTGAGCCTGGTCCTCTGGCTGATGGCGATCAGCATGGACAGATCGAGTGTCTTGATCAGGCCGATCAGATCGGCGTCGATCAGCACGGGCGAATATTGCATCACCGCCCGAGAAATGATGGCGCTGTCATGCAGCAGCGCCAGCATGATCGGGCGCGGCGCTTCGCTCGAATGCAGCAGGCCATAGGCCAGCGCAGCGCGCACCTTGACGGACGGATCGTCGAGAAAGCCGATCAGCGCGGCATAGAGCGCCGCCTGCTCGTCAGCGGGTCCGACATGATTGAGATAGGCGAGGGCCGAGAGATGCGCTGCGCTGCCGCGCTCTTCGCTGTCGGGTGAACGAGACAGCGAGACGAACTCTTGATACGCAACCATTCCACTCTCCGCACATCGGCAGAGCTACCCTAGGCGGGAAGATTTAAGGAACGGTTCACCATAATGCGCTGCTGCTTGCCGCGCGCGCGGAAGAAGCTAGATCGCTGTGGCGACGAAGGAAAACAGCTGGCTGCCGCCCGTCCACAGACCGGCTACGAACATCCAGCTCGCCAGCATGGCACCCAGTACCAGCCATCCCCGCGAGAGGTGCAGGGCAGATCCAGCATGTGCAACACTTGTCCGGCGCATATTCGGCCTCCTGGCGATCGGCAGGCAGAGCCCGCTCAACGTCCCCGATTACACGATGTCTCTCTTAACGCTCTGTCTACGAGGCCTCGTGGCATTTGAACTAAATCGCCCGAAACCCCTCTAGTTCCCGCCATGCCTACCAGTGCGTAAACGCGCTCGAAGCCGCGCGGCGCCCGCTAGCGCGCGTAAAGCTGGGTAAAGAACCCGCCGCCGTCTTCTGTTCCGGTGGCCGGCAGGTCCTCCGCCTCGGTCTTGAACAGGCCGGTAAACGACATATTGGCCGGAGAAAACCGTGAAGGGATGACCGGCACTTCGGGCACGGCGGGCTCGCTCGCCATCTGCTGGGCCGCAAAGGGCGCATTGGTGCCGCCCGCCTCGTGCTTGGAGACCAGGACGCGATAGACATCGCGAATGGTGCGCGGCTGCCCCTCGGAATAAAAGATCGTCTTGTTGGCGGCCGCCTGCCGGGGAAACAGGTTCGCGGCAATCTGGTCGGGGTCCTGCAGTCCTGCCGTGAACATTCGCTCCGCCCCCTGCGCCCCCAGGAAATGGGCGATATAGAGCTCGCCAGCGCTGGGCATCCGCCCGAACCGGCCGCGCAGATAGTCCCCATTGGATTTGGTGAAGGCCGCAGCCAGGTCCGACGCGATCTGCGGGTCCTCGCGGAGTTTGAGGATCTCCGCCTTGAGCGCCGGGTCGCTGACCGTATAGTCGCCGCCGCTGGTGCGCGTGATATTGCTGGCTATCTCGCCATAGCCCAGGCGCGGGCCCTCTTCCTTCATCACCTGCAGCCAGGTGCCCTCAAGGAACTGAAACAGCCCGACGGCGGAGGAGGTCTGCGCCTTGGCTTGCGGGTTGAGGCTGCTTTCGCGCATGGCGGTCTGCAGCAGATAATCGAAATCCACGCCATTCCGGTCGCCGGCGGCCGTCAGCACATAGGCCAGGCTTTGTGGCACGGATATTGGCTGTACGCCCATCGCAAGGCTCGTCCCGCAGAATCGCTGATCGCCCCATAAGGGCACGGCAATGGTTAACTGCCTGTTAACCATTGCCTGTCGCGCTAGTCTTGATCGGCACTCCAGTGGCTGACGATATCGGCCAGGGCCGGCCGCGGCCGGTCCTCGATCACCGCGGTCGGCGTACCGATATGCACAAAGCCCACGAAGCGCTCCCCCTCCCCGGCCCCCAGCATGGAAGCGGCTTCCGCGTCGAACGTGTACCAGCGCGTTATCCACGAGGCAGCAAAACCCAGCGCAAAGGCGGCATGCAGCAGGTTGAACGCCACATTGCCCGCCGACAGCAGCTGCTCGAATTCCGGCACCTTGGGATGCGGCTTGGGCGACGAGATGACACCAATCGTCAGCGGCGCCGGCAGAAAGCGCTGCCGCTCGATCTCGATGCTGGCTTCATCCATGCCCGGATTGTTGCGCGCGAAGATTTCGGCCAGCTTCTCACCCGCCTGTGCGCGCGCATCCCCCGCGATCACCACCAGCCGCCAGGGCGTGATCTTGCCATGGTCGGGCACCCGCGTCCCGATGGTCAGGATTTGCTCGAGCTCCTCGGCATTCGGGCCCGGCTCCTTGAGAAAGGCCATGCCCACCGAACGGCGGGTCAGCAGATAGTCACGCAGCATGGGATTGGCAGGCATTGTCAGGCTCCATTCTGCGCGAGCAATAGCCCCATCCTCGCCGCGATGCCAGAAGCTGGGGCAAATTCGGCGCGCGACCGCATTGCGGTGTTTTCATCCTGGCAGGTCTGTGACACAGCTTTTCCCCAATCGCCGCCTAAGACGGCCAAACCGATTCATCCAGCCCGGCCAGGGAGACCCGATGCGCCTGCGACCCATATTAGCCCTGCTGCTCATGCTGGCTGTCGCGGCGCCCGTCATCCCATTGATCGCCACCGTCGCGAGCGCGCAGGAAGACGCGGCGGAAATGCCCCCCATGCCGCGCCCCCGGCCTGATCCCGACAGCCTGCCCCCACGCCCCGCGCCACGCCCGGGCGAACCGGCAACGCCTGCCACGCAAGCCATCGAGGCTCTCACCTCGGTGCCGCAGCCGGTGACGCTCAGCGCCCGCATCACCCAGGATGGCACGCCCATCCCCGACGGCCTGGTCTGGCGCATCTTCGATACCCAGCCCGACGCCAGCGGCGAACTGGCCCTCGTCGCCAAGTCCGACCTGGGCGCGCCCACGGTCGAGCTGCCGCCTGGCGAATATGTCGTGCATGTCGCCTATGGCCGGGCCCAGACCAGCGAGCCGCTGTCGGTCACGACCGGCACCAATGCCAAGGACTTCATTCTGGAAGCCGGCGCCCTCCGCCTCAATTCGGCGGTCACCGGCGATATCGCCATTCCCTCGGGCCTGCTGAAATTCGATATCTTCACTGCCGGCGATGAGGGCGATCGCACGCTCGTCGCCGAGGGCCTGCTGCCCAACGACATCGTCACCCTCAATGCCGGCACCTATCACATCGTCTCCTATTTCGGCACGGTGAACGCCGTGGTCCGCGCCGATCTGCGGGTTGAGCCTGGCCAGTTGACCGATGCGACGCTCTATCATCACGCCAGCGAAGTCTCCTTCAAGCTGGTCTCAGAGGAAGGTGGCGAGGCCATCGCGGATGTGGATTGGACCGTCAAGACCGCCGATGGCGCCACCGTGTTCTCCGAACTGGGCGCCTTCCCTTCCACCGTGCTGGCTGAGGGGGATTATCTCGTTCTCGCCAAGCAGGGCGAGCAGGTCTTCAACCGCGAGTTCCAGGTTCAGGCCGGTTCGGTCCGCGAAATCGAAGTGCTGACCCAGGTCTACTGATCGGCCACCGGCGGTTTGCCTATTGAAGCGGCGCGGCCAATGGCCCAAATTGCCGCCAACCAAAGCGGGAGAGAATTATCATGCTGTTCAGCACCACGGTCCGGCAGCGTCTGGGCATTCTTGCCACTGCAGCCCTCTTGAGCGTCGCCCTGCCGGCGGGCGCGGCATGGGCGCAAAAGACCAAGACCAAGTCCCAGCCTGCTGCGGAAACCACGGCGGTGGCGTCCAGCTTCAATGTCGAAATTCCCAGCATCGACGCCCTCGACTCCAATGTCGATGACGAGACGCTCCGCGCCATCTTCAGCGGCGCCCTGGCCGAAAATGCCGACGCCCTTGCCGGCCTGACCGCCACCAGCATCACCATTCCGGAAATCATGCTGGAGACCACCACGACGGTTGATGGCAAAACGAGTGAAGCCACCATCATCTTCGCCGATCTCGAACTTACCGACATCACCGACGGCATTGCCGCTTCGGTGACCCTGTCGGGCATGACCGTCGATGCCGGCGATGACGGCTCGGCTGATTTTGGCGTGCTGTCGGCCGCCAACTTCAACATCGGTGGCGTTCTGGGCCTCTATGGCCTGGTTGATGGCGGCGGCCAGACCGAGCTTGAAACCATCTACACCGACTTCCGCTTCGATGGCGGCACCTTTGAGGCGCCCGATGTCAGCTGCACCATGGGTGCCATGACCGCCGCCGAGTTCAAGGCTCGCCCGCTCAACTACTCCTTCGCCGAGATCATGGCGCTGGCCGAGAGCCTCGAGGCGCAGGAAGATGACCCGTCGCCCGAGACGGTGGGTGCAGCTTTGCGCATGTATGTGGACCTCTTCACCGCCTTCGAGACCTCGCCAGCCGAGTTCGAGGGTTTCGAGTGCTCCGGCGTCGATGACGAGGATCGTCCCCTCAGCTTCACCGTCGCGGGCATGTCGATGGGCGCCATGAGCCCCGGCATCTACCCCTCCATCGCCATGGATGGCCTCGATGTCACCGTGGAAGGCGACGGCACGGTTCAGGTCGGCAATATCACGATCAAGGAAATGGATTTCAGCGGCCCAATCGCCGCCATAGAGGCTGCGCCCGAGGCGATCGACGAAGCCTGGTTCACCGACAATGCCCGCTCGCTGATCCCCGCCTTTACCGGCTTCTCCTTCAGCGATGTGCTGGTCGACGTCCCCGATCCGGAAAGCGATGGCGAACGCATCTCCGCCAGCATCGGCGCCTTTGATCTGACGCTGGGCGCCTATTACAACGGCATCCCCACCGACCTTCTGACCACGGCCAGCAATATCGTCATCGACCTGCCGGAGAATTCCGGCGATGAGCAGGTCAAGCAGCTGATCGACCTCGGCGTCACCAATATCGACGCCGGCTTTGCCATCGATGCATCGTGGAACGAGGCGGACAACACCATCGCGGTCGACGAAGTCTCGATCACCGGCGCCAACCTCGCCACCGTTGCCCTGGCCGGCACCATCACCAATGCCACCGACGCGCTGTTCAGCGTCGACGAGGATCAGGCGCTTGCCGCGGCTATGGCCGTGGCCATCAGCCACCTCAAGCTCGACGTCACCGATGCCGGTCTCGCCGATATCATCCTCGCCCGCGTAGCAGCCGATCAGGGCTCCGACCCGGCCACCATGCGCCCGGTCTTCGCCGGGCTCGCCGAAGGCACCGTCGTGGGCCTCCTGGCCGGCGCCGCCGAAGCCCAGAAGGTCGGGGCAGCGCTCAACGCCTTCGTCAGCGGCAAGGCCAAGTATCTCACCATCGAGATGACCGCCAAGGAAGCCCCCGGCCTCGGCATGCTGGACTTCATCGCCGCCGAAACCGACCCCACCACCCTCATCGGCAAAGTCACCATCGACGCCACCGCGAAATAAAACAAAAAGGGCCGCCAACAGCGGCCCTTCTTCTTTCAGGCGACTTCGCGCGCTGCGACACCCATGCCCCAGGCCAGCAGGGCTTCTGCAACCTCGGGCGTACTGCCCTCGACATAGCAGCGCAGTTCGGGCGCATTGCCCGACGCTCGGAAATGCACCATGTCCCCCGCCGCGGTCCGAAACTGCAATCCATCGATCTGGGACAGGCCCGTAATGCCATGCGGCGCGAACAGCGCCCGGGCATAGGCGTCGTCGCCGGCCAGACGCGACAGGAAAGCCCCGCTGCGCTCGCTGGGCACCTCCTGCAGCCGATCCGCCAGCGCATGCTGGAGCGGCAAGTCCGCCACGATCTCAGCAACCGGCCGCCCCTTCCCTGCCGCGAGGCCCAGCACGCACAACAGGGGTAAAACCGCGTCGCGCGTCGGCAGCGCTGGCAGGGCCACGCCGGCCGCATGCACGCCGTCGCCCACGAAGGTCCCGCCATTGGCCTCGAACCCGATCACCGAGCCTTGCGCACCTGTCATGGCCTCAATCACATAGGGTGATCCCACGCGCGTCCGGACCACGCGCGAAAAGGCGCCCGTCCGCTCGATGCCGGAGTTCGAGGTGACGGGGGTGACCACCGTCTGCGCACCGAGATAGCGCGCCGAAATGAGCCCCAGCACATCGCCGCGCACGAATTGCCCCATGCCATCCATCAGCAGTGGCCGGTCGCCATCGCCGTCGGCCGACACGATCGCATCCAGCCGATGCTCGGACACCCAGCCCGGCAGGGGTGCGAAAACCGTGTCGCCGAAGGCCTCCGTATCCACCGCGACAAATTGCTCTGTCCGCCCCAAACTGACGGTCTCGGCGCCGAAATGCCGAAGGATTGCCGTCAGCACATCGCGCGCAACGCTGGAATGCTCGAAGACCCCGATCCTCCAGCCCGTCAATGCCCCGGCCGCCAGCAGCCCGGCAAAACGCTCGAAATACCGCGCGCTGGCCAACGCTGACTCGTCGGCAATCGCAACGCCCAAATCGCCCACTGACGCATCGCTCAGCGCCGACAGAATGCCAGCCTCGTCCGCCTTGCTGATTTCTCCGCTCGGCAGGTAGAACTTCAGCCCGTTCCTGTCCGCTGGAATATGGCTGCCCGTGATCATGATTGCAGCGCACCCCGCCGCCATCGCATGGCAGGCCAGCGCCGGCGTCGGAATGGCCCCGCAATCCACTGGCTCCATCCCGGCCTCGGCAATGGCAGCCGCGCAGTCAGCCGCGATCGCAGGGCTCGACGGACGAAAATCGCGCCCAAGGAATACCCGCCCGCCGCCGCTCTCGCCCAGCGCTGCGACATGCCGCAAGAACGCCGCAGTATAGCGCCGCGCCGCCTGCCCCTCGAGGTCCAATGCCAGGCCGCGCAGACCGCTGGTGCCGAATTTGAGGCTGCTCGTTGCCAATCCCGTCTCTCCTGCTCTCACGCGTAGCCGTTATAGCTCTTGAACCATGCTACGAAGCGGGCCACCCCGACGTCCACCGGGGTTTGCGGCATTGCACCTATGAGCGCCTGCAGCAGGTCCGTGTCGGCCTCCGTCGCCACCACATCGCCCGGCTGCATCGGCAGCAGGTTGAGCTGCGCCTTGACGCCCAGCGCCCGCTCCAGCGCGCTTATGAAGTCCATGAGCTCGGTCGGCCGCCCACCGCCGATATTGACGATGCGAAATGGCGCAACCTCCGACAGGCTGTCATGCGCGACGCCCTTGCCCGTTTCCGGCGCCCGCTCCATCAGCCGGGCAATGGCATCCACCAGATCGTCGACAAAGGTGAAATCCCGCCGCATCCGGCCAAAGCCATAGACGTCGATCGGCCGCCCCTCCATCATCGCCGTGGCAAATTTGAGCGGCGCCATGTCCGGCCGGCTCCACGGCCCATAGACCGTGAAGAACCGCACGCAGGTCGCGGGGATACCGAACAGATGCGCATAGGCATGCACCATCGCCTCGCCCGATTTCTTGGTCGCCGCATAAAGCGACACCGGCCCGTCCGCCCGGTCCGTCTCGGCAAAGGGCACCTTGGAATTGCCGCCATAGATCGAGCTGGTCGAGGCAAAGATCAGGTGCTTGGGCGGCAGCGCCCGCAGCGCTTCGAGCAGGTTGGCCGTGCCCACCACATTGGACTGGATATAGCTCTGCGGTTGCTCGAGGCTGTAGCGCACCCCCGCCTGCGCGGCCAGGTGCAGCACCACCTCGGCCCCACTCTGCGCCAGCCCCTCGCGCAGCCGCGCCGCATCCTCCAGCATGCCCTCGATCAGCACGAACCGCGCATGCCCGGCGAGCATGGCCAGCCGCGCGCGCTTGAGCGCCGGGTCGTAATAGTTGGTCATCCCGTCATAGCCCGTCACGGTGTGTCCGTCGGCCAGCAGCCGCTGCGCCAGGTGAAAGCCGATGAAGCCGGCCGCCCCGGTGATGAAAATCCTCACTCCGCCGCCTCCGCCGCGCCGCCTTGCGCGCTCAGCCCGGCCGGACGGCCGATGCTGCTATAGTCAAAGCCGTGCCGCGCCACCTCGTCGTGGCGATAGACATTGCGCAGGTCGACCAGCACGGGCGTGCGCATCAGCCCATGCAGCCGCGCCAGGTCCAGCGAGCGGAACTCGTTCCATTCGGTGACGAGCACCAGCGCATCGGCCCCCTCGGCCACATCATAGGCGCTGCTGCCGAAGTCCACGCCCGCGAGCAGCTTCCGCGCCGCCCGCATGCCCTGCGGGTCATAGGCGGCAACGCGCGCGCCGGCCGCCAGCAGCCCCTCGATGATGTCGATCGACGCCGCCTCGCGCATGTCGTCGGTATTGGGCTTGAACGTCAGGCCCAGGACGCCAATGGTCTTGCCGCGCACATCGCCGCCGCAGGCGGCAATCACCCGACCCGCCATGGCCTGCCGGCGCGCACTGTTGACAGCGACCGTGGTCTCGACCAGCCGCATCGGGCTGTCGAAATCCTGACCGATCCGGATCAGCGCCTGCGTATCCTTGGGAAAGCACGACCCGCCATAGCCCGGCCCCGCATGCAGGAATTTCCCCCCGATGCGATTGTCGAGCCCCATGCCCCGCGCCACCTGCTGCACATCGGCGCCCGCCGCCTCACAGAGATCGGCCATCTCGTTGATGAAGGTGATCTTCATCGCCAGGAAGGCATTGGCCGCATATTTGATCAGCTCGGCCGTGCGCCGGTTGGTGAACATCAGCGGCGCCTGGTTGAGGTAAAGCGGCCGATAGACCTCCGCCATCACTGCCCTGGCCCGCTCATCCTCCAGCCCGACCACGATCCGGTCAGGCCGCTTGAAATCGTCGATGGCCGCGCCTTCACGCAGGAATTCGGGGTTGGAGACCACCGCCACGTCGGCATCCGGCCGGGCAGCTGCAATGATTCCCGCGACCGCGTCGCCTGTTCCCACCGGCACGGTTGATTTGGTCACCACCACCGTGAAGCCCGCGACACTGGCGGCGATCTCCCGCGCCGCCTCGTGCACATAGCTGAGGTCCGCGTGCCCATCGCCGCGCCGCGATGGCGTCCCAACCGCGATGAACACCACCTCGGCCGCGCCCACTGCGCTCGCCAGGTCCGTGGTGAAGGACAGGCGCCCCGCGCCAACATTGCTGGCGACGAGTTCGGCCAGCCCCGGCTCGTAGATCGGAATTTCGCCGCGCTCCAGCGCGTCTATCCTGCTCTGGTCCTTGTCGATGCAGACCACGTCATGGCCAAAATCGGCCAGGCATACGCCGGTGACCAATCCAACATAACCGGCGCCGGCAATGGCAATCTTCATGGCGAGCACCCCTCTGGACCACGACCGCAAGAATAGTTGGCCCGTCTTCCGCTGTCGCTAGCCAACTTGCCGCGCGGCAATGGCAATCACTGTCCGTCCGATGGATTGCTGCGCATCCGCTTGACCTCGGAGCGCACCGATTTCGCCTCCAGCCGCCTTTGCTTGGATCCAAGGGTCGGCCGCGTGGCAATGCGGGCCTTGGGCACATGCGCGCCCGCCACCAGCAGCCCCACCAGCCGCTCCAGCGCGTCAGCCCGGTTCATCGGCTGGTCGCGATGCGAATTGGCGGTGATGACGATGACGCCCTGCTTGGTCAGCCGCTTGCCCGCCAGTACAGCCACGCGCCGCTTCATCGGCTCGGGAATGGAGGGCGAATTGGCCAGGTCAAAGCGCAGCTGCACCGCGCTCGACACCTTGTTGACATTCTGACCGCCCGGCCCCGACGCCCGCACGAATGTCTCCTCGATCTCCGACGGATCGATGGAAATGGAGCGGGTGATGGGGATCAGGTCTGGCATGAAATAGTCCCCTCCTAACCTCCCCCTGAAAGGGGAGGAACAGATCGAGTTTTTGGCGCGATCGAGCCAAATCCACAAGACGGTCCCTCCCCCTTCAGGGGGAGGTTAGGTGAGGGCTAGAGCCATAGCTCTAGCCGAACTAGTTCCTGTACCGCCCCGCGAAGATGATCTCACCCTCGTGGATGGTCAGCCCCTTGATGGTCGCCCGGTACTTGCCCGGCATGCCCTCGGCCTCGACCACCCAGCCCTTCTTGAGCATACCGGCGAAAACCTTTTCGCCGATATCCTTGAAGTCGCCCGGCCCCAACGCATTCTCTTCACCGAGATGCGTCAGGGCCTTGATCTCGCGGTTGGACGGACGCTGCGGCATCAGGCGGCCTTTGCTGCCTTGAGATCAGGTGCGGTCGCTTCCGCCATGAGCGCGACCAGCGCGTCCATGAACGGCTCCACCTTCTGGCCCTCGGTGCCCAGGCGGCGGACCGAAACGGTCCCCTCCTCGGCCTCGCGCTTGCCCACCACGAACATCAGCGGCACCTTGCCGACCGAATGCTCGCGCACCTTGTAGTTGATCTTCTCGTTGCGGGTGTCGAGCTCGGCACGAATGCCGGCCGCCTTGAGCTGGCGCACCAGCCCTTCGGCATAGCCGTCGGCTTCCGACACGATGGTCGCGACGACAACCTGGGTCGGCGCCAGCCACATCGGCATCCTGCCGGCATAGTTCTCGATCATCATGCCGATGAAGCGCTCCAGCGAGCCCAGGATCGCCCGGTGCAGCATCACCGCATACTGGCGCGAACCGTCTTCGGCGACATAGGTCGCGTCCAGCCGTTCGGGCAGCACATAGTCGAGCTGCAGCGTGCCCACCTGCCAGCTCCGCCCGATGGCGTCCTTGAGGTGGAATTCGAGCTTGGGCGCATAGAAGGCGCCCTCGCCCTCGGCGATCTCGAAATCATAGCCGGTCGCGCGCAGGGCATCGCCCAGCGCCCTCTCGGCCGCATCCCAGCGCTCGATGGTGCCGCCGAACTTTTCCGGCCGCGTCGCCAGTTTGATGACGACGTTGTCGAAGCCCATATGGCCATAGACCGAATAGAGCAGATGCACGAAATGCTCGGTCTCGCTCTGGATCTGGTCCTCGCGGCAGAAGATGTGCGCATCGTCCTGCGTCATCTGCCGCACGCGCATCAGCCCGTGCAGCGCACCATGTGCCTCGTTGCGGTGGCAGCAGCCAAATTCCGCCATGCGCAGAGGCAGATCGCGGTAGCTCTTGATGCCCTGGTTGAAGATCTGAACGTGTGCCGGGCAGTTCATCGGCTTGAGCGCCATCAGGTCGCCCTTGCCGCTGAGGACTGGCCCCTCTTCTTCCGTGCCGGGCACTTCGTCGGGCACCACGAACATGTTTTCGCGGTACTTGCCCCAATGGCCCGACTGCTCCCAGAATTTGGAGCTCATCAGTTGCGGCGTCTTGACCTCGACATAGCCCGACGAGTTCAGACGGCGGCGGATATAGGCCTCCATCTGGTTGTAGAGCACATAGCCTTTCGGGTGCCAGAACACCGACCCCTGCGCTTCCGGCTGGAAGTGGTAGAGGTCCATTTCCTGGCCGATCTTGCGGTGGTCGCGCTTCTCGGCCTCTTCCACCATGTGGAGATAGGCCTCGAGCTCTTCCTTGGTGGCGAAGGCGGTCCCATAGATGCGGCTCAGCACCGGATTGTTGCTGTCGCCACGCCAATAGGCGCCGGCCACCTTGGTCAGCTTGAACGCCATGCCGACATCCTTCACGGTCCGCATATGCGGCCCGCGGCACAGGTCGATCCACTGGCCCTGCTTGTACATCTTCAGCGACTGGTCGGCCGGAATGGCATCGACCAGTTCCACCTTGAACTCCTCGCCCTTGGTGCGGAAGAAGTCCTTGGCCTGGTCGCGCGTCCAGATTTCCTTGGAGAAGGCCGCGCCCCGATCGATGATCTCGGCCATCTTCTTCTCGATGGCCGGAAAATCCTCTTCCGAGAAGGGCTCGTCTCGCTTGAAGTCGTAATAGAAGCCGTTCTCGATCACCGGACCGATCGTCACCTGCGTGCCGGGCCACAGCTCCTGCACGGCTTCCGCCAGCACATGCGCCGCATCGTGCCGGATCAGCTCCAGCACATCCTTGGACCCGCTGTCGCGCGTCACGAACTCGATCTTGCCATCAGCCTCCAGCGGATCGCTGAGATCGCTGAGCACGCCGTTCCAGCGCATGGCGACCGTCTTCTTGGCCAGGCTCTTGGAGATGCCTTCGACCACGGTGGTCCCGGTGGTGCCACGCGCATAGTCGCGAGCTGCACCGTCGGGGAACGTCACCTTGATCGTCATTTTAGGTCTCCAGAAATGGATTGGATGCAGCGGAAATCGCTGCAAGGGCGCCTGTCTAGCACGGTTTTCCGCCTATGCCAGCCGCAGAGCGTACCAAAAACGCGATGTCATCCCGGCGAAGGCCGGGATCCATCCCGAGATAGTCCAACCGCCAGGGATCCCGCCCAACCCCCGATCCGGGAGGCCGGCGTATGCCCCAGGCGCCCCGCCCTATACCGGCAGACCCTCGAACTGCGGCAGGTCGTCGGTGATCTCATGCCACGGCGCCTTGGACCCCACGAACATGTGGAATTGCGGCTTGATGCTGGGCGTGTCGATCAGCGTACCCATCGCCACATGGCCGTTGCCGTTTGCGGCGATGTGCGAATAGAGAAACGAGCCGCAATGCCGGCAATGAACATCATGCGTGCCGTCCCGGTCGCCATAGATCAGAACATCGGCCTGCCCATGCGTCAGGGTGATCTTGTCGAAGCGGATTGCCGCCATCGGCTTGAATGCCGCGCCCGTGGCGCGCCGGCACAGCGAGCAATGGCAGTTGAAGGCTGCGTGAAATTCGTCCGGCACGGAATATCTGACCGCGCCGCACAGACACGACCCGCTAATGCTTGTGCTCATGCCCCGCTCCCCTCCAGGTCCCGTAGCGCCACGGCAGATACCACCGCGCCCCATCCGGCACCGTCTCTGGCACCGGATCATAGCCATGCGTGCCCCCCGGCCGGCACCGCGTGAACCGCGCCAGACCCATCCAGCCGCCCGGCCAGAAGCCGAATTTCCAGATCGCGTCGCTGGTATATTCCGAGCAGGTCGGCAGATGCCGGCAGCTCCGCCCCACAAAGGCCGAGAGCGTATAGCGATAGATGGTGATCAGCAGCACGGCGGCGAACTTGAACGGCAGGTCGATCACCCGCCAGATGAAGCCCATGACTCTTTCCATCAGCCGGCAGCCGCAACCGATTCTGCGGACTCGATCTTTTCGATCGCATCCACCACCGCATCGAACACCAGCAGCGTCGACATGTGCCGCGCCCGGTACTCACGCACCGGTTCGAGATAGCCCAGGTCGCTCCACTTGCCTTCAGGCGGCGTGCCGTCACTCTTGAGCATGGCGTGCATCTGCTCGCGCACCTGGCGGAATTCGCCGACCGGTGTCCCCACAATCTCGCGCGCCACGACCGCTGCAGAAGTCTGCCCCAGCGCGCAGGCCGAAATCTCGTGGCCATAGTCCACGATCACCCCGTCGCGCACGATCAGGTCGACCTCGATCACCGATCCGCAGACCCGGCTCACCTTGCGCGAACTGGCGCCCGGCTGGGCCAGTCTGCCGGGCTGGCGCGCATTTCCCGCAAGGTCGAGTATCTTTTGGGAATAGAGATCGCTGAGTTCCATAAAACGCACAATTCTGTTTCTTGTGACTGTCGTCACTGGCTTCTATATAGGGTCTGGCAAGCGGACTGTCAGGGCTGTCGTACCCCACTGGTCCAAAATCGCTCTGGTCTCGTAGAATGGCCAAGCGCAAGGAGCTGACCACGATGGATGCCCGCACCAAGCCTGTCGGCGCCACCCCGCTGACTGCAACCGCACCCTTTCCACGCCCTACCTCAGAAGAAGCGGAAGCTGCCGTGCGCACGCTGATCGCCTGGGCCGGCGACAATCCGCTGCGCGAAGGGCTGCTGGAAACCCCGGCCCGCGTGACCCGCGCCTTTGGCGAATTCTTTGCCGGCTACGAGCAGGATGCCGGCGAGATCCTGAACAAGACCTTCAAGGAAGTCGGCGGTTACGACGACATCGTGCTGGTGCGCGATATTCCCTTCAGCTCCCATTGCGAGCACCACATGGTGCCCTTCGTCGGCAAGGCCCACATCGCCTATCTCCCCCAGGAGGGCGTGGTGGGCCTGTCCAAGCTGGCGCGGCTGGTCGACGTCTTCTCCCGCCGCCTGCAGACCCAGGAAAATCTCACCGCGCAGATCGTCGATGCCATCAACGAGCATCTTGGTCCGCGCGGCGTCGCCGTCATGCTCGAGGCGGAACACATGTGCATGTCGATGCGCGGCGTCCGCGCCCATGGTGCCGCCACCATTACCCATCGCTTCACCGGCGTCTTCGCCGAGGATCGCGTCGAGCAGGACCGCTTCTTCGCCATGGTCACCCGGCGCTGAACGCCGCGCCCGCAAAAGGGCAAGCGCGATCAAATGCGCTTGCGCCAATCATGGCATAGACTGTCCGTCTCAAACGGGTCTGTGCCATGTCAGTTGTCGCCAAGATGTTGTGGGTTCTGGAAAGCCGGTCGCGTGAACCGCTCGGCCTGGACGAACTCGCGGCGGTGACAGGGCGGTCCAGAAGCTATCTCTCGCGCGTCTTTCCCCTGGTGACCGGCTATTCGGTCACCGCCTATCTCCGGGCACGGCGACTGAGCGATGCGGCCCGCCAGCTTGCCGACGGCGCGCCCGATATCCTGTCGGTCGCGCTCGAAGCCGGCTACGGCTCGCATGAGGCATTCACCCGCGCTTTCCGCGATCAGTTCGGCGTCACGCCGCAAATGATCCGCCGGCGGCGCCATCTCAATGGGATTACCCTTGTGGAGCCTCTCAGAATGGATATTTCAGCCCCCGTTTCCATCGAACCACCCCGGTTCGAGAACCGTCCCGCCATGGTCTTTGCCGGCCTTGCCGAGCAGCACCAGATGAGCAATCCGGCCGGCCTGCCCGCCCAGTGGCAGCGCTTCCAGCCCCATATCGGCCATATCGACGGCGCCATTGCCGGCACCGCCTACGGCATTGTCGGCGAGATCGCCGACAACCGCTTTGAATATGTCGTCGCCATGCAGATGCGCCCCGGCGCCGAGCCACCCGCCGATCTCGAGCGCGTCGCGGTCCCGCCGCTCAAATGGGCCCGCTTCACCCATGGCGGAGACCTCTCCACCATCCGCCAGACCATCGGCGCCGCCGAGCGCTGGCTGAGCGAGCACGGCCATGAGCCCAGCGAGGCCGCCTACAGCTTCCTCGAATATTACGGCCCCGCCTTCGACGCCCGCAGCGGCAGCGGCGATATCGAGATCTGGTTCGGCCTCAAGCACTGATCCACTGGCATCCCGTAATGATGCGCGCTAATCAGGGCGCATCATGACACACACCTTCCCGGACCCCAGGACCCTGTCACACGCTGAGCTGGAAGAAGGCACCACCTTCGCCCCGCGTTTCGATGCCCATGGCCTGCTCACCGTCGTCACCATCGAGGCCGGCACCAATGACGTGCTGATGCTGGCCCACATGAATGCCGAGGCGCTGTCGCTCACCTTGGAGACCGGCATCGCCCATTACTGGTCCCGCTCACGCGGCAAGCTCTGGAAAAAGGGCGAGACCTCGGGCGAACTGCAGGAAGTAGTCGAACTGCGCACCGATTGCGACCAGGACGCCATCGTGCTCACCGTCCGCCAGACCGGCCGCGGCGCCGCCTGCCACACCGGCCGCAAGAGCTGCTTCTACCGCCGCGCCATCCGCGGCCCCGAGGGCACCGTGCTGGAGGACCTCGGCCTGCCGCGCCTGTTCAAACCGGACGACGTCTATGGGAGCTGACCAGCGGCCCTGTCCGAGCCATGCTTTTTCGGAATGGGAACTATGCGACAACTATTTGCTCTAGGCGGCGTTCGAGGTTTGCCAAAGAACACGGCTCACCATGACCGCATAGGGCAGCCAGTTGAAGCGTCACACCAAATCCCTGCATAATCGGCGTCAGGTGCTCCAGGGCATCGCCACCCTTTCCCTCCTCGCCACCACTGCCCTCACCCTGCCGGCCTTTGCCCAGGTGGAGGAGCGCAGCGAGTTCGCCTTCGACTTCGAGTCCTTCAGCGCCCGGATGCAGGCCATGGCCGCCGCACCGTTTGAGCCGCTGGCCGTCTCGGTCCCGGAAAGCTTCCAGAACTTCGACTATGACGCCTATCGGCTGATCCAGTTCCGCCCCGAGGCCGCAAAGTGGATCGATTCACCGTCCGGCTACCGGGTCCAGGCCTTCCACCTCGGCTGGCTCTATACCGAGCCGGTCAAGGTCTTCGAACTCGATGCCGGCACGGCGCGTCCCCTGGCCTTCACGCCGGACGACTTCACCTACCACGACACGGCAGTGGCCGAATCGGCGCGTGCCCAGGAATTTCCGGGCGTTGCCGGCTTCCGCCTCAACTACCCGCTGAACAAACCAGATTCATATGACGAACTGATATCATTCCTGGGCGCCAGCTATTTCCGGGCCTTGGGTCGCGACAATATCTATGGCCTCAGCGCCCGCGGCCTCGTGCTCAATTCCTGGGTCGACCTGCCCGAGGAATTCCCGCGCTTTTCCGAATTCTACCTCGAAAAGCCGCAGGGCCAGGGCCCGCTGACCATCTACGCCGCCCTCGACAGCCAGAGCGTTACCGGCGCCTATCGTTTCGTCATCACGCCGGCCGGCGATGCCGCGCAGGAAACCACGATTGACGTCACGGCGCGGCTCTATTTCCGCACCGACGTCAAGGAACTGGGCGTCGCCCCGCTCACCTCCATGTTCCTCTATGCCGAGGCCAATCGCGGCGGCTTTGACGATTACCGCCCCCAGGTGCATGACAGCAACGGCCTGCTGCTCGAGCGCGAGAGCGGCGAGATCATGTGGCGTGCCCTCAACAACACCGACAGCCTGGGCAATTCCTATCTCTGGGAGAACAATCCCAGGGCCTTCGGCCTCTATCAGCGCGGCCGCGACTTCGACAGCTACCAGGATGCCGGCGCCCATTACGAACGCCGCCCGTCCCTCCGTATCGAGCCGCAGGGCGAGTGGGGTCAGGGCATGGTCCGGCTGATCGAGATTCCCGCCCGTCTTGAGGCTGACGACAATATCGTCGCCTTCTGGATTCCCGCCGAGCCCGCTCTGGCCGGCACGGCGCGCGAATTCAGCTACCGCATGATCTGGGGCAATCTCGATCCCGAGACCAATCCCGCCATGGCCTATGTCGCGGAAACGCGCGCCGGCGCCGGTGGCGTATCGGGCGTCGAGAATGCTGCAAATCTTCGCAAATTCGTTGTCGACTTCAAGGGTGGCGAGCTCGACAGCCTGCCCCCGGAGACGCCGATCGACGTGCTGGCCACGGCCGCTGGGGGCGCCGTCGTCAATTCCGTGCTGTCGCGAGTCGAGGCCAACGGCGCCTGGCGCCTTGTGCTCGACATCGAGACCACCGGCACTGCCCCCCTCGAATTGAAGGCCTATCTGGTTGGCCTGGGCAGGAAGCTCACCGAAACCTGGCTCTATCAGTGGAGGCCCACAGCATGAAGCACAGCGGAGAATTTCCCTTCGACAAGGCCCTGCCCGATGCACCGCTCTATATGCCCAAGCAGCAATTGGAGCGTCGCGGCAGCTTCCTGACAACCTTGCGCCTTACTCTTTCGGCAATTACCGGGCGCTAACGCACCCTGGGATCCTCATGCGCCGGTCAATGTTCTTTCGTCTTGCCGCCCTGACTACCGCGGCACTGCTGACTGTCGTCGGCGGTTACCTCTTCGTGCGCCTGACCGGCGTAGGCGGACTCACGGCCCTCGATCTGCTGCGCACCCTGCTGGTCGTCATCAGCGGCTTCTGGCTCATCTGGGGCAGCATTCCGGCCGCCCTGGGTGTCTTCACGCCCCGCCGCCTCGACATGACCGATCCCCATGCCCTGCCACGCGGCATGACGGCCATCCTCGTCCCGATCTACAACGAGGATCCGCTCGCCACCTTTGCGCGCATCGCGGCCATGAACCGCAGCCTCGTGGCCTTGGGCATTGCCGAGCGCTTCCACTTCGTCATCCTGTCCGACACCCAGGAAATGCATAATGCCGCGCAGGAAGCGGTGTGGTTCAGGCGCCTGCTCGACGAACCGATGAGCAACGGCCGCATCTTCTACCGGCGTCGCGAGCGCAATGTCGGCCGCAAGGCTGGCAATATCGAAGATTTCATCGCCAGCTCCGGCGCCGCCTACGACTATGCGCTGACCCTTGATGCCGACAGCCTCATGGAAGGCGCGACGATTGGCGAAATGGCCCGCCGGATGGATGACGATCCGGATCTGGGCCTGTTCCAGACCGTTCCCCGCATCATCCATGCCCGCACCCCCTTCGGGCGGGCATTACAGTTTGCTGCCGCCTATCTCTCCCCCACCTTTGCCCGCGGCGCGGCACTGATGCAGGGGCATGAAGGACCCTATTGGGGCCACAATGCCATTGTCCGCGTCCGCGCCTTCGCCGCCAGCTGCGGCCTGCCCGAACTCTCCGGCAAGCCGCCCTTTGGTGGCCACATCCTGAGCCACGACTATGTCGAGGCCGCGCTCCTGTCCCGCGCCGGCTGGAAGGTCAGGATGGACCCCACCCTGCCCGGTTCCTACGAGGAGGGGCCGGAAAATCTCATCGAATATGCCAAGCGCGACCGGCGCTGGTGCCAGGGCAACCTGCAGCATATCCGCCTGCTCGGCGCGCCGGGGCTCAAGCTCTGGAGCCGCTTCACCTTCATTCAGGGCATCATGGCCTATCTGGCCTCCCCGCTCTGGCTGGCTTTGCTGGCTGCCAGCCTCGCCGCTGCCATGTTCCCCGATCAGCCGGCCATGTTCGCCGGCGACGCGGACCCCTTCATCAGCGGCTGGACGCTGGTCATTGCGGTCAGCGCGGTGCTGATCCTGCCCAAGGTACTGATCCTGCTGCGTGGCGCCTTCGACGGTCACAACCGCCAGTTTGGCGGCAACCTGCGCGCCCTGGCCTCGGTCTTGGGCGAGATCGTGCTGTCCACCCTGCTCGCGCCCACGCTGCTGCTGTTGCAGAGCCGGGCCGTCGCCCAGGTCGTGCTCGGCATCGATGGCGGCTGGCCCGCCACGCGCCGCGGCCAGAACTGGGTTTCGGTGGGGGATGCCTTCCAGTCCAGCTGGTGGATCGTCGCCATCGCGGCCGTCACCCTGGGCGGCACCCTCGTCTATGCCCCGGCCAATGCCGTCTGGGTGGCCCCGGCCATGCTGCCGGCCATCTTCGCGCCGCTGCTCATCTCGCTGACCTCCCGCCCGACCCGTCGGCAGACCGTGCCCGTGCTGTTCGCCACCGAGTCCGAACTGGCGCCCGGCGCGGTGATCCTTGAGCAGCGCGCCGTCATGGCGGAATGGTCCACCAGTGAAACCACGATCGACGCCGCTCCGGTTTCCATCAGGGCCCCGCGCCATGTCACAGCCTGAGACCGCGACCTATCGCGCCGCCGGCCTGCTGGGTCCAAGCTGGATCCGCACCCTGTGGTCGCCCGCCACCAGTGGCGCCATCGTCACGCCCGGCGGGCGCGACGCGCGGCTCGACATGTTCCGCGGCATTGCCCTGGTGATGATTTTCATCAACCACGTGCCCGGCACCATCTACGAGAGCGTCACCAGCCGCAATTTCGGCTTCTCCGATGCCGCCGAGGCCTTCGTTTTCATGTCCGGCATGGCGGCCGGCCTGGCCTATTCCAACCGCTTCCGCACCGGCAGCCTCTGGGCCGCAATTGCCAAGGTCTGGGCCCGCGCCCGCCAGCTCTATTTCGTGCACATCGCCATCACCATGCTGTGCCTGGCCATCTTCGCCGCCGCGGCCAAGTGGTTCGGCCTGCCCGAATTGTTGACCAAGAACAACATTTCCGCGCTGTTCCAGCAGCCGCTGAGCACGCTGGTCGGCATCCCCCTGCTGACTCATCAGCTGGGCTACCTCAACATCCTGCCGCTCTACATGACGCTGCTGCTTGCCACGCCGCTCTTCCTGCTCGTCGGCCTGCGCAAGCCCTGGCTCATGCTGGGCCTCTCCATCGCCCTCTGGGCCGCGGCCGCCCAGTTCCGCTTCAATCTGCCCAACTTCCCCAATCCGGGCGGCTGGTTCTTCAATCCATTCTCCTGGCAGCTGCTCTTCGTCATCGGCCTGCTGTCAGGCGCCGCCATGAAGGTGGGCCAGCGCTTCATTCCCTATCGGCCGGCCATCTTCGCCGCGGCGGCCGCCTTCCTGGTTCTGTCCCTGCTCTGGCTGCGCATTCCCCAGCTCGGCGAAGCCGGCCGCGCCATGCTCGCCGGCCTCGCCAACGCGGGCGCGCCCTTCTACATCACCAATTTCGACAAGACCTTCCTGGCCCTGCCGCGCCTGCTGCATGCCCTGGCGCTGTTCTACTTTTTCGGCCACTTGCCCATCATGCGCAGCCTGGCCGGTTCCGCCATCGCTGCCCCCTTCCGCCTGCTCGGCCGTCAGGGCCTGGCGGTGTTTTCGGTCGGCACCGTGCTGAGCCTGCTGCTGCAGGTGGTCAAGACCCCGCGCCAGCCCGATCCGCTCTTCGATGGCCTGATCCTGGGCGGTGGCATCCTCGCCCTCCTCGCCCTCGCCTGGGTCCTGACGCGGACGGCCGAACTCAGCCGCGCCCGGCCTGCCGTCTAGCTCCGGCGCTCGAACAGCCCTACCATCAGCAGGCCGGCAAAGAAGCCGCCGAGATGGGCCTGCCAGGCCACCGACATCTGCATGCCCGTCACCAGCGGCAAAAGCGGCACCGCCGCATTGAGCACCACCCAGATCAGGATGAAGAACCGCGCCCGGTTATCGCGCCACAGCTCGCCCAGCCCGGCCAGCCGCCGCCCGATCACCACCTGCTCGCCCGTCTCGGGATGCCGAGTCACGATGATGGGCTGGAAGATGAACCGTACGGCCGCCCCGGTGAGGCCGGCGACGCCGCCAGACGCGCCGATCAGATACGACCCTGAATAGAGCGTCGTCGCTGCAAATAGCGCCGCCCCCGCTGCGGCCGAAATGAAGAAGATGGCCAGCATCGGCCCTGCCCCATAGCGGCGGGCCACCGGCGTGGCGAAAATCGCGAACCAGGCGACATTGACCAGCAGGTGCTCCCAGCCGCCATGCAGCAAGGCGTGGCTGAACGGCGTCCAGATCAACGGCACCGCCAGCGCCGGATCGGCCCCCGCAGCCACGATGCGCAGCGGCTGGAACGCAAACCAGAACACCATCTGCAAAAGCCCGTCCTGGTTAAGAACGACGGTTGATGCAAGGTGAATGGCCACCAGCACGCCGATCAGCGCCGTGACCGAGCCGGGCAGCAGGAAGACCGGCTCCCGCCCCGCTGGCTGGGCATCCGGCGGCAATTGGCCTTGTTCACTCATCACTTCACTCCGACTCGCTGGCCCACTCTGCCTTACGCCATTCTTTTCCACATAGGCCCGCCCGCGTTAACCTTAACTCTTCTTTAAGAGCGATTTTGCCCCCCACTTTTGCCAATGTCGCGAGGCGGCGAATGCGGTCCACGGGAGAGCGCTCGCCGATACTTGGCGGGTCACGATATGCAGAAGACGAGCACCAGGACGCTCTACGATTACTGGAATTCCATTCGCGGTGCACGCAGTGCGCCCGACCGGAAGGACATTGACCCGACGCGCATCCGCGAAGCGCTGGCCAATACCTTCATTCTCGAGCTCGACGAGAGCGACAAGTTCTCCTTCCGCCTTGCCGGTTCGCACCTCTGCACCAGCTATTGCCGCGAGCTCAAGGGCCGCTCCTTCTCCACCCTCTGGCATGAGCGCGATCACGACGCCATGGAAACGCTGATGCGCGCCGTGACGGAAGATCACGCCGTCGCCTTGGTCACCTTCCAGGGCACCACCGCCCTGCACACCAAGGTCAGCTTCGAGACCATCCTGATGCCGCTCCGGCACAATGGCTCGACCCATACCCGCCTGCTCGGCGCCATGACGGCGCTCGATGAGCCCTACTGGCTCGGCGTGCAGCCGATCCTTGAGCAGCGCATCACCGGCCTGCGGCTGATCTGGCCTGACGACGTAGCCCTCGAGGATACGGTTCGCGATGTGGCGACCAACGTCGCCAACAATGGCGGCTTCAGCAACTCCGTCGGCCCGGCGGCAATGCCCGCAGTCGTCTATGGCCGCACCGCCCGCCGCTATGCCCATCTCGCCGTTATCGACGGCGGCCGCCAATAGGCATTTATCGCTTTCCAAGCAACAGTTTGCGCGGTTTTTGGCTGCGCAAATCAAACTTCGAAAACATATTGCGTTAACTAAGACCGGATAGTGTTACCGCCATTCATAGCTTGAGCGGTCCGGCGAATGCTGAGCGACGACCTTCCCTCCCCGCAGTTTATCGCCCCAAATCGGACCCGCGCGGAATCAAACCGGTTCCAGCGCGTGCGCGTTTCCGTGCTGGGTCGCTACATGCTGGCTGACCGTCGCGAATTCCCCTGCCAGATCCTGGAAATGTCCCCCGGCGATGCCGTCGTCATCGCGCCGGTCCCCGGCATGCCCGGCGAAAAGGTCATCGCCTATGTCGATCATATCGGCCGCATCGAGGGCACGATCCTGGCTCCCGCCGAGGGCGGCTTCACCATGGATATCGCCGCCTCGCCGCGCAAGCGTGACAAGATGGCGGCGCAGCTGACCTGGCTGGCCAACAAGGATGTCCTTAACCTGCCCGAGGATCGCCGCCACGAACGCGTCGTCCCCGATATCCGCCATTCCACCGTCGTGCTCGACGATGGCCGCCGCTACAATTGCAAGATCATCGACATCTCCCTCTCCGGCGCCGCCATCGAGCTCGATGTGCGTCCCGCCATGGGCACGCCGGTCACCCTGGGTCGCATGCGCGCCCGCGTCGTCCGCCACTTCCAGAATGGCGTCGCGGTCGAATTCGCCTCCGCCCAGGAAATGCTGACCGTCATCCAGCAGAATCTGCGCATGAACTGACGGCAGTCGCGCCCCGCGCTTCTGTGAATGGCGCCGGCCCGGCGGCGCATTTATGATGCTTTCATGACACCGACGCTGCGCGCCTCCTCCCTCGCCACCCTTGCCGCCACCTTCCTGTCCTTCGCTTCACCCGGCGGCGCCTTTGCCGATGGGCGGGCCGACTGGTCCGACTATGCCTGGCAACAGATCAGGATCGCCGAATGCGTGGCCGATGGCGCCACGCTGCAATGTCCGGCCTATCACCAGAAATGGGATTGGAAGCGCAACCAGTGGGTCGACATCGCCATCACGCTCGATACGGCGCGGGGCGAAATGCGGCTGACCCAGCGGCTCACCGACAACGATCCGCATGACTATGACTATGTCTGCGTCACTGCGCTGGCCGTCGATGCCGACGGCAACAATGTCATCGCCCACCACCAGAACTGGCAGATCGCCCCCGGACAGGTGATCGAACAGACGTTCATTCACCGGTCAGACTTGCGGCGAAAAGTGGACACGATCCATATCGGCTCCAAGCAGTGCCGCGACGGCGCCGGACAGGACGACGCGCTCTATGCCCGGGTCCTCGCCGGAATCCAGCCCTGAGCCCTTTCGCCCAAGTCCCTGGCCCGCATGGTTAATTTTGCCGGAACGACATCGATAAAACATGCATAAAAACTGCATGGCACTTTTCGGACCGGCCTAATCCGCCCCCCCTAACGTGGTCTCCATCAGGGAGATCACACCATGGCATCGAACAAAAAAGGCCTGCCAGCCCAACTATTTGCAGCCATTTTCGCCTTCGCGGCTGCCGTTATTCCGGCCCAGGCGCTCGACACCACCAACATTGCCTTCGTGCAGACCGTCAGCGCGACCACCAGCATTCCGGTCGGTCACCTCGAATTCTGCCAGAGCCGCCCTGACGAATGCCGCCCCCATGCCAATCCCGTCGGCGCCGTTTCCCTCACCGAAAATCTCTGGCAGCAGCTGCTGAGCGTCAATGCCAGCGTCAACCAGAGCATTGTTCCGGTCACCGATGACCAGCTCTACCAGGTCGCCGAGTTCTGGACTTATCCCAACGGCTACGGCGATTGCGAAGACTATGCCCTGGCCAAGCGCCGTGACCTGATCAATGCCGGCTGGCCGGCCAGCACGCTGCTCATGGCGGTGGTCAAGCAGGCCAATGGCGAAGGCCATGCCGTGCTCATGGTGCGCACCGATCGCGGCGACCTCGTGCTCGACAACCAGGTCGGCTCGGTCGATCTGTGGAGCGCAACGCCCTACAAGTTCATCAAGCGCCAGTCCCAGGCCGACGCCGGCAAGTGGGTCGACATGATCGACACCCGCGAGATCGTCGTCGCCACCGCTGCTATCAACTAGCGCCTATAGAGGAACGAAGGAATCCAGGGCAGGCCGAGTCGAAAGTCGGCCTTCGAGAACCGGAGCGGAGCGTACACCAGTACGTGAGCACCGGAAGCGCAGAAGGCCGGTATTTGCAGACCGGCATTCCCTGGATACCGAGCTCCGGAGTTCCGGACCCCGCCCCAAACCTATCCCTGATAGGGGTCTGAAGAATGAGGCCAGCCGCAAGGCTGGCCTCATTGTATTTCAGTCTGTGAATGGACGAACGGCCTAGAACCGTATGGCCACGTAGATGCCCATGAACAGCAGGCCCGTCACGAAGGCCCAGCCGAAGGCAACCACGGCCGAAACCAGCGCCGAAGTCATTGAGATCGTGCCGTCCTCTTCGTGCTGCCAGCCCATCTGCAACATGATGTAGGGACCGCAGACAAAGCTCATCGCCAGGTTGCCCAGCGAGCGGATGAAGGTGCTGCCGTCATAGCGCAACATGGCCTGCTGGCGGGCGAGCCACTGGTAGAGATGCGTCCCTGCCCCTGCAATGCAGAGCCCCACGCCAATCAGGAAGGCTGCAAGCAACAGTTCCTTCGCCATGCCAATCCATCCCCGCCGCACAATGTTAACCCTTCATTAAGCATATTCACCCCCTGATGACCTGTCACCTCTCCTCGGCGAATCTGGTTAATGCTGGAAACAAGTTCGCAACCGGCCCCTGCCGAGCGCCATTCCGGGCAATCTTCGCTCGCCTACAATCTGGCGGGCATCGCGGTTCTCGTGCTGCTTCTGGCCGTCGGGGCGGCCTACCTGATTGACGAACTGGGCCGCGCCCGGCAGACGCCGGCGCCGACCCTCGCCGATCCCGACCCCATCGTGCAGACGATTTCAGGCCGTGAGCTGAAGATCCCCTCGGCCTGGTTTCGCTACGGCGAGCAGATCCGCGATGGCTTCACCGACCAGATCGACCTGCGCATCCGCTTTGCCCCGGACGCGGTCCAGCCGTCGCAATCGGTCGACGTGACGCTGCTGCCACGCAGCCGCGCACGGGCAAGCAGCAGCCTGCTCGATCGCGTCTACCTGCATCAGTTTGAAGATGCCGCCATAGGCGGCGTGCCGGGCCTCGTGGGCAAGCCGATGCGCGACAGCAGCGGCTATGGCGGGGAGACGGTCTGGTATGACGCGCTCTCGCCAGATCCATTCGTGGCCAAATGTCTGGAGCCAGTTTCGGTGGAAGGCACGGCGCAATGTGTGCGCACCGTCTACCTGCCCAGCGGCATCGCCGCCGTCTACACCTTCGACGCCACGATTCTGCAATCGTGGCGCCAGTTTGATGCCGAAATGGAGCGCTGGCTCGCTCCCATCGGTGCCTGGCGGTAGCGCCTAGCTGACTTCGTCCAGATCGATGTCGAGGATCGACATGTTGAAGATGTAGGACTTGTCGCCGTCCTCGTCGTCCACGTGAATGAGCCCGATCGATTCATCGCCGATGAACACCTCGACGGAATCGTTGAGCTTGGGGCGCGGACGCACGTCGATGTTCTTGTTGTTGAACTTCAGCTGCAGGAACTTCTGCAGCTTGATGATCTCGGGATGGTTCACTGGTGGTGTCCTGCTGATTTGCGTTGAGGCGGCAATCTAGTGGCTGAAATGCCGGAGACAACCCCTGAGAAGGAGCATAATGCCCGCAACGCTGTTGACTTGAGGCTGGTCGTTCCGCCTCAGGCGTTGAGGTCGTGTACCAAAACCATCTGATCCATGACCAGCGCTGGCTGCGCGCAGCCGGCCTCCCCGATCACCTTGGCCGGCACCCCGGCAACGGTGACGCGCGGCGGCACTTCCTTGAGAACCACCGAGCCGGCACCGACGCGGGAGCAGTCGCCGACCTTGATATTGCCAAGCACCTTGGCGCCCGCCCCGATCAGCACGCCATTGCCGATCTTGGGGTGACGATCCTGGTCCGATTTGCCCGTACCGCCCAGCGTCACATTCTGCATCAGCGAGACATTGTCGCCGATAACCGCCGTCTCCCCGACGACAAATCCCGTGCC
Organism: Devosia sp. XGJD_8; assembly: GCF_046614475.1. Taxonomy (NCBI): domain Bacteria; kingdom Pseudomonadati; phylum Pseudomonadota; class Alphaproteobacteria; order Hyphomicrobiales; family Devosiaceae; genus Devosia; species Devosia sp. XGJD_8. Next base: position 2,497,830 of record NZ_JBKJHF010000001.1, read on the forward strand.
GTGGTCGAGCATGATGCCCTTGCCGATCGGCGCTGCCGGGTTGATGTCCACCTGGAACACCTGACTGGACCGGCTCTGCAGATAGAGCGCGAAGTCGCGACGCCCCGCCTTGAACATGGCATGGGCAAAGCGATGCGTCTGGATGGCCTGATAGCCCTTGAAGAACAGCAGGGGCTCGATGGCCCTGTGGCATGCCGGATCGCGCTCAAGCGTCGCCGCGAGATCGACCCGTGCATTTTCGCCGATTTCCGGCGCATCGATCAGCGTTTCGGCAAAGGCCTGCCGGATCAGATCAGCCGAGACATCGTCATGGTCGAGCCGGGCCGCCAGGCGATGGGCCAGCGCCTGCTCGAACGTATCGTGGTTGAGAATCGACGAGATGGCCATGTTGGCCAGCGAGGGTTCCGCCGCCACGATCTGGCGCGCACCGGCCATGACCGCTTCCCAGACCGGGTCGACAGTTTTGATCTGGGCGGACTTCTTGGCACTGATTGACATGGCGGGTCTCCGCTTCATCGATAAACACCGATATAAGCTATCTGGTGCTCCGAAACAAAGCCCGCGCGCACAATTTGGTTCACGATTGCCTGTGCGGGGCAAATGTCCTGCTCAGAAAATCGATGGCCGCCGCCTTGAATGCCTTGTCTCCGGTCGCCCGCATATGGTCGCGCTTGGGAATGATGAAGGCTTCGGCATGCGGCATCAATTCGGCCAGCGGGCCCGGCGCGCCGGCCATCTCGTCGGCCTCGCCCACCGCCACCAGCACCGGCACCGCGATCCGCCGCACGTCCGCCCGGGCCATCGGCTGGCGCGACGTCTCCATGCAGGCCGCCAGGGCTTCCCGGTCGGCCCCGGTATGGTCGGCGAAGATGCGGAATTGCCGCGCAGTCGGATGGGTCAGCCCGTCCAGCGCCGGCGCCCGCAGCCCGGCTATGATGTCATTGCCGTCGCTGAGTCCATTGATGAGGTTGAGCCCCATGCCGCCAAAGATCGCGCAGGCCACCCGTTCCTCATGCTCGAAGGCCATGAAGGCCGAAATCCTGGCCCCCATGGAGTAGCCCAGCACGGCTGCCCGGCCGATCCCGAGATGGTCGAGCAGCGCCACGGCATCCCGGGCCATGTCGCTCGGATAATAGCGCTCGGGGTCATAGGGCTTGTCGGACTCGCCATGCCCGCGATTGTCCAGCGTGATCGCCCGATACCCGGCGCCGGTCAGTGTCTCGACCCACCCGGTGTCAATCCAGTTGACCTTGCCGCTCGATGCGAAGCCATGAATGCACAGCACCGCCGGCCCCTCGCCCGCGGATTCGTAGGCAAGCGTCAAACCATCGGACTGGAATTTGGGCACGGGCTGAAATCCTGCTGCAAAAATCGAGAAAACGGCAAGCAAACCGCCAGCATGATGCCAGCAAATTGGCCGTATCTGCCGTCTGCCTGAATGGGTTGTGCACCCTTTCCTTCATCCCGTCCTTGGCATATGGTCCGGCCAAATCAAACAGGTTTATCGTCATGGCACACGGCACAACGCCCCATTTCCATAACACCGAAGGGCTCCGCCAGATCGAGGTCGGCTCCAAGGAATTCCAGTGCGTCGGCGCCCTGCCCCCGTTTGACCACCCCCATATCTACATCGACATGGGCAAGGACAACGAAGCGGTTTGTCCTTATTGTTCAACACATTACGTGTTCAGTTCACGCCTGGCCGCCGGCACGTCCAACCCGCTCTCCGCGATTTTCCACGCCGACGCCGCCTGAGCCCTGCCATGCCCGGCACGGGCCGCACATACTATATCGCGGGCGCGGGCATATCCGGCCTGACGCTGGCCCTTGCCTTGGCAAAATTCGGCGCCAAGGTCGTCGTGCTCGAACGCGGCCCCACCATTTCCGAATTCGGTGCCGGCCTGCAGATCAGCCCTAACGCACGGAAAATCCTCAACAATCTCGGTCTGGACGAGGTCCTCGGCTCCCACAGCCTCGAACCCGATGGCATCGATATCTACCCCTATCTCCGACCCGATCCGCTGGTCACGCTCGAACTCGGCGCCATCATGCGCGAGCGGTTCGGCGCCCCCTATGCGGTCATGCACCGGGCTGATCTTGCCGATCTGCTCTACCGGGCCTGCCGGCGCTTCGCCAATATCGACATCCTCTTCGGCGTCCGCTCCTGGCGCGTAGAGTCGCACGAGCGCGGCGTAACCGTCTCGATCGATGAAGCTAACGGCCAAACCCGCACCGGCCGGGGCCTCGCCTTTATCGGTGCCGACGGCGTGCATTCCCGCACGCGCATCGAGGTCATCGGCGGACCCAGGGCCCGCTATTGGCAGCGCGTCGCCTGGCGCACCCTCCTGCCCTTCGATTCGGTGGCCGGGCAACTCGCCCTCGACCGCGTCTCGGTGCTCTTTGCGCCCGGTTCTCACCTGGTCTGCTATCCCCTGCCGCACCGCCGCCAGGTCAATCTGGCGCTTTTTGCCAAGGGCGCCGAGACCACCGGCGAGCTCGGTACCCGGCCGCAGGCGCCCTGGTCCGACTCGCAGGGTTCACGCATTGAAGTCCTGTTGTCGGCGGCCGCTGATACATGGACCCCGTGGCCCCTCTACACGGTCCGCACCGACACGTGGCACTCCGGCAATATCGGCCTCATAGGCGATGCGGCACATGCCATGGTGCCGTTTCAGGCCCAGGGCGCGGCCATGGGCATCGAGGATGCCGCGGCTCTCGCGCCACTGCTCATTGCCGAGGCCAGCGCCGAGACCGCCTTCCAAAAGTACTACGGCCAGCGCCACGCCCGTGTCGCCCGGGTCGCCGCCCTCTCCGCCACCAATGGTCGCATCTTCCACATGCGATGGCCGCTCAGCGTCGCACGCAATCTGGCCATTGCGGCGCAAGGCCGCCGCGGCCATCTGCGCCGCCTTGCGTGGCTTTACGGCTATGAAGGCCAAATCGAAGCGGCGCCTATTTCCGCACGAAAAGCGTCGAAGTGAGCGCTCGTCATGGAACCTTGCACGGTCCTTCGGCCTTGCGTTGAAAGGCTCTGCTGTGTCAACTGCGCGACACAGTCAAACCGGCCGCACTTCAAAAGGTTAGCACTCCCAGCATGCAAGCAGCGACCCGCTCACGCCTGGCTCTCACCTGCATTCTGGTGACGATCCTGCTTGATATGATTGGCGTTGGCATCATTGTGCCCGTGCTACCGGAGCTGCTCGAAGACCTGACTGGCGGCAGCGTCGCCAATGCGGCCGTTCTCGGCGGCTACCTGGTCTTCACCTACGCCTTCATGCAGTTTGTGTTTTCGCCGGTGCTGGGAAACCTCTCCGATCGATTCGGCCGCCGTCCGGTGCTGCTGGCCTCCCTTCTCGGCCTGACCTTCGACTACTTGATGATGTCGATTGCGCCGGTGGTCTGGTATTTGTTCATCGGCCGGATCATCGCCGGTATCGCAGGCGCCGCCCTCGCCACCGCCACCGCCTATATGGCCGACATCACGCCACCCCATAAGCGCACCCATCGCTTCGGTCTCATCGGCGCTGCCTTCGGACTCGGCTTCATTATCGGCCCGGTGATCGGCGGAGAGCTCGGTGAGCTCGGGCCGCGCGTGCCCTTTTATGCGGCGGCCGGCCTGGCGTTCGCCAATTTCCTCTTCGGGCTGTTTGTGCTGCCGGAAAGCCTGCCAAAGGCGTCCCGCCGCAAGTTCGACATTCGCCGCGCCAATCCCTTCGGCGCCGTGGTGGCCCTGCGCAAGTATCCAGCGGTAATATGGCTCCTGGCCGTACTGCTCTTTCTGCAGCTCGCAACACAGGCCCTGCCCACCATATTCAGCTACTTCACGGTGGAAGTGTTCAATTTCAGCTCCTCATCCATCGGGCGCACGCTGGGTGCCTTCGGCATCGGTTTTGCCTTTAGCCAGGCCGTATTGGCAGCACCCCTCTCTCGGGGGATCGGTGAGCCTGCCGTCGGCATCGTCGGACTGCTTGCCGCCACCATCGCCTTTGCCGGCATCGCCTTTTCGGGCGATGTCTATCAGCTTTATTTGTTCATCGCCGTCGGCACGGTCAGCGGGCTCGCCCCACCCGCCATTAACGGTGTTCTGTCACGCCAGGTCCCTGACAACAGCCAGGGTGAGTTGCAGGGAGCGGTCAATGCTGCCAGCTCACTGGCAACGATTGTCGGCCCGCTGGGCGCGACGCAGATTTTTTCCTATTACACGAGTGCACCAGAATCGGGACACTATTTCCCTGGTGCGCCCTTCATTGCTTGCGGCATTGCCGTGGTGATTTCCCTTGTGCTGTTCGGCCTGGCCGCATGGCGCTTCGAACTCAGCCATCGCCCCAGCCTTGCCGACCACCCTCATGTGCCGGAAACGCCGGCGCCGGGCCAGGTCAGGATCGCACCCATCGATGATGACGATGACGATCACCATCCGCGCCGCAACTGACGCCGATCGACCGGCCGTTCTTGCCATCGTCGCCCCGGTCTTGGCGGCGGGTGAAACATATGCCATTGCCCGCGACTTGGACTCGGCGGGGGTCGAGGCCTATTGGTTCGCTCCCTCCCACGAAGTCTTCATCGCCGAGATCGATGGCGTGCCTGTCGGCACATACTATCTGATGGCCAACCAGGCCGGTGGCGGCGTCCACGTCGCCAATTGCGGCTACATGACTGCCTCGACCGCCCAGGGCAAGGGTGTGGCCCGCGCCATGTGCGAACATTCGCTGGCCCGCGCCAGGGAACGCGGCTTCCGCGCCATGCAGTTCAATCATGTGGTGTCCACCAATACGCGCGCCGTCTCCCTCTGGCAGACGCTCGGTTTCCAGATCGTCGGCACCCTGCCCCTGGCGTTCAACCACCCCGTGCACGGCTATGTGGACAGCTACGTCATGTTCCGCGCGCTATAGGCGAGGCTTGCTCCAAAAGCGTGATCGCGGCATCAGGAACCGAATGCCTCGGCGCCCCGTTTGCATGGCGATAATGGAGTCGACCATGCCACGATATTTCTTCAATCACCGCACGAAGGACGGCCAGCGCGAGGTGGACATTGATGGGCTCAAGCTGCCCTCGCTGAACACCGCCATGGAAGAAGCAACCTTCGCCGCGCAGGGCGCCGTTGCCTTGGCGGAAGAGCCCACCGAGGGCGTGTTCGAGATCGAGGATGAAGGGCGTGTCCTCGTGGCGCGCGTGCCCTATTCGGTCACTGAGGCTGAAGCGGAGCCCGAGGCTCCCCCCAGCGTCTAGCCTATTCGGCTTCTGCGAAATACAAAGGGACCCCGCTCACGCGGAGTCCCCTTTTTCGTTTAGCCGGAACTACTTGCCCAGCGTGCTCGGCCAGGTGCCGTGCAGGTCTGTGCCGCGGCCCACAATCTCGAAACCATGCGCACCGAAGAAGTCGCGCTGGCCCTGCGTCAGGTTTGCCGTGCCCTGTGCCTGGCGGTAGCTGTCGAAGTAGCTGAGCGCAGCCGAGAGGCAGATCATCGGGAATTCGCCGACGGCGGCAGCAGCCACCACCTTGCGCAGCGAGGGATGGCTATCCTTCATCAGCGACACGAAATCAGGCACCACGAGCAGGTTGGCATTGCCACCCTTTTCATAGGCCGCCGACATCTGGTCCAGGAAGCGCGAGCGGATAATGCAGCCGGCACGCCAGATCTTGGCGATGGTCGCCAACGGCAGGCTCCAGCCGTTTTCTTCCGATGCCTTGGCGATGACCGCAAATCCCTGCGCATAGGACACGATCTTGCCCGCAAGCAGCGCCTTTTCGAGGTCTGCCAGCGTCACGTCGGTCTTGCCACGGTTCGGCTTGCCATAGATGGCCTCGGCCGCCACGCGCTCTTCCTTGCGCGAAGAGATCGAACGGGCCGCGACGGCGCCTTCGATCGCCGTTGCCGGCACGCCCATCTGCTGGGCGACGATGGCGGACCAGACACCGGTGCCCTTCTGGCCGGCCTTGTCGAGGATCAGTTCGACCAGCGGTTTGCCGGTTTGGTCATCGACCGCGGCCAGCACATGGCCGGTGATCTCGATGAGATAGGAATTGAGCGGACCCTTGTTCCACTCCTTGAAGACGTCGGCACACTGGGCTGGATTCATCCCCAGGCCGTCGCGCATCACGCCATAGACTTCGGCGATCATCTGCATGTCGCCATATTCGATGCCGTTGTGGATCGTCTTGACGAAATGGCCCGCGCCGCCCTCGCCGAGATAGGCGCAGCAGCTCTCGCCATTGAACTTGGCGGCGATGGCGGTCAGCACCGCCTCGGCATTGTGCCACTGCTCCTTGGAGCCACCAACCATGATCGAGGGACCATGGCGCGCGCCTTCTTCACCGCCGGAAACGCCTACGCCCAGATAGCCGATGCCCTTGGGCTTGAGATAGTCGAAACGGCGCTGCGTGTCGGTGAACAGCGAATTGCCGCATTCGATGATGGCATCGCCCTGCTCCAGAAGGGGAAGCAGCTGTTCGATCATCTCGTCGACAGGCTTGCCGGCCTTGACCATGATGATGATCGAGCGCGGGCGCTTAACCGATTGCACGAAGTCGGCCAGATCCGCCTTGGGGATCACCTTGCCGTCCAGACCCTGGTCCTTCGCCGTCACGACGAAGTCGTCGATCTTGCTCACAGACCTGTTGTGGACAGCGATGGTGTAACCTTTTTCAGCAATGTTCAGCGCCAGGTTGGAACCCATCACCGCCAGGCCAATCAGGCCGATATCCGCTGTCGACATACAAACGTCCTTCCGAGAACTCTTCGTCTTGCCCATGCCTGCAGCGCATGGCTCGCGGCGGGAACTGACCACAAACCCGCCCGATACGGAAGTCGTATTTGGGGAATTTTGGCCGAATATGGCGTCTTGTATGGTAGAATGGCTTGCCGGGACAAGCCCACCTGCATAGGGTTCCACAAAAGTGGAGATACCCTTGGCTTCCCCCAATCCGTTCGACCTGTCCGGCCAGCGCGCGCTGATCACCGGCTCCAGCCGCGGCCTCGGCTTTGCCATGGCACGCGCCCTTGCCGATGCGGGCGCTGCCGTGATCCTCAATGCCCGTGACAGCGTGGCCCTGGGCGCGGCGGCGCATGATCTGGCGGCCACTGGTGCCACGGTGAACGCGGTTGCCTTCGACGTCACCAGTCGTGACAGCATCAATGAGGCGGTGAACCATATCGAGGACGAGATCGGCCCTATCGATATCCTGGTCAACAATGCCGGCATGCAGTTCCGTTCGAGCCTTGAGGCCTTTCCGCCCGAGAAGTTCGATCAGGTCATCGCCACCAACCTGACCTCCGTCTTCAACGTCAGCCAGCCCGTGGCCCGCCACATGATTGCGCGCGGCGCCGGCAAGATCATCAATATCTGCTCGCTGCTGTCCGAAATGTCCCGCCCCTCCGTGGCGCCCTATGCAGCCACCAAGGCGGCGGTCGCCAACATCACGCGCGGCATGGCCGTGGACTGGGCCCGGCATGGCCTCAACGTCAACGGCATCGCGCCGGGCTATTTCGCCACCGAACTCAATGAAGCCCTGCTCAAGGACGACAAGTTCAACGCCTGGATCGAGACTCGAACGCCCATGGGTCGCTGGGGCCAGCCTGAGGAATTGGGCGGTGCGGTGGTGTTCCTCGCTTCCGAGGCCGCCCGTTTCGTCAACGGGCACATTCTCTATGTCGACGGCGCCTTCACGGCCACGGTCTAGCAATGTCACTCATTCCGTCCCGCATCATCATCGTCATGGGCGTCAGCTCCTCGGGCAAATCGACCGTCGGCCAGTCCATCGCCCGCCGCCTGCACGTCCCATTCCTCGATGGCGACGGCTATCATCCCGAAGCCAATGTCGAGAAAATGCGCGCCGGCATTCCCCTGACCGATGACGACCGCTGGCCCTGGCTCGAGCGCCTGGCCGGGGCGCTGCATGAAGCAGCCGACAAAAAGGGGGCGGCCATGGGCGCCTGCTCGGCGCTCAAGCGGGCCTATCGACAATACCTGACCGACAAGGCGGGCGAACCCGTCCTGTTCGTCTATCTCGAAGGCAGCCGCGAGGTCATCGCCGAACGCATGGCCAGGCGCCAGCATGAATATATGCCGACCAGCCTGCTCGACAGCCAGTTCGCGACCCTGGAAGTGCCTGATCCGAAGACCGAAAACGTCCTCGTTGTTCCCGTGACCGACAGCGTCGAAAAGATCACCCAAACGGTCGTCAAGGCACTCGATCACCTCAAGACATTCAAGCGCTGGCAATAGCCGTCACTTGTTACTCTGCCGTTCTCGCACTTCGGCACTGGGCTGCTGCCAAGGCCATCGTCCGGACACCTCGACTTCGAGCGAGAGACTGAGGAATGTCCTGATGGCGACTATGCCCGCCAGAATAGCCAGGCTCTCGAGGCTGGGCTCGATAGCGACGGTGGCGATGATGTCCGCCGCGACAAGAAATTCCAGGCCAAGCAGGATTCCGCGGCCCACATCGGCCCGATAGCGGCGGAAGGCATGTTCGGTCGTTTGCCGCGATAGCACTGTCGGCACGAAACGTGCCGTGCCGAACAGCAGCCCGCCCACGATGATGGCAATGCCGCACCACTCGATGGCGCAGGTTATCCAATGCAACAGCTCCGGCGTCAGGTCTTCCATTCGCGTTGCCTCCTCCCTCGCAGGGCAACGCATGATGACGGGTTCTGATCCGGGTCAGCCCTTTGTCGACGGGTCAGGCGCGGTCCAGGCCGGTCTTGTCGCGAAGCGCCCCTGCCCATACGCAACGGTGATCGCCGCCAATACGACCACGACCGCACCCGAGATCGCCCACGCATCGAGCACGATGCCGAGCAGGGCAAAGTCGAACAGGAAGGCCCAGATGATGCCGGTATATTCGTAGCCGGCCAGCAGCGACACCGGGGCGCGCGCCACCGCTTCGGTCATCAGCACATGTCCCATCCCGCCCAGCAACCCCGCGGCGACGAGCAACCCGAATGTCTGGCTGTCGAGTTCGGCCCACCCAAACAGCGCCGTCACCAGCCCCACAATGCTGCTCACCACGGCGAAGGACAGCGCGATGCTCGCCGGTGGATCGGTTCGGGTCAGGTCCTTTACCTGCACGCGGGACAGCGCATTGGTAGCCGCCATGGCAATGCCCGCCGCCACGCCGATCAGCGTGCCCTGTCGCATCTCTGTGCCCAGCAGGGCGGGATAAAGCATCAGCACAATGCCCAGAAGGCCCAGCGCAACGCCGGCGATGACTACCGCCCCTGGCCGTTCGCGCAGGAAGGCCATGGCGGCGCAGATCGACAGAATCGGTGTGAGATAGCTGATCGCTGTTGCCAGGCCGACCGAAAGGTAGGCCAGCGCGATGAAGTTGAACATCATCACCGCGGCCCCCAGGACACCGCGAATGAGGTGCTTGTGCGGATAGCGGGTCCGGACCGCAGTCCGCAGCTCGCCTCGGGCCCATAGGTAGAGCAGGATCGGCCCCAGGGCGACGATGCTTCGCCAGAAGACCAGTTGTCCCACCGGCGCCACTTTGGCGGCTTCATGGATCGCGGCATTCATCGCCGCCATGATGACGAGGGCGGCGGTCGCCAGCCAGAGCGCGGCGGTCGGATTGACGCTGCGCGTCGACAGGTGGGAAGTGGTCATGCCCCGCTTCTAGCCGGGTCAAAACGGCCTGTCACGCGGGCCCGGAAAGAAAAGGGCGGCCCGAAGGCCGCCGCCCGTAAGCTACTGCGAGACGTAGCCACCATCCACGAGATGGTAGCTGCCTGTTATGTTGGACGCTGCATCCGAGAGCAGGAACAGCGTCAGGGCTGCGACCTCGTCGGACGTGCCCAGGCGCCCGATCGGGTGGACGGTCTTGAGCCCTTCAAGGGCGTCCTTGGGCAGCGCGGCAAGCAGCGGCGTGTCAATGAAACCGGGCCCGACCGCGGTGACGCGAATACCCTTCTTGGCATAGTCGAGCGCGGCCGACTTGGTCATGCCCACCACGCCGTGCTTGGCCGTGACATAGGCCGGCGCATTCGGGAAGGCGACGGAGCCAAGGATGGACGCCATGTTGACGATGGCCCCGCCGCCGGCCTTCAGCATCTCGGCAATTTCGTACTTCATGGAATAGAAGACGCTATTGAGATTGACGTCGATGACCTTGTGCCAATCCTCGAATGTGTAGTCGCCCAGCGGCGCCGCTGTGCCACCGATGCCGGCATTGTTTACGGCCACGTTCAGCGCACCATAGGTGTCGACGGTGAACTTTACCGCCTTCTCCACCTGGTCCATCTTGCCCACGTCAACGGCCACCGCTGCGGCCTCGCCGCCGGCGGCCTTGATCGCGTCGACCGCCTTCTGCGCGGCGTCGAGCTTGAGGTCGGCAACGACAACCTTGGCGCCCCGCTCGGCAAGCTGCCTGGCCACCGCCTCGCCGATGCCGGAAGCACCCCCGGTAACGAAAGCAACCTTGCCGTCAAAATCCTTGGCCATGTTCGGTCTCCTTGTTTGTCCCTCCCATCTGGGCGAAATGCCGCCCCTTCGCCATGACCTGAATCAATTTGCCGGCCGAACACAGAGTTCAATCGCGCTCGAGAGCAAACGAGACATCGCGCGACAGGCTCGCATTGTTGTAGCGATCGTCCCGGCTCACCTCTTCGCCGACCCAGTCGGGCAGCGCCACGCCCTGGCTTTCGCTGTCCAACTCGACCTCGGCCAGCACCAGCCCCTTATGGCGCCCGGCGAACACATCGATTTCCCACATCAGGCCACCGAACGGCACCAGGTAGCGACGCTTGTCGATCACATGCGGCTCGGCCATGGCGAGCAACTCCCGGGCGTCTTCGATCGGGATGTCATATTCGTATTCCGCCCGCGTGAGGCCCTCGACCTGCCCCTTCAGTGTCAGGACCGCCTCCGCATCATCCCGGCTGCGCACCCGGACGGTCGCCTTGGCATTGGAGGAGAGATAACCCTGCCGCAGCAGGGTGCTGCCGATCGCGGCAGCGCGCCAGTCGTCAGACACAACCAGGAACTTGCGTTCAATCTCTACGCCCATGCTCAGAAGCCAAACGTCATCTGGCCAGCCGGCGCGCCGACCGCCACGCCCTCAAGCGCCAGCATACGCAGCTTGGACTCCGCACCACCCGGTGCCGATAAGCCGCCGGTCTTGCCATTACTGGCCAGAACGCGATGGCATGGAATGATCAGTGGGATCGGATTGGAGCCCATCGCCTGCCCCACCGCACGCGACAGCGTCACGTCGCCCAGCGCCCGTGCCAGTTCGCCATAGGTCGTGGTCTGGCCCCAGCCATAGTCGAGCAACAGTTCATATGCCCGCCGGTGAAACTCCGGCACGCCCTGCAGATCAAGCCGGACATCGCGGAACTCCACGACATTGCCCTCGGCATAGTCCTCGATCAGATTGATCACCGCCTCTACCGCACGCGTCGGCTCGCCCGGCACGGCATCCTTGCTGTTGATCCATTCGACCATGTCGTCGGCATCGAGGCCCGGCAATTGCAGTCGCGCAACGCCATCGGCAGTCCAGCCGATGCCGAACGTCCCCAGGGCTGTGTCGAAGACCGTCGTTTCCATGCAGCGATCCTAGACCCAGAAACCGGTTGGATGCCAGTGCGCCGGCCAAGGCTGCTGACAATTGCTGTCACTATCGGATCCTATTGGGGAGTGCCCCAGATTGCAGGAGAGCCGGGATGGCCAAAATCGTCGGATACATCGCAACCAGCCTCGACGGCTTCATCGCCACGCCCGACGAAAATCTCGACTGGCTCACCCAGCAGCCCGACCTGAACTTGGGTGAGCATGATTATCACCAGTTCATCAAATCCATTCGCACCGTAGTCATGGGCCGCACGACCTATGACTGGATCGAGCGCTATCCCGGCGCCTGGGAATATGACGGCAAGCGGGTGATCGTGGTGACATCCCGTCCCATCGACAATCCCAAGGGACCACTCGAAATCCGTGCCGATGTCGGCGCGCTGATCGCCGAACTGCGCCGGCTGGAGGATGGCGATGTCTGGATGCTCGGCGGCGGCAGGCTGCAGATGGCTTTCATGGAACGTGGCGCACTCGACGAAATCGAGATCTATGTCATGTCCGAAATCATCGGCAGCGGCATTCCGCTGTTTCCGGCCACGGGCCTGCGCGCGTCGCCCAAGCTGATCTCGGCGCAGATGCTGCATCCGGTCTGCGCCCGCCTGCACTATCGCTTCACCTGAACAGCAAAAAAGCCGCCCTTTCGGGCGGCTCTTCACAATCCTGCGTCGGCGCTATTTCTTGAGCGCGTCGCGGGTGGCGTCCTTGGCTTCGCCGACTTTCTGCTGGACCTTGCCAGCGGCCTTGTCGAGCTTGCCTTGAGCCTGCAGCTTCTCGTTGCCGGTGAGGCCGCCGACAGCGTCCTTGACCGCACCCTTGGCCTGCTTGCCAGCGCCTTCGATTTCATCTTTGTGCATGAAAGCCTCCTATGTTGTGTTGCAAGCACAACGGGCCGCGGCGCAGGACGTTCCGTTAAAACCCTGTTACGGCGGCGTAATTCGGGCCTGGTCCGCTCACAAGTGGGTGACCATTGGTCAAACCGGTCATCCTCTGCTAAACGGCGGCCATGCCCGGTCCCATGCCCACACTGATCAATTACTTCCCCCCGCTCGACCCCTATCTCAATGTCCTCCATGTCGATGATGACATCCTGGTGGTCGACAAGCAGAGCGGGTTGCTGAGCGTGCCGGGGAAGGACCCGTCGCTATGGGACTGCGTCGAGCATCGCGCCCGCCAGACCTGGCCCACGGCCGGCATGTGCCACCGGCTCGACAAGGACACATCAGGCGTCCTGGTGCTGGCGCTCAACAAGCGGGCGCATGGCCGCATCGGCAGCCAGTTCGAGCATCGCAAGACCACCAAGGCCTATATTGCCCGCGTCGCCGGCATCATCGAGGCCGATAGCGGTCTCATCGACCTGCCGCTGATGACCGACTGGGACAACAAGCCCCGCCAGCGCGTCGACCACGAAAACGGCCGCCCGGCGCAGACTGAATGGACAGTCATCGAGCGCGAGGCCAACGCCACGCGCGTCCGGCTCCACCCCCTAACCGGCCGCACCCATCAGCTCAGGGTTCACATGAAGGCTATCGGCCATGTGATTCTGGGTGATGTGTTTTATGGCGACGCCGATACGCTGGCCGCCGCCGACCGGCTGCAGCTGCATGCTGCTGAACTGGGCCTGACCCATCCCACGACGGGCGAATTCACCACCTTCGTGGCGCCCACGCCCTTCTAGGCCTCGCCGGCAGATCCGACGTCGATGCGCTGGAACAGATGTCCCGGCTTCATCGTGTCCAGCCATTTGCGGAAATCGGCGACGTCCTTGAAGCCGGCGCGCCGAGCTTCCGCCTCGGTGACATCGGCCGGATCCATGTCTGTGATCGCCCCGATCGACAGCAGGCCCAGCTTGGTCTTGAGGGTGCCGCCGGCTTTGACCGACGGCCGGCTCCAGCGGCGGAACACCAGGTCGACCTCACCGGCCTTGATCTTTTCGAGCAGTTCGAGCTTGAGCAGCATCAGTCGAGCACCGCCTGTGCCGTGATCTCGATCCTGAGGCCCCTGGCCAGCAATTCCTTGACCACCACTGTGGCGCGCACCGGATAGGGCTGCACCGTGATGAATTCGCGATAGACCGCGTTCATCCCCGCCGCGTCGGCGCTGTCGATGAGGAATATCTGCACCGTGACCAGATTGGCCAGCGTGCCGCCGGCCGCCTTGAGCGCGATCTCGAGATTCTGCAGGCAGCGCCGCGCCTGCGCCTCGATGCCGCCCTCGACGATGGCGCCCGTCACCGGATCTTCGGCAATGGCCACCAGCCAGACATGCTTGCCGGCCCGCACCGCGTCACTGATCGGCGCCGACGATGGCGCAATTCCGGTCTCGATTTTCTCGATCATCGCTGGTCACTTTCCTGGTGCGGGCGGCGGGACTCGAACCCGCACGGGGCTACCCCCTCCGAATTTTAAGTCCGGTGTGTCTACCATTCCACCACGCCCGCGTCGGTTCGCAGGTAGCATGCCACCCGGCCTCTGCCAACGCTGTTGGCCGCTGGACAACAGAAAGCGCCGCCCGGCCCGGAGGAGTCGCGGCAACACGGTATGAAGCGGCTTTCGCCCCGGGGGCGACCCCATCCAACCAGTCCCCCCGCGCCTGCCATTGGGGCATAGCCCTCATGGTCTTCTCTTCTAGAGTCGCTCACTAGCGCGATTTTGCCCTACGGGCCGGTTCGAAGTTCGTCGGCGCCGCGTGAATGGCGGGATGAGGTCCTGATAGTGGGCTCCGCAGGTAGGGGGATATGCTTCTTCTCGGAGGCTTTTCGATCGCCGCAGCGGCATGAACGCCCGGTTCATGTCCGGTTCACCGCCGGGGGCGCCTTCTGCACAGTTCAGGGTCCTCAGACCTTCAAACCATCAGGAGATGGCTATGCGCCTTCATAACAAGATTATCTCTCTCGCCCTCGCCAGCACCGTGCTGCTGGGTACAGCAGGAGCCGCCTTCGCCGCCCAGGCCGTCGCCACCGGCAATGTCAACGTGCGCTCGGGTCCGTCGGCCAGCTATCAGCGGGTCGATACTCTGCGGCGCAACGAGGTAGTGGAAGTCACCGGCTGCCGCGGCGGCTGGTGCTATGTCGAAAAGCGCGGCCCCGATGGCTGGGTCTCGGCCCAGTACCTGCAAGCCGCCGGGCGCCACCACCAGTCGGCCAAGCCCTCGATCAACTTCTCGTTCAGCTTCGGCACGCCCCCTGCCCCGCCTCGCCCGCATCGCCCCAGCCAGGGCGGCTGGGATGGCCATAGCGGTGGCGGCTGGAACGACCGTGACGGCAACTGGAACGGCGGCTGGGACCGCAACCGCCCGCGCCACCGCGACTGGAACGACTGATCTCCGGTAGCTGATCTACCCCATCAAGCCGCCCGGGCAACCGGGCGGCTTTTTTGTGGGCTGAAGGCGCATTGGTGGCGAACATTATCTCGGCGGTCGCGCGGCCGGCATCAGCGCCTTTGAACCAACAGCCAGGCATGCCGTTGCTTCAGACCAACTGGTAACTATATCGCCCACAAGCCCGTGAATATTCAGCATCGGGCCGGTAAGTGTGCCTCTCAGCAGGAGGGGACTGTGACAGCCGAATTGGGCACGACGCCGTGAGTGGCGCAATTACACCTGACGATTCAACTCCAGGATCGTCCGTGTTCGCCAGCCAGACGTTTCGCATCATTGCAATTCGGATTGCCGGCGCCGGCCTTGGCCTGCTGGCTCAGGTTTTCGCGTCCCGGTTCATCGGCACGGAGGAATTCGGGCGCTTCGCACTCGTCTTTGTATGGTTGCTCCTGCTGGGTCACCTGGGTACAGCGGGCACGTCCCAGCTCCTGTACAGGTTGCTTTCGGTCTACATCGAGACCGGGCAGCGGGCACTGGCTGCCGGCCTTGTCCGGGTCGCGATGGGCGTAACCCTTGTCGTCTCTGGCTTGATTGCCCTCATCGGGTTCGGCGTTATTCAGCTCGGGTTTCTCGCATGGCATGCCGAGCTCGTCCCGCTTGCCATCGTGACCCTGCTTGCAGTCCCGTTGCTCGCGTTCCAGGACTTTCTTGAGGCCGTTGCCCGGGGTCTCGATCGCCCCGTCTCGGGGATTGCGCCGGCTTACCTGCTTCGACATCTGGCAATTATGCTGGGGCTGCTTGCCTTGCTCCTGGCGGGGCAGCCAGCGACTGCCCTTACGGTTATGGCCCTGGCGATTGCCGGGCTGATCGCCAGCATCGTCATACAATACATTCTCCTGCGCCCTCACCTCAAAGCGGCCATTGGCAATACTGTGCCTTGCTTCAAGCTCGGCGAATGGTTCCGCACCGCCGTGCCACTGGCCGCTGTAGATCTGGCCGAAGTACTGTTTTTTAATGTCGACGTGATCATCCTTGGGCTGATGGTACCTCCCGAACAGGTAGCACTCTACTTCGCAGCGTCTCGTCTTGCACAAGTATTGGCCTATGTACCCTATGGCGTCAGCGCCGCAACGGCGCAGAAATATGCGGCTCTCGGGGCGTCCGGTCGCCGTGCCGAGTTGCAGGCGATGATCGGCAGATCCGCTCTCCTGGCGACCATCCTGACCAGCCTGGCTGCCCTGGCTTTGTCCCTGCTTGCCGGACCGCTCCTTGCGCTGTTCGGCAGCGACTTCGACCAGGCCCGCCAACTTGTTCCCGTGCTCTGCCTCGGCATTGTTGTTGCGTGCCTTCTTGGCCCGGGCGAGGACGTATTGAACATGCTGGGCCAGGAACGCCTCTGCTCGATAAGTTTTGCACTCGCGCTTGCTGTGAATGTCTGCGCGGCCATCGTCATGGTGCCCCTGTTCGGACCGATGGGCGCAGCCATAGCGACCGTTCTGGGCCTGTCCGCCCGCGGATTGCTTCTTGCCTTTTTCGCCTACCGCAGCCTCGGCATTATTCTGCCGGCAATGGGCACGCACCTTTTTAAAGCAAAGGAATTGCCGACATGACCCGTTCATACGCCATCGAGCTGCTGGACACGAACGGACTGCGCAATCTTGAAGCCAGGCAGTGGGATGACCTGTCGGCCCAGGCGCTCGACGACAATCCCTTCTATGCCCGCACCTATATGCTGGCCGGGCTGGGCACCATCGACACCAATGCCAATATCAGCGCAGTGGCGGTCCGCGAGAGTGGCCAGCTGGTCGGGTTATTTCCGTTCCGGCTGAAGCGCTGGCCGCTGCAACTGGCAACGGCTGCCGGCAATCTCTATCAGTTCAGCAGCCAGCCATTGGTGCATCGCGACCATGCCAGGGGCGTTGTCGCGGCCTGGCTCGACGCCATCGAGACGGGGGCAATTCCGCGCCGATGGACGTTCCGCAATATCGGTCTGTCCAGTAGCTTCCTGCGCCATGTCGAAAGTCTTGACGGATCGAGCGCCGCTGAGCTGATCCCGTTCGACCCCTATGCACGCGCGCGCCTGACCCGGCTGACCGGAGGGTTCGAAACGCACCTCGAGTCTGTGATGTCGAGGAGCCGAACCAAGGATATTCGCAGGAATATCCGCAGACTGGGGGAACTGGGGGAATTGCGGTTCGAGCGGCAGGGAACGCCGGAAGCCGTTGCGCAGCGTATCGAGGATTTCCTGGCGATAGAGCATGGCGGCTGGAAGGGCCAGGCCGGCACGTCATTCCTGGCCGATGCCGCCCATGCCGAGTTCGCCCGGCGGGCCTTCTGCGGCGACGGAGCCGCGCGGACGTCCGTCGACAGCCTGGTGCTCAATGGCAAGCCCATCGCCATTTCCATCAATCTGCAGGCTGGCGACACCATGTTCACACCCAAATGCGCCTATGACGAGGGCTACCGCAAATACACGCCCGGACTGGTGCTGGAGTATTTCGTCATCGAGGCTTTCTACCGCGGCGGCGAATGCAGCGAGATGGATTCCGCGACCACGGTTGACGGACATGTCATCCAGGGCCTGTGGAATGACGAGATAGCCATGGGAACAGTCCTGGTGGGACCGCGGGGTTGGCAGACCCGCCTGTCTGCCTGCGTCCAGCAGAGCTGCGCAGCAGTGAAGAAGGCGACCAAGGGCCTGATCGGCGACAGCAAGGTTCGCGAGATCTCCATCGTCGCACGCGATTGGCGGCGTAAAATCCAGGCCACCCAGCACAGCGCCATGATTGGTGGCGCCGGATTCCTCCACGCCGTCGAGCTTGTTGCGCCTGCGCTGTAGGCTGCAACCGGTAAAGCCGGATTTGTGAACCGCCGTCCGACGCCCCGCGTATCCTCTGCGGAGGCTCTCATGGCATACGATCTCGGTACATTTCCCCCGGCTGGCCTTGCCGTCGTCATTGGCGCCAGCGGGGGCATTGGCGCTGCGCTGCAACAGGCGCTGTCCCAGTCCGCCGGCTTCGACACGGTTGTCGGATTGTCGCGCAGTGCGGATGGCTTCGATTTGACCGACGAAGCCTCCATCATGCGGGCTGCGGGTTCGGTCGCGGCCCTGGGGCTGCCGCTCAGGCTCGTCATGGTGGCGACGGGTCTTCTGCATGACGGGGCGATGCAGCCCGAAAAGAGCTGGCGCCAGCTTGATCCGCAGCATCTGGCCCGCAGCTTCGCCATCAATGCGACGGGGCCGATGCTGGTGGCCAAGCACTTCCTGCCTTTGCTGCCGCGCGAGGGCAAGGCGGTGTTTGCCGCGGTTTCGGCCAAGGTCGGCAGCATCGGCGATAACCAGCTGGGCGGCTGGTATGGCTATCGCGCCGCCAAGGCCGCGCTCAACCAGCTCATGCATACGGCCGCCATCGAGCTGCGCCGGACGCGGCCCGAGGCGATCTGCGTCACGCTGCATCCCGGCACGGTGGCAACCGGGCTGTCGGCGCCGTTCCGCTCCTCCGGTCACGAGCCTGTCGCGCCGGGCTTTGCCGCAGAGCGTCTGCTCCGGGTCATCGACGGGCTTGGGCCGGCCGATACGGGCCTGCTGCTCGATCACAGCGGCGTACCCCTGCCCTGGTGACTACGCCTTCAACACCACCACTTTGGTATTCACCGGCGTCTTGTCATAGAGGTCCATCATATCCTGGGTGAGCAGGCCCACGCAGCCGCTCGTGACGCCCTTGCCGATCGTCTCGGGCATGATCGTGCTGTAGAGCGTGTAAAGCGTGTATTTGCCGTCCTGGTAGAGGTAGAGCGTGCGGGCGCCGAGGGGATTGCCGAGGCCGGGGGGCATGCCGCCGGCATATTGGGCCACTTCCGGCTGGCGCTGGATCATCTCGCGGGGTGGGGTCCAGACCGGCCATTCGGCCTTGCGGCCGATATAGGCGTCGCCATTCCACAAGAACCCGGCCCGGCCGACATTGGCGCCATAGCGCGTGGCCATGCCGTCGCCCTCGATGCGATAGACATAGTAGTTGCGCGGGTCGACGATGATCGTGCCGGCCGCTTCCTTGCTGTCATAGCGCACGGTGCGGCGCATATATTTGGGATTGAGCTTGTTGACATTGACGGCGGGCACCGGGAAGCGCTCGTCGGGGAGCGGGCCATAGACGCGTTCGGCTTCGGCCATGCTCATGCCGGGCCCCAGGGAGCTGCAGCCGGCCAGCGCCATGGCGCCAAGGCCGAGTGAGCCGGCAAGGAAAGACCGGCGGCCGATCAGACCCGACGGGGTCGCATTGTCCTGCTCATCGGTAGCGCTCATCGCATGCTCCATTCTCGCCTGCCTCCTCGTGCCGACTGCGCCCGGGGCGGCGCGGCTGGAGCCGAGCTTGGTCCCATGGGCGGCGATTGGCAAGCCTGGTGCTGCCGCTCCGGACAGCAGAACGCGCCGCCCGGCCCGGAGGCGTCGCGGTTTCACGGTATGAAGCGGCTTTCGCCCCGACGGCTTGCGCCGCCAATTTGTTTAGTTTGAAGAGGCGAAAGCCGCTTCACACGAGCTGGTATTCCTGCGCACGCATCGAGCGGCCGCCCTTTCGGGTTGGGCGGTGCAGATTCCGGCGGCTGAGCCATCGGTCGTCGGCTCCAGCCCCCTCACCCGCCGCCCGGCCGGTGGTCAGCATACACGCATCGGCCTGGGCGACCCCATGCAGCCAGTCCCCCCGCCCGATGCTTCGTCGGCACCGCGTGAATGGCGGGGATGGGCAGAGTATGCGGGAGGTTTTGGGGGCCGGGGATAAGTTTTTGATGAGAAGCGTAAATGTCCGTTTCCCAACCACCGGCCCTGTGTAGCGTAAGCCTCAAAGTGTCAAAAGAGGTCATCGGGCCTGCGGAAATTTTGCAAAGCCTCGTCCTTGTTTAGAAACCGATCTCGTATTGATCGGACGCATCACCCACAAGGCAGCAACTGGACGTTAGCGATCGGAAATAGGGCGCTCAGATGACTTCATGTCGGTATTGAAACGTCGCAGTGCTTCTTCAGCGCACTTACACTACTTCCAAGAAGCGCATGAGAGAGTGCGGAGCGGAGCGCTGCTTGTTTTGCTCCGTCAAGATGCTCCTTCATTAACCCCGTCAGAGCAACCATGCAGATGTTCACGGCTGCCCTCTCGCGGGCCGCCCACTTGCCCAGCTCGGCAACGTCTACGTCGGCGAATTTCGTTTTTGCGTCCTCGGATGTCATCCGAAATAAGCTGTTTGACGCATGCACTGCCTTAGACAGCGTTGCGTACTCATTATCCAGGCCCGCCTTCAAGTCCAATTCTTGAGACAAGCCTCTCAGTTGGGGATGATCTGCTACATACTCGCGAAGATCTCGGGGCGCAATGTAGTATTGTCCCTCTGCCCACTTCTGCAACTCCACCGGATGATCCATGTAAAAGATTGCCGACATAGTATTTTCCATGAAACTACGCAGCGACTGAAGCGCAGGGCGCCAGCTTCCAAAACTTGCATTCACGTGTGAAAGCAACGCGTCGTTGTGGGCCTCATAGAAAAAATGGGCAGCTCCTTGGGGAAGATGGTGTTCCACCAAATCTCGCTTCATCGCGTTAATTGCGGCAATCCGGGCATAGCTATCAAGCAGCTTGTCATTGCCACGAAACGCTTTGACGTTTTTTTCGATGGCAGATGGCAAATTCTTGGAGAACTGAGAATAGTTGTGCTGCAGGTCCTCACCAAGTTTAGCCATTTTTCAGCAGGAACTCCAACGCACTGGTAAGCTCAGAGGGTCGATCGCTCGTCGACCGTGAACTCATGGCAATCCGCTGGCGTTCAGCTTCATTGTCTGCGAGGTAGGTAAGGATTTTCCCCATAATGTCGCGAGCGGCATCCCGCTGACGCAGTTCAATCGGGAGAGCGAAGTCTTTAACGACCTTCTCCCAGTCAGTCTTGCTGAACTTCGAAAGCGCAGCAAGCGCAGACAAACTAATGCCAATGTTTGCGTCTGGCTTTTGCGAAGAAAAAGTTTCGGCGCCTAAGCTATCCACATCTTGGTTGGGCAATGACCGAAGAACTTTTCCCAGTTGGGTTAGGGCCCGGCCTAGGTCGTGGGTTTTCATTTTAGACACCTAACTTCTTCAAGAGCTCTTTCGAAAAGGCGGTAAACTCCTGTTTCGCCTGTTGGTCGCCCATTTGGAACACCGACTTATTCTTCGCTGTAGACTCCGTTACTACAGATCGCTCCTTGATCTCTGCTTTCAGCATTTGACCCGCGAATTGTTTCCTTAAGTCGGCGGTTGTCTGATCTCGGAAGGCGGACGGGCGCCCCACCCTGGACAGGACGATACCAGCGTTCTCGATGGCATGCTCCATATCGTCGCCGAATTTCTCAACGCGAGTCATCAGCAGAGCAATGCCGAGGCTTGAAAGAAAATCCGGCGACACCGGCACAACATAGTGGGTGCTGATAGCCAGTGCATTCTGGGTCGGCAAGGTGAGGTTTGGAGGACAGTCGCAGACTATGATGTCGTAGTCGTCCATAACGTCTTTGAGCGCCTTTTTTAGAAGAGTCTCTCTGGCGCTTCGCCCACCGATGTCGAGATCGATCGTGAAAAGGCTTAAATCAGATGGCACCAAATCAACGTTCGCGAAAACGCTACGCAAGATAACGTCTGATGCGGAGGTAGATTTTCCCTCGGCGCTCTCGCTGTTTCGAACGCCAAAAAGGTCCGCAACTGTGCCATGCTTCTTTCGGTGCTTGCTCCAGGCCTCAGGCGATATGCAAGAAAAGGTGGCGTTTGTCTGAGGGTCCAAGTCCACCAAGAGCGTCTTGTAACCGTTCTCACCACAGTAGGCAGCAAAATTGACAGCTATGGCTGTTTTCCCCACGCCTCCTTTCAAGTTCACACACGACAGCACAACGGTCATTTTTGCCTCCCAGCTTCTGCCGAGAAGCTAGTTTTCCCGACGGAATATTACAACTGAAAGCTGCCACCAGGGGCGGAATCTCATTCAGGCGCAAAATGATGTCTAAAACTAACATATGGGGATGAAGCATTGCGGGCATTGTCGCGTCCACAACGTCTGCAAGAAATCTCTTTGAAGCCCGCCGTCTCCTCTTCCAGCCCAAGACTGCCTTTGCAGGCATCAGGGCCCCCAACCAAGCCTCTCTCCGTCTCCCCTCAGTCCGTCCCGCCACTGATCGGCGCCACATACGCCACGTCCAGATCCCACGGGAAGAAAATCCACGTGTCCTGGCTGACTTCGGTGATGAAGGTATCGACCAGGTCGCGGCCCTTGGGCTTGGCGTAGACGGTGGCAAAATGGGCGCCGGGGAGCATTTCGCGGACGACGCGGGCGGTGGAGCCGGTATCGACGAGGTCGTCGACGATCAGCACCTTGCCGCCATTCCTGGCGATGTCGAGGATGGGCTGGCTGATGGGCTTGAGCACCTGGATGCCGCCCTGGTTCTGGTGATCGTAGCTCTTGACGGCCACAGTCTCGACGGTGCGGATATTGAGCTCGCGCGCCACGATGGCGGCGGGGACGAGGCCGCCGCGGGCAATGGCGACCACCGCGTCGAACGTGCCCATGCCGGCCAGCCGCCAGGCCAGCGCGCGGCTGTCGCGGTGGAACTGGTCCCAGGTGACGGGAAACGACTTCTGGTTGGGGTTGCTCAAATCATTTCTCCTGCACCGGCGCGGCACCGTCCGGGTGAATAAGGCAGTGTGCTTAGCAAAACCGGGCGGCTGCGCCAATCGCCAAGCGCAATTATGCCCAGCAGTTGCGTCTGCGGCCATGCGGCCGAGATAGGTTCGGTTCTCGCTTCTCGCACGGATCGTCACCCGCGGGCTTGGGCCGAGGGCTCTGCGCTGGCGGAGTGTTGGCTCAGTACAGGGCCCTCGGGTCAAGCCCGAGGGTGACGTGTGGAGGGTGGGACGGCGCGTCGACCACGCACCGGGCGGCACCTCCCCCTTGACGGGGGAGGCTGGGAGGGGGTGGCGGTTGGCCCGGATATTTGGGCTAAACATCCCCCTCCCTTGATCCCTCCCCGCAAGGGGGAGGGTGTCGACTGAAAATCTTCGGCGCCTCAATAGGCCTCAGGCGCTTCGATGCCCGCCTTGGCATGCGCCTCGGCGACCATGGCGCGCACCTTGGCGGCGGCTTCCTCGAGGCGGGCGGCGTCGGAGGAGCGCAGGACCAGTTCGGTCATCACCCGGTCCTGCCCCATCTGCGGATAGCTGCCCATCTTGACGTCGGGATACTGCTCCTGCAGCGCGCCGAGCGGCCCGCCGACAGTGCCCTCGCCCACCTCCGCCTTGACGGTGACCGACATGACCTTCTTGCCGCCCTTGAGCGTGGGGGCCAGGGCTTCGAGCATGGCGCGCATGATGACCGGCACGCCGGCCATGACATGAACATTGCCGATGCGGAAGCCGGGCGCGGCGCTGACCGAATTGACGATGAGATCGGCGCCTTCGGGAATGCGCGCCATGCGCAGCCGGGCCTCGTTGACCTCGGTGCCGGTCTGCTTCCAGCGGCTTTCGAGCATTTCGCGGGCCTGCGCATTGATCGGCAGGGCGACGCCAAAGGCCTTGGCCACCGCATCGGCGGTGATGTCGTCATGCGTCGGGCCGATGCCGCCGGTGGTGAAGACATAGGTGTAGCGGGCGCGCAGGGCGTTGACGGCATCGACGATCTCGTCGGTCTCGTCGCTCACCACCCGCACTTCCTTGAGCTCGATGCCCAGATCGGTGCAGAAATCGGCGGTGGCGCCGATATTGACGTCCTTGGTGCGGCCCGAAAGGATTTCGTCGCCGATCACCAGGAGACCGGCCGTAATAGAATCTGCGGACATGAGAGAATTCCTTGGGCGTGCTGTGTGCCAGCAATGCCCCTGCGCGATATCGGCGTCAAGCGAGCGTGCTGCCCTTCCAATCGGGCGGGCAAGCGACTAATTTAACCGTACTTCCCCGGAGTCCTGCATGATCACCTTCGTTGACGCCCCAGCCAAAGCCCGCCGCACGCCGGGCGTCATTCCGCTGCATGGCCCAGAGGGCTTTGCCGGCATGCGCAAGGCCGGGGCCTTGACGGCGCAGGCGCTGGATATCCTGACCGACTTCGTCGAGCCGGGCGTACCGACCGCCAAGATCGACCAGATCGCCTATGAATTTGCCCGCGACAATGGCGCGGTGCCGGCCACCATCTTCTACAAGGGCTACCGCCACTCGCTCTGCACCTCGATCAACCATGTGGTCTGCCACGGCATTCCCGACGAGCGGCCGCTGCGCGAGGGCGATATCGTCAATATCGACCTGACGCTGGTCGTCGATGGCTGGCATGGCGATTCCAGCCGCATGTATTCGGTGGGCGAAATCTCCCGCAAGGCGGAGCGGCTGATCGAGGTCACCTATGCCGGGCTCGAGGCCGGCATAGCCATGGCCAGGCCCGGCCAGACCACGGGCGATATCGGCGCCGCCATCCAGGCGGTGGCCGAGGGCGAGCGCATGAGCGTGGTGCGCGATTTCGTCGGCCATGGCCTGGGGCGTCTGTTCCACGACGAGCCCAATATCATGCATTTCGGCACCCCGGGCATGGGCGTACCGCTCAAGCCGGGCATGATCTTCACCATCGAGCCGATGATCAATCTGGGCCGCCCGCATGTGAAGATCCTCTCCGATGGCTGGACCGCGGTGACGCGGGACCGCACGCTGTCGAGCCAGTGCGAGCACTCGATCGGCATCACCGAGACGGGCTGCGAGATCTTCACGCTCTCCCCCGCAGGCCTGTTCAACCCCATGGCAGCGAAAGCGGCGTGATGGCGGAGCGGCCCGACGAACTCGCCGAGGCCGCCATTCCGGCCATGCGTTCGGAAGCCGATGACCATGCCGGCCACCGCCAGCGCGTGCGCGAACGCTTCCTCAAGGTGGGCGGCGATGCGCTGGAGGATTACGAACTGCTGGAGCTGGCGCTGCAGCTGGCCATTCCCCGCCGCGACACCAAGGCCCTGGCCAAGACACTGCTGCGCGAATTCGGCTCGTTTTCCGGCGTGTTCAATGCCAGCCAGGCACGGCTGGAAAAGGTCGATGGCCTGGGCGCCACCTCGGTGGCCCATATCAAGGTGATCCAGGCCGTAGCGGCCCGCTTCGGGCGCGACCGCATCGACAGCGACAAGCCGATCCTCAGCTCCTGGAGCCAGCTCATCGACTATTGCCGCAGCCAGATGGCCTATGAATCCATCGAACAGTTCCGCATTCACTGACAAGCCATTGATTTTGTTGGCCCGCGTCCCCAGCGCCCGTTAGGCACCTGCCCCACATCGCTAAACACCGGAGGCGCCCATGCGCATTCTAAACCTGCGCCGCACCAGCGGCGCGGGCAGCCTTGTCGCAATATTTGACCTCGAGGCGACGCCCGAAATTACCCTGCTCGATTGGCAGCTACGCAGCACCCCGAAGGGTTTGCGAGTGTTCCCTCCGTCACCGAGGAGCGGACGGTCGAGCGCGCAAGTTGAGGCCCGCACCTTTTCTGAAATCGGCCGTCTCGCCGCAGCCACTTACAAGGAGGGCGATGTCCCCCATGAACAAACCAACGTCGCAGCCTAAGCCCGACGGGCTCGAGCAGAAATTCAAACTACTTGCCCTCCTTCCCTACGACGAGCGCGCGCGCCGCAAGCACAGCCTGGTCTTTGGTTTTATCCTTGATTGGTATCACTCCACGTATGGTGACGCCCTGGCCAGCGTTCGTCACGTGGTCGACACCATCAAGGAGCGCGACCCTGCCGGCAAAGGCATGAGCCTGCCACACGTGCATAGCGCTCTGTCCGATTTGGTGGCGTGGGGCTATCTTGAGCAGACCTTGGGATCCGGTAAGCGAGCCAGCCGCTATGTGCCGAATTGGTCCCGTCTCAAATCTAGTGTTACCCCCGTAGGTAACGCCAACGACAATGATCCTAGCGTTACCCCCGGTGTGAACACTGATGTTACCCCCGGTGTGAACACTACGGCCCTTGCTGTTACCCCCGTAGGTAACGAAGACCCATCTACCCCGATCCGGGTACAAGACCCGGAGACGGGGATAGATGGACTTGAATGCGCCACGCCTTCGGCGCCGCTTGCTGATGGCCTTGGGCCCACAGCAGCGCGGACGGCGCAAGGAGACGGATTCGATCGACTATGGAAAGCCTATAGCCATCGCCAGCGAAAGGCTGATGCGCGGGCCGCATTCGACAAGCTCGCCCCAAGTCCCGAACTACTTGAGCAGATGGTCGTATCGGCCGGAGCGTGGTTTGTGGCCTGGTCAGCGCAGAACAAGCCGGACGCCCCGCGCTTCAGTCTGAAGAAGTGGATTGAGCGGGAGGAATATGAGTGCGAGCCGCCGAACGCTTACAAGGCTAAGGAGCGTAAGCCGAGAACCAAGAGTGCTGGAGAGCCCTCATCACCAACCCCGCCGACGACCGCCGCTCATATGGCCGGAAAGATCAGTCCTTTCTCCGACTTTGGTACGTTCAAGGCCAGGATCGTATCCAGCAGGGTGGAGGAAGAGCAGCCGGGCGAACAGCTTGCCACATTGGAAATCAACTGGTCAGGGCCTCGTGGTGACCAATGGCCCGCGGACACGTGGCACGAGTTCCTCATTCATTCAGACCAGTACGCGCCATCACGGGAGCGCGGCAGAAGGATGATCGACAGCATCGCTGAGGCCGTCGGGCTTGATTGTATCGAGGACACGGATGAGCTTCACGATCGCCCATTCCTCTGCACCATCCATGAGGATCTCACCATCACCTATGCCCCGCTGCCCGCCAAGGACAATGACGCCCTGGAGTCCGCAGCATGAACTCGGAAGACACCTACGAGGCTGTCCGCGCTGGCGTTGCTGAAGCGCTGGAAAAGGCCGAGAGTAGTCGGCGCATCATGCGCATTGCGGACTTCGATGCGGTCGATGACGATGATGCCCCGCTGCGGGTTGTGGGCATCGTCGACCACGGCGAAGATGAGTTGAGCTTCATCTGCCTCGCAACTGTGGAGGACGGCGAGATGTCTCCGGTAATCCGCGGGTCGGTGTACCGGCCAGTGAACGGCAGTGACATAAAGCACAACAACTGGCGATGAAGACCCCCCGCCGGCCACCCTTTCCAGTGGAGAGCCAGGCATGTAACTTGGTGACATGGCCGACTACAAAGAACTGCTGCGTCGAGGCGTTGCTGCATTGCCGGAGAATAATGGAGCGTCTCGCCGAGCGCTCTATGAAAAGGCGCGTACAGCGCTAGTCGGAGAACTTCGCAAAATTCGGCCCATGCTGCCGGCCCGCGACATCACCCAACACCGCCTGCAGTTGGAAGACCAGATTCGCCAGGTTGAGCAAGAGTCAAGTGAAGCGGTGGTCATGGGTCGAAGGCTCGAGCCGGCGCCTATCGATGCCACTCGCGTCCCCGACGATGGCTCAGGGTCTTTCAAGGCGCCACCGGTCTTTGCTCCGGTATCAGATACCGTTCGAGAAGACCTCATTCGTCGGGGCGTTGCCGTACTACCGTCGCTGCAGCAGGCGGCCGAACCGAACCCCGATCGGCCCGCGGATAGCGTGGAAGAAGCTATTGAATTGGTGATCTCATCACTCGATGCGGATACACTTCGTCCGCTGCCCACTGAGGCTGTGATCAAGCCGACCCCTCAAGCAGTTATTGCGCCACCTGAGGGTGCGGCTGCACCTGCGCAGATGCGCTCTGCTACGGTTTTCCACGTCAGCAGCAAAGGTATCTCAATCGAGGCACGCCAAGTGCTGGAGACACTGTCCGACGGGCCCGACCAGCGCGAGGCATACGATTCCTTGCGAAGCGAAGTCAATTCACTGATCGCGGGCAGCGCTAATCTTCTCGGTGACGCCGGAGACTCATTGGTGACGCTCGCCAGCGCCTTACCAGAGGATATGTCGGAAGCTAGGGTTTTTCGGCTTTGGCGTGCAGGCAATAAGGTTCGGCGACTACACCGGGCGCATTTGCTGGTTGTCGATCAACCCGACGGTCACCCGTCGACACTGGACCCCGCGATCGCCGAACTGGTCGGCGGGATTTGTGATGAGTTCAACAATCTCGCCGCAACAGACCCCGGATTGAAGCAGCGGGACCTGTGGCGGGTTTCGCCTCAAAACATCAAACCTGCCACGGAGGAGTTCAAGTCAGGGAACTCACTTATCGAGCTGGCCGTAACCGCAAATATCGCATCCCCAGATGTGGTGGCGGAAGTGTCACCAGACGGGTTGATTGATCCGAAGGGCATGGTCGTTGATCTTCTCGTGCCTGAGATTGACTTGGTAAACCAGGTCCGGCGCAACTTTTTTGCAGCCTTGATAGGCGCAGCCTTTGATACGGCGAAGAGACTCGCTGCCGCGGGAGTCAGAGAAGTTGCTCACGCCGCTCGCACGATAATGGATGGACTTTATTCGAACGTTGGTACGGGTATTGGCATAGCAATGTTGGCCTACGTGGTTACAAATTCCGCGGTAAGAAACTATGCGGTTAATGTGCTGAAGTCGCCCCAGGCCGTGGCCGCAATCGACTGGATGATCAAGGTGTTTGGCTCCCCCTGAGGGGGGCATTCCGATCTCTCACATCCGTCCAGACCGTTACCGGCCATCTCCACCAGCGCGTATCCAAATACAGTTTTTAGGACTCGCGCGCAGCGCGCGCTCACGCGTGCGCGCAACACGCGCGCGAGGGATTCTGCAGGATTCGGTGCTCCGCAAGGCTGCGCGGAGCAGTAATCCGCAGGCAACTGCAGTATTGCGGCCCGCTGAATCCATTTATTGTTTTGTGTAGAGGGCGAAGAGCTCCGTTTCCGACATCACTGACTGCCGGCCGATGCAATTCCGCATCGCTCGAATATTCATGGGGGTCACCCAATGCCGAATAATACGAATCCGCCCAAAGCTGCCAACGACAACCAGAAGCGCGGCGCCACAGCCTGGCCACTGCGCGAGCTATATTCCCGCGGTGAGCTAGGCATCAACGAGATGCAGAACCGAACGCGCTGGGCCGCTGCGCAGCGCTTCAAGAAGATGCATGACGTGGTCTCGGGCGAACAGGGCGAAGACTCGGCCGCATCAGACTGGCGCGAACTGGCTTGGGAAATCACCAGCATCTCAGAAATCGCTACGATCGTGCCACTCGGTGAGAATGATGGCGAGCTTGAACTCGACGACAACAACGAGTGGTCCGACCCTGGCACCAGCAAGGCCTTTGAAGTAGTCGACAACGCCGGCTTCAATGTTTTCCGCGACCTGCCTCCGGCCGCCAATGACGTCAATTCCAAGCAAGAAGTGGCACTAGCAGCATCCGTGCTTGGCTCCAGCTACCCCGTGCTGGTGGCGGGCATCATGCGCAACTGGACGCTCCAGATGATTGGGGAGACGGAAGGCACGAAGGATGCCGCTTCGGCTCGCGCCATAGGTAAGGGTTTGCTTCGGCTATCGCTGCAACACCTTGCCGACTTTTTCCTAAAACTCGATCGCATGGAGACGGACGGCACCCAGACCGCTCTGGTCTGGCCGTTGGTCGGTACTCCTGCGTGGCAGTTCGCCGAGATGCCCGACATCCGCTGGAAGCGGGAAGTCACAAAGCCAGATCCCTTGTGGCGCACGTCGCATCGCGTCCATCCGCTCGCCGCGGCCAATGGTGTCTGGCATAGCGTCGATGCCGCCTGATCCGAACGTGGTAATATACAAGTATGAGTAGCACGCGGGAGGCTGACCCCCGCCTCGCTTGTTGCTTCAGGCCCTGTCTTCGGACGGGGCCTTTTCTTTTCGTCCAAGACCATGTGGTCAGCGCCTACGACAGCGTCCGGCCGGTAACGGCCGGTAGGCGTCGAGCGCGGCGTTCAATTGGTGGGCTGCCGCGCCGCGCTCCGCCACCCATCCCCGAAAGGACATAACAATGGCGACCATCGCCGAAACCGTCGCCATCTTGGCGCGGGAACTGCACCTACCCAAACCGTATGTTGAACAGCGTGCTAGGCGCCTGCGAGAAGTCGGTTTGCTGCCGGCGTCCAATGGCCGAGATCATCCAGTCGTGCGCATCGAGCACCTGGCATCCATCGTCTTGGCCCTTGCAGCAGACGCGCCGGTCAAGGACGCGCCCGATGCAGTCGAGACCTATGGCAGCCTGTTTCTGCACGGCGTCGACCCTCAAGTGATGCCCGAATCCATTCGTCCCGCCGGTTACACGGCGCGCCACTATCTGGAGCAAGTGTTTGCTTCTATGGCCGCAGACGATGCGGATGCCAACGCTAACCGTCGGATGGCCTTCGAAGTCGTCTCCACCTGGCCGGAAGTTCGCATCTTCGACCCAGCCGACCAACACACCATGGTCTTCATCAAACCCACTGCACTGCCTAGCCACTGGCAAGGCGACGCGGTCCGTCGTTCCACCACAATCCACGGTCGCGCGCTTTTTCGTGTCGTCCAAGCCTTAGTCTCAGGAGCCCGCAACCATGCGTAAGACCAAGCCTCTTCAGATCCCATCCCTTACCGAAGCCAGCCAGGAATATGGGGCGATCATCAACCGCCTGCGTGAACTCGAGGCCCGGCGCGCCGAAATCGAGCGCGAGATTCACAAGGTTCAGCGTGGCCGCATCCCTGCAGGCATGATTGACCACGCTAGCCGCGGCCGTGGCGAGCGCGCTGCAGCGCTTCTCGGCGACGTGCTTGGGGCTGATGCCCCGTCGTTTGAAGTCCAGCCCAGCGCCGCCGACATTGCCGAACACCTGGACAAACTCCGAGTCGAGCTCGCCGACATTGAGGCGGCGATCGCAATTCTGAAGTTGAAGCAGTCCCCGGCTCACACCGAGGCCTCAAAGCTGGTTTGTGAAGCTGTCCGCGACGGATACGAGGCCTCCATTCGACGTACTGCGCTGGCCCTTGCGCCGGCACTCGCCGCGCACCGTGAGATGCTGCGCATCACCGGCGAACTTAGCGACGGGGACGTGCGCTGGGTCAGCCACCTCGCACAGCCCACCAGCCTGCGCCGCGCTCTTGGCGAACCTTGGGACCGCGATACCGCTGCGGATCGGTTCATCCAGGAAGCCATCGCCAGTGGCTTCGTCACCGACAAAGAAATCGAGGAGGCATCAAATGGCTAGAGTCGAACGCGCCACCGCGCGCCGCGGCACGCCGAATGGCAAGGTGACCCTCAACGGCCGGGCCATCGAGATCCCTGATTTCGATGCCGTCACTTTCGCCAAGACGCTCACAAAACGTAACAAGCCGGCTACCCTTCAAGATCGCGAAGCCAGGCTCCGAGCAGCGGAGCGCAAACTTGGAATCCGCTAAGCTGGAGACCCGCAGCCAGGATAGCCCAACGGCCAATGGCACCATGCTGTCTGGGTACGCCGCGCGCTTCAACTCGCCTGCCATCATTGCTGGGGCATTTGTCGAACGCATTGCGCCCGGCGCCTTCACCCGTTCACTTCGCGACCGCGACGTTGTGGCGTTGATTGGCCACGACCATGCTCGCGTGCTGGGCCGAAAGTCCAGCGGCACGCTCACGCTGCGAGAGGACAGGCAAGGGTTGGCGTTCACCCTCGACGTGGACGCGACCACCCCGGACGGCCAAACGGCCCTAGGCACCGTCGGCAGGCGGGATGTGAAAGGCTGTAGCTTTGGATTTTTGGTCTTAAGGGAGTCTTGGCTGGAAACCGATGATTTGCCTGAACGCACGCTCGAAGAGATAGCCTTGTTTGAGGTGACCCTTACAGCGTTCCCGGCCTACGACGACACCAGCGTGGCGCTGCGCTCATTGGAGCATGCGCGCCAGACTGGCGCGGCGCGTCGGGTTCGAATGAAAGCCGAATTGGAGCAGAAGATCCGCGGGATCAGCTAGCAGACAAATAGTAAAAGGCCCCGCAGCGAATGAACGCGCGGGGCCTTTCTCACGCCAGCGCTGCGGAGGGCTCGCGCACCGGCTTGATGCTTAGATGGGTCGCCAAGGCTCGCGTTCAATGCCGGTCGCGGTGGTGTGAAGGCGTGGGCGGGGGTGCCTCGGACGTGATGCCGACGCCAAATGCCCACCGGCCCCATCGCACAAAATGCTCATCCGCAAAATTCGGAATTTGAAAACTCGGAAAGAGGCCTGCTATGAATTGTCCATGGGCGGCATTCTCGAACACATCCAGAAAGAGTGGGGAACCTTGAAGGGCGCCCCGCTCGCATTTCTTGTTCTTCTGTTTCTGGGTTTGGCATTGGGCGGCGCCGGCGGCCATGCGTGGCGCGGTCAGGAAGTAGCCAACCTAGAGAGCCTGATGCGCCTCAAAGACGGCGAACTGACAACGCTCACCAAGCAGATGGAAGAGCGGCTCAAGAAGGTGGAAGACACGCTCTCCGCGCAGCAGGTCACCACACTTGAATCGAGCTTGCGTGAGATCCCGTCCCAAATTGAGATAATGAAATCCTTCGTAGAAGGAGGGGAGCCCGTTATTGCGGGCCAGCTAGAGGCAGCGTTTTCGGACAGCGGTTGGAAGGTTTTCACTGATACGACACCAGTCGAGCCGGAGGACTGGAACAGTGCTGTATTGCTGGCAGTACCGGAGAATCCTGACGGTGCGGCCTTGAGGGCTGCCTTTGATGCGGCCGATATCCCGTATGAGGTTCGCGTCTTGTCGAACTCTGAGACAGCGCAAATTTGGCTTAAGGCAGTGGAGGCTATTGGTTCCCCCGAGGAATCGACCACCGACTAAGCCGCACCCATAGGGGGCCTCCAACTCTCTGGCCCAAACGGCTTTTGGTTACCGTTCGCCCCCTAACGCGCACTCTCCCGCAATTCAACGATGGGGGTAAAACCCATGCCACGACCTAGAAAGTCGATCGCACAAGCACGCTTGACCGGTGCGTATGCCAAGGATCCGGCGCGCTACAGCGCCCGCACAGAGCCGTTAGTCACTGACCCGCTAGGTCCACCGCCCGAGTGGCTCACTGTGCCACAGCGCGCCGTCTGGCGCGACGTAGCCAAGCGCATGCCGTGGCTAAACAAGTCTCACAGAGGCATCACCGGTATCGCCGCTATCCTGCAGGTCAAACTCGCTGATGGCGCACTGGGGTTGCCAGGCATGAATCTGCTGCGCATGACCTTGGGTCAGATGGGCGCCACGCCGGCGACAGCGCAGCATGCCGTTGTGGCCGAGCCGGAAAGCGATGACCCAGCGGAGGAGTATTTCCGCTAGTCTGTTCCTAGCGGCTCGATCACGTAGTCTGGAACAGAGTGCAGTCGTAGGCCATTCAATGCTTGGTCAATTGGTTGGTGGTCAGGCGGAGTATGAAAGGTGACTTCGAAGCAGAAGCGTAGGACCCTAGTGTCCGCGTCAGACTGCCAAAACACGTCCCTGTATTCTCCGTAGCCCATCAAGAAGCATCTTTGTTGCCGCAAATGCACCGAGCGTGCATCTTCGATCGAAATATACCTATCAGACATATTGAAGAGGTTGCCAGAGCCCAGCTCATGACCCACCTCAGCGCCGGTCTTGTCGAAGCGCACATCTGGGATGGGCTGTTCAACTGGCACTAACGGCATATCGACATACAGCAACCGTATGGTAGCCGGGGATTGCCCCGTGTTCTTTATTATGGGGGTGATAATGAAGCCCCAGATGTCCGCGCTTTCCGTGGAGTGAAACGTACCGCGGTTGGCGCTATCCCACGAGACGTAGGCCCGAACTTGCGCTTCGCCAAGTCGTCTCGCAGTCTCATTGCTTGAAATAGCGGCCTCGGCGGTTCTCCGAGTTTCAATGAAGGTAAAGCGTACCAACACGACACCGACTACGCTAATCCCCAACGCGACCAACGCGACCGCCGTCATCGCCCATTGTGCATAAGTGTCTCTGACGGAGAACTCAGGCCACCAATACCCCTCCTTTGGACCTCGTGCTGCCAAGTCAACAGCCTGAGTCGGTATAGACAGCTCCACCACCAACCGTTGGAGGAGCCCGATGGCCGTAACCAGAACGACTGCGCCAAGGATCATCCCGAGCGCGACCAGCGCACCGCGGTCTTGCGTGCGACGGGCAACTTTCAAGTTATGCATTTCACCCCCACGGCAGCCCCAACAGCACGACCAGCCCCGCGCCGACCTTGTAGAGCACGCCACCTATTAGCTTAGGGATAGCGAATGCGAGAGCCGTGGCAAGCCAAGGCGGCAATAGAGGTGGCTTCTGTTGTGGAGGTTTGGCTTTGCGTCTGGCCATCGGCGGACTCCGTCATTGAGAAAATCTCAAATGCGGAACCGCTTCGCTATTGCTCGGTGGATTCGGACTCCAAAACAATACCAAAAGCGAAATCCACAGCCCCGTTGATCCTTTGTTCTCCGGCCCCTCGCCGGCGGGCTTTCTCTTTCCAAGAAGCCCCATGACCAAACTCGACCACGTTGTCGCGCGCTTTAACGGCGACCGTGGCATGACCACCCATATGCCTCGGAGCCGGAATGGCATCCTTGTCGAAATTTCTCGCTAATCCGACCGCTGTGAGTACTCCTTGAGGAGTTCTTCGAACTGCGCAGCTGTCATCGCCTTGGCGCTCGGCCAGGTACTCAGCACAGCCTCTACCTCTTCTGACCTCCGAGCCTTTGCTATGTCACCGATAAGAGTGTCTACCCACTCCTGCGCTTGGTTCATGAGCTGATCGTCCACTCTGATGGAGTTGGAAAACACCGAATTCTGGCTCCAGAGCAGGACCGGGTTCTCAAATTCGAACGCGCGGCCGGTGTAGCCGAGATCCCCTAGTCTGGTTGTGCCCCAATAGACGACCTCCATAGAGGCGGACACAACACACACCTCGCCTCCGGCGCGGTATCCCAGACCGTTGATCTGTAAGAGCGGCGCAAAGACCGTTCGCAGGGCAAGCGGCTCCTGGTAGACAGCGATTCCGAATTTTTCTAGTTCCGCGCGCACCCTCGCAGCAATGGCGCTGGCGTTGGTCCAACACCCGCCTTCGACTTGATCGTCTATCAGAAGTTCCACGGATCGCACCACGCCAACCGTATCTGTGCCGCTTACAGTAGCGGTAACCTGCGCCAGTGCCGCATTGTAAGCGTTCTCGTCAGCGAAAGGACCGTTCGGAAGGCCCTGGGCTAGTGCGGGCAACTGAAGCCCAGCCAAGATCGCGCCAACTAAAAGGATCGGGCTTCTCAATTGTTGCTCCCGCAAAGCTGTTCACAGGGCGCGCCATCGCTATCGCCGTCCAGCCGACCGCCCCAGGAGCAATTGTAGAGATACCAAACTGCCTCTTCGCAAGAGCCAATCTGGCCGCACGTTCGGCGCGGCTGGCAACTCACTTGGGCGACGTCGACTTTGTAGATCGACGGGTTGGCCGCGCTCTGCTCGATGGCCAGTGCCGGCGCTGGCAAGAACTCCAGCACGATGATTGCAGCCGCCAGTAGCGGCCAAAAGCGCATGGTCAGCCCTTAGGCCGCTTAACTCGAGGATTGATATTGTTGAACACTTCTTGCGCGTTGTAGGAGTTCGGCCCAGAGGCGTTTGACACTCTGATCATCAGGTCCTCGCCGGGCTTCACGATCTCGTAGTTGAAACCAGGGCTATACGAGACACCCCCAAAAAGGCCACGCCCGAAAGTACCTGCGGTTTGCTGTGTGACGTTGCTCGTCGCATCGCGATTATTGATGACCTCAAAATGGGTCTTGCCGGCGGCGATAGTAGTCTCTGATGCTTTCAACAGAACATAGTCTTGAATAGTAGTGGCGTCGGTGTATCCGTTGCCACGGGCTGAGATGCGATAAACGTCGTTGGTCACGGGCGCGGCCATGACGCCGCCCATAGCGCCCATTTCGCTGTAGGTGGTAGCGCAACCCGACAAAATAGTCGCCGCAGCAAGCATTGATGTCGCGGCAAGCGCGATCGCAGTCTTCTTAAACATGGTAGTCCCCCAAACAATGGAGGGAGAATGGATCGCGACGTTTAGTAGCGCAAGGTCAAATGTTTATCGATCGTTAATCGCTTGGCCGCTCCGCGCTTTTCACCGTCCATGACAGTGCTTGAACTTGTTTCCGCTACCACAGTGACATTTATCGTTCCGTCCCAGCTTCGGCCCAATACGCTGCCCCTCATCAAAGACCATTTCGATGTCTCGAAAGGCGATCTTCGGCCCGGTCGTTCGGAGATTGACGGTATCTAACATGTGTATCCGGTCAGCCTCGCCAAAGGGCATGTAAGTTGCGGATGGAACCGGCAGCCGCCCAGGTGGCGGCCGGTGTAACGTGGAAACCATGAGATTCTTACCGACGGTCCCTCCAGTTCGCGGATCGTCCGCCAGCTTCCGTACCAAGTGGGCGGCTTTTTGCTCGACCGCATAATGTGGGCTTTCCGCCAGTATCAATGCGTTAAGCTCATGCAGCTCTACAAGATACTCAGTCTGATTGATGCCATTGGCCATCACACCGCTGAAGTCCACAGTGCTTAAGTTGGGCGATATCCGGATTCTGGTCTGAAATTCCTTGGTCGGACGAGGAAGGAAAGAGCCAGCGACGTCCTCAAGGTTGCTGACCGTCCCCATGAACGGGCCAACCACGTCGGAAAAGCCAGCAACTGCCAAAGTGATACCCTGGCCGTAATAGGCGAGGTTGGCGAACTTCTTCTGAGCGATCCCGGCAAACCCGTAGAGGGTTTCGTTTAGCGTGCCGTCAGAGGCCTCCATTAGTGCCTGTTGTATCCACTCCTTGGCGCGGAACGATCCCAGCTCTGCTAGTCCTGTGAAGGCGTATATGGCGGTTCCGTCGTCCGTATGAATGACCCCTGCCTTGCCACTCTCGTCAGTGACGACTCCCTGCGATGTTGAGAGTCGCCGATCGCTTGCCATGACCGCGAAGTCGGGCGTGATGGCCGTCAGGATCAAGGTCAAGCTATGGTCCCCATCGGAGCGCCGCCTCTTAAAATAGGACGGTATCGCGGGGCTCCGCAAGGTGCCGCCGCTACCCCCATCGGAACTACCTACCCCCACGCCCCGCCATCGAGCGGGGTTAATTCATTAGGAGGCCCCATGGCCAACTCCAAAGAACATGCCTCACCGCCGGCGGCCTATAACGGCACATTCACAGGTGGCGCGTCCATCCAGGTGCGGGCACCATGAACGGGTTTCTCGGCTACGTAGGCGGCCAACTGGTCATTGAGAAGGATGACCGGCTCGTCCTGTCCACGGGCGACACGCTGGTGCAGTTCCTGACCTCGGAGCAGACGTTTACGCAAAGCTGTGCACCTATGCCTACACGTTCCGCAATGCGTCATGCGTCGGAGCGCAGCCACAGGAATGGGAAAACCAGATCGTCCTGGGCGCGGTGCCGGCGGGCGCCGATATCTTCTGGGGCAGGGTGTCTCTCAGCCGCACAGCTGCGCCGTCGCACTCGTGGGGCACTGAAGGCCTGACGCCGAGGGTCGCGCAGAACCAGTTCATGCAGATCACCGGAAGCATGTTGCTGGAGCAGGTGCGCGGCCTGTCGCGCGTCGCTGCTCGGAAAGCGAACGGCCGGCCAGCATGATAGAGGATTGGCGGTCACCGCCCAGGATTATCCCAGACCTTCGGCACTAGTATCTTGTCTGCTTCGATGGCCCGGACGTCGGCACGATCGAGCGGAAATGTCTCCCTATTGCCATTAGGCATTTCGACGGTGATCCGCCCATCATCCCATACCTTCAGGATGGTCAGGCCTATAACCAGCGTGTCGCCCACTTTTGGACCGGGCTTGGTTTTTCGCGGCGGCATTTGCGTTCCTCGTAGTGGCTGGCCAGCATAACGCTCCAATCGCCCCTCGATCCTCCAAACATCATAATTTGATCACAGTCCCATCTGGACTCCTCCAACCGCCCCGCCATAGAACGAAATGAGAACAAACGAGTCCGGAAGGTTCGATCGTGGATGTGCCAGCGCGGCTCAGATGGCGGGCAGAGCGAGGTAGCTACGTTGCTTATCCGGCTGGGGACGATCACCCCGAGCGAAGGGCCGAAGTGCAGTTTCTCGGCAAGCTGTCGTTGGGGGATCAGGTTGGCGTCCCTCGCTGGCGCTGGTCCGTTCAGTGGCCTGGCTGGTTCTCTGTGGATGGTCATGGCGCTGACAAACAGGATGCGGCCGACAAGGCCACAGAGGCATGGTGGCGCCAAATCTGCACGCCGATCCCGCGGGATGTCGACACAGAGATCGACATCATCGTCGCCCGCATCCTGATCATGCCGCCGCCGAATAGCATTCTGACCGAAGACACGGCCTTCCTGCAGAGGCTGAACTGGCTGCTGTTCGAGCGGTTCAAGACCGAGATCAAGGCCGACGCCCAGCCGATGCCGGTGCGGAACCTACTGGCTGGGATATCGGCTGAGTTGTATCGGCGCCGGCTGGCTAGCTAAGTTTCCAGTTTCATGGGTGCCGGGGCCGTGCAACCCATATTGCCACCAGCATCGCCGCCACGACTGACAAGGCGTTAAACACGGCCAACCAAATCCCCAACCGCGAACCTTCCGTGACGAACCCATGGACGAAACCGAGTAGGATCAACGCTGCGAAATAGCTGACAAATCCAGCGACCAGCGCTCCTAGTGTCCTCATCTTGCCCCCTCAAAGAGCCGCCGCTGCGACCCTGATTGCGACCCTAACACAAAGAAGCCCCCGAGGCCTTGGGTTCCTCGGGGGCGCTTCTGACTCGGAGCCCTGCCATTCTTTACGTGCTTGCTCGCTTAGGCAAGTTCCGCGGAGCTCATATAAGCGCATAAGCGCTTATTCCGTTGAACGACGACACGGAAATAAGCGAAAACGCTTAAAAGCTCAATTATATCAAGTAGTTAGATGCATTTCTCATTGCCACCGTCGGCACGGTGTGCCACATTGAACCCGTCGCCGCGATCAAGCGAGTGACACCAGGAAATCAAAAGCATGACCCAAGCGTCAAAACTTCCCCCAGCACCGCTTACCAGCGTTCCCGTCATCCGCCGCGCAATGCTGCTCGTCCCTGGCGAGGAGCCGCGCGAAGTCGAGGTGGTGGTCTCGAGGGATTAAATGGCGCCAACAGTTCCCCCGGTTGGCCACCCTTGAGGTGTGCAACCCAACCTTCTCGCGCCGGCCGGGCGTTACTTCTTCTGCTTGATCCCGGTCGGCACATAAGCTGACGGCGGGTATTTCTCAAAACTGACCCCCAACTCCCCGAACTCAATCCCCGCTGCAGCGAGCTCTTGGATGAGCACGAACAGCGTTGCTGGGTGAGGCGCGCGCTTGTTGGACTCCAGGTCGGCAATCGTTGATCGAGCCACGCCAATACCCTCTGCCAGGTACGCTTGACTCCAATTCAGAAGGCCCCGCGCCGCGCGCACCTGTGCCGCGAAGAGCTCTGGGTTGTCTGCGGCGAACTTCGCAACATCCGTCATTTGGACTCGTATCCACCATTTTGATTGATAAGCCAAAAGGCATATGCTACCATTTGTCGGATATCACGCGTTTAGTCGCACGTCTAGGGAGGGTGTATATGAGAGCCGCTAACGACAATGGTGCCCTGTACATCCCAGAAGTTGTTGTTGCGCAGAGGGTGCTTGGCACCGGCGCCCTGGCCCGCTGGGCTGGCCTAGCCACCGTGCTAGAGCGTGAAGGTCTGCCCCGTATTGATCCACTAACAGGGTGCCGCTACTGGCCAGCCGTTAAGGCGTTCTTGGACCGCCGACACGGGCTTGGTCGGGGCGGGGTACTGCCGTCGACAGCTGACGGTGCGGAGACGTGGAATTGACCGACTTCCCTGGGCTGAAGCGCAAGCGAAACAAGGATGGGTCGGAGCGCTTGTACTGGATGGCGAGGTCTGACCTGGTGGCGCGCGGCTATCGACCATCAAGCGTCCGCCTCCACCTGCCTGACACCCCAGAAGGGCGCGCGCAGTTATCCGCGCGCTGCTACGTCCTGCAGGCGGAGATGCTGACTTGGGCTGCTGGGGCGGAGAAGGCCAGTACAACCTATGACGGCACGATTAAGAGCCTATCCCGCTTGTACCAGACCGATGAGGACTCGCCGTATCGCGGACTTAAGTGGAACAGCGCGATCAACGTCACAAAGTCCCTCAAGATAATCGAGGGGACGGTCGGAGCCCGGCAAATCAATAAACTGCTTGGGAATGACTTCAAAGGCTGGCACCGCAAGTGGGGCGAGCCTGCGCCGCCAGGTGAGCGCCCCCGCCCCTGGCGGGCCAAACACGCTATGGACACTGTCCGCCAACTGATCAGCTACGGCGTAACCTTAGGCTTTGAGGATTGCCTTCGGGCGGACACCATCCTCTCAAAAATTCGCTTTGCCACGCCCCCGGCCCGCACATCCATAATGACGGCGGACCACGTTGAGGCGATCCGCAAGGCGGCACACGAACAGGGCTGGCACTCCATCGCGTTGGGAACCGTGCTTCAGTTCGAACTCACCATGCGGCAGAAGGACGTAATCGGCGAATGGGAACCGATAGCAGGGGGCGAAGGCGGAATCCGCCACCGCGACACCAGATGGACAAACGGGCTTCTGTGGTCTGACATCGATGCGGATTTGATCCTTCGCAAGACCCACACGAAGACCGGGATCCCCGTCGAACATGACTTGAAGCTTCATCCTTCCCTTCTGGAGGAAATCGACCGCGTTCCCGCCGAGAAGCGCATCGGGCCGATGATCATAGCCGAAACCACTGGCGAGCCATTCAAGCACCGCAACTACACTCAGCGATGGCGCCTGGTGGCGAATGCCGCTGGCGTGCCAAAAACTATTCAGAATATGGACGCCCGTGCCGGCGCAATCACAGAGGCTTACGACCTCGGCGCTGCCGAGACCGATGTTATGAAATCCGCCGGACACAAAAACCGGCAGACCAGTGCTCGCTACAATCGCGGGACCATCAAGCAAACTAGCCGCGTCGCCCGGATGCGGCTGGAGAAACGGACGGGGAACAACGACTAAGGGACGCCGAAGGGACGTCTTGGGGGACGTTTGCGGTAACGCGTTGATTTGTTGGCAACAAAGCCAATCGAGAAACACGTCCGCATCCTGTTCCTCGACAAGAAGAACCGGCTGATCGCCGACGAGGTGCAGCAGACCGGGACCGTCGACCATACCCCGGTCTATCCGCGCGAAGTCATCAAGCGGGCGCTCGAGCATTCCGCCACCGCGCTGATCCTGGTGCACAACCACCCCTCGGGCGATCCCTCGCCCTCATCGGCCGATGTGCGGATGACGCGGGAAATCTCCGATATCGCCAAGCCCCTGGGCATCACGCTGCACGATCACATCATCATCGGCAAATCCGGCCACGCCTCGCTGCGCGGCCTCAAGCTGCTCTGAAAGACCTGCCCGGTCAGCCGAAATTGGCCAGAACCGGGAAGGTCTCGAGGAACCAGTAGGACAGGCGAGTGAAATTGCCGGTGAGGAACAGCACGCCGGTAATCACCAGCAGCACGCCCATGACGCGCTCGACCGTATGCAGGTGCTTCTTGAAGCCCTGGAAGAAGGCCAGGAACGGCCCGATGGCAATGCCAGCCAGGAAGAACGGCACGCCCAGCCCCAGCGAATAGAGCCCGAGCAGGCCCGCGCCCTCCCAGGCCGTGTCGCGGCTCGCCGCCACCGACAGCACCGCCGCCAGCACCGGCCCGATACAGGGCGTCCAGCCGATGGCAAAGGCCAGCCCGAGCAGGAACCCGCCCAAGGGGCCACTGGCGACGCCCGGCCCGTTATGGCGCATCTGCCGGTCGAGCAGGCCGATGCGATAGACGCCGATGAAATGGAGGCCCATGGCGATGATCAGCACGCCGGCCACCGGCGTGAGGATGGGCAGAGCCTGGCGGAACGTCTGCCCGAAGGCCGTCGCCGTGGCCCCCAGGGTGACGAAGACCACCGAAAAGCCGAGGATGAAGAACAGCGAGGTGAAGGCCACGCGCCGCTGCAGCGCCGCCGCGCCTTTGTCGTCGGCCCGCAACTGGTCGAAACTCGCCCCGCTCATATAGGTGAGATAGGGCGGCACCAGGGGCAGCACGCAGGGTGAGAGAAAGCTCAGCACCCCCGCGCCAAACACCAAAGGCAAAGAGAATTCCACGTGGACGACGCTCCAGTTGCGCGCCTGTTTCTAGCGCCTCCGCCCGGCAAAGCAATGCACCCCGGTGTCGCATCGCGCGCATGTGAGGGCCTCGCCCATACGCAAGTGGGCCGGCGCTGCCCGCCTCCGCCCTTGCCCTCTCCCCCTTTCCCGCCCTATAGCAGCCTCATCCCCTCCCGGCTGAGGTGCCGCCGTCATGACTGCACGTCCGATCCGCATCGCTCCGTCCATCCTGTCGGCCGATTTTTCGCGGCTGGGCGAGGAGATCACCGCCATCGCGGAGGCTGGCGCCGACTATATCCATGTCGATGTCATGGACGGCCATTTCGTGCCCAATATCAGCTTCGGGCCGCTGGTCATGGCCTCGGTGCGCAAGTTCACCACCCTGCCCTTCGACGTGCATCTGATGATCGCGCCGGTCGATCCCTATGTGGCCGCCTTTGCCCGCGCCGGCGCCGATATCATCACCGTCCATGCCGAGGCCGGCCCGCACCTGCATCGCACGCTGCAGGCCATCAGGGCCGAGGGCAAGAAGGCCGGTGTCGCCATCAATCCGGCGACGCCCGTTTCGGCGCTGGAGCATGTCATCGACGATATCGACCTGCTGCTGGTCATGTCGGTCAATCCCGGCTTTG
Source organism: Devosia sp. XGJD_8 (assembly GCF_046614475.1). Taxonomy (NCBI): domain Bacteria; kingdom Pseudomonadati; phylum Pseudomonadota; class Alphaproteobacteria; order Hyphomicrobiales; family Devosiaceae; genus Devosia; species Devosia sp. XGJD_8. The sequence goes on from NZ_JBKJHF010000001.1 coordinate 2,540,406, forward strand.
GCGGCCAGAGCTTCATCCCGGAATCGCTCAACAAGATCCGCCAGGCGCGCGCGCTGATCGCCAGTCGCGACATCGACCTCGAGGTCGATGGCGGCATCAGCGCCGACAATGCCCGGTCCGTGGCCGATGCCGGCGCCAATGTGTTCGTGGCCGGATCCTCCGTCTATGGCGGCAACGACGCTGCCACCTACCAGCCACGCATAGCCGCCATAAGGCAGGCCGCGACCACCCGTCTTGCCTGAATCGATCTCTGAACCCGAAAGCCCAAGCCCATGATTCCGCGTTACTCTCGCCCCGAAATGGTTTCCATCTGGTCGGCCGAGACCCGCTTTGCCATCTGGTTCGAGATCGAGGCGCATGCCACCACCAAGCTCGCCGAACTGGGCGTGGTGCCCAGGGAAAGTGCCCAGAACATCTGGGACGTGATGAATGCCCGCAAGGCAGAGAAGGGCGACTATGGCTTCGACGTCGCGCGGATCGACGAGATCGAGCGCACCACCAAGCATGACGTCATCGCCTTCCTGACGCACTTGAGCGAAATCGTCGGTCCCGATGCCCGCTTCGTGCACCAGGGCATGACCTCTTCCGACATTCTCGACACCACGCTCTCGGTTCAGATGGCGCGGGCCGCGGATCTCCTGATCGCCGATTGCGACGCCCTGCTTGCCGCGCTCAAGCGCCGGGCCTTCGAGCACAAGAACACCATCACCATCGGCCGCAGCCACGGCATCCATGCCGAGCCGACGACCTTTGGCGTCAAGCTGGCCGAGGCCTATGCCGAGTTCACGCGCAACCGGGCGCGCCTCGTCGCGGCACGGGCCGAGATTGCCACCTGCGCCATTTCCGGCGCCATCGGCAGCTTCGCCAATATCGATCCGCAGGTGGAGGAATATGTCGCCGAAAAGCTGGGCCTGGCCATCGAGCCGGTCTCGACCCAGGTGATTCCGCGCGATCGCCACGCCATGTTCTTTGCCACGCTCGGCGTCGTCGCCAGTTCCATTGAGCGCGTGGCCGTCGAAATCCGCCACTTGCAGCGCACCGAAGTGCTCGAAGCCGAGGAGTTCTTCTCCCCCGGCCAGAAGGGCTCCTCAGCCATGCCGCACAAGCGCAATCCGGTGCTGACCGAAAACCTCACCGGCCTCGCGCGTCTCGTGCGCGGCATGGTGACCCCGGCGCTGGAAAACGTCGCTCTCTGGCACGAGCGCGACATTTCGCACTCCTCGGTCGAGCGCATGATCGGCCCCGACGCCACGGTGACGCTGGACTTCGCCCTGGCCCGCCTCACCGGCGTCATCGACAAGCTGGTGGTCTACCCCGAGAACATGCGGAAGAATCTCGACCTGCTCGGCGGGCTGCACAATAGCCAGCGCATGCTGCTGGCGCTGACCCAGGCCGGCTACAGCCGTGAGGACAGCTACGCCGCCGTGCAGCGCAATGCCATGAAGGTCTGGGCCATGCAGGGCGACCGCGCCGGCCAGTTCGCAGCCAACCTCAAGGCCGACCCGGAAGTGACTCTGAGCGATACACAAATCGACGCCATGTTTGATGATGCCTATCACCTCAAGCATGTCGACACGATCTTCAAGCGCGTGTTTGGCGAGGCGTGATGAGCATTATCTGCGCCCAGGAAACCGGCCTGACCGCTGAGGAATATGTCGCCTGCGTCGGCCAGTCGGCGCTCGGCCCGACCCGCCCGCTCGGCAATACCGAGCGGGTGCAGGCCATGCTGGACAATTCCAACCTCGTCGTCACCGCGCGCGACGACAGCGGCCGGCTGGTGGGCCTGTTCCGCGGCATGACCGACTGGAACTGGATCTGCTACTGCGCCGACATGGCGGTGGTCGAGAACAGCCAGGGTCAGGGCATCGGCCGGATCCTGATGGACAAGGCGACGGAAATCCTCGGCCCGGGCTGCACCATTGTCCTCTTGGCCCTGCCGGGGGCCGAGGGCTTCTACAAGGCCATAGGGCTCACCCAGACCAGTGCCGCATTCTATCGCGACAGGACGCACCGCACATGAAGCTGGCCGAATGCGACATCCTGATCCTGCCCGGCCTGGGCAGTTCCGGCCCCGGCCACTGGCAGACCCGCTGGGCCGAACGCATGAGCAATGCCGCCATTGTCGAGCAGGCTGACTGGCACGAACCCGATCTCGACGACTGGGTCGCCACCATCGACCAGGCCGCGCGGCTCACCACCCGGCCCGTCGTGCTGGTCGCCCATTCGCTTTCGGTCATCGCCGTGGCGCATGCCGGGCCGCAACTGCCGGACAATGTGCGGGGCGCATTCCTTGTCTCCCCGCCCGATATCGAGCTGAGCGCCGATGCGCCCGAGGAGGCATTTGGCTTCCGCCCGATCCCGCGCGACCCCCTGCCCTTTCCCTCGATCCTGGTCGCCTCGACCAATGATCCCCTCTGCAGCATCGACCGCGCCGTGGAATTCGCCACCTGCTGGGGGTCGGATTTCCATCAGGCGGGCGAAGCCGGCCACATCAACGTCGCCTCGGGTCACGGGCCCTGGCCGGAGGGCCTGCTAATGTTCACGCGGCTGATGCAGCGGCTCAAATGAGCGACTATGTCCTGCTTGTCGGCACCCCGAGCGTCGAGGACTATCGCCGGCTGCGCCTCGTTTCCGGCCTGAGTGCAAAGAGCCAGGCGGCAGCCGAGGCGGGCCTGCCCAATACCTGGTTTGCCGTCACCATCCGGCATGACGACGACACTGTCGGCATGGGGCGGATCATCGGCGACGGCGGCACGGCCTTCCAGATCGTCGATATTGCCGTGGAGCCGGCGCATCAGGGCCAGGGTCTGGGCAAGACCATCGTCGCAGCGCTGGTCGATCATTTGCGCACCCATGCCCCGGCCAGCGCCTATGTGAGCCTGATCGCCGATGGCGACGCCCAGTTTCTTTATGCCAAATACGGCTTCGAGCCGGTCATGCCCGCCTCGATCGGCATGGCTCTGCGGATCGACTGACGGGCAAAAAAAGGAGCCGGCCAGGGCCAGCTCCTTTGCAACTGTCGAAATGGGAGAGCGATCAGCCCTCGGCGGCGATCTGCTCGTTGGCGACCAGCACGAGTTGGTCCATCTTCTGGCGAATCACGTCGTCGCCGATGTTGAGACCCTTGGCCTTGAGATCGGCCGAAACCTTGCGGAACACGTCCGCATCGCCGGCTTCCTCGAAATCGGCGGCGACCACTTCGGCGGCGTAGGCCTTGGCTTCGTCGCCGGTCAGGCTCATCAGCTCAGCGGCCCAGATACCGACCAGCTTGTTACGGCGCGCTTCCGCCTTGAACTTCTTTTCGGCGTCGAAGGCATACTTGGCCTCCTGGCCCTTCTGCCGATCCTCGAACTGGCTCATGCAAATCTCCCGCTTGGCGTTGTGTCCTGCCGCCTCTCCGGCGCTTGCCAATCGACATAGGCGGTTCGGCAATTCAAATCAACGGCTGGCGCCGTGATGCGACCTTATGCACGGCCCGGCAGCCCGCCATCTGGCACCGCGCTGCGAAAGAGCTTGCATTTTTGCAGGATTCTAGCGCATGAAGCGGCCAAATTCTCCCTCCTTCCAACGGTCCGGATTCCCCATGAACCGCCGACGCAAAATCTACGAGGGCAAGGCCAAGATCCTGTTTGAGGGTCCTGAGCCGGGCACTCTGGTTCAGTATTTCAAGGATGACACCACCGCCGGTGACGGCGCGCGCCACGAGATCATCGATGGCAAGGGTGTGCTGAACAACCGGATCTCGGAATTCGTCTTCACCAAGCTGAACGGCCTGGGCATTCCGACTCACTTCATCAAGCGGCTCAACATGCGCGAGCAGTTGATCAAGGAAGTCGAGATCATCCCGCTCGAAATCATCGTGCGCAACTATGCCGCCGGTTCGCTGGTCAAGCGCCTGGGCCTCGAGCCGGGCACCCAGCTGCCCCGCTCGATCATCGAATTCTGCTACAAGGACGATGCTTTGCATGACCCCATGGTCAGCGAAGAGCACATCACCGCCTTCGGCTGGGCCACCCCTGCCGAACTCGACGACATCATGAGCCTGGCCATCCGCGTCAACGACTTCCTGACCGGCCTGTTCATGGGTGTCGGCATCCAGCTGGTGGACTTCAAGATCGAATGCGGGCGCCTCTATGAGGGCGACCTCATGCGCATCGTGCTGGCCGACGAGATCAGCCCCGACAGCTGCCGCCTGTGGGACATCAAGACCCGCAACAAGATGGACAAGGACCGCTTCCGCGAGAACCTTGGCGGCCTGATCGAGAACTATCGCGAAGTCGCCCAGCGCCTGGGCATCCTGGTTGAAACCGACAATGCGCTGACCACCGGTCCGCGCCTCGTCCAGTAAGTCGTCGTAGGGTATTGCCATGAAAGCGCGCGTCACCGTCACCCTCAAGGCCGGCGTCCTCGACCCCCAGGGTCAGGCGATCGAAGGCTCGCTCAAGAGCCTGGGCTTTGGTGGTGTTGCATCTGTGCGACAGGGGAAGGTCTTTGACCTGGTCCTGGACGGAACCGACGAGGCAAGCGCGCGTTCCGAACTCAACAGCATGTGTGAAAAGCTGCTGGCCAATACCGTGATCGAAAACTACTCGGTCGAAATCACAAATTAACGCCTTCGGGCGATAACACCAGTCGCGCCGTCTTGTGGCGCAGGACCATACTGCCATGCTCAAAACCATCTCGCTTTCGGTCATGTTCGTTGCCACCATGGGCCTGCTGTTTGCGGCCTATGCGTCCGTTCCGGTCTAGGCAGCCCTTACGGGCGTCTACGGCGCTGCCCGCTCCGCGGGTGCTACAGCGCGGCCCCCGGCCGCAACTGTGCATGGCGCCTTAGGCAAATGCTTACCAATCCTCCATTTTCTCCGGCACCTTCACGCAGGCGTTAGCCGCGCGATGAGGGCCCGGCTGTAGATTGGCTCCCAGTTTCTGGGAGCGTTTCACATGTCAGCCAATGCCGGGCGTCTCGACTGGGTGGACATGGCCAAGGGCCTGTCCATCTTTCTCGTCGTGATGATGTATGCCGCCTCGAGCGTCGGGGAGGATACCGGCGGGGTGGGCGCCCTGCACTGGGCCATCGCCTTTGCCACCCCATTCCGCATGCCCGAATTCTTCCTGATTTCGGGCCTGTTCCTGTCGCAGGTGATCGACCGGCCCTGGCGTGCCTATGCCGATCGCCGGGTGGTGCATTACCTCTACTTCTACGCGCTCTGGGCGCTGATCCACATCATCTTCAAGGTCGGCCTGCTGGCCACAAACCCGGTGGGCGCACTGGAGCAGATCGCCTGGGCCGTGGTGCAGCCCTATGGCGTGCTGTGGTTCATCTACCTCCTGGCCGCAGTCAGCGCCGCCACCAAGCTGCTGCATGACCTGCGCGTTCCCGCCTGGGCCATTTTCGGCGTCGCCGCCATCCTGCAGATGGCGCCCATCCATACCGGCAGCTACCTGGTCGACCAGTTCGCCGAGTATTTCGTGTTCTTCTATGCCGGCTATGTGCTGGCGCCGCAGCTGTTCCGCCTGGCCTACTGGGCTGCCGAGCACGCCGCTATTGCCCTGCTCGGCCTGGCCATCTGGGCCGTGGTCAATGGCGCCCTGGTCTTCTCGCCCGGCTTTGCCATGCACCCGATCCACCCGGTGATGGGCTATGCGGGCCTGCCCGGCCTGCATCTGGCGCTGGCCCTGGCCGGTTCGGCGGCGCTCTGCGTGTCGGCGGCCCTGCTGACCCGCCTGCCCTGGATGAACTGGCTGCGCTGGATGGGCTCGAAGTCGCTTATCATCTATGTCGCCTTCGTGCTGCCCATGGGCATTGCCCGCACGGTGTTGATCGCGCTCGGCCTCGACGAGCCGACCCTGCTGAGCCTGCTCACCATGGCCGTCGCCATCGTCTCGCCGCTGGTACTCTACTGGATTGTCCAGCACATCGGCTTCGGCAAGTTCCTGTTCGAGCGTCCCGCCTGGGCCCACCTGCCGGGCACGCGAGGCTCGCGCCCCAACCCCGATGCGACTGCGGCAAGCCCCGCTGAGTAGCCATTCGACCAGGCAGGCCGGGATATGCATTCCCGGCCCTTGCCTTTTCCCGCAAGACTCATCACAAGGGCCTCGCACCCCCCATAGCGAGGACCAGCCGATGAAATCCGCAGTCATCGTCTTCCCCGGTCTCAATCGCGACCGCGACATGATCGCGGCGCTGACCAAGGTTTCCGGCACCGCCCCGGCCATCGTCTGGCACCAGGATGCCGACGTGCCCGATGTCGACCTGATCGTCATTCCCGGCGGCTTCTCCTATGGCGACTATCTGCGCTGCGGCGCCATCGCCGCGCGCTCCCCCATCATGGACAAGGTGCGCGAGAGGGCTGCCAGAGGCGTCAAGGTTCTGGGCGTCTGCAACGGCTTCCAGATCCTGATCGAAGCGGGCCTGCTGCCCGGCGCGCTGATGCGCAACAAGAGCCTCAAATTCGTCTGCCGCGAGGTCAAGCTCGAGGTGGTCAATGCCAATACCGACTTCACCCGCGGCTATACCAAGGGCGAGGTCTTCCGCTGCCCGGTGGCCCATCACGATGGCAACTACTTTGCCGACAGCGCCACGCTGGAGCGCCTCGAAGGCGATGGCCGCGTGGCCTTCCGCTATGCCGAAGGCACCAATCCCAACGGCTCCCTGCACGACATCGCCGGCATCTTCAACGAGCAGAAGAACGTGCTGGGCCTGATGCCCCACCCGGAAAACCTGATCGAAGCGGCCCATGGCGGCGACGACGGGCGCGCGCTGTTCACCGGCCTGCTGGGCCAGGCCGCCTGATGGTCATGCAATATCTGCCTGAGCCTCCCTACGGAAACGCTGCCTGATGACCATCCCCAACGACATCCGCATCACCCCCGAACTGGTTGCCGACCATGGCCTCAAGCCGGACGAATACCAGAAGATCCTCGACCTGATCGGGCGTGAGCCGACCTATACCGAGCTCGGTATCTTCTCGGCGATGTGGAACGAGCATTGCTCGTACAAGTCGTCCAAGAAGTGGCTCAAGACGCTGCCGACCAAGGGTCCGCGCGTTATCCAGGGGCCGGGCGAGAATGCCGGCGTGGTCGATATCGGCGACGGCCAGGCGATCGTCTTCAAGATGGAATCGCACAACCATCCGAGCTTCATCGAGCCCTATCAGGGTGCCGGCACCGGCATGGGCGGCATATTGCGCGACGTCTTCACCATGGGTGCCCGCCCGGTCGCCGCGATGAATGCGCTGCGCTTCGGCGCACCCGATCACGAAAAGACCCGCCACCTGGTCTCCGGCGTCGTGGCCGGCATTGGTGGCTATGGCAATGCCTTCGGCGTGCCGACTGTCGGTGGCGAAGTCGAATTCGACGAGCGCTATAACGGCAATATCCTGGTCAATGCCTTCGCCGCGGGCCTGGCCGATACCGACAAGATCTTCTATTCCAAGGCCGAAGGCGTCGGGCTTCCGGTGGTTTACCTGGGAGCCAAGACCGGCCGCGACGGCGTCGGCGGCGCCACCATGGCCTCGGCCGAATTCGGCGACGACATCGAGGAAAAGCGCCCGACCGTCCAGGTCGGCGACCCCTTCACCGAAAAGCGGCTTCTCGAAGCCTGCCTCGAACTGATGGCCACCGGTGCCGTCATCGCCATCCAGGACATGGGCGCCGCAGGCCTGACCTGTTCGGCCGTCGAAATGGGCGCCAAGGGCGACCTGGGCATCGAGCTCGACCTCGACAAGGTGCCGGTGCGCGAAGAGCAGATGACGCCCTATGAGATGATGCTGAGCGAGAGCCAGGAGCGCATGCTCATGGTGCTGCATCCCGAAAAGGAAGCCGAGGCCCGCGCCGTCTTCGAGAAGTGGGAACTGGACTTCGCCACGGTCGGCGTGACCACCGACGACCTGCGCTTCCGCGTGAAGTGGCAAGGCGATGAGGTGGCCAACCTGCCGATCAAGGAATTGGGCGACGAAGCCCCCGAATATGATCGCCCCTGGACCGCGCCGAAGGTCCCCGCGCCGCTGGCCGCCGGCGACGTGCCGCAGATGGACATTGCCGACGCCCTCCTCGCCCTGATGGGCGGACACCAGACGGCGTCGCGGCGCTGGGTATATGAGCAATACGACACGCTGATCCAGGGCAATTCCCTGCAGCGCCCCGGCGGCGATGCCGGCGTGATCCGCGTCGAGGGCCACGCCACCAAGGGCCTCGCCTTCTCCTCTGACGTGACGCCGCGCTATTGCGAGGCCGACCCCTATGAGGGCGGCAAGCAGGCCGTGGCTGAGTGCTGGCGCAACCTGACGGCGACCGGCGCTGAACCGCTGGCGGCAACCGACAATCTCAACTTCGGCAACCCCGAACGCCCCGAAATCATGGGTCAGCTGGTCCATGCCATCAAGGGCATCGGCGAAGCCTGCCTGGCGCTGGAATTCCCGATCGTTTCGGGCAATGTGTCGCTCTACAACGAGACCAATGGCCAAGGCATCCTGCCCACCCCCACCATCGGTGGCGTGGGGCTGCTGCCCGACTGGAACCAGATGGCGCGCATCGGCTTTGCCGCCGCCAACGAGGTGATCCTGCTCATCGGTGCCCCGCCCAGCCGGGGCACACATCTCGGCCAGTCGATCTATCTGCGCGACCTGTTCGGCCGCAAGGACGGCCCGGCACCGCATGTGGACCTCGCCCATGAAAAGCGCACCGGCGATTTCGTGCGCAAGCTGATCCGCTCCGGCGTCGCCACGGCGTGCCACGACCTCAGCGATGGTGGCCTGGCCGTGGGCCTCGCGGAAATGGCCGTAGCCTCGGGTATCGGCGCCACGGTGACCGATCTCACCGACCAGGATCCGGTCCTGCAATATTTCGGCGAGGACCAGGGTCGCTACCTGATGACCGTCAATCTCGATCCGCAGGGCGACGCCCTGGCTGCGCTCTGGCGCGAGGCCGAGGCCCTGGGCATTTTTGCGCCCTGGATCGGCACGACCGGCGGCACCGATCTGGTGCTCGGAGCCGCGCGCCCGCTGCCGGTGGCCGAACTCAAGGCCGCCCATGAGGGCTGGTTCCCCAACTACATGGCTGACGAAGCCGCCTAATCATCGACGTTGCCTTATGATCGCCGCTCTTTGGAGTGCTTTGACACCCAGGGGCGGCGTCATTTTCTGGAGACTAAGATGCATTTTCGACCACTGCTTGGCTGCCTGATGGCCCTCTCTCTCAGCCTCGCGCCAGTGGCCGCCTTCGCCCAGAACGTGACCATGACCGGCTCCCCCCTGCCCGATCAGCCCTATACGCTGATCCACCCGGAGGCCATGTCGGTGAGCGGCGAAGTCGGCGGCCCCGTAACCATCAATCACCCGGACGCGCCGCTGCAATGCGTGCTGACCGTGGTGGCCGTCGAGGACACCGCCTGGACGGCGGACGGCGCGCTTGCCGCCCTCGACGATGCGGCCGTCAGCCAGGGCTGGGCCGAGACCTTCCCGGGCTTTGCGCTGACCAACAAGACGACGACCGCCTACCAGAGCAGCACAGCCCTGCTGTATGAAGGCAACAGCACTGACTCGCCCCAGGGCGTGCCCCTTACCGTGGTGCATACCGAGACGGTGGATGCCGGCAACGGCTACTCGCTGGATTGTTTCTACGCCACCGAGATGGCCGAAACCGTCCGGCCGCTGGTCGATTTCATCATCGCCAATTTCTCGACCCGCCAGGACGCGCAGCCGCTAACGACGCTGCAATAGCCGGCTCGTATTGAAGGCACGGCACCCCCATGCCATATCATGGGAGTCGCCGGCCACTTGCCGGCCTGTTAGCAGGAGCAAAGCCATGGCCATGGATGCCAGCGAAATCGAACGCCGGATCAAGGCTGCTCTGCCCGATGCCCAGATTGAAATCCGCGACCTTGCCGGCGACGGCGATCACTACGCCGCCACGGTGATTTCCGAGCAGTTCCGCGGCAAGTCACGCGTGCAGCAGCACCAGCTCGTCTATGCGGCACTGCAGGGCGACATGGGCGGCGCGCTGCATGCCCTGGCGCTGCAGACCAACGTGCCGGATTAATCCGCTCATGTCCCTGCGCGACTCGCTCGAGCTGATCCGCATGGTGCGGCCCGAGGCCGGCACCGCAGCACTCGAACATGAAATCCTCGCCGAACGGGCCTCGTCCCTCGGCGCCGCCGAGCGCAAGGTGGTCAATGCCATCGCGGCCCTGGCAGACCCTGCACCGGGCCGTGACGAGCGCCTGGCAACGGCCCGCCAGGTGGTCTGGGAATATTTCGTGCAGCGCGAACTGGTCGGCTTTCGCCGGCACAATGACGTGATTCAGGAACTGAGCATTCCCCCCGAAGTGCTTGTCGGGCTTGGCGCAATGGCCAAGCCAAGGCCATGAGCGACGCTGAGCATGGCTGCCGGTTCTGTCTCGAGAACAACCTGCTGGTGGACACGCCGCTCTTTGACAATGCACACTTCTATGCGCTTGGCAGTATCGATCCGATGGTCCCCATCGCCGGCATGATCATCCCGCGCCGCCATAGCGAAACGCCCTTCGAAATGCTGCCGGAGGAATGGCTGGCCTTCGGCGATATCCTGGCCCAGGCCAAGCAGCATTTCGCCGAACTGCTGCCCGATGGCTTCACGCTGGGCTGGAATGTCGGCGCTGTGGCCGGCCAGCATGTCTTTCACACCCATCTGCATATCATCCCGCGCTTCAAGGACGCGCCCAATGCAGGCGTGGGTATCCGGCGGATCATGCGCACGCCCGACTGGGACCGCGACGCATGACGCGCGCCGTCTTCTTCGATGTCGATGGCGTGCTGGTGCATGGCTACCACGCCAATCCGCAGCGCGTGCGGGCCTGGGATGCTACCATGCTCGCCGATACCGGTATCGACCCCGAACGGTTCCGCAGCGAGTTCATCTTCGACATCTTCATGAAGAAGGTGATCGTTGGACAGATGGCCCTGATCGATGCGCTGGAGCGCCGCCTGCCCGCCTTTGGCTATCGCGGCTCGCCAATGGCCTTTGCCCATTACTGGCTGCAGCAGGACAGTGTTCTCAACCAGCCTCTGCTCGACGTGGTCCGGCGCCTCAAGCAGTCCGGCGCGGCGCGGCTCTACGTGGCGACCAACCAGGAACACCTGCGGGCCAACTGGCTTTGGGGACATCTCGGCCTGTCCGAGCTGTTCGAGGACATCTTCTATTCCGCCCGCGTCGGGCTGCAGAAACCGGACCCCCGCTATTTCAACTTCATCGAGCAGCGCATCGGGCCGCAAGCCGAGCCGCCCCTCTTCTTCGACGACTCGCCCAAGGTTATCGACGGCGCCCTCAAGCATGGCTGGGAGGCGGTGCTCTTCGAAACGGTGGACGACTGCACCAACCATCCATGGATTGCAGCGCGGCTCTAGCATTCGTGCAGACCTGACACCTCGACAGCGCCCATGTCCTGTCCTATTTAGAGGCAACAGCAACCGGATCTTGACCCCGGCCATCGAGAGGTTTCACCCATGACCGATATCAACGCCTTCATCGACGACAAGGTGAAGAATAACGACGTCTTCCTGTTCATGAAGGGCTCGCCGGACTTTCCGCAATGCGGCTTTTCCGGCCAGGTCGTACAGATTCTGAGCTATCTCGGCGTTGAATATGGCAGCGCCAATGTGCTCGAAAGCGCCGAGCTGCGCGACGGCATCAAGGCCTATACCAACTGGCCGACCATTCCCCAGCTCTATGTGAAGGGAGAATTTGTCGGCGGCGCCGATATCGTCCGCGAGATGTTCCAGGCCGGCGAGTTGCAGACGCACCTGCAGAATGCCGGCATCGCGGTCAAGCAGACCGCCTGATTACCCGCCGCAAATGCCTGCAGGAGCCCGGTCGATCGGCCGGGCTTTTTGCTGTCTCATCACACGGATTGATGCCGCCTATTCCGTATTGTCACTAGGCGTGATGCCAGCCCGGGCGTAGATAGAACGTCCACATCTGGATGCAACCCATGACTTCATCCGCCCTTCGCCCCGCGGTTCCCCTGCTCGTGCTGATCATTGCCGGCTGCATCATCGCAGCCATCGGCAATGGCGTGCGCACCAGCTTCGGCCTGTTCACCCTTCCGATGACCGGCGACCTGGGGCTGACGCGCGAAGGCTGGGGCATGGCCATGGCCATCCAGAACCTGGCCTGGGGCATTGCACAGCCCTTCGCCGGCGCCTTTGCCGACCGCGTGGGCACCGGTCGGACCATCGCGGCAGGCGCCGCCATCTATGCGCTCGGCGTCTTCGGCATGGCCTTTTCGCCCGATACCGGCCTCCTGACGATCACCGCCGGCATCATCACCGGCGTCGGCATCGCGATCTGCTCCTTCTCGGTGGTCATGGCCGCCTTTGGCCGCTCCGTGCCGGCCGAGAAGCGTTCGCTGATCTTTGGTGTCGCCACCGCCGCCTCGTCCTTTGGCCAGTTCGCTTTCGCGCCAATCAGCCAGGGCTTCATCAATGCCTTCGGCTGGCAGTCAGCCCTGCTCTATCTGGGCATGGCCCTGCTGCTGATCATCCCGCTCAGCTACGCCCTGCGCGGCCGTACCGAGAACACGACCGGCCATGCCGACCTGCCCTTCATGGAGGCGCTGGCCAAGGCCTGGGGCCATGGATCCTATCGCCTGCTGGTCATCGGCTTTTTCGTCTGCGGCTTCCACCTGGCCTTCATCAACGTCCACATGCCCGCTTATCTGGTGCAGTGCGGCCTGTCGCCGGAAGTCGGCAGCTGGACCATCGCGGTGATCGGCCTGTTCAACATTGTCGGTTCTTTGCTGGCCGGCTATCTCGGCGGGCGCCTGCCCAAGCAGATGCTGCTGGCGACCATCTACTTCCTGCGCGCCATCTCCATCGGCCTGTTCCTGCTTATCCCGGTCAGCGAGATCACCGCCTATGCCTTCGCCGCCTCGATGGGGCTGCTGTGGCTGTCCACCGTGCCGCTGACCGCCGGCCTTGTCAGCCTGTTCTTCGGCGCGCGCTATATGGGCATGCTCTATGGCGTCGCCTTTCTCAGCCACCAGATCGGCTCCTTTGTCGGCGTCTGGCTGGGCGGCTATGTCTACGATCAGACCGGATCCTATAGCCTGGTCTGGTATCTGGGCATCCTGCTGGGCCTGGGCTCGGCCGCCATTCACCTGCCCATCAACGAGCGCAGCGCCCCCAGTTTCGCGCTCAAACCGGCCTGAATCGATCGGCGGGAACCATCGTTTTTTGCCGATAAAGCCTTGCAAATGACGCCATGCGGGTTCATGGTCGGGGCCATATTTCGGCGCCCATGACTTCGCGGCGGCCCAATTCCAGGTCCTTTTGATGTCCGATCATTTCACGCGGGTGCTTTCGCGCCCTGAATTCATTGCCCTCATGGCGGCGCTCATGGCGCTCAACGCCCTGGCCATCGATGTCATGCTCCCGGCTCTGCCCTATATGGGCGAGGCGCTTGGCGTGACCAGCGAGAATGAGCGCCAGTTCGTCATTTCCAGCTACATGATCGGCATGGGCGTGGCCCAGCTGGTCTTCGGCCCGCTGACCGACCGGTTCGGCCGGCGCGCGCCGCTGCTGGCTGGCATGGGCCTTTACGTCATCGCCGCCTTTGTCGCGATCTTCGCGCCGAGCTTCACCATGCTGCTGGTGCTGCGCTTCGTGCAGGGCATGGGCGCTGCCAGCGTGCGCGTCATCGCCACCTCGGCCGTCCGCGACCGCTATTCGGGCCGCGAAATGGCCGAGGTCATGTCGCTCACCTTCATGGTCTTCATGGCCATTCCGATCATTGCGCCCGGCATCGGCCAGGTCCTGCTGCTGACCGGCCCGTGGCAGATGATCTTCCTGTTCATGGCCCTGCTGGCCTCGGCTTTCTGGCTGTGGACCTTCTTCCGCCTGCCCGAGAGCCTGCCGCTCGACAAGCGTCGCCCGCTGACCTTCAGCGGCGTCTTCGAGGGCTTCCGCATCGTCTGCACCAATCGGGTGGCCTTTTCCTACGGCCTGGCCGGCACGTTCCTGTTCGGCGCGCTGTTCGGCTTCATCAGCTCATCACAGCAGATCTACGTCGATATCTATGGGCTTGGCGTCTACTTCCCCGTCGCCTTCGCGGCCATGGCCGGGCTGATGGCCGTGTCGTCCTTCACCAATTCGGTGATCGTCCGCCGCTTCGGCATGCGCCGGCTGTCGCATGGCGCCATGGTGTCCTTCACCGTGGTGAGCGGCATCTGGCTGGCTTTTGCCCTCAGCGGTTTCCTGCCACTCTGGCTGTTCTTCTCCCTGCTCGCCATCATCATGTTCAGCTTCGGCTGGGCCGCCTCGAACATGAATTCGCTCTCCATGGAGCCGTTGGGGGCGGTGGCGGGGACGGCTTCGGCGGTGTTTGGGTTTATCCAGACCGTGGGCGGGGCGCTGATCGGGGGCTATATCGGACAGTTATTCGACGGCACGACCATCCCGACGGCCGTGGGATATTTCAGCATGGGCATCCTGTCGCTCGTGTTCATCCTCATCGCCGAGAATGGCAAGCTGTTCGGCGTCGGCGAGCAATATGCCCATGGCGACGCCGAAGCCGTGCCCAGCGCGGCGCACTAGCTCACGCGGTCGCAGCCGGCCCCAGCAACTGGCTGCGATCGCTATAGACATGATCGACCAGGCCCCAGTCGCGGGCCTGGTCGGGCGTCATGAAATTGTCCCGCTCCAGCGCCTTTTCGACCTCTTCATAGGTCCGGCCGCAATGCCTGGCATAGAGATTGTGCATGCGCCGCTTGAGGCGCTGACTCTCCTCGGCATGCAGCATGATGTCGGTGACCTTGCCCTGGAAGCCGCCGCTGGGCTGGTGCAGCATGATCGAGGCATTGGGCAGGCAGATGCGGCTGCCCGGCGCGCCGGCCATCAGCAGGAATGAACCAGCCGACATGGCCATGCCCATGCAGAGCGTCCCCACCGGCGCCTGGATGAACTGCATCGTGTCATACATGGCCATGGCCGAGGTCACGACGCCCCCCGGCGAATTGATGTAGAGATAGATCTCCTTCTTGGGATTCTCCGCCTCGAGGAACAGCAATTGCGCCGTCACCAGCGAGGCCATAGTGTCTTCGATCTCGCCGTTGACGAAGATGATCCGCTCGCGCAGCAGGCGGGAATAGATATCAAAACTTCGCTCGCCGCGGCTCGACTGTTCGACGACCATAGGGACGAGTTGCATCATGTCGCGCATGGGCGAACCTCCGTTCAGCATTGAAATGATTCAGGTTTAGGCTGCGAGGGCCATGGTCTGGCGCGGCCCGTTGCTATTGGCCGCGGCCGGCACGGCCAAGGGCGCATGGGTCAGCTTGAACCAGGTGCCGCCATCACCGGTGGGGGTGAGCTCGAAGGTGACGAGGCTGTCTTCCATGCCGACAATGGCGCCCTGCCCGGCCTCGCGCCAGCGATAGGTGAGGCTGCGGTTTTCCTCCGCCGTCACCACCGCCATGTCGACCGTCGCGGCGGGCTTGAGCCAGCGCTCGAGATATTCGGGAATGGTCAGCGCCCGCCAGACCTTTTCGGGCGGCGCATCAAGCGCGCATTCGAACACCAGTGCGTCCCTGTCGGTCATTGGTCCATCTCCTTGAGCAGGTCCTTGAGATTGTCGATGCGGCCGGGCCAGAAGGCGCGATGGCGGGCCAGCCAGTCATGCAGCGGCGCCATGCCCTGCGGCTCCACGCGGTAGTGGGCATAGCGCCCGGCCCGCCGCTCGCTGATCAGCCCCGCGCCGCGCAACACCGCCAGATGCTGGCTCATGGCCGGCTGGGAAATGGCAAAGCCCTCGCGCAATTCGGTCGCCGTCATCTCGGCCGTCGCCAGCCGCTCCAGCATGGCGCGGCGGGTCGGATCGGCCAGCACTTTGAAGATATCGACATCACTCATGCCATCACATAAGCACAGACTTATGAGTCGTGACAAGGGGGATAAGTTTTCGGGGCGGCTGGGGCTGGGGACTTATCCCCGTTTCGGACGTCGACGCGGCGGGGCGGTCGGGGGATGGCTGTCGCCACAATCCGGTCACCTGTTTGAACGGTGAATGAATGACCGGAATGGCTCTGGGACGAACCCCCACCCAGCCTCCCCCTGGGAGGGGGAGGAGCCGATCCAGTCTGTGGTCTGATCCCGCCAGAACCAACAGCCAGTTTCCTCCCCCTGCGAGGGGGAGGTTAGGTGGGGGTGGCTTGATCCGCTGCGCCGAGTCATGACTGATAGGCTGGCGGCCCCTCCCCGCCGTACCAACCTATCGGAACATGTCATGCCCCTCGCCACGGGCCGCTCCTACCTTGCCATTCCCGGCCCCTCGGTCTCGCCCGAACGCGTGCTCAATGCCATGCACCGCACGGCGCCCAATATCTATGAGGGCGAGCTCGTCGACATGACGCGGGCGCTCATTCCCGATCTCAAGCGGGTCGCCCAGACCGACCAGCATGTGGCGATCTATATCGCCAATGGGCATGGCGCCTGGGAGGCAGCCAATGCCAACATGTTCTCGCGCGGTGACCGGGCGCTGCTCGCCGCCACCGGGCGCTTCGGGCATGGCTGGGCCGAGGGCCTCACGCGCATGGGCGTGACGGTCGACATCATCGATTTCGGCAAGGCCGCACCGGCCGACCCCGAGCGCATTGCCGATGCGCTGCGGGCCGACACGGACCACGCCATCCGCGCCGTGCTGGTGACCCATGTGGACACCGCCTCCAGCGCCCGCAACGACATTCCCGCCATCCGCGCCGCCATCGACAGCACCGGCCACCCGGCCCTGCTGGCGGTCGACGCCATCGCCTCGCTGGGCTGCGACGAGCTGCGCATGGACGATTGGGGCGTCGACGTCATTGTCGGCGCCAGCCAGAAGGGGCTGATGCTGCCCCCGGGCCTGGGCTTCATCTGGTTTTCCGACAAGGCGCTGGAAGCGTCACAGGCCACCGACCTCGTGACACCCTATTGGGACTGGAAGCCCCGCGGCACCGGCACCGAGTTCTGGCAATATTTCGGCGGCACCGCGCCGACGCACCACCTCTATGGCCTGCGCGAGGCACTGACCATGATCCTCGACGAGGAGGGGCTGGAGCAGGTCTGGGCACGTCACCGGCAACTGGCCCGGACGGTCTGGGCGGCCTTCGACGCCTGGAGTGGCAAGGACAGCGGCATCGCGCTCAACATGGCCGACCCGGCCGCGCGCGGCTGGTCGGTGACTGCGGCGCGGATCCCCAATGGCGGCGCCGGCGCGCTGCGGCGCTGGCTTGAGACCGAGGCCGGCGTCACGCTGGGCATTGGCCTCGGCATGGCGCTGCCGAGCGAGCCGGCCTATCAGGACTTCCTGCGCGTCGGCCATATGGGTCATGTGAATGCCCATATGACGCTGGGCGTGCTGGCGACGATGGAGGCGGGCATGCAGGCGCTGGGGATTGCGCATGGGCCAGGGGCGCTGGATGCGGCGGCCGGGGCGCTGGTGGGGGATTGAGATCCACCCGCACCATTCCCCCCACCCAAAGCGTCACCCTCGGGCTTGACCCGAGGGGTCTGTACTTTGGAGCGCGAGCGCGTGCGGTGACATCGTCAAGTACAGAGCCCTCGGGTCGAGCCCGAGGGTGACGATCGGAGTTGGGGACAGGTCGTGGCTCGCTGGCCCGGCGAACTCAGAACGTAAAGACTTCCCGGCGCAGCTCGTCCCAGTTGGACTTGTCCACCGCGACCAGCAGGCCGCCATCGACGTGGCGGGGCAGATAGGGGCTGCCGTCGAGCCGGGCGGCGAAGGCGCCGGCTTCCTGGCTGATCAGCACGCCGGCCAGATGATCCCAGGGCATCAGCTTGTTGTAGCAGACGAACTGGCCGTGGCCGGAGGCGAAGGTGCGATATTCGTGGCCGGCGCAGCGGAAGTTGGAGAGCAGGCGCAGCTTGTCGGTATTCTGCAGCACCTGGGGACGCTTGTCGGCCGGCATATAGGCGACCGAGGCCATGCCCACCATCTGCGGCAGGGGCAGCGGCGCGGCCACCTTGAGCCGCACGGCTTCTCCGCTCGGCCGGCGCAGCCAGGCGCCGCCCCCCTTTTCGGCCATGACCCAGTCATCGCCCATCGGATCATAGATGATGCCGGCAATGGTCTCGCCCCTGGAGACCACGGCCGCCATGGTGGCAAAAAGCGGCAGGCCGGCGGCGTAATTGGCCGTGCCATCGATGGGGTCGACCACTACGGCCAGATCCGCATCGGCCAGGCGCAGCAGCAAAGCCGGATCGGCGGCCACCGATTCCTCGCCGACGAACAGGGCATCGGGCATCGCCGTGGCGAGGCGCGCCTTGATGGCTTCCTCGGTCGCCACATCGGCCTCGGTCACGAGGTCGATGGCCTCGGTCTTGACCTGCACCATGGAGGCATCGAGCCGGCGAAAGCGCGGCAGGGCTTCGGCCTGCGCCGCATCGCGCAGGATCGTGGCCAGGGCCATCACGTCAAAATTCAAGATTGCGTCCTCTTGTCGAACAGACCGGCGAAGTCGAACAGCCTGGTATCCAGCATATGGCTGGCATTGATATTACCCAGGGCGCGGATCATCACATCCTTGCGGCCGGGCATGCGCTTTTCGATGTCGCTCAGCATGGCCTTCATCGCATTGCGCTCCAGCCCATCCTGGCTGCCGCAGAGATCGCAGGGGATGATGGGAAAGGCCATGGCGTCGGAAAAGCGCTGCAGGTCATCCTCGCCGCAATAGATCAGCGGCCGCAGCACCTCGATATCGCCCTCGTCATTGAGCAGGCGCGGCGGCATGGCCGCGAGCTTGCCGCCATGGAAGAGGTTCATGAAGAAGGTTTCGAGGCTGTCGTCGCGATGGTGACCCAGCACCAGGGCGGTGCAGCCCTCCTCCCGCGCGATGCGGTAGAGATTGCCCCGGCGCAGCCGCGAACACAGCGAGCAATAGGTCGCCCCGGCCGGCAGCTTCTCGGTGACGATGGAATAGGTGTCGCGATATTCGATGCGATGGGGGATGCCCAGGCCTGCCAGGAACTCGGGCAGGATATGCTTGGGGAAATTGGGCTGGCCCTGGTCGAGATTGCAGACCAGCAGCTCCACCGGCAGCAGGCCCCGCCATTTGAGATCGAGCAGCAGGGCCAGCATGGAATAGCTGTCCTTGCCGCCGGAAAGAGCCACCAGCCATTTTTCGCCTGGCCGCACCATCTCGAACTTGTCGAGCGCCTCGCGCGTATTGCGGATCAGCCGCTTGCGCAGCTTGTTGAACTCGCCGCTGCGCGGGGCATGGGCATAGATCGGATGCCCGCCGCTCTCGGGCTCGTCGGCCGCGCCGGGCGCCGCCTCCATGACCTCACTCATGCCGAAACTCTCTTTCTGTCCGTGCCGTAGCTGATAGCGTCCCCGGCCGCAGAGGGGAAGGAAAACCGGACGGTGCAAACCTTACCAATGGTTAACTTCCCTTTCTTGCTTTAGTCCGATTGCAACCGTTAGATGACGCCATTCCCCGGCACCCAGGAGTCTCGCGGTGTTTCGTTCCTTTTTCCCCGTCCCCAAGATCTTCTTCGGCTCAGCAATCCTCTGGATGCTGCTGACGACGCTCATCTACCAGCTTGCCGGCGACCCGGTGCGCTCGGTGATCAGCATCGACAGGTTCCTGACGCCGGCCATCTGCTCGCCCGCCGATATCCCGCCCGGCGAGACGCCGGTGGCGCCGGAGGCAGACGCCCTGCCCGTGCCGGAGGGCGGACCGCAGCTGACCGACCCCAATGCGCCCGCCGCAGCAACGACCGAGGCAACGCCCGCCGTCGCGCAGGCGGCCAACTGCGTGGCCGAGGACCCCAATTTCCTCAATGGCGGCCGTGTCTGGGAATACTGGTACATCTTCCTCTGCACCTTTGCCTTTTGCGCCTTCTGGTACGTCTACAAGCGCAACCAGTGGTATTGGTGGAGCGTGGTCGGCAGCGCCATCCTGTTCCTGGCCACCTATAGCCAGGTGCAGCTCAGCGCCTTCCTCAACGACTGGCAGGGCAAGTTCTTCAATATCCTGCAGCAGGCGCTGAGCGAGCCCGGCTCGGTGAGCCCGGACGACTACTGGCCCTATGTGTTCACCCTGTTCCTGGTGCTGCTGCCCAACATCATCTTCCTGGTGCTGCTGGCCTTCTACAATTCGCACTACGTGTTCCGCTGGCGCAAGGCGATGACGTCCTACTACATGCAGTACTGGCCTTCGCTGCGCAGCACGGAAGGCGCCTCCCAGCGCGTCCAGGAAGACACCCAGCGCTTCGCCTCCATCGTCGAGGACCTTGGCACCAGCTTCCTCAGCTCGCTGCTGACGCTGGTGGTGTTCCTGCCCATCCTGTGGACGCTGTCGCAGAGCGTGACAGAGGTGCCGGTCTTCGGCGCCGTTCCGGGGAGCCTGGTCTGGATCGCCCTGATCATCTCGGCCTTCGGCACGGCGCTGCTGTGGATCGTCGGCATCCGCCTGCCGGGGCTGAACTTCGAAAACCAGAAGGTGGAAGCCGCCCTGCGCAAGGAACTGGTCTATGGCGAGGACGATCCGACCCGCGCCGACCCGCCCAGCTTCCGCGAGCTGTTCGCCAATGTGCAGAGGAACTACTACCGGCTGTATTTCCACTACACCTACTTCAACCTGGCGCGGTACGCCTACCTGCAGGTGGCCGGCTATGTGCCGCTGCTGACCCTGTCGCCATCGATCCTGGCCGGCACGCTGACCCTGGGCATCTACCAGCAGGTGCAGAATGCCTTCGGCGAGGTCGCGAGCTCGTTCCAGTTCTTCGCCCGCGCCTGGACCACCATCGTCGAATTGCAGTCGATCTACATGCGTCTCCAGCGCTTCGAGAGCTTCATCCCGCGCGACCAGGAGCCGATCAAGGAACAGCTCGGCCACGAGGCGACGATCTAGGCGCGAACGCGGACGCAGCATTCTCGACTCCCCCCCCACCCGGCCTCCCCCTCAAGGGGGAGGAGAGGTGCGGTGGCTTTGCGGGAATTGTGCCACCTCCCGGATTTGCCCTCCCCCTTCCAGGGGGAGGTTGGGTGGGGGTTGCAGCACAAAACAAAAGGGCCGCTCCGAAGAGCGGCCCTTTCTCATGCCATCCTATATGCCGAAGCTGACATGGCCCGCTTCATCGATCGGCCAGTGCGGGTTCCAGGCGATTTCCCAGGCATGGCCATCGGGATCGGCGATATAGCCTCGAAAACCGCCATGCGGCGGCGCATCCGCGGCCCGCAGCAATGTTCCGCCCGCCGCGAGCAATTGGGCCATGGCCGGCGCGACGCCGTCCCTCTGAGCCACATTATGCGCCAGCGAATAGGTGCCCGGAGCGCTCGAGCCCGTTCGGTTCATATCTTCGTCCAGCGCTTCCTTGCGAAACGTGCCGAGGACAAAACCATTCATCTGGAAGAAGACGATATCCGCGTTCTCGAAGACTGGCGCCCAGCCGAATCCCTCGGCGTAGAATCGTTTCGAGCGGGCCAAGTCGGCGACGCCGAGCGTGATGACGGAGACTGATTGCTTCATGGTCCAAGACCTTTCATTCGCCCCGCAGGCTGCGTGGCGTTCAAGGCCATGGGACTCATCGCTCGCGAAGGCCAGGACCACCGAAGCAACCGCCCGGCGGGGTCGGGCTAACCGCACCGACCTCTCCTTTTCTGACTGGCCGGTTATAGCGGACGCTAAGCCGACCGCAAAGAAAAAGGGCCGCTCCGAAGAACGGCCCTTCCAATTCTGCAATTCGTTTCGCTTAGCGCGAGTAGAATTCGACGACCAGGTTCGGTTCCATCTGGACCGGATAGGGCACGTCCGACAGCGAGGGAACGCGGGCGAAGGTGGCAACCATCTTGTTGTGGTCGACTTCGACATAATCGGGAACGTCGCGCTCGGCCAGCTGGGTGGCTTCGATCAGCACGGTGAGCTGCTTGGAGCGCTCGCGCACTTCGATCTTGTCGCCGACCTTGACCTGGTAGGACGGGATGTTGACGCGCTTGCCGTTAACCAGGATGTGGCCGTGGCTCACGAACTGGCGGGCGGCAAAGACGGTGGCAACGAACTTGGCGCGGTAGATCACGGCGTCCAGGCGGCTCTCGAGCAGGCCGATCAGGTTCTCGCCGGTGTCACCCTTGACGCGGGCGGCTTCGGTATAGAGGCGCTTGAACGCCTTTTCGGTGACCGAGCCGTAATAGCCCTTGAGCTTCTGCTTGGCGCGCAGCTGCAGACCGTAGTCCGACAGCTTGCCCTTGCGGCGCTGGCCATGCTGGCCGGGGCCATAGGCGCGGGCGTTGAGCGGGGACTTGGGACGGCCCCAGATATTTTCGCCGAGACGGCGATCGATCTTGTACTTGGCTGAATGACGCTTCGACATCGCGTATCCTTCTGTAGCTTGGCCCCAAAGGTTGCAGACCTTTGGAAAAGGCCATGCGTCCAAGGGACCGGTTGAATGGATCGCGCCCTCCTCTGCTTTCCTCGCGGAAAGCCGACAGACCCCAAATATTCAGGAGATCCCGGGTGCGCCTACGGGCCCGAAGGCCCCGATAGGTGGCCGCGTCTTAGGCAATTGCGACGCTTTCGTCAAGCAGCCTCTGGATCGCTCGATCCGTCGGCCACCATCTTCTTGTCCAGCGTGCGCTGATTGCGCAGGCCGGGGAAGATGATGCTCCAGGTGACGGCGACCACGATGGCCCCCACCCCGCCAATGGCCACGGCCGCCACCGGGCCGATGAAATGGGCCACCGTGCCGGCGCGGAACTCGCCCAGCTCGTTGGAGGCGCCGATGAACACCGAATTGACCGCATTGACCCGCCCGCGCACCTCTTCGGGCGTCCAGAGCTGCATGATGGTCTCGCGGATGGTGACGCTGACCATGTCGGAGGCGCCTACCAGCGCCAGGGCGGGAATGGAAATCCACACCGTGGTCGAAAGGCCGAAAATCACCGTGAAGGCGCCGAACAGGCCCACGAAGAGGAACAGGATCTTGCCGGCATGGTCGCGGATGGGAAAGCGCGTCAGCCACAGCGCCATGACGATGGCCCCGATGCCCGGCGCCGCGCGCAGCAGGCCCAGCTCCTGCGGGCCGGCATGCAGGATATCCTTGGTATAGACCGGCAGCAGGGCCACCGCCCCGCCCATCAGCACCGCGAACATGTCCAGCGAAATGGCGCCCAGCACCACCTTGTTGGAAAAGATGTAGCGGAAGCCGCCGAAAATGGTTTCGAGACTGGTCGCCTGATGCGACTCGCGCCGCGCCGGCCGGGGAATCAGCAGCACGCAGACCGCCGCGATCAGCAGCAGCACCGCGGCGGTGCCGAAGGCGACGATGGGGGCTATTCCATAGAGCAGGCCGCCGGCCGCCGGGCCCATGATGGCGGCAAACTGCCAGGCCGAGGCATTGACCGTGATGGCATTGGAGAGTGCCTCGGGCGGCACCAGATTGGGCGCCAGCGACTGCGCCGCCGGCCCCCAGAAGGCGCGGGCAGTGCCCAGCACGACGAGAATGCCGAAGATCGGCCAGACCTCATGCGCCTGGGCATTGACGAAGGCGAGGAAGCCCAGCGCACAGAGGAATTCGACCCCCAGGCACACCGCCATGATGCCGCGGCGGTTGAAGCGGTCGGCGGTGAGCCCGGTCAGCAGGATCAGGATCAGCGCCGGCAGGAAGAGGCTGAGGCCCACCAGACCAAGCAGGAACACATTGCCGGTGACGTCATAGATCTGCCAGGCAATGGACACCGACATGATCTGCACCGCAAAGCTTACCAGCAGCGTGGTGAGCCAGAAAAAGCGGAAACCCTTATAGGTGAAGGCGACGCGGGACTTGTCGGCGGGGGCTGCGGTGCTCATGCAACCGGAGTGCCACGCGGACCCGGCGCCGTCAAAGCCGGAATAGGGCGAAAGCGTTCACCGCTGACACTTTCTTAGCTCCCCCCGAAGGGAGCGGTGAAGGTGCCTACTCTTCCTTCTGTGGCTTCTGCCGGTTGGGGTTGGGGCGCTGGTGGCGGCGGTCGATGGAGGAGATGACGCCGCGCAGGGTGCGGATTTCCTGGCTGGTGAACTTGCCGCGCTCCAGCATGGTGCGCAGGTTGTTGATCACGGTCGGCCGCTTGTCGGGCGCGGTGAAGAAGCCCGAGCCGTCCAGGGTGGCTTCGAGATGCCCGAACAAGCCGATCAGCTCCTCGCGCGGGGCGACTTCCGCCATGGCGTCCGAAAAAGGCAGTTGCGTGCCCAACTCGCTGTGGCGGCGCCATTCATAGGCCATGAGCAGCACGGCCTGGGCGATGTTGAGCGAGGCGAAGGCCGGCTCGACCGGCAGGGTGACGATGGTATCGGCCAGCGCCACTTCCTCGTTGAGCAGGCCCCACTTCTCGCGGCCGAACAGCAGGCCAACGCCCTTGCCCAAGGCCACCTGCGCCGCCATGCGGCTGGCAGCTTCGTCGGGCCCGATCACTTCCTTCTGCAGGTCGCGCGAGCGGGCGGTGGTCGCCAGCACAAGGGTCAGATCGGCAATGGCGGCTTCGAGCGTATCGAAGACGCGGACCTGGTTGATCACATGATCGGCGCGCGAGGCGGCGGCCACCGCCTTCTCATTGGGCCAGCCATCGCGCGGCCGCACCAGGCGCAGGTCCCACAGGCCGAAATTGGCCATGGCGCGCGCCGCCGTGCCGATATTCTCGCCCAGCTGCGGTTCGCACAGGATCACGGCCGGCGCGGGCCGCAGCTCGATTTTGATGGATGTGTCGGTTCCGGCCATAAGCGCCCAATCCAGGAAGATCAGGCGCTCATAACCGGTTTTGGCAGGTCAGGGCAATCAGGCGACGCGATGTTGCGCCGGCGCGTCGACCCGATGACGCGGGGGCAGGTCCTTGACCTTGCTCGACCGCTGCCATTCGCGATCGAGAATGGCGAAATGCAGTTCCTCGTCCCACTCGCCCTGGAAAAGGGCATGTTCGCGATAATGGGCCTCAAGCCGCATGCCGAGCTGCTGCATGAGCTTGATGGAATGGTGGTTGCGGCCATCGCAACGGGCAAACAGCCTGTGGATGCGGAAATGATCGAAGGCCAGGTCGAACAGCGCGCCAAGCGCCTCGCGGGTATAGCCCTGTCCGGCAAAGGACGGATTGATGCAGAAGCGGACCTCGCCCTGCCCGGCCGTGGCGTCGGACCAGTGCAGCGACACATGGCCGATCAGCGCATGATCGCCCTTGCGGCACATGGCCAGCGTCAGGGTGTCTCCGGGGCGCTGCAGGCTCACATGGCCGCGCATGATATTGAGGGCACCAGCAACCTCTGCCTTGTCGCGCGTGCGGCTGAAAACGTAGCGCTGCATGGAGGGAAGCACGTGATAGGCGCTCAGCCCTTCCACGTCGCTGCGCTCGAAGGTGCGCAGGTTCAGCCTGTCCGTCGCAATCGGCAAAGATAATGATGACATCGCTCTGGTGCTCCCCGCTGGCGTAACTGCCAACTCCACAACGTCACCCCTTGGAGGGAAGTTCCTGTCATCGTTTGGAAAATTCTACCCCTGGAGCACCCGCGAACTGCCCATTATTTGGGCTTTTGCTCAGCCCGCAGGGCCTGCCATTCCTGCCACAGAATGGCGTAGATAAACTCCTCGTCCCAGCGGCTTTTGAAGATGGCATGCTCGCGAAAATGCGCCTCCCGCCGCATGCCAAGCCGCTCCATGAGCCGCCAGGATGCGTCGTTGCGCACATCACAGCGGGCCGAGACGCGGTGGATATCGCCCGGTCCAAAGGCCAGGTCGAGCATGGCATTGGCCGCCTCCGTGGCGTAGCCCTGCCCCTGATAATCCGGATCGAAAATCCAACCCGCTTCGGCCTGCCGGGCATCGACGCTGCGCCAGATCAGCGAGACTTCGCCGATCAGCGCGCCGTTGCGGGCCAGCTCCACCGCCAGAATGATCTTGTCGCCCTCTTTCTCGAACGCCACCTGGTTGATGCGCTGCTGCACGGCAAGCGCACACTCCTCGCGGCTCAGCTCGACGTCGAATAGGTATCGCGCCACATCCTCGCGGCGGCGATAGGCGAAAACCGCGTCGACATCGCCCCGCGTGAACGGGCGCAGGACCAGCCTTTCGGTGCGCAACGGATAGTCCGGATAAAGCGGCATGCCTCCCCCTGCTTGCGGCGGGCACTCTTGCCAGTTGAGGCGTGAAAGGCAAGGGCCGGCCCCCGGCCGTCCGGGCCCACGGCTGATCCGCCCACTTGTCGCCGGTGCCTCGCCATGCCAGCCTTGCGGCATGGCCAGTTCAGACCACCCGGACATCGATCTCACCACGCATTGCGATTGCGGCGCCGTCATGCTCGCCGCAAAGGGCCGCGTGGTGTCGATGTTTCAATGCGCCTGCGAAAACTGCCAGCGCGTTTCCGGCAGCGGGCATTCCAGCGTGGCGCTGCTGCCGGCCGGCGCGGTCTCGGTGACCGGCGAAACGAAAAGCTATGCACGGCCAGCCGATTCGGGGGCGATCTTCACCCGTCACTTCTGCCCCGGTTGCGGCACGACGCTGCTGGCGCAAAGCTCGCGGGCCGCGGAACTGCGCATCCTGCCGGTGGGCCTCTTTGCCGGCCACAATGACTGGTTCTCGCCCAATCAGCTGATCTTTGCCCGCAGCCAGCAGCAGTGGGACCTGATTGCCGACCACCTCCCCCGCCACGACGCCTATCGGGATGCCAGCAGAAAATGAGCCTGGCTTCGGAAGAACTGTCCGACCGCATCCGCGCGCTGCTGGCGCCCCTGCCCGGCATTGGCGAGCAGAAGATGTTCGGCGGCCGCTGCTTCATGCTGCATGGCAATATGCTGGTCTGCCCGATGAAGGATGGCGGCCTGCTCGTCCGGGTCGGCAAGGACGGCTATGAAGCCGGCCTCGAGCGCCCCGGCGCGCGGCCGATGACCATGGGCGCCCGCACCATGACCGGCTTCGTGGAAGTCACCGGCGACGTGCTGGAGGACGAGGAGACGCTGCTCGACTGGATCGCGCTGGCCCGCTGCTTCGTCGAGACCCTTCCCGCCAAGTGACCTGCTGCTCCCGGCAAGGCCCCATGCCGAGCCGGACTTTGCGCTTTTGCCTGCCGATGCTATAGGGGCAGCCGAAGCTGGCCGAGTGGGCCAATATGCGGATTTCAGGGAGATATTTCCGATGAGCAAGATCAAAGTCGCCAACCCGGTCGTCGATCTCGACGGCGACGAGATGACCCGGATCATCTGGCAGGCGATCAAGGACAAGCTCATCCACCCCTATCTCGACCTGCCCATCGAATATTACGACCTCAGCGTCGAAAGCCGCGACGCCACCAATGACCAGATCACGGTCGACGCCGCCCATGCCATCCAGAAGCATGGCGTCGGCATCAAATGCGCCACCATCACGCCCGATGAGCAGCGCGTCGAGGAATTCAAGCTCAAGAAGATGTGGAAGTCGCCCAACGGCACGATCCGCAACATCCTGGGCGGCGTGATCTTCCGCGAGCCGATCATCTGCAAGAACGTGCCGCGCCTGGTGCCCGGCTGGACCCAGCCGATCATCGTCGGCCGCCATGCCTTTGGCGACCAGTACCGCGCCACCGACTTCCTGTTCCCCGGCAAGGGCACGCTGACCATCAAGTTCACCGGCGAAGACGGCAAGGTCATCGAGCACGAAGTCTACCAGGCGCCCGGCGCCGGCGTGGCGATGGCCATGTACAACCTCGACGATTCCATCCGCGACTTTGCCTATTCGAGTCTCAACTACGCGCTGGCCCGCGGCGTGCCCTGCTACCTCTCCACCAAGAACACCATCCTCAAGGCCTATGACGGCCGCTTCAAGGATATCTTCCAGGAGATCTACGACGCCGAGTTCAAGGAACAGTTCGAAGCCAAGAAGATCTGGTACGAGCACCGCCTGATCGACGACATGGTCGCCTCGGCCCTCAAGTGGTCCGGCGGTTACGTCTGGGCCTGCAAGAACTACGACGGCGACGTGCAGTCCGACATCGTGGCGCAGGGCTTCGGCTCGCTGGGCCTGATGACCTCGGTCCTGGCCACGCCCGACGGCAAGATCGTCGAAGCCGAAGCCGCCCACGGCACGGTGACCCGTCACTACCGCCAGCACCAGCAGGGCAAGGAAACCTCGACCAATTCCACTGCCTCGATCTTCGCCTGGACCCGTGGCCTCGCCCACCGCGCCAAGCTCGACGACAACGAGGCGCTGGCCAAGTTCGCGCTGACGCTCGAAAAGGTCACCGTCGACACGATCGAAGAAGGCAAGATGACCAAGGATCTCAGCCTGCTCGTCGGCCCCGACCAGCCGTGGCTCTCCACCCTGGGCTTCCTCGATGCCATCGACCAGAACCTGCAGAAGGCCATGGCATAAGCCATTTCGCATCTGAATGAGAAGGCCGGGTCTAGCGACCCGGCCTTTTTGTTTTCCACCCCTAGGTATCATGCATGTAACTATCAACCCTTGCGGGGAGAAATTTGGCGGGGCGACGCCGCTTGAGCATGGCGGGGCGCCGCCCATATCCAGTGTTCCAAGGGACGAGTGACGGAGGGAACCGAACATGCGCCACACCACCGCGATCGCGCTGGCTGCCACAGCCGGGCTGCTGCTGAGCACCACCGCCTTTGCCCAGAGCAAGGATTTCGACCTCACCGGCTTTGACCGCGTCGACATTGCCACCGGCCTCGACGCCAGGGTCGCGCTGGGCCAGGACTTCAGCGTCAATGCGCAATCGCGCAGCCAGGACGCGCTCGACAATCTCAGGCTGACCGTCGAGGACGGCGTGCTGCGGGCCCGCTTCGAGCAGAGCTTTCTCGATTTCATCATCAGCGGGGGCCTAGTCGGCATGCTGCTCAACAGCGGCAATGCCGTCACCATCGATATCACCCTGCCCGCTTTGGCCGGGGCCAGCGCCAGTTCGGGCGCCGATGTCGAGCTGACCGGCATCACGGCGGGCGAGCTCGATCTCGATGCATCGAGCGGCGCCGACATTTCGGTGACCGACGCCGTGCTGGGCGCGGTGACCATCGCCTCCTCCAGCGGCGCGGATATCGAGCTGTCCGGCACGGCCGAGACGGTTGATGCCGATGCCTCGAGCGGGGCCGGCATCGACGCCGAGGACCTTGTCGCCGAGACGGTGACCGCTGCCGCATCGAGCGGAGCCAGCCTTTCGGTTCACGCCACGGCCAGCCTGCGCGCCGAAGCCTCGAGCGGCGGCGACATCGACGTATCGGGCAACCCGGCCAGCCGGGACGTGGACGAATCGAGCGGCGGCGACGTGCGTTTCGACGACTGACAAATGAAAAGGGCGCCCCAACGGGCGCCCTCGATCATTGTGTGACCGGCCGTTCGCCTATTTGGTCTTGGACTTGCCCTCGCCCTTTTCGACCGTCAGCTCCAGACGCTCGCCCGCCACCACCGTGAAGGCGGTTTCCGTCTCGCTGTCGTCGTCATAGCGGACGCGCACGAGATAGTCGCCGGCGGCCAGCGTCGTCTGGTGGTCCGCGTCATAGCCATAGCCGCGCTCGGTGCGGTTGCCCTGGATATCAGCTTTGGCATCGAAGAGCTTGAAGCTGTCTGCCCCCGGCATGGTGAGGGCGACCACGCCGGCACCGAGCACGCCTTCCACATCGATGCGCTGGCCGGCCTCGACGGTAAACGGCACCTCGACCATGGCCTCGTCCATGCTGATGCGGACGACATAGTCGCCAGGCGGCAGCTCGAACTCATTGCCCGGTCCATAGCCATAGCTGACCTCTTCGCGCGAGCCATCCAGTGCCTTTTGCGCCTTGGCGATATTGACGGCCATGCCGCCGTCTTCGACCGGCAGGCCCTCGACATAGCTCGCATTGATCACGGCGAGGCCCACGCCGAGCACGATGTCCTTCTCGATGGTCTCGCCGGCGGCAAGGGTGAAGGTCTCGACATGCTCGCCCTCGCCCAGACGTACGGTCAGCGTCTGTTCGCCGGCCGGCAGGCGGAAGGTGCTCTCGCCATAGCCGGTCGTGTCCGCGCCGCCGGGATAGGCGACATTGACGGAGGCCCCGTCATCCACCGGCTGGCCCTCGGACGGATAGGGCCGCACGATGAGCTTGCCGGCATTGAGCACGAAATGCGGCGCGATCACTTCGCCGGCGACCACGGTCACCGGCTGGTCGACGCTGGCGGCGCCCCATTCGGCCCGCATGATATAGTCGCCCGGCTCCATGTCGATCTGCGCGCCGGCATGGTATTCGGTGCGGATCCATTCGCCCGCTGCGCCATCGGCGCCCACGGTGTGGAAGCTCCAGACCAGGTCATTGCCCTCATCGGTCATGTCCGGGCCGCCCTCCGAAAGCGCGGCAGTCGGCGCCACGGTATAGTCGAGCGCTGCGGGCTCCGGCTCGGGGGCCGGCTCTGGTTCGGGCTCAGGCGCGGCCTGGGCGACTTCGGCAACGGTGGCCGTCAGGGCATCGACCAGCGCAGCGCCGTCATTGGCCGACAGATACTTGCCGCCGGTATTCTCGGCGAGGCACGCCACCTGCTGGCCCTCCTCGTCCGAGAGGCCGAAGCCCAGCACATGGGTGGTGAAGTCGATGCCCTGGGCCTCAAGGTCCGATGCCAACGCACACGGGTCGACCTCGCAGGTCTCCAGCCCATCGGTGATCAGGATCACCGTGGCCTTCTGTTCGGTGAAGGCGAGGTCCTCAGCGGCAAGCCGCACCGCGTCGGAAATTGGCGTCATGCCCTTGGGATTGATGCCATCGGCCGCAGCGGCAATGGCCGCGCCGGTGCCCGTGGCGGGCTGGACCAGCATTTCGATATCGGCGCAATTGCCCTTTTCGCGGTGACCATAGGTCATGAAGCCAAGCTCGAGTTCATCGGGCAGCGTCGCCAGCACCGAGCTTAGCGTTTCGCGTGCAATGGTGATGCGCGCCTTGCCCTCGATCTGCGCCCACATCGAACCGGACCCATCGAGCACGATGATGGCGCGCTCGGCCGCCACAGCCGGGAATGCCAGGCCCAGCGCCGCAATGGCGCCGAGCACAAGATTACGAATGATGCGCATGAATATTGCCCTCCAGCAAAGTCAGTCCAATTTATCGGGGACTGCACAACCGCGCGCAATTCAAATCATCATGCGGATGACACCTGCATGAATGCTCTATTCAGCCCATGTTGAGAATGATCCGCCCGAGCCGGTGCGGCCGCTCATCCGCTCTTTACCGAAGCAGCCTAATGCTGTCGGTTGAACACGGTTCGGAGGCTTCACGGTGAATCGCTGGTTTCGATTGGGACTCATCGCTGCGCTTCTGGCGGGCCTGATCGCGATGACCGCCGCCGGCGGCCTGGCATCGCAGGACAAGCTCCTGCAGGATATCCGCTTCAGCCTGGCTGGACTGGAGCCTTCCGGACGTACCGTTCTGGTCGAGATCGACAGCAAGAGCCTCGCCGAAATCGGGGTCTGGCCGTGGCCGCGGGCGCTCTATGCCCGGCTGCTGGATCGGCTTGTGGCAATGGACGCTGCCGAAATGGCCTTCGACATCGATTTTTCCAGCGCCAGCACGCCCGACCAGGACCAGCCTTTTGCCGACGCCCTTGCCCGGGCCGGAGGCTATGCATGGCTGGGCGCCTTTCAGCAGCAGACCCCTGAGGGCCCTGTCCTCGCCGAGCCACTGCCCGCCTTCCTGGAGCATGCCGGCGCAGCCAGCGTGAATATCCTGCTCGACGAGCTGGGGCTGGCGCGGCAGTTCCTGTCGGGACTGTCCAGCGACGGCAGCTTCATTCCCGCGCTGGCCCATGTGCTTTCGGGGCGTGTTGTGGAGCAGGTGGACCATGTCGGGATCGACTATGGCATAAACGCCAATGCCCTGGCGCGCTTCTCCTTCATCGACGTGATTGAAGGTCGGGTGGCTGCCGACGCCTTCCGCGACCGCAATGTCATTGTGGGCGCCACCGCCGTGGAATTGCGGGACTTCTTTCAGGTCCCGCGCTTCGGGACCATACCCGGTCCGATCGTCCAGGCACTGGCCGTCGAGACCCTGATCCTCGACCGCCCCCTGCGCGAGCTCGGCTTTCTGCCCTCGGCCCTTGTCCTGGGCATGTGCGCCTTGATGCTGGCCGCATTCGGGGGCCGGATCCCGATCTGGGGCATTGGCGGCCTCGTCCTGGCGACGATGCTGGCCTGGGAAGGCATCAGCCTCATCGCCTATCTGGGCAACGCGATGATGATCGACACCGCAGTGCTCCATGCGGGGCTGCCGGTGCTTTTTGCCGCAGCCCTCTCCAACGAAGTGGGCGACCAGATTCGTCAGCGGCGTGCGGCGCAACGGCGCCTTGCATACCTGGCAACGCATGACGAGACGACGGGGACGCTATCGCGCACCGGGCTAGTCGAGGCCCTGCCGCGTCTGGGCCCGGTCGGCACCATCATCCTGATCAAGCTCCGGCGCCTCGACCACGTCCGCGGCACGCTCGGCACCGACATTTCCGATGCGGTGCTCCGCAACACCGGCACGCGCCTGGCCGCCATGCCGCACACCCTGCTCGCCTATGTAGCGCAGGACGTCTTTGCCCTCTGCTTCGACACGGCGCTGGACGACACCGCAACCGCGGCAAAGTGCAACGACATTCGCCGTGCCATCTCGGGAACCCAGCGCGTGGCGGGGCATGGCATCACGATAGACATCGCAATGGCGCATGCCACCGGCGACAATGTCGAACGGTCCCTGCTGCGCAACGCCCGCATTGCGCTCCTGCATGGCGAAGCGGGCGGGCTGGAGCGCAACGGCTTCGACCCCGCCCAGAGCCAGGCCATCGATCGGCGGCGCCAGATCGACCTCGAGATGCGCGAAGCCATCGCTGCCAACCAGCTCAGCCTCGTCTATCAGCCGCAGATCGATCTGCGCAGTCGCACCATCATAGGGGCCGAGGCCCTGATGCGCTGGGATCACCCCCAGCACGGCGCCATTTCACCGGCAGACTTCATCCCCCTCGCCGAGGAGACCGGCTACATTGTCGAGCTGGGACGCTGGGCCCTGGTTGCCGCCTGCCGCGAATGCGCAAGCTGGCCCATGCCGGTCCGCGTCGCCGTCAACGTGTCGCCTGCCCAGCTGCGCCTCAGCGACATTCTGGGTGATGTCTCGCATGCGCTCGACGTATCCGGCCTGGCGCCCGATCGCCTGGATGTGGAAATCACCGAGGGCGCCCTGGTCGAACATCTCGACGACGCCCAGGCCCTGCTGAGCAGGCTCAAGCAGATCGGTGTGCAACTGTCGCTCGACGATTTCGGAACCGGCTATTCGGCGCTGAGCTATCTCAGCACCCTGCCCTTCGACAAGATCAAGATCGACCAGAGCTTCGTCCGGCGCCTGGGCCGGCAGCCCGCCGACGATGCGCTGCTGCATACTGTCGTCGAGCTCTGCACGCGACTGGGCAAGGTTGCCGTGGCCGAGGGGATCGAAACCGAGGAGCAGGCAAGCCAGCTCCTCGGCTGGGGCTGCAATTTCGGGCAGGGTTATCTGCTCGGAAGGCCGATAAGCCAGATGGAGCTGCGGGCAAGACTAGCCGGCCAGCAGGGTACTTCCTAGCGACACCCGGTCGCTATTGGCGCCCGGCAGCCGGCGGATTCTCGCTGTTTCCGGCGCCACCGCTCCCATTGCCATTGTTGTGAGCGGCACCGCCGCCATTCCCGCTGCCGCCATGGTTGCCGCTGTTGCCGGCCGGGGTATCTTCGCTCTTGCCACCGCCACCATTACCGTTATTGCTCGCGGCGCCCCCGCCATTGCCATTGCCATTGTTGCCGCTGCCGCCATTGCCGCTGACGCCGTTACCGTTGCCGTTGTTGCCGTCAGAACCCTTGCCGTTATTGCCCGCGCCACCAGTGCCATTGCTCTTGCTGGCAGCCGGCGTGTTCTCGCTGTTGCCCGCACCACCACGGCCATTACCGTTGTTGCTGGCATTGCCCGGCTCACCCGGCGCCGGATCGGAGACGAGCACGCCATCGAACGTCACCATCGGGGCCTTGGCGCCGCGGCCGGTCACCTGCAGGGCGACATCATCGGCCACCACTGCCGTCTGTCCGGGCGCGATATCGGTTGCCACCTCGTGCACGTAGTCCTGGACCTGTACCAGGCCGCGCGAGACTTCCACATTGGATTGCCTGTCATCGGAAACGACAGTGAACCGCGTTCCCTTGACGATGGCCGCCAGGTAAGGCGTCTGCACCGAGAAATGCTGGACGTTGCGCCGCTCCGCCTCGATCGTCACCTCGCCATAGGCCTGCATGACCGTCGTCATCTTCTCGCCGACCCGGTCGAAAATCCGTATCTCGGTTGCCCCGCTCAGCTCGATGCGCTCCACGCCGCGAACTAAGGTCACGCGGCTGCCATCGAGGGATTTGATCGGGCTGGAGTCATCGACAATGTCGCCGCGCGCGAGATCCCGCCACTGCCCATCGACCTGCACCATGGCCTGTCCACGCAGCCGGTCCACCATCCAGTCGTCGGCCGTGGCCATGGTCGCCAGGGCCAGCCATGCCACTACTGCTGCAGCCAGCGTTCTCGCTGATAAGTTCATTCGGAAACCTCCTGGTTTGGAGGCAAGTTAGCGGCGCAGGCGCTTGTTGCCGGGTTAACGTCCCGGGGCCGGGCGCAATTTGTGATCGCTGGCCTGCCCGAGTGGCTAACGTGGCCCTACCGGCGGGACGCCATTTTTCGCAATTCCACTGCGGGCGGTGGGCACCGTGCTATTTGTGTCGACCAAATCGCGGCGCCAACCTATGGTCGCGCCATTGCCCACAACTCGATTTCATTGGATTCGCCATGCCGGTCGGCGTGATTTATGCGGTTGTCGCCTACTCGGTCTATTCCTGTGGCGATGCCATCATCAAGGGCTTCGGGCAGGACCTATCCGTTTTCGAAATCGGCTTCTTCATTGCCGTCTTTGGCCTGATCCCGGCCGCCTTCGCCAAGCCGAAGGGTGAGCGCTGGCGCGACAGCTTCCGGCTCAAGCATCCCTTCCTCGTGCATCTGCGCTCGTTTACCGGCGTGGCCTCGGCGATCCTGGTGACCGTGTCCTTCACCACCATCCCCTTTGCCGAGACCTATTCGCTGGTCTTCATGATGCCGCTGTTCATCACCGTCATGTCGGTGCTGTTCCTCAAGGAAAAGGTCGATGCCATCCGCTGGGCCATGCTGGCGCTGGGTTTCCTCGGCGTCATGCTGGTGGTGCGGCCCGGCTTCCGGGAGCTGGAACTGGGGCACCTGACCGCCCTGCTCTGTGCCGTGTTCGGCGCCTCCACCACCACCATCCTCCGCGTCATCGCGCCGACCGAGAAGCGGGTGAGCCTGATCGTGCTGCCCGCGCTCTATGTCATCATCATCAATGCCGTGCTGATGGCGCCCAGCTTCATCATGCCGACTGCGCAGCAATTCGGCCTGCTGGCCGCCTCCGGCAGCATGGTGGGCATGGGGCATATCCTGCTGATCGCCGCCACGCGCAATGCCCCGGCCAGCCAGGTGGCGCCGATCCAGTATGTGCAGATCGTCTGGGCCATCGGCCTGGGCGCATTCTTCTACTTCGAATATCCCGATTTCGTCGCCTATATCGGCCTGGCCGTGGTGGTGCTGTCGGGGCTGGTCAATGTGTTCATCGACGGCGCCCGCACCCGCATTGCCGGGCGCTTCGCCGAATACCGCGCCCGCCGGCCCAGCTCGCCCACCGACATTACCGAAGTGCAGGGCCCGGAAATCTAGCTTCGTCATGGTCGACGCCGACAATCGGCGCTTGTATGGTAACGGCAGCTTTTCCGAGTCTTCCTCATATTTCAGGTCTTTCGATGCCGGTCGGCGTCTTTCTAGCCTTTCTGGCCTATGCCAGCTTTTCCATGGCCGACGCATTGATCAAGGGGATCGGCACCGGCATCTCGGTGTTCGAACTGGCCTTCTTCACCACCGCCTTTTCGGTGATCCCGCTGATCGTCACCAATCGCCACGAGCGCTGGGGCGAGATGTTTCAGCTGCGCCACAAATGGCTGCTGCAGCTGCGCTGCGTCACCGCCATCTGCGGCACGGCCTGCATCATGTATGCCTTTACCCACATTGCCTTTGCCGAGGTCTATGCCATCGCCTTCATGACACCGATTGTCGTGACGGCGCTGTCGGTCCTGTTGCTCAAGGAGCACGTCCGCAAACTGCGCTGGCTGCTGCTCTTCGTTGGGTTTCTCGGCGTGCTGCTGGTGGTGCGGCCAGGCATGCGCACGCTCGAGATGGGCCATCTGGCGGCCTTTGCCGCCATCTTCTTCGGCGCGACGACCACGGTCATCCTGCGCCACATCGCCCCGACCGAGCGCCGCGTGAGCATTGTGGGCGTGCTGGCGCTCTATTCGCTCGCCGTCAACTTCGTGCTGATGCTGCCTACCTTTGTCTGGCCCACCTGGGAGCAGCTGGGAATCTTCCTCATTATCGGCCTGTTCGGCGGCGTCGGCGGCCTGCTGATCATTCAGGCGACCAAGGTGACGCCGGCCAATCTGGTCGCGCCCGTGCAGTATAGCCAGCTCATCTGGGCCATCGTGCTCGGCGCGGCCTTTTATGGCGAGGTGCCGGACCTGCTGGCCATTGCCGGCCTGGTCATCGTGCTCGCAGCGGGCCTAGCCAATGTGCTGACGGAAAAGATGAAGATCGTCTGGAAGCCGCGGCTGTTCTTCTACCGCACCGGGCTGTAGCCAGCCTGCAAAACAAAAATCCCCGCCGAGGCGGGGATTTGCTGTTGTGGCGATCGCCTAGAGCGCGGCGCGGACCGCGGCGATGGCTTCGGCGGCCCTGGAGCCGTCCGGCCCGCCGCCCTGTGCCATGTCGGGGCGGCCGCCGCCGCCCTGCCCGCCCAAGGCAGCCGTGGCCAGCTTGATCAGCTCGCCCGCCGCATAGCGCGAAGTCAGGTCCTGCGTGACGCCGATGGCTACCGTGCCCTTGCCGTCATCGCCCTTGAGCACGACGGTGACCACACCCGAGCCGATGCGCTTCTTCTCGCTGTCGACCAGGCCCTTGACGTCCTTGGCGGCAATGCCCTCGACGGTGCGGCCCACATAGGTCACGCCGTTGACGGCCTCGTCGGCCGCCGCGGTGGCGCCGGCGCCGCTGCCCCCGCCCAGAGCCAGCTTCTTGCGGGCATCGGTGAGTTCGCGCTCGATCTTCTTGAGATTGTCCTGCAGCGCGCCGATGCGATCGAGCACTTCATGGCTGCCCGCGCGCAACAGGCCCGCCGCGGCATTGACGATGGCCACATTGGTATTGCCGCGATGCCGCGCCGACTTGCCGGTCAGTGCCTCGATGCGGCGCACACCGGCGCCGACGGCGCTTTCCGCCACGATGGAGACCAGGCCAATATCGCCGGTGCGGCGCACATGGGTGCCGCCGCACAGCTCCACCGACCAGCCCAGGCCATTGCCAGTGGGCTCGCCCATGGCCACGACGCGGACTTCGTCGCCATACTTTTCGCCGAACAGCGCGCGAGCGCCCGATTCCTTGGCTTCCTCGACGCCCATCAGCCGCGTTTCCACCGGGGTGTTCTGCAGGATGATGGCATTGGCAATGTCCTCGACCTCGGCCATTTCCTGGTCACTGACCGGCTTGGTGTGGACGAAATCGAAGCGCAGGCGATCGGGCGACACCATCGAGCCCTTCTGGGCGACATGGTCGCCCAGCACGATGCGCAGCGCCTCATGCAGCAGATGGGTCGCCGAATGGTTGGCGCGGATCGACGAGCGGCGCTCGTGATCGACGACAAGCGTCAGCGGCTGCCCGAGCTTGAGCGTGCCGGCGGTGACGCTCACCTTGTGGGCGAAGACGCCGTGATGCTTCTGCGTGTCGGTGACGGTGGCGGCGACGCCCTCGCCCTTGAGCGAGCCTGTATCGCCGACCTGGCCGCCGCTTTCGCCATAGAAGGGCGTCTGGTTGACGACGACGAAGCCTTCCTCGCCATCGGACAGAGCCGACACTTCCTTGCCGTCCTTGAGCAGGGCCTTGACCTCGCCCTCGGCCGTTTCCGTCTCGTAGCCGAGGAATTCGGTCGGGCCGAGCTTGTCGGCGAGGCCATACCACACCGTATCGGTGGCCGCTTCCCCCGAGCCGGACCAGCTCTTGCGGGCCTCGGCCTTCTGGGCGGCCATGGCGGCGTCGAAACCGGCCTGGTCGACCGTGATGCCGCGCAGGCGCAGGGCATCCTGGGTCAGGTCGAGCGGGAAGCCATAGGTGTCGTAGAGCTTGAAGGCGGCGGCGCCATTGAGTACCGCGCCTTCGCTCATCTCGCTGGTCTCGGCATCGAGGATCTGCAGGCCGCGGCCGAGCGTCTTGAGGAAGCGGCCCTCTTCGAGGCGAACAGTCTCGGCGATCATTGCTTCGCCGCGGCTGAGTTCGGGATAGGCCTGGCCCATCTCGCGCACCAGGGTGGGCACCAGCTTGTAGATGACCGGCTCGCTGCTGCCGAGCAGGGTGGCGTGGCGCATGGCGCGGCGCATGATGCGGCGCAGCACATAGCCGCGGCCCTCATTGGAGGGCAGCACGCCCTCGGCGATGAGGAAGCTCATGGAGCGCAGGTGATCGGCAATGACGCGCAGGCTCCGGTTGCCCTCGCCGTCGATATCGGCACCGGTGGCATTTGCCGTGGCGG
Organism: Devosia sp. XGJD_8; assembly: GCF_046614475.1. Lineage (NCBI taxonomy): Bacteria > Pseudomonadati > Pseudomonadota > Alphaproteobacteria > Hyphomicrobiales > Devosiaceae > Devosia > Devosia sp. XGJD_8. The sequence goes on from NZ_JBKJHF010000001.1 coordinate 2,579,012, forward strand.
CGATCAGTGAGCGGAACAGGTCGATATCGTAATTGTCATGCACGCCCTGCATCACCGCGGCGACGCGCTCGAGGCCCATGCCGGTATCGATCGAGGGCCGCGGCAAGCCGGTGCGGGAGCCGTCGCCATGCTGCTCATACTGCATGAAGACCAGGTTCCAGATCTCGATCCAGCGATCGCCATCTTCCTCGGGCGAGCCCGGCGGGCCACCCCAGACATGCTCGCCATGATCATAGAACACTTCCGAGCACGGGCCGCAGGGGCCGGTATCGCCCATCTGCCAGAAGTTCGACTTGGCGCCGAGCTTGACGATGCGGTCCTCGGAGAGACCGGCAATCTTCTTCCACAGGTCCAGCGCCTCGTCATCGTCCTCATAGACGGTGACCATCAGCTTGTCCTTGGGCAGGCCCCAGTCGCGGGTCAAAAGGTTCCAGGCCAGCTCGATGGCGTGGTCCTTGAAATAATCGCCGAACGAGAAATTGCCCAGCATCTCGAAGAAGGTGTGGTGGCGCGCGGTGAAGCCGACATTGTCGAGGTCGTTGTGCTTGCCGCCGGCGCGCACGCATTTCTGTGCCGTGGTGGCGCGCGAATAGGGGCGCTTTTCGACGCCGGTAAAGGTGTTCTTGAACTGCACCATGCCCGAATTGGTGAACATCAGCGTCGGATCGTTGCGCGGCACCAAAGGGCTCGACGGCACGGCCTCGTGACCATTGCGGGCAAAGTAGTCGACAAAGCTCGAACGGAGGTCGTTTACGCTGGTCATCAAAAGGCTTTCATTGCGGAGAATGGCGCGATGCGCCGCAGAGAAGGTCGGCTGGCTTTCTATCGTGCCGGTCGCGGCAATGTCCAGCATTGCTGCGGCACTGGCATCACGGCGCCCAAACAAAAAAGAGGCACCGCCTGCGCGATGCCTCCAGCAAACCCTGCATGGGTGGATAGCCTATTCGTCGTCGCCCGCGGCCTCGTCGTCGCCGCCGGCCACCAGCAGCACCTCACCGAGCAGGCCCGAGCTTTCGCGCACGCCTTGTTCGATCGTATTGGCGATCGCCGGATTGTCCTTGAGGAACTGGCGCGCATTCTCGCGGCCCTGCCCCAGACGCTGGCTGTCCCAGGAGAACCAGGCGCCCGATTTCTCGACAATGCCGGACTTGACGCCCAGATCGAGCAATTCGCCCGTCTTGGAAATGCCTTCGCCATACATGATGTCGAATTCGACCTGGCGGAAGGGCGGGGCCAGCTTGTTCTTGACCACCTTCACGCGGGTCTGGTTGCCCACGATCTCTTCGCGATCCTTGAGCGCGCCGATGCGGCGGATGTCGAGGCGAACCGAGGCGTAGAACTTGAGGGCATTGCCGCCCGTCGTCGTCTCGGGCGAGCCATACATCACGCCGATCTTCATGCGGATCTGGTTGATGAAGATGACCAGGCACTTGGACTTGGAGATCGACGAGGTCAGCTTGCGCATGGCCTGGCTCATCAGCCGCGCCTGCAGGCCCGGCAGGGCATCGCCCATCTCGCCTTCGAGTTCGGCCCGCGGCGTCAGCGCCGCCACCGAATCGACCACCAGCACGTCGATGGCACCGCTTCGCACCAGCGTGTCGGTGATTTCGAGCGCCTGCTCGCCGGCATCGGGCTGGGAGATCAGCAGGTCATCGACATTGACGCCCAGCTTGCGGGCATAGATCGGGTCCAGCGCATGCTCGGCGTCGACAAAGGCGCAGATGCCGCCGGCCCGCTGGGCCTCGGCGATGACATGCAGCGCCAGCGTGGTCTTGCCCGAGCTTTCCGGCCCGAAAATTTCAACGATACGGCCCTTGGGCAGGCCGCCAATGCCCAGCGCGATGTCGAGGCCGAGCGACCCGGTCGAGATCGATTCGACCTCGATCGAGGACGCCTCGCCCAGGCGCATGATCGAGCCCTTGCCGAAATTGCGCTCAATCTGGCTGAGCGCCGCGGCAAGTGCCTTGTCCTTATCCATCGATCCACCTTCAACAACACGTAGCGGCGCGTTAGCCATCAGTTCTCTCCTTATTCCACGCTCTTGGAGGCTGCGCAACGCGCCGACACCGCAGGTGGCCATGCCTTGAATGTGCGCTATTTGTTCTCATCTTGTTCCCGTCCTGTCAAGGGACAAAATGAGAACATCGGGATGGAGAAGCACAGAATCGCCGCCCCGACCTTGTGCCACGGCCGCGGGGGATTCGCGACCGCCTGACGATAAGTATGATTTTTGGCTTGCCTCTTCGCGCCTTGTTGCGCTTTATGCCGGACAATCGCCAGCGGAGTTGCCCAGCATGAACCTGATCCAGTTTTTCGATGCCAATGGCGAGCGCGCCGTCGGCGCCATCGAGGGCGGCACCGCCCGCCTGGTGAATGGCGCCACCAGCGTCTATGCCCTGGCCATGACGGCCCTATCCCGGCAGGGCGGCATCGGCGCACTGGTCGCCGAAATGGGCCTGGGCGAAACGCTGGACCGCGCCGCAATCCTGGCCGAAGGCCGCATGCTGGCCCCGGTCGATCATCCCGATCCGGCCCATCTCTATGTCACCGGCACGGGCCTCACCCATCTGGGCTCCGCTGCCACGCGCGACGCCATGCACACCGCCAATAGCGGCGCCGTCGAGACCGGCCTCACTGACACGATGAAGATGTTCCGCATGGGTCTCGAAGGCGGCAAGCCGGCCGACGGACGCAAGGGCGTGCAGCCGGAATGGTTCTACAAGGGCAATGGCTATTCGGTGGTCAACCCCGGCCACCCCATTCCCTCCCCCGGCTTCGCGCTCGACGCCGGCGAAGAGCCGGAAATCGCCGGCATCTATGTGATCGACCACAATGGCCAGCCGCGCCGACTGGGCTTTGCCCTCGCCAATGAATTTTCCGACCATGTGACCGAGCGGGTCAACTACCTCTATCTGGCCCATTCCAAGCTGCGCGCCTGCGCCTTCGGGCCCGAATTGCGCCTGGGCGACCTGCCGGCCCATATCGAGGGCATGTCGCGCATCCTGCGTGACGGAAAGGTGCTGTGGGAAAAGCCCTTCCTGTCGGGTGAGGACAATATGAGCCACACCATCGCCAATCTGGAATATCACCACTTCAAGTATGACCTGTTCCGCCACCCCGGCGACGTGCATGTGCATATGTTCGGCACCGCGACGCTGAGCTTTGCCGATGGCATCAAGACGCAGCCCGACGACATCTTCGAGATCGAGGAAGCCCAGTTCGGCGCGGCGCTGCGCAACCCGGTGCGCAACGAGGTCGAGCACCCCGTCATCGTCGGCAATCTCTATTGATCTTGAAGCCGGCCAACTAACATGTCAGTTATCCTTCCGCCTGCTGGAGGGATGACATGACTGCTCGCGCTTTCGAAAAACGCCGGGTCGGACGCACCGACCTGGAGGTGACCACGCTGGGCCTGGGCGGCGCCTCGCTGGCCGGCATCTTCTCCGCCGTCCCGGCCGATCAGGCCCGCGCCACCGTCAGCCACGCGCTGGACATGGGCATCACCTATGTCGATACCGCGCCGCAATATGGCCTGGGCCGCTCCGAACACCTGATGGGCGATGTGCTGCGCGAGCGGCGCGAGGGCGTCGTGCTGTCCAGCAAGGTCGGCCGCCTGCTCAAGCCGGTTTCGCCTGCCGAGCAGGACAAGGGCGCCTGGGTCGATCCCCTGCCCTTCAACCAGCTCTATGACTATTCCTATGATGCGGTCATGCGCTCATTCGAGGACAGCCTGCAGCGGCTGGGCCTCAACAGCATCGACATCGTCTATGTGCACGATATCGGCGTGGCCACCCACGGCGTGGAAGGCAACAAGCCGCTGTGGAACCAGCTGGCCACGGGCGGCTACAAGGCGTTGCGCGAGCTGCGCGACAGCGGCGTCATCAAGGCCATCGGCCTGGGCGTCAACGAATGGCAGGTGCTGATGGACGCCTTCGCGCTGGGCGATTGGGACGTCTTCCTGCTGGCCGGACGCTATACGCTGCTCGAGCAGACCTCGCTCGATCCATTCCTCAGCACCTGCGTGGCGCGTGGCGCCTCGGTGGTCATCGGCGGGCCGTTCAATTCGGGCATCCTGGTGGGCGGCGACAAGTTCAACTATGCCAAGGCCCCCGAGGACATCGTCGCCAAGGTCCGCGCCATCGACGCGGTGTGCCAGCAGTTCGGCGTTCCCCTGCCCGCCGCCGCGCTGCAGTTCCCACTGACCCATCCGGCCGTATGCAATGTGCTTCCCGGCCCGCGCTCGCCAGCCGAGCTCGACGGCATTCTCGCGTGGTGGGACGTCAAGGTGCCTGTCGAACTGTGGACCACCCTGGCCGCCAAAGGCCTCCTGGCGCCCGGCACGCCCATACCCGGCAGCACGGCTTGACGGCAGCGCGGGGCGGAGGCAACATAACTCAACGGTTCTAGAACCTCAGAGTTATTGCCATGCCCAGCACTGCTGCCCTCGACGCCACCTTCCAGGCCCTTGCCGATCCGACGCGAAGGGCGATCCTGGCGCGGCTGGCGCAGGGCGAGGCGTCGGTCATGGAGCTGGCCGAGCCTTTTGCCATGAGCCAGCCGGCCATATCCAAGCATCTCAAGGTGCTGGAAAAAGCCGGGCTGATCTCGCGCGGTCGCGACGCCCAGCGCCGCCCCTGCAAGCTCGAGGCCAGGCCGCTGGCCGAGGCGACAGGCTGGCTGGTCGACTATCGCAAATTCTGGGCGGCACAGTTCGACCGGCTCGACGACCTGCTCGGCGAGCTCAAGGCCATCGAAGCCGCCTCGGGCAAGACCTAGGAGCAGCGCCATGCAGTTCGGCAAGCCACTGACCGTCACCACGCCCAGCGATACCGAGATCGTCATCCAGCGCGGCTTCGCGGCCCTGCCCCACCTCGTCTATGCCTGCTACACGCAGCCCGCCTTGATCCGGCGCTGGCTGACCGGCCCCGATGGCTGGACCATGCCGGTCTGCAGCTACGAGGCCCGGCCCGGTGGGACCTATCGCTTCGAATGGCACGGGCCCAACAATGACTTTCTGGCCGTGAGCGGCACGATCGACGCGATCGATGCGCCCAGCCTGATCGATGCGCAGGAAGTGTTCGATGGCGAGGTCATGGGACCGCCCTATCGCAGCCAGGTCGCCTTTGCGCAGCAGGACCAGTCAACGCTGGCAACCACCCGCCTGACCTATGTCTCCCGGGCCCATCGCGACATGGTCGCGGCGACCGGCATGGCCGAAGGCATGGAAATGAGCTTCAGCAAGCTCGATGCGGTGCTGGGGGAACTGGACTGAGCGTCGCCTCTCTGGAGAGGAGAGGTCGACCCTCTTGGGGGCCTTCCCCACGCTCCGATCTTGTCAAAGGCCCCCTCACCCGGCGCTGCGCGCCGACCTCTCCGCCAAAGGGAGAGGTGAGAACTTCAGTTCAAATCCAGCGCATAGGCCTTCAGCACGCCCAGCGGAATCATCCCCAGCACGGCCTGGTTGGTGGAACGCAGGAAGACGCGCGGCGCCATGCCGGCCTGATGCGCCTGCGACCAGCGCTGGGCAACGAGGCACCAGCGATTGCCGGCCACCAGCCCCGGAAAGGCGAATTGCGGCATCGGCGTCGTCAGGTCATTGCCCGCCGATCTGGAGTAGTCGAGGAAGCTGTCGCTCGCCTCGATGCAGACCAGGTGAAAGGCCGCGCCGTCCGGCCCGGCGGCGCAATAGCCGGTGCGAAAGAACCCGGTAAGCGGATCGCTGGAACAGGGGCTGAGCGGCTCGCCCAGCACGTTGAGCTCGGCTGGCCCCTCGAACCGTCCGTGGACGTTCAATGGACCTCGTCCTTGCCCAGCATCTGCAGCACTTCCTTGACCTTGGAATTGATCTGGTCGAGCGAATAGGGCTTGGGCAGGAATTCGACGCTCTGGTCGTCCTCGATGTCGCGGCGCACGCTTTCCTCGGCATAGCCCGAGACAAAGATGACCTTGAGATTGGGCATCTGCTCGCGCACATGCTTGAGCAGGGTCGGCCCGTCCATTTCTGGCATTGCCACGTCGGAAATCATCAGGTCGATCTTGAAGTCCTGATCTTCCAATACTTCGAGCGCCTCTTCGCCGCCATCGGCCTCGAACACCTCATAGCCCGTGGCACGCAGCGCCTGGGCTGAGAAGGCGCGCACGCTCTCTTCGTCATCAACCAGCAGAATGCGCTCGTGCCCGGTGAGATCGCGGACGGGCGCAGCGGCTACGGCACCCTTGGCGGCCTGTTCGTTGGCGCTCGCGACGTGGCGCGGCAGGAAGATCTTGAAGGTCGTACCGACCCCCACGACCGACACCGGATAGATATAGCCCTCGGTCTGCTTGACGATGCCATAGACCGTCGAGAGACCCAGGCCCGTGCCCTTGCCCAGCTCCTTGGTGGTGAAGAAGGGTTCGAATATCTTGGCCAGCACCTCCTGGCTCATGCCCGTGCCGGTATCCTGCACGTCGATCAGCACATAATCGGCCGGCACCATGCCCTCGAAGTTCAGCCGCTCGGCTTCGGAGCGCTCGACATTGCTGGTGCGGATGGTGATGGCGCCGCCATTGGGCATGGCATCGCGCGCATTGACCACTAGGTTGATGATGACCTGTTCGAGCTGCACCACATCGGCGCGCACCGGCCAGATATTGCGGCCATGCTCGACGCTCAGCGTGTTCTTCTCGCCGATCATGCGCTTGAGGAGCACGGTGAGGTCATCGACGATCAGCGGCAGTTCCAGCGTCTGCGGCCGCAATGTCTGGCGGCGCGAAAAGGCCAGCAACTGCCGGGTGAGGCCCGCGGCGCGGTTGGCATTCTGCTTGATCTGCATCAGCTCGCTGAAGGATGGGTCGCCCGGCTTGTGCTTGAGCAGCAGCAGGTCGGAAAAGCCGATAATGGCGGTCAGCAGATTGTTGAAATCATGCGCCACGCCGCCGGCAAGCTGGCCGACGGCCTGCATCTTCTGGCTCTGGGCAAACTGGGCTTCCAGCTTGCGCTGGTCGGTCATGTCCAGCGCATAGACATTGACCTGCTCGGGGGAGCCGGCGCTCATTTCCGACGCCGAAAGATAGAGGCGCACGGCGTGGTCGCCCTCGGCGCTGAGCAGGGCATCGACCGGCTCGACCTCGGAGCGATGCGCCGCGGCATCGGCGATGGCGCGGGCAAACTTGTCGCGGCTGCCCTCCCCGATCAGTTCGCTCAACGGCTGCAGCTCGAGGCTCTTTTCCTCGCCCGACCATTTGAAGATGCGCCCGAAGGGGGCATTGGTGCGGATGATCCGCCCTTCCCCGTCCAGCGTGGCAATGGCGAATGGCGTGTCGTTGAAAAAGCGCGAGAACCGCACTTCGGCGGCGCGCAGCTCTTCCTCGGTATCAGGCGCATTGGACTTGTCGAGCACCAGGGTGCGCGTCTCGCCCAGTTCGCCATCGGCCAGCCGCGCCGCCCGATGCAGCAGGCGCACCGGAAAGCTCGTGCCATTGCGGCGGACGAGGTCGATATCGATGATCTCGGTGCGGATCTCGCCATCGCCGCGGCCGCGCATCAAGAGGCTCGCGCCGTCGCCGCGCACCAGGTCGGAAAGGCTCAGATGCCCGGCATTGAACTCGGCCAGGTCATAGCCCAGCCAGTCGGTCAGCGTGGAGTTGAGATACTGGATGCTGCCATGCGCATCGGCCGAGAAGAAGCCGGCCGGCGAATGGTCGAGATAGTCGATGGCGCGCTGCAGGTCGCGGAAGGCGCTCTCATTGTTGTCGCGGTCGCGGGTAATGTCTTCAACTGACCAGATGACCAGAGGCTTGCTGGTCTCGTCCGATTCCGGCAGCGGCCGCACGGCGACGCGATACCAGTAGGGCTTGGCCGTATCGGTTACCGACCCGCCCAGCCCGCCGATGATGCGGATATCCTCGACCGCCGAGCGCCCGTCCTTGGCGGCGCGCGACAGCCGGTAGATGGCCTCGGCGGCATCGGACTGCCCGGCAAACAGCCGCGGCACGCCTACCGGCACGCCATTGGTCACCGCGCCGGTGAAGCTGCCATAATGGGCGTTGACGTAGGAAATCTTGCCGTCGCGATCCGCCACCACCGCGCCGAAGGGCAGGCTGTCGACCACGGCATTGGAAATGGTGCGGCGCTCTTCGCCATTGGCAAAGCGGAACAGCCCGGCTGCCAGCCCGAAGAGGCAGAACACCCCCACCACCGCCAGGATGCCGACAAAGGTCATGATCGCGTCGGGTGGAATGCGCTCGCCGAACAGCGAGAACACCACGGCAATGCCGATCAGCGCCAGCCCCAGCACCAGCACGCGCCACAGCCCGGCACTGCCCCGCCCCCCGGCCACCAGGGGATCGGGGTAATTGTCCTCGCCAAGCGGCCGTGCTGCCATGGGTCCAGAATGCTCCGCAAGCGGTGATATGGCCCGAATCAGGCCCCTGTTAATGGTCTAGCAAATGGCCAGACCCTGCGGGAGGTCGATCCGCGTTTTCAACACTACCCTACCCTAGCTCGACTTCCACCCCGCGCCCCGCTTGAGTCGCATCACGAAGCCGATGACTTCGGCCACGGCCTTGAAATGCTCGTTGGGGATGACGCCATCAACCTCGACCGCTGCGAACAGGGCGCGGGCCAGCGGCGGATTTTCGACGATCGGCACGTCGTGTTCCCTGGCCAGTTCGCGGATGCGCAGGGCAATGGCATCGGCGCCCTTGGCCACGCAGAGCGGCGCCTTCATGCCCTTGTCGTATTTGAGCGCCACGGCAAAGTGCGTCGGGTTGGTGATGACCACGGTGGCGTCCGGCACCGCCGACATCATGCGCCGGCGCGAGCGCTCCTGCCGCAGCTGGCGCAGCTTGCCCTTGACGTGCGGATCGCCCTCCTGCTGCTTGTATTCGTCGCGCGTTTCCTGAAGCGTCATCATCTGCTTCTTCCACCATTTCTGGCGCACATACATGTAGTCCGCCAGCGCGATGACCGTGACGATGAGCAGGACCGCGATGAAGATCTTGAGGCCGATCTCCTGGAAATCGGCCAGGATGATCAGCGGATCAGACGTCATCATCGTCTCCAGCCGGTCGCGCTCGGGCCACACGACGAGCACAACCACCGTGCCGACGATGAAAATCTTGGCCAGGCCCTTGCCGAAATTGACCAGCGACTCGGTGGAGAACAGGCGCTTGGCCCCGGCCAGCGGCGAGATCTTGGAGAATTTCGGGATGATCGGCTCGGCAGACATCAGCGGCCGGTGCTGGATCAGGTTGGCGAGGATGGCACAGCTCGACAGCACCACCAGCGGGATCAGCACCGTGCCCACCAGCGTCAGGGCGAGTCCGTTGAAGAAGGCGGCAAAGCCGGCGCCCCCCAGCTGGAACTGGTCGGCATTCATCAGCAGCAGTTCGAGCGACCCGGACAGGTTCGCCGCCGTCGCCGGCGCCATCATCGTGAAGATGGCGGCCGACCCCAGCAGCATGAACCAGGTGACCACTTCCTGGCTCTTGGCGACATCGCCCTTCTTGTGGGCGTCCTCGAGCTTCTTTTGGGAGGGGTCTTCTGTTTTGGAGTCTTGTTCGGGGGCCTCACTGGACATCGGTCACCCCCGCCACATTGCGAGGTGGTTCTCAAAGGACGTGAGATACCAGCCCATCATCGCGCTGAGCAGCAGCGCAAACAGCACGAGGCCGATCACGATATTGGCCGGCATCAGCACGAAGAACACCTGCATCGCCGGCATCAGCCTTGCCAGGATGCCCGCCCCCAGGTTGAACACCAGGCCAAAGACGATGAACGGCGCCGACATCTGCACGCCGACGCTGAACGCCCCGGCCACCGTCTGGATCGCCAGCTGCGCCGCATCGTCGAACATCAGCGGCGCGTCGAGCGGAAACACCATGTAGCTGTCATAGGTCGCGGCCAGGGCCATGTGATGCAGGTCGGTGGCAAAGATCAGCACCATGCCCAGGAAACTGAGGAAGCTGCCGAACACTGCGCCCTGCACGCCGACCTGCGTGGGGTCGGCCGCCATGGCCGTCGACAGCCCGGTCTGGAACGCGATTATGGAGCCGGCCACCTGCGTCGCCATCACCGTAATGCGCGCAATGGCGCCCAGGATGATCCCGATGGCCAGCTCATGGAAGATGAGCCCGATAATGCCCATGACATCGGCCGGCATGCCCGGCAGGTTGGGCGACAGCAGCGGATAGACCACGAGGGTAAAGGCCAGCGCGAAGCTGAGCCGCATGCGCATCGGGATCATGTCCTCGCCCAGCGCCGGCATCAGCATCAGGATCGCGCCGATGCGCGTGAACAGCAGCAGGTAGAGAAAGGCCGTTTCCGGCAGCCAGTCGAGGCCGATCGTCACCGTCAGCCGCCCACGATGATCATGTCGACCACGCGGTTCATGTAGCCACCCATGGTGGCGCCCAGAAACGGCAGGGCCAGCAGCATGGTGATGAAGATGGAGATGATCTTGGGCACGAAGACCAGGGTCTGTTCCTGGATCTGGGTCAGCGCCTGGAACAGCGCGATGACGACGCCCACCACCAGCCCCACAATCATCATCGGCGCCGATACGATGATCAGCGTCCAGATGCCGTCACTGGCAATGTCGAGCACTTCGGCGCCGGTCATGGTGGTCTCACTGCGCACGAATCGCGCTGGGTTAAGATAATCCTAACGCGATGTTTGGACGATGGGGTGCGGGAGAGCGCAGCACCCCGCAGCAATACCTGCCGCTATCCTAGATCGGCATCCGCATGATTTCTTCGTAGGCCGAGATCACGCGGTCGCGGATGGTCACCATGCTTTCGATGGCGATTTCGGTTTCGCTGAGCGCGGTCACCATGTCGACCACGTTGGCCTTGCCGTTGACCATGTCGACGGCCATGGCATCGCTCGCCCGGCCCGAATCCACCACGCCCTGCACCTGCTGGGCCAGGATGTCGGCAAAGCTGCCACCGCCGGAGGGGGTGGCCAGCGCCGTCAGGTCGGTATTGGGCTTGGCCGCCTGGTTGATCAGCCGGCTGGCATTGCCATAGGCGGCGGTTGCGGCATTGAATGGGGTATTGATGGCCATCTATCGGCTCCCGCCAGTGTTTGCTTGTCGAACCGGAACCGCTAGCCGCGCAGGATGTCGAGCGTGCGCCCGAGCATCTGCCGCGTCACGGTGACGACATTGAGATTGGCCTCATAGGTGCGCTGGGCCTCGCGCATATCCATCGTCTCGATCAGCGGGTTGACGTTGGGATACTGCACATAGCCCGTGGCATCCGCCGCAGGGTGGCCGGGCTCGTAGCGGCTGGTGAAGTTGCTCATGTCATAGGCAAGGTTCCCCACCTCTACGATCTTGCCGCCGACATCGGCGTCATAGGAGACCTCGAAGGTCGGGATGCGCCGGCGATAGGGCTCCTCCCCCGGTGCCGTGCCGGCGGAATCCGCATTGGCGAGGTTTTCGGCGATCACCCGCATGCGCGCGGTCTGGGCGTGCAGTCCGGTGGCAGCGATACGGAGCGAAGAGTTGAAATCCATGTGACGCTAGCTCTCTGTCAGGCCTGACGGCCCATCGCGGTTTTGAGGATCTTGATCGACTTCTGGTAGAGGGTGGTCGCGGCCTGGTAGTCCATCATGTTGGTCGTGACCTTCATCATCTCGTCTTCCAGCGTGACCCCGTTGCCTTCCGGGGTGACCTCGAAATTGGCCATGCGCTGTGCACCAAAGGCCGAGCCTTCGCTGCTGGACACGGAAAAGTGCATGGGCTGAGTGGCGGAGGTGGTGACCGATGCCGAGGAAAAGCCGCTGGAGCGGTCGGCAAAATCATACTGCGCCAGATCGCGCCCCCGAAATCCCGGGGTCTCCGCATTGGCGACGTTCTCAGCCAGGAGGCCTTGACGAGCCTGGTGCCAGCGCATCTTGTCGGTCAGTGCCGTAAACACCGGCATATTCATCAGGCCCATTGGCCAATCCCCCGCGAGTCTCAAAATGGTCCGCGCTGGGCAATTCTTGCCGGTCTATGGTTAATCAAGCGTTAACCACACCGCGTTAGGGCAGAGCCTGCCTCGCATTCTGCACATTTATCGGGATGTGGTAGGCAATATATGCCGCCGGATTCGGGCGGCGCCTGTTTGGGAGCCGACATGCAGTTCATCACCAGCCTTTTCGGTGACAATAGTATTCTGACCACGATCTTCGCCCTCGCCGCTGTCGTGGTGGCGATCGTGCTGGTGCTGTGGCTGCTCAAGCTCCTGGCCCGTGCCTCGGGCAATGTCGGTCGCGGACGCAACCGGCGGCTGGCAGTGGTGGACAGCCTCGCCCTCGACCCCAAGCGGCAACTGCTGATCGTGCGGCGCGACAATGTCGAACACCTGATCCTCACCGGCGGCGCGCATGACCTGGTGATCGAGGCCGGCATCGCCGTGGACGAGACGCCCGCCGCCCAGCCCTCGCGCCGGCCCATTCCCATGGTGGCCGCGCGCAAGCCCGCCCCCGCGGCAAAGCCCTCTGCAGCGGTTGCGGCAACTGCCCCCGTGGCGCCAGCTGTCGAGCCGCAGCCCCCTGCCGGGCCGGCCACGGCCATCGATCGGCTGCGCGAACTGGGCCAGCCCACCAACAAGCGCGCGCACCTGTCGCTGCGCCATACCGGCCTGCTGCGCCCCGTCAGCGACACGGAAATACCGGTTTCCCCGGAAAACTCCGCCAATCCGGTCTTGCCGGCCGCCGACTCAGCTAAAGAGGACAGGGCGCGGCATGACATAGAAGGCACCGACTTTGTCGAGGACAACAGCGAGGCAACCCGGAAGTAGCGCTGCGCCGTCGCGGCTGCGGCGGCTTGCACCCTATGCCGGCCTCGCCGTTCTGCTGCTGGCGCTGACGCCAGGTCTGGCCTTCGGGCAGGATGTCTCGATCGATTTCGGCGACGAAACCACGCTGACCGAGCGTGCCGTCCAGATCATCGGGCTGATCACGCTGCTGTCGCTGGCGCCATCCATGCTGGTCATGGTCACCAGCTTCACCCGCATCGTGGTCGTGCTCTCGCTCTTGCGCACCGCCATCGGCCTGCAGACCGCCCCGCCCAATTCGGTCATGGTCTCGCTGGCGCTGTTCCTGACCATTTTCGTCATGCAGCCCACCTTGCAGCAGAGCTATGACCAGGGCATTGCTCCCCTGCTGGCAGGTGAGATCGAGATCGCCGAGGCGTTCGAGCTGGGCAGCGCCCCGCTGCACGAATTCATGCGGGCCAATGTGCGCGAGCAGGACCTGACCCTGTTCTACGACCTGACCGACGCCCCGATCGCCGATGACCCCGAGGCCATCCCGCTGCAGCTGCTCATTCCGGCCTTCATGATTTCCGAACTGCGCCGCGCCTTCGAGATCGGCTTCCTGCTGTTCCTGCCTTTCGTGGTCATCGACATGGTCGTGGCCTCGGTGCTGATGAGCATGGGCATGATGATGCTGCCGCCGGTTGTGATCTCGCTGCCGTTCAAGCTGATCTTCTTCGTGCTGGTCGACGGCTGGTATCTCGTCGCCGGCTCGCTGGTACGCAGCTTCGTCAGCACTTAGCGCTAGATATTGGCGGCCAGACCCGCGCTGGGCTCCGACGCGGTGAGCGGCGCCAGGGCGCCCTCCCCGGCATAGGTGTCGCGATAGGAGGCGAGGAAGGAATTGATCCCGTCCACGCCCGAGACCTGGCTCGCCACCGCCTTGAATTCGAGGCTCGTCACCTCAATCTGCCCGGTCACCAGGTCGAACATCGGCCATTCCGGCGTCGTCACCATGGCATCGCCGAACTTGGAGCGCAGGCGCGACAGGCCGAACTGGTCGCCGGCCAGCACGAAGCCAACGCCGGCCTTGATCAGGCCCATGCGTACCGGCTGGCTGAGCGGCACGCCCGCCGGCTGGTCGGCATAGAGCACTTCGAGCATTTCGCTGGCGCGGTCGTAGCGCTTGGCCTTCCAATGCGCATCGATGCGCAGCAGGTCGGCATCCCGGCCATCGAGGTCCCGCAGCAGGTCGAGCGCCAGCTGGTCCCGGCCGCCATCGATCATGGCCCGGGCTTCGAGTATCCGCCGCTGGCGCGCCAGTGATTCCGGCAGGTCGGGCAGACGCGTGGCATTGAGTACGCGGATGGCGTCCTGCGGCCGGCGGTCGGCCAGGTAGATGATGGCGAGGTCGGCCGCGATCTGCGTGCGGGCGACGCCGCGCAGCCGGTTTTCCAGCTGGTATTCAAGCAGTTCGGCCGCCTGCGCCAGGAGGTCCACCCGCACCAGTCGCCGCGCCAGGTTGCGGATCATCTCGTCGCCGCGCGCCCCCGGCGGCGTCAGCTGCCGGAAATCATAATAGAGCCCCAGCGCATCGACCGGCCCCAGCGAGTCGGCCAGGCCGTCGAGGAACAGTTCGCCGAAGCGGCGCTGGGCTTCATCGCGCAGCGCCGTGACAGGCGGGCTTTCCGGATAGTTGGCGACAGCCTGCTGCACGGTTTCAAAGCCGAGGCGATAGTCGCCATTGTGGAAGTAAAAATCCGCCAGCATGGCCTGCATGTCGGCCTCGAGCGGATTGCCGCGCCACAGCAGCGCCTCTGCCGACAGCGTCTCGGTGGCCTTGGCCAGATCGAGCGTACCCTGCTCGTTGAGCAGGCGCAGTGTCCGGTAGATCGCCTCGGCCCGCGTCGGGCGGATATCGGCGGCAATAACCTGCCCATAGGTGTCGATGGCCTCGGCGACCCGGCCGCGCGACTCGTCGACGCGTCCCGACAGCAGGTGGAACAGGCTGACCTGCTCGGGGTCGAGGCTGGCAAAGTCGATCTGATCGAGGAAGCGCTCGGCCACGGGCATGTCGTCGATCTCGACCGCCGCACGCACCGCGGCGAAATAGAACTTGTTGCGCACCCAGACCGGATAATTCTCGACCACGCCATTGGCCTCGACCGCATCGGAGCGGGCGCCCTTGAAATCATAGGCGTCGACGCGGGCAATGGTCCGCCACAACAGGGCATCGAGCTCCTGCGCCATCGAATTGGCATTGAGAATGCTCAGCGCATCGGCCGGGCGCGACGCCAGCGTCGATGCGATGGCGCGCGTCATGCGCATCTTGCGCGTCAGGTCCTCCGCCTGGAGATCGGCTTCCATGACGTCCAGCACGCCCAGCGCTTCATGGGCGAACTGGTTGGCGGTGTAATACTGCGCCAGGTCGAGCCGGGCGATGTCGCGGGCACGGCCCTCCCCGTCTGCGGCATTGGCCAGCAGCGCGTCGACATGCTCGTTGAGCGCGCCGTAGTCCTTCTCTTCCAGCGCCGCCAGATCGACATAGCTGCCGCGCAGCGACTCGGTGATGCCGTTGCCGATCGTGCGCGGCGCATCATGGGCCGACACCGTCAGGCCGCCGGCCGTCGAGAGCACGGCCAGATCGTTTTCGAGCGCAATCTCGAGTTCGGGGCTCTTGGGCTTGATGACCAGGCCATGCACGCTGCGCAGCGCGGAGAATTCGACATAGTCGAGCGTGCGCGTCACGCCATGCGCCGGCGGATAGGTCGTCACCACCTTGAGCATGTCGCCCACCAGCGGGTCGCGGAATTCGTGGATGCGGGCCGGGCGGACCACATCGGCCACCACTTCGAACACGCCGTCCAGGTCGCGGCGGCGGCTGAGATTGATCGGCACGGTCGGCGTCAGCATGATATCGCCCAGCGACAGCACCCAGGCCATGCCTTCCGAGCCCAGGGTCGCCAGCCGGTCCTGCGACAGCTCGACCCGCACCACCTGCGTGTCGCCGGCCGTCACCACGGCAAACTCGCTTGCCAGGGCATCGAGCTCCTGGGAATGCGCCGGTGGCTGGATGCCGGCCACCGTATCGAAGATCATCCACACCGTGTCGCCGCGCCGGAACACGGCAGCGGGCGTGTCCTGCTCGAAGGGAAACACCACGCGGACGGTGGAGCCCAGCACGCTGACAAAGGGCGTCACGCTCTTGGCCACGCCTTCGGGGTAGAGCATGCCGACCTTGGCCGCATCCGGCCCGGTCGCCTCCGCCTCGGGCTCCTCGGCAACGCCATCGGCCAGGCTCGCGGCGGTGAAGCTGGGCAGGCCGACGCCGGCAATGTCGACATCGAGCACGAATTGCCGCGGCGAAATCTCGTAAAAGCGCGGCGTCACGCCCTCGGCCACCTGCAGGGTGATCAGCGAGCCATCCGGGCTCACCGAAGTCTCGACCGAGGCGATCTCGGGCGGCAGGTCCAGGGTCAGGTCGCGCATGTCGACGCCCACCGGCCATTCGAAGGCGATGTGGGCGGTCTCGCCTTCCTGCACGAATTCGGCCGTGGTGGGCACGGTCCAGTCAAATTGCAGGCGCATGAAGGTGGGGTTGCGGCCAACGCGCACCACGGCCTTGGGATCAAGGGCATCCACCTCGGCGGCCTTGCGCTCACGCTCGGCGCGGATCGCGGCCAGCCGCGCCCGCTCGGCCAGCTCGTCGATGATTTCCTGCGGCAGTGCCGGCGGCATGCCCTGCCAATCACTCGGCAACAGGTCGATGAACAGCTTTTCCCCGGCCTCGATGCGGTTGAAGCTGAACGACGTGCGCAGCCCCATGCGCAGGCCCCTGCCGTCCGGATCCACCCGGGCAACCGACAGATAGGGCGCCATGGTCACACCGACATCGGGCAGGATGATCGAAACCTGCTCTTCGAATTCGATCGAGAGCACGCCGTTTTCGATGCGCATTTCGTATTTGGGGAGGTCGTCGCGGCCCGGAAAGCTCAGGATCAGCCTTGCATAGCCGTCTTCCTGGGTGGCAAACAGCTGGCCCTGTTCCTCGGCCGCCGCCGGCATGGCCAGACCCAGCATCGCCAGGGCGATGCCGATCAGGACGGCCCTTCCGGCGCGCCGCAAACCTGCCTTGATCGTCTTCACCGGCTTCTGCCCGCCCGACGCAATTGTCGCGTCAGCGTGGCGAAGCTTTCGGCTCCGGGATCACGAAACGCGTGGGTTACACGATACTCTCGTGCCGACCCTAGCGTCCCCGGCTTAACGTCGCCTTACCCCGATAGGGAAAGCCTTACTGACCAACGATCTGCGGCAGCGCGGCCAGATCGTCCGGCGTCATCTCGGCGGCCGGCATGTCCGCCAGGTCGGCCATCCGCACCGTCAGCTCCTGCGCGCGCGGCGCATCCATCTCCGCCAGGATCGGCGCCATCTTGCGCGGGCTCATGGTCTTGGCCACGCGCAGCAGCACCTCGATATCGAGATTGTTGAAGATGTTGGCGGCATCCTTGGGCCGCATCGCCTCATACATTGCGACGATGCCGGCAAACTGCCCGGTCTCCATTTCCTGCCGCTGGTCGACCAGCGTGGAAATCTGGGATTCCAGCGCCTCCAGGGTCGCGGCCCGCTCCTCGATGCGCTTCTCGGCGGCATCGACGATGGAAGCACGCAGCGCCAGGTCTTCCTCATATTTCTGCAGCTCGTCGCGGCGGGCCACGAGACGCTCGAGCAATTGCTGCTCCGTCCCGGTCGTTGCCTCGCCGCCGATCATTGGGGTGACAGTGCCGTCGGCGCCGATTTCCATCGGGATGGCGTCGCCAGACGGCAGGCAATCGATCACCGGCGGGGCGAAACTGCCCTCGGGCACGGCATGGTCGACCGTTTCGACCGCATGCGCCGCCGCTTCCGTTTCGGCGCTTCTCGGCGCGCGGAGGATGGCTTCGCCACTCTCGGTGATCGTGGCATCGGCCTCGACGCAATAGACGCCGGGCTGCGCAGTCACCGACTCTGCCAGCGCATTGGCCGGCGGTTCGGCGGGGGTCTCGTGCGCCGCATCCGTCTCGGCGGCTGGGTCTTCTTCGCCATGCGACTCGGCCGGCGCCGCGCCGTGGCCGGCTGCCGCAGGCGCTTCGCCAAGGGTCGGCGCGGAATCGGACAGCGTCGGGCTGGTATCTTCCAAAGTCGGCTCGCCAGGGGGCGTCACCGTCTGGTCGGCCTCTGCCGTGCCGCCGCCTTCGCTCGGCGCACTGCCGCCGGCCGCGCGAGCGGTGGTGACGCCGGTCAGCACATAGCCGCCATTGGTCACGAGGCCCACGGTTTTCAGCACCAGCAGCGCAGCAATGGCCAGAACGACGACCGGCAGCAGGCGGATATTGGTCACGCAGCAACTCCGCGGGTGCGAACGCGGGCCGACAGCTGCTCAAGCGCCGACTGCACCTTGTTGGGCTGCTCTACCGGCTCGATCGCCTGGCTGTGCCGGGCGACGCTGGTGATCTTGGCGATACGCTCCATCAGCACCGTGCCGGCATTGACATGGTTGGCCAGCTCGATGCCGAAGCGCTCTGCTTCCTCCAGGCGGGAATTCAGCGACAAATCGGCTTCCACCGCCGTCTGCTTGAGCTCCTTGATGGCCTGGTTGGCCAGGTTGGTCGCCCCCACAAGGTCGGCCACCATCTGGCGCAGCACATCCTTGTCGGCATGCAGGCGCTTGAGGCGCTGGTTGAGCACGATGCAGTATCCGATTGTCAGTGCGAGCAGAATGGCGACAGCGCCTTCCACGAACAAACCCAGAGGCAAGCCGAACATCATCGTCCTTCCATTTTCTCGTCGATTGCTTCAAAGGCCGCCATGGTCACCCGGGGCGGGTTGAGGGGGCGGCTGACCCGCACCGATACGTGATCGCCGATATGGCCCATAATGGCCTCGGTGAGCTCGACATCGCCGCAGCGCAGCCGCACCGGATCGGTGGGCAGGCGCTCGAACATCACCGTGTCGCCCGGCTTCATGCTCAGCACGCGCGACAGCGGCAGGTCCTGCTCGTGCAGCACGGCTTCGATCTCGACGTCGGCCGAATAGATTTCGGTCGCCAGATGGCCTTCCCAGATCGGGTCGCGGCCGAACTTTTCACCCATGAACATCTGGAGCAGCTGTTCGCGGATCGGTTCGATGGTGGCATAGGGCAAGAGGATTTCGATCTTGCCGCCGCGATCGTCCATCTCGATGCGCAGTTCGATCAGGATGGCCGCATTGCCCGGCCGCGAAATGGCGGCGAAGCGCGGATTGGTCTCCATGCGCTCGAGCTTGAAATTAACCTGCGTCACCGGCTCGAAGGCGCGATGGGTATCCTCGAGGATCACCTCGATCATGCGCCGGGCCAGCGCCATCTCGATCGTCGTATAGGGCCGGCCCTCGACGCGGATATTGCCCCCAACGCGGCGGCCACCCAGCAACACGTCGATCATGGAATAGATCAGGCTCGAATCGACGGTGAGCAGGCCGTAATTCTCCCATTCCTCGGCTTTGATCACCGAGAGAATGGCCGGCAGCGGAATGGAGTTGAGATAGTCGCCGAAGCGCACCGACGAGATCGAGTCCATGGTGACTTCGACATTGTCGGACGTGAAATTGCGCAGGGACGTCGTCGCCAGCCGCACCAGCCGGTCGAAGACGATTTCGAGCATCGGCAGGCGTTCGTAGCTGACCAGCGCCGAATTGATCAGCGCCTGGACGCCGGTGAGCTCGACATTACTGCCGATGCTGGCATCAAAGCCGAGCAGGCTGTCGATTTCGTCCTGGTTGAGAACGCGGTCGGGTCCGCCTTCGGCTTCCCCGGCCTCACCCTCGATCATGGCGGCCCATTCGGCGGCGGCCGCGGCGGCGCGCTGCTCGTCGGTCATGTTGTCCGCCGAATCCTCAGCGGCATCCAGACCCCATTCTTCCGCGAGCTTGTCCTGTTCGGTGGGGCCAGCCATTACTGCACCAGGATTTCCTTGAACAGGATCGACTCGACCCGGCTGGGATAGATCGCGACATTGACGCGGCGCAGCAGCTCTTCCTTGAGGCGATAGACGCCGGCAGAGCCTTCCAGGTCGGACCGGCGCAATTCGCGCAGATAGACCTGGAACGCATCGACCACCTTGGCCATGCGCGGCTGGATCTCCACCATCATTTCCTCATTGGCGACCTCGAGAGCCACCGTGAGCTTCATGAAAGCGCCGGCCTGCTCCTCATTGTTGAGGTTCACGATCATCGGCGGCAGGTTGAAGATGAACGTGTGCCCGGCTGCGGCAGCCGCGGCATCGCCGCCATGCTCGGCAGCACCCTCTTCCGTGGGCGCCGATGACGACGACAGGAAGACAAAGAGCCCCGCACCAGCCAGCACAACCACGAGAGCGGCCGCACCAATGATGATGAAGAGCTTGGGTATCCCCTTCTTGGCCGGGGCGGCATCGTCGACTTCTGCTTCAGCGGCCATGCCAACCTGCCATATGCGGGACTTTCCGGACGATTCCGGCTCCTGCCCAGCTAAGCGGCCGATGGTTAACGATTGGTTACAAACAGGGCCAAAGCGGCAAAAATTGCCGGGCAGCTTTTGCCGCGCCAGGAAAGTTCGCCCCGCCACGGCTAACCAAGCGATCATCTTATCTATATGATTTTATTAAAGTTTCGGCCTTGGCATGGTTTCTGCAGTGTTAATGGCGAGACCGCAGACTTGGGGAAGCAGGTGGTCTCGGGGACGTTAACTTTCCGGGGATCAGCCAATGATCGAGAATGCGCAACTGATCAGCCTCAGCCGGCAGATCGCGCTGCAGCGGCAGATGGATGTCGTGGCCAACAACATGGCCAACATCAACACCACCGGCTTCAAGGGCGAGCAGATCCTGTTCGAGGAATATGTCATGCCGGTCGCCCGCGACCAGGTATTCCCCAGCCTCGACCAACCCCTCTCCTACGTGCAGGACTGGGCCACCATTCACGACCTGTCCGGCGGCGGCATGGTGCAGACCGGCAGCGAGCTCGATGTCGGCCTCAACGGCGATGGCTTCTTCGCCGTGCAGACCCCGGCCGGTGACCGCTGGACCCGCGCCGGCACCTTCCAGCTCAGCGCCAACGGCACCCTGGTCGACGCCAGCGGCAATCCGGTCCTCGGCGAGGCCGGCCCCATACAGTTCGGCCCCGACGAAACCGGCATCCTGATCGCCACCGACGGCGCCATCAGCTCCAGCGCGGGTCCCAAGGGCCGCCTGCGCCTCGTCGAATTCGCCAATGCGCAGGAACTGCTGCGCGAGGGCAGCAACCTGTTCTCCGGCGGCACGCCGGTCGCCGCCACCAATACCCGCGCCATGCAGGGCTTCATTGAAAAGTCCAACGTCTCCGGCGTCAGCGAAATGGCCGAAATGATCCGCGTGACCCGCGCCTATGAATCGGCGGCCTCGCTGGCCAGCAAGCAGGACGAACTGCGCCGTACCGCCATCCAGCGCCTCGGCGACAGCAACGCGTAACCCTGAGGACCTGCCATGAAAGCTCTTTACATCGCATCGACCGGCATGAGCGCCCAGGAACGCAATGTCGAAGTCATCTCCAACAACATCGCCAACATGCGGACCACGGGCTACAAGCGCCAGCGCGCCGAGTTCGAGGACCTGCTCTACCAGCAGATCACCCGCGCCGGCGCGCAGACCTCCGACCAGGGCACCATGGTGCCGGCCGGCCTCGAGATCGGCTCGGGCGTGCGCACCGTTTCCACCCCGCGCGTGATGAGCCAGGGCGGCGTCAACATGACCGACCGTGAACTCGACGTCGCCGTCCGCGGCGAAGGCTTCTTCATGGTGCAGCTGCCCGACGGGCGCACCGCCTATACCCGCGACGGCTCGCTCGAGCGCTCCGCCGAGGGCGAGATCGTGACCTCGACCGGCTACCCCATCGATCCCGGCATCAATATCCCGGGCCTGGCCACCTCGATCGCCATCTCGCCCGACGGCATGGTCAGCGCCTTCCTCGACAACGAGGCGGTCCCGACCCAGCTCGGCCAGCTGCAGCTCGCCCGCTTCGTCAACAAGTCGGGCCTGGAATCGCTGGGCGACAACCTGTTCATCGAAACCGCCGCCAGCGGTCCGGCCCAGGTCGGCGTGCCCAATGCCGATGGCGTGGGCAACCTGATGCAGGGCTATCTCGAAATGGCCAACGTCAATTCCGTCACCGAAATCGCCGACCTCATCGCCGCCCAGCGCGCCTACGAGATGAACGCTCGCGTCATCTCCGGCGCGGACGAGATGATGCAGGCCACCAGCCAGTTGCGCTGATAGGAGCGACCTTGATGATCCTGCGTTCCGCCTTCGCCACCCTGACCACCATCCTCCTCGCCAATGCCGCCTGGGCCGCGCCCGTGCTGCGCTCGGAAATCGTCGTCAACGCCGCACTCGTCACCGTCGGCGACATGTTCGAGGATGCCGGCGCCGAAGCCGAACAGGCCCTGTTCCGCGCCCCCCTGCCCGGCACCAGCGGCGTGGTGGGCCTCGATGACATCACCACCGCCCTCGGCCGCCTCGGCATTGTCGATTTCGAGGCCGGAGGCCTCAGCGGCATCCGCGTCACCCGCGCCGCCGCCATTGTCGATGAGACCCTGCTCAGTACGCTGATCGCAGCCGACCTGACCCAGCGCGGCATCCTCGGCTCCGGCATGAGCCTTAATACGCTGTTCAATACGCCCGTGCCCGCCATCCATGCCGAGGCCGTGGCCGAGCCGGCCAGCGTCGTCAGCCTGCGCTACCTGCCCGGCAGCGGCGCCTTCACCGCCCGCTTCACCATTGCCGGCGTCGAGCAGCCGCTCGACGTATCGGGGACCATCGAGCTCATGGTCGACGTGCCCCATATCACCGCCAACCTGCCGGCCGGCACGCTGCTCTCAGCCGACAATATCGAGATGCGCCCCGTGCCGCTCCGCTTTGTCGAAAGCACCGGCTTTCCCCAGCTCGACGACGTCGTCGGCAAGTCCCTGCTGCGCCAGAGCCGCGAGGGCATGATGCTCAAGCCCGCCGACGTGGCCGTGCCCCAGCTCATTTCCAAGAACGACACCGTGACCATCTATTTCCGCAAGGGCCCGATGACCCTGACGGTCAAGGGCCAGGCCGTGACGGGCGCCACCATCGGCGCCCCGCTGCAGGTGCTCAACCTCATGTCCAAGCGCGTCATCAGCGCCACCGCAATTGCCCCCGGCGCAGTCGAAGTGGGTACCGACCCGCTCGCCCTCGCCGGCCTCTAGGCTTCAGGAGATCAGACCAATGCACTTCTTCAAACTCGCCACCCTCCTGACGCTGACCGCAACCCTTGCCGGCTGCAGCACCATGGATCGCCTCGCCAGCGTCGGCTCCGCCCCACCGCTGACCGCCATTGCCGACCCGACCACCACGGCCGGCTACCAGCCGGTCCGCATGCCTATGCCCGAGGCCATTGCCGATACCTACCAGCCCAATTCGCTCTATCGCACCTCGGCCCGCGGCTTCTTCAAGGACGAGCGCGCCCACCGCATCGGCGACATCCTCACGGTCATGGTGACCATCGACGACAGCGCCCAGATCGCCAACACCACCCAGTCGGGCCGCAACTCCACCAACACCGCCGGCATGGGCGGCATCTTCGGCGTCGCCCTGGACAATATCAGCGACGGCTCCATCGACCCCTCGGCCGCCATCGAGTTCGACTCGGGCATGACCAATCGCGGCAATGGCTCGGTCAATCGCTCGGAAAGCCTCGAGACCTCGGTCGCCGCCGTGGTCATGCAGGTCCTGCCCAATGGCAACCTGGTGATCGAGGGTCGCCAGGAAGTACGGGTCAATTTCGAGGTCCGCGACATGATCATCGCCGGCATCGTCCGTCCGTCCGATATCCAGGCCAACAACACGATCCAGTCGTCCAAGATCGCCGAAGCGCGCATCTCCTACGGCGGGCGCGGCCAGATCACCGATGTGCAGCAGCCCCGCTACGGCCAGCAGGCCATGGACGCGATCCTGCCCTTCTAGCAAGAACCTCCCCATTCCCTGGCGCGCATTCCCCCAATGGCGCGCCGGGGCTCCCCGGCAGAACCAGAAGGCCTGCCCGGTCGGCTTCCAGAACAGATCCCGGCCTTCCCGGAGGCGCAGTCACCCCGGCTGCGCCTCTTCCCCATTCATGGAACCCATCGCCGGCCCGTCGGTTTGCCAAAGGCAAGGGAGGGTTGCCATGTCAGTAAGCCTGGGCATTGCTGTCGGCGCCGCGATAGGCGCAGTGATCGGCACCGCCATCGATAGTCTGACCATGGGCATCGGTATCGGCATTGCGATTGGCCTCGCCCTGGGCGGCGCCTGGCAAGCCACCAAGCCGAAGGACTGAGTGTGGGCCATCGCGCGTTGCAGGCGAACAGTGACGGCGCTTCCGCACGCTTGCCCGATGCGCCCGGCTGTGGAACACCTCGCTGACCACCTTTCGGAGTCTGCAATTGTCCTTCCAGAAACTCGATGATCTCGGCCGCAAGCTCGAAGCGCTGGAGCATGCCCTCTCCATCCTGGGCGCCGACGAGGCCACCCATATGGCGGTCGGCGGCGGCGAGAAGCGCGCCGAAGCCATGTCCAATCTCGCCGGCATGTACCATGCCCAGGCCACGGCGCCCGAAATCGGCGACTGGATCGAGGCGGCGCGGCCCGAAAGCAAAGACCAGCGGCTCGCTCTGGCCGAGTTCAAGCGCCAGTATATCAACGCCACCTGCCTGCCGACCGAATTCGTCGAGCGCCGCACCGCGGCCACCATGCGCTCCGAACAGCTCTGGCGCGACCTGCGCGCCAAGGGCGACTGGGACAGTTTCCTGCCGGCGCTGGAAGGCGTCGTGGCCCTGGTCCGCGAGGAATCCCAGTTGCGCGCCGACGCGCTCAAGCTCGCCCCTTATGACGCGCTGATGGACCAGTATGATCCAGGCAATCGCACGGCCGATCTCGATCTGGTCTTTGCTGACCTCAAGAGCTTCCTTAAGGGCTTCGTGCCCCAGGCCCTCGACGCGCAGGAGGCACGCCTGGCCAGGCGCCCCCGCAAGACTCTCAACGGCCCCTACCCCATCGACAAGCAGCGCGAACTCGGCCTCGCAGCCATGCGCGCCGTCGGCTTCGACTTCACCCACGGTTCGCTGGCCGTCTCGCACCACCCCTTCTGCGGCGGCGTGCCGACCGATGTGCGCATGACCACGCGCTATCGCACCGACGAGTTCCTGTCCTCGCTCATGGGCGTGCTGCACGAGACCGGCCACGCCCTCTACGAGCAGGGCCTGCCCAAGGAATGGTCGCACTGGCCGCTGGGCAAGGCGCGCGGCATGGGCATCCATGAAAGCCAGAGCCTGTTCGTCGAGATGCAGCTCGCGAGAAGCCCGGAATTCTGGGAATTCATGCTGCCACAGGTGCATCAATATCTGGGCGAAGAGGCCATTCCCGGCTGGGACATTGCCGATATCCTCAATGAGGTGAACTTCGTCGAGCGCGGCTATATCCGCGTCGATGCCGACGAGGTCACCTACCCCCTCCACGTCATCCTGCGCTACGAACTGGAGCAGGACCTGGTCAACGGCAAGCTCGAAGCCAGCCAGATCCCGGAAGCCTGGGATGCCCGGATGACCGAATATCTCGGCATCTCGACCATCAACGACCCCAAGGACGGCCCGATGCAGGACGTCCACTGGCCCGCCGGAGCCTTCGGCTATTTCCCCAGCTACACGCTCGGCGCCATGATCGCCGCCCAGCAATGGGCCGCGCTCGAAAAAGCCCAGCCGCAGCTCCGCGACGACATTCGCAAGGGCGATTTCACCGGCGTCAACCAGTGGCGCAGCGACAATATCTGGAGCCAGGCCTCGCGCTGGTCGACCCCCGACCTGATCACCCGCGCCACCGGCGAACCCCTCAACGCCGACTTCTTCAAGGCGCATCTCAAGAAGCGGTACCTGGCGTAATCTGTCTTCACCTCTCCCTTTGGGGGAGAGGTCGACCCCACTTGGGTCGGGTGAGGGGACTTCCCGAATTCGGTGTGAGCGGAAGGCCCCCTCACCCGTCGGCTGCGCCGCCGACCTCTCCCCCAAAGGGAGAGGCAAGGCTGGCCAAACTTGACAACTCCCGCCCCTTCCCTATCTTCCCCACACCCGCAGCTCTGACCGGACGGTACCCATGGATTCCACGCTGAACGACTGCCTTGCCCGCATCGCTCACCTGGAATCCGCCCATGCCTGCCTCCGTTGCCCTGCACCAGCTCAGCTGGTCCACGCCCGATAACCAGCCGCTCTTCACCGCCCTCGATCTCTCCTTCGGCCAGCACCGGACGGGCCTGATCGGGCGCAACGGCACGGGCAAATCCACCCTACTCCGCATCATCGCCGGACTTATCCGCCCATCTGCCGGATCGGTTGCGATCCAGGGGTCGATCGGCATGCTCGAGCAGTCAGTACAAGTGGGTCATGACGATACCGTCGCCGACCATCTGGGAGTCGCCCCGGCCCTGGTTTTGCTCGACCGGCTCGAACAGGGCCTCGGCAGTGCCGCCGATGCCGGCGACGCCGACTGGACCCTGCCCGGCCGCATCGACACGGCCCTCGCCGATGTCGGCTTGCCCGCCCTTGCGCCGGACCGGCCGCTATCGACGCTGAGTGGCGGGCAGCGCACCCGCCTCGCGCTTGCCCGGCTGATCCTGGCCGAGCCGGACATCATCCTGCTCGACGAACCCACCAACAATCTCGACGCCGACGGCCGTCGCGCCGTGGTCGATCTGCTGCAGCGCTGGCGTGGCGCCGCCATCGTGGTGAGCCACGATCGCAGCCTGCTGCGCGAGATGGACGCCATTGTCGAGCTGACCACGCTGGGCGCCCGCAGCTATGGCGGCAATTGGGACCACTATGCCGAGCGCAAGGCGCAGGAGCTGGCCGCCGCCGAACACGATCTCGGCCACGCCGAACGCAAGGTCGCCGAGCTCGACCGCAAGCTCCAGGCGGTCGCCGAAAGAAAGGCCCGCAAGGACGGCGCCGGCAAGCGCAAGGCGGCCAAGGGCGACATTCCCAAAATCATGCTGGGCGGCATGAAAGAGAATTCGGAAAACACCAGCGGCGGCAATAGCCGCCTTGCCAACCGCCTGCGCAGCGACGCCGCCGAAGCCGCGAACCAGGCGCGCGCCAGGCTCGAAGTGCTGACGCCCCTGTCCGTCACGCTGACGTCCACCGGCCTTCCCGCCGGCCGCGCCGTGCTACAGGCCGATGGGCTCACCGGCGGCCCTGCTGATGTCCCTGTCATCCGCGATTTCTCATTGCTGCTGACCGGTCCGGAACGGGTGGCCATCACCGGCCCCAATGGCGCAGGCAAGACCACCCTGCTCCGCCTGCTCACCGGCGCCCTGCCCCCGGACAGTGGCAGCGCCCGCATCCTCGTGCCACATGCCATGCTGGACCAGACAGTAAGCCTGCTCGATCCGGCGCTGAGCATCCGCGACAATTTCCGCGCCCTCAATGCCGATGCCGACGAAAATACCTGCCGGTCGGCACTGGCCCGCTTCATGTTCCGCGCCGATGCCGCGCTGCAGCAGGCCGGCACGCTGAGTGGCGGGGAAATGCTCCGCGCCGGCCTCGCCTGCACCATCGGCGGCAATCATCCGCCGCAGCTGCTGATCCTCGACGAGCCCACCAACCACCTCGATATCCATGCCATCGAGCAGGTCGAGGCCGGGCTGCGGGGCTATGACGGGGCCCTCCTGGTGGTGAGCCACGACAGCGCCTTCCTCGATGCCATCGGCATCCTGCGCCGGGTGGTGCTGGGCCCGGCGGAGACAGGCGACGCGATGAACGAAGTCTGAATTCGCGCTTCAGCAGCCGTTCCAAATCACTCCGCTAACTCTCGTGACATCGGCAAGAAGCGCTCGGAGGGAGCGTTGCCAAGACAGGAGAGACCCAAATGATCCGCAAGCTCATCATCACTGCAGTCGCCGCCGTCGCCATCGCTGCTTCGGCCGCCCCCGCCATGTCCAACGACGTCTTCGTCAACCAGTTCGGCTTCGGCAACGGCGCCGGCGGCAGCCAGCTCGGCTGGAACAACAAGCTGGGCGTGCACCAGAACGGCAACTGGAACACCGCCGTCGGCCACCAGAATGGCGGCAACAATGTCGGCGCCATCGGCCAGGAAGGCGACAACAACTATGCCGATACCTGGCAGAACGGCTGGAACAACGCTGCCGGCGTCGGCCAGTTCGGCGACAACCACAACGCCATCCTGACCCAGGACGGCAATGGCAATGTCGCCGCCGGCGTCCAGGTCGGCAATGGCTGCAATGCCAACGTGACCCAGGCCGGCGCCGGCAATGTCACCGCCTTCGTCCAGGCCTGCCCCTGATCCGGCCCTGACGTGAATTGCAGATGGCCGGAAGGGCCACCCCTTCCGGCTCGTCCTATCAACCTCAGGAGGAACAGATGATCATTCCCACCCGGCGCAGCAGCGCCATTCTTCTCGGCCTGGCGCTGGTCGCCGCAGCCGCCACGGGCGGCATGGCCAATTCCGGTGCCAGCGCCGTCCAGTGCGGCATCGCCGCCAGCGCCGAACGCGGCATGCTGGCGCTTGAAGGCACCGTGCTCAGCCCCACGCCCCTCAGCGGCGAATATCGCTTCGCCATCCGCAGCTCAGGCAATGGCGGCTCGTCCAATATCAGCCAGGGCGGCTACTTCACCGCCAATGCCAACGAGGCCACTCCGCTTGGCAAGGTGCTGATCAATGCCGGCGCGAGCTACGATGTCGTCTTCGACGTCACCGCCGACGGCAAGACCCTCGATTGCGACCAGGACCTGGCGAGCCTGCGTTGAACCCATCTCCGATCTCAGCCCCACAGGGCTCCGGGCAACCGGAGCCCTGTTGCTTTCTTACCTCTCCCTCTGGGGGAGAGGTCGGCCGCAGGCCGGGTGAGGGGGCCTACCCACGAGCACTGCACCCGGTAAAGGCCCCCTCACCCGCCGCTTCGCGTCGACCTCTCCCCCGAAGGGAGAGGTGGTGCACGACTGATGCCTCAAGGGCTCCTGCAACTGAACGCATTCTGAATATGCCGCTCCGGATCGGTTCAGTCGGGCACGCATAATCTCAGGTCATCGGCTGGAACACCCAGCAATCGCCAATCCAGGAAGAGACGCCATGACCACCAAGTTCACCAAGACCTTCATCGCCGCCCTTGCAGCCGCCGTCATCGGCGTTGCCAGCCTCGCCGCCCCCGCCATGGCCGCCGGCCAGGTTTCGATCAGCTACACCCCCACCGACCCGGACCAGCAGCAGGCCCTGGGCACCGGCCTGCAGATCTTCTCGCTGATGAAAGGCCTGTCCTCGAGCGGCGCCAATGCCAGCCAGAACGGCAATTTCAACGCTGCCGGATTCAACCAGAACGGCTCGGGCAATCACGGCCTGATCGTGCAGGAAGGCAATGGCCACGAAGGCACCATCGAGCAGAACGGCAACAACAACAATTGCGGCCTGTTCCAGTTCGGCGAGAATACCAATGGCCAATGCGTGCAGAACGGCGATGGCCAGTCCAGCCTCACCACCGTCTTCGGCTTCTGAGCCTACCCGTCAACACAAGTTATCCACGGGCCCTGCGGGGCCCGTATGCTTTGCGGGCACTAGTTTAGGAACACCGTAACGCTGTCGCCCCGCCCCGCCGCATCCACCACCGAAAGCGTCACATAGCCCGGCCCGTCGGGTTCCCAGAGGTTTTGCCGGGCGAAGTCGGGACGGCCGAAGGGGGCGCCGTTGGCGAAATAGGTGAAGGGCGGCACGCCATTGCGCACCTTGACCATGAGCGGCGAGAAATCCCCCGAGGCCAGCCCCAGATCGACGTCCACGCCATCGCCGGGAAAGGCGATTTCCGGCGCCGCATCGCGCGCCACCATGTCCTCGTCGGGATGGCGGAAGCGGCGCAACGGGCTGGGCAGCTCGGTATTGGAGGCCAGGATCGCCCCGGCCGGCGCCCGCGGCAGCGGCGCCTTGCGATTGCCGAGCCGATCGAAGGCCTCGAACAGGATCGGCGCGGCGCCGACAATGCCCGAAAGGCCCGGAACAGGCGCGCCATCGGGCCGCCCGACCCAGACGCCGATGACCGTCTTGCCATCGAACCCGATGGCCCAGCCATCGCGATAGCCATAAGAAGTGCCGGTCTTGTAGGCGATCCGGCCGGGCGAACCATTCAGCGGCGGCGGCACATCGGCCAGGATATCGGCGACATACCAGGCAGCAACGGGGTCCAGCACGCGTGCAGCATGCTGGCGGTTTTCTTGCAGTTTGATGCCGTCATGCAGGCTGACCGGCACCCCGCCATTGCCGATCGCGGCATAGACCGAAACGAGATCGCGCAGCGTGATGCCGACACCACCCAGACCGACCGCTAGACTCGGCGCCGTATCGACCGGCAGGCGCGGATCGGCATGGGCGCGCCGCAGCCGGGACACCAGTCGTGCCGGCCCGACCGCATCGAGCACGACCACGGCGGGGATGTTGAGCGACTCGGTCAGCGCATCGTGGATGGTCACGGTGCCCCGGTTGAAGCCGTCGAAATTGACCGGCACGTAAGCCCCGAAGGCCGTCGGGCGGTCCTCGATCAGGCTTTCGGGATGAGCCAGCCCCAGCTCGAAGGCAAGGCCATAGATCAGCGGCTTGAGCGTCGAGCCAGGAGAGCGCACCGCCGTGGTCATGTCGACAAAGCCGGCGCTCTGGGTGGCGAACAGCCCGGCCGAACCAATCGAGGCGAGGATTTCGCCGCTGTCGATATCGGCCGCCACTATGGCCACCGACACTTTCGGATCGAGGATACGCGCCCGCCCCGCCGCCAGCCGCTCGAGCGCATCCTGCAGCCGCTTGTCGATGGTCAGGGCCACCGTCCTTGCGTCCGGCTGTGCCTTGACCGCCTGCTCGGCCACATGGGCGGCGAGCATGGGGAAGTCGCGGCGCGCCATCGGCACCGGCTCGCGCTTGGCGGCAATGGCCTCTTCCGCGGGCAAGGCACCCATGGCCACGAGGCGATCCAGCACCATGTCGCGACTGCGCTGGGCGGCGAGCGGATCGCGGTCCGGGCGGCGCGCCTCGGGCGATTGCGGCAGCGCCACCAGCAGGGCGGCCTCGGCCGTGGTGAGCCGTGCCGGCTCCTTGCCGAAATAGGCGAGACTAGCCGCGCGGACGCCCTCGATATTGCCGCCATAGGGCGCCAGCGTGAGGTAGAGATCGATGATCTCGTCCTTGCCCAGATCGCGCTCCAGCCTTGCGGCATGCACCATCTGGCGCAGCTTGCCCCAGACGTTGCGCGTCGGCTGTCCCTCGATCAGCCGCGCCACCTGCATGGTCAGCGTCGAGCCGCCGGACACCACCCGCCCTCCGGCGCCAACGAACTGGCCCGCCGCCCGCAGCATGGACGACCAGGCAATGCCGTCATGCCGGGTGAAATTGCGGTCTTCGTAGGCGATGAGCATTTCAATGAAGCGCGGATCTACACCCGCCCGATCGACCGGTAGGCGCCAGCGGCCATCGTCAGTCGTGAACGGACGCAGCAGCAGGCCGTCGCGGTCGGTAACCGCGACCGAAACTGGGAGCGTCCTGACGTCCGGCGTTGGCGGCAGCGTGGCGGCGATGCCGACCAGCGTCGAATTGAGCTGGATCGCGCCGGCCGTGGCCAGCACGAACAGCGCAAGACCAGCCAGCGTCAGGCGCCGGAGCCAGGGTTTGGGGGAACTGACCAGGCTTTCTTCACCTCTCCCTTTGGGGGAGAGGTCGACCGTCTTCGGTCGGGTGAGGGGGCCTTTGCTTAAATCCGTTCGCACAGAAAGGCCCCCTCACCCGTCGGCTTCGCCGCCGACCTCTCCCCCAAAGGGAGAGGTGGCCCGGCGCAAGATCCGATGGGTCCGCACCATACTCATGGCCCGGCCGGGGTAACCTCGATGGCGCCCGCGCCCATATTCGCCCGGAACTCGGGGCGATACATGTCCTCCACCGTGGCGCCGGGCAGCACGAAGCTGCCGGGAGATACCGCCCGCACCAGATAGGCGGTGGTGAAGCTGCCGGTTTCCGAGAAGTAGCGGAACGCGGCAACATACTGGTCGGTCCGCGACTCCACATGGGTGGCGGTATCCAGGCTGAGCCAGCTGAAGTCCGAGACCCCGCCTCCGGCCGACAGGTCCGGATTTTCGATCTCGAAGCCCGCCGGCAGCGGATCGGCCACCATATATTGCCCCGATCCGAGCTGCTGCGGCCACACGGTCAGCACCACGACGAGCCGCTCGTTCTGCCCGAGCGGATCAGCCTGAGGATCGATGGGCGTGCCATCGGGCAGGTAGTAGTCGCGGCTCAGCGTGAAGCCGTTGCTCGACGCTTCCGGTGCCTCGGCGGGATAGCCGGTGACGGTGACCTTGGCCTCGGTAGCGACATCGCCGGTATTGGCGATCTCAACCGGCGCAAAGCCGGCCTGTTCGAAGCGTCGATAGGCCTGGCCCGTCAGGGCCTCGCCATCGAGCGTGATCGAGCCATCGGTGCTGGCCTCGCCCAGTGCCGCAGCCGCAAGCAGGGTCCAGCTGTCTTCCTGCGTCGAGGTATAGTCCTTGCGGTCGCGCAGCTTGGCCAGCTGGGTAGCCAGGGCGGAGAGGTCCACGCTGGCCGGCTTGAACTCGGCGGCCAGGGCCAGCACACCGGCCATGTCGCGCAGGCGGGTGCCATAATCGGCACGGTAGCGCCTGGCATTGTCAGGCTCGGACAGGCCCGCAACGGCCGCCGCAAAGGCGGAATTGGCGCGGGTCGGATCGCCATAGAGAGACAGGGCTGCGCCGAGCTGCGCCTGGGCCAGCGGCGAACCGAAGGCATCAAGGCGCGCCTCGTGATAGTAGCGCAGATCGCCCATGGCGGCACGCCCGGCCCGGGCCAGGTCATAGAGGGCATAGGCGATGTCTTCCCCGCCATTGTCGAAATCCGAGGCGTAGGACAACTGGTTGGAGAGGTTGTCGAGCGCCATGGTCATGGCCTGCTCGGGCACCGCATAGCCCGCTGCCTTGGCGCGCAGCAGGAAGTCGGTGACAAAGCCGTCGAGCCACAGATCCCCGCCGTCGAACGGCCCCCAGAGGCCAAAGCCACCGCCGGAGGTCTGCTTGGACAGCAGGTTCGCAATGGCGTCGCTTACCGTGTCGTTGAGTTCCTCGTCTTCGGTGAGGCCGATCAGCTTGGCGACGTCGTTGAGATAGAGCAGTGGCAGGGCCCGGCTGGAGATCTGTTCGGCACAGCCATAAGGGTAGCGATCGAGCGACAGCAGCAGGCCCGGCACGTCGAGACGGGCAATGGGACCGATGGCCAGGGTCAGTGCTCCGGTATCGGCCATGTAGCTGTCGAAGAAATCCTCGCCAATGGTGACGCTCTCCCCTGCCGCAATGGGCAGCAGGCGGCTGGTGGTGACCGGCGCGCTGATCGGCCGGACACCGAGCAGCAGTTCCTTGGTCTGGGTGGAGCCATCAGGCGCCGTGATGGTCAGCACCACCGGCCAGTCGCCGATCTGCATGCCATTGAGCGACAGGTCGAGCGATGTCCGCTCGCCTTCAGCAAGCTCGATATCGGTGGACTCGCCCTGCGTGGCGATGCCGTCGCCCGTCGACAGCGCGACGCCATAGGTGCCGGCAGCGCCCCCGATATTGTTGATCTCGACCAGGAGGCGCGATTCGTCGCCAACGCGCAAGAAGCGCGGCGGGCTGAGCGTAACGACCACCGGATCGCGGACGATGACATCGGCCGAGGCATGGCCCACGGCCGTGTCGGTCCAGGCCATTGCCATGACCCGCACCGTGCCGGAGAAGTCCGGCATGTCGAAGGTGATCGTGGCCGTGCCATCGGCATCGACTTCCACGATCCCGGAATGCAGCGCGACCAGCACCGAGGTGGCCGGCGGCGTGCCGGTACGCGACGAGCCACCGTCGCCGCCCGAGCGCATGGCTCCAGCCAGGCCCTGGGTCGGATCGATCAGCGAGCCATAGAGGTCGCGAATATCCATGCCGAGCTGGCGCTGGCCGAAATACCATCCGTCCGGATCCGGCACCTTGAAGTTGGTGAGATTGAGAATGCCGAGATCCACCGCCGCGACCGCGACATAGGCGGTCTGGCCGGCGGCCAGGTTGCCCAGTTCCACGGTCGTGGTGAAGCTCTGCCGCGGCAGCGTTTCTGCTGGCGTATCGAGGGTCACAGCGAGCTTGCGATCGCCCGGTTCAACATCGGCGAAGGCCAGTCCCAGCGCCCGCGATGGCATGCGCTTCTCGCTGGCGTCAGCCGGACGATAGAGGATGGCAGTGACATAGGCGCCAGGACCCCAGGCGTCGGTGACCTCAAGCGGCACGGTGGTGCCGCCTTCGGGCACCTCGACCGCCTGCATGGCGATGACGCGGTTGTCGACCACCATCACCAGCGCGGTGCCGGAAAACTGCGGATCGAGCTTGAGATTGGCCGTCTCGCCGACTCGGTAGGCCGGCTTGTCGAGCGCAACCTGCAGCGTGTCCGGCGTGTCGCTGCCGGCATCGGCATAATAGTAGCCGGCATAGAATTCGTAGCTGGACGAAGTGGCGTCCGGGCCGGGGCTTTCGACCTCGACGCGGTAGAGGCCCCAATCGACATTGGCGCCGATGCTGGCCGGTCCGCCATCGGGCGTGTCGACAGTTCCGGTGGCGATTTCACGCGTGGTGGTAATGGCTTCCCACTGCCAGGCACTGCCGTTGCGATACCACTGGTAATTGGTCTCGACGCGCGAGATGGACCAGTCGAGGCCAGTCTTGGCCACGGCTTCGCCCTCGGGCGACACGGCTATGATATCAAAGCGCGCTTCGCTGCCCTCTTCGAGACCGGTCGCATCGCTGAAGGCCGGCTTGATGCCAATGCGATCGCCACCGGCCAGCACGGGCCGGCTGAGGCTGCGCTCAATGGTGCGGCCATTGGTGTCGACGAGGCGCAGCAGGAGCTGGGCCTCGAGCGGGCGTGTCGTGACCTGCGGTTCAGGCAAGGTCACCTCGGCCACGGCATCGCCGGATTCGTCCGTCGTACCGACCACGCCCAGCGGCTCGCGGCTGGTCTCGATGGTGTCGTCGAGCCGGCCGAAAGTATAGCCGGGGAAATCGGCCAGAGTGGTCACCGGGCGGATTATGGCATCGGCCTCGATGGCGAGGCCGGGCGCAGTGGCGCCATAGAGATACTTGGCGGCGACGTCGATCTCGGTGACGACACCGGTTTCCAGCGGCGTTTCGGGCGCGCTGATCTCGAAGGCCAGGCGTTCGGGCTCGAAATCCTCGACCAGGAAACTGGTGCTCGACAGGGCCTCCGCCTTGGGGTCGGCATAGAGCCGGGCAGTCCACGAACCGCGCATGGCCTCGGCCACCATGGGCAGAGCGGCGAAATAGCCGCCAGCGCCCGCATCATTGAGCACTTCGCGCGTGGCGACGACGCCATCGGGGCGCTCGACTTCCAGCGTCAGCGGCAGGCCGGTGACGGCCATGGCGCGGTCATCGCGCAGCAGGGCCGTCAGATAGACCGTCTCGCCTGGTCGGTAGACGCCACGCTCTGTGGTGGCGAAGACGTCGAGCGGACCCGGCGAGGGGCGGCCCTCGACGCCGCGATCGGTCAGATCGAAGGCAGGGCGGGAGAGGTCGAGGAAGGCATAGTCGCCATCCTCCGTCTCGGCGACGAGCAGCTGCGGCGCCCTGCCCCCCTCGCCGCGCGCCAGGCCCGGTGCAAACACCGCGCGGCCTTCGGGATCACTGGTGGTCTCACCGAGGACTTCATTATTGACCGCAACCAGCCGCACCGTGGCATTGGCAATGGGCTGCGCATCGGTCAGGCCACGCACGAAGGCATGCACCCCGTCATCGCCGGCAATCGTGGTGAGGCCGAGATCGGTGACGATGAACCACTGCGTGGCCATCTCGGACCAGTATTCGGAATACTCGTCCTTGATCTTGGCGGTGATCACATAGGCTCCGGCCGGCATGTCGCCGAGCGTGTCGGCCACCGGAATGGCCGTGGTGGTCAGCGCATTGGGTTCGCCCCGCGCCAGGTCAACCTCGCCGGTCCACACCTGCTCGCCGACGCGATTAGCAATGTCCTCGGCGCCATATTCGCTGAGATTGCCCTGGAAAATGCCATCGCGCACGGCGGTGGCCACAGAGCGATCACCGATCCGGTAGATCATGACCTCGGCAATATCGGCATTGACCGAGGTGATCGGCAGGCCGCCGCCGAGACCGGCAGGCATGACATAGGCATTGTTGGCAAAGCCGATAAAGGGCGAGCGGTCTGGCACATAGACATCGAGCGTGACATCGCTCAGCAAGGTTTCGCCATCCGCCGAAGGCAGCCCGGCGCGCAGGCGGATGTCATAGCGCCCACCATGCAGCAGGCCCTCGACGCAGATCTGGTCCTGCTCGGTTTCGACGGAGGCCTGCGGCGTGTCGGCAATGACGACATAGGCGGAAAGATCGGTCGACCCGCTCGGCAGCGGCGCGGAAAATACCGCGCAGACGCGCGGAGAGGCGGCTTCGGCATCGACCACGTGATTGACCACGCGGAAGCCGTTCTGCGCCACGACCTCGTCGAGATGGGCCGCGACGGCTTCGTTTGGCATGAGGCTCAGGCTCAGCCGGTAGGTGGCGATGACCTCGCGCCACATCTCGCGGTATTCCATGCCATTGGCGAGGGCCGCCAGCGCATCGGCTCGCTCCTGCGTCTCGGTGGACCGCAGGAAGGCATTCATGGCCGCCGACGTGGCGGTGACCGCAAGCTCGCGGCTGTCGTCGCCCTCGGACTGCCCGGCAACCATTTCGGCCCGCGCCAGCGCGGCCTGGGCCAGCGCCTGCCAGACCGCGCGGTCATTGGCATTGATGGCCAGCGCCTGGCGGTAGGCCACCATGGCGCCGGCCAGATTGCCCTCCTCCATGGCTTCGTCGCCCGAAGCGACGAGGCCGGCATAGGTGACCTTGGGTGGTGGCGCATCGGTCTGGGGCAGTTCATCGGCGAAACGGCGGGCCGCATCGATGATGTTCTGCGCCGGAAAGGGCAGCTCGGCCTGGCGGACGGCCTCGGTGACCGCAGGAGATGGCGCCCGGCTGACGCGGCCGGATGTGGCGCCGTCGAACTGCGCCTCTTCGCCGACCGTGCCCTTGAGGAAGCACCACCTGGATTGGGAATTGAAGGTGAAGGCGCGGCAGATATTGTCTTCGGCGCAGGCGGCGCTGCAGGCGTCGAGGTCAGTATCGCGGACAATGGCGTAGTCGAAGCCGGGCAGATCGGTGTTTTCCAGCAGCGTGATCTTCTGATCGGCAGCCGCCCCGGGAGAACTCAGCGCCAGAACGATTGCCAGACCAAGCCAGGCCGCTTTCGAGACGAACTGCATGTTGCCCTCCCAAGTTCAACGGCCTCATATGGCCGCGAAGATAAGGTTGAAGCAAGGCAGGAAAACTATCGAATTTCAGTAGAACTGTCTTTTGGACGACAGATCCCCGGCCGCCCAAGAAAAAGGCCCGCATAGCTGCGGGCCTGTCTGCAAACTGCTGGACGGTTACTCGTCCCGGTAGACCTTTTCGCGGCGCTCATGCATTTCCTGGGCTTCCAGGCTGAGCGTGGCGATGGGGCGGGCATCAAGCCGGGCAATGCCGATCGGATCGCCAGTTTCCTCGCAATAGCCGTAGGTGCCATCATCGAGGCGCTTGAGCGCCGCATCGATCTTGGCAATCAGCTTGCGCTGCCGGTCCCGCGTGCGCAATTCGAGGGAGCGGTCACTTTCCGAACTGGCGCGGTCGGCCATGTCAGGATGGTTCTGGCTCTCTTCCTGGAGGTTGTCGAGGGTCCCACGGCTCTCGCGGAGGATGTCGTCCTTCCACGCGTTGAGCTTGGCCCTGAAATACTCCCGCTGGCGCGGATTCATGAACGGCTCGTCGTCACTGGGCCGGTATTCAATCACTTCTGCAACCGAAGACATCAGCAGACTCAACTCCAATGCACCCCTAAGGCGGCCTATATATGCGCCTAGGCAACCCTCGGCAAGCGTTCAGCGCAATGCTGCTTAACCGGGAAAACCTCCAGCGCGTCAGGCGCATAGCCTGAAACTGACAACATTTTGATGACCAGCGGTCAGGCCGGAGGAAAGCGCCCGAACTTGGCGAGCTCGACGCGGACCCGCAATTCGATGTCGTCGAGCAGGCTGTCGAGGCCCGGCAGCGAGCGCTCGCGCATCTCCGAAAGCATGGCCACCATGCCATCAAGGCTGTCGGCGCTGACCCTGCCGATCAGCAGGTCGGTCTTGATCTCATCCAGCAGATCAAGCAGCGAGGCACCGCGGCGAACCGCCTTCTTCCGGGCGGTGAGCGGCCCCTCGACCGATTGCAGAGCCAGGATGGAATCGATCCCCGCCATGGCCTGCATCGGCGTTGTACCGGCGACACGTGCCGGCGCCCCGCCCCCGGCCGGGACGAAGTCCACGCCCGAGCCGGAGCGGCCCGCGGCATTGCCGCGGCCTACGCCAGAGGTTCGGTTGGTGGTGTCGATGCGCAAGCTGGGACTCAAATCGGTTCGCGGCCTTCACCGGCAAAATCTGCCGCCAGCCGTTAACAAGGCCTTAACAAGCCCGGCAAGAATTGCTCAGCAGCCCACTCCGTTCCCAGATGCGGCGCCTCCTATAGCCCGAAACCCCTTGCTATCCGGGCCTCTGCCGCCGGCCGCCAGAACTGGCACGGTTTTCGCAATGCCGTCTGCGAATGCTGCGCCATGGGGAAGGCTCGGCCAGACGACGGGGATGCCTGATGACCAGATCACTGCTGCGCAAGCTGCTCGCCGGAGCGCTCACCATAACCATGGTGCTGCTGCCGACCCTCGAGGCCAGTGCCGCGGCGGCGCGCATCAAGGACATTGTCGACTTCGAAGGCGTGCGCGAGAACCAGCTGGTCGGCTATGGCCTCGTGGTTGGCCTCAATGGCACGGGCGACAGCCTCAACAACTCCCCCTTCACCAAGCAGTCGCTGCAATCCATGCTGGAACGGCTCGGCGTCAATACCGCCGGCGAGAATGTCCGCACTGCCAATGTCGCGGCGGTCATGGTAACGGCCAACCTGCCCCCCTTTGCCACCCAGGGCTCGCGCATGGACGTGTCCGTGGCCGCGCTGGGCGACAGCGACAGCCTCCAGGGCGGCACCCTGCTGGTGACGCCGCTGGTCGGCGCCGATGGCGAGGTCTATGCCATTGCGCAGGGCCCGGTCTCCATCAATGGCTTCAAGGCCGAGGGCGATGCAGCGACCATCATCTCGGGTGTCCCTACCACCGGCCGCATCTCCTCCGGTGCCCTGGTCGAACGCGAGATCGATTTCCATCTCGGCTCGCAGACCTCCCTCCGGCTGGCCTTGCGTAACCCGGACCTTACCACGGCTCGCCGCATCGCGCTGGCGGTCAATGACTTCATCGGCGCCCCCACAGCGACCCCCGAGGATCCGGCCACGGTACGGGTCACCCTGCCCCGCGGCTTCAACGGCAATATCGTCGACCTGCTGACCGACATCGAACAGCTGATCGTCCAGACCGACCAGACGGCCAAGATCGTCATCGACGAGAATTCCGGCATCATCGTCATGGGCAAGGACGTCCGGGTGTCGAGCGTGGCCGTGGCGCAGTCGAACCTGACCGTGACCATTGCCGAGGACCCCACAGTGGTGCAGCCCAACCCGCTGAGCCAGGGCGTCACGGCGGTGGAGCCCAATACGACGCTCAATGCCAACCTGTCGGAGACCGCCCTGGCCGTAGTCAACGAGTCGGTGACGCTGCAGGAACTGGTCGACGGCCTCAATGCACTTGGCATTTCCCCGCGCGACCTGATTGCCATCCTCCAGGCCATCAAGGCCACGGGCGCCCTGCAGGCCGAGATCGAGGTGCTGTGATGATCGATACCATCAAGCAGCCCGGCTCCAGCCTCACCCCCGGCCAGATCGCCCGCGTACGCCAGCAGGCGGAAGAATTCGAAGGCGTGTTCCTCAACACCCTCACCAAGGAACTCTTCTCCAGCCTCAAGACCGACGAAAGCGTCATGGGCGGCGGCTTCGGGGAAGAAACCTGGCGCTCCATGCAGTCCGAACAGCTGGCCGCGACCATGGCCCAGAATGGGGGACTCGGCATCGCCGAACAACTTCTGCCCGACCTGCTCGCCTTGCAGGAAGCCAACAACAATCTGAACACACTGCCGGGAGCCCGCAAATGACCGCAGCCGCACGCCTCGCCGCCCTCGATAGCCTGCCGGCCGAAGAGCTCTGCAACATGGCCGAGCTGGCGCTTGCATCGCTGGTGAATGTGATGAACGAGGAAACCACGCTGTTGCGCGCCGGCCATATGCGCCAGGCGGGTACGCTGACCCCGGAGAAGACCCGGCTGGCACAGGACTATGTCGGCTTTGCCCGTTCCGTGCAGCGCCAAAGCGCGCGCCTCAAGCAGCAGGCACCCGATGCCATCGAACGCCTGCGCCTCGGCCACGAGCGCCTGGCCACGCAGATGGCCGAGAACCTGCGCGTGCTGGCAACGGCCCGTATGGTCACCGAAGACATTCTCACCGACGTCGCCAAGGTCGTGGGACAGCAGAACCAGGCCAAGACCTATGGCCGTGCCGGCACCATTACGGTGGATCCCGGCAGCTCGGCGCGCGGCATCGCCATCAACCGGGCCCTGTGACCCAGGAACAATTTGAATCGATTGGGACGGATTTAGGTAACGGCCGGACAACAGGGATGGGCTAACCGTACGGGCTGGAATTTCAGATGCAGGGACAGCGTCATGATTTCTGCCATTACAGCCGACCAGCCTATCGCCAGCGGCGCCAACATGGCCGATTACCGTCATCGCCCCCTCAAGGGCGAACGGGCCATACTGCCTGACAGCACACCCGCCGCCCGGGAAGACGCTGCCGCAAGGAACAACAGGGAATTCACGCCCGACGATCAGGGGAAGCCGGCCCAGCCGGAAGCGCCGCGCCGCGATTCATCCTCGATGTTTGCCGCTGCGGTGATCGCCGGCGCGCTGCCGCCCACGCCCCAGACCATGGAAGAGCTGATCCGCCGCATTGGCTCCAGCACCATCCCCGAGGAATCCCAGGCCCGTCTCAAGGACCTGCTGGCATAGTTCACGCCAGGTGAATGCCTGAAACGATCCCCAAAGCCCCGGTCTCCGGGGCTTTTTTCTTGCGCAGATACTCTGGCGGCCAAATTTGCCTAAATGTTCGGCATCCATTTAACAGTTCTTTAGAGCCTGACGTTCAAGGATCGCCCTGCCTCAGGAAGAGGCGCTGTAGCTTGCGTAATCCTAGAAAAGGACACTACCCTAAATGGCTGATATCTCGCTCTCGAAAGCCGTCCGTTCCAACCTGCTCTCGCTGAAGGGCACCGCGGACATGATGGCAACCACCCAGAACCGTCTGTCCACCGGCAACAAGGTGAACTCGGCCCTGGACAATCCTTCCAGCTGGTTCACTGCCAAGGGCCTCACCAACCGTGCCAGCGACCTGGGCTCCCTGCTCGACTCCATGGCGAACGGCGTCAAGACGCTCGAAGCTGCGGACAATGGCCTTTCGTCCATGACCAAGACGCTTGAATCGATGCAGTCGACCCTGCGCCAGGCTCGCCAGGACAAGTCCTTCCAGACCGCTTCCTTCTCCGTGAACGACAGCCTCACCACCGGCGAACTCTCCTTCTCGAAGGGTTCGGTTGGCAATGTGGCCCGTTCGGTCAAGCTCGCCAATGAAGACCTGACCGCCGCTGCCCTCGGCATGAACGCAGCCGTGACCGGCACCGACGGTACCGGCGAAGCTGCTGCTTCTTCGGGCACTGCAGCCTTCACCATGGCCGGCCCGCTCCACCTCGTCGACGATACCATCTCGTTCGACGTGACCGTTGACGGTGGCGCTGCCCAGACCATCGACCTGAACGCCGCTGAAATCACCGCTGCCGGCCTCACCGGCACGTCGATCACCACGGCCGAAGATCTGGCAACCGTGATCAACAACCAGCTGACCGGCGCAACCGTTTCGTTTGCCGGCAACGCACTGACCGTCACCTCGGAAAGCACCGGTTCGACGTCCGACGTCGACATCGCCATTGCAACCCAGGCCGACGGCGCCAACACCACTGCCGACGCCACCCTGGCCAACCTTGGTCTCACCGCCGCCGTCAACGGCACCGCCGGTGACGACCTCGGCACTGCCGGCTTCGCCAGCCTTACCTGGCCGAACGAAGCCATCTCGGTGAACCAGGATGCCAAGATTTCCTTCACTGCCACCATCGACGGTGAAGAGCAGGAAATCGAAATCACGCAGGACGACGTGATGAAGGCCGGCAACAACGACTCGACCATTGATAGCGCCGCAGAATTCGCTGCTATCCTCGGCTCGAAGCTGGAAGGTGTGACTGTTTCAGCTTCGGGTAACAACATCAACCTCGTGTCCGATACCTTCGGTACCGACTCGGGCGTCGACCTGACTCTGGCAACGGTCGAAGGCATTGCCTACACCGCTGACGAGCTGGTTCAGACCATCAACTCCGATGAAAACCTGACCGGCATGATCCGTGCGTCCAACGACAACGGCAAGCTGCGCATCGAGAACCAGTCGACCCAGGCTCTCGAAGTCACCGGCGCTTCCGCCGGCAAACTGACCGGCGCTGCTATCGCCGAAAGCGATATCGCTGGCAACTCCGTGCGTGCAGGCCTGGCCGACCAGTTCAACGAACTGCGCGACCAGCTTGACAAGATTGCCGACGACGCTTCGTTCAACGGTATCAATCTGCTGCGTGGCGACAAGCTGTCGATCACCTTCAACGAAACCGGTACGTCCTCGATCGATATCCAGACCGAGAACAATGAAACGATCAACTCGTCAAACCTGGGCGTGGCGACCACTCTGGAAGCCAAGGACCTCGACAGCGACACCAATATCGACGCTGAACTGGCTAAGCTGAAGTCTGCACTGAACGAAGTCCGTTCGCAGGCTTCCAGCTTCGGTTCGAATCTCTCGATCGTCGAGAACCGTCAGGACTTCACCAACGCCATGATTAACACGCTGGAAGATGGCGCCGGCAACCTGACGCTGGCCGACATGAACACGGAAGCTGCAAACCTGCTGGCTCTGCAGACCCGTCAGTCCCTGTCGCAGAACTCGCTGTCGCTGGCGAGCCAGGCCGACCAGTCGATCCTGCAGCTCATCCGTTAATCGGAAAAAGCTATATCGTTCAGTTAGTTGGGGCGGGTCGCAAGACCCGCCCCTTCTCTTTTGCGCCCTCGAAACCCGTTAATCATGGTTTACCGCGCGTCAATTCGCATGGTTAACGCCCCTTTAAGAAACCGCTGTTAACACTTGTGCAAGGGGCCGAGACGGGCCCATGGCAAGGATTGCATAGATGGCGGATATCTCCCTCTCAAAGGCCGTACGGTCGAACCTACTCTCGCTCAAGAGCACTGCCGACATGATGGAGACGACGCAAAATCGTCTCGCTACCGGCAATAAGGTGAACTCGGCTCTGGACAATCCTTCCAGCTGGTTCACGGCCAAGGGCCTTACCAATCGCGCCAGCGACCTGGGCGCGCTGATCGATTCCATGGCGAACGGCATCCAGACGCTGGAAGCCGCGGACAATGGCCTGTCGGCCATGACCAAGACCCTCGAATCGATGCAGTCGACCCTGCGCCAGGCGCGCCAGGACAAGTCCTTCCAGACCGCATCATACGGCCTCAACAAGAATCTCACCGCCGGTGAAATCAGCTTCGATGGGGGCGCAGTCGGCACCGTGCCGCGCGCAGTCAAGCTCGCCAATGAAGATTTGACCGCCACGGCGCTCGGCATGAATGCTCCCGTAGCCGGCACCGACGGCACCGGCGCCGCCGCAGCGACCGCCAGCTCTGCATCCTTCACCATGGCCGGCCCGCTCAACCTCGATGACGATACGCTCTCCTTCGACGTCGTGGTGGATGGCAACGCTGCCCAGAGTATCGACATCAACGCTGCCGAAATTGCAGCTGCCGGCCTCACCGGCACGTCGATTACCACCGCCGAAGACCTAGCCACTGTGATCAACAACCAGTTGACCGGCGCCACCGTGTCGTTCGCCGGCAATGTGCTGACGATCACGTCGGAAACCACCGGCTCGACCTCCGACGTCAACATTATGATCGCGACGCAGAACACCGGTGCCGACACCACCGCTGACGCGACCCTTGGTAATCTTGGCCTGGGCGCAGCAGTCAACGGCGCGCTAGGTCTGGATCAGGGCACTGCTGGCATAGGTTCCTTCACCTGGGGCGGCACTGCCCTCGCCTTCAATCAGGATGCCAAGATCAGCTTCGCCGCTACCATCGATGGCGAAGACCAGCAGATCGAGGTCTCATACAAGGACGTCATTGCCGCCGGCAATATGGATGGCACCATTGACGATGCGGAAGAGTTCGCAGCCATTCTCAATGCCAAGATCGAAGGCGCCAGCGTGACGGCTTCGGGCAATAG
Source organism: Devosia sp. XGJD_8 (assembly GCF_046614475.1). Taxonomy (NCBI): domain Bacteria; kingdom Pseudomonadati; phylum Pseudomonadota; class Alphaproteobacteria; order Hyphomicrobiales; family Devosiaceae; genus Devosia; species Devosia sp. XGJD_8. The sequence continues at coordinate 2,623,268 of NZ_JBKJHF010000001.1, forward strand.
CATCAACATTGTCTCCGACACCTTTGGCACCGCCTCGACTGTCGACCTGACCGCTGCCACCGTAACCGGCACTGCCTACAATGCCGACGAACTGGTGCGCGCAATCAATGCCGACACCAATCTTCAGGGCTTCATCCGCGCCTCCAACGACAACGGCAAGCTCCGTATCGAGAATCAGTCGACCCAAGAGCTGAACATCACCGGGGCCTCCGGTGGCAACCTGACCGGCGCCGCGCTAGCCGAGAGCAAGATCACCGGTAACTCGGTTCGCGCCGGTCTGGCCGACCAGTTCAACGAACTGCGTGACCAGCTCGACAAGCTCGCCGACGACGCCTCGTTCAACGGCATCAACTTGCTACGCGGCGACAAGCTGACCATCACATTCAACGAAACCGGCACCTCGGCCATCGACATCCAGACCGACGGCGGTGAAACCGTCAACGCGCTGAACCTGGGCGTCCCGACCCAACTCGAGGAAGAGCAGCTCGACAGCGACACGACCATCGACGGTCTGCTGTCCGACATGAAGAAGGCGCTCGACGAAGTTCGCTCGCAGGCTTCCACCTTCGGCTCGAACCTCTCCATCGTGCAGAACCGCAAGTCGTTTACCACCGCCATGATCGATACGCTCGAAACCGGCGCCGGCAACCTGACGCTGGCCGACATGAACACGGAAGCTGCCAACCTGCTGGCCCTGCAGACCCGCCAGCAGCTGTCGCAGAACTCGCTGTCGCTGGCCAGCCAGGCCGACCAGTCGATCCTGCAGCTGCTGCGCTAGACGCTCATTCGTTCATCACGATACGATCCACAAGGCGGGCCAAAGGCCCGCCTTCATTGTTTTCGCCGAATGGGCGAGCTAGACCAGTCAGGACGAATTTCGAGTCGTGGAGGCAGGCTAAATGGCGCTCAAGGTCGAACTGAAGCCCGGCGAAAAGCTGCTGGTCGGCAACTGCATCATCACCAATTCGGACCAGAGGACGCGCCTCTTCATCGAGGGGCGGGCGCCGATCCTGCGCGAGAAGGATATCCTGACCTCCGAGACGGCCAACACGCCCGCCAAACGCATCTACCTGGCCGTGCAGCTGATGTATATCGACGACGACGAAGGCGAGACTGCCAAGCGCGCCTACTTCGATATGAGCCGGGATTTCCTGGAGGCCGTTCCCTCTTCCCTGGAGATTTTGGAGCAAATAAACAACGAGATATTAACCGGGTCTCTCTACAAAGGTCTGAAGGCAGCCCAAAGGCTTATTGAGTACGAACAGGACCTCCTAGACCATGCATCAGCAAGGCGCTCTGGCCTACCAGCAGACGACCAAAGTCGTTGAATCCCCCCGTGAACGCGAATCTGCCCTCCTGATGAAGGCAGCCGCGGGCCTGCAGAAGGTCAAGGACGAGTGGGCGACCGGTACCCAGCAGGAACTGAAGGCCGCGCTGACCTTCAATCGCAAGCTGTGGATCATCTTCATGGCCGCGGTGACCAAGGAAGACAGCCCCCTGCCCCAGGAAATCCGCCAGAACATCGCCAATCTGGGCATGTTCATCATGAACCAGACCCGCGAAATCCTGCTTGAGGCCAATCCGCAGCCACAGCAGCTCGACGTGCTGGTCCGGCTCAATCGCCAGATCGCTGCAGGCCTGCGCGGCAACTGACCCCCCAATTACCGACAATGCAATTAGCCCCGCAGCGATGCGGGGCTTTGTTTTTGGCAACTCTGTGAACGACAGGCGCGCGCGAAGGCGGCGGGCCGGCGTTGCTAAAGGAAGTTCACGATGCTGAGCTGGCTGACCATGGCCGTGGCCTGGTAGCTCGCCTGCAGGCGGGTCTGCAGGGCCAGGATCTCCATGGCGACATCTTCCTTGCTGACCGTCTCGATGTCGCTCAGCAGGTTGTCGAGCTGGGCCTTGTAGGCGGTGTGACGCGACGTCGAGCTCTTGAGCGTGATGCTGGCCACCGCCAGCTCCATGGTCAGGATCTCGATCGAGCCCTTTTCGGCATTATGCGATTCAGAAAGCGCTTCCTGCTGCCGGTTGGCCATGGCATCGAAGCGGCCATTGGCGGAGCGGATATCGGCAGTGACGGCCTTTTCGTAGTCGCTGAGGGCAGCGATGCGAAGCGGGCCATCGGGCTGGGCCATGGCCGCCAGCCGCATCGGCTCGCGGGAGGCGCGGATATCGGCCTCGGTGGGATAGGTTTCCACCGTCATCGCGGCCTGGGTGCGCATCAGGCGCAGCAGGCCGGACTCGTTGGCTTCCATGCCGTAATTCACGCGGGTGGCGTCATCGACCTTGGCCGTGACGCTCTGGCGCGGATTGCCCTCGGCAGCCATCGCCGCCTCGGTCACCACCACATTGAGGGCGGTCGAGAAATTGTCGGCCGTGGCATCGGCATCGGCGCCGATGCTGAACTGGCCCGAGCCAGCCTTGCCGACAACGGCCGTCAGCTGCAGGGTGCGGGTATTGCCATTGGGCTCGGTCAGGGTCACCTCGACCGTCTCGCCGGCCGCCGGCACAGCGGTGAATGCAACGCTGGCACTGCTGGGGTCGCCTGCGGCATAGCTGGTGTCGATGCTGGCGGTATCGGGCGATATGCCGGTGATCTGGAAGCCGTGCTTGGCCGAAACCGGCGCCTTCTCACCCAAGGTAACCGAATTGGCGGCGGAGCTGCTGATCTCCAGCCGGCCCAGTCCCTGCACGGATACGGCCGGCGTCTGGCCGCCATACCACATGACTGTATCGCTGGCATCGGCGACGCGCAGCGAGGTGGCGGTGGCGGGGCTCCCCGACACGCGCAGCACCGGCTCGCCCGGGCCGTTGAAGAAGTTCTCCGAGGCGGCATAGGTCGAGGCGGCCGACAGTTCCGACTTGCCGACTTCGACCAGCCTTGCATCCAGCGCGGTCTTGAAATTGGCCGCGGTCTCTTCCGCATCGAGGCCGATCACGAACTCATTGTTCGACCCATTGGCCTCGGCGGCCGTCACGGCGCGCAGCGTGATCTGCGTCTCGGTGCCGTCCGGCAGGGTGAAGCCCATCGAAATGGTCTGCCCGGACTGGATCTGGTCGGCAGGCGCCGGTGCAAAGGTGACGCTGACCTCATCCCCGAGCGGCAGGGTGCCGGCGGTAGGCTGGGTCACGGTGACGTCGCCGCTGGTGCTCGAGATCGTCGAGACCTTCATGCCGAAGGGGTGCACGCCATCTTCCGACAGGGTGACGGTCGTTGTGGCAGCGGTATGAGTGGACGTCAGCCGCCCGCGGCCATCGGTACCTGCGTCGGCCGTCTTGCGCTCGGAAACCACGGCCTGGAAGCCTGCCTTGCCGGCCTGGCCATTGAGCAACACATCGGTCGTCGGCAGGGGAGCGGTATCGGTGTTGGAGCCACCGAACAGGTAGCGGCCGGCAACATCGGAGTTGAGCAGGGTCACCAGTTCGTCGAGCCGGCCCTTGGAGAGGCCCGGAATGGTGGCCATGTTGATGTTGTTGCTGCCATACTGGCCCTGCACCGCCGCATTGCGGGCCTCACCCTCCATCTGGTCAAGGCGCGACATCGTCTTGTCGAGAAAGCTCAGGCGGAGGCTGACCGTGTCGATATTGGCCGAATAGCCTTCGATCTTGGCGAGGCGCGTCCGCACGGACAGCGACATGGGCAGGTCGCGCCCCATATCGGCGAGCGTCGAGGCCTTCATGCCGGTGCCGAGCTGGGTCTGCAGGTCCGCAAACCGCCCCTGCATCTGGGAGATGACACCAAACCCGGTCTGCAGCGGGAACATGGACTTATTGACGATCATGTTGCGCTACTCCGTTACGTTGACGCGAACAGGGCATCGAGCAGTTCCTTGACCACCGAAACCACGCGAGCATTGGCTGCATAGGCATTCTGCAGTTCCATCAACCGCCCCATTTCCTCGTCGATATTGACGCCATATTCGGTCTGCATCTGGTCGACGATGGTATCGAGCGTCAGCTGGCGGTCGTCGCGCTTGGTGATGGCGGCATTGATGGATGAGCCCTGGAAACCGACAATCTGCGAGATGACTTCGCTGAGATTGCCGGCCAGCTGGAAGCGCCCCGCATTGTTGGCGGGGTTGCCTCCCGACACGAACTTCATCTGCTCGAGCTGCTCGATGACGTAGTCCGCCCGCGCGGCATCGCCCAGCGTTCCGCCAACCTCGTGCTGCACCAGCAGCCGGTTGTCGGAGATAATGGCAGTATTGATCGAGATGCGGGCGGCAAAGCCCTGCTTCTGCGGCGGATTGGTATCGAGGTCGTTGGTAAAGGCCGAGTTGCCCTGGTCAACGAAGAGGTTGAGGGCAAGGCCGGCGCCCTGCAGGCCGGTGGAGGTGGACCGCGAAACCGCCGACTTGAGATCGGTCTTGCCGGTCAGCCCATCGTCCAGAATGCGCAGGTTATTCGGGCCGGTGCTGCTGATCGCCAGGGTCGGGAACATGGTGCTGAGCGTGGCGGCTGCAGCCCCGGCGCCAGCCGAAAGGTCCAGCCCGATCACCCGCTGGCCGGTTGCATCGACATAGTCGGTGGGCGTGACGCTGTTGACCAGGCGTACCCGCTTGTCGAGACCACCTTCGGAATAGGTGAAGAGGATATCATTGCCCGGCCGCATATTGGCCAGATCGATATCGAAGCCCTTGGCATCGCCGACTTCGACGGCACTGCCCTCGGTCTTGACCGTCGAGAAGGCCTGCGCCAGGCCAGCGGCGATCTCGTCGAGCTGGGCCTGGGCCTCGACAAGGGTCTTGTCGCGCAGCGTGATCAGGCCACCCAGCTCGCCGCCCTGCAGCACGCCCTGGGTCACCAGGTCCACGGTGAGACCCGACGGCGTGGTCAGCGACACTTTGCCGACCATGGTCTTGTCCTGGTCGGCATTGAACAGCGAATCGGGCGACAGATTGCCCGCGCTCTCGAATGAGAAGGTCGAGACACCGTTATCGAGCAGGCCGACACCCGATCGCGTCATCAGCGCGACCGTGCCGTCGGCACGATAGTCAGCGCGCACGTCGATCATTTCGGCGACCGACGACACCAGGCGGTCGCGCTGGTCGAGCAGCGCCGCCCGGGCGCCGTCCGTCATGCCCAGATCGAGCATGCGGCTGTTCACTTCGGACAGCGAATTCAGCATGCCGTTCAGGTTGTGAACGTTCGAGGCAATCTGGCCCTCGGTCTCCTGGCGCATGCCCTGGATGGTGGAGGACAGCCGGTTGAGCGTTTCAACCATGCTCTGCGCCGCGGTGACGGCCTGCGAACGGGATGTGTAGTCCTCGGGACTGGTCGCGATGCCTTCGAGAGCATTCTGCAGATTGGCGAAGACTGTATCGAGCGAGCCATCCGCACCAGGTTTGCCGAGGAAACCCTGCAGACGATCAAGATAGCTTGCCTGAATGCCAGAATTGGCCGTGTCCGACACCTGGCGGGTATAATAGGTCTGGAGGCTGGTATTGAAGGCGCGGTTGACGCCGATCGTGCGCGCGTAGGTGCTCGACTGGGAGTTGTAGTCGACGACGTTGAGCGACTGCCGGTGGTATCCCGGCGTGCCGGAATTGGCGATGTTGCGGCTCAGGACGTCGATCGAATCCTGATTGACCCGCAGACCGGACACAGCATTGGTGATTGACGTCGTCAGACCCATGCGATGGGACTCCTCACTGGGAACCCGGCCCGGAGCTTCTGCCCCGGACCGTTAGTGGCTCGACCCGCCTCAGCGGATCATGTTGAGCGCTTCCTGGAGCATTTCGTCGGCCGTGCTGACGATGCGCGTACCGGCCGCATAGGCCTGCTGCGTCACGATCAGCTTGGTGAACTCGTCGGAGATGTCCGTGTTGGATGCCTCGAGCGCACCGCCGATCACGCCCGAACCGGAAAGATCGAGGATTGCTTCGCCCGACTCGGAAGTGGTCGAGAACACGCCGCCATCCAGACGCTTGAGCTTGTTGATGGCGTTGAATTCCGCCGTCACCACCTGCGCCATGTCGATGCGTTCGCCATTGGAGTAGGTCGCCGTCACCCGGCCATTGTCATTGATGGCCACCGAAACGAATTCGCCGGCGCCATAGCCGTTCTGGTTGAGGGTCGAGACGTTGGCCGTGCCGTTGACGTCGGCAAACTGGCTGAGACCATTGGTGTCGTAGCGCAGCTCGATATCGCCGACCAGAACGCCATTGACCTGCAGGTCTTCCAGGATCACCGCAGCTTCGGTGGGCAATTCCAGCGAGCCGTCATCGGCAAAGACGAAGTCTGCATCAACCCGCTTCCACATCTCGGCCGCACCGGTCGCGAAGCTGTCGGACATGTAGAAGAGGTGCCAGGTGTCGTCGCCACCGGCCTGCTCGCTCTCGACCTTGGCCCAGCGAAGCTGCACGTTGGCCGGAGCGCCGTTTTCGGCATAGACCGTGGCAGCGCCGCCAGAGATCGAGTTGGAAACGAACAGGGCGTTCTGGTTGGCGGCAATGCTGTCGATGTTGGGGCGGACCGGAGCGGTCGAGTTGGTGAGGTTCGCCAGACCGAGACCCGCATCACCCTCGACCACGGAGAAGCTCGCATAGTGGTTGTCGCCCAGGGTGATCTGCACGTTGTTGGTGCCATTCAGCGCCACCGTCGCACCGGAGGCGGAAGGCCCGCCATTGGCGCGTATGGAAGCCTGCAGGTTGGCCAGTGCGGTGGTGATGTCGCCCGAGACGTCAACACCCTGATTGGAGCCGGTATAGGTCGCCGTATCGTAGAACTCGAACGTCACGGCCGTACCGTTGATGTTCAGGCGCAGCGTCTGGCCGGGCACTAGATGATTTGCGGCAGAGGCGTCCGAAGTCGGCCCGGAATTGCCCGCAGCCAGGCCCAGGCCCGTCAGTGTACCTGCGTCGCCAGCGACGTTGAACGAGGCAGTGGTGTTGGTGCCAAGGTTAATCCGCACCTGACCCGCGACCAGCCCGACATTGGCATTTGCCGCAGCAGGATCGCTCGCACGAACCTGTGTCTGGATGGTCGCCAGGACGGTATCAATATCCATCGTGCCGATGTCGATGTCATTGGGGCCACCAGCAGGGGCGGTGGGCACCGTGCTGTCGTAGAAATTGAAGACCGTCGGCACGCCGGCCACAGTCAGCGTCAGGCTGCCGCCATCGGCGAAGGCCGTGTTGGCCAGATCGGTGCCATCCAGCGCCGCGGTGCCGTTTGCCGTTGCTGTGACCGGGATCGCCTGGATCGCGGTCGTGCCCGTAACCGAAGCAGACGCCCACGCCGGCGCGGCCACATAGTTCTTGGCCTGCATCAGTTCGCTATTGAACACCGCCGAATTGTAGGCGCTGTTCTTGGGAAGCTGCGGCAAGTTGGCCTGGTAGTTGATGCGATTGGTCTGCTGGGCCGGCAGGAAGCTGTTGGACAGCTTGATGACTTCCGGCACCGAGCCGGAGATATTGCCGGTGCGCGTATCGATGGGCAGGCCCTTGAGATAGTAGCCAGCGCCGTTGACCAGCATACCATCCTTGTCTATCTCGAAATCGCCGCGGCGGGTGAAGAAATTGGTGCCGGCGAACACCGCATTGCCGTCCGACTGGCCGATCTTGGGCTCGACCACGAAGAAGCCGTTGGAGTTGAGCGCGATGAAGGTCTCGTTCGAGACCGTCTTGATATCGCCCTGCACGTCATTGGTGCCGCGCGACTGTGCCAGCACGGCGCCGGGCACCTGACGCGAAATCGGAGCATCGGGGATCAGGTCGAGAAAATCGGTCTCGATGCGCTTGTAGCCCGTGGTCTGGGAGTTCGCGATATTACCCGAAATGTTTTCCAGCGCGTGCGCCTGGGCCCGCAGGCCGGTCACCGCACTGGAAAGAGCGCCATAAATGCCCATGTGATACTCCGTAAAACCGGTTTGCGTCGTGGGACGCGTTCGCAAGTATCAATGCAAGCATGGTGCCAACTCCCCTTCGCATTGATTTTGCTCAGGTTTTTCGGTGGGGAGGCGCGAAATGTGGCGGCATCTCGGCAATTGAGTCCGAGCCACCGGCAGAAATTGCCGCCCGCTTGTGAACACGGGGCGGTTGCAGTAATGCAGGAACCATAGTTCCGGGGCGTGCCATGCTGTTTTCCAATGCCGATGAGTTCGTCAAAGCGCCTCGCCGCGCCGTGACCGTGTTCGGCATGGCCGGCGTCGGCAAGACGCGCCTCTCGGCCATGCTGCGCGCCAGCAACTGGTTTCACTACTCGGCCGACTACCGCATCGGCACGCGCTATATGGGCGAGTTCATCGTCGACAATTTCAAGCGCGAGGCCATGAAGGTTCCCTTCCTGGCCGGGCTGCTGCGCTCGGACTCCATCTACATCTCGTCCAACCTGACCTTCGACAATCTCGACCCGCTCTCGAGCTATCTCGGCACGCCCGGCAACCCCGACAAGGGTGGCCTGCCGCTGGCCGAATACCAGCGCCGGCAGGAGCAGCATCGCATTGCCGAAATCGCCGCGCTCAAGGACGTGCCCCACTTCATCGAGCGCGCCAAGGCGCTCTATGGCTACGACGATTTCATCGCCGATACCGGCGGTTCGCTGATCGAGGTTGTCGACCCTGCCGATCCTGAGGATCCGGTGGTCAAGACGCTGGCGGCGTCGACGGCCCTGCTCTACATCCGCGGCACCGGCAAGGATGCCGCCGAACTGGTGCGCCGCTTCAAGCAGAGCCCCAAGCCGATGTATTACCGGCCCGAATTCCTGCTGGAGAAATGGGCCGAGTACAAGCTGATCCACGGCATCGTCGAGGATTGCGACGTCGACCCGCTTGGCTTTGGTGCATGGGGCTTTGAAGCCCTGCTGCATGACCGGCTGCCCCGCTACCAGCAGCTCGCGGACAACTTTGGCTATGTGGTGGAGGCTTCCGACCTCGCCACGGTGCGCGACGGCGACGAGTTCATCGATCTCATGGCCGCCGCGATCGAAAAGCGAATGCGTTAGCGCGTTCCCAGAGGGAGACGCGCGACGCCTGAATCGCTTTCCGATCATTCTCGCTTAAGAGGCTGATATGCCTATTCGAATTCCTGACAACCTGCCCGCCCGCAAGACCCTAGAGGACGAGGGTGTCTATGTGATGGATTCCACGCGCGCCGCGCGCCAGGATATCCGCCCCCTCTCCATCGGCCTGCTCAACCTGATGCCCAACAAGGAGCGCACCGAGACGCAGTTCACCCGCCTCATCGGCTCGACGCCGCTGCAGGTGGAACTGACGCTGGTGCGGGTCACCGACCACCAGTCCAAGAACACGTCCGAGGATTATCTCAAGACCTTCTACAAGACCTGGGAAGAGGTCCGCAGCGCCAGGTTCGACGGCTTTATCGTCACCGGGGCGCCGATCGCCAACATTCCCTTCGAGGAGGTGCGCTACTGGCCCGAAATGGTCGAGATCATGGACTGGACGCAGACCAATGTGCACCACACCATGTTCATCTGCTGGGGTGCCCAGGCGGCTCTGCATCATTTCCATGCTGCGCGGCGCTACCGCATGGCCAGCAAGGCCTTCGGTGTCTTCCGCCATCAGGTGACCAGCCCGCGCTCGCCCTTTCTGCGCGGCTTCTCGGACAGCCCGATGATCCCCGTGTCGCGCTACAACGATATTGACCGGACGACGCTGGGGCCTGACCTCGAAGTACTGATCGACAATGCCGAGATCGGCGTCTGCATGCTGGGCGACAAGAAGCACCGCGCGGTGCATTTCCTCAATCACCTGGAATATGACAATCGCTCGCTGGCCGACGAATATGAGCGGGACATCAAGGCCGGTCTCGATACGCCGCTGCCGGCAAACCTGTTCCCCAACGGGGATACCAGCGCGACGCCGGAGAACCGCTGGCGCAGCCATGCACATCTGCTGTTCCAGAACTGGATCAACGAAATCTACCAGACCACGCCCTACGACATGACCCAGATCGGTATCGCCGACCGCTGATCGGGGGCCGGCCCGCCTGGGCCGGCCTCTTCGCCGCTTGAACGCGCCGGACAAATCCCTATCTTGCGGACTGACCGAGAGACCAGCGCGTGCCCCAGCCCCCCACCACCATCGTCGATGAACTGGGCATCGCCCTCTCCAATCTCACCGATGCCGCGACGGGGGCCTTCACCCCGACCCTGCGGCTGGGCGTCACCGGCCTCAGCCGGGCCGGCAAGACCATTTTCATCACCGCGCTGGTGCATAACCTGCTGACCGGCGGCCGCATGCCCGGTTTCACCCCGCTTGCCGAGGGGCGCTTTATCGGCGCCAGGCTCGCCGAATATCCCGACGCCACCATTCCGCGCTTTGCCTATGAGCAGCATCTTGAGGCACTGACCGCCAAGACGGCCGTCTGGCCCGAGAGCACGCGGCGCATTTCCCAGCTGCGCGTGGTGCTGAAGTTCCAGTCCAAGAACTGGTATTCCGGCATGACCGGCCCGTCGACGCTCAATCTCGATATCGTCGACTATCCCGGCGAATGGCTGCTCGACCTGCCCTTACTTGGCCTGAGCTTTGCCGAATGGAGCGAGGAGGCCCTGGGACGGGCACGCCGTCCCGATTCCGGCAAGGAGGCCAAGCCCTTCCTCGACCTGCTGGCCAATATTGATCCGCACAAGGATGCCAACGACCCCGACGCGGAAAAGCTGGCGGCAACGTTTACCGGCTATCTGCGCCGCAGCCGCGAACATGGCGCGCTGTCGACCCTTCCGCCCGGGCGCTTCCTGCTGCCGGGCGATCTCGAGGGCTCTCCGGCGCTGACCTTCGCGCCGCTGCCGCGTCCCGCGCAGACCATGCGCGGCACCAGCCTCTACGCCATGCTGGAGCATCGCTACGAGGCCTACAAGGACCGGGTCATACGCCCCTTCTTCCGCGACCACTTCGCCCGGCTCGATCGCCAGATCGTGCTGGTCGATACCCTGCGGGCCCTCAACGCCGGGCCGACGGCGGTGGCCGATCTTGAAACGGCGCTGACCGCCGTCATGAGTTGTTTCCGTCAGGGCGAGACCAATCCCCTGCTCCGCCCCTTCGTGCGCAAGATCGACCGCATCCTCTTTGCCGCGACAAAGGCCGATCACGTGCACCACACCAGCCATGACCGGCTCGAGGCCATTCTCAACCGGCTGGTGGCCAATGCGAGCAAGCGCGCCCGCTTCGCTGGTGCGGAGACCAAGTCCATCGCCCTGGCTGGCATTCGCGCCACCCGCGAGGGCACGATCAACGAGGGCGGAGAGACGCTCCCCACCATCATCGGCACGCCAATGCAGGGCGAGACGCTCGACGGCGCGACCTATGACGGCAAGACCGAAATCGCCTTGTTTCCCGGTGACTTGCCGGAACGTCCGGATTCACTATTCGAAAACGGCACGCCCGTGTCGCTCAACTTCCTGCGCTTCACCCCGCCACGGAAGCTGGAGCGCAATGCCAATGGCGAGGTGGTGCTGCCCCATATCCGCTTCGACCGGGCACTCGACTATCTGGTGGGAGACTGGCTCGCATGAAACGCCCGATCGCCCGCCCGACCGCATCGCCGACCGAACTCGCCGAACCCGCCCGGACCCCGCGCGCCTTTGCGCCCGCCAAGGTGGACGTCGTCGAACCCGCCTTCGATCCGGACATCGATGAGACGCTGGTGGCGCCGCCGCCGCGTCGCATGGGCTGGCTGGGTCGCCTCGCCTGGACCACCGGCGGCATCCTGGTTTCGGCAGGCCTGGGGCTGGCGGCCGACCGGCTGATCCGCGATCTCTTCGCCGCCAATGAATGGCTGGGCTGGGTCGGTCTTGGCGCGCTGGGCGCCTTCCTCGTCGCGGTCGTGGCCCTGGCGGCACGCGAAATCTTCGCCTTGCGCCGACTGCGCGTGCTCGATGCACTGCGCCGCGACGCCGCCGCTGCAACCGCCGAAAACGATTCCCACGCCGCCAGGCATGTCGTCGACAGCCTGGCGACCATCTATGCCGATCGCCCCGACCTGGCCCGAGCACGCCAATCGGTCACCGACCACCTGCCGCATCTGTTCGACGGCCACGAGATGATCGCCCTGGCAGAGCGCAGCCTGATGAGCCCGCTCGACGCGCGGGCCAAAGTGCTGACAGCAGCGTCCGCCCGTCGCGTGGCACTGGTCACCGCGGTCTCGCCCCGCGCGCTCGTCGATATCGCCTTCGTCATCTATGAGAGCATTCGCCTTGCCGGCGCGATTGCGGCCCTCTACGGGGCTCGCCCAGGCTTCTTCGGCTTCTGGAGGCTCACCGGTGCCGTATTGGCGCACCTGGCCGTCACCGGCGGGCTGGTGCTCACCGATGGCATTGTCGAGCAGCTGGTGGGTCAGGGCATCGCCGCCAAGCTTTCAGCGCGGCTGGGCGAAGGCGTGGTCAACGGCCTGATGACGGTACGCGTCGGTATCGCGGCCATGCGCGTGGTCCGGCCCCTGCCCTTCGAAACACAGCCCCAGCCGGTGGTACGGGATTTCATTCCCGAGCTCACCAGGCTGACCGGGGACGCCGCCAAATAGGCACGCGGAGTTCGACTTAGGTCAGGCTGGTCAGTTCCTGCATTGTCTGGAAGGTCTCGAACTGAGGCCGGGCAAAATAATAGCCCTGGAACAGGTGGATGCCGGCTGACTTCAGCATCTGCATCTCCGCCTCGCTCTCAACGCCCTCGGCGAGCAACAGGATATCGAGTTCGGCGGCGATCCCGACAAGTCCGCGGATGATGGCCTGCTTGACCCCGGACGCTTCCACGCCGCGGAGCAGCTCCATGTCGATCTTGATGAGATCGGTCTGGAACCGTGAGAGCAGGGCAAGCCCGGCATAGCCGGCGCCAAAATCGTCGAGCGCCGTCATGAACCCCATGCGCCGATATTCGGCGACGATGTGGCTCACATGGCCAACATCTTCCATGCGCTCATTCTCGGTAAACTCGAACATGAGGCGGCGGGGATCGAACTGCATGCGGTTGGCCGCTTCCAGCGTCGCACGGATGCATGCCTTGGGCTCATAGACGGCGTTGGGCATGAAATTGATGCTGAGCCTGCTGTCGCCACCGGCGATGCGGCTGCCGGCGAGCTCGATCGCCTTGACGCGACAGGCCTGGTCGAACGTATAGCGATTTTCATCGGTGACCTGGCTGAGGACAGTGGGCGCGCCCTCGCCGGCCACACCGCGGACCAGGGCTTCGTAGCCCCAGATCTTGCCAGCACTCAGATCGACGATTGGCTGGAAAGCCATGGTGAAGGGGATGGAAAAGGCGGAGGCGTCGGCATTGCGACAACCTGCGCAACCAGCAGCGGCCATTGAAAAATCTGGCTCCGAAAAGATGACAATAGCGACGCTACAGACACCCTGCCAAAGAGACCTTAAACAATTGCCAATGCGGCTTTATTTGCAGGACTGAAGGTCAATCCTTGGCGGCACTCGGCGCCAGGGTGAGCTTGAGTCCATCCAGCGCGTCACTCATCAGGATCTGGCAGGAGAGGCGCGAGTTGGCGCGGACATCACCGACGCTGTCGAGCATGTCCTCTTCCTCGTCGCTGGGCCCGCCGACCACATCGAGCCAATCCTTGTCGACATAGACATGGCAGGTGGCGCAGCTCAGCGCGCCGCCACACTCGGCCTTGATGTTGAGGCCCCAGTCCCGGATGACCTCCATCACGCGCCAGCCATCGAGCCCTTCGAGCTCGTGGCTTTCCCCGGCCTGGTCGGTGACGTGGATGATCATGCGCATGTCCTCAACAACGGGGCGTCCATACCCCGCACAGATGCTTCCCGCAAGGGAAGCACCCTACATCCTTGGGCCTAGGCGACGCCCAGCTTCTTCTGCAGCTTGGTGGAGCTAGTCGTGTACTGGAACACCACGCGCTCGCCTGGCGAAACGATGGCCTTGGCAGCCTGCGCCATCAGAGCGGCCTCGTGGAAGCCGCTGAGGATCAGCTTGAGCTTGCCCGGGTACGAATTGATATCGCCGATGGCAAAGATGCCAGGCACCGAGGTTTCGAACTTCTCGGTATCGACCACGATGGTGTTGTCGTTGAGCTCGAGCCCCCAGTCGGCGACCGGGCCAAGCTTCATGGTTAACCCGAAGAAAGGCAGCAAGCGCGTTGCGGGAACTGACAGATCGCCCGCATCGGTTGTGAGATGCACATGGTTGATCTGCCCATTTTCGCCGTCGAGCTTGGCGATCTGGCCAGTGAGGAAATTGATCTTACCCTCGCCCACCAGCTCCTGCATCTTGTTGACCGAAGCCGGTGCCGCCTTGAACACCGCGCGGCGATGCACCAGCGTCAGCGAGCGCACGATGGGCTGCAGGTTGAGCGTCCAGTCGAGCGCGGAGTCCCCGCCGCCGACAATCACCACGTCCTGGCCGCGGAAGTCGTCCATCTTGCGGACGGAATAAAACACCGACTTGTTCTCGAATTCCTCGATGCCATCGACCGGTGGGCGCTTGGGCTGGAAGGAACCACCGCCGGCGGCAATCACCACCACCTTGGTGTGGAAGATCTCATCCGCATCAGTCGCCAGCCGGAAGCTGCCATCGTCCTGCTTGTCGATCGAATTGACCATCCGATTGAAGTGGAATTCGGGAGCGAAGGGCGCGATCTGCGCCATCAGGTTGTCCGTCAGCTGCTGGCCCGTCACCACCGGAAAGCCGGGAATGTCGTAGATCGGCTTTTCCGGATAGAGCTCGGCGCACTGGCCGCCGGGACGGTCCAGGATATCGATGAAATGGCATTTGATATCGAGCAGGCCCAGTTCGAAGGCCGCGAACAGCCCGCAGGGGCCGGCGCCGATGACGACGACATCGGTGGTGATTTCAGTGGTCATTTCGTCTCGAAGTCCGTTTTCGCCGGAGTTTCAAGGACCCCGGGTTGAATATATGAGCGACGCGATCCGCTTAGCCTAGGAAACGCGGCGGAGGAAGGGGCGCGTGCCGACCGGCACCTCGGTGGTGCCCACCGGCTGGTAGAAGATCGCCACTTCTGGCAGGCGGTTCTCGAGTAGCGCGGCGCGGGTCGGTTCGTGGGTCACCACAAGGGCATTGATGCCGCAGCGGCGCATCAGCGGGATCTGGTCCTGCAGCACATCGCCGACCGCCCGGATTTCGCCCGAATAGTTGAAGCGCTCGCTCAGCAGGCGCGCCGTGGAATAGCCACGCCCGTCCGAAAAGGCCGGGAACTTGATGGCGATCGAGGCAAAGCGGCCAAGGTCGGCCTCGACATCCTCGATGCGATCACCCGGTACCACCAGCAGCCCAAGCGGGTGCGGATTGGCCAGGAAGGCATCGCGATTGGCCAGGAACACCGCAAGCGGCACGTGCTTGTAGTTGGCGGTTGCCGGATCGCTGTCATCGGCCCATTCGTGGAAGGGGTCGGCAATGAAGGCGCCGTCTTTCCACAGCGTATGTCGGGTGGCAGCGGTCATCGGCGAGGCAATCGCTCCGTTGAAATCGAAATGGATGCCGCACTCTTTCTTGTTGAGGCCGCGCCACCGTCCGGCGCGCGGGTCCTCCCCTTCGGCAACCACCGAGGTGCAGGGCGCGCAACCGATCGACTTGTAGCCCTTAGCGAACAGCGGATGCTCGGGCAAGCCGTGGTCTATCTTGTACTGGTTGACATCGGCATCGTTGAAATAGGCCAGCGGGTTGACCTTGATGCGATCATCGCTGGTCAATTCGAAATGCGGCAGCACGCCGCGTTCCTTGGTCTGGAAGCGCTTCCGCCCGGTCACCCAGCCGCCATATTGCTCGGTGATCGGCTCCAGCGGCTCGGTCTTGCGGATATGGCAGCAGGAATCCGGGTCGGTCTCCCAGAGATCACCATTGGGGTCAAAGCGCTGCACATCGGCGGCATTGGGGTGGATGGCGTGGACGTTGATCAGGCCAAGGTGCTTCTTGAGCGTCTCGACATAGTCCAGCGTCTCGGCAAAGTGCTTGCCGGTTTCGAGGAAATAGACCGGCAGGCTGGGATCAACCTGCGCCACCAGGTGCAGCAGCACGGCCGAATCCGCGCCGAAGGACGAAACGATGGCAAGGTCGCCGGGCAGCACATCGGTGGCTGCCTGGCGCAACACGCCAACGGCATCCATCTCGTCGAACATGCCGTTGAGGGCCAGAATACCCAGCGCGCGCAGCTTGTCGTGCGCGGCGGGGGTATGTGCAAGCTTAGGTAGCGCCATAGAGGGCCTCCTTGAATGGCGCTTCCCCTAGACGCCGATATGCTTGAATGAACGTCTCTCCGGCGCTCTCGCGCTTTGCGATATAAGTATCGACCAGCGTTTCAATGGCGCCCGGCACGGCTTCCGCTTCGAAGCCCGGCCCGATGATCTTGCCCACCGATGCGCTCTCCGTGGCGTCGCCGCCCAGGGTGATCTGGTAGAGTTCGCCACCCTTCTTCTCGACGCCGAGAATGCCGATATGGCCGACATGGTGGTGGCCGCAGGCATTGATGCAGCCGGAAATCTTGATCTTGAGATCACCGATTTCCGCCTGCCGCTCTGGCTGGGCAAACTTGCGGGAGATTTCCTGCGCCAGCGGGATCGAGCGCGCATTGGCCAGGGCACAGAAATCGAGGCCCGGGCAGCAGATCATGTCGGTGATCAGCCCGGTATTGCCTTCGGCCAGACCCGTTGCGACGAGAGCTTCATAAACCGCCCGGAGATCGGCCACGGCGACATGCGGCAAGACCAGGTTCTGCTCGTGCGTGACGCGAAGTTCGTCGAACGCGTAACGCTGGGCAATATCGGCTATATCGTCCATCTGCTTGTCGGTCGCGTCGCCCGGAGCACCGCCAACGGGCTTGAGCGAAATGGTGACCGAGGCATAGCCGGGCTCGCGATGCGAGTTGATATTGTGGTCGAGCCAGCGGCCATAGGCAGGATCGATGATCGACTGGTAGGCAACATCAATCTTGGTTGCCGGCTGCGCGGTAAATTGGGGCGGCGCAAAATAGGCGGTGATGCGATCGACCTCCTCTGCCGGCAGAGTGAGCACGCCGCCACGGACCTCGGCGAACTCGGCCTCCACCTGCCCCTTGATGGTCTCAAGTCCCTCCTCATGCACCAGGATCTTGATGCGCGCCTTGTACTTGTTGTCCCGGCGGCCATAGCGGTTGTAAACGCGCATGATCGACTCGAGATAGGCCAGCAGGTGCTCGTTGGGGACGAAGCTGTTGATCAGCTTGCCGATCATCGGCGTGCGGCCAAGACCACCACCGACCCAGACTTCCCAGCCGATTTCGCCAGCAGCATTAGTCGCGGCCTGCAGGCCGATATCGTGGAAGCGGATGGCGGCGCGATCGTTCGGCGCGCCGGTAATGGCAATCTTGAACTTGCGCGGCAGATACGAGAATTCGGGATGCAGGCTCGACCACTGGCGCAGGATTTCCGCGATCGGGCGCGGATCGATGATCTCGTCGGCGGCCGCGCCAGCAAAATGGTCTGCCGTGACATTGCGGATGCAATTGCCCGAGGTCTGGATGGCGTGCATCTCCACGCTCGCCAGCTCTTCGAGGATCTTGGGAATATCCTTGAGCTTGGGCCAGTTGAACTGGATGTTCTGGCGCGTGGTGAAGTGGCCATAGCCGCGGTCATAGGTGCGGGCAATATGGGCAAACATGCGCATCTGCTTGGACGACAACGTGCCGTAGGGTACCGCGATCCTGAGCATGTAGGCATGCAGCTGCAGATAGAGCCCGTTCATCAGGCGGAGCGGGCGGAACTGGTCTTCCGTCAGCTCGCCTGACAGGCGGCGTTTCACCTGGTCGGAAAACTGCGCGGTGCGGCCCGCAACGAAAGCCGCGTCGAATTCGTCATATCGATACATGACCGTCCTCACCCAGATGCTGGCGGTCGTAGATCTCGCCGTTCAATGTCAAGGGCGCGGTCGGACCCGCTGCCCTGATGCGTTCGCGCAGGCGCTTGGGAACGATACGTCCCTGGTCCTGCGTCACTTCTTCGATTTCGAGGCTGATCACGCGGCCGGTGGCCTTGGTCGCGGCGAGGGCTGCGTCGCGCTCGGCAGTCTCTTCCTTGGAAAAGATGCGCGCCGCCTGCAGGTCCTCGACCCAGGTACCCGACGCGTCGAGATAGACCGTCGCCCCCGAAATCAGCTCATTGCCAGTCAGAATTTCCATGTCGTCACGCTACCTTGAAGTTCTGCGCGGAGAACTGGGCCGCCGCAGCCCAATCTCCCGCCGCGACCGCTTCGCCCACCAGAATGATGGCCGGGCCATCCACAAATGTACCGTCGCCATCCATCAGGGATCGCAGGGTGCCGCCATATGCTGTCGCATCGGGACGTCCCGCATTGACCACAATGCCCACCGGCGTGAGGGGGCTCGCGCCATGCGCGACCAGGCGTCCTGCGACGTCGGATGCAATCGATTTGCCCATATAGAGCGCCAAGGTCAGGCCCGATCGCGCCAGAGCCGCCCAGTGCTGCAGGTCGCTGTCATCGGCGCCATGCGCCGTCGCCATGATGAAGCCGCTCGACACACCCCGCAGGGTGACCGGCGTCGCCGTATCGGCCGCGGCCGCCAAGGCCGCGCTGATGCCGGGGACGATGGAATAGGGTATCCCCGCCTTGCGGAGCGCGGATATTTCCTCGCCGGCCCGGCCGAACACCATCGGGTCGCCGGACTTAAGACGCGCCACGCGCTTGCCCTGCCCCGCCAGCCGGACGATCAACGTGTTGATCTGGGCCTGCGAGAAGCTGTGATGACCCTTGGCCTTGCCGACATCGATCCGCTCGGCATCGCGACGGCCCATATCGACAACGACAGTGGGAACGAGCTGATCATACACGATGACATCGGCTTCCTGCAGCAGCCGCTGCGCGCGCAGGGTGAGGAGGTCTTCCGAGCCGGGTCCGGCACCGATCAGCCAGACAACACCCTTGGCTGAACCAGCCTGGACATGCTGCTCGAGCAGCAGTTCAGCCTGGTATTGCCCGGCAATCGGGCTGGCGGCCACGGCGGATTCGACCTGCGGCGACGTCACCAGTGCCTCATAGTAGCGGCGACGGGCAGCGCCATCGTGAATCACGCTCTCAACCCGTTGGCGCAACCGACCGGCCAAACTCGCGATTTTGCCGAAGCCGGGCGGCAGCATGGCCTCGATGCGTGCCCGCACCAGCCGCGCCAGCACCGGGGCATTGCCCTCGCTGGAAATGGCGATGGTCAGCGGCGCGCGTTCAACGATGGAGGGTGTATAGAAGTCGCACTCGGCAGGAACGTCGACCACATTGAGCGGAATGCCACGGGCGCGGGCCTCGGCCTTGGCCAGCTCGGCGTCGACACCTTCTTCGGCTACGAATACCAGTGCTGCGCCATCAAGATCGGCTGGCTCGAAAGCACGCTCGACCTGCTTCACCGCAAAGCCGCTGAAGTCAGCCTCGATGTGGCGCGACACAATCACGACCTGGGCGGTAGTCTTAGTTGCCAACCGGACCTTGTTGAGGGCTTCTTCACCACCGCCGACGATGACGATGCGCAGACCCTGAACCTTGTAGCTCAACGGAAATGTGTTGAGTTGACCCATTGGAACCCTGATGATGAATGCTGGGAAAATAATCCAAACCAGCCCCGCGGGACAAGGCGTTGAAATTCAATAGCTTTTATATTTCCCTGCGGGGCTCCCGCTTGGAACGCGACGCATGGGTTTAGGCCAGAGCCGCTAAAAGAATCTTTGCTTGGGATGCCATGAGAAAATTTTGCGCGTTGGGCGATGGCCATGGAGCAGATGAAATGCGGCGGCGGCACGCGATACGGTCCACTCTTGCCCTGGTTTTCCTGGTCACTGCCGTACCAACGCCACTGGGCCTGACGCCGTGGCCACGCGCGAACATTATCGACGTCGAAGACGGCAAGTCGGCGCCCTTTGCCGGCCAATGGTCGATGCAACAGGCCGGCCAGCCGACCACCACATACGCGACCTGCGCCCTGCCCGTCCGCATCGAAGCGCCCGACGAGACGCACATATTCTATCTTGGCCCCAAGGATCCGGAGCCCGAAGCGGCGACCGAACTAATGGCGCGCGACGGACGCACCCATTGGCGCCCTATCGCGGGCGGCCCGGAATACTTCTCCGTCTGGGTGGATCGCGACCGCTTCCATTTGTACGAGGCGGATGTGGAGCCTGAGGCCGACTGGGGCGAGCCGTTCGCGTTCACGCGCTGCGACTAGTCCCGTTTTATCCCTGCCGGACCGGGACATGCACGACCAGTCCGTCGAGTTCGTCCCTGACCTTGATCTGGCAGCTCAGACGGCTCTGTGCCTTCACGTCGAAGGCGAAGTCGAGCATGTCTTCTTCCATGTTCGACGGGCCGCCGACCGTTTCGGTCCAGGCGTCGTCGACATAGACGTGGCAGGTGGCGCAGGTGCAGGCGCCGCCGCATTCCGCGACAATGCCGGGAATGCCGTTCATGATGGCGGTTTCCATCACGGTGGCGCCATTTTGGCCTTCAGTTTCAATGCGTTCGCCGTCCTGCTGGACAAAGGTGATCTTGGTCATGGGTCTCAGGGCTTGCTGTGTCGGACGGATATAGGGGATGGCAGGAGGTTTAGGAAGGCTGGAGCCCCAGCAGCTCTTCCAGGTAATGCTTCTCGATGCCGAACATCGCCTTGGTCTCGGCGATCTGCCTGAGGATAGAATCCCGGTCGCGACCGACCCGACCGTCTTTTTCGCCGACGATCAGGTTGTTCTTGGGCGTATGCGCATCCGAAACGAACTCGAAAACCTTTGTGCGATAGCCGTTTAGCTCCAGCAGCAGAGCCCGCAAGGCGTCGGTGACCATCTCCGCCTGACGCTCCATGAAGATGCCGTGCCGGAGGAGGATAGCCAACTTGTCCTCGGGCTTTCCGGCCTCCATCTGGCGGCGAATCTGCTTGTGGCAGCAGGGGGCGACGGCGATCAGGGATGCGCCGGCACTTATCCCCTTGAAGATCGCGTCGTCGGTGGCCGTGTCGCAGGCATGCAGCGCAATGACCGCATCGGCGCCGGCTGCGTCATAATCGAGAATGGTGCCGGGCACGAAACTGAGGTCGTCAAATCCGGACCGGGCTGCCGTAGCATTGCCGTCTTCCACCAGTTTGTCCCGCATCTCGACGCCGATGACTTCGGCGGGGCGCTGGGCCACATTGGCGAGGTAGTCATAAAGGGCGAAATCAAGATAGCCCTTGCCCGCCCCCATATCGACGATGCGCGGTTTTTCGGCCTTGATCGCTTGAATCAATGGCGCGAAGATCTCGACCATCTTGTTGATTTGCCTGAACTTATCCTGCGCATCGTTACGGACGACCCCGTCCTTGCCGGTAATGCCCAGGGCCTGCAGATAGGGCTTGTCACTGGTGGCAAGCGGGCGGTTCTTGGCGCGGTTGTGCTCGGTCGAAGGCGCCTCGCGGCCGGCTACTTCGCTGCGCTTGAGCCGCACCTTGTCCCCATTGCGCTCGAAGCTCATGTCGAACTCGGTGGTCGAAAGCTGGGCGCTGCGGAACTCATCCCGGAGCGCCGTGCGCAGATGGCCGATCGCCTCGGGCTGGATGTGGTTCTTGATGATGTCGCGCGTCTTGTAGTGGAAGGTGAAGCTGAACTTATCCCCGCCCTTGACCGCGATCTTCTTGACGTCGATCGACTTCAGATCCGGCTCCTGGCCGTGATAGCCGCCCAATTTCAGCCGCAACAATGAACCGCTAATGAACGCGGATTTGACAGCCGAGAGGAACTCCTCAATGCGTTCGGGGGCGCTCAATGGCGTTCCTTGGTCGTGAGGAAGCGGATCTTGGGAAAATCCTGCTTGGCGCGATCGGCCCACCAGGCATTCTGCGCCAGGAAAACCGGCGCGCCGGTGCGGTCTTCCGCAATGTTCATCTTCTGGGCGGCGATGAAGCGGTCGAGCTCCTTGGGGTCGTCGCTCTCGATCCACCGGGCCACTTCGTAGTTGAGACTTTCGAAGGTGATCGGCACGCCGTATTCCTTGGCGACGCGCGAACTCAGCACTTCCAGCTGCAGCTGGCCGACCACGCCGACGATCCAGTCGGCGCCGACGACGCGGCGGAACACCTGGGTAACGCCTTCTTCGGCCAGGTCCGACAGCGCCTTGGCCATCTGCTTGGTCTTCATGTGATCGGTGAGACGGACGCGACGGATGATTTCCGGCGCGAAGTTGGGAATGCCGGTGACATTGATCGTGGCGCCCTCGGTCAGCGTGTCGCCCACCGACAGCGTGCCGTGGTTGGGAATGCCGACAATGTCGCCGGCCACCGCCTGCTCGGCCAGTTCACGGTCATTGCCGAAGAAGAACATCGGATTGGACACCGCCATGTCCTTGCCCGAGCGAACGTTCTTGAGGCGCATGCCGCGGGTGAAGGTGCCTGAGCAGAGCCGGACGAAGGCGATACGGTCGCGGTGATTGGCGTCCATGTTCGCCTGCACCTTGAACACGAAGCCGGTGACCTTCTTGTCGGACGGCTCGATCGGCGCAGGAATGGCTGGCTGCGGCCGCGGCTCGGGGCCCCATTCGCCCAGGGTGCGGAGCAATTCGGCAACGCCAATGCCCTTGAGCGCGGAGCCGAACAGGACCGGGCTCAGGTGGCCGGCATGGAAAGTTTCGAGGTCGAAGGGCGGCAGCATGGCCCGCGCCATTTCGAGCGTCTCGAGCGCGATCATGAAGACCGGATCATCAACCAGGGCCTCGTTGTCGAGCAGGTCTTCGATCTCGTTGTATTCGGCAACGGGCTTGCCCTGGGGCGAAAGCACGCGCTTTTCCAGCAGGTCGAGGTAGCCATGAAAGTCGACGCCCTGCCCGATCGGCCACAGCACGGGGGTGAGATCGAGCGCCAGCTTGCCCTGGATCTCGTCGATCAGGTCGAGCGGAGCAAGGCCCTCCCGGTCCACCTTGTTGATGAAGGTGATGATCGGGATGTCGCGCAGGCGGCAGACCTCGAACAGCTTGAGCGTCTGGCTCTCGATGCCCTTGGCCGCGTCGATCACCATGATGGCGGCGTCGACGGCGGTCAGCGTGCGATAGGTGTCTTCCGAAAAGTCGGAGTGGCCGGGCGTATCGAGCAGGTTCAGCGTCAGCCCGTCATAGTCGAAGGTCATCACCGACGAGGTGATGGAAATGCCGCGCTGCTGCTCCATCTCCATCCAGTCCGAGCGGGTGGAGCGCGTGCCCGCCTTGCCGCGCACCGCGCCGGCCGACTGAATCGCGCCGGCCGCGGCGAGCAGGCGCTCGGTCAGCGTGGTCTTGCCGGCGTCCGGGTGCGAAATGATCGCAAAGGTACGACGGGTGCGGAAGGGTTCGGCATTGGACCGGGGCGCGGCCTCGGCAGCGGAAGACAGGGACATGGAAACTGCTGGACTGTGTGGCCGCAGCACATGCGCGGCAAGGTTGCGCCGCTATATAGGGGATGGTGGGGAGAGGGTCAAATTGGAGGGCGGCAGACAGTCGAAGAAGTGAGCCCGGTCAGTGCCGCGTCCGAAGCGGGGTGGGTAGCAGACGGGAAGGTTTCGGTCACAGAGATGTTCGGGGCTCCATCCAGGTCCATCTGGCGCGAGGACCTCTCTACGGCCAAGGCCGATCGATGGCTCCGGTACGATCACCGTGTTCGGTTGCTTCATTGCCCGCGCAGGCTGCGGCAAAGTCTTCAGCGTCGATGGGGCGCGCGAACAGGTAGCCTTGTCCAATCGGGCACCCCATGCCGGCCAATAGCGTTCGCTGCGCATCGTCCTCGATCCCCTCAGCCACCACGGCAAGGCCGAGCGCGCGTCCGAGATCGATGATGGACCGCACAATCACCGTCTTGGATGTACTACCGACAAGGTCGGTCACGAAGCTGCGGTCGATTTTGATCTCGGTCACCGGGAATGTCTCGATCAGTCGCAGGCTGGAATAGCCTGTCCCGAAATCATCCACTGAAAGACCAACACCTAGACCGCGCAGCCGGCGAAGCGCGTCCAGGACGTGCGGGCTGCTCTCCAGCAAAACGCTTTCGGTGATCTCCAGCGTGAGCCAGCTGGGTTCGGCATCTGCCTGGCGCAGGATCTGATCCAGTAGCGCCGCCATGTCGCGGTGCAGAAACTCGGTCGCAGACACGTTGAACGAGAAACGCAACGGCCGTTCGCGCCGCTTATTCACCCGACGGGCGAAGGCGGCGACGCGAGCAAGCCCCTGCTCGCTGAGGTCAAGCAGGAGACCCGTGCGCTCGGCAGCTTCGATGAAGCGCGCTGGTGGTTGGCTGCCGAATAGCGGGTGGTTCCATCGGATCAGCGCCTCGGCGCCCACCCAATCGCCTGTGATCAGGTCAATCTGGGGCTGGAAATGGTGGACGAACTCGTCGTTTGCGATGGCGACTTTGAGCTCCCTGGTCATCCGCACCCGGCGCGATGCCTCTTCGGCGTCTGCTCGTCTGAACTGCCGCGGCCCTCCGAGCGGGTCCGATTTGGCCGCCCGCAGCGCTGTGCCGGCATTCCTGAGCAGGGAAAGCGAACTGCCGTTTCGCTCGCCGATGGCATAGCCGATCGCAAAGCGCAGCGAGATATTGGCCCCCGGGACGGCGAAATCGGGATCGAGCACGGCGGCAACGTTGCCGACAACTTTGAGCCCCACCGCCTCATCAGCCAGCTCGAATGCCAGCGCAAACTCGTTCGCGCCCATCCGCGCGACCAGCCCCGCGCCGGTGCCCCGCAGCCGGCGCCCGGTCTCCTGCAGCAAGGCATCCCCGACATCAAAACCATAGCTGGTATTGACGTCGTGAAAGCCGACAGCATCGACCTTCACGATCAGCACTGGGCCGGGATGGGTGGAGCACTGCTCCGCCCTGACGATGAACGACTGGCGGTTGAGGCACCCGGTCGCAGCATCGATGTTGGCGGCGCGACCCAGCGCCGTTTCCGCCTCGCGGATGGCTGAGACGTCGCGCAGAACGGCGAGGTAGAGAAGGTCTCCTCCAACGTCGATCGGCCTGAGGCTGAGGCGGTTCCAGAAGGCCGATCCGTCCCTGCGGTAGTTTCGCAGGGTGACATCTACCGGCGCGGCGGCCTTCATGGCGTCGCGGATCTGCGCGACCTCTGGTTGATCGCGTTCGCTGCCCTGGAGGTAGCGACAGTCCTTGCCCACCGCCTCTTCACGCGCATAACCGGTCAGCTCCTCAAAGGCCGCGTTCACGTAGGCAAGCGGCGCGCCCTCGTCCGAAACCCGCGCAATGGCAACGCCATCGGGCAAAGCGTCCAGGAGATTCGGCAAACTCCACTGAGGAGTGTCGTGAGCCGCCGGACCGGGATCGCCGCCGACCAGCCGGACGGACCGGGCATATTCCGCCGCCACCAATTTCTCGAACTGTTCCATGGCCCAAGAGTGGGGTGCCCGGCGTCACAGGACAATCCAAGGCACCGGTCGTTTCCAGCCAATCGTCAGACGGGATCGGACAAAGGTGATCTTGCGCCATTCCCCGAGGTCACAAAGCGCTCCCGGTACTCCGATGGTGTCACCCCGAGATGGGCGAGAAACGCGCGGCGCATCGCCCGTGCTGATCCGAATCCGGCCTTCATGGCGATTGCATCGACAGTCAGCCGACTGCCTTCGATGAGATGGCGTGCGACATCGATCCGGGTAAGGTCGACATACTCGGAAGGTGGAATTCCGATCTCTTGGCTGAAGACGCGTGTGAAATTGCGCACGCTCATTGCAGCGATCTTGGCCAAGGCATCGACGGACAGATCTGCCGTCGGATGATTGAGGATGTATTGCTGCACTCGGTTCAGCCGGCTGCGATCAAGGGCCTGCGCGGCCAGATGCACGCTGAACTGAGACTGATCGCCAGGTCGCTTCAGGAACACTACAAGGCGGCGCGCCACGTAAAGCGCGACTTCACGGCCGAGATCCTCTTCGACGAGCGAAAGGGCCAGGTCAATCGCCGCGCTTGAGCCAGCGGATGTGATCAAGGCTCCGTCGCGGACAAACACGTGGTCACCCTCTACCCGGGCATCGGGGAATCGCTCCGCGAGCAAGGATGCGAACTGCCAATGCGTGGTTACCCGGCAATCGACAAGCAGGCCTGCGTCGCCCAGGATAAAGGCACCTGTACAAACCGAACCGTAGCGTCGCGTACGTGGGGCCATCTGGGCTAGCCAGGCGACTACGGCCTGTCCGGGTGCAGTGGGCACTCCGACGCTTCCTGCCACCAGAAGCGTATCCGGAGTGCCCTGGCTGGCGAAGTAGGCGATGTCAGGCAGGACCGTCAGTCCCGACCCACAGCGCACGGGGCTGTCGTCCTCTGCGACGATCGTGACTTCATAGAACTTCTCGGCGGCGCGGGCGTTTGCCTCAGCGAACACGTCCGTCAAGCCCGCAAGCTCCAGGGCGTGAACGTTGGATGGGACGAAGATGACGACCTGCATCCGATGCCTCCGCACGGAAGGTGGAAGTGTGCATTTCCGACGGCTGGCCGCCGGCCAGTCGCAGCAATTCGCTGTCGGATCGAGAGAAACAGCTCCGGATCTGGTTGCCACGCCCCCATACGCTCGACCTCGGTCGTCGTTGGGAGAGCCGCTCGTTGCGCAGCAGGCTACACCTTATCCCAACCACGCACCACAAGGCTGAAGACAGCTGAGCCCGCCATTCACGTAGACCTCCGCTGTGGGCGTGGCAATGACCCCGAGCGCTTGGTTTCCCGATCTCAGCGGGCACACATCCGGAACGGCGCCAATGGCTCGCCGTCAGTCCTGCTGCTTGCCCAGCATGTCGGCGATGAAGCCGCGGACTTCCTCTACCGCCATGCCGAGATCGGCAATGCGTTCGGGGGCGAGCGGGCGACCGGCCTGGATTTCGACTTCACAGGCCTTGGCCAGATCGGCAATGGTCCAGGCGCCGACGCCGGCGGAAGCACCCTTGATGGAATGCAGGTTGAGCGCCAGATCGTCATAGCTGGCGGCCAGTTCGAGCCGGCCGAAATAGGTCTTGATGGTGGTGTCGAACAGGCGGAGCACTTCGACTTCGAGATTCTCGTCGCCCAGGCACTGCTTGGCCAGATGAACCAGATCGATGGGCCGCGCGGCACGCACCTGGCCAATCGTGTCGAGCTTTTCGACCGCTATTGCTTTCAACGCCATTCTGGCTGCTCCACACACTGGATGTGGCGACGCGTCCGCACCAACGGACAATACCACACGAGGCCAGCCTAGTGGGACCGGGTGAACAGGTGATTAAGCCATATCTTCGCCTTGGTTGAGCGGTTTTGATGGCCCCGCTTCTTCCCCAAAAAATTAACCTTTGGGTAAGAAAACGCTCGGATTGCATCAAATTGAATGTATTAATGGGCTTTGAACCAGCGCGCGGCGGCGAGGGTTGGGGGGACGATGCGGGGCAATTGCATCGAATTGTTTCCATTTGACCATGCGACCGGAAACGGGTGCGGTGTCATAACAACTCCTACTGTCCGCCTTGTTGCTGTGAAGCCGACGCGAGAGTTGTAAAGAGTATGGCGAAGAATCCGACCCCCAGTAACGATCCCGCAGCGCTGGCTTTCTCAGCGGTTGAAGACGCTCTCAAGGAATCGGTATTCAGCCTCGATAGCGCGCCGCAGCAGGCCGCCGAAAAGCGATCGTCTGACAGCGTCCGGTCCGAACGCCTGCGCGCCGCCGACAAGATCGCCCAGCATGCCGGCCCCGTCGCCAATGACGACCGCTTCCCGACCTCCAAGATTCTCTACAACCTGCAGAGCCGCTCCTCGGCCACGCCGACCTGGATTGCGCTGCTGCTCTCGATCATCTGGCTCGCCGTAGCCGGCGCCGGCGCCTGGTTGCGCTACGGGCCGCAGCTGTCCAATTTCGGCCAGTTTGTCGGCACGATCGATTTCATCGCCCTGGTGGCGATCGCCTTCCTGCCTGTGCTTGGCTTCTTCGCCGTCGCCACCCTGTTCCGCCGCGCGCAGGACCTGCGCAATGCTGCCTCCTCCATCACCCAGGCCGCCATGCGCCTGGCCGAGCCGGAAGTGACGGCGGCCGACAAGGTCGCCTCGGTTGGCCAGGCCGTGCGCCGCGAAGTCAACGCCCTGGGCGATGGCCTGGAGCGCGCCCTCTCGCGCGCCGGCGAACTCGAAGTGATGATCCACAACGAGGTCACCGCGCTCGAACGCACCTATTCGGACAATGAATCACGCATGCGTGCGCTGATCGCCGAACTGGCCAGCCAGCGCGAAAGCGTGCTGACCAATACCGAACGCGTCCGCGAAGCCATTACCGAGAGCCATACCGGCCTGGTCTTCGACCTCGACATGATCAGCCAGCGCATTGCCGGCACGATCGTGGAGAGCGGCGGCAGCCTGACGCGCGCGCTGGAGACGGCCGGCAATACGCTGACCAATACCTTTGGCGAGCGCACCGAGAGCTTCGTATCTCTGGTGGACAATCGCACGACCGACTTCATCGGCGCGCTGGACGAGAGCGCCAGCCGCCTCTCGCTGACCTTTGAAGACCAGACCGCCACCATGGCCCGTACGCTCGATGAGCGCGCCGCCGAACTCAACAATGGCGTCGAGAGCCGCATCGCCTCGCTGACCAATGCGCTGGACGCGCATTCGAGCTCGATCGCCAATGCCATCGACTCGCGCACCCAGGCCATCGAGGAGCGCACGGCTGTCCTGACCGGGACGTTCGAAGACCGCAGCCAGGCCATTGCCGGCCTGATCGAAACCCGTAGCGGCGAGCTCGCTTCCGCCCTGGACGAACGCACCGCGGCCCTCTCGACGCTCCTCACCGATGGCGGCGCTTCCCTGCTCGACCAGTTGCGCGACCGCGGCCACGAAGTGACCGGCGGGCTGGACATGATCGGCCAGCGTATTGCCGAGGACATCACCGCCCGCTCGCGCGAAGCCGAGGTGCTGCTCAGCGCCCTGACGCGCCAGCTCGACGAATCCGTCTCCATCCAGCTCAACGCGATGGACAGCCGCCTGCAGTCGGCCGTGATCGAGATCAACGGCGCGCTGGACGATACGTCCGAACGCGCCCGCATCACGCTGGCCACCGCTGGCCAGGATTCCCTGGGCCAGTTCGACGCACGCCTCACCGAAATTGCCAGCATTCTCGACACCCGCCTGCACACGCTGGATGATGTCATCGGCGACAAGGGCGACGCGCTGATCGCCCGCCTCGAACAGCAGGGCACCAGCTTTGCCGCCCGGGCCAATGTGCTCGAAATGGCGCTGAACGAGGAATCCGGCCGCTTCAACGACGTGGTTGCCGAGCGCACCCGCGAAATGGGCGAAGTGCTGGGCGCACGGACCAAGGCCATCACCGAGAGCCTGAGCCACCGCACCCGCGAAATCTCGGAATCGCTGGAAGGCCATGCCGGCATCATCGCCGAAGCGCTGGACGGCCGGACCAAGGAACTCAGCGACACCATCCGCGCGCGCAGCGAGGAACTGGGCGAGACCCTGACCACAAGCACCGGCGCCTTCGACCAGGCCATTGCCGGTCGCACCCAGCGGCTTGCCGATACGCTGTCGGAAAAGACCACTGCGCTGTCGCTCGAAATCGACTCGCGCACCGGCACGCTGTCCAGCCAGCTGGAAGAGCGGACCATCGCACTGGTCACCCAGATCGAGGACCGTACCGGCACCCTCGCCAGCCAGCTCGACGAACGCACCACCTCGCTGGTGAGCCAGATTGAGGACCGGACAGATACGCTGGTCACCCAGCTCGATGAACGCACCGGCACGCTGTCCAGCCAGCTCGACGAACGCACGACCTCTCTCGTCGCGCAGATCGAGGAGCGCACCGGCACGCTGACCGGCGAACTCGACAGCCGCTCGCTCGAGTTGCGTTCCGCCCTTGATGGCGGCACCGCGCAGCTGGCACAGGCCGTTACCACCCGCACCCAGCAGCTGTCCGAAGCGCTCGGCCAGCGGACCCAGGCCCTGTCCGATACGCTTGCCACTCACACGGCCTCGATCGGCGAGACCATCGGCATGCGCACGACCGAGCTTGCCGACACCATCGCCCTGCAGGGCGAGGAAGCCCGCGCCAAGATCGACGGCTCGCTGCGGGAGGCCACCGACAATATGGGCGAGCGCGTGACCTCGATGTCGACGCTGATCGCCGACAGGGTGGCCGAGCTCAACAGCAATCTGGGCCAGGGCCTGGACAGCGCCATCGCCCGCCTCTCGGATGCCGAACACGGCGTCACTGCGCGCATCGACTCGGCCAGCACCTCGGTCAGCGAAAGCGCCCGCCGCGCCGCCCTGCTCATCGAGAGCGGCGTCAACTCGGCCCGCGACGCCATCACCGAAATGGTGGACCAGCGCCTGGGCACCCTGCCCGAGGCCATCACGGCCCGCGCCGATATCACGGCGGAGCGCCTCGCCGCGCTCAATGCCTCGATCAACACCTCGATCACCCAGTCCATGACCGATCTCGAGGCTGGCGCCGACCGCATCGAGGAAACCATTGCTACCCGCATCAATGCGGCCAGCCAGAACATCGTGGCCGATATCACCAACACGGCCAACCACATGGACAGCGCGGTCCGCACCGCGCTCGAGCAGATCCGCATCGCCGCAACCGACATCGATCACCTGCTGACCGTCAAGGCCGTGGGCGCGGTCGACAGCATCGAGACCCGTCTCAGCGACATCAACCGCTCCGTGGAACAGCACACCAGCGCCTTCGCCACCCTCGTGACCGAGAAGTCCGAGCAGCTGCAGGGCGCGCTGATGAGCCATGGCAATCTGCTGCGTGACGCCCTGGGCGAGAATGCCAGGGAAGCCGAAGCCATCATGGCGGTTTCCACCTCGCGCATCCTCACCGACGTCACTTCTGCACTCGGCAAGCTCAACGACTCCAACCTGCTGCTGCAGCGCGTGCTCGACGCCTCGACGGCCAACCTGGCGAACCTGGAAACCAGCGTTGCCCAGCAGACCGCCACCTATTCCAACACGGTGCGCGACGCCATCGGCCAGACCGAACAGGCCGGCGCCATGGTCAGCCAGCATGTCGGCGCCCTGCAGACCACCATCCGCAGCATGGTCGACGAGTTCTCGACCGTGCTCGGGCGCCTCGACGCGGAAGCCGAGCAGATGACCCGCGCCTCGACCGAACTGGCCACCACCAGCGACGGCGCACTGCAGACCCTCGAAGACCGCCGCGGCGCCATGGACGCGCTGGCACAGAGCTTTGCCGCCCGCGCCGACGATATCGATGGCCGCATGCGCATGTTCGCGCAGTCGATCGCCGATACGGTCAATGACACCGAGCGCCGCCTGATCGGGGCCCGCCGCGCTATGGATGACGCCCTGTCCGCCACCACCGGCACCATCGTCGAGACCATCGAGGCCTCGACCAGCACCGTGACCGAAGCGCTGCAGACCAATGCCAGCCAGGTCGACAGCGCCGTGCAGCGCGCTGCTGACGCCGCCGCCGCAGCGCTCAACAAGACCGCATCCTCGGTGCGCCTGGCGCTCGAGGACAATGCCAGCCATGTCAGCGAAGTGCTGGCGTCCACCGCAGGCAGCGTGACCGACGTGCTCAACTCCACCACCAGCACGCTGGCCGAAACCATCAATGACAGCTCCGCCTCGGTGCGCAACGCCGTGGCTACCAATGCCGGCACCTTCCGCCGCGCGCTGGACGAGACCACGGGCGAAGTCAACGAAAAGATGGGCGGCTTCCGCCAGGCCGCCGATGCCGAAAGCCGCCGCGCCGCCGCAGCCCTGCAGCAGGCCCAGCAGCAGATGGCCGAGGAAATGCAGCGCGCCATCGAGGAAGCCACCCTGCGCTTCAACGACACGGCGCGCGCCATGCGCGAAACCGCCCGCGAAGTGGGCAGCGAACTGGAAGCCACCCGCGCCGAACTGGCCCGCGGCGTCAACGAACTGCCCGAGGAAACCCGTGCCAGCGCCGCTGCCATGCGCCGCGTCGTGGCCGAGCAGATCGAGGCGCTCAGCGAGCTCAACGCCATCGTGCGCAGCCAGCCGGCGACGCATGACCTCAATGACCGCCGCCCGCAGCGCCCTGCCCTGCGCGCCGAGCCCCGCAACGAGGCGCCGGCCTACCAGCCGCCGCCGCGCCAGCCCGAACCGGCCCGCGAAACCTATCGCCCGGAGCCGGCCCGCCAGACGCTGGTCGACCCGATCCGCACCGTCGAGCGCCAGCCCGAACCCTTCCGCGCCCCCGAACCGGTACGGCATGCCGAGCCGGTGCGTCACGCCGAGCCGGCCGCCGTCGCCGAGGCCGAACCCGTCGCCCCGGGCGAAGGCGGGTGGCTGCGTGACGTGCTGCGCAATGCCACAGCCAAGCAGCAGGGCAGCCAGCCCCAGCCGCAGCAGTCGGGCCTTTCCGGGCTGACCGAAGAAATCGCCCGCTCGATCGACGACAATGCGCTGGCCGATGCCTGGGCCCGCTACCAGGCCGGGGAATCCAACGTGTTCTCGCGCCGCATCTACACGCTGGCCGGCCAGGGCACCTATGACGAAGTGCGCAAGAAGCTGCAGCGCGAACCCGACTTCGCCCGCACCGCGCAGGCCTATATGTCGGAATTCGAGCAGCTGCTGAAGCGCGCCGCCGCCGGCGCCAACCCGGCCGCCGAAACGCGCGAATACCTGCTCTCGGACCGCGGCAAGGTCTACACCACCCTCGCCCATGCGAGTGGCAGGCTGAACTGAGGTTCACCCGACTGAATTGAAAACGGCCCCGGGAAACCGGGGCCGTTTCGTTTGTGGCTGGCGCGATCAGGTCAACCCGAGAAGCGGCCTGTTGGCGGGAGCGGCACCCCATTGCCGGACACTCGCTGATCGCCCTAGTGTGCCAACAGCGCTGCCCCAGGCTTGTGTCGCTTCAGAGCTCCCATCCGATCTAACCGCTTCAGAGGTCAACAATGGATCATAGTCCTTCCTTCCGTTTGTTGACCGAGCGCCTTGCCCTTCGCCCAACCCAACCGGAGGATGTGGCGCGCGCGCTCGAAATCAGATCCAACCACGAAGTCGCTCGCAACCTCGTTTCGGCAACGATCCCGCCCGATCCAGAGAAAATGACGAACTGGTTTCGGGGCCACGCTGAGGAGTGGCGTAACGGTAGCGCCTATCGCCTGGCGATCACCTTCGAGGGCCGTTTTATAGGCGTCTGTGATGTGTTCGATATCGCGGATGACGAGGGGGAGATTGGCTATTGGCTCGACCGGCCAATGTGGGGTCGCGGCTTCGGCCTTGAGGCCGCGGAACGGCTGGTAGGGTTCGCGATGAAAGATGTCGGCCTGAACGCGCTACGAGCGGGGTGCGCTGACGACAACCCCGCTTCGGCCGCAATTCTCACGCGGCTAGGGTTCAGCCGGTTGGAGGACGTTCGAGTATTCTCCATGTCTCGCAACGAGGAGATCACTCAGCGTCGATTTCAACTGACACGATCAAATTGATCATCTCAGCTTGAGCCGCTTTGTAAGGGATGTCTGGACCTTACCCCTATGTGTCCTCGTGGACAGATCCTAGGGGCGCGTTCAGCGCTAGCCAAAGCGCCGAGCTTTTGGGAGCAGACCACAACGTGAAGACCCACGATGTGGTGCTGGTTGAGGTGGGCCTGGCGGCCAAGCCTGCCCCCTACCCCGTCACAATCGCATCGGGCTTCGGCTGCATCATCCGGAGCGACAGCCAGATGCAGAGCGCGCCCAGCGTAGCGGCAAGGGCGGCGAAGAGGTAGGCATGAGGACCGAACAGGCCGATCAGCCAGCCGAAGCCGACCAGCGCGATGACCGACGTGACCTGCTGCAGCACATTGAACAGGCTCTGCGTTTCGGCGGCGATGTCCTCGCTGGTCCAGTTGGCGATGAAATGCACACAGCCGAGATAGCCCAGGGCGAAGGTGACGCCATGGGTGAGTTGCAGCAGCACCAGTATGGCCACCGGGGGCGAGAAGGCCATGGCGACCCAGCGCAGCACGGAGACAAGGGCCGAGGCCAGGATCAGTTTCCGCGCCGATATCGTGCCGCCAAAGCGCTTCCACACGAACATCATGCCGGCCTCTGCCGCAGCGCCCAGCGCGATGAGCGGGCCGATAATGCTTTCGGGCACGCCCTGCTCCTTCCAGAGCAGCGAGCCAAAGGCGTTGAGCACGATATGGGTGCCGAAAACGATCGAGAAGCCGATCAGCGGGAGGATGAACCATGGCTTGGTGATGATCTCGCGCAGCTTGCCGGCGACCGGCTGGGCCGCCGCAACGGTGGGCAGCCCTGCGGGCGCGCGGAAGGCGGGCAATTGCAGCGAGACCGCCGCGCGCAACAAGGCCAAACCAACGAAAAGCGGAACGAAAATATCTGATCCGAACCAGCCGACGAGGAACCCGGTCAGCGCATTGAACAGCATGTAGCCCACCGTGCCCCAGGCGCGGATCGTACCGAAATCCGTGCCATTGCGGCGCGTCATGCGCATGATGGCGGCGTCCAGCACCGGCCCGATCGCCCCGCCCGGCAGGCTGGCCAGGGTCCAGAACAGCAGGATGCCCCAGAACTCGTTGACGAAGAACAGTCCGATCGGAACGATGCCGGCGATGACTGCGCCGATGACGATCACCTGCCGCCAGTCCTTGGCCTGATCGGCGAGGCGCCCCACCACCAGGTTGAGCGCCAGGATGACAAAGACCGGGACCGCGTTGATGAGGCCGATCTGCTCGGTCGAAATGCCCTTCTCGCTCAGCCAGATGGGCAGGAACATCACCGCCGCCCCCGGCCCCATGAAATAGGTGAAGTAGAAGGCCGTCGTGCGCAATTCGGGCGTCAGGCGCGCAGGCGCCACGGCGAGCGACATGGACTGTACTCGAGGTTCGATTGCACCGGGAGCACCGGCGGGAGATCAGTGGCTGGTCAGTATGTGTCCAGCCATATCGATTTCGGCGGGGCAGTCAATGTGCATCCTTGGGCGGCCGGATGCGCAGCGAAACCAGCACGCAGACGACGGCCAGGAGGGCGGTGATGGTGGAGTAGAAGAAGGCATAGGACCCGAAATACTCGACCAGCACGCCGAACACGACCAGCGCCATCATCGCTGCGCCCATATTGAGCATATTGGCAAAGCCCTGCGCCTCGGCCGCATTGGACTCATCGGTCCAGTTGGCGATGAAGTGCACCACGCCGAAATAGCCCATGCCGAAGCTGAAGGCATGCAGGAGCTGGGTGAGGAACAGCACCTCCACCGGCGGGTTGAACGCCATCACGGTGAAGCGCAACAGGCCCGCCAGCGCCGCCACCAGGATCATGTTGCGCGCAGTGACCCGCCCGCCGAACCGGCGCCAGCCAAACATCAGGATGGCCTCGCCGACCGCCGCAATGCCCAGCAGTGGACCCAGGAAGTAGGTGGGGATACCATTCTCGTGCCAGAGCAGAGCGGCAAAACTGCCGATGATGGAATTGCTGGAATTGACCAGCGCAAAGGCGAGCAAGGGCAGGACGAACCAGAGCTGCAGCGAATCCTTGAGCCGCGTGCGCTGCGGCGCAGGCCCCGGAATATTGGCCAGAGTGACTTTGGGGGCCGGCGTCCGAAAGCGCGGCAGCAGATAGGCCAGCGCGGCGCGCACCACGACGGTCGCGACATAGAGCGTGACGAAGGCACCCGAGCCCAGCACGTTGAGCAAGAGGCCAATCCCCGCCGCCGCGAAGACATAGCCCACCGTGGCCCATGCCCGCACCGCACCGAAATCGGTGCCGTTGCGACGCGTCATGCGCACCGTGGCCGCGTCGATGACCGGCGCCACGAGGCCGTTGCTGGTGGCGCAGAGCGCCCAGACCAGCAGGATGCCCCAGAATTCGGACACGAAATACAGCGGCAGCGGCGCCAGCGCGGAGGCCAGCGAGATGACGATCAGCGCCGTGCGCCAGTCATCGGCCTTGTCGGCGATGCGGCCGACAATGATGTTGAGCAACAGCAGGCACAGGGTCGGCAGGGCATTGATGATGCCGATCTGATCGGCCGGCACACCATGTTCGCTGAGCCAGATGCCAAGGAAGACCGAGGCCACGCCACCGGGGATATAGACGGTGAACTGATAAATGGAAGCGCGCAGCTCGGGGCTGGCCGAGCGCGAATATACCGATGGCATGGAAAAACGAACTCCGGGCAAATCAGCGCCCGGAAACCTTGGTGACTCGCATTGCCTGCCAAAGCAAGGCCGATTGTGCAACGTTGCGACTGGCCGCTTGCCACCAGTTGCCACATGGGCACATACGGCGATTCAAGCGTGGACGGATCCTGTGACGCGCTTGTCACCCAGGCGACGCACTCGCTGGCATGCTCCGGCCTCAGAAACCGGCGCACGGCCTCGCCAAGTCCCCTCGGCGTTCTGCTCGGAGGCGCTCAGCGCCTACCCGGCCGCCTTGCGCAGGCGGAATTTGCGGGGTTCGCCGACGACCATTTCCGTCCACTTCACCAGCTCGAAGGCGCCATCGGCCGTCTCGACGATGGCGGTGCAGCTCTCCACCCAGTCGCCGGTATTGATGTAGTGGATGCCCAGCCGGTCATGCATGTCGGCAAAATGGATGTGGCCGCAGATGACCCCGTCGACGCCCGATTCCTTGGCCTCGTGCACCAGCGCTTCCTCGAAGCGACCAATGACCGAAACGGCATTCTTGACCTTCTGCTTGGCCCAGGCCGACAGCGACCAGTATTGCAGTCCCAGCCGGCGGCGCACCCAGTTGATGGCGATATTGACGCGCAGGGCGGCGTTGTAGGCCCAGTCCCCGACATGGGCGAGCCACTTGGCATTCATCACCACCACGTCGAACTGATCGCCATGGATGACCAGATAGGTCTTGCCCGAGGCCGAGGTATGCACGGTTCGGTCGACGAATTCGACCTCGCCGAAATAGGTGCCGAGATATTCGCGCAGGAACTCGTCGTGATTGCCCGGCAGGTAGACCACCCGCGTGCCCGAACTGGCCTTGTCGAGCAGCACCTGCACCAGGATGTTGTATTCGCTGGGCCAGTGCCAGGACTTGGCCAGGCGCCAGCCATCGACGATGTCGCCGACCAGATAGATGGTCTCGGCTTCATGCGCGCGCAGGAATTCGATGAGCTGCCCCACCCTGATGGGCTTCATGCCCAGGTGGACGTCCGAGATGAAAATGGCCCGGACCTGTCGGACTTCGCGGTCAACCGCCATCAAGCAACGACTCCTGCTTCGTGGCCGCACTTTATCTGCGGAAGCAGCGGGAGGAAACCTGTGCTGGTGACGAAATGGTGGGGCTCAGCGGATGCGCGACTTGAGCGCCACGATGCGTTCGTAGCTTTGCTCGATCCGCGCCGCGAAGGCCGGGTCGTCCTCGGCTTCGGCAAGCAGAATGGCCAGAATCTCGCGGTTCAGACCGGGGCGGTATTTGGCTGTGTTCGAGAACAGCAGCACATCCATGCCGGCGCGCACGCCCATGGTGACGGTCTGTTCGAGGGTGAAGTGGTCGCGGATGGCGCCCATTTCCAGATCGTCGCTGATCACCACGCCATCATAGCCGAGCTCCTCGCGCAGCACGCCGGTGATCCATTGCGGAGACAGCGAGGACGGTGTCTGCGCCCCCGCGTCGGAATAGTCGGCGTGATAGAGGTGGCCCACCATCACCATGTCGACGATGTCGGCGGCAATCAGCGTGCGATAGGGATCGAGCTCGCTGGGCTCCCAGCTCTGGGTGATGTCCACGAACCCCTCGTGGCTGTCACCGGTCGACGAGCCATGGCCGGGGAAATGCTTGAGCGCGGTCAGAAGGCCCGCCGCATGATGGGCGGTGATGAAGGCTTCGCTGTAGGCCGCGACAGTGGACGCATCCTTGGCGAAGGCCCGGCCGAACTTGGCGATGATCTGGTTGTCGGGATTGCGGTTGATATCGGTAACGGGGCCGAAATTGACGCTGAAACCGAGCTCGGCAATCGATGCGGCCATGGTGGAATAGATGGCGGCAGCCTGGGCCGGGCTGTTGTTGGCGGCTATCGAAGCGGCATTGGGAATTTCGCGGAAGCCGACATCCTTGGTGAGCCGCTCGACCGCGCCCCCCTCCTGATCCAGGGTGATGAATGGCGGCAGGTCCGGCGACGCGGCGCGGAAGGCAGCATTCATGGCGCCAACGGCCCCCAGACTCTTGACGTTGATCTTGAGCAGCATGACCCCGCCCAGCCGCCCGGCGGCCAATTCCTCGCGCAGGGCGACCACGTCGGCATCGTCGACGGCATCGCCTTGGAAACCCACGACAATCATCTGGCCAGCCATCTCTTCCAGCGTCGCCGCATGGGCCGCAACGGGGAGCGCGAGCAGAGCAAGGCCGGCGGCAAGGCATTTGAAAATAGAGGTCACGTTCATGTCCGGTGGGGGAATCGTTGCGCGACGATGACCGCCAAATACAGCCGAAACAATGACCAAGCGCTTTTGCCGCACCACTTCTGCTAATGAGGGGTGTGGATCACCGGCAAATATGGCAATGTAACCGGGGCGACTTGGAGCACTGGCCGTTTTTCAACCTTCCGGCCGATGAAAGCCGTTGCCTTGATCGGGCGGGGATCTTGGGATCTCCGCCCGTGATGCTTTGCAGGGGGCAAGATCCTCCCGTCTGCGATTGCGTATAGTAGTAGGCCCAACTTCTCGCCGCCGCGTCGCACCCCTATTGCAGAAGGGGGGAGGACGGGGGCATGAGCGATCCTGAAGCAGCCAAGACAGCCGGTGGAGATGGCGGAACACCACCGCCACCACAACCCGACACGCCGCCCCCACCTCCGCCCCCGCCCGAGCCGCCCAACGGGCCGCCGTCGGGCCACGCCTTCGGATGGCACCTATGGACGCTGCAGAATGCGGCAATCCTGGTGTTCATGGCGCTGGCTCTGGCCGCGATCATCATCGCGCTGTTCGTGGTCGCCACTCCGACAGACGGACTTACCGGCCATAATCCACTGCTGGCCCTGCACGTCCTCAACACGCTGCTGATCGCCATCGCTGTTACGCTGGTCTTCGCCTGGCTCAGCAACGCCAACGCCCAGATGATCGGCCGTGGCTTTCGCCACCTGCTGTCCATACACCGCGCCGCCGTGGCCTGTTTCGTCGTTTCCGGCGCCGCCACGGTGGGCATCCTGATCTATGTCGCGCTGGCCATCATGGCGGCCGCAGAAGTGGCACACGGTCTCTACCTGCTGGCGGCCATCGAACTGCTGCTCAAGCTCACCGCGGTCA
Source organism: Devosia sp. XGJD_8 (assembly GCF_046614475.1). NCBI lineage: Bacteria > Pseudomonadati > Pseudomonadota > Alphaproteobacteria > Hyphomicrobiales > Devosiaceae > Devosia > Devosia sp. XGJD_8. The sequence continues at coordinate 2,662,403 of NZ_JBKJHF010000001.1, forward strand.
GCGCCATCATTGTCCTGATCACCCTGCGCCGCACCACAGCCATGGTGCTGCCGGCCAGCCAGGCGAGCGGCGAGCATGTCGCGGCGGCGCTCGAAGCCCAGGAGGATCGGGGGCGGCTCGAATTCGGCAGCCTGGCCTTTGCCTTCGGCCTCGTGGTGATTGCAGCCCTCGTGGTGCCGACCGATGATCTGATGCGCATCTCGGCCATGATGTTCGGCGGCGACAGGAAGGTCGAAGACTACCTGCCGCAGCGGCCCCTGGTGCGCGTCGAAGACGACATGGCCAACCAGATCGCGACCGCCGTCCAGAACGCCCCGGCGCTGCGCGATCTGACAGACGACATGTCCAACGCCCAGCGCGACGCGCTGTCGAACTCGATCGAAGCCGGCATTTCCAGCGTCATCTACAACATCGTCGGCGACCGGGTGAAGCGCATCGGGGCATGGCCGCTGTTTGTCGATATCTGCCACGACAAGGAGGATGCGCTGATATCGACCAATTCCAGCAACAAGCTGGTTGCCGAGCACATTTCCTACCTGGCCGGCGAAGGCTTGATCGACTTCCCCTATGGCGACATCCAGACCCTCGACATTACCCAATATGGCAGCCAGGTCATCTTCAAGAATGAGGGCCTGGCCTGTGCCGACGCGAAGGCCAGTGTCGCGATCAACGTTGCCGACACGGCATCGCCCGTCATGGTGGGGGCCAGTGCGTCCCGCTCGGAGCGGACCTTGACCTCGGCGCCCGATGAGATCGTCATCGCCATCTCCCAACTGGCCGAATCCATCCGCCTGGAACTGCCACCGGGGGACTATCTGGTTTCGCTCGTCGCGCTGGATCGCGTCGATCCGTTCCTGCAGGTGGTCGACGATCAGGGCACCATCTTCGCCGAGAATGACGATGGCGGCCCCGGCGTGTTCGATTCGGCGCTCAGCATTCGCGTGGCGCCTGGCCAGGTTTACGTCGCGCGCGCCTCCACGCTGGACAGCGCCGGCAATGCCATCCTGCGGGTTGAGCGCGAAACGCGGATCGAACTGATTTCGGCCGAGCAACTGGTTCGGGAGGAGCCTGCGGTACCCATTGCGGAATCGGTCGAAATTCCGCCGCTCGGCGCCGTCTTCCAGTTCGTTGCCGAAGCCGGCGGCCCCCATGTCATCGATGTGATGCCCAATGGCGGACCTGATGCAGACCTGACGGGCGAGTTGTTCCGCAAGTCGGGTGAAGCGGTCGAGTCACTGGCGGCGGACGATGATGGTGGCGAGGGCGGCTTTCCGCGACTACGCGCCGAGCTGATCGCGGGGGAAACCTATTACCTCGTGCTGCAACACTTCGCACCGGGTGGCGCACCGGTCGCGACGGCCCGCATCGACGTCAGGCCGGACATGCCCCCGGCAAATGAAGAGGCCCAGCCTGTTGACCAGACTGAGCCCCTTGTTCCAGCACCCGCGACTGAGGCCGAAACCCCGCAGCCCTAGCGGTTCTGCCGGTTCTCGATCAGATCGGTGACCACGCCCGGATCGGCGAGCGTCGAGGTGTCACCCAGCGAGCCGAAGTCGTTCTCGGCCACCTTGCGTAGGATGCGGCGCATGATCTTGCCGCTTCGGGTCTTGGGCAGGCCGGGCGCCCACTGGATCAGGTCCGGGGTGGCGATCGGGCCGATCTCCTTTCGCACCCAGTTCTTGAGCTCGGCACGCAGTTCGTCGCTGGTGGATTCGCCGGCCATCAGGGTGACATAGCAATAGATGCCCTGCCCCTTCAGATCATGCGGATAGCCGACGACGGCGGCTTCGGACACCTTGGGATGACTGACCAGCGCGCTTTCCACTTCGGCGGTGCCGAGACGGTGGCCGGAGACGTTGAGCACGTCATCGACGCGGCCAGTGATCCAGTAATAGCCGTCTTCATCGCGACGGCAGCCGTCGCCCGTGAAGTAATAGCCCTTGTAGGTCTCGAAATAGGTGGAGACGAAGCGGCCATGATCGCCCCAGATGGTGCGGGCCTGGCTGGGCCAGCTATCCTTGATGGCCAGTACGCCCTCGGCCTTGGTCTGCTCCTGCAGCCGGCCCTCGGGCGAGAGCACTTCGGGCTGGATGCCGAAGAACGGCACCGTCGCCGAACCCGGCTTGGTGCTGATCGCGCCGGGGAACGGCGCGATCATGTGGCCGCCCGTTTCGGTCTGCCACCAGGCGTCAACGATCTCGCAGCGACCCTTGCCGACCTGGTTGTAGTACCACATCCAGGCTTCCGGATTGATCGGCTCACCCACAGTGCCCAGAAGGCGCAGGGTCGGCATGTCGTATTTCTCGACATATTGCGGCCCCGCTCCCATCAGCGCGCGAATGGCGGTGGGCGCGGTGTGGAAGATGTTGACCTTGTGCTTTTCCACCACCTGCCAGAGCCGGCTGGCGTCGGGATAGGTGGGAATGCCCTCGAACATCAGCGAGGTCGCGCCATTGGCCAGCGGGCCATAGACGATATAGCTGTGGCCGGTGACCCAGCCCACATCCGCCGTGCACCAGAACACTTCGCCGCGCTTGTAGTCAAAGCTCAGCTCATGCGTCAGCGCCGTGTAGAGGATGTAGCCGCCGGTGGTGTGAACCACGCCCTTGGGCTTGCCGGTGGAACCGGACGTATAAAGGATGAAGAGCGGGTCTTCCGCATTCATCGGCTCGGGATCGTTGAACGGCTCGACGCCAGCGGCAGCCTCGTGCCACCAGACGTCGCGGCTGCCCTTCATGGCAACATCCGCGCCGGTATTGTGCACGACCAGCACCTTGCTGACGCCGGGGCAATCCTCGAGGGCCTTGTCGACATTCTTCTTGAGCGGCACGACCTTGCCGCCACGCCGGCCTTCGTCGGCCGTGATGACGACAGCCGAGTCGCAGTCATTGATTCGACCGGCCAGGGCATCGGGCGAGAAACCGCCAAAGACCACGGAATGCACCGCGCCAATGCGCGCGCAGGCCAGCATGGCATAGGCAGCCTGCGGGATCATCGGCAGGTAGATGGTGACCCGGTCGCCCTTGCGCACGCCCAGTGACTTGAGCACGTTGGCGCAGCGGCACACCTTTTCATGCAGGGTGCGATAGGTGATGTGTTCCGACGGCGCATTGGGATCGTCGGGTTCCCAGATGATCGCGATGTCGTCGCCATGCTCGGTGAGATGGCGGTCGATGCAATTGGCAGCGACATTGAGCACGCCATCCTCGAACCACTTGATCGAGACGTCCGGGTACTGGAACGTGGTGTTCTTGATCTTGGTCGGGAACTTCACCCAGTCGATGCGCTTGGCCTGGTCCGCCCAGAAGCCGTCCGGATCGCTGACCGAACGCGCATACATCTCGTCATACTGGTTTTTCGTGACGTGGGTGCGTGCGATCGCAGCCGCACTTGGCTGGAATACGAGCTGCTCGCTCATACTGTCCTCCCTTATCTCTCCCGCCCTCCGTTCTAGTGACCCACCCTGCGCCGGGCAAGGCCTTGTCGCTGCGACTTAATGGGTAGTGTGGGCGGTACCGGCCATTAACCGCCCGCAGCTAGGATGCTTCGGCCGCGGGCCGGGATTTGGTATTGTCCGGGTACAGAGGGAGCTTCACCATGGCAGAGATGACCATCCGTGCCGCTACGCCGGCCGACATCGACCTGATCCATCGCGAACTGATGGATGTGATCGCGACATCCGAATATTACAGCGAGCGCTTCAAGGCCCACGAAATGGGTCGCCTCAACAAGACCTTCCTGCGCAACCTGATCGCACTCGACCCCTGGCACATCATGATCATGTGCGCTGATGGCACGCCGGGGGGCGCCATGGTCTCGGGCCCTGAATGCGGTTCGATCTTCCGCTACTGGAGCTGGGTCTTCCCAAGCCATCGCCAGACCAAGCTCGGCATGTTCGGCATGCGCGCTTTCGACGAGCATTGGGACAATACCCGCTTCCACAAGGCCTATACCTTCGTGCGGCCGGAAAACGCCGTGGCCCGCATGCTGCTCAAGCGCTACGGCTACAAGGAAACCTGCCTGCTGGAGCAGCACATTTTCGGGCAGGACTACCTGCTGATCGAAAAGGCCTACACCAAGGTATCCGAGGACTATGACAGCGGCGTCAATATCGGGCGCCTCGGCCGCCTGAAACAGCGGCTGGAAGGCCTGGTGCGGGCGGCCTGACCGCCCCCACCCCTACTCCGCCGCAACTGTCGCCAGGCGCCGGTTGCGGAACCACTGCATGATGGAAACGTCCATGCCCGCCGTGCGCAGGGCGATCCACCACTGGCCGACCGACCACACCGAAATCGCGATAATGGCCGACAGCGCTGCCCCCATCAGGCCCATCGGCGGCACCAGCAGCCAATTGCCCACCACCAGCGAGCCGATGCCCAGCGCCACGAAGGGCAGGCTGGCATAGGGACGATCGTGGATGGACAGGACCAGCGAGGCCGGACCCATGACCGAACGGATGACCAGCGCCAGGCACAGCACCGCAAGGGGCGCCGCGCCGGCCGAAAAGCTCGGGCCGAACAGCATGAGCAGGAACGGCGCCACCAGCGCCATGCCGGCAAACAGGGCGATGGAAATCACGCTGGCAACGAAATTGGCATCGCCCACCTTGCGCTTGAACGCTGCGCGGTCGGCATTGGCTTCGCTTTCGAACATGTCCGGCATGGTGACGGCGTAAACCGCCGCCACGCCGAAGGAGATCAGCGAAAACAGGCGCGTGCAGACGCCGAATATGGCCAGTTCCTCGCGGCTCAGCGCATGGCTGAGCAGCAGCAGGTCGATATCGAAGAAGAAGTCCGTGGCCAGTGAAATCAGCACCCATGGCAGGGCAAAGCGCCACCAGCGGCGCGACTCGTCCGGGCGGGCCGGGTTCACGTCGGGGACGCGATCAAGCGAGGTGATGACAAAACCGAAATGGGCCAGGGAGATGGTCACCGAGCCGATGGCAAAGATCCACAGCATGAGGGCGAAACCCTCGACCGGCGCGGCAATTCCCATGGTGACGAGGAAGGCGCCCATCACCATCATCGGGCGAAAGATCGTATCGGCAAAAAAGCCGGCAAATGGGCGCTTGAGCCCGACCAGCAGGGCGCCGTTGACATAGACCAGGGCAGCGCTGAAGGCGAGCAGCACGATGGGCACGAAATGGTGGGCCAGCGCGCTCTGCCCCTGCCCCAGCGGCCCGAGCAGCAACGGACCGGCCAGCAGCAGAAGCACCATGGCACCCACGACATGGCCATAGGAGCGCATGAGGAAGACGATCAACTGCTTGCGCTCGCCGCGCGCCCGGTATTCCGCGGCAAAATAGGTGCCGACCGTGTGAAAGCCCAGCGGCATGGTCACGGCGATCAAATTGACCGTGGCAATGACGATCAGATACTCGCCGAGCAGTTCCGGCCCCCAGATGCGCGCGATCAGCGCCTGCGCGAGGAAGATCAGGCCGGCGCCGACCAGGCGGGCGCCAAAGATGATGCCGGACTGCGAGGCCAGGCGCTTGTGTACGCTCATTCGGCAGACTCGCCGGCATCCCGCCGTTGCGTGGGCAGCGTCTTGGGATTGCGCCAGCCGGCAATGGCGCGGCGCACCTTGTGCATGGCATCGCGCGCCGCGAAGGCCCCCGCACCAGACAGGTAGGCCAGCGGCTTGCTGGCATAGTTGGCGACCGGCGGCACCGGGCGGATGACGCCAGCTTCGCCCACCATGCCCTTCTTGAACTGGTGCAGTCCCTGGAAGCCATCGGTGCCGCCCAGATCGTACCAGGTGGCGGCAGTGTTATCGCGCAGCCAGCGGATGATGTGCCAATGCATGAAATAGCCGGCGCGCAGCGGCAGCGCCTTGTCATTGGTGGCGCCATAGAGATAGACGGCGCGGTCGCCCGCCTTGAAGATCAGCCCGCCCGCCACGAGCTCCCCCTCGTGGCGCACGAAGAACAGCTCGGGCCGCAGGGCTGGCACGGCGATCGACATCAATGCCGGGACGGTTTCATAAGCGGAGTAATCGGCAAACTGCTTGCGGTCGGTCATCGCATTGTAGAGCCGATTGAAATCCTCGATCGCCTCGGGCGCAGCGCGCTCGAAGCTCAGGCCCACCTTTTCCGACTTGGTGAGCTGACGCCGCCAGGTCTGGTGGAAGCTCTTGCGCTGCTCGTCGTCGGAGAGGCGCAGATTGACGATATAGCGATCGGGAAAGCCCAGTTCCGAGCCGCGCTTGAAACCGCGGGCCACGAGCCGCTCGTAATCCCGGTTATCCGTGTGGATGGCGGCGCGCGGCAGCACGGAGAGCATCATGCCCCGGGCATCGGCATAGTCGGCGATCATGGCCTCGACCATGCTGGCGCGGATGGCATCGGCATCGGGACGCGCTGCGTCGCGCAACATCGGCGCCCATTTCGCAACGGCAATCCTGCCCAGGCCCAGCGGCAACTTCTGCACCATGACGAGAGCGCCGCCAACCACGTCCCCATCCGCCAGGAACAGCATCGGCTCCTGGACGACCGAGGGCCAGCGCGTGGCGGCAAAGGCGTGCATCTGCTCCTGGCAGACCTCGTCGAAACCGGCGATCGTGTGATCCCATTCCGAGCCGCTGACAATCCTGGTCTGCAGCCGGGCGGAGGAAACTGCGCTGGTGCGCAGGACGGCCTGGCTGGCATTCCCCGCACGGACAACGCTATCGGCGATGACGGACATCGTAGGACTTCCCGCTCTTGTACGTGAGCGGGAAGTTAGTGCGTCGAGGTGTTCAAATCCCTATTCCACGGCGGCAAATGCCGCAAACTTGGAACACTGGTTACCAAAGGCTAATGCGTGGCAGCTGCGGCTTCGCCAACGGCATGCGGTGTATAGAGCAGCGGGATTTCGGGGATGGCGACAAAGGCGCCGAGCCCTTCGAGCGCCATGCGGATGGCGACGAACAGGATGATGATCAGGCCGACCCAGGCGATCCAGCGATGCTTGTGCAGCAGGCCGGCGATGAAGGTGGCGGCAACGCCCATCATCACCACCGACAGGGCCAGGCCGATGATCAGGGCCTCGAAATGGTGGGCCGCGGCGCCGGCCACGGCCAGCACGTTGTCGAGCGACATGGAGACGTCGGCAATGATGATCTGGATGACGGCCTGGCGCAGCGTCTTGCGCGGCGCCTTGCCGGCCACGGTGCCATCGGCATTGGTGTCATGGTCTTCGAGCGCTTCCTGAGCCTCGTGCTCCTCGCCCTGCGAGACGGTCAGCTCGCGATACATCTTCCAGCAGACATAGAGCAGCAGCACGCCACCGGCGATGAGCAGGCCGCCGCCCAGCGCCAGCAGCTGGGTGGTGATCAGCGCAAAGAAGATGCGCAGCAGGGTCGCGGCAATAATGCCGATCAGAATGGCCTTGCGGCGCACATCGGAGGCAAGGCCCGCCGCAGCCAGGCCAATGACCACGGCATTGTCGCCCGCCAGGACGAGGTCGATCAGGATGACTTGAATGAGCGAGCTAACGAAACTCGGGTCGAGACCGAACATGAGGGGATCCTCGTCAGGGGGCCGGAAGGGAATGCCGCCCTATAGCGCTCCGCCCGCGGGCTGGGAAGACCAACTCAGCGGGAATCGACCAAAGTCTGAGGAAATCTGCGCCTTTGCGGGCCAACTGACAGCTTGGCGACAGACTGGACCGTCCTGACCAGGCATTGCTTGATCAAGTGCGGGAAACGCCAATCTACGGGAGGGGGGACTTTGGTGGGCGAGCACGGATTCGAACCGTGGACCCGACGATTAAGAGTCGTCTGCTCTACCAGCTGAGCTACTCGCCCCTACTGGAGCTTCCAAAGTGGCGCCTCTCTATCAAAGGGATTCCGTGCTGTCTAGCGCCTCAGACCACTTTCCTCATTGTGATGGTTTGCTAGAGTGTCGCAGACGCAGCTTGCGTCGCCAAACCAGGGCGGCACGACCATTCCCGAATTTCTGATCATCCCGGCTGCCTGGCTGGCAGCCAATGCAATCAGCCTGCTGGCTGCCCTCGCCATTCTGGTTGCCGGCTGGTACCTGGCCCGGCTGGCGGCAAGGGCCATCCGCCAGCTGCTGCCCCTGGCCTATGGCGTGGACAAGAACTTCGCGCCGCTGCTGTCGCAGGTGGCCCGCTACGGCATCTTCATCTTTGCCATCGTCACGGCGCTCAATCTGCTGGGGGTGTCCAGCACCTCGATTCTCACCGTCCTGGGCGCGGCGGGCCTGGCCATCGCCCTGGCGCTGCAAGGCACGCTGGCCAATATCGCCGCCGGTATCATGCTGATCTGGCTGCGGCCGATCGCCATTGGTGAATTCATCCAGGGTGACGGGGTGGCCGGGGTGGTGGTCGAAATCGGCCTCTTCGGCACGCGGCTGCGCTCGTCGAGCGGGCTCTACATCTTCACGCCCAACCAGAAGCTCTGGTCCTCGGCCATTACCAATCACAGCCGCGAGCCGCGGCGGCGCATCGACGTCAATGTCAGCGTGCCCGACAACATCGATATCGGCAAATCGCGCCACATCCTGCTGCGGGTCGCCACCAGCGACAGCCGCGTCCTGGCTGACCCGGCGCCCAGCGTGCATGTGGACGGCTTTTCGGGGGCGGCGGTCAATCTGCAGTTGCGGGCCTGGGTTGCCACGCCGGATTACCTGGAGGCGCTCTACAGCCTGACCGAGGAGGCCAAGATCGCGCTCAACCGCGAACTGATCGGGACCAAGGCGGAGAAGGCGGGCATTACGGTGGTGCCCGACCCTGCCAATCCAAGCCCCGAGACCCAGTCGGGCAGCTGACGGCAGGTCGAAAAGCGGTGCCGGCGGTCAGGCCGCCGGCACAGGGGTCAGTCAGTCAAAGCCCGCGCGACTTTCGCGGAAGGCCGAGAAATCCAGAACATTGCTGGCCCGGACCGGCTCTGGCTGGCGCACGTCGCTCATCAGGGTGATGGTACGCTCGATGATATAACGCAACTGGCGCGAGTAGCTGTCCGCGCCTTGCAGGATCGTCGCTGCGCGCTGCAGGTGGTCTCGGGCGAGAACATAGGTAGGCGGCATAGCAGGGAGCTCCTTTGGAACCGTTTCAATGAAAACGCCAGGGAGGTGACGCGAGCCAGAGGGTGCTCCCACATGCCTTCCTCAAACTTGCCGGAATCCGTCGCTATTGATGCAAAAGCGATGCATTTGCTGACGTCTCGGAAAGCCCCTGATTCAGCGCCTTCGCGCCAGCCGGTCGTGATGACGGCCTGTGCAAAACCGTTGCAGTCGCGCTCTCCCGACAATCTCTGGCTGCCAGATGCGAGGAACGGACAGGCATGCGACGTCGCGGTTGGCTCTATCTGGCGCTGGCGATTCTGCCCTGGATCATCATCTACGCAATCTACGTGCTGATCTCGTCAGGTGCTGGCTAGTGGGGGCGCGGCACCGCTAAGATCGTCCCCTCACAAGCGAGTCGCTAAACGTGCCCCGTCCTCAGCTGTCGCCCATCACCGCTCTTCTTGCCGAAGCCGTGCCCTTTGTCGGGCCGGAAGCCATTGCGCGCCAGACCGGCGTGGCGCTCCAGGCGCGGATCGGCGCCAATGAGAACCCGTTCGGCCCCGCCCCGTCGGTGATCGCGGCCATGGCGGCCGCGGCCCGGGAGAGCTGGCATTACGGGGATCCTGAAAATCACGACCTGCGCGTCGCCATCGCCAACCACCTGGCTATTCCGGCCGCCAATGTGATGCCCGGTGAAGGCGTCGATGCCATTCTCGGCATGGCCGTGCGGCTCTTCGCGGCGCCTGGGTCGACAGTTGTCACCTCGCTGGGCGGCTACCCGACCTTCAACTACCACATCGCCGGCTATGGCGCCCGCATGCACACCGTGCCCTATATCGGTGACCGCGAAGACATCGACGCCCTGGCCCGGGCAGCGCGCGAGACCGAGGCGGCCATGGTCTATCTGGCCAATCCCGACAATCCCATGGGCAGCTGGTGGGATGCCGCGTCGGTAGAGCGCTTCATTGCCGCCATCCCGGAAAGCACCATGATCGTGCTGGACGAGGCCTATGGCGAATTCGCGCCGGAGGGCACGCTGCCCCCGCTCGACCTCGACCGCCCGAATCTCCTCCGCATGCGCACCTTTTCCAAGGCCTATGGCCTGGCCGGCGCACGGGTCGGCTATGTGCTGGGTGATAGCCAGAACGTCTCGGCTTTCAACCGCATCCGCAACCATTTCGGCATCAGCAACGTGGCCCAGTCTGGCGCCATCGCCGCGCTGGCGGACGAGTCGCACCTGCAATGGTCGATGGCGGCGGTGCGGGCGGCACTGGACGATACGGCCGCCATTGCCCGACGCCATGGGCTGGAGCCCCTGCCTACTGCGACCAATTTCGTCGCTATCGACTGCGGCCGCGATGGCGTCCATGCCAGGGCCATTGTCGATGGCCTGGCCCAGCACGGCGTGTTTATCCGCATGCCGGGTGTGACCGGACTGAACCGCTGCATCCGGGTCAGCGCCGGGACCGAGCAGGACCGGGCCCTGCTTGACCGGGCCCTGGGCGACGTGCTGGCCACGCTGGCCCGATAAATCCGCTAGAACAGCGCCACTGTCGCCAGCAACCCGAGATGATTGGAGCCAAATGCCTCAGGCGTCGGCTCTATCGTCCGGATCAGCGCGGAGCCGCGCGTGAACATGTTGTCGATGGGCAGGCCAAGCGGTCCCAGTTCCACCGGCCAGGTGGCCGGATAGAAGGGTGGTGGCACGAGGTCGAGCGCGTCGGCAAAGCCGGCAACCTGGTTCGACCATGCCGCCGCGTTGAAATCGCCCATCACCAGCACCGGTCCCTCGATGGCCGCGATGACCCAGCGCGCCTGTTCGAGCTCCAGTGCGGCAAAGCCGTCGAAATAGGGCTTGGTCAGGTGCAGCCCGACCACCGTGACCATTTCTCCGCCCACCATCACGCTCGCCTGTGACAGCCGCCAGCGTTCCAGCCCATGCAGCACCTGCCGCTCCGCCGTGACGAAGGGCGTGCGGGAGAGGATGGCCAGGTCACAAAAGATGTCCGGCTCGCAACCCAGCCGATAGGGATAGGCCTGCATGACTTCCGGCCATAGTCCGGACAGACCATCGCCCTCCAGAACCGCGACCACGTCGGCGCCGCTGTCGATGATGTAGCGGGCGGCGTCCGCCCGACGGGAATTGGTGGCGAGCACGTTAAAGCTCAGCGCGCGAAAGCTGGCCTTGGGGGACAGGTCGGCAAGAGAAGCCCGCTGGCCTTGCTGCATGACGACAATGCCGGCGCCCTGCGCCAGGCTGGCGAGAACCAGCCCCAGCACCACGAGCGCCCGGAGCCGCGCGCCGGCCAGCGCCAGCAGGAGCGGCAGCGCCAGTAGCGCTATGCCAATATGGAAGCGCAGGGTGCTGAGCAGTTCCTGCCCGGGTATGCCGAACGGAAAGCTGACGGCCAGCAGCAGCAGCACCGCCACGAAGGCCAGCCCGCTCAGCACGCCACGGATTTCGGAAAGAATCGTCAGCTTGGCTCTGCCGTGTTGGACCGCGCGATAGTGGTGGCCCAAATGGATGAACCGGGCAAGACGCTGGCCGGCAGATCAGCCATGAGGCACCTATGCCTGTGTGATCGGCTTGCACATCTGGATGCAGCTGCTGGCAATGCCCACGAGCTCGCTCTCGTCCCAGATATGGCGGCGCCAACCGGTGGCCTCGTAATAGCCAACCGCCGTGTCCGCAGCATTGACGAACAGCATCTGCGCACCGAAGGCCTGTGCCCGCTCTTCCACGAGGCGACTCAGCACACGCCCGTGTCCCCTGCCCTGTTCTGACGCGGTGATCGCGACGAGGCGGAAAATTGCTGTGCCATCTTCGCGAATGTCGAGGCGCGTCGTGCCCAGCGGCCTCCCGTCGAGCTTGAGCAGATAGGGATGCATGTTGGGCAGCCGCTCGCCCGGATAGTTGGGATCATAGATGCCGAACCGGCCCTTTGCCTCGAACAGCTCCTGCCGGCGGATGGCGTGATACGCGTCCGGCGGGGTTGGTTACCTCGACGAGTTCATAGCCCATTGGCGTCCTCCCTGCCCCGGCCACGATGGGTCGGGGCACGGGGCACACGATTGCTTTGTCAGCCGGCCATGGCGCCCTGCGCCGAGGCGCCGCGTTCGATGAGCAGGCGGTTATAGGCATTGAGATAGGCGCGGGCCGAGGCCACCAGCGTATCCGGCTCGGCCGCATTGCCCGAGACGATACGGCCGTTCATTTCCAGGCGCACATGGGCCGAGGCCTGCGCATCGGTGCCGCCGGTGACGCCATCCACTGCATAGAGCACCAGATGCGGTTCCTGCCCGACACCCTGCTTGATGGCGTTGAAGATGGCATCGACCGAGCCGGTTCCCTCATAGGTCACCGCGGATTCCTCGCCGTCGATGGACAGGGTCATGGTGCATTTGTGGACGCCGCCGGTCTTGCTGACCACTTCCATGTCCACCAGGCGAATGCGATCGCCAACCGAGCCGACTTCATCATCGACCAGCGCCACGATATCGGCGTCATAGACATGCTTCTTGCGGTCAGCCAGATCCTTGAAGCGCACGAAGGCTTCCTGGAAGGCATTGTCGCCCAGCTCGTAACCCAGCTCGCGCAGCTTGTCCTTGAACGCAGCGCGGCCGGAATGCTTGCCCATGACCAGGGTGGTTTCCTTGATGCCGACGCTGGCCGGTGTCATGATTTCATAGGTCTCGGCATTCTTGAGCATGCCATCCTGGTGGATGCCGCTTTCATGCGCGAAGGCATTCTTGCCGACGATTGCTTTGTTATATTGCACCGGGAAATTGGCCGCCGCCGAGACGATCTTGCTGGCACGGGCCAGATGGGTGGTCTCGATCTCGGTGTGATAGGGCATGGCATCGGCGCGGGTGCGCAGGGCCATCACGACCTCTTCGAGGGCGGCGTTGCCCGCGCGTTCGCCCAGCCCGTTGATGGTGCATTCGATCTGCCGTGCACCGCCCGCCACGCCGGCCAGCGAATTGGCCACGGCCAGGCCCAGGTCGTTGTGGCAATGCACCGAGAAGATCGCCTTGTCGGCGCCGGGCACCGACTCGATGATAGTCTTGAACATGTTGAAATGCTCGTTGGGCACGGCATAGCCCACCGTATCGGGCAGGTTGATCGTGGTGGCGCCGGCCTTGATGGCCGCCTCGACGCAGCGCTTGAGGAACTCCATCGGCGTGCGGGTGGCGTCCATGGCCGACCATTCGACATCGTCAATCAGGTTGCGCGCCTGCGCCACGGTGCGCGAGATGATCTCGATGACCTCGTCTTCGGTCTTTTTCATCTGGTGGGCCAGATGGATGGGCGAGGTGGAGACGAAGGTGTGGATGCGCCCCTTGCGGGCATGGCGCACCGCTTCGCCGGCCCGGTCGATATCGGCGGTGATGGCACGGGCCAGACCCGCCACAGTCGCCCGCTTGACCTGCTTGGCCACCGCAACCACGGCCTCGAAATCGCCATTGGAGGCGATGGGAAAGCCCGCTTCGATGATGTCCACGCCCATTTCGTCGAGCGCCTCGGCAACCTGGAGCTTTTCCTCCAGCGTCATGGTGGCGCCGGGCGATTGCTCGCCGTCGCGCAACGTGGTGTCGAAGATGAAGACGCGGTCTTTATTGGTATCGGTGGTCGCAGACATATCGGTATTCCTATCGGTCGGCCCGGAGCGACGGCTCTGCAGGCCGGACATTGACTGTACGGCTTGTGGCTCTATCCCCTGACGACCCGCTCGGTTGCCGAGCAGAAGGTGATCAGGGGCTGATAAGAAGGAGGAGAAGCGCAGCAGGCAGCAACAGCAGGCCAGCAGCAAGCGCCAGAACGCGCACGCGCTCCTGGCGTTGTGTCATGGCAATGGCAATTGCGCGCTTGCGCTGCATGGGTCCGGTTCCGATTTCGGCCAGAATGCGCGAATCCTCCGCCCCGTGCAAGCCCGCACAATGGCCGCAGTTGATTTTTTGCTACAGTCGGTGCGGTTAGTTGAAGGCCAGGACCGCCGACAGCAGCACTCCGGCAAAGGCGAGGCCGGTCACCTTGTGGGCAACGCCCGCGCGGCGCCCTGCCTCGACGTCCCCTGCCTGCGACTTCTTGAAGTTGATGCCACCATAGATGATCGCGGCCAGCATGACCGCCACAAGCAGCATCTTGATCCAGAACCAGGTGTTGGCTCCCTCGAGCCCACCATAGCGCAGCCAGAGGATCAGCGGGCCGGTGACCAGCAGCGCCACCATGGCGACCTTGCCGACCTGCGACAGCCTGTTCATGACGCCAAAATAGCCCTGCCGCATCTCGGGCGTCGCCGTTGCGAGCCGGGCGCCGATGACCGGCCCGACAACGCTGTTCGAGCCGCCGGCCACAAAGGCCAGGATGTGTATCCAGATAAGCAGATTGATGACGACGTCCATCGCCCACTCCCCCGTTCAGACCCGCTCCAAAAGTAGCACGGTTCGCGACAAACGGCCAAGCCGCCGCTTAGTCGTCCAGGTCGAGCACGCCTTCGGCGACGACCACCGCATGGCCGCCAATGCCGCCATGCACGAGCACATCGTTATCCTTGCGCAGCTGGATGGTGATGCGGCAGGGCCGGCCCATTTCGTGGCCCTGGCGCAGCACGAAATCGGCCTGGCCGGTGCCGATATCGGCCTGCTCGGACAGCAGCCCGATCAGCGCCGCCGCTGCAGCGCCCGTGCCAGGGTCCTCTCCCAGCCCCATGCCGGGGGCAAACATGCGCGCCGCCAGGTCATTGTCCTTTTCCCCGGGCGTCTCGGTGAAGACGTAGACCGAGTTGTGGCCATGCGGGAACGTGTGAGCCCACTGCCCCATATTGATGGCGATGCGCGCCAGCACGCCCGGATCGCGCACCGGCACCAGATGGAATTCCACGCCCGCGCTGAACACTGCCGGCTGATAGGGACCACAGCCAAGCTCGTCCAGCTCGATGCCCAGCGCCAGGGCCAGCGCCGCGCGATCATCAAGCGAGGCGATCCGCACGGGCAGGCGCGGCAGCGCAAAACGCGCCTCGCCGGAGCGCTTGTCCGATTTCTCGAACAGGGCCGTGATGAGACCGACCTTTTCCTCGATGCGAACGGCAGAGACCTTGTTCTGCAGGCCCAGCACCACCGCGGCACCGACCGTGGGGTGGCCAGCAAACGGCAATTCCACCTCGGGGGTGAAGATGCGGACCGCGGCGGTGTTGCGCTCGGCCTGGGGCTTGAGGATGAAGACGGTCTCGCTGAGGTTGAACTCGCGGGCAATGGCCTGCATCTCCCCGTCGAGCAGGCCATCGGCCTTGCACACCACGGCGAGCTGATTGCCCTTGAGGCGCTCGCGGGTGAACACGTCAAGCAGCAGATAATTGAGCTTCATGCTCGCTCCTATTGGGTCGGCAGGGCGTAGATGGCACGATCAAGCCCGAGATGATCGCAAAGCGCATCGACCGCGACGCCGTGGTCCGAACGACCGGGCAGGCCGGAAATGGTGAGGCAGCCGATAATGCCGGCGCCCTTGACCCGGATGGGGAAGCCGCCGCCTGCAATGACGTAGTCGGCCGGGTCGGCGCCCGATTGCGGGCTGAACGGCACTTCGCCCCGCTCCAGCACCATTCGGTAGCTGGCGCGCTGGAAGCGGCGGACCGTGTTGATCTTGCGGCGCACCCATTCGGCATTGTCCGCGCTGGTGCCGGGCGTCGCGGCAAAGAATACCTGCCGGTCCCAGGTGCGGATATCGACCACAAGGCTCATCCCCTCGGCCAGGGCCCGCTCGCGAATGGCGCTGCCCAGCGCAAAGGCAACGGCCTCGTCGAACTGGTCCAGCACCAGTTCGGCTTCCTGCTTCTTGACGAGCGCAATGTCTTCGGCGGCGGCCATGTCAGCTGTCCTTGTGCGTCGAGCGGGTCCAGGCGTCGAACAGTGGCGTACGATCGGTCGCGCCCTTGGGGAAGTTGACCTGGGCCGGGTCGATCTGCACCCAGACGGCCTTGCTGTCCGTCCAGATATTACCCACCGGCGCAGCCCAGTCGAGATCGTCCAGCGTCCCGGCCCGGACGACCTTGATGCCCGGTGCGGGAGGGTCGTTCCACAGCCAGCCATGGCAGCGGGCGCAGAAGTTCATGACAATCGCATTGCCGCTGTCGGCCGTCTTGCGATATTGCGCGATCTCGCCCGACAACAGTTCGAAATCGCTGTCCTTGACGATCATCGACATCGACCAGGCGGCGCCCGAGAAGCGCTGGCAATCCTTGCAGTGGCAATTATAGACCGATAGCGGGCTGGCCTTCAGCCGATAGCGCGCCGCGCCGCACTGACACCCGCCCTCGACCGGAAATTTCGGCAAATCCATCGCGCCCTCCCGACTCGACCTTGGTCGAGGGTTCTAGACCAAGTTGGCGCCGGACAGAAGGACTGCACCATCAATCCCGCTATGCAGGCCCCGCCGGTTCGGCCACGCCATGGCGGACCTTTTCGAGGTGTTTTTCCTTGTTGAGCCATTCCTGCGCATCGGCCGACTGGAACATTTCCAGGTCTTCCTCATGGTCGCTCACCGGCGTCAGGGCCGTGTCGGTATAGGCATGTTTGTTGGGGTCTTTCTCCACCCGGCGATAGACCATGCCGAAGCGCAGATACAGCTGGGCCCAGCGGAACAGCTTGAGCGCCGTCTCGCCCCAATAGCGCGGATAGAATATGAGCGGATGCTCGAGACCCAGTTCGGGCCGCCGCGCATGGCGGAACTTGAGGCGAACGCCACCGCCCTCCAGCGGATGCACACCCTCGATCTTCACCGAGCCGACGAACCAGGTGACGAGGAAGAGGATATTGGATGCCGCAATCCCGCTGGCGATCGCCCGGCGCATGATCGTCTCGACATGTTCGGGCGTGTAGTAGCGGTCCCAGGCATGGGCATAGATGCCCTCCCACTGCTCCCGGCTCATGATCGGATGAGCCGTGGTCATGTGGTTGAGGTCATATTTGTTGAGATCGGCATCCATGGCGACGCCCGCCCGGTGCAGCTTCTGGTGATCCTCCGAGCCCGGCAATGGCGTCAGGAAGAAGAATTCGAGAATATCGACCGGCAGCTCGCGCTTGATGACGTCGATGTCATGCATGATCCGCTCGGGCGTATCGCCGGGAAAGCCCAGGATATAGCCGGCATAGGTGATGACGTGATGCGCCTTCCAGGCCAGCAGCATGGTGCGGTATTCGGTGATCTTGTTCTGCTTCTTCTTGGCGCCCATCAGGTTGGCCGGATTGACGTTCTCCAAGCCGATGAACACGCGCTTAACCCCCGCGCGTGCGCATTTTTCCACGAAATTTTCGATCTTGTGGCAGAGCGTGTCGACCTGGATGATGAAGTTGAAGTGGAGCTTCTCCACCTCCCGCATATGGATCAGCCGATCCATGATCGGCTCCCAATCCTTGTTGCGGGCGAAATTGTCGTCGGTGATGAAGAAGCGGTAGACGCCCTGCGCCAGGTTGGCCCGCACGATCTTCTCGATGTCATCGGGCGACCGCCGCCGTGACTTGCGCCCCTGCACATTGATGATGGTGCAGAACGAGCATTGGTAGGGGCACCCCCTGCCCGCGTCGAAGCTGGTGAGGTTGTAGGCCGTCTTGCCCACATGCCCGGCCGGCATGAAGGGCACCGGCGTATCCTCGATGCCCGGCAGGTCATTCATGAAATTGTAGAGCGGCTTGAGCGCCCCCGCATTGGCGTCGCGCAGCACCTCTTCGAGCCGCCCCTCCGCCTCTCCGGCAAACAGCGATATGCCCAGCGCCTGCGCCTCCTTGAAGCGCGCATCTTCGCCATTGAGCATGGAGATGACGCCCGAGACGTGAAAGCCGCCAATGCCCACCTGGATGCCGCGCGCACGCAGCGGGCGGGCAATATCGAGGGCGCGCGGAAACTGGTTGGACTGCACCCCGACCAGCATGACCATGCCGATATCGGCCGCCTCGACGTCCCGCGCGATGCGGTCGACATGCACCTCGGTATTGGTCTCGTCCATGGCGTGGACGGTAATCTCGGTATCCGGTCCCAACACCTGCCGGTCGATGCAGTCCTGCGTCAGGCCGTAGACAGCCGCCAGCGAATTGGAAGGGATGGGAGATTTCCACCACTGGATCACATAACCGTCGTCGTCATAGTGCGACGGCTTGATCAGGTAGAGACAGAATTTGCGCGTAGTCGCCGCCATAGATCACCCACGGTTGAAGGAGTCTGGACAGAAGACGCTGCGCGAAGACTAGCCTCGTTGCCTCCGGAATGAAAGACGGTGAAATCCGGCAAGGCCGGTGAAAAAGAACGGGGGCCCCGAAGGACCCCCGCCGCAACGTTCAAGGGAGAACGTAACTGGTTTAGTTCTTGGCCTTGTCGACTAGAGCGCCGGCCTTGATCCAGGGCATCATGTCGCGCAGCTTGGCGCCGACTTCCTCGATCTGGTGCTCGTCATGCAGGCGACGCGTGGCCTTGAAGCGCGAACCGCCGGCCTTGATCTCCTGCATCCACTCGGCAGTGAACTTGCCCGACTGGATGTCGTACAGCACGCGCTTCATTTCGGCCTTGGTTTCCGACGTGATGATGCGCGGGCCGGTGACATATTCACCCCACTCGGCCGTGTTGGAGATCGAGTAGTTCATGTTGGCGATGCCGCCCTGGTAGATCAGGTCGACGATCAGCTTCACTTCATGCAGGCACTCGAAATAGGCCATTTCCGGTGCATAGCCGGCTTCCACCAGCGTCTCGAAACCGGCGCGGATCAGCTCGACCAGACCGCCGCAGAGCACGGCCTGCTCGCCGAACAGGTCGGTTTCGCATTCTTCGCGGAAGTTGGTTTCGATGACGCCCGAACGGCCGCCACCAACGCCCGAAGCATAGGCCAGCGCGATGTCATGGGCATTGCCCGATGCGTCCTGGTGCACGGCGATCAGGCACGGCACGCCGCCACCCTTCTGGTATTCGCCACGCACGGTGTGACCCGGGCCCTTGGGGGCGATCATGATCACGTCGACGGTCGACTTGGGCTCGATCAGGTTGAAGTGGACGTTGAGGCCGTGGGCGAAGGCCAGCGCCGCGCCGTCGCGGATATTGGGCTCGATATGCTGCTTGTAGATGTCGGCCTGCAGCTCGTCGGGGGTCAGCATCATGATGACGTCGGCCCACTTGGCGGCGTCGGCAACCGACATGACCTTGAGGCCTTCGCCTTCGGCCTTCTGCGCCGAGGGGGAGCCGGGACGCAGGGCGACGACGACGTCGGTGACGCCCGAGTCACGCAGGTTCAGCACATGGGCATGGCCCTGGCTGCCGTAGCCGACAATGGCGACTTTCCTTGATTTGATGATGTTGAGATCGGCATCACGATCATAATAAACGCGCATGGGTTTCTCCCTGGAACTGCAGTGTTATGGGTTGGCTTTCGCCCCATAGAGGGCGAAGAACTGGTCGGTCGCGGCCTTGACGTCGGCTTCGATATTGGCCTCGATATTGGATTGGGTGAGCGACTTGTCGCCCAGCAGCAGCCGGATCTGCACGTCGCGCACGACCAGGCCGAAAAAGGTGCGGTAGGCATCTTCGCTCGACGTGAAGCGCAGCAGTCGCGCATCGCGCCCGGCTTCGAGAATGGGCTTGAGGCGCCGGCGGATGGCCAGCGGGCCATTCTCGAGCACGATGATGCCCAGGCTATCCTTTTCCTGCGCCGCATGCGTTACCGCGGTGCGGTTGAGCGTGACGGATACTTCCCCGGTGATCACGGTCAGCAGGTCGCGGGCAAACTGCTCGATGCTGAGGCGCAAGGCCTTGGCGTTGAGATGGGAGCGATCGACCACCGGCATGCGCACCTTGGCCGCCTGCCACTGCACCGTGGCGGTCAACAGCCCGTCGCGGTCGCCGAACCACTTGTAGAGCGTTTCCTTGCTGCACGAGGCACGGCGCGCGACGGCTGTCATGGTAAGGCCTTCGCCGTTTTCGACGAGCAGGTCCAGCGCCGCGGTCAGCACTGCCTGCTGGCGCGGGGTGAACGTCTCTTCGTTGACCTTGATGGTCAGGGGCACGGCATCGCCTCGGGTCGCGGCCGAACGGTTTCGGCCAATTTCGCCCGCAGGCGTACCGTACGGTACGGTTCGATGCAAGTGCTATTTGTCAGCCGCAGATGACCCAGCCGCCGCGGCGGTGGGATTCGAACATGGCGTGTACGGCCTGCTCGACAATCAGCCCCGTGCTGAAATCGATCACGCGGGCGCTGGCCCCACTGATGGCGTTCAGCAGCTCATGGCACTCGATGATCTTGAGATCGTTGAAGCCAAGCCCATGGCCGGGCGCGGGAATGAACCGGTCATAGGGCCGATGCTGCGGGCCCGCCAGGATCGTGCGGAAGCCCTGCTCCGTGCTCCGATCACTGGCCGTATAGAGCTGCAATTCGTTCATGCGCTCCTGATCATAGACGATCGAGCCCTTGCTGCCGAAGATCTGCAGCACAATGCGCCCCTTCCGTCCCCAGGCCGAGCGATTGAGCGCCATGACGCCGCTGATATCCGAACCCACTTCGAACAATACACTGGCCGTATCGAAGGTCTCGACTGCTCGCCGCGGACCCTCCCTGGTCGGCCGGTCTGCATAGGGCTTGGACAGGTGCGCGAATACCCTGGTTACCGGCCCGAACAGCACCTGCAGCAGGCTTAGCGGGTGCACGCCGAAGTCGTCCAGTGCGCCGTAGCCTGAGCTTGCTTCGCTTTTCCAGTAGAACAGGGCTTCCGGATCGGCCATGAAATCCTCATCCATTTCAAGGCGCACATGGTTGACGGTGCCGATGGTGCCATCGGCCAGGATCGTACCGATCTGCCGGATCAACGGGTTCTGGATGTAGTTGTAGCCCAGCACGGCGACCTTGCCCGAGGCCCCGGCCGCCGCCGCCATGCGCTCGGCGTCAGCCAGCGCCACGGCCATCGGCTTTTCGCACCAGACATGCTTGCCCGCCTCGAGCGCTGCTATGGCCATTTCGGCGTGATAGGCATTGGGCGTGGTTACCGACACCACATCCACATCCGGGTCGGCGATCAGGTCGCGCCAGTCCCCAGTTGCCTTGGCAAAACCGAACTCGTCGGCCTTCTGTCGGGCAAGCTCTTCATTCACTTCGGCAAGATGGACCAGGACGGGCCGGGGGCCATCGCCGAAAACGGCCTTCACCCCATTCCACGCCAGCGCGTGACACTTGCCCATATATCCGGTGCCGATAAGGCCTACGCCGATGGCTGACTGCATTCACCACTCCCCTGCCGATACGATGCATAATCCATCCGCATGGCGACCGGAACAGGCTTCCAGGCGGCCTTCGGAATTCGGCGACTCGTGCGATAGGTCCCCTGACCACGATTCCACAATTGGAACGAACATTCCACGTTGACGAATAGTCGGAACCTATGTTTCATAATGCCCACCAGCACGCCAGCAGCATGCTCGCGACTTGCCGGCAGCATGCCGGTGGTTTGCAGGCACCGAGCTGCGTGTGGATGATTGCATATCGGCTCAAGGCCACATGGGAGGATCGCTGTGACGAATGCGCACCCCGATGACGGGGCGAAACCCCTCGATGTCATCACCATCGGCCGCGCTTCCGTCGATCTCTACGGCCAGCAGATCGGCACGCGCCTGGAGGATATCGGCAGCTTCGCCAAATCGGTCGGCGGCTGCCCCACCAATATTGCCGTGGGGACGGCCCGGCTCGGCCTTAAGTCGGCGCTGATCACCCGCGTTGGCAACGAGCAGATGGGCCGCTTCATCCGCGAGCAGCTCGACCGCGAGGGCGTTGAGACGGCTGGCATCGCCACCGACCCGGATCGGCTGACCGCGCTGGTGCTGCTGTCGGTCGAGGCCGAAGGCGTCTCGCCGATGATCTTCTACCGCACCGATTGCGCCGACATGGCGCTCGACGAGAGCAATATCGACGAAGCCCTGATCGCCTCGGCCCGGGCCATCGTCGTCACCGGCACGCATTTTTCCCGTCCGAACAGCGAAGCAGCGCAGAAGAAGGCCATCCGCCTCGCCAAGGCCAATGGCGCCCGCGTCGCCTTCGATATCGATTATCGCCCCAATCTGTGGGGCCTGGCCGGGCACGATGCCGGCTTCTCGCGCTATGTGGCGTCCGACATCGTCTCGCAGAAATACCAGTCTGTGCTGCCCGATTGCGACCTCATCGTCGGCACCGAAGAGGAAGTGCTCATCGCCTCCGGGCAGGCCGACCTTCTCTCCGCGCTCAGGACCATCCGCTCCCTGTCCTCCGGGACGATCGTCCTGAAGCGCGGCCCCATGGGCTGCATCGTCTATGACGGTCCCATTCCGGACGACCTCGAGCACGGCATTGTCGGCAAGGGCTTTCCCATCGAGGTCTACAACGTGCTCGGCGCCGGCGACGCCTTCATGAGCGGCTGGCTGCGCGGCTGGCTCAAGGGCGAGCCGCATGCCACCAGCGCCACCTGGGCCAATGCCTGCGGCGCCTTCGCCGTTTCCCGCCTGCTCTGCGCGCCGGAATATCCGAGCTGGATCGAACTCAACTATTTCCTCGATCACGGCAGCTCCGAACGCGCCCTGCGCAAGGACCCCGAGCTCAACCATCTGCACTGGGCCACAAACCGCCGCCGGGAAATCCCCAGCCTCATGGCTTTGGCCATCGACCATCGCAGCCAGCTCGAAGACCTGGCCAATGGCGATGCCGGGCTGCTGGCGCGCATCCCTGCCTTCAAGACGCTGGCCGTCAAGGCCGCGTCGCGCGTCGCCAATGGCCGCCCTGGCTTCGGCATGCTGATCGACGACAAATATGGCCGCGACGCCCTGTTCGCGGCCGGCGCCGAAAAGGATTTCTGGATCGCCAAGCCGATCGAACTGCCCGGCTCGCGGCCGTTGCAATTCGAATTCAGCCAGGACCTCGGCTCGCGGTTGATCGACTGGCCGGTCGACCACTGCATCAAGGTGCTGTGCTTTTATCACCCCGACGATCCGGCCGAGCTCAAGCGCGTCCAGCTCGACAAGCTCCGCACCGCCTATGAAGCGGCCCGCAAGGTGGGGCGCGACATCCTGATCGAGATCATCGCCGGCAAGCATGGGGCGCTGGGCGAGGACACGATCGCCCAGGCCCTGCGCGAGGTCTATGACGCCGGCATCAAGCCCGACTGGTGGAAGCTCGAACCGCAGGCCAGCCGATCGGCCTGGGCCGCCATCGACCAGGTGATCGAGGCGCGCGACCCCCATTGCCGCGGCGTGGTGCTGCTGGGCCTCGAGGCCAGCCATGACGTGCTGGAGGCCGGCTTCACCGCCGCGCGATCGTCCCGCACCGTCAAGGGCTTTGCCGTCGGCCGCACCATCTTTGCGGAGTCGGCAAAGGCCTGGCTTGCCGGTACAATCAGCGACGAGGATGCGGTCGCCGACATGGCGCGCAAATTCGGTGCACTGGTAGACGTCTGGGAGCGGCTGGGAGACAGCAAGGCGGCTTAGGGCGCTGCCACCCCGCTCGATTCAACGGACTTAGCTTAAGCTAAGTCCCATCTCGCGCCCCTCCCCACAAGGGGGAGGGAGGCGAAAGAGCCGATGGCTCAGTAATTTTTGAGGTACAAAGCCATGAGCCAAAAAACAATCCGACTGACGATGGCCCAGGCCGTGGCCCGGTTCCTCACCATGCAGAAGACCGAGATCGACGGCGAGATCGTGCCGATCTTTGGCGGTGTGTTTGCCATTTTCGGCCACGGCAACGTGGCCGGGGTGGGCGAAGCGCTGCACGGCATCAAGGATGTGCTGCCCACCTATCGCGCGCAGAACGAGCAGGGCATGGCCCATGCCGCCATCGCCTATGCCAAGGCCAGTTTCCGCCGCCGCTTCATGGCCTGCACGACTTCGATCGGGCCGGGCGCGCTCAACATGGTCACCGCTGCCGCGCTGGCGCATGTCAACCGCCTGCCGGTCCTGCTGCTACCCGGCGATGTCTTCGCCAACCGCCTGCCCGACCCGGTGCTGCAGCAGATGGAGGATTTCGGCGACGGGACGGCAACGGTCAATGACTGTTTCAAGCCGGTCAGCCGCTATTTCGACCGCATCACCCGCCCCGAGCAGATCATTCCGGCCCTGCGCCGCGCCATGGCCGTGCTGACCGACCCCGCCGAATGCGGCCCGGTGACGCTGAGCCTCTGCCAGGACGTGCAGGCCGAGGCCTATGACTATCCCGAGAGCTTTTTCGAGGAGAAGGTCTGGTCCATTCGCCGCGTCATGCCCGACGCCAATGAATTCGCCGCGGCCGCCACGGCACTGCTGCAGGCCAAGAAGCCGGTGATCATTGCCGGGGGCGGCGTGCTCTATTCGGAAGCCAGCCAGGCGCTGCGCAGCTTTGCCGAGCGCTATGGCGTGCCGGTGCTGGAAACCCAGGCCGGCAAATCCAGCCTGCCGCACGATCACAAGCTCAACATGGGCTCGGTGGGCGTCACCGGTACCTCCGCCTCGAACACGCTGGCCGAGGAGGCCGATGTGGTGCTCGCCATCGGCACGCGCCTGCAGGATTTCACCACCGGCTCCTGGGCCCTGTTCAAGAATGACGACCTCAAGATCGTCGGGCTCAATGTCCAGCCCTTCGACGCGCACAAGCACCGCGCTTTGCCGCTGGTCGCCGACGCCCGGGCCGGCCTCGAAGCCCTCAACCAGGCATTGACCGGCTGGCAGGCCGATACGGCCTGGACCGACAAGGCCTCCGCGGGCAAGGAGCAATGGCTGATGGCTGCCGACAGGGCCACCGCCACCACCAATGCCGAACTCCCCTCCGACGCCCAGGTGATCGGCGCCGTGCAGCGTGCCCGCGAGAATGCCACGCTGGTCTGTGCCGCGGGCGGCCTGCCGGGCGAATTGCACAAGCTGTGGAAGGCCCGCGGGCCGGGAAGCTACCACATGGAATATGGCTTCTCGACCATGGGCTACGAGATTGCCGGCGGGCTCGGCGTCAAGCTGGCGCGGCCGCAGGATGACGTGGTCGTCATGGTCGGCGACGGCAGCTACATGATGATGAACTCGGAAATCGCCAGCGCCATCATGCTCGGCGCCAAGCTGACCATCGTGCTGCTCGACAATGCCGGCTATGGCTGCATCAACCGGCTGCAGATGGCCACCGGCGGCGCCAACTTCAATAACCTCCTGGCCGACACGCACCACGTCACCCTGCCCGGCATCGACTTCGCGGCCCATGCCGCAGCGATGGGCGCGGTATCGCGCAAGGTGAGCTCCATCGCCGAGCTGGAAACGGCGCTGCAGGAAACCGAAAGCGTCGAGCGGACCACGGTCATCGTCATCGACACCGATCCGCTGATCACCACCGACGAGGGTGGCCACTGGTGGGATGTGGCCGTGCCGGAGGTGAGTGACCGGCCGCAGGTGAATGCGGCGCGCGAAGCCTATGTAAAGGCGCTGAAGGCGCAGCGGGCGGGGTAAGTAAGACCCCCTCACCCGTCTCGGCCTTCGGCCGATCCACCCTCTCCCACGAGGGGAGAGGGGCGGCTCCCAGTTTTAGTCTAGCACCCGAGTCCCCTTCTCCCCTCGTGGTAGAAGGTGCCCGAAGGGCGGATGAGGGGGCCGCGAAATCGAAGAATGTTCAGGAGCATAAATTGAAAGCCAAACTCGGCATGTCGCCCATCGCGTGGTGGAACGACGATCTGGTGGAACTGAGCGACGACGTCTCGCTGGAGGAATGCCTGCGCCAGTCGCGTTCGGCCGGCTTCACCGGCATGGAAAAGGGCCGCCGCTTCCCCGATGATCCGGCGGTGATGCTGCCCATCCTCAAGGCTGCGGACGTGACGCTGTGCGGCGGCTGGTTTTCCGGCACGCTGGTCGATGAGGATCTGGCCGCCAACCAGGCGCGCATCCAGCCGATGATCGAGCTGTTCAAGGCGGTCGACGCCCCCTGCATCGTCTATGGCGAGGTGGGCCGCTCCATCCAGGGCCGGCGCGATATCCCGCTCGCGCAGAAGCCCAGGCTCTCCGACGACGAGATGAAGGCCTATGCCCGCAAGGTCACCCAGTTCGGCGAATGGTGCGCCGAGCAGGGCATGCCCCTCTCCTACCACCACCACATGGCCGCCGTGGTCGAGACCGAGCCGGAGCTCGACGCCTTCATGCGCCATTCCGGCGAGGGCATCCCGCTGCTGCTCGATGCCGGCCACCTGGCCTTTGCCGGCGGCAATGTGCTGCGCGCCATCGACAACCACCACGCCCGTATCAACCACGTGCATGTCAAGGACGTCCGCATGGACGTCATCAACAAGCTCGACCGGACCAGGCAGTCCTTCCTAGATGCCGTGGCGCTGGGCGCCTTCACCGTGCCGGGCGATGGCTCGCTGGATTTCGCCGCCATCGTGCAGAAATTCGCCGACTATGGCTATGAGGGCTGGTTCGTCGTCGAAGCCGAGCAGGACCCCAGGCCCAATCCGCCGCTCAGAATGGCGCAGGTCGGCTACCAGGAGCTGATGCGCGTCATGACGGCTGCGGGCTATACCGTCGAGACGCAGGGCTTTCCGAAAGGGTGAGACGGGGCGCCGTCCTGTGCTAGGGATGCGCGCAACGACCTATTCGTTCGAGGGGAAACCGATGGCACTCAAGCAGAATGACCTCACCTGGTTCCGGCCGATGTGGCGACGCGTCGCCGTGGCCGTGTTCCTGACGGCCTGGCTGGCCTGGGAGTTGCTCTGGAGCCGCGATACGTTCTGGGCGCTCCTGGTGGGCGCCGCCCTCGCCTATACCCTCTATAATTTCTTCTATGCCTTCCCCAAGGAGGATCCGGCCAATGAGCAAATCCAACCTCCGAATCCGCCCGAAGGGAACGACGGGTCAGGTTCATGACATCACCCCGGCCTCGGCCGGCTGGACCTATGTCGGCTTCGCGCTGCACAGGCTGAATGAAGGCGAACAGGCCGGCGGCGAAGCAGGCGAAAAGGAACTCTGCCTCGTGCTGGTCAGCGGCAAGGCACGGATCGCCGTCGACGGCCAGGATTTCGGCGAGATCGGCGAGCGCATGACGCCTTTCGAGGGCGCGCCCCATGCGGTCTATGTGCCGATGGGCAGTTCGTGGACAGCCGAGGCCGCCACGCCGCTCGAGCTTGCAGTCTGCGCGGCGCCCGGTGGGGGCGACTACAAGGCGCATGTCATTGCCCCCGGCCGCCATCCGCGCATCACCCGTGGCAAGGGCGCCAATGTGCGCCATGTCTACAACATCATGCCCGAAGATGACGGCGCGGCCCATTCGCTCCTCGTGGTGGAGGTCATCACCCCGCAGGGCAATACCTCGTCCTATCCGCCGCACAAGCATGACCAGGACAACCTGCCGCATGAGAGCATGCTGGAAGAGACTTACTTCCACCGCCTCAACCCGCCGCAGGGCTTTGCCATGCAGCGCGTCTATACCGATGACCGCAGCCTCGACGAAGCGCTGGTGATCGAGGATGGCGACGTGACGCTGGTGCCCAGGGGCTACCACCCGGTGGCGACCACGGCGGGCTATGATCTCTACTATCTCAACGTCATGGCGGGTCCCAAGCGGGTGTGGAAGTTCCACAATGCCGCCGAGCATGAATGGCTGTTGCAGTAGCAGCCTGCCCTGCGCCGGAATACGAAAAGGCAGCCCCGAAGGCGGCCTTTTGCTTGATCGGGTCAGTCCCCCACCACGACCGGCGTGGCAAAGGCTGCGGCCAGCGCCTCGGACATGGGGAAATGCAGGTTGACCCCGTGCGGCGGCACCGGCTGCATGAACCACTTTTCGTAGATCGGCTCGATCTCGCCCTTGGTATAGATCTCGAACAGCGCCGCGTTCACCGCATCGACAAAAGCCGCATCATCGCGCCGCAGCATGAGCCCATAAGGCTCGGGCGGGCCCAATGCGTCGCTGGAGAGGATGTACTGGCCCGGATCTGTTGCATTGGCAGCCATGGCCGCCAGCAGGATGCCATCCATGACAAAGGCCGAGACCCGCCCCGTCGCCATCAGGTCGAAGCCGGTTTCATGATCGGGCGTGGACATGACGGCGATGCTGAGGCCACGTTCGCGGCTGATGGCATTGAGACTGCTGATCACGGTGGTGCCTGAGGTGGAGGTCACCGTGCGCCCCTTGAGATCGGCCACGGCGCGCAGGCCGCCGGCCTTGAGCGCCACGAACTGGACCGCCGTCATGAAATGGGGATAGCTGAAGGCCACGCTGTTGCGTCGCTCGGCATTGTTGGTGCTGGCCACGCATTCAATGTCGATATCGCCATTCTTGAGCAGGGCGACTCGGTCGCTGGTCGTGCGCCGCACATAGGCGATCTTGAGCTCCGCCAGGCCCAGCTGCTGCTGCAGCCGTTCGGCGACGCGGCCGCACAGGTCGATTGAATAGCCGATGATGCTTTCATCGGCATCGAGATAGGAAAACGGGGCGGAATCGGCGCTATAGCCGATGCGCAGCGTGCCGGTCTCGACGATGCGGTCCAGCGTCGAGATCGGCGCCTGGCCGCTGGCAGCGGTGACCGGCGCGAGCATCAGCAGGGCGCCCAGGCAAGTTTTGGCAATCCAGCTTCGCGCCATCATTCCAGATACTCCACGGGTGTGCGGAACGCGGCCGCCAGGTCGGGCGACAGCGGCAGGTTGAGATTGGCGCCATGGGGCGGGATGGGCGAGGTGAACCACTTGGCGTAGATGGCCTCGATTTCGCCGCTGGTATAGATCGCCGCCAGCGTCTCGTTGACCAAGGTCTTGAAGGCGCTGTCGCCATGCTTGAGCAACAGGCCATAGGGCTCCGGCTGGCTCAGCGTATCGGTGGACAGCACATAGACCGAAGGATCCGGTGTCTCGGCGACCATGGCGGCCAGCAGGATGCCGTCCATCACGAAGGCCGAGGCGCGCCCGCTCACCACAAGGGCGAAGGCATCCTCGTTGCTCTTGGTCGGCAGCACGGCGATGTTGAGATTTTGCGCCCGGTTGAGGGCGTTCAGCTGATCGATATTGACCGTCCCCGACGCCGAAGCGACCGAGCGCCCCGCCAGATCGGCAATGCCGCCGATATTGTCGGCCCGCCGGGAGACGAAATGGGTCGCGGTCATGAAATGGGGATAGGAATAATCCACCAGCGCCCGCCGCTCGGCATTGTTGGTGGTGGCGGCGCATTCGAGATCGATCTGTCCGGTCTTGACCAGGATGAACCGCGTTGCAGGGGTGGCGACGACATAGTCGACAGCGATGTCCTCGCGCCCCAGTTGCGCACGCACGCGGTCAACGATCTTGAGGCAGAGATCGATGGAAAACCCCACCACCGCACCATCCGCATCCTGGAACGAGAAGGGCGGTTCGGCTTCGCGATAGCCGATGGCAATGACGCCGGTCTCGGCGATCTTGGCCAGCGTCCCATCCAGCGCCGCGGGCTCGCCAGCAGCGGGCAGTGCCATGGCCAGGAGCAGCGACAGCGCCGGGATCATGCGGTTCATAGCGTGCCTCCAACAAATGCAGTCAAATTCTGCGGGCAAATCCCTTGAGGATTTGCCGAAACTTGCCGACAAATTTGATCAACTTGATGCATGTCCCCGCCCCCGTTTGTCGGCCCGCGCCCGATCGGCAATCGGATTGGCCAGGTCGATCTCGCCGATGGGCAGCGGCCGGCCGAAATAATAGCCCTGCATATTGGTGCAGCCCGCCGCCTGCAGAATGGTGAACTGGTCCGCCGTTTCGACGCCCTCGGCGGTCACGTCCACGTCGAGCCCGCGCGCCAGGCCGGTGATCGCCGCCACGATGGCGCGGCAGTTCTGCTGGCTGGTCAGGTTGGCGACGAAACTGCGGTCGATCTTGATCTTGCTGAAGGGCAGGCTCACCAGGTTGCTCAGCGAGGCATAGCCGGTGCCGAAGTCGTCCAGCACGATGGCAATACCCCTGGCCCGCAGGGCGCCCAGCGTGGCAATGCTCTCCGCGCCGGCGAGGACGACCGTCTCGGTCACTTCCAGCTCCAGCCGCGCCGCAGGCAGACCCGACGTCTTGAGCGCGCGCTCGACCGCGCTGACGAGGCCCGCCTTCTGGATCTGCGCCGGGGACAGGTTGACCGCCAGCGTATAGCACTTCGGCCAGAGCGCCGCGTCACTGCAGGCGCGGCCCAGGATCCACTCGCCCAGCGGCACGATCATCCCGGTCTCCTCGGCAAGGGGGATGAACTGGTCGGGCGGGACCATGCCACGCTGCGGGTGGCGCCAGCGCACCAGGGCCTCGAAGCCGCACGTGGCCATGGTCGCAAGGTTGACGATGGGCTGGTAATGCAGCTCGAATTCTTCCCTTTGCAGGGCCAGCCGCAGGTCAAGCTCCAGCGCGTGCTGGTCCTGCACGTCCATGTCCATGCCTTCTTCGAAGAAGTTGAATATCCCCCTCCCGGTGGCCTTGGAACGGTAGAGCGCCAGATCGGCTTTCTTGAGCAATTGCGTAGCTTCGGCGCCATGCATGGGCGCGCAGGCAATGCCGATACTTGTGCCAACGACCAGTTCAAGCCCATCGAGCACAATCCCCGAAGCGACAGCTTCCAGCAGGCGCGTCGCGAGCTTGCGGGCTTCCAGCAGCGGATTGCGCGAAACCGTCTGGATGATGGCGAATTCGTCGCCACCCAGCCGGGCGACGACATCCCTGGGCCCGACAACGGCAACAAGGCGATGCGCCGTGCTGATCAGGAGATTGTCGCCACTGGCATGGCCCAGCGTGTCGTTGATGGACTTGAACCGGTCGAGATCAAGCATGATCACATTGAAGCGCTGGCCAGTCTCCAGACCGGCCACCGCCTCTTCGAGAGTCTTCATCAGCAGGGCCCGGTTGGGCAGTCCGGTCAGCGGGTCGTGATGGGCCATGTGGGCCAGTTCCACGGCCATGTCGCGGATATCGCGCAGATGACCGCGCTCGACCACGGCCCCGCGCAGGGTCTCGATCGCCACGGCCAGATCGCCGATCTCATCCCGGCGGTTCTGGAATGGCGTCGGCATGTCGGTCTGTTCATTGGCAATGCGCAGCGTCGCACGGATCAGCGCCGGCACCGGCTTGAACAGCCGATTGGCGACCAGCGTGCCGACAATGGCAGCCAGCACCAGCACGACGACCAGCGCAATCAGCGAGTTGCGCAGCAGTTCACCGAGCGTGCGATTAAGGTCCGCCTCGCTGCCGATACTGGCGACCACGGCGCCCAGCACTTCGCCGCCGGGCCGGACAATGGGCAGCAGGCCCACATAGTGCCGCTCGCCACCGATCGTGGTGAAGCCGGTGGCAAAGTCGCCCGCGGCGCCGTCCGTTGCAAACAGGGCCGCATCAGGCGGCAGCATTTCCGCGTCGCCCGTTGCGGTGGCGGCAATCTGTTCGAAGGCGCCCCTGCCCTGATCGTAGCGGAATATCCAGGCGTCGTTCTTGGTCTGCGTGGCGATCAGCGCCAGCACGTCGCCGGGATTGAAGCCGGTATAGAGCACCGATTCATCATCCCCGATCGGCTTGTCGGTCATGATCCTGTTGATGTGGCCCGTCTCGTCCACGTCGACGGCGATATAGGTATAGATGTTGCGCAGCGTGGCGCTGGCGATCTGGGTGTTCATCCGGGCCTGATTGCGCCACTGCTCCAGCGCCGCCGTCGTGAACATCTGCCAGCCGACCAGCGCACCCAGCGCATAGGCGAAGACGACGCCGATCAGGAAGATCGAGGTGGTCTTGCCCAAAAGGGAGTTGCGCCAGGCGCGTGCCGGGACGCCCGGACCGGGCCGACCTGCCTTCCGGCCATCGGCAGTACCGGTCGCGAGGGATTTGGTGCCGTCTAGCTGTACCCGATCGCTCATTGCGCTGCGCGTTACGTCTCCAGCCGCCAGCTGGACGCTGCGGACAACCAAGTTGCCATGCAGTATCGGGCCAAAGACTTAAGATGGAGTCAGCGGATTCACTGCAGCGAGAGGGAGATATACTGGTTTGGAGGCCCTGCCAGATGGGTCAGGCCGTCTCCTGGTCCGTCGTGCCGACCGCCGGCTGCGTGGCCGGTCCGCGATCCTTGAGGACGGTGGCGCGCACCGCCGCGATTGGCTCGGGTCGCCCGAACAGGAAGCCCTGACCGATATCACAGCCCGTATGCTCCAGCAGTTGCACCTGCTTGGGGCTTTCAATGCCCTCGACGATGACCTTGGCGCCCAGTTCCTTGGCCATGACGAGAATGGCCTGGATGATGGCGAGGCCAAGCGTATCCTCATCCAGGTTCTGCAGGAAGCTGCGGTCGATCTTGAGCTCGTCCCAGCGAAAGGTGCTGAGATAGGACAGGGACGAAAAACCCGTGCCGAAGTCATCGAGCGCGATGGCAATGCCTCGGGAGCGCAGGCCTTCCAGCACTTCGATGACCCGCTTGGGGTTCACCATCAGCACCGACTCGGTCACTTCGAGCTTGAGCCGTTGCGCCGGCAGGCCGCTGGCCCGCAGCGCATTTTCGACCGTCTCGATCACCTCGCCCTGCATGATCTGGATGACCGAGAGGTTGACCGCTACGTGGATATCGTCAGGCAACAGCATGGCATCGCGGCACGCCTGCTCGATCATGTAGCGCCCGATATGGGCGATCTGGCCGGAGGCCTCGGCAATGGGAATGAACTCGGCGGGCGACACCGAGCCCAGCTCCGGATGCTGCCAGCGCGCCAGTGCCTCCACCCCGACGATGGCATTGCTGCGCAGATCCACCTGGACCTGGTAATTCGGTACGATCTCACCCCGCCCGATGGCGTCGCGCAAGGCATTTTCAAGCCGCAGCCGGCGCTCGACGCCCTGCCGCAGGGTGGCGTTGTAGAGGCCGACCGAACCCTTCTTGCTCACCTTCGCCTCGTTCTGGGCCAGGTCGGCATCGGCCATCAGCGTCATCGCGTCCCATCGCTGGTCCTCGGCCAGGGCAAGCCCCGCCGTGGCGCCGATGGTCACCTTGCCGCCATCGATGTCATAGGGCCGCGTGATGTCGGCCAGCACCTTTTCGGCAAACCCCTTGGCTTCCCGCGCGGTCCGCGGATAGGTCAGCACCACGAATTCATCGCCGCCCAGTCGCGCGACCAGGGCGCCCGGCTTGCCCCGGATGGCGGCCTCCAGCCGCTGGGCGACCTGAACCAGCAGCTTGTCCCCGAACACATGGCCCCAGGTGTCATTGACCAGCTTGAAGCCATCAAGATCGAGGGCAATAACCGCGAGCTGCTTGCCGTTGGGGACAGCGGTTTCCTCGTAGGCCACGAAGGCGTTCCGGTTGGGCAGGCCCGTCAGCGAGTCATGCCGCGCGACATAGGAGAAATTGTCCGCGGCTCGGCGTGCATCGGCATGGGCGCGCCGCAGGGAGCGATTCTGCAGCAGCAGCAGCACCAGCAGCAAGAGCCCGGCCCCCAGCAGCGTGACCACCAGATAGTTCTGCACCGCCTGCCGCTCAGTCAGCGTCTCGCGAATTTCAGCGGCCTTGCTGACGGCGGAGGTCGTCGCCTCGGCGCCGATCTGGTCGATCGCCGGCCCCACCGGGCGCCAGGCCTCGAGCAGCGCGGGCAGCGATTCCACCTGCGACAGGTCGGAAAACTCCGTCTCGAACGACTCCACGAGCAGTCGCAGCCGGTCGAACGTCTCCCGGTTGGCCGGAGAAGAATCGAGGAATTCCCGATAGCCGCCGACATCCCAGGAATCCAGGCGCCCGAGCAGGATCTGGTAGTAGAGCTCGGCACTCTCCGCGTCGGCCGGCAGCCGCAGGGCCGCATAGCGCGCCAGGTGAACTTCCAGTTGCGCCGCCTCGATGCGGCCATGCGCACCAATCCAGGACACGTCGAATCGCATGGACCGGCCGACCGCATCGGCAGAATCCTGCACGACCCGTGCGTGCAGGACTGCTGAAATGCCCAGCACGGCAACGATCACGAGCACCAATTGGCGAAACCACGCGAGTGGCAACATGGATGGCCAGCTTTCGAATTACTTGATGGTAATACGCCGAACCTGCCAAGCCGAGCGAGAATAATAGATATCGGCCTGCAATTCATCGAACTCATCGAATGGATAAATGATGAACAGGGGGCCTTTGTTGCGTACCGACATGTATTCCCCATCCTGTTTGAGCGCCAGGATGACCGGGTAGTCCATGAAGTCGCTGACCGGGATGGTGGTGCGGTAATCGTTGAGCGCCAGCACCTCGGCCACTTCGCCGGTCGCACCCACATGCTCGAGCAAGGCGCTCATGGGTACGCCCTCGAACTGCGGGGCGCCTTCATGCCAGGGCGTGCTCGTGGCGACCGACGCCGACCCGAGCGCTTCGAGCTGGGTGCGCGTCATGTCCACCGGCACGCCGCCAGAGATGGCGCCGTCAATGGTCAGAATAACGGGCTCGGATTGCGCTAGGGCCAGGCCCGGCACGAGGAACAGCACAAGTCCCAAGGCCATTGCGCGTAGAGTTGTACTCATATTCTTCTCCATATTGTTCAATATGTTACACAGCGACCGACGAATAAGTCATGAATCCGAACCATAAGAATTTCACGCGTGTGGAAATCAACTGAGCCATTGCTTGCTCAGCTATTTCGCCTGGACCTTCTGGACCTAAAGTGCGGCGTCGCCCATTGGCTGGCGACCGTCGCAGCGCATTCACCTCTGGGGCTCATCGCGGCGCTCGGATGGCCGTGGCGGCCGTGGTTCGGATTCCGAGCAGGCCAACGTTACGCGCATCGTATCAAGGGATGCTTACCCGGCTCCCAACAATCCTAATGATCCGCAGTCGGGCCCGTGGCAGCTTGCCCCCGGGTCAGGCGCCCGCCAGATGGGTGGCGAAAAATGCCAGCGTGGCTTCACGCATGCGCGGCGTTTCGCGATGGCCGATGCCGGGTTCGCTCACCAGTTGCAGAAGCGCCCCTGCCCCGTCATAGGCGGGTTCCAGTTCGGCCCAGGCCCGCGCCACCGCGGAAGGCGGCGTCAGGCTGTCCGCCTCCCCGATGCACACCAGTTGCGGACGCGGGGCGACTAGGGCGGCAATATTGCCCCCGTCGGCCTCCCTGAGCAGGCCCGGCACCGTCAGATAGATGCCATGCCCGTCATGCGCACCCAGCTCGATCATGGTGCGGAAATCGGCGAAGCAGCAGAGATGGGCCACTGCCGCAATGCGCTCATCCATGGCGGCCAGCCAGTAGCTGAGCACACAGCCCATCGAAATGCCGAAGGCGCCGATGCGCGCCGGATCCACATCGTCGCGACTGCAGAGATAGGTCAGCGCCGCCGCATGGTCGGACAGCATCTGCCCGAACAGGGACTGGCCATGCCACAGCAGCGCCTTTGCCGCGGCGCTCTCGGAGACCGTGGCGCGCTCGCCGAATACCGGCATGTCGATGCACAGCGTCACGTAGCCCGCCCGGGCAAAGGCCGGCCCCAGCGGGTCGACGAGATATTCCCTTCCGTCCAGCAGTTCCCGCGCGCCGATGGCATAGCCGCCGCCATGCGAGTGGCCATAAAGGATCGCCGGCAGGCGGCCCGCAGTGTCGGTGGGGCGGGTGAGAATGCCGCGCACCGCGACATCGCCCAGCCGCAGCACCAGATGCTCGACCACATGGTCGCCTGCCGGTTCGGCGCGGCGCGACACCAGCGCCACCTCGGGTTCGGCGAGGCCGATCAGTTCGCGAAAGCGCTGGCGGGTCAGGGACATGTGCGAATCCTTTGAAGTCGCACGACCCTAGACTCTGCCGTCATCCTGGAAAAGGCGCGCCGCGACCAGGCTCACAATCGCGCGACATGTGCCGACCGCAACACAGTGTTTAATCATCGGCACTTGCCGATAGAGCGCGAAGGATGCATCTATGCGCCAATCTTCCCGCCGAATAACGACAAGAGTATTTCATGTCCAAGCTGTTTACCCCGACCACCCTGCGCGGCCTGACCCTGCGCAACCGCGCGGTCGTCGCCCCCATGTGCCAGTATTCGGCGCAGGACGGCTTCGCCAATGACTGGCATCTGGTCCATCTCGGGCGCTTCGCCATTGGCGGCTTTGGCCTGGTGATCCTCGAAGCCACTGGCGTTACCGCCGAGGGCCGCATTTCCTATGCCGATCTGGGGCTGTGGAAGGACGAGCATATCGCCCCCCTCACCCGCATTGTCGATTTCCTGCACGCCCAGGGCGCCGCCGCCGGCATCCAGCTGGCCCATGCCGGCCGCAAGGCGTCGACTCCGGTTTCCTGGAATGACACCGCCAGGATGTCCGAGGCCGAGAAGGCCGCGGTTGGCTACCAGCACTGGACCCCGGTCGCGCCCAGCCCCATTGCCCACTCGCCCAGCGATGACAGCTTCCAGACCCCCACGGCGCTCGATGCCGCTGGCATTGCCGCCCTGATCGAGGCCTTCGTCGCCGCGGCGAAACGCGCCGACGCTGCCGGCTTCGATACGGTCGAAATCCACGCTGCCCACGGCTACCTGCTCAACCAGTTCCTGTCGCCGCTGGCCAATCACCGCACCGATCAATATGGCGGCAGCCGCGAGAACCGCATGCGCCTGGTGCTCGAGATCACCGCCGCCGTCCGCGCCGTCTGGCCCGCCGAAAAGCCGCTGCTGGTGCGCCTCTCGGTCAGCGACTGGCATCCCGATGGCTGGCAGGTCGAAGACAGCGTCGTGCTGTCGCGTGAGCTCAAGGCGCTGGGCGTGGACGCCATCGATTGCTCGAGCGGCGGCTTTGACGGCGCCAAGATCAACGCCGTCTCGAACTACCAGGTCCCCTTTGCCAAGGCCGTGCGCGACGGCGCTGATATCCCCACCATGGCCGTTGGCCTATTGGGCGACATCCACGGCGCCGAGGCCATCCTGGCCAATGGCGAGGCCGATTTCATCGCCCTGGCCCGCGGCGCGCTGGACGACCCCAACTGGGCCGTGCATGCCTATCACGAACTGGGCGGCACCGATTATGACCTCTGGCCGGTCCAGACCGACCGGGTGGCCAGCCGCGACCGCTCGCTGGGCCTGCGGGGCTACGCAGCGTCATAAATCGGTAACGCAACTTCCCCGAAACACCTTCGCGGCAACGCAAATTTGCCGCGATTGCTCCCCCACTCTTGCGCATCTTTAAAGAGTCACCAGATGAGCGGTGAACAGGGAGTCGTTTTATGGATACCAAGGCCGCAATCCTCGCCCTCATGAGTGTTTGGGGCGTCGGCACCTGCGTCACCCTGCCCGCCAATGCGCAGGAAGCCACCGACGCGGCCGAAGCGGGCGACGAGACGGCAAATCCGCTGCTCAACAAGGTCTGGATCCGCGCCGATGCCGATCCGGACCAGCCTGGCCCCATGCAGATCTTTCTCGGCGATGGCACGCTGGTCAGCGACAGCTGCTGGGAGACCTACCGGCTCTCGAAGTGGCAGCAGGTCTCGGACAGCGCCATCAGCTGGGACGAGGATGGCATGACCATCAATGCCGACATCACCAGCCTCAGCCCCACCGAGCTGGTGCTCAGCCTGAAGCTCGGCAGCGATGTTCTGGAGCAGCGCTTCGTGACCGCCGAAGTGCCCTATGTCTGCCCGGACATGGTGAAGTAGCTTCGCCGCGACCCGAAGGGGCAAATCGCTCCTGTGGAGCGATTTGAGCTAGAAGGCCCTGAGACCTATGGTCGAGTGGCGGTCAAAGCACCACCTGCGTCCCGATTTCCACGACGCGGCCGGTCGGAATATGGAAATACTCCGTCGCGTCGCTGGCATTCTTGGCGAGCCGGGTAAACAGCCGGTCCTGCCAGTAACGCAGCGGGCTGCCCGCTTTGGGGCCCGGCTTCAATGAGCGCCGCGACAGGAAGAAGGAAGTCGACATGATGTCGAACTTCCAGCCCAGCTTGCGGGCCAGCACCAGCGCCTTGGGGATATTGGGGCTCTCCATATAGCCGAAGGTCACGACCACCCGGCTGAACAGCTCGTTATAGGCATCGATGGTGACCTTCTCGTCGTCCGGCACGCGCGGCGAGGCCGAGGTGCGGACGGTCAGGATCACATTCTGCTCATGCAGCACCTTGTAGTGCTTGAGACTGTGCAGCAGTGCCGTCGGCGCGCCCTCGATGTCGCTGGTGAGGAACACCGCCGTACCGGGAACCAGCATGGGCTTTTTCTTGGCCAGGTTGTCGACGAGGAACTGCAGTGGCACCTCGTCGCGACGGGTCTTTTCGGCAAGCCGGCGCCGGCCAGCCATCCAGCTCCACATGATCAGGGATACTACCAGCGCAACCGCGGCCGGCACCCATCCGCCCTGGAACAGCTTGGCGACATTGGCCGCAAAGAAGCCGCCGTCGATCAACAGGAACATGAGCCCGAAGGCGATGACCGCGGCCGGATGCCACTTCCAGTTGCGCCACATCACCACGACAAGCAGCGACAGGGTAACGATCATCACGCCCGAGACGGCAATGCCATAGGCGTTTGAAAGCGCCTCTGAACTGCCGAAGGAGACCACCAGGACCAGCACGCCCAGCATGAGCATGGTGTTGATCTGCGGCATGTAGACCTGGCCGCTCTGGGTCTCGGACGTATGCTCCACCACCATGCGCGGCAGCATGTTGAGGGCGATGGCCTGCTGGGTGAGGCTATAGGTGCCTGAAATAACCGCCTGGCTGGCGATGATGGTCGCCATGGTGGCGAGGCCGACAAACGGCAGCAGCGCCCATTCCGGCTGCATTTCGAAGAACGGGCTCTGTACGTTGTGCACGCCCACTTCCAGCACGAAGGCGCCCTGCCCGAAATAGTTGAGCAGCAGGCATGGAAAGACCAGGCCGAACCAGGCCAGCACGATCGGCTTGCGGCCGAAATGGCCGAGATCGACATAGAGCGCTTCAGCGCCCGTCACTGCGAGGAAGATGGCGCCGACGACGACGAAGGCGATGCCGAAATGCGTCACCAGAAACTCGATGCCCAGATAGGGATTGAGCGCCCACAGCACGGCTGGATAATCGATGATGTGGACGAGGCCCGAAAACCCCAGGACCAGGAACCAGATGGCGGTGATAGGGCCGAACACGATCGATACCTTGGCCGTGCCGAAGCGCTGCACGAAGAAAATGCCCAGGATAATCACCAGGGTGATCGGCACCACCCAGCGTGCCATGCCCGGCGTCACCAGCTGCACGCCCTCGACCGCCGATAGCACCGAGATGGCAGGCGTGATGATGGCGTCGCCAAAGAACATGGCCGCCCCGATGACGCCGAGCACGGTGATCCAGATCGGTGGATTGGTGAAGGTCTTGCGCGCCAGCGCCATGAGCGAGAGCGTGCCACCTTCGCCATTATTGTCGGCGCGGGTGACGAAGAACACATATTTGACAGCAACCGTCAGGGTCAGGGCCCAGACGATGAGCGACAGCAATCCCAGCACTTCGGAGCTCGTTGCCGCCGCGCCCGGGCGGACCTGCATGGCCTGCCGGAAGGCGTAGATCGGGCTCGTACCAATGTCGCCATAGACCACGCCGATGGCGCCCATGATCAGCAGGGGCAGGTCTTTTGCGGAATGTGAGTGGCTGGTGTGGTCGCTCGCATCGACTCCGGCGGGAGATGCGCCGGCTGGGTTCGTCTGCGTCATAAACCTTGTGCTCTCTTGGTCGAAGGCGGGGGCCGCTATACACCCGGCAATCGTCACACACAACACCTTGCGGCCACAATGGGCAAAGCCAACAAGGGCCGCCCTTTCGGAGCGACCCTTGCCGGCAAACGAAGCTTTGGAGGTCTTCGGAGCTTTATTCGGCGGCTTCGGCCACTGCGGCCTCTTCCTGACGGGCAGCCTTGGTGGCATGGCCCCACCAGATCAGCTGGTCCAGCATGTCCTTGGCCGAGTTGCCGATCGAGGCTTCCAGGTCGTTCAGCGACTTGGTGCCGCCAAAGCCGGGATGCACGGACATGAAATCAGCACCGGCAATGTGAACGGCCGAGCGGGTCGAGACCATCTGCAGCTCGATGCCGATCGTGCGCAGGTTCTCGACTGCACGCGCGCCACCCACGGTACCGTAACCGACGGCGCCAAACGCCTTCTTGTTCCACTCGACATAGGCCTGATCGAGCGCGTTCTTCAGCGCGCCGGTGATGGCGCGGTTATATTCGGCGGTCACGAAGATGAAGCCGTCGAATTCGCCGACCTTGTTCTGCCACTTGACGGCATTGGGGTTGGACGACGGCATCCAGGCGTTCGAGGCCATTTCGTCGAAGAACGGCAGGTCGAAGTCGCGCAGGTCGACAATTTCGGCCTCGATTTCCGGACGTGCATTGGCCTTTTCGAGGATCCACTTCGCCGGGACTTCACCAAAGCGGGTCGGGCGGGTGGACGAGATGATGACGGCAATCTTGAGTTTGGACATTTGAGCCCTCCTTGGTAACAAATCGTAACTGAGGCGATATATGTGCCTGTGAACGATCCTCGCAAGGGGGCACGTTTCTGTGGTGCGGCGACAGTTACCTGCCTAGGGCACAAATCTGTAAGTATAGGTGGGGCTTAGGTTTTTTGCCTTGAATGGGCTGCCTGGCCCAGGACTGAGGGGCTTTGGGAGCACCGCGGCAACGCACTGTTCAACGCTGCAGGTCCAATCCGCCCTGCCCCAGAATCCCGTTGCGGACTTCTGAGCCGCATGTCTATTGCTGGATGGGGACAAATCCCAAGCAATGAGGGAAAAAATGAAGACGTTATCGGCCGCTTTTGCTTTGGCCGTACTGGCATTCGGGGTCGTTCAGGCCGCAGCACTCGATCGTCGGGTGCAGATCAACAACAATTCATCCTACAACATCATGGAATTCTATGCGTCAAACACCGGCAGCAAGTCGTGGGAGGAAGATATCCTTGGTAAGGACATCCTTCCATCCGGCAGCAGCGTAATGATCAACATCGATGATGGCAGCGGCTACTGCAAGTATGATTTCCTTGCCGTGTTCGAAGATGGCGACGAAGTGATTTCCGCCGACAACAATGTCTGCGAACTCAGCCAGTTCAACTTCACGGACTAAAACAATAGAAGCGCTGGAGCGATCCAGCGCTTCCACTTTCTCCCGCTAGCTGCCCAGCACGACCCGGTATTGCCGCACCGCTTCGGCAAACCCCATCAGCAGCGCATCTGCCGTTATGCCATGCCCGATCGACACTTCGTCGACATGCGGCACCGCCGATTGGAATGCCGGCAGGTTGGCCAGCGTCAGGTCATGCCCGGCATTGACGCCCAGCCCCGCCGCATGCGCGGCCTGCGCGGTATGCGCCAGCGCCGCCAGCTCGCGTACGGCCCGGTCGGGATCGTCATAGCAGCCGCCATAGGGCCCGGTATAAAGCTCGATGCGGTCCGCGCCGGTCGCCTTGGCCGCCGCGACCCCGTCAACGCCGGCATCGGGATCACAGAACAGCGAAATCCTCCGCCCGGGCGCCTTGAGCCGCTGCACCACCGAGGTCAGGAAATTGCCCTTGCCGCGGAAATCCCAGCCATGGTCGGACGTCGCCTGCGCCGGATCGTCCGGCACCAGCGTCACCTGCGCCGGACTGACCGCCTCGACCAGCGTGAAGAAGTCCTCGCTTGGATAACCCTCGATATTGAACTCGGCCGCGGGATAGTCGTCGCGTAGCAGTTCCGCCAGGTCGAACACGTCGGTGCGGCGAATATGCCGCTCGTCCGGTCGCGGGTGTACGGTAATCCCGCTGGCGCCCGCATCGAGCACGACCCGGGCCAGCCCCACCACGCTGGGCCAGGGCAGGTTGCGCCGGTTGCGGAGCTGGGCGACGGCATTGAGATTGACGGAAAGCAGGGTCATGGGCGGGACTCGGCGAAAGATGTCCCTGCTTTATACCAGACTGGGCGAGCCGCCCAATCGAACCTTGTGATGGCAGCGATCAGCTTTTGGCCGGGTCACATGCCCTGCGGACCACGCGAGATCGCCGCCAGCCCGGTGCGCACCACCTCGACCAGCCCCAGCGGCTGCATCAGGGCGATGAAGCTGTCGATCTTGGCCGGCTTGCCGGTGATCTCGAACACGAAGCTCTCCACCGACGCGTCGACGATCTGTGCGCGGAAGGCATCGGCCAGCCGCAGTGTCTCGGCGCGATGGTCGCCCGAGCCGGCCACCTTGATCAGCGCCAGCTCACGCTCCAGCGACGCGCCCTCGGCCGTCAGGTCATGCACCTTGTGCACCGGCACCAGCCGCTCGAGCTGCAGCTTGATCTGCACCAGCACCTTGGGCGTGGCGATGACGACAACGGTGATGCGACTAAGTCGCCGCCCGTGTTCGGTCTCGCTGACGGTCAGGCTTTCGATATTGTAGCCGCGCGCCGAGAACAGGCCGACGACGCGGGCGAGAATGCCCGGCTCGTTGTCGACCAGCACCGAAAGCGTATGCCGCTCGGTTTCCTGGGTATCCTTGGTGATGAAATAGGCCGAACCGGTCGGCTGCAGATGTGCGTTCATGGTGGTGTCCTCCGCAGCGCCCTAGACGAGCTGC
Source organism: Devosia sp. XGJD_8 (assembly GCF_046614475.1). NCBI lineage: Bacteria > Pseudomonadati > Pseudomonadota > Alphaproteobacteria > Hyphomicrobiales > Devosiaceae > Devosia > Devosia sp. XGJD_8. The sequence continues at coordinate 2,704,842 of NZ_JBKJHF010000001.1, forward strand.
CGTCCCTTCTCGTCGATGATGTCGCCGATATTGGCCGTATCGGGCAGGATGATCTCATTATGCGGCTTCCCCGAGGGGATCATGGGCAGGCAGTTCTCGTCCTTTTCGACGATGACGTCGAACAGCACCGGGCCGTCATAGTCGAGCATCTCGGCAATGGCCGCGTCGAGCTCGGCCGGGTTCGAGCAGCGGATACCCTTGCCGCCATAGGCTTCCGCCAGCTTGACGAAGTCGGGCAGCGATTCCGAATAGGAATGGGCGTAGCGCGACCCATGCAGCAGGTCCTGCCACTGCCGGACCATGCCCATGCGCTCGTTGTTGAGGATGAAGATCTTGATCGGCAGGCGATACTGCACCGCCGTCGAAAGCTCCTGCATCGTCATCTGCACGCTGGCCTCGCCGGCAATGTCGATCACCAGCGCATCGGGATGGGCCACCTGCACGCCCACGGCGGCCGGCAGGCCATAGCCCATCGTGCCGAGGCCACCCGAGGTCATCCAGCGGTTGGGCTGGTCGAAGTGGAAGTGCTGCGCCGCCCACATCTGGTGCTGGCCCACCTCGGTGGTGATGTAGACTTCCTTGCCCTGCTTGCGGGTCGCCTCATAGAGCCGCTGGATGGCATGCTGCGGCTTGATGACGGTGTCCGAATTCTTGAAGCCGAGCGAATTGACGGCCCGCCAGGTGCCGATCTGCTTCCACCACGCGCCGATCGCCTCGGTACGCGGCTGGTTGGTCCGGCTGCGCCAGACGCGAACCATTTCCGACAGCACCCGCTCGCAATCGCCGATGATCGGCACGTCGACGCGCACGACCTTGTTGATCGAGCTGGGATCGATATCGACATGGATCTTGCGGCTATTGGGCGAGAAGGCGTCGATCCGGCCGGTAATGCGGTCGTCGAACCGCGCACCGATATTGATCATGACGTCGCAGTCATGCATCGCCAGGTTTGCCTCGTAGGTGCCGTGCATGCCCAGCATGCCCAGCCACTGCGAATTGGACGCCGGGAAGGCGCCCAGGCCCATCAGGGTCGAGGTCACCGGAAAGCCGGTCAGCTCCGCCAGCTCGCGCAGATGCTCGGAGGCTTCGGGCCCGGCATTGATGACGCCGCCGCCCGTGTAGAAGATCGGCCGCTCGGCCTTGAGCATGAGGTCGACCGCAGCCTCGATCGCCGCGGCGTCGCCGTCCAGCTGCGGGCGGTAGCTCTGGTGGCGCAGCGTATCGAGATCGGGCTTGTAGTAGTCGCCCAGCGCGAACTGCACATCCTTGGGGATGTCGATGACCACCGGACCCGGACGGCCCGTCGTGGCGATGAGGAAGGCCTCATGCATGATGCGCGGCAGGTCTTCCACGCGCTTCACCAGGTAATTGTACTTGGTGCAGCTGCGGGTGATGCCGACCGTATCGCATTCCTGGAAGGCGTCCGAACCGATCAGCGTGGTGGGCACCTGCGCGGTGATGCAGATCAGCGGGATGGAATCCATCAGCGCATCGGTGAGGCCGGTCACCGCATTGGTGGCCCCGGGACCGGAGGTGACGAGAACCACGCCCGGCTTGCCGGTCGAGCGCGCATAGCCCTCGGCCATATGCGTTGCGCCCTGCTCATGCCGCACCAGGATATGCTGCACCGCATCCTGCTGGAACATCGCATCATAGATCGGCAGGGCGGCGCCGCCGGGATAGCCGAAGACATGCTCGACCCCGTGGTCGGTCAGCGCCTGTATAACCATTTCAGCGCCGGTCATTTGTTCGGCCATCGTGAGTTCCTTCCTCAGTCCACTTGATCTGGCCCAGTCTCGTAGCGGCGAAAACCGGGCAATAAAAAAGGCCCCGTTCGGGACCTGTTTTCGGCGCACCAGCTATCGCGCGGGATTTTATCCCACGTTGCCGATGCGCCTGCCTACTACGAGAATGAGTGCCCGCACGGGACCTCTCCATGAAATTGTGGCCGCATTGATAGGTGCAAGACCGCAAAGGTGTCAAGGGGCGGCGGACCTCTTGGCGGTTGTTGATGACCCGGAAGGCGCAAGTCACCGCCGCTGGCGCCAAAATCCGTGGAGCAATGCCCCCGGACACGCAAAAGACGTGGCCAATGCGACAGACAATGCTATTGGCGCAGAAGGTGAGTTTTGTGACGGTTTGATGACACATGGCCAAGAGCGCCCTCGACAAGGACCTGCAGCGTGTGTCGGGGTTGGAAAACGCCACCCATGATCTCGCCCGCTCGATAGCGGCCCCCGGACTTGCGCTGGTCTTCCTGCTGCTTGCGGCGGTCTGGGCCAGCTTTGTCGTCACTGACGGCCCGATGAGCTACCTCGTGGTCATCGCGGCGGCGATCGCCGGCTATATGGCGATCAATGTCGGCGCCAATGACGTGGCCAACAATATGGGTCCGGCCGTTGGCTCGCGCGCCCTGACCATGGGCGGCGCCCTGGTCATCGCCGCCATTTTCGAAGCGGCCGGCGCGCTGCTGGCGGGCGGCGACGTGGTCAACACCGTGGCGCGCGACCTGCTCACCGGCGAAGCCATCGAGGCCGAACGCTTCGTGCTGCTGATGATGGCGGCGCTGCTGGCATCCGCGCTCTGGGTCAACCTAGCCACCTATCTCGGCGCCCCGGTCTCCACCACCCATGCCGTCGTCGGCGGCGTTCTGGGCGCCGGCATAGCCGCGGCCGGCTGGGGCAGCGTGGCCTGGCCGACCATCGGCACCATCGCTGCCAGCTGGGTCATTTCCCCGGTGCTGGGCGGCGCAATCGCAGCATTGCTGCTCTCCTTCATCAAGCACACCATCACCGACCGCATCGACAAGGTCTCCGCCGCGCGGATCTGGGTGCCCGTGCTGGTCGCGGCAATGACCGGCATCTTCGCCATGTATATCGCCACCAAGGGCCTGAGCCGTGTGTGGAAGCCCGAACTGCATGTCGTGCTTGCGCTCGGGGTCACCTTTGCCCTGCTCGGCTGGCTGGGCGCCATGCCGCTGGTGCGCCGGCAGTCCATCGGCATGGAAAACCGCAAGAAGCATGTCGCGGCCCTGTTCCGCCTGCCACTGGTGGTGGCCGCCGCCCTCCTCTCCTTCGCCCATGGCGCCAACGACGTCGCCAACGCGGTCGGACCTTTCGCCGCCATCGTCACCACCCTGCAGTCAGGGGAGTCGGCGGCGGCGGGCATTACCCTGCCCTTCTGGGTGCTGGCCATCGGCGCCATCGGCATCTCGCTGGGCCTGGCCCTGTTCGGGCCGCGCCTCATCCGCACCGTGGGCGAGCAGATCACCAAGCTCAATGAAGTACGCGCCTATTGCGTGGCGCTGGCAGCCGCTGTCACGGTGCTGGTGGCTTCGGCGCTGGGCCTACCGGTCTCATCCACGCATATCGCCGTCGGTGGCATTTTCGGCGTGGGCTTCCTGCGTGAATACTATTCGCGCAAGGATCTCGATTTCACCGCCGTGCCCGTTCACGCCCGCCATGTCGATCCGGCCGCGCTCAACGCCACCCCCGAAGACGCCCTGTCCAAGGAGCGCAAGAGCGAACGGCGCAAGCTGGTCCGCCGTCAGCACGTGACCAGCATTGCCGCAGCCTGGATCATCACTGTTCCGGCCTCCGCCGTCGTGGCGGCGGCCCTGTTCTGGATCCTTGATCTGGTGATCGGCGCCTGAACGCCGGCGCCGTCAGCGGGTCTGGCGCGGGCCGCGCAACTGTCCCTGCAGCTTCACCGCGAGCCGCGACAGCGCTGTATCATTGAGCAGCCGCCGCGCTTCGGGCAGCACCGCCCAGTGCCGCAGCCGCTGGTCCATTTCCTTCCAGACATCGAGCTGGGACACCACTTTGAGCGGGTAGAGGTCGACATCGACCAGGCTCGAACCGTCCACGCTGGCGCTGGAGCGATAGCTGCCAATGGGCTCGACGGCGATCTCGCCGCTGACCCCGGCCTCTTCCATCGCCTCGACCGCCGCGCTCTCCCATGGCGTCATGCCCGGCTCGATATCGCCCTTGGGAAAGATCCAGCGCCCGGTGCGCCGCGATGTGATCAACAGGAAGACCACGCGGCCATCGATGACCGAATAGGGCAAGGCGCCGGACTGCCGCATACCCGGCGTCGTCGCAACCCTGGGGCTCCAGTTGCTCAAGAACTCGCGCAGCATGGCGGGTCTCCGATTGTTTGATCGGGCGGCACAATCGCATGCCGGCCGCGCCGCTGTCGATTGGTCCGGCGGGGCCTGTGCATAAGCCAACAAAAAAGGGCCCCATGGGGCCCTTCGGATACGCTGTGTGTCGCGCTTAGCTGAGCAGGGTCAGGTTGGTGGCCGAAACCTTGCCGTCGCGGCCAGTCTCGAGCTCATAGGTCACCTTGTCGCCCTCGTAGAGGCCCTGCAGGCCCGAACGCTGGACAGCCGAGATATGCACGAAGGCATCCTTCTCGCCATTGTCGGGCGAAATGAAACCAAAGCCCTTGGTGGTGTTGAAGAATTTTACGGTACCGGTGATGGCAGCCATAGGAATTGGTCCTCGCTAGTGGACACCGCCGAAGCGGTCAGGGTTGAAAACGAGCCTTTTGGAGCCCGGCCTAAACGATTCACCGATCAGCAGGTAGCCAAGTTCCCGGCTTCTGCCGGTCGATCAGATAGCGCGAGATAGTGGTCGTAGGACCGAAAATATGTCCGCTAGCCGTCCAAATTTCAAGGCGATTTCACTGGTCAATGAAAAGCACCCGATTCGGAAATGAATCCGAACCGGGTGCTCCGACGCCTTACGGCGCCTGCAGCATGGGGCGATGCTGCAACTTTCTTTAGCCGCGCGGGCAAGTATCGCGATAACGGGTGCCGTCGCGGCGCTCGTAGATGCAGATGTCGGGGTTGTTCGACGAGCGGCCGAGCACTTCGCCGGCTGCCGCGCCAACCACAGTGCCGACGCCGGCGCCGACTGCCGTACCGAGCAGGCTGCCGCCAGTCGCGCTGGCACCAATGACGGCACCACCAACGCCACCGACCACGGCACCCTGCTGGGTGGTGGTGCAGGCAGCAAGAGACAGGCACGTCGCGGCGATGATCAAAATCTTATGCATGGAAAACCCTCCAGAACTATCGAGGGCAAGAATGCGCTGTTGCGACATTGGTTCCCGGCGCAATTTAACAAAATTTTAGGCAGCTAACCGGCGCGGCGGAACAGCGCCCCGGCGACGATGACCAGCCACCCGCCGATCAGGCCGGCGCCGCCCAGTGGCGCCGCACCGGGGAAGAGGCCATGCCCCAGCCATTCGCGCATGCCCAGGTCGCCGGCGAACACTAATGTGCCTGCGGCGAGCAGGAGCGTGGCAAGGCTGAGCACGCGCCCCCGCCCCGCCAGCGCCAAGGCCAGCAATGCCGGACCATGGGCCAGGCAGATGGCCGCAATGGCCGCCAGGCTGCGCGAATTGCCGTCATGCGATGCAGCTGCGGCAGCAGCCACACCCACGGCCCCGACCAGCCCGGCAACGCCCAGAACCAGCCGTCCCATCCCGTCGGTTTCGCCAGCCATCGCCCGCTCCTTGTGCCGCCCTCTTCCGCTACTGGGCGGTTTCCTTTAGAGCAATGCCCCGCGAGTAGGACATTTTGACATGAGCGAGCAAGTCACGGTTGCGCCCGGCGCCGCCGTCAATTCCGCGCCCGCACGGGGCGGCTGGGGCGCCGAGCTGCGCGCGACCTTCGCGCTGGCCTGGCCGCTGGTCATCGCCCAGCTGGCCCAGAACGCCCTGACCGCAACCGACGTCATCATGCTCGGCTGGCTCGGCCCCAGTCATCTCGCCGCGGGCACGCTGGCGACGACATTCATCATGCCTTTCTTCGTGGGCGGCATCGGCATTGTCGGCGCGGTGGCCCCTCTCGTCGCGCAGGCGCGGGGCGCGCGCGATATCAGGGCCGTCCGCCGCATCGTTCGCCAGGGCATGTGGGCGGCCATCCTGCTGGCCACGCTCATGGTGCCGGTCCTGCTGCAGATCCGTCCGATTTTCGCCGTGCTCGGCCAGAATCCGGATACTGCCATCATGTCCGAGCAGTATATCCAGGTCGGCGTCTGGATGCTGTTCCCCGCGCTGGCCATGGTTGCCCTGCGCTCGCTGCTATCCGCCTTTGACGCCACCCGCATCATCCTGCTGATCACCATCGGCGGCGTCATCGTCAACGCGCTGGCCAATTACGCATTGATGTTCGGCAATTTCAGCATGCCCCGGCTCGAGCTGCGCGGCGCCGCCCTTGCGACCGTGCTGTCCAACATACTCATGTTCGGCCTGATGCTGGCCTATGTGCTGCGCCACCGCCGCTTCAAGCGCTTCTACGTGCTGATGCGCTTCTGGAGGCCGGACTGGGTGCGTTTCCGTGAAATCTTCCGCATCGGCACGCCCATCGGGCTCACGGTGCTGGCCGAAGTGGGGCTCTTCACCGCCGCAGCACTGCTGATGGGACTGTTGGGCACCGACGAGGTGGCGGCCCATGCCGTCGCCCTGCAATGCGCCTCCATGGCCTTCATGGTGCCCCTTGGCCTCGGCATTGCCGCCACGGTGCGCGTCGGCATGGCCTATGGCCGCAGTGATCCTGAAGGCATCCGCAAGGCGGGCTGGACCGCCTTTGTGCTGGGCACTGGCTTCATGGCCTTTTCCTGCGTGCTGTTCCTCACGGCCGGCCCCACCATCGTGACCTGGTTCCTCGATCCGCGCCTGCCGGAAAACGCCAATGCACTGGCTTTGGCGGCCACTTTCCTCGTGGTCGCCGGCGTGTTCCAGCTCGTGGACGGCGCGCAAGTCGTGGCGGCCCATGCCTTGCGTGGCCTCAGCGACACCAAGATCCCCATGGTCCTCGCCATCCTCGGCTACTGGGCCGTGGGCCTGCCGATTGCCTATATCCTCGGCTTCGTCGTCGGCTGGCGCGGTGTCGGCATCTGGATCGGGCTGGCCGCGGGGCTGGCCTTCGTTGCCGTCGTGCTGGTGATCCGCTTCGCCATGCGCGAGCGCCTGGGCCTGCTGCGCCCCCGCTAGGCGGCCCGGCGCGGCCAGTCGCCGAACCGGTTGCGAAACCACGTCCGCTGCCGCTTGGCATATTGCTGGGTGGCAATCGTCGCCAGTGCGATCGCCTCGTCGCGACCGATGACGCCATCGAGCCAGTCGCCGATTTCGCGCACCCCGATAGCCTTCATCACGGGAAGCGACGGATCGAGGTTGAGCGCGCGCAGCGCCCTCACTTCTTCCACCGCGCCGCCGGCAAACATCTGTTCGAACCGGTCACCGATGCGCGCGCGCAGCACATCCCGGTCGGGGTCCAGCACCATGCGATCAATCGACAAGAAATCCGCCAGCATGCTGGCAGACAATTCTTGCTGGAAGCTGGAAAGCGTGCGGCCCGTGGCCCGCTTGACCGCCAGGGCCCGGGTCAGCCGCTGCGGGTCCGCCACCTTGAGGCGCGCCGCCGCAACCGGATCCTCCCGGCGCAGCAGCGCCAGCCGCTGCTCCCCGTCAAGCGCTTGAATCTCTTGTTGAACTTCAAGCGCCAGCGCAGCCGGCACCTCCGGAATATCCGCGAATCCGTTTAGCAGCGCATCGAAATAAAGCCCTGTTCCGCCAACGAAAATCAGCGGTCGCGCCGGGTCGACACTCTCGATGACCGCGCGAACGGCAGCCAGCCACTGCCCCGTCGAAAACCGCACCGCAGCCGGCACCGTGCCATAAAGCCGATGCTCGGCCAGCGCCATGTCCGCCTCGCTCGGCCGGGCCGTAACCACCTGCAATGTATCGTAAATCTGCATGGCATCGGCATTGATCACCACGCCATCCCCGGCCTGCGCCAGGCCAAGCGCCAGCGCCGACTTGCCGCTGGCAGTCGGACCCGCTATCAGGACGGCGCGCCTGCGGCCTGTCACGCATTCCTCCTTTGAAAAGTCCCCATGCCCGTCCTCTGCCTCATCGCCAATCCAATCGACTCCGAACTCGACCCGGCCCTGGCCGCGGCCGTTCTCAAGCAGACGGGCGGCGAGCTCAACTGGCTCGACCATTCCATTGCCTGCGAGATCATCGAGCCGAAGTCAACCGATGCACTGGCCGTGGCCCGTGAGGTGATCGGCAGCCACCGCGTCGATGCGGCCCTGCTGCCCAGCGAAAACCGCCGCAAGCAAATCCTCATCGCCGACATGGATTCCACCATGATCAACGAGGAATGCATCGATGAACTCGCTGCCGCCCTTGGCATCAAGGACCAGGTTGCCGACATTACTGACCGCGCCATGCGCGGCGAGCTCGATTTCGCGCAGGCGCTCGACACCCGCGTTGCCCTGCTCAAAGGGCTGGAACGCAAGGTGATAGAGGAAGTCCGCCGCGAGCAGATCACCCTCGCGCCCGGCGGGCGGGCCTTGGTCCAGACCATGAAGGAATATGGCGCCTATACCTCGCTGGTCTCGGGCGGCTTCACCTTCTTTGCCGACTATTTCGCCAAGCGCATCGGCTTTCACGAAGCCATCGCCAATGTGCTCGAATTCGACGGCGACGCGCTGACCGGCACTGTGGGCAAGCCCATTGTCGACAAGAACACCAAGCGCGAGCGCCTGCTCGCCCTGGCCGCCGAACGCAATGTGCCGCTGAGCCAGACCATCGCCGTCGGGGATGGCGCCAACGACCTCGACATGATCCGCATTGCCGGCTTCGGCGTCGCGCTGCATGCCAAGCCTGCCGTTGCGGCCGAGGCCGGCATTCGCATCGACCATGGCGACCTCACGGCCCTGCTCTACCTGCAGGGCTATAGCGACGAAGAGATCGTGCGCTAGGCTCTTCGCCTCAAGAGAGCGGAAACAAAAAAGCCGGCGCTGAGCGCCGGCTTTCGTTTTCATGCCATCCGGCGTTATTGCGCCGGAGCCGCCGCAGGCTCTTCGACAGGCGCCGGGACATCGGTGCCGACGGTCGGCGAGAGCTCCGAGCCATCCTCCAGCGTGATGCTGGGAACGGTCACTTCCTCGATGCCCAGGCCATCCAGGGCCGGCTCATCGGTGGCCGGCGCGGTGATCGGGGTCGCCGTCGGCTGGATTGGCGTGGCCAGGCTGGTATTGGCCTCCGGGATCGAGCCGTTCGAGCCAAAGTAGCGGAAGAACTCGCTGTCAGGCGACAGAACCATGGTGGTTCCGGTGCCGGTCAGTGCGGTGCGATAGGCTTCCATCGAGCGATAGAACTCGAAGAATTCCGCATCCTGGCCATAGGCAGCCGCGAACAGCCGGTTACGCTCGGCGTCGCCGGTACCACGGATGATTTCCGCATCACGGGTTGCCGCCGCCACGATTTCCACAGCCTGACGATCGGCAATGGCGCGCAGGCTCTGGGCCTGTTCCTGACCACGGGCGCGCAGCAGGGCGGCCTCGGCCAGGCGCTCGGCCCGCATACGCTCATAGGTGCGCTCGAAAACATCGGCGGCAAGGTCGGTGCGCAGGATACGCACGTCGATGACTTCGATGCCAAGCTGCTCGACGTCCGGACGGATAAGGTCGCGGGCTTCCAGCATCATCTCGGGACGCTGCTCGGAGAGAGCGGCGTTGAATTCGCGCAGACCATAGACCTGGCGCAGCACGGCGGCGAAGCGGGTCGCGATACGATCCTCGACCACAGCCAGCTGACCCTGTGCGCGTTCACGGAACAGGCGCGGGTCGGTGATGCGGTAGGTGAGGAAGGCGTCCACTTCGTAGAAGGCGCCACCGGATACCTGCACGCGCAGGTCGCTGATGTCCTGGCGCAGCAGACGATCTTCGATGATCTGCACGCTGTCGACAATATCGGTCGGGATCTTGAAATAGATGCCCGGCTCGGTCCGCACATCGGTGATCTGGCCGAAGCGGGTGACGATGGCCTGGTCGCGCTCGTTGACCACGTAGATGGTCGAGAAGAAGATGTAGAGAGCGGCGAGAACGACGACGCCAATGATGATCAGACGATTGTTCATGGCTTAGTTCCCCGTCGTCGTGGTGGTCGATGCGCCGGGGCGCAATTCGGGCAGCGGCAGGTAGGGAATAACACCCTGGCCATTGGCGCCGTTCTCGATCAGCACTTTCTCGGAGCCGCCGAGCACTTCTTCCATGGTTTCCAGGAACAGGCGCTTGCGGGTCACTTCGGGGGCGTTGACATATTCGGCATAGATCGCGTTGAAGCGCTCGGCCTCACCGGTTGCTTCCTGCACCACGCGGTTGGTATAGGCGGCTGCGTCTTCGCGCAGGGCCGCTGCACGACCGCGGGCGTCGCCCAGCAGCGTATTGGCATAGGAGCGGGCTTCTTCCTGCACGCGGTCCTCATCCTGCTCGGCACGCTGCACTTCGTTGAAGGCATCGGCCACTTCGGCCGGCGGCGCTGCGCCTTCGATGGAAATCTGGCTGACGGCAACGCCGAGGCCATAGCTGTCGAGAATGGTCTGGGTGATCTCCTGGACCTGCGCTTCGATGCCCGCCTGGTCGTCGCGGAAAACGTCATTGGCAGGCCGGCGACCGACCACTTCACGCATCGCGCTTTCCGCAGCGTTGCGCACCATGTCTTCCGGGTCGCGGACGTTGAACAGATATTCGACCGGATTGGCGACAGCCCAGAACACGGAGAAGCGAACGTCGACGATGTTCTGGTCGCCCGAGAGCATCAGGCCGTCATCGCCGGTGGTGCGAGTGCCCGCCGCTGCCGGCGATCCGATCGTCGTCTGGTTGACGGTCACCGTGACGCGCTCGACGGTCTCGATCGGCCACAGGTGGAAATGCAGGCCCGGCATGGACAGTTCGGGCTTGGGCGCGCCGAAGCGCAGCTCGACGCCAACTTCCTGCGGATCGACCGTATAGATCGAATTCAGGCCCCAGAACGCGATGAGGGCGAGCACGCCACCCACCAGCGCCCAACGGCCGCCGGGAATGCCACCACGAAACTGGTCGCGACCGCGGTTGAGAATATCTTCCAGATTGGGCGTGTTGCCGCCGCCTGGCCGACGCGGGCCACCGCCGCCACCTGGCGCCTGACCCCAGGGACCGCCATTATTGTTGCGGCCACCCCCGCCTCCGTTATTCTCCCACGGCATCGCGTCCCTTTCGGATATTTTGTTTCATGGGGACTTATATAGGCAAGCACTCGGCGCGATCAATGCGCCGCGTCGCCACGGCGCTCGTACACTTTGACGCGGTAGGTCGCCTCATCCCGGTGCGACGGCGCCACTTCGGGCAGGTCGACGACCGTCCATTGTTCCGGAGCAATGGTCGGGAACCGCACGTCTCCCGCTGGCGACAGATCGATATGAGTGATGTAGAGCCGATCCGCCCGGTCCATCAGCTGCGCGTAAAGCTCGCCCCCGCCGATGATCATGATTTCGTCAACGCCGTCGGCTTCGGCGATCTGCCGGGCCTGCGCAAGGGCTGCCTCGATATCGTGGAACACCAAGACGCCGTGGGGCTGGTAGTGTTGCTGGCGCGTGATGACGATATTGGTGCGCCCCGGAAGTGGCTTGCCGACCGTCTCAAACTGCTTGCGGCCCATCACGATGGGCTTGCCCATCGTGGTCTGCTTGAAAAAGGCCATGTCGGACGGCACGCGCCAGGGAATGGTTTGGTCGCTGCCGATTACGCCGTTCTCGGCCACGCCGGCAATCATGGCAATCTTGACGGTCATGGCGCACCCAGTTTCAGCAGCGCCTCGCCATCGACGCGCACCTTGGTCCATTCATCCTGCATCACGCCGCCCTGCGACTTGTAGAAGTCGATCGAGGGCTCGTTCCAGTCGAGCACCCACCATTCAAAGCGCCCCAAGCCCTCGGCAACGCAGCGCCGCGCCAGATTGACCAGCAATGCCTTGCCGATCCCCTTCCCGCGCAGGGCCGGATCGACGAACAGGTCCTCAAGCCAGATCCCGTGCCGGCCCTGGAAGGTGGAATAGGTATAGAACCAGAGCGTGAAGCCCGCCGGCTTGCCTGCCCACTCGGCGATTTCGCAGAACACCTTGGGATCGGCGCCGAACAGGTCGCGCACGATATCGGCCTCGCTCGCCTTGGCCTCGTGGCCCAGCTTCTCATACTCCGCCAGCGCGGAGATCAGTTGGATGATGAGGCCGGCATCTGCGGGTGTGGCGGGGCGGATGTTCAACAAATCAGTCATTACTCGCCTGGTCGTGCCACTATTGGGTCGGCTGCCGCTCAAGGATCAGAATCTCCAGTTCCCGATCCGGCCAGAAGTCGGTCTTGACCATCTCGAAGGTCGTTGGTCCGATCTTCTTGACGCCTTCGCCGCAGAACGAGACCAGATTGTCCGGGCTTCCCTTGTCGACGACCAGCCGGAACGTGCCGATGCCATTGCCGCCCCAATTGCCGCCGGTGGTGAGGATGTAGGAAATCCAGCTTTCGAAGAAGGGGGCCGACCACGGTTCGTCCGGATTGGTCAGCGTCTTTCGCACGGCAGCAAGAAACGGTTCGTCGGTGCAGTATTTGTCGGCATATTCCTTGGCCGGATCGTAGTCCTCATAGGGCTCGCTGAGAAAGCTCACGCCCACAGTGCCGCCGACACTGGGTTTGTAGCGATGCTCGACGGTGACCGTCTCCCCGGCAGGGAAATCGCCCTCCCAGGTATAGGTCGCCTTGTAGGTCCAGGCTGGCCAATGGTGCTTCTCCCAGCCTTCGCCGGCGTCATACTCATCCGGCGCCACCAGCCCCAGATGCAGCAGCCGTGCCGTGGTCTCATCATCCAGCGCATCCGTGGCTTCACTGGCCGCGCTGGTAATCGGCACAAGCGGCAGTCCCAGTTGCTTGATCAGCTTGGTGCGATCCACCCCGAAGGCATAGGCATATTCATGCAGGGTGGTTTCGACCGGTTCGCCATTGAGCGTGGTCTCGAACTCGAACAGGTTGTCGTCCGGCCCCATGGGAAAGGCCACCGGCGAGAAGAAATTGGGCACGATGTCGGGCATGGGGAAGGCGACGAGAATATTCTGGTCCACCTCGCCCGTATTGCGGAACTGGTAGACCACGCGGATCTCTTCCTTCGAGATGAACAGCTCCTCGCTCTCCATCACGATGTCCTGGTTGGTGACGAATTCCAGTCCACCCGTGGTCAGCACGGCCGATGTGTCATTGGCCAGCGCGGGCGCGCCAGCCAGCATCACCAATCCAATCGCAGCAATCGACCGCATGAAACCCTCCAGAAGCACTCGTGTTTCAGGCCCTTGCCCGACAGTCCGGATTCTGTGCCGGAGCTCCAACCAGGACTATCTAGCCGGTTCTGGCAGCAGCGCGAAAGGTGCTTGAAAAGCCAGCGCCGCAGAGGAAGCAGGTCCGTGGCTCACACAGAAACGGCCGCCTTGATATGCGGATGCGGATCGTAGCCTTCGAAGGTGAAGTCTTCGAAGACAAAGTCTTCCAGCCGCTTCACGTCGGGATTGATCTTGAGCACGGGCAGTCGCCGCGGCTCCCGCGTGAGCTGCAGCTTCGCCTGGTCGAAATGGTTCGAATAGAGATGCACATCGCCAAAGGTGTGGACGAAATCGCCGACCTCCAGCTCACAGACCTGCGCCACCATATGGGTCAGCAGCGCATAGGAGGCGATGTTGAAGGGCACGCCCAGGAACGTATCCGCGGAGCGCTGATAGAGCTGGCAGCTCAGCTTGCCATTGGCCACGTAGAACTGGAACAGGCAATGGCACGGCGGCAGCGCCATCTCGTCGACCTCGGCGGGGTTCCAGGCCGATACGATGTGCCGGCGTGAATCGGGCTTGGTCCTGATGCTCTCGATCACATTGGCGATCTGGTCGATCTTGCGGCCATCCGGCGCCGGCCAGCTGCGCCATTGCGAGCCATAGACGGGTCCGAGATCGCCATTCTCGTCGGCCCATTCGTCCCAGATCTTGACCCCGCGCTCCTGCAGCCAGCGCACATTGGTCTCGCCCCGGATGAACCAGAGCAGTTCATAGACGATCGACTTGAGATGCAGCTTCTTCGTCGTCAGCAGCGGGAAGCCCTGCGCGAGATCGAAACGCATCTGGTAGCCGAACAGGCTGCGCGTGCCGGTACCGGTACGGTCGGACTTGTCGGCGCCGTGTTCGAGGATATCGGAAAGAAGCTTGAGATAAGGCTGCATGCCGCAATCCTACTGCGATTCGGGCCGGGCTGCCTCCCCGGCGCGCCCCTCAACCAGCCGCATCAACAGCTCGATCTGCTCCTGCTGCTTGGTGATCAGCTGCTTGAGATCGTCATTGCGCATCTGGTCCACCTTGTCATGCAGCGCCATGATCTCGATCTCGGCCTTGAGGTTGCACTCATAGTCATGCGCCGTGACCAGCCTGTCCTTGGCCGATTGCCGGTTCTGGCTCATCATGATGACCGGCGCCTGCACGGCGGCCAGCATCGAAAGCAGCAGATTGAGGAAGATGAAGGGATAGGGGTCGGGCGCCATCTGGGCCAGCAGCAGGTTCAGGCCGACCCAGCCGACCAGCACGGCGCCGAAAATGCTGAGGAATGTCCAGGAGCCGCCAAAGGACGCCACGCCGTCCGCCAGCCGCTGGCCGAAGGTTGACTCGTCATCGAACACCATACTGGTATCCACCGACACGGCCTTCTTGCCGATGGCCTGCTGGAGAACGCGCCGCTCCTCCGCGCTCAGCGTCGTTTCACCCTTGCCCAGAAAGGTCTCGGCGGCGTGGATCAGCTTTTCGGATGATGTGTCGGTCATGGTCCAATCGACTCTCTTTGGCGGGGCAGTTGGCGGGACTACAATAGCGCATTGGTGCGGCCGTGGCCTGCAACGCCAGCAGCCCTGTGCCGCCGCGTATTGAGGTAAGTGAATACCGTCACACGTCCTGACAGGCGCTGTCACCGCGCGCCTCTAGCCATTGGCTGTTGCATCAAGGAGAGACGATCATGTTGGTTGAGCATCTCAATCCCAATGGAATGTACAAGAGCCCCGTCTTCTCGCAGGGCATCGTCATACCGGCAGGAGCCCGGATACTGCTGATCGGCGGCCAGAACAGCGTCGATGCCAAGGGCGAGGTCATTGGCAAGGGCGACATCGCCGCGCAAACCGCGCAAGCCCTGGTTAACCTGCAGATGGTGCTCGACGCCGCCGGCGCGCGCCTCGAAGACCTGGTGAAGATGACCATTGTGATCCACCAGGATGCCGACCTGCGGGCCGGATTTGGCGCCTGGATGGCGGTGTGGGGACAGCGCCCCAATCCACCCACGGTGATGGCCCTCCGCGTCGCCGCCCTTGCCAATCCCGATTTCCTCATCGAAATCGAGGCTCAAGCCGTACTGCCATGAGCCCGGTGCTCCGCCCGCTGCGCAAGCGGGAAGTCATGCCCGATTTTGTCAGCCAGGCACTCGCTGCTCGTGGCCTGCGCGACAGGTATGACGCGCGTCCGCCCTACCAGCGCAATGATTACCTGCTGTGGATCAACAAGGCGAAGCGCGACGAGACCAAGCGCGGGCATCTCGAGCAGATGCTCGATGAACTCGAAGCAGGTGGCGTCTATATGGGCATGAAATGGGGCGGCTGACGCCGTCAGGCACTCAGGCTGCTGGTCAACACGATGCCATCCGGTTCCCAGCTGTGTTCAGTGTCCATATAGGCGATGGCCCAGGAGAACACCTTGTGCATCTCCCGCAGATCGCGAGCGGCGATGGCCGGGGCAAGCAGTTCATTGACCGCCATCTTGGCCGGCAGGTGCCCGGGCGGCCCAAGTCGCTCGAAATGCACGATGACGCCCGCCTCGACCCAGGCGCCTATGACGCCCGCAAACTCCTCCGAAAGCAGGAATGCCGACTGCCGCAGGATGACCACGGTGATTTCATTTTGTGCCAGGGCCTCCGGTCTGAGGACCACGCCGCTCCGTGTAGGGTGCCAGGCGTCGGACAGCCCCGCCAGGTAGAACCAGCCGCAATACCAGCCGGCGCATTCGCTTGGCCGCCGATCATAGACCGTGCAGCCGCTGCCGCGATCACAATGCGGGCACAGCACATTGGTGGGCTTCTGCAGGCTGGGCGTGCGAATGGGCGGAAATTCGCAGCATGCCGTGCATGTGCCGCAGGTCTTGCCTTCCAGCCTCTGCGGCAACACTAGCCGACCTCCCTTGCCCCTCCCCCATTCACGACTGTGAAGGGGCGATCGGTTGCACCCGATGGCAGGGTCACCTATATAGGGAGGGCTCGCAAGAGCTATGGCGATAAACTGTCATCGTAATAAACCTTTCGGACCCGGGGGCAGTACCCGGCGCCTCCACCATCTCCCCCCGCAAGGGGGCGGCCAATGGGGGCGAAACAGGATCGACGAGGGCGTAAAGGGTGTGCTTTTGCTCGGTGAGGTACCACCGTTATCGGTCCAAAACTTATAGTTGCAAATGACAACCATAAGGCTCCAGTCGCTCTCGCTGCGTAAGCAGTGCTAGCATTGGGAAATTAAGTCCTCCACCCCTAGCCGGGTGACAGGCGGGGTCCGCAGGCACCTGGCAACAGAAGCCTGCACCTTCACGCTCTTTCCGCGCCTTTGGCCTTGAAATCTCACGGAACGTGAGGCTGATATGGATCGTTCGGGATTCTGTCCCCAAACTGGAAGGTTGCCGATGGCTGAAGATCACATGCGATACGACATTCTCGCCCAGGAAGCCCTGCGCGGCGTCGTGCGCAAGGTGCTGTCCGAAGTCGCCAAGACCGGCCTTCCCGGCGAGCATCACTTCTTCATTTCCTTCCTGACCCGCGCGCCCGGTGTGCGGCTGAGCGAGAAATTGCTTGGCCAGTACGACAAGGAAATGACCATCGTCGTGCAGAACCAGTACTGGGACCTCAAGGTCAACGAGACGGCCTTTGAAGTCGGCCTGTCCTTCGATGGCATTCCCGAGACGCTGGTCATTCCCTTCTCGGCCATCAAGGGCTTTTTCGACCCCTCAGTGCAGTTCGGCCTGCAGTTCGATCCGGCGACGGCGCCCGGCGCTGCAGCGGTGGAATCGGAAGCCGACGACGCGGTCGCCGCGGCAGCTTCCGCCTCCGAGGGCGGCGAGGAAAAGCCGGGCGAAAAGGTCGTGAGCCTAGACGCTTTCCGCAAGAAACCCTGATAAGCCACGGATGGACAAACGTTCCCTGTCCATCGCCGGTCACCGCACATCCATCGCGCTGGAGCCCGAATTCTGGGCGGCGCTTGAAGCCATGGCGGCCGAAAAGGCCCAGCCCATGGCCGGCCTGATCCGCGACATCGACGAAAACCGGCAGACGGAAAACCTGTCATCGGCTGCCCGGCTGGCCGTGCTGCGCTGGTACCAGCGCCAGCTCGAGGGCGGCTAGAACAGCGGCTGGTTGACGCCCGTACCGAGGGGCTGATTGACCTGGGGCGGCGGCAGACCCAGGTCCAGCGGGCCCGAGAATGGCGGAGTTTGCTGCGGTTCTGCTGGCAGATTCGTCTGTTCTTCTTGCAGCAATCTTTCTTCTTGCTGCCGTCTTGCTTCCTCTTCGGCCGCCAGCCGCGCCGCTTCCGCCTCTTCGGCAGCCCGCCGCCGCTGCTCCTCGATCAGCCGGTTGCGTTCGGCCGCCGCAGCGCGCTGGCGCGCCTCGTCCTCGGCCCGCAGGATTTCGAGGCGATCGACTTCCAGTTCATTGGCACGCACCAGCACGGCCGCAATCATCTCGTCGAGGTCGAGCGTCACCTCGGGCGCCAGGAGGGTACCCGCCAGGCGGGTGATAATGCGGGACGTGTCAGGTCCGACCAGCCCATTGGCATCTTCGAAATCGCGCGGGGTCATGACGAAACTGCCATTGAGCCCAAGCGAAGCGAGTGCCAGGTTGAGACTGCCGGCAAGGCCCGCACCCTCGCCCTCCACAATGAGATTGGCCAGCCGCACCACGCCGCCGGCAAGGGTGAAGGCCCCGGTCGCTGTCGGCGCCGTGAACGGCCCCTGCCCCAGCGCCAGGCCCATGATGGCGCCCATGGCGTCAGGCTCGGTATTGAGCACGTCATCTAGACCGGCCACGGTGGGAAAGACACTTGGCGACAGCTGCGCTGCCGAAAGCCCTGTCAGCGTGAAATTGCCCTCCCCCGACGCCGCGGCCATGATCTCGGCGAGACTGGGACCATTCCCCTCAAAACTCACGCCGCCATCGAGCACGCCATCCAGCGCCGCCGCAATGGCTGGCGTCGCCACCGTTTCGATCGGCATGTCCGAGAGGGTTATCCGGCCACTGACGGTCTTGTCGACCAAGGGACCGGCACAGCATACGGCGATATCGAGACCCAGCCGGCCCTCGCCCGCCACCGCTTGAAAGCGCGCCAGCCGCGTCCTTGTTTCATCCCAGCTCAGTTCGAAACTGGTCGCGCCCATGCGCTCGACGCCACCGGCCGCCAAGGCTCCCGCAGTAACCGCAACCGCGCCGCGCGTCTGCCTGCCCTGCTCGCCCAGCACGATCGGACCTTCCGGCCAGACGGCATCGCCGGCGACGAGGGCCGCCGGGCCAAACAGCGCGGCGGCCAGCCCCTCCGCCGAAACCATGTCCACGCCAATGGCGCCGGCAATGGCCGCGGTACTCCCCGTGCGCGACAGCGAGAGTTCGCCAGAAAAAGCGGTCTCCCCGGAGGTGCCGGCAATCTCCGTCAGCCGGGCGAGACGATCGCCCTCGAAATGCAGCTCGGCACGGCCATTGGCGGCCGGCAGGGTCATCCCATGGGCGCCAATCAGTCCGGCCAGTCCACCCGCATCGTCCAGCTCAACATCGAGCGTGCCGGTGCCCTCGATCTGGCCACTGCCCGCTGCCTGCAATGTGCCGTCGAAGCTGACCCGTTCATCGCCAAGGCTCGCCGTGAGGCTGCTTGCAAGGCCGTCGCCCGGCTCGCCTTCGAGGCTGAAACTCAGCAGCATCGAGCCATCCCCGCCAAAAAGCTCGGTCTCGCCGAAACCGAGCTGGCGGGTGAATGCGGTTATGTTGGTTGATTCAAGTCCGCCAGTGACCTGCAGCGGCGCAGAGGTCAGTGCACCGATGCCGCCGTCCAGTTCGGCACGCAGGTTGAGATCGCCCGCCCCCAGCGCTCCGCTCAGGGTAATGGTCTGGCCGCCATCAATCGGTTCACTGATATCGACCAGCAGGTCCGCCGGCGCCGAGTTCGCCAGGAATTCGCGCCAGCTCTGCGGCACCTCCAGCAGGTCATAGGCGCCCAGCAGGGCCGCCCCGTCACCCGCGCTGACCCGGACGAGCCCCGATCCGGATATGTCGGGTTCGGCCACCGTGCCACCGGCAACCAGCGTCGCGTCGAAGCCGACGCCGCCCCAGTCGGCTGCCGCAAGCCGGGAGAAGTTGACCCGACCGCTGCCCCACTGCCCTTCCGCGACAAGGCCCGTGCCATCCAGCCCCAGCACCCGCGCGTCAGTGCCCGTGAGCGAAAAGCTGCCAAAGGGAAAGCTGATGCCGAAGGCCGGTTCGACCGCAATGCTGGGCAGCAGGGCCGCCACCATGGCGCTGCCATCGGCGCCCAGCGCATCGAAATGCGCGACCAGATCGAGCCGCTTTTCCTCGCCAAAGCCGAGCCGTGCTTCAAGGCTGTGGTTTGCGCCGGCCAGGTTCAGCACGCCATCGGCGAGGGCGGCCGCGTCTCCGGCCAGCATGATGCTGCCCGTGAGCGTGCCCGGCACGTTGAACAGGGGATTGTTGTCGCCCGGCTTGCGCCACAGCGCCGCCAGCCCGTCAAGCCTGGCGCTCGTCAAGGACAGGTCGCCACGGAAGGCCGGGCGGTCATTCTCGCTTTCCAGCCGCCCGCTGGCGCGCAGCTCCGTATCGCCCGGCAATTGGCCGAGCAGCTGCTCGATCTGCCAGATCGTGCCGTCGGTGCGTGCGTCCACCCGCACATTGCGCAATGCAAACCCCCGCAGCCCGACCTCCGCCAGGTCGATGCCGACGCGGCCCGCCATGGGGGGAATGACGGGGGCCGGCAGCTCCGCCAGCAGGCGCACCGCCTCGTAAGGCAGGGTCGTGGCATCTTCCTTGGCGTCGCGCGGCGGCAGCGAAAACACCCCGCCCGAAATAACGGCGTCGAAACTGCGGACATCGCCGAGCTGAATGCTCGCCGCGCCGGTGAGGCGCATGCCGGCGCGGTTTTCGTCAGGTTGCAGCGTGTAGCCGGACAATACGATCCGGTCGGTCGAACCGGTGGCCTTGCTCTCCAGCACCAGGTCGCCCCTTATGTCCTCGGCAGCGTCAGCCAGTGGGGGCTTCTGCCGAAAGACGACGTCCCCATTGAATTTCGGCGCCATGCCGGGCGACAGCATGCCCTCCGCCGCAAAGGAGAAGGCCGCAGACTGTGGCTGGAGGAAGAGGGAAATGCGGGAGTTTCCCGTCTCGTCGGTGGCGCTGGAATTGAGCCGAAGACTATAGTCCTCGTCGCGATGGCTGCCGGTGCCGACGAAGGAAAACGGACCGCTGAAGCTGGATAGGCCCAACTCGCCCGTGACGTCGTTGGCCACGAAATTCTCGCCCGAGCGGCGGTCCATCAGCCGGATCGTGGCCCCGACAATGCTCGCATTTCCCAGGCCGACGCCGCTGGTCGAGGCAACGGAGACGCCGCTGCCAAAGAAGCCGCTTTCATCGATGGTGAAATCGATCACCGGCTGGCGCAGCACGAGGCGCGTGACGTTGTAGTTGTCGCGCAGGAAGTCCATCAGCGAGAATTCGGCTTCAACGCTGTCCACGGTCGCCGCCGGCTCCTCGGGCTCGCCCACCAGCACGTCGGAAAAGCGCAGCCGAGGCTGCGGCAACAGCGTGAAATCGATCTCGCCGCGCACCGTTACGGGCGTTCCGAGCACGCTGGTCGCCAACTCCTCCATGCGGCTGCGATAATCGCTCCAATGGATGAAATAGGGAGCGATGAAAGCACCGCCGAGGACGATGATCGCCAGCGAGCCGACAATGATATAGATGCGGTTCAGCACGGCGCTTGGTCACCCGGTTCGTCGCGCAGAGTGTAGGCAAGCGCGCGCCCTGCGCAACCCCGCCAGTGCACTCAATACACGCGCGCACGCACAGTTCGGTGACACGCCCCATCCTATACACCGGGCCTGCCAGCCCCTATATTGCCAATGAGAACAAAATAAGATTCGTCAATCCCCGCGCTGCACCCGCCAGCCCCGGCATGCAGCGATGGAAAGGCCCTTTATGTCCGGTGCAAACCACCCACTTCCCCGCCCAGCCGCTGGCGCGATCACTAGCCAGTTCAGCAGGCAGGCGGCACCTGACTACCTCCAGGGTCTCAATGAAGAGCAGCGCGAGGCTGTGCTGACGATCGACGGGCCTCTGCTGGTGCTGGCCGGCGCTGGTACTGGCAAGACGCGCGTCCTGACCACCCGCATCGCCCATATCCTCACCACCAAGCGCGCCTGGCCGTCCGAAATCCTGTCGGTGACCTTCACCAACAAGGCCGCCCGCGAGATGAAGGAGCGCATCGGCAAACTTGTCGGCGCGGGCGTCGAGGGCATGCCCTGGCTCGGCACGTTTCACTCTATCGGCGCCCGTATCCTGCGCCGCCATGCGGAACTGGTGGACCTGCGGTCCGACTTCACCATCCTCGACACCGATGACCAGATCCGCCTGATCAAGCAGCTGCTCGACGCCGAGAACATCGATGAGAAGCGCTGGCCGGCCAAGCAGTTTGCTGGAATGATGGACGCGTGGAAGAACCGGGGGCTGCTGCCCAAGGACGTCTCGCCGGCGGACAGTGGTGCCTACGCCAATGGCCGCGGCGCCAAGCTCTATGCCGACTACCAGGCGCGGCTGAAGGTGATCAACGCGGCCGACTTCGGCGACCTGGTGCTCGAATGTATCCGCCTGTTCCGCGAGTACCCCGATGTGCTCGCCGACTATCACCGGCGCTTCAAATACATGCTGGTCGACGAATACCAGGATAGCAACACCGCCCAATATCTCTGGCTGCGCTTGCTTGCCCAGGGCAAGCCCGCCAGCGAAGCCAACATCTGCGTCGTGGGCGACGACGACCAATCCATCTATGGCTGGCGCGGCGCCGAGGTCGACAACATCCTGCGCTTTGAAAAGGACTTTCCCGGCGCCAAGGTCATCAAGCTGGAGCGCAACTATCGTTCCACCGGCAATATTCTCCGGGCGGCCTCCGCCGTCATCGCCTTCAACGAAGATCGCCTGGGCAAGACGTTGCACAACGACTCCGTCGAAAAAGGCGAGCCGCTTTCGGTCACCTCGGTCTGGGACAGCGAGGAAGAAGCGCGCACCATCGGCGACGAGATCGAGACCTACCAGCGCCAGGGTGAAGCGCTGAACTCCATGGCCATTCTCGTGCGCGCCTCGCACCAGATGCGCTCGTTCGAAGAGCGCTTCATCACGCTGGGGCTGAATTACCGGGTCATTGGCGGCCCGCGCTTCTATGAGCGCAAGGAAATCCGCGACGCCATCGCCTATCTGCGCGTCGTCTCCAACCCCTCTGACGGTCTCAGCTTCGAGCGCATCGTCAATACGCCCAAGCGCGGGCTGGGCGACACAACGGTACAACTGCTGCACAACGCTGCGCGTGCAGCCAATGTAGCGCTTCTGCCCGCCACCCGTATGCTGCTGCAGACCGAGGAGCTCAAAGCCAAGCCGCGGAGCACCTTGCGCGACCTCATCAACCAGTTCGACGACTGGTCCTCGCGGCTGCACGAGCGTGTGGCAATTGAGACGGCCGAAGGGGATAACGGCGAGGTCGTGGAAGTGGAGAACGTGCTGCCCCCAGTGCCGCACTACCAGCTGGCCGAGCAGATCCTCGACGAGAGCGGCTACACCAAGATGTGGCAGGACGATAAGTCCCCGGACGCCCCGGGGCGCCTGGAAAACCTCAAGGAACTCGTGCGCTCGATGGAAGAGTTCGAGACCCTGGGCGGCTTCCTCGAACACATATCGCTGGTCATGGACCGCGATACCGCCGAGGCCGACGACGCCGTGTCCATCATGACGCTGCATTCTGCCAAGGGCCTGGAATTCGATACCGTCTTCCTGCCGGGCTGGGAGGAAGGCCTGTTTCCCAGCCAGCGCACCATGGACGAGAGCGGCCGTGCCGGCCTCGAGGAAGAGCGGCGCCTCGCCTATGTCGGCATCACCCGGGCCCGCAAGCGCGCCCGCCTCTCGGTGGCACAGAATCGCCGGATCAACGGCCTCTGGCAATCGGCCATTCCATCGCGCTTTCTCGACGAACTGCCGGCCGACGCCGTCGAGGTTGTCGACACCGGCTCGTCCTATGGCGGCTATGGCTATGGTGGGGGCGCTTCGTCGCGCTTCAACAAGGCCGACCCGTTCGAGAGTGTCTACGAAACCCCCGGCTGGCAGCGCGCCCGCAACCAGCAGGCCAGTCGCAAGGGCGGCGGACCGCTGACGATTGATGGCGATCTGGTGGCGCGGTCGGTTGATCTGGGCGGGGATAAATCCGCCTTTGGGCTGGGTGAGCGCGTGTTTCACCTCAAGTTCGGCTATGGCGCCATAACCGACATCGAGGGCAACAAGCTGACCATCGATTTCGAAAAGGCCGGCCGCAAGAAGGTGCTGGAGAGCTTTGTTAAGAAGGGCTGATGGCCCGAGGAGACCCGCATGATCATCTCGACCACCCCCACGCTCGAAGGCCGCCCGGTGCGGGAATATCTTGGTATTGTCACCGGCGAAGTCATTGTCGGCGCCAACATTTTCAAGGATTTGTTTGCCGGCATCCGCGACATTGTCGGCGGCCGGGCCGGCGCCTATGAGGGCGCATTGCGCGATGCGCGGCGGCAGGCCTATGACGAGCTGCGCTACGAGGCCGAGCGCATGGGGGCCGACGCCGTGGTGGGTGTGGACCTCGATTACGAGGTGGTCGGCCAGGGCGGATCGATGCTCATGGTCTCGATCTCGGGCACTGCGGTGAAGCTCTAGCCGCCACATTGTCGCCCCCAGTCTGAACGGGTCATGACGCCGATAATTGTCTCTGTGACAATTTCGGTCGCATTGACTTGTCGTGACGGCTGCCGCAACAAGGCAAAATCAATTCCAGAGGCCTGCCCATGCCCGTCGACCAGCTTTCGGCCCCGCTCACCAAGGACCAGGCCTATGCGCTTGTCGATGCCGTCATGGAGCGCGATGACCTGGCGCTGACCGCCTCGGCGCACGAGAATGAAGAGACCGGCGAGTGGTTTTTCGAAGCCACCTGCGAGAGCCCGCCCGATGTCGAGTCATTTGTCGAACTGGCGCGCCAGACGCTCGGCGAGGCCGTGGACTTTTCCGTTGCCCCGATCGACCCCGAGATCAACTGGGTCGCCCGCTCTCTCGAGGGCCTGGCGCCAGTGATCGCCGGGGGCTTCTATGTCTATGGCAGCCACGAGACCGGCCCCGTGCCGGGCGGACTGACGCCGATGAAGATCGACGCCGCCCAGGCCTTCGGCACCGGGCATCATGAGACCACGACCGGATGCCTTGAGGCCATCGACAAGGTGCTCAAGCGCCGCAAGCCGCGGCACATGATCGATGTCGGCACCGGCACCGGCGTGTTGGCCATCGCGCTGGCCAAGCGCACGCGCAGCACGGTCATCGCCAGCGATATCGACCCGATCTCGGTGACGACGACGATCGAGAACGCCGCCCAGAACGGGGTCGGCACCCAGATCGTGGCGCTGGAAGCGACCGGGGTGAACCATCCCACCATCCAGCGCAATGCGCCCTATGACCTGATCGTCGCCAATATCCTGGCCGGCCCGCTGATGGCGCTGGCGCCCGCCATCGGCAAGATTGCCCGGAAGGGCGCCGTAGTGATCCTGTCGGGAATTCTGCAGCACCAGGCGCGCGGCGTCATCAATGCCTATGCGCGCCAGGGCATGGTGCTGAACCAGAAATTGCAGCGCAAGGACTGGACCACGCTGATTCTGGAAATGCCTTAGGCCTTCTTGACCTCTCCCCCGAAGGGAGAGGTAGACTTCCTTGGGTCGGCTGAGGGCCTTCCTAAACACCGCACCGGGTAAAGGCCCCCTCACCCGGCGCTGCGCGCCGACCTCTCCCCCAAGGGAGAGGTACAAAAGCAAAATCCCCGAAGCAGGCTCCGGGGATCAAACAAAATCGTCAGCAGTTACCTGCAGCGGCCTTATGGGCGCTTGGTGAATGCGCCGATCAGCTGGTGCTGCATGCGATAGCTGACCTGGCGGCTCGATTCACGGCCACGGGCGTCGATGACGGACCCCAGTGCCTTGCGGAAATCGTTCTTGCTCTCGGTCATTTCAGTCTCCATGCACGTTGACGACGGTCTATTGCCCCCGTCACGATCTATGTAGGCTTCTGCGCTGCACTTGGTTAGGGGTCTCTGGTCAGACCAGCCCTGCAAGGCGCGCAGGCCGCCTTACCGCTTCGTTAACTTGCTGTTCATCTTGCCGAATTCGCGCTCGAAGCGCTCGACGTAGCGCTCTGCCTGACGCTGGCGACCGGCCAGCAGCGCGTCAAAGGCCCGCGCCATGAAATTCTTGTCCTGTGCCATCTTCGTTCTCCTGTGCTGTGCCTCTAAGATAGGCCGCAGCCGGCGATATGCCAGCCCCGCCACAGCACGCCAGCCATGACCGGAGCGCACTCCGGCACGAGGATTCCTGCCCATGACCACCCAGACCTTCCCGCCCGCCAAGTTCCAGAGCTTTGAGGAGAAGGCCGACAAGACCAATGTCGCCCCCCGCCTCGCGGCGCTGCGCGCGGCGATGGCCAAGGCCGGGGTCGATGCCTTCCTCATCCCGCGCGCCGATGCGCATCGTGGCGAGTCGGTGCCGGCGAGCGAAGCCCGCCTGGCCTGGGTCACCGGCTTTACCGGATCGGCCGGGCTGGCCGTCGTCGGTGCGCGCAAGGCGGGTCTCTTCGTCGACAGCCGCTATACGCTGCAGGCCCCGGCCCAGACCGACACGGCCAAGGTCAAGGTGCATGAATGGCTGCTGGGCGGGATCTCGCCCGAAGTGGCCGACTATGTGCCCAAGGGCGGCACCATTGCCTATGATCCCTGGCTGCATACGCCGGGAGAAATCCGCGACCTGGCGGCCAAGCTCGGCGACCGCGCCCGGCTCGTCCCCGGCGCCAACCTGGTCGATGCCATCTGGACCGACCGCCCCGGCGCACCAGTCAGCATGGTGGAATTTCTCGGCCACAACCGCGCCGGCCAGACGGCCACCGACAAGATCGCCGAAATCCAGAAATCCATCGCCGCCGACCATGCCGATGCCGCAGTGCTGACGCTGCCGGAATCGATCTGCTGGCTGCTCAACATGCGCGGCCGCGACGTGCCCAACACGCCCTTCGTGCTGGGCTTCGCCATCCTGCCGAAAAAGGGCCAGCCCACGCTCTATCTCGACCCGGCCAAGATCACCGGTGATATCCGCAAATCGCTCGATGGCGTCGCCAGGCTTGCCAGCAGCAAAACCCTGCCGGCAGCTTTGGCCAAGCTGGGCCAGGCCGGCAAGGCCGTGCTGATCGACCCGGCCTCAGCGCCGGAAGCCATCGCTTCCACACTCAAGGATGCCGGCGCAAAGCTGGTGGAAAAGCGCGATCCGGTGCTGCTGCCCAAATCGCGCAAGAATGCCGCCGAACTGGCAGGCATGCGCGAGGCCCATCTGCTCGACGGCGTGGCGCTGGCCAGGTTCCTTGCCTGGTTCGACGCCACTGCGCCCGGGGGCGAGCTGACCGAGATCGGCATTGTCACCGCGCTCGAGGCCTTCCGGCGCGAGGAGGAGACCTGCGTCGATGCCAGCTTCGACACCATCTCGGGCGCCGGCCCCAATGGCGCCATCGTGCATTATCGGGTGAGCGAGAAGACCGACCGCCGCCTCGCGCCCGGCGAAATCATGCTCGTCGACAGCGGCGCGCAATATCTGTCAGGCACCACCGACATCACAAGAACCCTGGCGACCGGCAAGCCGACCGCAGAGCAGCAGGATCGCTATACCCGCGTGCTCAAGGGCATGATCGCCATCTCCATGGCGCGCTTCCCCAAGGGCACGACCGGCGCACAGCTCGATATCCTGGCGCGGCAATTCCTCTGGCAGGACGGGGTGACCTATAACCATGGCACCGGCCATGGCGTGGGCGCCTATCTCGGCGTGCATGAGGGCCCGGTAGGCATCTCGTCGCGCTACACCACGCCCTTCGAGGTCGGCAACATCATTTCCAACGAACCGGGCTACTACAAGACCGGGGAATACGGCATCCGCATCGAAAACCTCGTCACCGTGATCGAGAGCAAGGCCTTTCCCGGCTATCTCGAATTCGAGACCCTGACCCTGGCGCCGATCGACAAGCGGCTGATCGACATGAAGCTGCTGACGGACGCAGAGCGGCAGTGGCTGGATGCCTATCACCAGCGCGTCTGGAAGGAGATCGGGCCCAAGGTGACGGGCAAGGTCAGGGACTGGCTCAAGGACGCGACTTCTGCGCTGTAGGCCCCCACCCAGCCTCCCCTGAAGGGGGAGGAGTTCGCCCGGTGACTTGGGAAGATTATGTTCGCCACTGGATCCCCCTCTCCCCTTGAGGGAGAGGGACGACATTTCTGCGTTGAGCAGAAATGTCAGGGTGAGGGGTGCTGCGTCATCCCATGCCAGTCGCCAAGTAAGAGACCCCTCATCCGCCCTTCGGGCACCTTCTCCCTCAAGGGGAGAAGGGAAGCGGGCCATGCCCTCACCCGGCCCTGTGGCCCGGCACCCCGCCATTCGGGCATAGCCCTCATGGCCTTCTGACCTAAAATCGCGCCACTGGCGCGATTTTGCCCTGCGGGCCGCGTGCCCCGCCATTCGGGCATAGCCCTCATGGCCTTCTAGCCTAAAATCGCTCCACTGGAGCGATTTTGCCCTGCGGGCCGGCTAGAAGCCCAACGGATCATAGGTCAGGGCCCAGCTGAGCAGCCAGTGCTCTTCGCTGCCCATGGAGGCCACGTCGTCGACTTTCCAGCCGTCGGCCTCGCGGATCATGGCGATGCTGAGCAGGCGGGGCTGGTCGAAATTGTGGTAGCTGACATTGACCACGGCGCGGTCGTCGATAATGGCCGCCTCCCCGATCGCCACGTCGAACAGCAGGGCGTTGAGGTCGGGCAGGAAGGGGTTGAACACCGCGTCGAGCGTGAATTCGGACCCGTTCATCGCCGCATCGCTGGCAAAGACATCGTTTTCGATGGCCTGGTCGAACAGGCCCTTGAGGCGCGCCGAGTAATAGACCGATGGGTCGGCCACGGCGCGCCCCAGGTGATAGTCGTCGTAGATGGCCGAGGCCAAGGCCTTGGGGTCGTTGAAGGTCTCGGCCGCCCAGGCCGTAGGCGACAGCATCAGCGCCGCCACCACCACTGCCGGATTCAATCGCATCATTATGCCCTCACATCATGCTGCCCAATTCGCTAGCGATCGGGCGCGGCGCGACTGTGATCGGGCGGTGGCGAATTTGCGGCGGCAGGCTAAATTGTCGGTAATCTACTGGTAGATCGCCGCCGCCTCGGCAAAGATTTCGCTCAGGCGATACTGATTTTCCGGGCTCGTGGAGACCACATCGTCAATCTTCCAGCCGCCGTCTTCCAGCACCAGTTCATAAACCAGGCTCCGCGGCTGGCCGAAATTGTTGAAGGTCACGTCGACCGAGGCATAGTCGCCAGCAATGCCGGCAGCGCCGATGTCGAAATCGGTGATCTCGAAATCCTGCCCGTCGACAAAGGGATCAAAGCTGATGGCGCCCATCTCGCCCTCCGGCGTGATCTCGGCATCATTGTCGTAGAGCGCCTGCAGGTCCTGCGACCGGAACACGCTCTCGTCGTCATAGAATTCGCCAATGAAATAGGGCTCGTAGAAGGCCTCGAGCAGCGCCTCGGGCGTCTCGAAGGGCTGGGCGGCGCTGGGGCCGGTAAAGGCCAGAACGAGGCCGGCAGCATAGGCAGCAAGGCGCATGGACGTCTCCAGGAGGAAGGGCGGATCAGTTGAACCAGAGGGCGAAACCGGGCCAGTTATCCCCGAAGACCCGGTTGGCTTCGGCAAAGCTCTGGGCATCGGCAATGGGGCCGGGCTTGATGAAGGACAGCGCGCCCTGCCCAGCGAACAGCATGACCAGGTCGGTTTCGGTGGCGGTCTCGAAATAGGCCTTGAGATCAAAGCCCTGCCTGAAGCGCCAATGCGGCAGCAGCAGCTCGCCCGCCAGGATCTGGTCGAGCCGGTCCAGCGTTGCCATCCAGGCCGCGACGGTTTCTTCGGTCACTGCCATGTCCGGCACCAGCGAGGTCTGGGCGGGCGACGGCACCAGTTCGCGGTCATCGTCGGTTTCCGCCAGGATCAGCTCCCAGTTCTTGCGCGACAGAGCGGTGATCGACTGCAATCGCTCGCGCACGCCGGCCAGGCGCGCCGCATCGGTCACCGGGAAATCGGCGGTATGCAGCGCGGCGATGATATCAGCAATGAAGGCATCGCTGTCGGCATCCATGAACAGGGTGCCGCCCTGCGCATGCTCCTGCATCGGCAGGCCGGCCTTGGGGAAGACGCGATGCAGATAGGCATCGAAGAATTCGGAGAAATCATGCGCCAGTAGCAGCTCGACCGGCGCGCTGACCACGGTGCTGTAGCCGGCAAACCAGATGGCATCGGCATTGTCGAAGCCGATCGTGGCGTCGGGGGCCGATGCGCTGTCCTTGGTCTTGCTCTTGCCGCCCGGTGGCGGCGCATCGGGCGTGGGGATATCGGCAAAATTGCCGACTGCCCCCATCAGCGTGCCCAGCGTTTCGCCGGCCTCGGCCGTGCCATTGCCGTCGAGATCGATGCGGACTCTGAGCGGATCGATGGGGATGACGAAATCGGCGCCGACCTCGGCCATCTGGAAATGCCCGGAGGCCACATCGAGCGTTGCAGTGAACCGTTCGAAGATGTCCACCAGCCCCTGATAGCTCAGTGGCTCGGGATCGGTATTGGCGGACGCAGCGGGCATGTCGAAGCCCATGCCGAACAGCATGGCCATGGCCGGCGAATTGGGCGAGGTGGCGCCATGGCGGTACATGGCCTGCGCCAGATCCTCATAGGCGGTGACGAGATCGAGCAGGCCCAGCGCGAAGCAGGCATCGGTGTGGAGCTGCTCGCAACGCTGCAGCGCGAGATCGCCGATCTCGGCCAGGTTGCCATCATAAAGCCGTTGCGCCAGCTGCTCGCCGACCTCGCTGGCCGACGCCATGCCCGGCAGCATCGCCGCCGCCAGGGCCAGTACTCGCAGTTTCCGCATCGCGCTCTCCCGCATCACGCTACTTGCCCACCCGCGCGAACCATTCATCCTCGCTGATCACCTCGACGCCCAGCGCCTCGGCCGATTTCAGCTTGGACCCCGCCCCCGGCCCGGCCACGAGGATATCGGTCTTGGCCGAGACCGAGCCAGCCACCTTGGCGCCCATGCGTTCGGCCATGGCCTTGGCTTCCGAGCGGGACATCTTTTCCAGCGACCCTGTGAACACCACCGTCTTGCCGGCGACGACGCTGTCGGCCGAAACCACGACCTTGTATTCCTTCGGCCTGACCTGGGCCAGGAGGGCATCGAGCGCCGCATCATTGCGCTCATTGCCGAAGAAATCCACCAGCGCCTCGATTACCGTGCCGCCAATGCCATCCACCGAGGGGAACACGGATAGCGGGTCCTCTGCGGCGGCGGTGGCCTTGCCGACGCGGATCAGCTCTTCCATGGTCCCGAAGGTACGGGCCAGCACGGCGGCCGTGGTCTCCCCGATGTGGCGGATGCCCAAGGCGAAGATGAACCGGTCGAGCTCCGGCTCGCGCCGCGCATCGATGGCGGCGAAGAGCTTGTCGAGGCCCTCGAAATTGCGGTCCTCGACGCTGCGTATGGCCTTGCGCGTCTTGCCCGAGGCGGCTTCGCGGAGCCGCGCCTGTTCCTCGCGCCGCTCGGCCAGCGCCTGCTGCACTTCGGGGCGACGATCCTTGAGGGTGAAGAGATCGGCCGCGGTCTTGACCAGCCCCTTGGAGAAGAAGAGCTCGATATTCTCGGCCCCCAACCCCTCGATATCGAGCGCGCCGCGCGACACGAAATGGCGCAGACCCTCCACCGCCTGGGCCGGGCAGATCAACTCCCCGGTGCAGCGGCGGCGGGAATCCTCCTTGCCGGTTTTCTCGTTGATTTCGCGCGTGGCCGGCGAGCCGCAGACCGGGCAGGTTTCGGGAAATTCGTAGGGCACGGCATCGGCCGGCCGCTTGTCCAGCACGACGCGCACGATCTGCGGGATCACGTCGCCGGCCCGCTGGATGACCACGGTGTCGCCGATGCGGATATCGACGCCTTCGCGGATCGGCAGGCCATTGCTGTCGAAGCCCTTGATATAGTCCTCGTTGTGCAGCGTCACATTCTCGACCACGACGCCACCGACGGTGACGGGTTCGAGCCGCGCCACCGGCGCCAGCGTGCCGGTGCGCCCGACCTGGATGTCGATCTTTTTGACCACGGTGGTCGCCTGTTCGGCGGGGAATTTATGCGCCACGGCCCAGCGCGGCTCGCCGGTGACAAAGCCCCAGCGGCGCTGCAGTTCGAGCTGGTCGACCTTGTAGACCACGCCATCGATATCGTAGCCCAGCGAAGAGCGCTGCTCCTCTATCCGCCGATAATGCGCGATCAGCTCGTCCACCGATTTCGCCCGCACCATCAGCGGGGAGACCTGGAAGCCCCAGTCGCGGAACTTCTGCACGGCTTCATACTGGGTGGGCGCCGGATCCTCGGTGGTGGCGCCCCAGGCATAGGCGAAAAAGCGCAGGTTGCGGCTGGCGGTGACCGCGGCATCCTTCTGGCGCAGCGAGCCGGCGGCCGTGTTGCGCGGATTGACATAATCCTGCCCGCCGGCGGCCGCGGAGCGGGCCTTGAGCGCCTGGAACTCTGCATAGGTCATATAGACCTCGCCGCGGATCTCTATGCTCTGCGGCCAACCCGTGCCGGCGAGCTTTTCGGGAATGTCCTTGATGGTGCGCAGATTGGCGGTGATGTCCTCGCCCACGCTGCCATCGCCGCGCGTCGCGCCCTGCACGAAGACACCGTTCTCGTAGCGCAAGGAGGCGGACAGCCCGTCGATCTTGGGCTCGGCGGTGAAGGCGATTTCCAGCCCCTCGTCCTTCTGGAAGAAGCGCCGGCCGCGCTCGATGAAATCGACCACGTCATCATCGGTATAAGCTTTGGCGAGGCTCAGCATCGGCACGGCGTGGCGCACCTTGGCAAAACCCTCGGCGGGCGGGGCGCCGACATTGAGCGAGGGACTGTCCTCGCGCACCAGGTTGGGAAAGGCCTCCTCGATGGCGTCGTTGCGGCGGCGCAGTTCGTCATAGGCCGCGTCGGTGATCTCGGGCGCGTCCTTCTGGTGATAGGCGATATCGGCTTCGGCAATGGCCTTGGCCAGCCGCGCCAGCTCGCTATCGGCCTCCTGCTCGGTGAGATCGTCGACGGGTTTGCTGGACAGGTCGGTCATTGCTTGCTCATGCATTGATTGGCCATCGCGCCCCCTCATCCGGCGCTGCGCGCCACCTTCTCCCACAAGGGGAGAAGGGAAGAAAGGGGTGGGCCTACCCCACTTCGCTCAGCAGCTTGCTCGCTGCGGCGCGGGCTTCGTCGGTTACCTTGGCGCCGGCCAGCATGCGGGCGACTTCCTCCTGCCGCGCGGCCACGTCGAGCGGTTTGACATGGGTGCGCATGAAGGCGCCTTCCTTGACCGCCTGCTTTTCGATCAGCAGATGTCGCTGCGCCCGCGCGGCGACCTGGGGTGCATGGGTCACGGCCAGGACCTGCACCTTGCCCGCCAGCCGCGCCAGGCGCCGGCCGATGGCATCGGCGACGGCACCGCCCACCCCGGTGTCGATTTCGTCAAAGATCAGCACCGGCGCCGAGCCGCGATCGGCCAGCACCACCTTGAGCGCCAGCAGGAACCGGCTGAGCTCGCCGCCCGAGGCCACCTTGAGCAGCGGACCGGCGGCCGTGCCCGGATTGGTCTGCACGTGAAAGGCGATCTGGTCGAAACCGGCGGTGGCAATGCGCGCCGTATCGACCTGGTGATCGACGATGAACCTGGCCGAGCCGAGCTTGAGATCGGGCAATTCGGCGCCGACGGCCTTGGACAGCGCACCGGCGGCCTTGGCCCGGCCGGCACTCAACCCCTGGGCGGCCTTGCGATAGGCCTCCAGTGCCTTGGCCTCAGCGGACTCCAGGGCCACAAGCCTTGTCTCCCCGCCCTGCAGCGTTTCGAGATCGGCGCTGTATTTGGCGAGCACGTCGACCAGACCATCGCAACTGGTCTGATGCTTGCGGGCGGCAGCGCGCAGCGCGAAGAGGCGTTCCTCGACGCCCTCCAGCTCGGCCGGATCATAGGCCATTTCGCGCTTGAGCTCTTCGAGCGCATCGCTCGTGCGGTCAAGCGCCACCAGCGATGCATCGATGGTGTCGACAATGGGCTGGAACAGCGTCGAGCCGCCATCGATCTTGCGCATCAGCCGGCGCATCAGGCTGGCCAGGGACGGCGCGGGCGCCGAAGGGCCATTGAGCATTTCATCGATCTCGGTGACGTCCGAGGCTGAGCGCTCGACCTGCTGCAGGTGCTGGCGGCGCTCGGCGAGTTCCTCTTCCTCGCCGGGGACCGGCTTGAGCTTGGAAAGCTCCTCGACGGTATGGCGGGCATAATCCTCGGCGGCCAGCGCCTGGGCCACCAGCGCCTTTTGCGCCGCCACCGCCTCCTGGGCGTCGCTCACCTCGGCAAAGGCATCCCGCACCTTGGCGACGGCGCCTTCCAGCTCGCCAAAAGCATCGAGCGCCGCGCGGTGGGTGGCAACATCGACCAGCGCACGATCATCGTGCTGGCCGTGGATTTCGACGATCTGGCTGCCGACCCGCTGCAGCAAGGCTGCCGAGACCGGTTGGTCATTGATGAAGGCGCGGGTGCGGCCATCGGCAAACTGCACCCGGCGCAGGATCACGTCTTCGTCGTCGGGAATGGCATTGTCGCGCAAGGCGGCGCGGGCCGGATGGTCGGCGGCCAGCTGCAGCACGGCAACCACCTGGCCGCTCTCCTGCCCGCTGCGCACCAGCGAGGCGTCGCCCCGCCCGCCAAGCGCCAGGGTGAGCGCATCGAGCAGGATGGACTTGCCAGCACCGGTCTCGCCGGTCAGCACGGTCATGCCGCCGTCCAGAGCCAGATCGAGCTGGTCGATGAGGACGATGTTGCGAACCGAAAGCGCGTTCAGCATGCGCGGACTATTCCCAAGCTTCGTGTCGCCCGGCGACACTTGTGACTGCGGTATCCTACCATTGCCGCGTCATCACCGCGAACGGTCGCACCGACTTCTCAACAGACCTCACCGCGCGCCTGTCTCGCCAGCCGCCCATTGGGCCTGACGAATACAAACGAACCGGGGCGCATTGTAGCGCCCCGGAACAAACTAGCAACAGATTACTTCTTGACCTCTCCCTTGGGGGAGAGGTCGACCCTCTTGGATCGGGTGAGGGAGCCTTTACGCGTGCAGTGGGTCGGGGAAGGCCCCCTCACCCGTCTTGCTACGCAAGCCGACCTCTCCCTCAAAGGGAGACGTAAGAATCCTCAGCTCCGCAGCGACGCCATCCAGCTGCCGCTGTTGACAGAGGGGGCTACGCCCTGCTTGCCCAGCAGCTCGAAGGCCTGCTTGTACCAGGTGCTCGACGGGTAATTGTGACCCAGAACGGCCGTGGCCGTGGCGGCCTCATTGGTGAGCCCGAGCGAAAGATAGGCCTCGGTCAGGCGGAACAGGGCTTCCTCGATGTGAGTCGAGGTCTGCCAGGTTTCCACCACGACGCGGAAGCGGTTGATGGCGGCGGTATACTGCCCATTGCCGAGATAGTAGCGGCCAACCGACATTTCCTTGCCGGCGAGCTGGTCATAGGCCACCAGGAGCTTTTCCTTGGAGTCCTCGGCATATTCGGAATTCGGATAGGTGGAGATCACCAGACGATAGGTCTCGATCGCGTCGGTCGACAGCTGCTGGTCGCGCGTGATGTCCTTGATCTGGGCAAAGTAGGCATTGCCCTTGAGATAGAGAACATAGGCGGCGTCCTTGCCGTTGGGATAGAGCGCCATGAAGCGGTCTGCCGCCAGGATCGCCTCTTCCAGCTCGCCGCTGCGATAGTTGGCATAGACCTGCATCAGCTTGGACTTCTCGACCAGCGGGTCGCGCGGGTGCTGCCGGTCAAGCTGCTCCAGCGACTTGATCGCGGTCTGGAAATACTGGCGATCCATGTCGTCCAGCGCAGACTGGTAGAGGGTCGCGGCCGGAATGATCGGCGCTTCCTTGACCTTCTGCGGACCGAACATGCTGCAGCCGGCCAGAACGGCGGTGAGAATGGCAATCGTCAGGAACCGGGTGGCCCGGCTGGTGAAACCACCAAATGCGTCAACTGTCACGAATTGCCCCGTCATTATAGGAACCGCTGGCTGCGGCGTAGTTAGCAAATGGATCAAAACTGTGGCGCCGCAAGGCCGACCCGGAAGGGATCAGCGCACGGACCGCAGATAGTGATTGACCGCCAACCCGTCGGGCTGATCATCGAACGCCTCGAATTCGAGCGGCAGGTCTTCAGCACCAACTATCTCATAGTTGGCCTCGCTGGCAAATAGACCGCTCAACACATGGGCGTTAAGGGCATGCCCACCCTTGTAGGAGCGGAAGCGCCCCCAGATCGGCAGACCGCCCAGGGACAGATCGCCGATGGCATCGAGCAGCTTGTGGCGGACGAACTCGTCCTCGTAGCGCAGGCCGCCCGGATTGAGGATCTTGTCCTCGTGCACGGTAATGGAATTGTCGAGGCTGGAACCCAGCGCGTAGCCGGCCTGGCGCAGGATCTTGGCATCGCGCACGAAGCCAAAGGTGCGGGCCCGCGAAACGTCTTCATAGTAGCGACGCGGCGTCCAGTCGAAGATCATGCGCTGGCGGCCGATGACCTTGCTGTCAAAATCGATCTCGAGATCGAGCGCGCGTCCATTGTAGGGCTCGAGGGCGGCAAAGGCATCGTTGTTGCGCACGGTAACGGCGCGGATGACTTTGAGGAACTTGCGCTGCGCCGGCTGGATTTCCATGCCGACCTGCAGGATGGCTTCGGCGAAAGGCCGCGCGCTGCCGTCCAGGATCGGGCATTCGCCGCCATCAAGGGTGATCACGGCGTTGTCGACGCCCATGCCGCTGAGGGCGGAGGTGACATGCTCGATGGTGGCGACGCTGACGCTGTCGCCCAGGTCGAGCGTGGTGCACAGCGTGGTGCGGGTGACGCGCGAGAAATGGACGGCCACGGGCGTTGTGGTGGAGCCATCGCCCTGCTGGCGGCAGATGGTAAGACCGGTGTCGGCAGCGCCAGGGCTGATGGTCAGCGTGACGGGCTGGCCGCTATGAACGCCGTAACCGGCGAAGCTGATCGCCGCCGCGAGGGTACGCTGGCGCGTGGACAATTTGTGCATACGCGAATAACTCCGACCCCAAGCCCCATACGCCCGGAATCTGTGTTAGCCAAAAAAAACTCGGTGCGAAAGTCGCACCGAGCAATGTTCTGAGGATATCGTCACCCCGGATTAACCGTGCTTGCGCAGAAAAGCCGGGATTTCCAGACTGTCCTTTTGCGGCGCCGGTGCGGGCTGGCGACCATGCGGATCGAGCGTGCCACGGGCACCCTCGATGGGCGGCGCAACGCGCGAAGTCCTTGCGCCACCGGCCTCTATGGCACTGCGGGCAGCGGCATCATCGGCGGCGGAATAGGCGGTTTCGTCTTTGACCGGCGCAGCCGGCTGACCCAGATTGAGGCCGACATTGGAAGCAAGCTTCTTGAACAGGGCACGCGCATTGCGCGGCTCCGGATCATGACGTTCCTGCGGCTCCTGTGACCGCCTCGCAACAATCGGCAGCTCCTCGGTGCGCGGCATGCGGCGCTGACCTTCGGGGCGGGCGGCATGGGACGGCACATAGACGCTGGGAATCGGCGACTCATCGACGACATGGGCGTCTTCTGCCTCCTGCACGCTTTCAGCGGCGGGAATGTAGGGCTCGACGGAAACGCCGTCATCTTCCTGATCGTGATAGGTGGAAGCGGACATGTCGAAGCTGAAGGCTTCGGCCACGGCGGCTTCGACCTGATGCTCGATGGCCTGCTGCACCGGCGCAGCGGGAGCTGCACGTTCGACCTGTGCACGGGTCGGCTCGACCGGCACGTGACGGCGCACTTCCAGCGGCGTGCGCGAGGCATGCGGCTTGGCCGGCTCGAGCGCCTGCACCATGGTCGCATCGGTGCCGGTGGCAACGACGGAGACGCGGATCGTGCCGGTAAGGCTCGGATCGTAGGTCGCGCCGAGGATGATGTTGCAATCGGGATCGACTTCCTCGCGGATGCGGCTGGCCGCTTCGTCGACTTCATAAAGGGTGAGGTCCGGACCGCCGGTGATGGAGATCAGCAGGCCCCGTGCGCCATGCATCGACACATCGTCGAGCAGCGGATTGGCAATGGCGGCTTCTGCGGCGTGGCGGGCACGATCTTCGCCCGAGGCTTCGCCCGTACCCATCATCGCCTTGCCCATGCCACGCATCACGGCGCGCACGTCGGCGAAGTCGAGGTTGATCAGGCCTTCCTTGACCATCAGGTCGGTGATGCAGGCAACGCCCGAGAACAGCACCTGGTCGGCCATCGCGAAAGCGTCGGCGAAAGTGGTCTTCTCGTTGGCAACGCGGAACAGGTTCTGGTTGGGAATGACGATCAGCGTATCGACATGGCGATGCAGCTCGTCGATGCCGTCTTCGGCAAGACGCGCCCGGCGATTGCCTTCGAAATTGAACGGCTTGGTGACGACGCCAACGGTCAGGATACCCTGCTCGCGGGCCGCGCGGGCCACGACGGGCGCCGCACCGGTGCCGGTGCCACCGCCCATGCCGGCGGTGATGAACACCATATGGCTGCCGGAGAGGTGATCATTGATCTCGTCCCAGCTTTCCTCGGCCGCCGCACGGCCGACTTCGGGATGCGAGCCAGCGCCGAGGCCTTCGGTAACGCCGACGCCGAGCTGGATGATGCGCTGCGCCTTGCTGAGCGCCAGAGCCTGGGCGTCGGTGTTGGCGACAACGAAGTCCACCCCATCGAGCCCGGATTCGATCATGTTGTTAACGGCGTTGCCGCCGGCGCCACCGCAACCGAAGACGGTAATGCGCGGCTTCAGTTCCTGAATGTCCGGGATGGTGAGGTTGATGGTCATAGGTGGCCTCATAGTGGCTTGGTTGGTAAAGATTTACCCTCCCAAACGTTAACCGGCCCCTAACAATTGTCCCGCCGGTGTTAACGTGATCGCAATTTGCGACACTTGCCGGTTACCCTTTGACCGCCCGTTAACCACGCTCCGGCGTTGCCGGATGCGGCACACCAGCTTGACAGGCTTAATATAACCAAATAGCAATATAACGTATTGGTTCTGTATAGCGGAGAAAAAATCGTGACCAAGATCATGCCCTGCCTGTGGTTCGACAACCGCATCGATGAGGCCATCGATTTCTACACCAGCACCTTCAGATCGGCGAAGGTGCACGACATCAAGCGCCAGACCCCGGACGGCCCGGCCTTTACCGCGGTGATCGAACTCGAGGGCCACAAGTTCATGCTGCTCAATGGCAGCCAGGGCGGCGAGCCGACCCGCTTTCCCTTCACCGAAGCGGTGAGCTTCATGATCGACTGCGCCGACCAGGCAGAGGTGGACTATTTCTGGAACGCCTTTGTCGGCAATGGCGGCGCGGAAAGCATGTGCGGCTGGTGCAAGGACAGGTTCGACCTCTCCTGGCAGGTGGTGCCCAGGCAGATTTTCAGCACGGTCTTTGGCGCGGACCAGGCCGGGGCCGGCCGGGCCATGCAGGCCATGCTGGGCATGAAGAAGCTGATCGTGGCCGATCTCGAAAAGGCCTATGCGGGCTGAGTTGGACTGGGCACTGGCGGCGGGCTAGGCTGGCGCGCACGTCACCTGAGTCCCCGTCATGCTCGAAGCATTCCTCGCCGCCTGGATCGGCGTGGCCCTCGCCCAGGCCTCGCCGGGCCCCAATATGATGGCGGTGGCCAGCGTCGCCCTCGGCCAGGGCCGCAAGCCCGCCTTGCTGCTGGTCACCGGCATCGGCACCGGCACGCTGGTCTGGGCGGCCGCGGTATCGCTGGGGCTCGGGGCGCTGTTCGCGGCCTTTCCGCTGCTCCTCACCCTGCTCAAATTCGCCGGCGGGCTCTATCTGCTGCTGATCGCCTATAGAGCGCTGCGCGCCATTCTGGCAGGCACAACCTCGACCGTGACGGCCAACAGGACGCCGTTGAGCAATCTCGGCGCCTGGCGGCGCGGCTTCTTCGTGGTGATGACCAATCCCAAGGCGGCGCTGATGTGGTCGGCCGTGGCGACCTTTCTGTTCGGCGCGGGCCTCGACAGCGCGCAGGTATTGGCTTTCGGACCTGTGGTCGCCATTTCCGCCATGACCATCTACGGCGCCTATGGGCTGCTGTTTTCGACCGGCGTTGCCATGCGCGCCTATACCCGCTTCTGGCGCGCAATCGAGGCCGCGTTCGGCCTCGCCTTCGGGGCGCTGGGCGCGACGCTGCTGGTCTGGGGCATCCGCGACCTGCGGAGCTAGAGGAACAACCGGGAGGGCGGAATGGACCAGCATGGGCTAATCGCGGCAGTGACCGAGAAAATGGCGAACCAGGAGGCCCTGCGCGGCCTCTTCCTCGCCGGCAGTTTCGGCCGCGGGACGGCCGACGAATGGAGCGATGTCGATCTCGTTGCACTTGCAGCACCGGATGATCACGCCGCGCTGGCGGCCAGTTGGCGCCAGCTGCTGCAGTCCATTACGCCGATCGTATTCTGGCAGGAACTGTCGCGAGGCGGCCTGCTGATCAATGCCGTTTCCGAGGATTGGCTACGCTGCGACCTGATCATCGTGCCGCCGACGGGCTTCGGTCAACGCGCCAGGAATACGGTGAAGCCGCTCATCGACCGCGATGGACTATACGAAGCCTTGCCCGATGCCCTGCCGCCAAGAGAGCCGAATGCGGGCACCGTGCACTATCTCATTCACGAGTTCATCCGCATGCTGGGGCTTATGCCCGTCGGCGCGGGGCGCGGCGAATATGTGACCATGGTGCTTGGCGTGGGCATGATGCGCGGGCATCTTGAAACCCTGCTGATGCAGGACGTGACGGCGCCAGATCCGGGCGGCATCCTGCATCAATCCACACTCCTGTCGCCAGAACAGATGGCCCTGCTGGCCTCCCTGCCCTATCCCGGACCCGAACGGGACGCGCTGATCGAAGCCAATTTCGCCATTGCCCGCGAATTCATGCCCAGGGCACGTGCCATGGCGGAACGACTTGGGCTCGCCTGGCCGGAAGAATTCGAGGCGGCAACTCGGCGACGGCTTGCACTGACACTGGGAGAAGCGGCCGGGCGGGCATGGTGACTAGAAGCTGGTCCTGAGCCAGTTCCCGACCCGGGCGAAATAGCCGTCCGTGCCGGTCAGCTTGCGGCTGCTGCGCGGCTCGGAATATTCCTGCGAACAGACCTGCGGATAGATCAGCATGCCGGCGACCGTGGCAAAGGCGGCGCCCTTGGCCATTTCGGGCAGGCCGGCAATGCCCATGGGCCGGCCGGTGCGCACATTGCGGGCGAGAGTACGGCGGGCGACTTCGGGCAGGCCGGTCATCTCGCTGGCGCCGCCCGTCAAGACGAAGCGGCGGCCGCAGACATCCATCATGCCGGTGGCCTGCATGCGGTCGCGGATGGCGGTGAGGATTTCCTCGATGCGCGGTCGCATGATGCGCGTCAGCACCGAACGGGCCACCTGCCCCGGCGCTTCGTCATGCTGGGCGCCGACCGGATTGATGGCGATGAGGTCGCGCTCGTCGGCCTGGCCGGGCAGGACGGAGCCGTAGAAGGTCTTGAGGCGCTCGGCATCGTCGACGCTGACCGACAGCTGGCGGGCGATGTCGAGGGTGAGGTGATGCCCGCCGATGGCGATGGCATCGGCATAGACCAGATGGCCGTCATTGAAGACCGAAACCGTCGTGGTCGCGCCGCCGAAGTCGATGCAGGCAACCCCGAGCTGGGATTCATCGTCGACCAGCACCGACAGGCCCGAGGCATAGGGTGTGGCGATCAGCGCCTCGATCTGCAGGTGGCAGCGGTGCAGCACCAGTTCGAGATTGCGCATGGCCAGGGTTTCCGAGCTGATCACGGCAACATCGACGCCCAGCTTGTCGCCGACCATGCCCTTGGGGTCGCGGATGCCCTTCTGGCCATCGATCGCGTAACCGATGGGTAACGCATGGATGATGGAGCGTTCCGGACGCACCGAGCGCTCGTTGACGGCGCGCAGGACGCGATGGATATCGGCCCTCTCGACCTCCTGCCCATCGAGCGACACGGCCGCCGAGAAGGTCTCCGAGCCCAGCCGGCCGGCGGTGACATTGACAATGACGCTTTCCAGCGTCAGCCCTGCGGCCCGCTCGGCCATGCCGACCACGGAGCGGATGGCCTGCTCGGCCTTTTCGATGTCGGTGACGACGCCGCTCTTGACCCCCGAGGACGGGCCGTAGCCAAAGCCGATCACTTCGGCCTGGTGCGAGCGGCCGCGCAGCGCCCTGCCCTCGGCCCGCGGCGTCAGCCGGGCGATCACGCAGCAGATCTTGGTCGAGCCGATATCGAGCACGGCCACCAGCGTGGTCTTGCCGGGCTGGACGGGGCGAAGCCGGGAGGTCATGGCATCGGTCATCATTGCGGGGTAGTCGCTTGAAACAGGGTTGTTGAGGGGAGATTGCGGGGCGGCAGCGGATAGGGCTGGGTCGAGCGGGCGCGCTCGGCAATGGCCGCCTTGCGCTCCTCCTCGTCCTTGGCCAGTTCCTCTTCGGTCTTGGTCGGACGAACGGCAACGAGGCTGGCGACGCGCATGTCGATCACCGTCAGGTCGCGGTCCAGCAGCTGATAGTCGGCCTGGTAGCTTTCGAGGTGCCGCAGCGCCCGGGCCACGCCCAGCTCCGGCAACTGCACGCGCAGGCCCGTGTCATAGATGAGATCCCAGCGCCGGTCGGCGATGCGCGACAGCGCCATCAAGCCATCCTTGAGGGCGGCATGCTGGTCGAGCGCGCGGATCATCACCATGGCATCGTCATTGGCGCCATCGCCGACGACCAGCGGCAGGTCGCCATAGGCGCCGCGGTCTTCGCCGATCTGCTCGCCCGATGCATCGACCACGAAGGTGATGCCGTCGACATGCCAGCGCGCCACCGGCACTTTCTCGGTGATCGAGACGATGACATCGCCCGGATAGGTCTTGCGCACGGTGGCGGCGCTGACGGCGGGCAGTTCGGCAATGCGCTGGCGGGCCGCCTCCACGTCGAAGGAGACCGTGGATGTATGGGGTTCGACGCCCAGCGCGTCGAAGATGGCCTGTTCGCTGGTGAGCGCCTGGCCGGTAATGGAGATTTCCCCGATGGCAAAGCCCGCATCGGCGAACCGGCCCTGCGCCACTTCGCCCAGCACCGTGGCACCAGCGGCAAGCGGATCGCGCAGTTGATAGAGCAGACCTGCCGTCACCAGCAGCGCAGCCGCGCCAGCAGCGCGCAGCATCGCCTTGCGATGCAGCACCCAGGCACGGCCGATATTGTTGGCCAGCTTGCGCTGGCGGGAGCGGACAGGAACAGGCAATGCGCGCGGATCAACGATCCTAGCGCCGGCGAGAAAGGTCTCGCTCTTTACCTGTTGCAACTCGCGTCCTCCACCATCCAGGCGACTAGTTCTTCGAAGGAATGCCCGGCATATAGCGCCTGTTCGGGCGCCAGAGAGGTGGGGGTCATGCC
The DNA here is from genome assembly GCF_046614475.1 of Devosia sp. XGJD_8. Taxonomy (NCBI): domain Bacteria; kingdom Pseudomonadati; phylum Pseudomonadota; class Alphaproteobacteria; order Hyphomicrobiales; family Devosiaceae; genus Devosia; species Devosia sp. XGJD_8. Next base: position 2,747,656 of record NZ_JBKJHF010000001.1, read on the forward strand.
CGGCTGGGTGTTGATTTCCAGACAGACAAGCTCACCATCTTCTCCCGCCGCGTCATTGAAGCGGAAGTCGGTTCGGGTGATGCCGCGGCAGCCAAGCGCGGCATGCGCCTTCAGGCTCATCTTCTGCACTTTGTCGTAAATTTTCGGTGAAATCTGAGCGGGGATAACATGTTGTGATCCACCGGCGCTGTATTTCGCCTCGTAATTGTAGAAGGCGAGGTCGGTGACGATCTCGGTCACCGGCAGGGCGACGTCGCCCATCACCGCGCAGGTCAGCTCGCGGCCCGGAATGTAGCGCTCGACCATCAGCTCCTCGCCGCCCTTCCAGTCCTCGCCCAGGATTTCCTGCGGCGGATGGGACTGGTCGGCCTTGACGATCAGGATGCCGAAGCTCGACCCATCGGCAACCGGCTTGACCACATAGGGCGCCGGCATGACATGGGCGCGGCCCACTTCGGCCCTGGAGGCGATGACATGGTCGGTGACCGGCACGCCCGCGGCCTTGAGCATGATCTTGGCCTGGTGCTTGTCCATGGCCAGCGCGGAGGCGAGAACGCCCGAATGGGTATAGGGAATGCGCAGGAATTCCAGCACGCCCTGAATGGTGCCATCCTCGCCGAACCGGCCATGCAGCGCATTGAACGCCACGTCCGGCGCGACCTCGCGCAGGCGTTCGGCAATATCATAGCCGACATCGACCTCGGTCACCCGGTAGCCGGCGCGGCGCAACGCCTCGGCGCAGCCCTGACCCGAGCTCAGCGAGACGGGACGCTCATTGGACAGGCCACCCATCAGGACGGCGACATGCTTGGTCATGGGGTGGTCCTGATGTTCCGGAAAGCAGCGAGCGAGAGACCCCTCATCCGCCCTTCGGTCACCTTTTCCCGCAAGGGGAGAAGGTGGGCTCCGGGGATGGGGAGGCACTGTGCTCCCCCTCTCCCCTTGCGGGAGAAGGTGGATCGGCCGCAGGCCGGGACGGGTGAGGGGTTTGGATGAGCAAACACCAGCATGCTCATTCCGGCTCTTTTCCGATCAGCGCGCCCAGCTCGGCCGGCAGGGCGGCGGCCCATTGGGTGATGTTGCCGGCACCCAGGCAGACGACATAGTCGCCATCCTCGGCGCGGCCGGCGAGCAGCGGGGCCAGCGCCTCGGCGCGGTCGATGATGCGCGCGTCGCGATGGCCGCGGGCGCGGATGCGGGTGACGAGCTCTTCATGGGTGACGCCGGGGATCGGCTGCTCGCCCGCGGCATAGACCGGCGCGACGATGACCGTATCGGCATCGTTGAAGCAGGCGGCAAAATCGTCGAACAGGTCGTTGAGGCGGCTATAGCGGTGCGGCTGCACTACGGCAATGACATCGCGGCGGGTCGAGGACCGCGCGGCCTTCAGCACGGCGGCAATTTCCACCGGGTGGTGGCCATAGTCGTCGATGACGGTGATGCCGCCAACCACGCCCGTCCGGGTAAAGCGGCGCTTGACCCCGGTAAAGCCCTTGAGCCCCTTGCGGATCGCCTCGGCCGGCACATGCAGCTGGTCGGCCACGGCAATGGCGGCCGTGGCGTTGAGCGCGTTGTGCACGCCCGGCATGGGGAGTTCGAGCCCGCTGATGCGCAACTGGGTCTGGCGGATGCGGTCGCGGATCTCCACGGCAAAGTGGCTGACGCCGTCAATGGTTTCCAGATCGACCAGTCGCACATCGGCCTGCGGGTTCTGGCCATAGGTGATGACGCGGCGGTCCTTGATCTGGCCGACCAGCGCCTGCACTTCGGGATGATCGAGGCACATCACGGCAAAGCCGTAGAAGGGCACGTTCTCGACAAACTGGTGGAATGCCTTCTTGACCCCTTCGAAATCGCCATAATGGTCGAGATGCTCGGGATCGATATTGGTGACGATGGCGACATCGGCCGGCAGCTTGATGAAGGTGCCGTCGCTCTCGTCGGCCTCGACCACCATCCACTCCCCTGCCCCCAGGCGCGCATTGGTGCCATAGGCATTGATGATGCCGCCATTGATGACGGTCGGATCGAGGTTGCCGGCATCGAGCAAGGTCGCCACCAGCGTGGTCGTCGTGGTCTTGCCATGCGTGCCGCCAATGGCGATGGCGGTCTTGAAGCGCATGATCTCGGCGAGCATCTCGGCACGACGCACGATCGGCAGGGCCTTGGCACGCGCTGCGACCAGCTCGGGATTGTCCTTCTTGATGGCGGAGGACACGACCACCACCTCGGCCTGGCCGAGATTGTCGCCGCTCTGGCCGATCTCCACCTTGATGCCCATGTCGAGCAGGCGCTGCACATTGGGATTGAGCGAGGCGTCGGAGCCCTGCACGGTATAGCCCTGGTTGTGCAGGATTTCGGCAATGCCGCTCATGCCGATGCCGCCGATGCCGATGAAGTGGACGGGCCCGATATTGCGGGGCATTTTCATGAGCGAGTATCCACTTCGAGGTTCTTGCCGGACAGCATTTCGGCGAGGTCAGCCAGCTTTTCCACGGCGCGCGGCTGTCCCAGCGCGCGGGCGGCAGCGGCCGCTCTGTTCAGGGTGGCGGGGTCGTCTAGCAGGTTCGTGAGGCGAGTGCCTAGCGATTGCGGCGATAGCGTGGCCTGCTCGGCCAGCCAGCCGGCACCCGCCGTATCGACCACCATGGCATTGTTCTTCTGGTCCGCATCCACTGCGCCGGGCAGCGGCACCAGGATGGCCGGGCGCCCCAATACGGTCAGCTCGGCAATGGTCGAGGCGCCGGAGCGGCCGATCACTAGGTGACTGCGTGACATGCGCTCGGGCAGATCGGTGAAGAAGGCCGCCAGTTCGACATTGACCTTGGCCTGCCGATAGGTTTCGGCCACCCGGTCGAGGTCTTCGGCGCGGCATTGCTGGACGATGTGAAGCCGATGCCGGAGCCCTTCGGGCATGCTCGCGATGGCGGCTGGCACGATGTCGGAGAGGGCCTTGGCGCCCTGGCTGCCGCCGAAGATCACCAGGCGGATCGGGCTGTCGCCGCCGAGCGCCGGATAGGGCGTACCGGCCACCGCGCGCACCCGGTCACGCACCGGATTGCCCGTTACCAGCTTTTCAAGGCTCAACTGGTCGGCGAACTTGGTCCTGTCATAGCTCATCGCCAGGATGTCGGCGAAGCGGGCCAGGGCGCGATTGGCGCGCCCCATGACCGCATTCTGCTCGTGCAGGATGCCGGGAATACCCAAGAGGCTCGCGGCAACGAAGGGCGGAAAGGTCGGATAGCCACCAAAGCCGATGACGCAATCGGGCCTGGCCTTGCGCAGCTTGCCGAAGGCGACGGCAATGCCGCCCAGGATCCGGAAGCCACCGGCGAGGAACTTGAACGGGTTGGTGAGCGATGGGGTGGCCGAGGGCACGATGTGGATCGCACTGGCCGGAAAATCGGCGCCATAGCTTTCGACGCGGTGGTCGGTCATCAGCTCGACCGCGTGCCCGCGCCGGATGAGCTCCTGCGCCAGCGCCATGGCCGGGAAGAGGTGTCCTCCCGTGCCGCCTGCCATCAACATGAATTTCTTCATTCTGCTGGCGCCAGTGGCGCTACGGCGCTGCGATAGCTGGGCAGGCCGGTGGCCATGCGCTCTTCGGGCTTGGTGCGGGTCATGGCGAGCATCAACCCCATGCCGAAGGCAATGGCAATCATGGACGTGCCGCCATAGCTGACAAAGGGCAGCGTCATGCCCTTGGGCGGAACGAGGTTGAGGTTCACGGCCAGGTTGATCCCCGATTGCATGGCAAACTGAATCGCCAGCGTGGAGGCGGCGAGGCGGGCGAACAGGCTCGTCTGCCTTTGTGCCCCCATCATGGCGCGGATCACGATGAAGGCGATCAGCGCAACCAGAACCATGCAGAACAGGATTCCGAACTCGCCTGCGGCGGCGGAAAAGACATAGTCGGCATGCGCGTCGGGAATGAGCTTCTTGGCGATGGATTCACCCGGGCCACGGCCGAACCAGCCGCCCTCGAGCAGCGACTGCAGCGCGCGATCGATCTGGTAGGTGTTGCCGCCCCCCTCGGGGTTGAGGAAGGTATCGATGCGGCGCGAAAAGTGCGGGAAGAACATATAGGCGCCAAACAGCAGCCCGCCCGCGGCCCCGGCCAGCCCGAAAATGATGAACCAGGAAATGCCCGAGAGGAACAGCAGCACGGCCCAGGTCGCCAACACCAGCGCCGTCTGCCCGATATCGGGCTGCAGCAGCAGGCCCACGACAATCGCCAGCATGATGGCAGTCGCGATGATCTTGCCGGGCACATTCTTGTGCACCATGGATTCCGAAAACAGCCAGGCGGCGATCACCGCAAAGCCCGGCTTGACGAATTCGGAGGGCTGAATCGACTGGCCGGCAAAGGAAATCCAGCGCCGGGCGCCCTTGACCTCGGTGCCGAAGCGCAGCGTGGCCCACAGCAGCAGCAGGCTCACCACCAGCGTCACCAGCGCCCAGATGCGCGCCTGCCGATGGCTGAGAAACGAGGTGCCCACCAGCACGATCAGCGCCGGCACGCAGAACATGGCGTGGCGGATGATGAAATGCCAGGGACTGAGGCCCAGCCGCTCGGCCACCGGCGGACTGGCCGCAAAGCTCAGCACCATGCCGCAGGTCATCAGCAGGATCAGCGCGCCGAGCAGTTCCCGGTCAATCGACCACCACCACTCCGCCAGAGGCGTCTTTTCGGCACGGGAAAACATCATGAAGGAAACGCCGGGCTACTCGATACAAACTGCCTGCAATTGTAGCAGGTGGTTGGTTACCGATTTCCGAACCCGCGTTGCGTTTTGCGACTCCGCGACAGCAAAAAGCGCGCGGACCGGCAAATCCGCGCGCTTTCCCCTGCTGTGAGGCTGCCGACCCTACTGGAGGATGGCGATATCGCTGATCATGCCGTCGACGCCCTCGATGGCTCCGACTTCCGTGGCGGCGCCGGATTCCAGATCGACGGTGTGGAGCACATTGTCGACCACCAGATAGGCGGTGTTTTCCAGGGCCTCGGTGGCGGCGATGTCGAAGGCATAGCTCGAGCCCTCGACGCCGAGCTCGCCGATGGCGCCCAGCGTGCCGTCATTGGGTGAGACCTGCTGGATCAGTGCCGCGATGGTGGCGTCGATGTCATACATGGCCGTGGCTTCGGGCTTGCCGATCGAATTGATATAGGCGGCGGCAACGATGGCCGGGGTCTCGCCCTCATGCATGTCGCCGGCCTCAAAGGCGAGCGAGCCATCGACCGTCACCATGCCGTCATCGACATTGACGCGATGATTGGTGCCATCGGTCGCCATCAGGCGGAGGCGGTCGGCCATGGGGTTGAAGTCGACGATGGCGCCCTCGAAGCTGGGCAGCATTTCCGACAGGGTGGATTTCATCGTGGCGGCGCCACTGGCCGTGTCGATGGTGACGACTTCGCCCGCCAGCGTCACGCCATAGAGCAGCTTGTCGGCGGGGCGCACATCGATGCCGGCAAGGCCATCGACACCGGTGACATCCATCGTGCCGCTGACGGCGCGGGTCTCGGTGTCGAACATCACCAGGGTCGTGCCACCGACAAGTCCGATGGCGGGGGCGGCATGGGCGGCGGTGGCAAGCGTGGCGGTGCCGAGCAGCAGGGCAGCGCGCAGGGCGTAGCGAGCGGTAGCAGTCACGGGAAGTCTCCTCGTTTGGGCCACGTTGAACTCTGTGACCAGGGATGGCTGTGGGACGAAGTGCTATCGTCCCGTGCAGCTACGGGGAGACGGAGGCAGGAGTTTCCGGAATTGGCCGAATGCCGGGAACACGAGGACGTGATCCCGGACTGCAATCAGCGCAGCTTGAGGCTCGACAGGCCGATCAGCGCCAGCACGAAGCTGATGATCCAGAAGCGGATAACCACCTGGCTCTCGGTCCAGCCGAGATGCTCGAAATGGTGGTGGATCGGCGCCATGCGGAACACCCGCTTGCCGGTGAGCTTGAAGGAGGTCACCTGCACGATGACCGAAACGGTCTCCAGCACGAACAGCCCGCCGATGATGGCCAGGACGATTTCGTGCTTGGTGGCGACGGCGATCGTGCCCAGGGCGCCGCCCAGGGCGAGCGAGCCGGTATCGCCCATGAAGATCTGTGCGGGTGGCGCATTGAACCACAGGAATCCCAGCCCAGCCCCGATCAGCGCGCCGCAGACGACGGAGAGCTCGCCCGTACCGGGCACGTAGTTGAGCAGCAGGTAATCGGAGAAACTCACGCTACCCACCAGATAGGCGATAAGCGCGAAACAGGCGGCCGCGACCATGACCGGCACGATGGCAAGGCCATCGAGCCCGTCGGTCAGGTTGACCGAATTGCCGGCGGCCATGACGACGAAGCCGCCGAACAGGATGTAGAAATAGCCCAGGTTGAGCGCCAGATCCTTGACGAAGGGAAACAGCATCGAGGTGCCATAGGCGCCCGAGGCCAGCTGGGAGATGGCAAAGGCCGCGATGCCGCCGATCAGCGCTTCGAGCAGCAGCCGCTGCTTGCTGCCAAAGCCCTTGTGGCTCATGCGCTTGACCTTGAGATAGTCGTCATAAAAGCCGATGGCGCCAAAGCCCACGGTGACGAACAGCACGACCCAGACATAGCCATTGCTGAGATTGGCCCAGAGCAGGGTCGAGAACACCGCGCCCGACAGGATCATCAGCCCGCCCATGGTGGGCGTGCCCTTCTTGGTCAGCAGGTGCCCGGCCGGACCATCCTCGCGGATCGGCTGGCCCTTGCCCTGCTTGAGGCGCAGCAGCGCGATCATGCCGGGGCCGAACAGGAACACGAAAAACAGGGCGGTTATGACCGCGCCGGCCGTGCGGAAGGTGATGTAGCGGAAAACGTTGAAGGCCGTGAGCGCGTCACCCAGCTGGCCGAGAAAGTACAACATGAAATGAAACGTCCTCGCTGGGGTGGGATCAGGTGTTTTCGAACCGTTGGCGGATCTTGTCGACGACGCCCGCAAGCCCCACGCCGTTGGACCCTTTGACCATAACTGCGTCGCCATAGGCAAGGTCGTTGAGCACGATCTCCGCCATCTCTGCGGCCGTCTGTGTATGGGCGGCCACACGCCCGGCGCCCAGCGCCTCGGCCAGCGCAGCCATTGCCGGCCCCACCAGATAGACGCGTTCGGCGCCCGAATTGGTGACAGCGGGCGCCAGGCTCGCATGCAGGCTCGCCGATTGCGGCCCCAGTTCCAGCATGTCCCCCAGGATGACCACCTTGCGTCCGCCCGGGGCAGCCTGGCCGGCAAACACTTCGAGCGCCGCGTTCATCGAGGCGGTGTTGGCATTGTAGCTCTCGTCGGTCAGCAGCAGCGGACGATCGTCCGGCCCCAGCCGGCTACGCTGTCCCCGCCCCGGCTGGGCACCGAAGCCGGCCAGCGCCCGCAGCGCCACGGCGGGCTCGACGCCGGCAATATGGGCCACGGCCAGCGCCGCGGTAGCATTGGCCACCATGTGGCGGCCGGGCACGTTGAGAACGAGCGCGTGGCGCTCGCCATCATGCTCGATGGTGGCAAAGCTGCGCTCGCCAATTGTCTGGATGTCGAGGATCTGCCAGTCGGCACCGCGGGCCTCGCCATAGGTCACCACCCGGCCAACGCCGGCCGCATTGGCTTCATCGAGCAGCACGCCGATCTGGGCATGGTCGGCATTGAGGACGGCCGTGCCACCCGGCTCGAGCCCGGCAAAGATCTCCGCCTTGGCGCGGGCAATGCCATCGAGCGAGCCGAAGGCCTCCAGATGCGCCGGGGCGATGGTGGTGATGACGGCGATATGGGGCCGCACCAGTTGCGCCAGCGGCCGGATTTCGTCCGGCGCGCTCATGCCCATTTCGAAGACGCCGAATTCTGCCTGCTCGGGAAAGCGTGCCAGCATCAGCGGCACGCCCCAGTGATTGTTGAAGCTTTTGATCGAGGCATGGGTCTGCCCGGCTGCCTCGAACACGACGCGAATGGCCTCCTTGGTCGTGGTCTTGCCGACACTGCCGGTGACCCCGATCACGATGGCCCGGCTGCGGGCGCGCGCGGCGCGCGCGATGTCGCGCAGGCCTTCGAGCGCGTCCGTCACGTGGATGCGCCGGGCACCCTCGCCCTTGTGCACGAGAGCCGCGACCGCGCCATTGTCCAGCGCCTTGTCGACGAAGTCATGACCGTCAAAGCGGTCACCCTTGATGGCGACGAACAGCGCATCGTGGCCCAGCTCACGGGAATCGATGGAGATAGCGTTGATGGGGGTATCGGGGGCGAGGTCGGACGACCCGCCGGTGGCGGCAAGGATTTCGGCGATGGTATAGAGGGGCTGGGTCATAGTCGGATATAGCCGCTAGCGTCTTCACCTCTCCCTCCGGGGGAGAGGTCGACCGTCTTCGGTCGGATAAGGGGGCCTTTGCCAGGCGCGGTGTGCGGGGAGGGCCCCCTCACCCGGCGCTGCGCGCCGACCTCTCCCCCAGAGGGAAAGGTGTGTCTCGGTGGCTCCGGCTCGCTCAATCTCTTACCCCTTGATCGCCTCCGCCACGACCTCATGGTCGGAGAAATGGTGCTTGGTCGTTCCGATGATCTGGTAGTCCTCGTGGCCCTTGCCGGCAACCAGCAGGACATCACCGGCTTCGAGCGACTTGACCGCCGCGGTGATCGCCGCCTTGCGGTCGCCGATCTCCTTGGCCCCCTTGGCCGCCGCGAGGATTTCCGCGCGGATGGTCTTGGGGTCTTCGGTGCGCGGATTGTCGTCCGTGACGATGATATCGTCGGCCATGCGCTGGGCGACTTCGCCCATCATCGGACGCTTGCCCTTGTCGCGATCGCCCCCTGCCCCGAATACGACCCTGAGCTTTCCCTTGGCATATGGCCGAAGCGAGGCAAGCGCCGATTCCAGCGCCACCGGCTTGTGAGAATAATCGATGAAGATCGCCGCGCCATTGTGCTCGCCGACCAGTTCAAGCCGCCCCTTGGCGCCAACCAGTTCGCTGAGCGCGGGAAAGGCCTGTGCCTTGTCCACGCCGCTCGACATGGCGAGCGCCGCCGCAACGATGGCGTTGGACACCTGGAATTCGCCGGTCAGCGGCAGGTGGAAGCTGAGCTTTTCACCGACATGGCGCACCTCGACACGCTGGCCATAGCCTTCCGGCTTGACCGACAGCACTTCGATATAGGCGCCCTCGCGTCCGACCGTCAGCAGCGTGGCGCTGGCGCCGAGCGCCGCAAACATGAAGGGTTCGTATTCCGGATCGTCGACATTGACCACGGCGGCGCCGCCATCGACCAGCAGGTCGGTGAACAGCCGCAGCTTGGCATTGCGGTATTCGTCCATGTCGGCGTGGTAGTCGAGGTGGTCACGGCTGAGATTGGTGAAGGCGACAGCTTCGAAATGCATGCCGTCGAGCCGGCGCTGGTCGAGGCCATGGCTCGATGCCTCGAGCGCTACGTGGTCGATGCCCTGCGCCTTGAGTGCCCGCATCGACTGATGCAGCGTGCGCGAATCCGGCGTGGTCAGGCTGCCCTCGATCAGGCGCGTGGCGGTCTCGACACCCAGCGTGCCGATGCTGGCGCCCGGTATGCCCGCATAGTTCCAGATCTGGCGCACGAAGGATGCGACGGACGTCTTGCCATTGGTGCCCGTGACCGCGACGGTGATTTCCGGCTGCGGCTCGAAAATGCGTGAGGCGGCGCGGGCATAGGACGCGCGCACATCCTTGACGATGATCACCGGCACCCCGGGGTCACCCACGGGTGCGGTATCGGTGATGACGGCCAGCGCGCCGCGACGGACCGCATCGGCCACGAACTGGTTGCCGTGCACATTATGCCCCGGCAGCGCAAAGAAGATGTCGCCCGGCTCGATCCGGCGGCTGTCGGAATTGAGACCGAAGACGGCGCCCAGGCCCTTTTTGGGGCGGGCTCCAGAGCCTTCGAGCAGTTGTGTTACACTGAGTGACACGGTGGCAAATCCTTCTGGATCAGATCTATCGGAGAGCGGGTGGAACGAGGTTCTGGTCCAGAACTTCGGAAAAATCGGGGGCGATGCCCAGCATGGGCGCGACCCGCTGCACAATCCGGCCGGTGACCGTGCCCGCATTCCAGCCGGCCGTCGTGCCCGATTGCGGATTTTCCGCCTTGGGCTCGTCCACCATGATGACCATGGCATAGCGGGGATTGTCGAGTGGGAAGGCCGAGGCGAAGAAGTTGGTGACCTTGCTGGCCGAATAGCGGCCGTCGACCACCTTTTCGGCGGTGCCGGTCTTGCCGCCGACCCGGTAACCCTGCGCGGCCTTGTTCATCTGCGACCCGGAACCTTCAAGCGCATTGAGGCGCATCAGGTAGCGCAGGGCATCACTGGTCGATGGCTGCAGTACGCGCTGGTAGAAGGGCTCCGTATCGGCAATGTCCCGCTTGTAGAGCGTGGGCGGCACCAGGTTGCCGCCATTGGCGAAGGCGGCATAGGCCGCGACCATGTGCAGCGGCGATACCGAAAGCCCGTGGCCGAACGATGCGGTGGCCGCACCAACCTCGGAAAAGTCCTTCGGAACGGTCGGCAGCCGCATTTCGGGCAGTTCGAACGGCACGCGCTTGTCAAAGCCCATGCGGGTGAGGAAGGCCCGATAGTCTTCCTTGCCCATGGCCTGCATGATGCGGATCGTGCCGATATTGGAGGAGTACTTGTAGACTTCCGGCAGGCTGAGAATGCGGTGCTTGCCGTGGAAATCATCGATGGTGAAGCGGCCGAAGCGGATGCCGAAGCGTGCGTCGAACTGGTCCGAGACCGAGACCGCGCCGCTATCCAGCGCACCGGCCATGGTCACCGTCTTGAAAATCGAGCCGGGCTCGAAAATGCCCGCGGTGATGCGGTTGAAACTGTCCTTGACGAGGGCACTCGCCGGCTGGTTCGGATCGAAATCGGGCAGCGAGGCCAGGGCAATGATCTCGCCGGTATGAATGTCCATCATCACGCCGGCCGCGGCGACGGCCTTGTAGCGCTCGAGGGCATCGATGAGCTGCTCGTGCATCACATGCTGCACGCGCATATCCACCGACAGCTCCACCGGCGCCAGCGCATTGCCCCGCGCCAGGCCCAGATCCTGCAGCAGGGCGACATTCTCGCCATCCATATGCGCTTCGATGCCGGCAATGCCCTGGTTGTCGATATTGGTCGACCCCAGGATATGGCTGGCTTCGTTCATGCCCGGATAGAAGCGCTTGGACTCGGTGATGAAGTCGATGCCGGGAATGCCCAGCCGCATCACCCGGTCCTGGATGACCGGCGAGAGCTCGCGCTGCACCCAGACGAAACCCTTGTCGCCCGTCAGCCGGTTGCGCAGCCAGGCCTCGTCGAGATCGGGCAGGACCGTACGCAGCTTCTGCACGGCTTCTTCCACGTCGATGATGCGGCGGGGCTCGGCGAACAGCGACGGCACGCGGATATCCACGGCCATTTCGAGGCCGTTGCGATCCAGGATCGGCGGCCGCGTGGCGGTAATGACGTCGCGCGCCTGACCCTCGATGGTGGAATCGGGCACGACCATGCCCAGCTGCACCAGCCGTCCACCGACCAGGCCAAAGCCCATCAGCATGGCCAGCACCATCCAGCGAATGCGCGCCTGGGTGAGGTTGCCGCGCACCTTGCGGGCGCCATCGAGCGCGATTGTGGGGCCGAAGCCTTCGCCGACAACCGCCATTATTCGATCCCCTCAAGTTCCAGGATGGCGTCGATCGGATCAACCCCGGCAGCCAGGGATTCGAACAGGGAGTCCATGGCGGCGCTATTGGGCTTGGCCGGGCGCATGGGCAGGGCTGCAAAGGCGCCGAACTGCTCCTGCTTGACCGGCGCAATGGCCAGCGCCATTTCATGCCGGCGCACGATCGGCTCGATATGACCGGGCTGGCCCAGCACGGCCTCATCGGCCTTGAGCAGCGACAGCTGGCCCTCCTGGCTATCGATCTCGGCGATCAGCGCGGTGCGCTCGCTCGCCGTATTCTCGATGGAGAATTTGAGCGCATAGACGCCGGCCAGCATGAAGACGCTGGTAAAGATCAGGATGATGTTGAGATTGCGGATCATGCGGCACCCCGCACCTGCGGCACGCCCAGGCCGTCGAACTTGACCGGCCGCGCTGGGGCTGCCGACCGGCTGGCGGCGCGCAACGTGGCCGAGCGCGCACGCGGATTGCGGCCCAGTTCGGCCTCCCCGGCCTTGCGTGCCTTGGCGACCTCAACCCAGCGCCGCGCCTCGGTCTCCACCTGCGGCATGTGCCGCGACTGGGCCGGGCCGCCCTTGTCGGGGTCGAAGAAGCGCTTGACGATGCGGTCTTCCAGCGAATGAAAGGTAACGACGACGAGCCGGCCGCCCTCGGCCAGCAGCCGCTCGGCGGCAAAGAGCGCTTCGACCAGCTGGTCGAATTCGGCGTTGACCGCAATGCGCAGCGCCTGGAACGTGCGCGTGGCGGGATGGGCATCGCCGGGTTTACGCCCGATCGCCTTCTCGACAATGCGGGCCAGCTCGATCGTGGTGGCAATCGGCGCGGTCTCGCGCGCGGCGACGATGAACTGGGCAATGCGGCGCGACTTGCGCTCTTCGCCGAAGGCATAGAGCAGGTTGGCCAGCGCCTCGCCCTCGAGCCCGTTGACCAGATCGGCCGCGCTCTCGCCCTGCCCGCTCATCCGCATGTCGAGCGGCCCGTCGCGCATGAAGGAAAAGCCGCGCTCGGCCTGGTCGAGCTGCATGGAGGAAACCCCGATATCAAGCACGACGCCATCGATGGGGCCATGCTCTGCCGCCAGCGTGTCCAGTTCGGAAAAGGTACCGGGAACGAAGATGAAGCGCCCCTCGAACTCGGCCATCAATGTATCGGCGAAGGGCTGCACGCTGGGGTCGCGGTCTATAGCTATGACAATAGCACCCGCTTCGAGCAGCGCGCGGGAATAGCCACCGGCACCAAAGGTGCCATCGACGATGCGTTTGCCGGCAAGCGGAGACAGCGCCGCGAGCACCTCGTCCATGAGAACGGGAACATGCGGGCCGGCAGACTGGCTGGTATCGGGCATGGAACGCTTGCCCATAGATGCCACTACTCCACTCCGGCTGGTAGGCGCCGGTTCGTAAACTTTGCGCCACTCTGACCGAGGACGCTTAAGATTCTATTTCCCATGCGCTGCCGGGCGGGCAATTTTGGTCAAATGTCGCCCTGAAAACGGCCGGAAATTCGCAGCGGGAATTAATATTTGCATATTGTGGCCAACCCGCTTCTGGGCCATGAACATGTCTCACGCGCGGACCCTGCCTTTGCCGATTTCATCGACCACCCTTGTACGCTCCACCATCATCCTGCTGCTGGTTGGCTTCCTGGCCCTGGCCGGCATTGTCGGCACGACCATCTGGCTGGTCGAGCGCAGCCAGGTCTATTTCAACGAAGTGGTCGAAGCGCGTGACGCGCGCACCACGACCGTCGACCTGCGCACGGCGCTGCAGGACGCCGAGACCGGTCAGCGCGGCTTCATCATCACGGCGGACGAAGTCTATCTCGAGCCCTACGAGGCGGCCCTGCAGGTCGTCGGGCAGCGCCTCGAAGACCTGGCCCGCGTGCTGGAGCCCTATCCGCAGGCCGACCAGCCCATGGCGGACCTGCGCAACGACATCGACATCAAGCTGGCCGAAATGGCCCAGACCATCGGCCTGGTCCGGAACGGGCAGATTGCCGAGGCCGCGGAGATCGTGCGGACCGATGCAGGCAAGGCCGCCATGGATCGCTCGCGTGTCTTCTTCGACGCGCTGATCCGCGCCGCCGACGACCGGTTGACCACCGGCGTTGCCGACCAGCGCAATGCCGCCACGGCCCTGCGCTGGGTGACCATTCTGGGCGCCTTCGTCATCTTTGCCGTGGTGGGCGGCGCCGCCTGGACCGTTCTGACCTATACCAACGAGATCGCCGCTGCCCGGCGCGAGATCGAAGCGGCTAACCTCACGCTGGAAGAGCGGGTGCGCGAACGCACCTCCGACCTCGGCCGCGCCAATGAGGAAATCCAGCGCTTCGCCTATATCGTGACGCATGACCTGCGGGCGCCGCTGGTCAACATCATGGGCTTTACCAGCGAGCTGGAAACCAGCGTGGGCGAACTCTCTGCCTATATGGCAGAGCGCCCCGATGATGGTGACCCCAAATTCGCCGATGCCAAGCTCGCCGCCACCGAAGACCTGCCTGAGGCGATCACCTTCATCCGCGCTGCCACGCGCAAGATGGACAGCCTGATCAACGCCATTCTCAAGATTTCCCGCGAGGGCCGCCGCCAGCTCAAGCCGGAATCGCTTGATCTGGCCGAGATCGCCGAGGCGACCGCCACCACGGTGCAGCACCAGGTTGCCGAAAATGGCGGCTCGGTTTCCCACGACATCCACGTGCCACGCCTGGTGTCCGACAAGCTCTCGCTCGAACAGGTCCTGGGCAACCTGCTCGACAATGCCGTCAAGTACCAGCAGCCCGGCCGTCCCCTGAGCGTGGTCATCCGCGGCCGCCAGGCACCGGCCAACCGCATCGAGATCGAAGTCGAGGACAATGGCCGCGGCATTGCAGCCAGCGATCACGAGCGCGTCTTTGAACTCTTCCGCCGCGCCGGCACGCAGACCCAGCCGGGCGAAGGCATCGGCCTGGCGCATGTGCGCACCTTGGTCCGCAGCCTGGGCGGCGATATTACGCTAAGATCCGAACTCGGTGTCGGAACCACTTTCATCATCACCCTGCCACGCGACCTGCGCAGCTTTATCGGGAGTCAGGCCAAATGAGCCATGACGGCAAGCCAGTCACCATCATCATGATCGAGGACGACGAGGGCCACGCGCGCCTCATCGAGAAGAATATCCGCCGGGCCGGCGTCGCCAACCAGATCATCCCCTTCACCAATGGCACGGCGGCCCTCGAATTCCTGATGGGTCCCGACGGCACGGGCGCGGTCAACAAGGGCCGCCAGCTGCTGGTCCTGCTCGACCTCAACCTGCCCGACATGACGGGCGTCGACATCCTGGAAAAGGTCAAGAGCAACGAGCATACCAAGCGCTCCCCGGTCGTGGTGCTGACCACGACGGACGACCAGCGCGAAATCCAGCGTTGCTATGACCTGGGTGCCAATGTCTACATCACCAAACCGGTCGACTATGACGGTTTCGCCAATGCGATCCGCCAGCTTGGCCTGTTCTTTTCGGTGATGCAGGTTCCGGAAGCCGACTGATCATGCCCAACCGGACGCCCAATGTCCTCTATATCGACGACGATCCGGGCCTGGCACGACTTGTGCAAAAGGCGCTGGAGCGGCGTGGCTATGTGGTGCACGTGGCAACGACCGGCGAAGACGGACTGGCCCGCATCCGGCAGGGCGGCATCGACGTGGTGGCCCTCGACCACTACCTGCCGGACGGAACGGGCCTCGATGTGCTGGCCCAGATGGAAGGCCTCCCCGACCGCCCGGCCGTGGTCTATGTCACCGCCACGGTGGAGACTGCTGTCGCTGTGGCGGCGCTCAAGGCCGGTGCGGCCGACTATGTCACCAAGACGGTCGACAGTGATTTCCTGGAGCTGCTCAGCAGCGCCATCGCGCATGCCGTTGATCTGATCCAGCTCAACCGGGCCAAGGCCACGGCAGAGCTGGAGATGCGCGAAGCGCGCGAACGCGCTGAAATGCTGCTGGGCGAAGTCAACCATCGCGTTGCCAACAGCCTGGCCATGGTCGCGGCGCTGGTGGGCCTGCAGGCCAATGCCGTGGTCAACGAGGATGCCAAGCGCGCGCTGGCCGAAACGCAGGCGCGGATCCAGGCCATTGCCGGGGTGCACCGCCACCTCTACACGTCCGACGACGTGCGCTCGGTGCAGATCGGCGACTATCTCAATAGCCTCGCCGCCGAACTCGAAACCACCATGAAGGCAACGGGCAACGACACCCGCATCCTGGTGCAGGCAGACAACTTTTCCATTCCCACGGAAAAGGCCGCATCCATCGGCGTGATCGTCACCGAACTCGTCACCAATGCCATCAAATATGCCTATGCCGACATCGGCCGCGGCGACATCCGCATCCTGATGTCCCACCATGCCGACCGGACCATAGACCTGGCCGTGGAAGATGACGGCATCGGCTGGGACGGCAAGGGCAAGGCCCAGGGCACCGGCCTGGGCAGCCGCATCGTCAAGGCCATGGCCATGAGCCTGGGCGCCACCGTCGCCTACCGCACCGGCGGCCCCGGCACCCGGGTGAGCCTGCAGTTCTCGGCCTGACCGCCCGCACCGGCATGGCGGACGCTTCTTGGCTCGCCAGAAAATCAACAGCCAGTTGACCTGTAAGCCGGGTTCTGTAGGGCGCGCATCTTGCGATGCGCACGTGGTGACCATTCATCTTGAGACGCCATTGCTGACGCCTTCATGCAACCAACCCGGATGATCTGGCCTCAAAACCGGCTGGGGCCGAAGCCCCGCGTCATCCCTATTTGGTCTTGCTCCCGGTGGGGTTTACCGTGCGGTCCCTGTTGCCAGGCACCCGGTGCGCTCTTACCGCACCCTTTCACCCTTACTCCGGCATGCCGGAGCGGTTTACTTTCTGTGGCACTTTCCCTGAGGTCGCCCTCGCCGGGCGTTACCCGGCACCGTGTTTCGATGGAGCCCGGACTTTCCTCCAGCAGCAGGTTACCCCACTGCCAGCGGTCACCCGGTCAACTGGCTGGCGTGATGTAGTGAGTTGCAGCGCCCCGCGTCAAGCGTCGGCCGTGCCCGGCGCGGCCAGCAGCGGACGCTGGGGTGGCTTGGTCAGCGCCTGGTAGGCAAGGTTGATCGCCTTCATCCGCGCAGTGGCCACGTCGATCAGATCCTCGGGCACGCCCTTGGCGATCAGCCGGTCGGGATGGTGCTCGGCCACCAGCACGCGATAGACGCGGCGGATTTCGGCGGGATCGGCATTGGGGGCAAGGCCCAGCACCGTGTACGGATCCACCCCGGCCTCCAGCTGCACATGCTGGCTGGCCAGCTGCTCGAAGCGCACCTCGTCGAAGCCGAAAATGTCGCTGACCGACTTGAGATAGTCCAGTTCGGCCTCATGAACCATGCCGTCAGCGGTAGCGATATAGAACAGGCTGTCGAGCACATGCTCGAGCGTTTCGGGACTGTCGTGGAAAAAGCGCGTGACTTTGCGCGCATAGGAATCGTAGCCGGCGACATCCTGCTTGGCCAGGTTGAACACCCGCTCCACCTGTGCCTCGTGGCCGGCAGCGATTTCAACCGTGGCGCGGAAGGCGCGCTCCTCGGACGCCGTCACCGCACCATCGGCCACGGCCATCTTCGCGGCCAGGGCAATCAGCGCCAGGGTGAAGGCGGCGTCGCGACCGCCAGGCAGCCAGGTATCGGGGTCGAGCGCATTGCACAGCGAGCCAGCCAGGCCCGTGCGCTGGCTGAACGAGCCGACAAAGTCGCTCAATCGCTGCCACATGTCGGTGTTCTCTTCAGGCTCGCGCATGCGTTTCCGAACCGGCAGCGCCTCTTGAGGGAATCGTGCAGGCTGGCTGCCCGATCAGGACGCGCATGTTATCGATTGCGGTGCACCCGGTCCACCGCAGACGGCGCATAGCCGCCTTGCCTTTAGTCCGCGAAGAAGGAGAAGGACTCTTCCTGCCAGCCGATGACGCGATCGCCGCGGCGCCCGGGATTGGGGCCCTGATCGAGGAAGAAGCCGTCGGCATCGTATGCGGGATCCACGACCACCGCAGGCTGGCCCTGCCGCTGGCGCGACGCCAGGAACTCCGACAGCGGCCCGGCTTCCCAATCCGCCAGCTCGTCGGCGGTAACGCTGGCCGGCGGGCGGACCAGCGCGGGCGGCAGGATGATGTCATCGGGCGCCACGGCAACAACCGGCATCGTCACCGGCTGGGGCCGCATGGAGAGCGGCATCGGCACCGGCGCCACCTTCTGCGGCCCGATCGAGGCCACCTGCACCGGGTCGACGGCGACCGGCTCGGTTGCCGGAGTGGTTACGATCGGCGTGCGCACCGGCGGGGTCACGGCGGCCTGGACCGGCGCAGCCGAAGCACCGCCACCAGTGATGTAGCTGGGCAGCGGCTTGCCCGACTGCAGGAAATTGTCGACGATATCGGCCGTCTGGGCCGCGGGGCGCACGGTCGGCTTTGTCGCGGGTGCGGCCGGCTTTTCCGGCGCTGCAACGGCGACTTCAACGACAGGCTTGGCCACAGGCGCGGCTGGCCGCTGGCTGAGCGGCGCCGGAATGGGGGCGACGGGCTTGATGTCGGCTACCTGCTCGCGCACGACAGTGGCGGACGGACCGGCAAACTGCGCCGACAGCAGGTCTGCCGTGGGCACGCCAACGACGAGAAGAACACCAGCCCAGGCCAGGCCATTGGTGATGCGGCGGTCGATTGTCATGGTTCCTACGTCCCGTTTGCTCCGCCCTCCAAGGGCGAATGAGCCGGATTTTCATGGCCATTTTGTGAAATGGCGCACTTTACCAGCAATGCCACCCGCTAGCTGAACCGAAGCTGAACGACGCTATTCTGCTTCTCACCGGCGCGGGCCGTGGCCTGATGGCACCAGATCATGGTGAACGCAAGGTTAATCAGCCCGACGGGCGATCCTGTTTGTCGAGATAGTGACGCTCTGCGGCCTCCAGAATGGACGGCTCCAGCAGCCGGGCATTGACGCCCATGCGATCGCGTTTCGGATTGACCGACGACCAATGTGTCACGCAGCCGCAATTGGTGCAGTGGTGAAAGGCGACGTTTCGCCCGTTCCAGAGGTATGTCGCGGTTGGCAGCGTCGGGGGTATCATTGTGACCTGACTGGGTGAGTAATAGGCCCAGAGCACGCCGTAGCGCCGGCATAGCGAGCAGTTGCATTCCGTCACCGTTGCGGGCGCGGTGTCGAGCACCAGCCGCACCGCGCCGCAATGGCAGGACGCCTCGACGCTCATGGTTCGGAGCGTCGTCCGAGAATGCGCGCCAGTGCCAGCGCCAGCGGCGAGCGGTTGTGCGTATAGATGTGGAACTCGGTGACGCCCTCATCCAGCAGCTCTGTCACCTGCTCGGCCGCAACGGCAGAAGCCACCAGCGCATGGGTCTCGGGCTCTTCTTCGAGGCCGTCGAAGCGCTCGGCCAGCCAGGCAGGGATCGACGTGCCGCAGCGCGCGGCAAAGCTCGAAATCTGCTTGAAACTGTGGATCGGCTGGATTCCGGGCACGATCGGGGCGGTGATGCCGGCAGCACGGGCGCGCTCCAGATAGCGGAGGTAATCGCCATTGGAGAAGAACATCTGCGTTATGGCGCGATCGGCGCCAGCATCGAGCTTGCGCTTGAGATTGTCGATTTCCGTCGCCCAGTCCGGGCTTTGCGGATGCTTTTCAGGATAAGCGGCAACCGAAATGTCGAAATCGCCGATCCGGCGCAGCCCACCGACCAGGTCCGCCGCATTCTGGTAGCCCTGCGGATGTGGCGTGAACGGCTGGCCCACCCCCTCGGGCGGATCACCGCGCAAGGCCACGATGCGGTTGATGCCCGCAGCCTGGTAACCCCGCACCACCGCATCGACTTCGTCGCGCGATGCGCCGACACAGGTCAGGTGCGCCGCGGCATCGACGCCCGTCTCGGCCTTGATCCGGCTGACCATGCGCAGGGTGCGTTCGCGCGTCGTTCCGCCAGCGCCATAGGTCACCGAGACAAAGCGCGGCTTGAGAGGCGCCAGCTTGTGCACGCTGTCCCAGAACTTTTCCTCCATGACGTCTGTCTTGGGCGGAAAGAACTCGAAGGAGATCTGCAGCTCGGGGCGCTGGCCCGCCGTCTGGCGGCTGGCTCGGAGATTGTCGTCAAGCATGGGTCTATCCGTTCAGGTCTTGTCGCTGAGGCGCCACAGGCACACCGTCAGTCCGCGTTCACTGCTCTGGCTGGGAAACTCGCGCACCGCCTCGACAACGAGACCGGCGGCAGCGGCCCAACCGCTCATCTGGGATTGCGACAGGCCAAGCCGCCGATGGGCATGCTCGCTGCGCAGGAATTCGAGATCGTGCGGGGCGAAATCCACGATGATCATTTCGCCACCCGGCTTGAGCAGGCGTCGCGCCTGCGCCAGCATGCGGCCGGGATCGTCGAAATAATGCAGCACCTGATGCACGACGATGACGTCGGCCGGCCCCGCCGTCAGGTCGACATCGCCGATATCGCCCAGCCGCACCTGCGCATGATTGATGCCCGCGCTGGCGAGCCTCGACCGCGCCACGGCCAGCATTTCCCGGCTCGAATCGATACCGATGCCGCGCCGATAGGAGCCAGCCAGCACTTCGAGCATGCGGCCGGTGCCCGTTCCCAGATCGATGAGCGTCTCGACGCGCCGGCCACCCAGCGCCTCGACGACGGCCGCCTCCACCGCCTCCTCGGGCACATGCAGGG
This sequence comes from Devosia sp. XGJD_8, assembly GCF_046614475.1. Taxonomy (NCBI): domain Bacteria; kingdom Pseudomonadati; phylum Pseudomonadota; class Alphaproteobacteria; order Hyphomicrobiales; family Devosiaceae; genus Devosia; species Devosia sp. XGJD_8. The sequence goes on from NZ_JBKJHF010000001.1 coordinate 2,768,073, forward strand.
TCTTGAGTAGGTCCCAACTGCCGGCCACCTTGGCGAAATACTCGCTGGCCCGCGCCAGCTGGTGCGCGCGCGCCGCCTGCTGCCGCTCGATGTCGCGGCTGCGTTCGATATCGCTGTCATCCACGCGGCTAATCAGCCACTGCGCCAGGGCGGCCGCATCGCCATCCTGCGCCAGGCCGTAATAGGCCCAGGCCCCCTCGGCATTGCGCTCGATCAGCCCGGCATCGGCCAGGAGCTTGAGATGCCGCGATACGCGCGGCTGGCTCTGCTTGAGAATTTCGGTGAGGTCCTTGACCGAATGGTCGCCATCGGCCAGCAATGCCAAAAGTCGCAGCCGGGTCCCCTCACCCGCCGCCTTCAGCACCGTCACCAATTCCTCGAGCTTCGCCATCGCCCCTCACTAGATATAAAGATGTCTTTATATCTAGTTGCGTGAGAGGTCCAGAGGGATGTTAGGCCACGATCTGGCCGCGTTCTTCACTGACCGCCCGCTTGCGGAAGGAATGGGCGCGCCACAGCTCGAAAATGCCCTGCGCCTCATCGGTGTCGAGGGCCTCGAAGCGGCTCACCACCATCTTCTTGTCGGCCTCCGAAGGCAGGTCGCGCCAGGGCAGCGTTGCCAGGATCGCCTCGAACATGTCCGGCTGCAGGCCGGCCGCCTTGAGGGCCACCGTGACCGCTACATAGTCCTGGCTGGCGAGCCATTTGACAAAGACCTCGGGCGCCACGCTCAGGATGACCGTGAGTGCCGCGGCCGCATGGTGCCCATAGCCAAAGCGCGCGAAGCGGGCCAGCGCCCGATCGTTGAGCTGCTTGCGGTCGCTGAGCGCCTTGACCTGATTATAGGCCACCTTCCATTCATTGGCAGAAAAGCCGGCGCGGTTGCGCATGCGGTTGTAGACGACGGCGTTGATCTTGCCGGCCGCCACCGGATCGATGCGCCGGTCGACCTCGCCCAGCGTCTCCAGCACCTTGTTGGAAACCGAGTCGATTTCCCCGCGCAGCGACTTCCAGTCGATATCGTGGCGGTTGCGCAGGTCGGCGGCAATCTCGGCATCGCGCGTCGCGCGTTCCACCAGCTTTTCCAGCGTCGCCTTGTCGAATTCGGCATTGGCATTGCGCACGAGGCGAACCACCGAGGACCGATCGCCATGCTCGACAATCGCCTCGCCCACCCGCTCGGGCACGGTATTGCGGCCGGCAATGGCGACGCGATGTTCCTCGCTCTGGCCGGCGATGATGTCGATCAGGTCGTCATCCGAGAGCACATTGGAGAATTCCAGCAGCGGCTTGGCCACCTCGATGACGTCATTGGCCAGCTTGACCACCACGGTGCCGGGCGCTCGCTCGAGCGGGGCCAGTAGCTTGGCGACATGCACCCGCGCCTCGACCTCGACCAGCGCCGCCAACTGGCACAGCACCTCGTCATATTGAGCGACTTGCTCGTCGTCGCACCGATCTGACACATAGCTGAAAAGCTGCGCCATGTTTCGGAACAACTGTTCGCGTTCGGAATGGTTGTCCTCACCATTCAAGACGCGAAAACTCGAAAACGCCCGCAGGCCTTCGTCAAGTTCGCTCATTCTGAATACTCCCGGCTTCTGCCGTACTAGGAACCATGAGCATGCAGGGGGACCTTCTTGCGCAGGCTGAAGGCAAAGGCGGGCAATTGATTCAAATTTTAACGAGTGTCCGGAGCGGAAAAGCAAAGGCCCCGCCTGCTGGCGGGGCCTTGATAGGTTCTCGATTCAGTCAGGCTCAGCGCAGGTCGAAGCGATCGGCGTTCATCACCTTGACCCAGGCAGCGACGAAGTCGTGCACAAACTTGCCTGCAGAGTCGGACTGGCCATAGATTTCGGCCAGCGCCCGCAGCTGCGAATGCGAGCCGAAGATCAGGTCGACACGCGTGCCGGTCCAGCGGAACGCACCCGTCTTGCGGTCACGCCCCTCATAGACACCCTTCTCGCCGGGCTTGGGCGCCCATTGGGTGGCCATGTCCAGGAGGTTGAGGAAGAAGTCGTTGGTCAGCGTTTCCGGTCGGTCGGTGAAGATGCCGTGGTTGTTGACGCCCACCTTGAGCACGCGCAGGCCGCCGACCAGCACGGTCATTTCCGGGCCGGTCAGGCGCAGCAGCTGCGCCCTGTCGACCAGGGCCTCTTCGGGCTCCATGAACTGGCGGCCGCTGAGATAATTGCGGAACCCATCGGTGCGCGGCTCGAGCGCGGCGAAGGATGCCACATCGGTCTGCTCCTGGGACGCGTCCATGCGCCCGGGGGTGAAGGGCACCGTGACCGCATGCCCGGCAGCCGCTGCCGCCTTTTCGACGCCCACGCCACCGGCCAGCACGATCAGGTCGGCCAGCGACACTTTCCTGCCGCTCGTCTGGAAGTCCTGCTGGATCGCTTCGAGCGTCGCCAGCACCCGGGCGAGTTGGGTCGGCCGGTTGACCTCCCAGTCCTTCTGCGGGGCCAGGCGAATACGCGCGCCATTGGCACCGCCACGCTTGTCCGAACCGCGGAAGGTGGAGGCCGACGCCCAGGCCGTCGACACCAGCTCCGACACGGTCAGGCCGGAGGCACTGATCTTGTCCTTGAGCTGGGCAATCTCCTGCTCACCCACCAGGTCATGATCGACCGGCGGGATCACGTCCTGCCAGATCAGGTCTTCCGCCGGCACTTCCGGCCCGAGATAGCGGACCTTGGGGCCCATGTCGCGATGGGTCAGCTTGAACCAGGCGCGGGCAAAGGCATCGGCGAACTGGTCGGGATTTTCGAGGAAGCGGCGGGAGATCTTCTCGTAGATCGGATCGAAGCGCAGCGACAGGTCGGTGGTCAGCATGGTCGGCAGGCGCTTGCGGGCCGGATCGAAGGCATCGGGGATCACCGCATCGGTCGTCATGGCGACCCACTGCTTGGCGCCCGACGGGCTGGTGGTCAGCTGCCAGTCATACTTGAACAGGTTCTCGAAGAAGAAGTTGCTCCAGCGCGTCGGCGTCTGCGTCCAGGTCACCTCGAGGCCCGAGGTGATCGCATCGGCGCCCACGCCAGTGCCATGCTTGCTCTTCCAGCCCAGGCCCTGGTCTTCGAGATCGGCCCCTTCCGGCTCGGCCGCGATCAGCGACGGGTCGCCCGCGCCATGCGTCTTGCCGAAGGTGTGCCCGCCGGCGATCAGCGCCACGGTTTCCTCGTCATTCATCGCCATGCGGCTGAACGTCTCGCGAATGTCGCGCGCCGCTGCCACCGGGTCGGGCTTGCCGTTCGGGCCTTCCGGATTGACATAGATCAGGCCCATCTGCACCGCGCCCAGCGGTTCGCTCAGCTGGCGTTCGCCGCTATAGCGCTCGTCGCCCAGCCAGGTGCCTTCCGGACCCCAGAACAGCTCTTCGGGCTCCCACACATCGGCACGACCGCCGGCAAAGCCGAATGTCTTGAAGCCCATGGATTCCAGCGCGACATTGCCAGTCAGGATCATCAGGTCGGCCCAGGAAATCTTGTTGCCGTATTTCTGCTTGATCGGCCAGACCAGGCGACGCGCCTTGTCGAGGCTGGCATTGTCCGGCCAGGAATTGAGCGGCGCGAAGCGCTGCTGCCCCTGCCCGGCGCCGCCGCGCCCGTCGGTGATGCGATAGGTGCCGGCGCTGTGCCAGGCCATGCGCACGAACAGACCGCCATAGTGCCCGAAATCGGCCGGCCACCAATCCTGCGAGTCGGTCATCAGGGCATGCAGGTCGCGCTTCACCGCCTCAAGATCGAGCGTCTTGAACGCTTCGGCATAGCTGAAATCATCGTCCATGGGATTGGACATGGGCGAATTGCGGTGCAGCATCTGCAGGTCGAGCTGCTTGGGCCACCAGTCGCGATTGCCGCGGCTCTTGCTGCCGCCCCCGCCGCCGCCATGGTTGACCGGGCACTTGGCTTCGGCGGCTGCGCCCTGCGCTTCGGCGTTTGGCTTATCGTCCATTTTGGGGCTCCAAATTTGTTTCTGGGAGCTTCTATAGGAAGCCCTGATCGATTAGACCAATCGATAATTCTTCCGATCTCGATAGGGCAGGCTTATCTTGGAAATTTCGCTCAAGCAGATGCGCTATGCGGTCGCCGTAGCGCGGACGGGTCATTTCGGCCGCGCTGCCCAGGATTGCGCCGTGACGCAGCCCGCCCTGTCCCAGCAGATCCTGGCGCTCGAGGCACAATGCGGCATGCCGCTGTTCGATCGCCTCAAGACCGGCGCCCAGCTGACGCCGTTTGGCGGTGAATTCGTGCGCCGGGCCAGGGAGATCGTGGACCTGGCGGACGCCCTCTCCACCTTCGCGCATGGTCATGCCAGCCAGCCGGGCCGCCCCATCCGCTTCGGGCTCATTCCCACCGTCGCGCCCTACCTGCTGCCCGAGATTTTTCCTGCACTGACCGCAGCCCTGCCCGACCTCGACTTCACCGTGAGCGAGAACCGCACCGATGCGCTGCTCGCCGGCCTGGTTGATGGCACGCTCGATGTGGCCCTGATCGGCACCGAGGCGCCGCAACACACGCCTCGGCTGGTCAGCCGTCCGCTGTTTGACGATCCCTTCGTCCTGGCCACCTGCCTTGACGAAACCACTATCGAGCCGGTGTCGCTCGCCAATCTGGCGCCCGAGCGCATCCTGCTGCTCGACGAAGGCCATTGCTTCCGCGACCAGACCATTGCGGCCTGCCGGCTGAACGGGGACCCGTCGTCCCGCACCTTCGCCGCAACCTCGCTCTCGACCATTGTGGAATTCGTCGCCAATGGCCAGGGCGTCACCCTGCTGCCGCGCATTGCCCTGCGCAAGGAGGCGACCGACCCGCGCATTGCCATTCATGCGCTGGGCTCACCCGGCGCGGGGCGCGTGCTCTCGCTGGTCTGGCGCGAGGCGACCCCCTTCGGCAAGACCTTCGAACGCATGGCCGAGGTTATCCAGGCCACCCAGGCGCGCTGACGCTGGTCAGGCCGTTGCCGCCCGGCCCCGCCTGCGGAAGCTGTCATAGCTGAACACCAGCAGCGAAACCCAGATCAGCGCGAAGCTGAGCAGGCGCAACCCGTCGAGATGCTCGCCGAACACCAGGATCGCCAGCAGGAACTGGATCGACGGCGCCAGATACTGGAACATGCCGATCGTCGTCAGCCGCAGCCGCCGCACGGCAAAGGCAAACAGCAGCAGCGGAATGGCCGTGGCCGGACCGGTAAGCACCATCCACGTCATCAAATAGGGATCGGCATGAATGCCGGGACCGGTGGTGATGAGGCTATAGCCGACAAAGGCCAGCGCCGCCGGCGTCAGCATGGCCGTCTCGGCGAACAGCCCGGAGGCAGGCCCCAACTGCGCCGTCTTGCGGAAATAGCCGTAGAAGCCGAAGGACAGGGCCAGGCCCAGCGCGATGAAGGGAATGGTGCCCAGGGCTATCGCCTGGATGGCAATGGCCACCGCAGCCATGAGGATGGAAACGGTCTGCAGGCGGTTCTGCCGCTCGCCCAACAGGATCATGCCCATCAGCACGTTGACCAGCGGATTGATGAAATAGCCGAAGCTGGCTTCCAGCACCTGTCCGGTTTCCACCGCCCAGACATAGAGCAGCCAGTTGCCGGCCAGCAGCACGGCCGACAGCAGCGTGCCCAGCGCCCGCTTCCGGTCGGCGAGCAGCGCGCGCACATCGCCGAAGCCACCTGAAAAGCGCAGGATCACCGCCAGCAGCACCAGCGACCACACGGTACGCTCTGCCACGATCAGCACCGAGCCGGCCGCCTCGACCTGCTTGAACAGCAATGGCAGGAAGCCCCACAACAGGTAAGCCGCCAGTGCCGCGAGCACGCCATTGCGTGTATCGGTGCTGGCGAGTTGGGAGGGTGCGGCCACCGCAGGCGGCGCGATGGCCTCCGGAGCAGATTCGGGAAGAGACATTAAAAACTCCGCACCCGTATCGGGTGCCTGAAAGTGCCCTGATAGCAGGGCGCCCGCCGCGCCGCCAATCAGAGTTTGTGATCCGCCGGGCTTGCATTGCTGATGGGAAAGGCCAACCTTTCACCTGCAAGGGCGTTGAGGGGGCAGCGCCAGTCCGGCGCTCCCACCACGACCGACACCAGCAGGAGCACATCATGAAAAAAACCGTCACCTGGGTCTTGATCGCCGACGGCACGCAGGGTCGTGTCCTCGAGAATACCGGACCGGGCAAGGGGCTCAAGCAGGTTCGCGGACTCGACTGGACCATCGGTGCGTTTTCCGCGCAGGATATCATGTCCGACCGGCCCGGTCGCAGCCACTCCGCCGTCGGCCATGGCCGCAGCGCCATGGAACCCAAGACCGACCCGGTGGAACATCGTGAAGCCGAGTTCCTCAAGTCGCTGGCCGACGTGCTCGATCGCCATCAGCAGCAGGGCGATTTCGACCGCTTGGTGATCGCCGCCGGCCCGGATGCTCTGGGCGAAATCCGCAAGGCGGTGTCTCCGGCCGTCAAGAAGACCATCATTGCCGAGCTCAACAAGGACCTGACCAACCTGCCCACGGCAGAGCTCGATCAGCACCTGGACGGGATTATTGCGGCCTGAACCGCAGACCGCAAAAGCGCTTCATTTTCAACGAACTAAACACAAAAGCCGATTCAACGTTTCATCGCGTTGAATCGGCTTCTCAATGACTTGAATCGGCATGGCAACGCGTTGAATCAGGCCGCAAGCAACCGCCCGCCCAGGCAAAGCGCCACTGCCTAATCGTCTGTATCGTCGATGTTTTCCTCGTCGTCGCCACCTTCGATGGCGTCGAGAAATTCGAGCAGCATGGAATTGACCAGTTCAGGCCGTTCGATGCTGGGAATATGCGCCACACCCTCCAGCACCGCCGCAAAGGCATTGGGCATTTCCTCCGACAGATGCTCATGCCGGTCGATCAGCGCGGTGAAATCCTCGTCGCCCACCAGCAGCAAAGTCGGCGCCCCCACCTCGGCCATACGCGTCCAGGCATGGGGCGAACGCTCTTCCAAAGTCAGGGCCGGCTTGGCCAGCGCAATGGCATTCATGTCCATGAACAGGGCGCGCACCGCACCACCCACGCGACCGCTTTGCGCGCGCGGCCCGTCGAGCCATTCATGCGCCTGCACCCGGTTGAGCATGTCGAGATCGCCACGCTCGAACGCGTCCTCCTCGGCAGCCTCGATCTGGCTTTCGGCATCGGTGGCGCTCCAGGGCGCCCCTGTCACCGAGGTGCCGATCAGCACCAGCCCGATCACCCGGCCCGGATGGCGCAGCGCAAAGTCCAGCGCCAGCCCGCCGCCCATCGAGCAGCCGACAAACACCGCCGCATGAATGTCGAGCGCCTTGAGCACCGCCTCGAGATCGTCAACATGGCTGAACGCCTCGTCGGCACTCACGGTCTCGCCATAGCCGCGCCGGTCATAGGCGATGGCCTGCCAGCCCTCCTCGGCGACGGCCGCCATCTGGCTTTCCCACATCCGCTTGTCGCAGACCCCGGCATGCAGGAACACCACGGGCAGGCCTTCGCCCGCCTGCCAACCGGCCAGGCGCGCCTGGCCGACCGTCACCGAAAATGCCTCGCCTACCATGCGCAGATCTGCGTCCCGGTGGCGTCGCTCACCCAGCAGGCGCCATCGTCCTCGGACCGATGATAGACACCCGGCAGCGCCACCGAGCGCCCGCCCGGCTCGAACACCGCGCCGACCGTGGCCAGCCCGGGCGCGTCGACCCAGACCTGATAGGTCGGCTTGCCTTTCGCCGAGATTTCAAAGCTCCCAGCATCGTCGAGCACTTCGAAAGTGCAGGGATAGGCCAGATCATCGGTGGTTTCGCACAGTGCGTCCTTGGCGGACGCCTCCGCGGCAAGCAGCAGCGCCATCAGGCCCGCTGCCATCAAGACCTTCATCGAAAGCCTCCTATTGCTCGAGCAGCACGCAGAACTGATAGTCCTCGTCGCGGGCCCAGCATCCCGGCTGCCCGTCCAGCGGGCGGAAATCGCGCAAGACCCGTGGCGGCTGCCCCGGCGCCGCATCCGCCGCGATAAGGTAAACCTCGCCAAGGTCTTCTTCGATCACCGTGAAGGCAAAAATACCACCATCGGGCAATTCGAATGTCAGCCCGCCACCATCCAGCGCCACGTCGCAATCGAAGCTGTCATACCCCGTCACCGAACACTGCCCCGGCGCCGCTGAGGCCGCTACCACCATCGCGGCCCAGATCAGGGTCGCCGTCAGAAATTTCATTTTGCCCCCACAGCAACGCGCGAACCCAATGGATCGCCCGGCAGTCATCATACCGTTTGAAATCTATGTCGCACAGTTTTGGCCATCCCGCACTATTATCGGAATGGGGTTCGACTGCGTTCGTTAACATGAAGGCCGGCGGTTGCCCCGCCGGCCTTCCAGTATCACTACCGCGTAAGCGGCTTGTAAGTGGCCCGCTTGGGGTTCACCGCGTCGGCGCCGAGCCGGCGGATCTTGTCCGCTTCATAGTCCGCGAAGTTGCCTTCGAACCATTCCACGTGGCTGTTGCCTTCAAAGGCCAGCATATGCGTGGCCAGGCGGTCGAGGAACATGCGATCGTGGCTGATGATGACGCAGCAGCCGGCGAATTCCTCGAGCGCCTCTTCGAGCGCGGCCAGGGTTTCGGTGTCCAGATCGTTGGTGGGCTCGTCGAGCAGCAGCACATTGGCGCCGCTCTTGAGCATCTTGGCCAGGTGCACGCGGTTGCGCTGCCCGCCCGAGAGATTGCCCACCTTCTGCTGCTGGTCGCCGCCCTTGAAGTTGAATGAGGACGTATAGGCGCGCGAATTGACCTCGCGCTTGCCCAGCATCAGCACCTCGTCGCCTTCCGAGATTTCTTCCCAGACGGTCTTGTTGGGGTTGAGGCTGTCGCGGCTCTGGTCGACATAGCCAAGATGCACATTCTCGGCCACGGTCACCGTGCCGGCGTCGGGCTGTTCCTGGCCCGTCAGCATCTTGAACAGCGTAGTTTTGCCGGCGCCGTTCGGGCCGATAATGCCCACAATGCCGCCCGGAGGCAGCTTGAAACTGAGATTGTCGATCAGGAGGCGATCGCCGAACGACTTGGACAGCCCCTCGACGTCGATGACATTGTTCCCCAGCCGTTCGCCGGCTGGGATGATGATCTGCGCGGTGGATGACTGCGTGCGCGCCTCGTTGATCTTGACCAGTTCGTCATAGGCCTTGAGGCGGGCCTTGGACTTGGTCTGGCGCGCCTGCGGGCTCTGGCCCATCCATTCCTTTTCCCGCTCCAGCACCTTGGCGCGGGCAGCATCTTCGCTCTTCTCCTGGGCGAAGCGCTTGGCCTTGGCGCCCAGATAGGCCGAGTAATTGCCCTCATAGGCAACGCCACGACCGCGGTCGAGCTCGAGGATCCAGCCGGTGACATTGTCGAGGAAGTAGCGATCGTGGGTGATGATCAGCACGGCGCCGGCAAATTCGCGCAGGTGGCGTTCGAGCCATGCCGTGGTCTCGGCATCGAGATGGTTGGTCGGCTCGTCCAGCAGCAGCAGGTCGGGTTTGCTCAGCAGCAGGGCGCAGAGCGCCACGCGGCGCCGCTCGCCACCCGACAGCGTGGTGACGTCGGAATCGGCGGGCGGGCAGCCCAGCGCTTCCATGGCCACTTCGACCTGGCTTTCGAGATCCCACAGATTCTCGGCGTCAATCTGGTCCTGCAGCCGCGTGGCTTCATCGGCCGTCTCGTCCGAATAGTCCATCATCAGCTCGTTGTAGCGATCGACGATGGCCTTCTTTTCCTTGACGCCGGTCATCACATTGCCCAGCACGTTCAGCGCCGGGTCGAGCTCGGGCTCCTGCGCCAGGTAGCCGACGCGCGCGCCCTTGTCGGCCCAGGCCTCGCCCTGAAACTCGGTGTCGATGCCCGCCATGATCTTGAGCAGCGTCGACTTGCCCGAGCCATTGGGGCCCAGCACGCCGATCTTGGCGTCGGGGTAGAAGGAGAGATGGATATTGTCCAGGACCTTCTTGCCGCCGGCATAGGCTTTGGACATTCCGTGCATGTGGTAGATGAACTGGCGAGCCATAGGCTTGCGGACCTCTTCGAGACTTCCGTGGATTTGGCCGTCTATGTAGGCCAAGAGGGGCGCAGGGGCAACGGGCACCCTGGCACATTGGGCAGGACCACGACGCCCCCGGCGGCCGGAACATTTCCCCCACTGCCGCGTTACCTGTGGCCGGGAGATAACAGCCTTGCCTCAGCGTCAACTGCCGTTCCCGTCCGAAATGCCCAACCGCCCCTCCGTATTCGAGAGCGTGGCGACATTCGCGCTGATCGCGGCCTTGCTCTATCTCGGCGCGGGCATCCTGGTCCCGCTGGTCCTCGCCATCCTGCTGGCTTTCGCCCTGGCGCCGCTCGTCACCTGGTTCAACCGGCGGCTGCACCTGCCAGACCCCGTCGCGGTCATCCTCGCGGTGGCCCTGGCGCTTACCGCCCTTGGCGGCTTCGCCTTCATCTCGGGCACGCAGGTCGCCAAGCTGGCCGCGGAACTGCCGGGCTATCAGGAAACCATCATTGCCAAGATGTCCGGCCTGCAGGAGCAGTTCGGCAACAATTCCCTGATCGACCAGATCAATGGCGCCATCGAACGGCTCACCACCGAGATGGAAGGCGCCGGGGAAACCCGGCCCGGCGCGCCCATTCCCGTCACCATTTCCAACGAAATCGGTCCGCTCGGCATCCTGAGCTCGGTGCTGGGGTCGATCATCGGCCCGGTCGCCACCGTGGCCATCGTCGCCGTCTTCCTCATCTTCCTGCTCATGGGTCGCGGCGACCTGCAGGAGCGTTTCATCCGCCTCGTCAGCGCCGGGCGCTATTCGAAGACCAACATGGCCATTGCCGACGCCAGCCAGCGCGTCGGGCGCTACCTGCTGATCCAGCTGGCCGTGAACACCGTCTATGGCACCATATTCGGCATCGGCCTCTGGCTCATCGGCGTGCCCAGCGCGGTGCTCTGGGGCCTGCTCATCATCCTCTTCCGCTATATTCCCTTCGTCGGCGCGCTGATCATCGCCATGGTGCCGTTCCTGCTCGCCTTTGCCGTCGATCCGGGCTGGAACATGCTGCTCATGTCGGTGGGCCTGTTTCTGGTGCTCGATCTGACCACCGCCAATGTCATCGAGCCGCGCCTCTATGGCTCGAGCACGGGCGTCTCGGCCATAGCCATCCTGCTCTCTGCCATGTTCTGGGCCACCATGTGGGGTCCGGTGGGCCTGATCCTCGCCACGCCCATGACAGTGTGCCTTGTCGTGATCGGGCGCCACCTGCCGCAGTTCCAGTTCCTCGAAACCCTCTTGGGCAGCGAGCCGGTGCTGTCACCACCAGAACGGCTCTACCAGCGCATGCTGCGGGGCAATACCGAAGACGCCATCGAGATGACGGAGGATCATATCGAGGCGCACGACACCCAGCATTACCTCGACGAGGTCATGATGCCGGCGCTGCGCCTGGCCAGCAGCGAGCTGGCCGATGGCCCCGAGGCCCTGCCGCAGCGCCGCCAGCTGGTGCAGTCCTTCGAGGCCCTGGTGGATGAAGTCGCCAAGGTCGACTGGCCCGAGCAGAGCGCGCTGCTGCTGATCGGCGGCCGCACTGAGATCGACGAATGCGCCGCGACGCTGCTGGGCATCCGTCTCGCCAATGAAGGCATTGCCAGCCGCGTATTGCCGCCGGTGGCGATCCGGCAGGAGGCGATCGGCCGCCTCGATCTCGATGGCGTCGAGGCCGTCGTGCTGGTCTTCATGGGCGACGATATTCGTGCCCAGACGCGCTATGCCGCCCGCCGCATCCGTCGCATGGCACCCGATACGCGCGTCATCGTCTGCGCGCTGCACGAGTCCAGCGCCCAGGAATCCGCTGAAACCCTGCATGTGGACACCATCTTCCGCACGATGGATGATGCCGTCGAAGGCGCCCTGGTCAACCTGCACCAGCTGGAAATCAGCGAGCTGCATGCCAGCGGCAAGGTCGAGCCTTTCGCCGGCGCCGGCCGCGGGGACGATGCGCTTGGCCAGGCCATCGAGCAGATTGCCGATGCCTTCGGCATTCCCTTCGCCACCATCAACCTGCTGCATGACGATCGGCACGCCGAAGACGAAGCCGCCTTCCGCCTGACCACCATCGTAGCCGAAACCCGCAAGCCGCTGATCGTCCAGTCGCAGACGCCGCATCCCCTGGTGGGGGACAATGCCTATCTGCAGACCAATGGCATAGACCTCTATGCCGCCGTCCCGCTGATCCTCGACGACGGGAGCTGCATCGGTGCCCTGGCGCTGCTCGACTACGAGCCTCGCGAATTCGGCCCCGAGGACATCGCCCAGCTGCAGGCTGCAGCCGATGATCTGGTCCAGCGCTTTGGCCAGGGCGGAGCCGTAGCCGCATAGATCGGCCAATGGCTGGCGGGCGAGGGTCTTCTCCTCTAGGCTCCCCGTCTCGCCCTCGTTTCCAGGTTCTCCATGTCCGTCATTTTTCCGCGTCGTGGCCGCTCATTGGCGCCCGACCAGCGCTCCGAACTGATCGTCATCGATCTGACTGGCCGCCAGCAACTGGTCTACACCGCCGATGAGGTGATCGAGGCGCCGAACTGGAGCGCGGATGGAAGCTGGCTGGTCTTCAATGCCGGTGGCAGGCTGTTCCGCATTGCCCCCACGGGCGGTGACCCCGAGCAGATTGATACCGGCGCGCTGGCCGACCTCAACAATGACCATGTGCTGTCACCCGATGGCAGCACCATCTATGTCAGCTCCGACGACGGCCACCTCTATGCCGTGCCCTTTGCCGGTGGCACGCCGCGCCGCGTCTCCAACACGCATGACACGCCCTTCCACTACTATCTGCATGGCATTTCGCCCGATGGCGAAACGCTGGCCTATGTTGCGGTGGAACAGCGCCATGACGAGCGGCAGGTCAACGTCTTCACCATTCCCGCATCCGGCGGGCCCGACACGCGGCTGACCGACCTGTCCATGCCAAACGACGGTCCCGAATATTCCCCCGATGGCCGCTGGATCTATTTCAACTCGGAACTGGCGGCGAGCCGCCCGGGCCATGCCCAGGTGTTCCGCATGAACGCTGCTGACGGCAGCGGGCTCGAACAGCTGACCTTCGACAGCTACGTGAACTGGTTCCCGCACCTGTCGCCCGATGGCCGGCATGTCTCGGTGCTGAGCTATCCGCAGGGCACCACCGGCCACCCCGCCGACAAGGATGTGTTGCTGCGGCTGATGGCGCCGGAAGGTGGCCCCATGCGCACCCTGGCCAGTTTCTTCGGTGGCCAGGGCACCATCAACGTCAACAGCTGGGCACCGGACAGCCAGCGGCTGGCTTACGTCGCCTATCCGAAGCACTAGGAGCCTGTTTAGCGGCTGGTGATGCCCAGGGCCTGGCGGATGCTGTCATCCTGCTCGGTGCGCTGCATGACGACGCCCCACCAGCCCAGCCCGTCATATTCCTGGTAGCCCAGCGTACGCGCGAAGGCGATGATATTGCCCTGCCCGTCGTAATAGCTGCCGCGCTGGCGATCCTCATGGCGCAGGTCGAAGGTGGTGAAGCGACTGGCCGGCCGGGTCGAGGCGATCACCTTGCCCTTGCCATCGAGCAGCATGACTTCCGTTCGCTCGGCGATCTTGGGCGGCAGGGCCGCCTCGGTCTCGACAATGGACTGGCCCTGGTTCTGCCAGTCGAAATAGACCCCCAGCGTGCCGAGCACCTGGCCATTGGCCCGCCCGTTGGTCCGCACCGCCGTGCTGTAGACCAGCACGTCCTGCCGGTCATGATGCGCGCTTTCCATCACGTCGCCCACCGCATAGTCGTCGCCCGACGTCGTGTTGCGCGCCGCGCGAAACCAGGCTTCGCGCGACAGGTCGACGCCCATGAGGGCGCGCGCATGCGCCGGATTGGCACTGGCCACCACCCTGCCCTGCGCATTGGTCAGCACGAGGTCGCAATAGACGCTGTAGAACTTGTTGATCGTGGCCAGCCGCTCGGCGGCAAAGGCCACCGCGTCGGGATCCGCCCCTTCGTCCAGCGCCTGCCACAGCGCCGTATCGGTGGCCCACCAGCGCACGTCGGCCGTTCGTTCATAGAGATTGCGCACGATCAGCTGGACGAGCGACTGCGCCAGGTCGATGAGGCGCACGCCTTCCATTTCGTCGACGAGGGTCTCGCTCATGGTTCGGCTCAGCGATATCCGCCCCACCAGCACGTCCTGAAAGCGTACCGCGATATCGGCGGCACGATCGGCCAGTCGCTGCACTTCGTCAGCCACCACGGCGAAGCCCTTGCCCGCGTCGCCGGCCCGCGCCGCCTCGATAATGGCATTGATGGCCAGGAGCTTGGTCTGCTTGACGATCTGCAGGTTGCTGTTCGAATAGCTCTGCAATTCCCCGCTGATGCCGTCCATCACCACGCGCATGGCGCGGGGCGATGCATTGACCGCTGACGTGTCGTTCGAGCTCATGCTTGATCCCAGTTGCACCGTGGGACAACGCGCCGTGCAGGACCGCCTGTCAGCAGGGCTGGCAATCCGGCAGCGCGATGCTTTCCGAGTGGGGATGCTGCGCCTCTATGGTAACTTTTCTGTAAACACGGGCGGAAATACTGATCTGCCCAATATTTAGGCAGTACTTATGCCTCAATCCACACGGGTACTGACTTGAATGCTGGCGTTTTGCTACGCGGATCAACTTGCGTGCCCACCAGAACATTGGCTTCGGGATAGTAAGCCATCGCACTGCCACGCGGCAGGTCAAATGCCGTGGCAATGGCTGCCATGCGCCCGGTCTCCGATGCCAGCGTCACCGTCTGCCCCTCATGCACGCCGAACGCCGCCATGTCCTGGCTATTGAGAAACACGGCCTGCCGCCCGGCCCCACCGCGATAGCTGTCCTTCTCCTCGTAGATGATGGTGTTGAACTGCCCCTCGCTGCGCATCGTGGCTAGCGTCAGCCGCTCGCGCTGCAACATCGGCAGCGGCGTCACCACGAAATGTGCCTTGCCGTCTGGCGTGCCGAATTCGGGCACATGCATCACCCGGTGCTTGATGTGGAATTCCTGCTTGGCCACATCGATGTCGGCCAGTTCCTCGAGGCCCGGCACGATGGCGGCGATGGCATTGCGCACCTTCGAATGGGCGCAGAATGTCTTGATGGCGATCGGCGAATTGGGCAGCAGGCGCTGCCCGATCTCTCCCAGGATCCAGCTCTCGGGACGCACATTGTCCAGCCGGCGAATGCCGCCATCGCTGAGCCGCACATAGTTGAACATCGACTCCTGCGTAGTGGGCTCCCACTCCTCGTCGCGTGCCGTCACCGGCAGCACCAGAACGTCGCCATCGCCCAGCCCATGCACATGGCCCATATTGAGCGTAGTGGTGAGGAACAGCTTGAAACCAATGGCCTCCATGGCCCGGCTGGCAAAGGCCCGGTCCGGCGTGGCGCCCCACAGATTGCCACCCATGATGACGGCACTATCGATCCCGCCCGCTTCGGCCGCCTTGAGGCAGGCCATGGTATCAAAGCCCTTCTCCTCGGGGAACTTCACCCCGAACTCGGCCTCCATCTTCGCCAGCACATCCTTGGCCAGCACCGGCTTGACCCCGATCGTGCCGATGCCCTGCACATTGGAATGCCCGCGCAGCGGCAGCAGGCCCGCATAGCGCTTGCCCACCATGCCGCGCAAAATCGCGAGATTGGCGATGGCCTCCACATTGGCGACGCCATGGATGTGGTGCGTCATGCCCATGCCCCAGGCGAACACGACCCGCTTGGCCTCACCGTATCGGGTGGCGATATGCCTGATCTCATCGACCCCGATTCCGCATGCGGCCGTGATCTCGTCCCAGCCGAGCGCCTTGAGATCGGCCTCGAAGCCGGCAAAGCCGCTGCTGTAGGCCGCGATGAACGCACGGTCCTCATAGCCCATGTCCAGCACCGCCTTGGCGATGCCCTTCATCAGGGCAATATCCGAGCCGATGCGCGGCTGCACGTAGTCCGAGGCAATCTCGCTGCCACCCTTGAGCATGGAACTGGGCGACTTGGGCACCGCGAACTTGACCAGCCCCGGCTCCTTTGCCGGGTTGATGACGATGACCTCGCCACCCCGCTCGCGACAGTTCTTGAGCATGTGGATGAAGCGGGGATGGTTGGACGATGGATTGGCGCCGATGACGAAGATCAGGTCCGCTCCGGTCAGGTCCTCCAGTTCGACGCTGGACGTACCCTTGCCGATCGTCGTGGCCAGCCCTTCGCTGGTCGCCTGGTGGCAATAGTAGGAGCAGTTGTTGACATTGTTCGTGCCGTAAGCCCGGGCCAGCAGCTGGAAGATGAAGCCCGCCTCGTTGGATGACCGCCCCGACGAGTAGAAGAAGCTCCGCTTCGGGTCAGTCGCCGCCAGGTTCTTGGCCGCGTGGTCGATGGCAAAGTCCCAGTCCACCGGCACATAGTGGTCCGAGCCGGCCGCCTTCCACAGCGGCGTACCCAGCCGCCCCAGATGCTCCATCTCGCGACCGGTCAGCTCCTGCAGGTCGGCAAGCGGATGCGCGAATATCTCATGCGGAATGCCCGGCTGGATATCGGTCGACTGCGCCTGCACGCTCTTGTTGCAGACGGAGGGAAACTCATCGAGTTCATTGGTCATGCCGCCGCGCTGCCCGCCCATGCCATAGGCACAGGCCTTGCAGGCATTTTTGGCGGTCAGCGCCTTGCCCGCCTTGCCCACGCCCATGCGGGCAATGGTGGCCAGCGTATAGAGAACCTTCTTGGGTCCGCCCCCGACGATATGGCTGGTATCGGCCAATGCACTGCTCCGGCTTGCTGCCCCTGCATTGTCTGGCGGCGCCGCGCGACAAGCAAGCCGCGCGACGTCACATTCTGCCCTGGCGCCTAGTTGCCCTCTGGCGCCACGCGGATCAACCGCCCATTGTCCGCGTCGGTCAGCAGGTAGATCGCCCCGTCCGGCCCCACCCGCACGTCGCGGATGCGGCCAAGCTGGCCGGCAAACAGCCGCTCCTCGCCCACGATCTCGTCGCCATCCATATCAAGCCGCACCAGCACCTGCCCGCTGAGGCCGCCCGACAGCAGGTCGCCTTCCCAGCCCGGGATCAACTCAGCCTCGTAGAAGTCGAGGCCCGACGGCGAAATGGATGGGTCCCAATAATGCAGCGGCTGCTCCAGCCCCGGCTTTTCCGTGCCCTCGCCGATGGGAATGCCCGAATAGTCCACGCCATAGGTGATGACGGGCCAGCCATAATTGGCGCCCGGCTGGGGCATGTTGACCTCGTCGCCGCCCCGCGCGCCGTGCTCGACCGTGAACAGCGCCCCGTCCGCCCGCAGCGTCGCGCCCTGCGGATTGCGATGACCCTTGCTCCAAAGCTCGGGCGCCCAGCCCTCCGGCGTGGGATTGTCGGCGGGCACCGAACCATCCGGCGCAATGCGCACGATGGCGCCGGCCAGATCACCCAGGTCCTGGGCGCGATCCTGGTCGCCGCGATCGCCCAGCGTCACGAACAGGTTGCCGTCATTGCCAATCACCACCCGCGAGCCGAAATGCCGGTTCGAATTGGTGAAGCGATTCATGCGGAAGATCACCTGCGGGTCTTCCAGCCGTCCCCCTTCACCTTCCAGCACCAGCCTCGCCGACAGTAGCGCCGTACCCTGCCCGCGCTGCTGGCCGGCATCCTGGGCGCGCTCGGCAAAGGTAAGGTAGATCCGGCCACTGGTCTCGAAGTCCGGCGCCAGCGCCAGGTCGAGCAGGCCGCCCTGCCCCTGGTCATAGACATCGGGCACGCCCGCAATCGGCTCGCCGACGATGCCGTTGTTGATGACCCGCAATTGTCCGCTCCGCTCTGTGACCAGCACGCGGCCATCCGGCAGGAAGCCGAGTGCCCAGGGATGATCCAGCCCCTCGGCAATCACCGTGGCACTGAGATTGCCCGCACTGGACTCCACCGTCTGCGCCTGCGCCGGCATGGCCAGCGCGAGGGTTGCAAGGGCAGTCGCGACGGCGACGGAAACATGATCGGTCATCATTGGGGCCTTTCGACGCTTGGAGTCCCAAAACTTGAATGCGGGTGTGGACATGACCATCTTCATGACGACACCGCTTGACCGGAACGCGGCAGGCGGGCAATTTGGGCGCATCTCCCCGCAAAACTAATCGTGAAGCGCACGCCGAACGGATTTTGGCTGGGGATAGCTATTGAACTGCCGTGCCGATTGGAGGCGACGATAATGGAAAAGATCCCGATGACGGTTGGAGGCCAAAAGGCCCTGGCCGCCGAATATGAGCACCGCACTGCCAGCGAGCGCCGTCGCATTGTCGAGGCGATCTCGGAAGCGCGTGCCCATGGCGATCTGTCCGAAAACGCTGAATATTCGGCCGCCAAGGAACAGCAGAGCCTCAACGAGGGCCGCATCAAGGAACTCGAGACCATCCTCGCGCTCGCCGATGTCATCGACGTCAGCAAGCTTTCAGGCGACCAGGTCAAGTTCGGCGCCACGGTCACCTATATCGACGAGGACACCGAGGAAGAAAAGACCTACCAGATCGTGGGCGATCCCGAAGCCGATGCTTCGGCCGGCCGCATCTCGATCTCCTCGCCCATCGCCCGCGCGATGATCGGCAAGTCGGTGGGCGATTCGTTCGAGGTTGCCGCTCCAGGTGGTGCCCGGAGCTACGAAATCATCAAGATAAAGTATGCGTGACGCTCAAAACTTGGGCATTTGCCCAAGTCGGGTGTGACATTTCGGTCTGTTCCACAGGACTTGTCCAGCGGCGGAACAGTTTGCCTTGAAAGACTACTCCTTCGCCCTTTAACTAGCGGCCGAGGAGTACTCGCTTTTGTCGGAGAGCGTTGCGATGCACGCGAAAGTCATCATCATCGGTTCCGGTCCGGCCGGCTACACCGCTGCGATCTACGCGGCGCGCGCCATGCTGGAGCCCGTGATGATCCAGGGTCTGCAGCCCGGCGGCCAGCTGACCATCACCACCGATGTCGAGAACTATCCCGGCTTTGCCGACGTCATCCAGGGCCCCTGGCTCATGGACCAGATGAAGGCCCAGGCCGAGCATGTCGGCACCAGGATCGTCAATGATCTCATCGTCAGCGTCGATCTCGACCGCCGTCCCTTCGTGCTGACCGGCGACAGCGGCGACATCTACACCGCCGACAGCCTGATCATCGCGACCGGCGCCCAGGCCAAATGGCTGGGCCTGCCCAGCGAGCAGAAGTTCCAGGGCTTCGGCGTCTCTGCCTGCGCCACCTGCGACGGCTTCTTTTATCGCAACAAGGAAGTCCTGGTGGTCGGCGGCGGCAATACCGCGGTCGAGGAAGCCCTGTTCCTCACCAATTTCGCCTCCAAGGTGATTTTGGTGCATCGCCGCAGCGAATTCCGCGCCGAGCGCATCCTGCAGGATCGCCTGTTCAAGAATCCCAAGATCGAAGTGCGCTGGAATACCGAGATCGCCGATATCGGCGGCTCTGCGATGCCACCCTCGGTCAATTCGGTGACCCTGCGCGACATTGCGGCCAACCGCACCTATGAGCAGCCCATCGACGGCATCTTCATCGCCATCGGCCACGCACCGGCCACCGCGATCTTTGCCGGCAAGCTCGACATGAAGCCGGGCGGCTACCTGCAGGTGAAGGCCGGGACCACCGAAACCAACGTTCCTGGGGTCTTTGCTGCCGGTGATGTGACTGATGATGTTTACCGTCAGGCAATCACTGCCGCAGGCATGGGTTGCATGGCGGCGCTGGAAGCCGAACGATACCTGGCCGAACACGAACTTGCCGAAGCGGCGGAGTAGATTGCCAGGATGTGCGATCCACGCTCCACTCATTTTGCATCCTGCCATGTCTCCGCCGTGATGGCGGGCAAGGTTCCGCACCCCGGCTGATCGACAAGTAGAAAGCGTCAAGAAAAATGCTCGACTGGGACAAGCTCCGGATCTTCCACACCGCCGCCGAGTCGGGCAGTTTCACCCATGCCGCCGAAAAGCTGGGCATGAGCCAGTCGGCCGTGTCCCGCCAGATTTCCGCGCTGGAAGACGATCTCGGCCTCAAGCTCTTCATCCGCCATGCCCGCGGCCTCGTTCTCACCGAAGTCGGTGAACAGCTGTTCCGCACTGCGCACCGCATGCATTGGGAGCTGCAGCAGGTCGAAACCCAGATGTCCGAAAGCCAGGACGTCCCGACCGGCCCGCTCATCGTCACCACCACCGTGGGTATCGGCTCGACCTGGCTGTCGTCGCGGCTCGACGAATTCCTCAAGCTCTATCCGCTGATCCAGCTCGAAATCCGCCTGAACGACGCCGAGCTCGACTTGGCCATGCGCGAGGCCGACGTGGCTATCCGCCTGCATCGCCCCAACCAGTCGGAAATGATCCAGCGCAAGCTGTTCACGGTGCACAACCACTTCTACGCATCCAATGCCTATATCGACGATCACGGCATGCCCTCGAGCGCCGAACAGCTCGACAATCACCGCATCATCAGCTTCGGCGAGCCGGTTCCGTCCTATCTGGGCGACATCAACTTCCTCGAGCGCATGGGGCGTACCGATTCCAGCCCGCGCCGCGCCGCCCTCAAGGTCAATGCGATCTATGGCATGATGCAGGCCTGCCGCGCCGGCATCGGCATCGCCATGCTGCCCGACTATGTCACCGAAAAGGAAGACGACCTGATCCAGGTCCTCCCCGAGATCGAGCTGCCCGCCTACGAAGCCTATTTCGTCTATCCGCCCGCCCTCAAGAACTCCAAGCGCGTCGGCGTCTTCCGCGACTTCCTCGTCGCCAAGGCGAGAGAGTGGAGCTTCTGACCGGCGCTTTGCGCAAGATCACGCCAGTGGCGTGATCTTCGGTCAGAAGGCCATGAGGCCTATGGCCGAATGGCGAAGCGCTTCCTTCCGCAAGCAAGGGTCACGCCCATGCCCATCACCACCATCGCCCTCGATGCCGATGACACGCTCTGGCAGAACGAGCAGTTCTTCCGCCTGACCGAGCAGCGCTTTGCCGATCTGCTCCGGGATTATACCGACGCACCCGATCTCACCGATCGGCTGATCGCCTCCGTCACCAGGAACCTCTCCTTCTATGGCTTCGGCATGAAGGGGTTTGCCCTGTCCATGGTGGAGACCGCGCTCGACGTAACCGACCATCGCGTGCCCGGAACGGTGATTGCCGAAATCCTCGCCGCCGGACGCGAACTGCTGACCTACCCCATCGAGACCCTGCCCTATGTCGACCAGGCACTCGACCAGTTGCAGCAGACCCATCGACTGATCCTGGTCACCAAGGGCGATGTATTCGACCAGGAGCGGAAATTGGCCGCTTCCGGCCTTGCCGACTACTTCGCCGCCATCGAGATCGTTGCCGACAAGAATGCCGCCACCTATGCGCGCATCTTCGAGCGCCATACCGATGGGCCGGAACACACCGTCATGGTCGGCAATTCCCTGCGCTCCGATATCCTGCCCGCATTGGAGGCCGGCAGCTTTGCCGTCCATGTCCCGCACGACCTGACCTGGTCCTACGAACATGCCGAGGAACCGGTCGACGAACCCCGCTATGCCAGAATCGACCATCTGGGCGAACTCACAGGCGCCCTTGCAGGCTTCGAGGCCAGGCTCCAGGCCACCAGGGTTTGATCCTGCAAGGATCGAAGATTTCGTCCATAGTCGTTTGATTTATCACGATTATTCCAAATCGCATGCACTCGCTGCATAGCTTGTATGCTGCCTGCGCAATTGTTGGGCACGATCAACCCTCCTATATGCCCGCATACACAGCGGGTGCGTTCTCCTCCCTCCCTTGCGCCCTGCTGCGTTCCCTCCTTGCGGGACCTGTTCCCGCAACTTTGTGGCTCCGCTCTCCCCTCGAGCGGGGCCACTTTTTTTGGCCAAGCCTGTGCACCAACTGCATGGCTGACATGTCAGACATTGTATTGTCGACCGAGCCGATAGAGTTCATATTAACGGCGTCGCTGAGGCGTGCTCCGTATCCTCCTCCCTCGGACCCCGTATCGCGACACCGAACCGAGATCGTATCCTCCTCCCTCGATCAAGGTTCACTGGCAGAGCGCATATCCTCCTCCCTTGCTCTCTGCCCCACTTTGGATTTGGCTTCGGCCCAGTCATCAGCCCTGTCTTCGGACAGGGCTTTTTTTTGCTCATCACGCGGCGCCAGGGCCTATTCGCGCTTGGGGCTGGGAGCAACGCAACGATCTGCTCACGAGCGCGTTACCGAACGCGCGATCCATGCGCCTGGAGAATTCCGTGGGCACTTCCGTCCTTATCAGCATCCTGATCACCTTCCTGGTGATCGTCCTCATCCTCTGGCTGGTTCAGCGCCTGCCGGTCGAGGCCAAGATCCGCCAGATCATTCAGATCGTGGTCATCGTCATCGGCATCATCGCCATGCTGAAGTATCTCGCCGTCTTCTAGGCGACGGCAAGACTGAATTCGCTCCGGTGAACCTGGAGTCATCCCGCAGGGCAAATCGCTCCACTGGAGCGATTTGAGGCCTCTGGCCGTATGGCCGGGGCCCGCCGCCAGCGCGTCGGCTTGACAATTTGTCGCTGTGCAAAATGCATGGCAGTCATGTTGACCTATGCATTGCTGACCAAACGGTCAAAACCTATATTGCCAATGTCGCTGGTGAAGCCGCTCCGTATCCTCCTCCCTCGGACCCGCTTCTTGCGACACCGGATCTCGGCCGTATCCTCCTCCCTCGGCCTGGGTCCAACCGGTTCGGCGCATATCCTCCTCCCTTGCGCTGGGCCATACTTACGATTTGGCTTCGGCCCTATCATTAGGCTCCAACTTCGGTTGGAGCCTCTTTTTTTGCCCATTTGCAAATCTGCATGGCAGCACTTCCCATTGCGCGTTTGTGCGTTTCCACCCGGCATAGGATAGTGGCTTCGACCAGTTTAGCGGCGGTCGTGGCGCCGCTCCTCCAAGGTCAGTCGCTTCGGCTGCTGACCCCTGGGCCCTGCCCATCCCCTCGGGCGGGGCCTTTTCTATTTTTCGGCAGCATTTTCTCCTCGCCCCGGCAAATTCTGCCGCGCGACGGCGCAAACGCCCCGACTTCCCCTTGATTCATCAGCGTTTTTTGTCGGCACGCAGCTTGCAAGGCGGTCTCTGACCGATCGCAGGAGCGTCCGATGGTTGCCATCAATACGGGCTATTCAACCAACACCTATTATCAGGCAGCGGCTTCGAACCAGGCGGCCGCCAGCGCCAAGACCGCGACAACGGCCACGACCACCACCGAGCAGGCAGCGACATCGGTCACCCTCTCTGACGCCGCCCTTGCGGCCCTGGCGACCAAGGACTTTGCCACTGTCGTGGCCGACGCCCGCGCCAAGCTGGCCACGCTGTTGACGGAGGCTGAACGCACCTCGCCACTGCAGGACGACAAGCTGGCGCTCGACCTCTCGAGTCTCGATGCCCGCGAACTCTTCGCCATGGCGAGCGACGACAGCTTCACCGAGGACGAGCGCACGGCTGCCGGCCTCGAAATGCAGCGCCGCTTCGAGGCAGCCCTTGCCGGCCCTGCCGCTCTCGCCAAGGTCACCGGCAATCTAACCGGACTTTACAAGGCCGCCGCGGAATATCTCGATGGCCTGGGCCCCGAGGAAAAGGCCGGTGCGGACTGGATTGCCGGCCGCGCTGCCGTCACCGACGCGCTCAAGCAGCTGCAGTCCAATCCCAAGACCATGCCCGACGCCGGCGAAGAGGACCCGGTGGCCCTTTACCTCGCTCTGGTCGAGGCCGGCGAGACCATCAAGCCCACTGACATCGCCGATGTCGCCGCCACCGCCCGCAAGACGCTCGACAGCCTCTATGCCGACGCGATCAAGGCCGGCAAGGCGCCCACTTTCAACAAGACCACCACCGTCGGCACCTATATCGACCTGTCAAAGTTCGACAGCCGCAGCCTCTCGGCCATCGCGCTCAATACCGGCGACAAGTTCACCACCGAGGAAGTCCGCCACGCCGAGGCCGCCCTGCGCAGCAAGAGCGGCGCCGCCCTGCTGGCCGGCTTCCAGAACGCCGCCAAATCCAGCGATCCGACGGCCTTCAGCCAGAACATCATGGCCATCTATGCCTCGATGAGCGCCGAGGAACGCCAGGCCGCCGGGTGGAGCGACCAGTTCTACCAGGCCGCCGCGGCAAGCTACGAGTCCACCAACCAGCTGCTGCAGATGTTCGCTGACGCCGGCGGCGACAGCACCGGATTCTTGAGCTGGATGGGAAAGTAGGCCTTCTTTTCACCTCTCCCTTTGGGGGAGAGGTGAAAGCGCGCTACACAATTCCCGCACAGAACCCCTGGATGCGCCGCACCGCCTCTTCCAGCTCGGCATTGCTCGCCGCATAGCTCAGCCGGAAATGCCCGGGCAATCCAAACGCCGTGCCATGCACCAGCGCCACGCCGGTCTCTTCCAGCAGCGCCATGACGAAATCCTCGTCGGTCTCAAGCCGCTTGCCTCCGGCGCTGGTCTTGCCCAGCAGCCGCTTGCAGGACGGGAACACGTAGAAGGCCCCTTCCGGCGTCAGGCAATCGAGCCCGGTATTGGCGTTGAGCCCCTTGACCACCAGGTCCCGCCGCGCCTGGAACACCTGCCGCCATTCGGCGAGGAAATCCTGCGGTCCGTTCAGCGCCTCGACCGCCGCCCATTGCGAGACCGAGCTCGGATTGGTCGTCGACTGGCTCTGCAGCTTGGTCATGGCGGCCAGCAAGGGCCGCGGCCCGGTGCAATAGCCGATGCGCCAGCCGGTCATGGCATGAGACTTGGAAACGCCGTTCATGGTCAGCGTGCGCGGCTGCAGCTTCGACTCCACCTGCGCAATGGTGGCGAAGGTGCCGCCGTCATAGACCAGCACTTCATAGATATCATCGGTGAGAATGTGCACATGCGGATGCCGCATCAGCACCTCGGCCAGCCCCTTGAGCTCCTCGGCCGTATAGGCCGCGCCCGTCGGATTGCTCGGTGTGTTAAGGATCAGCCACTTGGTCTTGGGCGTGATCGCCGCTTCCAGCACGTCCGGCTTGAGCTTGAACCCCGTCGAGGCATCGGCCACCGCGAACACCGGTTCGGCGCCGCATAGCCGCACGATCTCGGGATAGCTCACCCAGTAGGGCACCGGTACCACGACTTCGTCGCCCGGATTGAGCGTCGCCATCAGCGCGTTGAAGATGATCTGCTTGCCACCCGAGCTGACGAAACAGTCCGCTGCCGTCACGTCCAGCCCGTTGTCGCGGCGGAACTTGGCGGCCACGGCCTCCTTGAGCTCGGGAATGCCATCGACATTGGTATAGCGCGTCTTGCCCTCGTCCATCGCCCTCTTGGCGGCATCGCGCACATGCAGCGGGGTATCGAAATCCGGCTCGCCGGCCGAGAGCGCGATGATGTCACGTCCCTCCTGCGCCAGGTTGCGCGCCTTCTGGCTGATCGCCACCGTCGCGGATGGCGCCACGCGCTCCAATGCCTCGGACAGAAAACCCATATCAACTCTCCCGGAAATGCCGGGCCGACTGATAAGGCCCCGAGGCGTGCCCGGCAAGCTATGCCTTGGGCGGAGCGGTGCTTTCGCGCACCACCAGCTCGGTGGAAAGGACGCGGCGCCCCTCGACTTGCCTCCCCTCCAGCGCCGCCTCCACGGCCAGCCGGGCTATCTCGGTCATCGGCTGCGCCATGGTGGTGAGCTTGGGCGTCGCTACTGCACCTTCGGGCACGCCATCGAACCCCACGACCGATACATCGCCCGGCACCGTCCGGCCGGACCGGAAAAGCCAGTCCACCGCCCACATGGCGATTTTGTCCGACATGGCGAGTATGGCCGTCGGCACCACTTTGACTGCAAACATCTCTGCCATAGCTTTATGCGTACTGGCCTCGTCTTCCAGAGTCCCGAAGACCGGCACTCCATCGATGTCGATTCCCGCCGCTTCCAGCGCATCCCAATAGCCAAGCGCACGGTCGCGTGAAGTGGAATACCGGGCCTGCCGCACCAACGCCTGGTTTGCACGTCCGGCATGACTGTCCTTCAACATGGTCGAGACAATGCCGAAGCGCCGGTGCCCCAAGGCGAGCAGATGCTCGGCCGCCACGCGCGCACCAGCCCGGTTGTCCACTCCGATGGCCGGAATCGATTGGTCTTCAGCCCCGATGGCCAGCGCTACATAGGGCAATTGCCGCTGCCGGGTGATCTCCACCAGCCGCTCGCCGCCCTCGACGCAGAGCAGGATGAACCCATCAACCAGCGCCGACTGGATATTCCAGTCCAGCCGCTCGTCACTTCGCGCTGAAACCAGCGCGACCCCGGCCCCGCGCGCGTCGCAGATGTCGGAAATCTCAGCCATGAGCTGGCGAGCCCACAAATCCTCGAAAAAGTAGCTCAGCGGCTCGATGGCCGCGACACCCACGGCATTGACCCTGCCCTGCCGCAGCAGGCGCCCGGTGACACTTGGTCCGGCATATCCCAGTTCTCTAGCGACGGTGAGCACATGATCGCGGACCTCCTCGCGAACCAGATCTGGCTTGCTGAACACATTGGACGCCGTACCTTGCGACACCCCCGCCGCCTTGGCGACGTCCTTGAGCTTGATACTGGCCTGGGCCTGTCTAGCCACACTTGCTTCCTCTTGCCGATACCGAGCGCAATAGCACGACTTTTGTATCGGTTCAATTTTCGCTTGACTCAGCCCCGTTCGCAGAGTCAGATTGAACCGATTCAAGACGCCTTCCCGGCTGTTAATTGAATCGATTCAAGATTGGAGCAAGACATGATCCCCGCCAGCTATCTGTTCAAGGACATCTATCACCAGCATTGGGAGGAGCCCCCGGAAGCTTCGGCCCATATCGAAAAGAACCGCCGGTTCATCGATGGCCTGATGACGCCTATCGCGAGCGCCATTGCCGCTGTCCTGACGCGCCGCGGAAACAACGGCACCGTGCCGCACCGTCACGTTTATGAGTGAAACCCGCGCCAATTTCCGGCCTGCGGCTCAAATGCCCAGGCCGGCCTCCTTGCGCAGCGCCACGCTCTGCACCCGCCAGCCTTCGCCCGGCTCGTCGGCCAGCTGATAGAGCGCCTCATAGAGGCTTTGGTCACGCCCCACGAAATTCACCACCTGCAGCACCGCGGTGTCGCTGACCTTGTTGAATTCGCCAAAGCTGTGCGACCGGGACTCGGCAATGGCGCCATAGCCCGATGCCAGGATGACTCCCAGGAACACCTCCGGCTGCCCCTCGAATTGAGTCTGGAACCCCTGCCCGGCAAAGCTCAGGGCCGCCTCGCCGTCCCCGGCACGAAACGCCTCGACCTGCCCGGTAATGGTCGCCTGCCAGGGCGCGGCATCATCCTGAGCCAGGGCCGGAGCGCCCAGTGACACGATCAGGACCATCATTGCGAAAAGCACGCGCATACCCGCCTCCTTGCCGCCGATTTCGGCCGGCCGCCACAGTTTCGCCTTCAAATGGTACCCGTCCGACCAGATTCGACCCAAACTCGAACCGCATTCACATGGCTAAGTGCGGCCAACGTGATGAGCAGGAAGACGGCGATCCCATGCATAAATCTACGTCTCCCCGGCGGAAAAGTTTCAAGCGCTTCGCCATTGCCACGACGCTCCTGCTCTCGGGCGGCGCTGCCGCGGCCCTGATGGCTGGGGTCACCCCCGCGACGGCCGCCAACCTCGCCGCACAGCCGGACGCCCAGATTGCCGTATTCATGGTGCCGCTGACCATTCTGGTGGTCGCCGTCTTGTATGAAGTTGCGCGCATTGCCCTGCGCGGCACCCTGCCGGACGAGACAACCCCGACGCGCCGGCGCCCCCTCCGCCACTGGTCCCCCATCCAGCGCGAAGGCTGACTTTCAGTTTCCTGACCAAAGTCACTCATGGGCTGGCCTCGCGCCGGCCCTTTTCTTTGCCGTCTCCTCAGACGATCAGCCTATTGCCGCCCGCCTGCGACAGGTCCACACTCTCGCCAAGGAGGACTTCAGCATGCTTGTCGATACCATCCTGCAAACCAAGGGCGCCGCTGTCCACACCCTGCCTGATACCGCCACGCTGGCTCAGGCCGTCGCCGCGCTCAACGCCCACAATATCGGTGCCTTGGTGATCGTCGGCGCAGGTGGCGCCATCACCGGAATCCTGTCCGAACGCGACATCGTCCGTCGCATCGGCGAGGACGTGTCCAGCGCCCTTGCCCTGCCGGTCGCCGATTGCATGACGCGCGGCGTCATCACCTGCACGCGCACCACCGAAATCGCCGACGTCATGGAGCGCATGACCCGCCTGCGCATCCGCCACATGCCGGTCACCGAAAACGGCAAGCTGGCCGGCATCGTGTCGATCGGCGACGTGGTCAAGCGCAAGATCGAGGAGGCCGAGCACGAGGCCGAAGTGCTCAAGGAATATATCGCCAGCTAGGGCGCCAGCCGCATCAGCCCTGCCGCCGTCGGCCCGAAGCCGGCCTTGCGGTAGAAGGCTTCCAGATGCGGCTCGAAATCGACATGCAGCCACTGCGCGCCGCGCTGTCGCGCCAGCTCCGCCGCTCGCGCGACAAGCCGGAGCGCGATGCCCCGCTGGCGGTAGTCGGGGTCGACACAGGTGTCGAGGATGAAGGCGTGAATGCCGCCGTCCCAGGCGACATTGACGAAGCCGATCAATCTCGATCCGTCCTGGGCGCAGACATGGGCAAGGCTGCGCGCCAGAATGGGCTGAAAGCTCTCCGGCCCTGCGTCACCCCAGGCCGCCAGCCACAGGCGGCGCATCGCCTCATCGTCGGGAAATGGATCGTCGACAATGTCCTGCACGGGCGCACCCTCCCTTACCAATGTGACCAAGTCTTCATGCGCCCGCAAGGTCGTGACCATGTGGCGCCCGCTAGTGTCCTCATACCGGATCACCCGGCTCCCATGCAAAGGACCTACCATGAAGACGCTTCCCATGACCGCCATTGTGGCCCTGATGACCGCAACCATTGGCCTCACCGCCATTGCGCCCACCTATGCCCAGCAGATGGCTGCGCCCGCGCAGGCCGAAGCTCAGGGCAATTTCCGCCATCACAATGACGGCCCCCGCCAGGGTGGCCGCATGGGCGGCGGCGACGTCCTCGGCTTCGAGCGTGGTGCCGAAGCCATCGAGATCGCCCTTGTGCGCCTCAGCCACGCCATCGAGATGACTGACGAGCAGCAGGGCCTGTTCGACACTCTCAAGACCGCCGCCCTGGACGCCGCCGCAGACTTCGCCGCCGCCACCGACTCCCTGCGCCCCGCCGCGCCGGTTGCCGGCCAGGCCGCTGCGCTGCCCGACATGTCCGAGCGCCTCGAAAACCGCATCGCCTTCGAGACTGCCAAGCTGGCCGCCCTTGAGGCCGTGCAGCCGGCGGCCACGGCCTTCTTTGACAGCCTCACCGACGAGCAGAAGGCCGAACTGGCCCCGCAGCGTCCCGGCCGCGATGGCATGCCCGGCTTCGGCAAGGGCAACATGCGCCACCAGGGCATGCACAAGGGCCCGATGGGCGCGCCCGCGACCGCTCCGGAAGCTCCGACCAACGGCTAGCCGCTTCGGGTCCGCCGCCGCTTGCCGACCTCCTTCTCGGCTGCGGACCCGCCAGACGACGCCTGTCGCCCCCGAGCAGGCGTCGGGCAGGCCCCGGCCCTCAACGGCCGGGGTTTGCTTTTGCCCGCTCATCCTCTACCAATCGGCGACCCACCGACTGGATATTGCATGACCACCCTGCCCCTCAATCCGGCCCGCATCCGCGCGCTATTCCCGGCCTTTGCCGAACCATCCCTGCGCGGCCAGGCCTTCTTTGAAAATGCCGGTGGCTCCTATACGTCCCAGGCGGTTCTCACCCGGCTCGACCATTACTATCGCGCCACCAAGGTGCAGCCCTATGGGGTCTACCCGGCCTCCCAGGAAGCCGGCGCCGCGATGGATCTCAGCTACGAGCGCCTCGCCCAGGCCCTCAACGTCACTGCCGACTGGATCCATTTCGGTCCCTCCTCCTCGGCCAATACCTATGTGCTGGGCAATGCTTTTGCCGGCTGGCTGAAGCCGGGCGATGCGATCATCGTCACCAATCAGGATCACGAGGCCAATACCGGCGCCTGGCGCAAGCTGGCCAGGGCCGGCATCGAAGTGCGCGAATGGCAGGTCGATCCGCAGACCGGCCGCCTGTCGCTCGCCGCCCTCGATGCCCTGCTCGACAGCAAGGTCAGGCTGATCGCGGCGCCCCATTGCTCCAACGTGGCGGCCGAGATCAATCCCATCGCCGAAATCGCGGCGCGCGCCAAGGCGATCGGTGCCGTCACCGCCATCGACGGCGTCAGCTATGCCCCGCATGGCCTGCCCGATCTTCAGGCGCTCGGCGCCGACATCTATTTCTTCTCCGCCTACAAGGTCTATGGCCCGCACCAGGGCATCATGGCCATCCGCCCCGAACTGGCGCAGGCCTTGCCCAACCAGGGTCACTACTTCAACGACGCCAAGCTGCGCTATCGCCTGACCCCGGCCGGTCCCGACCACGCCCAGATCGCCGCCTGCTCGGGCATTGTCGACTATCTCGAAACCGTCGCTTCCATTGCCGGCGACAGCGTCGAAGGCGCCGATCCCTTCCGCCGCGCCCACGCCGCCATGCGTTCGCAGGAAATCGCCCTGGCCGCGCCCCTGCTCGATTATCTGCGCCAGAAGAATTCCATTCGCATCATTGGCCCCGACAATCCCACCAGCCGGGCCCCCACCATCGCCCTCAGCCTCTCCGAACCCGGCGCCGCCGTCGCCGCGCGCCTGGCCCGCCACGGCATCATGGCCGCCGGCGGCCACTTCTACGCCTACCGCCTGCTCGAGGCCCTCGGCATCGACCCCAATCACGGCGTCTTGCGATTGTCCTTCGTGCACTACACCACGCCGGAGGAGATCCAGCAGCTCATCGCGGCGCTGGATGCGGAACTGAAGTAGACCCCTCTTCACCTCTCCCTTTGGGGGAGAGGTCGGCCGAAGGTCGGGTGAGGGGGCCTTTCCATCACACCGCAGCAAGGCCCCCTCACCCGACCCGAAGACGGGTCGACCTCTCCCCCAAGGGAGAGGTGAAGTGCCCGATCCCTTTCTGACAAGGCGATTCCAATGTCCCGCCCTCTCGCCGCCCTCATGCTCCTGGTCTGCACCATGCTGTGGGGCTTTGCCTTCGTGGCGCAGAAATCCGCCATGGATTCCATGGGTCCGCTGACCTTTGCCGGCGTCCGCTACCTGCTGGGCGGCTTGCTGGTGCTGCCGCTGGCCCTGTGGGAACGCCGTCGCCGCCCCACGCCGCTGAGCTCCACCCACTGGGCGCTGATCATCGCCATGAGCCTGGTCTTCTTCATCGGCTCCTGGCTGCAGCAGACCGGTCTGGCCACCACTACCGCCACCAATGCCGGTTTCCTCACCGGGCTCTACGTCTTCTTCGTGCCGCTGCTCGGCTTCCTGATCTTCCGCAGCCGCCCGCATCCGATCATCTTCGCCGGCGTGCCGCTGGCCCTGGTTGGCATCTACTACCTCAATGGGGGCGGCCTCGACAGCTTCAATGGCGGCGACGGTCTCATCGTCATCAGCGCCGTGTTCTGGGCCATGCACGTGATCCTGCTGGGCCACATTGCGCGGGCCACCGGCCTGCCGATCTTCGTCTCCGCCGTCAGCTTCCTGTTTGCCGGCGCGGTGGCGCTGGGCCTCGCCTTCGTCATCGAAACGCCGACCTTGGAAGGCATCGGCGCCGGCTGGCTGGAGATCGCCTATGCCGGCATCCTCTCCACCGCCGTGGCCTTCACCTTCCAGGCCATCGGCCAGCAATATGTGCCGCCGGCCAATGCGGCCATCATCCTCTCGGCCGAGAGCCTCTTCGCCGCCATTGGCGGCGCACTGCTGCTGGGTGATCGTCTGCCGCCCATCGGCTATGCCGGCGCGGCGCTGATCTTTGCGGCGATTGTCGCCGTCGAAGCCATCCCCCCGCTCTGGTCAAGGCGACAGGCGCATATGGCGAAGACGACCAACTGACCCAAAAGGAGGAAATGGGGGCCGCCCTACTCCTGATAGCGATACATCTGGTAGGTCTTGCAGATCACGAAGGCCACGCAGCCCTTGAGCGTGATCTGGTCCTCGCTCACCTGGGTGATCGTGCCGCCCGCCGTCTGCCCATAGATATGCAGGTCGCCCTTCCACTGGTTGGGCTTCACCTGCCGCGCATGGTCGATCATCAGCGTATTGAGATAGGGCAGGTTTTCCGCATTGTCGGCGCCATTGCCCAGCCAGATCAGCGTGCCGCACAGCGCCGTGCCATCGCCGCACAGCTCGACGCTATAGCGGGAATCGCGCATTTCGATTTCCCAGGTCCCCTCGGGCGAGGCCATCGCCGGCTGGGCCAGCATGGCCAATGCACCACCAACAAGAACCGCTTTCCGCATCGCAACACACTCCATACCGGGGATGATCAGCTTGCCGTCGCCAAGCTGAACTGCAGCTGAACGGCCGCCAGCAAACAGCGTCATGCCCGCGTCATACAAGCCCGCTAGCGTCATCGTGTTCCCGGCCTCCCCCACTCGGCCCGGACCCCCGCCGCGCCCCACGTCCCCAACGTCGCGCCCGGCCTTTTGGAGAGCTCGGCCGCCAACCCCGGCTCTCCGCCGATTTGATCGGCATCTTTGGCCGCCCCGGTTGGGCGGCCTCTTTTTTGTGGAGCGCCCGTCTTTCCGCTCGCGCACCGCCATCCGCTCCGGCACAACGTGGCCATGGCCAAGCTCTACTTCTCCTATGCGGCGATGAATGCCGGCAAGTCCACCTTGCTGCTGCAGGCTGCATACAACTACCGCGAGCGCGGCATGCGGCCGCTGCTCTATACGTCCTCGCTCTACGTGCAGGATGGTGTCGGCCTCATCTCCTCGCGCATCGGCATTTCCGAGCCGGCCGCGCTCTATGCGGCGGGCGATGATCTCTATCAGTCGATCCGCGACGAGCAGGAAGCCGGCAAGGTCGATTGTGTCTTTGTCGACGAGGCCCAGTTCCTCACTCCGGAGCAGGTGTGGCAGCTGGCCCGCGTCAGCGACCGCCTGCGCATTCCCGTCATGTGCTTTGGCCTGCGCACCGACTTTCTGGGCAATCTCTTCCCCGGCAGCCAACAGCTGCTTGCCATTGCCGATGTGCTGCGGGAAATTCGCACCATCTGCGAATGCGGGGCCAAGGCCACCATGGTGGTGCGCCAGAACACCGAGGGGCGCGTGCTGACCGACGGCGATCAGGTGTCGATCGAAAAGTCCGTCTATGTCTCGCTCTGCCGCAAGCATTGGGAAGAAGCCGTCGGCCGCTGGCCGGTGAAAGGACCTTGATCATGCAGCCTGCCGCCACCGAGCCCACCGGCGCCCTCACCATCCGCACCCTGGCCATGCCCGCCGATACCAATCCCGCCGGCGACATCTTCGGCGGCTGGGTGATGAGCCAGATGGACATCGCCGGCGCCATCGCCGCCGTCGAGCGCAGCCAGGGTCGCGTCGTCACCGTGGCCGTCGAGGCCATGACCTTCATCGCCCCGGTCAAGGTCGGCGACATCCTCTGCGTCTACACCACCGTCGAGCGCGTCGGCACCACCTCCATCACCATCAGCATGGAAGCCTGGGCCCGCCGCAACCGCATCGCCGACCGCGTCAAGGTCACCGACGGGCGCTTCGTCTATGTCGCCCTTGCCGAAGACGGCTCCAAGCGCCGGATCGAACCAGGCGCCTGAACAAATCCGTTCAGACAGCGTTCAGCTAGCGTGTGGTCAAAGCACGTAAGGTCAAATTTGGCCGTTTAGTTTCGGAGTATTGTCCGTGAAACCGGTTCGCATTGGTCTCTTTTCCGCCCTCATGGTGCTCGCTGGCACGGCTGTCGCCATGGCGCAGCAGACTGTCACCATCACCGCCAACACCAACGCCTACAAGGGCCCGGGTTTCGAAACCGGCTATGCCGGGACCATCCGCGCGAATACGCCCGTCACGCTCGATCACTGCGAAAGCAATTTCTGCATGGTCTACTACGGGACCCAGACGATCTGGGTCGAGCAGCAATATGTTGCCCAGGCGCCCCAGCCGCAGCCGCAGCCTCAGCCGCAACCCCTGCCGCAGCCTCAACCCAATCCCGGCTGGCCCTGGCCACAGCCGCAGCCACCGCGTCCGACCCCCCCCCCGGTCGTCGATGACGCCCCCGGCGCGTGCTTTTACAGCGAGCGCAATTTCCGCGGCACGAGCTTCTGCATCGACGAGGGCGAGTCCTTCACCCGCCTTCGCAACTGGGACAATATGATCCGTTCGGTGGAAGTGTTCGGCGGCGCCCGTGTCGATCTCTGCTCGGATTCCAACTATCGCGGCTACTGCGTGACCTTGCGTCGCGACACGTCGCGCCTGCCGAGCGAGCTTGATCGCAGGGCATCGTCCATCGACGTGTATTAACCCCGTCAGAGCAATTTCCGGGGAGCCGGAACTCTTTCATCTGACTCCCCGTTTCTTAGACAAACAAGGCTGGTTCCGGTCACCAAGCGTCGTCCCGCCCCGGGACTGGCCGGCCCAGCGCAGAGGAGCGCCTGAAATGAACCGCCATACCCGCAAGATGTTGCTGAACATCGCCACCGGCGTCGCCGTTGCCGCCACCGCCGTCGTGGTCTTCCTGCCTGCCGCCAATGCGGCGCCGGGCACCGTGACCGGCAATGTCAACGTGCGCTCCGGCCCGGGCACCAATTACGGCGTGGTCGATACCGTCCGTCGCGGCACCACCGTTGACGTGCAGCAGTGCCAGGGCTCCTGGTGCTATATCGCCAAGCCCGGTCCTGATGGCTGGGTCTCGGCCAACTATTTGAGCGCTGGCGGCGGTGCACCCGTCAATCCGCAGCAGCCCGGCCTCTCCTTCGGCTTCTCGACCGGCCCGGGCGGCCCGACCTTCAATTTCGGCATCGGCCAGCAGCCGCAGCCGCCGGTCATCCGTCCGCCGGTCGTCCAGCCGACCTTCGGCGAAGCCTGCTTCTATGATCGCACCCGCTTCCGCGGCGCCAGCTTCTGCCTCGAAGAGGGTGAGAGCATCCGCAACCTGGGTGACTGGGCCGACCGGATTTCCTCGATCGACAACCAGGATGGCCTGCAGGTTCAGGTCTGCTCCGAGAGCAGCTTCCGCAACTGCCGCACCTACACCACCAGCGCATCCTCGCTGGGCGATTTCGACGACTATGTCGTCTCTGTTCGCGTGCGCTGATCCAGCGCTCCGGACCAACAGGGCGCAGCCTCGGCTGCGCCCTTTTTTGTCCCCTATGAGGCCAGCCCTTCCCGCGATAGTGTAAACACCCATCAAGGCACAGGATTATTGCGATGCGTCACTTCGGCCGCCTGCTGACCGCCCTTACCAGCTTCCTGTTCATCCTCGCTCTCGGCCAGGCACCTGCCATGGCCGCGTCGCTGTCAGGGACCCACGCCTGGAGTACCGACACGCTGACCCTGCGCAATGGTCCGGGCATGGCCTATGACCTGACGGGCGAGATCGCCGGAAAGCTCGAGATCAAGGTGCTGCGCTGCCAGCGGCTCTGGTGCCTGGTCGATGGCCACGGCGGACGTGGCTGGACCTACAAGCGGCACATTTCCTTCGGCAAGACGCCCACCCCCTGGCCCGGCGGCGTCAATCCCGATTACCCCTCCGGCGGCCCGGGCAGTGTCTGCTTCTACCAGGGCACCAATTATACCGGCACCGCGCTGTGCGTCGGCTCTGGTCGTGTCATCCAGGATCTGGCTTTGCTCGGCCTCGACAACGGCTTCTCCTCGGTCCGCATCGACGGCAACGTTTCCGCCGCCGTCTGCCGCGACCGCTTCTTCCAGAGCTATTGCGAGCGCATCATCGCCTCCCAGCCGGTCCTCGACCGCTACCTGCGCCGCAGCCTGTCCTCCATCCGGGTCTACTAGTCAGTCTCGCCCACACTCGGGGGCGGCACGGCAGCCGCCCTCCGCAGCCTGCCCGATGTAACTGCGCTGGCACAGCACCCCGAATCGACCATCTTCCACCCGCCCCGCGACGGCGCTAGCTTCTGCTGGTGCGCCCGAGTCGCCATCCTGGCGCCTCGCGCCATCAAGGGGGGATTTCTCAGCATGCCAGGACTGTCACATCTCTACTTTCGCAGCGCCATTGTGTTCCTGATTGTCGGCATCAGCGTCGGCATCCACATGTCGGTCAGCGGCAATCACAATGTCATCGGCGCCCACGCCCATATCAACCTGCTCGGCTGGGTCACCAGCGCCCTGTTTGGCGGCTATTATGCGCTGAACCCGGCCAAGGCCACCGGCCGCCTGCCCATGGTGCAGTATTTCATCTACACCATTGGCGTCGTCATCATGGGCGGCTCTCTCTACCTGCTCCTGCAGGGCAATCTGGGCATGGAGCCCATCGTGGCCGCCAGCTCGCTGATCACCTTCGCCGGCGTCCTGCTCTTCGCCTGGGTGGTGTTCATGCCTGCCGGCGCGGGGGTTCACGCCACCCCGCGGGCAGCCGAATAGCTGCACCGATGCAGGCGGAATGCCCGCCTGCATCACCATCCTCCCGCCCATCAGCCCGTCTTGACACCTCACATATATCGATTAATCTCGATATATGGAATCCAGCATCGCCATCGAGATCTTCGCCGCCCTGTCCCAGCCGACGCGCCTCGAGGCCTTCCGGCTCATCGTGGCGCAGGAGCCCGAGGGGCTGCCGGCTGGCGAGATCGCGCGCCGGCTCGATGTGCCGCAGAACACGATGTCCACCCATCTGGCCATTCTCACCCGCGCCGGCCTGATCGAGGCCGATCGCCAGGGCCGCTCAATCGTCTATCGCGCCGTCATCGACCGGGTGCGCGAGATCGCCAGCTTCCTGGTCCAGGATTGCTGCGGCGGCCGGCCCCAGCTGTGCGAGCCCCTGGTCGCCGATTTCACCCCGTGCTGTCCGCCAAAGGTCTCCAGCCATGCCTGAGCGCATCTACAACGTCCTGTTTCTCTGCACCGGCAACTCCGCCCGCTCGATCATGGCCGAGGCGATCATGAACCATCTCGGCAAGGGGCAGTTTCGCGCCTTCTCCGCCGGATCGAGCCCCAAGGGCGACGTGCATCCCCTGACGCTCGAAGCGCTGCGCACCGCCGGCATCGCCACCGACGGCCTGCGGTCCAAGGCCTGGGACGAGTTCGACAAGCCGGACGCTCCGAACATGGATTTCGTCTTCACCGTCTGCGACAATGCCGCGGGCGAAACCTGCCCGGTCTGGCCCGGCCAGCCGATGACCGCCCATTGGGGCATCGAGGACCCCGCCGCGGTTCATGGCACGCCCTTCCAGCAGCAGGCCGCCTTCGACGCTGCCCTCCGCTTCATGCGCAACCGCATCACCGCCTTCATGAGCCTGCCTTTGTCCAGCATCGACCGCCTGACCATGGCCTCGAGGCTCCGCAACATCGGCGCCATGGAAGGCACCACCGGCAGCCACGGGGAAGTCGCCTAGTCCATGTCCATATTTGAGCGCTATCTCTCCGTCTGGGTCGGTCTGGCCATTGTTGCCGGCATCGCCCTGGGCCAGTTGTTCCCGGGCGTCTTTTCCGCTCTTGCCGCCCTCGAAGTGGCCAAGGTCAACCTGCCTGTCGCCCTGCTGATCTGGGCCATGGTCTATCCGATGATGATCGCGGTGGATTTCGGCAGCCTGCACCGCATTGCCGAACAACCCCGCGGCCTGATCGTGACCCTGGTCGTCAACTGGCTCATCAAGCCCTTCACCATGGCCCTGCTGGGCGTCGTCTTCTTCAAGGGGGTCTTCGCCGGCTGGATTCCGCCGGCCGACGCCGATGGCTATATCGCGGGGCTGATCCTGCTCGGCGCTGCTCCCTGCACGGCCATGGTCTTCGTCTGGTCACAACTGATCCGCGGCGACGCCAACTATACCCTGGTGCAGGTCAGCGTGAACGACGTGGTGATGGTCTTTGCCTATGCCCCCATCGTTGCCCTGCTGCTGGGCGTCACCGACATTCCCGTGCCGTGGGAAACCCTGCTCCTGTCCGTCCTGCTCTATGTCGTCGTGCCCCTGGCCGCCGGCATAGTCACGCGGCGGCAACTGCTGGCGGCCGACGCCTCCTCCGCCCGCCTCGATGCCTTCACCGCCCGGCTCAAGCCTGCCTCCATGGCCGGTTTGCTCGCCACCGTCGTGCTGCTCTTCGGCTTCCAGGGCAATGTCATCCTGGCCCAGCCCCTGCTGATCCTGCTGATCGCCGTTCCCCTGGTGATCCAGTCCTACGGCATTTTCGCCATCGCCTACGGCGCCGCCTGGCTGCTGCGCATCCCGCACCGCATCGCGGCCCCCTGCGCCATGATCGGCACATCCAACTTCTTCGAACTGGCCGTGGCCGTTGCCATCAGCCTGTACGGCCTGTCCTCGGCCGCCGCCCTGGCCACCGTGGTCGGCGTACTGGTCGAGGTGCCGGTCATGCTCTCCCTCGTGGCCCTCGCCAACCGGACGCGCACCGCCTTCGATGCCAATGCCCGCGAAGAGCAAAAGGAAAGGCCGGCGCAATGACCGTCACCATCTACCACAACCCCGGTTGCGGCACCTCGCGCAACACCCTGGCCATGATCCGCCAGTCCGGCGTCGAGCCGGTCGTAGTCGAATATCTCCAGACCCCGCCCTCCCGCGAGCGCATCATGCAGCTGGTGACCGCCGCCGGCCTGCGCCTGCGCGACGCCATCCGGCAGAAGGACACGCCCTATGCCGAACTGGGCCTGGCCGATCCCGCTTTGGGCGACGATACCCTGCTCGACGCCATCGCGGCCCATCCCATCCTTCTCAACCGGCCCTTCGTCGAAACGCCGCTGGGCACACGCCTCTGCCGGCCCTCCGAAGTCGTGCTCGATATCCTCGAAAATTCCGCCATCGGCCCCTTCACCAAGGAAGATGGCGAAGTCATCATCGACGCGACCGGCCGGCGCCTGGTCTGACCGTCAGGCCGCCGTGCGATCCTTGCCGATGATCCGCGTGCCCACCACGCGGTCGCGGCCGGCCGCCTTGGCCCGGTACAGCGCCTCATCGGCCGTGCGCACCAGCTCCAGCGGGTCGCGATGCAGGTTTTCCGGCGGATAAGTGGCCACCCCCACGCTGGCCGTCACATAGCCACGCTCGATCGACTCGTGGGGCAGCCGAGACTCCGCCAGCGCCCTGCGGAAGGCCTCGGCAATCTGCTGGGCGCTCTCGGCATCGGTATCGGGCAGGATGGCGGTGAACTCCTCGCCGCCATAGCGCGCGGCAAGGTCCGTCGGCCGCCTGATGCTGGCCTTGAGATGCTGGCTCACCAGCCGCAGGCATTCGTCGCCCGCCGGATGGCCATAGCGGTCGTTGAAGGCCTTGAAGTGGTCCACATCGACCAGCAACAGGCTGAGCGCCGTGCCCGCCCGGGCGCTGCGCCGTGTCTCGGTCTCGATGGCCTCGTCGAAAGCCCGGCGGTTGAGCAGGTCGGTCAGGCTGTCGGTGCGCACCAGTTCCTTGAGCTGGTTGGTTGTCGTGTGCAGCGCCAGCTCGGCCAGCTTCATGCGCGTTACATCGGCGATCACCACCATGGTCGAGCCCGAACTGGTCGGCCGCGTGCGCAATTGCAGCCAGCGGCCGTCGAACAGGTTGATCTCCTCCTCGCTCTCCACGGCGAGGTTGGCGACAATGGCGTCGATCCACGCTTCCGGATTGTGCCGCGGCACGGTGATCTGCTCCCCGGTCTCCACCACTGCCTGCAGGATGTCGCGCAGATAGGCGCCCGGCTGCCGCAACTTTCCGGTGTGGGGAAAACAGGCGCGATACTGCTCGTTGCAGAACACCAGCCGCCCCTCGGCATCGAACATGGCCAGCCCGTCGCTCATCTCCGCCAGCGCATAGGACAGCGTATCCCGGCTCTCGACCAGCTCCTGCCGCAGCGTCTTGTCCACCGTCACGTCCCGCGTCACGCCGGCTAGGCCGATGATCTGCCCGGCCGCATTGTGCAACGGCACCTTCGAGGTGGAAAACCAGCGCTCCCGCCCGCTCTTGTCGACAAACAATTCCTCGAAATCCACCCGCGGTTTCTCGCCGCTGAGGATTTCCCGCTCATGCGCCGACAGCATGCTGGCCCGCTCGGGCGTGGTCAGGTCGAAATCGGTCTTGCCGACCATTTCGGCCGGCCGCGCAAAGCCGTTGAATTCGGCGACCGTATTGTTCACCGCGGCAAAGCGCCCATGCCGGTCCTTGATATAGTTGAAGTCGGGCGATTGGGCCAAGGCGGCGGCCAGCAGGTCGCGTTCCGCCGAGCGCCGCCGCGCCTCCAGCACCACCATGCCGGCGAGCCCCGTCGCCACCACATTGAGCAGCATCTGCGGCACGCTGATATTGAGCAGCAGCGGCACGATGGGCCCCTGCGAGACTGCCACCAGCGCCCCGATCCAGACCAGGGCCGCAACGCCCCCCGCCACCAGGCAATGCCATACTTTCGTTCTGCGACGGCCGATCAGCAGCCGTCCAACGAGGCCCACCAGCACGAACAGGGTGATGACCACGATGCCCGGCACCATGCCGGCGCCACCCATGCCGATGCGCCAGCCGAGCGCTAGCAGACCGCTGATAACAGCCGCCAGTGGGCCCCCGAACAGGCCGGCAACCACCAGCAGCGTCGCCCGCATGTCCACATACATGCCCGGCTCGAATTCCACCGACATGGCCATAGTGGCAATGGCGCCAACGCCCATGGTCGCGCCAAACAGCGCGCCGCGCATCGCGCCGGACAGGCCAAAGAGCCGCGAGCGGGCATAGCCCCAGCCGAATACGACCAGCATCACCACGGCGACATTGCCGATCAGGATTTGCCAAGTGGACGTCAAACCACTTCACCTCGCGCACCGGACCGCCACGGCCCGCATGGCCCGGGCAAGACCCGGGCTAGCCTGCATGAGTATCATTGAAGTGTTCGCTATTCCTAAACCAGACCGTGCTCATTCGAGCAAGCGAGGCATGCAGTAATCGCTGTTGGCGAACCACATCGCGACGTGCCGACAACTTGGAACCGCGCCAAGCCGTCCGTCCCGGGCCGGGCCTCGTCCGGCATCTTCCGGAAGCCGTCCGGCTTCGGCTGTTTAGGGTGCGCCCAGGGGCGAATTCAGTCGACGAAACACCCCTACCCCCGCAGCTCGACCTCCGGCGTATCCAGCGCCAGCGCCGGCGACTTGAAACCCATCGCCGCCCAGGCCAGCAGCAGGCCGAAGTAGAACTTCGTCGTCTCCCAGCCGCCCGCGGGTACGCTGTCATCCAGCGTCACGCCCGCCGGCACATTGCCGGTCTGGGTGCGCAGGTCGGGCGCCGGCAGCGTCCCGGCCGGCCACAGATTGCCGTATAGGCTCGCCCAGTGGCCACCCTGGAATTCGGTCAGCACCGGCGTATTGCAGCAGCTGGCGATCACCCGCCGCGTATGCGACTTGGGCCCGAGGCGGAAATTGCGCAGCCATTCCTTGCCGGCCACGATGCGCACGCGATCCTTGCGATAGAGCACGTAAAGCGAGCCGCCGTTCTGGCCCGTCACCCTGGGTGCACCGGGCAGCGCCTCCATGCGCCGCTTCGCCTCGCGGCAGGACGTGCAGTGGCATTCCGCCACGATGATCGGCGCCTCGCGCACGTCCAGATGCACCTTGCCGCAGCCGCAATGCAGGTCGGTCATGCCCGTTCCCCCTTCTTGATCACTGGAAACACGGCCCGGACCTTGGTGTCGCGCAGCCACAGCGCCAGCCACACCGCCGCCCCCAGATAGATGGAGAACAAGGTATGGCTGAACAGCGGATTGTCCACCCGCAGATTGGCCGCCAGCGAGCCGCCCAGCAGCCCCGTGGTCAGCACCGCGCCGAGCAGCGCCGTGCGCGGGATCAGGAACAGCACCATGCATCCCAGCTCGATCAGGCCGATCAGCACCAGGTACTTTGCCGGCCACCCCACCACCTCCATGGGCTCCCGCGCCACCGCCAGACCCAGCAATTTCGGCGCCGCCGAGGCCCCCGCGAGGAACAGGCCGATCAGCCCGCTCAATACCCATCCCGCTGTTTTCATCGTCATCTCCCAACCGGCAGCCCATGCCGCCCTCTGCTTCCACGACGACCGGCCCCCGCCGCCTTCGACAGGCCCCAGCCGAATTCCTTCGGCGGCCCTGCAGCGGCGCCTGCGCTCGTTCGAGGATTAGTGATCGCCGGCGCTGCAACGGACCGCGCCCTCACGCCTTAGGTCTCTCACACGCTGCATGCAGCGACTGCCAAAGCCCCTCAATTTGATGATTCCGGATAGGATATATCATGCTGAAGACCTCACGCCTTCTGGCCGGCACCGCACTTTCGGTGGCCCTGCTGGTCACTCCCGCATTGGCGCAGACCGATGCGACATCTCCTGAAGCACCAGTCGAAGGCAGCGCACCTGCCGAAGGCGATGCAGTCCCGGCGGGCGAACCCGTCGAGACCCAGCCTGCCAATGCCCCCGATCAGGTTCCGGCTTTCCCCGGCCAGACCCGCGCTCCCCAGCCGGCCGACCTGGTCGAGACCACCAGTGAAGTGGTGGCCGAAGGCCTGCCACAGCTCTGGGCCATGGAATTCCTGCCCGATGGGCGCATGCTGGTCACCGCCAAGCAGGGCACGCTGCACATTGTCGGCGAAGACGGCGAGCTTGGTCCGGAAATCCCCGGCGTGCCCGAAGTCGATGCGCGCGGCCAGGGGGGCTTGCTCGACGTGGCGCTGGCGTCTGATTTCGACAGCTCGGGCCGCATCTTCCTGTCCTATGCCGAGCCGCGCGATGGCGGCAACGGCACCGCGGTTGCCAGCGCCACATTGGCCCTCGACGATGCCGGCGGCGGCACGCTCGAAGATGTCTCCGTCATTTTCCAGCAGCAGCCCACCTATGACGGCGACAAGCACTTTGGCTCCCGCATCGTGCCGACCGATGACGGTT
Organism: Devosia sp. XGJD_8; assembly: GCF_046614475.1. Lineage (NCBI taxonomy): Bacteria > Pseudomonadati > Pseudomonadota > Alphaproteobacteria > Hyphomicrobiales > Devosiaceae > Devosia > Devosia sp. XGJD_8. The sequence goes on from NZ_JBKJHF010000001.1 coordinate 2,811,076, forward strand.
CCCTTTACATCACCGTCGGCGAGCGCTCCGACGAGGTGACGCGCGTCCAGGCCCAGGAACTGGCCAGCGGCTTCGGCAAGGTGTTCCATGTCGATCTCGACGGCCAGCCCATGGCGGACAATCCCTTTGCGGACACCGAGGGCGCCCTGCCCGAAATCTGGAGCCTCGGCCACCGCAATGTGCAGGCCGCGGCGCTCGATGGTGACGGCCGCCTCTGGCTGGTCGAACACGGCGCGCGCGGCGGCGATGAGCTGAATCGGCCCGAGCCCGGCCTCAACTATGGCTGGCCCGATGTAGCCTATGGCATCGAATATAGCGGCGAGGCGATCGGCGAGGGCATCACCGCCGATGCCGACACCCAGCAGCCGGTCTATTACTGGGATCCGGTCATCGCCCCATCGGGCATGGCCTGGTATGAGGGCGAGGAATTCCCCGAATGGAATGGCGCTTTCCTCATCGGCGGTCTGGTCGCGACCGGCATTGTCGTTACGCATCTCGAGGGTGATCGCGTTGCCTTCGAGGAACGTGTGCCGCTCGACGCCCGTGTCCGCGACGTGCGCGTCGGCCCCGATGGCGCCGTCTATGCCGTAACCGAGGACCCGGAAGCCGGCACCTCGACCATTGTCCGCGTCACCCGCGCCGACTGACCCCACGCGGGCTGCTGCCACCGTCTGTCAGCAGCCCCCGTTCCCTCTCCGTTAGAGACCCGTTATGCTGCCCGGGACATTGCACAACCGCGCCTCGTTCCCCATCTGAGTCGCCTTATCCAGCGCTGGAGCGCTTCCAGGTAAAGTGGTGACCGGTCATCCGGTTCGGAAGCGCGACAACTCGAACGCGAGCAATCCCCATGGCCGACAAATCCGCCCGCCCCGGCAAAGCCGAATTCTCCATCGACGACTTCCTCGGCGAGATCGAGAAGGCCGAGGATATCGCCGCGTCCAAGCCGCTCTATGCCGAGCGCATGCGCAACAAGCGCGCGCTCGACCGCGCCGACCAGAAGCTGGCATCCGACGCTGCCGAAGCCGAGGCGGCGGCGCTGAAGGCAGCCCAGCAGGCGGAAAAGAAGAAGACCGCGCTGGAAAAGCGCCGCTCCACCAAGTCCAACAACGACACCGCCACCGGCATGTCGGCCAAGACCAGCAAGACCAAGATCAACTCCGTCGATCGCATCGACTTCGACGGCATGGGCGAACCGGCCCAGGCCGGCTTCGGCCACAAGCCATCGGCCCGCGAGATTTCCCGCGCCGCCGCGGCCGATCCGGAAGCCCAGGCCCGCCTGCGCGAGGCGCTCGACGCTTCGGTGAAGAAGAACAAGGCCCGCAAGGGCGAGAGCCTCGAAAACGCTCAGACCGTCGGCGTCACCGCCACCGTCAAGGCGCTCGAGCAGATCATCCTGCATGGCCGCAAGGAGGTGGAAGGCTCATCCCCCTGGGTGCCGCACAAGGCGCAGAACCGGCTCGAAAAGCGCAGCCCCGCCCGCCCCTTCCGCATGCAGACCAGCTACCAGCCCGCCGGCGACCAGCCCACCGCCATCGCCGAGCTGGTGGAGGGCATCAACAATGGCGAGACCGACCAGGTCCTGCTCGGCGTCACCGGCTCGGGCAAGACCTTCACGGCCGCCCAGGTCATCGCCGCCACCAACCGCCCGGCGCTGATCCTCGCCCCCAACAAGACCCTCGCCGCCCAGCTCTATGGCGAGTTCAAGTCCTTCTTCCCCGACAATGCGGTGGAATACTTCGTCTCCTACTACGACTACTACCAGCCCGAGGCCTATGTGCCGCGGACGGACACCTATATCGAGAAGGAATCCACCATCAACGAGCAGATCGACCGCATGCGCCACTCGGCGACGCGGGCGATCCTCGAGCGCGACGACGTCATCATCGTCGCCTCCGTCTCCTGCATCTACGGCATCGGCTCGGTCGAAGACTATACCGCCATGACCATCGACGTACAGAAGGGCCAGAAGATCGACCAGCGCGAGCTGCTCGCCAAGCTCGTGGCCCTGCAATACAAGCGCGGCGACACCGGCTTCGTGCGCGGCACCTTCCGGGTGCGCGGCGATACGGTCGAAATCTTCCCCGCCCACTATGAAGCCGCCGCCTGGCGCGTCAGCCTCTTCGGCAACGAGATCGAATCCATTACCGAATTCGATCCGCTGACCGGCAAGAAATCCGCCGACCTCACCTTCATCCGCGTCTTCGCGAACAGCCACCACGTGACGCCGCGCACCACCATGAACCAGGCCATCAAGGCCATCCGCTCCGAGCTGGCGGCGCGCCTCCAGGAGCTCAACGGCGCCGGCCGGTTCCTCGAAGCCCAGCGCCTCGAGCAGCGCACCCTTTTCGATCTCGAAATGATGGAAGCCACCGGCTCCTGCGCCGGCATCGAGAACTATTCGCGCTACTTCTCCGGCCGCAAGCCGGGCGAGCCGCCCCCGACCCTGTTCGAATATCTCCCCGACAATGCCCTGGTCTTCGTCGACGAAAGCCACGTCACCATCGGCCAGCTCGGCGCCATGTATCGCGGCGACCTGCGCCGCAAGGCGACCCTGGCTGAATACGGCTTCCGCCTCCCCTCCTGCATGGACAACCGTCCCCTGCGCTTCGAGGAATGGAACGCCATGCGCCCGCAATCCGTCTACGTGTCCGCCACGCCCGGCTCATGGGAAATGGACCAGACCGGCGGCGTCTTCGCCGAACAGGTCATCCGCCCCACCGGCTTGATCGATCCCCCGGTCGAAATCCGCCCCGCCAAGGCCCAGGTGGATGACGTGGTCGACGAAATCCGCCAGACCAACAAGGCCGGCTACCGCACCCTGCTCACCGTCCTCACCAAGAAAATGGCCGAGGACCTCACCGAATACCTGCACGAACAGGGCATCCGCGTCCGCTACATGCATAGTGACGTCGATACCATCGAGCGTATCGAAATCATCCGCGACCTGCGCCTGGGCGCCTTCGACGTCCTTGTCGGCATCAACCTGCTGCGCGAAGGCCTCGACATCCCCGAATGCGGCCTCGTGGCGATCCTCGACGCCGACAAGGAAGGCTTCCTGCGCAGCGAAACCTCGCTGATCCAGACCATCGGCCGCGCCGCGCGTAACGTCGACGGCAAGGTCGTGCTCTATGCCGACCGCATCACCGGCTCGATGGAACGCGCCCTCGCCGAAACCAACCGCCGCCGCGAGAAACAACTCGCCTATAACGAAGCCAACGGCATCACCCCCCAATCCGTCCGCTCCAACATCCACGACATCGTCGACAGCGTCTACGAACAGGACCACGTCACGATCTCGATCGGCAAGGGTCGCGACGGCAAGGAACAGGTCCAGGTCGGCGCGAATTTGGCGGCCGTCATCAAGGACATGGAAGCCCAGATGCGGGAGGCTGCGACGAACCTGGAGTTCGAGAAGGCGGCGCGGCTGCGCGATGAGGTCAAGCGGCTACGGGAGATGGAGTTGGATACGTTGAGTGGGGAGGTAAGTTAGCCCCAACCACCGCTCATCACACTCGGGCTTGACCCGAGGGGTCTTTGTTCTTCTAGCAGACATCACGAGAAGGAAGGCTGTCGAACCAGGACGGCCCTACTCTCTGGCTCGACCCGAGGGTTCATGACACTGACTGCGCCAACTCACAATGACATTCCGGCGGAGCTCAGCATCCGCCAAATGGCACCTACCGCGATCCCTTCCTTCCAATCCCCGTGGCTACTAGCCGACCCTGGCCGTCTTGCTTCATCTCGAACACTACGCTATCGCCAGCCTTTACGTCGTATCCCACAGACAGCCCCGTCTTATGGAAGAAGATAGGAGCCGGAAAACCGTCAGCCTCCAAAAAACCAAAACCTTTCTTAGGGAAGTACTTTTGGATTACTGCGGAGAAGAATTTCTCCCGCTTCGCCGCACTTCTAGAATTCTGGCGCTCGTGTAGGGGCTTCCCCAAGTTTAGTGCGGAAGTCAATCCATAGTGAATTTCATATTCGAGCCCCGCCTTTACCTTTGGCGAGATATTAGTGATAGTCCGGTCGATGAAGCACCAGTGAATAAATCGCTCTTCATCTGCGCGTTCTATGTAAGAAATTACGTTTACATCATAGAGAAATTGTAGAAATTCCTCTGGATTTTTCATAAAGCTTGGAGGCGCTTTCCCTTGGCCCGCGAGAAAACCAGTAAGCTGAGTATAACAATCCAAGAATTGCTCATACGTAAAACCCTTCTTCCCCTCCAAATACTCAAAGAATTTTAAGAATGTCTCAAATTCTTCAGTGTTGTAATAGAACGAAAGACTATCGCGTATCTCACCAAGAAAGTAGTTACTATAGGAGTCACGAAATTCTGGGCTGTTCAGATCGCGTAACTCAAAACTGCGCTTCTCCGGAAATTTCTTTACGTACAGCTCATACAACGTATCGAGAATGGTAAGAATGTCTCGCGGCCTGTGAAAAGAATAACGAAGCAGCGCGACAAACGATGATCGGCCACTGATTTCAGCACTCAAATTTGCGGCGTCAAATGGAAAATAGTGATCCCAGCACGCTCCTGTTTCTGACGGCTCATCCTGTTGGGACAGGAACATCCTATCCGCTAATTTGAACAGGTCCGAACCTCGATGAGTTGGGTACTTCGTATTCCAGTTCAAAACGACCGAATTGTCTTTCAGCTTGGTATTTCTGTTCACAAGGCCCAGCGAGTTAAAAATGTCCGGGCGCAACAAGAGAACAACCCGCATCCGCCCTTTTGAGTCATTAATTGACGGAAATACATCATTGTTGATGGCCCAAACCGCATTCGCCAAACCCTTGACGCAGTCGAGATAGTCGCCAAACGGGATAGTTTCTGGTCGAATATCGATGCCATCGATAAACAATATGTGGTTTTCTGACAGCTTAATTGACTTTAGCGCGTCCTCAAGATGCTTTTCGATATAGAGTAGATTTGTCTGAAATACGCTGCTGTCTGTCTTGGCGGTGTACTCGTTTGACGCGTTAGCCTTCGCTTCGATGCCTAAGTACTTCGCAAGCATCTCCGCCGAAATCTTAGAGTTCTCGACAAACTGCAGTGCGGACGGAATTTCGGGGGCGAACGCACTGCTGTAATACTCATCCACTGCGCTCTTGATCGCAGAATATTTCCAACCTGACGAAATTTTCCTAACAAGACCAGAGTCGCTATCGATTTCCTTTGCCATTAGAAGGTAGACGATCACCTTCCAAATACTAGTGTAGTCTGAAAGCTCCAATCTGTTGTCATTCTTCAGACTGATGAACTTTAGGTAGTCAGTTTCTCTAATAAATTTGTGAAAGGACCTATTTTCTCGATATGTCGTGTTTGAGAAATGTACCGCATACGCTGTTTTGCCTGTACCCTTCTCACCAACAAGAAAAAAGATATTTGGCTCGCATATCTCGTCAAGCGCATCTGTCCGAAGAAAAATTTTGTTGAACAGCTCTCGATTTTCGCGCCGCTTGTAATTCTCCGCATCTGAGAAGCCAAACGTTATGTCCTTTAGCGGCTTCATCCTGTGCCCTCGCGTCAGATTCATTTTGTTCAATGTCGCCTAAAAATTGGGTTTTGGGAATTGGCGAGCCACAACATCAACGGTTGGTTTGTTGTGGTGCGTTCGGGGCATCTAGAGATCACTAATACAAGGCGCCCTTCGGCCTCCCCTTTGTACGTGGCCAGGCCACCGCCCGAGCCGCATCACCGACCGGTCCCTCCCCCTCTTCAGGGGAGGCTAAGGTGGGGGTCCCTTTTCGGGCTCGCCCAGCGCGCCGCGCAGCACGTCGAACGCGCCATCCGCATTCTCCAGCATGTCACTATTGGTGAAGCGCAGCACGGTGTAGCCGAGCCCGCTGAGAGCATCGGTCCGCCGCGCATCATGGGCCATCCCCGCCGCGCATAGTGGCTGTCGCCGTCGATCTCGACGACCAGCTTGATGCGCTTGCAGACGAAGTCCACCACATAGGGTCCGATCGGCGCCTGCCGCCGCCAGTGCCAGCCGCTGTCGCGCCAGGGGCGGATCAGCGCCCAGAAGCGGCGCTCCGCCGCCGTCTGGTCGCGCCGCAACCGGCGGGCAAAGCTGATGGGATCGTCCATGGCGCCTCCGGGGTGAAGGCTGGCATGAGTGGTGCAGAAAGAGAACCCCACCCGGCCTCCCCCTCAAGAAGGGGGAGGAGGGGCATCGGGGCTCGCCACCGCCCGAGCCCCACCCCGGATCGGTCCCTCCCCCTCTTCAGGGGGAGGCTAGGTGGGGGTTGCACCCACCCCCCCGTTTGGATCACCCGCCTGCCAAAAATATCCCCGGCAACCACCCGTCCCGCCGGCCATTACCCCTGTCCACAGCAGGAGGCCCAGACATGGCCAAGGAACATCCCGACGACAACCAGAAGACCCCGGCCGAAGTGACCGATCGGATCTGGGAACTGACCAAGAAGATCGACATCTGCATGTTCACCACCTGGGACGGGCAGAACCAGCGCAGCCGACCGCTCTCCGCCCGCGTCTTCCGCGAAGAAAATGCCATCCACTTCCTGGTCGATGTGGAAGGCCACAAGAATGGCGAGATCGAGCGCTTCCCCACCGTCTCGCTCGCCTGGGTCGATAGCGGCGGCCACAAATATGTGGTGATCGCGGGCACGGCCAAGCTCAGCAATGACCGCGCCAAGATCGCCGAACTCTGGTCCGACTGGGACAAGGCCTGGTGGGAGGACGAGAACGATCCGGCCATTCGCCTGATCACCGTCACTCCCGAGGATGGCGAACTGTGGGACAGCCCCAATGCCGCCGTCACCTTCGCCAAGATGGCCATCGCCGCCGTCACCGGCGCCGCCCCGAAAATGGGCGACAATGCCGAGGTCAAGCTCTAGCGGCTGAGGCCGCCCCGCCCACGCGGGACGGCCTGACCGCACGCGATGTCCTTCCGGGGAAGGCCGGGATCAACGGCTGGGTTGACCTCGTACAGGACCGACGGGCGAACCAGCTTATACATCTTGTGATCACCGCCCCACTCGACTCTCACCTCAGCCCATATTAGAACAAAACCAGAACACAACCTGTCGAGGCCGCCATGCCCAGTTTCACCACCGAACTCGCCAACCGCACCACCCGAGAGCTGCCGCTCACCCTGGCCGAGGCCAGCCAGATGGCCGAGGCCGGCTTCAGGTTCGCCGAATTCAATCCCGAGCAGAACCGCTATCGCATCAGCCGGCCCTATGAGCTGGTGATCGTCCCCGAGCGCAACACGCTGACCATAAGCCAGTCGTGATTGCCGGCCGGGTAACGGGCGCCCCGCCACCGCCCGCTCTCCCGCCCCCAGGAAAAAACTTATCCCCCTCGCCCTTTCCGCCCCCATGCTGTGGGCGAAAGGAGACCCCCTATGGTCGAGATCATTTCATTTCTCAAAGTCCTGGAGCATGAGCGGCTTTCCGAGCGGCTGGTCGCTTTGCGCCGGCAACTGGGCCGGGCCGCCACCGACGGCACCGGGCCGGTCGCCAGCCCCACGCTCGTTGCGGCCGCCGCCGCCCTGCTGGCCGACACCTATCGCCTGATTTCGCGCGAACCGGGCGCCCGCACCCTGCCCCGCCTCGATCCGCGACAGGCCGTCACGCATCGGCAACTCGCCACCATGCTGCGCGATGCCGATCTCAAGCTCGACCTGTTCAAATACGCCCATCGCGACCACGATAACGACTATGGCGATGAGTGGCTAACCATCGAGGGCATCGAGGCTTTTCGGGAAGACCGAAAAACTTATCCCCGCTTCTGAAGCCGGGCGCATAATGGACCCATCCCCGCCAGTCACGCGGTGCCGACGAAGCATCGGGCGGGGGGACTGGCAGCCGGGGTCGCCTGGCACCGGCGTGTATGCTGACCACCGGCCGGTCTGGCGTGTGGGGAACTGCGGCTCCTTGCAGAAAGGAGGTCCGGGATGGCTTCGGCCTGATTGGCAACCGCCCCACCCCGCCGGGCTCAACCCCGATAGCGGGTGGCCGCTCGATGCGTGCGCCGGAAAAACCGGATCGTGTGAAGCGGCTTTCGCCTCTTCAAACTGAACAAACAGGCGGCGCAAGCCGTCGGGGCGAAAGCCGCTTCATACCGTGAAACCGCAGGCGTCCGCGCCGTGCGTCGTCGCGCCGTGCCTTGAAACCGCCGCCTGCCCGATGCATGACTCCGGAACCCCGTTTCCGGAGCCCTCGATGCGCGCGATCCTCGCTGTCCTTGCCTGTATGCTGCTCGTGGCGCCCGCTTTGGCCGCGCCCACTGCGCGGGTCAGCGGCGGCAATATCGCGGTGCGCACCGGGCCGGGCTACCACTATCCCGCCATTGGGCGCCTCGCCAATGGCAGCGAGGTAACGCTCGACTACTGCACCCGCGACGACCAGTGGTGCTTCGTCACCGGAACCGGCTGGGTGCTGAGTTCCTATCTCGTCGGCTGGTCCGCCAAGATCCCCGTCACCCCGCCCACCTTCAGCGGCCCCCTGCTCGGCCCGGACGACGACGACAGCTTCTTCGGCTGGTAACCCGGCTCACCCCCGGTCCGGCCCCGCGGGCGATCCACCACCGCGCCCGCCCCCTCGCCGCCCCCCTCGCCGCCCCCTCGCCGCCGCCGCAGATATACCCACCCGCAAATACCCCTCCCTCCCCCTTGACTCCCACCCACCCCATGCTGTTAATACGCATAACTTGCTAATACGCATTAGCGCATGGAACCGGGATCGGGGAGGATCGCGTGGCCGCCGTCAAACGCCTCACACAGCGCGATATCGCCCGCCTCGCCGGCGTCAGCCAGGCCACCGTCTCGCTGGTGCTCAACGGCGCCAGCTCCGCCGAAGGCCGCATCCCGGCCGAGACGCGCGACCGCGTCATCAAGGTCATCCGCGAAACCGGCTATGTCGCCGATCCGGTGGCCCGCCGCATGGTCAAGGGCCTCAACCGCATCCTCGGCGTCTTCACCTACGAACCCGCCTTTCCGTCCGCCCAGGCCGATTTCTACACCCCCTTCCTGCTGGGCATCGAGGAGGCGGCCGAGCAGTTCGGCTATGACCTGCTGCTGATGACCGGCGCCGGCCGCGACGCCGCCGGTCGCAAGCGCATGTTCGGCGACAACAGTCGCCTGCGCCTCGCCGATGGCTGCCTCATCCTGGGCGCCCAGTTCGATCCCGACGAGCTCGCCCAGCTGGTCGCCAGCGACTATCCCTATGTCGCCGTCGGCCGCCGCGACGATGCCGGTGGCCCGGTGCGCTATGTCGGCGCCGACTATGTCACCGCCACCGCCGCCCTGGTCGAACGCGCCCTCGTCATGGGCCACCGCGCCTTCGCCTTCATCGGCCAGACGGACATCAGCGAATCCGTCCGCGACCGCTGGCAGGGTTTCAAGACCGCGCTGCAGGGCCAGGGGCAATTGGTGCATCTCGACAGCCAGACCGGTTCGACCCCGCAGGCGCAACTGGCCGCCGTTCGGCAGGCCGGCGCCAGCATCGTCTTCTTCGGCGAACTGGCCGACGCCATCGCCTTTGATGATTGCGCCCGTGCCAGCGGCCTTTCCGTCCCGGGCGATCTGTCCATCGTCGCGCTCGGCAGCAGCCTGCGCATCGAACGCAACCGCCGCGCCTTCGCCAGCTACGCCATCCCGCGCGAAGACATGGGTCGCCAGGCCACCGCCATGCTGATCCAGACCCTGGTCGATCCCACCATCGTGCAGCAGACCCTGCTCGATTGCGCGCTCGTTCTCGGCGAAACCCTCGCGCCACCCACAACCACGAAAGATTTCCCGAATTGACCGAATACCATGCTGATATCCTGGTCGTCGGCGGCAGCCTCGGCGGCGTCGCGGCGGCCCTTGGCGCCCTGCGCAATGGCCGGACCGTCATCCTCACCGAGGAACATGACTGGATTGGCGGGCAACTCACCAGCCAGGCCGTGCCGCCCGACGAGCATAGTTGGGTCGAGCAGTTCGGCGTCACCGCCAGCTACCGCGCCCTGCGCGAAGGCGTGCGCCAGTATTACCGCGACCACTATCCGCTGACCGATGCCGCCCGCGCCAATCCCACGCTCAATCCGGGCAATGGCAATGTCTCCCGCCTCTGCCATGAACCGCGCGTGTCGCTCGCCGTCATGCAGGCCTGGCTCGCGCCCTATGCCGCCGGCGGCAAGCTGACCATTCTCAAGCCCTACCGCGCGGTGTCGGCCGATGTCGATGGCGACAAGGTCCGCGCCGTCACCCTGCGCCACCGCGACACCGGCCGCACTGTCACCTGCTCGGCCCACTATGTCATCGACGCCACCGAACTGGGCGACCTGCTGCCGCTGACCGGCACCGAATATGTCACCGGCTTCGAGGCCCAGTCCGAAACCGGCGAACCCAACGCGCCGGCCGAGGCCCAGCCGCACAACCAGCAGGCCGTGTCGATCTGCTTTGCCGTCGACCATGTCGATGGCAATCACACCATCGACAAGCCGGCCAAGTATGAGCACTGGCGTGCTGTCGCTCCCGATTTCTGGGGCGGCCCGCTGATCGACTGGAACTCGCCCAATCCGCGCACGCTCGAGCGCAGTCGCCGCTCCTTTGACCCCAACCCGGTCGAAAGCGGCGCGCGCATGGTTGCCGATCAGCGTCGCGATGCGGGCGACATGAGCCTGTGGATCTTCCGCCGCATCGCCGCGCGCAGCAACTTCCGCCCTGGCGCCTACAACAGCGATATCTGCCTCGTAAACTGGCCGATGATCGACTATTTCGAGCAGCCCATCATCGATGTCAGCGAGCAGCAATATGCCGATCGCCTCGCCGATGCGGCGAGCCTGTCCTATTCCATGTTCTACTGGATGCAGACCGAGGCGCCGCGTCTCGATGGCGGCCAGGGCTTTCCGGGCCTGCGCCTGCGCGGCGATATCACCGGCACCGAGCATGGCCTTGCCATGGCCCCCTATATCCGCGAAAGCCGGCGCATCCGCGCCGTCACCACCGTCGTCGAGCAGGACCTGTCCCTGGCCGTGCGCGGCGATCGCGGCGCCGTCCGCTATCGCGACAGTGTCGGTGTCGGCATGTACCGCATCGACCTGCACCCATCGACAGGTGGTGACAATTATATCGACGTCGGTGCCTGCCCCTTCGAAATCCCGCTGGGCGCACTCATTCCACGCCGCATGACCAACCTGTTGGCGGCCTGCAAGAATGTCGGCACCACCCACATCACCAATGGCTGCTACCGGCTCCATCCGGTCGAGTGGAACATCGGCGAAGTCGCCGGCATGCTGGCCGCCCACTGCCTCGACGCCGGCACCACCCCGCACGGCGTGCAGGCCGACGATACACGGCTCTCCGAATTCCAGTCTCACCTCGAATACCAGGGCGTCGAACTGCACTGGCCCGATATTCGCGGCTACTAGCTAATACGCATGAACAGGGAGGAAACAACCATGCGCAGGACTATCCTAGGCTCTATATTCGTCGCCTTGGCGATCACCACCGGGCTCACCGCCCCCACCTTCGCGCAGGACGCAGTCAACCTGCGCATGACCATCTGGAGCGCCAACGAGGCGCATCTGGCCATGTTCAACGAGATCGCCGAGGGCTTCAAGGCGAGCAACCCCGATGTCAGCATAGCCTTCGAACCCATACCGTTCGAGAACTACACCACGACGCTGACCACCCAGATCGCCGGCGGCAACCCGCCCGATCTGGCCTGGATCCTGGAATCCACCGCCGCCGACTTCGTCAATTCCGGCGCGCTGGCCCCGCTGACCGAAGCCTTCACCGCTACCGAAGGCTATGACATGGCCGATGTCAGCGAGCAGGCCACGGCGCTCTGGCAGAAGGACGGCCAGCTCTACGCCTACCCCTTCTCCACCTCGCCCTTCGCCATCTTCGTCAACAACGACGTCATCAAGGCCGCGGGCGCCAAAACCCCGGCCGAGCTGATCGCCGAGGATGCCTGGACCTGGGACAACGCTTTTGCCACTGCGGCAACTATTGGCCACTCCGGCAAGACGGGCCTCGTCGTCCGCGACTTCAAGTATCAGGTCTGGCAGAACATGGCGTCGATCTGGAACGCCTGGGGCGCCACGCCCTGGAGCGCCGATGGCAAGACCTGCACCTTTGCCGACCAGCCCATGGTCGACGCCATGACCGCCATCCACAAGGCGATCTTCGTTGACGGTGCCATGCCCGGTCCCGGCGAGGATATCGACTTCTTTGCCGGCGAGACCGGCATGACCATAACCCAGATCAGCCGCGCCTCGCTGCTGCCCAAGGAAAATCCCTTCGATTGGGATCTGGTCCCACTGCCCAGCGGCCCGGTCGGCACCTATGCCGTGGTGGGCCAGGCCGGCGTCGGCGCCTTCGCCGCCAGCCCCAATGTGGAAACGGCCGTTGCCTTTCTCGGCTACATGACCAATCCGGAAAACAGCCAGAAGCTGGCCCAGTTCTTCCCGCCCGCCCGTGCCAGCCTGCTCAACGCCCAGACCTTGGGCGCCACCAATCCCCTGCTCTCAGCCGAGCAGATCGAGAACGTGGTGATCGATGGCATTTCCTATGGCATGGTCCTGCCCGGCCATACCAACTTTGCCCAGATCCAGCAGACCGTCCGCTCCTCGCTCGACGCGCTCTGGGTCGCCGATGCCGACGTTCCTGCCGTCCTGCAATCGGTTTGCGACAGCGTCGGCCCACTGCTCGCGCGCTGATCGCAAAGTCGACACCCTCCCCCTGTGGGGAGGGTGGTTCCGAAGGGTCGGGTGGGCATGCAAAATCTATGCTCCTGGCTGCCACCTCTGCCCCTCAGGAAAAGAAGACGCTGGAACCACCGAAAATGAGCCTGATGACAGAGACACCCCCAAGAAAACGTCCCTTCTGGACGATGGCGCGCCGTGACGCCGCTGCCGGCTATCTCTTCATCGCGCCGCAGCTCATCGGCATCATCGCCTTCGTGCTGATCCCGCTTTGCCTGGTGTTCTACTATTCGCTGCACGAGTGGAACGTGCTCGCCAACACCTTCAATTTCGTCGGCGCCGCCAACTACCAGATGCTGCTCGCTGACCGCGCCCTGCCCCAGGTCTTGCTCTCCTCGGCCATCTTCTCGGTGGGCCTCGTCGTGCTGAATATGAGCCTGGCTCTGCTGCTGGCCGTGCTGCTCGACCAGAAGCTCAAGGGCATTACCGTCTTCCGCACCCTGTTCTTCTCGCCCGTCGTGGTGTCGCTCGTCGCCTGGACAATCGTCTGGAGCTTCCTGCTGCAGAACAATGGCGGCATCAATGGCATGCTCGCCATGATCGGCGTCGAAGGCCCCAATTGGCTGCGCAATCCGACAACCGCGATGATCTCGGTCATCGTCGTCCAGGTGTTCAAGAATGTCGGCCTGAACATGATCCTGTTCCTCGCTGCGCTGCAGGGCGTGCCCAAGGAACTCTATGAAGCCGCGCGCGTCGATGGCGCAGGGCACTTCAAGCAGTTCCGCCGCATCACCCTGCCGATGATTTCGCCGACCATCCTGTTGACCTCGATCATCACCATTGTCGGCTCGCTCCAGGTCTTCGCGCAGATCGCCGTGCTGACCCAGGGTGGCCCGGGAATGACCACCACCGTGCTGGTCTACTACCTCTATCAGCAGGCCTTCCAGTTTCACTTCTTCGGTTATGGCTCGACCCTGTCGATCCTGCTTTTCGTGATCGTGGCGGTCCTCACCTTCGTCCAGTGGCAGATGCGCAAGCGGATCGTCTTCTATGAAAACTGACCTCTCCCCCCGCCTGCGGGTCGCGCTTTACGGGTTGCTCTGCGTGCTGCTCATCCCCTTCGTCTTCCCGACCTGGTGGATGCTGACGTCCTCGGTCAAGCCGATCAGCGACATCTTTGCCTTCCCGCCGGACCTCTGGCCGCGACGGTTCGATTTTTCCACCTATGCCAAGGTGTTCGAGCTGCAGCCCTTTGCCCGGCAATACTGGAATTCCGCCTATATCGCCGCCATCGTCACCCTTGGCACGATGATCGTCTCGTCCATGGCCGGCTACGCCTTCGCCCGGATCAAATTCCCCTTCAGCAACACCATCTTTATGATTGTGCTGCTGGGCCTGCTGATCCCTTCCGAGGTGACCATCGTCCCATTGTTCCAGATGTTCCTGGGCTGGGGCATGATCAACACGCATTGGCCGCTGATCCTCGTGCCGGTATTCGGCGCGCCTTCGGTCTTTGCCACCTTCGTCATGCGCCAGTTCTTCATCGCCCTGCCCGGCGAGTTGGAGGAAGCCGCCCGCGTCGATGGCCTGGGCCGGTTCAAGATCTTCTGGCTCATCGCCCTGCCACTGGCCAAGCCGGCGCTCGGCGCCGTGGCCATCTTCACCTTCCTCCATTCCTGGAACCTCTATCTCGAACCCATCGTGTTCCTGTCCTCGACACAGATGTTCACCCTGCCCCAGGCCCTGACCCAGTTCACCGACGCCTATGGCGGCGCGATGTGGAACATCCAACTCGCTGCCGCCACCATGACGGCCATTCCCGTGCTGGTCGTCTTCATCATCGCCCAGAAGCAGTTCGTCGAGGGCCTTGCCCATACCGGCCTCAAAGGCTGACAAGGAGATTGCCATGGCTCCCGTAAGCCTCAGATCCATCAAGAAGAACTACGGCAACGTCGCCACCATTCACGGCGTCGATATCGACATTACCGATGGCGAATTCGTCGTGCTGGTCGGCCCCTCGGGCTGCGGCAAGTCCACCCTGCTGCGCATGATTGCCGGCCTCGAAACCATCACCGAGGGCGAACTCTCCATCGGCGACCGCGTCGTCAACGAGCTCGAGCCCAAGGACCGGGACATCGCCATGGTGTTCCAGAACTACGCGCTCTACCCGCACATGACCGTCGCCACCAACATGGCCTTCTCGCTGGAGCATCGCGGCGCCAGCAAGGCCGAAATCGCCGAGCGGGTAAACTGGGCCGCCGACATTCTGGGCCTCAAGCCGCTGCTCGATCGCTATCCCCGCCAGCTTTCCGGCGGCCAGCGCCAGCGCGTTGCCATGGGCCGCGCCATCGTGCGCAATCCGCAGGTCTTCCTGTTCGACGAGCCGCTTTCCAACCTCGATGCCAAGCTGCGCGTCGTCATGCGCGGCGAAATCAAGGGCCTGCACCAGCGCCTCGGCGTTACCACGGTCTATGTCACCCATGACCAGATCGAAGCCATGACCATGGCCGACAAGATCGTGGTGATGAATGCCGGCCGCGTCGAACAGATCGGCGCCCCGCTCGATCTCTATGACCGGCCGGCCAATCTCTTCGTCGCCGGCTTCATCGGCTCGCCCGCCATGAACTTCATCGGCGGCAGGATCACGCCCGAAGGCTTCGCCGCTGCCGGCATCACCCTGCCCCTGCCCGCCGGCAACCTGCCTGCCAGCAATGCCGTCTATGGCATCCGCCCCGAGCATTTCGCGCTGACAGATGCAGGCATCCCCGCCACAGTCCTGCTGGTCGAGCCCATGGGCTCGGAAACCCAGGTCAGCATGCAGATCGGCGAACACCAGGTCATCGGCATCTTCCGCGAACGCCTCCGCGCCAGGCCGGGCGAAACCGTTTACGTCCTGCCCGATCTCGACCTGGTCCACCTGTTCGACGCCGACACGGGCCAGCGCCTCAACTAGAGCGGCAGCACCCGCGAATACTTCACCTGCCCCAGCGAGAAGCTGCTCTCGATGGACGCGACACCCTCCACCTGCGTGAGCTTCTCGCGCAGGAAATGCTCATAGGCCTCGAGATCGGCGCAGACGACACGCAGCAGAAAGTCGAACTGCCCGGTCATGAGGTAACACTCCATCACCTCCGGCCACCGGCTGATCGCCGCCCCGAAGGCATCCAGCTCATGCGCCCGCTGCCGCTCCAGCTTGATCGAGATGAACACCGAGACGGGCAGCCCCACCGCCTTCTGGTCCACCGTGGCGCTATAGCCGGCGATGATCCCCGCCGTCTCCATCTGCCGGATCCGCCGCAGGCAGGGCGAGGCACTGAGCCCCACCCGGTCGGCGATGGCCTGTACGGTCATCCGCCCATCCTCCTGCAGCGCCCGCAGGATCTTCCGGTCAATGGTCGTCAGCTCGATCTTGGAGGTTTCCGCCATTTTCGTGCTCCGAACTGTTCAAATCCTGCGCAAACCTGCACTTGGAGGGTCAAAATAGACGAGAACTGCCATTGGACAAGGCGCAAAGTCATGACAATGACTGGGGAGGTCTCATGGATAGCGGCGGCATTGGCGGATCGACGGACACGCGTATCGCTTCCATCGCGGCGCTGACCAGGAAAGCCCTGTGGCTCTCCAACTGGATGGTCCATCACGCCAACCACATCCGCCCCAATGTCGACGGCGTCAAGGTCGGCGGCCACCAGGCCAGTTCCGCCTCCATGGCCGCGATCATGGCCGCGCTCTATTTCGGCGTGCTCAGGCCCGAGGACCGCGTCGCCGTCAAACCGCATGCCGCGCCGGTCTTCCATGCCATCCAGTATCTCTTCGGCAAGCAGACTCTGGAAAAGCTGGAAAACTTCCGCGCCTTCGGCGGCGCGCAGTCCTATCCCAGCCGCACCAAGGACACCGACGACGTCGACATCTCTACCGGCTCGGTGGGCCTGGGCGTGGCCTTCACCGCCTTCGCCTCGCTGATCCAGGACTATGTCCGCGCCAAGCCCTGGGCCGACAAATCCCGTCCCGAGGGCCGCATGGTGGCGCTTGTCGGCGATGCCGAACTCGACGAGGGCAACGTCTACGAATGCCTGCTCGAAGGCTGGAAGCATGGGTTGCGCAACACCTGGTGGGTCATCGACTACAACCGCCAGAGCCTCGATGGCGTCGTCCGCGAGGGCCTTTACGACCGCATCGAAGCCATCTTCCGCGCCTTCGACTGGGATGTCGTCACCCTCAAATACGGCGCCCTGCAGCGCGCCGCCTTCGCCGAACCCGGTGGTGACAAGCTCAAGGCGTGGATCGATGCCGCCCCCAACGCCATCTATTCAGCCCTCATGTTCCGCGGCGGCGCCGCCTGGCGCGAGCGCCTCAATGACGAGATCGGCGACCAGGGCGACGTGTCGGCCCTGCTGGCCCGCCGCAGCGATGCCGAGCTCGCCGAGCTCATGGCCAACCTCGGCGGCCATTGCACAGAGAGCCTGCTCGAACAGTTCGAAGCCGCCGGCAGTGACAGGCCCACCGTTTTCATCGCCTACACCGTCAAGGGTTGGGCCACGCCGCTCGCCGGGCACAAGGACAATCACGCCGGCCAGATGACCGGCGCGCAGATCGATACCCTGCGCCAGTCGATGCATGTCCGCCCCGGCCACGAATGGGACAAGTTCGAAGGCATGGCTGACCCGGCCGGCATCGAACGCTTCCTTGCAGAAGTGCCCTTCAACACCACCGAAAGCCGCCGCCACACCTCGCCCGCCGTGGCCACCATCGGGCCCCAGTTCGTCGGCACCGGGCCCACCTCGACCCAGACCGCCTTCGGCAAGATCCTCGACGCCATCGCCAAGACCGACAGCGATCTCGCCCGCCGCATCATCACCACCTCGCCCGACGTGACCGTCTCGACCAATCTCGGTACCTGGGTGAACCGACGCAATCTTTACGCTGCCCGCGAAATGGTCGACGTCTTCCAGAAGGAAGCCATCCCCAGCGCGCAGAAATGGCGTTTCACGCCCGAAGGCCAGCATCTCGAACTCGGCATTGCCGAGATGAACCTCTTCCTCGCCCTTGGCGCCGCCGGCCTCAGCCATTCTCTCTTCGGCGAGCGCCTGCTGCCCATCGGCACGCTCTACGACCCCTTCATCTCCCGCGGCCTCGATGCGCTCAACTATGCCTGCTACCAGGATGCCCGCTTCCTGCTCGTCGCCACGCCCTCCGGCGTCTCGCTGGCCGGCGAGGGCGGCGCGCATCAGTCCATCGCCAGCCCGCTGATCGGCATGGCGCAGGATGGCCTCGCCAGCTTCGAGCCCGCCTTTGCCGACGAACTTTCCATCATCATGGATTGGGCCTTCGACTACATGCAGCGCTCCGGCGATGCCCGCCCCGACCTGGCCGACTGGCCGCGCGACGTCACCGGCGGATCGGTCTATCTCCGGCTGTCCACCAGAAGCATAGAGCAGCCGTCCCGCAGCGTGGACAAGCCCCTGTCGGATGGCATCATCCGCGGCGCCTATTGGCTCAATCCGCCCACCCCGCAATGCGAAGTCGTCATCGCCTATCAGGGCGTCCTCGCCAACGAAGCGATTGAGGCCGCGGGCCGCATTGGTGGTGACCGCCGCAACGTCGCCGTTCTCGCAGTCACCTCCGCCGATCGCCTCAATGCCGGCTGGCACGCCGCCCAGCGCGCGCGCCTCCATGGCGACCCCGCCGCCCGCAGCCATATCGAGACCCTGCTCGCCGATATCCCCTTCCGCGCCGGCCTTGTCACCGCCATCGACGCCCACCCCGCCACAATGGGCTGGCTCGGCAGCGTGCTCGGCCACCGCACCATCACCCTGGGCGTCGAACATTTCGGCCAGACCGGCACCGTCAACGACCTCTACGCCCATTTCGGCATCGACGCCGCCGCCATCGAGGTGGCAGCTCGCAGCCTGATCGCTGGCCCCAGATGATGCACGAAATTGCCCACCACCACGGTGTCCACGAGAGCGGGAATCTCGGTTCGCTCCGCTCGTGTGCTGAACAGCAGGTCGGGCCTTCGCGGGAATGGCTCGGCGGCCAACACAAGCCACACTACCGCCACCCTTTGCCCATTTCCGCATCGCTCAACCGCTGAGGCATAGGAAATGAGCACTCTATCCACAGACCGCCTTGCCAACCCCATTCGCATTTGTCAGACATATGTCATTGGACAGATTTCGAGGGGAAATCGATCTGTCGAACGCAGCTCTGCTGCACGCAGAATGACCGGCCCCACGGCAAGGGACCGGCGCATGGGAAACGTCCAAGAACTGGCTCTGCAACAAGGAGGGAGTCTCTAAATGAACCTAACTCTGAAGATCACCGCGGCACTGGCTGTCGCCACGGCCCTGACCATACCGGCGCTGGCCCAGACCACCATCGTCGCGCCCGGACAGTCCACGTCCGGCACCTATATGGACTACATGAAGACGGTCTATGCCCGCGCCACCTTCGCCGAATTGCTGCAGGTGCCGATCGCGACCTTCGACAAGGAATTCGAGCTCACGCCCATGGCGGCGGAAAGCTGGAGCCAGTCCGAGGATGGCCTGACCTGGACCTTCAAGCTGCGCCCGGGCCTCGTCTGGTCCGATGGCGAGCCACTGACTGCCGAAGACTATGTCTTCGCCCTGCAGCGCGCCGCCACCACCGGCTATGACTTTGCTTGGTATTGGGACTTTGCCGGCGGCATCAAGGGCTGGAAGGAAGTCACCGAAGGCACTGCCGACGTCTCCACCCTCGGCCTCAAGGCCGTCGATGACCTGACCATCGAGGTCACCACCGTCGCGCCCAAGCCTTACCTGCCCTCCGTCACCAGCCTCTGGTACCCGGTGCCCAAGCACAAGGTGGACGAGCTCGGCGATGACTGGGCTGTCAATGTCGACACCATCGTCTCCTCCGGCCCCTTCGATCTCGAGAGCTGGGAAAAGTCCAACAACTCGGTCGTGCTGACCAAGTCCGAGACCTATACCGGTCCCTGGCAAGCCCAGATCGACCGTCTCGAAGTCGATCCCACCCTCGGTGCTCCGGAAGTCGGCCTGCCAGCCTTCCTCGCCGGCGATGCGGACTATTCCTTCCTCAATACCGGCCAGGTGCCTGTGGCGACGCAGCGCTATCCCGATGGCATCCGCAAGAATGCCGTTTTTGCCACCTCGTATATCTCGTTCGATCTCGACTCCGAGCCGTTCAACAATGTCGATGTGCGCAAGGCCTTCTACTATGCCGTCGACCGAGCCGAGCTGACCTCGACCGTACTCAAGGATATCGCCATCCCGGCCGGTTCCATCCTGCCGCCCGGCTATCCTGGCTACAATGAAGAGGTCGTCGCCCAGGCCGTGTTCGATCCTGCCAAGGCTGCCGAGCATATGGCCGCTGCCGGCTTCCCGGGTGGCGAAGGCTTCCCCGAGATCGAGATCTGGTATCGCGAAGAGGGCGGCTATAACGGCGCTATCATCCCGGCCATGGCGCAGTATCTGCAGGCCGAGTTCAAGGAAGTTCTGGGCATCACCATGAACATCCGCGTCCTGCCCACTCAGGACTGGATGCAGGGTCTCCTCAACAAGGAGAACAACATCTTCATCGCGCCCTATGAATACGACTATCTTGATCCGTCCAACTTCTACGGCATCTTCTACAATGGCGGTCGCCACGATCACCATATCGAAGCCTATGACGAACTGGTTGCCGCCGCCGACTCCAACCCAGTCTGGGAAGAGCGCTACGACCTCTATGCCCAGGCCGAGCAGGTGCTGATCGACAATGCCTCGATCGTCCCCCTCGTCCACCCCATCACCATCGCCGTCATCTCCGACGAACTCGGTGGCGATGCCTCGACGCCCAACGGTCTGGGCTTTACCTCGCTCGATCGTCTCGGCCACTACTTCTTCACGCACCTGACGAAGCAGTAATCCCGATCGCGCATGCGCTTCCCGGCGTCCAGGCCGGGAAGCGCCCCACACCCCAAAGTCAGGTTGCCCATGCCCCTCGTGGAAATCGAAGATCTCAAGGTCAGCTTCAGCCAGTATGGCGGCCAGGTCGACGCGGTCCGCGGCGTGAGCTTTTCCGTCAATGAAGGCGAGAGCCTCGGCATTGTCGGCGAATCCGGGTCCGGTAAGTCGGTCAGCTGCAGCGCGCTTTTGCGCCTCCTGCCCGCCACCGCCAGGGTCAGCGCCAAAAAGATCACCCTCGACGGCATCGACGTCTTGAAGGCCGGCAAGGAAGACCTCATTCGCCTGCGCGGTCGCACCGCCGCCATGATCTTCCAGGATCCGATGACCGCCTTCGATCCGGTCTTCACGATCGGCCACCAGATTGCCGAAACCATCCGCGCGCACCGCCAGGTCAGCCAGCGCGAAGCCCTCGCCGAAGCCGAGCAGCTATTGCTCCGCGTCGAGATCAAGAACGCCAGGGACATCCTTGGCTATTACCCCCACCAGCTCTCCGGCGGCATGCTGCAGCGCGCCATGATTGCCATGGCCCTCTCCTGCCGCCCCAAGGTGCTGATCGCCGACGAGCCCACCACCGCGCTCGACGTCACCATCCAGGCGCAGATCCTCCAGCTCATCAAGAAGGTGCAGGCCGAATTCGGCATGGCCCTGATCATGATCACCCATGACCTGGGCGTCATTGCCGAAACCGTCGACCGCGTCCTGGTCATGTATGGCGGCGAGGTGATGGAAGAAGGCCCGGTGCAGCAGATCTTCGACGCACCCCGGCACGACTATACCAAGGCCCTCCTCGCCAGCCTCAACACCAGTTTCGATCCCTCGCGCGAGGACGATACCGCTACCGCGCCCGCCCTCGAATTGCGCGGCCTTGCCAAGGCCTATCGCATCAAGCGCCGCTCCGGGTTTTTCACCACCTACACCGATTTCCACGCCGTGCGCCCGGTCGACATCGTGCTGCCCCGCAACAGCATTGTCGGCCTCGTCGGCGAATCCGGCTCCGGCAAGACCACCACCGGCATGATGGCCATGCGCCTCACCGAACCCAGCACCGGCCAGATCCTCGTCGACGGCGCTGACATCTCCGGCCTCGGTCCCGACGAACTCAAATCCTTCCGCCGCCGCATGCAGATCGTCTTCCAGGACAGCTATTCCGCTCTCGACCCGATGATGACGCTGAGCCAGATCATTGCTGAGCCGCTGCATATCCATGGCATCGGCTCGGCCCGCGAGCAGACCGAGAAGGCCCTCGACTGGCTCGAACGCGTCGGCCTGCCGCGCAATTTCGGCTCGCGCTACTCGCACGAACTCTCCGGCGGCCAGCGCCAGCGCGTCGCCATCGCCCGCGCCCTGATCCTGGGCCCCTCCGTCCTCGTCGCCGACGAACCGACCTCCGCCCTCGACGTCACCGTCAAGGCGCAGATCATCGGACTCCTCAAGGAGCTGCAGGCCGAAATGGGCCTCTCCATCCTGTTCATCAGCCATGACCTGTCGACGGTCAAATCGCTCACCGACAGCGTCGTCGTCATGTATCGCGGCCGCGTCGTCGAGCAGGCGCCCACCGAGCGTATCTTCTCGGATCCCCAGCATCCCTATACCCGCGCTTTGCTCGACGCGATCCCGGCCGCCAATCCGCGCGACAAGCGCGAACGCACCTTCCTCGCCGCCGCCGACCTCGAGGCCCAGACCCCGCGCTACACCACCATCCAGACCGGCCTCGCCCCCAACGCCACCCCGCAACTGGTCACCATCGCCCCAGGCCACAAGGTTGAAGCGGTGGTGACGACATGAGGGAGATGATGATGCAACATCCCGGTTCGCCCCCTCCCAGCCTCCACCATCAAGGGCGAGGTGCCGTTCCGTGGCTGGGCCTCTATAGCGTTCCAGGAGTGGAGAGAAACCTCCCCCTTGATGGGGGAGGTAGGAAGGGGTGGAGCCACGCGCTCGAAACAGCGGAGCGACTGCCACAATGATCCTCTTCATCCTCCGCCGCCTCGTCTCCGTGGCCGTCACCTTCTTCGTCGTCTCGCTCATCATTTTCTTCATGATGCACGCCATTCCCGGCGGCCCCTTCGATGGCAATGACATGCCGGTCTCCCAGGCCGTGCGCGACAAGCTGATGGCCCGGCTCGGCCTCGATCAGCCGCTCTGGGTGCAATACACCCGCTACATGTGGGGCGTGCTGCAGTTCGATTTCGGCGTGCCCTACCAGAGCCCCGGCGAGACCGTCACCCAGCTGCTCTCCCGCGCCTGGATTCCAAGCCTGGTCCTCGGCGGCCTGGGCGTGCTCATTGGCGCGCCGCTCGGCATCCTGCTCGGCATGGCCGCCGCCCTCAACCGCAACACCTGGATCGACTATTTCGCCTCGACCCTGGCGACGCTGGGCCTCACCATCCCCGTCTTCGTCACCTCCATGCTGCTAATCCTGGTCTTTGCCGTCTGGCTCGGCTGGCTCCCCGCCAGCGGCTGGGGCAAGCCCGAGCGCTGGATCCTGCCGATCACCGCCTATGCGCTGATCCCGCTGGCCACCTATGCCCGCTATACCCGCTCGGCCATGCTGGACACCCTCAACAAGCAGTTCGTCACCGTGCTGCGCGCCAAAGGTCTCAGCGAAAGCCGCATCGTCTTCCAGCATGTGCTGCGCAATTCGGCCATCCCGCTGGTCACCGTCTTCCTGCCCATGTTCATCGGCACCGCCACCGGCTCGATCTTCGTCGAAGCCATGTTCCGCGTGCCGGGCCTCGGCGCCTATTTCGTCTCCTCCATCGAGACGCGCGACTACCCGCTCGAAATGGCCCTGATGCTGATGATCACCTTCATGTACTGCATCGCCTACTTGCTCAGCGACGTGGTCTACGCCCTCATCAATCCCCGCATCCGCGTCGGAGGCGGCCAATGACCGTGGATAGTGCCGCCATCGCCCCGAAATATCGTCAGCGCAACCCGCTCTGGTTCGCCTGGCAGCGCTTCATCGGCAACAAAGCCGCCATCGCCGCCGGCGTCGTCCTGGCCATCCTCATCCTGATGGCCATCTTCGCCCCGCTGATCACCCCCAGCCCGCCCGAGGCCCAGCTCTTCCTCACCGAAGCGCTGGCCTTCCCCTCGGCGCAGCACTGGTTCGGCGTCGACGATCTGGGCCGCGATTTCTATACCCGCGTTGTCTATGGCGCCCGCGTCTCCCTGACCATCGGCTTCACCGCCGCCCTGTTCAGCGTCCTCATCGGCATTCCGCTCGGTGCGCTGGCCGGCTATTTCGGCGGCAAGACCGACTGGTTCATCATGCGCGTCATCGAGCTGTTCTCGGTGGTCCCGCCACTGCTTGCCGCCATGCTGCTCGGCGCCCTCACCCGCGGTGGCTACTTTACAATCGTGCTCATCGCCGCGCTCTTCGGTTGGGTGCAGGTGTGCCTGCTCGTCCGCGCCCAGATCAAGGCCTTCCGCGAGAAAGAATTCGTCCGCGCCGCGCAGGCCCTTGGCGCCTCGCCCTGGTACATCATCCGCCGCCACCTCATCCCCAATTCGATCTCCCCGATCATTGTCGGCTTCGTGCTCGCCATTCCACTGGCCATGATGCTCGAAGCCAGCCTCAGCTTCCTCGGCATCGGCGTGCCCCCGCCCACGCCGACCTGGGGCCAGATGATCAATGAAGGCATCGATTTCATGTTTTTCTATTGGCACATGGCCGTCTTCCCGACAGCTGCGCTTGCCATCACCGTGTTGGCGACAACGCTCTTCGGTGACGGCCTGCGCGATGCCCTCGACCCGACTTTGAAAGGCCGCTGAAGTGTCTGAAAATCTCGCCCGGCAGTTCCTCATCCGCGAGGACGTCGTCTTCCTCAACCATGGCTCGTTCGGCGCCTGCCCGCGCCCGGTCTTTGCCGCCTATCAGAACTGGCAGCTTGAGCTTGAGCGCCAGCCCGTCGAATTCCTCGGCCGCCACCTGACCGAGACCATGCGCCAGCCGCGCATCGCGCTGGCCGCCGAACTGGGCACCGTCCCCGAGAACATTGTCGGCCTCACCAATGCCACGCTCGGCCTCAACATCGTCGCCCAGTCGCTCGACCTCAAGCCCGGCGACCAGATCCTCACCACCGACCACGAATATTCGGCCCTCGAAAAGACCTGGGCCTATGTCGCGCGCCGCACCGGCGCCGAGATCGTCGTGGTCAATATCCCCATGCCGCTGACCACCGAGGCACAGTTCACCGATACGGTCATCGCCGGCATGACCGACCGCACCCGCGTGCTGTTCCTCAGCCACATCACCTCGCCCACCGCCCTGCTCTTCCCCATCGAGCGGTCCATCGCCGAGGCCCGCAAACGCGGTATCTGGAGTGTCATTGATGGCGCCCATACGCCCGGCCATATCAAGCTCGAACTCGATGCCCTCGGCGCCGATTTCTATTCCGGCAACTGCCACAAATGGATGATGGCTCCCAAGGGCTCCGCGTTCCTCCATGCCCGCCCCGAAGTTCAGGGCCTGATCAACCCGCTCGTCATCAGCCACGGCTGGACCGCCGACTCGAAGACACCGGGCGCCAAGGGCGCCTTCGGCAATTCCCCCTTCATCGATGAACTCGAAATGCAGGGCACCCGCGACCCCGCCCCCTGGCTCACTGTCCCCGCCGCGCTCGCCTATCGCCGCGACAATGACTGGACCAGCGTCCAGGCCCATTGCCACGCTTTGGCGCAGGACACCGCGAGGCGCCTCGGCGAACTGACCGGCCTCGCCCCGCTCAGCGCCCCCGAATTCTGCGCCCCGCAGATGGTCGCCATGCCGGTGCCCGATTGCGACGTCGACGCCATCAAGGATGCCCTGCTCGACAAATACAGCATCGAGATCCCCGTCTTCAGATGGCAGGACACCTGCATCGTCCGCCTGTCGGTGCAGGGCTACAATTCCAAGCCGCAGATGGACCTGCTGCTCACGGCCCTGACCGATCTGCTGCATCTCGAGGGCGCCGCCGAGCGCCGGGTTTCATAGCGAGGCTGACAAACGGCGCGAACTGTGGTGTGTGTCGTATCGATTGCATGGCACAGCTATTGGCGCGGTTCGGTGAACCGCTCCCGGAGGATATGGCGCAGTGAGACAAGGGGCATTGAGCTATCTTGAGCCGCTCGAAACCCGCACCAGGGGGGTCGCGGTGCTCGACGCGCTGGCCGACATGGTTGAGCGCTCCGGCCTCAAGATCGGCGATCGCCTGCCGCCCGAAGTCTCGCTGGCCGCCACGCTCGGCGTCGGCCGCTCCACCATTCGCGAGGCGCTCAACCGCTGGGAAGGCCTTGGCATCATCCGCCGCCGCCGCGGCGACGGCACCTATCTCTCCGCCCGCGTCCAGACCTCGCGCGGCCTCGTGCCCACCATGGTGCGGCTCGAGGGCGAAGCCCTGCTCCGTCTCATGGAAATCCGCCGCACGCTGGAAAACGACGTGGTCCGCAAGGCCACGATCAATGCCACTGCCAGCCAGCGCCGGCAGATTTCCGAGCTGTGCGACCAGCTGCTGATTGAGGTCAATGCCGGCCGCCCCTGGCGCAAGGCCGACCACGCCTTCCACGGCGCCATCTACGACGCCTCGGGCAATCCCATGTATGGGCAATTGCTGGTCAATCTCGACCACGCTCTGGAGCGCGGCGGCACCTCGCCCTTCGCCGCCGACAATTTCGGCCTCGAATCCTTCCCCATCCACCGCGAACTGGCCGATGCCATCCTCGCCGAGGACGCCGAGCAGGCCGTCGCAGCCATCAACCGCCTGCTCGACACGGTGGAAGTGGAAGTCAAAGCCATCATCGACGGCGGCAAGCTGATCTGACTCTGCCTACCGCGCCCACCCCCCGGGAGAGGTAAGTCAGAGCCAGCCGCTCAATTCCCGCCGCACCATCGCCTCGATCATGTCCATGCCCGCCGGGCTGTCATTGAGGCACGGGATATAGGCGAACTGCTCCCCGCCCGCCTCCATGAAGGTTTCCTTGCCCCCCATGGCGATCTCTTCCAGCGTCTCGATGCAGTCGGCCGAAAAGGCCGGCGCCAGGATGGCGACTTTCTTGATGCCCTTGCCCGGCAGCGCTTCCAGCGTCTTGTCGGTATAGGGCTCCAGCCACTTGGTCGGGCCGAAGCGCGACTGGAAGGTCACCATCAGTTTTTCCTTGGGCCAGCCGAGATATTCGCGCACCAGTCGCGTCGTCTTGTAGCACTGGCAGTGATAGACATCGCCGCGCTCGAGATAGGTCACCGGCATGCCGTGATAGCTGGTCAGCACGACGTCCGGCTCGAAGTCCAGCGCCGCCACGCCGTCGCGAATGGAATTGCCAAGCGTCTCGATATATTTGGGGTCTTCGAAATAGGCCGGCGCCGTACGCACGGCGGGCTGCCAGCGCATGGTCTTGAGCACATCGAAGGCCTTGTCATTGGCCGTGGCTGTCGTCGTCGCCGAATTCTGCGGATAGAGCGGCACCAGCAGGATCTTGCTGCAGCCCTCCGCATGCATCCGCTCCAGCACGCTCTGCGTCGACGGGTTGCCATAGCGCATGGCAAAATCCACCATGACATTGTCATGCCCGGCCAGCCGCTCGGCCAGCGCCGCCGTCTGCCGCCGCGTGATCACCAGCAGCGGGCTGGCATTCTGTTCTTTGTCCCATATCTGCGCATAGGCATGGCCGCTCTTTTGCGGCCGCACCGAGAGGATCACCAGGTTCAGCAGCGGCCACCACAGCCATTTCGGCGTCTCGATGACGCGCGGATCGCTGAGGAATTCCTTGAGATAGCGCCGCACGCTCCAATAGTCGGTAGCGTCGGGCGTCCCCAGATTGAGCAGCAGCACGCCGATCTTGGGCGCCTTGACGACGGGGTGGTTGGGCGGCAGGTGATCGGACATGGATTGCCAGTTTGGAGGGGTTCTAGGCTGGCCGCACCATAGCGTCTCCCCCGCCAACCGCAAGGCGGCGATGGGTCGCGCATGCCTGGGTGATCTAGAGGCTCGCGATCAGCAGCAGCACGCCAAACGCCAGCACGGCCACCGCCGCCAGCAGTTCCACCCACCAGACCACGGCCGCCGTCAGCGGATTGTCCACACCCCCGATCCGGCTTGCCAGCCCCTTGGCCGTCACGGCGATAGTCGCCAGCGCCGCCACGGTAATCGCCGTCCCTACGCCCATCAGGAACACCGCCGCGATGCCAGCCGCCAGCAGCCCCTGCGACAGCGCGAACACCAGCACCACCAGCGCCCCCGAACACGGCCGCAGCCCCACCGCCAGCACCACGCCCAGCTGTTCACGCAGGCTGCCCGTGGTCGCCTGCGGTGTCACCACATGCACATGCTCGTCATGGTCATGGTGATGATGGGCATGCTCGTGCGCATGGTCGTGATGGTGGTGTTCATCGGCATGCAGATGCGCATGCGCCTTGTCGGCTAGGTCGTGGCCATGGTGATGGCCCCAGCCAAACAGCTTGCGCGCCACCAGCCACAGGCCCAGCAGCGCCACCAGAGCGTAGGAGGCAATGCCGATCCAGTTGGCCGCGTCGCCGATGGCCACGCTGGTCATGCCCAGCAACCCCGCCGCAATCAGCACGAAGACTACCGCAACCAGCGATTGCAGCAGTGCCGACACCACGCTCAGCGTAACGCCGCGTCGCAGCTGCGTTTCATTGGCCAGCATGTAGGACGAGATCACCACCTTGCCGTGGCCGGGCCCCGCCGCGTGGAACACGCCATAGAGAAAACTCAGCCCGCCCAGCACCCAGAAGGCTGTCCAGTCAGTGCGCAGCGCGTCGAGTGAAGTGGTCATCGCCCCATAAAAGCTGCGCTGCTGATCCTGCAGCCAGCCGAAAAAGCCGGTGCGCGGCAGGTTGAGGCCGGGCTCGGCAGGCGGCCCGCCAAATGGCAGGCTGGGCCTGGCCTGCGCCACCTCTTCCGTGGCCTCCAGCGCCGTGGCCGGTGCCGCGGCAACGGCGCCATCACAGGTCACCACGATCAGCCCCTGGGTGCCGCGCATCGCAGCGGCGAGGTCCGGCGGCAACTCCAGCACTTCCGGCCCCAGCGCATAGAGCCGCTCTTCCACGGCCGGGTCCATCGGCTTGGGCGGTTCGAGTTCGGCGCGGCAGGCAGCGGGCGCATTGTCCAGCGTCACCGCGCTCACATCGGCAAAGCTGATCGCCACGTAATATTCCGGGTCATAGACCGCCAGCTCGAAGCGCCCCGTAACCGGCAGCGGCGTTTCCGCCGCGACCGAATAGGACAGCGTCACCCGCCCGTCCTCATAGACCATGCGCTGGTCGCCAGATGGGGTGAAAGCCATGAGCGCGTCCCCCTCCCCGGCATATGTATAAAAGCCATAGTCGGCCAGCCCGACCATGTTCTCGTCCGCCAGGCCCTGCAGCTCTTCCGGGCTGGTCTGCCGGTCGCCATTGGTGTCCAGCCCCTGGATCATCCAGGCCGAAAAGGCGGTGTCGAAGCTCCAGTCATGCCGCAGCCCCGTCACGGCGCCATTGGCGTCAAACATCACCGCGACCTTGGCATCGATCAGAATATGTGGATGCGCCAGTGCCGGTGCCGTCAGGCAAAGCAGACCGAGTGCCCCGGCGACCAGCTGCCGTCCCATGCTGCGAATATTCAAGTCATGCCCCAACGTCGCCTAGTGGATAGGATGAACCTGGAACCACTCAACCAGGTGGTCGATCAGCGCCCGCACTTTGCCGGCCAGATGCCGCCGATGCGGATAGACCGCCTGCAGCGTCTGCCCGGTCGGCAGGAAGTCCTCCAGCACCGAAACCAGTTCCCCGCTCGCCACGGCGGGATCGGCCAGATAGGACGGCAATACGACAAATCCGAGACCCATTATCGCCGCCTTGCGCGCAGCAAGCGGCGAATTGACCCGCAGCGGTCCATTGACCGGCACCGATATGGTCTTGCCATCCTCGATGAAGCGCCAGTTCGATTGCCCCTGCAGGTTCACGTCGACAATGCATGGCAGGTGCCGCAGGTCTTCGGGATGCTTGGGCACGCCATGCTGCTTGAGCAGTTCTGGCGCGGCGCCGGCCACCACATGCATGTCCGCAATCTTGCGCGCGATCAGCGATGAATCGGCCATCGTCGATATCCGCAGCGCCACATCGATCCCTTCATCGACCAGGTCGACATAGCGATCCTCCAGCCGCAGATCGAGCGTCACCTTGGGATGCTTCTTGAGATAGTCGTAGATGGCCGGCGCCAGCGTCGTCTCGCCGAAATTGCGTGGCGCCGACACCCGCAGCAGGCCACGCGGTTCGGCCGTCTGGTCGGTGATCGTGGCATCGAGATCGTCCAGCTGCTGCAACAGAGCGCTAGCTTCGCGGTAATAAGCCTCCCCAGCCTCGGTCAGGCTGAGCTTGCGCGTAGTCCGGTTCATCAGCCGCACGCCGAGATAATCTTCCAGGTCGGTGACATATTTGCTGAGCAGCGCCTTGGAGCGGCCATGCTGCCGCGCCGCAGCAGAAAACCCGCCAGAATCAAAGACCTGGACGAAAGCACGGATGCGGGCGAGGTCCTGCGTCATGATGTTCCGTTCACATGAGCAAGGCGCGAAACGATGCGAAACGGCCTTTCGCTTGCAACCCTGCGACCCAAAACCAGGAGCCGGCGACATGATTTAGTCAAATCGCATAAGGCTCTAGCGGCGTAAGGGACGCATAACTCATCTGCATGGAGCGAACAATAACTGGTCTTGGTCCTTCCTCGATTAACGATAGGATGGAATGGCCAATCGACGTCCCCAAGGAGTTCGGACTATTTTCCCGCTTATGTCCAGACCTTCATCCCGTTCCACACTCTACCGGCTGATCGAAGCCGGGCAGCTCGCGCACAAGGCGCTGCTGCTGCCTTTGCTCGAACGGGGCCTCGAACCCGGTGATGACGCCATCCTGTTCGAGCTGGGCCGGGCCGGGACGACCGAGATCGAGCTCGCGGCCGAGCTGGGCCTCGACGAAGTCGCCCTCACCATCCGCCTGTCCCGGCTGCTTGATCGCGGCCTTGTTACCCGCCAGGCGGTCGGCCCCGAACTGGCCCCCGGCGTGGCGCTGACCGAGCGCGGCGTCCGTATCCGCAATGGCCTTGCCGATCACTGGACCCAGCTCGAGGAAGCCCTGATGGGCGAACTCAAGCCCAAGAGCCGCAAGAAGCTGGGCGAGCGTCTCAAGCGCTTTGTGGAGCTGCTGCGTCTCTGATCGAATTCTGAGCGGACCGTTCAGCTAGGGTTCATCCGCAAAGTTGTCTTCTGGGCTCACAGGCATTTGGTGCCCAACAGGCAAAGGAGATCTACTATGGCATTGAGCAAGAAACTCATGGCTGGTGGCCTCGCAGCGCTGGCGCTTCTCGCGACGACTGCAACGGCCTTCGCGGCCCCGGCCTACGCGACAGGGAACGTCAATGTGCGCTCGGGCCCCGGCACGCATTACAGCCGCGTCGATACGCTTCAGCGTGGCGAACGCGTCGATGTGCAGCAGTGCCGCGGCAGCTGGTGCTATGTCGAAAAGCGCGGCCCCGATGGCTGGGTGTCGGCCAACTATCTCAGCCGCACCGGCTGGGATGACGATTGGGATCGCCCGCCCCACTGGAACCCCGCGCCCCCGCGCCCGCCGCATTGGAATCCGCGTCCCCCGCGTCCGCCACACTGGAACCCGCGTCCGCCGCGTCCCCAGCCCTGGCCGGGCTACGGTGGTGGTAGTGGCGGCAGCGTCTGCTTCAACGGCCCCAACGGCTACTTCTGCGTGGGCAACTAAGCGCCGCCAAACATGCGCCGCCCTTCGGGGCGGCGTTTTCACGTCCCGCGCAACCTGCTCCTGCCTTTTTCGTTGTCCAACCAACCAGCAGGAAGGATTGCCCCATGGCCACCGCCGCAACCACCGACGACAAGAAGCCCGCCCGCCGCGCCGCGACCAAGACTGCCAGCGCCAAGCCCGCCAGCAGCAAGCCAGCCAGCGCCAAATCGTCCAGCACCACCAAGGCCGCGACAGCCAAGCCGGCCACCAAACCGGCGGCGTCCAAGCCCAAGACTGCCAAGCCATCCAAGCCCGCCGCGGCCAATCGGGCCGCCCAGCCCGCCAATCGCCAGTCCCGCGATTCCAGCATGACCGGCAAGGAACATGACGATCACGTCGATCGCGTCTGGGAGCTCGCCAAGCGCATCGGCATCGCCATGTTCGTGACCTGGGATGGCAAGGAACAGCGCGCCCGCCCGCTGGCCGCCACCGTCGAAAAGGACGAAGGCGCCATCTATTTCCTCATCGACGTGAATGGCGAAAAGGACGATCAACTCGCCGAATTCCCCCATGTCAGCGTCAGCTTCGCCGATCACAAGCACTCCAAATATGTGGCGCTCTCCGGCAAGGCGACCGTCTCCAATGACCGCGCCCGCATCAAGGAGCTCTGGACTCCCTTCGCCAAGGCCTGGTGGGACAGCCCGGAAGATCCGGCCATCCGCGTCATCAAGATGGTCCCGCAGGATGCCGAATTGTGGGATAGCCCGGGCCGCATCGTCACGACGCTGTCCATGCTGACCGCCGCCGTGACCGGCCGTTCGCCCAAGATCGGCGAAAACGCCAAAGTCGTCTTGTGATCTTCCCGCCGGGGTGATGCGTAACAAAAGCCAATGGCCAGCATCAGCTGGAGAACGATTGGCCCATCACCCCGGCGCGGAGACTGCATAGTGACCAAATACCTGATCCTCTACGCAGCCTGTGCTGTCGTATTCTTTCCGCTCGATTTCGTCTGGCTGTCCACCATGGGCAAGACTTTCTATCAGCGCGAACTCGGCAGCCTGCTCCTGCCCAATCCCAATCTCGTCATTGCCGGCCTGTTCTACCTGGCCTACCTCGTCGGCGTGGTGGCCCTTGTTGCCGCGCCCGCCGAAGGCGATGTGCTCAAGGCTTTGCTGTTCGGCGCCGTCCTCGGCTTTGTCGCCTATGGCACCTATGACCTCACCAACCTGTCGACCGTCAACGGCTTCACCCCCGCCGTTGCGATGGTGGACATGGCCTGGGGCACGGCCCTCACCGCCGTCAGCGCGGCGGGTGGCGTCTGGATCGCCAAGTTCTTCGCCTGATCATTCCTTCCCCGGCAGGCGCGGGTCGGCCACCACCGGCACGCGCCTGATCCGTTCCCGCGCCATCACCACCAGTCCCGCCGCCACGATGATGGCGGCGCCAATCAGCGAGATCGGGTCGATCCAGTGATTGAACACCACCGCGCTCAGCACGATGGCCCAGGGCAGCGAAAAGTAGTTGAACGGCTGCACCACGCTGGCCGGGGCCATGGACAGCGCAAAGACCATAAGGCCGTGCCCGGCGCAGGTCGTGCCCATGATGGTGACCACCAGCAGGACATCGCCCCAGCCCATCGGCTGCCAGAAGAACACCCCGATCATGCCAGACAGCACCAGCCCGATGATCGAGACATAGGTCATGCTGGTCGCCGCGCTGTCATACTGGCTGACCTTGCGGGTGATGACGATATAGATCGCATAAAGCGTCGCCGAACTCAGCGCGAACGCCACGCCCCAATCCAGCGGCAGCCCGCCCGGCCGCACGATGACCAGCGCCCCAAGGAACCCCACCGCGACCGCGACAAAGCGGAAGATGCCGACCTTCTCCCCCAGGATGGGAATGGCAAACAGCGTCACCAGCAGCGGATAGACCACCGTAATGGCCTGCAACTCGCCCAGCGGCACCGTCTTCAGCGCCAGCGCGAACAGCCAGATATCGGCCATCAGCAACACGCCGCGCAGCACCTGCCACAGCGGCACCTTCGAGTTCAGCGCCTGGCGCAGGGGCGCCTGCCGCATCACCAGCACCAGCGAAAAGGCCGCAAAGCCCCAATAGCGCATCATGGTGATCTGGAATGGCGAATAGGTCTGCACCAGCACTTTGGAAACCGCGTCCTGAATGCCGAACACGCCAATGGTGATCAGGGTCAGGACAATGGCCCGGCCGACATTGTCGGTGCGGCTGTCGGCAATGGAAGAGGACATGTTTGTGCAATCGGCTGGACATGAAAACGCCCCGACCCTTCAGGGTGCCGGGGCGCCAGAAGCGCTATCGCAAAGCTCAGGCTTTGGCCATGCTCGACTTGATGAGGCCGGCAATGGCGGTCAGGATGCCGCCCCCGACCAGGCCCGTCACGCCCTGACCCGCCAGCGCGCCGAAGTCGAGCCCGCCGGCCGCACCGGCCGCGCCCGCAGTCGCGCCCACCAGGCCATCGAGCCCCGGAATCATCGCGGCCAGCCAGGTCGCGGCAAGCCCGCCCACCGCGCCGACAAGCGAATTGCCAGTCGTCCCGAGGCTGAGCGATTTGGAGAGTTGTGCAAGGATGTTGCCGCCGACGCCGCCGGCAACCAGCTGCACGAGAATAGGCACGATGACTTCCATTTGAGTCCCCCTCATGGATGCCGCTTGGCCGTCAGCCTTGCGGCGACACCGCGAGTTTACGCCTAAATTTTGTGCAACAAAAGGACAAGCCTGCTGTCCGTTCCTGTCAGCAGGAGGCCCTAAATCCGGGCTTCCCGGCATTGAAGAACCCCGCCAAAGCAGCCTATGGTCCGGCCACAAGGTCCCCGTCATGTCGAATCGTTCCGCCTCCCCATCGCCATCTCAGCCCGTCGCGCTCGTCACCGGAGCCAGCGACCGCATCGGAGCGGCCATCGCCCTAGCCCTTGCCCGCGCGGGCCATGCCGTGGTCATCCACTATCGCTCCAATGCCGATGGCGCCCGCGCCGTGCGCGCCGCCATCCGCGCCAATGGCGGCCAGGCGGAGATGGTCAAGGCCGATCTCGCCAGACGCCCCCAGCGCGCCGCCCTCATCGGCAAGGCGGCCGGCTATTTCGGGCCGCTGACCGTCCTGGTCAACAATGCCTCCCTCTTCGACCCCGACAGCGCCCGCGATGTCGATGAAAAGCTCTGGGACCAGCATTTCGCCATCCATGCCGAGGCGCCCATCTTCCTTGCCCGCGACTTTGCTGCCCAGCTTCCCCAGGGTCAGCTCGGCAATATCGTCAACCTCGTCGACGAGCGCGTGCTGCATCCGACGCCGGCCTATTTCAGCTACAGCCTGTCCAAGTCCGTGCTGTGGACTGCCACCCGCACCCTGGCGCAGTCGCTGGCCCCGTCCATCCGCGTCAATGCTATCGGCCCGGGCCCCGTCCTGCCCCATAGCCGGCAGAGCCAGGCCGAGTTCGACAGGTCCGTTGCCGCCCTGCCGCTGCGGCGCCATGCCGGGCCCGATGCCATTGCCGATGGCGTCATAATGTTGCTCAACACGCCCGCCATGACCGGCCAGATGCTCGCCCTCGATGGTGGCGAACATCTCGAATATCTGCCCAAGAGCAAGCCGACCCCGCGCGCATGACCGACGACGCCACACCCAAGCCCAGCGGCCACGAGGTCATTCGGGCCTTCGTGCGCACCCTGCCCGCCGCCCCGGGCGTCTATCGCATGCTCGATGCGCAGGGCGAGGTCATGTATGTGGGCAAGGCCCGCAACCTCAGGGCGCGCGTCACCAACTATACCCGCCCCGACGGCCTCGAAATCCGCCTCCAGCGCATGATCGCCGCCACGGTCAGCATGGAATTCGTGCGCACCGAGACCGAGTCCGAAGCGCTGCTGCTTGAAGCCAACCTGATCAAGCGGCTCAAGCCGCGCTTCAACGTGCTGCTGCGCGACGACAAGAGCTTCCCCTATATCCTTATAGCCACAGATCATGAGGCGCCCGAACTCACCAAGCATCGCGGGACCCGGCGCCGCCAGGGCCACTATTTCGGCCCCTTCGCCTCGGCCACCGCCGTCGGCCGCACCATTGCCAGCCTGCAAAAGGCCTTCCTGCTGCGCAACTGCTCGGACAGTTTCTACGCCGCCCGCACCCGTCCCTGCCTGCAGTTCCAGATCAAGCGCTGCGCCGCCCCCTGCACCCGCGAGATCAGCCTCGAAGGCTATGCCGAGCTGGTCGAGGATGCCCGCCAGTTTCTCTCCGGCAAGTCGCAGGGCGTGCGCGACCACCTGCAGCGCGACATGAACCAGGCCGCCGAACAGCTCGATTTCGAACGCGCTGCCCTGCTCCGCGACCGCCTCTCGGCCCTGGCCCTCATCCAGTCCCAGGGCGATGGCACCGCCAAGACCGTCGAGGAGGCCGACGTCTTCGCCATCCATCACGAAGGCGGCCAATTCTGCGTGCAGGTCTTCTTCTTCCGCGCCTTCCAGAACTGGGGCAATTACCCCTATCGCCCGCGCGCCGATGCCAGCCTCACCGATGCCGAAGTGCTCGAGGCCTTCATCGGCCAGTTCTACGAAAACCGCACCCCGGCCCGCCTCGTGCTGATCAGCCACGAGCTGGCCGAGCACACCCTGATGGAAGAGGCCCTCTCCACCCGCGCCGGCCGCCGCGTCTATATCGAGCAGCCCAGGCGCGGCGAAAAACGCGATCTGGTCAATCACGCCCTCAACAATGCCCGCGAGGCCCTGGGTCGCCAGCTCGCCGAGGGCGCCACCAACCGCACCCTCCTCGAAGGCGTCGCCGAGACCTTCGGCCTCGATTCCGTGCCGCGCCGCATCGAGACCTATGACAATTCCCATATCTCGGGCACCAACATGGTCGGCGCCATGGTCGTGGCCGGCGAGGAAGGATTTGCCAAGAAGTTCTACCGCACCTTCAACATCAAGTCCGACATCGCCGCCGGCGACGATTTCGGCATGATGCGCGAAGTGCTGACCCGCCGCTTCACCCGCCTCGCCAGTGAAAGCGATGATGACGCCGAAGACGAGGCCACCGGCATGCCCGACTGGCCCGACGTGGTCTTCATTGACGGCGGCGCCGGCCAGCTCAATGCCGTCCGCGAAGTCATCGCCGAGCTCAACCTGCCAAAGGAAGTGACCTTCATCGGCATCGCCAAGGGCGAGGAGCGCGATGCCGGCCGCGAAAAGTTCCACATGGAGGGCCGCGAGCCCTTCATGCTGCCCCATCGCGACCCCGTCCTCTATTACGTCCAGCGCCTGCGCGACGAGGCCCACCGCTTCGCCATCGGCACCCACCGCGCCAAGCGCAAGAAGGACCAGATCAAGAACCCGCTCGACGAGATCGAGGGCATAGGCCCCACCCGCAAGCGCGCGCTGCTCAACCACTTCGGCTCCGCCAAGGCCGTCGGCCGCGCCTCACTCGCCGACCTCGAGGCCGTCCCCACCATCTCCAAAGCCATGGCCCAACTGGTCTACGACCACTTCAACCGGGCCTGAGCCCCCACGCTCGGTGCCCGACCTCCCCCGCCTTGCGGGGGAGGGGGACCGCCAATAGGCGGTGGAGGGGGAGCCGCTTGTCCAAGGGCCCCGATAATCCGCCTGCGCGTGATAGATCGCGGGTACTTTTTCGCTGGGTGCTTGGCAGACTGTCGAAATTCACCCCGCCCATTCGTCGCCAGGTTGAACACACCGGAGCAGAGCCATGAAGTTCATCACCTTCGTCACCACCACCAATCCAGCCGAAGCCGGCCCGCCCCCGCCAGCCCTGATGCAGGCCATCATCGCCCTCGGCATGGAGGCCGGCGCCGGCCTAGTTGAATCTGGCGGCATGTCCGACACCGCCACCATCAAGGTGCTCAGCAGCCAGCTCATCACCGACGGTCCCTTCACCGAGGCCAAGGAACTGGTCGGCGGCTACGCCATCTACGACCTGCCCAACCAGGCCGACATCGTCTCCTGGACCCAACGCTTCGCCGACCTCCACCGCCAGCACTGGCCCCAATGGGAAGGCGAAATCACCATCCAGCAACTGCACGCCTTCAGCATGCCCGGCTGAACTGTCCCTCCATGATGGGGCGCCGTTCAGCGGAAGTGACTCGGTCGCCCCCCAGGCGGCGCTTCCGCGCGCCCCTACCAAAGTCAGAGTCGACAACCTCAGAATCCCGCGCTACACATCTCGCCATGATCCGTTCAGTCGCCACCGTTTCGTTTTGGTTTAGCTATCCGCTCCCGGCGGAGGCTACCGTGCGCTTGATCTGATCTTCCAAAGATACGACCAAACCCGAAGCCAGCCGCCCCACCCGAGGCGGCTTTTTTGTTGGCCGCCTCCCCAGAATTCGACAAGTTCCCGAGGAGACCATCAAGTGCTCAAATCCACCGACGACCTTCGCATCACCGCCATCAAGCCGCTGACCACCCCGATCGAGGTGATGCGCCAGCATCCGCGCACAGACGCCGCTACCCGCACCGTGCTCAGCGCCCGCCACGCCTTCCACAATATCCTTGCCGGCAATGACGACCGCCTCGCCGTCGTCGTCGGCCCCTGCTCCATTCACGATCCCGCCGCGGCGCTGGACTACGCGAAACGCCTCGTGGCGCTGCGCGAGACTCTGGGCGACCGGCTCGAGATCATCATGCGGGTTTATTTCGAAAAGCCGCGCACCACGGTCGGCTGGAAGGGCCTGATCAACGACCCCAACCTCGACGGCAGCTTCGACATCGATACCGGGCTCCACACCGCCCGCGCCCTGCTGCTCGACATTGCCAACCTCGGCCTGCCCGCCGCCTGCGAATTCCTCGACATGACCACGCCGCAATACATTGCCGATCTCGTCAGCTGGGCCGCCATCGGCGCCCGCACCACCGAAAGCCAGATCCATCGCGAGCTGGCTTCCGGCCTCTCCTGCCCGGTCGGCTTCAAGAACGGCACCGACGGCAATGTGAAGATCGCGCTCGATGCGGTGAGTTCGGCCAGCCAGCCGCACCATTTCCTGGCCGTGACCAAGGACGGTCGCTCGGCCATCGCCGCCACCACCGGCAATGAGGACTGTCACATCATCCTGCGCGGCGGCAAGACCGCCAATTACGACGCCGCCAGCATCGATGCCGCCGCAGCCGCCGCCGAGAAGTCCGGCCTGCCGCCCGTCATCATGATCGACGCCAGCCACGCCAATTCGTCCAAGAACCCGGAAAACCAGCCCCTGGTCCTCGCCGATATCGGCGCCCAGATGGCCGCGGGCGACCGCCGCATCATCGGCGTCATGGTCGAATCCAACCTGGTCGCCGGCCGCCAGGACCTCGTCGAGGGCCGGAGCCTCGTCTACGGCAAGTCCATCACTGACGGCTGCATCGACTGGGACACGACGGTGACTGCGCTCGAGGCTCTGGCCGAAGCCGTCACCGAACGCCGCGCGGCAACCAACCAGGCCGTGGCGTGAGCCGAAGCTAGCAGTCGACACCCTCCCTCCCCCTTGTGGGGAGGGTGGCCCCGAAGGGGTCGGGTGGGGGACGTTCACGAACACGGCGTGTGTGACACCCCCACCCTCAATCCCTCCCCACAAGGGGGAGGGAGGCGCCCGCCCCACAAGTCCACTCAATCCTTGACCCCCCACCCCCATTCCTGTTCTCTCCCCCCATGGCCAGAAACCCGCTTCTCCTCGTTCCAAACCTGATCACCATTGCCCGCATCCTGGCGATCATTCCCATCGTCTGGCTGGTCATGCAGGGCGATATCGTCCTGCGCCTGGTCGCCTTGATCATCTATGTCATCGCCGCCGCCAGCGACTGGCTCGATGGCTATCTGGCTCGCGCCTGGAACCAGTATTCCCCGCTCGGACGCATGCTCGACCCCATAGCCGACAAGCTGCTGGTCGGCATTCTCATCGCCGCCCTTGCCTGGGACGGCAGCTTTTCGGGCTGGGACATGATCCCCGCCTGCGCCATCCTGTTCCGTGAATTCTTCATCCCCGGCCTGCGCGAATTCCTCGGCAATACCCAGGTCGTGCTGCCGGTCAGCTGGCTGGCCAAGTGGAAGACCACGCTGCAACTGGTGGCTCTCGCCATCGTGCTGTTCGAGCGCATCGTCCCGGGCTTCGGCCTCGCCAGCGACATCGTGCTCTGGGTCGCCGGCGCCCTCACTCTGTGGACGGGCTGGCAATATCTCCGCGCCAGCTGGCCGCATCTGGTCGACGAACCGAAATGAAGATCCTCTATTTCGCCTGGTTGCGCGAACGCCTCAATCGCGGCGAGGAAGAGGTGTCGCCCCCCGCCGAGGTCGCCACCGTGGGCAACCTGATCGACTGGCTCGCCGCCCGCGACGAGGCCTTCGCCCTTGCTGTCGAAAAGCGCGCCCTGATCAAGGCGGCGGTCGACGCCAGACTGGTAAACCATGATGCCCCCATCACCGGAGCCCTTGTCGTGGCGCTCTTCCCGCCCATGACCGGCGGCTGACATGACCGTCCGCGTAGAGACTGCCCGCTTCGATCCCGGCGCCGAAACCAACGCCTTCCTGGCCGCCGGCAAGGGCGCGGGCGCCGCCGTCACCTTCACCGGCGTGGTGCGCTCCCTGCCCGATGACCCGGTCACCGCGCTGACCCTCGAATGCTACCCCGAACTGGCCATCAACCAGCTGACCGCCATCGTCGAGCAGGCCACCACCCGCTTCGGCCTCCTCGCCGCCACGGTGATCCACCGCTACGGCACCCTGGCGCCGGGCGAACCCATCGTCCAGGTCATGACCCTGTCGCCTCACCGCGAAGCCGCCTTCCGGGGCGCCGAGTTCCTCATGGACTACCTCAAGACCGACGCCCCTTTCTGGAAACAGGAAACCGGCCCTGGGGGAACGCATTGGGTCGAAGCCAAG
Organism: Devosia sp. XGJD_8; assembly: GCF_046614475.1. Classification (NCBI taxonomy): domain Bacteria; kingdom Pseudomonadati; phylum Pseudomonadota; class Alphaproteobacteria; order Hyphomicrobiales; family Devosiaceae; genus Devosia; species Devosia sp. XGJD_8. The sequence goes on from NZ_JBKJHF010000001.1 coordinate 2,851,290, forward strand.
GCTGAGGACGACGCGGCAAAGGCGCGTTGGGAATAAACAAAAAAAGCCGGGCACTTGGCCCGGCTTCCTCAGAACTTGATTCCGCCTATTCGGCCGCGACCCGCTTGGGCTGAACCTCTGCCGAATACGCGTCGATCAGCGTGCGGCATCCCTCACCCGGCGTAAACTTGTAATCCCCGATCTCGCTGACCGGCGTAACCTCGGCCGCAGTACCGGTCAGGAAGCATTCGTCGAACTGGCTCAGCTCTTCAGGCATGATGTGACGCTCGGTCACCGTATAGCCATTGCGCTTGGCCAGCTCGATCAGCGTCTGCCGGGTAATGCCGTTGAGGAAGCAGTCGGGCGTCGGCGTCGTGATATCCTTGCCCTTGATGAAGAACACATTGGCGCCCGTGGCTTCCGCCACGTAGCCGCGATAGTCCAGCATCATGGAATCGGCATAGCCATTGGCCATCGCCGCGTCCTTGGAAAGGGTGCAGATCATGTAGAGGCCGGCAGCCTTGGCCGAGGACGGGATCGTCTCGGGAGAAGGCCGCTTCCACTTGCTCCATTCGAGCCTTATGCCCTTGAGCTTTTCCTCGACCGAGAAATAGCTCGGCCACACCCAGGCTGCGATCGCCAGATGCACCGTATTGTTGCGGGCGGGAACGCTCAGCTCTTCCGAGCCGCGCCAGGCCACGGGACGCACATAGGCGTCGACCAGGCCGTTCTTGGCCAGCACTTCGCGCTTGGCTTCCTCGATCTGCTCGACCGACCAGGGAATGGTGAAATCCAGCGTCTTGCCCGAGCGGATCAGCCGTTCGGTATGCTCGCGCGACTTGAAGATTTCCCCGCCATATGCGCGTTCACCCTCGAACACCGAGCTGGCATAGTGCAGCCCGTGCGTCAGCACGTGAATCTTTGCGTCTTTCCAGGGTTTGAACTCGCCATCAAACCAGATCCAGCCTTCACGCTGGTCCATGGGCACGCCTGCCATGATCCTCTCCCGCAATCTCATTTGTTGAGGTGCCGTTTGCACCGTCGCCTGTTTGGCGCCAATCATGCCCCAGGCCCAAGGCCTTGGCAAACCACAAAGGCTGGGGGATAAGACATCAGCGGCGTCCTGATGGGAAGACAATGGCAGCACACCAAAAAAATGTCAACATAGCTGACATAAATTCCGCCCCGCCCGGCGGAGAGGCCCTGCCCCTCGACATTATGGGCCTGTTCTTCTTCGCCTATCGGGACTTTACCGGCGACGCCGACGCCCTGCTCGAGCGCCAGGGTTTTGGCCGGGCCCATCACCGGGTGCTCTATTTCGTCAATCTGCGCCCCGGCATGCCGGTTGCCGACCTGCTCGATATCCTCAAGATCACCAAGCAGAGCCTGGCGCGCGTGCTGCGGCAGTTGATCGACAACGGCTATATCGAGCAAAAGACCGGTCACGCTGACCGTCGCCAGCGCCTGCTGCACGCCACCGACAAGGGCAAGCAGTTCTTCGGCACGCTCTCGACCAGCCAGGCCAGCCGCATCAATGCCGCCATCGCCAGCCTGCCGCCCGACTCCCGCCGTGTGGTGACGCGCTTTCTCGTCGGCATGGTCGATCCCGCCGACCGCATCGTGCTCGACCGGCTCAACCTCACCAAGGGCCTCTAGAAGCTAATTGCTCATCGTCGAGCGGTGCGCCCAGCCGGTCATGCGCTTCTCCAGCCACGCCATCAGCGCATACATGACGATGCCCTCCAGCGCGAGCATCAGCAGCCCGGCAAACACCAGCGGCACATTGAAGTTCGATTGCGCCGAAGCCATCATATTGCCCAGCCCGTTGTTGGAGGCCACCGTCTCGCTGACAACCGAACCGACAAAGGCCAGCGTGATGGCCACCTTGAGCGAGCCGAAGAAATACGGCATCGACCGTGGAATGCCCACCTTGAGCATGATGTCGAGCTTCTTCGCCCCCAGCGCCCGCAGCACGTCCTCTGTCTCCGGCTCGATCGTCGCGAGGCCCGTGGCCACATTGACCACGATGGGAAAGAACGAGATCAGGAAGGCCGTCAGCACCGCCGGCACGGTGCCGATGCCGAACCAGATCACCAGGATCGGCACCAGCGCCACCTTGGGAATGGCGTTGAACCCGATCATGATCGGGTAGAGCCCGGCATAGATGGTCTTGGACCAGCCGATGAACAGCCCGATCCCCAGGCCGGCCACCACGGCGATCAGAAAGCCCAGCACGGTGGTGTAGAGCGTCTGCAGCGAGTTCTTCCAGATCGGCGACCAGTACTGCACGATCGCCTCGAAGATGCGGCTCGGCGTCGGCAATATCGTATGAGGCAGCCCCGAGATCCGCACCCCGATCTCCCAGGCGACAAACAGCCCGACCGTGTAGAGAAACGGCGCCAGGCGGATCCAGCTGATCTTGTAGGCGTCGCGCGGCGGCAGCAGCGTCGAGGTGGCGAGGACGGTTTCAGGACTGGTCATGCTGCGGCCCTCGCCGTGGCAATCTCGCCATGTAGCGCCTGCACCATGTCATTGAACGCCGGCTGGTAGAGAATATCGAGCTGCCGCGGCCGCTCGAATGGCACGACATGCTCGGAAACCACGCGGCCAGGCCGCGCGCTCATCACCACCACCTTGTCGGCCAGGAACACACTCTCGCGCAGGTCATGCGTCACCAGCACGATGGTGACATCCTGGCTGGCATGCAGGTCCCGGATGACGCACCAGAGCTCCTCGCGGGTAAAAGCGTCGAGCGCCCCGAATGGCTCGTCCAGCATCAGCAGTTCCGGCTCATGGATCAGCGCCCGGCAGAGATTGGCCCGCTGCTGCATGCCGCCCGAGAGCTGCCAGGGAAACTTGTCGCCAAACCCCTTGAGCCCCACCGTCTCCAGCAGCGCCTCGGCCTTCTCGACATATTCGCGCTTGTGCTTGCGCAAACGGTGGCGGTGCCGCTCGACGATTTCCAGCGGCAACAGGATATTCTCCAGCGTCGTCCGCCACGGCAGCATGGTCGGGTTCTGGAACGCCATGCCGACGATGGAAACCGGCTTGGTCACCTCCTGCCCTGCCACGATCACCGTACCGCTTTGCGGAATATGCAGCCCCGTCGTCAGCTTCATCAGCGTGGACTTGCCACATCCGGATGGCCCCACCACGGCAACGAATTCGCCGCGGTCGATATGCAGGTCGAGCCCGCTGACCGCCAGCGTGCCATTGGGCCCGCCATAGCGCATGTCGACATTGTCGATGGAAACGAGGGGCATCGGATCATCCCTTGTGCAGTGCGTGGGGCCACCCCCACCCTCGGTCCCTCCCCACAAGGGGGAGGGAGGCGCGCAACCAGTGCCTTGGTTCAGCTCGATATGTAACCATCCACCGACCAGGCTTCCCTCCCCCTTGTGGGGAGGGAATGAGGGTGGGGGTGCTACAGGCACGAAAGCCTAAGGCAGCATGCGTTCCGCAGCCGGCGGCAGGTATTGCGCGTCGAACACGTCGGCAGCGGTCACGGCGCCCTTGAGCCCCATGGACAGCTTGAGCGTTTCCAGCGAGGCGGTCAGGCGCGCCTCGTCGATCCCGCCAAAGCCATTCTCGACCACATAGGGCGTCTTGATGTTCATCTCGTTGGCCATGGTCAGGCGGGCAATCTCGGTATCGAGATTGAGCGTCTCGTTGCGCGCCAGCACGGCGGCGGCGCCGGCTGCCGGATCAGCCACCGCATCGGCAAAGCCCTTGCTCAGAGCCCGCAGGAAGCCTTTAACCGCCTCCGGGTTCTCGGCGGCAAACGTCTCGTTCACCAGGATCGCATTGCCATAGAGATTGAGGCCATGATCGGCAAAGAGAATGGTCGAGATGTCATCTTCCGGCACGCCATTGGCGATCAGGTTGAGGATGACCGAGAAGGCAAAGCCGAACACGCCATCGACATCGCCCGATGCCAGCATCGGCTCACGCACCGGGAAGCCGACATTCTCGATGGTGATGGTGGAAGCGTCGAGCCCTGCGGCGGGAATGAAAGCCTGCCACTGGGCAAAGGCACCATCGGGCGGCGGCGCACCGAGCTTCTTGCCTTCGAGCGATTTCGGATCGTCGGTAATGCCCAGCGACTTGCGGCCGATGATCGAAAACACCGGCTTGTCATAGACCATCATGATCGAGGTCACCGGCTGGGCCGGATCTTCATCGAGAAACTTGATCAGCGAATTGATGTCGCCGAAGCCGAACTGGTAGGCCCCCGTGGCCACGCGCGGAATGGCTTCCACCGAGCCATTGCCGGTGTCGATGGTCACGTTGAGCCCTTCGGCGGCGAAATAGCCATTGTCCTGCGCCAGCAGGAAGCCTGCCGCCGGCCCTTCGAAGCGCCAGTCGAGGGTGAGCTTGACGGCGGTCTGGGCGAAGGCCGGCTGGGCAAGGCCAGCCAGGGCAACAGCCCCTATGGATGCAGTAAACAGCCTGCGATTGAGCATGAAACACGTCCCCGGAAATTGTTATGTCCGGAAAACAAGCGCAGCCCAGCGCGGCACGCAAGAAAAATCGCCCATAAAGACATCAAATGCGGCACCTGCACAAATTTCAGGCATTATGCGCAAGATTTGATGATGACAGATAGCGCACAAGAAAAAGGGCGCGAAGCCGAAGCTTCGCGCCCCCACCGGAGACACCACAAAGGAGCGTCAGCCTCTGCAGCAGTCCACCGATCGCTTGGCGTTCGCGGAGGGAACGAACACCAAAACGGGGTCCGGAGGCAATTGCGACCATCCGGTTCGGTCCATTAACGGGGCTATCCGACAAGGGTTCCCAACAAGGCAATCTGTGATCGAGGTTTTGGTGCGAGCAATGCTGGCCAGGCCCGACGGGCGGCAGCAAAAAGCCCCACGCCGGGGCGTGGGGCCGAGGTTGTCGGTGCAAACGACCTCTGCCGAAGTAAATCCTTCGGTGAAGCCAGCTTAGCGCAGGCGGTGGCACAGGTCACGCCGGCCGCTTCCGGTTTACCCATTCAAAAAGCACAGGGCCGGGCATCTGCCTAAACATTGATCAGACACCGCGACACCTGCCCACCGAACTGGCAGTTGTTAGGGCAAGTGTATGCAATGAAACCGGCTTGCCACCACTCAGTCGCCACTAGTTCTGAATTGAATCAACACCTTAGGGACCGATGCCAGGTGCTGGCACGGCCTTTGCAATTTGTCCGGCGGTGCAAACACACATCTGTCGGAGGAAAACATGACAGTAGTAAACCGCAACTTTGCGGCTCTGGGGCTGGGCGTGGCTATGACTATGGGCGCGATTGCTGTTCCGGCATTCGCCCAGGACGAGACCATCAAGGTCGGCGTCCTGCATTCGCTGTCGGGCACGATGGCGATTTCCGAGACCACGCTCAAGGACACGATGCTGTTCCTGATCGACGAGCAGAACAAGAAGGGCGGCCTCCTGGGCAAGCAGCTTGAAGCCGTCGTGGTCGACCCTGCCTCCGACTGGCCGCTCTTTGCCGAAAAGGCTCGCGAGCTGATCGAAGTCAACGGCGTTGCCGCCGTGTTCGGCTGCTGGACCTCGTCCTCGCGCAAGTCGGTTCTGCCGGTTTTCGAGGAACTGAACTCGATCCTGTTCTACCCCGTGCAGTACGAGGGTGAAGAATCCCAGCGCAACGTGTTCTACACCGGCGCTGCTCCTAACCAGCAGGCCATCCCGGCCGTCGACTACCTGATGGAAAACGAAGGCGTCGAGCGCTGGGTGCTCGCCGGCACCGACTATGTCTATCCGCAGACGACCAACAAGATCCTTGAGCAGTATCTCATGGATAAGGGCGTTGCCGCCGAAGACATCATGATCAACTACACGCCCTTCGGCCATTCCGATTGGCAGACCATCGTCTCCGACATCAAGACCTTCGGCTCGACCGGCAAGAAGACCGCCGTGGTCTCGACCATCAACGGCGACGCCAACGTGCCGTTCTACAAGGAACTCGCCAACCAGGGCATCAAGGCCGAGGATATCCCGGTCGTCGCCTTCTCGGTCGGTGAAGAAGAACTCGCCGGCTTCGACACCACCCCGCTGGTCGGTCACCTGGCTGCCTGGAACTACTTCCAGTCCGTCGATGTGCCGGAAAACGCCGCCTTCATCGAATCCTGGCAGACCTTCATGGGCAACCCGGACAAGGTGACCAACGACCCGATGGAAGCCACCGTCATCGGCTTCAACCTCTGGGTTCAGGCTGTTGAAAAGGCCGGCACCACCGACACCGATGCCGTGCTCGACGCCATCATCGGCCTCGAAACCCCGAACCTGACCGGCGGCGTCGCCAAGATGCTTCCGAACCACCACATCAACAAGCCGGTGCTGATCGGTGAAATCCAGGCCGACGGTCAGTTCGAAGTCGTGTCGGAATCCGAACTCGTCCCCGGCGATGCCTGGTCCGACTTCCTGCCCGAATCCAAGATGATCGAGGCCGATTGGACCGCCCCGATCTCCTGCGGCAACTACAATACCGAAACCAAGACCTGCGGCGGCGCCAGCTAAGCCCGCCTGCTGCATCCGACGAGGGCGGCCTTGCCGCCCTCGTCTTCCGACTGATCGACGCATGAGGCCAACGATGAACGCAATCAGCCTTCTCCGCACTATCGCGCTCTTCCTTGCTCTCACTCTCGGCCTCGCCACCCCCGCCCAGGCGCAGGTGGCCGACGCCGAGCTCACGCCCCTGGTCAACGCTCTCGCCCCCGGCAACTTCAAGGATCGCGAAGCCGCCATCGGCGTTCTCGTCGCCACCGGCGATCCGCGCGTCGTGCCCGTGCTCGAGGTCCTGCTCGAGGGCGAACTCTATTTCGACGAGGCCAGCGGCAAGGTCGTCTTCACGTCGGAGGCCGGCGGCGAAGGCACCATTTCCGACCCGGTCACCGGCGCCGAACTGCCCGATCTCACCGAGGACGGCCTCGACAAGGTCAAGGTCAATAACGGCCTGCGCCGCGTGCTGCGCACCGCCATCGGCCAGATGACCCTGCTGAGCGAAGACCCCGGCGTCCGCCTCTTTGCCGCCCAGTCCATCCTGCGCGATGCCGATCCGGCCCAGCTTGAACTGCTCGACAGCGCCATCGCCGCCGAGACCGACGCCGGCATCAGGCGCGTCATGGAGCAGGCCCGCGCCGCCATTATCCTCAAGACCCCGGACGCCTCGGTCGAGGACTGGCAGGCCGCCATTCCCGTGGTCCAGGCCATCGGCGGCCGCGATGCGCTCAATACGCTGACCACCGCGCTCAACACCGCGCCCGAAGCGGTCAAACCCCTGATCCAGACCGCCATAGACGGCCTGGCGCGCGACCGCGCGGTCTGGGATGTGGCGCAGAATGTCTGGTTCGGGATTTCCCTTGGTTCAGTCTTGTTGCTGGCCGCCATCGGCCTCGCCATAACCTTCGGCGTCATGGGCGTCATCAACATGGCGCATGGCGAAATGGTCATGCTGGGCGCCTACACCACCTTCGTGGTTCAGGAAGTCATCCGCCAGAATTTCCCCGGCCTGTTCGACTGGTCGCTGGCCATCGCCCTGCCCCTGGCCTTCCTCGTCACCGGCCTCATCGGCATTGCCATCGAGCGCGGCGTCATCCGCTTCCTCTATGGCCGGCCGCTGGAAACGCTTCTCGCCACCTGGGGCCTGTCGCTGATCATACAGCAGGCCGTCCAGCGCATCTTCACCGCAAATATCCGCGAAGTGGGCAATCCCACATGGATGTCCGGCTCCTTCGAGCTGGGCGGCCTCGCCATCACCTGGAACCGCTTCTACATCGTCATCTTCGCGCTCATGGTCTTCGTCGCCCTGCTGCTGGTGCTCAAATACACCGCCATTGGCCTTCACATGCGCGCCGTCACGCAGAACCGCCGCATGGCCTCCGCCATGGGCATCCGCACCCCCCTGGTCGACGCCATGACCTTCGGCCTCGGCTCGGGCATTGCCGGCCTTGCCGGCGTGGCGCTCAGCCAGATCGGCAACGTCTCGCCCAACCTCGGCCAGGGCTACATCATCGACAGCTTCATGGTCGTGGTCTTCGGCGGCGTGGGCAATCTCTGGGGCACCCTGGTCGGCGCGTTGACCCTGGGCATCGCCAACAAGTTCATCGAGCCCTATGCCGGCGCCGTGCTGGGCAAGATCATCATTCTCGTCCTCATCATCCTCTTCATCCAGCGCCGTCCCCGCGGCCTCTTCGCGCTCAAGGGAAGGTCGATCGAAGCATGATTACGCAGGCCCTCTTCCGCGCCCTCGACAAGAAGGCCATCTGGATCGTCGCCATCCTCCTGGTCGTCGCCATCGCGGTGCCGATGTCCAATCTGATGCTGCCCGAGGGTCACCCGCTGCGGCTACCCAACTATGCCGTGCCTCTCTTTGGCAAATACCTCACCTTCGCCATGCTCGCTTTGGCGCTCGATCTGGTCTGGGGCTATTGCGGCATTCTCTCGCTCGGCCACGGCGCCTTCTTCGCCATCGGCGGCTATGCCATGGGCATGTATCTCATGCGCCAGATCGGCACCCGCGGCGTCTATGCCAACCCCATCCTGCCCGATTTCATGGTCTTCCTGAACTGGAAGGAATTGCCCTGGTACTGGTACGGCATGGACAATTTCTGGATCGCCATGCTGATGGTGGTCCTCGTTCCGGGCCTGCTGGCCTTCGTCTTCGGCTTCCTCGCCTTCCGCAGCCGCGTCACCGGCGTCTATCTCTCCATCATCACCCAGGCCATGACCTATGCCCTGCTGCTGGCCTTCTTCCGCAATGACATGGGCTTTGGCGGCAATAACGGCCTGACCGATTTCAAGGACATCCTGGGTCAGTCCATCTCGGCGCCGACCACCCGCGCCGCGCTCTTTGCCGCTTCGGCTATTGCCCTGGCGATTGCGGTGCTCGCCTGCTCGATGATCGTCAATTCCAAGCTGGGCAAGGTCATGGTCGCCGTGCGCGACGCCGAAAGCCGCACCCGCTTCCTCGGCTACCGCGTCGAATATGTGAAGCTCTTCGCCTTCGTCGTGTCCGCCATCATCGCCGGCATTGCCGGGGCGCTCTACGTGCCCCAGGTCGGCATCATCAATCCGTCCGAATTCGACCCGGCCAATTCCATCGAGGTGGTGATCTGGACCGCGGTCGGCGGGCGTGGCACCATTATCGGGCCGATCATCGGCGGCATCCTGGTCAATGTCGGCAAGTCCTACTTCACCGGCGCCTTCCCCGAATACTGGCTCTTCGCCCTCGGCGCGCTCTTCGTGGTGACGACGCTGTTCCTGCCCAAGGGCATTGTCGGCCTCATCGGCCAGTACCGCGCCGCGACCACCAGGCGCGAGCAGCATGATCGCGACGCGCCCACCCCCATGCAGGTGGAAGCCGGCGCCGATCCCCAACCCAAGCCGGCGGAGTAAGCCATGTCTGAAGCCGCAGAAAAGCTTGGCACCATGCTCTATCTCGATGGCGTCTCGGTCGCCTTCGATGGGTTCAAGGCCATCAACAACCTCTCCATCATCGTCCACCCGGCCGAAATGCTGGCCATTATCGGCCCCAATGGCGCCGGCAAGACCACCATGATGGACATCATCACCGGCAAGACGCGGCCCGATGACGGCCAGGTGCTGTTCGATGGCCGCACAGACCTCACCAAGCTCGATGAAGCCGCCATCGCCAATCTCGGCATCGGCCGCAAGTTCCAGAAGCCCACCGTGTTCGAGAGCCACACGGTCTGGGACAATATCGAAATGGCACTGAAAAAGCCGCGCGGCGTCTTTGCCACCCTGTTCTACACCGCCGACGATGCCGACATCGCCCGCATTACCGAAATCCTCGAAACCGTGCGCCTCATCGCCCGCAAGGACGACTATGCCGCCAATCTTAGCCACGGCCAGAAGCAGTGGCTCGAAATCGGCATGCTGCTGGCGCAGGACCCCAAGCTGCTGCTGGTCGACGAACCCGTCGCCGGCATGACCGACGCCGAAACCGTCGAAACCGCCAAGCTGCTCAAGGACATAGCCAAAACCCGCTCCGTGGTGGTCGTCGAACACGACATGAGCTTCGTCCGCGAACTCGGCTCCCGCGTCACCTGCCTCGCCGAAGGCGCGGTCCTCGCCGAAGGCAGCCTCGACCAGGTCAGCGCCAATCCGGTGGTGATCGAGAGGTATCTGGGACGATGAGGGCAGAACTCGCAGTAGACTCCCTCCCCCTTGTCGGGAGGGATCAAGGGTGGGGGTGGGCCACACGCACCAGGCCCACCATCACCCCCAACCCGGCCCTCCCCACAAGGGGGAGGGAGAAGGAAGAGCAATGAGCACCGCCCTCTCCATCAACGCCATCGACCTGCATTACGGCGCCGCACAGGCGCTCAAATCCGTGTCCATCGAGTGCAGGCCGGGCCGCATCACCGCCGTGCTCGGTCGCAATGGCGTCGGCAAGTCCTCCACCCTGCGCGCCATCACCGGCGTCAACAACATCTCGGCCGGGGAAATCACCTTCGGCGACGAGGTCCTGCGCAAGGCCCCGCCCTATAAGCGCGCCCGCATGGGCATCGGCTATGTGCCCCAGGGCCGCGAGATCTTCCCGCTGCTGACGGTGAAGGAAAATCTGGAAACGGGCTATGCCGGCCTGCCGCGGGCCGATCGCAACATCCCGCCCTACATTTTCGAATTATTCCCCGTGCTGAAATCCATGCTGGGTCGGCGCGGCGGAGACCTCTCGGGGGGCCAGCAGCAACAGCTCGCCATCGGGCGTGCGCTGGTCACCCGACCCAAGGTCCTCGTCCTCGATGAACCCACCGAGGGCATCCAGCCGTCCATCATTAAGGATATCGGCCGCGCCCTGCAATTCCTGCGCGACGAGAAGGGCATGACCATCCTGCTGGTCGAACAATTTCTCGATTTCTGCCGGGAAATCGCCGACGACATCTACGTCATGGATCGCGGCGAGATTCAGCATGCCGGCCCCGCCAGCGATCTCGATCTGCCCGACGTCCGCCGCCATTTGATGGTCTAGATACAACAACGCCCGGCACAAGGCCGGGCGTCGAGGATACTGTAATAGTATGGAGGCTTATTCGGTGATCAGACCGGCCTCGAGGCACTGCTCGAGCGTCACTTCGTCCAGCTGCACGAGACCAGCGGTACCTTCTTCAGTGCCCTGCTCGGTGCTGCCTTCGGTGCCATCGGCGGTTGCGTCATCCGAATTGGAGCTGGTGCCGACAGCGGCATTTTCCTGGTTCTGCAGGTCTTCGCAGTGAACCTTAACCCGCTCCATATCGGCTTCAGAAATCTCCTGGCCACCGATCATGGTCTGGGCAGAAACAGCGCCGGTGAAACCGAGTGCGATGGCGAGGGCGCCGGCGGAAACAATGGATTTGATGTGCATTTTAATAGCCTTCTGTAATGTCTCAACTATGGAGCGCATGCTCCCCCGGGAAACGCCTCTCTTTGACAATAGTTGCCAACAAACCGATCACAACTGCTGCCGCTGAACCCGTAACCGGGCTGCAGCGTGCCCGTGGTGTCGGCGGCATTTCCACCCTGCAGCGCGATGACGCGACGCGGCTGGCCACGCTCTATCAGGACGGCTGCGCCAAAATCCGCCTGCCCCATACCCACACGACGGCCCTCGAGGCCGTGCTGATCAATACCGCGGGCGGCCTGACCGGTGGCGATCGGATGGCTTGGTCCGCCGATCTTGCAGCCAATGGCCGCATGGTCCTGACCACCCAGGCCTGCGAGCGCGTCTATCGCTCCATCGGTGGCGCCGCGACCGTCCAGACCCGCCTCTCCGTCGGTGCCGGCGCCCATCTCGACTGGCTCCCGCAGGAGACCATCCTCTTCGCCGCCAGCCGTCTCGACCGCCGCATCGAGATCGACCTGGCCGATGGCGCCAGCCTCACTGCCGTCGAAGCAATCCTGCTCGGGCGCGACGCCATGGGGGAAACCGCTCTCGACGCACAATTGCGTGACAACTGGCGCATCCGCCGCAATGGCCGGCTGATCCATGCCGAGGCCACCAGACTCGACGGCACCCTGGCCGAGCGCAACGGCCTCTCCCTGCTCGCCGGCAGGCGGGCCTTTGCTACCCTGCTCCATGTCGCGCCCTCGGCCGAGCATTGCGCCGCCCGCCTCGCGCGGCTGCGCGATGTCCTGCCCGCTGACGGGCGCATCGCCGCCAGCGCCAATGGCGAGCGTCTGGTCATACGCGCTCTGGCCCAAACCGGGCTTGCCTTGCGCCGCCTGATCGTTCCAATTCTTGCAGAACTCTCCGGCGCCGGCTCGCTCCCGCGCCTCTGGCATCTCTAGGATCCGCTCATGAACCTCACCCCGCGCGAAAAAGACAAACTGCTGATCGCCATGGCGGCCATCGTCGCCCGCAAGCGCCTCGAGCGCGGCGTCAAGCTCAACCATCCAGAAGCCATCGCGCTGATCACCGATTTCGTGGTCGAAGGCGCCCGCGACGGTCGCCCCGTGGCCGAATTGATGGAAGCGGGCGCCCATGTGGTCAGCCGCGCACAGGTCATGGAGGGCATCGCCGAGATGATCCACGATATCCAGGTCGAGGCCACCTTCCCCGACGGCACCAAGCTCGTCACCGTCCACGAACCGATCCGCTGAGGAGGCCCGCACCATGATCCCAGGCGAAGTCATCACCAGACCCGGCGAGATCGAACTCAACGCCGGCGCGCCGCAACTGACGCTGGAGGTCGCCAATACCGGCGACCGCCCGATCCAGGTCGGCTCGCACTACCATTTCTTCGAAGCCAATGCCGGCCTCAGCTTTGACCGCGACAAGGCGCGCGGCATGCGCCTCGACATCGCCGCCGGCACGGCCGTCCGCTTCGAGCCTGGCCAGGCGCGTGAAGTGCGGCTCATCCCGCTCGGTGGCGACCGCATCGTGCATGGCTTCCGCCAGCAGGTCATGGGAGCCCTCGACTAGGCCTGTGCGGCGCGCGCGAACTTCATTACAAGCGCCGCACTGTTCAAAGGAGCCCAACATGACCCCGGAAACCCAGACCATACTGCTGAGCAAGATCACGGCCGTCCTCGAGGACCTGCGCCGCGAAGGCATGGAGAATGGCGAAGCCATGTTCGTGCTGGGCTCGGCCGCCGCCAGGCTCGTGGATATGGGCAAGCGCGAGACCTGGCGCGACCTCAAGGCCGTGCTGACCCCGGCCGACGTCCTGCAACTGCTCCAGGAGATCGATACAGAAGGCAATCGCATGCTGGACGAGGACAAGGTGAACTTCGCCTATGCCCTCCAGATCGTCGGCATGTCGCTCGCCGCATCGGGCGGCGACAATCCGCAATTGCTGCAGGGCGCGTCCCTGCTCGATGACCTCATCGAAACCACCCACACCAATTACCGGAACTACGTCCAGACCAGGACGGCACCGCCCAACTAGCCGGAGGCACCATGCCCGCACGCATATCCCGCGCCACCTATGCCGACATGTATGGCCCCACCACCGGCGACCGCGTGCGCCTGGCCGATACTGAGCTATTCATCGAGGTGGAGAAGGATTTCACCACCTATGGCGAGGAGGTGAAGTTCGGCGGCGGCAAGGTGATCCGTGATGGCATGGGCCAGTCCCAGCGCACCCGCGCCGAGGGCGCGGTGGATACGGTGATCACCAATGCGCTCGTGGTCGATCACACCGGCATCTACAAGGCCGATATCGGCCTCAAGGATGGTCGCATCGCCGCCATCGGCAAGGCGGGCAATCCCGATACCCAGTCGGGGGTCAATATCATCATCGGCCCCTCCACCGAGGCCATTGCCGGCGAGGGCCGCATCCTCACCGCGGGCGGCATGGACGCCCATATCCACTTCATCGCCCCCCAGCAGATCGAAGAGGCGCTGATGAGCGGCGTCACCACCATGCTCGGCGGCGGCTCCGGCCCGGCCCATGGTACGCTCGCCACCACCTGCACCGGCGCCTGGCACATCCAGCGCATGATCGAGAGCTTCGATGGCTTCCCGATGAACCTGGCGCTGGCCGGCAAGGGCAATGCCAGCCGCCCGGCCCCGCTCGCCGAAATGATCCTGGCCGGCGCCTCCTGCCTCAAGCTGCACGAGGATTGGGGCACGACCCCCGCCTCCATCGACAACTGCCTCTCCGTCGCCGACGATTATGACGTCCAGGTGATGATCCACACCGACACGCTCAACGAGTCGGGCTTTGTCGAAGACACCATTGCCGCCTTCAAGGGCCGCACCATCCACGCCTTCCACACCGAAGGCGCCGGCGGCGGCCACGCGCCCGACATTCTGCGCGTCGCGGGTCTGCCCAATGTCATTCCCTCCTCCACCAATCCGACCCGCCCCTATACGGTCAACACCATCGCCGAGCATCTCGACATGCTGATGGTCTGCCACCACCTGTCGCCCTCCATCCCCGAGGATGTCGCCTTCGCTGAATCGCGCATCCGCAAAGAGACCATCGCCGCCGAGGATATCCTGCACGACATGGGTGCGCTCTCCATCATCTCCTCCGACAGCCAGGCCATGGGCCGCGTTGGCGAGGTGCTGATCCGCTGCTGGCAAACGGCAGACAAGATGAAGAAACAGCGCGGCAAGCTGGCAGAAGAAACTGGCGACAACGACAATTTCCGGGTCAAGCGCTACATCGCCAAATACACCATCAACCCCGCCATCGCCCATGGCATGAGCCAGCACATCGGCTCCATCGAGGTGGGCAAGCGGGCCGACCTTGTGCTGTGGAATCCGGCGTTTTTCGGCGTTAAGCCCGAGATGATCCTGCTCGGCGGCTCCATCGCCGCCGCCCCCATGGGTGATCCCAACGCCTCGATCCCGACGCCCCAGCCCATGCACTACCGCCCCATGTTCGCCAGCTTCGGCAAGCTGCTGACCAATTCCTCGGTCACCTTCATCTCCCAGGCCGCCTATGACGATGGCCTGCGCGGCAAGCTGGGCGTCGCCAAGCAGCTGCTGCCGGTCACCAATACCCGCAGCGGCATCGGCAAGGCGGCGATGATCCACAATTCGGCCACGCCCGATATCGAGGTCGATCCCGAAACCTACGAAGTGCGCGCCAATGGCGAGCTGCTGACCTGCGAACCGGCCACCGAACTGCCCATGGCGCAGCGCTACTTCCTGTTCTAGCCACACCTGGCGCCATTATTTGCCATCACCCTGTCTGATCGGCCTTGTTGGCCGATCACGGAAGCGTCAATACTGCATTGCGGTGTCGCTGCCGCAACAACAGGGGCAACCATCATGCTTTACCTTCTGGCTATACTGATCGGCGTCGTCGCGGGCCTGCGCGCTGCCACGCCCATCGCCGCGATCAGCTGGGCCGCCTGGCTCGGCTGGATCGATCTCAGCGCCACGCCCGCCGCCTTCCTGGGCAACATCATCGCCGTCATCATCGTCACCCTGCTCGCCATCGCCGAACTGGTGACCGACCAGCTCCCGGCCACCCCGAGCCGCAAAGTGCCCATGCAGTTCGGCACGCGCATCGTGCTGGGTGCCATTGCCGGCGCCCTGCTCATGCCGGCCGACTGGATCATCGGCGGCATTCTTGGCGCCGTCGGCGCGGTCATCGGCACCCTGCTCGGCGCAGAAGCCCGCGCCCGCCTGGCCAGGGCCCTCGGTCGTGACCTGCCCGCCGCGCTGATCGAGGATGCGGTGGCGATCGTCGCGGCCATCGTGATCGTCTATCTGGCCTGAATGGCGCACGGCCACTTGTGATGCGGCGGCATGCCCCGCATCATCGCCACTATTGCCGTCACACTGGCCGTGCCGACATCAAAGGATCCAAGCCATGAATCACCCCACTATCGGCGCGGCCATCGCCGCCCTGCTCCTCCTCTCCGCGCCAGCCGGCGCGGCCCAATCCTCCCTCCAGATCGAACTGGGCAGTGGCGGCGATTTCGAGCGCCGTATCGTATCCTATGACTGCGCAACCGAAGCGCCCCTCGTCGTGACCTATCTCAATGCCGCGCCAAACTTCCTCGCCCTCGTGCCGGTCGCGGGTGAAGTGGAGGAACTGGTCTTTGCCGCAGTCATTTCCGGCTCCGGCGTCCGCTACGCCGCCGGGCAGTGGATCTGGTGGAGCAAGGGCACTGACGCCAGCCTTTATGATGCAACGCTGGGCGAGGATGCGGAGCCCGTGCTGACCTGCACGGAAATCAACAACACCCCATAATCAGGCCACCATGGAACCACTGGGCACCGCTGAACTCTTCCCCCATGTCCGCATCGTCATGGGCATGGTCGTCGGCCTTGGCATCACCCGCCTGCTGATGACCGTGGCGGGCCTGATCCAGCACCCGCAGCGCCTGCGTCGGTCCTCCATCCACCTGCTGTGGATGTTCTCCATCCTGCTCGAACTCGTGCTGTTCTGGTGGTGGGAGTTCGCGCTGTTCCGGCTGGAACAGTGGAGCTTCGCCATCACGCTGTTCCTCATCGTCTATGCGGTCACCCTGTTCCTGCTGGCCGCCCTGCTGTCCCCGGACAACATCGCCGAATATGACGGCTACGAGGATTTCTTCCTCAAGCGCCGCCATTGGTTCTTTGGCCTCTTCGGCGCCACCTTCGTGCTCGACGCCATCGACACGATGATCAAGGGCGACGGCTACTGGACCCGTTTCGAGATCGATTATGCCATCCAGATTCCCTTCGGCCTGCTGCTCTGCGCCGTCGCCATCCGCTCGGCCGACCGCCGCGTCCATCTCGGCGCCGTGCTGCTGCATCTGGTCTATCAGACCTATTTGATCAGCCGGTTTTTCTATACGATACCCTGACCGACCACTGACAAGTTCCAGAGTTCCATGCTGCGTGTCGCCTCCATCCTGCCCCCGGATCACGGACAGGGCATTCCCTTCGATCTCGTCACCCTCGAACACGATGAGCGCCGCCTGCGCCGCAAGCTGCTGCGCCTCGTGCATGGCGACGAAATCATGGTGGACTTCCCCCAGACCATCACCCTCGAACACGGCAGCGCCCTGCAGCTCGAAGACGGCCGCCTCGTCGAAGTCATCGCCGCCGAGGAACTGCTCTATGAAATCCGCGGCCGCGACGTCGCCCATCTCGTCCGCCTCGCCTGGCATATCGGCAATCGCCACACCTCGGCGCAGCTCGAGGAAGATCGCATCCTGATCAAGCGCGACCACGTGCTGAAGACCATGCTGGAAGGCCTGGGCGCCAGCATCACCAATATTTCCGAGCCCTTCTTCGCCGAGCATGGCGCCTATCACAGCCATGGCGACGCCGGCCATGCCCTGCTGGCCCGATGAGCGCCAATGCCGACCTGCAGAAACTGCTGACCTGGCTGTCGCCGGCCTTCCCGGTCGGCGCCTTCGCCTGGTCGGCCGGCCTCGAAACCGCCATAGCCGCCGGCACGGTGCATGATCGCACGACCACCCAGGCCTGGGTCGAGGGCGTGCTCAATCATGGCAGCCTCCGCACCGACGCCATCCTGCTCGCCCATGCCCACCGCGCCGCACAGGAGCCCGCCGCCCTGCGCGATCTCGCCGATCTCTGCCTCGCCCTGACGCCCGCCCGCGAGCGGCACGACGAAACCACCATCACCGGCGCGGCCTTCGCGAGCGCCGCCAGGGCCTGGCCCACGCCCGTCCTGGCCCACCTGCCCGATCCCTGCCCCTATCCCATTGCTGTAGGCGCCATCGCCGCGGGCCACGCCATCGCCCTCGACGCCGCCTTGCTGGCCTGGCTAACCGCCGCCGCCCATAGCCAGGTCTCGGTCGCCGTGCGCCTGGTGCCGATCGGCCAGTCCGATGGCCTTTCCATCATGGCCGCCTTGGAGCCGGCCATAGCGTCCCTCGCCACGCTGTGCCAGCATGCCACACTGGACGATATTGGCGCGGTGGCCTACGCCGCCGATATTGCCCAGATGGCCCATGAAACCCTGACCACGAGAATTTTCCGCTCATGAGCATGCT
This sequence comes from Devosia sp. XGJD_8, assembly GCF_046614475.1. Classification (NCBI taxonomy): domain Bacteria; kingdom Pseudomonadati; phylum Pseudomonadota; class Alphaproteobacteria; order Hyphomicrobiales; family Devosiaceae; genus Devosia; species Devosia sp. XGJD_8. The sequence continues at coordinate 2,869,173 of NZ_JBKJHF010000001.1, forward strand.
CATCGCCGCATTCATGTTCGTCGCCCTGCTGTCCGTCTCGGTTGCCCACCTGTTGTGGTCGCTGGGCCAGACCTGGCCCATCCGTTCCGAAAAACTGCTGGCCCAGACCGTCGTGGGCTTTCGCGACATCGAGCGCATGCCCCCACGGCTGGCCTCCCTCGCCGTCTCCCTGGCGACGCTCGCCGCCGGCATCATCGCCCTGGCCCTCGCCGATCATGATGGCGGCGGGACTGCCCTGACCCTACTCGGCCTGCCGCTTGCCGCCGTTTTCCTCGCCCGCGGCGCCATCGGCTATACCGCATGGTGGGCCGACAAGACCCCCGAACCCAATTTCCGGCTCAACGACCGCCGCGTCTATTCCCCGCTCTGCCTGCTGCTCGGCGCCGGCTTTCTCGCACTCGTCATCATGAGGCTGCTATGAAATCGCGGAGACTGTGTTGCAGAATTCGCTCCTGCGAGTCGACTGGCGTGGTTTTCGAGAACCGGAGCGGAGCGTACTGTGAGTACGTGAGCACCGGAAGCGCAGAAAGCCGCGTCAGGCGGCCGTAGGAGTAGAATTATGCAACGCAGTCTGAATGGTCCATTGCGCATCGGCATCGGCGGCCCCGTCGGCTCCGGCAAGACCACGCTGTGCGAAATGCTGCTCAAGGCGATGCGCGACCGCTATTCCATGGCCGTGGTCACCAATGACATCTATACCCGCGAGGATGCGCTGATCCTGGCGCGGGTCCAGGCCATTTCGGAAGACCGCATTGTCGGCGTCGAGACCGGCGGCTGCCCGCATACCGCCATCCGCGAGGATGCCTCGCTCAACCTCGCCGCCATCGACGATCTCAACCGCAAGTTTCCCGATCTCGACATCATCCTGATCGAGAGCGGCGGCGACAACCTCGCCGCGACCTTCTCGCCCGATCTGGCGGACCTGACCATATATGTGATCTCCGTCGCCCAGGGCGAAAAGATCCCGCGCAAGGGCGGCCCGGCCATTTCCCGCTCGGATCTCCTGGTCATCACCCATACCGACCTGGCCCCCTATGTGGGCGCCAGTCTCGAGGTGATGGAAAGCGATACCCAGAAGGTGCGCGAAGGCCGGCCGTATATATTCACGGACCTGCTGCGCCGCGAGAGCCTCGACCAGATCATCGCCTATATCGAACGCGCCGGCGGCTTCGTCGACACCAGAGCCGCCGAATAGGCGCCCGAATGGGGAGAGGCGCAGCCCCTCCCCGCCTGCCTAGGCGGTCGGCCGGACCAGCGCGACGACGGAGCGCAGCGTCAACGTCGCGGTTCCTTCCGAAATCGCAACGCTGGCCAGATTGTCCGACTGGACGCCCACGACCCATTCGCCCTCTGGCAACCGCGCCACGACAGGCTCGGCACGGCGGTTGAACCAGACCAGCACCTCGTCATCCTTGTTGCGCAGATGCATGCCGAGCACCGAAGCTGTGGAGTCGCCCCAGTCGCCCTCATTCATCTCGCGCCCGTCCGGATGCAGCCACACCACGTCGCGCACGCCATTCTTTTCCTGACCGGTCAGGAAATGGTCATGCGTCAGCGCGGAGTGGGCCTTGCGGAACTTGTGCACCGCGGCGACGAAATCGACGAGTTCGCCATCGCCGTTTTCCCAGTCCAGCCAGGTGATTTCATTGTCCTGCGCATAGGCATTATTGTTACCCTGCTGGGTGCGGAACATCTCGTCGCCCTGCTGCAGCAGCGGCACGCCGCGCGACAGGAAAAGAGTGGCCAGCAGCGCCCGGACGTCGCGCTTGCGCGCCGCCTGGATGGCTTCGTCATCCGTCTCGCCCTCGGCACCGCAGTTCCACGAGGCATTGTGGTTGTGCCCGTCGCGATTGCCTTCGCCATTCGCCTCATTGTGCTTGTCGTGATAGCTGACGAGGTCACGCAGCGTGAAACCATCATGCACGGCGAGCATGTTGACGCCATGGCTGGGCTTGCGGCCGGCAAAGTTGAAGATTTCGGCCGAGCCGGCAATCTTGCCCGCCAGTGCACCGATTTTGCCGTTCTCACCGCGCCAGAATTCGCGAATTTCATCGCGATAGGTGTCGTTGTGTTCCTTGAATTCCTTGCCGAACTGGCCCAGCGCATAGCCGCCCGGACCCGGATCCCACGGCTCGGCCACCAGGATGCACTTGCTCAGCACCGGGTCGGCCTTGATCTTTTCCAGCATCACCGCATTGGGATTGAACCCCGGATCGCGCCCCAGCACAGTGGCCAGGTCGAAGCGGAAGCCCGAAACGCCCATCTCCTCGACCCAGTAGCGCAGGCTGTCGATCACCAGCCGCTGCGTGGCGGGGTGGTCGCAGCGCAGCGTATTGCCGGTGCCGGTATCGTTGACCAGGTGCTGCTTGCCGTCGACTTCGACGAACCGGTAATAGGTCCTGGCATCCAGCCCCATCAGGCTCAGCATCGGTCCCTGCGCATCGCTCTCGCCGGTGTGGTTGTAGACCACGTCCAGGATCACCGAGATGCCGTTCTTGCGATAGAGATCGGTCATGTTGCGCAGTTCATGCGGCCCGCGCGGCGCCAGCCGCGGGTCGACCGCCGAATAGGCCACCGGATTATAGCCCCAGGCATTGGTCAGCCCGAGTGCCGGCAGATGCCCCTCGTCGATCCAGGCCGCCGTCGGCATCAGCTGCAGCGTATCGACGCCGATATATTTGAGGTGGTCGATGACCCGCTGCGTGGTCAGCGCGGCAATGGTCCCCCGCAGCGGACCCTGCACGCTGGGGTGGCGCATGGTGTAGCCACGCACATTCATTTCATAGAACAGGCCCGGCCCCTTCTTGCGCGGCACGGCATTCTCTCCGCTGCCGGTGACCACGATGGCCTTGGGGATCAGCGGCGCGGTATCCACCGCCTCGCTGCGATCGAGCCGCAAGCGCGGCGAGCGCACGAATACCCGGTCCAGCCGCTTGGCATAGGGGTCGACCAGCAGCTTCATCGGATCGAAGAAATAGCCCTGGTCGGGTTCATACGGGCCATCGGCGCGCAGGCCATAGCGCGTGCCGGCGCCGAGCCCGGCGATCAGCCCGGCCCTGATATGGTCCTTGTGGACATCGAGTTCGAAGCGGTCCGTTTCATGGTCCTGCTCATCGAAGATCGACACCCAGATATTGGTGGCGCTCTCCGAATAGACCGCGAAATTGACCCCCTCTTCGGTCAGAGTGGCGCCGAGATGGTCGATACTGCCCCCGTTGGGGACAAGCATGGGTTTCATTGAATGTCCGATGCTAGGTGATGACGCTGGGTTCCTGGCGACCGGTGCGCTGCTTGATCCCGGCGAGCACGTCGGCCAGCTCGATGAGGGGTTCAAGGGCGGATTGGGTGTCGAGATCGTGTCGTCCATCGGCTGCCTCATAGCGCTCGAGATAGAGCCGCAACGTGGCGCCGACCGTGCCGGTTCCCGACAGTCGGAGGACTATTCGCGAACCGTCTGTGAACCCGATCCTGATCCCCTGTTTGGCGCTGGTCGAGCCATCCACCGGGTCGTGATAGGTAAAGTCGTCGGCATAGGCGACCTGCAGGTCGTCGCCCAGGATTTTGCCTGGCAAGCCGGGCAATTGCGCCCGCAGATCGTCCACCAGCTTGCCGGCAATGGCGGCATCGACCTCTTCATAGTCGTGCCGCGTATAATAGTTGCGCCCATAGGTCGCCCAGTGCGCGCGCACGATCTCGTCGACGCTCTGCTTGCGGGCGGCGATGATGTTGAGCCAGAGCAGCACGGCCCACAGGCCATCCTTCTCGCGCACATGGTCCGAACCCGTACCCGCGCTCTCTTCGCCGCAGATGGTGACCCGTCCGGCGTCGAGCAGGTTGCCGAAGAATTTCCAGCCCGTAGGCGTCTCGTGCATCTCGATGCCGAGCTTTTCCGCCACCCGGTCGGCCGCCGCGCTGGTCGGCATGGAGCGCGCAATGCCGGCAATGCCCGCCTTGTAGCCCGGCGCCAGATGCGCATTGGCCGCCAGCAGTGCCAGCGAATCCGATGGGGTCACGAAGCGGTTCTTGCCGATGATCAGGTTGCGGTCGCCGTCGCCGTCTGACGCCGCCCCGAAGTCGGGGCCTTCCGGCGTCATCAGCAGGTCGTGCATCTCCTTGCAATAGACCAGGTTGGGATCGGGATGGCCGCCGCCGAAGTCGGGCGATGGCGTACCGTTGATCACCGTCCCCTTGGGGGCGCCAAGCCTGTCTTCCAGAATGGCATGGGCATAGGGGCCGGTTACGGCATTCATGGCGTCGAACGTCATCCGGAAGCCCGACGCAAACATCGCGCGGATCGCCCCGAAGTCGAACAGCGTCTCCATCAGCGCGGCATAGTCGATCACCGGGTCGATTACCTCGACCGTCATGTCGCCCACGGCCTGCGTGCCGATCCGCTCCAGGTCGATATCGGCAGTATCCGTGGTCTTGTAGCTGTCGATCACCTTGCTGCGGGCATAGACCGCATCGGTGATCTTCTCCGGCGCGGGTCCGCCATTGGAGATATTGTACTTGATGCCGAAATCGCCATCCGGGCCGCCCGGATTGTGGCTGGCCGACAGCACCAGCCCGCCAAAGGCCTTGTAGTGCCGGATCACATGGCTGGCCGCAGGCGTCGACAGGATCCCGCCACGCCCCACCAGTACCCGGCCAAAGCCATTGGCCGCCGCAATGCGGATGGCTTTCTGGATGGCCACGTCATTGTAGAAGCGCCCGTCCCCGCCCATCACCAGCGTCTGCCCGGCAAAGCCCTCGAGGCTGTCGAAGATCGCCTGGATGTAGTTCTCGACATAGTTGGGCTGCTGATAGACGGTCACCCGCTTGCGCAGGCCCGACGTGCCCGGCTTCTGGTCGGCATAGGGGGTGGTGTTAATTGTCTGGATCGTCATTGGTCTTGAGCCCGCTAATGGTGGCGTAGAGGTCGGCATAGCGCGCCGCGCTGGTCTCCCAGGAGACTTCCGACTTCATTCCCCGCCGCTGAATCTTCTTCCAGAGTTTCTCGTCGGCAAAAAGGCGCACCGTCTTGCGGATCGCCTCGTAGAGCGCATGCGCGCTGTTGGGGTCGAACACGATGCCCGTTGCCACTTCGGCCGCGATGGCGGCCGGGTTGGCGTCGATCACCGTATCGGCAAGCCCGCCGATCCGGCTGACCACCGGCACGCAGCCATAGCGCAGCCCGTAAAGCTGGGTCAGCCCGCAGGGCTCGAAGCGCGATGGTATGAGGATGGCATCGCACCCGCCTTGCATCAGGTGGCTCAGGCCCTCGTCATAGCCGGTGACGATCCCCACCTTGCCCTTGTGGCGCTGCATGGCGCGGCGGAACCCGTCTTCGAGATAGGCTTCGCCCGATCCCAGCACCGCCAGCCGTCCGCCAAGGTCGACCAGGCCATCGACCGCCTGCAGCAGCAGGTCCATGCCCTTTTGGTCGGTCAGCCGGCTGATCACGCAGAACAGCGGTCCATCCGTGCCATCCAGCTCGAACTTGTCCACCACGGCCTGCTTGTTGGCCTGGCGGCCCTGGATGGTGTTGGCGGTGAAGCTGCGCACCAGCGCGCCGTCGGTCGCCGGGTTCCAGGCATCGGTGTCGATGCCGTTGAGAATGCCCACCAGCGTGTCGGCTCGGCCGTTCAGCAGCCCCTCAAGCCCCATGCCGAAGTTCGGCGTGCGGATTTCGTCGGCATAGTTGGGGCTGACCGTGGTGACATAGTCGGCACATTCCATGCCCGACTTGAGGTAGGAAATGCCGCCATGATACTCCACCCCGCCCACCCCGAAGGCATGCGGCGGCAGGCGCAGCTGGCTGAAGATTTCAGGGCCGAAAAAGCCCTTGAAGGCGATGTTGTGAATGGTCATCACCGTCTTCACATTCATGCTCGGGCCGAACTTGATATAGGCCGGCGCCAGCCCAGCCTGCCAGTCATGCGCGTGGATGACCTGGGGGTGATAGCCGTCGACCAGGCCCAGGCCCAGCTCCGCCGCGACCCAGCCCAGCGCCGCAAAGCGCTTCCAGTTGTCCGGCCAGTCCCAGCCATCGGGCCCCACATAGGGGTTGCCCGGCCGGTCGTAGAGCGCCGGCGCATCGATGACGATGACGTCGATCCCCTCGACCCGCGCGGCGATCAGCTTGGCCGGCACGCCGAACAGGTCGTCCAGTTCCTTGACGACCCGGCCGCCGCTCAGCTTGGCCATGACGGCCGGATAGCCGGGCACCAGCGTGCGCATGGTCACCCCATGGCTGCCCAGCGCCCCGGGCAAGGCGCCCGCCACGTCGGCGAGCCCCCCAGTCTTGATCAGCGGATAGACCTCGGACGCAACCGAGAGAACTTCAATCATCGCCCAGCCAGATATTTGTTGATCATCGCCTGGGTGATGAGCGTCACGCCGTCATCGGTGCGTCGGAACCACTTGGCGTCGAATTCGGGATCCTCGCCCACCACCAGTCCCTCGGGAATGTTGACGCCGCGGTCGATCACCACCTTGGTCAGCCGCGCATTCCGCCCGATATCGCAATAGGGCAGCACCACCGCCTCGTTGAGCATCGAATAGGAATGCACGCGCGAACCGGTCGACAGCAGCGTCCGCTGCAGGTGCCCGCCCGAGACGATACAGTCGCCCGAAACCAGCGAATTGACCGCCGAGCCGCGGCGCCCGTCGAAGTCATGCACGAACTTGGCCGGCGGGGTGATTTCCGCATAGGTCCAGATCGGCCAGTCGCGATCGTAGAGATCGAGCTGCGGCTCGATATCGGTCAGGTCGATCGAGGCCTTCCAATAGGCGTCGATCGTGCCGACGTCGCGCCAATAGGCCACGTCTTCCTTGCTCGAGCGCACGCAGGACCGCGTGAAGCGATGCGCCCAGGCCGTGCCGTTCTTGACGATATAGGGGATGATATCCTTGCCGAAATCGCGGCTGGAGCCTTCCGTCGCCGCGTCGCGCCGCAGCTGTTCCATCAGGAACCGCGTCTCGAACACATAGATGCCCATCGAGGCCAGCGCCGTATCGGGCCGGTCGGGAATGCTGGGCGGATCCTTCGGCTTTTCGATGAAATCGACCACGCGGTCGCGCCCGTCCACATGCATCACGCCAAAGCCTGTGGCTTCCATGCGCGGCACTTCCAGGCACCCGATGGTCACATCGGCTCCCGTGTCCACATGCTGGCGCAGCATGATTTCGTAGTCCATCTTGTAGATATGGTCGCCCGCCAGGATGACGATATAGCGCGCGCCGTAATCCTCGATGATGTCCATATTCTGGTACACGGCGTCGGCCGTGCCGGCATACCACATGTCCTCGGCCACCCGCTGGCTGGCCGGCAGCACGTCGAAGCTTTCGTTGCGCTCGGGCCGCAGGAAGTTCCAGCCGCGCGACAGGTGCCGGATCAGGCTATGCGCCTGATACTGCGTCGCCACCGAAATGCGGCGGATGCCCGAATTGATCGCGTTGGAGAGAGCAAAGTCAATAATGCGCGACTTGCCGCCGAAATACACAGCCGGCTTGGCGCGCCGGTCCGTCAGTTCCATCAGGCGCGTGCCGCGTCCACCTGCCAGCACATAGGCCATGGCCTCGCGGGCCAGCGGCGATGGTACTCTATAGTCTGCCATTCTCTTCTAACCCTCCACTACTGCCCGTTTTCCGGGACTATGCATCCATCCGGCTCACGCCGGTTCGTACTTGAGAAACAGCGTCGATAGCGGCGGCAGGTAGATTTCCGCCTCTGCCGGCCAATGCTCACCCTCGACGGCATAAGCCTCGACCGCGCCCTGGTTGCCGGTATTGGAGCCCGCATACCAACCGGCATCGGTATTAATGCGTTCCACCCATTTGCCGGCCAGCGGCATCGGTATCTTGTAGCCGCTGCGTGGCACTGGCGTGAAATTGGACACCACCAGGATCGGGTCGCTCCCCGGCGCCTTGCGCAGCCAGGCAAAGACCGAATTGGCGTGGTCGTTGCCGATCACCCATTCGAACCCGTCCGGCTCGTTGTCGCGCTCGTGCAGCGCCGGCAACTGCCGGTAGGCCACGTTGAGGTCCGCCACCAGCCGCCGCATGCCTTCATGCATGCCCGCATCGAGCAGGTACCAGTCGAGCGACTTGCCGTCGGCCCACTCCTCCCGCTGCGCAAATTCCTGCCCCATGAACAGCAGCTTCTTGCCCGGATGCCCCCACATGAAGGCGAGATAGGCCCGCAGGTTGGCGAACTTCTGCCAGTCGTCACCCGGCATCTTTTCCAGCAGCGATTTCTTGCCATGCACCACTTCGTCATGGCTGAGCGGCAGCACGAAATTCTCGCTGAACGCATAGACCATGCCGAAGGTCATGTCGTTGTGGTGGAATTTGCGGTGCACCGCCTCGCGGCTCATGAAGCGCAAGGTGTCGTTCATGAAACCCATGTTCCACTTGAACCCGAAGCCCAGCCCGCCGGTAAAGGTGGGGTGGCTGACGCCCGGCCAAGACGTGGATTCCTCGGCGATCATGAACGTGCCCGGATGCAGCCGATAGGTTTCCGTGTTCACCCGCTTGATGAATTCGACGGCTTCCAGGTTCTGGTTGCCCCCGAACTTGTTGGGCACCCATTCGCCATGCTGGCGCGAGTAATCGAGGTAGAGCATCGAGGCCACCGCATCGACGCGCAGCCCGTCGATATGGAATTTCTCGAGCCAGTAGAGGGCGTTGTTGAGCAGGAACGCCACCACTTCCTTGCGCCCAAAATTGTAGATCGCGGTGTTCCAGTCCGGGTGGTAGCCCTGCCGCGGATCGGCATGCTCATAGAGCGCCGTGCCGTCGAAATTGGCCAGGCCATGCGCATCGGTCGGAAAATGCGCCGGCACCCAGTCGAGGATGATGCCCAGCCCCGCCTCATGCGCCGCATTGACGAAGCGCGCAAACGCCGCCGGGTCGCCATGCCGCGCGGTCGGCGCATACATGCCGGTGGGCTGGTAGCCCCAGCTGGGATCGAACGGATGCTCGCTGATCGGCATCAGCTCGATATGGGTGTAGCCCATATCCGCCGCATAGGGCACCAGCTGCTCGGCAAGCTGGTCATAGCTCAGGAATCCGCCATCCGGCCGCCGCCGCCAGCTGCCCAGATGCACCTCGTAGATCGACATCGGCGTGCGGCGCCAGTCACGCGTCGCCCGCTCTTCGAGATATCGGCTGTCCGTCCAGGTGAATTCGGTCGGGTCGGGCACCACCGAGGCGGTCCGCGGCCGCATTTCGGACTGCCGCGCAAACGGATCGGCCTTGAGGGGCAGCACCACTCCGTCCGGTCCCACGATTTCATACTTGTAGAGCGTCCCCGTCCCCAGCACGGGAATGAACACTTCCCAGATACCGGTCTCCAGGCGATTGCGCATCGGGTTGCGCCGTCCGTCCCATTCGTTGAACGGCCCCACCACGCTGACGCGCTGCGCATTGGGCGCCCACACCGCAAAATGCGTGCCGTGGATGCCCTCGAATTCCATCTCATGGGCGCCGAGCTTGTCGAACAGCCGCAGATGGCTGCCTTCGCCGATATAGAAATCGTCCATCGGCCCCAGCACCGGCCCGAAGGAATAGGGGTCATAGACGTCCCATTCCCCGCCGGCATTGCTGGCATGGTAGCGGATCGGCTGGCGGCCTTTGAGCGCCACCTTGCCTTCGAAGAACCCGCCGGCATGGCGCGGGATCAGATGTCCCAGCTCGGTCCCGTCCAGCCCGAACGCCGCCAGCGTTTCGGCATGCGGGATGAATGCGCGCAGCACCCACTGCCCGTTGACCTCATGCAGGCCGAGCAGCGCAAACGGGTTGTGGTGGCGACCATTGATGATCGCGTCCACGTCCTTTGAATCGGCTTGCCAGTCTTCCTTGGTCACACGCACGTCCCCCCGGAGGCAAAAACCGGCTCATTGCCGGCCCGCCTGAACCACACATATCGGACGGCGCCGGTCTTCCGCGCCAGTTGCCGTCCCCGTCCGCCGTCACTTCGCCGCAGTCGAAACGCCCCAGATATCCTGCGCATACTGCCGGATCGTCCGGTCCGATGAGAAGAAGCCGCACCGTGCCGTGTTGCGGATGGCCATGGCATTCCAGCGCTTCTTGTCCTTCCAGATGGCGTCGACTTCCGCCTGGGCCGCCGTATAGGCGTCGAAATCGCGCGCCACCATGAACCAGTCGTGGTCGTAGAGACCCCCGATCAGGTCGCGATAGCGGTTGGGATCGTCCGGCGAGAACACGCCCGAGGAAATGGCCTCCAGCGCCTCCTTGAGCCGCGGTGAATTGTCGATCGCCGTCCGGGGCACTTCGCCCTTGGCGCGCTTCTCGTTCACCTCGTCTGCGGTCAGGCCGAAAATCACGATATTGTCCGGCCCCGCTTCCTTGTGCATTTCCACATTCGCGCCATCCATCGTGCCGATGGTGATGGCGCCATTGGCCATGAACTTCATGTTGCCCGTGCCCGAGGCTTCCATCCCCGCGGTCGAAATCTGCTCGCTGAGATCGGCCGCCGGCACGATCACTTCTGCCAGGCTCACATTGTAGTTGGGCAGGAACACCACCTTGAGCAGTCCGCGCACCGCCGGGTCATGGTTGATGACCTTGGCCACATCGTTGATCAGCTTGATGATGAGTTTGGCGTTCCAGTATCCCGGAGCCGCCTTGCCCGCGAAGATTTTAACGCGCGGAACCCATTCCCGTTCCGGATGCGCGCGAATTTCGTCATATAGTGCAACCGCTTGGATGATGTTGAGCAGCTGTCGCTTATATTCGTGGATGCGCTTGATCTGCACGTCGAACATGGCGTCGGGCGACACCACGATGTTGAGGCGGTCCTTGATCAGCTGCGCAAGGCGCTGCTTGTTGGCCTGCTTGACCGCCACGAACTGCCCCTGGAAGGTCGGGTCGGCGGCATGTGCGTCGAGCCCGCGCAGCAGGTCGATATCGTCGAGGAATTCCGGCCCGATCCGCTCGCTGATCAGCTTGGTCAGCCCCGGATTGCACTGCATCAGCCAGCGTCGCGGCGTGATGCCGTTGGTCTTGTTGTTGATGCGGTCCGGATAGAGCTTGTGCAGGTCCGAAAATACGGTCTGCTTCATCAGTTCGGTATGCAGCGCCGACACGCCATTGATCGAGTGCGAGCCGACAAAGGCCAGTTGCCCCATCCGCACGCGGCGCCCGCCATTCTCGTCGATCAGCGATACATTGGCGACCTGCGCGTCGCTGAACTTGGCGCGGTTGCGCGCATCGGTCAGCACATCGGCGTTGATCTGGTAGATGATCTGCATATGCCGCGGCAGCAGCCGCTCCAGCAGCGCCACCGGCCAGCTTTCCAGCGCCTCGGGCAGCAGGGTGTGGTTGGTATAGCCGAACGTGCCGCGCGTCAGCTTCCAGGCCTCGGCCCATTTGAGCCCGTTATCGTCGACCAGGATGCGCATCAGCTCGCAGATCGAAATCGCCGGATGGGTGTCGTTGAGCTGGATGGCAACCTTGTCGGGCAGCGAGCCCAGGTCGCCATATTGCTGCAGGTGGCGCCGCACGATGTCCTGCAGCGATGCCGAGGAAAAGAAGAACTCCTGCCGCAGCCGCAATTCCTGCCCCGCCGCGGTCGAATCCGCCGGATAGAGCACGCGGGTAATCGCTTCCGCCCGCGAGCTTTCCTCGAGCGCGCCGATATGGTCGCCGGAATTGAACTTGTCGAGCAGGATCGGGTCGATCGGCTGCGCGCTCCACAGCCGCAGCGTGTTCACGCGCGCGCCGCGCCAGCCCACGATGGGCGTGTCATAGGCCACGGCCAGCACGTGGTCATTGGGGCGCCATTCCTGCCGCACCGTGCCATCGGGATCGGTCACCGGCTCGACATGGCCGCCAAAGCCGACCTCATAGGCGCTTTCGCGCCGTTCGAATTCCCAGGGATTGCCGTGCGCCAGCCATTCCTCGGGCAGCTCGACCTGCCAGCCCTCGCTCATTTCCTGGCGGAACAGGCCATGCACATAGCGAATGCCATAGCCATAGGCCGGGATCTTCACCGACGACATGGATTCAAGGAAGCACGCTGCGAGGCGGCCGAGGCCGCCATTGCCCAGCGCCGCATCGGGCTCGAGATTGATCAGGTCGCCCAGGTCGACATTGAGATTCTTGAGCGCGTCGCGCACCGGCTCGATCAGCCCGACATTGCTCATCGCGTCGCGCATCAGGCGCCCGATGAGGAATTCGAGGCTGAGATAATAGACGCGCTTGTTCGACGTCCGCCAAGTTTCGCGGGACGACTCCATCCAGCGATCCATCACACGGTCGCGCACCGTCAGGATTGTCGCCGCCAGCCAGTCATGCCGCCTGGCAACGATAGGATCCTTGCCGACGGAGTAGATCAACCTTTCCAGGATTTCAGCCTGAATGGCCTCAACGGTAGTGGCGCGTGGCTCCGGCGTAGGGGCGTCGTAAACGATCGGCTGTTGCGGCATATCGCAATCCAGATTTCATGACGATGTATTCCCCTCTAGAGACTTTAGTCTTGCACTTAATTTGGGCAGGCGGAAGCCCCCAAAGCGCGATCCCTTATGCCGGCCGTGCTGGATGCGTGCTTTTCTCTACGGCGTCTTCCGCCACCTGCTCGGGCACGTTGACGCCGCTTTCCTCGGCCTGGTCCTGCGCATTGCTCAGCAGCAACTGCCCCAGGTTTCGCCAGTCCTCGCCCGCCAGTTGCCGGTCGAAGCGCTGCCGGTCGCGATCGCGCACGCCCTCCACCACCTCGGCGGCCTCTTCATCACCCGCCCCGAGCAACCTGATCGCCGCGCCGCCGAGCACCAGCGCCGATTCGAACGCCTCGCGCTGCTGGAATTCGACGCCCGCCCGCACCAGTTCGATGGCATGCGAGCGGTCAAAGGCCCGCGCCATCACCTTGACCAGCGGAAACTCGTCCCGCAGCATTTCGGCGATAAGCGTCGTCTGCTCCCGCCGATCCGTGCAGATCAGGATGACATCGGCCGTGCCGGCGCCCGCCGCCCGCAGGATATCGAGCCGCGTCCCGTCGCCATAGTAAACCTTGAAGCCGATCTGCGCGGCCGCCCGGATCATGTCCGTGTCATTGTCGATGATCGAAACCGAGTGCCGCATCGCCAGCAGCGGCTGGCTGGCAATCTGCCCGAAGCGGCCAAAGCCGATGATCAGCACCTTGGCTGAAAGCTCGCTCACCTCCTCGACGCCATCCATCGATTGCGCCGCCTCCCGGGGCATGACGAAACGCAGGCCCGCGATGAAGAATGGCGTCAGCACCATCGAGATGATGACCGTGGCGGTAAAGATCGCATTGGTCGGCCCGTCGATAATGCCGGCCGCCGCGGCAGTGGTATAGAGCACGAAGGCGAATTCCCCGCCCTGCCCCATCAGCACGGCCCGCTCCAACGCCTCGCCATGTCCCGCTCGTAGCAGCCGCGCGATGACATAGATCGCCACTGCCTTGACCAGCATATAGGCCACCACGCTCACCGCGATGAGCTGCCAGCTCTGCGCCACGATCGCCATGTCCAGCGACATGCCCACGGCCAGGAAGAACAGGCCCAGCAGGATGCCGCGGAACGGCTCCACATCGGCCTCGATCTGCCGCCGGAAGGTGGAGGTCGACAGCAGCACGCCCGCCAGGAACGCCCCCATGGCCATGGAGAGCCCGCTGGCCTGGAACAGCAGCGCTGCCCCCAGCACCACCAGCAAGGCAGCAGCGGTCATCACCTCGCGCAGCTTGCTCGAGGCCAGGAGCGCAAAGAACGGGTTCATGATCCGCTGTCCCAGGAAGATCAGCAGCAGGACCGCGCCGATCGGCGCGGCAATGCCGATGATCCGCGTGATCATGTCGACATCTTCGGTCCCCGATGGCGCCAGGATTGCCACGAGCGCCAGCAGCGGCACGATGGCGAGGTCCTCCAGCAGCAGGATCGACACCATGCGCTGCCCGCTATCGGTGGAGAGTTCGCCGCGCTCACCCAAAATCTGCATGACGATGGCCGTCGAGGTCAGCACGAAGCCCGCGCCGAAGATGAAGGCCACGACCGGCGTAAAGCCCAGCAGCACCCCGACCCCGGTCAGCAGCGCCCCGCTCCCGGCCACCTGGATCACGCCAAGCCCGAATATCTGCTTGCGCAGGGCCCAGAGCTTCGAGGGCTCCATTTCGAGCCCGATGATGAACAGGAACATCACCACGCCCAGCTCGGCCGTGGTCAGCACCGATTCCGGGTCGCTGATCAGCCCGATGCCGGAGGGCCCGAGCAGCAGACCCGCGGCCAGATAGCCCAGCACGGACCCCAGCCCCATGCGCTTGAACAGCGGCACGGCGATGACAGCCGCACCCAGCAGCACAACAATGGGGACCAGGTCGACACCATGCCCCGCCGCTTCCGCAGCATGCCCAACAACTTCACCCGCCACAGGAAACTCCTACCCATTCAGGCACAGAGTCTTTCGCTCCGACGCCAACCCGTCAAGCCATCTCCATGCAAGGCTCCCTTACCTCTCCCTTTGGAGGGAGTTCGACGGCAACGCCAGCGGGTAAAGGGGCCTTCCTCCAGGCAGGTGGAGAAAGGCTCCTCACCTACCCCAAGGCGCCCTTAGGGGAGAGGGGAGGAAGGCCGCTAGCGGGAAGGCTCCATGCCGCTCGGTGCCGTGCCTTCGGGCGGCTGCATCCGCTCTTCCTGGCGCTTCTCGGCCGGGCTGTCCTCCAGCTCAGCCTGTTCGCGGATCGCCTTGGCCGTATTGGCCAGCAATTCCTGTTCCGGCGTCATGTTGCGCGTCCGGCGTACCGGCCGGCTTGGCACCATGGGCTTGCTCGGCAGCGCATGCGCCATGATCGAGGTGGCGATCAGCAGCGATGGCACCGCAACGAGACCCCCTACCGGCCCCCAGGCCCACAGCCAGAAGGTGATCGAGAGGAAGATGATGAACGGGTTGAGTGTCATCGTCCGGCCGATGAAATGCGGCGTCACGATCTGGCCCTCGACGAAGTTGATGGCGACGTAGCACCCCACCGGCAGCAGGATGGCCTGCAGTTCCGTCTGGGTGCCCAGCCCCACGGCCAGCAGCACCAGCACCATCACGCCCTGCCCGACATAGGGAATGTAGTTCAGCACGGCCGCCATGGCGCCCCACAGGATCGGAGAGGGCATGCCGATGGCCCACATCACCAGCGACACGGCGCAGCCGACGCAGAAGTTGATGAAGGTGATGGAGAGCAGGAACCGGCTGACCTTGGCCTCCACATCGCGGAACACATGCGCCGTGCGCCAGCGCATGCGGCGGCTCACGCACAGCGAGAGCACGGAAATCCGGATATGGTCGCGCGTTGCAACGAAGAAATAGAGGCTGGCGAGGAAGATCAGCACCTGCGCCAGGATGGCCGGCGCCAGCATGGCGACGTCGATCATCTGCCCGCCATCCTCCACCGTCACCGTCATGGCATTGTCGCTGCCAAAGACCGAGGTCAGCTGTTCCTGGAAGGCGCTGACTGACTGCAGCGAGCCTTCGAGATTGGCCAATTGCTGCTGCAGCTTTGCCCAGATCAGCGGCGCCCGCGCCACCCAGTCCGATAGCGGCACGGCGAACAGCGCCACCCCGGTCGCAATCACCCCAATGAACATCAGCACGACGACGGCAGCCGATAGCGCCGGCGGCACGCCGAAGTGCTCCACCCGGTCCGCCACCGGCCCGAACATCAGCCCGATGACGATGGCCAGCGTTACCGGCGCAAGGATCACCTGCCCCGCCTGCAGCGCAACCAGCAGGACGATAAAGCCGATGAAAACCAGTGCCATGCGCGCGGCATTGGCCGCAATGCGCTCGAACTGGCTGGTGTCTGAATCTGTATGTATTGCCCGTTTGGTGGCCGCGCGTGTCATATCGTTTCCGTATCTGACACCCCCCGCGTTTTGGTAACGCCACCTTCATGCAAACGTTCCGTTGAGCAAGCCCCGCGCAGGCAGTCGACCGCCCCATTTCGCTTCGCTAGTGTGCCGCCCGGATTCGCACTCTCCCCAAGGCCCCACCATGCCCCGCAAGATCATCATCGATACCGACCCCGGCCAGGACGACGCCGTCGCCATATTGCTGGCGCTGGCCTCCCCCGCCGAGCTGGAGGTGCTGGGCATCGTGGCCGTGGCCGGCAATGTCGGCCTCCATCACAATGCCAGCAATGCCCGCAAGATCGTCGAGCTGGCCGGCCGCCCCGACATCCCGGTCTATGCCGGCTGCGCCCGCCCCATGCGCCGCCACCTGGTGACTGCCGAGCATGTCCATGGCGAAACCGGCCTCAACGGCCCCGACCTGCCCGGGCCCACCATTCCCCTCCAGCCCCAGCACGGTGTCGACTACATCATCGATACCCTGATGGCGGCCGAACCCGGCACCATCACCCTCTGCACGCTCGGGCCGCTGACCAATATCGGCATGGCCCTGGTCAAGCAGCCTGCCATCGCCGACCGCATCGCCGAGATCGTCATGATGGGCGGCGCCTATTTCGAGGTCGGCAACATCACCCCGGCCGCCGAATTCAACATCTATGTCGATCCGGAAGCCGCCGACGTGGTGCTGCGCTGCGGCGCCCCCATCACCATGCTGCCGCTCGACGTCACCCATCAGATCCAGTCCACCCCCGAGCGCCTCGAGGCCATCCGCAACCTCGGCAACCGCACCGGCGAAGCCGTCCACGCCATGCTGACCTTCTCGGAAACCTTCGATCTGCTGAAATACGGCTGGGCCGGGGCCCCCCTGCATGACCCCACCGTCATCGCCTGGCTGCTCCAGCCCGACCTCTTCGACGGCCGCCACTGCAATGTCAGCATCGAGACCGCCAGCGAGCTCACCGTCGGCATGACCGTCGCCGATTACTGGCACGTCACCGGCAAGGTGCGAAACGTCACCTATCTGCGCAATGGCAATGCGGACGGCTTCTTCAAGCTGCTGACCGAGCGGCTCGCCCTGCTGCCGTGAGGCCTTCACCGAAGCGTGATGCAACCGCTGCAACTGCGCCTGAGCAGCAGCCGTAGCTTCCTGCAACCGAACCGAAGGCATTGACCGACGGCCGGCTCAACAGGGAGACAATCATGCATTTCGCCAAGCTGGCCGCCGTGGCCACGTTCGCACTGCTTTCGACCACCGCTGCCTTTGCGCAGAGCAATCCGATGGTGGGTGGTGCCGCAATGTTCGCCGACAAGAACATCGTCGAGAACGCCGTCAACTCGGCCGACCACACCACGCTGGTCGCCGCCGTTACTGCTGCCGGCCTCGTCGATACCCTGCAGAGTGCAGGTCCCTTCACGGTGTTCGCCCCGGTCAACGCTGCATTCGCCAAGCTGCCCGCCGGTACCGTCGATACCCTCCTGATGCCCGCCAACAAGAGTCAACTGGTCAAGGTGCTCACGGCCCATGTCGTTGCCGGCAAGGTTTCCGCCGCCGACCTGATGGCCGGCATTTCCGCCAGCGACAACGGCCAGTTCAGTTTCCGCACGGTCAGCGGCGATACCCTCACTGCCATCGCCCGCGGCAATACCATCTTCGTCTACGACGAGTCCGGTGGTGCCGCCCGCGTAACCATCGCCGACGTCAACCAGTCCAATGGCGTCATCCACGTCGTCGATGACGTGCTGCTCCCCAAATAAACAACGCCTGTCAGATGGCCAGGGCCCCGCGCTTGCGCGGGGCCTTTGCTTTTCAGTGGCTCGGGATTAGTGTCGCGCTCCCAAACCGAGACCGCATCATGGACGTCTTCACCCTCCTGACCTTCACCGTCGCCTATGCCATCGCCGTTCTGGTCCCCGGGCCAGGCGTTGCGGCCGTGGTGGCTCGCGCTCTGGGCGGTGGTTTCAGGGGCGCCTTCCCCATGGTGCTGGGCATTCTGGCCGGCGACCTGGTCTATTTCGTCTTCGCCGTTTTCGGCCTGGCCGCCATTGCCACCTATTTCGGGCCGGTCTTCGTCGTCGTCCGCTGGGCCGGCGCCGCCTATCTGCTCTATATCGCTTACAAATTCTGGACAGCCCGGCCCGGCGCCGAGCAGATGAAGCCCAAGAGCGAAGACGCCTGGCGCACCTTCCTGGCCGGTTTCTCGCTGACCATGGGCAATCCCAAGACCATCGTTTTCTACCTGGCCATCCTGCCCACAGTGATCCCGCTCGACCAGATGAACCCCATCGCCTTTGCCGAACTGACCTTCATCGTGGTCGTGGTTCTGCTGCTCATCGGCTGCGGCTATGCCTGGCTGGCCTCGGCCGCCCGCGAAATGTTCAAGAGCCCCCGAGCCCTGGGCCGCCTCAACAAGACGGCCGGCGCCATGATGGCCACCGCCGCCGGCCTCGTCGTCTGGCAACACTGACCGCCCGCACAGGGGCGATTATCGGCCGATCTGACACTCCGATGAAGGAGTTGCGATGCCATTCCACGATCGCAAGGACGCCGGCGAGCAGCTGGCTCGGGCGCTGCAGCACTACCAGGCCGATCACCCCGTTATCGTCGCCCTGCCCCGGGGCGGCGTGCCCGTGGCCGCGGGGGTTGCGCGTGCCCTCAAGGCGCCGCTGGAACTGCTCATCGTGCGCAAGCTCGGCCTGCCGCAGCAACCGGAGCTGGCCATGGGCGCGATTGTCGGTGGCGCCGAGCCTGTCACCATCCGCAATGAAGACGTCATCGCCGCCGCCCGGATTTCGGAGGCCGGTTTCGCCGCAGTAAGAGACAGGGAGCTGGCAGAAATCGACCGCCGCCGGCAGCGCTATCTCGCGCAGCGCCCCTTCCCGCCGCTGGCCGGGCACATGGTGATCCTGATCGACGATGGCATTGCGACCGGCGCCACCATCCGCGTCGCCATCCGCGCATTGCGCGCCATGCATCCGCGAAAGATCGTCGTCGCCGTGCCCGTCGCCGCCCCCGATATTCTCCTGACGCTCAAGGGCGAGGCCGATGACGTCATCTGCCTGGAGCAGCATGAGCCCTTTGGCGCCATCGGTCTCTACTATGCCGATTTTCGGCAGGTTGAAGACGACGCGGTCCTTCAGGCCCTGGCCGCGGCCCCGTCCGCCCGATCAACGCGGCCCTGACGCTGGCTGTGATCTGGGCAGACGATGCTGCGGTTGGTCAGGACAGGCGCTTCAGCCTTATTCCTCCCGGAATGCCCGCGTGATCTGGTCGGTGAAGGGCTTGACGAAATAGGCCAGCGCCACCTGCTGTTCGGTCTGCACGAACACTTCCACGGGCATGCCCGGGATGAGGCCACGCTCACCCAGCACCGACAGGTCCCCGGTCACTTCGGCTTCCATGACGTAAAAGCTCTGCCCGCTGTCAGGATCGCTGGTGGCTGCCGCCGAGACACGGGACACCATGCCCTCGATTTCCGGCGTCGTGCGCTGGTTGAAGGCGCTGAACCGCAGCTTCACATCCTGGCCCAGCTCGACCTGGTCGATATCGCTGACCGCGACATTGAACTCGATCTTGAGCTTGGCATCCACGGGCACGATGGTCATCAGGCGCTCGGCCGGGCTGATGACGCCGCCCAGCGTGGTCACCGACAGTTCATTGATGGTGCCGTCGACCGGCGAGCGGATCTGGGTGCGTGCGAGCCGGTCGTCCACGGCGGCCAGCCGGTCCTGCAATTCGGCAATGCTGGCCTCGACGCTCCGCAGTTCCCGCTGCGCTTCGGTATAGCCGATTTCGTCGATCGCCAGGATTTGCAGCTCGACTTCGCTGATCCGCGCATTGGCGCGTGCCGTGCTGGCCAGCAACTCGCCCTGGCTGCCCAGCATGCGTGCCAGTTCGCGGTCGGCGGCGTTGAGCCGCGTGGTCTCGACCAGTCCCTTTTGCGCCAGCTCGCCCAGGCGGGCGCGCTCTTCCCGCGCCAGCGCCAGCTCGTCCTCGAGTGCCGCGGCCTGGAAACCCAGCCCGCCCACTTCCTCGCGCAACTGCGCCACCTGCAGCTCCAGCTGCCCGCGCTGCGACAGCCGGTTGCGCCGTGTGCTGTCGAACAGCTGCTGCTCGCCCTGCAGAATGAGGTCCGAGCCGGGATAGTTCGTCAGGTAATCCGCCGGAAAGCTGATCGCCGCGGCCGCGTCGCGTTCCGCGACAAGCCTCGCCTGGCGCGCCAGCAGCTCGGCCAGCTGGCCACGCAATATGGACTGCTCGCTGCGGATCGGCACGTCTTCGAGTTGCAGCAGCACCTGGCCTGTGGCGACCGTCTGCCCCTTGCGCACTTCGATGGACCGCACCACGCCGCCATCGAGATGCTGGATGACCTTCACATTCTCGTCGACCAGCACAGTGCCGCTGGAAATGATGGCGCCCGAAAGCTTTGCCGTAGCCGCCCAGCCGCCAATTCCGCCCAGCAGCAGCATGGCCATTACACTGCCAAGGATAATCCTACCCTTGAGGGGAAAATCCGAAAGCTTGACGCTGCCTGCGGACAACCCCTCGGAACGCGCATAGGGTGCCGCCATATCCATCGTACTCATAGTCATACTCCCTGCTCGCCCCTCAGGCGAAATGATTGCCGGCAATCATGTCCGGCTGGACGCCATCCAACGTGATGTGAATTTCATAAATGCTGTCGCGGTTGAGATCGGCCTCGATGATCGTGTGATCCATGTCATCATAGAAGGCGTGGGTGACCCGGATCGGCAGGTCGGACTCAAACCCTTCATCAAGCTCATGGTAGAATTGCTCGAAGAGGTCCTCCTCGGCCCGTTCGGCGCGCCGGGAAATCTCGTAGTCGGCCACGTGAATGCGATCGCCGACCACGAAATCGAGGATCTCATGCATCAGCTGATGGCTGACCGTCGGGGCATTGTCCGTCACGGTGAAGATGAAGAGGTCGTCGCCGCGGCCGCCGGTAATCACTGCCGCGGTGGCACCAATCTTGAAGACGTCGCTGCCCTGGCCACCAATGACTGCTTCGATATTCTCGAAATGGTCCTCGTCGATCTCCTCGCTGCTGGCCGTGCCGGCGTCGAAATCGACAGTAATGGTGTCGGTGAAGGCCGAGTAGTCGAGCGTGTCATGCCCCTCCCCGCCATCGATATGATCGTGCCCCGCACTGCCGAGCACCGTGTCATCCCCTTCGCCGCCATCGAGCAGGTCGCTCCCCTCCCCGCCATCAAGCGTGTCGTCACCGGCTTCGCCCATCAGCTCGTCGTCGCCGGCGCCGCCTTCAAGCACATCGCTGCCGGCGCCGCCGAACATTGTGTCATGGCCCGCTTCGCCATCAAGGACATCGTCGCCATCGCCACCGTCGAGGATGTCATCGCCCTCCCCGCCCGCCAGCGCGTCGTTGCCGGCATCGCCTTCAACCACGTCATTGCCCGCGCCACCGCGCGCCACATCATTGCCTGCGCCGGCAATCATGGTGTCATTGCCCGCCTCGCCTTCGAGAAGGTCGTCGCCATCTCCACCGTCGAGAATGTCGTCGCCGTCGCCACCCATCAGGGTGTCGTTGCCGGCGTCGCCATCGATGATGTCGTCGCCGGCATCGCCGAACAGCCGGTCGTCACCCTCGCCGCCGCCGATAATGTCATTGCCGGCGCCGCCGAAGATGATGTCATTGCCGACACCACCGAACAGCTGGTCGTCATCGTCCCCGCCATTGATGTTGTCGTCGCCGAGCCCGCCCACCACGACGTCGTTGCCGGCGCGTGAGTCGATGATGTCATCGCCCGCCAGGCCGTCGATGTCGTCGTCCCAGGGCGTGCCGACGAAGACATCGTCCCATGGGGTCAGCAGGACGGTATTGCGGACCACTTCGAGGCTGGCGGTCTGCACGATCTCGAGCAGCCCGTCGCTGATATTGTAGGTAAAGGTGATGAGGCCCAGCATGCCGGGCACCGTCATGAACGACCAGCCTCCCCCAACCTGGACCAGCATGCCACCGCTCACCGTGATGTCGTTGACACTCAGCGTGTCGCCATCGGGGTCGGTGGTTCCCATCAGCAGATGCGACAAACCGATCAGGACGACCTGGCCGGCAAAAACGTCATTGAGCCGCACCGGCCCCATCGCGACCGGGGCACGGTTGGCCTGCTCCGTATCGTCGTCTTCCTCGTCTTCATCATCCTCATCCGGAACATCGGGATCCTCCAGCGGGTCCTCATCCGACAGGTCGGGCACATCATCCTCGTCCGGTCCGGCCTTTACCGGTCTGCCCGGACCGCCTGCGGGCGTAGGCTGGTTGTCATTCTGCGGCTGCACGCTGAACGCCGCCGGGAAAAAGGCCGCAACCTGGGGACCCAGCATTTCGAACGACGCCGTATAGTTGAACGACAGCGGCTCGATCAGCGTAAAGCCGCTCTCCCAGCTGCCGCTCGACCGCAGGACACCAAAGCCCGGCTTCTCATTGCTGATTGAGCCGGTAGTCGTATTGTCGACAAGCATTGGCATGTCCGGCTCGGTGCGCTGGCCGCGTGGCGTTTCCTTCAGGGCCGCGTCCCGGTTGCCATCGGGTCCCGCCTGCTCTTCGACCGACCGGGCCGGAAAGGCACTCTTGAGAAAGGCGGCAAGGCCCGTAATGAGCAAGGCAAAATAGACCGGAATGCGCGATGCCTTCTCGGGCACCAGCTCAAACGGCTTGCGCGGATCGCCCGCCTCGGGCGGCTGTCGGGTTGATTTGGCCTCGATGATCATGCCGGTTCTCCCGCTTCTGCACGCGGCTCGACGATCCTGGGGGCGTTGACATTGGCCTGGCGCTGGCCGGCCACGATCTCGTCCTTGGGTCCGAATGCCGTCAGGCGACCATTCTGGATCACCGCGACCATATCCACCTCCGCCAGGATTGACGGGCGGTGCGCAACGACGATGGCAATGCCGCCCCGGGCCCGAACCTGCCGGATCGCCAGGTTCAGGGCCTGCTCGCCCTCGGCATCAAGGAAGGCATTGGGCTCGTCCATGATCACCACGAAGGGATCGCCATAGAGCGCCCGCGCCAGGCCGATGCGCTGGCGCTGGCCGGCCGACAGGGCCGTGCCCATCGGACCGAGCTGGGTGTCATAGCCATCCGGCAGGCGCACGATCATCTCGTGCACGCCGGCCGCCTTGGTTGCCGCCACGATGGCGCGGGCATCGCGCTGCGGCGCCAGCCGCGTGATGTTCTCGACAATGGTGCCGTCGAGCAGGGCAACGTCCTGCGGCAGATAGCCGACATATTCGCCGATCTTGTCTTCATCCCACTGCGTCAGGTCCGCGTCGTCCAGCCGGATCGAGCCGCGCAAGGCGGGCCAGATGCCGGTCAGGGCGCGGACCAGCGTGGTCTTGCCGCCACCGCTGGGACCGATGACGCCCAGGGCCTGCCCGGCCTTGAGCTCGAAGGCCACTTCGGTCAGCAGCACCCGGCCGGTGGCTGGCGCAGCGACGGTGATCTTGTCGACCTTGAACGACTTGGTCGGCGCGGGCAACTCCAGCGGACGCGCCATGCCGGACAGGGCAATCATGGTGTCGCGCAACCGCTTGAACGCCTGGCGTGCTGCCACCACGCCCTTCCAGTTGGCAATGGCCATGTCGATCGGAGCCAGGGCCCGCGAAGCGGCAACCGACACGGCGATGATGGCGCCCGCCGACATCTGGCCCTGGATGGTCAGATAGGCACCCAGCCCGAGCAGGGCCGATTGCAGCACCATGCGCAGCACGCGGGAAAAGGCACCGAACGTGCCGATGACGTCGCTGGCCCGGGTCTGCAGGGTCAGGTGGTCCTGGTTGGCGGTGTTGAAGCGGGAGACGGCCCGGCTCGAAATGCCCATGGCCTTGATGATGTCGGCATTGCGGGCATTGGAGTCCGCCACCGCATTGCGCGCCAGTTGCGCCTGCTGGGCCGCCGAGGCCAGCTTGCGCGAGCGCAGTTCCGTCCACACCGTCAGCAGCGCCAGAACGATGGCGCCACCCAGGGTGACCGCCCCGAGCACCGGGTGCAGGAAATAGACAAACAGAATATAGAGCGGCACCCAGGGCAGGTCGAACAGGGCCACCGGCCCCTGGCTGCCCATGAAGGTGCGGATCGTGTCGACGTCGCGTCCGCGCTCCAGCGCCTCGCCGGTCGAAAAGCCGAAGCGCGGCATGTCCACGCTGACGCGGTGGGCGATCGGGGCCAGCATGCGGTCAAACCGTGCGCCCATGCGCACCAGCAGCTGCGACCGGATGACGTCGAACACGCCCTGGAACAGATAGAGCCCGATGACCAGAACCGACAGGGCTAGCAGGGTCGGGATGCTGCCGCTGGTCAGCGCGCGATCGTAGATCTGCAGCATGTAGAATGAGCCGGTCAGCGCCAGCACGTTGATGATGCCGGAAATCCAGAAGACGAAGACCGACACACCCTTGAATTCCTTGCGCAACATCTCGTCTCCGCGATGTTCCGCCATTGCCTTCGCATTTGATGCCATGGTTTTAGCCCCCGGGCTGGATGATCGAAAAAACCCGGCCGGTAGGACACCGGCCGGGTGGAGTTGGAGGCTAGAGGTTGAAGTCGTCCGCCGTCAGCGCATGGTTGCCCGCAATGTTGATGCGGAACTCGGGCGCATTGTCGCCGGACGTATTGCCGACAACCACGGTGTACTCGCCATCCTCGCGGGTCTCGTGGGTGACCACGATCTGCCCCGGCGCGGTCGTTGCCTGGCCGCCTTCCAGGGTGAACGTGTCATTGCCCGCCATCCCGGTATTGGCGTCGATCCCCGACAGGTCGATCTTGTCGCCGGCCTCGAAGCCGCGGATCGTATCGCCATGGGCCGCCGTGGCAGAGCCGAAGACGAAGACGTCCTCGCCCTGGCCGCCGTCGACGATATTGACGGCATTGCTCATGACAATCGTATCGTTGCCCGAGCCTGTGGTGACATTTTCCACGCCCCACAGGGTGTCGGTACCGCTTTGGCTGCTGACCGCGCTGCCGCGGCCATTGGCTCCGGTTCCCAGGTCAACGGCGACATCGACGGTGAGGAAACCCATGTCCAGCGTGTCATTGCCGGTATCCTCGGAAATGTCGCCGCCATAGTAGGTGTCGTTGCCGTCATTCATCGAGGCCACGAACATGTCGTTGCCATTGCCGCCGAACACCGCGTCGTCGCCGTCGCCGCCATCCAGCAGGTCGTTGCCGTTCTCGCCGAACAGACGGTCGTCGCCAGCTTCGCCATACAGCATGTCGTCGCCATTGCCGCCGAACATGTCGTCGTCACCGTCTTCGCCGAACAGCACGTCCCGACCGGCCTCGCCAGCCACGAAGTCATGCCCAGCCCCGGCCCGGACCACATCGGCCCCGGCACCCGCTATGATGTGATCGGTTCCGGCAAAGCCGAAGACCAGGTCACCACCGGAGGTGCCGACCAGGAGATCGTCCTGCGGCGTGCCGACAACGGAGCCTGAGTGAACCGGCGCCGGAGCGTCGTCATCGTCCTCGTCATCGGTGTCGCAGTCTTCATCCTCCTCGTCGTCGTCCTCGTCTTCATCCTCGTCGTCGTAGTCATCATCGTCTTCGTCATCGTCGGTCTCGACCACATGGGAGCCATGGGGCGAGACGTAGCTGATCGTGTGTTCGCCATCGCTCAGCGTGGTGAGGCCGTTCTCGTCGGTATTCTCGACGAAGTCGTCCAGCGTCATCCCGGCGGGCAGCTCGATCACGTCCTGTGGTCGCAGGGTACCGACGATCGTGTCATTCCCCCCATTGGACTTGAAGACGATGCGGTGGGCCGAGGTCAGCGACGAGATGTCGATGGTGTCGTCACCGTCCGTGCCTTCGATAGTGATCGTGTTGAGCGCCAAGCTTGTGGTGCTGAAGTCACCGAAGATCTGGACACTGTCGCCCGGTGTGCCGCCGGCCCCGCCGGGGGTCGGGTCGGCCGTCTGGGTGCCGATGCGGATTTCCTCGATATTGTCGAGTTCGGCAATGACCGAGGTCACCCCACCCGCCTGGCGGGTGATGACGATCTCCGTCGTCGAACCCACAACGACGATGCCTGCATCTTCTGCCGCATCACGGGTGTAGACGCGGAACACTTCCGCCGTCCCAGCCCGGGTGTTGACATCGAACGTGTCGGTCCCCAAGCCGCCATCCACCCGATCGAACCCATCCGTGGCGCCGGTGGTATTGGCGTTCCAGATGATCGTGTCGACCCCGCCGCCGGCAAACACGATGTCGTTGCCAGCGCCGGCATCGAAGGTGTGGGCACCGTCGCTGCCCAGCAGGATGTCGTCGCCGGCGCCGCCGTCGACCGAGGCTCCGGTATCCCAGGTAAGGTCGACATTGGCCGAGTCGCTCAGCGAACCGTCGCTGACCGTGTAGGTGAAGTTCTTGGTATTATCGCCGTCGGTGCGTGTGGCCGTGACATTGGTCGGATTGTTGACGACGGAGAAGTTGAGATTGAGTTCGCTGGCACCGGTCACGCTGAGCGGATTGCCCTCGGGATCGGTGTCGTTGAGCATCAACAAGGCATGCGAGATCGCCACTGGCCCGGCAATATTGGTGATGACATTGTCATTCCCCGCCACCGGCGCATCGTTGGTTGATACGACGGTGACGGTTGTCACCGCGGGATCGCTGTTCACGAACCCGTCATTGACCGTGACTTCGATGACCCTGGCCGTTGCGCCCGGATTGTCGGAGCTGTTGCTGAAGGTCACAGACTGGATTGCCGACTGGTAGGCTGCCAGCGAGGCATTTCCCGTCAGCAGGACAGCGAGTTGCCCCTCAACCGAGGAGTCGAGGCTGGCATTGATCCCGCCCGGCAATGCACCCCAGGCCAGGACGTCACCAAGCTGCGCATTGGTCAGCAAGACCCGGGCCGATACCAGCGACGTGCCGTCATCGGTAATGCTCGGGCCGCTTGCAATGGCCACGGCCGCGCCATTTTCGTTGAACGTGGTCGCATAATTGGCGCTAGGCACCGCGGCCGGAGACGAGTAGGTCAGCCGGATATTATCGATGTAGAAATTCTCACCGCCCTCGAACGTACCCTCGGTGCGGAAGCGGATTCCAGAGAAGGCGCCGATCTGTGCCGGGGTCAGGTTGACCGAGAAGCTGGCACTGCCGGTCGGCGTGCTGCCACCCAGGGACGAGAGAACCTGCCATGTCGAACCATTATAGGCCTCGACGACCACATTCTCACCCACATCGAGGCTCTGGTCCTCGAAATCGAAGGTCAGGGTTGCAGCAGTCGCGCCGGTCAGGTTCGCCATGCGGGTAACGATTTCCCCGCCATCGGTGCCGCTCAGGAAAGCCAGCCGGCCGCCGGTGATCTGGATATCGCCACCGGTGGGGCTGCCAGCGCCGGGGCCGTCATTGGTTTCAGTCCAGTTCGTGGTCCAAGGCGTGGTCCCGCCGCTGTCAGTGCCCGAATAGCTCTGCGTGGCGAAGTCTTCCAGATAGCTGGCGACATCCCGAGTGTAGAGCTGCACCACCGGCTTGACCAGCGAGTAGTCGAGGTCGCGGAAGCGCAGCATTTCCACATTGCTGACGCGGTCCGAACCGTCCGATTCCAGCCCGTCCGAGACAACAACATGCGTCACCTGGATCGAGCCGTCACCGTTGGAGGTGATCGTGTAGTTGGCGAAGTCGTCCCCGAACACGGCAATGTCGGTATCGCCCGTTCCATCGGCCGTTTCGATATTACGATAGATCCGCAGCTGGCCGGGGTTGATTTCACCCGAGAACATGCGGGAAGCCAGCTGGGTCATGCTGTTGGCATATTCCAGCACCGGACCGACACCGCCGTCGACGCCAACCGATTCATGCACGGCAATCCGCACGTTGAGCCACTTGTCGCCGTCGATGATGTCATCGCCCATCTTGCCGGTGATCAGATCGCTGCCGTCGCCGCCCAGGATGATGTCGCCCGAGCCGAACTCGGTCACGCCGGCTCCCACTACCGCCTGCAGGCCATTAATCAGGGCAATGCCTTCGGCATCGAGCACGCTGCCCAGATAGCCACCGCCCGAACCGCCATTCGCGAAGGAGGCCAGGGTCGTGGCATCCTCGTTGGTGCCGGTCAGCACGTCGTTGAACGCCGTGCCGGACAGGCCCTCGACTGATTCATATTCGTCGAGGGAGGCATTCTGGGGCAGGACCGGGGCTTCGTCGAAGACGATCGGAATGCCGATGTCGGCATTCACCGCCATGGTGTTGTCCTTGTAGGTCGCCCAGTCGAAGCCGGACATACCCACCATCTTGCCGCGGCCCGCGCTGCCGACCATGATGTCGTCGCCGCCTTCGCCGATGAACTCGTCGAACCCGCCGTCACCGAGGAACACGTCGTGTCCATCGATGCCGTCGTGAGCGAAGACTTCATCGAAATTGTCGCCGGGGGCACCGTCGAAAGTGCCGGTTTCGATCCAGTCGTTGCCCTCGTTGCCCAGGATGCGTTCGGCATTCTTGTTGCCGTAGATATAGTCGTTGCCGGTACCAGCAAAGACTTCCGAACCCATGTCGGTGCCAAGGAAGACGAAGTCATGGCCAGCGCCGGCCAGTACCAGGTCGAGGCCCGGTCCGGCATGGACGACGTCATTGCCGGCACCGCCCTTGATATTGTCGTCGCCGCCGGCGTCCACGATGATGTCGTCGCCGTCGCCGCCATTGAGGATATCGTTGCCGAAGCCACCCTCAAGATAGTCATTCCCCGCATCGCCATAGAGCGTGTCGTCACCGATGCCGGCAATGATGGTGTCGTCCGCATCCGTGCCGCCGATGACGACATGGTCACCACCGGTATAGCGCAGGTAGTTGGTGTCAGGCCCGGCCGTGGTTGGGTCGTTGCGGCTGACCAGCTGCGTAAGCAGGCCCGTGCCGACCGGATCGGTGCTTTCCAGCACGCCGTCGCCGTTGAGGTCGTTGAACTGGCGCGACTGGTCGACTTCCAGGATCAGTCCGGGCGTGGAGAACACGTCCGAGGGCAGATGCGTCGCGTCGGTATTGCGCATGATCATCGCCGCGAAGGAGTTGTTCTCCATCTCGCCGAACAGGTGCAACCCGTCGAGCCGCTGCAGGTAGTAGAAGCGGTCGCCGCTCTGGAGCATTTCCATCTGCACTTCGAACACGAAGTTGAAGGTGGAACCCAGCATGCCGCCAAACGGCATGATCTCCTCGGCAAGGCCGCCGATCCAGAGGTCGACATTTTCCAAGCCGCCCAGGTCATTGGCATAGGCGCCGGTGCCGTTGAGGAAGTCCTGGGCATCGTCAGGAATGACCACGCCGTTCACCGAAACGCCGGTGATGATGCTCAAAGCGACATCGCGCTTTTGCTCGAGCGTAGTGGCACCGGTGATCAGCGAATGCGTGCCATAGGCCGCGATGAAGTTGATGATCGAGGCTTCATGCTTGAGGTGGCTGGCGAAGTCGACCCAGCTCACATAGGGCTTGAGCAGCACATTCTGGTTGCTGGCTTCGTAGAAGTCACGGCGCGCCGCCTGCAGCGAGGGTACGCCGGTATCGCGGCCACGGGCCAGGTTGATAGTGGCGAGGTCGAGCGGCAGGCCCAGCAGGTTGTTGCGCAGGGCGCTGGTCACGAACTCGTCGATCTCGTTGCCGGCCTGCCGGGTCATGCCCCGGATGATGGCGCCAGCCGCGACCTCATCGGCGATGGAGCCGCCCACCCCGTTGAATGCGGTAGGATTGAGGAAGCCCTCGATCAGGCCGATATCGCTCTCGAGGAAGTTGGGATCAAAGCGGTCGATTCCTTCGGTCAGCATCGAGTGGCCGAAGCGGTAAACCACATGGGCGAATTCGGCGACGATGGACGGGTCCAGGGTCGTGTCGAAGCCGTCTGGCACGAGGAACACGTTGATGTTGGGCTGGATCTTGCGGGCAAATTCCTCGAAGACCAGGTGCTGGTACTGCATTTCCGTACCGAACTTGGCCGCCTGGAACAGACGTTCGCCATCCCAGACCAACGAATTGACATTGGCCGGGATCGTCGCGACGTCCACGGCCAGCCATTCATTGAGGAAGGCCACGGACTGAGCGTCGGAGGCACCTGCATCGCGCAGGGCGATGGCATCGGCCAGCACGGTTTCCTTAGTGTGCTCGACCAGTCGGTTATGCTCGGCATGGAAGACATGGTGCACGGCGGTCAGGCCGATATTCTCGTTGACGCGACCGTCGCCGGCGATGAAGTGCGCATCGAGCAGTTCGTTGTCATAGGAGCCGTCTTCGGCAGGACCGTTATCCGGATTGCCCAGGCCGATGGTGATGTCGCCATCCGCCAGGCCGGTCGGCACCGCATTGTGGGCGATATCGGCCAGGAAGGCATGGCCAGTCCGCAGGGCCAGCACAGTGGTCGGATTGACCGGGGCGGCGATATTGCCGACCACCACGATGTCGTCGGCCGTGTTGGGAATGCCGTCACCACCGATGCCGGTGATGATCTGCGGCATGCCATTGGCCGCCGGGATGAAATTGCCATACTGGTCCGTCCGCAGCAGGGGCACGTTGCCCACGTCGTCGTCGGTCAACAGGATACCCAGCAGGTCGCGGGCTTGGGCCTTCAGTTCACCCCAGGTCGCCATGCCGCCATTGGCACCCTCGATGA
Organism: Devosia sp. XGJD_8; assembly: GCF_046614475.1. Classification (NCBI taxonomy): domain Bacteria; kingdom Pseudomonadati; phylum Pseudomonadota; class Alphaproteobacteria; order Hyphomicrobiales; family Devosiaceae; genus Devosia; species Devosia sp. XGJD_8. Next base: position 2,899,646 of record NZ_JBKJHF010000001.1, read on the forward strand.
GCTTGCCCGTGGCGACAGGATCGCCATCGGCATTGAGCTCATACTGGCGCAGAAACACCTGGTGAGAGGAGTGCGACGTATAGGTCTGGTTCTGGTCGACATATGCCGTAGTGGTATTGACCGGCCGCGTATTGTCGGCGCTTTCATCAACCGCCGTATTGGGATCGTCGAGCATGATGCCGTCAGCACCCGGTCCGACAGTCGCACGGGTCAGCACCATGAAATTGGTCGTGCTGCCGGGGACATAGAGCGGATCGTCCGGCTGCAGCGGGATCATCACCGTGCCGCTGCCACCCTTGTTGACCAGGTCGAGACCATGGTCGAAGAACTGGCCGAACAGGGTGAACCACGAGTTGAACGGGGCCGACAATCCCTCGTCGGGGGCAATATTGGGCAGATGCACATTGGCGCCGTCCAGCGTTATGCCATTGGCATCGAGCAACGCCATCAGGTCGTCGTCCGCAGCATCGAGATTGGCGCGGGCTGTCGCAAGGGCGGCGGCCGCAGCATCGGCGGCCGCCTGTAGCAGGACGTTTCCGGGGCTCGCAGCAGCAGCGGCCGACGCAGCAGCGTCATCGCGCTCCGCAACGGCAACGGCCTGGAACAGCGGTTCGACCGGTGCATAGGCAGCGCTGATGGTTGCCGTGATCCCCAGCTGCAGGGCGGGGTCGACGCCGGCCCGCTGCAGGGCGGTCAGGATGGCTGCCGGATTGCCCAGGGTCTGGTCGACGATCAGATTGCTGATCGTGCGCACTTCCGGGTCGATGACGTCACCCGGGTCCGCGAAGGTTCCCGGACCGTCGGCATCGGCTCCCGGCGTATAGGTGATCGGGATGGCAGGCGATGGCCCGAGACCATCGGGATCGACCATGATGGTGCGGAAGTCGGGTTCGAGCAGCTCGGGGAATGGCTGGTCCGCCGCGCCCCAATATTCCTGGCCGGGCAGCAGGTGGTTGTAGGAACCGTCAACCGTGCGCAGGCCCCAGGCGATATTGTAGGCCGGGATTAGCCCACCGGGACCATAAAGCGGCGTTCCCGCCGCATGGGCCTCCGAAATCTGGATCTGCTTGAGAATGAACTCCAGGTCGCTCTTGATATAGGTTACCATGATAACTCCCTCCGTCGCCCCTCAGCGACACTGCATGACGACCCGACCGACTGTGTCGGGCTGGTATCGGTGCAACGGACAGGGCGCACCATGACCGTCAGCGTGGAGGAATAGTGCCCAATGGATGCATCGGGCGTCAGGTCACAAGGTCCGACGAACTAAGGGCATCAAGGTCTCCGGTATTTCCGGACGTTAGGACGTGTCGATACTGGACTTTAGCCCAGTAAGTACGACCGGAGCGGAGAGCAGAAAATTCAGGAGTGCCGGTCGCACGAGCCACCAATCGGGCCTGGATTGCGTGAGGGACGCAAACACAACAGGGCCTCCCGATCACTCGGAAACCGCCAGATTCTTTGGTGGGCCCACCAGGACTCGAACCTGGAACCAGACCGTTATGAGCGGTCGGCTCTAACCATTGAGCTATAGGCCCCCATCTGCCTCATAGGGAGGGTAGCGCAGGCTGGCAAGAGAGAAGTGGCTTCCCCTCGTCCCGGCCACGCCATGCATGTCGGCGCGCCTACCGCGCAATGGGAGGCCCGCGCCCCCCCCCGCCAGTCCGCCCGCGGCCGGCCATTGGGATCGAATCACGCCACATTCTGCCACGATTGGACCTATTGCACCGCTATTATGCCCGCTCATGGCCCTGCTTGCTCATTTTTATCCCACTTGGGCCGCGCCGAATCTCGCGGGAAAGTGAACAGCTTAGCCCGCGCCGGATTGCGCTAGGCCGGACAAAATCCACAAGCTCGCACACGCCTCACAAATTGGCCGCGTTTCCCCGATTATCTGAACATTCCACCGTGAGACATAATCACGGCTCGCCAGGCTGCGCATTGGTGACGAAGAACACCTCGTCATCTCTTGGGCCCGGTGTTTGTATATTTGCGTTATCAACCACCAATGTTCACAGTCCGCTGCCATTTGTTTGGTCGCGTCGCACCTGCACGCATGGAAACACAGATGACCCTGACATCTCTTCTTGCCGAACCCACCTTCCTCAAGGGTGGCATTCGGATTGTACACTTCATCGGCCTGGCCCTGGGCCTGGGCACCGCAACCTTTCTCGATCTCATGATGCTTCGCTTCATGGTGCTGGCCAAAATCCGCCGGTCCCACGCCGAAGCCTTCGAATTCGGCACCAAGGTGGTGACGGCGGGCCTCGTCATGCTCTGGATCAGCGGCCTGGCCTTCCTGGCCTATTACTGGGCCTTCGACCCCGAAAAGCTCGCCAATCCCAAGATCTGGGCCAAGGTCAGCGTAGTCGGCGTGCTGACGGTCAACGCCGTCTTCCTGCACAAGGTGGTCCTGCCCGTTGTCGAGCAGCAGGTGTCCCGCACCCTGTTTGGCGGTCTCAGCGCCTATCAGCGCATTCTGATGGTCGTCGGCGGCACCACGTCGGTCACCAGCTGGTATGTGCCGGTTGCCCTGGGTGCCATCCCCCAGTTCAACAACAGCCTGCCTGCCGACCAGCTCTGGGCCATGTTCTGCGCCCTGCTTATCGCCAACAATGCCCTCGCTATCCTGGCCTTCTTCGGCATTTCCAGTGTCGCCGCCAAACGGGCCCGGAACCGCGCTGCGCCCCAGCACAACGACGATGCCGCAACCAAGGGCTCACCCTTCCCCGCCTGACCTCGTGCGCTCAGCGATTTTTGTTCGAGTATCGCCCACTCCGCTATATAGCATGCCTGTGACGAGGCATTATGCCCTGCGGCCCCCCGGCCGCTTGAAGCGGAGCGGGTCATGCGCGAAGGCGACATCATCAATGGACTGGTCAAGGGCCTGTCGGTCATCGAGTGTTTCGATGAGGAACATGCCAGCCAGTCCATCACCGATGTGGCCAATCGCACCGGCCTTGAGCGCGCAACGGCCCGCCGCTGCCTGCTCACCCTCACCCATCTCGGCTACGCCTCCTATGATGGCAAGTTCTTCCGCCTCACCCCGCGCGTGCTCAATCTGGGCCATTCCTATCTGGCGGCCACGCCGCTGCCCCGGCTGATCCAGCCTTTCCTCGAAGACCTCTCGGCCCAGATCAACGAGAGCTCCTCTGCCGCCATACTCGACAATACCGAGATTCTCTATATCGCCCGCGCCTCCTACCGCCGGGTCATGTCGATCAATCTGGGCGCCGGTGCGCGCCTGCCGGCCTATTGCACCTCGATGGGCCGCATCCTGCTCGCCGCCATTCCCCCCAATGCGGCGCGCGACATCCTCAACCGCTCCGAGCTGGTTGCCTATACGGCCAAGACCAAGGCCGACCTGCCCTCGCTCACCACCGAGCTGGCCGTCGTCGCCGCCCAGGGCTTTGCCGTGATCGATGAGGAACTCGAGCTGGGTCTCTGCTCCATCGCCGTGCCGCTCTTCAATGCGCAGGGCCAGACCGTGGCCGCGCTCAATGTCGGCGCCCATTCCGCCCGCGCCTCCACCTCGCACATGATCGCCAATTTCCTGCCCCTGATGCGCAAGATCCAGGCCGAAGTCCGCCCCCTGCTGCGCTAGTGGGCGTGGCACGATTGCGCCCTAAGAGTGGAGAGAAACCTCCCCTTGATGGGGGAGGTAGGAGGGGGTGGGTGCGCCGAGCCCCGGACACGCGGCGACAGACCTCGCCACGGGCCGAATACCCTCCCGAGCGAACCACCCGCAGCCATGGCATCACTGTCACAAAGCCCGGCTAGACTGCCGCTGGTCTCGCTGCGCGGACTCACGCCGCTCTGTCACATTCGAATGTCACAGAGCCACGCCGGAATCGCGTTCTTCCGGACGTTTCACTGCAAAATCAACGCATTAACCTGTCACAAACGCGTCACGCAACAGCAATAAAACTGTCGCCTAGCCACCCTATGGTCTGCCGCGTCACAGGGCGGCCCGGGGGATGTTCCGGAAGGTCGGCCATGTTCGAAAACGAATTCCGAAAGGGAAATCCCATGAAGACCGCACTCTACGCCAGTGCTGCCGTGATCGCGCTTGCCGCGTTCGGCACCACCGCCGCCTTCGCCCAGTCGCGCGACCAGATCCGCATCGTTGGCTCGTCCACCGTGTTCCCCTACACCCAGGCAGTCTCCGAGCAGTTCGCTGCCATGACCGGCGGCACGGCGCCTGTCGTTGAATCGACCGGCACCGGCGGCGGCATGCAGATCTTCTGCGGCGGCGTTGGCCCGGATCATCCCGATATCACTGGTGCCTCGCGCGCCATGAAGCAGTCCGAATTCGAGCTGTGCCAGACCAACGGCGTCGACTCGGTCACCGAAGTTCTGATCGGCTACGACGGCCTGTCGATCGCCCATTCCCAGCAGGGTCCGGACCTGGACCTCACCAAGGCCCAGATCTTCCAGGCCCTGGCTGCCCAGGTTGAAGTTGACGGCGCCATCGTCGACAACCCGTACAAGAACTGGTCCGACATCGACGCCTCGCTCCCCAACACCCCGATCACCGTGTTCGGCCCCCCTCCGACCTCCGGCACCCGTGACGCTTTCGTCGAGCTGGTCATGCTCGAAGGCTGCGAAGGCTTCGAAGCCATCGCGGCTCTCGATGAAGACGCCATGGAAGAGACCTGCTCGCGCATGCGCCAGGATGGTCCCTTCATCGAAGCCGGTGAAAACGACAACCTGATCGTGCAGCGCCTGAACGCCGACTCCAATGCCTTGGGCATCTTCGGCTACTCGTTCCTCTACGAGAACAGCGACACCCTCAAGGCTGTGGCCGTCGATGGCGTCCTGCCCACCACCGAGACCATTGCCGACGCGTCCTATGCCGTGTCGCGCCCGCTCTATATCTACGTCAAGAACGCCCATAAGGGCGTGATCCCCGGCCTCGAGGAATTCGTCACCGAATACGTCTCCGAGGAATCCTTCGGCGAAGGTGGCTACCTCTCCGAGCGCGGCCTGATCCCGCTGAGCACCGAAGAGCGTGACGCCACCCGCACCGCCGTTGCCGAATCGACGGCAATGACTGCAGGCAACTAATACGACTGGGAAGCCGGGGTTCACCCCGGCTTCCCTTCTTGTTTCGTCTCGTCCCTGGGGGCTCGCGTCGTGGTCGGCTATCTCTTCCTGACAATCCTTGTCTTTTCGATCGCCGCCTTCTTCGTCGGGCGCTCCGCCGGTAATCGCTTCGTGGCGACCAATGGCGTCTCCACCCATTCCCTGCCCGGCTATCACGGCGCCTTCGTCGCCGTCTGGGTCGGCGTCCCCGCCCTGGTCCTGCTTTTGCTCTGGCTGATGGCGCAGGGCTCGGTGATCGACAACATGCTGTTGTCCACCTTGCCCGCGACTTTGACCGAAGCGGCCTCTGCCGCCGACAAGAACCTGCTGCTTTCCGAAATCAAGAATGTCGCCGCCGGCCGCATCTTCGCCGAGCCGACCCCCGAGATCACCGCCGCCGCCGAGACCCTGCTGCGCTGGCAGCAGATCGCCTCCTGGCTGATGGTGGTCGTCGTGGTTGCGGCCATGCTGCTGGCCATGTTCTTCGCATATTCGCGTCTGGCGCCGCGCTTCCGCGCCCGCAACGGCGTTGAAGCCTTCACCTCGGGCATCATGATTGCCTGCTCCATCGCGGCGATCCTGACCACGATCGGCATCATCGCCTCGCTGATTTACGAATCCATCGAGTTCTTCAAGCTCGTGCCGGTGCACGAATTCCTCTTCGGCCTGCGCTGGGAACCCCAGATCGCCATTCGCGCCGATCAGGTCGCCGGCAATGGCGCCTTCGGTGCGGTCCCGGTCTTTGTCGGCACCATCGTCATCGCCACCATCGCGATGCTCGTCGCCACCCCGATCGGCATCTTCACCGCCATCTACCTCACCGAATATGCCAGCGACCGTGTCCGCAACATCATCAAGCCGATCATGGAAATCCTGGCTGGCGTCCCCACCGTGGTCTACGGCTTCTTCGCCGTGCTCACCGTGGCGCCCGCCATTCGCGGCGCCGGCAATCTCATGGGCCTGGCCACCTCGCCCAACAGCGCCATCGCGGCTGGCGGCGTCATGGGCATCATGATCATCCCGTTCATTTCCTCGCTCGCCGATGACGCCATCCGCGCCGTGCCGCGCTCCATGCGCGACGGCTCGCTGGCCATGGGCGCCACCCGCGCCGAAACCATGACCAAGGTGCTGCTGCCCGCCGCCCTGCCGGGCATTATGGGCGGCATCCTGCTCGCCCTCAGCCGCGCCATTGGCGAAACCATGATCGTGGTCATGGCCGCCGGCCTCATCGCCACGCTCAACATCAATCCGCTCGACTCGGTCACCACCGTCACCGTGCAGATCGTCACCCTGCTGATCGGCGACACCTCCTTCGACAACCCCAAGACGCTTGCCGCCTTCGCCCTGGGCCTCGTGCTCTTCCTGGTGACGCTGGGGCTCAACGTCGTTGCGCTGACCATCGTGCGCAAATATCGCGAACAGTACGACTGAGGCCATCATGACCGACGCAACCCTGCCGACCCAGGTCCAGACTGCCGCGATCAATCGCGCCCGCCTGCGCAATAAGCGCAACGCCGCCGACTTCCGCCTGCGCGCCTATGGCATCACGGCCATCTCCATTGCCGTGGGCCTGCTCGGCATCCTGCTCTTCACCCTCGTGCTGGGCGGCTACTCGGCCTTCGTGCAGACCCATATCCGCGTCGATTTCCCGATCAGCGCCGAATATGTCGATCCGGCCGATCCCGCCGAAGGCAACTGGCGCGCCGTGGTCAGCGATGGTGTTGGCGCCCTGCTGCCGTCCGACAGCCCCGCCCAGGCCCGGCAGATCGCGCAGATCCTGACCAACAATACCCAGTTCTTCGTGCGCAACGCCGTGGTGGCCGATCCATCGGTGATCGGCGGCACGCTGACGCTCGATATTCCGGCCGCCGACATCTTCGACCAGCTCAACAAGGGCAATATCGACCGCAATACGCCCGAGGCAAACCGGCGCGTCACCGATCAGCAGATCGAGTGGTTCGACAGCCTGCAGGAGCAGGGCCGTGTCTCCACCCCCTTCAACTGGGGCCTGTTCTTCAATGCCGATAGCCGCTTCCCCGAACTGGCCGGCCTCTCCGGCGCCATCACCGGCTCCTTCTATGCCCTGCTGGTCTGCTTCCTCATCAGCTTCCCCGTCGGCATCGCCGCGGCCACCTATCTTGAGGAATTCGCCCCCAAGAACCGCTGGACCGACCTGATCGAGGTCAACATCAACAACCTCGCGGCCGTGCCCTCCATCGTCTTCGGCCTGCTCGGCCTGGCCGTCTTCCTGCAGATCTTCGGCCTGCCCCGCTCGGCGCCGCTGGTTGGTGGCCTGGTGCTGGCGCTGATGACCCTGCCCACCATCATCATCGTCACCCGCAACGCCCTCAAGGCCGTCCCGCCCTCCATCCGCGAGGCCGCCTATGGCATGGGCGCCTCACCCCAGCAGGTCATCCTCCACCACGTGCTGCCGCTCTCCCTGCCCGGCATTCTCACCGGCACGATCATTGGTCTCGCCCAGGCACTGGGTGAAACCGCCCCGCTGCTGCTGATCGGCATGAATGCCTTCATCACCAGCCCGCCCGGTGGCGTGCTGGAAGCCTCCACCGCGCTGCCCACCCAGATCTACATCTGGGCCGACAGCCCCGAGCGCGGCTTTGTCTCGCGCACTTCGGCCGGCATCCTGGTTCTGATGGGCTTCCTGCTGCTCATGAACGCGGTCGCCATCTTCCTGCGGCAGCGGCTGGAACGGCGCTGGTAACACTGACAAGATGCAACCGGCGCCTCGCGCCAGAAGACGGAATTCTGAGAGATGAACGCGATGACCGAAAACAAGGGTTCGACGCTCGTGGCAAAGCCCGACCAGGTGGTAATTCCTCCCACAGTGGCCATGAAGGGCGAGGATGTCAGCGTTTTCTACGGCGCCAAGCAGGCCCTGTTCGGGGTTAACCTCGAGATCGAGCGCAACCGCGTCACCTCGCTGATCGGCCCCTCTGGCTGCGGCAAGTCCACCTTCCTGCGCTCGCTCAACCGCATGAATGACACCATCGACATCTGCCGCGTCACCGGCAGGATCACGCTTGATGGCGAGGACATCTACGACAAGAACCTCGACGTTGTGGAACTGCGCGCCCGCGTCGGCATGGTGTTCCAGAAGCCCAATCCCTTCCCCAAGTCGATCTTCGAAAACGTCGCCTACGGCCCCAAGATCCACGGCATGGTCTCGACCAAGGCCGAGACCGAGGAAATCGTCGTCTCCTCGCTGCGCAAGGCCGGCCTCTTCGAAGAGGTCAAAGATCGCCTCAACGAGCCCGGCACCGGCCTGTCCGGTGGCCAGCAGCAGCGCCTCTGCATTGCCCGCGCCATCGCCACCAAGCCGGAAGTCCTCCTGATGGACGAGCCCTGCTCGGCGCTGGACCCCATCGCCACCGCCATCATCGAAGAGCTGATCGACGAGCTGCGCGAGAACTTCACCATCGTCATCGTCACCCACTCCATGCAGCAGGCGGCCCGCGTCAGCCAGAAGACCGCCTTCTTCCACCTGGGCAAGCTGATCGAGGAAGGCGTCACCGAAGACATCTTCACCAACCCGGTCAACAAGCAGACCCAGGACTACATCATGGGCCGCATCGGCTGATCCGGGCTCGGACAACAAGGATTACGCTATGCCCAATACCGGCTCCGAACACATCGTTTCGTCCTACAATGACGAACTGGTCGCGCTCGCCCAGACCATCGCCGAAATGGGCGGCCAGGTCGAAGTGGCCATCGAGAATGGAACCAAGGCCCTGCTCAAGCTCGACCGCGAACTGGCCGACCTGACCATCATCGCCGACCAGCGCATCGACGACATGCAGCGCAAGATCGACGAAATGGCCGTCTCCATGATCGCCCGTCGCCAGCCCATGGCCTCCGACCTGCGCGCCATTGTCACCGCCATCCACGTCGCCTCCGATCTGGAGCGCGTCGGCGACATGGCCAAGCAGCTGGCCCGCCGCTCGCTCAAGCTCGAAGGCATGAGCCTGCAGCCCACTTTCTACAACGGCGTCAAGAACATGACGGCCCTGGTGCTGCGCCAGATCAAGGAAGCGCTGGACGCCTATTCCAGCCGCGATGCCGCCGCCGCCATCGAGGTCTGCAACCGCGATGACGAGGTCGATGCCATGCATACCTCCCTGTTCCGCGAGCTGCTGACCTACATGATGGAAGATCCGCGCAACATCACCACCTGCACCCACCTGCTGTTCTGCGCCAAGAGCCTGGAACGCATTGGCGATCACGCCACCAACATCGCCGAGCGCGCCTATTACCTGCAGACCGGCAAGCCCCTGACCAACGACGTCCAGGAACTGCACCGCACCCAGATCAAGGCGTAGCCGCACAAGCGCTGACGCCTCCCAACCACCGGCCCGTACCTCCCCCTTGATGGGGGAGGCTCGGAGGGGTGGAGCCACAAGCACCGGCCATGGTGCCGCAACCGACGGGAGCACATCTCATGCCCGCCACGATCCTCGTTGTCGAAGACGAAGGCGATATCGCCATCCTGCTGCGCTACAATCTCGAAGCCGAGGGCTTCCGCGTCGTCACCGCGGAAACCGGCGACGAGGCCCAGAGCGCCATTCAGGAAAAGCTGCCCGATCTCATCCTGCTCGATTGGATGCTGCCCGAGATTTCCGGCATCGAACTCTGCCGGCGCCTGCGCGCCCGCGAGGAAACCGCCCGCATCCCGATCATCATGCTCACCGCCCGCGGCGAGGAAGAAGAGCGCGTCCGGGGCCTGGCCACCGGGGCCGATGACTATGTGGTCAAGCCCTTCTCGGTGCCCGAGCTGATCGCCCGCATCCACGCCCTGCTGCGCCGCGCCAATCCCAATCTCGTCACCGCCGCCCTCAAGGTCGGCGATCTCGAGCTCGACCGCACCACCCACCGCGTCCGCCGCGCCAATCGCGACGTCCATCTCGGCCCCACCGAATATCGCCTGCTCGAATACCTGATGCGCCATCCTGGTCGAGTGTACTCACGCGAGCAGCTCCTCGACGGTGTCTGGGGCAATGACGTCTATGTCGACGAGCGCACCGTCGACGTCCATATCGGCCGCCTCCGCCGCGCCATCAACCGCGGCCGCGAAACCGACCCCATCCGCACCGTCCGCGGCGCCGGCTACGCCTTCGACGAAAGGTTCGCCCAGGTCGCGTAAGGCGCCCCCTCCCACCCTCCCCCTGACAGGGGGAGGAGCCGCACGGCGACCTTGGCCACATCGCGACCCACAAACTGCATCAGTCCCTCCCCCTGCCAGGGGGAGGTTAGGTGGGGGTACGGCCCCTTGTGAGTACGTGGATTGTGGCGCGGTCTCGCCCATCCACCGGACAGCACCTCCCCCTTGATGGGGGAGGATGGGAGGGGGTGTTGGGAGCCCCAATATTCGAGCCCACGCCCATCCCGCCCCTCTCTCCCTTCGAAGGAGAGATCATCCCGCAGCGCCGCTCTTGCTCCCGCCCCGTGCCGCATTATTGTGCCCCCACGTGGAGGCGCGCTTGTCAGAACAGGAAATTCCCCTCGCCGGCGGGCAGGTCAACGGCGTTGTGCGTGTCGGAGACACCATCCGCCGCGCCACCCGGCACGATACGCGCATGCAGCAGGCCCTGCTGGCCCACCTGGAACGCAAGGGCTTCGGCCACGCCCCACGCTTCCTCGGCCATGACGATCAGGGCCGCGAAATCCTCACCTACCTGCCTGGCGAAGTCCTGTTCGACAAGGACGATTTCAGCGACGCCCAGCTGACCGACGCGGCCGATCTCCTGCGACGCTTCCACGACTGCACGACCGACTTCCCCCCGGTCCCTGCCGCCGGAGCCGAGGTCATGTGTCACAACGACTGGACACCGGCCAACACTGTCCTTGTCGACGACAGACCAGCCGGCATGATCGATTTCGATACCATCATGCCCGGCACCCGCCTGTGGGACCTCACCTACAGTGTCTGGACTTGGCTCGGCCTCGGCGAGGACCGCTGGAGCCCGCAGGATCAACTGCGCCGCCTTGATCTGTTCGTCGCGGCCTATGACCATCCCTCATGCACGCCGGATCTGGTGGCCGCGTGTCTTCCCGGGCGTCAGGCTGGGCGGGCGCATTGGGCGAAACAGCGCGGGCTTGTGGCCGGAGCCGAATGGGCACAAGCCTGTCTCGCCTGGACACTGGTCAACATTACCAATCACCATCACCCCGACGGCCTGCCCTGAACGGCTAAGCCCCTTGGACCCGGCTTATCCCGGACCTTCACCTCTCCCTCCGGGGGAGAGGTCGGCGCGCAGCGCCGGGTGAGGGGCCTTCCCTACGCACCACCCAAAAGTCCCCCTCACCCGGCGGTTAGGAGGCGGGTCTCAAACCTCAGGCGTATCCCGGATCGGGGTATCATCCCGCAGCGGCACGGTCTGCCGCTCGATCATTCTTCGCACCACCGGCGGCTCGCCCCCGCGATGCAGCGCCCGGATCTGGTCGATATTCTCGGCATCCGCCTTGGTGCGGCGCAGATTGTGCCGCAGGTAGTCGATCCAGGTCGGCACGTGATAGGCCTCGGTCCACACCTCGGGATGCTCCAGGTCGCGCAGCAGCGACCATTGCCGCGCCCCGTCGCGGATGCGGATGCGGCGCCGGTCGGCCATCAGCGCCAGGAAGCGCGTAATGTCCCCCTGGTCGATGCGATAGTCGACCATCACCATGATCGGCCCGCTGCGCGGCCGCAGGTCCAGTTTCAGCACCGGCTCGTTGAACGTATTGAGCGGGTTGAGATCGCGCGCATTGAATTGCGGCAGCGGCAGCCGGAAGCCCACCAGTGCGCAGACCAGCATCACCACGCCGGCCAGCGCCAGCGCCGAATCCGGCCCCAGCGCATCGGCGCTCATTCCCCAGACCCAGCTGCCCGCGGCCATCCCGCCAAAGGTCGCCGTCTGGTAGAGCGACAGCGCCCGTCCCACCACCCAGCGCGGCGATGATAGCTGGATCGAGACATTGAACAGCGACAGCGACAGCACCCAGCAGGCGCCCGCCGGCAGCAGCGCCAGATGGCTCAGCAGCGGGTCGCGGCTATAGCCCAGCGCCGCGCTGCTCAGGGCAAAGGCGACGCAGGCCACCCGCACGATGGTCTCGTTGCTGTAGCGCTCGCGCACGCGGCCATTGAGGAAGGCGCCGCCGATCGCCCCCAGCCCGAAACAGCCCAGCAGCGTGCCATAGACCATGGCGCCGCCGCCGACATAGTCGCTGGTCACCGATGGCAGCAGCGCCAGGATGGCCACCGCCGCAAAGCCGAACAGAAAGCCGCGGAACAATACTGTGGTGAGGTTCGGCGACAGCGACACATAGCGGATGCCCGCCCACATGGCGCTGCCGAAATTCTCGCGCGGCAGCTTGCTGGCCGGCCGCTCCGGCTTCCAGCGCAGCAGCGCATAGAGCAGCGGCACATAGGAAAAGGCATTGACCGCAAAGGCCGCCGCCGCACCGGCCAGCGCCACGATCAGCCCGCCCACCGCCGGGCCGACGCTGCGCATCATATTGTAGCCCATCGCATTGAGCGTCACCGCCCCGGGCAGGTCGGCGCGCGGCACGATATCGCCCATCGAGGCCTGCCACGACGGATTGAACAGCGCCGTGCCGCAGCCGATCAGGAAGGTAAAGCTCAGCAGCAGCCAGGGATTGAGCAGGCCCATGAAGGCCAGCGCCGCCAGCATCAGCGACACCACCATCATGCCGCCCTGCGCGATCAGCATGACGACGCGCCGGTCGAAATTGTCGGCCAGCGCTCCGGCCGCGATCGAGAAGACCATGATCGGCAGCGTGGTCGAGGCCTGAACCAGCGCGATCATGTTGTGCGAGTCGGTCAGCGTGGTCATCATCCAGCCGGCGCCAACCGACTGCACCAACCCACCCAGATTGGACACCAGCGTCGCCAGCCACAGCAGCCGGAAAGTCTCATGCCGGAATGGCGCCAGCATGGGCGGTCGATCAGACATCATGCTTCCTTTTCAGTCCTGACCTGTCTAGGTCCGCCACACGTGGTTTGGCAATGCAGCCTTTGGTGTGGGCGGGAAAGTTGGCGCCGCCGACGCGATGAGATTCCTCCCCTTCTGCAAGGGGAGGTTAGGAGGGGATGGACGCACCGCGCCCGCAACGCTCACCTGCCGGGCTACGCTCGGACTCGGAGACGTCCCCAGAGCTACCCCAGCACCCGCTTCCGATACGCCCCCGGCGCTGTCCCCAGCACCCGCTTCATGAACCGGGCAAAATAGGCCGGGTCCTCATAGCCCAGCTCCGCCCCGATCTGCTTGATGCTCAGCGTCGAAAACAGCAGCATCCGGCGCGCCTCCAGCGCCACCCGCCGCTCGATCACCGCCAGCGCCGAGGCGCCCAGCACCTCCCGGCTCACCCGGTTGAGATGGGTCGGGCTGATGCCGATCTCGGCCGCATAATCGGCAATCCGCCGCGTCTGCCGGAACCGGCTGTCCACCAGCCAGCGAAACGACTGCGCATGCACCACGCTGCGCTCGCTGCTCCCCGCCCCCGCCTGCGCCCCATCCAGCCCGGCGCGCTGAATGGCCACCACCAGCAGCGCGATCAGCGCCCGCATCGCCACGCCATGTCCCGGCCCCGGCCGGTCCGCCTCCGCGATCAGCCGGTCCAGCGCCCCGCTCAGCGCGGCAGTCTCGCGCAGCACCACCGCACCCAGGTCGCCCAGCCCCGCATCGCGCACGTCCCGCTCCATCAGCGTGACCACGATCCCCTCGACATCCTGGCTGAACTCATAGCCATGCACCGTCAGCGCCGGCACCACCACCACGCTCGATGGCCGCAGCGCAAACGCCGCGCCGTCCACCGTCAGCCGCGCGCTGCCCCCGGTGAGGTGCAGGATCTGCAGGAACTGCTCATGCCGGTGCGGGGCAATCCGGTAGTCATGCAGCCGGCTGCGCGACTGGATGGTTTCCCAATGCAGCCAGTCCTGCTCCCGGTCGGAATCGGCCTCGCCGTAAAGCGCATAGCTGGGGATGGAGTTCATGTTCGGATAATCCAATAGTTTGCGCCGCCCGTCCATTGGAAAACCGCCAGAAAACCACCAGCATGCTGGCAGCAAAAGGCCGGCATACTGGCTGCAAAGGGAGGAATTCATGCGCGTTCAGGTTGCCATCATCGGCGCCGGTCCGTCCGGGCTCATGCTTGGTCGCCTGCTCGAACTCGCCGGCATCGACGCCGTCATCGTCGAGCGCAAGAGCGCCGATTACGTGCTCGGCCGCATCCGCGCCGGCGTTCTCGAACAGGGCAGCGTCGACCTGATGGACCGCGCCCTTGCCGGCGCCCGGATGCATGCCGAGGGCCTGGTGCATCACGGCATCGAAATGGGTTTTGACGGGGATCGCCACCGCATCGATTTCTCCGCCCTGGTCGGCAGCCAGGTCATGGTCTACGGCCAGACCGAGGTCACGCGCGACCTGATGGCCATCCGGCAGTCCCGCACCATCTACGAGGCCGAAGACGTCGAACTGCACGATTTCGACGGCCAGCAGCCCTGGGTCAGCTACCGCAAGGACGGCGCCACACACCGCATCGATTGCGCCGTCATTGCCGGCTGTGACGGCTTCCACGGCGTCTCCCGCCGCAGCGTCCCCGAACGGTCCCTGACCACTTTCGAGCGCGTCTATCCCTTTGGCTGGCTTGGCGTTTTGACCGATCGTCCACCCGTGGCCGATGAGCTCATCTATGCCCATCACGAGCGCGGCTTCGCGCTCTGTTCGCAGCGCTCGCGCACCCGCAGCCGCTATTATATCCAGGTCCCCGCCGACGAGCAGGTGGGCGCCTGGTCCGACGACCGCTTCTGGGATGAATTGCGCGCGCGCCTCGCGCCCGAAACGGCCGAGGCGATGCAGACCGGCCCCTCCATCGAGAAATCCGTGGCCCAGCTGCGCAGCTTCGTCGCCGAGCCCCTGCGCTTCGGTCAGCTCTTTCTCGCCGGCGACGCCGCCCACATCGTACCGCCCACCGGCGCCAAGGGCCTCAACCTCGCCATGAGCGACGTCGCCGCCCTGGCCGATGCCCTGATCGAGCATTTCAGCGAAGGCTCGCCCGCCGCACTCGACGCCTATTCGAACCACGTCCTGTCGCGCATCTGGAAGGCTGAGCGCTTCAGCTGGTGGATGACGAGCCTGCTGCACACCTTCCCGGAGACCGGCCCCTTCGGCCGCAGGATCCAACGGGCGGAGTTCGACTATCTCACCGGCTCACGCGCCGCCCAGCAGAGCCTTGCGGAGAACTATGTGGGCCTGCCGGCCTAGTTTTCCGGGTGGTGGCTCACACCACCACATCTTCCTCGCTGTCCAGCAGCCCCGCCAGCACGTTCAACCCGCGCTCCAGCACACGCCGCGTGCGGGGCGCCATGATGCAGAGCCGCACGCCGGCCACCGGTGACGATCCCACCTGCGTCGCCGAGGGCGGCGTGATGCGCACGCCCGCCTCGCCGGCGCGCCGGGCCAGCTGTTCTGCCTTGAACGGGCTCATCGGCAGCCACAGATGTGGCGCACCGCCCGGCATCGGGACCGTGTCGATCGCCAAGATTGCCCGCGTCAGCCCCAGCCGGCGCCAGCCCTCGGTCCGCAGCGCCGCCGCAGCCTCGTCAGCCATGCCGATCTCGATCATCGCCGCCGCCAGCTCCGCCACATAGGGCGGCAGGCCCCAGCTCTCCGCCCGCAGCCGCTTGCGCACCGCCGCCATCAGCGCGGGCGGCGGCGCGATCACCCCGAGGCGGATCAGCGGCGTCAGGCTCTTGGAGAGGCTGGTGACATAGATCACCCGTTCCGGCACCAGATCGCGATAGGTCAGCTTGCCCTTGGCCGCGTAGAGCCCGTAGATATCGTCCTCGACGATCACCGCATCATGCTGCGTGGCGGTCCTGGCGATGGCCCGCCGTCGCTCGGGGCCGGTCTCGAAGCCCAGCGGGTTCTGGCAGACCGGCGTCGTGTAGATGATCTTCGAGCCGGTCGCCTCCAGCGCCGCGCCCAACGCCTCGGGCAGCATGCCCTCGCCATCATGCGCCACCGGCGCCATCACCATGCCCAGATTGGCCACCGCCGCCAGGGCGCCGGGAAACGTCGCGCTCTCGGTCAGCACCGTGGTCGAACTCTCGCGCAGCGTGGCAAAGGCCAGGTGCAGCCCCTGCTGCGCCCCATTGCACAGCAGCAGGTCATCGGCAGCCAGCGGCGTCCGCATCTCGCTCAGCCAGCGCGCCACGACCCCGCGCTGCCGTTCGGTGCCGCTCAGGTCGCCATAGCCGCCATGCGGCAGCGCCAGGGCGTAGCGGTTCGCCACCTCGCTCGCCTCGGCCATGCGATGCGGCGCGATCACCGGCGGCGGCGCATTGATCGTCAGGTCGACAATGCCGCCGTCATCAGCACCGATGTCGGGCCGGTCCAGCACGAAAGTCCCGCGCCCGATTTCCCCGCGCACCACCCCGCGCGCACTCAGCGCATCGATGGCGCGCGTCACGCTGCCGATCGAGACCGAAAACTGCTGCGCCAGCTGCCGATGCGTCGGCAGGCGCTGGCCCGGTCCATAGCGCCCCTCGGCAATCGCCATCTCCACAGCCGTGGCCACGCGCTCGTGGATGGGTTGCGCATTGTCGGGCAGCGCCATGCTCTCTTTGTCGTCAGAAATTGTATCGGTCATTGATTCGATAGTATCGCCATCCTGATCCCTTTGTCGACGCGTTCAGACTTGTGACGGTCTTGCGGCAAAAGCCGACGTTTCACGTTAAAAAGGTCAACATAATTGACATAACAATTTTCTGGTGTTTGTATCACTAATATCATTTTCATGGTGATACAAATGACGGCACCGGAATTCCGCCTCTCATCCCGCGCCCAGGCCATCAAGGCCTCCGAGATTCGCGAGCTTCTCAAGCTCGTCGGCAAACCCTCGATGATCTCCTTTGCCGGCGGCATTCCCGATCCGGCTTTGTTCAATGTCGGCCTGTTCCAGGATGCCTGGCGCCACGTCTTCGGCGGCCCCTCCATCGCACGCGAGG
The DNA here is from genome assembly GCF_046614475.1 of Devosia sp. XGJD_8. Classification (NCBI taxonomy): domain Bacteria; kingdom Pseudomonadati; phylum Pseudomonadota; class Alphaproteobacteria; order Hyphomicrobiales; family Devosiaceae; genus Devosia; species Devosia sp. XGJD_8. Next base: position 2,916,753 of record NZ_JBKJHF010000001.1, read on the forward strand.
CCCTGCAATATTCCACCACCGAAGGTTATCTGCCGCTCAGGGAGTGGATCGCCGACCATATGGTCCGCCTCGGCGTGCCGGCCGGCCCGGACAATATCCTCGTCACCAGCGGCTCCCAGCAGGCGCTCGACCTCATCGGTAAACTGTTGCTGGACAAGGGAAATGGAGTCATCACCGCCCGCCCCACCTATCTGGGCGCGCTCCAGTCGTTCTCCGCTTACGAACCTTTATTCTCCGCGCTCGACGCACCCCAGCCCACCGGCGCCAATGCGCCAAGGCTGATCTATCTCGTGCCCGATTTCGCCAATCCAGACGGCGCCACCATGAGCAAGGCCGCGCGGCACCAGGCGCTTCACCAGGCCGCCAACCTCGACGCAATCATCGTGGAAGATGCCGCCTATTCGGCACTGCGCTATGATGGCGAGGACCTGCCGTCCATCGCCGCGGTCGACTCCGCCGCATCCGGCTCGATTGAACGCACCCGCACCCTCTATTGCGGCACCTTCTCCAAGACCCTGTCGCCCGGCCTGCGCATCGGCTGGATCTGCGGACCAACCGCCCTCATCCGCCGCCTGACGCTGCTCAAGCAAGGCGCGGACCTGCACACCGCGACCACCAACCAGATGGTCATGCACCAGGTTGCCCAGGCCTGCTACGACACCCAGATCGCCCGGATTCGCGCGGTTTACCGCGTGCGCCGCGATGCCATGCTGGCGGCGCTTGAGCGCCACGCACCGCCCGGCATGCGCTGGCAGAAGCCCGATGGCGGCATGTTCCTCTGGCTTGAATTGCCCGACCATATTGATGCGGCAGCACTGCTGCCACAGGCCATCCGGCAGGATATCGCCTTCGTCCCGGGTGGCGCCTTCCACCCGGACGGGTCGGGCCGCAACACCATGCGCCTGAGCTTCTCCCTATGCGACGAAGCCCAGATCGAAGTGGGCATATTCAAGCTTTGCAGCCTGATCGGCGAGCAGGCCATGGGCCGGGTGGTGAACGTCCACTGACGCCGCAGAGCCGTGCTAGGCTTGGCTTCCCACCTGCGAATCGGAACTCACGTCATGACGTCCAGTGCGGAGCGGTTGAACCCGCTGCATCTCCTGGCGGCCTTCGGCACCGGCGGCCTGCTGACCCTCATGGTCTATTTCAACGGTGAACTGGGCCGCTACGGCAACGCCCTGTTTTCCTCCTGGGCCGCCCACGGCACGGGGACTATTGCTGCGGCCATCCTGCTCGCCCTCCTGTGGCGCCGGCGGCCCGCCATTGCTGCAGGGAAGCCCCGTGCGCCACTCTGGGCCTATCTTGGCGGGTTGTCCGGAGGCGCCACCGTCATGCTCACCTCGACCGCGGTCAACACGCCGCTGGCCCTTGCCGGCACGCTGGCGCTCGGTCTCGCCGGGCAGGTGGTTTTCAGCCTGGCAGCCGATCGCTGGGGCCTGTTCGGCCTGCCGCGGCGCAAGCTGTCGCTACGCGACGCTGGCGCCCTGGCCCTGATCATCGCCGGCAGCGCCCTGATCATTCTCTTCGGCATGGGCGGTGCGGCATGACCCTTGCCATCACCTATGCCCTGCTGGCCGGCCTGCTGGTTGGCCTCAGCCGCCAGCTCAACGGCAGGCTGGCACTCTCGACCACACCACTCGTCGCCTCCTTCTGGAACCATATCATCGGCTTCGCCATCCTGACGCTGCTCGGCCCGCTAGTGGGCGGACTGGTGCCTGCCGGAGCTGCCGATGCCCCATGGCACGCCTATGTGGGCGGCCCCATCGGCGTCGTCTTCGTTGCCGCCGGCAGCTGGCTCATTGCGCGCATCGGCGCGGTCAACACTGCCCTGCTCGTCATCGGCGGCCAGATGGTTTCCGGTGTCGCCCTCGACCTCATACGGGCCGTACCGACCACGCTTTGGGCTAGCGCCCTGGGCGTCGTCCTAATCCTTGCCGGCATGGCGCTGACGCAGCGCCGATAAAAAAACCCGCGGACAGAGTCCGCGGGTTTGCAGAACGAACGGCTGCTCGGACTAGCCGGCGGCGGTATAGGCCGTCTTCACCACGGTGAAGAATTCGGCCGCATACTTGCCCTGCTCGCGCGAGCCATAGCTCGAACCCTTGCGGCCCCCGAACGGCACGTGGAAGTCCACGCCGGCCGTCGGCACATTGACCATCACCATGCCGGCCTCGGCATTGCGCTTGAAATGCGTCGCATACTTCAGCGAGGTCGTGACGATGCCGGCCGACAGGCCGAACTCGGTGTCATTGGCCGTGGCGAGTGCTTCCTCGTAATCCTTGACCTTGATCACCGCCGCGACAGGCCCGAAGATTTCCTCGCGGGCAATGCGCATCTGGTTGGTGACGCCGGTAAACAGCGCCGGCTGCAGGAAATAGCCCTCGGTTGGCGCATTGACCCGCTGGCCGCCCGCGCGCAGCTCGGCGCCTTCGTCCTGGCCGATACCGATATAGTCCATGTCCTGCTTGAGCTGGCTCGGATCGACCACTGGGCCGATCTCGGTGTCCTTTGCCAAGGCATCGCCGACGCGCAGGTTCTTGGTGCGCTCGCACAGCGCATCGACGAAGGCATCGTGGATACCTTCGGTGACGATGACGCGGGAGCTGGCCGTGCAGCGCTGGCCCGTCGAGAAGAAGGCCGACTGCGCCACGGTTTCCACCGCCACCTTGAGATCGGCATCATCCAGCACCACGGTCGGGTTCTTGCCGCCCATTTCCAGCTGGAACTTGCGGTTATGCTCGATCGAGGCTGCCGCGACGCGCTTGCCGGTGCCCACCGAGCCGGTGAAGCTGATCGCCGTCACATCCTTGCTGTCGAGCATGGTCTGCCCGACCACGGAGCCCTTGCCCATAACGAGGTTGAGCACGCCCTTGGGCAGGCCGGCGCGCACCAGGATGTCGACGATGGCCCAGGTCGAGCCGGGGACGAGGTCGGCCGGCTTCACCACGACAGTGTTGCCATAGGCCAAAGCCGGCGCGATCTTCCAGGCCGGGATGGCGATCGGGAAGTTCCACGGCGTGATGATGCCGATCACCCCGATCGGTTCGCGGGTGATTTCCACGCCCACGCCGGGGCGCACCGATGGCAGCACTTCGCCAGCAAGGCGCAGGACTTCACCGGCAAAGAAGTCGAAAATCTGCGCCGCGCGCGTCACTTCACCAATGCCTTCAGGCAGGGTCTTGCCCTCTTCACGGCTCAACAGCTCGCCCAGTTCGGCCTTGCGCGCCAGGATTTCCTGGCTGGTCTTGCTGAGAATGGCATGGCGCTCGAGGATGCCCGAGCGCGACCAGGCCGGGAATGCCGCCTTGGCGGCAGCAATAGCCTGCTTGGTTTCTTCAGCCGTGGCGCGGGCATAGAGCCCGACAACTTCCGAGATATTGGACGGATTGATGTTCTCGATACCGTCCGAGCCCACCCATTCCCCGTTGATGAGGTTCTTGTGCAGTTCAGCCATGTTGGAATGCCTTTCGGATGGGTCTTTAAAGGAGATCGGCCCTGGCCAGGTCGCGCAGCAGATGGCTGGCACCGTAAGTCCAGGGCGGACATTTGGTAGAGAGGTTCACCCTGTTTGTCAGGGTGCCCAGTTCGGATGTCGATATCGAGACGATATCGCCGAGCTTGTGGGTGAAGCCCTTGCCGGCCCCACCGCGATCCTGCACGGGCGCAAACATGGTGCCGAGATAGAGCACGAGGCCATCCGGATATTGGTGGTGTCCGCCAATGGTGGCAGCCACCAGCGATTCCGGCGTCCGCGAGATCTGATTCATCGAGGAATGGCCCTCGAGCACAAAGCCATCCTCGCCCTCGACGCGCAGGGCGATCTCGCTCTGCTTGACCGTCTCGAGCGTGAACGCGCCATGGAACAGCCGGATGAACGGGCCCAGCGAGGCGGAAGCATTGTTGTCCTTGGCCTTGCCCAGCAGCAGCGCCGAACGCCCTTCGACATCGCGCAGGTTGACGTCATTGCCCAGCGTCGCCCCGATAATGGCGCCCGCGCTGGTCACAAGCAGCGCCACTTCCGGCTCCGGATTGTTCCAGCTCGACGACGGATGCAACCCAACCTCGGCACCATAGCCTACCGAACTCATCGGCTGGGCCTTGGTAAAGATTTCGGCGTCGGGGCCGATGCCGACTTCAAGATACTGGCTCCACACGCCTTTCTCGATCAGCGCCGCCTTGACCTTCATGGCGGTCTCGGAACCTGGCACCAGCTCGCTGAGATCGGTACCGATCAGGTCGAGAATTTCCCCGCGCAACGCATCCGCGCGGGATTTGTCGCCTCTGGCCTGTTCCTCGATGACCCGTTCCAGCAGGGAAACGACGAACGTGACGCCTGATGCCTTGATGGCCTGCAGGTCGATCGGCGAAAGCAGGCTCGGCAACGAAAGATCGATCTGACCCGCCACGCTGTTCGCCAGGATCGTGTCAGCTCGCCCCAGCACTGCTCCAGGCGCGTTTCGCACGTGTTCGGCGGCGCTTCCGCTCTCGGCAATGTCGCGGACCGTGGCCATGCCCTTGGCGGTGATATCCACGACATCGCCATCCCGCACGGTCACGATGCGCGGCTGATCGAGACCAGGTACGCGGGCACGCCCCAGCAGAATGCCATCTGGATAGTGCTTGTCGCCCATGTCCGGCCCCCTAAATGCTGGTGCAGTGAGTACCGCACCGGCACACCGCCGCGCAAGCCTCAAAAGTCATACTTTTGGCGGAACCTCCTCTCCACAGGCTCGTTCAACTCCAGTTCATCTGTGCCGCAATACTGACGCAATGGATGAGGAGTAGTCCCATCCATTAGCTTATGGAGTTTCCCATGCGTCGCCTTTTTGCCCTTGTTCCACTTGCCGTTTTTGCTGGCCTTGCCGTGCCCGCCTATGCTGGCACCATCAGCATCGAAGGTCGGGGCGAAGTGATGGCCGCCCCGGACATGGCGCAGATCAATTCCGGCGTCACCACGCAGGGCGCCACCGCCCGCGAGGCGCTCGACGCCAACACCGCCGCCATGGCAGAACTGATTGCCGAGCTGAAGGCCGCCGGCATCGAGCCCCGCGACATCCAGACATCAGGCTTTTCGGTCAACCCGAACTATGTCTATTCCGACGAGCGCGATGCCAACGGCTATACCCTGCCGCCACGGATCAATGGTTATCAGGTCAGCAACACCGTCACCGTTACTGTGCGCCAGCTCGACGCGCTCGGGTCCATCCTCGACAAGTCGGTGACCGTCGGCGCCAATACCGTCAATGGCGTCAGCTTTGCCGTGGCCGATCCGTCCGAACTTTATGATGAGGCCCGCAAGGCGGCCTTCGCCGACGCGCGTGCCAAGGCCGAGCTCTATGCCACCGCTGCGGGCGGCACGCTCGACGATATCGTGTCGATTTCCGAAGCGCAGGGTTTCAACGGCCCGCAGCCCTACCCGATGTATGCGCGGGCCGACATGGCCGCGAGCGCGCCCGTTCCGGTCGAGGCAGGCGAACTGGCCTTTGCCATCAATGTCAACGTCCAGTGGGAACTGGACACCGACTCCGAATAATAACCCATACCCCTCTTCTGAGGGGGCTTGGGCGGTGGGGGCGGTCCATCGTAGTCACCCGTCCCCACCAACCGATTGCCGCAAAGCCCCGCACCCACGCGGGGCTTTGCTTTTTGCGGCCTATCCCGCCAGGACCTTCCACAGCATGTTCAGGCCCACCACGATCAGGAAAGCCGCAAAGACATACTTGAGCGTCTTCTGATCGAGCCGATGCGCCAGCGCAGCGCCCAGAGGAGCGAACAGCGCCGCCAGCACCGCCACCAGCACCAGCGCCACCAGGTTGATATAGCCCAGGCTGAGCGGCGGCAGGCCACCGGCGCCCCAACCCGAGATGATGAAACCCAACGTGCCGGAAATCGCGATGGCCACCCCCACCGCCGCCGACGTGCCCACGGCGGCATGCATTGTGGCACCAAAGGCAACCAGGGTGGGCACAGTGAGCGAGCCGCCCCCGATCCCCATCAGGGACGAAATATAACCAACCACAAACGCCGAGATCCGGTGCGTCAGCGACGATCCGTGCAAGTGGCCCATCAGCTTTGTCTGAAAGGCAAAGATAATGTTGGCCGCGATAACGAAGGCCATGATCGCAAACACGATCCGCAGCACATCGCCCGAAAAGAGCCCGGCCATGAGCCCGCCGATGAAGGTGCCTGTCACGATAAATGGCACCCAGAGCCGCAAGACGTTGAGGTCCAGCGCGCCCCGCTTGTGGTGCGCGAGGGCGCTCATGATGCCGGTGGGAATGATGATGGCCAGCGACGTACCCACTGCCACATGCTGCACAACATCGGCGTCATAGCCCAGCAGCAGCAGGGCATTGCTGAGTGCCGGAACGATGATTGCTCCGCCACCTATGCCCAGCAGACCCGCAGCGATGCCCGAGACGACCCCCGTGACCATCAGCCCGACCACGAAGGGCCAATAGGCAATCAGCGTCGTCCAGTCCATCAACGGTCTCCAATGATGTGAAGTATCACCTCGCGCCGATGCGGGCGGCGACGATGCTCGTACAGGTAGATGCCCTGCCATGTACCGAATGCCGGCTCACCATCGAGGACCGGAATGCCGATTGATGTCTGCGTCAGCGCCGCCCTGATATGGGCGGGCATGTCGTCCGGCCCCTCAGTCGTATGGGCCAGCCAGTCCATGCCCTCAGGCACCAGCCGCCGAAAGAAGCCGTCAAGGTCGGTTTTGACGTCGGCATCGGCGTTTTCCTGGATCAGCAGGGAGCAGGATGTGTGGCGCACATAGGCCGTCACCAGGCCGGTGGCGACGTCGGCGGCGGTCACGAATTGGCGCAGGGCGCCGGTGAACTCGTAGAGGCCTTGCCCCTCGGAGGAAATAATGAGCGTTTCGACGGCCTGTTGCATAGAGTGGCCCTAGCATGATCGCCCGCATCGGACCAGCGCATCGCTGGCGCGATCCGTCTCGGCCGCCGCATTGGCGCCACTATCGCGCCGAAACGGTCGACGCTGACGCGGGAGGGAACCATCGCACATACCAGGCGTTGCGGGCCCTGCGGGGAGAAAGCATCACTCAGCTGGCTGCAAAATCCATTCAGTTTGCGTTCAGACTGACACCACGATGCTTGGCTCAAGTGTCAACCGACATAAAAGGAAAAGAACAATGCGCCTTAGAAACTGGCTACTGACCGGCACCAGCATCGGTCTCATGGCCCTGCTGCCGCTGACCGTTCGCGCGCAGGACGGCGATCTCGTCGCCGCCTACCAGGCCTATACCGCCGCCCAGGCATCCGGTGACGCCGCCGCTCTTGAAGCGGCCCAAGGCACCCTGACCGAGCTCTGCATCGTCGCTGGCTATGCCAGCATTGACGAGTGCATTGCCGCGATCTCCGCCGCGCCGGCAGCCGAGCCTGCCGCTCCCGTCGAAGCAGCACCCGTAGAGGAAGCTGCTCCGGTTGAAGAGCCCGCCCCAGAAGTCGTGGAAGAACCCGCTCCTGTCGAGGAGCCTGTTGCCGAGCCGGCCCCGGAACCCACCCCCGAGGTGATGGAAGAGCCTGCGCCGGTTGAAGAGCCAGCCCCTGAACCTGTGGTCGAAGAGGCCGCTCCGGTTGAGGAAGCAGCGCCTGTTGAAGAGGCAGCTCCCGTTGAAGCTGCGCCTGTCGAACAGCCCGCTGCAGAAGCCGCTCCGGCTGAAGAGCCGGTTGTCGAACAGCCAGCTGCGGAAGTACCCGTTGAGGCCCAGATCGACATTTCGGCTGACCTTCAGGCTCAGATCGATCTCTACAATGCAGCCATTGCCGACATGATGGCCGGTGGCGACGCAGCTGCCGCTCAGGCTCAGATGGCCGCGGCCCAGGCCGAGATCGACGCACTCTGCGCCGAAGCTGGCTTCCCAGATACCAACACCTGCCTGGCCGATTATGGCCTGTCTCTGCCTGCCGTGCCGGCAATGCCAGAAGCGCCGGTTGCTCCCGAGCAGCCTGCCGTTGACCCGGCCGCACCCGTTGCGGAAGAGCCGGTCGAGATCATCGAGGAGCTTCCCGAGGGCGTGACTCAGGAGCAGGTTGCTCCCGTGCTCGACAGCGCCAAGGATGAAGAGACGGCCCCGGCCGTTGAAGGTGAAGCTGAAGCCGAAGTTCAGGCCGAGCCTGTTGCCGAGGCACCTGTCGAAGCTCCGCCCGAGAGCGATGCCGCCGCCCAGGCAAACATTGCTCCGGAAGAAACGGCCCGTATCTCGGTCACCGAGGAGCAGGGTGAAGCCATGGCCGTCCAGGCCCTTGCTGAACCCGAAGTACCTCAGAACGTGACGATCATCGAACAGACTAATGTCGTGAACAACATCACGAACAACGTCACCAACAACACGCAGAACAACACGGTGGACAATTCGACCACCAATATCGGCCAGCAGAACAATGTTCAGCAGAACAACGTGACGCCGCTCGATCCAGGCCAGGCCATTACGCAGGTCATCCTGCAGATTGGCAGCCAGCTGGTGGTGAACTCGGTCGGTCAGGATACCGATCGCTTCTACAACGCTCAGGAAGACGAGATCTTCTATGAAAACCTGAGCAACGGCCGGACCCGTGAGACCATCACGCGGCCCGATGGCACCCAGATTGTCACCGTGCGCAACCGCAACGGCGATATCCTGCGCCGTTCGCGCATCACGCCCGATGGCCGTGAATACGTCCTGGCCTATTTCGATGATCGCTATAGCGACGACCTGATCGTCTGGCGTGACCCGGGCGAGGATCTGCCGCCGCTGCGCCTGAACATCCCGGTGCAGGACTACGTGCTCGACGCCGAATTCGCCGACGAGAACGAGGTCGAAGTGTTCTTCCAGCAGCCGCCGGTTGAACAGGTTGCCCGCCTTTACTCGATCGACGAAGTCAAGCGTTCGGCCCGTGTTCGCGACAGTGTGCGTAAACTCGAAGTCGGCGGCCTGACCTTCGACACCGGCGCTGCCACGATCGGCCGCGACCAGGTCGGTGCCCTCTCGAGCGTGGCGAACGCCATGCTGGCCCTGCTCGAACGCAACCCCAGCGAGACCTTCCTGATCGAAGGGCACACGGACGCCGTCGGCTCGGATATCTCGAACCTGCGCCTGTCGGATCTGCGCGCGGCCACCGTGGCCCGCATCCTGACCGACTTCTACGACGTGCCGCCGGAAAACCTGGCCACCCAGGGCTATGGCGAGCGCTATCTCAAGATCCGCACCGAGACTGCGGAGCGCGAGAACCGTCGCGTCACCATCCGCCGCATCACGCCGCTGATCACGACCGCAGCAAACTGATCGTCGGCTACAAATAGCGGAAAGGCCGGGCCCAGCGCCCGGCCTTTCTTTTTGTCATGTGCCCTGCCCGCCAGACGTCTTGCCAGTTTCGCAGAAATTGCTATCCCTGCCGCTATCGATCCTGGAGCATCCCATGAAGCGGCTGGAAATCTTCGTCGAGAGCATCATCCTGGCGTCCCGCTGGCTGCTGGTAGTCTTCTACATCGGACTGGGCATTGCGCTGGCGCTCTATGCCGTCACCTTCGGCGTCAAGCTGTGGGATTTTGCCAGCCACATGATGGGAATGGACGAAACCGAGACCATTCTGAAGGTGCTTGGCCTGATCGATGCGGCGCTGATCGCAAGCCTTGTCGTCATGGTCATCATCTCGGGCTACGAGAACTTCGTGTCGCGCTTCGACAATGAGGGCGAGGTCCACTGGCTGGGCCAGATCGATGCGGGCTCGCTCAAGATCAAGGTAGCCTCGACAATCGTGGCGATCTCCTCGATCCACCTTCTGCAGATCTTCCTCAACGTGCCGCAATACACCGACAACCAGATCATGTGGTACACGATCCTCCATGTCACCTTCATCGCCTCGGCCCTGTTCCTGGCCCTGATCGACAAAATCTCCAAGAAGCCGGGCAGCGCCAAGGGTCCCGATATTTGATTTTTTCGCATTCGGGTCCACGCCGAGCGACACTTGCCGTCGACCCGTGTTGCGCCAATGCATTGAATCCATAACTGAAATTTAGCTGCGACAATCTGCACGCAGCGTGATCACGCGTTCGGGAACGAAAATAAAAGGCCCGCGTTTCTTTGCCATACGGTGAAACAAAGGAGCGAAATCATGGCTATCCCTGAACGCGATACCGTTTATACGAACGATGGCAACCGGACCGTGTACACCCGCGAAAGCAGTGGCACAGGTTGGTTTGTCGGCATTATCGTCGCCCTGGCCCTGCTGGCCATCGGCTACCTGGTCTTCTCGGCCAATTCCGGCCCGTCGACCACGGTTGACGTCAATAGCACCACCCCCGCTATTGAGGCTCCGGCCGATCCGGCCATTGCCCCGGCTCCGATGACGGAAGCTCCGGCGGCTCCGGCCACTGACGCGGCCCCGATGACTGAGGCCCCTGCTGCCCCTGCGACTGACGCCGCTCCGGCGACGGAAGCTCCCGCGGTTGAGGCTCCGGCTACCGAAGCTGCCCCGGTTGCTGAACCGGCTGCCCCCGCCGCTCAGTAACGTCAGAACTGACGGCCGATGCCATCAGTTCTCCCTCTGGTGCCATCATCGAGACCCCGGCTTCGGCCGGGGTCTTTCTATGTTCGCTGCACGTGCAAAGGGTCGCACCCGCACAGCGCTGCCTTGCACTGTACCCCATCGCTACCCATCTCCGACAACGACTAGAAAGGGAGCTCCCATGTTCAATATCGATCAGATCGTCAAAGCCCTACAGACCGACAAGAATACGCAGCGCACGGCCATGACCGGCGCCGCGGGACTTGCGGCCGGCATGCTGCTGAGTGGCGGTGGACTGGGCAAGCTCGCCGGCAATGCCGTCAAGCTCGGAGCCGTGGCCGCAGTAGGCGGGCTTGCCTACAATGCCTGGCAGAACTACCAGAACAATCAGCAGGCCGGCGCCCCTACTGCACCAGCACAGGATGCTTTCATCCCCCCTGCAAGCGACACGCAGGGCCAGGAGGAACTGGGCAAGACATTGGTCCGCGCCATGATCGCCGCAGCCAAGGCCGATGGCCGCATCGATGCCGAGGAGAAGGAGGCGATCTTCGGCAAGCTGGAGACGATGAACCTGTCGTCGGAGGAGAAAGCCTGGGTCTTCGACGAACTATCGAGCCCGCTCGATATCAACGCCGTCGTTGCTCGTGCCGACACGCCCGCACACGCCTCCGAAATCTACGCGGCCTCCCTGGTCGCCATTACTGCCGAGACGGCAGCAGAACGCGCCTATCTCGATGCGCTGGCCACCAAGCTCAAGCTCGATCCCGCGCTGGTCAGCGAAATCCACAAGGCAGCTGGGGAGAAGGCGCCCCAGCCGTCACCAGCACCTGCCCCATTCGCCTATACGCCGTCTGGCAGCAACGTCTGATCCATCCCGCCGCGCACCGACGAGGTGCGCGGTTACACTCGTGTGCGTTCTTGATCGCACCCGCCGGGCGAGCCATCTGTGAACCAAACATGAGGTATCCAGATGGAACTCGGCCTTTATTCCTTCGCCGAAAATACGCCCGATCCGTTGAATGGGGACCAGCTGCAAAGCCCGTCTGACCGGCTGAAGGACCTGCTCGAAGAGATCGAGCTAGCCGATCAGCTTGGCCTGGCGTTCTACGGGCTGGGCGAGCATCATCGGCCTGATTTCGTCGCCTCGGCGCCGGTGACGATCCTTGCGGCTGCGGCTGCCCGTACCAAGACTATCCGTCTGTCGACTGCAGTCACGGTGTTGAGCTCCGAAGACCCGATCCGCGTCTGGCAGCAATTTGCCACGCTCGACCTGATCAGCAACGGCCGCGCCGAGATCATGGCGGGCCGTGGCTCCTTCATCGAGAGCTTTCCGCTCTTCGGGCTTGATCTCAACGATTATGACAGCCTGTTCGAGGAGAAACTCGAACTGCTGCTCAAGATCCGGGAAGGCGGCAAGGTCAACTGGCCAGGCAGTGCCCACACAAAGCCCATTCCCGGGATCGAGCTCTATCCCAAGCCCGTGCAGGACCCGCTGCCCGTCTGGATCGCGGTCGGCGGGACGCCAAACTCCGTCGCCCGCGCCGCCTATTATGGCCTGCCCCTGATGATTGCCATCATCGGCGGTCAGCCTAGGCAGTTCGCCCCGCTGGTCCAGTTTTACCGGGAGACCGCCGAGAAGGTCGGCCGCGATCCGACGTCACTGCCGGTTGGCATCAGCTCGCACGGCTTCATCGCCGCGGACAGCCAGGATGCGCGTGATATCGCCTTCCCCGCCCATAGCGCCGCCATGAGCCGGATCGGCAAGGAGCGCGGCTGGCCGCCGACCACCCGTGCGCAGTTCGATGCCGGGGCCACCCCGCAGGGCGCATATTTCATGGGCTCGCCGCAGGAGATCATCGACAAGATCCTGATGCAGCATGAATGGTTCAAGCACGACCGGTTCGGCCTGCAACTGAGCGTCGGCACGCTACCGCACGACAAGGTCATGCAGGCCATCGAACTCTACGGAACAGTGGTGAAACCGGCTGTCGACAAGGCGCTGGGGACTACTTCCCGCTCCGCTTGATCGTCTTGATCTGCAGCGGAGGCATGCCGGACTTTTCCGAAATGGCGCGGTCCTGATCCATGATGGCGGTGCGGGCCGGCTCATCGCCGTCCAGACCGCCAAGCAGGCTCGAATCCACCTTGCGGTTGGACCGCTGGCTGCCATCTTCATAGATGACGTCGAACATTACGAATTCGCTGCGTGCGGTTGGCTTTCTTGCCATGGTCATTCTCCTGTGCGGCAAGCAGGTCTCGCAGGACCTGAGGTCCGCGATCACCGGCAGTGCCATAAATTGCGATAGTCCGGGCTAGCGGAAGATATGTTCGCCCTGCTCGTCGATGATCTGCCTGCCCTTGGCCAGTGCCAGGGGGATCAGGTCGTCGCGAGAACTCATGCGGTCGGCGCGGACGAAGCGATACGTCTTCAGCTCGCCACCGATGTCTTTCTCGATGGTCCCGGCCAGCTGCAGCTCGCTGCCGGCCTTCATCTCGATCGCCTTGATCAGGAAGCCCTTGTAGCCTTCCTCGCCGAGCACCTTGTCGCCAGCCGGCTCGTTGCTCGACGAACCACCGCCACCGAACAGATTCTTCCAAAACGACATGGCTCGTCTCCTCTTTTCGTCCAGTCAGCGCTTGCGGCGGACCGGCAGCGGCAATTGCAGTTCGCCGCGTTTTTCCATTTCCTCGCGCAACCAGCCTGGCGAGAGATCGAAGTGGTTCGGCCAGATCGGCTTGCCGTTGGCCAGTTCGACCGTGCCAAAGAAGCGCCGGTCACGCAACGGCTCGGTTCCTTCACCGCGCTCTGCAATCATCGGTGCCGCGTTGAACGTACCCGATGATCCATCCGAAAAGGTCACGACCAGCTTGAACGGCACGATGGCCCTGATGCTTGTAACCTTGAGGCGCGGATCGGCCATCACCAGCCGCTCCTAATTGTCGAGGAAGCTCCGCAGCTTGCGGCTCCTGCTCGGATGCTTGAGCTTGCGCAGCGCCTTGGCTTCGATCTGCCGGATACGCTCGCGCGTCACCGAGAACTGCTGGCCGACCTCTTCGAGCGTGTGATCGGTGTTCATGCCGATGCCGAAGCGCATGCGCAGCACGCGTTCCTCGCGCGGCGTGAGCGATGCCAGCACCCGGGTCGTGGTCTCCCGCAGGTTGCTCTGGATCGCCGCGTCGATCGGCTGGATCGCGTTCACGTCCTGGATGAAATCGCCCAGGTTGGAATCTTCCTCGTCGCCAATCGGCGTCTCAAGAGAGATCGGCTCCTTGGCGATCTTGAGCACCTTGCGGACCTTGTCCAAAGGCATCTGCAGCTTTTCGCTGAGCTCCTCGGGAGTCGGTTCGCGGCCGATTTCGTGCAGCATCTGGCGGCTGGTGCGGACGATCTTGTTGATCGTCTCGATCATGTGCACCGGGATACGGATGGTGCGTGCCTGATCGGCGATCGAGCGGGTGATCGCCTGGCGGATCCACCAGGTCGCATAGGTCGAGAACTTGTAGCCGCGGCGATACTCGAACTTGTCGACGGCCTTCATCAGGCCGATATTGCCCTCCTGGATCAGATCCAGGAACTGCAGGCCGCGATTGGTGTATTTCTTGGCGATGGAAATCACGAGGCGCAGGTTGGCCTCGACCATTTCCTTCTTGGCGATAGCAGCTTCGCGCTCGCCCTTCTGCACCTTGTGCACGATGCGGCGGTATTCGGCGATGTTGAGGCCGGCCTCGGTGGCCAGCGTCGCCACGTCACCGCGGATTTCATGGATGGTATCGGCTTCGCGCTTGGCGAATTCGCTCCAGCCCTTGCCTTCGAAGCTCTCGAGCGAGGCTTCCCAGGTGGGATCGACTTCGCGGCCATAATAGCTCTCGAGGAACTTCTCGCGCTTGACGCCATAGCTCTCGGCCAGGCGCAGCAGGCGGCCCTCCAGCTTCACCAGACGCTTGTTGATGTCGTAGAGCTGCTCGACGAGGTTCTCGATGCGGCCGGCATTGAGCGACAGCGACTTGACGTCGGCGATAACCTCGACGCGGAACGCATCGATCTTCTTGCGGTCGGCATCCGACACCGAAGCCGTGCGGTCCTCGGCATGCTTGTCCTGCATTTCGCGCATCTTGCCATAGGCTTCGGCGATGCGGTCGAAGGTTTCCACCACCTGCGGCTTCAGCTCGGCTTCCATGGCCGACAGCGACAGCGCGTTTTCATATTCGTCGTCGTCGTCATCGGGCGCCGGATCCTGCGGAGCCTGCGGCTCTTCGGGAACATAATCGTCTTCGTCATTGCCCGAGGCGCGCTTGGGCGCCGGCGCCTTGGGCTTTTCAACCACGGCTTCCATCTTGGGGGCGGCGTTGAGGTTGACCAGGTCCGGCGACGGAGCGGCCTGCTTGGCATCGGGGCCAGCATAGGTGGCTTCCAGGTCGATGATGTCGCGCAGCAGGATTTCGCCCTGGGCGAGCTGGTCGCGCCAGATGATGATGGCCTGGAAGGTCAGCGGGCTTTCGCAGAGGCCCTCGATCATGGTCTCGCGACCCGCCTCGATGCGCTTGGCGATGGCGATTTCGCCCTCGCGGCTCAGCAACTCGACCGAGCCCATTTCGCGCAGATACATGCGCACCGGATCATCGGTGCGGTCTGCGCCCGTCTTGGTGTTGGATGTGGTGGAAACGGCCGAGCCTGTGGCGGGCGCCACTTCCTGGCCCTGGTCTTCTTCGTCCTTCTCGACTTCGGTCTCTTCGACCTCGTCTTCGTCCACGACATTGATGCCCATGTCGGAGAACATGGACATGAAATCTTCGATCTGCTCGGACGAGACCTCGTCAGAGGGCATCACCGCATTGAGCTCTTCATAGGTGACATAGCCGCGCTTCTTGGCGACCTTGATGAGCTTCTTTACGGCGGCATCGGAAAGATCGAGCAGCGGGCTGTCATTCGTCGCCTCTGGGGCGCCGGCTTCCGGCTTCTCGGTTTCCTTGGTGGACTTGGGTGCTGCCTTGGTGGCCATGTGGTACTCCGTCGGAACCCATAGCGCCTGGGTCCGGGTAAAGGCTTAAGTGGTGACACCTCAAGGCAAGGTAAAGGTTCGGTAACTCAGGCGTTAACGCCTCAAGAGCTGCCGGGTTCGCCTCGGATAAATTTCACACAAGCCATATGCAAAATCGCGCGTACTCGCCGGCTTTCAGAGACAATCCCTAAAAGCTGCGTGTCGCGCGTCCCGATAACGAACCAAATCCTTCGATCAATGCCTCTGTGCCATCGACAGTGGTAATCTGGTTCTTGATGTCCCGCAGCCTTTCAAAGGTTTCTTCGCTCGGGTCTTCGCCCAGCGCCGCTTCGGCTGCCTTGAGTTCCCTATTTAGCTGAACTTTCTTGTTATGCAAGGCCAGGGCGTGACTCAATCCGGTCTCGGCATCGACCAGCGCGATCTCGGATGCGGCCTGCCATACGCCCTGTCGCGCCAGAACATCGCTCATCCGGTCCAGCGCAGCCCCATGCCCACGGGCGCCCAGCGCGGCTTTCAGGTCATCGGCCGAGATATCGTGGTGCCGCACCACGAGGTTCAGAATCTCGCTCATCACTTTTTGTGCGCTGGGCGTGTCGAAGTCGAGTGCCGCCAGCATCTCGAACTTGTCCTCGACCAGTGCCGGGTGATTGACGAGGCTCAGGATGATCGCCGCCTCTCGCGGTGTGGCCTCCGCCATCGACCCGGGCTTCAACAGGCGCGAATTGCGGAGCGTGTCGGATACGACAAGCCTCGGCGTCCCCCGGCTCGGATACCCATAGGCGCCGCTCTGGCCATAGCGCTGCTGCCCGCCACGCGGCTCGAACCGGTTCTGCCGCACCGGCGCGAGGAAGGCGCGCAGCTTCTCGTCGAATGCCTGGGCATAGTGGAACCGTACCGACCCGTCCTGGATCGAATTGGAGCGCTCGCGCAATCTGGCCTGGAGGGCCGCCCGGGCCTCCGGGGTCTCGGGCACCAGGCCGCCGGTTTCCATGCTCCAGATCACATCGGAGAGGCTTCGCGCCCTCTCGATCACATCGGCGAAGGCGGCCCTGCCCTGCGCCTTGATCAGATCGTCCGGATCCTGCCCTTCCGGGAGCGTGGCGATCCGGACCGTAAAGCCCGGCTTGAGATGGGGCATGACCAGGTCGGCCGTCCGCTCGGCCGCCTTGAGCCCGGCTTTGTCACCGTCAAAGCACAGCACAGGGTCCGGACTCATCCGCCACAGCAGCTGCAGATGCTCCTCGGTCAGGGCTGTGCCCAGCGGGGCCACCGTGCCCTCAAAGCCCGCACTCACGGCAGCAATCACGTCGAGATAACCCTCGACGACAATGACCGTGCTGCCATCGCGCGCGGCTTGCCGGGCGGTCTGGCCGTTATAGAGCGTCTGGCGCTTGTGGAAGAGCTCGGTCTCGGGCGAGTTGAGATATTTGGCCGGTACATCCGCCGACATGGCCCGCCCGCCAAAGGCGATCACGCGGCCGCGGAAATCCATGATCGGGAACATCACCCGGTTGCGGAAGCGATCATAAGTCAGCGGGTCGCCATCGCGGTTGGTAACCAGTCCCGTATCGATCATGTCCTGCGCCGAGACGCCATTCTGCGCCAGATGCTCCTTGAGCCCGTTGCGGCTATCCGGGGCAAAGCCGATACGGAAGCGCGTCTGGCTTTGCGCCGACACACCGCGTTCCAGGAGGTATCCGCGCGCACGCGCCCCAATATTGTGCTGCAGGGCTGCCTCGAAATACTTCGTCGCCAGCTCCATGACGTCGATCAGGCTCTTGCGTTCGGCTTCGCGCTTTTCCTGCCGCTCATCGCGTGCCGGCATCGGCACGCCGGCCATACCGGCCAGCTTCTCGACCGCCTCCGGGAAGCTCATCCCGGCCTTTTCAGTCAGAAAGCGAAAATGATCACCGGATACGCCGCACCCGAAGCAATGGTAGATACCGCGCCGGTCATCGGCGTGAAAGCTCGGGCTCTTCTCGCCGTGGAATGGGCAGCAGGCCCACATGTCGCCCTTGCCGGGCTGGCTTTTGCGTTTGTCCCAGATGACATGCTCGCCCACCACCTGCGTTATCGGCAGGCGCTGGCGGATTTCGTCGAGGAACTGATCGGAAAAGCGCATGCCTGTTACCTAAGCAATCCCATCCGCGAAGTCATCAGCAAGGAGCTTTTCCACAGCCACCGCCAGCGCGGCAACTTCGTTCACCGGTCGACGTTGATCGAGATGACTGACACAACCGTCCGGGCCACGGCCGCTCCCATACGCAAGAACTATCGGCGCCGCTGGCGACGCGTCCTCTGGCGCACCGCCCGGGCGATGACGCGCATGGACACCGCCATGCGCTGCGCGGGTGTCGCCTATTTCGGCTTTCTGTCCCTGTTTCCGGCGGTGGCCAGCATGGTCCTGGTTCTGGGGCTTTTTGCCAAACCGACCTTCCTGGCCGATATGATCGATCGCCTGGAGGGTCTCATTCCCGAGACCGTGCGGCAGACCCTGGCCAGCCAGCTGGTCACGCTGCTGGAGCAGCCCCGCAGCGGCCTGGGCATAGGCCTGTCGATTTCACTGCTTGTCGCCGCCTGGAGCAGTTCGCGGGGCGTGGCGGCATTGATGTATGCGACCTCCCGGACCCATGCGGAGCCCGACAAGCGTGGCTTCCTTGCGGCCATCTACATGTCGATCAGCGTCACCTTCATAGCCGGGATCGTGATGATGACGGTGCTCACCCTGGTGGCGCTGATCCCTGCATATTTCGCCACCCTGCCCTGGTTGGGCTCGGGCCAGGTACTGGTCCTCTGGCTGCGCTGGCCAATATTGCTTGGTCTCGGCGTGCTGGCCATAGCGGCCTTCTATCGCTTTGCGCCCGATCGCCGCTCAAAACGGGCCCGCTGGGTCTGGCCGGGCGCTATCATCGCCACGGTGCTCTGGCTGCTTGTCTGCGCCATCTTCTCGTTTTACGTCGAGCGCCTGGGCCAGTTCGAAGCCACCTTCGGCTCGCTGGCCACGGCTATCGTGCTGCTACTCTGGATGTACAATTCCGCACTCATTGTTGTGCTCGGCGCGACGATAAACGCCGAGCTGCAACGCGAGACTGAAGCCGAACGCGCCGCGCAGACCTAGGCGGTCTTGCTGCGCTGGTAGAGCCGCCATGCCCAGCCGAACAGGCCGAAGGCAAAGAAGACCAGCAGGACGCCGCCGAAGATCATGCCGAGCGAGGCGGACAGCAGCGGGAAGAACAGAAAGACCAGTCCGAGCAGGATATAGGATATACCCGAGAGCACGACCGGCCAGATCCGCGCATAATGTTCGCGCTCGCGCACGATGACGACGATCTGCATCACGCCAACGATCAGCGCGGCGATGCCGATCAGACTGGAGAGCAGGGTGACCGTGAATATCGTCGCGATGAAAGGCTGGAGAAAGAAAAGCACGCCCAGGATCAGCGACAGCACGTTGGACACCACGTCAAACCAGTAATTGCCGCTCTTGCCGCCGCCGAAAGTGAGGCTCCACAGGCCCAAAACGCCATCGACGATGAGCAGGATGCCGCCAGCGAGGACCAGAACCGTAAGTGCTTCCGCGGGGAACACGATGGCGTAGAGCCCCGCCATCAGCATCAAGGCCCCGCGCAACGCCGTTGCCAGCGCGAAGCGCCTTTTTGTTGTAGCCGAAACCGTCATTCTAGCCTCCTGCGCGGCGGCTGCCGCCTTGTCCCGTCAACACCTTAGCGCAGTTCGCCGCAATGCCAAGCATCTGCGGCTTTGAGATTTTCTATAGTCGCGCCGGTTATTTGTGGATTGCCACCCCGATCTGCCCATGATTTGAGGCTGCTTCAGTCGAGGTCCGCCTGGGGCGGTTGATTTCATGTCACTTCCACTTTTCGCGCTCTTCCTCGCCGCCTTCGCCTTCGGAACGGCGGAATTCGTCATCGCCGGCGTGCTGCCCGACGTCGCGACCGGCCTCGGCGTCTCGATCCCCATCGCCGGCTATCTGGTCAGTGGCTATGCGATCGGCATTGCCATCGGCGGACCACTCCTGGCGGTGGCGACCAAGAAGCTCTCACGCAAGACGCTGATCCTGCTGCTCGGCGCCACCTTCACCCTCGGCCAGATCCTGTGTGCGCTGGCACCCAGCTTCGAGCTGCTCATGGCCGCGCGGGTGCTGGTTTCCATTGTCCACGGCACCTATTTCGGCATCGCAGCCATCGTGGCGGTCAATCTGGTGCCGGTGGACAAGCGTGGCTTTGCCGTCGCGCTGATCCTGTCGGGCCTGACTGTCTCCAATATACTGGGCGTCCCCGCGGGGACGGCCATAGGCAATGCGCTCGGCTGGCGCGCCACCTTCTGGGCGGTCGGCGCGCTTGGCCTGGCGGCGACGCTTTGCGTCGCGCTCTTCCTGCCAGCCGCTACCGGGCAATCCAGCACGACCGGAAGCTTCCTGCGCGAGTTCAAGGCGCTGGGTCGCCAGCAGATCGTGACCTCCCTGGCCATCGTCATCCTGGTGATGATCGGGCAGTACAGCCTCTTTACCTATATCGCGCCGCTGCTGCTTGAGGTGACCGGCCTTGATGCCGGCGTCGTGCCCTGGATATTGCTGCTCTACGGCGTCGGCGCGACCATCGGTGTCTTTGTGGGCGGGCGGCTGGCGGACTGGAAGCTGATGCCCTCCCTGATCGTCATTCTGACGACGCAGGCGCTGGCCTTCGCACTGCTTTACGTAGTGAGCCCCTACCCCATGATCATGGCCATCGCAGTGGTATTCTGGGGCGGCGTCAATTTTGCCTTCGGCTCGCCCGTCCAGTCCCGCGTGCTGGCCTGGGCCGGCGACGCGCCGAACCTTGCCTCTGCGCTGATACCGACCGGCTTCAATATCGGCATAGCCATAGGCGCCATCCTGGGGGCCACGCTGCTCGATGGCGGTTTCGGCTACCGCAACCTGCCGCTGATCGGCACCGTGGCGCTGGTTATCGCCGTGCTTGTCGCCATCGGCTCGTATTGGCTGGAACGCCGCTCCCCTAGGGCGTTGCCGCAACCGGCCGAGTAGCGGCCAGACAATCCTGCCGGGCTTAATGCTTTCCTCACCATGCCGTGGCTCGGTATTCATTGCCCGGTCATTTTCCGCTATGGCACCCGAATGACCGGGTGAGCCGGAAGGCGGGCGGAGCACGTCATGATCGACAATGCCACATTGATGGTCGCCATCGCCTTTTCCGGCAGCGCCCTCATGGTGACATTGCTCATCAATTGGCTCGGTGCGCGCCGCGACAGCTATCTCATCAGTTGGGCGGGCGGCATGGCCTTCATCGTCGTTGCCCTGGCCCTGCTTGGCCTGCGCAGCGGCGCCCATGACCTGCTGACGCAGGTGGGGCCATTCACCTTGCTCATCACCGGCATGGCACTCATCTATCTGGGGGCCATCCAGTTTCGGTCAGGAAGCACCTCCTGGGCGCTGCCAGCTGTCTTGTGGACCACCGCCATTGTCGCGACCAATATTCCTTTCGTGCTCGGATTGAGTGGTGTTGGCACCGTGATGCTCAACCTGTCCTGCGCCGTGTTCATGGCCCTTTCGGCCTATCAATACTGGGCCGGCCGGGCCGAGGCGCCGCTGCACCTGATGGCCAATGCAGGCCTCTACGGCGTGACGAGCATCTCATTTCTGGCTTGCGCCGCTCTTCTGATTCTCGACGGAGAACTGGTTCTCACCGCGCCGCCCAGCAATTGGGCCGAACAGTTCAATTCGATCATGGCCATTGTCGGCCTCACCGGGGTGGGGGCGCTGTCGCTGACGCTCAACCAGTTCCGCGCCACCAAGCGGCACCAGCAGGACGCGATGACCGATTCGTTGACCGGGTTGCTGAACCGCCGGGCCTTGTTTGACGGCTTTGGTGATACCGACCTGCCCGCGGGAACGGCGGTGCTGATGTTTGATATTGACCACTTCAAGCAAATCAACGACCGGCAGGGGCATGCCGCTGGCGACGCGGTGATCCAGCAATTCGGCGTCATCGCGGGCCTGGGCATGCGCCAGGGCGATACGCTGGCCCGCATCGGCGGCGAAGAATTCTGCGCCATCCTGCCGGCCGTGCCGATCGAACATGCCAAGGCCATTGCCGAGCGCATTCGCGCCGATTTCGAGGCGACGCCGGCTCGGATTAGCGGAGAGATCATTCCGGCCACGGTCAGCGTTGGCGTCGCCACCAGTGGCCATGGCGAGGGCTTTTCGTCGGTGCTCAGCCGCGCCGATGCGGCGCTCTACAAAGCCAAGGGCCACGGGCGCAACCGGGTGACCGGCCCGCCCCGCGCCATTGCCTGATCAGCCGGCCAGCGCCGCGCGCACCTTGCCGCTGGCCTTGCCGAAGTCGATGCGACCCGGATAGTCGACCTTGAGCTGGGCGATGACCTTGCCCATGTCCTTGGCGCCTTCGGCCCCGGTCGAGGCGATGGCGGCCCGGATAGCGGCCTCGACTTCGTCATCGGTCAAAGCCTTGGGCAGGAACTCGTTGAGGATATCGATCTCTTCCTTTTCCACCGTGGCGAGGTCAGCCCGACCGGCCTGCGCATAGATGGCAAAGCTCTCCTCGCGCTGCTTGACCATCTTCTGCACGATGGCGAGGATTTCCTCGTTGGTGGCCGGACCGCGGTTCTCCTGCCGGATGGCGATATCCTTGTCCTTGATGGCCGCGGTGATGGCCCGAAGCGTGGCAGTGCGCCGCGTATCGCGGGCCTTGAGGGCGGTCTTGAGCCCCTCGCTGAACTGTTCGCGCATGGGATTATGTCCTCTTGCTATGCGTTTTGCTGGACCCATATAGGCACAATAAGGCGGTCGCGCCACTTGCGCTGGCGCGCCCGGGCTTCTAATACGAGGCCTCAATCGACATCGCAGAGCGTGGCAGGAAAAGTCCCAGACTATTCCGGTTCGGCCGCGCGACCATATGAAACCAATTCTTGGAGGCCCACCGTGACCGGCTGGCAGCAATCCCCCGCGACCGCCCTTCTGATCCTTGCAGACGGTACGCGCCTGGAAGGCCGCGGCATCGGCGCCATCGGGCATGCCGCCGGCGAAGTGTGCTTCAACACCGCCATGACCGGCTACCAGGAAGTGCTGACCGACCCCTCCTATGCGGGCCAGATCATCACCTTCACCTTCCCCCATATCGGCAATGTCGGCACCAATGACGAGGATATCGAGACAGTCAACATGGCCGCCTTGTCGGGTGTCCGCGGCGTCGTGCTCAAGGCCGACATCACCAATCCGTCCAATTACCGCGCCGCCGAAAAGCTCGATGCCTGGCTCAAGAAGCGCAACATCATCGGCATTACCGGCATCGACACCCGGGCCCTGACCGCGCTGATCCGCGAAAACGGCATGCCCAACGGCGTCATCGCCCATGACCCGACCGGCATTTTCGACCTCGGCTCGATCAATGCCGAGCTCAAGGCCTTTCCCGGCCTCGAGGGACTGGACCTGGCCAAGGAAGTCACGACCGCCCAGACCTATCACTGGGACCAGACGGGCTGGCAGTGGGACAAGGGCTACGGCAAGCTCGAGAATCCCGACTTCCACATCGTGGCTATCGACTACGGCGCCAAGCGCAATATCCTGCGGTGCCTCGCCGACCAAGGCGCCAGGGTGACGGTCGTGCCCGCCACGGCGACGGCCGCGGATGTGCTGTCGCACAATCCCGACGGCATCTTCCTCTCCAACGGCCCCGGCGATCCGGCGGCGACCGGCAAATATGCCGTGCCCACGATCCAGAAGCTGATGGAAACCGGCAAGCCGGTCTTCGGCATCTGCCTGGGGCACCAGCTGCTCGGCCTGGCGCTGGGCGGCACCACGTCCAAGATGCATCAGGGCCATCACGGCGCCAATCATCCGGTCAAGGACCTGACCACGGGCAAGGTGGAGATCACCTCGATGAACCACGGCTTTGCCGTGGACAAGGCGAGCCTACCCTCCGGCGTCACCGAGACGCATATCTCGCTGTTCGACAATTCCAATGCCGGCCTGCGCGTCGACGGCAAGCCGATCTTCTCGGTGCAGTACCACCCCGAAGCCAGCCCCGGCCCGCGCGACAGTCATTACCTCTTCACGCGCTTCCTCAACCATGTCCGCGCCCAAAAGGGCATGGAAGAGCGCCCCGAACACGCAGCACCCGCCGCCTAACGCCACATTTCCAGCACCGGCCCGCCCTGCCCGCCGACCGGATCGGTGCTGGGTGAGGGCACCGCGGCAATGCGCTTGTCGGCTTCGGGACGATCACTGGTATCGCCCCGCAGCAGGTCCCAGTCCTGCCCGGGCGGGTAGGCGCCGACGGCCAGGAAATCCGCGCTCGCCTTGACGCGTTGATGCGCCGTGCCCGCCGGCAGCAAGACGACATCTCCTGCGGCTACGGCGACATCCCGACCCTCCGGCCCGCCCAGCCGCAGCGTAGCGCTGCCACGGGCCATGCCCAGGCATTCATGGGCCGTCGAATGGTAGTGGTGATAATCGAAGATGCCGGAGCGCCACTGGCTCGGCCAGCCATTGCCGTCGAACAGCGCCTCCATGGCCTCGGGCGACGCTTCCGCCTGCGAAATCGCGCGCCGATAGATCACGACCGGCAGGACGTTGTTGGGAAACCGCCCGTCATCGGCAAAATATTCAAAAACCACGCTGCTCATATTGCCGATCATAGCATCCTCCGTGTGTGCGGGGATAACGCTGCGGCGGCAGCCATGTTTCAGATCGGCTGGCCAATATTCTCCATGCGGCAGCTCCCCGCGGCGGGGATGGCATAGCCCAGGCCATAGCCGTGGGCGCGGAATGCCGCGCTCGGCGGCGTCAAGGCTCGGGGAATGGGGGCGCGGGACGGCGCGGCGGTAACGTCCCGCCCGGTGCTGCCCGAATCGATCGCCCGCACGATGGCCGGATCATCGAGCAGGATTTCGAGCCCCGCCCACTTGGTCCAGGCGCCGCTATAGCAGGCGGCCTGGGCGCCCAGCTGCTGCTCGCGCACTACCCTCTCCGCCGCATCAAGGGTCTCGAGCGCCTCGAACTGATCGAGCGCGGCCTGCACGTGATGGCCATAGGCCAGCCCGATCAGATAGCCCTCCGCCTTGTGACCCTCGGCCGGAAAGCTGGCGACCAGATCGGCATAAGTGGCCATGTCGACATAGACGGTGCTGTCATCGGGACAGTAGAAGGTGCCCACATCGGAGCCGGCCATGCCGCAGCCCAGCTCCGCCTTGGTCGGCACCATCTTGAGCGCGACCGGCGGATAATGCACGGCGGCGCTGCGGAAGGCCCGTTCCCAGAAGCCGTTGGCCTCGCGGCTCACGGCGTCGACCAGCGCCTCCGGCCCATCCTCACCGGCGGCAATGGCTTCCAGCGCCGTCAGCGTCGTATGCGGCAGCGGCTCAGCCACCTGCCCGGTGAGCACGGTGATGGGGTTGATGCCGAAGATCATCACCACCACCACTGCAACGGCGATGACGCCGGAAAAGCCAAACCGCCGCACATGCGGCATGACGCTTTCGGGTATTCCCAGCACTGTCTAGTCCACCGATTATATCGTTACACGTTGCCCGAGAACGTATCACAATCGCCGGGATTGCCAGAAGTATAACCGCGTTCGAACCAGGTTTTTCGCTGCGCCGAGGTGCCGTGGTTGAAGGTCTTGGGCACGGCAAAGCCCTGCATGCGCTTCTGCAGCGTATCGTCGCCGATCTGGCTTGCGGCGTTGAGCGCCTCCTCGATATCGCCGCTGTCCAGCAGATCCTCCTGCCCGGCATAATTGGCCCAGACACCCGCATAGCAATCGGCCTGCAGCTCAACGCGCACGGAGTAGGCATTGGCCTCTTCCTGGCTCATGCTGGCGCGGCGCTGGTTGAACTCGGGCAGCACGCCGGTAATGTTCTGGATGTGGTGCCCCACTTCATGGGCCAGCACATAGGCCTGGGCGAAATCGCCCGGCGCCCCGAACTGCCGGTGCAGCTGATCGTAGAAGCTGAGGTCGATATAGACTCTGGAATCGCCCGGGCAATAGAAGGGCCCGGCGCTCGAATCGGCGGCGCCGCAGGCGGTGTCGACAGCACCGGTGAACAGCACCACGGTCGGCTCGGGATAATCCTCGCCGGAGGCCTGGAACACTTCGGTCCACAGGTCCTCGGTCTCCTTGACGACGACGCCGACGAAATCGCGCAGCTCCGCCTCTTCCCCGGTGGTCGGCAGTTGTCCCGACGAACTAGCCGAGGAGCCGCTGGTGCTCGAGCCGCCGGTGAGAATGTCGATCGGGTTCTGGCCCGTGGCGAACCAGATGATGCCCAGCACCACGACAATACCGATCAGGCTGCCGATGCCGCCACGCGACCCGCCCCCGCCGCCGGTTGGCAGGCGGAAACCACCGCCGCGACCGAATGAGCTGCCGCCCAATCCACCGAGCCCGCCGCCGCCCTGACCACGCCGGTCTTCGATGTTCGAGCTCTGCTGCCTGCCGCGCCATTTCATGGTGGTTCTTCTCCGATTGTGCCCCAGCCTAGCAACAAGCCGCTTCAAAGCAATCGGTTCCGGCAGGCATGCGCAAGCGCCGCCTGCAGCGCGGTTGTCACTTGCCATTCGGCGCATTGCCCTCATGGCTTGCTCACTTCAGATCGATCCACCGGACCGATCTTGCCCACATGGTGGGCGGACCCCGAGGCGGATGCCGCCTCTGGTAAACTAAAAAACGAGACGACGACCGCCTCGGGGTGCCGGTTTTTGGAACAGTCCCGGTTATCGCGCAGCATGATCGCTCGCCATGCTGCGGCCAGGTCTCGAACCTGCGCGAGAGGCAAAACCCGCGCCCGGCTCACCCCGCCACTGTTCGCCTGCAGGCCGCCCATGCGGAGTGATGGGGAGAAGTGTGCCACAGGTTTCGGGGAGGGGGATAAGTGGGGAGGTAAATTTGGCCATGAGGACACCTGGCCAGCGCGTCAGGGATTCCGTACCCCTCCACCCTTCCTCGTCATGGGGAGGTGCCGCGCGGTGGGGTGGGGCTAGATTGGCAAGCTCTCAGCAGCAGAGGCGGCTCCTCCATATGCCAGACCGACTGTCATAAATTGACCACCCGGTCAAAATTCCATAGCGTCATCACGCCGCCGTCATCCCAGCGTCACCTGCTGACGGCAAGAGCATCGCACGGGATCGCAAGGTCCATGGTTCGGGAGCATGGCGCCCCCGCACCCTGTTTCATCGATGTGGACACGTCAGGGAGACGACCAATGAATTTCCTGCCCAAGATTTCCCGCCGCACCTTCCTCGCCGGTTCGGCGAGCGTCGGCGCCATGGCGGCCATGCACCCCTATGCGGTGCTGGCCCAGTCGAACCAGGCGCATCTGCGCATCCTGGAGACCACGGACCTGCATGTCGCGGTCTTTGCCTACGACTACTATGCCGATACGCCCAACGACACGATGGGCCTGGCCCGTACCGCCTCGATCATCGAGTCGATTCGTGCCGAGGCCGGCAATGCCATGCTGCTCGACAATGGCGACCTGATCCAGGGCAACCCGATGGGCGACTATTACGCCTATGAGAAGGGCCTCAACCAGGGTGACGTGCACCCCATCGTCGCGGCGATGAATACGCTGGGCTATGAAGGCGCCACGCTGGGCAACCACGAATTCAACTATGGCCTCGACTATCTCGACCGCGCGCTCGAAGGCGCGGATTTCCCCTTCGTCTCGGCCAACCTGGTGCGCGGCACGCTCGGTGCGGATGCCCTGTCGGACGAGACCTATATCGAGCCCTATCGCATCATCGAGAAGGAGCTGACCGACGGCGCCGGCGGCACCCGCAAGATCAAGGTCGGCATTATCGGCTTCCTGCCGCCGCAGATCCTGACCTGGGATGCCAGCCACCTGACCGGCAAGGTCGAGGTGCGCGACATCGTCGAGACGGCCCAGGCCTATGTACCCAAGATGAAGGAAGAAGGCGCCGACATCATCGTGGCGCTGTCCCATTCCGGCATTGCTGCCGACCAGGGCGCGGGCGCCGAGAATGCCTCGCTGCAGCTGGCGGGCGTCGACGGCATCGACGTGGTGCTGACCGGCCACCACCACCTGGTTTTCCCCGGCCCCGACTATGAAGGCATCGAGGGCGTGGACGTCGCCAATGGCACGCTGAACGGCAAGCCGGCCGTGATGCCCGGCTTCTGGGGCAGCCATATGGGCCTGGTCGACCTGCTGATCGAGCAGGATGCCGAGGGCAAGTGGACCGTAGTCTCCCATACGTCGGAAGCCCGCCCGATCTTCGAGCGCGTCGACGGCAAGGTGAGCGCGCTGGTGACCGACGACGCCGAGGTGATCGCGGCGGCCCAGACCGACCATGAGGAGACGCTGGACTATATCCGCCGCGCCGTGGGCGAGACCGCCGCGCCGCTGCACTCCTATTTCGCCCTGGTGGCAGATGACCCGTCGGTGCAGATCGTGAGCCAGGCCCAGACCTGGTATATCGCGCAGATGATGAAGGGCACCGAATGGGAAGACCTGCCGATCCTGTCGGCGGCGGCCCCGTTCAAGGCCGGCGGCCGCGGCGGCCCGGACTACTACACCGATGTGCCGGTGGGTCCGGTGGCGATCAAGAATGTCGCCGATCTCTATCTCTACCCCAACACCATCCAGGCCCTCGTCGTGACCGGCGCCGAGGTCAAGGACTGGCTGGAGCGCTCGGCTGGCATCTTCAACCAGGTCGAAAAGGGAGCGGTGGACGCCGAGCTGATCAATCCGGACTTCCCGTCCTACAATTTCGACATCATCGATGGGGTCACCTACAAGATCGACCTCACCCAGCCCTCGAAATATTCGAGCGACGGCAAGGAAGTGACCAACCCCGACGCCAACCGCATCGTCGACCTGATGTTTGACGGCGCGCCGATCGACCCGGAGGCCAAATTCGTCGTTGCCAGCAACAATTACCGCGCTGGCGGCGGCGGCTCGTTCCCCGGAACCGGGGCCGACCACATCATCTTCAAGGGTCCCGACACCAACCGCGACCTCATAGTGCGGTTCATCGTCGAGAACGGCACGATCAACCCCACGGCCGACAGCAACTGGTCGCTGGCTCCGATCGGGGACACCACCGTGCTGTTCGCCACGGGACCCAAGGCCGCCGAGCACCTGGCGGATGTGACGGCCGTCGCAATCGAAGCCACGGGCGAGACCAATGCCGAGGGCTTCGGCCTCTATCGCATCGCGCTCTAGCCAAACGAAAGGGGCGCCCACCAGGTGGACGCCCCTATTCCGTGTCCGGACCGGGCTTACTGCCCGTCAGGCACCACATCGACGCTGACTGCGGGCACGTCGATATCGACCGTGCCGCTGCCGCCGCCGCTGTTGTTGAAGAACACGAAGTAGGCCACGACGATCAGCGCGAGCGCGACGATGATCCCGATGATCACGCCGCCCGCGCCGCTGCCGCCGCGGTCCACGATGACTGTTTCACGATCAGTGGGCGCCATTTTTCTCAAGTCTCCGATTTATGTCGCGGTGAGAACGGCGCGCCACCCACAAAGTTCCGCCGGGGACTGAAGACCGTCAGGAAGCGGCATCGAGCCTCTGGCGCAGCAGGTGCAGGCTTTCGCGCAAGGCGTCCCCGTCCGCAGCCTCCCCGCCCAGCGCTTCGCCCACAGCCAGCGGCACGGCAAGGGCCTTCGCCCGCAGCCCCCGGCCCTCGGGCGTGAGGAAGATGCGGACCTGCCGCTCATCCTCGTCGTCGCGCTGCCGGCGCAGCAGGCCCCGCGCCTCCAGCCGCTTGACCAGCGGGGTGATGGTGCCGGAATCGAGGAACAGCCGGTCGCCCAGAGCCTTGACGGTAATGCCGTCAGCCTCCCACAGCACCATGAACACCAGATATTGCGGATAGGTGATGCCCAGCGCATCGAGCCGGGGCTTGTAGAAGCGCGTGAAGGCATGCCCGGCCGCATAGACGGCAAAGCACAGCATCGAGTCGAGCCTGAGCGGATCAGCCTGGGTCGTCATGACACCTCCGGAGAACACCTGCGGCAATCTAGCATGCATTTTTCAATTGCACACGATTTAATTGTGCACTATCTACCCGGCACCAACGAACCACAAGGAGCCTGTCATGTCGATCAAGTCAGCCGTCTACACCGCCCATGCCCACACCACCGGTGGCCGCACCGGCACCAGCAAGACCGATGACGGTCGCCTGTCGGTCACGCTCGACACGCCCAAGGAAATGGGCGGCAATGGCGGCGCGGGCACCAATCCCGAACAGCTGTTTGCGGCCGGTTACTCGGCCTGCTTCCTCGGCGCCCTCAAGGCCGTCGCCCGTGGCGAGAAGGTCAAGGTTCCCGATGAGGCCACGATCGACGCCGCCGTGTCGTTTGGCGAGAACGCCGATGGCCCCGGCTTTGCCATTGCGGCGGAGCTGACCATCACCCTGCCCGGCATCGAGCGCACCGTGGCGGAAACGCTGGTGGAAAAGGCGCACCAGATCTGCCCCTATTCCAATGCCACGCGCGGCAATATCGACGTCAAGCTGACCGTCGCCTGATCCGGCAGACGGGCGCCCCGGCGGCGCCCGTTGCCCCCTTGCCGAAAACTTAACGCTGCCGCTTCACGCCCGGGAAAGGCATCCCGCTTACGCTCGCGCCGCTATCCCGCCGGAGCGCCGCCATGACTGTCCCCGCCCTCGCCGTTTCCCACCTGAGCAAGAGCTTCGACCGCCCGGTAGTCGCCGATCTCGACCTGACCATCCGGGCGGGTGAATTCTATGCCCTGCTCGGCCCCAATGGCGCCGGCAAGACGACCATTTTGCGCATGGTGGCCGGCCTGCTGCAGCCCGATGCGGGCGACATCTCGATCTTCGGCATCGATGCGCGGCGCGACCCGGTCGCCGCCAAGCGCATCGTCGCCTGGGTGTCGGACGAACCCATGGTCTATGACCGGCTGACGCCGCTCGAATATCTCGAATTCGTCGCCGGCCTATGGCAGATCGATGCCCGCGCCGCCCAGGCCAAGGCCAACGAGCTGATCGACTGGCTGGGCCTGCGCCCGCATGCCAATGAACTCTGCGGCGGCTTTTCCAAGGGCATGCTCCAGAAGGTGGCGCTGGCCGGCGCACTGGTGCATGAGCCCAAGCTGATCATCCTCGACGAACCGCTGACCGGGCTCGACGCCGGCTCGGCCCGCCAGGTCAAA
Organism: Devosia sp. XGJD_8; assembly: GCF_046614475.1. NCBI lineage: Bacteria > Pseudomonadati > Pseudomonadota > Alphaproteobacteria > Hyphomicrobiales > Devosiaceae > Devosia > Devosia sp. XGJD_8. The sequence continues at coordinate 2,947,447 of NZ_JBKJHF010000001.1, forward strand.
GACGTGCTGCTGGGCAAGGTCCGCGATGGCGTTACCGTCATCATGACCACCCATATCCTCGAAGTCGCCGAACGCATGGCCGAGCGCATCGGCGTCATCAGCCAGGGCCGGCTGATCGCCGAGGGCACGCTGGCCGAATTGCGCGCCCGCATTGGCCGGGAATCGAGCCTCGAAGACATCTTTCTCGACCTGGTGGCGGAAGCGGCATGACCCCCGCGCCTGCCTCGCTGACCTGGTTCGCGCGCCACGAGCTCAACCTCGCCTGGCGCGAATGGGTCGCCATGATGACCGGCGGTCGCCGGGCGCGCGGCATCGGGCTGGCGATCTTTATCGGTGTGGTCGTGGTGCTGCTGCACCTCATGGCCTATGGCCTCGTGGCGCCCTGGGTGACGCGGGGTATAGCGCCCGACAAGGCGACACTGGTGTTGCTGAGCGGCAGCGGCCTCCTGTTCTGGACCGTGATGCTGTCGCAGGCGCTGGAATCGGTCACCCGCGTCTATTATGCGCGCTCCGACCTCGACCTGATCCTTTCCTCGCCCGCCTCGTCGCAACGGCTCTTTGCCGTGCGCACGGCCTCGGTCGCCGTGTCGACGATCGTGCTGACCGGGCTGCTGGCCAGCCCCCTGATCAACATGCTGGCGGTGCTCGATGGCCCGCACTGGCTGGCCGCCTATGGCGTGGTGATCGCCCTGGGCGCACTGTCGACGGCGATTGCCGTAGCCATCACCATGGCGCTGTTTCGTCTCGTCGGGCCCAGGCAGACGCGGCTGGTGGCGCAGATCGTCGCCGGCATTGTCGGCGCCGGCTTTGTCATCGGCATCCAGGCCGCGGCCATCCTCTACTATGGCAACATGTCCCGCTTCGCGATCTTCCAGTCCGCCGATATCGTCGCCTCGGCGCCGGATCTCGGCAGCCTGCTCTGGCTTCCCGCCCGTGCCGCCATGGGGGACCTGGGTGCTTCGGTCATCATGCTGGCGCTTGGGCTTGGGGCGCTGACCCTCACCATCGCAGTGACCGCGTCGAGCTATGGGCACCACGCCATTTCCGCCGCCGGCCTCAACCACATCCGCAGCCAGCGCCGGCCATCGACACGCGCCTTCCGCCCGGCGTCGCAGCGGCAGGTGCTGCGCATCAAGGAATGGCGGCTGCTGCAGCGCGACCCGTGGCTGCTGTCGCAGACGCTGATGCAGATCCTCTATCTCGTGCCGCCGGCCTTGCTGCTGTGGATGAATTTCGGCGACAGTGGCGGCGCCTTCGTCGTGGTCGTGCCGGTGCTGGTCATGGCCGCGGGACAACTGGCCGGCGGCCTCGCCTGGCTCGCCATATCGGGCGAGGACGCGCATGACCTCGTGGTCACCGCCCCGGTTTCGCCGCGCACCGTGCTGATCGCCAAGATCGAGGCCGTGCTGATCGTCATTGCGGTAGTGCTGTCGCCACTGCTGCTGATGATGGCTGTTTCCTCCCCGCGCATGGCGCTGATCACCGCGGGATGCGCGGCCTTATCGGCCGGATCGGCCACCGCCATCCAGCTGTGGTTCCGCGTTGTCGCCAAGCGCTCGATGTTCCGCCGTCGCCAAGTCGCCTCCCGCGCCGCCACGCTGAGCGAGGCCTTCGCCTCGATCATGTGGGCCGGCACCGGCGCCCTGCTCGCGGCAGAATCATGGCTGGCTTTGGGGCCGGCCATTGTGGCGCTTTTCGTGGTGGGATTGGCAAAGCTGATCAGCCCGCGGCGACGTTGACACGACGCGCGCGCAGTTGCACGAAGACGAAACCGACCCGTCACGACGCGAGATCGACATGGCCGAACTGACCTACCGCAACGCTACGCCAGCCGACATTGCCACCATGATCCGGCTCAGCCATGCCGGCGATGCGCGGGGCAAGGATACGCCGCCGCTCGATCCGACGACGCTGGACGATCCGCGCTATCGCGCTGCCTTCGACGAGATCACGGCCGATGCCAGCCATCGCCTCGTCGTCGCCGAGAAGGATGGCGAAGTCGTCGGCACGCTGCAGATCAGCTTCATTCCCGGGCTGCCCAATTTCGGGATGAAGCGCGGCCTGCTGGAAAACGTCCATATCCGCGCCGACCAGCGCGGCACGGGCCTCGGCAGCCAGATGGTGCTCTGGGCGGTCGAGCAATGCCGCGAGGCCGGCTGCGGGCTGGTGCAACTGACCTCAAACAAGGTCCGGACCGACGCCCATCGCTTCTATGAAAAGCTCGGCTTCGCCAAGAGCCACGAAGGCTTCAAGCTCAGGCTCTAGCCTACCACAGGCTGTTATTGGTCGCCGGATCGCCGACCATCTTGCCGTCGGGCCGGTCGAGCTTGGCGATGGCCGCCATGTCGTCATCGTCAAGGGCAAAGCCGAACACGTCGATATTGGCCTTGATGCGCTCCGGGCGCACGGATTTGGGGATGGCGATCAGGCCCTGCTGCACATGCCAGCGGATGATGACCTGCGCCGGCGTGGTGCCATGCCGGGCAGCAATCCGGCCGATGATGTCATTGCCCAGCACCTGGCCGCGCCCCAGGGGGCTGTAGCACTCGATGGCGATATTGTGCTGGCTGTGGAAGGCGCGCACGTCGCGTTGCTGGAATTCGGGATGAAGCTCGATCTGGTTGACCGCGGGCACCACGCCGCTATCGCCGATGATCCGCTCGAGGTGATCCTGCAGGAAATTGGAGACGCCGATGGACCGGATGCGCCCGTCGCGCTGCAACTGGACGAAGGCCTTCCAGGTATCGGAATACCGGTCGTGCTTGGGAACCGGCCAGTGGATCAGGAAGAGATCGAGATAGTCGAGACCCAGCCGGTCCAGCGAGCCCATGAAGGACTTGAGGGTCGCGTCGTAGCCCTGGTCCTTCGTGCGCAATTTGGAGGTGATGAACAGCTCATCGCGCGGCAAGCCGGAATCGACGATGCCCTGCCCGACGCCCTCCTCATTGCCATACCCCTGCGCGGTATCGATCGAGCGGTAGCCGGCCTCGATGGCGGTGACGACAGTCTTTGCCACGCTGCTATTGGGAATTTCCCAAACGCCGAAGCCAAGCTGGGGAATGGTCTTGCCATCATTGAGAGTGATGTTCGGTACTTGGGCCATTTCGGTCTCCCGGCAGGTGGCGATCGGCAGCGCTAGATCAGGATGGCAATGCCCATGAAGGCCAGGATCAGCAGCAGCACGATGCCGATGAGCATGATGGCAAAGATGATCTTGGCCAGCGTGGCTGCCCCCGCGGCAACGCCGCTGAAGCCGAGGCCCCCGGCGACAAGAGCCACGAGGACGAGTATGATGAGCAATTGAAGCATGACCGGACCCCAGTTGGAAGGTTTTGCTTGCTAACGCATGGCGGAGAGGCCCGTTCCGCCACACAGTGATTGGGGGCAAGGATGGCCGATACCAATACCAAGCGCCGCACCGCGACCGTGCTGAAGCCGGCGCGCCCACCGCTGCACAAGGTCATCCTGCTCAACGACGATTTCACGCCGCGCGAATTTGTCGTGCGCCTGCTCAAGGCCGAGTTCCGGGTGCCCGAGGCGCAGGCCAATGCCATCATGCTGACGGCTCATACCAAGGGCGCCTGCGTGGTGGCCGTCTTCACCAAGGAAGTGGCCGAGGAAAAGGCAACGCGGGCAACCGAATTCGCCCGCGACCACGGCTATCCGCTGCTCTTCAGCACCGAGCCGGAAGAGTAGCTCAGGTGCCAAAGCGCAGCCGGGAGCGCTCCTTTGCCTTGGCGGCCTCGACGTCGCGATCCCTCGGCGGCGCATTGGTCTCCATGGACTTGAGCAGCTTGCGGACGACCTTTTCGATATCCTCCACCGCCTCGTGGAACGCGGCCTCATTGGCCTTGGACGGCGCGTTGTAGCCGGAAATCTTGCGCACGAACTGCAGCGCCGCGTCATGCATCTCGTTGCGCGTGGCCGGCGGCTCGAAGTTGAACAAGGGCTTGATGTTGCGGCACATGGCATCACTCCTTTTGGCGGTAACGCTACACCAGCCTGCCGGTTTTCCGCCACTCCCCGATCATTCGATCCCTGCGAACGGCTCGCGCCAGGCGTCGATCTCATTGAGCCGGTCATGCCAGCGGGCGATATGGCGATAGTCGCCCACCGGCAGGCCTGCCCGCCCGGCAAAGGGCAGCGCCGTGGCAACGCGGAAATCGGCGTAGCTCAACCTGCCCCCGACCAGCCAGTCACGGCCGGCGAGGACATCGTCGAGGATGGTGGCAAAGCGGCGGAAGTCAGCCATCGCCGGCTCCAGCACCGCCGGATCGGGCGCGCGTCCCATATAGAGCGGCACGGTGACGGTCTCAAAGACGATGGTCCCGCCGGCCCGGGTGAAATGGTGGGCAGACCAGCTCACCCAGCGCATCATCTCTTCGGGATGTGTATCCAGCCAGAAATCGGTACCGGAGAGGCGCGACAGGCGCAGGGCGATGGCGTCCGTCTCCCAGAGCGGCTGCCCATCCTCGACCAGCAGCGGCGCCAGCGAGTTGGGATTGAGTGGCAGGAAAGCCTCGCGGTCGTCACCCATCGGCGAATAGCGGGCGAACTCGACCGGCAGGTCGAGATGACGCGCCACCGCCACGGCCACGCGCGGATTGAGGTTATGCGTATAGTAGAGCTGCAGCGCACTCATCTGGCGCCTCGGGCGAAGAAGAACGACCGGTCCATGCCAGTGCGGCTGTGCCGCTCATCCAGCAGGGGCCGGATTTCGAGATCCGCCATGCCCTCAAGCGGCCCCTCGCTGGCAATGGCGACGGCCTCCTCGATATCGGCCGCCTCGATCACCATGAAGCCGGCGATACACTCCTTGGTCTCGACATAGGGGCCGTCGGTCCGCGAGGCCACGCCGTTGCGATAGCGCAGGCCGACCGCGGTTTCCGGCCCCTGCAGCGGGCTGGCCAGGACCAGCTTGCCGGCCTGGAACAAGGCATGGTCCTGCTCGATGCAGCCGTCCTTGATGGCGATTTCCTCATCGGGGCCAGGCGTGCCCTCGCCACCACCGGCATAGACGATGCAGAGATATTTCATAGAGTGACCTCCAGGTTATGCGGCTAGTCGGTGGCGCCACCGCCAGATCGACATGATGCGCGAAAATTTGCGCGTCGGCCCGCACAAATGCGCCGGACGGCTTGCCCGCGCCACCGCGAAGGTCGACACTGGCACACCCAACTTGTGATGGTGCTGGAATGGCTTACGGCGTGCATGCCTATGTGGATGATCCGCGCAATGCGGATATCCTGATCGCGGTCAACGACACGCTGGCGCCGCGCGCCCAGGCCGTGGTTTCCGTCTTCGACTCCGGCTTCGTGCTGGGCGACGGCGTATGGGAAGGGCTGCGGCTGCACCGGGGCGGGATCCCCTTCCTCTGGGCGCATCTGGAGCGGCTCTATGAAGGCGCCAAGGCGCTCGATTTCTCCATCGGCCTCACCCCCGACGCCCTGGTCAAGCGCATCTTCGATTGCCTGGCCGCCAATGGCATGACCGACGGCGTCCATATCCGGCTGATGGTGACCCGTGGCATCAAGGCGACGCCCTATCAGGACCCGCGCGTCACCATCGGCGACGCCACGATCGTGATCATTCCCGAATACAAGGCCCCCTCGCCCAAGCCGGACGGCATCAGCCTCTTCACCTCGACCATCCGCCGCACCGCGCCGGACATGCAGGACCAGAAGCTCAATTCCCACTCCAAGCTCAACTGCATCCAGGCCTGCATCCAGGCAGCCAAGGCCGGCGCCGACGAGGCGCTGATGCTCGATCCACAGGGCTTCGTCGCCACCTGCAACTCCACCCACTTCTTCATCGTACGGCGTGGCGAGCTCTGGACCTCGACCGGCGACTACTGCCTGGGCGGCATTACCCGCGGCAATATCATCAGGGTCGCCGAGGCGGCGGGAATCACCGTGCGGCAGAAGAACTTCTCGCTGACCGATGTCTATGGCGCCGACGAGGCCTTCGTCACCGGCACCTTTGCCGGGCTGACTGCCGTGCGCGAAGTGGATGGCCGCCGCATGGGTCACCCGCTGACCGGGCCGGGGCCGATTCCCGGCGAGCTGACGCTGCGCCTCCAGGACCTCTACCGCGACCTGATCGAACGGGAGATCTACCCGCCATGAGTGAACCCATCCGCCGCATCGCCATGTGGTCCGGCCCGCGTAATTTGTCGACCGCGATGATGCGTGCCTTCTCCTCGCGCCCCGACTGCGCCGTCAGCGACGAGCCCTTTTACGCCGCCTACCTGGCCGCCACCGGCATCATCCACCCGATGAACGAGGCCGTTTTGGCGAGCCAGCCGCAGGACCCGCAACGCGTCGCCGCCGACATGCTCGGCCCGGTGCCGGGCGGCAAGCCGGTCTGGTACCAGAAGCACATGGCCCACCACATGATCGAGGGCTTTCCGCGCGACTGGATGGATGGCGTGACCAATGTCTTCCTGCTGCGCCGCCCCGAGCGCGTGCTCGCCTCCTATGCGCAGAAGCGCGAGGACGTGACGCTGCGCGACATAGGCTTTGCCGAGCAGGCCGACCTGTTCGACCGCGTCGCCGACCGGCTGGGCCACGCCCCGCCGGTGATCGAGGCCGAGGATGTGCGTCGCGACCCGCGCCAGGCGCTGACCGCGCTCTGCACCGCCATCGGCCTGAACTTCACCGATGCCATGCTGGGCTGGCCCAAGGGGCAGCACCCCGACGACGGGGTCTGGGCCCCGCACTGGTATGGCGCCATCTTCAACACGACGGGATTTGCCCCGCCGGAGGAGACAGCGCCAGACCTGCCGGGGCATCTGCTGGCCATCGCCGAGGAAGCGCGGCCGTTTTACGAGCGGATGGCGGCGCATAAGGGGTAATTGGCAGCCAGGCGCGTTCGCCCATGGCTTCAACGTCGGTCGCTGCAGGCCCCTTCGCCCGTTAGAACTCCGACCAGTCTTTGGACACTGCTGCATTGCCGTGGCTCAAGTAGGCGCTGGCGGTATTGCGCAGGGTGCGGACGTCCTTGGCGGATTTGGTTAGCGGAACGGGCGCGCGTGCTGGCCGGGTTCCGGCGTCGACCTTGAATCCCTGCACGATGGTATCGAGTTCCCCGGCCTGTGCCTCAGTCTGTTCGATGGCCGCGTTGGTTTGTTCCACCAGCGCAGCATTGTGCTGGGTCATCTCGTCCATCAGCCGGACGGCCACGGTGACCTCTTCGATGGCAGCAGCCTGCTCGCGGCTGTCGCGCGCTATGCCTTCCATCAGGCCGGTATTGGCCCTGGCGGCATCAAGCATGGCGCTAAGCTTGGCAGCGGCCTCGGCCACGAGCTTGGTGCCTGAGCCCACTTCGCCGGCCGAAGCGTCGACCAGGAGCTTGACGTCGGCGGACGCCTGGGCGGCCGATTGAGCCAAGCGGCGCACTTCCACCGCGACCACAGCAAAGCCCGCTCCCGCCTCGCCAGCCCGCGCCGCTTCGACCGAGGCGTTGAGGGCGAGCAGGTTGGTCTGGAAGGCAATGTCGTCGATCAGGCCAATAATGTTGGAGATCTTGGACGAGGACTGGGTGATGCGGGCCATGGCCTCGGTGGCCTGGCTCATGATCAGCCCGCCCTCTTCGGCGGTCCGGCTGACCGCGCCGGCATTGGTATTGGCATCGCGAGCCCGGTCGGCGTTCTGCATGACCGTGGTGGCAAGCTGCTCCATGGCCGCCGAAGTCTGCTCGATGGTGGCGGCCTGCTTGGTGGTGCGCTCGGACAGATCATTCGCGCCGGCCAGAATTTCGCCAGTGGCGGTGCGCAGGCCGTCAATAGCCACCCCCAGCGACGACATGACCGAGGCCAGTTTGTCGGCCAAAGCATTGGTATCATGCTGGAGGGCGGCAAAGGCGCCCTGGTATTGACCCGTCATGCGCACGCTGAGATCAGAATTGGCGAGCCCAGCCATGACCTGAGCCGTATCGCCCACGCTTTCGCCCACTGTCTCAATCAGCAGGTTGATCGACTGGGCAAGATTGACCAGCGCCGGATCATCATAATTGGCCGCGATGCGGGCCGAGAAGTCGCCGTCAATTGCCGCATCGACGGCGCGATTGAAGTCGACCGAGAGCTGTTCCATTGTCCGGGCGCGTTCCTGTCGGCGCGCCTCGGTGGCATGCTCTACTTCATCGGCCAGTAACTCTGCCTCACGGGCGCTGACCTGGGCCTGCTCGGACCGCAATTCGGAAATGGTCAGCAACTGGCGGGTATTGATGGTCATCCAGACGAGGCCGCCCGCTTCGATGACCAGGATGACGGCATGCATCAGCACACGCGGAAAACCGCCGCCGCCATAAAAGACCAGGTCAGGCAGCAGCATGCCCAGTGCAAGATGGTGCACCGCGACCAGCGCCGCGCCGAGCAGGATCGCCTTGGCGTCATAAAGCAGCGCGCAAACCGCCAGCCCCGCGAAGAATGCCATGTGGATATCGGTCTGCAGCGGCATGCCGCGCGCGGCGACCAAGAGAGCCATGACCTCGGCCATCATCACGGCGACAGCCATGTAGCGGAAGGCTGCCGACTGCCGGCTGAAGGCATAGGTGGCGATAAGCGCGGCAAAACCGAAGCCCGCCAGCAGGCTGCCGGTGCCGAATTGGCCCTGGAACAGGAACTCTGTCAGCACCGCAATGGCGGTCATCAGAGCCGATAATCCGGCAACCGCAATGGTGGCACGGCTGCGAATAGTCTCAAGGGTCATGTTGTCTCCGGCCTGGTCTCAGGCGCGCAAAGCCCGGTTGCTTTAAGGAAGAAGAGAGCGCCCAGGGTGCGGGCCCGCTGCTGGAATTCGGTGTCGGCGGCATAGACGACCACCACATTGGGCAGTCTCGTGGGCGCCACCATGAGACCACCGGCCTCGTGAATGATGGCCCAGGCGGTCGATTCGCTGGTGAAGGGTGAAAAGGCCACGGCCATTTCACCGCGAGCCGGAGCCGCCATGGTTATTCCCACCGATAGCGCGACCGCCACGGCAGAAAAACCCAGCGCAGGAATGAGCTCGCGCACCGACCGGCCTCCCCCGCAGTGTGCCTGCGGTTTGTTGTTGGCGTGGAATTTAGTCTGCAATGCTTAGGATTCAGTAACCATGCGGCGGCGATGGCCGCTCCACGCTCGCATGGGCCTCGCTGCTTGTGGCCAGGCGGCAATCGCCCCCTTCCCTTCCATGGCCCTTTCCGCTAGACAGCCCACCTAACCACCATGTCTGGACCTTCCACCGCGCCGCAGCGCTCAGTTGCTGCGCGGTTCGCTGCGAGACAGGTGCTGTCCGGGCGATTCTTCCCTCGCCTGCGACTCGGAGCGCTCCCAGGAAAAGTGGCAACCACTTTTCCGGTTCGGGAGCGTGACAGTGATAGACACAGTTGAGCGAGCACCATGCCAAAACGTACCGACATCAAATCGATCCTCATCATCGGTGCGGGTCCGATCATCATCGGGCAGGCCTGCGAGTTTGACTATTCGGGCACCCAGGCCTGCAAGGCGCTCAAGGAAGAGGGCTACCGCATCATCCTGGTGAATTCGAACCCGGCGACGATCATGACCGATCCGGACCTGGCCGATGCGACCTATATGGAGCCCATCACCCCCGAAGTGGTCGCCAAGATCATCGAAAAGGAACGCCCCGATGCGCTACTGCCCACCATGGGCGGCCAGACGGCGCTGAACTGCGCGCTCAGCCTGCGCAAGATGGGCGTGCTGGAGAAATTCGGCGTCGAGATGATCGGCGCCACGGCCGAGGCCATCGACAAGGCGGAAGACCGCGAGCTGTTCCGCGACGCCATGAAGAAGATCGGGCTCGAAACCCCCCGCTCCATGCTGGCACATAACACGATCGAGGCGCTGCAGGCGCTCGAGGTCATCGGCCTGCCCGCCATCATCCGACCCAGCTTCACCCTGGGCGGCACCGGCGGCGGCATTGCCTATAACCGTGAAGAATACCTGGCCATCTGCGAAAGCGGCATCGACGCGTCCCCGACCAATGAAGTGCTGGTCGAGGAAAGCGTGCTGGGCTGGAAAGAGTATGAAATGGAGGTTGTCCGCGACAAGAAGGACAACTGCATCATCGTCTGCTCGATCGAGAATATCGACCCGATGGGCGTCCATACCGGCGATTCCATCACCGTCGCGCCGGCCCTGACGCTGACCGACAAGGAATACCAGATCATGCGCGACGCCTCGCTGGCGGTGCTGCGCGAGATCGGCGTCGAGACCGGCGGCTCCAACGTGCAATTCGGCATCAACCCGGCCGACGGGCGCATGGTGGTCATCGAGATGAACCCGCGCGTGTCGCGCTCCTCGGCGCTGGCCAGCAAGGCCACCGGCTTCCCGATCGCCAAGGTCGCCGCGCGCCTGGCCGTCGGTTACACCCTCGACGAGCTGGACAATGACATTACCGGCGGCATGACCCCGGCATCGTTCGAGCCGACCATCGACTATGTCGTGGTCAAGATCCCGCGCTTTGCCTTCGAGAAGTTCCCCGGCTCCGACAACCGCCTGACCACCTCGATGAAATCGGTGGGCGAGGCCATGGCCATCGGCCGCACGTTCCAGGAAAGCCTGCAGAAGGCCCTGCGCAGCCTCGAGACGGGCCTGACCGGCCTCAACGAGATCGGCATTCCCGGCCTTGGCGAAGGCGAGGACAAGAATGCCATCAAGGCGGCGCTCGGCACCCCGACGCCGGACCGGCTGTTGCATGTCGCCGAAGCCATGCGCCTGGGCATGAGCGTCGAGGACATCCACGACGCCTGCAAGATCGACCCGTGGTTCCTCGAGCAGATGCTGGGCATTGTCGAGACCGAAGCCAAGGTCAAGCAGTTCGGCCTGCCGCAGGAAGCCGAGACGCTGCGCTCGCTCAAGGCCATGGGCTTTTCCGACAAGCGCCTGGCCCAGCTCGCCAATCTCAAGCCAACCGACGTGCTGAAGCTCCGCCACAGCCTCAATGTCCGGCCGGTCTTCAAGCGCATCGACACCAGCGCGGCCGAGTTCGCCTCGCCAACCGCCTATATGTATTCGACTTACGAGACGCCCTTTGCCGGCGGCGGCGTGGCCGACGAGGCGCGCCCGAGCGACCGCAAGAAGGTGGTGATCCTGGGCGGCGGACCCAACCGCATCGGCCAGGGCATCGAATTCGACTATTGCTGCTGCCATGCGGCCTTCGCCCTCAGCGAAGCGGGCTATGAAACCATCATGGTCAACTGCAACCCCGAGACGGTTTCCACCGACTACGACACCTCCGATCGCCTCTATTTCGAGCCGCTGACCGAGGAAGACGTCATCGAAATCCTCCATACTGAAAAGCAGAACGGCACGCTGCATGGCGTGATCGTGCAGTTCGGCGGGCAGACGCCGCTGAACCTGGCCGAGGCCGTCCTCAAGGCCGGCGTGCCGATCCTGGGGACGCAGCCCGACGCCATCGACCTGGCCGAAGACCGCGACCTGTTCAGCAAGCTGCTCAACAAGCTGGAGCTGACCCAGCCCAAGAACGGCATCGCCTATAGCCTGGAACAGGCCCGCCTCGTCGCCGAGCGCCTGGGCTATCCGCTGGTGATCCGCCCCTCCTACGTGCTGGGCGGCCGCGCCATGGCCATCGTGCATTCGGCCAACGAGTTCGAGCGCTATGTGCAGGACACGCTGACGGGCCTCGTGCCGCCCGACATCCTGCAGCGCTACCCCAATGACAAGACCGGCCAGATCAATTCGGTGCTCAGCGACAATCCGCTGCTGTTCGACGCCTACCTCTCCGGCGCCACCGAAATCGACGTCGACGCGCTCTGCGACGGCAAGGACGTCTTCGTTGCCGGCATCATGGAGCATATCGAAGAGGCCGGCATTCACTCGGGCGACAGCGCCTGCTCGCTGCCGCCACAGAATCTCGGTCCCGAGATCATCGCCGAACTCAAGCGGCAGACTACGGAGCTGGCCTTCGCGCTCAAGGTCGGCGGGCTGATGAACGTGCAATATGCGCTCAAGGACGGCGTGATCTACCTGCTCGAGGTCAATCCGCGCGCCTCGCGCACGGTGCCCTTCGTCGCCAAGGTGATCGGCCAGCCCATCGCCAAGATCGCCAGCCGCATCATGGCGGGCGAGAGCCTGGCCAGCTTCAACCTGGTCGAGCGCAAGTTCAGCCATATCGCCGTCAAGGAAGCCGTGTTCCCGTTCAACCGCTTCCCCGGCGTCGACACCGTACTGGGGCCGGAAATGAAATCGACCGGCGAAGTCATCGGCCTCGATACCGATTTTGCCATGGCCTTTGCCAAGTCGCAGATGGGCGCCGGCTCCAAGGTGCCGCAGTCCGGGGTGGCCTTCATCTCGGTGCGAGACGAGGACAAGCAGTATATCGTCGACATGGCCCGCCACCTGGTCGAGGGCGGCTTCACCATCCTCGCCACCGGCGGCACGCAGAAATACCTGGTCGAGAACGGCATTGCCGCCACCAAGATCAACAAGGTGCTCGAAGGCCGCCCGCATATCGTGGATTCGATGAAGAATGGCGGCGTGCAGCTGGTGATCAACACCACCGACGGCATGAAGTCGATCAGCGACAGCCGCGACATCCGCCGCACCGCCCTGCTCAGCCGCATCCCCTACTACACCACCATCGACGGCGCCCTGGCCGCGGTGGAGGGCATTGTGGCGCTGCAGAATGGCAACCTGACGGTCCGCCCGCTGCAGAGCTATTTCGCAGCGTGACCTGACACATCCTCAGTCCATCTCACGGATGGACTGAGGCCTCTATTTAGCAACTTTTTCACCCATGACCGCTAGCGTGCACATGCATTGCCGGGGGCATCATGATTATTTCGCGAAAACTATTGGCGTTAATTTGCGCCGCGCTCGTTTTACTTACCGGTCATTTGACGACAGCCACAGCGCAGGACGCTGCCGCGGAAGGTGCGGCAACTCCGGTTACCGTAGGCATCTATCTCAGCCCGCCCTTCATCATGCGTGCGGGCGACAGTTATTCAGGCCTCGCCTTCGAGCTTTTCGAGGATATAGCCCGGCGCGGCAGCCTCTCCCCGACCTATCAGCCCTATGCCACGCCGCGAGAACTGCTTGCTGCCGCGGCGGCCGGTCAGATCGATCTGGCAGTGGGCAATCTAACCATCACGCGCGAGCGCCTTGCCGCACTGGACTTTACGGTCCCCTGGCATGACGGCGGATTGCGCATCCTGGTCAATGCCAGCGATGCCCTGCACCTGGGCAGTCTGCTCGGCGAACTGGGCGACGCCGGACACCTGCGCGCCTTTCTCTGGCTGGGCTTCTTCATTGTCGCCGCCACCATCCTGCTCACCATATTCGACCGACGGTTCGACCCGCACTTCCCGCGCCGCTGGTTCGACGGGCTGGTCGAGAGCTTCTACCATGTCATGTCCATCACCACGTCGGGCAAGACATCGCGCAAGATGATGTTCGGCGCCTTTGGCAGGCTGTTTTCCGCCTTCTGGCTGGTCTTCGGCGTTGCCGTGCTGGCCTATGTCACCTCATCGGTCACCAGTGTGATGACGGCAGCGGCTGTCGGCAACGAGATCAAGGAGATCAGCGACCTGCGTGACCGTACCGTGGGTGTGCTCGACGGTGGCACTTCCGAACTCTATGCCCGCTCCATCGGCCTTTCCATCCGCGCCTATGGCTCTCTTGAAGAGGCCGAAGCTGGTCTTCGCGCCAAGGAGGTCGACGCCGTCATCGCCGACTCCATGGCGCTGGAATACTATGTGCACCACATGGCCGATGCCGGCCTTGAGGTTGTCGGACCGCTCTTCGACCCCGAGAAGTTCGGCTTCGCCGCGCCGCAGGGGAGCCCCTTGGTCCGTCCGGTTTCGCTCGATCTGCTGGCGGCTCATGAGGATGGCACGACACAGCAGCTGCGCGCCCGCTACCTCGGCGTGGAGCATTGAGGCAACGGGGTTGACGGCGATAGCCCGCTCAATATGCTGGGTGGCATCATGATGATGATCCAGTCCAACAAATTCGCTGTGTTCCTCGGCGCCTGACTGGCGCCCCCGACGGGCACTCGTTGAGCGGCTAACCGCTCGATTCGGCCGCCATGGGCGGTCACGCGAACTCATGGACTTTCCAATGCCTGGCACTTTGCCCGCGCTCTCCGCAGCGCAGATCGACGCTTTCATCACCGATGGCTTTGTCCGCATCGACAATGCCTTCCCCCGCGACCTGGCCGACCAGGGCCGCGCCATCCTCTGGGCGGCCACCGGCTGCGACCCCGACAATCCCGCCACCTGGATCCAGCCAGTGGTCCGGCTCGGGGAGTTTTCCCAGCCGCCTTTCCGCAATGCCGTCAACTCGCCAGCGCTCCGGGCGGCCTATGACCAGCTGGTTGGTGCAGGCCGCTGGCTGCCCCGCGGTGGGCTCGGGACCTTCCCGGTGCGCTTCCCCTCGCCAGTCGATGCCGGCGATACGGGGTGGCACATCGATGTCAGCTTCGGCCACGAGGCGCCGGATTTCCTCGACTGGCGGGCCAATGTCTATTCGCGTGGCCGCGCATTGCTGATGCTGTTCCTGTTCTCCGATGTGGAGGAGGACGACGCCCCGACGCGCATCCGGCCGGGCTCGCATCTCGAAGTCGCCCGCTACCTGGCCCCGGCGGGCGAAGCGGGACGATCGCTCCGCGACATGCTCACCGACCGGCCGGACTGGTTCGACACGGGCCGTGAGGCCTTGGCGACGGGGCCCGCGGGCACAGTCTATCTCTGCCACCCCTTCCTCGTGCACGCGGCGCAAGGGCATCGCGGCAAGACGGTCAAGTTCATGGCCCAGCCGCCGCTACTGCCAAGTGAGCCGCTGGAGGTCGACAGGGCGGACGGCAATTACTCGCCGGTGGAGCTGGCCATTCGCGTGGCGCTGGACAGCCAGTAGAGAAGCGGCGGGCGGGAGACAATCCCGCCCGCCCTGATCAAGCGGCCCGGAAAAACGTCGCCACTTCGGCGAGCGCGCCATCGACCATGGCGTCGTCCACGTCGAGATGGGTGACCCAGCGCTGCTGGCCATAGCGGCCGGTGAGACCGACGCCGCGCGACACCAGGAAATCGGTAAAGCGCTGGCCGGTCTCCGCCTCCATGTCCACGAAGATGATATTGGTATCGGGCATGGTGACCGTGAGCGCCGAATGGGCCGCGAGGCCCTCCGCCAGCCGCTTGGCACGGCGGTGATCATCGGCCAGGCGATCGATATGGTGGTCGAGCGCATAAAGGCCGGCCGCAGCCAGGATGCCGGACTGGCGCATGCCCCCGCCGAGCATCTTGCGGTGGCGCCGGGCGGTGTCGATAAGGTCCTGCCGGCCGATCAGCACCGAGCCGACCGGGGCGCCGAGCCCCTTGGAGAGGCAGATCGAGACGCTGTCGAAGGGCGTCGTGAAGGTCCTGATATCGACGCCCAGCGCGACGCAGGCATTGAAGGCACGGGCGCCATCGAGATGCAGGCCCAGCCCATGCCGCTGCGCAATCCCGGCAACCTCCACCATATAATCCATCGGCAGCACCTTGCCGCCGAATGTGTTCTCGAGCGCGATGACCCGTGTGCGGGCAAAGTGATTGTCGTCGGGCTTGATGGCCGCTTCGATCTCGCCCGGGTCCAGCGTGCCATCGCTCTGATGCGCAACGGGCTGCGGCTGGATCGAGCCCAGCACGGCCGCGCCGCCGGCCTCGTTGACATAGAGATGGGCCTTCTGGCCGGCGATGAATTCGTCGCCGCGGCCGCAATGGCTCATCAGCGCCAGCAAGTTCGACTGCGTGCCGGAGGGCACGAAGATCGCCGCGTCCTTGCCGAGCATTGCCGCCATGCGCTGCTCGAGCCGGTTGACCGTGGGATCATCGCCGAAGACGTCATCGCCCACCTCGGCTTCGGCCATGGCAGCGCGCATGCCGGCAGGGGGACGCGTGACGGTATCGGAACGGAAATCGTAGCGGATGGTATTCATAAGCAGCACTCTTGGACCGAAGCCCACTTGTGCCAAGACCATGCTGCTTTGCCTAGGCTTTTAGGCGGCGACGTCGCCGCCATCGCTCTGCCCGTCATTGGCGGCCGTCAGCTCCAGTGGCGGTTTGCGCACGACGATCAGCATGCCGGTGATCGGTGCACCACGATCAAAGCGCAGCACGGCAGTCTCGAAGCGCAGGATCTCGAGGCCCGCCAGGACCAAGGCATCACGTGTTGCATCCACGCCATGGGCGTAGCGCAGCGAAGGGCGCAGGAAGAGCGGCTCGGGACCGTCATGCGCCTCGAGCGAGAAAGCGACCAGCCCGCCCGGCTGGAGGGCCGGCACGAGCGCGGTCAGGATCGGCTGCAGCGCACCGCAATAGATGAAGACGTCGGCGGCGGTCACCAGGTCGGCATCGGCGCGGCGCCCATTGAGGGTCGCGACCAGTTCCGCCTTTTGCAGGCTGTCATAAATGCCCTTGCGGGCCGTTTCGGCGATCATGGCCGCCGAGATGTCGACACCTTCGAGATAGGTGGCCTTGGCGCGCAGCTTTTCACCCATCAGGCCGGTGCCGCAGCCCAGATCCAGTGCCCGGGTGAAATTTTCGATGCCGAGCCGGGCCATTTCGGCCTGCACCAGGTCATCGAGCAATTCGGGAACCCGGTAGCCCAGCCGGTCGACGAGAGCCCGCTCGAATTGCGGTGCATACTGGTCGAACAGGGCTTCGACATAGCTAACGGCGGTGCCGTCCGAGGCGACGCCGGCGCCATGCGCGGCCAGCTTCAGCCCGGCGCCGAATACGCCGTTATCGTCCAGGGCCTCAAGGTGCCGCCAGGCCGAGATGGCCCCAGCGACATTGCCGATCTTTTCGCAATATTGTCCGAGCAGGTCCCAGCCTGCGGCCCAGTCGGGGGTGATCTCAAGAGCCTGCTGCATGAGGTCGGCCGCGGCCGCGTGGTCGCCGCCCTCCGCCAGCATCCCGGCATAAGCCGCGCGACGATCGGCGATCACGTCGCCGGAAGAATGAAACGCCTTGGTCAAGACGAAGAGATCTCTGGAGGTCACCAGGCGGCTCGCCTAGCGGGCGGGGTTTGCCGCAAATCCGGTCGGAAAGCAAGCAGGCTTGTGGGGCCAGAAAATCAGGGGTGCGACGACAGGGCGGGTTTCCTGCGCACCGATTTGCGGTATTGTAACCCTGTCAGGCCGGACACCTTGGTGCCCGGCCTCGACAAGGCGCCCGCGGCGCAGCACGGCAACGACAAGTTCCGTCTGCCGGTCGCGCGTCGGCGCCGGGCCACCACGGCTCGGTGCAAATACTTGACGAAGCTGTATTTTCCCCTGGCAGAACCTGTGTTCTCGCCGGGCGATTTGTCATGTCTAAACAGATATTGAACACGCCATTTTTTCGGGCTACCTTCGCCTGATCGAATATTGCGGCCGACCGATCTGATCCTGCGAATTCCATTCGCGCCTGCTGACGTCACTTTCCGATATTTCGATATCAACCAGTCCTGGGCCAATAGTGGCCCGGACCGCCTACCAGCAGCGACTGCACGAGGGAACGCGCATCATGGCAACTGGCACCGTAAAGTGGTTCAACGGTCAAAAAGGTTATGGCTTCATTCAGCCCGACGAAGGCGGGGCGGACGTATTCGTCCACATCTCCGCCGTTCAGCGCTCGGGGCTGAATGGTCTCGATGAGGGCCAGAAGGTCAACTACGAGATCGTCAAGGACAAGCGGACCGGCAAGTCCGCCGCCGACAATCTGACTGCGGCCTAGGCCCCGGTCAAACAGACACGAAAGGGCGCGTCCAACTTGGAGGGACGCGCCCTTTTTCTTTGGCAAGCCGCCTATGCATTGACCGGGCAGCCAGGTTGTTGCCGCCCATTGGATCAATGTTTATTAAAGCCTGGGGCAATGTGCGGCGGGCCGAAGCAATGGCGTCATATCTGTGAATGCGGTGAGCAAATCCCGCGCTGCGGGCGAGACCGTAGCGGCCAAGCTGGCTCATGCCAAAACCCTCATCGGAAAGCGGGATTTCGACGCCGCCGTGCGGCTTTATACTGACCTGCTGCAAACCGATCTGCCCGCCGACCTGCGCAGCGAGGTCGAGACCAACCTGGCCGTGGCGCTGTGCACGCTCGCCCAGCTCCCCGATGTCTCGAAGGATATTGCGCTCAGCCAGCTCGACCAGGCGCGGGAGCTGCTGAAAGCGGCGCTCAAGCATCGCCGCAAGACGACAGCCCCTCTGGATTGGGCTTCCTGCCGCGCCAATCTCGCTCTGGTCTATATGGCCCGCTATGGGGTGACCCGGAACGAGAACGACGTTCTGGCCGCCCATCTGGCACTGGATGGGACCGAGGAGGTGCTCAAACAGCGCGGGGAGACTGACCTTGTGGGCTGGGTCTCTGCGATCCGGGACCATTTGCTGGAATTGCGCGACCGCCGCGCCCGTCGCCGCTGACGGTCAGCCGCGCCCGAGTTCCTCGCTGCGCTGCCGGGCCGCCGCAACGGTGCGATCGATAAGCTCCGTCAACCCGTTGTCGCCCATCAGCACGGCAAGGCCGGCCGCCGTGGTCCCGTTGGGTGACGTCACGTTCTGCCGCAGCACCGCCGGCGTAGCCGGATCAGCCTCCAGCAAGGCAGCCGAGCCGATGACGGTCTGGCGGGCCAGCTGCTCGGCAATGGCATCGGGCAGGCCCTGCGCCTTGCCCGCAGCGGCCAGCGCTTCGACCAGATGGAAGACATAGGCCGGTCCGGAACCGGACACAGCCGTCACGGCGTCGAGCTGGCTCTCGTCGTCAAACCACACCACCGGACCCGCCGCGCGCAGCAGCGCCTCGGCATTGTCACGATCCTGCGCATTCACCTCGGGACCGGCCACCGCGCCGGTAATGCCCTTTCCGATCTGCGCCGGAGTGTTCGGCATGGTGCGCACCACCCGCCCCATGCCCAAGCCACGCGACAGGCGCGCAATATCGATGCCGGCAGCAATGGAGATGGCCAGCGTCTGCGGCCCCACGACCGGAGCGAGTGTCGCCATGACCGTGTCGGCGATCTGCGGCTTGACCGCCAGCACCAGGACATTGGGCTGCAGACCGACCGCTTCGCTATTCAGCGTAAGCCCATAATCCTCGGCCAGGTCACGGGCCGCATCGCCGGGATTGGGATCGACCAGCAACAGATTGGAGGGCGGCAGGCCGGCATCGAGCCATCCACGGGCCAGCGCCAGCCCCATCTTGCCGGCGCCGACCAGCATGACCGGACCGATGCTGCGCAGGGCCGCACTCATGCCTCGCCCACCGTTTCGAACATGACATGGCTGAGCGCATCCGCCGCCGTCTTGCCAGCCCAGACCACGAACTGGAAGGCCTGGTAGTAGAGGTCGCAGCTGTCGGTCGCAGAGCGGAGCAAGGCCTCGCATTGCTGCGGCGACACATCGGCGCCCCCGGTCAGCAGGTGCGAATTTCGGAACAGCACCACGCCTTCCTTGTTCCAGATGTCGAAGTGGCCGATCCACAGCTGCTCATTGATCAGCGAGATCAACTGCTTGATTTCCGTGCGTCGGCCTTCGGGCACCTTGAGATCAAAGGCGCAGGCGATGTGGAGGCTTTCGAGGTCTTCCATCCAGTTGAAGGAGACGTGGTAGTCGCTCCAGCCGCCGCGCACCGAGATCGAAATCTCGTCGGCATCCTGTCTCTCGAAGGACCAGTCGTTGATCGAGGCGATATGCTCGATAATGTCCACCGGATGGACATTGCGATCGGGCTCGACTTGCAGAAGTGACATCGACGGGTTCCGTCCTGGCAACGCGTGAATTCGAGTCATGCGGCCCGAAGGGCCGGCAATGTTGGGTACTCAAGGAACTGGCCGCACGCACAAGGGCTTACGAATCGTCCTGATGATTTGACCCTACACCGCCCCACTGATTCAGGGGACGCGACGCGGACCTAGGACGGCATTCTCTTGTGGATGATCGGACCGGCAGGGTTAACGGAGCGTTAACGGCAGCAGCTTTGCCACCAGCAAAACTGGCCCAAAACAGGGCAATTCACCTGATCAGGAGAGGCTTTCGGGCCCGACCCAGCCATTGGTGAGGGACTGCGCCCATTGCGGAAAGCCATTTGCAGCCGCCAGCCGAGCCGCTTCGGCATGATCATAGGGCACGGCAAGCAGGTTGGTGTGCCAGCCCGAAGGCCGACGCTCGATGATGGCATATCGCGCATCGGGCGAACCGTGCACCAGTTGCATCCCCACCGAGCCCGGATTGACGATCAGGCGCCCGTCGAGCAGCCGCAGCGAGCGGGGAATATGGGTATGGCCGCACAGCAGCACGGGGTAGTCGAAGCCGCCGGCCAGCGCTGCGACCTGCGCCTCGCCGGGGACGGTGGTCGTCCGACCGCTATAGAAGGTGTCAAGCCAGGGCGTCTCGTCATCGGCCGGGGTGCCGTGACACAGAAAGACCGCATCGGAATGGGCCGCCGTCGCCGGAAGGCCGGCCAGCCAGTCAAGCTGGGAAGGGTTCAGCTGCGCGCGCGCAAAGGCGTCGATGGCGCCCGAGCCGCGCAGGGACAAGTCGACTGTCCAACGATCGTGATTGCCCCGGACGGACAGGCCACCCAGCGCCATCAGCCGTTGGGCTGTACCGGCCGGATCGACCGGTCCACTGACATTGTCACCCAGGCTCAAGACGGCATCCACGCCATGGCGCACTATGTCGGCCAGCACGGCGTCAAGCGCCAGGGCATTGCCGTGGATGTCCGAGATAACGGCGACACGCAATTAGCTGGCTTTGCCCTTGCCACCTTGGAGCGCAGCCAGTTCCTTGCGCAGCGCATCGATTTCCTCGCCCTGCACCTGAACCAGTTCGCGCAGCGCGTCGAAGTCCTCGCGCTTGACCAGGTCCATATCGGCTACCAGCCGCTGGGCCTGCGACTTGACCGCGGTCTCGACTTCACGACGGACGCCGTCGGCAACGCCAGCCGCCTCGTTCATCAATCGGCCCAGATCATCGAAGATCCTGTTGTTCTGGCTCATCGCACACACCCACTTGGTTTGGCCCTGTAAGCCACTACTTAGGTCACACCGCCCGACTTGACCAGAGAGGCCGAAGCGGCAATGGTCCGGCCGATTGCCGCAGGAGCCGCTATTGCCCTTCCCCAATATTGATCCCATCGCCTTTGCCATCGGCCCCTTTGCGGTGCGCTGGTATGCGCTGGGCTACCTGTTCGGCGTCGGTCTCGGCGCCGCCTATGGCTATCTGCTGCTGGCCAATAGCCGGCTCTGGCACAAGGGCGAACCGCCTTTTGCGGCCAAGGATATCTGGGACTTCGCCTTCTGGACCATGCTGGCCATCGTGCTCGGCGGCCGCGTCGGCTATGTGCTGTTCTACAACTTGCCCTACTATCTCGCCAATCCGGGCCAGATCATCAACACGCTTGATGGCGGCATGTCCTATCACGGCGGCATGCTCGGGCTGATGCTGGCGGTGGTGCTGTTCACGCGCTTCAAGGGCAATGGCAACTGGCTGAGCGGGCTCGACCTCATCGCCTCCGTCTCGACCATCGGCATCTTCCTCGTGCGCATCGCCAACTTCATCAATGCCGAACTCTATGGCGCGCCGACCACCCTGCCCTGGGGCGTGGTCTTCCCCACCGACCCCGAGCAATTGCCGCGCCACCCCAGCCAGCTCTATGAGGCCGCACTTGAGGGCCTGCTGCTGTTCCTGCTCATTCGCGTGGCAACCCACGTCTTCTATGCGCTGCGCCGACCCGGCATGGTCGCCGGTATCTTCGGGGTGGGCTACGGCCTGTCGCGCATCGCGGTGGAATTCGTGCGCCTGCCCGACAGCCAGATCGGCTATCTCTTTGGCGGCTGGCTGACCATGGGCATGGTGCTCTCGATTCCGCTCGTGCTGGCCGGGCTGGGCCTGATCGCCTATGCGGCCACCCGCAAAGAGAGCGCACTGCGGGCTCCGGCATGACCGACGCCCCCACCCTGCCCGAACTGATCGACATGCAGATCCGCACCAGCGGCCCGATGTCGATTGCCAGCTATATGGGGCTCTGCCTCACCCATCCGTCCAAGGGCTATTACAAGAGTGCGGACCCCCTTGGTGCCAAGGGCGATTTCGTCACCGCGCCGGAAATCAGCCAGATGTTCGGAGAGCTGCTGGGCTTCTTCTGCGTCAACGTCTGGCAGCAGATGGGCAGCCCCAAGGCCTTCACCCTGCTCGAGCTTGGGCCGGGCCGCGGCACGCTGATGGCCGACATGCTGCGCGTCGCCTGCCGCGCCGAAGGGTTTCGCGATGCGTTGGACCTGCGGCTGTTCGAGACCAATCCGGCGCTGATTGCCGAGCAGAATGCGCGACTGGAAGCATATGGTCCGAAATGGATCGATGCCTTCGAAAAAGTCGGCGATGGCCCGCTCCTGGTTGTGGCCAACGAGTTCTTCGACGCCCTGCCCATCCGCCAGTTCGTCCGCATGGACGATGGCTGGCACGAGCGCATGGTGGGCCTGAGCGAGGGCCGCCGCAGCTTCGGGCTCAACCCGACGCCGATCCCGCCCGGAGCGATGCCCGAAGCCGTTGCCGATGCCGCGCCCAACAGCGTATTCGAGGTGGGGCTGGCCAATGGCGAGGTGATGAAGCGGCTTGCCAGCATCGTTTCGACCCAGGGCGGGGCTATCCTTGCCGTGGACTACGGTTATGCCCGCACCCAGACCGGGGAAACCCTGCAGGGCGTGCGCCGGCATCAATATGCCGATGTGCTGGATGCGCCGGGTGAGACCGATCTCTCCGCCCATGTCGACTTCGAGGCTCTGGGCAATGTCGCTGCCAAGGCAGGTTTGGCTGTGCAACCGCTGGCGACGCAGGGGGATTTCCTGACGCGGCTGGGCCTTAACGAACGCGCCAAGGCACTGAGCGCGGCCAATCCGGGTTCATCTGCCGACATCGCTGCCGCCAAGGCGCGGCTGGCGGAGCCCGGGCAGATGGGGGAGCTGTTCAAGGCCTTCTGCGCCCACAGCCCCGGCCTGTTCCCGCCAGGCTTTGCGCCATGACCGTGCCTTTCGAACAGAGCGAAGCGCTTGCTGCCATGCCAGCGCTGCGCCATGGCTTTTTCGGCCGCCAGGGCGGGCATTCGGAGGGCGAATTCGCCTCCAACAACATGTCCATTGCGCTGGGCGACAAGCCGCACCTGGCCGAGGCCAACCGTACCGGAGCGGCCCAGGCGCTGGGCTATCTGCGCCAGAACCTCTATCTGCTCAAGCAGGTGCATTCCCCCAGTGTGCGCGTGCTGACCGACTATCCGGACAATGACGTGCCGGTCGAAGCCGACGCCATGGTGACCCGGCTGCCGACACTGGCGCTGGGCATCCTCACCGCCGACTGCACACCCATCCTGCTGGCCGACGAAGAGACCGGCGTCATAGGGGCCGTGCATGCCGGCTGGCGCGGCGCAGTGGACGGCATCATTGGAAACACCGTCGCAGCGATGACCGGGCTCGGCGCCGCTCCAGCGCGCATCGTCGCCGTCATTGGCCCCACCATCAGTGGCGACAATTACGAGGTCGGCCCGCAATTCATGACCGAGTTTGTGGCGCTGCAGCCCGATGGCTGGCGCTATTTTCACGTGCCGCCGGGCAAGCGCACGCATTTCGACCTGCCCGGTTTCGTCGAGGGGCAATTGCGGGCCGCCGGTATCGGAACGGTGGACCGGGTCGGTGGCTGTACCTATGCCCATCCCGACCGCTATTTCTCCCATCGCTACGCCACCCACCAGGGCACCAAGACCGGCCGCCAGATCGCCATCATCGGCCTGACGTAATTCTTTACCCTTCATCCATTTGTTGCGTTGCGCGGCCGGAGGGGACTCGCTAAAGCTGCCCGCGAAACTGGATACCCCCGCCGCCCGGGGCGTAGTTGAGACAGGATCGCGCCCCATGAAGCTGGTGACCGGCAACTCCAACCGTGCCCTTGCCCAGGCCGTCGCCAGCTACCTCGAGCTTCCTCTCACAGATTGCACGGTCAAGCGCTTCGCGGACAAGGAAGTCTATGTCGAGGTGCATGACAATGTGCGCGGCGAAGACGCCTTCATCCTGCAGTCGACGAGCTTTCCGGCCAACGACAACCTGATGGAACTGCTGATCCTGATCGATGCGCTGCGCCGCTCGTCGGCCCGGCGCATCACCGCGGTCATCCCCTATTTCGGCTATGCCCGGCAGGACCGCAAATCGGCGCCGCGCACCCCGATCTCGGCCAAGCTGGTGGCCAATCTCATCACTGAAGCCGGCGCCAACCGCGTGCTGACGCTCGACCTGCACGCCGCCCAGATCCAGGGCTTTTTCGATATCCCCACCGACAACCTGACTGCCGCCCCCGTCATGGTGCGTGACATCCAGGACAATTATGACGTCAAGAATGTCATGATCGTCTCGCCCGACGTTGGCGGCGTGGTCCGGGCGCGCAATGTCGCTGGCCGCATCGGCGCCAACCTGGCCATCGTCGACAAGCGCCGTCCCCGCGCCGGCGTCAGCGAAGTGATGAACATCATCGGCGATGTCGAGGGCCAGACCTGCATCATGATCGACGACATTGTCGACAGTGGCGGTACGCTGGTCAACGCTGCCGAAGCGCTGCTGAATGCCGGCGCCAAGGAAGTCTCGGCCTACCTGACCCATGGCGTCTTGTCCGAGGGCGCCGCCGAACGCATCGCCGCATCCAAGCTCAAGGAACTGGTGGTGACGGACTCGATCGAAGAGACCGAGGCCCAGCGAAATGCCGGCAATATCCGCCGCATGAGCATTGCCCCGCTGATCGGCGAGGCCGTTGCGCGGACGGCCAGCGAGCAGAGCGTGTCGAGCCTGTTCGACTAATTTCCCCCCTCGCCGTCGAAATCGCCGATCCTCGCGCGACATTGCCTTGAAGGGCTATGCTGCCCGCAACGAGGAGACGCGCGATGAAGTTCATGCTGATGCTGTATGCCGACGAAAAGGCGGGCGCCGCCATTCCCCAGGCCGAGATGGCCAAGGCCATGCAGCAGATGTCGGCCTACCAGCACACATTGGAAAAGGCCGGCGCCTTTGTATCGACGGCCGCCCTTGGCATGACTGAAGATGCCCGCACCATCACCAGGTATGACGGCGAGCTCAAGGTGCATGACGGCCCTTATGCGGAGACGCGCGAGCAGCTTGGCGGCTATTTCATGATCGAGGCACCTGACATGGCCAAGGCGATCGAACTGGCAGCCTTGTGCCCGGCGGCGGCCTGGGGTCCCATCGAAATCCGCCCCTTCCACCCCGGTTACGGGCCCGACTGACAATTTTGCGTCGAAAAGTCGAAAGCCGTCATGGCGCACCGACATTGCTGCATCGGAGCATGATGCGCCGACCATGAAAGGAAAACGCGATGCGCTACATGATGGTCATTCACAACGACGACGAAGCCCTGGCCAATGCCAACCAGCAGCAGCTCTGGGCCGACTACGCCGCCTTCAACCAGGCTCTCGCCAAGGCGGGTGCCGGCTTCACCAGCGGCGAACGGCTGCAGCCCGGCAAGGACGGCACCATCGTGCGCAGCCGCGCCGGCAAGACCGATGTGCTCGATGGCCCCTATACCGATACCAAGGAGCAGTTCGCCGGCTACTTCTTCATCGACGTGGCGACGCTGGAAGAGGCGGTGGAATGGGCCAATCGTTGCCCCAGCTCCCGTTTCGGCACCATCGAGATCCGCCAGGTTGTGGACGCTGGCAAGAACTGATGGACGATGCGGCGCGCCAGACTGCCGAGCAGGTTGCCCGCGCGAGCTATGGGCGCCTGCTCGCCTTTCTTGCCGCCCGCACCCGCGACGTGGCGGGCGCCGAAGATGCGCTGGCGGAGGCCTTCGCCAGCGCACTCAAGACCTGGCCGGAGCACGGCGTTCCGGCCAATCCCGATGCATGGTTGCTGACTGTCGCCCGACGCCGCCAGACCGACGCGGTCAGACGACGGCAGACCCGCACCGCCGGAGAGGGACATATCCAGCTCATGACCGAAGAACTTGCGGAAGCCGCTGCCAACCCTGACGCCATTCCGGACCGGCGACTGGCCCTGATGTTCGCCTGCGCCCACCCTGAAATCGAGGCCGGCATGCGCGCGCCGCTGATCCTGCAGACCATCCTGGGTCTCACCGCTATCGATATCGCCGCGGCCTTCCTCATACCGCCGGCCACCATGGGCCAACGCCTCGTCCGCGCCAAAGCACGCATCAAGGAAGCCGGCGTCCCATTCGAAATACCCGGGCGGGAGTCCCTTGCCGAGCGGCTCGACGCCGTCCTGGGCGCCATCTATGCCGCCTATGCCAAGGGCTGGACCGAGATCGGCGATGCGACGGCCGAGCGGCTGGCCGACGAGGCCATCTGGCTGGGGCGGCTGGTGGTGTCGCTGCTGCCCGAAGAGCCGGAGGCCAAGGGCATGCTGGCCCTGATGCTCTATGCCGAAGCGCGACGGGAAGCCCGGCGCGATGGCAGCGGCGCCTATGTGCCCCTCGAGGCCCAGGACATTGCCCTGTGGGACGAGCCACAGATCGTGAGCGCCGAAGCGCTGCTGCGCGATGCCAATGCACATGGCCCCACCGGGCGCTACCAGATCGAGGCGGCCATCCAATCGGCCCATGTCGCCCGGCGGATCAGCGGGCGTGCCAACTGGGATGCCGTGGTGGCGCTCTACGACGTGCTGCTGCGCCTGACGCAATCGCCGGTGGTCGTGCTCAACCGGGCTGCCGCCGTGATGGAGGTTGAAGGTCCCGAGGCCGCTTTGGCCAGCCTCGACACGATCGCCACCGACCGGCGCATGGCGGACTACCAGCCCTACTGGGCTGCACGGGGCCACCTGGCGGCGCGCGCCGGCCGCAAGGCGGAGGCGCATGAGGCGCTGACCCTGGCCATGGGCCTGGCCACCGACGAGGCCGTGCGACAATATCTGGCGGCCCAGCGCAACAAGCTGCAGGACGGCTAAACCCTTCCCGCTTGCCCCTCCCGCCCCTTTCGGCTATAGCCCCGCTCATGAAGCGCTCGTCACCCCTGGAGGACGGGCGCGTATGCTGTTGTAGTGACGCATACACCAACCAGAATGGATATTTCCATGGCTGCGACTACAAAGGTGCTCAAGGCACAGGCGCGTGAGGGAGTGGGCAAGGGGGCCGCTCGTGAACTGCGCCGTCAGGGACTCGTTCCTGCAGTTATCTACGGTGACAAGAAAGCCCCCGTCACCATCGCCCTCGCCTACAAGGATGCGCACAAGTACATCTATGCTGGCGGTTTCCTGAGCCACATCATCGAACTCGATGTGGACGGCACCAAGCATCGCGTGATTCCGCGCGACTACCAGCTTGATCCGGTCAAGGACTTCCCGATGCACGTGGACTTCCTCCGCGTCGGCAAGGGTTCCAAGCTCAACGTCCAGGTGCATGTCAACTTCATCAATGAAGAAGCCAGCCCGGGCCTCAAGCGCGGCGGCACCCTGAACATCGTGCACCATACGCTCGACCTGACCGTCGATGCGGACAACATCCCCGAGGAAGTGACCGTCGATCTGACCGGTCTCGATATCGGCGACACCGTCCACATCTCGTCGATCAAGCTGCCTGCTGGCGCCGTCGACCACAGCCACGAAGAAGACGTGACCATTGCCACCATCGTCGCCCCGTCGGCTCTCAAGTCGGCTGGCACCGAGGATGAGGCTGAAGAAGCAGGCGAAGCCGAGCCCAAGGCCGAGTAATCGTCCTTCTGCCGTCTTTCTGCTAAGAGTTCGAGGCGGCCTTCGGGCCGCCTCTTTCGTTTCTGGAGTTCGCGATGAAGCTGCTTGTCGGCCTGGGCAATCCCGGCAACCAATATGAAGGCAATCGCCACAATATCGGCTTCATGGCGCTCGACGCCATTGCACGCGAGAACGGGATCACCCAGTTCCGCTCCAAGCATGCGGGCAGTCTGGCCGAAGGGACGATCGCCGGCGAGAAGGTGATCCTGCTCAAGCCGCAGACCTTCATGAACCGCTCTGGCGACAGCGTCCAGCAGGTCGCCAAATTCTACAAGATCGAGCCGGCCGACATCATCGTCTTCTATGACGAACTCGACCTTGCGCCGGGCAAGGTGCGGGTGAAGATCGGCGGCGGCAATGGCGGGCACAATGGCCTGCGCTCCATCGATCCGCAGATCGGGCTCGACTACAAGCGCGTCCGGCTGGGCATCGGCCATCCCGGCAAGGAATATGTGACCAACCACGTGCTGGGCGACTTCGCCAAGGCTGACCAGGACTGGCTGGCGCCCCTGCTCGAGGGCATCGGCAAGCATGCCGACATGCTGATCAAGGGCGACGACAGCGGCTTCATGAACAAGCTGGCGCTGGCAACCCGGGCCGCCGACGAACCAGCTGCAAAGCCGGCCCCCAAAGCACAGAGCCACATCAGGCAGGCGCGTCCCGCCAAGCCGCAGGCCAAACTGCCCGAGACGGGTCCGATGGCCAATATGCTCAAGAAACTCTTCGGTAGTGAATAGACGTCACGACGTCCCGGCGTCGTCACCGACCCGGCGACGGTGATGCTCCCGCAGCCGGCCGAGCATCGAGACCAAGTCGGACATCTCGGTCTGGCTCAGCGGTGCAAATGCAGCCGCCTGCGCGCGCTCGAGCGCTCCCGCCAGTTCTTCAAGCCTCGCCTCGCCGACTGATGTCAGCGTGATGATGTTCTGCCGCCGGTCGGTGGGATCAACAGCGCGCGATACCGTCTTGTCCCGCTCAAGCTGATCAATGGCCGCCACAATATCGCTGCGATCGACGCCTGTGCGGCGCGACAGCTCTGCCTGGCTCTGCGGGCCAAAGGCCTGAAGCGTCGCCAGTACCGCAAAGTGATTGCGATGAGCATCGAGCCGTTCGAGCGCCTGCGCTGTACTGCGCGTCACCATCAATGCGACCTGCGACAGCAGTCGCGAGGGCTGCGCGTCGAGAAGCGGGGCAATTTCGATATCGGTCGGATCCATGGCCCATATCATAGCCGATATTCGTTGACAGGACCAACGATCCAATATTGATTGGTATTGCCAACGTTGGCGCAACCAACCAATAGGAATTCTCATGGCCGCCGTTTTTCGTATCGACAGTTTTCAGGTTCCCTCCGCAGCACTGCCCCAGTTCCGCAGTGCCGCGCAACGCTCCCTGGTCGTGCTGCGCAGCCAGCCCGGTTTCGTGCGCGACCAATGGTTCGAGCGGATCGAGGGCACGGGCCGCTTCAACATCGTGACACTTGTCGAATGGGAGGATGCTTCATTCCTGCCAGTCGCAGGCGCCGCCGTACGAGCCAGCCATGAGGGCGCAGGCTTTGACCCAGAGGCCTTTGCAACCCAGCACGGCATTGACCAGAGCAAGGCCGTTTATTCCGCTTATCCGGCCTGAACGGCGAAAGGCCTGCTACACAAGCCCACCGAGTGCATTGACTTATGCGGCTCGACCGCCGATGTGGTGACCAACAGTTTCCGGAGCATCCCCATGGGTTTCAAGATGGGCATTGTCGGCCTGCCGAATGTCGGCAAGTCGACCCTTTTCAATGCACTCACACGCACCGCCGCCGCAGCGGCAGCGAATTTTCCGTTCTGCACCATCGAGCCCAATGTGGGTGACGTGCCCGTGCCCGACGCGCGGCTGCAAAAGCTCGCGGCAATCGGCAAGTCGGTGAACGTGCTGCCGGCTCGTATGAGTTTTGTCGACATTGCCGGGTTGGTGAAGGGCGCATCCAAGGGTGAGGGCCTGGGCAACCAGTTCCTCGCCAATATCCGCGAATGCGACGCCATCGCCTATGTGCTGCGCTGCTTCGAAGACGGCAACATCATCCATGTCGCCAACAAGGTCGATCCGCTGGCCGACGCCGAAGTGGTCGAAACCGAGCTGATGCTGGCCGATCTCGAAAGCCTCGAGAAGCGCCGCACCGGCGTCGAGAAGAAAGCCAAGGGCAATGACAAGGACGCCAAGGTCACGCTCGACCTGATCGACCGCTCGCTCGTGCTGTTGCGCGAGGGCAAGTCAGCCCGCTTCGTCGAGCGTTCAGCCGAAGAAGAGAAGGCCTTCCAGGAGCTGCAGCTGCTGACGTCCAAGCCCGTGCTCTATGTGTGCAATGTCGACGAGGGCTCGGCCGAGCACGGCAATGAGATGAGCAAGGCCGTCGAAGCCTATGCCCATGCCAATGGCGCTGGTGTCGTCATCATCTCGGCAGAAATCGAGAGCCAGCTGGCACAGCTCCCCGATGCCGAGCAGGCTGAATATCTCGAAAGCCTGGGCCTGCACGAAGCCGGCCTCAACCGGCTGATCCGCGAGGCCTATGCCCTGCTCGGCCTGCAGACCTACTTCACGGTCGGTCCCAAGGAGACGCGCGCCTGGACTATCCACAAGGGCGACAAGGCCCCGGCCGCGGCCGGCGTCATCCACTCCGATTTCGAGCGCGGCTTCATTCGCGCCCAGACCATCGGCTACGAGGACTTCATAACCCTGGGCGGCGAAGTCGCAGCCAAGGAAGCCGGCAAGGCCCGCGACGAAGGCAAGGAATATGTCGTCAAGGACGGCGACGTCATGCTGTTCAAGTTTAATACTTAGGACCGGCCGCTTCGCGGCAAAATCGCTCCAGTGGAGCGATTTTAGGTCCTAAGGCCATGAGACCTATGGTCGAATGGCCCAGATGCACCGCGAGCACGGACTCTTCAGCCAGCCCAACCATCGTTTTCGTCGCCATACCTAGGGTGGACCCCGGCCTTCGCCGGCATGACATCGCGTGGTCGGGGCGGCTGAATCCGACCCCATTTCCGCCATTTGTCGTGGATGCACCGTACCCAAAACCTGCCACGCACAGCCAACGCTCCAGCGATGTCAGAGTGAGGTCATCGGAACTCAAGGTCGCCAGGCAGATCGTAATTTGCCAACTCCTCTTCCGTGGGAGGTTCGAAGAGTTTTGACCACCTACGCAAGTCTGTCCGTGAGATTTCGAAGGTATCGGCTGGACGCGCGGCATTCCGGGTTGCGACCCTGTCCCAGAGCTCCTGAAACGGGACATCAAGGAAGCAGAGGACGACCCGTGCACCAGCGGCGCGAGCTTCTTCTCGGCAGGTATCGCGCTCTGCCCGTGACCACACTCCCCAATCAACGACAACGCTACAGCCAAGGCGAAGCACTTGCAGCGCGACTTGCCATTGCAGTTGCTCCACTCGGCCTCGGCAAGGTCCAAGTTCGGCTTCCGGCGTCGAGATTCCGGGGTAAAGCCTGTGCATCCAGTCGTCTCCGGTCAGACGGAGGGCAGGTACTTCATGCTCAATGATTTTAGCGAGGGAAGTTTTGCCGGAGCCGGGCAGGCCGCAGGTCAGATAGAGTGTGGGCATTGGAAATCTCTGATCAGGGTATGGACGGTTGCTGCGTCCCGCACTTCTGCGTGACTGCACTTGGCTCGATGCCACAGGTCGCGGCTGATCAGATGTTTGTTGCCATGCCTAACTTTGGGTCGGCATCACTCTAGGGTCAAGACGGCAAGTTTGGATCGCATCAAACGTAACATGCCTCGAGGAACAGACCGGCACCCCAGACATTGAGGGAACATCCCACTGCCTTGGAGGAAGACATGTTCCGATTCGCTGCGTTGGTCTTTGTCGCATCATTGAGCATAACGCCGGCCGCGTTGGCTCAGGTCAGCGGCGGATGGCAACCCTACCTGGACAGCGCCTATGGCTTCTCGGCGGCACTGCCACTGGGTGCCTTCGAGGTCGTCGAAGCGGAAGGGACACCTGGGATGGCTCTTCGGGAAATCGGTGGGCAAGCCACCGTGAACCTCTACGGTGGCCCCGCGCAAGGAATGACCAGGGAGGCACTGGAAGACCGGCTAGAAACCGGTGCGCAGCTCAGCACCACAACTTATAGGGCCGGGGGTGACTCCTGGTTTGTCCTTTCCGGTTTCTATGGCGGGGAGAGGAAGGATACGATCTTTTATACGAAGGTATTGTTCTCGTCCGATCACCAGACCTTCTCGGCCTTCGAGATCACCTTCCCTGCACGGGATAAGCCACGTTTTGAAGCGTTGGTGGAGCACTTCGAAGACAATTTCACCCGTCCCAGGCCTTAGCCGGGACCAGCGCGACCACTAGAGGATCAGCATCGCGATTTGGCCGCATTGGCTGGGCTGCCGCGATGGCAGCTTTGGCTAAATTATTGCCAACACCTAGCCCTCGATCGTATCCCGACGCATCTGGCTCGGCGTCATGCCATAGGCCTTGCGGAAGTGTTCATAGAACTGGGTCTGGCTGACGAAGCCGGCCTGGAAGGCCACATTGGCAACCGAGAGGCTGCCGTCGAACAGCAACGAGCGGGCGCGGATCAGGCGCATGCGGGTGACAAACTTCTGCACCGAGGTATGCATCACCTTGGTGAAAAGGTTGGTGGCGTAATTGGGGTGCAGGCCCACCACCTTGGCGATGTCCTCGGCGCTGAGCGGATCGGTGATGTTTTCCACGATGTGTCGCACCATCCGCACCACATAGCGCACTGGCGAGCCGGTGCGCGTGCGCGTACCGGTCGTTTCCACCCAGGCGGGCAGCAGGGTGTCCCAGCCGGTGATGGCGGCGCGGCGGAACATGGTGCCGATCTCGGAACGTACGATATCGGTGCGCAGGGCATTGCCGCTGCGATAATCCTGGTGCCAGCGATCGAGCGTTTCGAGCCCGATGCAGTCCGGATTGAGCTGGATGACGCCGCCCCCCATCAAGGTCTCGGTCAGCCGCCCGAGCTGGGGCATTTCGAGAAAGGCGTCCATCGGCAGGTAGATGTTAAGCTGACGCCCCTCTGCCGTCTCGGGGCTGAGGCCGATGGTCTGGTGCGGGATGCCGGCCCAGAAGGCGACAAGCCGATCCGAGCCGACGGTGACCGGCCCGCCGTCGAACACATAATCCATGCTGCCGCGCGTCAGCCAGTTGAATTCGATATGGCCGTGCACATGCGGCTGGGGCATGATCTGGGGCGCAAAGGAGCGCATGCCGAAGCGGCCGAAAGCCTTGCCCGACGAATAGAAGCTGCGGTCCGGCCGCGGGGTCGGCCGGGGCGCTTTTTCGCGCGCGCGGCGCAGCTGGACGGCGCTATCAACAGTCATACTTATCCGTCGATTTCTTAGAAAACCGGAATAAGTCTCTATCATCCCGGATTGCTTCACCAATGGCAAGGCGTAGGATTTTGGCCTGAGCACGGGACCAGTCGGCAGGGAGTGGCCGACGCAGGCAATCAATGCCGACCCGCTGCCATGGGAGGTTTTATGAGAAAACACGCAATGGCCCTTGGTGGGGCCGGACTGATGCTGGGCGTCTCGCTAATAGCGGTACAAGCCCAGGACCTGACGGGCGAGCTTCCGGATCCGCCGGAATTTGCCGCTCAGAGCGAACCCATTTTCGTCAGCGTTTCGGACATCCTGGAATTCAAGGCGCTGCCGGAATATCACGAGCCCGACTGGGTCACGTCGAAATATGTCGAGGCCGGCACCCTGCCGCCCGTCGCCGAGCGTCTCCCCAAGGAACCCATGGTCTACAAGACCGCCAACATGCCCGACGGCGTCGGTGTCTATGGCGACACCATGCGCCATGTCATCGGCGGCCGCCCGGAAGGCTGGAACTATATCGGCGGCCAGTCCCAGGGCTGGGGCGGCATCGATATCGGTCTTTCCGAATGCCTGACGCGCACCGGCCCGCTGTTCACGGTCAAGGCCGACGAACTCGAGCCCTTGCCCAACCTGGCCAGGAGCTGGGAATGGTCCGAGGACGGCCATGAGCTGACCATGAAGCTCATCGAAGGCGCCAAGTGGTCCGACGGCGACCCCTTCGACGCTGAAGACGTGATGTTCTACTGGGAAGACCATATCCTGGATACCAACGTCTCCCCGCTCAACGGCGGCACCCCCGAGACGTTTGGCGTGGGCACGACGCTTGAAGCGCTCGACCCCTACACCATCAAGTGGACCTTCAAGGAAGTCCGCCCCACCCAGTACCTCTATGCGATGGCCTATGGCACGTTCTGCCCGGGCCCGAGCCATATCCTCAAGGCCGAGCATCCCAAGTACAAGCCCGAGAATACCTACGAGCAGTACAAGAACGCCTTTCCGCCCGAATATATGAACATTCCGGTCATGGGCGCCTGGGTGCCGGTCGAGTACCGTCCTGACGACATCGTCGTCATGCGCCGCAACCCCTACTACTGGAAGGTCGACGAGGCAGGCAACCAGCTGCCTTACCTCAACGAAATGCACTATCGCCTCAGCACCTGGGCTGACCGCGACGTGCAGGCCGTGGCCGGTTCGGGCGACTTCTCCAACCTCGAACAGGCTGAAAGCTATGTCGAGGCGCTGCGTCGCTCAGCCGAGGAAAGCGCTCCGGCCCGCCTGCAGTTCGGTGCCCGCACCATCGGCTATGCCCTGCGCATGAACCTTTCGGCCAATGGCTGGGGTGAGCCCGACGAACGCGCTCAGGCCGTTCGCGAACTCAACCGCGAGCTGGATTTCCGCAAGGCAATCTCGATCGCTACCGATCGCCAGCGCCTGGGTGAATCGCTGGTCCGCGGTCCGTTCACCGCCATCTATCCCGGCGGCCTCTATGCCGGCACGACCTACTACGACAAGGCTTCGACCGTGTACTACCCGTACAATATCGAAGCGGCCAATGCCCTGCTCGATGGCCTCAACCTGGTTGATACCGACGGCAATGGCATCCGCAACTTCCCCGAAGGCACCGCTGGCGGTGGCGACGTGGAAATCACCCTGCTGGCCAATACCGACTACGGCACGGACACCAACCTTGCCGAAGGCGTCATCGCCCAGATGGAACCGCTTGGCATCCGCGTGATCGCCAACTTCCAGTCCGGTACGGCGCGTGACGACATGGCCCAGGCTGGCCAGTTCGACTGGCATGTCGAGCGCCAGGGCTCGGAAATGGTCTCGGTGGTGCAGGGCACTGCCGCACTCGCTCCGACCGGCCCGCGCACGCACTACTTCCACCGTGCGGGCACCGACGGCACCCTCGATCTGCTGCCCTTCGAGCAGGAGCTTGTCGATACCGTCAACGCATTCATCGCCACAAGCGATAATGCGGAGCGGACCGAACTGATGAAGAAGTATCAGCGCATCTTCACCGAGAACGTCTATTCCGTCGGTTTGACGCAATATCCCGGTGCACTGATCATCAACAAGCGCTTTGCCAATATCCCGGCAGGTGCCCCGATCTTCATGTTCAACTGGGCCGAAGACAACATCATCCGCGAGCGTGTCTTCGTTCCGGCCGACGCACAGGGCGACTACGAACTGCATCCCGAAACCCTGCCGGGCGCACCCGGCTCGGCCGGCCCGATGTAATCGCAGTCTAGCGCACGAACTCGGCAGGGGGATCAGTTCCCCCTGCCTCCAACGGAAAGGCTTGCGGCATGCTTCGATTTCTCACCATGCGCGTCCTGGGCGCGATCCCGCTGCTGATTTTGCTCAGCGTGGTGACCTTCGCCATCATCCAGGCACCGCCCGGCGACTATGCCGACTATATCCGATCCATGCTGATCAATCAGGGCGGCGTCCAGCCCGACCTTGCCGAGGCGCAGGCCGAAATCTATCGCGAGGCCAATGGCCTCAACGACCCGATCGTCGTGCAGTATTTCCGCTGGATCACCGGCATCGTCACACGTTTCGATTTCGGGCATTCGCTCTATTACAACAAGCCCGTCGGCAATGTGGTGGCCGAGCGGCTTCCAGCGACAATCCTTCTGGCGCTGACCTGCCATATCCTGGCCTCCGTGCTGGGCATCGGCCTCGGCATCATCGCGGCAACCCGCCAGTATTCCTGGGTCGATACCGGCCTGGGCATCATCTCCTTCCTCGGCATGACGATCCCGCGCTTCCTGCTGGCGATCATCATCCTCTATTTCCTCGTCTTCCGGCTCAATGTCTCGGAAGTCGGCATGTTCTTCTCCGCGCGCTACGGCGGCGCCCCCTGGAGCTGGGACAAGTTCGTCAACCTGATGCAGCATATCTGGCCGGTGATCTTCATCGCGACGTTCGGCGGTCTTGCGTACAATATGCGCGTGATGCGGGCCAACCTGCTCGACGTGCTCAACAGCCAATATGTCGAGACTGCGCGGGCCAAGGGCCTGCCTGAAGGCGCGGTCATCATGAAGCACGCCGTGCCCAATGCGTTGCATCCACTGGTTGCCTACCAGGGCGTTGTACTGCCCTACATGCTGACCGGCGAGATCGAGGTTGCCATCGTCTTCGGGCTGGCAACGGTCGGCCCCGCCATTGTGGGCTCGATGGGCGTCGGCGACGTCTTCGTCACCGCGACCTTCATGCTGGTCCTCGCCGTCACGCTGATCATCGGCAACATCATCTCCGACATTCTGCTGGTGGCGCTTGATCCCCGTGTTCGCCTTGGGGGAAGCAACGAATGAGCAAGCTCGATACCCACGCCTCCATCCCCCTGCCCACCGATGCCAGCGGCGGCCCGATGCCCACGCCGGCCGAAGAGGCGGATGTTGCACCCTCCCCCGTCCTCACCCGCTTCGGCAGCGGCAACGAAACCTATGCCACCCTGGTCTGGCGCCGCTTCAAGCGCTCGCCCATGGGCATGATCGGCCTCGTCCTGGTCGTGATCATGCTGGTGGTCTCGATCTTTGCCGATTTCTTCGCACCGATGGACCCCAAGCAGGCCAACCTGCCCTTCGCGCCGCCCGATGTCATTGCCTTCGAAGACCCCGATGGCAACTTCAGCCTGATCCCCTATGTCTATCCCATAGGCGACACCGGTGAGTTCGATCCCATCACCTTCCAGCCGCTCACCGGCCTGGTGAAGGACAATCCGACGCCGACCGGCTTCTTCGTCTCCGGCCACCCCTATCAGTTGCTCTGGTTCATCCCGGCCAATATCCACTTCTTCGGCTCGACCGATGGCCGCCCGATCCAGCTGCTCGGCACCGACAAGTTCGGGCGTGATATCCTCTCGCGCGGCATTATCGGTTCGCGCATCTCGCTGATGATTGCCCTGGCCGTCGTCTCCATCACCACCATTGTCGGCACCCTGGTGGGCATCACATCCGGCTATATCGGCGGGCGGCTCGACAGCTGGGTACAGCGCTTCGTCGACTTCGTTCTCGCCTTCCCGCAACTGCCGCTCTATCTGGCACTCACCTCGCTGATCCCGGTCACGGCGCCGTCCAACGTGTTCCTGTCCTTCGTGATCTTTGTCATGGCGGTGCTGGGCTGGGCGCAATTGAGCCGCGAAGTGCGCTCCAAGACCCTGTCCCTGGCGCGCATCGAATATGTCCGCGCTGCCATCGCCGTTGGCTCATCCGATGCCCGCATCATCACGCGGCACATCCTGCCCAACGTGCTGAGCCACATCATCGTGGCGGTGACCCTGGCTATTCCCAGCGTCGTGCTGCTGGAGAGCTTTCTCGGCTTCCTCGGCTTTGCCGTTAAGCCGCCGCTGATCTCCTGGGGCCTGATGCTGCAGGATACGGGCACCTTCTCGGTGATCGGTTCCTACCCCTGGATCCTCAGTCCCGTCATCTTCGTGCTGATCACCGTCTTCGCCTTCAACGCGCTGGGTGACGGTCTGCGCGACGCCATCGACCCGTATTGAGGATCAGGCCATGACTGAACCCAGCTACACGCCTGTCTCCGACACACGCCACGACCTCGGCAGCCACGGCCGCGAACTGATCCTCGATGCCCGCAATATCGGTGTCGATTTCAAGGTGGAGGGCGGCACGGTCAACGCCGTACGTGATGTCTCTTTCCAGTTGCATCGGGGCGAGACCATCGCCCTGGTCGGCGAAAGCGGCTCGGGTAAGTCCGTGACGGCCCGCACGCTGATGAAATTGCTGACAAAACGGGCGACGATTTTGCCGGAGACGCGGATTACGCTGTCGGGCAAGAACATCGTGACCATGGGCGACCGCGATATGCGCAAGCTGCGCGGCAATGATATCGCCATGATCTTCCAGGAGCCGATGAGCTCGCTGAACCCGGTCTATACGATCGGCCAGCAGATCTGCGAGGTGCTGCACCTGCATAACCGCATGAGCCGCGGCGAGGCCATGGCCAAGGCCGAGGCGCTGCTCGAGGAAGTGCAGATCCCCGAACCCCGGGCGCGGCTGAACAACTACCCGCACCAGCTCTCGGGCGGCCAGCGCCAGCGCGTGATGATCGCCATGGCGCTCGCCAACCGGCCCGACGTGTTGATCGCCGACGAGCCCACCACCGCGCTCGACGTGACGGTACAGGCGCAGATCCTCAACCTGATCAAGGACCTCAAGGACAAGTACGGCATGGCGGTGATCCTGATCACCCATGACCTGACCGTGGTCCGCCAGTTCAGCGAATATGTCTATGTGATGCAGAATGGACGGGTGCAGGAGCACAATGCCACCGAGGCCTTGTTCGCCAATCCGACCCATGCCTATACCAAGCATTTGCTGGCCTCCGAACCCAAGGGCACCGCGCTGCCACTGGCCGAGGGCGCGCATGAAACGGTGCTTGAGGGCAAGGAAGTCAAGGTCAGCTTTACCCTCAAGCGCGGCGGCTTCTTCAAGCCCGACTTCTTCGAGCTCAAGGCAGTCGACAATCTCGACATCAAGCTTATGCGCCACGAAACCCTTGGCATTGTGGGGGAATCCGGCTCTGGCAAGACGACGTTCGGTCAGGCGCTGATCCGGCTGATCGGCAACCAGGGCGGGCAGATCTTCTTTGATGGCGAACCGATCCACAACAAGGACCGCGCCGCCATGCGCCCGCTGCGCAGCCGCATGCAGATCGTGTTCCAGGACCCGTTTGCCAGCCTCAATCCGCGCATGTCGATCCGCCAGATCATCGAGGAAGGGCTGATCGTCAACCAGATCGGTGCCAATCGCGTCGAACGCGGCGACCGCGTGCGTCAGGCGCTGCGCGATGCCGGCATGCCCGACACCATCCTCAACCGCTTCCCGCATGAATTTTCGGGCGGTCAGCGCCAGCGCATCGCCATTGCCCGCGCCATCGCGCTGGAACCCGAATTCATCCTGCTCGACGAGCCGACCTCGGCGCTCGACCTGTCGGTGCAGGCCCAGATCATCGACCTGCTGCGCAAGCTGCAGGACGAAAAAGGCCTCTCCTACCTCTTCATCAGCCACGATCTCAAAGTCGTTCGGGCCCTCTGCCACCGCGTGATGGTGATGCAGTACGGCAAGATTGTCGAACAGGGACCCGTGGCCGAAGTCCTCACCAATCCTCAAACCGAATATACGGCCCGACTGGTTCGCGCCGCATTCGAAATAGCCGCCTAGCTGGAGCATTCTTTATGGCAAATCCCAAAATCACCTTTATCGGCGCCGGCTCGGCCGTGTTCATGAAGAACATCGTCGGCGACATCCTGCAGCGCCCGGCATTGGCCGGCGCAACCATCCGCCTGATGGACATCAACCCGACGCGGCTGGAAGAGAGCGAGATCATCGCCAAGAAGCTGATCGCCACGCTCGGGGTGCCCGCAACGGTCGAGACATTCTCCAACCAGCGCCAGGCGCTCGATAGCACCAATTTCGTGGTGGTCTGCTTCCAGATCGGCGGCTACGAGCCTTCAACGGTGATCGATTTCGACGTGCCCAAGAAGTACAATCTGCGCCAGACCATCGCAGACACGCTGGGCGTCGGCGGCATCATGCGCGGGCTGCGCACCGTGCCGCATCTGTGGAGCATCTGCGAGGACATGCTGCAGGTCGCGCCCGAGGCGATCATGCT
Organism: Devosia sp. XGJD_8; assembly: GCF_046614475.1. Lineage (NCBI taxonomy): Bacteria > Pseudomonadati > Pseudomonadota > Alphaproteobacteria > Hyphomicrobiales > Devosiaceae > Devosia > Devosia sp. XGJD_8. The sequence continues at coordinate 2,987,168 of NZ_JBKJHF010000001.1, forward strand.
GCAATATGTCAACCCGATGGCCATCAACACCTGGGCCATTTCCGAGAAATACCCCACCATCAGGCAGGTGGGCCTCTGCCACTCGGTCCAGGGCACGGCCATGGAATTGGCGCATGACCTGGACATTCCCTACGAGGACATCCGCTACCGCTCGGCCGGCATCAACCACATGGCCTTCTACCTCAAGTTCGAGCACCGCCAGCCCGATGGCTCCTACAAGGACCTCTACCCGGCCCTGCACCGCGCCTATGCCGAGGGCCGCGCGCCCAAGCCCGGCTGGAATCCGCGCTGCCCCAACAAGGTGCGCTACGAGATGATGACGCGCCTGGGCTATTTCGTCACCGAAAGCTCGGAGCACTTCGCCGAATATACGCCCTACTTCATCAAGGAAGGCCGCGAGGACATCATCGAGAAGTTCGGCATCCCGCTCGATGAGTATCCCAAGCGCTGCGTCGAGCAGATCGCCCGCTGGAAGCAGACCTCCGACGACTATCGCAAGGCCGACCGCATCGAGGTCAAGCAATCCAAGGAATATGCCAGCTCCATCGTCAACTCGGTATGGACCGGCGAACCTTCGGTGATCTACGGCAACCTGCGCAACAACGGCGTGATTACCAACCTGCCCAACAATGCGGCCGTCGAAGTGCCATGCCTGGTCGACGAGAACGGGCTGCAGCCGACCTTTATCGGCGACCTGCCGCCCCAGCTGACGGCGCTGATCCGCACTAATATCAACGTGCAGGAACTGACGGTCGCGGCGCTGATGACCGAAAATCGCGAGCACATCTACCATGCCGCGATGATGGATCCCCACACCGCCGCCGAGCTGGATCTGGAGCAGATCTGGAACCTTGTGGACGACCTGACCGAAGCCCATGGCAGCATGCTGCCTGAATGGGCCCGCGGCTCGCGGAAGCAGCGCGTGGCGTAAATACGCCCTCCCACGACCGGCGGGCGGCCCTTCAAATGTGATCGGCCGCCCGCCGAGTTGTTAACCAGTCGTTAACTATACGGCCGCACGCTGGCCGGGCGCTGAACGAAGCCTTTGGGGGCTCAGAAAGCGACCATTATGTACGACCTCGACACCTACTTCTTTGAGCCCGACCCGCAGGCGACCGAAGCACTGGTCGGCTTGCCCGTGGCTGAAGTTGAGCGTGACCTGATCCTGGCGACCCTGCGCCATACCGACGGCAACCGCACGCACGCCGCCAACATACTGGGCATTTCCATCAGGACCATGCGCAACAAGCTGCGCGAATATGCCGAGCACGGTGTGGCGATACCGGCCAACCTGCCGCACGACATGGCTTAGCGGCTGCTGCTCTGGCGGGTCTGCCTGGGCAAGAAAAAGGGCAGGCGCACCACTGCCTGCCCAAGATCATGTCCTGGCTGCAAAACCCTAGTGGTGGCCGCCGACCACTTCACGCAGCTCTTCCACCGAGCGAACCTTCTTGCGCGCGGCACCATCCCAGTCGCTGGTCTTGACCGTCGACCTGGCCATGCGTTCCCTGGCCGCCGGCACGGCGTCGGCAAATTGCGGCAGCCACTGGGCCTGCGCCACGACCATCTCATCCACCATGGCCCAGACTTCGTCAGGCGTGCAGATGGCGCCAACCAGCGGATCATGCAGCACGGCAAGCTTGAGCGTATCGATATTGCCTGTCATGGCAGCCTCCACCGAGAGGCGCTGCACCGACACGGACACCGAACAGGTGGCCGCGCAGGCCGTCGGCAGGGTGATGCCCTCGATCATGTTGATGCCGAAACGATCGACAAAACCGGGGCTTTCGATGATCGCGTCGTCCGGCAGGTTGGTGATGATGCCATTATTGCGGCGGTTGAAATGGCCGCGATAGACCCGGCCGGTTTCCATGGCCTCGATAATGTGGCTGGCATGTTCGCTGGTCCGCTTGTGTTCACTGAGCGGCTTGTTGGCCTGCTCCTTGAACATCGGGAAGTCGGTCTCGAACCAGTTGCGGCGCTCGGTCGAGTAGCGCAGGTAACCGCCGGTCTCGCCGTGGATCCAGTCGCTCATGTCGATCCAGCGGCCGATCTCCTCGGGGCGCTTTCGATACCAGGGCAGGTATTCGCTGAGGTGGCCGTTGGATTCTGTGGAATAGACGCCGAAGCGCTTCAGCACGTCGATGCGGACCTTCTCCTGCCTGGAATAGACCGGATGGGCCTCGAAACCCGCGATCAGCTCGTCGGCCTCGATCTTCCGGCCCTTGGCGCGGATATCGATATACCAGGTCTGGTGGTTGATGCCGGCGCAGACATAGTCCAGCTCGTCATCGGTGACGCCGAGCACATTGGCGATCTGGTGCGCACCATGCTGCACGCCGTGGCACAGGCCAACCACATTGACGCCACCATACATTTCGGCGGCCCAGGTGTTCATCGCCATGGGGTTGGCATAGTTGAGGAACAGCGCGCCGGGCTCGGCTACTTCCCTGATATCCTTGCAGAAATCGAGAATGACCGGGATGTTGCGCTGGCCATAGAGAATGCCGCCGGCGCAGATGGTGTCACCCACGCACTGGTCGACGCCATACTTGAGCGGGATCGAGATATCCGTCGAAAAGGCCTCGAGCCCCCCGACGCGCACGCAAGACATGATGTAGCGCGCGCCGGTGATGGCGGCACGCCGGTCGGTGGTGGCTGTGACCTTGGCCGGCAGCTTGTTGACCGAGACGATGGTCTCGATGACCTGTTTGACCATGTCGAGGTTGTGCGGGTTGATGTCGGTGAGCGCGAACTCGCAGCCGACGAATTCCGGCACCTTGAGCAGGTCCGAGATCAGCGTCTTGGTGAAGCCGATCGACCCGGCGCCGATGACTGTGACTTTGAACGACATAGCGATCCTCCAACCAGCACCTTCTGCCGGCATGCTTGCGGTTTGCTTGCACTTTGCTAGCCTTTCGGCGCCGGAGAGTGCTAGAGAAAGGTTGTGCCAATCAGGGTAATATTGTGCTCTCCGACCTGCTCGACCATGGCTATGACGTCCGCGTCCTGACGCTGCCCAAGAGCGCGGTGCCGCTCCACTGCATGGCGATCAGCGCCGGCTATGAGCAGCGCCGCAACGAAGTCTATTCCTGGGACGGGCTGCAGCGCGGCACGGCTCCCTTCCTGGTCATCCAGCACACGATCGTCGGTGAGGGGCGGCTCGACTTTGCCGGCGTGCAGCATCGGCTGGTGCCCGGCCAGACCATGCTGCTCTCGATGCCCCACGCCCATCGCTACTGGCTGGAGCGCGGCGGGCACTGGGAATATTTCTGGATGGTGCTGAACGGCCGCGAGGCCTTGCGACTGGCGCGGGAACTGATCGATGCCACCGGGCCCGTAATGCGCCCGCCCGCAGGCGTGGTGGACCGCATAGCCAGGGCCTGCCTGTCCCTGATCGAGCAGCCCGACATCACGCCCGGCGAGGTGTCAGCCACTGCCTATGCCGCCATGGCGGCGCTGCATGATGGCGTCTTCGGCGTCAGCGCCGTGCCCGAGCCAGGCCTGCCACCCGCCATTGCCCGCGTGATGGCCCATGTCGAGACCAATCTGGGCCAGCCGCTGCAGGTGGAACGGCTGGCACGCCTAGCCGAGATGAGCCGGGGCCACTTCGTCCGCCAGTTCAGCGCCGCGGTCGGCACGCCCCCCTCCGACTTCGTGCTGGACCGGCGCATCGAGAGAATCGAACGCCTGCTGCTGGCCACCGACATGAGCGTCGTCGCCATAGCCCAGGCCACCGGCTTCGCCGACGCCAACTATCTCGCCAAGGCTTTCCGGCGCAAACGGGGCGTGGCACCGCTGCAGTTTCGCGCCAGCGCGCGGCTGGCAGCTGGCACATGAGGCAAATCCGGGTTGCCTTGCGCAGGCAAAAAGGGCAAAACGTCCGTTGACGTATAGGGCAAGCCAATGACCAATCCTGTCACCAAAGATCGCCGCCACTTCGAGGACCTCACGGTCGGCGAAGTCGCCGATCTGGGCCATATCACCGTGAGCAAGGAGATGATCATCACCTTCGCCCGCGAATTCGACCCGTTTCCCTTCCATCTCGACGAGGCGGCGGCCAAAGCGAGCCTGCTGGGTGGCCTGGCCTCAAGCGGCTGGCAGACCGGCGCCCTGAGCCTGCGCATGCTGGTCGACGCCTTTCTGAGCAAGGTCGCCTCGGCCGGGGGGCTGGGCTTTTCCGATCTCAAATGGAAGAACCCGGTCATGGTCGGCGACACCATTGGCGGCACGGTGACCATTGCCGAACTGCGCCGCTCGGCCAGCCATCCGCAATGGGGCATCATGACCCTTGATTTCGACGTGCGGAACCAGAAGGACCAGCCGGTGCTGACCATGCGCCTGGCCAACCTGATCGATACACGCGAGCCCGGAGTGCCGGCATGACCCGCTGGTTCGAGGATATCGTCATCGACGAGGTCTTCCCGCTCGGCAGCCATACCTTCGGCGCCGACGAGATCGTCCGCTTTGCCACGCTCTATGATCCGCAATATTTCCACCTCGACGCCGTGGCGGCACAGCACAGCCAGTTTGGCGGGCTGGTCGCCAGCGGCTGGCACACGGTGAGCGTCGGCCACCGCAAGATGGTGGACGCCCTGTTTGCCGAAGAAGAGCGCCTTCTGGCCGAGGGCAGGCAGCCCGGCGTGTCCGGCCCCTCCCCCGGGGTCAATTCCATGGTCTTCAAGGTGCCGGTGCGCCCCGGCGACACGGTGAGCTATGAGCTTGTGGTGACCGACAAGCGCGCCTCCAACTCCATTCCCGGCTGGGGCCTGCTGTTCAACCGCCTGACGGCAACCAACCAGCACGGCGAGCTGGTCTATCGCGCCGAGCTCGTCGGCTTCTCCAAGCTGCGCGACTACAGCATGCCGCTCAAGCTCAGACTGTTGCTTGCCCTCACCAAACTGCCACTGATCGGCCCCTTGCTGAAACGCGGCTCTTGAAAGCATTTCCGCGCGGCGGCACTCTCTGCCCCATGCGCCGAATCGCCCTCATAGCCGCCCTCACCGTCTTGTCCGCAGCGCCGGCCATGGCCCAGAACTTTGTGGGCAACTGGGCTTGTCGCGACGCCACCACCGCGAAGGCGGGCATCCTGACCATCTATGGCGAGGTCTATGGCTTCGCGTCGACCGTGGTGGGCGATGCCAGCTCGGGCACCGGGACCATCACCATCTATCAGGACGGCGTCGGCTTCAACGATGGCGGCCTCAAGACGGCCCGCAACATGACGGCCGGCCGCGTCATCCCCGACCCGACCTATGGCACGGCCATCCAGCTGGAAACGGCCGAAGCCATCGTCATGCTCTGCACGCCGCGCTAGCCAAGCCCTAAAGCGACATTCTGCCGCGATGGGGTTGAACTTTTCTCCCAATCAGGCATTTTGCTGTTGCGGCGCCGGGCCCCTCTGGCGAGAGCGACTATTGCTCTCGTGATGTCGGAGCCGCTCCAAACTTCATGGAGAAAGGTCCGGCGATGGAATCGCTTCTTAGCGCCCTTATGGGCGAATTTCTGGGTACTCCCGTCTATTTCTGGGTGGCGTTCGTCGCCATCGTCATTGCCCTGCTGGTCTTTGACCTGGGCATCCTGCACCGCGATGAGCACGAGATCGGCGCCAAGGAAAGCCTGACGCTTTACGGCTTTTACGTCGCGATCGCGATGGCTTTCGGCGGCTGGGTCTGGTGGCAGCGCGGCGCCGAGGCCGGGCTCGAATTCTATACCGGCTACCTGATCGAGCAGAGCCTGGCGATGGACAACATGTTCGTCATCGCCACGATATTTGGTTTCCTGGCCATCCCGCGCATCTACCAGCACCGCGTGCTGTTCTGGGGCATCCTTGGCGTCATCTTCTTCCGCGCCATCCTGATCGGCCTGGGGGCGGCGCTCGTCTACCAGTATATCTGGATCCTCTACCTCTTCGGCGCCTTCCTGGTCTTCACCGGCATCCGGATGTTCAAGCACCAGGATGAAGAACCCAGTATCGAGAAAAACCCGGTCTACAGCTTCCTGACCAAGCGCTTCCGCGTCACCAAGGAGCTGCATGGCCGCAATTTCACGGTCAAGCAGCCCGACCCCAAGACCGGCAAGATCGTCACCTGGCTGACCCCGCTGGCCGTGGCGCTGATCATGGTGGAAACCGTCGACCTGATCTTTGCGGTCGACTCTGTCCCGGCCGTGTTCGCCGTGACGCAGGACACCTTCATCGTCTATACGTCCAACATCTTCGCCATCCTGGGCCTGCGCGCGCTGTATTTCGCCCTGGCAGCGGCCATGAACCGCTTCCGCTACCTGCAGATTTCCCTGGCGATCATCCTCGTGCTGGTGGGTATCAAGATCTTCCTCGTGCCCATGGGCATCAAGATCGACACGCTGCTCTCGCTGATCGTCACCATCTCCATCCTGGCCGGCGGCGTGATCTACTCGCTTTACAAGACCCGCAACGAGCCCGATATCGGCGCCGAGCAGGTGCCGGAATCGGGACGTCTCGAGCCCTGACCGAACAAGCAGCGGGCGCCCGGTTGACGGGTGCCCGCAGTTTTTTTATGGTTCGCCTCGTTCCAAGATGAGGTTGCGACCCGAAATGATCTGAAAACTTGCCCCGGACGCCAGACACTTTTCCGCTCAGCGCCAGCGCGTGACCGAAAGAGTATGGATGCCGTTCAGAGCGAGATCAGGTCCTGGTCCATGCCCGCCCCTGGCGGCTGGCTGACCCATCCACTCCCCCTGACGATATCCCTGCGTCCCGCCAAACCACGCTTCATCGCGCGGCGCCTTGCGCTGCGTCCATTTCAATCCCGCCGCTCTGAAACAAGTCGGACGGGAAGGAGAAAGGTTTTGCTGATGCCCAAGAACATCTTCCAGCGCCCGCAACAGGTCGCCCATACGCGCAATGTGCCACGCCACGGCGCGCCCATTCCGATGCGCAAGATCGAAGCCAGGAAAGTCGCCCAGCCCAGGCAGGAGGCCACCATGCCCCTGCCTGCCCTGGAGGCCCTGCTGAAATCACCACGCAACTGACCGCGAAGCCCGGCGCTTCGGCGCCGGGCAAATCAACGTCGTTACCGGCTCTCCGCGGCCATATCCGGCCGGTCGCATAACAGGCCCTCTACCAATTGGCGATAGGCCACCGAGGCCCGCTTCGAGGCATTCTCGGGGTCGTCTGAATTGGCAATCCACTGCGCCGCATAACTGGACGCCCCGGTCAGCAACCTGGCGGTTGCCTCGAAATCCACCGCGCCAATCACCCCCGCCTCGAACAGGGCTTCGAGACTGTTTGTCATGGCGGTGATGCAGCCATTGGCCGTCGGCCACGCGGCCGGATCGCCCAGCACCGCAGGCCCATCGCGCAGCACGATGCGCCGCACTTCGGGTTCCAGCGCCATCTCGATATAGCCAATGCCCTCCTCGACGAAGCCCTCCCACGGCGTCGGCGCCTTGGCCGCCCGCAGCTTCAGCCGCGCGGTCATTTCGGCATCGATCTCGGCGATGACCGCCTGCAGCAAGCCCTTCTTGTCACCAAAGTGATGGTAGAGCGCGCCCCGGGTCAGCCCGGCTGCGGCCGTGAAATCATCCATCGACGCATCCGCATAGCCAATGGTTCCGAACGCCTGACGGCCAGCGGCAATCAGCTTGGCGCGGGTCTCGGCGATCATTTCGCTACGGGGTTTGCGAGCCATCGGCACACCTGATTGACCTACGCATCGTATGTTAATTGACATACGATGCGTATGAGATTACGCAATTAGCATACGCCACGTATGTCTCTACATTTAGGTGGCGCTCCATCAAATGTCGAGGAATCGTAGAAATGTCCAACCCCTACGGAGCTATTTTCCGCGCGCCCGGCGCAAAGGGTTTCGCCGCCGCCGGCTTTTTTGCGCGCATGCCAATGGCCATGGCCCCCATTGGCATCGTGGCCATGCTGTCGCAAACCCACGGCGAATACTGGCTGGCCGGTGCCGTATCGGCCGCCTATGCGCTGGCCAACGCCCTGCTCTCGCCACAGATTTCACGCCTGGTGGATCGCCTCGGCCAGTCACGGATACTGGTCCCCACCACCATTGTTTCTGTCCTGGCATTCGTGGCGCTGATCCTGGCCGCCAACCAGCACTGGCCCGTCTGGACCCTGTTCGCCGCCGCCCTGCTGGCGGCATTCATGCCCAGCTATCCGGCCATGCTGCGCGCCCGCTGGAGCGAGCTGTTCCGCGACCGGCCGGAGCTCCACACCGCATTCGCCTTCGAATCGGCGGCGGACGAGCTGGTCTATGTGGCCGGCGCCTCCCTGTCGGTCGGGCTTAGCGTGGCCCTGTTCCCCGAGGCGGGCATGGCCGTGAGCACCGCCCTCCTCGCCCTGGGATCCATTGCCTTTATCGCCCAGCGGGCAACTGAGCCGAGGGTCAGCCTCGAGACCGCCGTGGCCCAGCACTCCGCCATCTGGCAACGACCGGTCCAGATCGTCACCCTGATCCTGATCTTCATCGGCTCCATGTTTGCGACCACGGAAGTGACTGCGGTCGCCATGACGGAAGCCCTGGGCCAGCCCGAGGCAGCCAGCCTCGTGATCGGGGTCTATGCCATTGGCTCCTTCGTGGTCGGCCTGATCTTCGGGGCGGTGAAGCTCAAGCTGCCGCTGCAGCAGCAGCTTGCCATCGCGGTTGCAATCATCGCCGTTACCGCCGTGCCGCTGCTCTTCGTGTCGACCGTACCGCTGTTGACCATCGCCGTCTTTGCCAGCGGCATCGCCATCTCCACCACATTCATCACCGCCTTTGGCCTGATCGAACGCCGGCTGCCGGCCAGCATGCTGACCGAAGGCATCACCTGGGTGATGACCGGCATCGGCATCGGCATGGCGCTGGGCTCCTTTGCAGCTGGCTGGGTGGTCGACACCTATGGCGCCAGCAACGGCTTCACTGTCTCCGTGGTGGCAGGTGCCCTGGCGCTGTTGACCGTCCTCGTGGGCCAGAAGACCCTGGCCGGCAAACCGGGCGTCGCAGGCGGGCATTTGAAGCACCAGCCAGCCGAGTAGCAGGTGGTGGGAGGACCGGGCGCTGCCGCCTCTACGAGCAGTGCCCAGTCTTGCCGCATTTGCGGGCTATCGGGACTGAGCTTCAGAAGAAGGAGACCACCCTATGGGCAAGATCAACGAGATCGTATTCGACTGCGACAAGCCGGCCAGACTGGCCCAGTTCTGGGCTGGCCTGCTCGATGGCTACGCAGTGCGCGCCTATGACGAGGCCGAGATCGCCCGCCTTGCGGCACTGGGCCTGACGCCCGACACCGATCCGACCGTCATGGTCGACGGCCCGGGACCTTCCATCTGCTTCCAGAATGTGGAAGGCCGCCGCTACGACAATAACCGGGTGCATTTCGACGTCGAGGTCGGGGATCGCAATGGCACCGTCGAACGGCTCAAGCAGGCCGGAGCCGAAACCGTGCGCGTGCTGCCCACCTATACGGTGATGCGCGACCCCGAAGGCAACCAGTTCTGCCTGGTCGACGCCCGCGAGGCCATGGCCGCCTGACGCGACAGGAGCTAGTCGAACTTGCTGACAGGCCCTGTCAGCACGATCCGCGATGGTTGAAAGACACCAGCACGGAGTCCCGACATGTCTCTCATCGCTTCATGCCACTGCGGCGCCACCCGGATCGAGCTGCCCCGCCAGCCCACCGAGGCCAAGACCTGCAACTGCACCTATTGCGCGCGAACCGGAGCGGTCTGGGCCTATTACAAGCCCGGCGAGCTGACCTTCCTGTCGCGCGAGGACGAACGCAGCTACTCGACGGCACCCGAGATACATCAGCACCATTTCTGCGGACGCTGCGGCATGCAGACCTGGGGCGACAGTCCCGACTGGTCGAGCGCCTACAATGCTGACGGCACGCCCAAGGATGGCGCTGGCTCTTCCATTCCCACCGCGCGCAGCTTCGGGCTGAACCTGCGGCTGGTGGAGGACCTGGACTGGTCCGGGGTCAAGGTGGAGGAAATGGACGGGCGGAACAACTGGTAGCCAGTGGCGGCTCAGTGTCCCTCGAACGCGATCAGTGACATCACATCGACGCCTTCGGCCTCAAGCTTGGCGGCGCCGCCAAGGTCTGGCAGGTCGATGACGAAGGCCGCCTTTTCGATCGTTGCGCCCGTGCGGCGCAGCAGGCCGACCGCCGCGATGGCCGTGCCGCCCGTGGCGATGAGATCATCGACCAGGAGAACCTTGTGGCGGCTGTCGATCACGTCGGCATGGATCTCGATCGTGTCGACGCCATATTCGAGCGCATAATTCTGCCCGATGGTTTCCCCCGGCAGCTTGCCCTTCTTGCGGATCGGCAGGAAGCCGACGCCCAGTGCGATGGCGACGCCCGCTCCGAAGATGAAGCCACGTGCCTCGATACCGGCGACATGGGTGATGCCCTGGCCGCGGAATTGCCGGGCGATCCGCTCGATGCTCTCCTTGAACCCCTCGGGATGCTCGATCAGCGTAGTGATGTCACGAAACAGGATACCCTTCTTGGGATAGTCCGGAATCGTGCGCACGAGGGCCTTGAGGTCGAGCGGCATGGCAAACCTGTGTCAGGGGGAGAAGAGTTCAGCGCGTCCGGCGGCCGATGAGATGGCGCGCCAGCACGCCGGCATTATAGGCGGCCGAGCGGGTCACGGCGATTGCCGTCTCACGCGCCTTGGGATTGGTGGCCACGGCATTAATGCCGGCCCGAACCGCCGGATGACGGCTCACGGTGATGGCGGCGCCTACGACAGTCACTGCAATGCGAATGGCGGACATGTCGGCTCCCTGGGCAACTGATTTGCGCCCGTCGAATATTGCGGTGCGCGGCCCGAATGGCAAGAGGCTGAACTGTGTGTGATGCAAGAGAGAAAGGGCCCATCAGGGCCCTTTCGGATTGAGGATTTGGTCCGCCGGTCGCCCTGCGAGCATAGCTCTCCGGGGCCTAGTCACCTGAAAACGCGCCACTGGCGCGTTTTCGCCGCCGACGGCGGCCGGTGACTAGTGCTCGATGCCGGCCCAGATCTTGCGCTTGGTGGCGTACATCAGGCCAGCGAATATGACGAGGAACAGCAGCACGACGAAACCAGTCTGCTTGCGGCCGGCCAGGTGGGGCTCGGCCATCCACATCATGAAGGCAGCAACGTCCGTGGCATACTGGTCGACCGTCAGCGGCACTTCGGCCTGGCCTTCGGCAACCGTATAGGTGACCAGCTCATCCTGCAGCGGGGGCGCCATGCCGATAGCGTGGCCGGGGAAGTAGTCGTTGTAATACTTGCCCTCGGCCAGCTCGAACGGCGTACCGTCGGAGTTGTGCGGCGCCGTTTCCGGCACTTCGTCATGATAGCCGGTCAGCAGGGCATGGATATAATCCGGACCGCCTTCCGAATAGCCGGTGAAGTAGTTGAACACCCAGAACGGGAACGGGTCGCTGACACCGCGCGCCTTGGCCAGAACCGAGAAATCGGGCGGCAGCGCGCCGCCATTGGCGTCACGGGCATCCTGCTCGGTGGCAAAGGGTGACGGCCAGCGGTCTGCCGGAACGGCCGTGCGGAAGCCGCCGTCAGCGGCAGGATCGGCAACTTCATACTCGGCCGCGAGCGCCTTGACCTGCTCCTCGGAGAAACCCGGGCCGCCCGCTTCCGCCAGGTTGCGGAAGGCGATCAGCCGGGCGCCGTGGCAGCTGGCGCAGACTTCGCGATAGACCTGAAAGCCGCGCTGCAGCTGGTTCTCGTCATAGGTGCCGAAAATGCCGGCAAAGCTCCAGCTCTGCTTTTCGATAGCAACGCCTGCCTCGGCAGCCTGGGCCGCAGCGCCCATACCGAACGAAAGGATCAGCGCGGAGAGGATGGTCTTGATATTCATCATGGTTCCTTCCCCTTCCCTTACGCGTGCGACTTGCTCAACACGCTTTCCGAAATGCTGGTCGGCAGTGGCCGAGGCGTTTCGATGCGGCTGAGGAGCGGCAGAACGATGAGGAAGTGGATGAAGTAGTAGGCGGTGCAGATCTTGGCGAGAACCACGTAGATGCCTTCGGCCGGCGCTGCACCCAGATAGGTCAGAGCCACGAAGTTGATCACGAACAGCCAGTAGAACCACTTGAACATCGGGCGGAAATTGCCCGAACGAACCTTGGACGTATCCAGCCAGGGCAGGAAGAACAGGATGACGATCGAGCCGCCGAAGAAGATCACGCCGCCCAGCTTGGAGTCGATGAACAGGATGTTGAAGTCGATGGCGCGCAGGATCGCGTAGAACGGCAGGAAGTACCATTCGGGAACGATATGTGCCGGCGTCACGGTGCTGCTGAACTGGATGTAGTTATCGGGGTGACCCAGGATATCCGGCGCGAAGAAGGCGAACCAGACGAACGGGATCAGGAACAGCACCATGCCGAACGCGTCCTTCATCGTGTAGTACGGATGGAAGGGCAAGGTATCGCGGCTGTCCTTGACGTCGACGCCGGTCGGGTTGTTGTTGCCGGGCACATGCAGCGCCCAGATATGCAGCGCAACCACGGCGGCGATGACGAAGGGCAGCAGGTAATGCAGCGAGAAGAAGCGGTTCAGCGTGGGATTGCCCACCGAGAAGCCGCCACGCAGCAATTCCAGCAGCGGCGTACCGATGACGGGGATGGCTGCGAAGATGTTGGTGATAACCGTCGCGGCCCAGCCGGACATCTGACCCCAGGGCAGCACATAGCCCATGAAGGCGGTTGCCATCATCAGCACGAAGATCAGCACGCCCAGGATCCACAGGATCTCGCGGGGCGCCTTGTAGGAGCCGAAATACATGCCGCGGAAGATGTGGATATAGACGGCGGCGAAGAACATCGAGGCGCCCACGGCGTGGAACGCCTGGATCATCCGGCCGCCATTGACGTCGCGGCGGATGTGCTCGACCGAGTCGAATGCCATCGAGACATGGGGCGTATAGTGCATCGCCAGGATGATGCCGGTGACGATCTGGATACCCAGGCACATCACCAGGATCGCGCCGAAGGTCCACCAGTAGTTGAGGTTCTTCGGCGTGGGGAAGTCCATCAGGTGCTCTTTGGAGAACCGGATGATCGGCAGGCGTTCATCGAGCCACTTCTCGACGCCGTTGCCGGGTGTGTAAGTTGAATGTTCTGACATCGGGAAAGCCCCCACTAACCGATCTGGACCAGCGTATCGCTGAGGAATTCATAAGGCGGCAGCACCAGATTGGTGGGTGCGGGACCTTTGCGGATACGGCCGGCAGTATCGTAGTGCGAGCCATGGCATGGGCAGAACCAGCCATCGAAATCGCCAGCATCGCCCACGGGCACGCAGCCGAGATGGGTGCAGTTGGCAATCATGATCAGCCACTGTTCGTGGCCTTCCTTGGTGCGCTGCTCGTCCGTCGCAGGATCCTTGAGATCGCTCAGCGGCACAGCCTTGGCTTCCTCGATCTCGGCCGGGGTGCGATGACGCACGAACACCGGCAGGCCGCGCCACATGATGGTGACCGACTGACCTTCAGGAATGGCAGAAACGTCGAATTCGATGCTGGCCAGGGCGAGCGTCGAGGCATCGGGGTTCATCTGGTTGATCAATGGCCAGACCGTAGCGGCAGCGCCGACAGCGGCCACCGAACCCGTCGCGACAAAGATGAAATCCCGCCGCGTTGTTGAATGTTGAGCTTGCGTGGCCAAGGTCCGTATCCCCGTACAATCACATCAGACGCGGCCGGCGAGGCAAACCATTTCCCACCTAGGCGGAATCAGCAGCCGTCCGCCCTCAAGCGGCCCGTCAGTGGCGGTTCTTTTTGCACTGTCATAGGAACTTGTCCAGAGCGCCTACGAGTGACACGGCTCAACTGCGACACTATACCCGGGCCGGCAGCCGCTCATGCCCCCGCAACCACCGCCAGATGCCTCACATTCGATGGAATCCGCCATGCCGGTCGAACTCGCCCTCTACCAGCCCGACATCGCCAACAATACCGGAACCCTCATTCGGCTCGGCGCGTGCCTCGGCACGAGGATCCACCTCATCCACCCCACCGGCTTCCCCTTTTCGGCCAAGGCCCTGGCCCGCGCCGGGCTCGACTATGTCGACCATGCCAGCGTCCAGGAACATGCCAGCTGGAGCCAGTTCGACGCGTGGCGGCGCGCAGCCGGGCGCCGGCTGGTGCTGCTGACGACCAAGGCGGAGACCTCTGCCTATTCGGTGGAATACCGGCCCGACGACATCCTGATGGTTGGGCGGGAAAGCGCCGGCGTGCCCGACGCCGTGGCCGATGCGGCAGACCTGCGGATCCGCATTCCGATGCGCGAGGGTTTGCGCTCGATCAATGTCGCCCTGGCGGCGACACTTATCCTGGGCGAAGCAAAAAGGCAGACGGACGGGTTTACAGGGCTCGCATGACGGTTCATTTCACGGATACCATGACACTTCCCGACGACATCGAAGACAAGAAAGCCACCGCCCAGGCCTGGTTCCGCGCCTTGCGCGACCGGATCATCGCGGCATTCGAGAGCATTGAGGACGCGGTGCGCGGCCCCAATGCGCAGATGCCGGCAGGCCGGTTCGAGATTTCCCCCTGGGATCGCCCGGCCGGGGGCGGCGGGGAAATGGGCATGCTGCATGGCCGGGTGTTCGAGAAGGCCGGGGTGCACATTTCGACGGTGCATGGCGAGTTTTCGGAGGACTTTGCCAAGCAGATGCCGGGCACCGAGGCTGGCGCCAAATTCTGGAGCGCCGGCATTTCGCTGATCGTGCATCCCTGGAACCCGCACGTCCCTGCCGTGCACATGAACACGCGCATGATCGTCACCGGCAAGCAGTGGTTTGGCGGCGGCGCCGACCTGACCCCGGTGCTCGACCGCCGTCGCGTGCAGGATGACCGCGATAGCCTCGATTTCCACGCCGCCATGCGCGCCGCCTGTGAAGGGCGCCCGGGCGTGGACTATGAGCGCTACCGCAAGTGGTGCGACGACTATTTCTTCCTGCCCCACCGCAACGAGCATCGCGGCATTGGCGGCATTTTCTACGATCACCACAATTCCGGCGACTGGTCCGCCGACTTCGATTTCACCAGGGCGGTGGGCGAGGCCTTCCTCGGGATTTATCCCGATTTGGTGCGCCGCAATTTCGAGACAGAGTGGACCGACGCGGACCGGCACGAGCAACTGGTACGCCGCGGCCGCTATGTCGAATTCAACCTGCTCTACGACCGCGGCACGACATTCGGGCTCAAGACCGGGGGCAATGTGAACTCGATTCTGTCCTCCATGCCGCCCGCCGTTATCTGGCCCTAGCGCATGGGACTGACCGATATCCACATTGCCGGCTATCGGTCCGTCCGCTCCATCCATTTTCCCGTGCGCCAGCTCTCGGTGCTGGTGGGCGCTAATGGTGTGGGCAAGACCAACCTTTACCGGGCACTTGAACTGGTTCGATCGGCCGCGACGGGAGACCTGGCCCTTGCCCTGGCGCGGGAAGGCGGGCTCGGATCTGCCATGTGGGCCGGCGAGCGCAAGGCGAGCGAACCGCCACGCATGGTGCTGCGCGTCGGCCTCGAAGACGTGCTGGCCGATGACAAGGGAGGCCTTGCGCCCAGTTATGAGGTCGAAATCGGCTTTGGCGACTCCCGATACGAGGCCGTGTTCGAGCTTGAGCCACAGATCAAGCGGGAAACGCTGACCATCCGCCATGCCAAGCGCAACGTTGCCCTGCTGGAACGCAAGGGCGTGGCGGCCTGGTATCGCGATGACGATGGCAACAGGCGGCAGATGGAAGAAACGCTGCTCGGCAGCGAGACGGCCCTGTCGGGCTTGCGCGGTGCCGTTCCGGAGATCGACGCGGTGCGCTACGCGCTTGCGGCCTGGCGATTCTACCATGGCTTTCGCACCGACACGGAGGCCCTGCTGCGCCGGCCATCGCTGGCCGTGACCGCCCCCATGCTGGATGCCGATGGCGGCAATCTGGCAGCCGTGTTCGCGACGCTGGTTCATATCCGGGGAGATGCCCAGGACCTGCATACAGCCGTGGAAGATGCCTTTCCGGGCGCACGGCTCAGCGTGCCGCCGCCCGGAACCCATGCCAGCTTCACCATGCGCTTTGCCGATACGCCAAGGCGCGACTTCGGCGTGCATGAATTGTCGGACGGGACGCTGCAGTTTCTGGCGCTGATGGGCGCGCTGCTGGCCTATCGCCTGCCCCCGCTGATCGCGCTCAACGAGCCCGAGGCCAGTCTTCACCCCGACCTGCTGCCGGCGCTGGCGCGTATCATCGCCAAGGCGGCACAGCGCACGCAGGTCTGGGTCGTAACCCATTCGCAGGTGCTTGCCGATGCGCTGGCGGCGGAAACCGGCATCCTGCCGCGCGCCGTCGTGCGGCGCGATGGCGGCACCTGGCTTGAAGGTCTCAGCCAGATCGGCGCCTTCGTCGACGACTGATCAGAGCATCAGGACTGCTGCGCCATGCCCCGGCGTTCCGCCATGCGCGCCTGCCGCATCGCCCGGAAGCGGGTCACTACGGTCCGGACCACGATGTAGAAGGCGCCATAGACCACAACGGCGATGGGCAGCCCGCCCAGCATCATCGTGGTGAAGGTGGGCAGGATGGCTTCAAACCCGCCGGAGAACAGGCCATCGCTGAGCTGCGCGCCGGTCGTGGCAAGCTGCTCGGATTCGGCGGCACTGACGCCCCCGCCGCCGCGCAGCCAGTCGCCCACCGCATAAGCCGCCGCGAAGAAAAAGGGGAAGGTGACGGGATTGCCCCAAGCTGTGCCTATTGCGGCGGCTATCATGTTGCCGCGCGTGGCAAAAGCCAGCACAAAGCCAAGAAAGAAGTGCAGGCCGATCAGCGGAAACATCGATACGGCTGCCCCGGACGCGACACCCGCGGCAATGGCATGCGGGCTGGCAGACAGCCGCATCACCCGCTTGCGCAGATAGGTGCCATAGCGCCGCAAACCCATGCGCGGCCAGGCCAAGTCCCGGATTCTGTTCAGCAAACCTGCTCTCATCTACGCCATGCACCTCGACTTTCGGGACAATCTTAGGGTGATAAGGTGACAAAGGGAACTCGATCCTGCCCTCGTGAACGCGATGTTTCATCGCGCCCGCGCGATATGCCCGCAATCTGGGAACCCCGTCCTCCGCCCGGACGTTGTGCCAAGGCACAATGACCGCGGGAGATAACAATGAAACGATTTGAATCGGGCTCACTGATCCCCGGTGCCACCTGGCACGCCGAGGCCGAAAGCGAAGCGGAAGTGGTCCGCCGCGCTGTCGAAAACCTCAGGACCTATCACGGCGAAACCGAGATTCGACCCGACATGATCGATCTTATCAAGGAGCGCATCGTCGACGTCGAGGATGCGTCAGCCAAGCCGGCCAAGCACCCAGGCAAGTCAACCAAGCACTAGGGGCGCACGAGCCCGAGCAGTTCTGCTTTGCCGAGGGCGAACCCGCTTTCGATCCAGGCCTGTTCCAGACGAGCCAGTTCCTCACCCATGGCCGGCCCCTGCGCAATGCCGAGGCCGGCGAGGTCGTGCCCCGAAACAGGGAATGGCGGCACGACGATTGCCGCCAGCGCACGCGCCGCTTCGGCGAGCCTGGCCTGTACCCAATCCCCCGATGCAGCCGCAGCGGCCAGACCTTCCACTGCCGCTTCGCCATATCGATAGGCGGCTTCCGCCACCCGATCGTCGGCCAACAGTTCAGCCGAGGCAGCAATGTTGCGGGCAGCGCCGACCATATCCTTGGAAAGGCGCCATTCGACCTTCACCGCGTCGAGCCGGTCGCCGGCAATCAGGGCGAGCCGTGTGGCGGCAGACTGACCACCGAGCTTCTCATAGGCAGCGAGCGCTGCGAGTGTGGCGGCAGGAAGCGGCAGCAGGCCGATTTCCGACATTTGACCAAGCGTGCGGACGATCCTGGGCAGGCCCAGCATGCGCAGGACCTCGCCCCCCACCCGCTCGCGTGAGAGGTGAGACAGCTGCGTCACCGCCGCGGCGCAGGCAGCGAGGCTAGTGGCATCAAACTGCTCACCGCCATGGCTCGCCGACAGACGGAAGAAGCGATAGACGCGCAGACCATCCTCCTCGATGCGCTGGGCGGCATCGCCGATGAAGCGGACAATGCCATTGCGGGCATCCTCAGCGCCGCCAAGCGGGTCGAACAGCGTGCCGTCGGCAGCGCAATAGAGGGCATTGAGGGTGAAATCCCGGCGGCGGGCATCCTCCACCCAATCCGTACCGAAGGCCACCACGGCACGGCGACCGTCGGTTTCCACATCGCGCCGTAGAGTGGTCACCTCGGCCAGCGTGTCGCCAAGCTTGAGGGTGACCGTGCCATGCTCGATACCGGTCGGATAAAAAGCGATGCCAGCCGCCCTGGCCCGCTCGATCACGTCCTCCGGCAACAATTCGGTGGCCATGTCGATATCGGCCGTTTCGCGCTGCCGCCCCATGATGGCATCGCGAACTGCGCCGCCGACCGCCCTCGTTCGCCGCTTGCCGCCATCCAGCGCCATGAGGATTGCCTGCGTCTCGGCGCGCCACAGCCACTCCGCCGAACCAAGCGGATCGCCACTCATGACACGACCTCGCCCATGGCCAGGTCGCGAAAACGGCGCGTCAGATTGGCCGTGATTCCCCAGATGCGGTGGCCATCATGGTCGATCTGCCAGGTCCGGTGCTCCTTGCCGTCGCGTTTGATGCGGAATTCGCCATAGCTCTGGGGGCTCAGAATACGCTGCAATGGCACCTCGAACACCGAATGCACCTCGCCCGGATTGGGGACAAAAGGTCCGCTCGGCTCAACCGTGGCGACGACGGGCGTGATGAGATAATTGGTGCCGGTAAAATAGGTCGGCATGAAGCCGATGACCCGCGCATCGGTGCGCACCATGCCCACTTCCTCAAAAGCTTCGCGCAAGGCTGCCGCGGCGGCGTCAGTATCGGCAGCGTCGACCTTGCCGCCGGGAAACGCCACCTGCCCCGAATGAGCGCGCAGGTCCGGCGAGCGCTCGGTATAGAGCACGGTGTGGCCCTCGGGCCGCCGGACCAGGGCAATCAGCACTGCAGCCGGCACCGGCGGACGGCTGAACGGCTGCGTCGGCGCCCAATCGGGGACCAGCATGTGCTCTGCCGGCGGGGCCGGTGGCGCGGCCAGCAGGCGGCTGGCCAGACGCTCGATGATGATGTCGTCGGACGACAAGAAAGCACCGGATTTCGTTTCGGGAGCGGGAGCTTAAGCGAGGATTTGCCTTAAGGGCAGCCCTTACCTCTCCCCGAAAGGGAGAGGCAGGCATCTAGCCCTGCTGCCAGGCAGCAATCGCGCCCGACAGGGTCTGTGCCAGGGTCGGGTCTTCGGCAAAGACCAGCACGCGGGTCGGATCCACCGGACCGGGGAACTCAATATTGCCCAGGGTGGTCGGCTCCCAGCCCAGCGGGCAGTAATAATCGCGGTCACCCACCAGCATCACGAACTGGCCGTCGCCCCGCGCCATGGCGCGCTTGGTGACTTCGCGCGCCAGGAGCTTGCCGGCGCCGAGCTTGCGGAAATTGGGGTGGGTCGCGAGGGGGCCCAGCATCCAGCCATTGATGCCGCCAATGCTGATCGGGGTCATCCACACCGAGCCACACGCCGTACCGTCGACTTCGGCGACGAGGCTCAGGCTCTTGTCGATCGGAAAACGCTCGCGGATGCGGAACGCCGTGCGCGCAAACCGGCCGGGACCAAAGGCAATGGACTGCAGCTCATCAATGAACGCATCGTCCTGCTCGGTCGCGGGGCGTACGGTCGGGCCGGAAATGGGAGATGCAGAGACAGCAGCGGTCGCGGCCGAAGGCGCAGCAATGGGGGACATGGCAATAATCCAGGATGAGGGATGCGTAGGACAAACCCGGCGCTTGAAAAAGCACCGCTTCTAGAGACCGCTACGGTCGTCGTGTCACCAGCAAAACCTTTACCATCCTGGGCGCCTCCACGCCTGAAATCGCATTAGCACCAAGGGTGCCCCGCGTAAAATGAAAATCGTGGCCGCACCCGGTAAATTCAAGACGCGCAGGGCATCTGTGTTCAAAATGCACAACGGTCAGTTGCCGCCATGCCGCCTTATCGCTCGCCCCACCCGACGCTATGTGTCAGGCACAGCATTGAACGTTCGGGGCATTTGACCCGGACAACGAGTCTAGAACATGACGGAAAGGGTTCGATCGTGGGACAATTGATCGACGGCAAATGGTCCAGCCAGTGGTATGACACCAAGAAGACCGGCGGCAAATTCGAGCGCAGCCAGGCCGGCTTCCGCAACTGGGTCACCGCCGACGGCAGTGCCGGCCCATCCGGTGCGCCAGGCTTCAAGGCCGAGGCCGGGCGCTACCACCTCTATGTATCGCTGGCCTGCCCCTGGGCGCACCGCACCCTGATCTTCCGCAAGCTCAAGAATCTGGAAGAGCTGATCCCGGTTTCCGTCGTTTCCCCCAAAATGCCCGACGAAACGGGCTGGAGCTTCGACAAGACCACCGGCTCGACCGGCGACGATCTGTTCGGCAAGGACTATCTCTGGCAGGTCTATACCCAGGCCGTGCCGGACTATACAGGCCGCGTCACCGTGCCGGTCCTGTGGGACAAGCAGACCGGAACCATCGTCTCCAACGAGAGCTCGGAAATCATCCGCATGTTCAACTCGGCCTTCGACGAGCTGACCGGCAATGGCGACGACTACTATCCCGAAGCCCTGCGCGCCAAGATCGACCCGATCAATGCCCGCATCTATGACGAGATCAACAACGGCGTCTACAAGGCCGGTTTTGCCACCACGCAGGCCGCCTATGACGAAGCCGTGGCCAAGCTGTTCGAGGCGCTCGACTGGGTCGAAGGCCTGCTCGGGGAAACCGCCTATCTCACCGGCGACACTGTCACGGAAGCCGACTGGCGTCTGTTCACCACTTTGGTGCGGTTCGACGCGGTGTATGTCGGCCATTTCAAGTGCAATCGGCAGCGCATCGCCGACTATAAGAACATCTCGCACTATCTCAAGGCGCTCTACGAGGTCCCCGGCATCAAGGAAACGGTCGACCTCGACCATATCCGCACGCACTATTACTGGAGCCACCCCACCATCAACCCGACGCGGATCATCCCCATCGGGCCGGAACTGCCGTTTTTGAAGTAGGGGTTGCTTACCTCTCCCTTCGAGGGGAGGTCGAGGGCCTTCCCAATGCACCCACCCAAAGAACCCCCTGACCTCGCGCTACGCGACGACCTCTCCCTCCGAGGGAGAGGTCAGGGGCTAATACCCCCACACATCCCGCTTCGGCGCGTGATCGAAATATTCGTCGATCCGCTGGGAGGTGGCCGGAGTCACTTTCTCGGGCAAGGCATGGCGGTCGAACCAGCCGACCTCGGCGATTTCATTGTCGGGTTTGCGGTCAAAAGCCTTCTCGAAGCCCTTGGCGACATAGAAGGCCACGTGATCGCGGTTCGTGACGGGGCTGGTATTGTGATAGATGCCGAACAGCTCCATGGAACCGATCACGCGGTAGCCGGTTTCCTCCAGCGTCTCGCGAGCGCCCGCCTGTTCAATTGATTCACCCGGACCGACACCGCCGCCGGGAAACTGCCAGCCCGGAACGTGTTTGTGCCGGATCAGCAGCACCTTGTCGCCATCCACGACCATGACGCGGGCGCCCAGGGTCATGCGATGCCACAGCCCCTTGGTGGTCAGGAACACCTTGGCGACCAGCCGCTGCATGCGATTCATCTGCATCAAAACCCTCCTTGGGAACCAACCGGTAGCAGAGACTTGATGGCGACAAAATCGACCACTGCAGCGATTGACCGTTTTCTTGCTCTCCCCCTTCTGGCATTACGCCCACAATGATTACATTGGCCCACATATCCGACATCCACCTGTCCCCGATGCCCGACGTGGGTTGGCGTGACCTTCTCGGCAAGCGCCTGACCGGCTATCTCAACTGGAAGCTCAAGCGCCACGACGAGCTCAACAGCGAGACGCTTGCGAGCCTGGTCGCCCATTTGCAGGCCCAGAATGCCGACTTCACCGCCGTCACCGGCGATCTGGTCAACCTGGCCATGCGCTCGGAGATCGATCGCGCCGGACAGTGGCTGCAGGCTCTCGGCGCCCCTGACAAGATCGCCGTCTGCCCCGGCAACCACGATGCCTACGTGCCCGGCGCGCTGGAATCAGCCCAGGACATCTGGGGCGACTATATGCGCGGCGAGACGCTCGACAGCGCCATCTTTCCCTACGTGCGCCGTATGGGCGAGCTGGCCATCATCTCCTGCTCCAGTGCTGTGCCCACCCGCCCCTTCCTCGCGATCGGTCGCTTTGACGAAGCACAGGCCGAGCGGCTGGGCCGCATCCTGCATGTCATGGGCGAAGCCGGCTATTTCCGCACGGTGCTGATCCATCACCCGCCCAATCCCGAACTGCAGCATCCCTCATTCGGGCTCAAGGGGCACAAATTGTTCCGGCAGGTCATCGCCCAGCACGGCGCCGAACTGGTTCTGCACGGCCACACCCATCGCGCCTCGATCCATTCCATTCCGGGCAAGACGCATGAAGTGCCGGTAGTCGGCGTTGCTGCCGCCAGCGCAGCACAGGGCGGCACGCTTGACGACCCCGCCCGCTACAACCTGTTCCGCATCGAGCGGGCGGGCGACGGCTGGGCCTGCACCATGCGCGAATATGGCTATCAGCGCCTGGGCAGCGAAATCGTCATGCGCCTGCAGATGCGCATCATCTAGCCGCCGGCGCTGCGGCCGCCGCCGCCGGCCTTACTGCCTCGCCGCCTTTTCCTTCTCCGCCACCCGGTTGTGTATCTCTTCCGCCTCGGGCGTCATGATCTCGGCAAAATCGCTCAGCTCGTAGACCGGGCGGATTTCGATCTCGCTGTAGCCGGGCATCGGATTGGGGCAGCGCTTGACCCAGGCAACGGCTTCATCCATATCGCGCACCTCCCAGAGCCAATAGCCGGCCACCAGTTCCTTGGTTTCGGCAAAGGGACCGTCGATGACCAGGCGCTCGGCGCCGTCAAAGCCGATGCGCTTGCCTTTCGTTGATGGCTGCAGCCCGTCGCCGGCCAGCAGGATGCCGGCATCGACCAGTTCTTCATTGAATCGGCCCATGGCCTCCAGCAGGCCCGAAGGCGGCATGATGCCCGCTTCGCTGTCTGCAGTTGCCTTGACCATCACCATGACACGCATCTGAAAATCTCCTCGTTTGCCGGGGCGCCCCTATCGGCCCCATGACCATACGACGAACGGGCTGGCCCGATTTTGACAAACACGAAAGTGCCCCACTCCCGCCATGCCGGCAAATCACCTATATGATGAGCCAACCGCGAGTATTCCCAGCCTTGACCGAGCAATTCCACATCGAGCGCCCGCAATTCGATCCTGCCACGGGAAAGACCGTTTTCGGCTATGGGCTGGATGGCCTGCATTTCGTCGAAACCCTCGGCCTGCCCGCCGGTGCCGATGCGGCAGCGGCGGCGAGCCCGGCTTTCCGCAAGCTGCTCGATCTCACCGCAGTGGTCCTGGGCGTCAGTTATTTCAAGCTGCGCGCGCCCTTCGTGCTCGCAGCGCCCGAAATCGCCCTGACCGAGGCGGAGCGCGCCTTTGCCATCGACGTCTATGAGAATGGCCTGGGCGAATTCTATGCCCGCAACAATCTGATGCGCTTCGGCAAGCTCTCGATCGAGGCCCCGCTGGATGCCGACCAGACCAAGCCGCCCGTCAGCCTGCCCAACCGCACTCTGCTGCCCATCGGCGGCGGCAAGGATTCGCTGGTGAGCGTCGATCTGCTGAGCCATGTCGGCGTCGAGTTTGCACCCTTTGCAGTCAATCCCAAGGGACCGATCCTGACTTCGGTGGCCAAGATTGGAACGCCCCCGGTCTATGTCACCCGCACGCTCGACCCCGAAATGATCCGGCTCGGCCAGCAGCCCGGCTATTACAATGGCCACGTTCCCTCGACCGCCATCAACTCGATGATCGCGGCGCTCTGCGCCCTGCTCTACGGCTACAACCAGATCGTCCTCTCCAATGAGCGGTCGGCCAGCGAGGGCAATGTCGAGTTCGACGGGCGCGAGACCAATCACCAGTATTCCAAATCGCTCGGCTTCGAATTGCTGATCGCGGCGATCCTGAGCGACGCCACCGGTGGCGCGCTCAAGTATTTCTCATTGCTGCGCCCCTATTCGGAAGCCCGCATCGCCTCGCTGTTCACGCACGAGACCAAGTTCGACCACGTTTTTTCCAGCTGCAATCGCAATTTCCGCCTGGCGGGCCACGACGGCCCGCTCTGGTGCGGCGAATGCCCCAAATGCCACTTCGTCTTCCTGATCTTCGCGCCCTTCATGGCCAAGGACCGGCTGCTGTCGATCTTCGGCAAGGACCTGCTCGACAACCCGGCCAACGAGGGCTCGTTCCGCGAATTGGCCGGCCTTGCCGGCCAGAAGCCCTGGGAATGTGTCGGCGAAATCCTCGAGGCTGCGGCTTGCCTCTATACGCTGACGCGCCATGCCGACTGGCACCAGGCCGCCGTGGTTCGCGCAGTCAAGGCCGATCTTCTCTCCCAGTATGGCGAGCCCAAGCTGCAGGCCGCCATGGCCGAATGCCTGACCGACAGTCACGACCATCACATCCCTCCCGCGCTCGCCGCCAAGGTGGCCGCCTATGCGGTTTGAAGAGCCCATCCTGCTCTATGGCGCCGGACGCGAGGCGCTGTCCACCCGGGCCTTCCTCAAGGCGCGCCAGCCCGATCTCAAGGTCTTCGTCACCGTCGACAGCGGCGAGGCCGACATTCCCGACACCGAGGTCATTCCCCCCCCGGAGCTGACCGCGGCCATCAAGGCGCATCGCTTCGGCCACATCGTCAAAAGCCCCGGCGTGTCGCGCTACAAGGATGTGTTCGACATCGCCCGCGATGCCGGCATTCCGGTCACCTCGAACCTCAATCTCTGGGGCGCTGCCTATCGCGTCAACCGCACGGTCATTGCCATCACCGGCACCAAGGGCAAGTCGACCACGGCGACGCTGGTTCACCTGATGCTGACACAGTCCGGCATTGACGCCGGGCTGGCCGGCAATGTCGGCCTCGCCCCGCTCGATATTGCGGACCGGCACAAGGTGGTGGTGTTCGAGCTGTCCAGCTATCAGACCGCCGACATGAGCTTCCTGCCCGATATCGCAGCGGTGACCAACCTCTATCCCGAGCATGTCGACTGGCACGGTTCGCTCGAGCGCTACTATCGCGATAAGCTGCATCTGATCGACCGCGAAGGCGGCTTCCCCGTCGCACTGGGCGCAGCGGCCAAGGGCAATGCGCTCGTGGCCATGGCGGTGCGTGACCACCGCCGATTGATCCGCGAGCTGACGCCGGAAGAAACCGTCGCCATCGACCGGGCCGTGGCCGGCTCGCGTCTCAAGGGCGCCCATAATCTCGACAATGCCCAGCTGGCCGCCCGCATCGCCCTCGCCGCCGGCGCGACGCTCGAAGGCGTGGTGCGTGGCATTGCAGTCTTCAAGCCCCTGCCCCACCGGCTTGAAGAGCACAAGTTCGGCGGAAAGCTCTTCGTCAACGATTCGATCTCCACCACCCCCGAGGCTACCAAGGCGGCGCTTGCCGCCTACAAGGGCTATCGCCTGGCGCTGATCGGCGGCGGCCACGAGCGCCAACAGGACTATGGCGAACTGGCGGGGTTGCTGGAGGGCTATGGCGTGACCACGGTCGCCTGCCTGCCGGTCACCGGGATGCGCCTGGCTGCAGCAACCCGCATTGCAGCGCCGGACATCAATGTCCTCCCGGCACTTGATCTCGAGGCAGCGATGCAGGCGCTGTACCAACATCGCAATGACTTCGACGCGCTGATCCTGTCGCCGGGTGCGCCTTCCTATAATCAGTTCAAGAATTTCGAAGCGCGTGGGCTCCGATTTGTCGAGCTTGCGCAAGCCATCTTCGGCTAATCCGCGCGGCTATCGGTAGTTCTCGCGGGCCCCCGTGCGGGGCATAGAACGGGGTATCGACACCCAAAGCCCTGGAGGCGCCATGACCGGCCTGATCTATCTCGGCATTGCCATTGTCGGCGAGGTCATTGCCACTTCGTTCCTGCGGGCGTCGGCCGGCTTCACCCAACTGGTGCCCACCGCCGTCGTCATTGTCGGCTACGGGGTGACTTTCTACTTTTTCTCGCTGGCCCTGCAGACCATTCCAGTCGGCATTGGCTATGCCATATGGTCCGGGGTCGGCATCGTTCTCGTCTCGATCATCGCCTATTTCGTCTATGGGCAGACCCTGGACCTGCCGGCCCTGATCGGCATTGGCCTGATCCTTGCTGGCGTGCTGGTGATCAACCTCTTCTCACAGTCCTCGGCACACTAGAAACTTCGAACAAGGGCCTGCGGCGGCACGCCCGCTGCAACCAGCGTGTTGCGGATCGCCGCCAGCAGCGCGCCGTCGCTGATGCGCTCACGCAGGCGCGGCAGGACACCCTTGGCCCGGAAGGCAGGAACGTCGAGTATCTGTGGCAGGTAGCGGTTGACCACAGCGCTGTCGCCAGAGCGTTGCGCTGCCATGATGGCCAGGATCGGCCCCAGTTCGCGGTCAGCCTCGGCATAGCGCTCTGCACTCTCGATGGCCCTGGGCAAATCGCCATCCCGCAGCGCCAGCAGGGCCGGCACTCCGAAATACCAGGGCGGCGGACTTGGTGAGCCCTCCGTGGCGTCAAGCGCCATCGGCTCGGCCTCGCTCAAGCTGCCGCCAAGGGCCAGAAGGCGGGCAAAGCCGGCCAGCACATCGGCATTGGCCGGATTGAGCTGGACAGCGGACGCGAAGTCGTCCCGCGCCAGATCAAATGCCCCCTCTGCCTGATGCAGCCGAGCCTGCTGCTCCCACACAAAGCCATTGACCGGATCCAGGCTCAGGGCGCGCTGCAGATTGGCTTCGGCAATGCGGAACCGGTCGGCGAGACTTGTCTCCACCGCCATGGACGGGCCGCCCTGCTCGACCACCAGGCTGGCTGTGGCGGCCAGCGCCTCGGCGGTCTGCTTGTCGGTCTCCGGCAGGGCAGAGAAGCAGACATCGGCCCGCCCTGCTTCCGCTGCTCCACCAGTCTCGCGATAAAGATCGAACAGGACGCGACAGAGGTACAGGCTGACCGCCCCCTGCTCGGCGCCGTTGGACGCCAACATCAACCGGGCCGGAGCATGCAGCGGCCCACGCGGGCTGCCGAGCACCAACGCGAACGACTTCGCCACGTCGTCCAGCACGCCGGGCGCCATCGCCGCGTCTGGATCTATCGCCAGCGTATGATTCCACACCACGCCGCCGGTGCCCATCTCGGTGAGGATGGCGCTATACTGCACCACACCCCCATCGAGGCGCACAATGCCGCTCAGCATGAAATCGCTGATCGGCTGATCGGCCGGGATGGCGCTGGCCTCCCCCGTGCCGGCATAGCGTGTCCCTATGGTGCGAAACTGCTCAAGATCGGTCACCAGTTCGATGGCGAGCCCGGACACCTGCGGGCGCAGCTGGGCATCCGTCGACAGATTCTGGAATTCCACAATGCCGACCGTCGGACGCTGCAGCGCGTTGGCGGGTTGCGCCACATTTTCCCGCGCCCGCCCCCACTCGCCAAGTGCATAGGCGCCGAGAGCCGTGCCAAGAGTAAGCACCGCCAGCGCAAACCAGGACGACGGCAGTCTGCCCGTGCGCCCGCGGACCGGTTCGCCCCGCGGGGGCACCAGTGGAGCTGGAGCTGGCATCTCCCCTTCGGCCTGTACGACGAAATCGGGAATGTAGCGTCCCACCGGAAGCCGAATCTGCGCGCTCTCGCCCAGGCCGGGCCCCTGATAGTATTCGTCCAGCAGCCGGCGCAGCCGCCGCGCCTGCACCCGCACGATCGGGTCAGCCTGGGGATCAAAATCGGTGGACCGGCCAAAGACGTCCACGGCGATGGAATAGGCTTTGACCGACTGCTCTTCGCCATCGAGCTTTCGCCGTACAATATAGTCGAGGAAGCGGGCCAGCTGCGGCGAGCGTGCGATTTCCGGCCACGAGAGCAGTCGCTCAAGGGCCAACATGATCGCCTGGCGATTGGGCTCAGGCCCGGTCAAAAAAGCCACCTCCCCGATGCCGCAATAGTCGCACTTTACATGTAAAACGCAAGGCCGGGTTACGTCGAAGTTACCTCAGCTTGCCTATCGCCCAGCTCATGTCTGCTGCATAGGCCGGTCGCTGTCGTATCTGCGGTACGGCGCTGCTTCGCTCGGCTAGGCCCCGACCGAAGCTTGACCACCTAGTTTGAAATAGTAACGCCTGCCACTGCTCCAGCGGTGCGCGGGCATGCGTTTCGTTATGACGACATGTCCCAACGCAGTCGGGACGATGGGGTGTGCATTTGAACGACCAGGCGGAAAACCAGCCCTTCGTGGCACTTATCGATGACGACCAGCACTCGGCGCATCTGCTGACGCGCATGCTGCTTGCCCATGGATCGCCCGACATCAAGTGGTATGGCGACGCCAATGCGGGCCGCAGCTGCCTCACGACTCTCCTGGCGGACCCGGCGACCAACTGGCCTGGCCTCGTCATTGTCGACCTCAAGGCGCACAGCAACGCCAACCTCGAATTCATCGCGTCCATCCGGCCCCTGCTGCGCCAGAAAGGCGTGCCGGTCGCGGCTATGGTGCAGCCGGGCGACCTAGCGCAACGCAACGCCCTGCAGAATGCCGGCGCGGCAGCGGTCTTCGTCCGGCAAGCCGAACTCGACGCCTATCGGCGCGAGGCGGCGAGCATTGTCAGTTTCTGGGCGCGCAGTCAGCGCCTAGATGCGGTTGGCATGTAACACCTGCGTCCACAGGTTGCATGCCACGATCGGGTGGGACGCTGCATGAATGGTCTTCGGACTGCTCCTGCATTCCCAAGCGTCCCCCCGATCATTGTTACCTCTCTGTTCGCGCTTCGCGCGGCTGAGGGAGCACCAGCCCTACTCCAAGGGGGCTGATGCGGGGCGCGGTCGCGACACCTCCCGGTCGTGGCCGTATTGGGGGGAGGCAAATTGGCAGCGCGCGGGTCCCTCAGCGCAGCTGCCGAAGTCCATTGCTTCTCCCCACTGCCCGTTCGCGGACAAGACCCCAACCACCGTTATGACGACCTGTAGATCAGGTCGGCCCTTCAGTGTCCTTAAGGCCGCTGTCGTGCCGGATGATATTGTGC
This sequence comes from Devosia sp. XGJD_8, assembly GCF_046614475.1. Taxonomy (NCBI): domain Bacteria; kingdom Pseudomonadati; phylum Pseudomonadota; class Alphaproteobacteria; order Hyphomicrobiales; family Devosiaceae; genus Devosia; species Devosia sp. XGJD_8. The sequence goes on from NZ_JBKJHF010000001.1 coordinate 3,016,386, forward strand.
GCCAGCGCGCGCAGCGCAGCCAGCACGATCACCGCGAGCAAGGCGACGCCGAACGCGATGATGTAGTAGCCCAAGGCGGTCGCCAGGCCGACTGCGCCCGCCAACCACATGCCGGCGCCTGTCGTTAGCCCCTGAACGCCGCCGCCGGACCGGAAGATGGCACCTGCTCCAAGGAAGGCTATGCCCGCAGTCACTGCTTCGACCGCGCGGATCGGATCGGCCTGGACCCCATCCCCGGTCTCTATCGTGTGAAAGATCTCGAAAGCCAGAATCGTAAAGAGCGCCGCTGCCACCGACACCAGGATATGGGTTCGCAACCCCGCCTCGGCGGTGTTGATCTCACGTTCGAAGCCGATCATCGCGCCGAGCAGCGCGGCGATGAGCAGGCGAATGGCAATGATGTGCTGAGGCAGATAGGTCTGCACGAAACCGAATTCGTTGCCGACATCCATGGCGGTGTTCCTGGTTTATGACGCTGACGTGACAACCGCGCGGGGTGTTGCCTGGTTCCAGCTTGCGACCAGCGGGCGCGCCCAATCGGCGATGAATGCAGCCGGCGGCAGGATGATCCAGCCGTCGCCGTCGCCGACGGCGGTGTAGTCGTTGCTGGCAACGCCCAGAGCCGTAATTGCACAGACCAGTGCGGCGCGATCGTCATGGTTGGTAACCGACCCGAAGTTCTGCTCCATCAGTCGGTGTGGCAGATGGTGGGCCAGCAGACGAGCCAGAGTGCCATCCTCCGCAAGCGCCAGATAGTACCGATCCGACCGCTTGCCGCGACCGCCTTTGAACGGCGCGGGATCGACCAGCATCAGTCCGAGAAAACTGTTCGGAAATGCCTCGGCGATGGCGAAGCGATGGATAGCATGCTGATGCGCCGCCGGCGCAAGTGATCCGCGCTCCAGCATGATGCGCGCGCAGGCATTGGTCGCCCCATTGAGCAGCCTCCCATTGCCGCTGTTCGACTGCGCCAGCTTTCCGATGGCATCGCGGATCGGTCGCTCGCTGAGCCGCCGCTCGGCCAGGCGATAGCTGTCGATTGGCTCCAGATCGCCGCGCAATGGGCCGTCAAAGGCCCCAGCCAGAAGGTGGTGCGGCCCGGCCACCGCCAGCAAGCCGGCGCGCCGGTCTGCGTCGTCGGCCGTGAACCGTCTTATGATCCAGCGCACTCCCTCGCGGTCCCAGTCCAGGCGGCAGGCGGCACTCGACCGCTGCCGCGTCGACCAGCCGACATCAACTCCCAGGACCGATCCTGACTCCGGCAGCATCAGACCGTCTTGAGCCAGCCGCCGTCGACAAAGTAGGTGGAGCCGGTGGAATAGCTGGCCTTGTTCGAACACATGAAGACAAAGAAGTTGGCCAGTTCCTCGGGCGTCGCGAAGCGCTTCATGCCGCCGGCCTCGTCGGCCACACCCTGCAGATGCGCCTGCCAGCCATCCTCGCCGGCGATCTGCTTGGCGGTCTTCACCCAGTCGGGCGTGAGGACGAGGCCTGGATTGATGGTATTGACGCGAATATTGTCGCCCACCACCTCGTTGGCGAGGGTCTTGGAAAACATCATCAGCGCCGCCTTGGTGGTATTGTAGATCGGCTCGTACCATAGCGGCTGCACGGCACAGATCGACGCATTGTGCAGGATCACCCCACCGCCGCGCGCCTTCATGCTGGGCAGCATGCCGCGCGCCAGCCGCACCGCGGCCATCACATGCAGGTCCCAGTAATACTGCCACTTGGCATCGTCGGCCTCGGCAATGGTCTCGTTCGATCCGGTCCCGGCATTGTTGATCAGGATATCGGCACCGCCAAAGGCCTTGCTCGTCCCCTTGATGACTGCGGCGCAGCCCTCGGCCGTTGCGACATCGGCGGCGATGGCGGTGGCGATGATGCCGAACGTGCTGGCGACGCGCGCCGCTTCGTCATCCGCGCGATCCTTGTTACGCCCAACCAGCACCAGGTTGGCGCCTTCGGCGGCCAGCCCCTCGGCAACCGCCAGGCCGATACCCACCGTCCCGCCGGTGATGACGGCAACCTTGTCGCGTAGATTGAGGTCCATAGGTCAGTCTCCCTGAGCCGCTACCCTGATCTGCAGCTTCACATCACTTGGCCGCGCTTCCACCGCCCGGTCGAACGCCTTCCTGGAATCCTCGAAGGCAAAAGTTTCGGAAATCAGCGGCTTGAGGTCGACCTTGCCCGAGGCGATCAGTGCGATGGCGCGGTCATACTGGTGCGCATAGCGGAAGACGTTTTCGATCCGCAATTCCTTCACCGAGGCGCCGGCAATATCCACCGCCACCGGGTCCACCGGCAGCCCGACCACGACGATGGCACCACCGGGCCGCGGCAGGTCCATGATGGTCTTCCAGGCATGCGGCGAGCCCGAGCATTCAAACACCACATCGGCGCCCCAGCCTTCGGTGAGCCGCGCGACCTCCTCGACGACATTCCTGTCGCGGATATTGACCGGTATGACGCCCTGATACTGCGCTGCGATATCGAGCTTCGGCTGCGCCAGGTCGGCCACGATGACCCGGGCACAACCGCCCGCCAGCGCGGCCAGCGCGACCATGGTGCCGATGGGACCTGCGCCGAGAACCACGGCAGTGTCACCGGGCGTGATCCGGGCCTTGGTGGCCGCCTGCATGCCCACGGCAAAGGGCTCGACCATGGCGCCCTCGGCAAAACTCACATTGTCGGGCAGCTTGAAAGTGTAGTTCGCCGGGTGCACGACCTCGGGGGTCAGCACGCCATGCACGGGTGGCGTCGCCCAGAAGTTCACCGCTGGATCGACATTGTACATGCCCAGCCGGCTGGCGCGGGAATTGGGATCGGGAATGCCCGGCTCCATGCAGACCCGGTCGCCCACCTTGAGATGGGTCACGCCGGCCCCGACCTCTGTCACCGTGCCGGCGGCCTCGTGCCCCAGCACCATGGGGGCATTGACCACGAAGGGGCCGATTTTGCCATGGGTGTAATAGTGCACGTCCGAACCGCAGACCCCCACGGTATGGATGGCGATCTTGACCATGCCCGGTCCGACATCAAGCGGCAGATCGATATCGCGCAGGGCCAGCTCGTGCTGGCGTTCAAGGACGAGGGCGCGGACTTGGGTCATGCTGGAATCCCGGGCATAGATGAACGAGTGGCCGGGCAATCGCCCAGCGGACGAGCATTTCTAACCCACGGCCGGGGTGATGACTATGCCCCCGGCGGCTGCATCGCGCCCGTCATGATCGCCACCGCATCGGACATCGAATAGTCCTTGGGATTGATCACCGCGATCCGCTTGCCCAGGCGGTGGATATGGATGCGGTCGGCCACTTCGAAGACATGCGGCATGTTGTGGCTGATCAGCACGATGGGCATGCCCCGCCGCTTGACGTCCAGCATCAGCTCCAGCACGCGCCGGCTTTCCTTCACACCCAGGGCGGCCGTTGGCTCGTCCATGATCACGACTTTCGAGCCGAAGGCGGCCGCACGGGCCACGGCCACGCCCTGGCGCTGGCCGCCGGAAAGTGTCTCGACCGACTGATTGATGTTCTGGATGGTCATCAGGCCGAGTTCGCTGAGCTTCTCGCGGGCGAGCTTGTTCATCCGTGACCGGTCGAGCAGCCGGAAGATGTTGCCCAGCGGTCCCGCCTTGCGCATTTCGCGGCCCAGGAACAGGTTGTCGGCGATCGACAGGGCGGGTGACAAGGCCAGGTTCTGATACACCGTCTCGATACCGGCGAGCCGCGCTTCCATCGGTGACTTGAAATGCACAGGTGAGCCGTCCAGCCGCACAGTGCCGGCGTCAGGAATCACCGCGCCGCATAGCGCCTTGATCAGGGTGGATTTGCCCGCGCCATTGTCGCCGATGACCGCCAGGATTTCTCCTGGCATCAACTCGAAATCGGCATGGTCCAGCGCCACCACCTTGCCATAACGCTTCTGCAGGCCAGTGGCGCTGAGGATCGGTTGCGGTCCGGCAATCGGGGTGGCGGTAAGGCTTGCAGTCTGATCGAGGCTCATGCGGAGATCTTCCTGATCCACTGGTCGGTGGTGACAGCGATGATGATGAGGGCGCCCACGGCAAATTCCTGCCAGAGCACGTCGACGCCGGCCAAAGCCAGCCCGTTGCGGAACATGCCGACGATCAGCGCGCCAAGCAGCGTGCCGACAATGGAGCCGCGCCCGCCGAACAGTGACGTGCCGCCGATCACCACCGCAGTGATGGAATCGAGGTTCGCTGTCTGGCTGCCGAGCGGGGACACCGCGCCGACGCGACCGATCAGCACCCAGCTCGCCAAAGCACAGATGAACCCGGCCAGCGTATAGACGCCGATCAGCGTCATCTTCGTGTTGATACCGGCCAGGCGTGCCGCCTCCGGATCGTCGCCGGTGGCGTAGATGTGGCGGCCGAAGGCAGTGCGATTGAGGATATACCAGACGGTCGCCGCAATCAGGATCATCACCATGGAGCCGGCCGTCAGGATGGCGCCGCCACCCAGGGCCACTCGTGCGCCCATCCATTGCAGCATGGGCGCTATGGCCGCGATATCCTGGCTGCGGATGGTCTCGGAGTTCGAGATGAAGATGATCATGGCGCCGTAGATCGACCAGGTGCCCAGCGTCACGATGAAGGGGGGCAGCTTGACCAGCGCCACCAGCACGCCGTTGATCAGGCCGCACAGGATGCCCGTGGCGAGGCCCAGCACGAAGCTAATCTCGACCGGCACACCGGCAACGACCGACAGCCGGCCCATCACGATGGAGGACAGGATCATGATGGCGCCGACCGACAGGTCGATGCCGGCGGTCAGAATGATCAGCGTCTGGGCAATGCCCAGCACGCCGATAATGGTGACCTGCTGCAGCACCAGCGACAGGTTGAACGGCGCGAAGAACTTGGAACCGGCGGCGACAGAGAAGAAGGCAATGCCGACGATCAGCACGATGAAGGGAATAGCGGTGGGATAGCTGTGCAGGAAGGCCTGCATGCGCCGCACCATGCTGGGCGTATCCTCCTCGAAGCTGGCAACGGTTTGCGTGGCCCCGGCCAATCCCTTTTCGGCTGTCGCCGAACCGGTTGCATCATCACTCATCAACGCCCCTCCCAGGGTCTCGCAGAAACGACAGACGGGCCGCCCGGGGGGCGACCCGCAGATTTTTTATTGAGGGATCAGCCCCAGCAGAGCTCGGTGCCCTTGGTGGTGTCGATGGATTCAACGCCGTCGACTGGCTTGTCAGTCACCAGGGTTGCACCGGTGTCGAAGAAATCGAGGCCTTCGGTGGCTGAGGGCTTCTCGCCGGTATCGGCGAACTTCTTGATGGCCTCCATGGCCATCGAGGCCATCAGGAGCGGATACTGCTGGCTGGTGGCGCCAATCACGCCGGCCTTGACGTCGGCGACACCCGGGCAGCCGCCATCGACGGCGACGATCAGCACCGAACCGTCATCACGGCCCGCGGCCTTGAGGGCCTCATAGCCACCGGCTGCGGCCGGCTCGTTGATCGCATAGACAACGTTGATGTCCGGGCATTTTTGCAGCAGCGTTTCCATGGCGGTACGGCCACCGTCGGGCGCGCCGGCCGTCACTTCGGACCCGCAGATGCGCGGATCATCCTCATCGCCGATCCTGTTGGGATCCTTCACGTCGATGCCGAAGCCCTCGAGGAAGCCCTGGTTGCGCAGATAGTCCACAGTCGGCTGATTCACTGCCAGATCGAGCAGCGCGATTTTGGCAGTCGCGGCCGCGTCACCGAGCGTGCCGGCAGCCCACTGGCCGATCAGCATGCCTGCCTTGCGGTTATCAGTGGCAAACGTCGCGTCGGCCGCATCGATCGGATCGAGCGGCGTGTCGAGCACGATCACCAACAGACCGGCATCGCGCGCCTGCTGGATGGTCGGCACGATGGCGCTGGAGTCGGACGGCACGATAGCGAAGCCCTTGGCGCCCGAAGCGATGAGGTTTTCAATCGCCGCGATCTGGCTGTCATTGTCGCCGTCGAACTTGCCGGCAAAGGTGCGCAACTCGATCCCGAGTTCGTCGGCCTTGGCCTGGGCGCCTTCACGCATCTTCACAAAGAACGGATTGCCTTCGGTCTTGGTGATAAGGCCCACCACGACTTCCTGGGCATAGGCAGCCGTTCCGCACATGAGGCCGAGCATCACGGCCCCGGCGGCCGCGACCTTCAAAAACTTACCCATCAATATATCCTCCCGAGGATTTCACATGGGCGTCCGCAGCCCTTATCCGGGCCGTCGATCCGCCAAAAAGGCCGGGCGCGTTCTCGTCCTCACCCGTCCCAATGACCGTCATAACAATGCATCGGCACGCCGCTGTCAATAAGTTAATCCAAGTGATTTATTAATTGACAGAGGGCGGCCCTTGCCCTTTGCTAGTGCCGAGGAAACGCAATAACCCAATGAAATCGATTGCAATTTGGCGTTTCATGCCGCCTATGGCTGATCCTGAAAAGCGTATGCGGGTTAACGGAGGGGCGACTTGATGGTCAGAAGGGGCGTGGGACGCACTGGCCTGGACGATCTGAGCCGGGGCACCAACCAGTCGGGTGTGCGGCTCTACAATGAGCGCCTTGTACTCTCCCTGATCCGCCGCCATGGCAGCCTGCCCAAGGCCGACATCGCGCGCCGCACCGGGCTGTCGCCGCAAACCATTTCCACCATTGCCAACAGCCTCGAGGCCGATGGAATCATCATTCGACTCGACCCGCTCCGCGGCAAGGTTGGCCAGCCGCTGGTGCCCTATGCCCTCAATCCACGCGGCGCATTCTTTCTCGGCCTCAAGATCGGCCGCCGTAGCTCGGATATCGTACTGATGGACTTTGCCGGCACCGTGCTGGGGCGGATCCACGAGCCGCATCCCTATCCGACGCCCCAGATCATCCGCGCTCTTGCCGGCCGCGGCATCGCAGAATTGACCGCGTCACTGAACGCGGCAGAGCGGCAGCGCATCGCCGGCTTCGGCATCGCCTCGCCTTTCGAATTGTGGAACTGGGAATCCCAGCTTGGCGCGCCCCCGGATGTGCTGGAAGACTGGCGGCAGGCCGATATTCGCGGCGATATCGCCGCTATCAGCCCCTGGCCCGTCTATTTCCATAATGATGGCACCGCCGCCTGCGCCGCCGAACTCGTGCTGGGCCATGGCCAGCATGGCGACGACTTCCTCTATATCTTCCTTGGCTCCTTCATCGGTGGCGGCGTCGTGCTCAATGGGCACCTGTTTCCGGGACGCACCGGCTATGGTGGCGCCATCGGCCCCCTGCCCGTGCCCACGGGTGATGGCGGCTTCCAGCAGATCCTGCGCAGCGCCTCAATCTATGTGCTGGCTGACCGTCTCACCGCCGCAGGCATGGACCCGCAGGTGCTCTGGCGCGAGCCGGGCCGGTGGGGCGAACTGGGCGAGCCCCTGCAGGCCTGGATCGACGATGCCGCGCGTAGCCTAGCCATAGCCGCGGTCAGCGCCGTTTCCATCATCGATTTCCGCACCATCGTCATCGATGGCGCCTTCCCCGAGGCGGTTCGCGCCAACCTGGTGCAGGCGACCCGGGCGGCCCTGGTCAATTTCGACCTGCAGGGGCTCGCCCCGTTCACCATTGCCGAGGGCACGATCGGCTTCGGCGCGCGCGAAATCGGCGGCGCCTGCCTGCCCCTGCTGGCCAATTTTACGCAGGATCGGGAAGTCCTGTTCAAGGAAAACGGCTAACAGGCTGCAGACGAACACTGTTTTGGCTTGGTAACCAGTCCGCAATTACCCGCTGCTACAGTCAAAATCTGCAATGGCCAATCCGGACACTAGATGCCGTCTGAAACCTCGACGCTCGAGCGCTGGCACTTTTCCGCCGCCATTCTCTTACCCGTTGTTCTGGCGCTGGGCGTAACCGCCGCAGCGACCTTCGGCTTTGTCCTGTGGTCCACTGCCGGCATCGACCAGCGGGCCCTTGAACGCCAGGCCAACATGATCCACGAGGTCATGGACGCCCGCCAGGATCAGTTGATCCATGAACTGGGCAGCGTCGCCATCTGGGACGACTCCGTGATCAATACGCGGCTGATGTTCAACTTCAACTGGGTGAACACCAATCTCGGAGCCTGGCCGCAGGAGTTTTTCGGACACGACCAGACCGTTGTGCTCGATGGCACCAACCAGCCGCTCTATCTCATGCGCGACGGCATTTCCCAGGATGTCGAAGCGGGTGCAGGCCCATCGGGGCCGGTGCAACTGCTTGTCGACCGGCTGCGCGCTCTGCCCCACACACCGGCCACCCCCGGGACCTCGCACCAGCCGCTCGCCCTGGCCGATTATGCCGTGGTGGACGGCATGCCCTCCCTCATCGCCGCAATGACCCTGGTCTCCGATACGGGCGCAATCGTCCAGCCGCCCGGCACCGAGCCCCTGATTGCCGCCGTGCAATACCTTGACGATGCCGCTGCCGCCGAACTGGCCCGGGAGTATCTCTTCGAACAGGGCAGGTTCAGCCTGAGCCGCACCGATGATCCGGATCGCGCCGTATATCCGATCTTCAGCTCCGCCGGGCGCTTCATTGCCTTCTTCGAGTGGAACCGCGACAGGCCTGGCCTGATGCTTCTCCGCCAGACCGGGCCGGTCCTGGCCGCCGCATTCATCATGGCCGCAGTGCTGGTCTTCCTGCTGCTGCGCAAGTTGCGCCACTCGTCCGCTGCGCTCGAGGCCGAGCGGCGCGAGGCCGAATATCAGGCCGCTCATGACCTGTTGACCGGCCTGCCCAACCGGACGAGCTTTGATGCCGAACTGGCCCGCGCTCTCGCCGACCAGCCGCGCAGGGCGGCCGGCCTTGCCCTGTTAATGCTCGATGTCGACCGCTTCAAACAGGTCAACGACACGCTTGGTCACCAGGCCGGCGACGAGCTGATCCGTGCCGTTGGCCAGCGCATCCGCTCGATCGTGGGCCCCGGCGTGACAATTGCCCGACTTGGTGGCGATGAATTCGTGATGCTGATCGTGGAACGTGACCACGGCATGGCCACGGCATTGGCAAGCCGGATCATCGAGGCGATCGGACAGCCATTTGATCTAAACCGGTTCAAGGCACATGTCGGCGCCAGCATCGGCATCGTCCACGCCGGTGCCGGCAATGCCGAAGCCCAGGAGCTGATGCGCAAGGCCGACATTGCGCTCTACGAGGCCAAGGCGGGCGGACGAAACCGCGCCGTTGTCTATGAGGAGCACATGAACGAGTTGCTGCAGCTCCAGCATACGATCGAAGCCGAACTGCGCGAGGCGCTGCAGCGCGATGACCAACTTTCGGTGGTCTTCCAGCCGCTGGTCGATCAGCAAACGCGCAAGGTAATCGGCGCCGAGTGTCTCGCCCGCTGGCACCACCCGAAATATGGGCAGATTTCTCCCGCGCGCTTCATTCCCGTGGCCGAGAATACCGGCCTCATCGAAGCGCTGGGTGAGTTTGTCCTCCGCCTGGCCTGCGAGCTCGGCGCCACGGCGCCGGGGCGTACCATTGCCGTCAACATCTCCCCCACCCAACTGCGCAATCCGCGCTTTTCAAGCCAGGTATTCGATATCCTCAGCCATACCGGCATGCGCCCCGTCGATCTTGAGCTTGAGATCACCGAATCGATCCTGCTCGACAATGAACATCTGTCCGGACAGAACCTGCGCGCCTTCCGATCCGCCGGCATCCACATTGCGCTGGACGACTTCGGCACCGGCTATTCCTCGCTGAGCTATCTCAAGCTCTACCCCGTCGACCGCATCAAGATCGACCGGTCCTTTGTTTCTCAGCTCGCCGATGGCCACGTGTCGGTAGCAATCACCCAGGCCATTGTCAGCCTCGCCCATGCGATGGATCTCGCAGTGACCGCCGAGGGTGTGGAGACGGACGGGCAGGCAACGATTCTGGGGCAATTGGGCTGCAATACCCTGCAGGGCTTTCTGTTTTCTGGCGGCGTTCCGGCGGATCAGATCACCACCATGTTTGCCGACAGGGCGAACGCGTTCGAACCAGAGAGCCCTGAGGTCGTATCGGCCTAGGCCATGGCGGCCAGCACTACCCCGAGCCGCTTTTCGCGCGCCAGTAGCCCAGCCTGGCCTTTGCCGGCCCCGTCCCACATGGCCTTCAGCCGGCCGTCGTCAAACAGCTTGAACAGGCAGGGCGCAATATAGGATTTCCGGCAGATCGCCGGCGTATTGCGGAGCATTTCGGAAACCTCGCGCGCGACCTGGGCCATCTGCCGCCGCCGCGCGGTGTCCGACCCGCCAACCTCCAGCTGTGCCAGCGCTTCTCCCGCGAGGGCACTGGCATGCAGGGTACGGAAATCCTTGGCGGAGATTTCCACGCCCGCCAGCTCGCGCAGATAGGCATTGATCGCGCCGGTCTTGATCGGCCGCACCTGGCCAGCTTCATCCCGGAAGACCAGTAGGCGCTTACCCGGCAGGGTCTTGATGCGAGCGACCGCCTGGGCGAGACGGGCATCGATCACGCAATATTCCGCCCGCTGTCCGCCCTTGGCATCAAAGGTCATACAGACTTCGTCGCCGGATACCCGGACATCACGCGTATAGAGCGTACCAGCGCCGCGGGTGCCATTTTGCTTGAGGTATTTCTCGCGGCCAACGCGCATCGCCGTCTTGTCGATCAATGCCACCGCGATGGCCAGCGCCAGCTCGCGACTGCCGGTTTCGGCCGCCAGCGCCAAACTGACCTTGCGACGCACTTTGGGCAGCACGGACGTCAGCGCCGCCAGCCGGAGCTGCTTCTTGCCATGCCGCCGCAATTCCCATTCGGGATGATAGATATACTGGTCGCGCCCGGCCTCATCGATCCCCAATGCCTGGATATGGGCATTGACGCGTTCGGCGATCCGCACCTCGCGCCAGGCAGGGGGGATGCCGAGCGCCCTGATCCGGCCTCTAACGGCAGCGTCGCAGATCAGGGCGCCCGTTGCATCGCGATAGCAGAAGCCCTTGCCCCGCTTTTGCCGGGTAAGCGTCAGATCAGCGCGGACAACCTTGATCAGTCGCATCGCATCAGGCGGGGCTGGATTGGGTGAGCGAGAAAACCAGGAAAACCACGGCAAAGAGCACGATGACGGCACTCAGCGACATGATCAGCACGCGCAGGTTCATCTTGCGTGGGCTGCCCTGCCTTACTTCGGTCTGGCTCTTTTTCGGATCGTAGGTTTCCATGACGCTCTCCTCTGTCGGTTGATGGCAAACGTGCCGCGTGCCATGCAGGTTCCGCCGGCCTTGACGCAGGCCGCATGCCGTCCGACCCTTGCCCGTGACTTTACCCAGGATAATTCCATGACCAGTGCCGCCGCCCTCACCCGCATGATCATGGCCGGACAGGGCAGGGAACCGGCCGACCTGGTCATCAAGGATGTGCGCCTGCTCGACGTGATCACCGGCGCGGTGACCGAAACCGACATCGCCATTGTCGACGACCGCATCGTCGGCACCCATGCGCGCTATGAGGGCAAGACTGTCATTGACGGACAGGGCCGCTTTGCCGTGCCCGGCTTCATCGACACGCATCTGCATATCGAATCCTCGCTGGTCACCCCCTTCGAGTTCGACCGCTGCGTGCTGCCGCATGGCGTCACCACGGTCATCTGCGATCCGCATGAGATCGCCAATGTGCTGGGCGCCGAGGGTATCCGCTACTTCCTCGATTGCGCCGAACAGACCGTGATGGATGTGCGGGTCAACCTCTCATCCTGTGTCCCCGCGACCGCCTTCGAAACGGCCGGCGCGGCGCTCGAAATCGAGGACCTGGAGCCTTTCCGTTCCCATCCCAAGGTGATCGGCCTCGCCGAAATGATGAACTTTCCCGGCGTGCTCCATGCCGATCCGGGCATCATCGCCAAACTTGCCGCCTTCCAAGGCGGCCATATCGACGGACATGCACCCCTGGTGCTCGGCATGGATCTCAACGGCTATCTGGCCGCCGCCATCCGGACGGACCATGAGGCCACCAGCGCCGCCGAAGCGCGCGAAAAGCTGGCCAAGGGCATGGCCATTCTTATCCGCGAAGGCTCGGTTTCCAAGGATCTCAAGGCCCTGGCCGAGGTGCTGGATGAGAACACCTCGTCTTTCGTTGCGCTCTGCACGGATGACCGCAACCCGCTCGACATTGCCGAGGAGGGGCACCTCGACAGCTCCATCCGCCGCCTGATCGCCATGGGCCGGCCGCTGCACCACGTCTATCGCGCGGCCAGCCACTCGGCCGCCCGCATCTTCGGCCTGCGCGATCGCGGTCTGGTCGCCCCAGGCTGGCGCGCCGATATTGCGCTACTCGACAGCCTGGAAGATTGCCGCGTCAGCGATGTGGTGACGGCGGGACGACTGGTTGCTCCGGACCTCTTCGCCGCGCGCCGGCCGGTCGCTGCTGTGGGGCTGAGCTCGATGAAGGCCAAGCCGGTGGCGCCGGACGACTTCATCGTGCCCGTCCGCGCCGACCGCAACCAGACGCCGGTGATTGGGGTCAAGCCGGGCCTGATCCTGACCTTCCGCGAATCCGCGGTGCTGCCGAGCGGCGATCGCGGCACAATGCCCGATCTCGAGGCCGATGTGCTCAAGGTTGCGGTGATCGAGAGGCATGGCAAGAATGGCAATATCGGCCGCGGCTTCGTCAAGGGCTTCGGCCTCAAGCGCGGCGCCATCGCGTCCTCAGTCGGCCATGACAGCCACAATATCACGGTGATCGGCGCCACCGACGAGGACATGGCCGTGGCCGTTAACCGGCTGATCGAGCTGCATGGCGGCTTCGTCGTCTCGGACGGCGGCCGGGTAACGGCGGAACTGGCGCTGCCGATTGCCGGGCTGATGAGCCCCAAGCCATTCGAGGAGGTGACGCATGACCTGCACGCTTTGCGGCAAGCTGCTTACGCACTTGATTGCAGCTTGCCGGAACCTTTCTTGCAGGTTGCTTTCCTCGCGCTGCCCGTCATCCCCCACCTCAAGATGACCGACCGCGGACTGTTCGACGTCGACAAGTTCGACTTCGTCGACTAGTGCCCGTCGCGCGCCTTGACCTTGCGCCGGGCGGCATGCAGCAGCGGCTCGGTATAGCCACTGGGCTGATCGGCGCCGTGCAGCGCCAGGTCGAGTGCCGCCTGGAAGGCAATGGACTGGAAGTTCTCGGCCATCGGGCGGTAGAGCGGATCGCCGGCATTCTGTTCGTCCACCACGGCGGCCATGCGCTCGAAGGTTGAGGTCAGTTCGTCCCGGCTGACCAGGCCATGGCGCAGCCAGTTGGCGACGGCCTGGCTCGATATGCGGCAGGTGGCCCGGTCTTCCATCAGCCCGACATTGTTGATGTCGGGCACCTTGGAGCACCCCACGCCCTGCTGCACCCAGCGCACGACATAGCCCAGAATGCCCTGAGCGTTGTTTTCCAGCTCGCGGGTGATCTCCTCGCGGCTCAATGAGAACGGCGCCTGCACCGGCATGGAGAAGAGTTCCGACAGGGTCGGCACGGCCTGATTGTGCCGGCGCTTCTGCGCTTCGAACACGTCGACCTCGTGATAATGCAGAGCATGCAGCGTGGCGGCGGTGGGCGACGGCACCCAGGCGGTATTGGCGCCCGCATTGGGATGGGCCGCCTTGGACGCCATCATCGCCGCCATGTCGTCCGGCCGCGCCCACATGCCCTTGCCGATCTGCGCCCGGCCAGACAGCCCGCAGGCCAAGCCGATCAGCACATTGCGGTCCTCGTAGGAGGCGATCCAGCGTTCGGACTTGATCTCGTCCTTGCGCAGCACAGCGCCCGCCTCCATCGAGGTATGGATCTCGTCGCCGGTGCGGTCGAGGAAACCGGTATTGATGAAAAATACCCGCTGGCGGGCTTCGTAGATCGCCGCCTTGAGATTGGCCGAGGTCCGGCGCTCCTCATCCATGATGCCGATCTTGATGGTGAGTGGGGCGAGGCCCAGCATCTTTTCGACCGAGGCGAAGATGGCGCAGGCAAAGGCAACTTCTTCGGGGCCGTGCATCTTGGGCTTGACGATGTAGATGGCGCCGGTCGTGCTGTTGACCTTGTCTTGCATGGCGCAGAGCACGGTGACAGCTGCGTCCATCAACCCCTCGCCGATCGGCTTGCCATCGAACAACACGGCATCAGTGGTCATCAGGTGGCCGACATTGCGCACCAGCAGCAGCGAGCGCCCCTTGAGCACCAGCGGCGCGCCGCTGACGTCCTTGTAGGTCCGGTCGGCATTGAGCCTGCGGGTAACGGTCTTGCCGCCCTTTTCGAACGTGTCTTCCAGCGTGCCATTCATCAGGCCGAGCCAGTTGCGATAGACGCCAACCTTGTCCTCGGCATCGACCGCAGCAACGGAGTCTTCGCAGTCCTGGATGGTGGTGAGCGCCGCCTCGACGATGACGTCGCTCAGCCCCGCCTTGTGCATGCCGCCGATCACGCTGCCCGGCTCGATGACGAGAATGACATGCAGGCCATGATGGCGCAGCACCAGTTCGCCCTTGGCTTCGGTGCCACCATAGCCGACAAAGGCACCCGGATCGCGCAGGCCGGTGCGACCAGCGGCCGTGTCGACCTGCAGGTGACGGGTCTCGCCATCCTTGATGACGTGATAGCCCGTGACATCGCGATGGCTGCCGCTGGCAAGGGGGAAGTTCTCGTCGAGGAAGCTGGCAGCCTTGTCGACCACCGCCGCGCCGCGCGCGGCATTGAAGCCCTGCCCCGGCGCCAATCCACCGTCGCGGCTGATGACATCGGTGCCATAGAGCGCGTCGTAGAGGCTGCCCCAGCGGGCATTGGCGGCGTTCAGCGCATAGCGCGCATTGGAGACCGGCACCACCAGCTGTGGGCCGCAGAGCGTGGTGATTTCGGGATCGAGCCCGGTCGTCTCAATGGTGAAGTCGGCTGGCTCAGGCACCAGATAGCCGATTTCCCGAAGGAAGAATTCATAGCCCTGCGGATTGTCGGCGACGGCACCATACCGGCGATGCCAGTCATCGACCTGGCTCTGGATCTGGTCGCGCTTGGCCAGCAGAGCCGCATTGGTCGGCCCATGCTCGGCAATCAGGGCGGCAAAGCCGGACCAGAACTGCTCGGCGGTTACGGCAAGGCCCGCAAGCGCTTCCTTCTCGACGAAATCGACCAGCAGCGGATGGACGGAGAGGCCGGACTTCGCGAGGTAGGAGGTCATTCTTGATCCTTCTTCTTTCTTACCTCTCCCTTTGGGGGAAAGGTCGGCGCGACCGCGCCGGGTGAGGGGGCCTTCTCGTTGTCCGGTGCTTGGGTAAGGCCCCCTCACCCGACCAAAGACGGTCGACCTCTCGCCCAGAGGGAGAGGTGAAGAGGCGCCAGACCCGCAAACCCGAGCGCAAACTAGGGCAAGGCCATTGCCCTCACAACCCGCCTAAAGTCGACTTCGCCCTTGCGCCTGCAACATAGACTTCGGCAATGGCCCGGTCATCACCGAGAGTCTGTAGCAGGAACAGCTCTTCAACGAGCGAACTTGCCGTCGCAAGGCGCAATGCCATGGCAGGCGTGGCGCCGGCATCGAGCACGACGAGGTCTGCGGCATTGCCCGGCGCGATGGCCCCGATCGTGCCCTCCAGCGAGAGCGATCGCGCATTGCCAAGGGTCATCATGTAGAACGAGTTGAGCGGCGTCAGCCGCTGACCGCGCAACTGCAGCACCTTGTAGCCCTCGTCGAGCGTGCGCAGCATGGAAAAGCTGGTGCCCCCACCGATATCGGTGGCTACGCCGATGCGCACCCCCGCCTTGCTGAGCCTCTCATGGTCGAACAGGCCCGAGCCCAGGAACAGGTTCGACGTCGGGCAGAACACCGCCACCGCACCGGTCTCGGCCAGCACCTGGGTTTCGCGGTGATTGAGATGAATGCAATGCCCGAGCAGTGTCCTGGGACCCAGCAGGCCGAAATCCTCATAGATGCCCGTATAATCCGGCGAGCCGGGATAGAGCTCCATCGCATAGGTGATCTCGGCGGCATTCTCGCTGAGATGGGTCTGGACGTAGCAATCGGGATACTCGGCCACCAGGGCCCGGGCCGCGTCCAGCTGCTCCGGGGTCGAGGTAAGGGCAAAGCGCGGCGAGATGGCGTAGAGGCCCCTGCCCTTGCCGTGCCAGCGCGCGATCAGCGTCCTGGTATCGTCATAGCCGGACTGTGCGGTGTCGCACAGCGCCTCGGGCGCGTTGCGGTCCATCATCACCTTGCCGCCGACCATCAGCATGTTGCGCTTCGCCGCCTCGCCGAAATAGGCGTCGACCGAACGAGGATGGCTGGAGCAATAGGCAACGGCCGTCGTGGTGCCGTGACGGATCAGCTCATCGAAGAAGGCGGCCGAGACGGTGCTGGCATGGCCCTGCTGGCTGAACTTCTGCTCTTCCACAAAGGTGTAGGTATTGAGCCATTCGAGAAGCGACCCCGCATAGGAGGCGATCATCTGGCTTTGCACATAGTGCAGATGCGTGTCGATAAAACCGGGCAGGATCAGGTGCGGGCGGTGGTCGATAACCTCTGCACTGTCATCGGCAGCAAAATCGCCAACAGCGATGATCTTGCCATCCTCAATGGTGATCGCACCATCCTCGAGATAGCGGTAGCTCGCGGTGTCATCGATGCCCTGCGGCTCGCTGACGAAGGTCAGCACGCGGCCGCGCAGAATGGTCCGTCTCATGGCCCCGAACCCTCACGGAACCATTCGACGATCAGCGCCCGCTCGTCAGGCGTCATCTCGCTGACATTGCCCGGCGGCATGGCATGGGCATAGCCGGCCTGGATCGCGATATCCTTTGCGTGGTTGGCGATGGCGATATCATTGTCGAGCACGACATTCCTGGGTGCTTGATAAACGCCGGGCCAGGCTGGCTCGGCGGTGTGGCACATCGCGCAGCGGGTCTGCACGGTCAGGCTGGCAGCGGCAAAATGGCTTGCTGCGAGAAAGGGTTCGGCCGCCCGAGACGCCACCTCCTCACCTGCCGAGCCCGGCAGTTTCGGGCCCGACGACAGCCAGGCGATGATGATGAAGAGGATGACCGCCACCGGCCAGGTCCAGTGCGGATTGCCCTTGCGGGCATGGCGCGTGTTGAAATAGTGCCGGATGACCACCCCGACGAGGAAGATCAGGCTGGCAATGATCCAGTTCCACTGCGTGGCAAAGGCCAGCGGATAGTGGGACGAGAGCATGAAGAAGATGACGGGCAGCGTCAGGTAGTTGTTGTGCAGCGAGCGCTGCTTGGCGACCTTGCCATACTTGGCATCAGGCACCCGGCCGGCCTTGAGATCCCCCACCACGATCTTCTGGTTGGGAATGATGATCATGGCCACGTTGGCCGCCATGATGGTCGCGGTGAAGGCGCCCATATGCAGCATGGCCGCACGGCCCGTGAACAGCTGGGTATAGCCCCAGCTCATGGCCACGAGAATGGCGAACAACACCAGCATCAGCCCGGACGTCGAATTACCGATCGGCGACTTGCAGAGGCTGTCATAAAGCACCCAGCCCAGCACGATGGAGCCGATCGACAGGCCGATGGCCGCCCAGGCCGGCACGTCCAGCACATTGCGGTCGATGAGATAAAGATCGGCCCCGACATAATAGATCAGCGCCATCAGCATCAGGCCGGAAAACCAGGTCCAGTAGCTTTCCCATTTGAACCAGGTCAGGTGTTCGGGCAGGAATTCCGGCGCCACCAGGTATTTCTGAATGTGGTAGAAACCGCCCCCATGCACCTGCCACTCCTCGCCATGCGCCAGCGGCGGCAGGCTCGGCGTCTTGCGCAGGCCCAGGTCGAGCGCGATGAAATAGAAGGACGAGCCGATCCAGGCGATGGCCGTGATCACATGCAGCCAGCGGACCGCAAAGCTCAGCCATTCATAGAAAATCGCATAATCGGGCATCGTCTTCTCCTTCGTCCCCTCTCCCCTTGAGAGAGGGCGGATCGCGCGCAGCGCGAGACGGGTGAGGGGTGTCCAGCCATTCGCATGCCCGGAGGCGCCGATAGCTCGCCACCCCTCATCCGCCCTTCGGGCACCTTCTGCCTCAAGGGGAGAAGGCAACCACCACCCACAATCCGAATGGTCGTCGCAAAAAGAGGCGGGCCGAGACCCGCCCCTCTCAAATCACGTTGGGCGCGGCTTATGCCGGCGGGTTCACGCCTTCGACATACCAATCCATGCTGAGCAGCTCGGCATCGGTCAGCGTCACGCCGGCAGCGACCTTTTCCGCCCCGGTATGATCATTGATCGGGCCGGTGAAGATGTTGAACGAGCCGTCGATCTGGCCATTCTTGACAGCTTCGGCGGCGGCCACGACGTCAGCCGGGATCGACTCGTTATACGGCCCGATCTGCACTTCGCCTTCCTTGAGGCCCGGCCAGCGGTCGGCGCTGGTCCAGGTGCCATCGATCACGGCCTGAGCGGACTGCACATAGGTCGGACCCCAATGGTCGATGATCGAGGTCAGCTGGGCCTTGGGGGCGAAGGCCGCCATGTCGGCACCCTGGCCGAAGCCGCCGACAATGCCGCGCTCTTCGGCAACCTGCAGCGCAGCAGGACCATCGGTATGCTGGGCAATGATGTCGATGCCCTGGTCGATCATGGCGCGGGCCGCGTCGGCTTCCTTGGCCGGGTCATTCCAGGTCGAGATATAGACCGGGGTGATGGTGAATTCCGGGTTCACCTTGCGGGCCGCCAGCACGAAGGCATTGATGCCCATCACCACCTCCGGGATCGGGAACGAGCCGATATAGCCCGCCTTGCCGGTCTTGGAGAGATGGCCGGCAATGGTGCCGCAGACGGCGCGGCCTTCATGGAAGCGGGCATTGTAGGTCGCCACATTGTCCGAGCGCTGGTAGCCGGTGGCATGCTCGAACTTTACGTCCGGGAACTGCTGGGCAACCTTGATGACATAGTCGCCATAGCCGAAGCTGGTGGCGAAGATGAGCTTGTGGCCGGACTGGGCCAGTTCGCGCAGCACGCGTTCGCAATCGGGGCCTTCCGGCACGTTCTCGACGATGGTGGGCTCGGCGACCAGATCACCCAGCGTGTCCTTCATGAACTTGGCACCCGTGGCATGACCATAGTTCCAGCCATTGTCATTGGGCGTGCCGATCAGCATGAAGCCGACCTTGAGCGGCTCGGTCTGGGCGAAGGCCTTGGTGCCGAGCAGCGGCAGGGCAGCCGCGGCCGCACCGGCCTTGAGGACATTGCGACGAGATAGGGTCATTTCGTTTCTCCTGAGGATTGCTTTTCGTTGGTGATCGAGGCGGTCATTGCCGCCGCCTCAATTGGAAGGCAAGAACGGCTTGCCGAGGCAGGCCGGAGCATTGGTGGAAGCATCGCGCCGGATCGAGATCAGCACAAGCACGGCGACGGTGGCGAGATAGGGCAGAGCCGCCCAAAGCTCGGAGGGCACGACCGAAAGCGGGCCGCCTCCGGCCTTGGCATAAAGCTCCATGGTCATGACCAAGCCGAAGAGATAGGCCCCGGCCAGCAGGCGGAACGGCCGCCAGGAAGCGAACACGACGAGCGCCACGGCGATCCAGCCGCGCCCGGCCGTCATGCGCTCGGCCCATTGCGGGGTGAGCAGCAGCGGAAAGCATGCGCCGGCAATACCCGCCATGGCGCCGCCGAACATCACCGCCAGGTAGCGCACGCCGATCACCGAATAGCCGATCGAATGGGCCGACAGGTCATTCTCGCCCACGGCGCGCAGGATGAGGCCAGCGCGGGTCTTCTTGAGAAACCACCAGATGGCGACCACCATGATCAGCGCGAAATAGACCAGCGCGGAATAGCCGAACAGCACACGCCAGACGGGATGGGTTGCCAGCTCCGACGGGAACAGCGGCCCCAGCAGCGTGACCGGCCTGGCGCTGTAACCCTGCCCGGCCAGCGCCGAAAAGCCGGTGCCGAAAATGGTCAGCGCCAGGCCCGTAGCGGTCTGATTGGCGGAAAGGCTCAGCGTCAGGAAGCCGAAGATCAGCGACGTGCCCAGCCCCGCCGCCGCCGCCAGCAGGATGGCGAGATAATGGTTGCCGGTGAGGAAGACGACCACAAAGGCGGTGATCGCGCCCACCAGCATCATGCCCTCGACACCGAGGTTGAGCACGCCAGAGCGCTCGACCACCAGCTCGCCCAAGGCAGCGATCAGGATCGGGGTCGAGGCACCCACCACGGTGACAATGATGGCAATGATCAGTTCCGGGCTCATGCGCGCACCTCCGCCGCCGGGACCACGCGCTTGATGCGGTAGCGGATGAGAATATCCCCCGCCAGCAGGAAGAACAGCATCATGGCCTGGAACACCCCGGTGGCCGAACTGGACAGCCCGATCGTGGTCTGCGCCACCTCGCCACCGACAAAGGTGATGGCCATGACGATGCCGGCAAAGATCACGCCCAGCGGATTGAGCCGCCCGAGGAAGGCGACGATGATGGCGGTGAAGCCGTAATTGGTCGGAAAGCCCGGCACCATGCGCTGGAAGGGCCCTGCCACTTCCAGCATGCCGGCCATGCCCGCTAGACCGCCACTGACCAGCAAAGCCAGCCAGATCGTCTTGTTTTCGCTGAACCCGCCATAGCGCGCCGCATGGGGCGCCGCCCCCACCACGCGCATGCGGTAGCCGAACACCGAGCGGGACATGATGAACCAGGCAATCAGCGCCACCACGATGGCGATGGGCACGCCCAGATGCACGATCGTGCCGGGAATGAGCGTCGGCAGGCGTGCGGCCTCCGAGAAAATGCGGGTCTGCGGAAAGCCCATGCCCATGGGGTCCTTCCAGGGCGCGCGCACCAGGTAATAGATCAGCTGCACCGACGCATAGGTGAGCATCAGCGAGGTCAGGATTTCATTGACGTTGAGGCGCGTCTTGAGCAGCGCCGGGATGGACGCATAGGCCGCGCCGCCCAGCATACCGGCGACGAACATGGTCGGCAGGATCCACCACCCGGTCATGCCATGGGTGGCCAGCGCGACCCAGGTGGCCGCCAGCCCGCCGATAATATACTGCCCCTCGGCGCCGATATTCCACACATTGGCCCGGTAGGAAATCGACAGGCCGACGCCGATGATGATCAGCGGCGCCGCCTTGACCCCAAGGTCCTGCCACTTGAACGAATTGGTCAGCGGGGTGAGGAAGATCTCGCGCACCGCGCCGACGCCGTCATAGCCGATCAGCGAGAAGATGATGGCGCCCACCACCATGGTCAGCACCACGGCCACGACCGGGGTCGCATAGACCATGACCTTGGACGGCTCGCGGCGCTTTTCAAGCCGGAACTGCATCATGCACCTCCGTCGCTCCATGCACGCCGCCCATCAGCAGGCCGATTTCTTCAACGCTCATCTCCTCGGTCGGGCGAGCCGGCGAAAGGCGCCCCATATTGATCACCGCCAGCGTGTCGCACAGTGCACGCAGCTCATCGAGATCCTGGCTGATGACCACGATGGCCGAACCGGCCGCGGCCAGGTCGACAAGCGCCTGATGGATCGCCGCCGCAGCGCCGGCATCGACGCCCCAGGTGGGCTGGCTCACCACCAGCACGCTGGGGTTCTGCAGGATCTCGCGGCCCATGATGTATTTCTGCAGGTTCCCGCCCGACAGCGATCCAGCGGTCGAGCCCGGCCCCAGCGCCTTGACGGCGAAGTCGGCGATCACCTTGCCGGTATAGGTCCGGGCGGCGCCTGAGCTGATCAGCCCCATCATCACCATGCCCAGCCGGTCGCGCGCCGTGAGCACCGAATTGTCGCTCAGCGTGAAATCACCCACGGCGGCGTGGCCATTGCGTTCTTCCGGCACGGCACAAAGGCCGCGCTTGCGGCGCCCCGTCGTATCCAGCAGACCGAGCGGAAACCCGTCAAGGGTAATGGCATCCTTGTCGCCGCCGCGCACTTCCCCGCTCATCGCATCGAGCAGGGCATTCTGCCCGTTGCCGGCTACCCCGGCTATGCCGAAGATCTCCCCGGCGCGAACGGTGAAGCTGACATTGTCGACCGGCACGTCGAAATGCCCGGTCTTGACGGTGGAGAGCCGCGAGACGACCAGTTTGGGCAGGCCCAGCGTCCGGCCCTCGCCCCGCACGATGTCCTTGAGGCCGGCGCCGATCATCTTCTCGGCCAGCGAGCGGCTGGTCTCCTGCCTGGGGTCGCAGGTATCGACCAGTTTGCCACCGCGCAGGATGGTCGCCGTGTCGCACAGGGCTTTGATCTCATGCAGCTTGTGCGAGATGTAGAGGATGGAGCAACCCTGCGCCGCCAGCTTGCGCAGGACATCGAACAGTTGCTCCACCTCCTGCGGCGTCAGCACCGAGGTGGGCTCATCCATGATCAGCAGCTTTGGATCGAGCAGCAATGCGCGCACGATCTCGATCCGCTGCCGCTCGCCCACTGACAGGGTCGCCACGGTACGATGTGGATCGAGCAGCAGGCCATAGCGGCCCATGATCTCGCGGATGCGGGCCTCAAGCTCGCGCGAGGGGATCTTGGCATCCATGCCAAGTGCGATATTTTCGAGAACGGTCAGCGCGTCGAACAGCGAAAAGTGCTGGAACACCATGCCGATGCCGAGCTTGCGGGCCGCCTTGGGATTGGGCACCACGACAGGCTGTCCATCCCAGCGGATCTCGCCGGCATCGGGCTGCATGATGCCATAGATCATCTTGACCAGGGTGGACTTGCCGGCGCCGTTTTCGCCCAGCAGCGCATGGATCTCGCCCGGCTTGACCGCAAATGTCACGTTGTCATTGGCGAGAACGCCTGGAAACCGCTTGGTAATGCCGGTCAATTCAAGCCGATACGGCATACTAGCGTCCAATCACCGCCCCCTTGGTTCTGGGGGCGCGTGCCCGCGCGATTTCAGCTTCCCGTTGCCCAATGTGAACCATAATTTCTGCCGCCGCCAGTGCCGCGATAACCGCCGGCCGTTTATCCCCAAGGCCCTGTTGTCCGATGGGCAGGACCAGCTGTTCGAGCGCCCGGGCGTCCCCGCCTTCGGTCTTGAACCAGCTGGCAAACCGCGCCCGCTTGGTCCGACTGCCGACCATGCCGATATAGGGCGCGTCGGTCCGCGCCAGTGCTTCCTGGGCGATCAGGAAATCGAGCGCATGGTCATGGGTAAGGATCACATAGCTGCTGCCCTCGGGGGCCGAACGCACCACGGCTTCCGGCATGGCAACGGCATGCGCTGCAATATCGGCCGGCAGCAGGTCGAGTTCCTCGCGCCTTGTATCAATGACCTCAAGCTGCACCGGCAGCAGCGACAGGATCTGCGCCAGCGCCCGGCCAACATGGCCAGCACCGAACACATAGACATGCGGCAGCGCGGCATCCTCGGCGGCAATCCGCGCCGCAAGCGCCGACCGCATATCGGCATCGGCATAATTGAGGCTCACTTCGACCCGGCCGCCACAGCATTGGCCGATTTCGGGGCCAAGCGGCACGTCCATGGCCTCTTCGGCCTTGCCGTTGGCGATCAGCCGGCGGGCATGCTCGATGACCATGTATTCGAGGGCGCCGCCACCGATGGTGCCGAACAAGTCGGCGGGGCCGACCAGCATGAACGTGCCCTGCTCGCGGGGGGATGAGCCGCGAACTGAGGTGAGCTCGCAGGCGATGGCGTGGGGATTGGCGGCGAGGAAATTGGTGAGTTGGGTGAGGCGGGTCATGAGCATACGGCCCATTTTGAAGAGGATACCCCCTCCCAACCTCCCCCTGATAGGGGGACGGGCCCATCGAGTTTGCCTCGATAGCGGTTCAGGAACGGAGCGGTCCCTCCCCCTATCAGGGGGAGGCTAGGTGGGGGTACTCCGATGCCGAGACGTGCCCTCACCCCCGCGCCCCCTTCATCCGCTCACAGCCCATCAGCACCCGCTCCGGCGTCACCGGCGTATCCAGCCGCGGCGCTACCCGGTAGTCGGCGACACTCGCCACCGCCATCGAGAGCGCTTCGACCACGCTCATCGCCAGCATCAGAGGCGGCTCGCCGACGGCCTTGGAGCGACCGATGGTCGGCTCGGCATTGATCGACCATTCGGCCAGTTTGACGTTGAAGATCGGCGGCACGTCGCTGGCCAGCGGGATCTTGTAGGTCGAGGGCGCCTTGGTGCGCAGCTGGCCCTTGTCGTCCCACACCAGCTCCTCGGTGGTGAGCCAGCCCATGCCCTGGATGAAGCCGCCCTCGATCTGGCCGATATCGATAGCCGGATTGAGCGACTTGCCAACGTCATGCAGGATATCGACGCGATCGACGACATATTCGCCGGTCAGCGTGTCGATGGTGACTTCACTGGCCGAGGCGCCATAGGCGAAATAGTAGAATGGACGCCCCCGGCCGGTGGCGCGATCCCAGTGGATCTTGGGCGTCTCATAGAAGCCGGCGGCGGAAAGCTGCACGCGATTGAGATAGGCCGAGGCGACCAGTTCGGCAAAGGGCACGAACTTGCGGCCGACCTGCATGCCGCCCTGCACCCAATGGCAGTCGCCTGCATCGGCATTGTAGAGGCGAGCCGCATGCGCCAGCAGCCGCGTCTTGATCTGTTCGGCCGCGTCCCACGCCGCCATGCCGTTGAGGTCAGAGCCGGACGAGGCTGCGGTGGCCGAAGTGTTGGGCACCTTGCCTGTCGACGTCGCCATGATCTTGACGCTGTCGAGCCCGACGCCAAAGGCATCGGCCAGCACCTGCGCCACCTTGATATGGAGCCCCTGCCCCATCTCGGTGCCGCCATGGCTGAGATGGATCGAGCCGTCCTTGTACACATGCACCAGCGCGCCGGCCTGATTGTACCAGGTGGCGGTGAAGGAGATGCCGAACTTGACCGGCGTCAGGGCGATGCCCTTTTTGAGGATCGGGCTGCCTGCATTGTATTTGACGATTGCGGCGCGGCGCGCCTGGTAGTCCGACGAGGCCTCCAGCTCATCGACCACGCGGTGAACGATATTGTCTTCCACCGTCTGGTGATAGGGCGTCACATTGTCGGTGTGGGTGCCATAGAAATTGGCCTTGCGGATCGCCAGCGGGTCCTTGCCCAGGGCATAGGCGATATCCTCGATCCACCGCTCGGCCGCCAGCATGCCCTGCGGCCCGCCAAATCCGCGAAAGGCGGTGTTGGAGACAGTATTGGTGTAGAGCGGCTCGCTGCGCACCCGCACCGCCGGATACCAATAGGCATTGTCGGCGTGGAACAGGGCACGGTCGGTCACCGGGCCAGACAGGTCTGACGAAAAGCCGGCACGGGCGGCATAGACCGCATCCACCGCGTGAATCTTGCCCGTATCGTCATAGCCCACGTCATAATCGACCACGAAATCGTGCCGCTTGCCGGTGGCGGTCATGTCGTCGTCGCGATCGGGCCGGATCTTGCAGGTGCGGTTCCACTTCTTGGCGGCCAGCGCCGCCACCGCGGCAAACAGGTTCCCCTGGGTTTCCTTGCCGCCAAAGCCACCACCCATGCGGCGCACATTGATCGTCACCGCGTGCTGGCGAATGCCCAGCACGGCCGCCACCATCAGTTGCACCTCGCTCGGATGCTGGGTGGAAGCAAAAATCGTGACGTCCTCATCCTCCCCCGGGACGGCCATGGAAATCTGGCCTTCGAGATAGAAATGGTCCTGCCCGCCAATCTCGAAACTGCCCTTGGCCCGGCGTGGCGCAGCGGAGAGGCCGGCCTTGATATCGCCGCGTTCCAGCTTGAGCGGCTCGGTGACCAGCTGTCCGCCTGCTGCCTGCGCGGCACGAATATCGGTGGCGTAAGGCAGATCCCGGTATTCGACCTTGGCCAGATGCGCCGCCCGGCGGGCCAGATCACGCGTCTCGGCAATGACGGCGAAGAGGGGCTGCCCCCAGAAATGCACCTTGCCGATGGCGAAGATCGGCTCGTCATGCTTGTGGCTGGGGCTGACGTCGTTCTCGCCGGGAATATCCTCAGCCGTCAGCACGCCGATGACGCCCGGCGCGGATCGAACGGCCGCATAGTCGATGGCGACGATCTCCGCATGCGCCCGTGTCGACAGCGCCAGATAGGCATGCATCGTACCAGCCGGTTCGATCATGTCGTCGATATATTCGGCCGTGCCTGTGACATGCTTGGGCCCGCTGTCATGGCGGGTGGACGTATGAAGGCTGGCTAGGCTGATCGGCGCTTCGTGCTTGTTCATGCCACCTCCCGCTTGAGCCGCTGCCCCTGGCCGGTGGTTTCAAGGAAGAAGCGCCGCAGCAGGTTCTGCGCGGTCAGCAGGCGATATTCGGCGCTGGCCCGCATGTCCGAGATCGGCTGATAATCCTCGGCGAAGGCCACCATTGCAGCCTCCACCGTCTCCATGGTCCAGGCCTTGCCGACCAGGGCGGCCTCGACGGCCTTGGCCCGCTTGGGCGTTGCTGCCATGCCGCCAAAGGCGATGCGGGCCATGCCCACCATGCCGGCATCGCTGACAAAGACCCGGAACGCCCCGCACAGCGCCGAGATATCTTCCTCGCGGCGCTTGGAAATCTTGTAGCAGGCAAATTTCTCGCCTGCTGGCAGCAGGGGGATGGTGACGCTCTCGACGAACTCGCCGGGCTGCCGGTCCTGCTTGCCATAGGCGAGGAAATAATCCTCGAGCTTGATCTCGCGCCGGTGTTCGCCGCGGCGCAGATGCAGCTTGGCCCCCAGCGCGATAAAGGGTGGCGGTGTATCGCCGATGGGCGATCCATTGGCGATATTGCCGCCGATCGTGCCCATATTGCGGATCTGCTCACCCGCAATGCGGTTCCAAAGTTCGGCCATATCGGGGAAGGTCGCCGCAATCACCGGCAGCGCTTCCGAATAGCTCACGCCGGCATAGAAGCGCACTTCGCTGTCATTCTCGGCAATGCGCTTGAGCTCCTGCAGATGGCCGATGAAGATCACCGGCCCGATGGCACGCATGAATTTGGTGACCCACAGCCCGACATCGGTCGAGCCATTGACGATGGTGGCATCAGGATGCGCCTCATAGACAGCAGCGAAGTCGTCGAGGCTCGCCGGCACGATGATCCGCGCCGCGCCCTCCCCGATCTCGACGCGCTTGCCGTCATTGATCGCCTTGATCTTGCCCTTGAGCGCGATGCGCTCGGCCCAGAGCGGATCGCCCTCGGGCCGGCCATAGCTGGACATTGCCTTGCCGGCACGGATGATCGGCGCATACCCCGTGCAGCGGCAGAGATTGCCCTGCAGCGCCTTTTCGATCGCCGCCTGACTGGGGTCCGGATCGCGCATCCAGAGGCCATAAAGGCTCATCACGAAGCCCGGCGTGCAGAAGCCGCACTGGCTGCCGTGCTCGTCCACCATGGCCTGTTGCACGGGATGAAGGTGCCCCTCCTTGCCGCGCAGATGCTCGACAGTCACCACATGGGTGCCGTGCAGGCTGCCCACGAAGCGGATGCAGGCGGTCACCGAGTCATAGATGATCTCGTCGCCCATCAGCCGGCCGACCAGCACCGTACAGGCCCCGCAATCGCCCTCGGCGCAGCCTTCCTTGGAGCCGCGCAGGCGCCGCTCCAGCCGCAGCCAGTCCAGCAGCGTGGCATCGGGCTTGACGTCGGAAAGGCTGATTTCCTCGTCGTTTAGGATGAAGCGGATGGCGCCCGAAACCTCGGTCATGCCTCAGCTCCCCCGATAGGTGGAATAGGCAAAGGGACTGACCAGCAGGGGCACGTGATAATGCTTGTCCTCGGAAATCGTGAAGCGGATCGGCACCACATCGAGGAAGGGCGTTTCGAGCTCGACGCCCAGCCGCTCGAAATACTGCCCGACATGGAAGTGAAGCTCGAACTCGCCATGTTGGAACTGCGCTTCGTCGAGCAGAGGCTGATCCACCCGCCCGTCGGCATTGGTATAACTGTCGGCGATATGGTGAGTGTGGTCGCCATGGACGAATAACAGTTCGATTCGCATGCCACGCGCCGGCTTGCCGTGCATGGTGTCCAGTACATGCGTCGTGAGGCGTCCACTACCCGCCATGATTGCTCCGTCCGTCGTCCCCAGGGCAAGACTACCGCATCACCGCCGTTGCGCAATGCCCATTTTTTACCATCTGGTCCATTTTTGTGCATCTTGTTCTGCGGTTCCAGACTCATACTATTCTGCAAACACCAGACGCGAGCAGACCGATGCGCTATCCCCGCGACATGCATGGCTACGGCCCCAATCCGCCCAAGGCCAATTGGCCCGGGGGGGCCCATGTGGCAGTGCAGTTCGTGCTCAACTACGAAGAGGGCGGGGAAAACAATATCCTGCATGGCGATGCCGGCTCGGAGGCCTTCCTCGCTGACGTCGTGGGCGCCGCGCCCTGGCCGGGCCTGCGCCACTGGAACATCGAATCCATGTACGAATACGGCGCCCGCGCCGGCTTCTGGCGGCTGCACAGGCTGTTTACCCAAGCCCAACTGCCCGTCACCATCTATGGCGTCGCCACCGCATTGATGCGCGCGCCGGCCCAGCTCGCCGCCATGCAGGAGGCCGGTTGGGAAATCGCCAGCCACGGCTACAAGTGGGTAGAGCACAAGGATATGCCGGCCGATATCGAGCGCCAGCAGATCGCCGAGGCGATCCGGATCCACACCATCGCCACCGGGGAGCGGCCGCGCGGCTGGTATACCGGGCGGTGTTCGCTCAACACCGTCGACCTGGTCTCGGAGGAAGGCGGCTTCGCCTATGTCTCGGATACCTATGACGACGACCTGCCCTATTGGCGCGTGCATCACGGCCGCCCGCAGCTCATCATTCCCTATACGCTGAGCGCCAACGACATGCGCTTCGTCACCGCCTCGGGCTTCGATAACGGCGAAGAGTATTTCCAGTTTCTGAAAGACAGTTTCGACTGCCTCTATGCCGAGGGCCAGGCCGGCGCGCCCAAGATGATGTCGATCGGCCTGCATTGCCGCCTCGTCGGCCAGCCCGGCCGCTATCAGGGACTCAAGAAGTTTGTCGACTACATCAAGGGCTTCGACAAGGTCTGGGTGCCAACGCGCCTCGCCATCGCCGAGCATTGGGCCAGGGAGCATCCCTATATCGCCCCAGAGGTCATTCCCTCCCAGCTCGACAAGGCCGGATTCGTCTCCCGCTACGGGTCGATCTTCGAGCATTCAACCTGGATCGCCGAACGCGCCTGGGAGGGCGAACTGGCCCCGGCCAACGATACCGCGGTCGGCCTCCATTTCGCGCTGCGCACGCAGTTCCGCCTGGCAACGCCGGAGGAGCGCCTCGCCGTCCTGCGGGCCCATCCCGATCTCGCCGGCAAGCTGGCAGCCGCCAGGCGCCTGACCGAGGCCTCGACGGCCGAACAGGCCTCGGCCGGTCTGGACGCATTGACCGACGCCGAGCGCGAGCGCTTCAGCGCGCTCAACACCGCCTATGTGGAGAAATTCGGTTTCCCCTTCATCATCGCGGTGCGCGACAATACCAAGGCGTCGATCCTGGCGGCCTTCGAGCGGCGGATCGACAATAGCGCGGAGCTGGAATTTGCCACTGCCTGCACGCAGGTCGAGCGGATTGCGCTCCTGCGGCTGCAGGCGTTGCTGGGGTGATTACGGGAGCGAGGCTACCCGTTCAACTCATCCGGGTCGAAGCCGATATCGGGCTCTTCCCGGGACAGGCCCAGCATCAGCGCGAAGAGACCCAGCCATGGCAGATAGTGCTGCAGCCAGGAATGGGGCGCGACCCCGGGATGGACAGAACGCTGGTACATAACCGACATTGTCGCGCCAAAGGTTGAAGATCTGGTAACCCTAACCACCCCTTGCGCGGCCTGGCTTGCAGCGCGGCTGCCAAGGCGCTATGCGCGATGTAGGGAGGCTCGCTCATGTACACGCTCTACGTTGCCAACAAGAACTACTCGTCCTGGTCGCTGCGTCCCTGGGTGTTGATGCGCGTGCTGGGCATTGAATTTGACGAACAGGTGCGCCCGTTCAACGATGGACCGGGCCTCACTTTCGCCGGGGTCTCGCCCAGCGGTCGCTTCCCCTGCCTCATCGATGGCGACACAGTGGTCTGGGACTCGCTCGCCATCACCGAATATCTGGCCGAGAGCCACAGGCAGGTTTGGCCGGAGGACCGCGCCGCCCGGGCCTTTGCCCGCTCCGCCGCCGCGGAAATGCACTCCGGCTTCCCCAACCTGCGCAATATCTGCGGCATGAATGTCGGCCTTCGCATCGAACTCGCGTCGATCCCTGCCGGCCTAGCGCAGGACATTGCCCGCATTGACGCGCTGTGGAGCGCCGGCCTCAGCCGGTTTGGTGGTCCGTTCCTTGCCGGCGCACGCTTCACGGCCGTAGATGCCTTCTTCACTGCTGTCGCTTTCCGCGTGCAGACCTACAATCTGCAGCTGAGCGAACCGGCCGCCGCCTATGCCCGGCGCCTGCTCGACCTGCCCGCGATGCAGGATTGGTACGCGGCGGCGCTCAGAGAAAGCTGGCGGCGGACCGCCTACGAGCAGGAAGCCCTTGCCGCCGGCCGCATCGTCGCCGATTATCGCCAGACCGCCTGAGTTCGCGCCACGCGAACCCGCACTGCCCAGGACCATAATGGCCGACTCAACCTATGCCTCGCCGCCCGGCGGCCTGCCGGCCCAAGTCGCACTTCACACCGGCCGCGCCGTCTTCACCGAGGCCTATGCGCTTATCCCACATGGCGTGATGCGCGACATCGTTACGAGCTATCTGCCGCACTGGGACCAGACCCGTGCCTGGGTGATTGCGCGACCCATGTCGGGTTTTTCCGAGACCTTCTCGCAATATATCATGGAGGTCATGCCCGGCGGCGGCTCGTCCCAGCCCGAGCCCGAACCGGAGGCTGAAGGGGTCATCTTCGTGGTCGAGGGACATGCCAGCCTTGTCGTTGATGGCAAGAGCCACCTGCTCAAGCCCGGCGGCTATGCCTTCCTGCCGCCCGGCTGCAGCTGGTCGCTCTTCAACAAGGGCACCGCCCCCACGCGCTTCCACTGGGTGCGCAAGCGCTATGAGGCCGTCGCAGGGGTGGCATCGCCCACCGCGTTCGTTGCCAACGAGCAGGATGAGCCGATCATCTGGATGCCCGGCACCAACAACACCTGGGGCACCACACGCTTCGTCGATCCCACCGACCTGCGTCACGACATGCATGTCAATATCGTCACCCTCGAGCCCGGTGCGGTCATACCCTTCGAGGAAACCCATGTCATGGAGCACGGTCTCTATGTGCTGGAGGGCAAGGCCGTCTACCGGCTCAACCGGGATTGGGTGGAGGTGGAAGCGGGCGATTTCATGTGGCTGCGCGCCTTCTGCCCGCAGGCCTGCTATGCCGGACCGGCCCGCTTCCGCTATCTGCTGTACAAGGACGTCAACCGGCACATGAAGCTGGGATTGCCGAAATGAACGCGATCCGCATCGAGCCCCTGACCGCGGCGGCCTTCGCGTCGTTCGGGCAGGTGATCGAGATCGACGACGCCCAGCACTACAAGATCAACAACGGCATGACCGAGCGCTATCATGATCTGGCGCGGGTCGAACTGGGCGGGGTCCATGCCCGGCCGCTGATCTCGATCTTTCGCGGCCAGCCCTATGCTCTGCCGCTGACGCTGCGTCTCGTCGAGCGACACCCCCTGGGCAGCCAGGCCTTTTACCCGCTTTCGGCCAATCCCTGGCTGGTCATCGTCGCCGAGGACGAGGGTGGCGTTCCCGTCCGTCTCCGCGCCTTCCAGCCCGTCCCCGGCCAAGGCGTCAATATAGCCATGAATACCTGGCACGGCGTGCTGACCCCGCTGGAGGCTGTCAGTGACTTCATCGTCGTCGACCGGGGCGGCGAGGGCAACAATCTCGAAGAGCATCACTTCGATCCGCCTTGGACGGTGGCGCGCTAGCGGGCCCATCGCAGCGCCGTAAACCCTGCCATCCATCCAGCCTCGCAACCGAAACGCCCCTGCGCTAGTTTGGTGGCCAGGGATGGAGATCATCATGTTGCCCACGCGGCTCATTCGCTGTGCCATGGCGCTGTTTGCGCTGCTTGCTTTCGTGCTGCCGGCAGCGGCCGACGACATCACCTTCTCCGGCGAAGTCACCTATCGCGAGCGCATCGCCCTGCCGGCGGGCGTGGAACTCCGGATTACGCTGGTTGCCCTGCCGGGGGCGATACCCGTCGCCGGCGCCACCGCCGACACTGTCGGTCGGGCCAGTGCGCCGCTGCAATTTGCTCTCGACGTGCGCAGCAACGTCATCAGGCCCGACCGTGATTATGGCCTTGTCGCCGAAATCCGCAGCGAGGGACGAACGCTCTTCCGCAGCCAGCAACCCGTGCCGGTCGATCCTGCGGCGCCCACCCATACCGTTATCCTGGTCACCCTCTCGCCAGATCCTCCCCATGAGCAGAAAGAGACCATCCTTCCACCGGTCGAGACACCCAACCCCCTGCTCGAAACCATCTGGACCGTCACCAGCATCGGCGGTGAACCAACCCTGCCGGGGAGCAAGGTCACATTCTCGATTGCGGCCGACTACCGCGCCGGCGGCAATAGTGGCTGCAACAACTACTTCACCGAAGCCGGCTTCACCGAACCGCCCCTGGCCTTCGGCCCCATCGCCGGTACGCGCATGGCTTGCGCCCCTGACATCATGGCCCAGGAGACCCGCTTCTTCGCCGCGCTCGGCGCTACCGTGGGTTACGAGCTTTCGGGCAACTCCCTCAAACTGGTCGACGCTGCAGGCGTGCCCCTGGTCGGCCTCGTCAGACAAGACTGAGGCTTTCCAACCCGGCTCCGTGTGGCTAGGCTCGGGCCACGCAATTGGGGCCACCATGGATACCGCTCTTCTCGTCTCCCGCCTGCTCGACGTCATCGAACGCGACATCGCCCCAGTGACCCGCAACGGCGTCGCGCGGGGCAACAAGCTCTTCGGTGCGGCCATCCTGCGGAAATCTGATTTGTCCGTAGTGGTCGCCGAGACCAACAACGAAATCGAAAATCCGCTCTGGCACGGCGAAATGCATGCCATCAAGCGTTTCTTCGAGCTGCCGGCGGATCAGCGGCCTGACGTCAAGAATTGCCTGTTCCTCGCCACGCACGAACCCTGTTCGCTCTGCCTTTCAGGCATCACCTGGTCAGGCTTTGACAATTTTTACTACCTGTTCAGCCACGAAGACAGCCGGGACGCTTTCGCCATCCCCTATGACATTCAGATCCTGAAGGCTGTCTATGCGGTGCCCGATCCCGGCCAGGATTCGGTTCCGCCCGACCGCCCGCTTTACAACCGTACCAATCGCTATTGGACCAGCCACAATATCGTGCAGATGATCGCCGGCCTCGACCGGGACCACCGGGAAGCCCTGCTCGGGCGTTTCGACGATCTGAATGGGCTCTATGGTGACCTCTCGGCCACCTACCAGAACGGCAAGGGTGCCAAAGGCATCCCCCTGGCCTGAACTACTGCTGGGTGACCGCGAGCGACACGAGTTCACTGCGCGGAACCTCGGCGAACGAGGCGGCGAAGGTCAGGAAGCTCAGCGCAATCGCAAAAAGCGCGGTGAGGAGGAACTGGGACATCTTGTTCAATCCGGGCATTAGGTGACGCATGACTCTTCTGTTAGCCCCAAGGGTTTGAACGCCGAACCAATGGCGCATTAATCTTCTGTTCAGAATACCGGTTCCCGCATGTCAGCCATGTGAAGCGAACCAATCCTGCCAAAGCGCGTTCTGTTTCCGACCCATTCTTGGAAGGCCCAGAAGATGTCGCAGATCGACACCGTTTCCCGCGCAGTACCCCAGCTCGCCATTTTCACCGACTTTGACGGCACGCTGGTAGAACTCGCGGAAACTCCCGATGCCATTGAAGTTGCCGACACGCTGCTTGAGGAGCTGCGGCACGCCATGCGCGAACTGGACAGCGCCTTTGCTGTCTTGACCGGTCGCGAGATCGCCGACATCGACAAATATCTGGCGCCACTGCACCTGCCGGTCGCCGGCGCCCATGGCACACAGCGTCGACGCGCCGACGGCGTGCTCGAAGCCATAGACCCCGCGACAGTCCGTGGTGCCGAAGCCATTGCGAAGTCCGTGCAGCCGCTGATCCTTGCCAATCCGGACTTGCTGCTGGAAAAGAAGGAGGGCGCTGTCGCCCTGCACTATCGCCAGGCGCCCGAGCTCGAGGCCGCCGTGCGAAGCGCCATGGAAGAAGCCGTCCGCGACACTGCGGGCTTCGGCCTGGTGCCGGGCAAGATGGTGCTCGAGGCACGGCCGCTCGGCGTCAGCAAGGGCGAGGCCCTGCGCGCCTTCATGCGGGAAGAACCGTTTATCGGTCGCACGCCAATTTTCATTGGCGATGACGTCACAGACGAAGATGGCTTTATCGCTGCCCAGGACCTGGGCGGCGTCGGCATCAAGCTGGGCGACGGCGAAACCGCGGCACGCATGCGCATTCCCAATGTCGCCTCCGTGCATGCACTGATCCGGGGACTGGGAGACATCGCCGCGCGCGATCGCGAAACCGCACTGACACACTAAACTGGACTGACTGGGGGCATTGCATGAGCCGAATTATCGTTGTTTCGAACCGTACGCCGGGCAAGGGTCCGGCGGCAGGCGGCTTGGCCGTGGCCCTGCGCAAGGTCTTGGCCGAGCGCGAGGGCTTCTGGTTCGGCTGGTCGGGAAAGCTGGTGGAGAGCCCCGCGCCGACCGCTCGTATCGAAGATATCGATGGCCTCTCCGTCGCCCAGATTGACCTGACCCGCGACGATCATCACGCCTATTATGCAGGCTTCTCCAACTCGATCCTTTGGCCGAGCTTTCACCTTCGCCTCGACCTCGCGACCATTGAGGCGCATTGGTATGAGGGCTACAGGCGGGTCAACCTGCAGTTCGCCCGCGCGCTGCTGCCTCTGCTCAAGCCCGACGACATCATCTGGGTGCACGATTATCACCTGATCCCGCTGGCCAGCGAGCTGCGCAACCTGGGCGTACGCAACCGCATCGGGTTCTATCTGCACATCCCCTTCCCGACCACCGACGCACTCTATGCCATTCCGCACCACCAGGAGCTGATGCGGGACCTGTCGCGCTACGATCTGGTCGGCATGCAGGCCAATCGCGATGTCGCCGCCTTCACCGAATTTGCCGAACACCAGACCCCCTCGACGCTGTCGGGATCTCCGCTGCAATCGGTCGATTTCGGCCGCACCGAGGTCGCCGCCTTTCCCATCGGTTCCGACCCCGACGCGTTCGCCCGGCTTGCCGTCAGCCCCGCCGCCACCAAGATGATCAGGCGCATGGAGCGCGTCATGGGTGAGCAGGAACTCGTTCTGGGCGTCGACCGGCTCGACTATTCCAAGGGCCTGCCACAACGTGTCGAGGCCTATGAGAAGCTCCTCGCCAACAACAGCCGCTTCCGCCGTCTGGTGCATATGCTCCAGGTGGCGCCGCCCTCGCGCGACAGCATCAAGGAATACCAGGAAACCAGCGACACGCTGGACGCCATGTGTGGCCGGGTGATGGGCCGGTTTGCCGAGCCCGACTGGCAGCCGCTGACCTATGTGAAGCGCGCCTACGGCCAGGCGAGCCTGGCCGGGCTTTACCGGCTGGCTCGCGTCGGCCTCGTAACGCCCCTGCGCGACGGCATGAACCTTGTCGCCCATGAATATGTCGGCTCGCAAAACCCGGACGATCCAGGCGTGCTGGTGCTGTCCCGCTTTGCCGGCGCCGCCGAGATTTTCGAGGATGCCATTCTGGTCAATCCCTTCGATACCGATGAAACGGCCGAAGCCCTGCGCATGGCGCTCGACATGTCTCTCGATGAACGAAAGCAACGCTGGCAGTCGCTCATGGCCTCCGCGCGCAAGCACAATATCGACAACTGGAGCCAGAGCTTCCTTGAACGGCTGGCCCCGGCAAGTGCACGCGACGGTACGTCGACGCGGGATATTCTCTATCTGGCGTCGGTCGCTTAACGCCCGAAGCGCCTGATGGGCGCCTTACCAAATCGTCATCCACCTCTCTGCCTTGTAACGCCTCTTTTGCGCTGCAGGGCAGTATCACATTCCCATGATGCCGGCGTTGAGCGGGGTATGGCCCGATCCGGTGCAGCAAGGGAATGCAAGATGACCAGGATAAATCGTCGTGACGCCTTCAAGGCCGTTGCCGTAACCGCCTCGGGTGGATTGCTGATGAGCCAGCAGGCCTTCGCGCAAGAGGCCGGCGCCACAGTTACCCAGACCGCGGCCCTGCTGCAGGGCGCCGATGTCTGCGCCATCATCCCCGAAGTGACCGAAGGCCCCTATTATTTCGATCCGGCTATGGAGCGGGTCGACATCACCGAGGGCCGCCCCGGCATTCCCACCCGCATTCGCCTGCAGGTGGTCGACGGCGCCTGCGCGCCGATGCCCGGCGCCCGCGTCGACATCTGGCATTGCGACGCCACTGGCGTCTATTCAGGCTATGCCGGCCAGGGTGACGACGGCTCGATCGACACGACTGGCCAGACCTTCATGCGCGGCACCCAGTTCGCCGACGACAATGGCATTGTCGAGTTCGAAACGGTCTATCCCAGCTGGTATCGCGGGCGCACGACCCATGTACATTTCAAGATCTTCCTCGACGAGACCAATATCCTCACCGGCCAGATCTTCTTCCCCGATGCGCTGAGCGAATACATCTACCTCAATGTGGCGCCCTACAATGATCGAGCCGGAAACCGCGATACGCTCAATTCCAATGACAGCATTGCCGCCCAGTCGACGCGCGCCGCCTTCGCCTTCATCAAGGAACTGGATGAGGAATATCTCGTCGCCATGATCGTCGGCGTCGATCCGACTGCCAGCTCGGCCGTGGGCTTCTCCATGGGTGGCGGCAATCGGCCCGCCGGCGGCCAACCACCCGGTGGTGGACAGGGCGGCCCGACCGGATCGGCAGATCGCACCGCGATGACTCCGGCGGTGAAGGGACTGTAAGCCTACTTCACCCAGGGGCTGCCGGACGCCGCCAGCAGGGTGACCAGCAGCTGGTTCATTGGCGTCGCGATGCCGTGCTTGTGGCCGAGCCGGACGATCACGCCATTGCGCGCATCGATTTCCATCCGGTTGCCGGCCAGCCGGTCGGCATGGATGGAACCCCCTGTCGACCCTTCCGCCATGTTGCGGGCATTGGCCACCGTGGACTCGACCACGCTGTCCGCAATATCGGCGCCTTCGGCCCGCCCCACGGCCGCACATTCTTCGGCCAGCCCCCGCACGATGGCTTCGAGGTCCGCACTCCAGACCGGACCTGTCGCCCGCAGCGTCAGCGCCGGGACAATGGCAGCGCAATTGCCGCACAGCTTGACCCAGGCCTGCGACAGGAAATCGGCATGGGCCCTCGCTTCGATTTCGGTATGGGCAAACAAGGCCACAAGATCGTCGCCATTCTGTCCCGCCGGCACGGCGATGATGCCATGCCGGCTCTGCACGATCCGTCCCGGCGCGCTGCGTGCGGCCGGCAGGTTGATCATCACGGGAACCAGGCGCTCGGCCGGGACGAGGTGGGAAAACAACCGGACATGCTCCACCCCGTTCTGGATGATGGCGACCCGCGTATGGGTATCCACCAGATGACCCAGCCAAGGCTCGGTCGAGTCGACATCATAGGTCTTGGTTGCAACCAGCACCCAATCGACCGGTCGCGCCAGGGCCGGGTCCGTCAGCACCTTGGGGCGCGCGGTGATCACCCCGCTCGGCGTCTCGACCCTCAGATCATCCAGCGGCGTGCGGGCGCAGATGGTGATCGCAAGAGCTGGGTCCTGCACCAACCATGCGGCGACGGTACCGCCGATCGCGCCCGGTCCGATGACTGCGATTGTCGTCATGCTCAGCTCCAAACAAAAAGGGCGGCCCGAGGGCCGCCCTTCGTCTATTCGATTTTGGCGCTAAGCGCGACCGCGCTGGCGATCGGCATTGGAGCGGCCATTGCTGCGAGCCGCTTCCTTCTGCGTCTTGCCCCAGCGCTGCTTGGTCTTGTCGCCAGCCGGCTTGTTGTTGGCCATCGGCTTGCCGGTTTCCATGTCGCGGCGTACGCCGCGCGCCGGGGCGCCGCCCTCTGCCGGGCGGGTGCGCGGAGCGCTGTCCGGACGGGCGCGCGTCGCATCGACAGGACGGGCACGCGGGGTGTCCGAAGGCTGGTGATGCGGCTGGCTGCGGCCACCGACATCCTTGGCGAATTCGGCGAAGGGACGACGCTCGGCGGGCGAGCGGCGGTCAGCCTGCGGCGCACGCGGATTCTTGGAAGAACGCGGACCGGGACGGCCACCGCTTGGCTTCTTGTAGGCCGAGCGCGGTGCTTCCACGACGCCGGTTTCATTGGCCAGGTGCAGGTCGCCCGTATAGGGCAGCGTGCGACGGATCAGGCGCTCCACATCGCGCAGCTTGCCGCGCTCGGTGCCGTCACACAGGGTGATGGCGATGCCCGAGGCGCCGTTGCGGCCAGTGCGGCCGATGCGGTGGACATAGTTTTCCGGATCGTCGGGCAGCTCATAGTTCACCACATGGGTGATGCCGGGCACGTCGATGCCGCGGGCGGCAATGTCGGTGGCCACGAGAATGCGGACGTCGCCGGTGGTGAAGCCCTTGAGGGCCGCCTGGCGTGCATTCTGGCTCTTGTTGCCATGGATCGCCGCGGCCTTGTGGCCGTCGATCTCGAGGTTCTTGGCGACGCGGTCGGCGCCATGCTTGGTGCGCGAGAAGATGATCACGCGTTCCATGTTCTCGGTCTCGCTGGCCAGCAGCTCATTGAGCACGCCGCGCTTGGCCTTGGCACCGGAGAGGATCACGCGCTGGTCGATCTTGACCACGGTGGAGCCGGCAACCGACGCATCGACGCGTACCGGATCCTGCAGCAGGCTCTTGGCCAGGTCTGCAACCTCCGGGGCCATGGTGGCCGAGAACATCATGGTATGGCGCTTTATGCCGATCGCCTTGACCACGGCACGAACCGGGGCAATGAAGCCCATGTCGAGCATCCGGTCGGCTTCGTCCAGCACCAGCCAGCGGGTTTCGTTGAGCTTGATCTTGCCGTCGTCCATCAGGTCCTTGAGGCGGCCCGGGGTGGCGACGACAATGTCGACGCCGCGCTCGAGGCGCTTGACCTGATGGTAGCGCGACACGCCGCCCAGCAGCAGCACGGTATCAAGCTTCATCTTGCTGCCAGCAAACTTGCGGATGGCTTCGTCGATCTGGACGGCCAGCTCGCGCGTCGGGGCAAGGATGAGGGCGCGGGTGGTCAGCGGCCGCGGACGGCCGGTGAGGGTCAGGATGCCGGCCAGGATCGGCAGGCCGAAGGCCGCCGTCTTGCCCGAACCGGTCTGGGCGATGCCCATCATGTCGCGGCCTTCGAGCAGCTTGGGAATGGCCTGGGCCTGGATCTTGGTGGGCTCGGTAAAGCCGCCGGCAGTCAGGCTGTCGGTGAGTACGGTCGGCAGGCCGAGAGAAATGAAGTCGTTCAAAAGACACGTCTTTCTGCGCCGATATGGCGCTGCAACGCGCGCAGGACCATGCAAGCGCGCATGTCGCCGGACGCAATGCGTCGGCGGGTCAACAGGTGCAATCGGGCGATAAAAGGGAGATATCGCGCGGGTGCTGGCTCGAACCCGGACAAACTGTTTCCGGGCTGACTTCGCCGCTCACCGCAGGGGATAAGAAGAGAAGTCCGTCGCGATTATGATGTGCTGGGCTTAAGCCTCAGCCGCGACGATGCAGCTGATATGGGCGAAGGCGCCTGAAATAGCAAGGATATTCGCGGCGGGCCGCTGCATGACGGGGTTGCAGGGATTTCGGATTCCCCTCAAATCCCGCCATACCAGTCATAACCCTGGTCCGGCCAATAGCCGCCCTTGCCCTGGCCGAACGGTGACAGGTCATCGACCAGCTCGATCGTGTGCAGGTATTTGGGCTGCTTGTAGCCCAGCGCCCGCTCGATGCGCAGGCGGATCGGCGCACCATTGGACACCGGCAGCACCTGGTCGTTGAGGCCATAGCTGAGGATGGTCTGGGGGTGGTAGGCGTCGATCAGGTCGGAGCTCTCATAGTAGAGAATGTCCCCGCTGAGCGTCCTCTGGATATTGTCGAAGCAGTGATAGACGCAGAACCGCGCTTCCGGCTTCACCCCGGCCATGTCGAGGATCGGCCCCAGTGGTGTGCCGGTCCATTTGGCAATGCAGCTCCAACCCTCGACGCAGTCATGCCGCGTGATCTGGCTGTGCGCGGGCATATTACGCAATTCCTCAAGCGAGAAACTCACCTCGCGCTCCACCATGCCTTTGACGGTGAGCTTGTAGTTGGCGAAGTTCTGCGCCTGCAGGAACATGTATTCCGGCGTGCTCGGCTCCACCGAGCCATTGGGCTTCATGCCCTGGCGGATCTCGCTGGCCGAATATTCGCGCGCCAGCGTCTGTGCCCCGATCAACTGTCGCTGCACCTGATAGGTCAGGACATTGGCCTGCTCCATGACCTTGCGGACCTGGTTTTCCTTGGACCCGAGAAAGTCGAACTGGTTGCAGCCCGCCAGCACCAGCCCGGACCCTGCAATGGCCGAGCTGCGCAGGAAGTTGCGGCGTGTGATCAGCCGGCTCATGGCTTGTCTCCTTCGACGCTCGGCGTGCCCGGGCTGGCGCGATACCAGCCGGTGATCATCGAGCGCAATTCGTTGAAAGGTCCGGCCAGCAGCACCATGGCGATATGGATGATGAAGAATGCCCCCAGCAGAACCATGACGATGAAGTGGATGGTCCGCGCCGTCTGCCGCCCACCGAACAGGTCCAGCATCCACGGCGCTGCGGCATTGATGCCCGGGCTCATGGTGAGGCCCGTGGCGACGATCAGCGGAAACAGGATGAAGAACACGCTGAAATAGGCAAGCTTCTGCAGTGGACCATAGCTGCGTCCATGCTTGAAGCGCAGGGTCGCATGCTCGGCGACATCGCGTGGCACCCCCTTGATGTCACTCGGACCAGGCACGATGTCGCGCCTGATATGGCCGTTGATGAAGCTGGCGACGAACCAGACCAGCATGGTCGCGACAAAAATCCAGCCGAAGAAGAAGTGGACGACGCGCCCGGTGCCGAGGTCGCGATAGGAGGGAATTGTCACCGCGCCTGGAAAGGCCGTGAATACCGGCCGCTCGGCAGCGCCACTCATGCCCAGAACGCCAGTGGTGTCGAAGGTCTGTCCGAAAATCGTCGTCCGCCCGCGCGGACCGGCCTCGGTATTGAACGCGCCGATCTCAAGAATGGCGTTCTCGTATTCGAAGCCCGATTCCTGGCCGATATAGAGCGCCGGATGCGCATTGAAGATCTGCAGGCCTGTCAGCAGCAGGAAGAACAGGCAGATCGCCCAGATCCAGTGCGTCACCCGTGTCCAGATCGACTGACGATAGATCAGCGGCCCCTTGGCCGCCGGCATGCCGGATACGTCGCTCATATTTCCCCCGCTGGTCCTGGGACCAAACTGCCCCACACTATGAGCAACGGCTCGGTGCGGGGCAAAATGACAGATAACACGTATTCGTTACTTGGTAGCGGGCGCCATGGCATCGGTGGCCATGGCATCAGGCGCCATCGCATCCGTCGCCATGGCGTCCCCGCCCATTGGGCTGTTGTGTGCCTCATGGCAGGCTGCCGACGCCACATCCATCACATGCGGGAAGGTGATCATCGCCGCCTGTTCGAGGCACAGCTTGAGATCGTCGTCGCTCATCATGGCGTCTGGTGCCATCGCATCGGTGGCCATGGCATCGGTCGCCATTGCGTCCTGGGCGAAGCTGGCAGGCGTGCCGGCAAAAGCAATAGCCGCGACTGCAGCGAAGGAAAGGCTGCGCAGTGAAATTGTCATGAATGGTCTCCCTGGATCGACCTTCGCCCCATCGGCGAGATCATGCCCCGCCATTCGCGGCGCCGACGATGCCCGTTACGTGCTCACGCCGTCGTGATCGCGGAAAAGCCATTTCCTGATTTCCGTCCGCGATGTAACCATACTGGCCATGGGGCCGAATGAACGAGCAATGCAGACCGATCCGACCGAGAAGCGACTGCGGGCGCTGATGCTTGCTTCGCTGGACGGCGATGCCGCGGCCTACCGGTCGCTGCTGGCCGAACTGGGCCGCCATCTGCGCCCGTATTTCACCCGGCGGCTCACCCCCGCCTTCGCATCGCACGCGGAGGACCTCGTGCAGGACACTCTGCTGGCCATTCATACCCGCCGCATGACCTATGACCGCAACCGGCCCTTCACGGCCTGGTTGCATGCCGTGGCGCATCACAAATTCGTCGACCATGTCCGGCGCCAGTCGATCCGGCTGACCGTGCCGCTGGAAGATGACGCGCCCATCTTCGCCCACGACGACAGCGCCGACGCCATTGCCCGGCGCGATCTCGATGTCGTGCTCGAGGCTGTTCCGCCCCGCACCAGCGACCTGATCCGTCGCACCAAGGTGGATGGCGCCTCGGTTGCCGAGGCGGCCGCCGCTCACGGTATCTCCGAAACCGCAGCCAAGGTATCCATCCATCGCGGGCTCAAGTCGCTGGCCGCTCGCTTTGCGGGAGGGCCGAAATGACCGACGACCTGATCGCCCGCCTTTCCGCCGATCTTAAGCCCGTGCGCCCCATGGCCATGCAGCGGCTGCTGTTCGGCGCGACTCTGGTCAGTACACTCGTGGCCATTGTCGCGATGAATATGTGGCTCGGCATGCGCCCGGACCTGGACACGGCCATGTCCACGATGAATTTCTGGACCAAGTTCGGCTATACGCTGTCTGTGGCCGTGCTGGGCGGCGTGGCCACAATGGCACTGGCCCGGCCGGACGGACGTATTCGCTGGCCGTGGATAGCAGTGCTCGGCCTGCTCGCCCTGCTGGTCATCGGCGCCTTCATCCAGCTCGCCGCCGCCGGACCCGACGACATGATGCCGCTGATTATTGGCGGCACCTCGCTGGTCTGCCCCTGGCGCATCGTCGTCCTGGGCCTGCCCATGCTGCTAGCCTCCATCATCGCGCTGCGCCGCATGGCCCCCGCCAACCCGACCCTGGCGGGGTTCGCCGCCGGCATCATGGCCGGCGGCGCCGGCGCCTGGGTCTATTCCTTTGCCTGCGCCGAGAACGGCATGATGTTCCTTGCGCTCTGGTACACGCTGGGCATTCTCATTGTCGGCGTGCTGGGCGCAGTCCTGGGTCGCTTCCTGCTGCGCTGGTAGCGGCTACTCGTCCCGCGCCGCCCAGTTCATGCCGCGCCGCATGATGGTGGCCATCTCAAGCACGTCGAACTCCTTGGCCTGATGCCCCAGCGTGGAGTGGAACACCTTGCCCTTGCCATGCATCCGCTTCCACACCACCGGCATCTTCACCCCGGCAATCCAGGGCGCGTGCTCGCCGCTGAATGTGGTCGTCGCCAGCACTTTGTTGGAGGGGTCGACATGCATGTAATATTGCTCGGACGTGTAGGGGAACGACTTGATCCCCGCCATCACCGGATCGAGCGGATCGGCCACGTCGACGGTGTAGTCGATGATGTTGCCGGGATGAGCCACCCACTGGCCGCCCACCATGAACTGGTAGTCCACCGCATCGCGGAAGGCATCGCTCATGCCGCCATGGTGGCCGGCGAGGCCCACGCCACCTTCGACCGCCTTGGTCAGGTTCTCGACCTCGGCCTTTTCGATCTTGCTCATGGTGAAGATCGGAATGATCAGCGACAGATCGTGGATGGACGGGTCAGCAAACGCGCTGGTCTCGGTGGCGGTCCGCACGGAGAAACCGTCTTCGTGCAGCCATCGACGATAGATGGCGGCGCACTCTTCCGGATCATGCCCGGACCAGCCGCCATAGACGATCAATGCGCTTTTCATACTGCAATTCCCCGCAAATCAAACGGCGCGGAGATTACCCGACTGGCTGGCTAAAGGAACCCCGCTCGACGGGCTTCAGCAATGCCACGAAATGCAGCTTGCGTTCGAACAGCCAGTTCAGGGGGGCGCCGTAGAGCCCAAGCGCATCCGCCCAGCTTGCTTTCGCAAGCCCGGCACGCTCGAAGGCGGTGGTCCATTGGCCAGCATCGAGATAGTTGTAGGGTAGGCGCACGTCGTGCCCGCGATTGCCCACCCAGTCCATCAGCCGCAGTGTCGGGCCGGCCAGCACGCCTTGGCGCAGATGGTCCTTGACCACCACACCCCTTCGGGCAACGCGGCTTGCTTCCGCCAGCACCGCCGCTGGATCGTCGGTGTGGTGCAGCACGTCGACAATGGTCACATAATCGAAGCTGCCATCGGCAAAAGGCAGGCTGGCCCCATCATAAAGTGTCACCGGGATATGCGTCACCGGTCGGAGCAGCACATCCACGCCCTCTACGGCAAGATCGGGCCGCAGCGCCATCAGGCCCAACGCCACCTGCCCATCGCCGCAGCCCAGATCGAGCACGCTTCCCCCAGTGGGGATGGCCGCGGCCAGGGCCTGGGACAACACCTTTACCCGTCGCCCGAAGACCACGGAATCGTGCACGCGATTGAGCAGGGCCTTGGCAGACTGTGCGATCATGCTGGAACCGCAACGCCCCATTGCGCCCGGGCGAAGGCCCAGCCGCGCAAGACCATGAAATTGACGCCCGAGGTCAGCGCGATCACCAGGATCGATACGACGACGCTGGGCAGCGCCGTGACGCCGTGAATGACAAATGAAAAAAGCGCCGCCAGCAGCAGTGCCATGCCCTGCACGGCCAGGTAGCGCGGCAAAGCCTGCCAGTGCGACGCCTCGGACTGAAACGAATAGAGCCGGTGCAGCAGGTAAACTGGAACGATCAGGACGCCATAGCAGATCGTGTTGACGATCCAGTCGGCAATGCCGGTATCGAGCCAGATGATGAGCGTGGACAGCACCACGAAGGCCGCAGCCCCCGCCCCGCCTATGGCGATGAAGAGCAAAAGCCCGCC
This sequence comes from Devosia sp. XGJD_8, assembly GCF_046614475.1. NCBI lineage: Bacteria > Pseudomonadati > Pseudomonadota > Alphaproteobacteria > Hyphomicrobiales > Devosiaceae > Devosia > Devosia sp. XGJD_8. The sequence continues at coordinate 3,061,281 of NZ_JBKJHF010000001.1, forward strand.
CCATTGCGGTGCGCTCGCTCGGGGCACTTCGCGCATCAGGCTTTCTAGCGAGGCACTCATGGCCGGTATCGTCCTTGTGGTGGCTGGCGGTTCTACCAGGGGACACAATGCGCCCGCTGCCTTTCCCGCCGGTTTATGCGACGCCCCCGCCAGATGCTGTCTTGCGGGATGGTTGATGATTGTTGAACCCCACATCACCGCATGGCGCCCATGCCTGTGGAGGGATGAACGTGAAAATTGACCAAAAGGTCCACTTTTCACTGTCACAAAAGACTGGTTAACTCCCCTATCGCCGTGGCTGGAAACGCGCGTTCCCGTTCAAGGAGTGCCGATCGACAACACCCGAGGGCCGCGGGGTCTGGACTGCCGTCAAGCAACCAAAGGATACAGGGATGAAACGACTACTACTCGGCGCTACGGCGCTCACCCTCTGCGCTGGATTTTCCAGTGCGGCCCATGCGGATTTCACGCTCAACATCCTGCACATCAACGACTTCCACTCCCGCTTCGATCCGATCACTGGCACCGACTCCAACTGCAATGCTGAAGATGATGCGGCCGGTGAGTGCTTCGGCGGCATTGCGCGCCTCAAGACCATCATCGACGACACCCGTGCCAAATATGAAGACGGCAATTCGCTGCTGCTCTCGGCCGGCGACAACTTCCAGGGCTCGCTCTACTACACCACTTACAAATCCAAGGTGGTGTCGGACTTCTTCAATCAGATGGGCTTTGACGTGGTCGCCACCGGCAATCACGAATTCGATGACGGCCCGGAAGAGTTCATGAAGTTCATCGAAGCGGCCGAGTTCCCGATTATCGGCGGCAACTTCGACGTCACGCGCGATGAAAACCTGCGTGGCAAGATCAAGGGCTCCTTCGTCATCGAAATCGGCGGCGAGAAGATCGGCATCATCGGCGCGACCACCGAAGATACGCCGGAAATTGCATCGCCTGGTCCGAACGTCGAATTCACCGACGTGATCCAGTATGTCCGCGGCGCCTCCGAAGCGCTCGACGCCGCTGGCGTCAACAAGATCATCCTGCTCAGCCACATCGGCTATACCGTGGACATGGATGTCGCCGCCGCCCTGCCGCTGGTCGACGTGATTGTGGGTGGTCACAGCCACACCCTGCTGTCCAACACCGCCGAAGGCGCTGCCGGCCCCTATCCCACAATGGTCACCAACCCCGACGGGGTTGAAGTGCCGGTGGTTCAGGCCAACCAGTATGGCAAGTATCTCGGCGACATCGCCATCACTTGGGATGACAACGGTGTTGTCACCAAGGCCGAAGGTGAACCCTACCTGATCGACGCCTCGGTTGTCGGCAACGAGGACTTCGCCGGCCAGCTCGCCGAACTCGCCGCGCCGATCGAGGAAGCCATGGGCGTGGTCATCGGTACCACCACCGCTGACATCGACGGCTCGCGCGAAACCTGCCGCGTCGTCGAGTGCCAGATGGGCAATCTCGTTGCCGATGCCATGCTCGACCGCGTTGTCGATCAGGGTGTGACCATCGCCATCCAGAATGGTGGCGGTCTGCGCGCTTCCATCGACGCTGGTGAAATCACCGTCGGTGAAGTCATCACCGTGCTACCCTTCTCCAACACCCTGGCTACCGTGGACCTCTCGGGCGCAGATGTGATCGAGGCGCTCGAAAACGGCGTCAGCGATATCGAGAACGGTGCCGGCCGCTTCCCGCAGGTTGCAGGCCTCAAATACAGCTACACCCTGGCTAGCCCGGCTGGCGAACGCATCAGCGATGTCATGGTCGGCTCGGGCGACACCTGGGCCCCGATCGATGAGGCTGCCACCTACTCCATCGTCACCAACAACTACATGCGTGGTGGCGGCGACGGCTACGGCACCTTTGCCGAAGGCGACAATCCCTACGACTTTGGCCCGCCGCTCGAGCAGGTCCTGGCCGATTTCATCGCCAAGCAGGGTGGGGAATACACCCCCTATACCGACGGCCGCATCACGGTCATCGAATAAGCCTCTCTAAGCAGGAAGGGCGCCCGGTGGGCGCCCTTTTTCTTTCCGCGGGGCGACGGCCCTCAGGCCCGTCGCGCAATCTGGTTCCAGGCCAGCAGGATGATCACCGCGCCGATAATGGACGCGATGAAGCCCGCGCCATCGCCCGGACCGTAGAGCCCGACCGCCTGGCCCAGCCATGTCGCCAGCACCGAACCGATGACACCCAGCACCGTCGTAAGGATGAAGCCGCTCGGCTTGTTATCGCCCGGGGTGACCCACTTGGCGATGAGGCCCGCGAGAAAACCGATGATGATGGCCCAGATAATTCCCATGAATTGACGCTCCAGTTTGATCTCGCAACACAATTCGCATCGGCCGAGGTGGTTGCAGCCCTGCGGGTCAATCGGCTGATTTTGTCGTCTGGCCAAAGGCCGCAAGAAAATCCGGAGAGGCGACGCGATTGGCAAGGCCGCGCAATTGCTCGGCTGCACCGTCCCCCAGCACGGTTTCGATCCGCTGGTTCACCTCACGCCACAACACATACATCTGCCTGGTTTGGCTCATGCCCTGCTCGGTCAGCACGGCGCGCTTGATGCGGCGGTCTTCCCCGTCAGTATGAAGGCTCACCAACCCATCGCGCACCAGGGGACGCAGCGCATGGGTCAGGGCCGAGATCTGGATCGCCAGCCGCTTCGACAGCGCCTGCAGGGACGGTCCCCTGCCACCCGGCGCGCCGCCCAGCTGGTCAATCTGCGCCACCAGCAGGGCCTGGGCCGAGCTGAGCCCTGCCGGCGCCAGCGCATCGTCATAGAGCTGGGTGAACTGCCGCGCCGCGCGTCGCAACGACGTATGCGTGCAGCTCAGCGCGTCATAGGGCTCCACGTCGGCTTCGTCGGAACGCAATTTATTGGCCACCTGACACCTCTGCACCTAAAATAGTTGAGCACTCTACCATTGACAAGGCGTGAAACCCGACACAGATAGTTGAGCACTCAACCAAAGGAGAATTCCATGTCTGCTCCCTCCCTCGCTCTCGTTACTGGCGCGTCGTCCGGCATTGGTGCGGTCTATGCGCGCCGTCTGGCCGCCCGCGGCCATGACCTCATTCTGGTGGCCCGTCGTGCCGACCGCCTGAACGCTCTGGCTGCTGCGCTGAGGCGTGATCACGCTGTCGCCGTTCGCACCCTGCCGGCCGACCTCACCGCCGAGGGGGACATCGCGCTTGTCGAGCAGGCGCTGCGCAGCGAACCCATCGATATCCTCGTCAACAATGCCGGCATCGGGCCCATTACGCCCACCGCCGATCTATCCGACGCCGATGCCGCCGCGACCCTGTCGCTCAATGTCACCGCCTTGATGCGCCTGACACGGGCCGCGCTTCCTGGCATGCGTGCACGCCGCCAGGGCACTATCGTCAATGTCGGCTCGGTCATGGCCTTTCATGCCATGCCGGTCACCTCGCTCTACAGCGCCACCAAGGCCTTCGTCCTCACCTATAGCCGGGCCATCCAACAGGAGGTCAAAGACCAGGGCATCCTGGTTCAGGCGGTGCTGCCTGCTGGCACCATCACCGATTTCTACGACACCGCCGGCGTGCCCCTTGCAGCCTTTGACCAGTCCGCCTTCATGACCGCAGAACAGCTTGTCGATGCGGCTCTCGTCGGCATGGACCGCGGCGAAGAAGTCACCCTCCCCTCCGTGCATGATGCCGCCCTGTGGACCGCCTATGACGAGGCTCGCGCCCGCCTGTTTGGCGGCACCCAGAATGGTGCGCCGGCCCCGCGTTACCAGCAGGCCTGAGGGGACACATCCCGTCCAAGAGGCGTCCCCGAATGGTCAAATGTGATCAATAAATGTGCAACCTCTTCGCCGACGGTGCCGTTGGGAGGCTGTTCAAGTGGGGGGCACAATCCCACTGAGGAGTCTAGAAAATGAAGAAGACCATTATTGCCACCACCATTGCTGCCTTGCTCTCGACCAGCGCTCTCCCCGCGCTGGCTCAGGACGCTGCAGTCGGTGTCGATGCCGGCGCCGGCGTGACCGTTGATACCCCTGCAGTAGACGCTGCAGCCGGTGCTGACGCAAACGCCAATGCGAATGCCAATGCCGCGAACGCCAGCGCCAATGCCGGCGGCATGTCCGACAACACCTTCGGCTCGGTGATGTCCTCCATCTCCGGCTCTGCCGATATTGACCTGTCGGCTGTGACCGATGAAGCCAATGTCACGATCGTCCTGCTGTCCTCCCTGCAGGGCAATGCGGACACCGAGGCTGCGGCCCTTGATGAGGCGCTTTCGGCCAATGCCGATGCCATGACGACCCTCCACACCAATGTGGAAGGCAATGCCGCCATCAAGGCCAAGCTGGAAGCCGAAGGCCATGCCTCCAGCGACGTTGTCGCGGTTAAGAGCAATGCCGATGGTTCCGTGATCGTCTATGTTGACGACCGCGCTTAATCTGACGGTATGAACGACGAACCCCGGCCGCGAGGCCGGGGTTTTTTGTTCTAATCGGCAAGTCGACCTAGACTTGGTGTTCCATCCGGTCACGGTCTGTCGCGGTAGCCAGGTCCAGCACCTTCTGGATGTTGGTGGCGTGACGGAAGCTGGGCTCATCATTCTTGCCGGCCCGCACCGCCTCGACAAAGCGCATATAGTTGGTCGGAACGGTCTCGGTCACCACTTCGGTCCAGGTACCGGTTTCGGCATCGTCGCCCAGGCAGGTGAAGAGCTTGGACCAGTCGTGCCGATGCTGCACTTCCACCGAACCCAGTTCGCCATAGACGCGCAGCCGCAGCTCATTGAAGTGCCCGGTGGCCCAGCGCGTCGCATGGATCACGCCCAGCGCACCATTCTCCAGCTGTGCCGTCATGGCAAAGCTGTCATTGGCGTCGAGATCATATTCGCCGATACGATTGTTCTCGGCCTTCTCGAACGTCTCCAGCCGGCAGAATACCTTGGAAAAATCGCTGCCGGCCCCATAGGCGGCAAAGTCGAGAATATGCACGCCGATATCGCCCAGCACGCCATTGGAACCGTGCTTCTTGGAAAGGCGCCACAGCCACTGCGATTCCGTACGCCAGTCGCCCCAGGCCTTGCTCACCAGCCAGCTCTGCAGATAGCTCGCCTCGAAATGCTTGACCTTGCCGACAGCGCCCGATTGCACGATCTCGCGCGCCTTCTGCAGCTGGCTGACATTACGGTAGGTCAGGTTGACCATGTTGATCAGGCCCAGCCGCTCGGCTTCCTCGGTCATCTCCATGGCCTTGGCATGGTCGGTCGCCAGCGGCTTCTCGCAGAACACATGCTTGCCCGCCTTGAGCGCGGCCATGGTCGTCGGATGATGCACGCTGTCGGGCGTGACATTGGCCACCGCGTCGAACTCGCCCCACGCCAGGGCGGCGTCCAGCGAGCCGAAACCCCGCTCGATGCTATGCGTCGTGCAGAACGCCTCGACGCGTGCCGGATCGACGTCCACGCCACCGGCCAGGGTCACGCCCTCGATCGCGGCAAAATGCTTGGCATGCTGATTGGCCATGCCACCGGTACCCAGAATGAGGATACGCATATTTCATATTCCTTGTGGGTCACCGCAGTGACCGCTGGTCAACATTCCACCGGGTCATTCCCACGAAGGCGGAAACCCCTGTCTTCTTACGGCACCGACAAACTGAGCTTCCCGCTTTCGCGGGAATGGCGCAGTGGGCGGGCGGCTTTGGATCGGCGCCCGCCTGCAGGTCCTACCGGAAGCCCTCTTCACGCCCGTGATGCAGCTTGGGGCCGCGCTCTTCGATCTTTTCCAGCGCCTCTTCCACCGGGGTATTCGGTGCGTCGAGAATCTGGGGGAACTGGTTCTCGTTATAGGCCCAGTTGACCGCATTGCGCAGCACGAGGCCGACCGTGTCGTCGTGATAGGTCGGATAGGTTTCGTGGCCCGGGCGGAAATAGAAGATATTGCCGGCGCCGCGACGATAGGTCAGGCCGCTCCGGAACACTTCACCACCCTGGAACCAGCTGACGAACACCGTCTCCAGCGGCTCAGGCACGCTGAAGGGCTCGCCATACATCTCTTCCATTTCGAGCTCGAAATAGGCCGGCAGGCCCTTGGCAATGGGGTGCCCCGGATTGGTGACCCAGAGCCGCTCGCGCTCGCCGGCCTCGCGCCAATGCAGCGCGCATGGCGAGCCCATCAGGCGCTTGAAGATCTTGGAGAAGTGCCCGGAATGCAGCACAATCAGGCCCATGCCCTCCCACACCCGCTTGGCGATGCGCTCGACAATCTCGTCCTCGACCTGACCATGCGCGGCATGGCCCCACCATACCAGCACATCCGTCTCGGCCAAGGCCTCGACGGTGCAGCCATGCTCTGGGTCCTGCAGGGTCGTGGTCTTGGTCACGATATTGCTGTCGGCGGATAGCAGCTTGGCAATCTGGTTGTGCATGCCGGTGGGATAGTTGTCGGCCACGATCTTGTTCTTCTGCTCGTGAACGTTTTCGCCCCACACTAGGGTACGGATCGGCATTGGTAGTCTCCTTGGAATACGTGCTGGAATTTGCCGCGCAGTCACAGGAGGGAGGCCCGTCCGTCACGGCTATCGCATTGGTTTGGCGCCGGCTGGCTGCCGGCGCGTCTTTTGCCACCCGCCGCCGCTTGCGCATCCGGGGGTAGAAAGGCATTGCGGCAGGGCCATGGCCCTGCCCGTAATTTTAGCGGACAGGTTTGCCGGCTGCGTCGAAGCGGTGGATCTTGTCTTCCATCGGTGAAATGTGGACCACCTCGCCGCTCTTGTAATTGTTCGAGCCATCGAGGCGCACCACGACCGGCTCCTCGGTCCCCATCTCCAGATAGACGTAGGAATCGGCGCCCAGATTCTCGGTGTGGATCACCGTGCCGTTCCACAGCCCGTTATCGGGGGTGATGGTGATGTGTTCGCCGCGAATGCCCAGCGTATGCGCGCCGAACTTCTCCGCCCGCTCGCCGCCGATGAAGTTCATCTTGGGCGAACCGATGAAGCCGGCAACGAATACCGAATTGGGCTTCTCATAGAGCTCCATGGGCGTCCCGACCTGCTCGATCAGCCCATCGCGCAGCACGCAGATGCGGTCAGCCAGCGTCATGGCCTCGACCTGGTCATGCGTCACATAGACCATGGTGACATTGTCCATGCTCTCATGCAGCTTGGCGATCTCGATACGGGTCGCCACGCGCAAAGCGGCGTCGAGGTTCGACAGCGGCTCGTCGAACAGGAACACCTTGGGATCACGGGTGATGGCGCGGCCAATGGCGACGCGCTGACGCTGACCGCCCGAAAGCTGCTTGGGCAACCGATCGAGATACTGCCGGATCTGCAGCATATCCGCGGCCTTTTCGACGCGCTGGCGGATCTCGTCCTTGTCGTGGCCCTTTTCGAGCGTCAGGCCAAAGGCCATGTTCTCGTAGACCGTCATGTGCGGGTAGAGCGCATAGGACTGGAACACCATGGCGATGCCGCGCTTGGAGGGTGCCAGCGCATTGACCACCTTGCCGTCGAACAGCATCTCGCCCGAGGTGATGTCCTCCAGCCCCGAGATCAGCCGCAGCAGCGTGGATTTCCCGCAGCCCGACGGGCCGACGAACACCATGAACTCGCCCTTGCGGACTTCGAGGTCGACCCCCTTGATCACCTCGACGGCGCCGAAGGCCTTGCGGATATTGCGAAGCTCAATGCTTGCCATTTCTGTAGCTCCTTAACCTTTGACGCCGCCGGCGGTGAGGCCGGACACGATCTTGCGCTGGAAGACCAGCACGAGGAAAACCAGGGGCACGGTCACGATCACCGATGCCGCCATGATGATGCCCCACGGAATTTCATACTGCGAACCACCCGACAGCAGCGCGATGGCCACCGGCACGGTGCGCGTGTCGTTCGATGAGGTGAAGGTCAGCGCGAACAGAAACTCGTTCCACGCTCCGATGAAGGCCAGCAGGCCCGTCGTCACCAGCGCCGGCCACATCAGCGGCATGAATACCCGCGTGATGATGACCCAGGGCGAGGCCCCATCGACAATCGCAGCCTCTTCAATCTCGATCGGCAGGTCGCGCATGAATGTGGTCAGCACCCACACCGTGAAGGGCAGCGTGAAGATGGTGTAGGAGAAAATCAGTGCCCAGGGCGTGTTGTAGATGCCCAGGAACCGGATGACCTCGAACAGGCCCGCCAGCACCGCAATCTGCGGGAACATGGACACGGCCAGAATGACCATCAGCAGGAAGCCCCGGCCCCGGAACCGCACGCGGCTGAGAGCGAACGCGGCGGTCACGGCGAGAAACAGTGCCAGGATCACCGTCACCGAGGCGACAAAGACCGAATTGAGCAGGTTGCGCGGGAAACTGCCCTGGCTGAACACCGCGGTATAGTTTTCGAGGCTGAACGATACTGGCCAATAGGTGACGCGGAAGATATCCGTGCCCGATTTGAAGCTGGTCAGGATCGCATAGTAGAACGGGAAGACCGACACCACGACGATGAACGTCACAAGCGCGTAGAACAGTACCGTCTTGGTGATTTTCCAGAGATCGATTGTCGCGCCCATCAGCGGTCTCCCCCGTCGAACCGAACTTTGCCCAGCCAGATGTAGAGAATGGTCATCAGCGCGATGATCAGGAACAACATGGTCGACATCGCCGAGCCATAGGCGAAATTGTCGAAATCGAAGAGGTTCTCTCGGGCCAGCACGCTCATGGTCTTGGTGGCAACGCTGTTGGGCGTCAGCACGTAGATCAGGTCGAAAATGCGTAGGGCATCGAGCAGCCGGAAGATGATCGCGACCATGAGGGCGGGACGCACCAGCGGGAGCGTGATCCGGAAAAACTGCTTGACCGGATGCACCCCATCGAGCTCGGCGGCTTCATAGATATCCTTGGGCACCATCTGCAGACCGGCCAGGATCAGCAGCGCCATGAACGGCGTGGTCTTCCAGATATCGACGATCAGCACCGCCGTCATTGCCGTCTCCGGCGTCGCGGTCCAGGCCACCTTCTGGCTCAGCAGGCCCAGCTTCATGCCCAGGTCATTGATGATGCCGAACTGGTCGTTGAGCATCCATGACCACATCTTGGCCGACACGATGGTCGGGATGGCCCAGGGAATGAGAATGGCGGCGCGGACGATGCCGCGGCCCTTGAATTCGGCATTGAGCACCAGGGCGACGATCATGCCGAGCACCGCCTCGAAGCTCACCGACACGAAGGCAAAGCGAAGCGTATTCCACACCGCGTTCCACCAGGCCGGATCCGCCAGCAGTCCGCGATAGCGGACCACGCCGCTGTCGAGCGTCTGCCAGCGCAGATAATTGCCGAAACCCACCCACTCGGCCCCATAGAGGTCGTTGAGGGAGGCATCGGTGAAAGAGAAATAGATCGAGCGAAGGAGCGGCCAGCCTGCCACCACGGCAAGAGCGAGCAGCATGGGCACCAGGAACCATCGCGCGGCACGCACGCGCTGCTGCATCAGCTCCGATTTGATCTTAGGCGCGGTCACCGTGATCGGCGGCGCCAGCGTTTCGGTCGTCATTGCGGCCTCCTCCCCGTTTGTCGTCATCTTGGCGCAAAGCGGGCGGCCGGGATAGCCCGGCCGTCCGCCCTGCATGGGCCCTGGGAGGACTTACCAGGCGTCGCCCTTGAGATCGGCCAGATCGGCCTCGAGGAGTTCGAGGTTCTCGGCGGCAGTCCCGTTACCCGAGAGGGTATTATGGACGGCGCTCCAGAACATCGAGGAGACCTCGTTGTACTTCACTTTGGTCGGCGCCGACGGACGCGGCACGGCATTCTGGAAGATTTCCTTCCAGTTTGCCATGAACGGCGAAGCGGCCAGCACATCGGCGTCGTCATAGAGCGACTCGATGGTGGGCAGGTTCGACTGGTTGATCGCGCGTTCCTTCTGCACTTCGGTCGAGCTCAGGAAGAGTGCCAGTTCGATGGCAGCTTCCGGATCGGGCGTGTACTTGGACACAGCGACGTTCCAGCCACCCAGCGTAGCCGCCGAGCGAGCACCTTCGCCGTCACCGGCGGGAAGCGGAGCCACGTCGAACTTGCCCTTCACGGCCGAGTCATCGCCATTGCCCAGTGCATAGGCATAGGGCCAGTTGCGGTGGAACACGGCATTGCCGAGCTGCCACACGCCGCGGCTTTCTTCTTCCTGGTAGGCCAGGTTGCCTTCCGGAGAGATCGTCCCGATCCAGCCGGCAGCGCGGTCGATAGCAGCAGCGGCCTGCTCGTTGTTGATCGAGATCGTGCCGTCTGCTTCAATGATCTGGCCACCGCCATTGGACATGACCCATTCGAGGGCATCGCAGGTCAGGCCTTCATAGGCATTGCCCTGGAACACGAAACCCCACATCTCGGAATTGCCGGCAGCGCGCTCGGCATCCATGATTTCCTTGGCGGTCGCTTCCATCTCGGCCCAGGTGGTCGGCACGGGCTTGCTGTACTTTTCCAGCAGATCGGTGCGGTAGAACAGGGCGGGTGCGTCGGTGAAGGCCGGCAGGGCAACGAGCTTGCCGTCAACCGTCTGCGACTCGATGATGGACGGGAAGTGGTCACCCACGACGTCCTTGGCGGCCTCGGTCAGGTCGAGGAACTGGTCGGCGAGCTGGGGCGCCCAGATCACGTCGGTCTGGTACACGTCGATGTCGGTATTGCCGGCAGCGAGCCACAGGCGATACTGGCCGAACTGGTCGGAGGTCGAGGATGGCATCGGCACAACGGTGACCGTGTGGCCGGTGTCGGCTTCGAACTTGTCGAGCTGGCTGCGCAGGAATGCCAGGCCATTGCCGGTGTCACCCGAAACGATCGACAGTTCCGCGGCCTGCGCTGAGCCCACGACCAGCGTTACGCTCGTCAAAAGTCCAACGAGCAGCTTGTTGATTTTCATTAGATATCCTCCCGAATGAAGCAACCGTCGGGGGGCACACCTGTTCGGCCTGCGCTGAAGCGCCGGCCTTGAACAAATTCTCCTCCCCGTAAAAGCGCCCGTTTCAGCGGCTGTTCCGCCTACATTTCCAAAGCGCTTTGGGTCAAAAAGAACCAGAGCTGCGAATTTCTGTCAAGCGGGGCTCAGGTGGAATCTTTGTGAATTTCACCAGGCGATCTGAATTCATCAATCTTTTCAATACGTTGATATGAAGCCAACGACGCCGCACCGAAACCCATCCACATTTTTCATGAGGTACGCACCTCAGAATACTGACAACGATTTCGGCTCTTGCATCAAAATTTGAAATCGCTTTGAATGATCGCCGGAGGAGTAGGCAGGAACCGCTGTTCAAGGCGGCCTGTGTGCCCTAAAGGCAAGGCAGACCGGGCGCGCCCCTTGGATGCGCCGCCCACAAAGCGTTGGTCATGCCGTGCCTGGGGCCAGTTTGCAGCGATGAGATTGAAGGATCTGGCCGAACACCTGGGCCTGTCGCAAACCACTGTCAGCCGCGCGCTCAATGGCTATCCTGAAGTCAACGAGGCGACACGTCTGCGCGTGGCCGAGACGGCGGCGCGCCTCGGTTATCGCCCCAATGCCAGCGCCTTGCGTCTGGCCACCGGCCGCGCTGGCGCGATCGGCCTTGTGCTGCGCGGCGCGGACGAACTGGGGCCGCATATGAGCGAGTTCATGGCCGGCATGAGCGGGCGCATGAGCACCGAGGAAATCGACATCCTGCTCATCACGGTGGAGAATTTCCAGGACGAGATGGCGGCCTATCGCCGGCTTGCGGCGAGCCAGAAGGTCGACGCCTTCGTGCTCCATTCGCCCACGCTCAAGGATGCACGGGCCGAACTGCTGCTCGACCTCAATATTCCCTTCGTCATGCATGGCCGCACCAATATCGGCCAGCCGGTTGCCTGGATGGACATCGACAATACCAGCGCGGTCGAACGCGCCACCAGCCACCTGCTCGATCTGGGCCATCGTCGCATCGCCCTGCTCAACGGGGTCAAGGGCCGCACCTTCGCCGAACACCGCGAAATCGGCTATCTGGCCGCCCTGTCGGCCCGCGGCGTGCCCTTCGACGCGGCACTGATGGGCAATTCGGTCTTCACCGACGAAGTGGCCTTCCGCATGGCCCAGGCCATGCTTGAGCTCCGGCCCCGCCCCACGGCCTTTCTGGCCGGCTCGATGATGACGGCCCTGGGCGTGTTCCGCGCCATCCGCCAGGCCGGCCTCGTCCTGGGCAAGGACGTCTCGATGATCGCCCATGACGACGTCTTCCCCTATCTCAACGCCGACAACATGTACCCCACCATGTCCACCACCCGCTCCTCCATCCGGCAGGCCGGCAGCCGCGTCGCTGAGCTGGTTCTGCAGATGCTGGGCGGCAAGCCGCTGGAGGACGTGCACGAGCTCTGGCCCGTGGAACTGGTCCTGCGCGAAAGCTCACGTCCACCGCCGTAGCCGGCAGCCCAAAAGCAATTTTTGACCATCTGGACGAAACTGTCACAAACGGGCACTGTCATGGTTGCGACTGGGAGGAAGCAGCACCGACGGGCGCATGGCGCAAACGGTTGAAATCATGGCGATTGCGGCTGTCACACGCCGTTCCGCCCACCGTCATTGCACTGTCACACCGTCTCTCTAATTCCACCAGAAGTTCGCCCGGGTCGCCTGTCGTCAGGCACTCGCGAACGACTTTTCAGGGAGACTGAACATGTCCATCAAGAAGACTCTCGCCGCATCGGTATCGATGCTTGCGGTGCTCGCCGTTTCTGCCCCCGCCTTCGCCCAGACTGACCTCGACGCGCTTTACGAAGCGGCCAAGGCCGAGGGCCAGCTCACCACCATCGCCCTGCCCCACTCCTGGTGCAACTATGGCGGCGTGATCGAAGGCTTCAAGGCCAAGTATCCAGGCATCACCGTCAACGAACTCAACCCCGACGCCGGCTCTGCCGACGAACTCGAGGCAGTGCGCGCCAATATCGGCAATACCGGCCCACAGGCGCCGGACGTCCTCGATATCGGCCTTGCCTTCGGCCCGCAGGCCAAGGATGAGGGCCTGCTGCAGGCCTACAAGGTCTCCACCTGGGACGAAATCCCCGATGACGCCAAGGATGCCGAAGGCTTCTGGTATGGTGACTATTACGGCGTGCTGGCCTTCGGCATCAACAAGGACATCATCACTGGCGACAACCCGGCTTCCTGGGCCGACCTGATGAAGGACGAGTTCGCCAACTCCGTCGCCCTGGCCGGCGATCCGCGTACCGCCAACAATGCCATCATGTCGGTCTATGCCGCCGGTCTGTCGACCGGTGCCGACGCCGCCACGGCCGCCCAGGCTGGCCTCGACTACTTCAAGGCCCTCAACGACAAGGGCAATTTCGTGCCCGTCGACGCTGAAGCGGCAGCCATCGCCCAGGGCACCACGCCCATCGCCATCAACTGGGACTACAATCTGCTGGCCGCCCGCGACAACCTCAACGGCAACCCGCCGATCGACGTGGTTGTGCCCTCCGATGGCGTCGTCGCCGGCGTCTATGTCCAGGCCATCTCGGCCCACGCCCCGCATCCCAACGCTGCCAAGCTCTGGATGGAGTATCTCTATTCCGACGAAGGCCAGCTCGGCTGGCTGGCCGGCTACTGCCACCCGATCCGCTTCAGCGCCATGGCCGAAGCCGGTGTGCTGCCGGACGACCTGATGGCCAAGCTCCCCGCCGCCGAGAACTATGCCAAGGCCGTGTTTCCGAGCATCGAAGAGCAGAACGCCAACAAGGCCACCATCACCACCGGCTGGGACACCACCGTCGGCGCCTCGGTTCAGTAACCTGCTCAACGTCGCGCCCATGGGGCGCGACACCCCACCCATCCTCCCCCTCAAGAGGGGGAGGAGCCATATCGAGTTTGAGGTAGTATCGCGCAACATTCAGGGCGCGGTCCCTCCCCTTCCAGGGGGAGGCCAGGAGGGGGTCTTCCCACGCCGCCATGAGCACGCCTCCATCCACCCGCCGCCTGCCCTGGGACGTCCTGGCCGTCGCTCCCTTCGCCATCTTCGCCGTGATGTTCCTCTTCCTGCCCACCCTGTCGCTGGTCGTGGCCGCCTTCACCGACCGCGCGGGCAATTTCACCCTGCAGAACATCCTGGATCTCGGCACTGGCCAGATCGTTGCCGCCTACTGGATCTCCATCCGTATTTCCGGCGCATCCGCCATTCTTGGCGCCATCATTGGCCTTGCCATCACGCTCGCCATCATTCGCGGTCGCCTGCCCGCCGGGCTGCGTTCCGCTGTCATGACCTTTTCCGGCGTCGCCTCCAATTTCGCCGGCGTCCCGCTGGCCTTCGCGTTCATCTCGACGCTGGGCCGGCTCGGGCTGGTCACCATCGTGCTCAAGACCGTCTTCGGTTTCGATCTCTATCGCTCGGGTTTCAACCTGCTCAGCTTCTGGGGCCTGACGCTGACCTATCTCTATTTCCAGATCCCGCTGATGGTGCTCATCATCGCGCCGGCCGTCGACGGCCTGAAAAAGGAATGGAGCGAAGCCGCGCAGATGCTGGGGGCCAGCCAATGGCAGTTCTGGCGCTATATCGGCCTGCCCATCCTGTGGCCCAGCTTTCTCGGCACCCTGTCGCTGCTCTTTGCCAATGCCTTCGGCGCCATCGCCACGGCCTGGGCCCTGACCGGCTCCAATCTCAACATCGTGACCGTGCTGCTCTACAACCAGATCCGCGGCGATGCCCTGCAAAACCCCGGTCTCGGCGCCGCCCTGGCCTTGGGCATGATCGTCATCACTTCCTGCGCCAACATCATCTACCTCGTGATTGCCCACCGCGCCGAGAGGTGGATGAAATGAAGACCAACCGCTTCTGGTCCTGGCTGGTCTTCCTGTTGGGCGCCGCCTATTTCATCGTGCCGCTGATCGCCACATTCGAATTTTCCCTGCGCATGCGCCGCGGCGAATACAGCTTCGACGCCTACGCTTCCGTCTTCGCCGATCCGCGCTTTCACGCGACCTTCGGCTATTCGACGCTCATTGGCCTGTTCACCATCGTGGTCGGGGTCCTGGTCATCGTTCCGGCGGTCTATTTCGTGCGGCTGCGCATGCCCTGGCTCCGGCCCTTCGTCGAGTTTGTCACCCTGCTGCCGCTGGTCATCCCGGCGCTGGTCCTGGTCTATGGCTACATCCGGCTCTACAATTCGAGCTCTATCATCCCCTTCACCGGCAGCGCCCTGGGCACCGACATCCTGCTGACCGGCGCCTATGTCACCCTCGCTTTGCCCTATATGTACCGCGCCGTGGATACCGGCATGCGCACCATCGATATCGGCACGCTGACCGAGGCCGCGCAGATCATGGGCGCCAATCAGGTCCAGATCATCTGGCAGATCATCCTGCCCAATATCCTTGTCGCCATTCTTTCCGGCGCCTTCCTGACCTTCGCCATCGTCATCGGCGAATTCACCATTGCGAGCCTGCTCAACAGGCCCGCCTTCGGCCCCTATCTTGTCGGCATCGGCACCAACCGCGCCTATGAGCCGGCAGCGCTCGCCATCATCTCCTTCATCATCACCTGGGGTGCCATGGGCATGATCAACGTGCTCGGCCGCTTCGCCCCCCGCACCTCCGCCCGGACCGATTGACCCCATGGCAGCCTTCCTCGAAGTCCAGAACCTCACCAAGTCCTTCGGCAGCAATACCGTGGTCAAGGGCGTTAGCTTCGCCTTCGACAAGGGCGAGTTCATCTCCCTGCTCGGCCCCTCCGGCTGCGGCAAGACCACGATCCTGCGCATGATTGCCGGCTTTGAAAGCGTCACAGCCGGCACCATCCAGGTCGAGGGGCAGGACATCACCCATCTCAAGCCCAACCAGCGCCAGCTCGGCATGGTCTTTCAGGCCTATGCGCTGTTCCCTAACCTCAACGTCGGCGACAATATCGGCTTTGGCCTCAAGATCGCCGGCATGCCCGCCGAACAGCGCCGCGCCCGCGTCGACGAAATGCTCAGGCTGATCGGCCTGCCGGGTTACGAGAAACGCTATCCCTATGAAATGAGCGGCGGCCAGCAGCAGCGCGTCGCCCTCGCCCGCGCCATTGCCCCGCGCCCCCGTATGCTGCTGCTCGACGAACCGCTGTCGGCGCTGGACGCCAAGATACGCGTTTCGCTGCGCGAGGAAATCCGCGCCATTCAGCTCGATCTGGGCATCACCACCGTCTTCGTCACCCACGACCAGGAGGAGGCCCTCTCCATCTCCGATCGCGTCGTGGTCATGCATGCCGGCAATATCGAACAGCTCGGCGCGCCACACGAAATCTACAACAAGCCTGCCACCCGTTTCGTCGCCACCTTTGTCGGCCAGCTCAACAGCATCGAGGCGACCATTGTCGATCCAGCGGCCAGGACCGTGTCGATCGATGGCCACATTGTTACCGTCCCCCACCTGCCCGCCGACGCCGCGGCCAATGCCCAGACGCAGCTGACTTTGCGCCCCGAAGTCGTGGCTGTCGGCGCCAGTGAGGGCAATGACGTCACGCTCACCGGCACTATTGCCGATGTCACCTTCCTCGGCTCGGTCATTCGCCTGCGCGTCTCGCTGGGCAAGAATGTCATCAGCCTCGACACATTCAACGACCAGCGCACCGTCCCGCCGGTTCGCGGCGAGCCGGTCACCATCAGTCTTGCCAGCAAGAATTTGCTGATTCTCTAGCCACATAGCGGACATGCAATGGCACTCCCCCTTGCGGGAGAGGCGGACAGGAGGGTACGACTGACGCGAACCGACGGAGCGACGCCCAGATGGAATCCCCCTTCGTCACCACCGACTGGCTTGCCACCCACTTGAGCGACCCCAACCTGGTCGTGCTCGATGGCAGTTGGCATATGCCCAATGCCGCGCGCAACGCCCAGGCCGAATATCTCGCCGGTCATATCCCGGGTGCCGTCTTCTTCGATATCGACGGCGTTGCCGATACCAGCACCGACCTGCCTCACATGCTGCCCGCGCCCAATGACTTTGCCCGCATGGTCGGCGCCCTGGGCATTTCGGACACCATGACCATCGTCATCTATGACGAGCTTGGCCTTTTCTCAGCGCCGCGCGTCTGGTGGACCTTCCGCACCATGGGCGCCGCCGATGTCCGCATCCTGGCCGGCGGTGGCCCCAAATGGCGGGCAGAGCGTCGCGCTACCGAAACCGGCCTCGTCGCCCGCCCGCCACAGGTCTTTCACACCAGTTTCGATCCCGATCTGGTCGCCGACTTTGAAACCGTGCGCGACCGCAGCCACGATGGCGCCGCCCAGATCGCCGACGCCCGCCCAGCGCCCCGCTTTCACGCCGAAGCACCCGAGCCGCGCCCCGGCCTGCGGGGCGGCCACATCCCCAACAGCCTCAACATCCCGGTCAGCCTGCTCACCGCCAATGGCCAGATGCGGCCCGAACCTGAACTGGCCCAGCTCTTTACCGATCGCGGCATAGACCTCACCAAGCCGGTCATCACCTCCTGCGGCTCGGGCATCACCGCCGCGACGCTGGCGTTGGCGCTGCAACTGGCGGGTGCTTCCGAGGTCGCGGTCTACGATGGTTCATGGGCCGAATGGGGCGCACGGCCGGACGCCGAGATCGCGTCTTGATGAACTGACCTTACAGTTTTGTAATGTGCGGTCCGGGCAGGCACTGTTAGTCTTGCTCCATATTCGGCGGCCTCGGCCACCCCATCGCAATTTTCAGGATTCTTCGCTTGATCCGGCAACTCGTCGCGTCTCTCTTCATTCTGGCGGCCGCGGCAGCGGCCTGGGTCTTTTTTGTCCCCGGTTCCACCGAAACTCTGGCCCGTGCCGGCATAGTCCTTCCCTTCGCAGCCGGGCCGCCTGAACCGCAGGCCCAGGCCGGCCGACGACCGGGCGGCTTTGGCGGCCGGCAAACCAATGTCGTGACCACGCCGGTTACCCTGTCGACCATAAACGACACGCTCGCCGCAGTTGGCGAGGGCACTGCCGCCAGTTCCGTCACCGTGACCTCCCCTGCCGGCGGTACGCTCGCGGAGATTCTGGTGCGGCCGGGCCAGGTGGTTGCGGCGGGCGACGTCATCGCCCGGCTCGATGCCGAGGCCGAGCAGATCGCCTATGACCGCGCCCGGCTGGCCGCGGAGGACGCCCAGGCCACATTGGCCCGCACCGAGGGCCTCGCGAGTTCCAGCGTCGTCGCCACCACCGCCCTGACGGCAGCCCAGCTGGCCGCGGCCAATGCCGATCTCGAATTGCGCAATGCCGGCGTTGCCCTCGCCCGCCGCACCATTGCCAGCCCGATTGCCGGCACCGTCGGCCTGATCCGCGTCACCCCGGGCAACTATGTCGCCGCCCAGACCACGGTCACCACGGTTGAGGACACCTCCTCCATCCTCGTCGATTTCTGGGTGCCGGAGCGCTATGTCGGCGTCATCGAGCTGGGCGCACCGGTGACGATCTCCTCGGTTGCCCTGTCCGGGCGCAGCTTTTCCGGCGAGGTCAGCGCCATCGACAACCGCATCGACCCGGCCAGCCGCACGCTGCAGGTCCAGGCCCAGATTCCCAACGAGAACGGCGACCTGCGCGCCGGCATGTCCTTTTCGGTGGCCCTGCGCTTCCCGGGCGAGCAGTATCCCACCGTCAATCCGCTGGCGATCCTGTGGTCGGCCGAAGGCTCCTATGTCTGGAAATACGCTGACGGCAAGGCGGCCCGCGTGCCGGCCGAAATCGTCCAGCGCAACAGCGACGGCGTCCTCGTCCGCGGCGATCTCGGCCCCGGCGACGCTATCATTACCGAAGGCATCCTCCAGCTCAGCGATGGCGCCGCGGTGACCCTGCTCGATGGCCCCGACGGCAGCCAGGCCGCCGCGGAAACCGCAGCCACCTCGGAGTAGAGCCCATGTCGATCGCCCAGAAGAACGAACGCGGCGGCACCCTGGCGGCGCTCTTCGTGCGGCGGCCGGTTATGGCCGTGGTCATCAATGCGCTTATCGTCGTGGCGGGCCTTGCCGCCTTGCTCGGGGCCGAAGTGCGCGAGCTGCCCAGCGTTGAGCAGCCTGTGCTGTCGATCTCCACAAGCTTTCCCGGCGCCGCCGCCGAAACCGTGGATCGCGAAGTGACCGCCGTGGTCGAGGGCGCCGTGGCCCGCGTCCAGGGCGTCACCTCCATCTCCGCCAGCTCATCGGTCGGCAGCAGCCGCGTCACCCTCGAATTCTCCGACGGCACCAATCTCGACACTGCCACGTCCGACGTCCGCGACGCGTTGAGCCGGGTCAACCGAAACCTGCCCGATGGCGTCGAAGATCCTACCATCTTCAAGGCCGACAGCGACGCCCAGGCCGTCATCCAGCTCGCCGTCACCGCCGACGCCCTGTCCGTTGCCGATCTCAGCGAGTTGGTCGAGAACATCGTGGTCGAGCGTCTCGCCGCGGTCGATGGCGTGGCCGAAGTGCAGGTCTATGGCACCAGGGACACCGCCTTCGAGATCGACGTCGATCCGCTCAAGCTCGCCAGTTTGGGCCTGACGGTGGCCGATGTGCGCAACGCGCTCGCCACCATCGCCTTCGATACGCCGGCGGGCTCGATCAACGGCCCCAACCAGAACATTTCCGTCCGCGCCATTTCGGAAGTCACCACGCCCGAGGATTTCGAGAGCATCATCATTGATGGCCGCACTCTGCTGGGCGATGTGGCGACAGTCGTCTTCGACGCCGCCGCCAGCACCTCCTCGCTGCGCTCCGACGGCAAGCCGGGCATCGGCCTGGGCATTGTCCGGCAGGCCCAGTCCAACACCATCGAGATCTCCCACGGCATTCACGCCGCGGTCGAGACGCTCAACCAGACCCTGCCTGAAGGCGTCGACATCCGCGTGTCCAGCGACGATGCCGTCTTCATCGAGGGCGCCCTGCACGAGGTGCAGATTGCCCTCCTGGTCTCGCTGGTCGTCGTCGTCGCCATCATCTTCCTGTTCCTGCTCGATTGGCGCGCCACCATCGTCCCCGCCATCGCCATGCCGATTGCCCTGCTCGGCGCCGTCGCCGGCATCTATCTCGCCGGCTTCTCCCTCAACATCATCACCCTGCTCGCCCTTGTCCTCGCCACCGGTCTCGTGGTCGACGACGCCATCGTCGTGCTGGAGAACATCGTCCGCCGCAAATCCATGGGCGCCGGTCCTCGCGCCGCCGCGGTTCTGGGCACCCAGGAAGTCTTCTTCGCCGTCGTCGCCACCACATTGACCCTCGCCGCCGTCTTCGTCCCGCTATCCTTCCTCGAGGGCCAGACCGGCCGGCTGTTCCGCGAATTCGGCTTTACCCTCGCCATTGCGGTGCTCCTCTCCTCGGTCGTCGCCCTCTCCATGGGTCCGATGATCGCCTCGCGCTTCCTCAAGGCGCATGAACCCCGCCACCATGGCGGCCCGGTCGCCGCGCTCGGGCGCCGCTTCGCCGCCCTCTATCGCCTCACCCTCCGCGTCGCGCTGCACAACCCCTTCGTCGTCGTGCTGATCGCCCTGCTGTTCGCCGCCTCCTCCTACTTCGTCTATGGCAACCTCCGGCAGGAAATCACCCCGCCCGAAGACCGCTCGCAGATTTTCCTGCGGGTCTCCGCGCCCAATACGGTAAGCCTCGATTTCGTGCGCACCCGCATGACCCAGATCGAAGCCATGCTGCAGCCCTTCGTCGAGAACGGCGAAGTGCAGTCCATCTTCGTGCTCTCCGGCTGGGGCAGCGGCGGCGCGCTGACCCTGACACTGGCACCCTGGGGCGAACGCGAGCGCGGCCAGCAGGAGATCGCGGCGGACATTACCGCCCTCATGGCGCAGGTGCCGGGCGTACGCGCCAATGTCGGCCAGGGCAACAGCCTCGGCATTCGCGGCGGCGGCTCGGGCCTGCAGTTTGCCGTTGTCGGCTCCGATTATGCCGTCCTTGCCGAAACCGCGCAGTCCATCGCCGATCTGCTCGATGCCGATGGCCGCTTCGGCAATGTCAGCGTCAACTTCGACACCACCCAACCCCAGCTCACGCTCACTGTCGATCGGGCCCGCGCTGATGCTCTGGGTGTCGACATCAATGGCCTCGCCACCACCATGCAGGCCATGATCGACGGCAGCGACGTCGGCACCATCTTCATCAACGATACCAGCTATACCGTGCGCATGGTCTCGACCAGCAATCCGGTCAACGACCCGCGCGACCTCGAATCCATCTTCCTGCGTACCGGCGATGGCCGTTACGTGCCCATGTCGACCATTGCCAGCATCACCGAGTCCGCCGTGCCCCCCTCGCTGCGCCGGGAAGGTCAGCGCCGGGCCGTGCCGGTTTCGGCCAGTCTCGATGGCGCGCAGGCGCTGGGCGACGCCTATTACAGCATGCTCGACATCGCCCGCCCCGTCCTGCCTGAAGGCGTCTCGATCGTCCCGCTGGCCGAAGCCCGGACCATCGGGGAAGCCAGCAACGGCCTCTTCATCACCTTCGGCTTCGCCCTCGTCATCATCCTGCTCGTCCTGGCCGCCCAGTTCGAAAGTTTCTGGAGCGCCATCATCGTCATGACCACCGTGCCTTTCGGTGTGGCGGCGGCGCTTTATGCGCTGTTGGTGACAGGGGGCAGTCTCAATATCTTCAGCCAGATCGGGCTGGTACTGGTCGTCGGCATCATGGCCAAGAACGGCATTCTGATCGTCGAGTTCGCCAACCAGCTGCGGGATCAGGGCCGCAGCGTCGCCGAAGCCATCGAGGAAGCGTCCAATATTCGCCTGCGTCCGGTCATGATGACCATGATCGCCACCATTCTCGGCGGCCTGCCCCTGGTCCTCGCCAGCGGCGCCGGCGCCGAAGCCCGCTCGGCCCTCGGCTGGGTCATGGTCGGCGGCCTCAGCTTTGCGGCCATCTCGACGCTCTACCTGACGCCGGTGGCCTATCTCCTGTTGGCCCGCTTCAGCAAACCAAAGGCCGAGGAGGAAGCCCGCCTGGAGCGCGAACTCGATGCGGCCAATGACGTCCCCGAGCCCGCGGAATAGCCTGCGCAAGGAGACCCGCATGGACCAGTACACCGGTGGCTGCCTGTGCGGCAGCGTGCGGATAGTCGCTACAGGACAACCCTACCGGGTTGGCATCTGCCATTGCCTGGATTGCCGCAAGCATCACGGCGCCCTCTTCCACGCGTCCGCCATTTTCCCGCAACATGCAGTGGCCATTGAGGGCGAGGTCCGGGATTATCTGGGTCGCTTCTTCTGCCCGCGCTGCGGCTCGCCCGTCTTCTCGCGCAGCGCCGACGAAATCGAGGTCAACCTCGGCTCCCTCGATGCCCCGAACCAGCTGGTACCAACCTACGAACTCTGGACCACCCGCCGCGAATCCTGGCTTCCGCCCTTCCCGCTCAAGCACCACTACGAGCAGGATCGCGACACCGCCGGTCGTTCGGAGGACTAGCAAAGAGGGTCGGCAAGGCGCCGACCCCGAAAAGTGCTTCGCTCGGCTCTCCAGCAATTATGTCCTGAGCGTTGAGAAGAAGCCGGCGACCTCCGTTGCCCAGACCGCCGGCACTTCCATCGCCGCGAAGTGGCCGCCACTGTCCAGCTCGGTCCAGCGCACGATGCTGTTGCCGGTCTCGCCAAACCGGCGGATGGCGACCTCGTCACGAGCAAACACCGCCACACCCGTCGGCACGCCCGAATTGGGCTTTGGCGACCAGGCCTCCGGGTCGTGCGCGTTTTCGTAATACAGCCGGATCGACGAAGCGGCAGTGCCAGTGAACCAGTAGACCAGCACATTGGTCAGGAACTTGTCCTGCTCCACGGCATCCGGGCTGTCCCCAAATCCGGCAAACATGTCCCCGAGCCAGGCGATCAGGCCAGCCGGGGAATCGGTAATCCCGAAGGCGACCGTCTGTGGCCGGCTCGACTGCAGCGCGTTGAAGCCAAAGCGTTCTGCCATGAACTGCTGCAGACGCTGCAGACGCGTCTTCTCCGCATCGCTGAAGCTGGCAATCTCGCTTGGTTCGATCGGACCCAAGGGAATAAAGCCCATGGTCGCGGCATTGACCTGAACGCCGATGACCCGGCCGGGCGCGGCCCGGGCAATGGCCGGCGCGATTACCGCGCCTGCATCCCCGCCCTGCACGCCGAACCGTTCATAGCCGAGCCGCTGCATCAGCTCGAGCAGGGCGCCGGCAATGCGGCCATCGTTCCAGCCGGCCTCGCGGGTCGGCCCGGAAAAGCCGAAGCCCGGCAGGGAGGGAATGACGAGATCGAACCCCGCCGCCGACAGTGGCGCAATGGCATCGAGGAACTCCACGAACGAGCCCGGCCAGCCATGCAGCAGCAGAAGCGGCATGGCGCCGGCCCGGCCAGACTTGACGTGGAGAAAGTGCAAGGTTTGCCCGTCGATCTCGGTGAGGAATTGTGGATGCCGATTGATTGCGGCTTCCTGTGCACGCCAGTCGAACCCGTTCTGCAGGCGGTCGATCATGCGGCTGACAAAGGCGACCGTTGGGCCCTGGCTCCAGCCGGCGCCAGGCACTTCATTGGCCAGGATCGTATTGGCCAGTCGCTGCTGCAGGTCGGCCAGTTTGGCTTCGGGAATCGTGATCTTGAAGGGGGTGATGGTGGTCATTTGCGGCGTCCTCGCTGGTGGAAAGGGCTTCCTTTCTAGCCAGCGGGCCAACGGCGGGATTGAAGATTTCCGACAGATTAGGGAGCGGCAAGCTGGCTTGGCGTCTGCCCCATGATGGCCTTCAGCGATCGGATCAGGTGCGGCTGGTCGGCATAGCCAAGCGCAAAGGCGACGTCCGCGGCCGGGCGCCCCTGCCGGAGCAGCGCAGCTGCTTTCTGGGCCCGTTCGATCTGTGTGAAGGCCTTGTAGGTCAGCCCCGTGGTCTTGAGGAAGTGCCGCTGCATCGTCCGCTCCGACATGGCCATCGGATGCCCGGAGACGACCGAGGCAACCACGCGGTTGTCCTCGACAAGGCCGTTTCTCGAGAGCTTGTCGACGAAGCGGTCGACAGTCTCGAGGGTCGGTATCTCCAGCACGTCCGTGCCCAGCCAGAAGCGGTCCGGACCGATCCCGGGGAGAACAACACCTTCGTCCCGCATCTGCTCTCCTGGCATCAGCGCCATATAGCTGGACGGCTTGAAGGCTATGGCCAGGATTTCGTCACCGGCCGCGAATTCATGCGTCACGGCGGTCGTGGTCAGCCCGGTGCGCAGTACCATGACGCCCGCCGCTGTCTTCATCATCACGAAGTCCCAGCAGCCATCGGGCTGCATCAGTGTGCTGCCATTCTCCCCGAACGTGGTGTGGGTCACCGACTCCACAAGTGGAGACGTCCACCCTTCCAGTTTCACAATGCGATGCATGCCGCTGGCCCAGATGCGCTGCGGCAACTCTGACACGATTGTGAATTTGTGCAATCCGCAAGCAAAGATGGGCCGAGAAACAATCTCGACCCATCTTCACTGAACGAGTGCGGCTAGAGCCTCTCGCGCAGCCAGTCGGTAGTCTTGTCGATGACCTGCTGGCCGATCTCCGGCTGGTCGCTGAAGACGCCCAGCATGTGGTCCGCCCCGGGAATGACCACCGCTTCAGTCGGGCCGATGGCAAGACCCAGATATTGTTCGAAGTAACTCGCGGCCGGGTCGGCGTCCCCGGCAATGGTGAGGAACGGCCCGGCATAGCCGGCGAAACGATCTGCCAGATCGTGCTGGGCTAGGCTCTCGAAGAAAGTCTGTTTGAGCGAGATCGTCCGCCATCCCAGGTCGACGCTGGCCACCCCCTCGGCCGCCGCCTTGTCATAGAAGTCCTGTCCCAGGAATTCGAGGAATTCGGCCTGAAGGTCGCCCATCTGCCCCCAGACCACGACCGACGCGAATTCATCGGGCTCCAGCATCGCCACGGCCGCGCCGAAGCTATAGCCGATCACACCGATCCGGGCCGCATCCACGCCATCGATCCCGGCGAGGAAGCCGCGGGCGGTACTTGCGTCGCTAACCAGCCCTTCGAGCGTGGTATCAGCCATGTCGCCAGAACTCTCGCCATAGCCGCGAAAATCGATGCGCAGCGAGGCGATGCCCTTCTCCGAGAGATCCGCCGCCTGTATGGCAAAGAGCCCGCCGACTTCGTCCCGGGAACTGCCAAAGCCATGCAGCATGACAACGGCCGCGCCAGTCGCGCCGCTATCGGGAAGTGCAAGAGTTCCCTTTATTCCGCCGGGCAGGTCGACCACCGTTTCGGCGCCGGGGGTGGCGATACCCAACAGCGTGAAGGCGAGCGCGGTGACGGCGGGTTTGGCGGCAAGCCTGGACATCGACATCGAACGTCTCCTTGAAGGTGTGCGGTTGATGTCTAGCTCTAGGGCCAAGGCTCCCTGAGAGATTGAAGAATTCCGACATTTCGCGGCGCAACCCGTCAGACGTCCTCACAAACAAAAAGGCCGCCGGGTCACCCCGGCGGCCTGAGCATTCAACCACGCGCTGTCAGGCCGAGCGGTTCTTGTTGTAGAGGTCGAAGAACACGGCTGCGAGCAGCACCACGCCCTTGATCATCTGCTGCAGGTCGATGTTGATGCCCATGATCGACATGCCGTTGTTCATCACGCCCATGATGAAGGCGCCGATCACCGCGCCGGCCACCGCACCCACGCCGCCCAGCGCGGAGGCGCCGCCGATGAACACGGCCGCGATCACGTCGAGCTCGAGACCCTGCCCGGCCTTCGGCGTCGCCGAATTCAGCCGCGCCGCGTAGATCATGCCGGCCAGAGCCGCCAGCGCACCCATGATGGCGAAGACATAAAAGGTCAGCCGTTCGGTCTTGATGCCCGACAGCGACGCCGCCTTGAGGTTGCCACCCAGTGCATAGATGCGACGGCCAAAGGTCATGCGCTTGGTGACGAACACGAAAAGCGCGATGAGCAGGCCCATCACCACCAGCACGTTGGGCAGGCCGCGATAGGAGGCCAGCATGTAGCAGAAGAACAGCACCAGCGCCGCAATCACCAGGTTCTTGACGACGAACAGGCCGAAGGGCTCGTTCTCATAGCCGCGCGCGAGGCGCCGGGCGCGGCCACGGATCGCCATGAACAGCATGGCGACGATGGCTACCAGCCCGATAACCATTGTGGTCGTGTGCAGCACCAGCGGCTGCACGCCTTCGCTGGCCGGGATCAGCGTGGTCGGCCCGATGATGTCGGGGATGAAACCGGCAGACAGCAGCTGGAACTCGGCGGGGAACGGACCGACCGACTTGCCGGCCAGGATCGCCAGCGACAGGCCCTTGAAGATTAGCATGCCGGCCAGCGTCACGATGAAGGCGGGTATCTTGTGATAGGCGATGAGATAGCCCTGCGCCGCGCCGATCGCAGCGCCAACCACGATACAGATCGCGCCGGCCACGAGCGGATGGGCCAGGAAAGCCAGTTCGGGAGGAAAGCGCCAGCCCACCATCAGCATGGCGGCGAGCGCGCCGACAAAGCCGGCGACCGAGCCGACGCTGAGGTCGATATGGCCAGCCACGATCACCAGCAGCATGCCCAGCGCCATCACGATGATATAGCTGTTCTGCAGGATGATGTTGGTCAGGTTCAGCGGCTTGAACAGCACGCCCCCGGTGGACCACTGGAAGAACAGCATGATCAGGATCAGCGCCAGCAGCAGCCCATAGTCGCGCAGATTGGCCTGCAATGCACCCCAGACGCTGAGCTGCTGATTGGTGGCCTGTTCGCCGGTCGGCGTAATGCCCGGCTGGGCGGTTTCTGTGGTCATGATGCCTTCCCTTCAGCGCGGACGATTGCGCGCATGATCTTTTCCTGGCTGGCTTCGCTGGTCGGCATTTCGCCAACGATGCGGCCTTCGTTCATTACATAGACGCGGTCGGTAATGCCCAACAGTTCCGGCATCTCCGAGGAGATGACGAGGACGGCTTTGCCCTGCGCCACGAGCTGGTTGATGATCGTGTAGATTTCATACTTGGCGCCGACATCGATGCCGCGCGTCGGCTCGTCGAGGATCAGCACATCCGGATTCGAGAACAGCCACTTGCTGAGCACGACCTTCTGCTGGTTGCCGCCACTGAGATTGCCGGTCACCTGAAAGACGCTGGACGAGCGGATATTGGTCTTCTTGCGATATTCATTGGCCACGTCCATCTCGGCCATGTCGTCGATCACGCCCACTTTGGAAATGCCCGCCAGATTGGCGATCGTGGTATTGTGCTTGATATGGTCGATAAGGTTCAGGCCATAGGTCTTGCGGTCTTCGGTAGCATAGGCAATCCCGCTGGCCACGGCCTTGCCCACAGTCGACGTGTCGACCTTCTGGCCATGCATGAACACCTCGCCGGTGATCTTCTGGCCATAGGACTTGCCGAAGACGCTCATGGCAAATTCGGTGCGGCCCGAGCCCATCAGCCCGGCAATGCCCACCACTTCGCCCTTGCGGATATTGAGCGAGATATCCTTGATGACCTGCCTGTCGCGGTGGAGCTGGTGGAAGACGTTCCAGTTCTTGACCTCGAACACAACTTCGCCGATCTGCGGCACGCGCGCCGGATAGCGGTCGTCGAGCGAGCGCCCCACCATCAGCGTGATGATGCGGTCCTCGGTAATGTCTTCCTTGTTCAGCGTCTCGATGCTGCGCCCGTCGCGGATCACCGTAATCCGGTCGGCGACCTTGGAAATCTCGTTCAGCTTGTGGCTGATCAGGATCGAGGTAATGCCCTGCTTGCGGAATTCCATCAGCAGCTCAAGCAGCGCCGCGCTGTCCTTTTCCGACAGGCTGGCCGTCGGCTCGTCGAGGATCAGGAGCTTGACTTCCTTGCTGAGTGCCTTGGCGATTTCCACCAGCTGCTGCTTGCCCACGCCGATATTGGTCACCAGCGTATCGGGATCTTCGGTCAGTCCCACCATGCCGAGCAGCTTGCGCGCCCCGTCGCGGGTCTCGTCCCAGTCGATCACCCCGGCCGTCGCCTGCTCGTTACCGAGGAAGATGTTCTCGGCGATCGACAGCAGCGGCACCAGCGCCAGCTCCTGGTGGATGATGACGATGCCCTTGTGCTCGCTGTCGCGGATCGACTTGAAGTGCTGCTCTTCGCCCTTGTAGATGATCTGGCCGTCATAGCTGCCAGACGGGTAGACCCCGCTCAACACCTTCATCAGGGTGGATTTGCCGGCGCCATTCTCACCCACGATGGCGTGGATTTCCGCTTCCCGGACCTCGAGGTTCACATCCGACAGCGCCTTGACGCCGGGGAAGGTCTTGGTGATGCCGCGCATCTCCAGAATGGTATTGCTCATTCGTCGCCTTCTCGTACTCACCAAGCGTCGCATTGTAGCGCTCTGACCCGGTGACGGGAAAGGGCCCCGCGTCACCGCGGGGCCCCGATTGCAGAAGCCGAAGCTTACTGGATGTCTTCGGCCTTGATGTAGCCCGAGTCGATGACCAGAGCCTGGTAGTTGCTGAGGTCGACTTCATACGGGGTCAGCAGGATCGAAGGCACAACCTTGACGCCATTGTCATAGGTGGTGGTGTCGAGGCCTTCCGGCGTACCGCCGGAAACCAGCGTGTCGACGAGGTCGGCAGTGGTCTTGGCCAGTTCGCGGGTATCCTTGTAGACGGTCGAGTACTGCTCGCCGGCAACGATCGCCTTGACCGAGGGAGCTTCCGCATCCTGGCCGGTGATCACAGGCCAGGGCAGGTCGGCCGAGCCATAACCAACGCCGCGGAGCGACGAGATGATGCCGCGCGACAGGCCGTCATAGGGAGCCAGCACGCCATGGACGCGGGTGCCGTCGGAATAGTTGGCCGACAGGATGTTGTCCATGCGGGCCTGTGCGACAGCACCGTCCCAACGCAGCGTACCGACGGTGTCCATGCCCATCTGGCCCGACTTCACGACGACGTCACCGGCGTCGATCATCGGCTGCAGCACGCTCATGGCGCCATCGTAGAAGAAGAAGGCGTTGTTATCGTCCGGCGAACCGCCGAACAGCTCGACATTCCACGGCTTCTGGTCGGCAAAGTTTGCCTCGAGGCCCTTGACCAGCGAGTTGGCCTGGAGCACGCCCACCTGGAAGTTGTCGAAGGTGGTGTAGAGGTCGACATTGGCGGTGTCGCGGATCAGGCGGTCATAGGCGACAACCTTGATGCCGGCATCGGCAGCCTGCTGCAGCACGGCGCTGAGCGTGGTGCCGTCGATCGAAGCGACCACAAGTGCCTTGACGCCCTTGGTGACCATGTTTTCGATCTGCGCGAGCTGGTTCGGGATATCGTCTTCTGCGAACTGCAGGTCGACGGTGTAGCCCTTGGCTTCCAGAGCCGCCTTGAGTTCATTGCCGTCCGAGATCCAGCGCAGCGACGACTGCGTCGGCATTGCGATGCCGATCTGGCCCTTGTCCTGGGCGAAGGCTGCGGTGGAAGCGGTCAGCGCCATTGCGCCGACGGCCAGCACGGTGGCAAGCGTCTTGAAAATCTTCACGTCTCGACTCCCTTTTGTACTTCGAGTTCAGAAGTTTGGATGGTCTTCAGGGGAGAGGCCCCGGCGAGCAAGTCCAGCTGTCGAAGGGCGGTTCGCAAAACAAACCTGCCCCAGGCCGACCACGGAAACCGATCGAGCGCGCAGGGCACTCGTCCAGTCCGTACTGCAAGAAATCCTCCAGCATCATGGCTGCTGTTGCTGCCTGGAGCCCTCCCAAGCCCACGGCGCGGAAACTAGGATAATCAGATATCGGTGTAAAGGCGCTTTCCCGCAGATGCCGAATTTTTTCGACTATCGAATATTAACGATACTGCTTGTTTTCGGGGCGATTGCGGCACACACCCTCAGCCGCTATCATGTTCACATTGTTGAGGTACGTACCCGGAGAAGATCGCAAAGCGACCCCGGAATGTCAAAGGTATCAGATACCTTGGAGGAGCCGTGACCACTGCCGAAGGTGACCAGCGCACCGACCAACCCACCGCTGCCATGACCATTGCCGATGCTCTGGCGCGCGAGATTTTGAGCGAGATGAGCCCGGGCGTCAGCCTGCCCAGCGAGGCGGAACTGGCCGCCCGCTACGATGTCAGCCGCCTGACCATCCGCGAGGCAGTCAAGCTTCTGGAGGGGCGCGGCCTGCTCGCCATCGCGCGCGGTCGCAAGGCCGTGGTGCGCGAACCTGATGGCGCTGCTTTCGCCGATTTTCTCACCTCGGTCATCCGATATGATTCCAAGGGCCTGTTCGATCTCGTCGAGGTGCGCCTGGCACTTGAAGTGCAATCGGCAACCCTCGCCGCCAAGCGCGCCACCCGTGCCGGCATCGCCGCCATCGAGAGCGAATTGCAGGGCATGCGCGATACGGTCGGCATTCCCGGCGAACCCATGACGCATGAGCAGGAGGTCGGCTTCCACACCCATGATGTCGGCTTCCACGAGGCCGTGGCCCTGGCTAGTGGCAACCGCGTCCTGGGCTTTCTGTTCGAGGCCATGGCAAGGCCCCTGCGCGAGGGATTTTTCATCAGCCGGCGCGGCCATGAGCAGCGCGGCCATTCCCTGCATGACACCATCGAGGCCCATCAGCGCATCCTCGACTGCATCAAGGCCGGCAATGGCCGCACCGCAGCCGAGGCCATGCGTGTCCACCTCAAGGATACCGAGCGCGATATCCGCGTCGCCATGCGGCAGCTGGCCCGGCAGGGCCCGGGCACCTGATGCATAAACGCCTTGCGGCGGCGCGCGCCATGGCCGAATAATCCGCGCAAACGTGCAGGGCAGGCCATGGCGCAGCGAATAGACACCTCGATCAATCGGCTGGACGATGCCGCCCGCGCCGGTTGGCTCTATTATGTTGCCGGCAATACCCAGGAGGAGATCGCTGCCAAGCTGGGCATTTCCCGCCAGTCCGCGCAGCGCCTGGTTTCGCTCTCGGTCAGCGAGGGCCTGATCAAGGTTCGCCTTGATCATCCGATCGGCCATTGCATGGATCTGGCCAGCCGCCTCAAGGCGCGCTTTGCCCTCGACCTTGTCGAGGTCGTCCCGTCCGATCCAAGCAGCGAATCCACCACCATCGGCGTGGCCGAGGCGGGCGCGGCCGAAATCGAACGCTGGCTCAAGCGTCCTGATCCCATCGTCATGGCCATCGGCACCGGCCGCACGCTCAAGGCGGCCGTCGAGCAGCTCATGCCCATGGAGTGCCCGCACCACAAGGTGGTCTCGCTCACCGGCAACATCGCCCCGGACGGCTCTGCAGCCTATTACAACGTCATTTTCAACATGGCCGATACGGTCAAGGCCCGCAGCTTTCCCATGCCGCTGCCCGTCATCGCCTCATCGGCGCGCGAGCGGGAGCTGCTGCATGCCCAGCCCATGATTCGCGAAACCCTCGCTTTGGCCGCCAAGGCAGACGTCACCTTTGTCGGCGTCGGCGATATCGGTCCCGATGCACCGCTCTATCTCGACGGCTTCATCACCGACGCAGAGCTCAAGGGCCTGCAGAAGGCCGGCGCCATAGGGGAGATCTGCGGCTGGAGCTTCGATGCCGAAGGCAAGCTGGTCGATGGCATCATCAACGATCGCGTTGCATCGGCACCTTTACCGTCGCGCGAACGCTCGCTTGTCGTGGCAATCGCCATGGGCAAGCGCAAATTGCCCGGCATCAAGGCAACGCTCAACCGCCGGCTGGTTAACGGATTGATCACCGACGAGCGGACCGCAGAAGGCCTGCTGAACCTCTAGTAACCACTTGGATTATCAGAACAATTCCGGCCGCTACAGCGTGCACTGACGTACGCACGTCAGACCGCCAGCGCATGGCACGCTTGACTCTGCCGCATAAGTTGTGAGTATTTGCCCATTGCCGGAACAAATGCCCGTTTCGGTTTCTGGGAGGTATATCGATGAAATTGACACCCATTCTCGTGGGCGCGTTCACCCTTGCGCTGGCGGCTTCCGCCTCTGCGCAGACGCTCACCATTGCCACCGTGAACAACGGCGACATGATCCGCATGCAGGGCCTGTCCACTGCATTCACCGAAGAAACCGGCATTGAACTCAACTGGGTCGTGCTCGAAGAAAATACGCTGCGCCAGAACGTCACCACCGACATCGCCACCAATGGTGGCCAGTATGACGTGATGACCATCGGCACCTATGAGGCCCCGATCTGGGCCAAGCAGGGCTGGCTGGCCCCGCTCGACGGCCTGTCCGCCGACGCCGACTACGACGTGGACGACCTGCTCCCAGCCATCCGCGACGGCCTGTCGGTCGATGGCAAGCTCTATGCCGCGCCCTTCTACGGCGAGAGCTCGATGGTCATGTACCGCAAGGACCTGATGGAAAAGGCCGGGCTGACCATGCCCGACGCCCCCACCTGGGAATTCATCGGCGAAGCGGCTCGTGCCATGACCGACCGCGACAATGACATCAACGGCATCTGCCTGCGCGGCAAGGCCGGCTGGGGCGAGAACATGGCCTTCCTCACCGCCATGTCCAACTCCTTTGGCGCCCGCTGGTTCGACGAGACCTGGACCCCCCAGTTCAACACGCCCGAGTGGAAGAACACGCTCGACACCTATCTGTCGCTGATGGCCGATGCCGGCCCGTCCGGCGCCTCGTCCAATGGCTTCAATGAAAACCTGACCCTGTTCCAGCAGGGCAAGTGCGGCATGTGGATCGACGCCACCGTCGCCGCTTCCTTCGTGACCGGCGCTGATTCTACCGTCGCCGATCAGGTTGGTTTCGCCCTGGCGCCCGACAACGGCCTGGGCAAGCGCGGCAACTGGCTCTGGGCCTGGTCCCTGGCCATCCCGAACTCCTCGCAGAACAAGGAAGCTGCCGAGCAGTTCATCGATTGGGCGACCAACAAGGAATACCTGGCAACCGTCGCCGCAGCCGAAGGCTGGGCCAACGTTCCCCCGGGCACCCGCACCTCGCTCTACGAGAATGCCGAGTACCAGGCTGCCGCGCCCTTCGCCAAGATGACACTGGACTCCATCAACGCCGCCAATCCAAGTGAACCGACCGTTCAGCCGGTGCCCTATGTCGGCGTGCAGTTCGTGGCCATCCCCGAGTTCGCCGGCATTGCCACCAATGTGGGCCAGCTCTTCTCCGCGGCCCTGGCCGGCCAGATGTCGGCCGACGATGCCCTGGCCCAGGCTCAGGATGCCACCACGCGCGACATGACCCGCGCCGGTTACATCAAGTAGGTCTCCTCCCGAGACAAGCCGCCCGGTCAAAGGTCCCCTCTGGCGACCGGGCGGCTTCCCTTCTTCCCCCTTGAGGAAGACGGCTCCAAGTTCTGTTTCAGGAACGGATCACCAGCATGGCCACCGCACAGACCCGTACACTCTCTCGCATCATGATGGCGCCCGCCGTCATCGTGCTGCTGATCTGGATGATCGTGCCGCTGGTCATGACGCTCTGGTTCAGCTTCCAGAACTACAGCCTCATCAACCCGATGATGACCGGCTTTGCCGGCTGGGCCAATTACATCTATGTCCTGGGCGATCCCAGCTTCACCCAGTCGCTGGTCAATACGCTGATCCTGGTCGGCGGCGTGCTCGCCATCACCGTCATCGGCGGCACCTTTCTGGCGCTGCTGCTCGATCAGCCCATCTGGGGCCAGGGCATCCTGCGCATCATCGTCATCTCGCCCTTCTTCGTCATGCCCCCCGTGGCGGCATTGATCTGGAAAAACGGCTTCATGCATCCCGGCTATGGCGTGCTGGCGCATCTGTTCGAATTCTTCGGCCTTGAGCCGGTCGACTGGTTCAACCAGTATCCGCTCTTCTCGGTCGTCATCATCGTCGCCTGGCAATGGCTTCCCTTCGCCACGCTGATCCTGCTCACCGCCCTGCAGTCGCTCTCCGAAGAGCAGCGCGAGGCCGCCGAGATGGATGGCGCCAATGCCATCAACCGCTTCTACCATATCATCCTGCCGCACATGGCCCGCTCGATCACCATCGTGATCCTGATCCAGACCATCTTCCTGCTCGGCATTTTCGCCGAGATCCGCGTCACCACCGGCGGCGGCCCCGGCTATGCCTCCACCAACATTGCCTTCCTCGTCTTCCGCACCGGCATTCTCTCCAACGACATCGGCGCCGGTTCCGCCGGTGGCGTGGTCGCCGTCGTCATCGCCAACATCGTTGCATTCTTCCTGATGCGCGCTGTCGGCAAGAACCTCGACGCGTAGGGAGCAGACCAATGGCACGCAACGTTTCCACCGGCACCAAGATCGGCTTCACCTTCGCCGCCTGGGCCATCGCCCTGCTGCTATTCTCGCCCATCCTCTGGGTGCTGCTCACGGCCTTCAAGACCGAGGCCGAGGCCATCGCCAACAGCCCGACCTTCCTGCCGCAGAACTTCACCCTGGAGAATTTCTCCGCGGTGCAGGACCGCTCGGACTACGTCAAGCACGCGACCAATTCGATCCTGGTCTCGGTCGGCTCGACCCTGCTCGGCCTTGCCATCGGCATCCCTGCCGCCTGGGCCATGGCCTTCGCGCCCACCAAGCGCACCAAGGATGTCCTGATGTGGATGCTCTCCACCAAGATGATGCCTGCCGTCGGCGTCTTGATCCCGATCTACCTGATCTTCCGCGACCTGCGCCTGCTCGACACCGTGCATGGCCTGACGCTGATCATGACCCTGATCAACCTGCCGATCATCATCTGGATGCTCTATACCTACTTCAAGGAAATCCCGGTCGACATCCTCGAGGCCGCCCGCATGGATGGGGCCGAGCTCTACAACGAGATCGTCCACGTCCTCGTCCCCATGGCCGTCCCCGGCATTGCCTCGACGCTGCTGCTCAACGTCATCCTCGCCTGGAATGAGGCCTTCTGGTCCATCACCCTGACCTCGGGACGCGCCGGCACCCTGACCGCCTTCATCTCTTCGTTCTCCAGCCCGCAGGGCCTCTTCCTCGCCAAGCTCTCGGCGGCGTCCCTGCTAGCCATCGCGCCGATCTTGCTCATGGGCTGGTTCAGCCAGAAACAACTCGTCCGCGGCCTCACCTTCGGCGCTGTTAAGTAAGGACTACAAAATGGGTTCTATCTCCCTGCAACACGTCAAGAAGTCCTTCGGCGAAGTCCAGATCATCCCGGACATCTCCCTCGACATAAAGGATGGCGAATTCGTCGTCTTCGTCGGCCCCTCCGGCTGCGGCAAGTCCACCCTGCTCCGCCTGATCGCCGGCCTCGAAGACACCACCAGCGGCACCATCCTGCTTGATGGCCAGGACATGACCAAGGCCCCGCCCGCCCGGCGCGGCCTCGCCATGGTGTTCCAGTCCTATGCGCTCTATCCGCACATGACCGTGCGCGACAACATCGCCTTCCCGCTCAAGATGGCCAAGGCGCCCAAGGAAGTGATCGACCAGAAGGTCGAATACGCCGCGCGCACCCTCAACCTCTCGTCCTACCTTGACCGCCGCCCACGCGCCCTGTCCGGCGGCCAGCGCCAGCGCGTCGCCATCGGCCGCGCCATCGTGCGCGAGCCCAAGGCCTTCCTCTTCGACGAACCCCTGTCCAATCTCGACGCCGCCCTGCGCGTCAATATGCGGCTGGAAATCACCGAGCTGCACCAGCAGCTCAAGACAACGATGATCTACGTCACCCACGATCAGGTCGAAGCCATGACCATGGCCGACCGCATCGTCGTGCTCAATGCCGGCAATGTGGAGCAATTCGGCTCCCCGCTCGATCTCTATAAGAAGCCCGCCAATCGCTTCGTCGCCGGCTTCATCGGCAGCCCCCGCATGAATTTCGTCGATGGCCCGGAGGCCGCCAAGCACAACGCCCATTCCATCGGTGTCCGCCCCGAGCATTTCAAGCTCAGCCGCGATCCGCTCGCCAATGCCTGGAAGGGCAAGGTCGGCGTCGCCGAGCAGCTCGGCTCCGACACTTTCCTTCACGTCCATGTCGAGGGCCTTGGCCTCATGACCATTCGCACCGATGGCGACCAGACCTTCAGCCATGGCGACGACGTCTACCTCACGCCCGACCCCACCCGCATCTACAGGTTCGATGCCGCCGGCATCGCACTCTAGGAACGATCCACCATGACCACCAAGCTCTCGGCTCAGGCTCTCGACTCCATCACCACGGCGTCAGTCCCCGCTTATGACCGGAGTGCCCTTAAGGCCGGCATCGTGCATTTCGGCGTCGGCAACTTCCACCGCGCCCACCAGGCCGTCTATCTCGATGATCTCTTCGCCACCGGTTCCGACCACGATTGGGCCCTGGTCGGCGCCGGCGTACGCGAAGCCGACGAAGCCATGCGCCAGAAGCTGCTGGCGCAGGATTGGCTCACCACCGTGGTCGAGCAGGAAGCAGATGCCAGCTCTGCCCGCATTACCGGCGCGATGATCGATTACCTCAAGCCCGGCGACGCCGCGGCCGTCATCGACCGTCTCTCTGATCCTGCCATTCGCATCGTCTCGCTGACCATCACCGAGGGCGGCTACTACATTGATCCGGCGAGCCAGAAATTCGATCCGGCTCACCCCGACATCGCCTGGGACGCAGCCCATATGGACGCGCCCAAAACCGCTTTCGGCCTGATCCTGGCTGGCCTGCTCCGCCGCCGCGGCGCCGGCATCGCGCCCTTCACCGTCATGAGCTGCGACAACATCCCGGGCAATGGCCATGTCACCGAGAATGCCGTCGTCGGCCTTGCCGAACTGGTCGATATGGGCCTGGCGCAATGGGTACGAACCAATGTCGCTTTCCCCAATGGCATGGTCGACCGCATCACCCCCGCCACCTCTGACCGCGAAAAGGCGCTCCTCGCCGAAAACTTCGGTATCGATGACAACTGGCCGGTCTTTTGCGAGAGCTTCAAGCAATGGGTGCTGGAAGACAATTTCCCCGCTGGTCGTCCGGCGCTGGAAAAGGTGGGCGTGCAGTTCGTCAAGGATGTTGCGCCCTACGAGCATATGAAGATCCGCATCCTCAATGGCGGTCACGCCACCATCGCCTATCCGGCGGCCCTGCTCGATATTCATTTCGTGCATGACGCCATGAACAACCGGCTGGTCAGCGACTTCCTGGCCAAGGTGGAAAACGACGAGATCATCCCTGTCGTCCCCCCGGTCCCCGATACCGATCTCGACGACTATTTCGCCCTCTGCCAGCGCCGCTTTGCCAATCCCAAGATCGGCGACACCACCCGCCGCCTGGCGCTGGACGGCTCCAACCGCCAGCCCAAGTTCATCATTCCCTCGGCCCTCGACCGCGTCAGTGCCGGCAACTCGGTCAATGGCCTGGCGCTCGTATCGGCCCTCTGGTGCCGCTATTGCCACGGCACCACCGAATCTGGCGCCGTCATCGAGGCAAATGATCCGAGCTGGGATCGCCTCACCGCCCAGGCCAAACTGGCCAAGGACGATCCAAAGGCCTGGCTCGCCATGACCGACATCTATGGCGACCTGGCCCGCAACCAGACCTTCATCGCTGCCTTTTCCCACGCCCTGACCACGCTGTGGTCCATCGGCACAAGGGCGACCCTGCAGCGCTATCTTGCCGACCAGCTCTAGCCATGTAGCCAACCCGCTTGCCTTCAGCTACCTTCGCGCCCGAACCGAGAAGAAGGCGCTCGATCTTTGACGCAAAGCCTCCTGGTAGCAGTGGATGTGGGTACGGGGAGTGCCCGGGCAGGCGTGCTGACGGCCCGGGGATCGCTGGTCAGCCGCGCCGAACATCCCATTGTCATGAACCGTACCGACGCCAATCATGCCGAGCATGATAGCGAGCAGATCTGGCTGGCCGTGTGCACAGCGGTACGCGAGGCTCTGGCCACCGCCGGCGCCGATCCCGTCAATGTCGTTGGCCTCAGTTTCGATGCCACCTGTTCGCTCGTGGTGCGCGATGCCCAGGGCCAGCCGGTCACCGTCTCGACCAATGGCGAAGACAATTGGGACACCATTGTCTGGCTCGATCACCGCGCTCTGGCCGAAGCCGATGAATGCACCTCGACCGGCCACAAGGTGCTGGCCTATGCCGGCGGCGTCATGTCGCCGGAGATGGAAGCGCCCAAGCTCATGTGGCTCAAGCGCCATATGCCCAAGAGCTGGGCTCGCGCCGGCCAGATGTTCGACCTGGCCGACTTTCTCTCCTGGAAAGCCACTGGGTCCCTCGCCCGCTCGCAGTCGACCCTGACCTGCAAGTGGACCTATCTGGCGCATGAGCAACAGGGCTGGCAGCACGACTTCCTCGCCACCATCGGCCTTGAAGACCTCATCGACAAAGCTGCCCTGCCCCAGCAGGCCAGCCCGGTCGGCACGGACCTCGGCCCGCTGACCGCGACGGCGGCGGAAGCGCTTGGCCTCACCACCGCCTGCCGCGTCGGCGCCGGCCTGATCGACGCCCATGCCGGTGCGCTCGGGGTTCTCGGCGCCTTTGCCCACGATATCGACACCATCGATCATCACCTGGCACTCGCCGCTGGTACCTCCAGTTGCGTCATGGCGCTGTCGGCCGAGGATCGCCCGACCACCGGTGTCTGGGGCCCCTATTTCGGGGCGGTCCTGCCGGACGTTTGGCTCAACGAAGGCGGCCAGTCGGCCACTGGTGCCCTGCTCGACCACATCATTCGCTGGCACAGCGCCGGGGGCGAACCCGGTCCGCAGATGCATTATGACATCGCCCAGCGCATCATGGAGTTGCGCATGCGCGAAGGGCGTGCGCTGGCCGACCGGCTGCATGTCCTGCCCGATTTCCACGGCAATCGCTCGCCCCTTGGCAATCCCTTTGCGCTAGGCGTCATTTCCGGCCTCACGCTCGACAGCGACTTCGACTCCCTGTGCCGCCTCTACTGGCGCGCCGCCGTCTCGATCGCCCTCGGCGTCCGGCACATCCTCGAAACGCTCAACACCCGCGGCTACGCCATCGATACCCTGCACGTCACCGGCGGGCACACTCGCAACGCGGTGCTGATGGAACTCTATGCCGATGCCACCGGCTGCACTGTGGTCGAATCCTCGGCCAAGGACGCCACCCTGCTCGGCATGGCCATGGTCGCCGCGACCGCTGCTGGCCTCTATCCCACCCTCCAGGCCGCCTGCGTTGCCATGCAGCAAGGCGGCCGCGAACGCGCCCCCGACGCTACCGCGCGCCCGCAATTCGACAAGGACTACCGCATCTTCCTCGAAATGCTGCGCCAGCGTCAGGTCATCGACGAGATGGTGTAGCCGACACGTCGCGCCTCCCTCTCGGTGCAATGTAGAATGGACTGAAGGCCTGGAGGCCTGGAGGGGTTGTCGGGTTGGCACACATGCGGGCTACCTTTGATCCCTCCCCGCCCGTGTGGGGTGTCGACTGCATGATGGCGGACCACTGAACGAGGATACGTTGAGGAGAGGCATCCCGATATGCCTTTGCAACCCACCCTATCCACCATTCGCCTATCCCCGGCCGACAAACACCGGTAAGCTCTTTTCCGGGAAGCCGAATTTTGTGGTCTGAAGCGAGCGACTGGAACGCATGTCGATCAAAGCCGCTGTCTATCATCTGACGCACTATAAGTACGATCGCCCGGTCTATCTGCAGCCCCAGATTATCCGGCTGCAACCGGCGCCGCATTCCAAGACCAAGGTGCTGAGCTATTCGCTCAAGGTTTCGCCCGCGCTGCACTTCGTCAATGTGCAGCAGGACCCCTATGGCAATTTCCTGACGCGCTTCGTCTTTCCCGAGCCGGTCACCGAGCTCAAGATCGAAGTCGACCTAGTTGCCGACATGACGGTCTACAATCCTTTCGACTTCTTCGTGGAGGAGAGCGCCGAGATCTGGCCCTTCGAATATCCCGAAGATGTCCGCGCCGATCTCTCCATCTACATGCAGCCCGAGCCCGTGGGTCCCCTGCTGCAGAAATTCCTCGACGGCATCGACAAGACGCCGATGAATACGGTGAACTTCGTCAGCGCCATCAATGCCTCCATCCAGCAGCACATCGCCTATATCGTGCGCATGGAAACCGGTGTCTGGACGCCCGAGGAAACGCTGGGCAATGCCAGGGGCAGCTGCCGCGATTCCAGCTGGCTGCTGGTCCAGACCCTGCGCAATCTTGGCTTCGCCGCCCGTTTCGTCTCCGGCTACCTGATCCAGCTCAAGCCCGACCTCGTCTCACTCGACGGGCCCGCCGGCACCGATCATGATTTCACCGACCTGCACGCCTGGTGCGAGGTCTATCTGCCCGGCGCCGGCTGGGTGGGGCTCGACCCCACTTCGGGCCTGCTGACGGGCGAAAGCCACGTGCCGCTGGCGGCCACGCCGCATTATCGCAATGCAGCGCCGATCTCCGGCTTTGCCTCCTATGCCGAGGTCGATTTCGCCTTTGACATGCGCGTGACCCGCGTTGCCGAGCATCCGCGCATCACCAAGCCCTTTGCCGACGAAAGCTGGGACGAGCTCGATGCGCTCGGCAAGCAGGTCGACAAGGTGCTGGTCGAGAATGATGTTCGCCTCACTATGGGCGGCGAGCCAACCTTTGTTTCCATTGATGATTTCGAGGCCGACGAGTGGAATACCGGCGCTGTCGGACCCACCAAGCGCACCTTGGCCGATGACCTGATCCGCCGCCTGCGCAGCCGCTTTGCCCCAAATGGCATGCTGCATTACGGCCAGGGCAAGTGGTATCCGGGCGAAACCCTGCCGCGCTGGACCTTCTCGCTTTACTGGCGTCTCGATGGCAAGCCGGTCTGGACCGATGAAAGCCTCATCGCCCGCGAAGGCGTCAAGACGTCAGCAACCCATGCCGATGCGCGCAGATTTCTTGAGGTTTTCTCGCACAATCTGGGTCTCACCGGCGAAACCATCGACGAGGCCTATGAGGACCCGGGCGAGTGGCTGCTCAAGGAAGCCAACCTCCCGGCCAATGTCGATCCCGCCAATTCCGAACTGGCTGATCCCGAAGCCCGCTCGCGCATCGCCAAGGTGTTCGAACGCGGCCTGACCACCCCCACCGGCTACGTCTTGCCGGTGCAGCGCTGGAATGCCGCCGCCTCCAGCCCCTGGCTCACCGAAAAGTGGAAGACCCGCCGCGGCAAGCTCTTCCTCGCCCCCGGCGACAGCCCGGCAGGCTATCGCCTGCCGCTGAGTTCGCTCAAGCATCTCAAGCCCACCGAATATCCCCATGTCGTGGCTCAGGATCCCGGCGCGCCGCGCGGCGCCCTGCCCGATCCGGTCGAGCTGCTGGCCCGCCAGAAGACCGGCCTTGAGGCCGATCCGCGCGCCCAGGCCACCGCCGACTTCACCGCCGCCACAGAACAGCAGGACCGCGTCGAGCAGGAAATCAGCGAAATCGAGGGCGAGGTCCGCACCGCCGTCACCGCCGAGATCCGCGACCACCGCCTCTGCGTCTTCCTGCCGCCGGTCGAAAAGCTCGAGGACTATCTCGAGCTCATCGCAGCCGCCGAGGCCGCGGCCAAAGTGGTCGGCCAGCCGGTCCACCTCGAAGGCTATGCTCCCCCGCACGATCCGCGTCTCAACGTGATCCGCGTCGCGCCCGATCCGGGCGTCATCGAGGTCAACATCCATCCCGCCTCGAACTGGGATGATTGCGTGGCGACCACCACCGCCATCTACGAAGAGGCACGCCAGTCGCGCCTCGGCGCCGACAAGTTCATGATTGACGGCCGTCATACCGGTACCGGCGGCGGCAACCATGTCGTGGTCGGCGGCGCCACCCCGCATGACAGCCCCTTCCTGCGCCGCCCCGACCTGCTCAAGTCGCTGGTCCTGCATTGGCAGCGCCATCCGGCCATGAGCTACCTGTTCTCGGGTCTGTTCATCGGCCCTACCAGCCAGGCGCCGCGCTTCGACGAAGCGCGCCACGACAGCCTCTACGAACTCGAAATCGCCATGGCGCAGGTGCCCCATCCGGCCTCGCTCGAGCCCGCACCGCTGCCCTGGCTGGTCGATCGCCTGTTCCGCAACCTGCTCGTCGACGTCACCGGCAACACCCACCGCTCCGAGATCTGCATCGACAAGCTCTATTCCCCCGATGGCCCCACCGGCCGTCTGGGCCTCGTCGAGTTCCGTGGCTTTGAAATGCCGCCCAATGCGCGCATGTCGCTGGCCCAGCAGGTGCTGATCCGCGCCCTCATCGCCCGCTTCTGGACCGACCCGCTTGATGGCCCCTTCATGCGCTGGGGGACCACCCTTCATGATCGGTTCATGCTGCCGGCTTTTGTGTGGCAGGACTTCCTCGATATCCTGGCCGATCTGGAACGCCACGGCTTCAAGCTCGACCCCGCCTGGTTCAAGGCCCAGCTCGAATTCCGCTTCCCCTTCTGCGGCGAAGTCGAATACGAGGGCATGAAACTCGAACTGCGCCAGGCCCTTGAGCCCTGGCATGTCATGGGTGAACAGGGCGCCATCGGCGGCACCGTCCGCTTCGTCGACTCCTCGGTGGAGCGCCTGCAGGTCAAGCTCGAAGGCATCAATCCCGAGCGCTACGCCGTCACCTGCAACCAGCGTCCCGTGCCCCTAAGGGCAACTGAAACCAAGGGAATTTCTGTCGCCGGCGTGCGCTACAAGGCATGGCAACCCGCCTCGGGCCTGCACCCCACCCTGCCGGTCAACACCCCACTGGTCTTCGATATCTACGATCGCTGGACCCAGCGCCCGGTCGGCGGCTGCGTCTATCACGTCGCTCATCCCGGCGGCCGCAGCTACGATACGTTCCCGGTCAACGGCAACGAAGCCGAGGCCCGCCGCCTCGCCCGCTTCGTGCCGCAGAACTATACGGCAGGTGGCTACGTCCTGCGCGAGGAAAAGCCTGCGGACGAATTCCCGCTGACGCTTGACCTGCGACGCCCCCCACGCTTCTGGTAACGCATGGAAATGCGGAATCAGAAGTCAAAGGGCAAGCCACCGGCCGGACCCAGCATTATTGCCGACTATCGGTTGCAGCCGGGCATTCCCGACGAGATGATCGATGCGGACGGCAATATCCGTCCGGGCTGGTCACAGCTGATGTCCGCTTTCGACAGGCTCGGTCCCAACGAGTTGGCGGCCCGCTTCGAGCGGGCCGATCAGTATCTGCGGGATGCCGGCGTGTTCTACCGCAAGTATGACGGCGCCGAAGGCAAGGAGCGCGAC
The DNA here is from genome assembly GCF_046614475.1 of Devosia sp. XGJD_8. NCBI lineage: Bacteria > Pseudomonadati > Pseudomonadota > Alphaproteobacteria > Hyphomicrobiales > Devosiaceae > Devosia > Devosia sp. XGJD_8. The sequence goes on from NZ_JBKJHF010000001.1 coordinate 3,104,277, forward strand.
TGGCCCCTGGCCCATGTGCCCCTGCTGATCGGCGAAGCCGACTGGTCGCGCATCAGCGCCGGCCTTATCCAGCGCGCGGAACTGCTCGAAACCGTCATCGCCGATATTTATGGCGACAACACCCTGGTGCAGCAGGGCTTTTTGCCGCCCGAACTGGTAGCGCGCAACGGCGAATTCCTGCGGCCGCTGGTGGGCGTCAAGCCGGTCAGCGGCAACTATCTCCACTTCTGCGCCTTCGAGCTGGGTCGGGGCCCCGATGGCGCCTGGTGGGTGTTGGGCGACCGGGCACAGGCCCCCTCCGGCGCCGGCTTCGCGCTGGAAAACCGCGTTGCCACCACCCGCGCCCTGTCCGATGTCTTCGCAGACATGAATGTCCAGCGCCTCGCCGGCTTCTTCCGCAGCTTCCGCGATACGCTGTTTGCCGATGCCAAGCGGGATGGTGGCCGTGTCGGCATCCTCACCCCCGGCCAGCTCAACGAAACCTATTTCGAACACGCCTATATCGCCCGCTATCTCGGCCTGATGCTGCTTGAAGGCGAAGACCTCATCGTCGAGGACGGCAAGGTCATGGTGCGCACCGTCGCCGGGCCCAAGCCGATCAGCGTTCTTTGGCGCCGCATGGATGCCTCCTTCGTCGATCCGCTCGAACTGCGCTATGATAGCCGCATCGGCACGCCGGGCATGGTCGATGCCCTGCGCCACGGCTCCATCTCGATGATCAATGCCCTGGGCACCGGCCTGCTCGAAACCCGCGCGCTGGCCGCCTTCATGCCGCGCCTTGCCCAGAAGCTCCTGGGCGCCGACCTGCTGCTTCCCGAAATCGCCACCTGGTGGTGCGGTCAGCCCCGGGAACAACGCCACGTCCTCGCCAATTTCGACAACCTGCTGATCGGCCCGGCCTTCGCCACCACCCTGCCCTTTGACGACCTGCGCGGCACCGCGCTGGGCTCCACCGTTCCGCCCGACCAGAAGGCAGCGCTGCTCGAGCGCATCCGGGCTAATGGCGCCGACTATGTCGGCCAGGAGCCCGTGCAGCTCTCCACCGCACCGGTTTATGTCAACGGCAAGCTGGAACCGCGCCCGATCACCCTGCGGGTGTATGCCGCCCGCACCGCCGAAGGCTGGACCATCATGCCCGGCGGCTTCGCCCGCGTCGCGTCTACCCTCGACACCAGCGCCATCGCCATGCAGCGCGGCGGCCAGGCGGCCGACGTCTGGGTTCTGTCCTCCAAGCCGGTGGAGCGCGTCTCCCTCCTGCCGCGCGATGGCCAGAAGCTGGTCCGCAATTCGCCCGGCAGCCTGCCAAGCCGTGCCGCTGACAATCTGATATGGCTGGGCCGCTATGCCGAGCGCTGCGAAGCCACCGTGCGCATCCTGCGCGCCTACAATGCGCGGCTTGCCGAACTCAGCAAGGCGGATTTGCCGATCCTGACCCACTGCGCCGCTTTCCTCGACACTATCGATGTCGACGCTTCCGAGGCCATGCCGCAGGGCCTGCTGGCTTCGATCGACAGCGCCGTGCACAGCGCCGGCCAGATCCGCGACCGCTTCTCGCCTGATGGCTGGCTGGCGCTCAACGACCTGCAAAAGACCGCGCAGCGCTTTGCCGCGCGCATCGGGCCGGGCGATGACGCCACCCGCGCCATGACCGTGCTCCTGCGCAAGCTGGCCGGCTTTTCCGGCCTCGTGCACGAAAACATGTATCGCTTCGCCGGCTGGCGCTTTCTCGAATTGGGCCGCCGCCTCGAGCGCGCCATCCAGATTGCCCGCATCCTGAGCTGGCTCACCAGCAAGACCGCACCCGATGGCTCGCTCGAAATGCTGCTCGAAATCGGCGACAGCGTCATGTCGCATCGCCGGCGCTATTCGGTCAGCGCCGGCACCCAGAGCGCCATCGACCTGCTGGCGCTCGATCCCCTCAACCCGCGTTCGGTCATCTTCCAGCTCAGCGAGCTGCGCGCCCAGATCGAAATGCTGCCCGGCGGCATTGACGATGGTCAGCTCTCGCCCGCAGCAAAGGCCGCGCTCGAGATCGAAACCGAGCTGCGCATCGCCGAACCCGCGGACATGACCCCGCAACGTCTCGACAAGCTGGCGGCCGATATCGGCGTGCTGGCCGGCCTCGTGGCCGCAGCCTATTTCGTGTGACGTGATGCTCTACGATGTACGCCTGGAACTGCACTACGACTATGACGCCACCGTCCATGGCGGCCGTCACCTCATCCGCGTCGCCCCCATCACCATTCCCGGTGTGCAGCGCGTCGTCGCGGCCGGGCTCTCCTTCGAACCCCGCCCGCAGCGGGAGAGCACCTTCACCGATTTCTTCGGCAATTCGGTCACCACGCTCACCTATTTCACCCCCCATGATCACCTGGCCATTCGCCTGACGGCGCGCGTCCAGATGGAGGATCTGCACCCGCCGGCCGATCTTTCGCCGACGCGCGAGGGGCTACGACTTGAGATCGCCCGCTACTGGTCGGTCGAGCCCGATAGCCCGCACCACTTTCTCGCCGCCTCGCCCCGCGTTCCGCTTGTCCCTGCCATCACCGAATATGTCGAGGCTGTCGCGGCCGATGCACCCTCCGTCATGGCGGCGGCAACCGCCCTTTGCATGGCGATCCATCGCGACTTCGCCTACGACCCCAAGGCCACCGACGTCGAGACCAAGCCCGCCGAAGCCTTCGCCCTGCGCAAGGGGGTCTGTCAGGACTTCGCGCATGTGATGATCGCAGGGCTGCGCGGCATAGGCATTCCCGCCGGTTATGTCTCCGGCTTCCTGCGCACCAACCCGCCCAAAGGCAAGCCCCGCCTCGAAGGTGCCGATGCCATGCATGCCTGGGTGCGCGCCTGGTGCGGCCAGCATGTCGGCTGGGTCGAGTTCGACCCCACCAATGCCATGATTGCCGGACCCGACCACATCTCCATCGGCCATGGCCGCGACTATGCCGATATCTCGCCCATCGTCGGTGTCCTCAGGACGCACGGCTCGCACGAGACCACCCAGTCGGTGGATGTGCTGCGCGTCGAATAACATCTTCAAACTGAATCAATGACGACAAGGGAACCAAGTTGATTGGCGCCCGTTTCTTGGTCACGCGCACTATAGCGCCGGACCAAGCGGAGACCGTCATGACGAACATGCAGATCAAGGCGCTGGCGAACAAGGGCCCCACCGCAGTGGTGTGGACTGAAGGTTATGATGGGCAGACCCATTATGGCGACGTGTTCAAGGCTCTCACCCCTGCCCTGTTCATCCTGGCTACCGCCGCCGGTCTCCTGGTTGCCGTGCTTTAGCGGCCACTAAGCGTCACAAGAACAACAAGGAGAGCTACCATGGGCTTGGGTACAATTCTCATCATCATCCTTATTCTGCTGCTGATCGGCGCGCTGCCCAATTGGGGTTACTCGCGCGGCTTCGGCTACTTCCCCTCCGGCATCCTGGGTGTCGTGCTGGTCGTCGTTCTCATCCTCGTATTGATGGGACGCATCTAGCCATCCAGTAACCAAAAAGGGCGCAACCAGTCCCCTGGTTCTCACATCATGAGAAGCGCCCGCGGGTTGAAAGTCGCCCCCCTTTCGCCCGCCCCCTGTCACCCCAATACGCCTGATCGCGTATTGGGGTGTCTTCTTGCAGGGATTAGGGAACCCCCATGTTTTCTAGGCGTTTAGCCCACACATTCACAGGAGCGTCTCCATGGCTACCACCCCCGATCTTGCCCCGACCCGCAAACCATCTGCCGCGCCGCGCGTCCGCGCTGCCGCCAGCCGTGCCAGCGGCAAGGCACGCGAAGCCCAGCTCGAGGATCAGGTTTCCCAGCTGCAGGATGATCTCAAGGCGATTGCGTCCACCCTCGCCCGGCTCAGCAATGACAAGGTGAGCGAAGTCCGCGAAGTCGCCAAGAGCGAGGCCCGGCACCTGCAGCGCCAGGGTCAGCACGTCATCGATGACGTCCAGGACCAGGCAAGCGCCATGGAAAAGCAGCTCAAGGACACCATCCGCGAAAAGCCCTTGACCGCAGTGGCCAGCGCAATCGGCATCGGCTTCATCCTCGCATTGCTGTCGCGTCGCTAAGCGCCATGAATTTCCTGGTTCCGCTCGCGGCCCTTTTGGGCATCGAGGTCAACTCGATCACCGAACGGGTCCGCAACACCATCATCGTCAATGCGTTGATCGTGGTGTTCGGGCTGGCCGGGGTGAGCTTCCTGGTGGCAGCGGGCTTCATCGCCCTGGCCCAGGCACTTGGCCCGATCTATGCCGCTTTGATCCTGGCGGGAGCCTTCCTGGCACTGGCCTTGGCTGTCTATCTCGGCAGCCAGATCGGCGAAGGCAGGCGGCGTCGTGAGTTGGCGGAAAAGCGGCGGTCGACTGAGACCAGCGCTTTCGTCACCACCGCGGCGATTACCGCCCTGCCCGTTCTTCTGCGCTCGCCCATGCTCCGCACGCTGGGCTTGCCTGCGGCGGCGGTGGCCGCTTACCTGCTCATGCGGGGCGGCAGCGACAAATCCGACGACTGAAGCGAGGCCGCCCGCAAGGCGGCCTCACACTTGCTCTTCTGATGGCAACGGCATCCACACCCGGGCGGCAACGCCTTCGGGGTCGAAGCTCAGCTTGACTTCGCTGTCGAGTACCTTGGCAAGGCTCCGCTCGATCAGCCGCGTGCCCAGGCCATATTCCTCTGGCGGCAGCACTTTGGGTCCACCGGTCTCGCGCCATGTCAGCGACAGGCCGCGGATGGGCTCGCGCATCACTTCCCAGGCGATATTGACCGTACCTCGCTCGTCGGACCAGGCGCCATACCGATGCGCATTGGTGGTCAGCTCATGCAGGATCAGCCCCAGTCCCAGCGCATGGTCGGCCGGCAAGGTCAGGTCTTCGCCACGCACCTCTGCCCGATCCGGATGCGTCCGGAAACGCGGACCCAATTGCGAGGCGATCACCTCATAGAGCTGCACGCCCGACCAGTCGCGATCCGCCAGCAGCACATGCGCGTCCGAAATTGTCCGCAGCCGGCCCGAGAAGGCCTCGATGAAGTCCTGCGGGTCAGGGTTCTGCCGGATCGTCTGGCGCGCCACCGACTGGATCATCGCCAGGGTGTTTTTCACCCGGTGATTGAGTTCGCGCAGCAGAAGCCGCGTATGTTCGGCAGTCTGCTTGCTCTCGGAAATATCGATGCTGGCGCCCATCATCACGAGCGGCTTACCCTCGGCGTCGCGCTGATAAACGCGGCCGCGCATGGTCAGCCAGCGCCCGGAGGCCGCCACCCGCGCCTCCGCACTGTAGTCCACGCCATCGTCAAAACTGGCATCGATGCCGGCCTGCACCGCGGCGCGGTCCGCCGGGTGGGTCGCCGCAAGCACGTCACCGACATGGATGGCGTCGGTATCGGAGAGTGCGTACATGCGCCGGAACGTATCATTGCAGGTGATCTCGCCCGTCCGCACATCCCACACCCAGCTGCCCACCTTGCCCGCCTCGAGCGTCAGCGCATGGCGCCACTCCTCGCGCACCAGGGCTGCGGCGGTGCGGGCCCGCACCCGCGCTTCATCCTTGAGGGCAAACAGGCTTGACGCCAGACCGGCCAGCTCAACCAATTGCTTGAGCACCTCGTCGCCGACGGCTCCACGCGGCTTGTCGCTGATCACGCAGAGCGATCCCAGCTTCTGGCCCGCCACCACGATGGGTGCGCCGGCATAGAAGCGGATATGGGGCCAGCCTGTGACGAGGGAATTGTCGGCAAAGCGGGGGTCCTGCTTGGCATCCAGCACGACCATTGTCTCGCCATCCCCTGGCAGCGAGATCGTATGTGCGCAAAACGAAACCTCTGTGGAGGTCTCGGTCAGGCCGTCAATGCCGACGCATGCGCGGAACCACTGCCGCTCCTTGTCGACCAGCGTGATAAGCGAGACGTCGGCACCGAAAATATGGGCGGCAATCCGGCTCAGGCGCTCGAAATCGGCATCGGGCCCGCTGTCGAGTACGTCCAACCTTTCCAGCACTTCCAGGCGCGCTGGGTCATCCACGATCTCCCGAACCGGTTCCGGGAGGGGGTGGCTCTTGTCTGTCACTTCTCGTCCTGACGCTACACAGTGTCCTGGCGACACTGAACGTGCCGGCTAATTGCCGGTAACGCTGCAATGCGCACTTGGTTCCCCCCTATTCTGCTGCAGCCAGAACATTCGGCAGCACCACCTTCAGCTTGCCCGGATGCACCCTGAGCGTCACCGAGCGATCCAGTTTGATGAGTTCGCCGTCGATAACGGCTTGCGCGCCGCGCTTTCGCTTGGGGAAGTGCAAGGTCACCTCCTCGATCTCCCGCTCGGACACCATGGGGCTGTCCCGCCATGTCCCCATGAACAGATCCAGCGTCAGGCGAAGCAATGCCCAGGTGGACATTGGCGCCGCAACGTAGATGCCCAACACCCCGGCATTGAGCCCCTCGGCGTGAATCTGCCGGTTGCCGAGCGGATTGTTGGAAATAGCGATCCCGGAGACGCGTCGTTTTTCAACGCCCTTGCTCGTGCGAAACTCCGCTTCGAACTGCGGCGGATTGATCGCAGCCGCGCCGATCGCCCGCAGGCTCGCCAGCATTTTGCCCACGCGGCTGCGGTAGTTCATGTTATCGCGGATACGCACCAGCCGGGCATGGATACCCACCCCGAACTGATGCACGAAGGCGCGGTCATTGGCCGTGGCAACATCCACGCTGCCGATCTGGCCCGCTGCTATCGCCTCAAGCGCGTTGTCCAGCTCCAGTGGCACCTTGAGGGCCCGCGCGAAGAGGTTCATCGTCCCGGCCGGCAATATCGCCAGTGGCTTGCCGCTCTCGAACGCAATGCCCGCGGCTGTCGAGATGGTCCCATCTCCTCCCCCCGCCAGCACCGCATCCGTAGTCTCGGCATTTGCGGCCTCGCGCAGCCTCGCCTCTACCTCGCTCCCCGGCACGGCCTGGCAATCCAGCACATGCCCATGTCTCTCAAAAATGGCACGGGCGCTGGCGCAGAACGCGTCGAGATCCATGGTCCGCAAGGTGCCACCGTCGCGGTTGAGAACGGCAATGAAGCGCATATGGCCTCCGGGGTCACTCGACCGCTGTGTGTGAAACGGCTTCAATGCCGGGCAGCGGCACGCTGACGCTCAGCCCGCCCTTTGCACGCCGCTCATATTGAGGTTGGCCACCGAACTGGCTCGCCAGCTGCTTGACGATCACCGACCCGAGGCCGCTCTCGTCCAGCCCATGCGCTTCAGCCAGCCCGACGCCGTCATCCACCACGCTCAGCGTCGGCACACCGCTCGCGTCGCGGTTGAGTGTCACTTCGATCGTGCCGCTGCGCCCGTCGGGAAACGCGTGCTTGAGTGCATTGGTCACCAGTTCGCCCACCAGGATGCCCAGGGTCGTGGCATCACGGGCGCTGACCACGATGGGCTCGAACCGCCCCACCATCGAAACGGCCTTGGCGTCGGTTGCGGTCGACGCGATGTCCTCGAGTACGGCCTCCAGAAACTCGTCCGCGCTGGCCGTCTCGAGATCATCTCCCAGCCGCAGCCGGCGGTGGGCCGAAGCGATGGCATGGACGCGCGAGCGCGCCGCCTCGAGCGCCGCGCGCACTTCCTCGGACTTGCTGCGCAACAGCTGTAGTCCCAGCAGCGACGACACGGTTGCCAGGGAGTTGCCGATCCGGTGGTTGGCATCCTGCAGCAATGCCTCGACGCGCTGCCGCTCCCGCTCGGCATGGGCGCGCGCTTCTTCCAGCGCCTGCGTCCGGTCCAGCACGTGGGCTTCCAGCACTTCGTTCTCGCTCGCCAGCTGATCCTTGCTGCGCGCCAGCGAGCGCATCTCACGCTGCGCCCGGATGAAGAGCATGTAGGCCAGCAGCACCGCCCCTGCCAGGGCGGCGATGATCGCCCCGACCAGCCAGCGCCGCGACTCGTCGATCTGCTGGTTGCGTTCGAACAGCTTCTGGTTTTCCTCGGTGATGAACTGCCCCAGCATCGACCGCAGGCTGTCCATCAGCCGCTCACCCTCGCCTGTCTCGATCAGCGTGCGCGCCTCGCCCATGCGCTGCGCCTCGACCAGTTCGATCGTGCGCGCCATTTCCTCAGTCCGGGCCGCGACGCCGGCGGCAATGCTGCGCACCCGGGCCGCCTGTGCGGGATCGTCCTGGATGATGCTGGTCAGCGACAAGAGCCGCGTGCCCATCGAGGCGGCAGACCGCCGATAGGGCTCGAGATAGGTCTGGTCGCGCGTCAGCAGAAACCCACGTTCGCTGCTTTCCGCCTCACTGAGCGCAATGGTCAGTTCGCGCGCCTGGTTGCGCACCTCATAGGTGTGCAGCACGTCGTTGATCTGGCGGTTGATACCCTCCACCAGGATCAACGCAGCAAGAGCCGCCAGCATGACCAGGGCGAGCGAAACGAACACGGCAAGGCCATGCAGCAGACGCCGCCTCGATGTCACGTCCGGCCTGTAGCTGATCGGTCCTGTTATATTCATCACCGTCATCTGTTGGGCGCCCGCGGCACGCTGTTCACTTGCGTCCCCCACATGGCCGAAGCCGGTGGCAGATTTGAGGCTGCAGCCTGGCTCATATCAGCGGCCGCTTTCGTTCCGGTGGCCCGTCCCACTTCGCCAGCTCCATCAGCCCCTCGACATCGAGTACTTCGCAGGATCGGTCGAGCCAGCGGATGAGCTGCCGGTCGGCCAGCTTGCGCAGCGTCTTGTTGGTATGAACGATGGAGAGCCCCAGCGTGTCGGCAACATGCATCTGCGTGATGGGCAGATAGACCACGCGCGTCGTCGACAGGCCCACTGCGGCCGCGCGCTGATAGAGAAATGCAATCAGGTAGGCAGCCCGCTCCACGGCGCTCCGCCGGCCGAGGCTGAGCAGGTGATCATCGAGCATCCGCTCTTCTTGCGCTGCCAGCCAGGTAATGTCGAAGCCCAGTCCGGGATGGTTGCGGAACAGCTCGTTCAGCCGGTCTCGCTGGAACACGCAGAGCACCAGCGGAGACAGTGCTTCCACCGAATGCTGCATCTCGCCGATCACCGACCCCTGCAGCCCCACCAGGTCTCCCGGCAGCATGTAGTTGAGGATTTGCCGCCGCCCGTCCGGCAGCGTCTTGTAGCGGAAGGCCCAGCCCGACAGCAGCGTGTAGAGATGCGCACTATGGCTACCTTCCGAAAGCAGTGTGGTGCCGGTTTCGGCCACCAGTTCACCGGTCTTGAAGGAGGACACAAACCGCAATTCCTGCGGTTCAAACTCACGGAAGCTGGGCATGGCCCGCAACGGGCACTGCTCGCATGGCACCCTTCGCCCGGAACTTGGCAGCACGAGACTCAAGATTCACCGCTTGACGCTGGAGGGCAGGAAACTGCGCAACGCAGCCGGGAAGAACCCGTTCCCGCACATGTCAAACTTAAATGACAGACTCGTCCGCTGGCAGCATGAGTGCGCGCATGGTTGCGGATAACACAATGCTCAACGGACGGCCCGCTCTCATCGTCGAGGCCGAATTCCTGATCGCACTCGACATTCAGCGGATGCTGGAGACGCTGGGCGCCGGGCAGACTCTGTTCGCCCGCAACGCCGCCGAGGCTCATCAGTTGAAGGCCAGCTGGCCCGATATCGCACTCGCAATCGTGGAATTGCGCGCCGGTGATCCGCTAGGCCAGCAGCTGCACCAAACGCTGGTCGGCGCGGGCATACCCGTGGTGCTGACCACCGCAGACCTGAGCCTGCATTCCTCCGCGCCGGGTGTCTTCGTCACCAAGCCGATACCGGAGGAGGATCTGGCGAGCGCCGTACAAAGGGCACTCGCCAGCCGTTGCTAGAAACTATGGTTGGTCGTGGTCACCTGGGCAGACACTGCGTCCGGCCCATAGTCGGCCTCGCCGCTGATCTGCAGGATGTCCTGCAGGCGCGTGCGCGCCCGGCTCACGCGGCTCTTCATCGTACCGACAGCGCAATCGCAGATCGCGGCAGCCTCTTCATATGAAAAGCCGGATGCGCCGATCAGGATCACTGCCTCACGCTGGTCGTCGGGCAGTTGCGACAGGGCCTTTTTGAAGTCCTGCATGTCCATCGAGCCATATTGGGCGGGATGCACCGACAGGCGCTCGGTAAATGCACCGTCGCTGTCCTGCACCTCGCGGCCGCGCTTGCGCATCTGGCTATAGAACTCGTTGCGCAGGATGGTGAACAGCCACGCCTTGATATTGGTGCCCATTTCGAAGCTGGACTGCTTGGCCCAGGCTTTCATGACCGTGTCCTGCACCAGGTCATCGGCCTTGTCATGCTTGCCGGTCAGCGACACGGCAAAGGCGCGCAGGCTTGGCAGGGTTGCCAGCATTTCGCGTTTGAACGAAGTCGGTTCGGCACTCATGCCGCTATTCTCCGTCACGCGAGGCACTTTTCGATTTTTGCGCCTGCTCGGCATTGTCGAGCTTTTCCAGCAGGTCGAGCAGCTGCTCCGGTACGCCTTCGTCCTGAACCGCCCCGTAAAGCGCGCGCAGTCGTGCGCCGATATCCGTATTCGGACCCAGCCCATCATCTGCCCGCCCCGCCTGCGTCCGCATACGTTGCTGGGTCACCAGTTTGTCCTTCATCATGCCGTGTCTAGACCATCGAATTGTAGATTGCCCACATTGGCCGAGAGAATGCATAGCCTGAAAAAAAGTTCCGCACAGTCAGGAACTTTGTTTGAGAAACGGAGTTTTGTGGTTTCGTGCTATCCACGAGCCTCAAGCGTCACTGGGAGTTCATACTAATGACTTTGTCCACGCGGATTGCTCCGCACCTGCCGTATTTGCGGCGGTTTTCTCGCGCTGTAACCGGGTCCCAGACCTCGGGCGATGCCTACGTGGCAGCCACATTGGAAGCTCTCATAGCCGACATCTCGCTGTTTCCCGAGGCGAGCAATGATCGCATTGCGCTCTACAAGCTGTTTTCCGCACTCTTTTCGAGTTCGGCCGTCAAGGTGCCACAGCCCACGTCGTCCTTCGCATGGGAAATGCGCGCCGCCAGCAATCTGGCCAACCTCGCTCCCCGCCCCCGTCAGGCATTTCTGCTTGTAGCGGTCGAAGGCTTCACCCATGCCCAGGCCACCGAGATCCTCTCAGTTTCCGAAGCCGAGTTCGCTTCCCTCCTCGACGAGGCGTCGATCGAGATTTCCCGCCAGGTGGCGACCGAGATCATGATCATCGAAGACGAGCCGCTCATCGCCATGGATATCGAGCAGCTGGTGGAGAGCCTTGGCCACAAGGTTGTCAGCGTTGCCCGCACCCACAAGGAAGCGGTCCATCTCTTCGCCCAGACCCAGCCCCGCATGATCCTCGCCGATATCCAGCTTGCCGATGGCAGCTCGGGCATCGATGCGGTCAACGACATTCTCAACAGCCATTCCGTGCCGGTGATCTTCATCACCGCTTTCCCCGAACGCCTGCTGACCGGCGAACGCCCCGAGCCGACTTTCCTTGTCACCAAGCCGTTCAACCCGGACATGGTCAAGGCACTGATCAGCCAGGCGCTGTTCTTCGACGAAGGTTCGCGCGCAGCCGCCTGACATCGCGTCCGTCGTTTCAATCACATCGCTTCCAAGGCCGGGTTTTCCCGGCCTTTTTCTTGTCCGGACAGGAACCAGCCACCGTGCAGCCCGTTGTCCGGGCAGCGATTTTCAACATGGAGAATGACATGCTCTACTACGCATTGGTCTTCCTCGTGATTGCCCTGATTGCGGGCGTGCTCGGCTTCGGCGGCATAGCCGGTGCGTCGGCTGGCATCGCGCAAATCCTGTTCTTTCTGTTTCTCGCCTTTCTGGTTATCTCGCTGGTTATTGGCTTCATCAGACGGACTTGAGTGGAGCTTTGCCGATCGGGCTTCTACCCATGGCCTCGCCAGTGGCGGGGCCATGTTTTTTCCGGCTCGCGAGCCAAATGTAACGAGTATTGTTCATGCCGCCCCTTCCAGAACCACCATCGCCGATGAGGTTGCGCGCCTTGTCCGCAGGGTTGCGGGGCAGAGGTGTGTGCGTCCTGCACCAGGACAACGAGCACCGCTTTGACCTTGTGGAAAATTTGCCCCCGGACTGGCCGAAGCAAGACCTGGTCGGCCGCCGCGAGGCCGATATATTTCCACCTGACACCGCCAGCCAGTTTGCCGCTGCCCATGACCGCGTGCGCACCAGCCGCACCGAACAGCTGATTGAATTCAGCCTCGAGGATGGGCTGCGCCGCCGCATCTTCGAAGCGCGTCTCATCCCCGACGACGACGGGATCATCGCCGTCATCGCCGATATCAGCGAGACCCGGGCTCGTGAACTGGCAGTCGCCTCCCTGTTGCGCGAGGTCAGCCACCGCTCCAAGAATCTGCTGGCCATCGTGCAGTCCGTGGCCATGCAGACGGCCCACCACAGTGGCGGCATCCAGGATTTCCTCAACAAGTTCCGCGGCCGCCTGCATGCTCTGTCCAGCACGCAGGATCTTGTTACCGACAGCAATTGGCGAGGCACTTACCTGCATACCCTCGTGACCTCGCAGCTCACCCGCGTCGGCTCGTCACTTCTGGCCGAGGCGCGCATAACCGGGGCCAACCCGTTGCTGGGTCCCAACGCATCCCTGCATATTGGCCTGGCAATCCACGAGCTCGGGGCCAATGCAGTGCTGCATGGTGCCCTGGCTGACGGCAAGGCCGGGCATGTCTGGGTGGATGCGCAGATCGTCGCCCATGAGGGTCAGGAGGCGGACCTCGTCATCGAGTGGCAGGAAGCCGGCATCGACGCCGAAAAGGCGGCCCTTGAGCCGCGCTTCGGCACCCTGGTGCTTGAGCGCATTGTCCCTCTGTCAGTGGGCGGCACCGCCGAATTCCGCATCGAACCCGACAGCGTGCGCTATCGTTTGGTCGTGCCCGCCGATCAGTTCGAGGTCTGAGCCGGCAGGATCGAATCGATCCGTCCTGTCCAGTGATAGACGGCCAGCCCGATCCATTCCTTCATCGCGATGCTGACCGTGTTGAGGTTGTGCACGGGATTGGCAAGATCGAACCCGAATCGCTCCTGCCCCGAACTGCGGTAGTCCGTCGGCCAGGGGATGACTTCGAGCCCGACCCGCCGGAACAGCCCCACGGACCGCGGCATGTGGAAGGCCGACGTCACCAGCAACGCGGTTCCGGTATCATCGCCCAGAAGGGCTGCAGTAAGGTCGGCATTCTCATCCGTATTGCGCGACTGATCTTCCAGCACCAGCCGCTCCGGCGCGATCCCCATGGCCAGCAGCAGCCGTTCGGCCGTCGCCGCCTCGGGCTCCCCACTGGGCTCCAGCAAGCCGCCCCCGCCCGAAAAAACGATACGCGCCTCCGGATATCGTCGGGCCAGCACGACCGCGTCAGTCAGCCGGTCCCCGGCATCATTGAGTTCGGCCACGCCGCGCGCGGTGCTGACGCGCGCCAGTGTCGAGCCACCCAGCACGATGATGGCGTCGATCGTTTCCGGCATCGGTGACGGCCGGGTGAACCTCTCCTCCAGCGGCCGGATCAGCAGCACGCCGATCGAGGTAAATCCGCACAGGACCAGCACCGCGAGCGCCCCGGCATGCGCGGCAAAGCCCAGCCGCCGCCACCCCAAAGCGAACAGCACAAGGCCGATCAGCATCAGCAGGGCGATGATGCTCAGTGGCTGCGCAACCACCCAGAACAGCTTGGCCAATAGATAGAACATGCCCGCTCCCGCCGACGACTGCGCTTCGATATCGCAGCGCTTGGCCGTGGGCTACCATCATTTCCGCTTGCTATCTGATGCGCTTTTGCTTTTCTTGACGGCGGTCAAGACTGCCAGCCTCAAAAAAAGGCAGTCGCCGTTCAGGAAGGTGCCCGCTTCGGCGGACCATGGTGAGTATGGCGCAAACTGCCCCTGCAATTGCGGACACATTGCCCGTCGTGGCAATTCGCGACTTGCACAAATCGTTCGGCGCCCTCGACGTGCTCAAGGGTATTTCCTTTTCCGCCCGTGAGGGCGAGGTCGTATCGCTGATCGGCTCATCCGGTTCGGGCAAGTCCACCCTGCTGCGCTGCATCAACATGCTCGAAGTGCCCGACAGCGGGGTCGTCGCCATCGACGGCGAGGAGATCAAGCTGCGCGGCACGGCGCCCCATCGCCAGATTGCCGACGAAAACCAGATCCGGCGCATTCGCTCCGAACTGGGCATGGTGTTTCAGAGCTTCAATCTCTGGGCCCACATGACCATCCTCGAAAACGTCATGGAAGCGCCACTCGTCGTGCAGCGCCGGGCCAGGGACGAAGTAGAGGAAGAGGCTCTCGCCATGCTGGCCAAGGTCGGCATTCGCGAAAAGGCCGACAGCTATCCGGCCCAGCTTTCCGGCGGCCAGCAGCAGCGCGCCGCCATCGCCCGTGCCCTCTGCATCAATCCTCGCGTCATGCTCTTTGACGAGCCCACGTCCGCCCTCGATCCCGAACTCGAGGTCGAGGTGCTGCGCGTGATCAAGGTCCTGGCCGACGAGGGCCGCACCATGGTTCTGGTCACCCACGACATGGAATTCGCCCGCTCGGTGAGTGACCGGGTCATCTTCCTCCACCAAGGTCTCATCGAGGAAGAAGGCCCCCCAGAACAGGTATTCGGCGCCACCCGGTCGGCGCGCCTCAAGCAATTCCTCAACGCGGCCAGCCACACCTAGGCAGCGTTGATGACCAGGCCCAGCCAACGGGCACAACGACAAGAATAAGCAAACGGAGAAACAGATGAAGAAGCTCATCATCGCGGCAGCGGCCATCCTGGCCCTCGGTTCCGCCACCCAGGCGCAGGAAACGGTGCGCATCGCCACCGAAGGCGCCTATGCACCCTGGAACTTCCTCAACGATGCGGGCGAACCTGCCGGCTTCGAAATCGATCTGGGCAATGCCATCTGCGCCCAGGTCGCGCTCACCTGCGAGTGGATCACCAATGACTGGGATTCAATCATCCCCAACCTGCTGGCCGGCAACTACGACGTGATCATGGCCGGCATGTCGATCACCGAGGAGCGTCTCGAGACTATCGACTTCTCCGACAACTACTTCCCGCCCGATCCGTCCAAGTTCGTCGCCGCTGCCGGCGCTGGCATTGACCCGTCCGCCCTCGAAGACAAGCGCGTCGGCGTCCAGGGCGGCACGATCCAGGCCGCCTATGCCGAAGAAAATCTCGGCGCCACCAACACCGTGGTCTCCTTCGGCACAGCCGATCAGGCCATGGCTGACCTCGCTGCCGGCAATCTCGACACCATCCTCGCCGATGGCGCCTATCTTGAGCCCGTCGTCGGTGCTTCCAGCGGCGCGCTGGAATTCGTCGGCGAAGACGTGATGATCGGCAATGGCGTTGGCGCCGGTCTCCGCAAGGATGAAGCCGAGCTCAAGGCCAAGTTCGACGACGCCCTGGCTGCTCTGAAGGCCGACGGCACCGTCGACAAGCTGATCGCCCAGTGGTTCGAAGGCCGCGGGCCGTATTTCGCTGACTAGCCGCAAGCATTGAGCCTGCCGCCCACCCTCTCCCAACCTCCCCCTTGAAAAGGGGAGGTGTCGGAGCAGTGGGCTCGGCAGTATCGTGCCACATCCCCGATGCAGCACCTCCCCCTTGATGGGGGAGGTTGGGAGGGGGTGACGGGAGCCCCTATGCCGTTCGAAGGACTTGCCCTGATGCACGCCGACAAGGCCCTCAGCCCATGAGCGAAGACCTCGCCTTCTGGCTGAGCTACATCACCAACGGCAAGCATCTCACCTGGTATGCGAGCTTTCAGTTCACCATCTTCGCAGCACTTGCCGGCGGCATGCTGGCGGTTATCTTCGGCCTTGCTGGTGCGACGCTCAAGAATTCCCGCTTCCTGCCCCTGCGCCTCATCGGCACGATCTATTCGTCCATCGTGCGCGGCGTGCCGGACGTGCTGTTCTTCCTGTTTTTCCCGCTTGCCTTCGAGCAGGCGGTGGAATGGTTCATCGCCGGCCAGGTCTGCACGCCCGAAACCATTGCGGCCCAATCCGCCGCCTGGCCACCCTGCAAGGAGGCCAACTGGTTCCTCGGCACGCCCGAATATCTCATCCTCGCGTCCGTCTCGCTGGGCCTGGTCTATGGCGCCTTTGCCACCAATGTCATCCATGGCGCCCTGCGATCGGTGCCCAAAGGCCAGCTCGAGGCCGCCCGCGCATATGGCATGAGCGCCAGCCAAGTGCTCTGGCGCGTCCATATCCGCCAGATGTGGGTCTATGCCCTGCCCGGCCTGTCCAATGTCTGGATGCTCATCGTCAAGGCGACCTCGCTGCTGTCGCTGCTGCAGATCGCCGACATCGTGCTCTGGGCCGATCGGCTTGGGGCCCCCAATTTCCTGCCTGCCGTGGGCCTGGTCCATGATGACTGGCGCTGGCGCTACTATCTCGTGCTCTTTGTTTTCTACATCCTCGTGACCCTGCTCTCCGAAAAGGCCTTCAACGCCATCATGCGCCGCGCCGGCCGCGGCATATTGAGCGAGGCGCGCTGATGGACACCTTCCTCAACGAACTCGGGCTTTTCGCCCCGGCGGTTCTGTTCAACATCTACTTCGCCGCCGCCTCGATCCCGCTCGGCTTCGTCTTTGCGGTCCTGCTGGCGCTGGGCAAGGCCTCGTCCAATCCGCTGATTTCCCGGCTCAGCCGCGGCTATGTCTATGCCTTCCGCGGCTCGCCGCTCTTCATCCAGTTCTTCATGCTCTATTCGCTGGCGCTGTCTTTCAACGTTGCCGTGTGGAAACCCTGGGGCATATCCTGGTTCGTGCTGCACCCGCTGTTCATCGGCCCGCTGGTGCTGACCCTCAACACCGCCGCCTATACCGCCGAAATCTTCTACGGCGCCCTGCGCGCCGTGCCGCGCGGTGAAATCGAGGCCGCCCGCGCCTATGGCATGTCCGGGCGGCAGCAGTTCCGCCACGTCATCTGGCCCAATCTCATCCGCCTGGCCTGGCCGGCCTATACCAACGAAGTCGTCTTCCTGTTCCACGCCACCTGCATCGTCTATTTCGCCCTGCCGGTCATCGGCATGCAGAAGGACCTGATGATCACCGCCAAGGAGCTGTTCGAGCGCGACTACAATGCCTTCCTGCATTTCTCCGTCGCCGCGCTCTATTTCCTCGTCGTGTCGCTGGTGATCTTTTTCCTGTTCGGGCTGGTCTATCGCCGACTGATGCGCCATATGCCGGCGGCGCCGGGCCTGCGCTACGCACCCAAATGGCTGCGCTGAGGATCTGACATGACGTTCCAACTGCACCGCACGGTGCTGGCCGGCGATACGCCCGGCGCGGCGACCGAGCTCTATTGCTACACGGCCGGCCCCGCCGACGCCCCCACGCGCGTCCACCTGCAGGCCGCGCTCCATGCCGACGAACAGCCCGGCACCATGGCCCTGCACCATCTGCTGCCCCGCTTGCGCGATGCCGATGCCGCCGGCCAGCTCAAGGCCCATTTCACCATCTTCCCGTCGGTCAATCCGCTCGGCCTCGCCAACTTCTCGCTGCGCCATCACATCGGCCGCTACGACATCGAAACCGGCGTCAACTACAACCGCCGCTGGCCCGACCTCTATCCGCACATCGCCGCTGCCATCGCCGGCAAGCTCACCGCCGATCCTGCCGCCAATCTTGCCACCATCCGCGCGGCCGTCCTGGCCTGGATCGACTCCCAGCGCCCGGCAACCGCCATCCAGCAGCTCCGCCTCCTGGTGCTCAAATCCGCCGTCGCCGCCGATATCGTGCTCGACCTCCACTGCGACGATGACAGCCTCAAGCACATCTTTACCTCGCCCGAGCTGATGCCCGGCCTGCAGGACCTTGCCGACTGGACGGGTGTCGCGGCCACCCTCACGGCCGAGGACAGCGGCGGCGGCTCCTTCGACGAAGTCCTGCCCATGCTCTACCGCAAGGCGCGTCTCGCCCATCCCGGCCACCCCATTCCGACCGGCGCGGAAACGGCGACGCTCGAATATCGCGGCCGTGCCGACAGTTTCGACGCCATGGGCCAGGAGGATGCAGCGGGGCTCTACGGTTTCTTCGCCAGCCGCGGCCTCATCGCCGCCGAGCCGGGCCAGCGCCCGTCGCCGGCTCCGGCGCCCACACCTTTCGAGGCCACGGAAGTCCTCCGGGCCGATGCACCCGGCTTGCTCGCCTACCACGTCGGACTCGGTGATCGCGTCAGCAAGGGCCAGCCCATCGCCGATCTCATTGCCATGGATGGCCCCGACGCCTTCATCGCCCGCCGCCCCATCCTGGCCGGCACCGATGGCTTCGTGCTGTCGCGCGTATCGGGTAAATACGTGGTTCGCGGGGCGAGCATCGCCAAGATCGTCGGCACAGATGTCCTGCCGGCCCGCGCCGGCGCCTACCTGCTGGAAGACTAGCCGGCCAGCCCCGCCAGCTTGGCTTCCGCAGCCGCCTTGAGCGCCGGCGCCTGCGTCAGCACATGGGTCAGCAGGTAGTGCGGCAGGTCCATGCTGTCGAGCGGGCGGGAAAAGTAGAAGCCCTGCAGCTGCTGGCAGGCAATGGCGGAAAGGAAGTCCGCCTGCGCCTTGGTCTCGACGCCCTCCGCCGCGATGGTGAGCCCCAGCGTCTTGCCCAGTGCCGCGATGGCCTTGAGAATATCCCGCGTCACGGCATCGTCGTCCGAAGCGCCGACAAAGGCGCGATCGATCTTGATCTTGTCAAAGGGGAACGCCGTCAGGTGCGCCAGGCTTGCCTGGCCCGTGCCAAAATCGTCCATCGCAATGGCCACGCCGAGTGCCCTGATCTCGCTCAGCTTCTCGATCACTTCGTCGGGCTTTTCCAGCAGCAGCCCCTCGGTGATCTCGATTTCGAGCCGCTCGGGGGCGAGCCCTGAAACCGCCAGCGCCCTTTGCACGATGATGGCAATGTCCGAGCGGTGGAACTGGTTGGGGGAAACATTGACCGCCACGCCGAGATGCTCGGGCCAGCTCGCAGCCGCCATGCAGGCCTGCTGGATCGTCCAGTCGCCAATCTCGACGATAAGGCCGGACTGCTCGGCTATCGGGATGAACTCGGCCGGCGGCACCAGCCCGCGGCTGGGGTGGTTCCAGCGGATCAGCGCCTCGAAGCCGATCGGGCTTTCATCGCTCGCAGACACCACCGGCTGGTAATACAGCACCAGTTCATGCTTGTGCAGCGCATCGCGCAACTCCACTTCCAGCACGCGGCGCTGCCGTGCCTCGGCATCCATCTGGTTCTCGAAGAAGCGGAAGACCGAGCCGCCCTCCGCCTTGGCCCGATTGAGCGCCATGTCGGCATGGCGCAGGATCTGGTCTGGCCGGCTCCCGTTGAGCGGCGCGATAGCTATGCCGATGCTGACCCCGATGCTCACCGGCTCGCCATCGAGCAGATAGGGATGGCCGATCTGTTCGATCAGGCGCGTCGCCAATCCGCTCGCGCTGTCGACATTGCCGTCATTGGGCAGGATGATGGCAAAGTCATCGCCACCCAGCCGCGCCACGAAATCGGTGCCGCGCACCATGGCCTGCATGCGCTTGGCCACCTGCACCAGCAGCCGGTCACCCGCCATATGGCCCCGTTTGTCATTGACCGCGCGGAACTGGTCGAGGTCGATGAACAGCACCGAAAACGCGGTGCCATAGCGCTCCAGCCGCGCCACGCAACTGTTGAGCTGCTCGGTGAACTTGGTGCGATTGAGCAGGGCCGTCATGGCATCATGATGTGCCAGCAGGGCAATGCGCTGCTCGGCCGCCTTTCGTTCGGTCACGTCCGCTCCCGCGCCGACATAGCCGGTGTAGTTTCCCGCCTCGTCGAAAGCCGGCTTGCCCGTCAGGCTCCACCAGCATTCCCGTCCATCCGCCGTCACCCGCAGCTCCACATTGTGGAATGCCTGCCGTCCCGCAATGTCACGCTCCAGATGGATCAGCAGGGGATCATTGGGCGGGGTGATGCAGCGCAGGAAATCGACGAAATCGGCACCCTTCAGCGCCGCCTCGGATACCCCGGTCGCCGCGGTGAAGCCAGCCGACATGCTGTTGATGGCGCCAGCCGCATCAAAGCCCCAGATCCACTCCGTGGCCCCCTGCTCGAATTCCCGCAGCAGCAGGCCGATGATCTCGCCCTTTTCCCGCACCAGCGCCTCGGCGCCCCGATGCGCCACGAATGCCGCGGCGTGGTGGCGCGCAATCACGCCCATGACGAGCGTGAGGCCGATCAGCAATGCGCTATGCATCCAGGTGTCGAGCGTCGAACTCAACCCCAACATGGCGGCGAGCCCACCAAGGACCATGGGGACGGCAAGGGCCGCCAGGGCTTGTGGATAATTGACCAGCGCCATCATGGCGATGCACAGCAGTCCGCTGACACCCAGGGCCGCGACGCCCCGCATCGTCCCGTCCTGTTCGAGTGGCAGCACGGTGAGCACGACGCCCCACAAAGTGCCCAGCACCGCTGCATAGATCACGCTGCGGCTTGCCGATGCAGGCGGCCGCACCGAGACCTGTCTGCGGCGCCAGTCCACTGTCAGCGAGACACTGTGCAGACCGATCAGCGCCATCACGCCGCCCACCGCCAGCAGCGGCAGGAACATGGCCGTTTGCCAGGTCAGCGCCAGCACGGTCACCATCACCACCAGCGACGCCACCACCAGCGCGGGCATCATGCGGCCCACCGAATCTAGTTGCTGGCGCAGCAGCTTGCCACGCACATGCGGTGACAGGTCCGCAGCGCCAATGCTGCGATCGAACAGTCGGTTGATCGTGGACACCAGGTCCCTGCCAGGAATGACGCTCATTTCCTTTGCCGTCCTATCGGTTGCCGGCCATCTTGCGCCTCGGACCGCGCGTGGCCCGCAGGCCCGCAAGCGCCGCCTTGATCCTGCCGGCATCGAATGGCTTCACGACAATGCCATCCGCGCCTGCCGCCAGAGCCCTGCTCCGCTCGCTGGGCACCGAGATCATGAATACCGGGATATCCGACGTCATGGGGTCCGCCTTGAGCGCAGCCAGGACATCCCACCCGTCAAAGCCCGGCATCAGGATGTCGAGGAAGATCGCATCCAGCCTGATGGTGCGGGCGATCTGCAGCGCCGATTGCGGCGCATCGGTACAGATCGGCACGTAGTCTTCCCTGCTGAACATCTGCTCGGCGAGTGCGAGGAAATTCTGGTCGTCGTCCACCACCAGCACGCGCGGGCGATGATCCGCATCGACAGCTGCCGGCTCGGCTGCCGTGGACGGCAACGTCTCTCCGTCACCCTCGACCTCCGGCTCATCAGCGCTCACCGAGGGGGCAGCCCCGTGCTCGTGGCTCTCGGCCGGCGCCGGCAGGCTGATGGTAAAGCGGCTGCCCTTGCCCGGTTCGCTCTCCAGCGCGATCTGCCCGCCCATCAGGCGGCACAGATCCTGGCTGAGCGAAAGTCCCAGCCCGGTCCCGCCATAGACCGCCGCAAATCCGGGGCTGGCCTGCGCAAAATCGGCAAACAGCAGCTTCTGCTGCGCCGCAGATATGCCAATG
Organism: Devosia sp. XGJD_8; assembly: GCF_046614475.1. Lineage (NCBI taxonomy): Bacteria > Pseudomonadati > Pseudomonadota > Alphaproteobacteria > Hyphomicrobiales > Devosiaceae > Devosia > Devosia sp. XGJD_8. The sequence continues at coordinate 3,125,793 of NZ_JBKJHF010000001.1, forward strand.
CCCGTGTCGGCCACGGCGATATCCATCCAGTCGCCGCGCCGCTTCACCGAAAGGGTGATTGTCCCGTCGTGGGTGAATTTGGCGGCATTTGAGAGCAGGTTGCCAATGGCCTGTCGCAGCTTGGCGACATCCGCGCGCAGGCTGCCGAGGTCAGCGCCGCGCTCCACCACGAAGCGGTTATTGTTCCTGGCCGCCATCGGCGCCGCGACCTCTTCCACCTCGTCGATCAGCCAGTCGAGATCCACCTCCTCCACATGGAGGGTCATCTTGCCGGCTTCGATCTTGGAAATGTCGAGAATATCGCCGACCATGGCCGCCATGTGCTGGCCGGCGGCATGGATCCTTTGCAGGTCCGCCATCGGCTTGTCGCGCCCCTTGAGCTCAGGGTCGGCAAGCAGCATTTCCGAATAGCCCATGATGGCGTTGAGCGGCGTGCGCAACTCATGGCTCATCCTGGCGAGGAATTCCGACTTGGCGGCGTTGGCGCGCTCGGCTTCGTCCCTGGCCCGCGTCAATTCGGCGATTGTGCGCTGCTGCTGCTCGATTTCATCGACCAGCGCCGGCACCAACCGGCTCATCACCCGCTGAAAAAACGTCAAAGCAACCACGACCGCCTCGCACCAAACGAGGTTCGACACTGGCCCCAACACTTTGACGAGTCGTAAATTAATGGTCCAAACGTGGAGACAACGGGGGCAGCGTCGCCGCTACCCCCAGATTCTTATCGGACCAGGCCCAGTTGCGCATGTTCCAGCGCAGTCATCACCCCGCGCAGTTCGGCCAGCCCCTTCATCCGCCCGATCGTGGGATAGCCCGGCTGCGAGCGCCGGCCCAGGTCGTCGAGAATGTCCTGGCCATGGTCGGGTCGCATGGGAATGGTGTGGTCCTTGCGGCCCGCCGCCTTGCGCCTGGTCTCCTCGCGCACGATCGCCGCGATGAGCGCCACCATGTCGGTGTCGCCCGCCAGGTGTTCGGCCTCGTAGAACGAGCCGACGATGTCGTCGTTGTCGCGCTTGACGTTGCGCAGGTGCAGGAAGTGCACCTTGTCGCCCAGCCGCTCCATCATCCCCGGCAGGTCATTGTCGGGCCGTGCGCCCAGCGAGCCCGAGCACAGCGTCATGCCATTGGCCGGGCTGTCGACCGCGTCGAGGATGTACTTGTAGTCCGCCTCGGTCGACATCACGCGCGGCAGGCCGAGCAGTGCAAACGGGGGATCGTCCGGGTGGCAGCAGAGCCGCAACCCCAGATCCTCGGCAGTCGGCACCACGGCATCGAGGAAGTCCACGAAATTGGCCCGCAGCCGCTCGCGGCTGATGGCGCCATATTCGTCCAGATGCGCACGCACGTCATCCAGCGACATGGACTCCGTCGAGCCCGGCAGCCCCATCGTCACATTGCGGGCCAGCTGCTTGCGCGCCGTCTCGTCCATGCCCGAAAAGCGCCGCTCCGCCTCATCGGCAATGGCATTGCTGTAGTCGGTTGCCGCCCCCTGCCGTTCCAGCACATGGATGTCGAAGGCGGCGAAATCATTGATGTCGAACCGCATGCACGAGCCGCCATTGGGCACGGTCCAGCGCAGGTCGGTCCGCGTCCAGTCCAGCACCGGCATGAAATTGTAGCAGATGACTTCCATGCCGCTGTCGGCCAGGTTCCGCATGGAAATCTTGTAGTTCTCGATATGCTCGCGCCAGTCGTTCTTCTGCTTCTTGATGTCTTCCGACACCGGCAGGCTTTCCACCACGTCCCAGGTCAGCCCGGACGGCGTGCCGTCCTTGCGCGTGGCCACCTCGGCATGGCGCTTGGCGATCTCCTCGGGCGACCAGACGACCCCATTGGGCACGTGATGCAGGGCACTGACCACCCCTGCCGCACCCACCTGGGTAATGTCATCTATGCTGCACTGGTCCTTGGGACCAAACCATCGCCACGTCTGTCGCAAATCAGGCACTCCAGTTCTTGTATGGTAGTCCTGCCACAGGACTGGTCGGGCGAAAAGCCTTTCTTGGCTTCCGCTAGTCGTTCGCCAGCCTGAGCAGGGTATCGACATGGCAGGGCGAGCCCGCGCGGCACCAGCAGGCAAGGTTCTTGCCGCCCAGCGCGGCGCGGATCGTTTCCTTGCTCGGCGGCGGTCTCGGCCCTTCGATGGCGCCGTTGATCCATTGCCCGTAGCGCGCTACCGCCTCGGCCTGCGCCATGTCTTTCTCCAGCCCCAGCTCGGCGCCCACATCGGCAATGGTGAAGGGATTGCCCCAGGGCCCCGGCCGCGCCACCGATTGCGCCGGCAGCCCGTTCAGCGCCTGGGAAACCGCCTGCAGGTCAAACCCCGCACGCCGCGACAATACGATGCGCGCCGGCGTCATCGCCAATCCCTGTCATAGACAAACTTGGGCATTTCCCACTTCCTGATGATCGCCACCATGCGCAGCGGAAAGCCTACGGCAATGGCCGCGAGGATCACCACGTCGGACGGGATGCCCGCCATCAGCCCGAAATAATAGATCGCCCCGGTAACGAGCGAGACCGTGGCATAGAGCTCGCCCCGGAACACCAGCGGCACGTCATTGCACAGCACGTCGCGCAATATGCCGCCGAAAATGCCGGTGACCATGCCCGCGACCAGCACGATCAGCGGATGGGCGCCTATCTCGATCGCCACCTGGCAGCCGATGATGGTGAACACCACCAGCCCCAGCCCGTCGAGCAGCAGGAAGGGCCAGCGCAACTTGTCCACCACCCGCGCCATGGCGATGGTCGCCAGCGCCGCGCCGCAGACCAGCAGCAGGATATAGGGGTTCCTGACCCAGTAGAGCGGATAGTGGTCGAGAAACAGGTCGCGGATCGTGCCCCCGCCCAGCGCCGTCACGCAGGCCAGCAGGCACACGCCAAACCAGTCCATTTTGCGCCGCCCCGCCGCGAGCGCCGCCGTCATCGCCTCGGCGGCGGTAGCGATATAGAAGATCACGTCCAGCATGCTGAGGTCCTGACGTCGAAACCGGGTTGTGGCGCCGACGTTATCGCACGAGATTGCCGCGTCCAGCGAGAGCCGCCATGCGCCAGCCCAAATCCGTCAAGAGCCTCGAAGACCTCGGCCGCGTCCGCCTCAGCGAAAACTTCTTCCTGCGCGACTTTCTCTATTCCGAAATCGCCGTCATCCACGGCTTTCCCAACATCCCCGACGACCCGGACCTGGCCATCGCCGCCGGCAGCGCGCTGTGCCAGAACCTGCTCGAACCCCTGCAGGCCCGCTTCGGCAAGGTTTCCATCCGCTCGGCCTATCGCTCCTCGGCGGTCAACCATTTCGGCAATATCAACAAGCTCAATTGCGGCCGCAACGAAACCAACCATGCCGGCCATATCTGGGACCGCCGCGACGCCCAGGGCCGCATGGGCGCCACCGCCTGCATCGCCGTCAACCGCTTCGTCCCCTGGTACGAGCGCACCGGCGACTGGGAAGCCATGGCCTGGTGGATCCACGACCACCTGCCCTATTCCGATATGGAATTCTTCCCCAGGCTGGCCGCCTTCAACCTGCAATGGCGCGAAGATCCCGTCCGCCGCATCCACAGCTTCATCCCGCCCCGACGGGGCGTGCTCACCAAACCGGGCATGGACAACTGGACGGGAACACATGATGCGGCCTATGCGGCGATGCTCACCAAACTCGGGGCGTAGACCGGAAGGATTTCAGGTCAGGCCGAGGCGAAAATGGTGGTCGTCGAGAACCGGACCGGAGCGTACGTCGGTACGTGAGGACCGGAAGCGCAGATGACCGCCATTTGCAGACCGGCATCACCTGAAAGACAACGGTCTACAGAAAGTCCGCCCGCAGCGGCGTGAACACATCCACCAGCCGCCCCTTCTCCAGCGCCAGGACGCCATGCACCAGACCCGACGGCACGATGAAGCTCCCGCCGGTGCCGACCACCGCGGTCTTGCCGTCGATCGTCACCTCGAAGCTCCCCTCGGCCACATAGCTCACCTGCACATGCGGATGGCTGTGCAGCGCGCCCACCGCGCCCTTGTCGAAGCCGAATTCCACCTGCATCAGCTCGGGCGTATGGATCAGCACCCGCCGCGTATTGCCCGGCGCGAGCACCACGGTCTCGCCCTCGTCGGCTTGCGCAAATAGTTTCTGTTCAGTCATTCTGGTTCACCTCGCCAGCCAGCCGCCATCCACGGGGATGACAGCGCCATGCATGTAGTTGGAGGCGCCCGACAGCAGGAACACTGCCGCGTCGCCAATGTCGGAGGGCATGCCCCAGCGTCCCGCCGGAATACGCCCCAGGATCGAGGCCGAGCGGTCCGGATCGGCCCGCAGCGCCTCGGTATTGTTGGTTTCGATATAGCCCGGCGCAATGGAATTGACGTTGATGCCCTTGGCCGCCCATTCATTGGCCAGGAGCCGCGTAATGCCCAATACGCCGCTCTTGGACGCCGTATAGCTGGCCACGCGAATACCGCCCTGGAAGCTCAGCATCGACGAGATGTTGACGATCTTGCCACCCCGCCCCGCTGCCAGCGCACGCCGGCCCAGCGACTGGCAGAGGAAGAACATCGTCTTGAGATTGATGTCCATCACCGCGTCCCAGTCCGCCTCGGTAAAGTCCACCGCGTCGACCCGCTTGATGATGCCGGCATTGTTGACCAGCCCGTCGATCGGTCCATGCGCGTCCCAGGCCTCGTCAAACATGGCCTGCGCAGCGCTGGTCGACCCCAGATCGGCATGCACCTCGACGAAGTCCGCCCCCTGCCCCGCCATCAGCGACGCCGTCACTTCCATGCTCGAACGCCCGACCCCGATCACCCGCCCGCCGGCCCGGCCGATCGAGAGGGCAATGCCCTGCCCGATCCCGGTATTGGCGCCGGTGACCATCACAGTCTTGCCACTGAGGCTGAATGCGGTGAGATCGGTCACAGCAGCTCGTCCATCCCGACCTTCTCGACATCGGTATAGTCGACATTGTCGCCAGCCATGGCCCAGATGAAGGTGTAGGAGCCGGTGCCGGCGCCCGAATGGATCGACCAGGGCGGCGAGATCACCGCCTCCTCGTTGCGCACGATCAGGTGCCGAGTCTCGTCCGGTTCGCCCATCAGATGCACCACGAAGGCGTCGGACTTGAGGTCGAAATAGAGATAGGCCTCCATGCGCCGGTCATGCACATGCGCCGGCATGGTGTTCCACACCGAGCCCGGCGCGAAGCTGGTCAGCCCCACCACCAGCTGGCAGGTCTTGACGCTGTCGGCATTGACGAACTGGAAGATGCTGCGCTCGTTGGCGGTCTCCTGGCTTCCCAGGTCCAGCCGCTTGGCGTCGCTCTGCTTGATCAGTGTCGTCGGGTGGCTGGCATGGGCCGGCGCGCTCAGCAGGTAGAATTTTGCGCCCGCCCCGGCAAACTGCACATCCTTGGCGCCCATGCCGACATAGAGCATGTCGCGCGAACCGACCGCATAGTCGGTCCCATCAACCGTGATCGTTCCAGCCTCCCCGATATTGGCAGCGATCAGCTCGCGGCGATCGAGGAAATTGGCCGTACCCGTTGGCTTGATGGTTTCCAGCGCCAGGGACTTGGCACCCGGGGCCGCGCTGCCCACGGCCATGCGGTCATAGTGGGTATAGGTCCAGTTGACCGCGCCGGTCACGAACAGGTCGTTGATCAGGAAATGGTCGCGCAGTTCCTCGGTATTCATTGTCGAGGCGCTGACCGGATCAATGGCGAAGCGGATGTCGAAATCGGTACTCATGGTCATTCCTGGTTGGCCGTCGATTGTTCACGCAGCCGCTGGCGATAGCGCTCCTGGCTCAGCGACAGGTGCTGGCGCATGGCCTCGCGCGCAGCGTCCGCGTCCTGCGCCGAGATAGCTTGCAGAATTCTGAGGTGCTCTTGCTGCAGTCCGGCCTGGTATTCGTAGGTCAGCACGCTTTCCGTGCCCCATGGCGAAGCCACGTCACACGGAATGGTGCGGCTGCCCAGCCCATCCAGCACCTCGATATAGAATGGATTGTTAGTCGCCGCGGCGATGGCGCGGTGAAAGGCGAAGTCGGTCTTGCCGGTCGGCGTACCCAGCTTCATCAGCCGGTCGAACTCGTTCCACGCCTCCTGGATCGCCGCCTCCTGGCTGGCGCTGCGCCGCAGCGCGGCCAGCCCCGCCGACTCGATCTCGATCCCCATGCGCACTTCCAGCACGTTGATCGCCACCGAGATCTTGTTGGACCGGTCGGCCCCGATCGCATTGAACGGCGCCGCCGCATTGGCGACGACAAAGACGCCGGCACCCTGGCGCGACTGCACCAGCCCGTCGGCGGCGAGCGCGGCAATCGCCTCGCGCACCACCGTGCGGCTCACGCCGAAGATCGACGTCATCTGGCTTTCGGTCGGCAGCTTGGCGCCGGCACGGTATTCGCCGGCACTGATGCGCTTGCGCAGCGTGCCGATGACCAGGTCGGCCAGCTTGGGCTTCCGCCCGGTCGCGACAAACTCTTCGCTGAGGCTCATCGTCAGCCCCGGAACAGTGCCGGCAGCCACAGGGACAGCGCCGGGATATAGGTCACCAGCCCGAGCACGACCAACCCGGCCCCATAGAATGGCCAGATGCTCTTCATCGCCTCCCAGACCGAAATCTTGCCCACCGCCGCTGCCACGAACTGCACCGGCCCGAGCGGTGGCGTATTGAGACCAATGCCCAGGTTGAGGATCATGATGACGCCGAAATGCACCGGGTCGATGCCGAATGACTTGGCGATCGGCAGGAAGATCGGCGTGGTGATGATGATCAGCGGCCCCATATCCATGAAGGTGCCGAGCAGCAGCAGCAGCGCGTTGATCATCAGCAGCACCAGCAGCGGATCGCTCGAGATCGCGGCAATGCCGTCGGTCAGAATGATCGCCACCTTGAGATAGGCCATCAGCCAGCCGAAAGAGGCCGCGGCGCCGATGATGAACAGCACCATGGCAGTCGTCCGCACTGCGCCCAGCACGGAATGCACGAACTCGCCCCAGCTCAGCGAGCGATAGACCAGCAGCGTCACCAGCAGCGCATAGAACACCGCGATGCAGGAGCTTTCCGTCGCCGTGAAAATGCCCGAGCGCACGCCGCCGAAGATGATGGCGATCAGCATCAGGCCCGGAATGGCCACGACAAAGAAATAGCCGGCCTTGCGGAAGCCCGGGAACGGCTCGGTCGGATAGCCGCGCTTGATGGCGACGAGATAGGCCGTGATGCTCAGCGCCAGCGCCAGCAACAGCCCGGGGATGATGCCCGCCGTGAACAGGTCGGCAATCGAGATATTGCCGCCGCCGGACAGCGAATAGATGATCATGTTGTGGCTGGGCGGCAGCAGCAGCGCAATCAGCGCCGCCATCGACGTCACGTTCACCGCATAGTCGGCGCCATAGCCGCGCGCCTTCATTTGCGGGATCATGATGCCGCCCACCGCCGCGGCTTCCGCCACGGCCGAGCCGGAAATGCCGCCGAACAGCGTCGAGGCGGCGATGTTGACCTGTCCCAGGCCGCCTCGGACATGCCCGATCAGCGATCCGGCAAATGAGATGATCCGGCTGGCAATGCCGCCGCGCATCATCAGGTCGCCGGCAAATATGAAGAAGGGAATGGCCAGCAGGCTAAAGGCCGAGACGCCAGAATTGAGCTGCTGGAACACCACGATGGCCGGGCGGCCGAGATAGACAATGGTGGCAAAGCTGGCAATGCCCAGGCAATAGGCGATCGGCGTGCCGATCAGCATCAGCACCGTGAATACGCCAAAGAGAATCCAGTATTCCATGCGCGTCAGGCCTCGGTGATCGTCGGGTCGGCGGCGATTTCATCGACCGGTTCGCCGGCCAGGCGCAGCAGGAAGCGCTCGAGGGCGAACAGGCACATCAGCGCGCCCGAAACCACGATTGGGAAATAGGTGAAGGATGTCGGCAGCCCGAGCACCGGTATGCGGGTCGACCAGAACCGGATGGCCAGTTCCCCGCCATACCAGACCATGCCGAAGGCAAAGCCGAAAATGGCGACATCGCTGATCCCGCGCAGCCATGGCTTGGCGCTCGGGGGCAGCACATAGAGCAGCACGTCGAACCCCATGTGGAAATTCTCGCGCACGCCCACTGCGGCGCCCAGGAAGATGAACCAGGTCATCAGCATGATGGCGCCCGCTTCCGTCCAGGACGGCGAGGCATTGATCACGAACCGCATGAACACCTGATAGGCGACCAGCACGGTCATGCTCACCAGGCCGATCCCGGCCAGCCACAATATGGCATTGGAGAGCTTTCCCAGCACGCGGCTGATGGGCAGAAGCCAAGTTTTCATTTCTCGGTAGACCTCATGGTGAGCCTGTCGACCACGAGGGCGTGGCGCATGACTCTCAGTCGACACCCTCCTCTTGTGGCGAAGGGATCAAGGGTGGGGGAGGTTTGGCCCCGATATCGGGGTTCTTCCACCCCCTCCCAGCCGTCCGGTGTGAGGGCGAGATTGGACCTCGCCCTCGTTTGCGCCAACTAGCCCTCGGTCGCCTGGATGCGGGCAACCAGGTCCTGCAGCTTGGGGTCGGTCACATACTTCTCGTAGACCGGCTTCATGGCCTCGATGAAGGGCGCCTTGTCGACTTCGTTGATCACCGCGCCGAGCGCTTCAACGGCAGCCTTGGATTCCACTTCCTTGGCGGCCCAGAGCTCACGCTGCTTGGCGACCGATTCCTTGGCCGCTTCGCGGAACAGCGCCTGGTCCTCGGGGGTCAGGCCATCCCAGACGATCTTGGAAATGACCAGCACTTCCGGAACCATCAGGTGTTCGTTCAGCGAGTAGTACTTGGCAACTTCGGCGTGGCCGGCGGTGTCAAAACTCGGATAGTTGTTTTCGGCGCCGTCGATGACGCCGGTCTGGATACCCGAATAGACTTCGCCATAGGGCATCGGGGTGGCATTGCCGCCAAAGGCCGCAACCATGTCCACGAAGATGTCCGACTGCATGACGCGCATCTTCATACCGGCCATGTCGGCCGGCGTGGTGATGGGCTTCTGGCTGTTGTAGAACGAGCGGGCGCCGCCATCGTAATAGGCCAGCGCGACGACATCCACTGCCTCGAACGCGGCCAGGATTTCCTCGCCGATCGGGCCATCCAGCACGGCATGGAAGTGGTCGGTCGAGCGGAAGATATAGGGCAGCTGGGTCACGGTGGCTTCGGGCACCTGCGTGCCGAAGGCGCCGATCGAGATGCGGTTGAGGTCGATCACGCCGAACTGCGTCTGTTCGATCGTATCGGCTTCCTGGCCAAGCTGGGCGGAGTGGAATACTTCGACCGAATAGCGGCCATCCGTCTTCTCGCTCAGCAGCTCGCCGAAATGCTTGACCGCCTCGACGGTCGGATAGCCATCAGGATGGGTGTCCGATGAGCGCAGCACCGTCTGGGCGCTGGCGGTCGAAACCATCAGGGATGCAGCGACAAGCGCGGTCGCTGCCAACTTAGGCAGATGAAACATTGGTGTCCTCCCAATATGTGGTGGCTTGGGTCCGGCCCGTCCTCGTGCCGTTGCTACCCATGCCCTCGATGCGCGGTCGGGGTCTTCCGTCCCGCCGCTCAAGCCCACCCGCCATCCCTATGGACTCTTGGCAGCCTTGGTGATGAAACTGGTATGGAAGGGCAAGTGATAAGTCAACATACAATGAATGTCATGTTGTATGATGACTTTGGCCTAGGAGTTGGCAGAGGTCATTAGAGCGCCGACCGGATTGCCCCGATCACCCTGACCGACCTTGCGGCGCATGCGCATGCCCAAACGAAAAAGGGCCCCGGCCAAAGCCGGAGCCCTCCTGTCTTCAAAGGCTTGCGCCTCAGATGTGGATCGCGCCGTCACCCAGCGACAGGGCCGCCTCGCGCACGGCTTCCGACAGCGTCGGATGCGCATGGGTCGAGCGCGCCAGGTCTTCGGCGGCGCCGGAGAATTCCATCAGAACCACCAGTTCGTGGATCATCTCGCCGGCATTCTTGCCCACGATATGGGCGCCCAGCACCCGGTCGGTCTCGACATCGGCGAGGATCTTCACGAACCCCTGCGTCGCCAGCATCGCCTTGGCCCGGCCATTGGCGGTGAAGGGGAACTTGCCGATCTTGTAGTCGATGCCCTCGGCCTTGAGCTCATCCTCGGTCTTGCCGACCGAGGCGATTTCCGGATTGGTATAGACCACCGCCGGAATGGCCGCATAATTCACGTGGCCCGCCTGGCCATTGAGGATTTCGGCCACCGCGATGCCCTCATCCTCGGCCTTGTGCGCCAGCATCGGGCCGGCAATCACGTCGCCAATGGCATAGATACCATCGACCGAGGTCTTGTAGTGCTGGTCGACCCGCACGCGGCCGCGCTCATCCAGCGCCACGCCGACAATGTCGAGCCCGAGCCCTTCGGTGAAGGGCTTGCGGCCGATGGCCACCAGCGCCACGTCCGCATCGAGCATTTCCATGTCGCCGCCCTTGGCCGGCTCGACCCGCACCTTGAGCGAGCCATCGTCCTGCTTGTCGATGCCGGCAACCTTGCTCGACAGCTTGAACTCCATGCCCTGCTTCTGCAGCATGCGCTGGAACTGCCGCGCCACTTCGCTGTCCATGCCGGGCAGGATGCGGTCGAGATATTCGACCACCGTTACCTGCGCACCCAGCCGTGCCCAGACCGAACCGAGCTCGAGCCCGATCACGCCGGCGCCGATCACCAGGAGCTTGCCCGGAACCTTCTCCAGCAGCAGCGCCCCGGTCGAGGTCACCACCGTCTTCTCGTCGATCTCGATCCCCGGCAGGCCGGCCGAAACCGAACCCGTGGCGATGACGATATTCTTGGTCTCGACCTCGGTAGCCGCCCCGCTCTGCGGCGTCACCAGCACCTTGCCCGGCGCGGTAATCGTGCCGATGCCACGCAGCGTCGTGATCTTGTTCTTCTTGAACAGATAGTCGACGCCCCCGACATTGGCCGCCACCGTCTCGGTCTTGTGGGTCATCATCTGCGGCAGGTTCAGCACCGGCGCCGGAATATCGATGCCCAGCGCCTTGAAGCCATGCCCGGCCTCTTCGAACATTTCGGAGGCATGCAGCAGCGCCTTGGACGGGATGCAGCCGATATTGAGGCAGGTGCCGCCCAGCGTGGACCACTTCTCCACGACCGCTACCTTCATCCCCAGCTGTGCCGCGCGGATCGCCGCGACATAGCCGCCCGGACCCGAGCCGATGATGGTGAGGTCGAAAACGTCTGCCATGATAGGAGCCCCGAAACCTGTTTAGTGTTGCTGCGCGATCGCCACGCGGACCGCCAGCACGATGAACGTAATGCCGGTGACGCGATTAAACCACCGGCCAAAGCGGAAAAAACCTTGCCGCACGGAGGGTGTCGTAAAGAAAACCGAGACCAATGCGAACCAGGCAAAAAGCATGATGCTCATGCAGGCCACGTAGAGCACCTTGATGTCGCCCCCGGTCCGCACCGAAACCAGCGTGGTGAACAGCGCGAGGAAGAACAGCACGGCCTTGGGATTGAGCAGGTTGGTCAGGAAACCCAGTGCAAAGGCGGCAAAGTCGCCACGTCGTGCCGCGGCCAGGTCACCCTCGGCTGGTGGCTGCGGCGGCGGGCTGCGCAGCGCCGAAATGGCCAGCCACACTAGGTAAGCCGCGCCGGCCCACTTGAGAATGTTGAACAGCAGCAGCGACTGCCCCACGATCACGCCAAGCCCCAGCAACGTATAGCTGCCATGGACCAGGATCGAGGTCGCGATACCCGCCGAGGTGAACAATGCGGCCCGCCGCCCATGGGCAATCGACTGGCGCAGCACCATGGCAAAGTCGGCGCCCGGAATGACGGCATTGATGCCGAAGGCCAGCATAAGTCCGGCAAATTCAAGCCAGGGAAAGTCCATCGGGCCACCGCTACTCTATTGCGGCTAATCCGTTACACCAGCGCGCCGCCCCCGGCAACGCAGCTCGCCACGTCGCGCCGAAAATCATTCCGAAGCGATCGCCTGCGCTTTCTCCAGCGTGGCCGGGAGCTGCTTGTCGATATCGAGCGCCCCGCCCTCCACCTGCTCAAGAAAGGCCCGGCAGAAGGTGTCCTTGTCCGACGCCTGGTTATAGGCGCTCATGATCTGCTCGCCGCCATAGGTCTCGGCGCTCTGCTTCTGCCCTTCCGCGCCCCCACCCAACCGGGCGATGACCCGGTCGGCAAGGTCGAGAAAGCCGATATTGCGCAGATACCAGTTGTCGTTGGCGCTCTGATAGGCGGCATCGAGCCCGGTGGTCTCGTAGCAATGCGTCGTCATGGCCGAGACAATGGCACGCGAGCCGTGAAAGGCCATGAGTTCGCCGATCAGTTCGGCGTCACCCGTCTCCTGCGCCCAGGCGGCAGGAGAAACCAGACACATCATCAGTACCATCAATCGCTTCAACAAGTCGCTCCCGGCCACGCATTACAAGGCCGCCTTCATAGCGGTCCAACGTCCTACCAAATCCTTAACCGGCCCCCCGGTCCACGCGAACGTGACCAAAAGAAAGGCCCGCCGGAGCGGGCCTTCCAGATAGGCAGGACAATGCGGCGATCTAGAGGTCGAGCACGAGGCGTTCCGGTGCTTCAAGGCTCTCCTTGACGCGCACCAGGAAGGTCACGGCTTCCTTGCCGTCCACGATCCGGTGGTCGTAGCTCAGCGCCAGGTACATCATCGGGCGGATGACGATCTGCCCGCCAACCACCACCGGACGCTCCTGGATCTTGTGCATGCCCAGAATGCCCGACTGCGGGGCATTGAGAATGGGCGTGCTCATCAGCGAGCCATAGACGCCACCATTGGAAATGGTGAAGGTGCCACCCTGCATGTCGGCCATGGAGAGCTGGCCGTCACGGGCCTTCTTGCCCATGGCGTTGATGCCCTTCTCGATTTCGGCAATCGACATCTGGTCGGCATTGCGGATCACCGGCACGACGAGGCCCTTGTCGGTACCCACGGCCACACCGATATGGGCGTACTGCTTGTAGACCAGGTCGTCGCCATCGATCTCGGCATTGATCGAGGGGATTTCCTTGAGCGCGTGAACCACGGCCTTGGTGAAGAAGCCCATGAAGCCCAGCTTGACGCCGTGCTTCTTCTCGAACAGCTCCTTGTACTGGGTCCGCAGTTCCATCACCGGAGCCATGTCCACCTCGTTGAAGGTGGTCAGCATCGCGGCAGTGTTCTGCGCATCCTTGAGGCGGCGGGCAATGGTCTGGCGCAGCCGGGTCATCTTGACCCGCTCTTCGCGGCTGGCATCGTCCGCCGAAACCGGCGCACGCGGCGCGGCTGGCGCCTTGGGCGCTTCGGCGGGCTTGGCGGCCGGGGCCGCGGCAGGCGCTGCCTGGGCCACGGCCGGAGCCGGCTTGGCCATGGCGGACAGCACGTCTTCCTTGAGCACCTGGCCACGCTTGCCGGACCCATCGATCTCCGAAGCAGCAAGACCGCTCTCGTTGATCAGCTTCTGTGCCGACGGCGCCGGCGCCATGCTGGTCGCAGCGGCCGGCGCGGCCTCCGGCTTTACCGGCTCGGGGCCGGCGGCGTTGGCGGCAGGCACGTCTTCCTTGACCTCGGCCGGCTTGGCGGCAGCTGCAGCGCCGGCGCCACCGATGGCGCCGAGCAGTGCGCCCACATCCACGGTCTCGCCCGGCTGGGCCGAGATGGCTTCGAGCACACCCGCAGCAGGCGCAGGGACTTCGATGGTCACCTTGTCGGTTTCAAGCTCGACGATGGGCTCATCGGCAGAAACGGTGTCACCCACCTTCTTGAACCACTGGCCGATCGTGGCCTCGGTGACGCTTTCGCCAAGTGTGGGGACGCGGATTTCAGTCGACATTGTTCTGTCCTTTATTGGCCGAGCGCTTCGTCGAGGAAGGCCTGCAGTTGAGCAAGATGGGTCCGCATCAGACCCGTGGCAGTCGAGGCCGATGCCGGGCGCCCGGTATAGCGGACACGCTGGCCGGTCCGGCCCATCTGGTCGAACACCCATTCAACATAGGGCTGAATGAAAGCCCAGGCACCCATATTCTTGGGCTCTTCCTGGCACCAGATGATCTCGGCATTCTTGAAGCGGCTCAGCTCGTCCAGCAGCGCCTTGGCCGGGAACGGGTAGAGCTGCTCGATGCGCAGCAGATAGACATCGTTGATGCCCTTCTTCTCGCGATCTTCCAGCAGGTCATAATAGACCTTGCCGGTGCACAGCACGACGCGACGGATTTTGTCGTCGCTGGCCAGCTTGATCGTGGTCTTGGGCACGCCCGGCGCTTCGGCATCGTCCCAAAGCAGGCGATGGAAGCAGGAATCGACACCCATCTCGACAAGGCCCGAGACGGCGCGCTTGTGGCGCAACAGGCTCTTGGGCGTCATCAGGATCAGCGGCTTGCGGAAGTCGCGGGTCACCTGCCGGCGCAGGGCGTGGAAATAGTTGGCCGGCGTGGTGCAGTTGGCAACCTGCATATTGTCTTCGGCGCACAGCTGCAGGAACCGCTCGGGACGGGCCGAGGAATGCTCAGGCCCCTGCCCTTCATAGCCATGCGGCAACAGCATCACGAGGCCCGACATGCGGAACCACTTGCGCTCGCCCGAGCTGATGAACTGGTCGATCACCACCTGGGCACCGTTCACGAAGTCGCCGAACTGGGCTTCCCAGATGGTCAAAGCCTTCGGCTCCGCCAGCGAGTAGCCATATTCGAACCCGAGCACGGCTTCTTCCGAGAGCATCGAGTTGATGACCTCGTAGCGGCTCTGATCCTCGGCGAGGTTGTTGAGCGGGGTATAGCTCTTGTTGTCGACGAGCTGGTCATTCAGCACCGAGTGGCGCTGGCTGAACGTCCCGCGTTCCACATCCTGGCCACTGAGGCGCACGGGGTGGCCGTCGGTCACCAGCGTGCCGAAAGCCAGGGCCTCGGCCGTGGCCCAGTCGATGCCCTCGCCCGATTCGATGGCCGCCAGGCGATTGTCCATGAAACGCTTGACCGTCTTGTGGACGTTGAAGCCTTCCGGAATGCGCGTCAGCGCCGTGCCGATCTTGGCCAGCTGCTCGATTTCAACGCCCGTATCGCCGCGACGCGGACCTTCCTGGTCGGCGGGCTTGAAATCCTTCCAGGCGCCATCCAGCCAGTCGGCCTTGTTCGGGCGATAGTCCTGCCCGGCCTCGAACTCGCTTTCGAGCTTGGCACGCCAGTCGGCTTTGAGCTTGTCGATCTCGGCAGTGGTGAGGTGTCCCTCGGCCACCAGCTTCTCCGAATAGAGCTCCAGCGTCGACTTGTGCGACCGGATCTTGGAGTACATCAGCGGCTGGGTGAAGCTCGGCTCGTCGCCTTCGTTGTGACCGAAGCGGCGATAGCAGAACATGTCGATGACGACGGGCTTGGCGAACTTCTGGCGATATTCCACCGCCACCTTGGCCGCGAAGACCACCGCTTCCGGATCGTCGCCATTCACGTGCAGGACCGGCGCCTCGATCATCTTGGCGACGTCCGTCGGGTATGGCGACGAGCGCGAATACATCGGGCTGGTGGTGAAGCCGATCTGGTTGTTGATGACGAAGTGGATCGAGCCACCCGTGCGGTGCCCCTTGAGGCCGCTGAGGCCCAGGCATTCGGCGATCACGCCCTGCCCGGCAAAGGCCGCATCGCCATGGATCAGCAGCGGCAGCACCATGGAGCGATCCGGACGACCATCCACCGCGATATTGACCAGCTTTCCGTCTGGCGAGATGTGCTGGTCCTGCTTGGCGCGCGACTTGCCCAGCACCACGGGATCGACGATCTCGAGATGGCTGGGATTGGCCGTCAGCGACAAATGCACCTTGTTGCCGTCGAACTCACGGTCCGACGATGCACCCAGATGGTACTTGACGTCGCCCGATCCCTCGACGTCCTCGGGGTAGAATGCCCCGCCCTTGAATTCATGGAAAAGCGCGCGATGCGGCTTGCCCATCACCTGGGTCAGCACATTGAGGCGCCCGCGATGGGCCATGCCCAAGACGATGTCCTTGATGCCCAGCGCGCCACCGCGCTTGATGATCTGCTCGAGCGCCGGAATGGTCGATTCACCACCATCCAAGCCAAAGCGCTTCGTGCCGGTATACTTGACGTCGATGAACTTCTCGAAGCCCTCGGCTTCGACAAGCTTGCTCAGGATCGCCTTCTTGCCTTCTTTGGTGAAGGTGATTTCCTTGTCCGGCCCCTCGATGCGCTCCTGGATCCACTGCTTGGCTTCAGGATCGGAGATATGCATGAACTCGATGCCAAGCGTACCGCAATAGGTGCGCTTGAGGATCGCCAGCATTTCGGGAATGGTCGCGTATTCAAGGCCGAGATAGTTGTCGATGAAGATCTTGCGACCGTAGTCCGCCTCGGTGAAGCCGTAGCTCTTCGGATCGAGCTCGGGCGCCGGTTCGTCGGCCTTCATCTTGAGCGGGTCGAGATCGGCGTGCAGGTGCCCGCGCATGCGGTAGGCACGGATCATCATGATGGCGCGGATGGAATCCCGCGTGGCCTGCAGCACGTCGGCGACGCTGCTCTTGGGGACGCCCAGGGCCTCGGCCTTCTTGGACACGGCCTTTTCGGTCTTGATGGCGATTTCGCCCCAGTTGCCGTCCAGCGCACTGACCAGCTCGCCATTGGCGCTCTGCGGCCAGTCCGTGCGGCCCCAGCTTGGGCCCTCGGCATTCTGCTGGGCGACGCCCTCGGCGTCATCGAGCTTGGAAAAGAAGCTTTTCCACGTCTCATCGACGCTTGCCGGATCGGTCTTGTACCGGGAATAGAGCTGTTCGATGTAGTCGGCGTTCCCACCATAGAGGAACGAGGTCAGCAAGAACGTGTCGTTCTTTTCCTGTCGTGTCATCGCGTTTTCATGCGAGGCCCACGCCCCGCCATCCTTCTGAACGGACCGGCGGTAAGGCCAGTCTCATGCGGTCCCTGATTTGATCGGATACTGACCGCTTATCCTTAGTATCCTGTTAAGTGTAACGGCCCCTGAGCAGGGCCGTGGCTCATGTAAAACATACAAGCTTCGGGCACATTTGGCGTAACACCGTTCTGTGTCCGAAGCGCGACCGACTTTGGGCTTACTCAGCCCTTCAGCACTTCCGCCAGCGTCCGCCCGATGCGGGCCGGCGACTTCGAGACGCGGATGCCTGCCGCTTCCATCGCCGCGATCTTGTCTTCGGCGCCGCCCTTACCACCCGAAATTACGGCGCCAGCATGGCCCATCGTGCGGCCCTTGGGAGCCGTCAGGCCCGCGATGAAGCCGGCCATCGGCTTGCTGCGGCCGCGCTTGGCTTCGTCGATCAGGAACTGCGCCGCGTCTTCCTCGGCCGAACCGCCGATTTCGCCGATCATGATGATCGACTTGGTCGCTTCGTCGGCAAGGAACATTTCGAGCATGTCGATGAACTCGGTACCCTTGACCGGGTCACCACCGATACCCACGGCAGTGGTCTGGCCAAGGCCTTCATTGGTGGTCTGGAACACCGCTTCATAGGTAAGCGTGCCCGAGCGGGAAACAATGCCCACCGAACCCTTCGAGAAGATCGAACCGGGCATGATGCCGATCTTGCATTCTTCCGGCGTCAGCACGCCCGGGCAGTTCGGCCCGATCAGCCGCGACTTGGACTTTTCGAGCTTTGCCTTGACCCGCACCATGTCGAGCACCGGCACGCCTTCGGTGATGCAGACGATCAGCGGGATTTCCGCATCGATGGCTTCCTCGATGGCCGCGGCGGCACCAGCCGGCGGCACATAGATCACCGAGGCATTGGCGCCCGTGCGTTCCTTGCCCTCGGCCACCGAGGTGAAGATCGGCAATTCAGTGCCATCGACACCCGACGACCAGGTTTCGCCGCCCTTCTTGGGATGAGTACCACCCACCATCTTGGTGCCGTAATAGGCCAGCGCCTGTTCGGTATGGAACGTCCCGGTCTTGCCGGTCAGGCCCTGTACGAGTACGCGGGTATCTTTGTTGACGAGGATGGACATCTACTTCTCTTCCGTCGTTTGGGCGCTCGGCGCCGTCTTCCGCCTGCCGGAGCAAGGCGCCGTTAAACTCATTCGGCCGCTGCGGCCTTGACTGTATTTATCGACAGCTGCACCACGAAAGCCTCCTGGCTCCAATGCGCCAGCAGCAGCCGGTCGGTGGCGCCATCGGCGCCCGTGAGGCTGGCAAAGCTGCCATCCCCGTTCTGGATGGCTTCGCCTTCATAGCGATCGAGCTGCTGGATGGCCTGGATCAGGCTCTGCCCGTCGCCGGCCGGCTCCGCCACATCCACCCGGCAATAGCCGAACGTATTCTGCGGATAGCTTTCCACCAGCGCGAACATGTTCGCATAGCCCAGGCCCGGCACGTCCTTGCTGCCGGCATAGGATTTGACGAAGGGGCTTTCGCTCTCCTGGTCATAGGCATCCCAGCCCTTGGCAATGGCCGCTTCCACGGCCAGCACGTCGCCGGCAGCAAAGGTCTCGCACATTTCGAGCACCTGCACGCTTTGCGGCGTGGCAGCTGCCTTGACCTTGCCCTGCGCCACCACCGGGGTGGTGCACAGGGCCAGGCCGACGATGAGTGCGAAGCCGGCGCGCATGGCGCTAGCCCTGCACGGCCTTGACGATCTTCTGGGCGGCATCGTCGAGGTCGTCGGCCGAGATCACGTTGAGGCCGGACTGGTCGAGGATGGCTTTGCCTTCCTTGACATTGGTGCCTTCGAGGCGAACCACCAGCGGCACCTGCAGGCCCACTTCCTTGACCGCGGCAATCACGCCCTCGGCGATCACGTCGCAGCGCATGATGCCGCCGAAGATGTTGACCAGGATCCCCTTCACCGCCGGATCGGCCGTGATGATCTTGAACGCTGCCGTGACCTTCTCCTTGGAGGCGCCACCGCCCACATCGAGGAAGTTCGCCGGCTCGGCGCCATAGAGCTTGATGATGTCCATGGTCGACATGGCCAGGCCCGCGCCGTTCACCATGCAGCCGATATTGCCATCCAGCGCCACATAGGCGAGGTCATACTTGGACGCTTCGATTTCCTTGGCGTCTTCTTCGCTGAGATCGCGCAGGGGCTTGAGCTCTTCGTGGCGGAACGCCGCATTGTTGTCGAAGCTCACCTTGGCGTCGAGCACGCGCAGGTGGCCGTCGGTCATCACGATCAGCGGGTTCACTTCCAACAGGCTCATGTCGGTTTCGGTGAACGCCTTGTAGAGGATCGGGAACAGCTTGGCCGCATCGGCCTTGGCATCGCCCTCGAGCTTGAGCGCCGACACGATGGTGGCCACATCGGCCTCGGTCACGCCGGTGGTCGGGTCGATATCGACGGTGATGATCTTCTCGGGCGTGTGCTCTGCAACCGCCTCGATATCCATGCCGCCCTCGGTCGAAACCACGAAGGACACCCGGCCGCTTTCACGGTTGACCAGCAGCGAGCAATAGAGCTCGCGGGCAATGTCGGCGCCGTCTTCGATATAGAGGCGGTTGACCTGCTTGCCGGCATCGCCGGTCTGCTTGGTCACCAGCGTATTGCCCAGCATTTCCTTGGAGAAGGCCACGACGTCGTCGATGGTCTTGGCCAGCCGCACGCCGCCCTTGGCATCGGGCCCGAGTTCCTTGAACTTGCCCTTGCCGCGTCCGCCGGCATGGATCTGGCTCTTGACCACATAGAGCGGCCCCGGCAACGACTTGGCGGCCGCCTCGGCTTCATCTGCCGAGAAGATCGCCACGCCTGCGGCGACCGGCGCGCCATAGCCCTTGAGCAGTTCCTTGGCCTGGTGTTCATGGATATTCATTGTCTTGACCCTTTGTGAGGCACCTGGTGGTGCTCTGGGAGCCATCCGCCGCGACGGATGGCGTGGATTTCGAGAGCCGGAGCCGGAAGCGCAGAAAGCCCCGCCAGATGACGGCGGGGCCTTTCAGAGCGCGATCAGGCCAGCTTCGGCGCGATCTTCTTGCAGGCCTCGATCAGCCCCTCGACGGCGCCGACCGACTTGTCGAACGCCTTTTGCTCGGCAGAATTGAGCGAAATCTCGATGACCTTCTCGGCACCACCGGCGCCGATGACCACGGGGACACCCACATAGGTGCCCTTCACGCCATACTGGCCGTCGAGATAGGCCGCGGCCGGCAGCACGCGCTTCTTGTCCTTGAGATAGCTCTCGGCCATCGCAATCGCCGAGGTCGCCGGAGCATAGAAGGCCGAGCCGGTCTTGAGCAGGCCGACGATCTCGGCGCCGCCGTCGCGGGTACGCTGGATGATGGCGTCGAGCTTTTCCTTGCTCATCCAGCCCATCTTGACGATGTCGGTCAGCGGAATGCCGGCAACCGTCGAATAGCGGGCCAACGGCACCATGGTGTCGCCATGGCCGCCCAGCACGAAGGCATTGATGTCTTCGACCGATACCTTGAGTTCATCTGCGATGAAATGGACGAAGCGCGAGCTGTCCAGTACGCCGGCCATGCCGATCACCTGATTGGTGGGCAGGCCGCTGAACTTCTGCAGCGCCCAGACCATGGCGTCGAGCGGGTTGGTGATGCAGATGACGAAGGCCTTGGGTGCATACTTTGCAATGCCCGCGCCCACCTGCTCCATCACCTTGAGGTTGATTTCCAGCAGATCGTCGCGGCTCATGCCCGGCTTGCGCGGCACGCCGGCAGTAACGATGACGACGTCAGCGCCCTTGAGGTCTTCATACTTGGATGTGCCGGTGATCTTGGCATCATAGCCTTCCACCGGGGCCGACTGGGAGATGTCGAGCGCCTTGCCCTGCGGCACGCCGTCGACGATATCGAACAATACGATGTCGCCGAGGTCCTTGAGAGCCGCCAGATGGGCGAGCGTCCCGCCGATCTGACCCGAGCCGATAAGAGCGATCTTCTTGCGCGCCATTAGTCCTCATCCCAGACTGCGTTGAATTGGCGCACGTCTTAACCCTGTCGGTCGGCACGGGCAAGTGAACCCTTCGTCGTAAAGGCGTTTTGGCCCTTGCTGATGGGTGAAGGGGTGGTGCCGGATGGGCACCTCTCGCTTCAGCCCGGTTCTGCCGGGGCCTGCACACCCTCGCTCGGTTCGTCCCGCAGCGCCTTGGCCAGGTATTCCTCGGACTGCATCTCGACTAGGCGAGACACCGTGCGCTGGAATTCAAACGCCGTCTTGTCGTCCTTGCCCAGTTGCTCCAGCGGCACGGCAAAGCTTGCGCCGAGCTTGACCCCGCGATCATAGAGGTTGTCGATGAGCAGGATGAACCGCTTGGCCGCGTCCGATTTGCTGCGGTCCATCTGCGGCACGCCGTCGATGATGATCGAATCGAACTGGTGGGAAATCCGCACGAAGTCGCGCGAGCCCAGCGGCTTCTCGCAGAGGTCGGCAAAGCCGAACCGCGCCGCACCCATGGCCACCAGAGGTACATGGATCTTCCGCCCGGTGCTTTCGACCACACCTGGCGCACCGGGCTCTCCCCCCGTGATGCGCAGCCACAGCCGGTCCATCTCCGCCTTTGCCTCTGGCCCGGAGCCAAACGCATAGACATGCTGGCCGGCAAATTTCATCCGCCGATAGTCCCGCTCCGCCTCGAGCGAAGCCACGACGGCATGCTGCTTGAGCAGGGCGATGAAAGGCAGGAAGAGCTGGCGATTGAGCCCGTCCTTGTAGAGCTCGTCCGGCACCACATTCGAGGTTGCCACCAGCGTCACACCCTGGGCGAACAGCTTGTCGAACAACCGGTACAGCAACATCGCATTGGTGATGTCGTGCACATGGAATTCGTCAAGACACAGCAGCCGCAAACCCGACTTGACGATCGGCTTGACCACCGCTTCGACCGGATCGGCATCCTTGCCCTTGGCGCTCTTGCGGAATTTGGCCATTCCCGCATGGATCTCGTCCATGAACTCGTGGAAGTGCACCCGCCGCTTGTGCTTGGTCGGCACGGCGGCAAAGAACAGGTCCATCAGCATGGTCTTGCCGCGTCCCACCTCGCCGTGGAGATAGAGCCCACGGACTGGCTCGCCCTTGTCGAACAGCTTGCCGAACAGCCCCTTGGGCCGGTCTGCTTCCAGACCCGCCAGCACGCCATCGAGCAGCCCCGCCGCCTTGCGCTGCGCCGGGTCGGCAATGAGAACACCACGACCCACCAGCTCCGCATAGGCGGAGGTGACGGGTCCGGTATTCTTGTGCTTGGAGTGAGCGGCAGACAAGCGCCAAAACTCTCGGTAGTCGGGTCAGGCCGAGTCGAGAACCGCGATCTTGGAGAACCGGCGCGCAGCGTATCTTAGGATACGTGAGCACCGGAAGCGCACAAGATCACGGTTTGCAGACCGGCATCACCCGACGGCAATCACCGCGACATGGAGATGGCCTGGCCACCACCCATCGTCCCGATATAGCGGCCAGCGCTCGGGGCGAGGAAAGCGGCGATATTGCCGTTGTCATCATAGAGCTGAAGCTGGCTGCCGACCTGCTGCCAGCCGGTCACCGAAGCGATCTGCGGCACGGTGCAACCCGGAGCCGACGCACGGTAGTAGCTGGTGCCGGTCTTGGCGGTCATCGGCAGGTTGATGCGGCAGGTCGCGGCACCCGCCGCCACATTCCACACGCCTTCGGGGCCGGAGCTCATGCCGCCGGCAACGGGCTGGGCCAGCGGGTCGAGCGACACGATGGAGCCACCTGTGCTCGCCGTAGCGGTCGGTGTCGCCATTGCCGTCTGCGTGGCGGGGACGCCGCCCAGCACGGGCTGGCCGGAAAGGCCGGGCGCAGCGGTGCCGGTGGCGCCGATTGCCGGCAGCGTACCCTGCTGCACAGTCGACGTCTGCACCGGCTGCAGCTGGGCCGGGGCCCCGATCGTATTGAGATTGGCTGTATTAGAACCGGTAGATTGGCACGCCGCCAGCACAACGGCAATTGCCGCCACGCCCACCGCGGACAATGATCCGCGCATCCAAACCGTCATGGGTTCGCTCCTGCCCTAAGGCTTAATAAAGGTTAACAGCTGGGCTGGCTTATAGCCAAAGCCTGCGCTGCGTTCAACCGCCCGGTCCGCATCCGAGCAAAGGCACAGCAATATGGCCATTATGGGCCCGGTGCCGCCATTTCCTTCAACAGCTCCGCGGCCAGAACAGTTGCATCGCCGGCCTCTTCCTCGGGCACCTGCACCGGCACACCCTCGGCGCCGAACAAATTCGGCACTCCCGGCAGGCCGCCCTCGCCCTGCTCCAGCGGATGAAACCCATAGGCCCTCAGCGCCACTTCGAGCGCTCTTGCCATGGACGCATTCTTGGCTCGGGCAATGATCTGATAGGCCATGCAGGCTCCTCGTAATGCCCTGATCCTGCAGGGAGTGGGTTGGATGGGCAAGGGGTTATTGCTCAGTGCTTGCCCAGGGGGCGCTTCCAAGCTTGCCAAGCCTTCATCAAAGTGTTGCACTTGGCGCAAGTCGTTTCACCGCATGGTGATTTGCTGGCGGAACGACCCAGCGCTTAGCTCCACGCAAACTTGACTGCC
Source organism: Devosia sp. XGJD_8 (assembly GCF_046614475.1). Taxonomy (NCBI): domain Bacteria; kingdom Pseudomonadati; phylum Pseudomonadota; class Alphaproteobacteria; order Hyphomicrobiales; family Devosiaceae; genus Devosia; species Devosia sp. XGJD_8. The sequence goes on from NZ_JBKJHF010000001.1 coordinate 3,149,299, forward strand.
CGGAGACCCGATGGGCGCCTACATCCTCCGCCGCCTGTTGCTGATGATCCCGACCGTATTCGGCATCATGGCCATCTCGTTTCTCATCACCCAGTTCGCCCCCGGCGGCCCGGTCGAGCAGGCCCTCGCCAACCTGTCCGGCCAGAATTCCTCGATTGCCGAGCGCATCACGGGCGGTGGCGGGGGCGACCTCGCCGGCCAGGCTCCCCAGACCCAGCAGGGTGGCACGACCTCGACCTATCGCGGCAGCCAGGGCCTCTCCCCCGACCTGGTCGCGCGCATCGAAAAGCAGTTCGGCTTCGACAAGCCGCCGCTCGAGCGCTTCGGTCTCATGCTGTGGAACTATCTCCGCTTCGATTTCGGCGACAGTTACTATCGCGACATCTCCGTCATCGACCTGGTGCTGGAGAAGATGCCGGTCTCCATCTCGCTCGGCCTGTGGATGACGCTCATCGCCTACGGCATCTCCATCCCGCTCGGCATCAAGAAAGCCGTCACCGATGGCTCGCGCTTCGACGTCTGGACCTCGACCGTGGTCATCATCGGCTACGCCATCCCGGGCTTCCTTGTCGCCATCGCATTGATCGTGCTCTTTGCCGGCGGCAGCTTCTGGTCGGTCTTTCCCTTGCGCGGCCTCACCTCGCCCGGCTTTGACAGCTTCCCCTGGTGGCGCCAGGTGCTCGACTATTTCTGGCACCTCGCTTTGCCCATCATCTCCATGGGTCTCGGCGCCTTCGCCACGACGACCCTGCTCACCAAGAATTCCTTCATCGACGAAATCGGCAAGCAATATGTCACCACCGCCCGCGCCAAGGGGCTGACGGAAAACCAGGTGCTCTACCGCCACGTCTTCCGCAACGCCATGATGCTGATCATCGCCAGCTTTCCCGGCGCCTTCATCGGCGCCTTCTTCGGCGGCTCGCTGCTGATCGAAACCATCTTCTCGCTCGATGGCCTGGGCCTGCTCGGCTTCCAGTCCGTGGTCAGCCGCGACTATCCGGTGGTCTTTGCCACGCTCTACATCTTCTCGCTGCTCGGGCTGGTCATCTCGCTGATCTCCGACCTCGCCTATATGTGGGTCGATCCCCGCCTCGATTTCGAAAGCCGGGAAGTATGAGCGAGATGGCAGGCCAGGCCGCCGCCATCGAGGCGCCACGCAACCGCTTCCTCTCCCCGCTCAATGCGCGCCGGCTCGCCAACTTCCGCGCCAATCGCCGTGGCTACTGGTCGCTGTGGATCTTCCTTGCGCTGTTCCTGGCCACCCTCGGCTCCGAACTCATCGCCAACGACAGGCCCATTGTCGCCTCCTACCAGGGCGAACTGCTGTTCCCCGCCTTTGTCGATTATCCCGAATCCAGGTTCGGCGGCTTCCTCGCCATCACCAATTACCGCGACGATTTCATCGCCGCCGAGATCGAGGCCAATGGCTGGGCCATCTGGCCGCCCATCCGCTTCAGCTATGGCACGGTCGACGGCTTCCTGCCCTATTCCGGCGCCGTCGCACCCAGCTGGACCATGACCCAGGCCGAGAACTGCGCCCGCTATCCGCTGCAGGTCGCCGATCCCAATTGCCACTGGGGCAATTTCCACTGGCTCGGCACCGACGATCGCGGCCGCGACGTCGTCGCCCGCCTGCTCTACGGCTTCCGCATCTCCATCCTGTTCGGCCTGACGCTGACCATCCTCTCCTCGGTGATCGGCGTTGTCGCGGGCGCGGTGCAGGGCTATTTCGGCGGCTGGGTCGACCTGCTGTTCCAGCGCTTCATCGAGATCTGGACCTCCATCCCCGCGCTCTATCTGCTGCTGATCATCTCCTCGGTCATCGCGCCCAATTTCTGGGTTCTCCTCGGCATCCTGCTGCTCTTCTCCTGGGTGTCGCTGGTGGGCATCGTGCGCGCCGAATTCCTGCGCGGCCGCAATTTCGAATACATCGCCGCCGCCCGCGCCCTCGGCGTCTCCAACATCACCATCATGTTCCGCCACCTCCTGCCCAATGCCATGGTGGCAACGCTCACCTTCATGCCCTTCATTCTCTCCGGTTCGGTGGTCACCCTCACCTCGCTCGACCTGCTCGGTTTCGGCCTCCCGCCCGGCTCGCCCTCGCTCGGCGAATTGCTGGCCCAGGGCAAGAACAACCTTCAGGCCCCCTGGCTCGGCCTCACCGGCTTTTTCACCATCGCCATCATGATGACCCTGCTGGTCTTCGTCGGCGAAGCTGTCCGCGATGCCTTCGATCCGCGGAAGTCGATCGCATGACCGCCCCCCTCCTCTCCATCCGCGACCTCACCATCGCCTTCGGCGCCAAGCCCGCCACCCGCAATATCTCCTTCGATATCGCCCCCGGCGAGACCGTCGCCCTGGTCGGCGAAAGCGGCTCCGGCAAATCGGTCACCGCCCTGTCCATCCTGCGGCTCCTGCCGCCCACGGCCCATGTCACCGGCCAGATCCTGTTCAAGGGCCAGGACCTCGTTGCGGCACCACCTGAGGAACTCCGCGCCGTGCGCGGCAATGACATCTCGATGATCTTCCAGGAGCCGATGAGCTCGCTCAATCCGGTCCACACCGTCGAAAAGCAGATCGGCGAAGTCCTCGCCATTCATCGCGGCCTGCGCGCCACCGCCGCCCGCAAGCGCACGCTCGAACTGCTCGATGCCGTCGGCATCCCCGATCCAGCCAGCCGCCTCTCCGCCTATCCGCACCAGCTCTCGGGTGGCCAGCGCCAGCGCGTCATGATCGCCATGGCCCTCGCCAACGAGCCCGACCTGCTGATCGCCGACGAACCCACCACCGCTCTCGACGTCACCGTGCAGGCGCAGATCCTCACCCTGCTCAAGGAGCTCCAGGGCCGCCTCGGCATGGCCATGCTGTTCATCACCCACGATCTGGGCATTGTCCGCCGCATCGCCGACCGCGTCTGCGTCATGACCGATGGCGAGATCGTCGAGACCGGCCCGGTCGCACCACTTTTCGCCACTCCGCAGCACGCCTATACGCGCCACCTGCTGGCCGCCGAGCCCCGCGGCACCCCGCCCGCCTCCGACCCCACCGCCCCCGCCATAGTCGACGTCGCCGATTTGAAGGTCTGGTTTCCCGTCAAGCGCGGCATCCTCAGGCGCACCGTCGGCCACATCAAGGCGGTGGACGGCGTCGATCTTTCCATCCGCCGCGGCGAGACCCTGGGCGTTGTCGGCGAAAGCGGATCCGGCAAGTCCACGCTCGGCTATGCCATCCTCCGCCTCCTGCCCTCTGACGGCCGCATCGTCGTCCTCGGCAATGAGGTTCAGTCCCGCTCCTGGAAAGCCATGCGGCCGCTGCGCGCCGATATGCAGATCGTCTTCCAGGACCCGTTCGGCTCGCTGAGCCCCCGCCTCTCGGTCGATCGCATCATCGGCGAAGGCCTTGCCGTCCACGCGCCACAGATCGGCGCCAGGGAACGCGATGCCCGCGTCGTGAAGGCACTGGAGGAAGTCGGCCTCGCCCCCGAAACCCGCTTCCGCTACCCCCACGAATTCTCCGGCGGCCAGCGCCAGCGCATCGCCATTGCCCGCGCCATGGTGCTCGAGCCCAAATTCGTCGTGCTCGACGAGCCCACCTCGGCGCTCGATGTCTCCATCCAGGCCCAGGTGGTCGATCTGCTGCGCGATATCCAGCAGCGGCGGGGCCTCACCTACATGTTCATCTCCCACGATCTCAAGGTCGTGCGGGCCATGGCCAACCAGCTCATCGTCATGCGCAATGGCCGCATCGTCGAACAGGGACCCGCTGCCGATATTTTCGCGGCGCCGCAGTCCGACTATACTCGCGCGCTCATGGCTGCCGCCTTCGATCTGGCCGTGGTTCGCCCGCAAAGTCTTGATCCGGCGCCCTCTGTCACGCCGTGACGATTGCGCCTAGTCTGCTGTCATCAAACCGCAATTCCGGAGCCGTCCGATGAAACTCGCGCCCCTCCTCGCCGCCGCCGGCCTGCTGCTCGCCTTCGTTGCTCCGGCGCTGGCGCAAACCCAGACCGGCGTCTGGACCCATTCCTTCTCGACCAATGGCGAGCCGCCGAAATATCCCGCCGACTACACCCATTTCGACTACGTCAATGTCGATGCTCCGAAAATCGGCGTCGTCCGGCTCGGCGACATGGGGGGCTTTGATACCTTCAATCCCATCCTGCCCAAGGGTGAGGCCGCCGCTGGCCTGGGGTTCGTCTATGAGACGCTGATGACGCCCTCGCTGGACGAGGTGAATACCTATTATGGCCTGCTTGCCAAAGAGCTCATGATCGCTCCGGACTACGGCGCGGTGACCTTCCGCATCGACCCCGACGCCAAATGGCATGATGGCCAACCAGTGACGGCCGAGGACGTCGCCTGGTCCTTCGATATCAGCAAGGAAATTAACCCCAACTCGGCCCAGTATTACGCCAACGTCACCAAAGCTGAGGTCACCGCACCCGGCGAGGTGACCTTCACCTTCGACCAGACCGGCAATCGCGAGCTGCCGCTGATCCTGGGCCAGCTCTTGGTGCTGCCGCAGCACTGGTGGGAGGGCACCGATGCCGAGGGCAACAAGCGCGATATCGCCCAATCCACCCTCGAGCCGCCCATGGGCTCGGGGCCCTATGCGCTTTCCAGTTTCGAGGCCGGCCGCACCCTCAGCTACAAGCGCGTCGAGGATTACTGGGGCGTCGACCAGCCTACCCGCGTCGGCACCAACAATTTCGAGGAGGTTCGCTATGAGTACTTCCTGGATCTGACTGTGCAGTTCGAGGCCTTCAAGGGCGACCAATTCGATTGGTGGAGCGAGAACCAGGCCCGCCGCTGGGCCACAGCCTATGATTTCCCCGCCGTCACCGAAGGCCGCGTCATCAAGGAACTGTTCCCGCAGGATTATGCCGATAACGGCCTAATGGTGGGCTTCGTGCCCAATCTGCGCCGCGAGAAGTTCCAGGACGAACGGGTCCGCCGGGCGCTGAACTACGCCTTCGATTTCGAAGAGCTGAGCAACACTGTTTTCTTCAACCAGTATGAGCGCATCGACAGCTATTTCTTCGGACTGCCCTTCAGGGCGACCGGCCTGCCGGAGGGTGAGGAACTGGACATCCTCAATTCGGTAAAGGATCTTGTCCCGCCAAGCGTTTTTACCGAGCCCTATACCAACCCGGTCAGTGGCGATCCGGCCAAGCTACGGGCAAATTTGCGCCAGGCGCTGACCCTGTTCAACGAGGCCGGCTACACGCTCGATGGCACCCGGCTCGTTGATGCCAATGGCACCCAGTTTGCCTTCGAAATTCTGCTCAATGGCCCCACTATCGAACCGGTTGCGGCCAATCTCGTGACCAACCTGGCTCAGATCGGCGTTGCGGTAACAGTGCGCACCGTCGACAGCCCGCAATTCATCAACCGTGCCCGCTCCTTCGATTATGACATGATCTATTCCGGTTGGGGCCAATCCTTCTCGCCCGGCAATGAGCAGCGCTATTTCTTCGGTTCATCAAGCGCCAACGAGCAGGGCTCGCAGAACTACGCCGGCATTGCCGACCCGGGCGTCGATGCCCTCATCGACAAGATCATCGGCGCCGACGACCGCGCCACCCAGGAAGCCGCCACCAAGGCGCTCGACCGCGTGCTGCTGCATCGCCATTATGTCGTTCCCAGCTACACCCTGCGCAATTCCCGCATTGCCCGCTGGGACCGCTTCAGCCACCCCGAACCGCTGCCGGAATTTTCGAGCGGTTTTCCGACCATCTGGTGGTTTGATGAGGCCAAGGCGGCCAGGACAGGTGGGGCGAGCCAGTAGTCTGACACTCGGTCATCGCGGCTCTCACACCCTTCCCAACCTCCCCCATCAAGGGGGAGGTGCTGCCCAGCGATTTGGACTGGATCGTGCCACACGAGTGGAGCGAACCGCCTCCTTGATGGGGGAGGTAGGAGGGGGTGGGGCCACACATGCAACGTGTAGTTCGGCCCCTAATAGTCCCGCTCATAAAACACGCCGAGGCTCGAATTTCCGTCCTGCCCGGCCGCGCCCGTCACCTTGAGGTCATCGGTCACGTCGAGGTTGATCGTCACCTTGTTCTGGCCGCCGGCGCCCGCCTGCACACCCAGATAGACATTGTCCTGGATATAGGTCCCGGCCTGCACCGCCACATTGCCGCTGTCATCGGTGACGATGTCGAGATCGGCCAGCCCGGCCGCACCGCGCAGGCTGTCGACCAGCCCATTGCCGCCGCCGCCCACCAGTTCCGCCGCAGCCCCGGCCAGCCGGGCCAGTTGCAGGGGCGATAGCTCCCCCATCGACCGGTTGAAGATCAGCCGGCTCAACACTTCATCCTGCGGCAATGCTGGGCTCGAGCTGAAGGTCACATTGATGTCCGACGCGCGGCCCGAGACGGTGACGAAGACGGTGATCCCCTCGCCTTCGGTGCGCGCGACGAGGTTCAGGAATGGATCGAGATCGCCCACCAGCGTCACCGTGCCGCTTTCGAACGTCACCCGCTGTCCCAGGATCGACAGCCGGCCGCGATTGAGCGAGAAGCCGCCCACCGGCTGGATATCGTTGAGCGGACCCGTCAGCCGCACCGTGCCGCCCATTTCGGCATCCAGCCCGCGCCCGCGGATGAAGATCTGGTTGGGCGCGCTGAGATTGATATCGAGCACCACGCCTGCCGGCCGGGACTGCGGAATGGGCGCGCCGCTGCGCTCGTCGATCCGGGCCCGCGCCAGTGTCTGCTCCACCGCGGGGGGCGTGCGCACATGATCGACATCGATCAATTGTGCCCCGCCGCCGAAATTTTCCGGCACGGTGATATTGGCCTGCTCGACGAACACATCGCCACTCAGCAAAGGCGAGCCGGTCAGGTTGCCCGTCAGTGCGAGACTGCCCGAGACCGTCGCGACGAAGAGATTGCCATCCGCATAGCGCGCCGAGTTGAGCGCCACGCGCAGGTTGGCCGGAAAGCCACCCGACAGGCCGATCGACCCCGAGGCCGACACAGAGCCACCCGTCGCCAGGCTCCCTGCCAGGCTGTCGATCACCAGGTTGTCGCCATTGAGGCTCGCCGAGCCGCTCACGCCCTGCAGCCGCAGATTGAGTTCCGGATCGACATATCCAGCGCCGCTGGTCGATATCCGCCCGCCAAATTGCGGGCTCGCAAGGCTCCCCGTCACCCGCGCATCCAGCGTCAGGACGCCGCTCAACTGCCCGCCGCGGTCGGCAACGAAGCGGTTGCCCAGCGCCAGCGGCGCCGAGCCTTGCAGCGACAGATTGAGCCCATTGCCCTCCAGCGGCACCGTGCCGGAGCCACTGATCGTCAGGCCGCCCGAACCATTGGCGCTCAGCCCGGCCAGTGTCACCGTGCCGTTGCGGAATGTCCCATTGGCCGATGCCGTCAGCGGGGCAATACCGAATTCGCTGATCGCGGCCGCATTGACGCCCTCGGCCCGCGCCTCGAAACTCACCTGCGGATCGCTGCCCGTGCCCGATATATCGGCCCGGCCATTGAGCGTGCCCGCCAGTTGCAGGTCAGGCACCACCGCATTGGCGATCGACAGCGGCAGAGCATTGATCTCGAGCGCAATGCCCAGCGTCTCGCCCGCCGAACCGGTCGCGGTGATCGAGCCCGAGCCCACATCGAAGCGGACGGCCTCCAGCGCCACGCTGGACCCGGTCACCTGCAGCACGGTCGGTCGTGCCAGCCGCGCCGACAGCGTGCCCTGCTGCAGCTCCGCCCGGTCCACCGCAAGACTGTACCCGTCACCCACTGGCGTCAGCGACCCGGCAATGGCCACATCGGTGCCCGTCGCCAGCGCCGCCTGTGCGTCGAATGCCGTCGTGGCGCCACTCTGCGTCGCCCGTGCCGTCAGCCTCTCGATATCGACACCCGCCGCCGATACGTCGCTGGCATTGGCCGCGCCATCCACCGCCGGCACGCCAAACAGGTCCTCCACCGTCGCGTTGATATCGGCTGCCCCGACGCGGATGTCATTGACCACGAGGCCACGCACATCGCCGCGGATCGTTGCACCCTGCTTGCCTTCTGCCGGCGCCAGCGTCACCTCGGCATTGACCGCGCCTTCGGCATCCAGCAGCGCCAGCGCCGCCGGCACGGACACATCGGGCGACACCATGGTCAGCCCGCCATTGACCAGCCCGGTCACCACGGTCCGCGTCAGATCGCCGGTAATGCGCGTCCCTGCAGCCTGGAAGTCTATGCTCTCCAGCGCCTGCTGGCTCGGCGTCAGGCTGACACCGGCGGCCAGCGTGGTGCGGAACCCATCCAGCGACCCGGCGCCGGTAATGTCGCCATCGAGACGGTCGACATTGTAGCGCCCGACAAAGCCGACCTGGCCATCGCGCAGGGCCCGCCCGGCAAGCTCTCCGCTCGCAACGCGTGCGTCGAGATTGAGGTCGATCACGCCCTCGGCGCCCTTGGCCGTGCCCACCACGGCGAGTGCGCCGCTCGCCTGGTCCGACAGCAGCGCCAGGTCGCTCAGGTCCAGGTTGAAGGTGAAATCGGCCAGCGCACTGGCATAGGTACCATCCGCCAGGATTTGCAGCTGCTGGTTGGCAATGCGGAAATTCTCCGCCGTCAGCCCCGCCTCGGTGCGCGCCACCCGGCCGCTCAATGCCACCGTTCCGGCCAGGAGCCGGTCGGCAATCTCGTCATCGATCGCCAGATCGCTGCCCGCGCCATCCAGCGTCAGGTCGAAACCGCCGCTCAGCGGCATGATCGAGCCATTGGCCTGCAGCGCCAGCCCGCCATCCAGCTCGCGTCCCGCCAGCCCCGAGAACGGCGCAATGCTCGACGTCTCGAGATTGATGTCACCGGTGAAGTCGAACCCGTCCAGCTGTCCGGCCAGCGCCGCCGTCAGCGCCGCGCCTTCCACCCGGAATTCGGCCAGCTGCACCGGCTCGCCCGCATTCCACAGTCCTGCAATGCCGATGCCAATGCTGTCGCCCAGCGCCGCCCGCACTTCGTCGGACCCCGCAATGCCCGAAACCGCGCCATCGCCATTGAAGGTCAGCCTTCGCGCCGCCGGATCGTCCAGCGCTGATGCCACCCCGCCCAGCGTCAGCGCCACGGTTTCCGCGGCAAAGCCCGGCTGCTCGAAATCCTTGACCGCCAAGTTGGCCGACCAGTTGGTCGCGCTGTCGCCGGCATCCCCGCCATAGTCGATGCTCAGCTGCGCCGAGCCCAGCCGCGTCGCGCTGCCCGGCACCGGCAGGATCACCTGCCCACCCGCCGCGTCCGCCACGACGGCGTCGAGCGTCAGTGACCGCAGGAAATTGTCCGGCGTCGTCTCGGCCGCGCCTTCGAGCGACAGCTGCCCGCCCGTCAACCGCAGCCCGGTGATGGAAATCCCGCCTTCGGTCCGCACCAGCGCATTGGCCGTCAACGCCGTCTCGCTGCCGAAGAACGGCCGGTAGGGCTCCGCGATCAGCGTCGACAGCGGCCCGCGCAGGTCGGCGGCAATGGCAATGCCCTCCGCCTGCTGGCTCACCGTAGCCAGCCCGGACAGCGCCGTCTGCCCATTGGCCTGCAGCACCATCTCGCCGCGCAACTCGGTCACCGGCCCATTGCCCACCAGCGTCAGCGTCACCGCCGGCCGGTTCTCGATGCTGAGCAGGTTGGCGATGACGCCGTTTTCCGGCTCCACCAGCGACAGGCTGACATCGACGACATTGTCCGCCCGCTGATAGGCCACATCGAGATCAAGTGTCCCGCCCGGTCCATCCAGCCGCACGATATCCAGGTTGGCATCGAGATTGCCGCCATCCAGCGTCAGCGCCCCGGCCAGCGAAATCTCCGAGCCCAGCCCGAACACATTCTCGCCGAACGTCACCGAGGGCACGCTCAGCTCTTCAAGGATGATCGCCACCGGAAATTCCGGCACCGCCAGCCCGCCCGCTTCCGGCGGCGGCAGGTCCACTGCCCCCTCGGCCGGCACCGCGTTGCGGATATAGTCGATGGAATCGGCCCTGATCGAGCGTACTTCCAGCCGCCCTGTGAGCAGCGCCGCCTGGTTCCAGTTGAGCGTGGCATTGTTGACGCGCAGCCAGACCCCCTCGGTGTCCGAAATGGTGATCTCGCGCACCGAGACGTCCGATCCCAGGGCACCGTCGATATTGGACAGCCTGATCTGCCGCTCCGGCGTCGACAGCCGGTCCTGCACGAAGCTGGTCAGCCAGTCCTTCTGCTCTTCATTGTTCATCGTCAGCACGTCCTGCGCCACGATGGCAGCAGGCACGGCCAGCCCGACGAGGACCAGGAGGAGAACGATCAGCCGCTTCGGCCATGCCAGCAGCCGGGCCATCAGAAGGCCTGCCCGATGCCGACATAAAGCGCATAGTCGGGGTCGCCCGCCCGCTTGTTGAGCGGCACGGCCACGTCCAGGCGCAGCGGCCCCAGCCCGGTATAATAGCGCACGCCCACGCCCGCCCCGATCCGCAGATCGGTCAGCGCCGGAAACACGTCGGCCGCCACATAGCCGCCATCGACGAAGCCGACGACGCCGATATCCTCGGTCACCTTGGCCCGCGCCTCGATCGAGGCCTCCAGCAGGTAGCGCCCGCCGGTGATCACGCCCGCGCCATTGTCGACGCCGATCGATTTGAAGCCATAGCCGCGCACCGAGCCGCCGCCACCGGCAAAGAACAGCTTGTCCGGCGGGATTTCCGCCAGGCTCGGCCCCACCAGTGCCCCGGCCTTCAGCCGCCCGGCCAGCACGAAGGGATCATCCTCGCCAAAGCCGAAATAGGTGCGCCCCTCGACCGTCAGCCGCGCCGCCGCATTGCCGTAGTTCAGTTCGTAGAACGGCTCGACATTGACCGCGCCATACCAGCCGCTGGTCGCATCCACGCTGTCATCGCGGAAATCCAGCACGGCCCCGCCATAGAGCCCCACCGTCTTGAAGTCGCGCGTCCCGAACACGTCGTCGAAACGGTTGATCTCGAACTGCGTCCCGCCTTCGAGCGTGATCTGGTCCGACAGCATATGCGTCAGCCCGACCCGTCCCCCCGCCGAGATTTCGGTATAAGTCGGATAGATGGTGCGCTCCGCCGAAATGGCGGCGATAAGGTCGGTATCAGGCGTAAACATGCCCGGCTTGGTGAAGGTGCCGCCGAAGAAATAGTCGAACTGCGCCGTGTCGATCGGCCAGGCAATGCTGGCCACCCGCGCATCGAGCCGCAGCCGCTCGGCCTGCCCGAACAGGTTCCGCCACAGGTGGAATGCCTCGAGCCCCAGCCCATCTATCGTCGAATAGGTCGCGCCCACGCCAAACCGGCGGCCCGGCAATTCCTGAACGATCAGGTTATAGGGCAGCAATCCGTCGGCCCCGATGGCCTCGGCCGCCTCCAGCCGCGCCGCGCGGAACACTTCGAGCCGGTCGAGCCGCCGCTGCGCCAGCGCAAGCTCGTCCGGGTCATATTCTTCGCCCACCGTCAGCCCGGTCTGCCGCCGCACGAATTCGGGGTCCATCCGCTCCGTCCCGCTCACCGTCACCGCGCCGAACGCGGCCTTGGCTCCGGGATTGACCGTGATGGTCACATCCACCAGTTGCGTCGCATGGTCGGCCACCACGTCGCGGCTGACGATAACCGCCTTGGCATGCCCCTGCTGTCGCCACGCCTCGAGCGCCAGTTGCTCGGCGCGCAGGATCACCGATGACTTGGCGATTTCTCCCGTGCCGAAGCCGACGCTCAGCGGCGGCTCCACATAGTCGAACGGATCGCTGGTCGGCGCGGCCTGATTGACCAGGTTGACGCTGCTGAACCGGAACAGCGGACCGGGATCGACCACAATGGCCACATCCACCGGATCGGGCAGGTTGACGTCCGGCGCCAGGTTGGCCGCCTCGGCCCCGCCCACGCGAATGCTCACCGTGCCGCCGTAATGGCCCTCGTTGTAGAGTGCGGCGACGATGCGCCGATAATCGCCCCGCGCCTTGGCCAGGAGGCCCGCAGCGCCCGAAGCCGGCTCGTTCTGGTCGGCCACCAGCGCCGAAGCATTGCGCACCGCGCTCTCGACGCCCCCCGTGGCATTGACGGTGATGACAACGGTATAGGGCTGCGGATCGGCGATCACCGCATCGGCGTCGCTCTCATCCTCGAAAAACTTCATGCCGAAGATTTCGAATGCAGCAACAGGCGCCGCCGTCATGCCGAAACCGGCCAGGGCAACACACAAGGCGCCAAAACTCGTTACCAGACGCGCGATATGCAGTGGACCAGTTCCCGCCCGTTACGCTTCAACCAGAAGGCAGAAGCCTCAGTTTGCCCTCGGGGCAACAAGATTCAGTTAAGCACCCTGTGGCCGATCGCGCCGACGCTGCGCGTTCCCAACAGGCGTCCATTTCGTGGCCAGTTTAGGGCCGTCTCTGGGCAGGGACAACCTTTGCTGCACATTTGCCGCGAATTGTCGGGACCATGGTGGCCGATGGGCAACGTCTCTTGGCGTGACGTTGCAGTCGATAGCCGCCCCGTCAGGGGCGCGGCGCCAACCCGAAATCGGGGCACGCCTACTCCCGCGCCAGCGCCTCGACCGGGTCCAGCCGTGCAGCCGATCGTGCCGGCATGAAGCCAAACACCACCCCGATCAGGCTCGCCGACGCAATCGCCACCACGATCGATTCCGGCGAGTAGCTCACCTTCGCCCCCGCCACCAATGCCGTCAGCAGGCTCCCCAGGCCAAAACTCAGCGCCACCCCGGCCGCCCCGCCGACAAAACAAACCAGCACCGCCTCGATGAGGAACTGCCGCAGGATATCCCCACGCCGAGCACCCACGGCCATGCGGATACCGATCTCCTTGGTCCGCTCGGAGACGCTCACCAGCATGATGTTCATCACCCCGATGCCGCCAACCACCAGCGAGATCACCGCAATGGTCGAAATCAGCAGCGTCAGCGTCGCCGCCGTCGATTCGATCGTATCGCGAATGGTCGCCGTATTCTGCAGGAAAAAGTCGGCCTCCCCGCCATGCAGCCGTGTCAGCAGCTCGGTGATCTCGGCCTCGGCCTGGTCCATGTCATACTCGTCGCTCACCCGCACGGCGATGGAGCTGAGATGGGATTGGCCCAGTATCCGGTCCATCGCCGTCGTATAGGGCACATAGACATTGGCCGAACTGCCGCCCGGCCCGAAACCGGTGACATTGGCCACCACGCCGATCACCCGCACCGGCACCTTGTCGAGCAGGATCACCTGCCCGATCGGGTCCTCGCCATTGACGAAGAACGCATCGCGCGCATTGCCGTCGATCACCGCTTCCTGCGTGCGCTGGCTGATACTCGTCTCGCTGAAGCCCACGCCCGCATCGAATATGCGGCCATTGACCTGGAAATAGCCCTCGCCCACCCCCGTCACCGTGGCATTGGACGAGGTATTGCGGAACAGCACCGTTTCATTGCTCGAGACCTGGGGCGAGACGCTGTTGGCATAGGCCTGCTGCCCCAGCGCATCGGCATCGGATGGCACCAGCGTCTCGATGCGCTGCGAGCGCCGGTCGCCAAATCCCGTCCCGGGATAGACATTGATCGTATTGGTGCCGATCGAGGAAATATTGGCCAGCACCGTCTCCTGGCTGCCCTGCCCCAGCGCCACCACGCTGACCACCGAGGCGATGCCGATGATGATGCCGAGCATGGTGAGGAAGGTGCGCAGCTTGTGCGCGATCATCGCCCGCAGCGCCATGCGCAGCGCCTCGAGACTGCGGTCGATCCCCTCGCGCCAGCGGGCAGCCCGGCGGATGGTTTCCTTGGTCCGGTCGACCCTTGTATCGGCGCCCGTCCGCCGGTCGGCGATGATCACGCCATCCGATATTTCGATCACCCGCTCGGTCTGCGCCGCAATCAGCGGGTCATGCGTCACGATGATGATTGTGTGTCCGTCGCGATGCAGCTCGGCCAGGAGCGCCATCAACTCCTTGCCGCTGCGCGAATCCAGCGCCCCGGTCGGCTCGTCCGCCAGGATCACCTCGCCGCCATTCATCAGCGCCCGCGCCACGCTGACGCGTTGCTGCTGCCCGCCCGAGAGGGCATTGGGCCGGTGCGTCAGCCGCTCGCCCAGCCCCAGCCGGGTCAGCAGCGCAATCGCCCGCTTCCGCCGCGCCGCCCCGTCCACCCCGGCATAGATCGCCGGAATCTCCACATTCTCGACCGCATCGAGATCGGGCAGCAGCTGATAGCGCTGGAAGATGAAGCCGAAATGCTCGCGCCGCAGTTCCGCCAGCGCATCGGGCCCCAGCTTGCCCACCTCGCGCCCCGCGAACTGGTAGGTGCCTGATGTCGCCCGATCGAGACAGCCGAGAATGTTCATCAGCGTCGATTTGCCCGACCCCGACTGCCCCATGATGGCCACCAGCTCGCCCTGGTGAATATCGAGGTCGACATCCTTGAGCACCGTCACCGTCTCGGCGCCGGTCTGGAACTGCCGGGTCAGCCCGCGCAGCGAAATGATCGGATCGGCCATTGGTTACGGCCTGATCAGCATGCCGGCGCCGCCAGGTCCGCTCAGGCGTGGCCCGCCTTGCTGGCCGGCCGGCCGCGCCAGCGTCGCGCCGCCGCTGACCACCTGCTCGCCTTCGCTGAGCCCGCTGCGGATTTCCGCCACGATATTGTTGTTCAGCCCGACTTCGATCCGGCGCGGCTGCACCTGCTGGCTCGCCGGGTCATAGACAGGCACCATCACAATGCCCTGCGGGTCCTTGCGCGTCACCAGTGCCGCGGGCAGCGTCAGCGCATCTTCCACCTCGTCGAGCACGATGGTCACCTGCGCCGTCATCGAGATGCGCAGCTTGTGGTCCGGATTGGGCACGTCGAACAGCCCGTTGTAATAGACCGCGGCATCGGTGGCCTCCGCATCCGAGCTGATCGAGGTCGGCGCCGGCTCGACCTCGCGCAGCGTCGCGTCGATCTGCACGTCCGGCTCGCCCAGGATGGTGAAATAGACCCGCTGCCCGGCGGCCACCCGCACCACGTCGGCTTCCGAGATCTCGGCCTTGATCACCATCGTGTCGAGGTCCGCAATCTTGACGATGGTGGGAATGGTCTGGTTGGCATTGACCGTCTGGCCCGCCTCCACCAGCAGCGCCACGATGGTCCCATCGCTCGGCGCCACGATCCGCGTCCGCGCCAGGTTCAGTTCCGCCGATTCCACGCTCAGTTCCGCCTGCGCGATCTGTGCGTCGAGCTGGTCGATCTGCGCCCGCACCGAATCCACCGCCGATTGCGCCGTTTCCAGCGCCGTCTGCGACACCAGGCTATTGGCGCTCAGCTGCTGATTGCGCGCCAGTGCCGCCTCGGCCTGCGCCAGCGCGGCCTCCTGGCTGGCCCTCTGCGCCCTTATGCCGGCCAGCACGGCCTGCGCCGTCTTGACGGCATTCTCCTGGTCGAGGCTGTCGATCTCGACGATCAGGTCGCCCTTTCGCACATCCTGCCCAAGCGCCACATGCACGGCCTCGATCCGCCCGCTGACCTCGGCCCCCACGCTCACCAGCGAATTGGCCTCCAGCACACCCGATGCCAGCACGGTCTGCTCGATATCGCCGCGCCCCACGGCAACCGTGGTGGGCACCGCCGCGGCCTCCGGGGCCGCGAGGAAATACCACCAGGCCGCACCCCCTGCGCCGCCCAGCACCACCAACACGGCCAGCCACTTCGCCAAGCTCTTCAAGCCACAACATCCCGATTCTGATCCGCGCCAGCATAGGGCGCGGAGTCACCGCATTCACGTTAGGACTTGGTAATCACGTTACAGTTTGGAAAGCTTGGAGCCGTCCCGCATCGCTCCACTGGAGCGATTTGAGGCGGGAAGGCATGAGAGCTAAGCTCCAATGGCGATCCCATGCTTGCCCGATCCAGCAGATCCCTGCCGATCGACCGGTTGACGCCGCATCACCCCCGGTCCACCCTGCCGCACTCCCGCGACCCCCAGGATTTCTTCCATGTATCAGCTGCTCGATCCCAGCCGCTTCGTCGTCTTCATCACCGGCGCCACCTCCGGCTTCGGCGCCGCGGCGGCGCGCCGCTATGTGGGCGCGGGCGGCAAGGTGATCGCCACCGGCCGCCGCAAGGATCGCCTGATCGACCTGCAGATCGAGCTGGGGGCCGAAAACTGCCACATCATCGAGCTCGACATCCGCGACCGCGCCGCCATCGATGCCGCCATCGCCGACCTGCCGCCCCCCTTCAACGCCATCAACATCGTCCTCGCCAATGCCGGCCTGGCGCTCGGCCTGCAGCCCGCCGCCGAAACCGACATCACCGATTGGGAGACGATGATCGCCACCAATGTCACGGGCCTGGCCTATACCGTCCGCGCCTTGCTGCCCGGCCTTATCGCCCGCGGCGGCGGGCACATCGTCACCATGGGCTCGGTCGCCGGCGACTACCCCTATCCGGGCGGCTCGGTCTATGGCGCCACCAAGGCCTTCGTGAAGCAGTTCGCCCTCAACCTGCGCTCCGACGTGCAGGGCAAGAATGTGCGCGTCACCAATATCGAGCCGGGCCTCACCGAGACCGAGTTTTCCCTGGTCCGCTTCAAGGGCGACGAAGGCAAGGCCGCCAGGCCGTATGAAGGCACCAAGGCGATGAATGCCGACGACATCGCCGAGTCCATTTTCTGGACGACCTCCCTGCCCGCCCATGTCAACGTCAACCGCCTGCAGCTGATGGCGACCACGCAGGCCTTCAGCCCCTTCGACATCCATCGCGAGAAATAATCCGGCCACCGCTCCCCTTCTCCCCTCGTGGGAGAAGGTGCCCGAAGGGCGGATGAGCGGCCTTCCCCTAGAGCCCCAGGAACCGCACCGTATCGGGGTCGACTAGCACACCTTCGGCCTGCCGTCGTGCCCGCTCCGTCCATTCCCGGTCGCCCGGCGCCATCACGCGCTCGGCGCCCGGCCGCAGCGGCGCGCTGCGCAGGCCCGCCAGATAGCGCGTGATCATGGCCCCGAACAGGTCGCGCCCGATGAACTTGTCCGGGTCGATGACCAGCACGAAATGCCCCATATTGCGCGGCGTCGAGATGTCGTCGCCGCCATACATCGGGATGAAATCGGTATCGAGCGTCGTCCCGGTCAGCAGCGCCGAGAACAGCGTCGCCACCCCGGCCAGCCCCGCACCCTTATAGCCATATTGCGCCCCGCCCAGCGGCAGCAGCATGTCCACCTGCTCCGGGTCGGTGACCGGCAGCCCATCCGCATCGGCCGCCACGCCCTCGGGCAATTCCACGCCCAGCGAGCGGTGCAGCAGCACCCGGTTCATCGGGATCGACGACGTCGCCATGTCCAGCAGCCACGGCTCGCTGTCGGGCACCGGCGCCGCGAAGGCCAGCGGATTGGTGCCGTGAAAGCGCTGCGCCCCGTCGAACAGCGTCACCATGGAATCGGTATTGGTCGTGGCAAAGGTGACAAAGCCCTGCTCGGCCCCCGCCAGTGCATAGGCCCCCGCCGCGCCCAGATGCGACGAATGGGCAATCCCCACCGCCCCCACGCCCGCCTGCTGCGCCAGCGCGATACCCACCTCGACGGCTTTATAGGCCGCGTAGTGCCCCAGCCCGTCATCGCCATCCACCATGGCGCTGCCCGCAGCGCGAATATCGACCTTGAGTTGCGGATCCCTGTTGAGCCGCCCGCCCGCCAGCATGCTGCAATAGTGCTCGGTCAGCCGCACGCCATGGCTGTCGACGCCCAGAAGCGACGCATGCATCATGGCCCGCGTCGCCGCCAGCAGCGACGCCTCGCTCGCCCCCGCCTCGCGCAATGCCGCGGCCACCTTTGCCTCCAGCACCTCCGCCGCAAACCGCTCAGCCATGTTCTCCACGTCAAATTCCTCCATGAGCCGGCAGGTCAACTGCGCCAATCACCGCGTTCCATACCAGATTCCGCCAGCAATGCCTGCGGCACATATCCCCCGCGCCAACTTTCCACTGGCACTCGCGCGGCGCCGGATTATGCTCACCCCAAATGTTGAGACCGCCCATGCCCTCCATCGATCCCGTCACCCGCGACCTCTGGCACGTCATCGCCGCCACCGACGAAATCCCCGTCGGCCAGGTCGAGACCACAATCCTGCTCGACAGGCGCATCGCCCTCACCCGCGACGACGCCGGCAATCCCGTGGTCTGGCTGCGCACCAATGAGGAACCGGGCGACGAGATCGATCCCGAAACCATCCTCGACCGCCTCCCCGCCATCACCGGCTACGGCTATATCTGGACCAGCCTGGGCACCCCGCCCAAAGAGCTCTTCCCCATCCCCGAATATGCCGAGCCCGACCGCGTCAACATGAGCTGCGGCTCGATCGGCATCCACGTCTCGGCCCCCCGTGCCGTCGAAAACTTCCTCGACATGGGCCACTTCCCCTACGTCCACACCGACATTCTCGGCGCCGAGCCTCATACCGAGGTCAAGGAATACGACGTCGAGGTCTCCGAGGAGCGCGACGAGGTCCTCGCCACCCGCTGCCGCTTCTTCCAGCCCCGCGCCGCCCTCTCGGCCACCGAGGGCATGGAGGTCGAATATGTCTATCGCGTCCCCCACCCCTTTTGCTCGGTGCTCTACAAGTCCTCCCCCGAGGCCCCCGACCGCCGCGACGTCATCGCCATCTTCCTCCAGCCCATGACCGAGGAACGCTGCCGCGCCCACCTGCTGCAATCGATGATCGACAGCACCTCCACCATCACCGACCTGCGCCGCTTCCAGCAGACCATTTTCGGCCAGGACAAGCCCATCCTCGAAAACCAGTATCCCAAGCGCCTGCCGCTGGACCCGCGCGCCGAAACGCCCATCCGCGCCGACAAATCCGCCATCGCCTATCGCCGCTGGCTGAGCCAGAAGGGCATCACCTACGGCACCATTCCGATGGCGAGCTGACGAAATGGAGCGAGCCTCGTACGCCAAGGCTCGCCAACTCCGACCTCATCCGATCGTGGCGCGATCCCAATCTCCTCGGATGACCGCATGACCCTCTCCCTTTCCGACCCCACCTGGTACCCCATCGCCAGCTCGGAAGACCTCCCCTTCCGCCACGTCTATCAGGGCCAGCTGCTCGGCCGCGAACTGGCCGTCTGGCGCGCCGATGATGGCAATGTCAACGTCTGGGAAAACCGGTGCCTGCATCGCGGTGTGCGCCTCTCCATCGGCGTCAATGAAGGCGGCGAGCTCAAGTGCCAGTATCACGGCTGGCGCTATGCCAATCGCTCTGCCGGCTGCACCTATATTCCGGCCCACCCCGCCGACGCGCCCGCCCGCCGCATCGAGAACCGGACCTATCCGGTCCAGGAGGCCTTTGGCCTCGTCTGGTCCGCCGCCAATGACGACCTGCCCTTCGCGCCCTTCCCCGGCGCCGAGGCCGGCGACTGGTTTCCGCTCCGCCCCATGCCGGTCAATGCCGCGCCGGAAGACGTGCGCGCCGCCCTCGCCGGCCTCGCGCCCGATGACCAGCCCGCCGATCTGCTCCCCGGTCTCGCCATCCGCGCCGGCAGCACCATCTACTTCGTCCAGCCCGTCGATGCCGGCCGCGCCGTGATCCGCGGCCTTCTGCCCGCCCAACCCGACACCACCACGCTCCGCCAATACAACGAGACCCTCACCAAGCTCCGCGACCGCCTCGAGCGCGCCGCCGCCCGCAAGCCGGCGCCCGAGCCGCTCCAGCCCGCCTTCGACAAGGTCTCGGCCGATCTCGCCACCATGCCGGATATTCCCATTCCGCGCGGCAATACCCTGCCTGTCGTGGTCAGGCGCAAATGGACCAGCGCCGATGGCGTCATCGGCTTCGAGCTGGCCGCGCGCGAGGGGCATCTGCCCACCTTCCAGCCCGGCGCCCATATCGATGTGCACCTGCCCAATGGCCTGATCCGCCAATATTCCATCACCAATGGCCCCGGCGAGCTGATGAGCTACATCATCGGCGTCAAGCAGGAGAGCGCCTCCAAGGGCGGCAGCAAGGTCCTGGTCGAAACGGTACGCGAGGGCGACGTCCTTGCCATTTCCGAGCCGCGCAACAACTTCCCGCTGCGCCGCGACGCCACCCGCACCGTGCTCATCGCCGGCGGCATCGGCATCACGCCGCTGCTCTCCATGGCCCGCTTCCTCGACAAGTCGAACCTGCCCTACGAACTGCATTACTTCACCCGCGCCGGCGAACAGGTCGCCTTCCGCGGCGACCTTGAAGCGCTCCACGGCAAGGTGATGCTCCACACCGGCCTGCCCCGCGCCGAAATCGGCACGACCATAGCCACCGCCCTCGGCCAGTGGTCCCGCGCCCAGCATGTCTATGTCTGCGGCCCCGGCGCCATGCTCGAAACCGTCCGCGCCACTGCCGCCGCCCAGGGCTGGCCCGACGAAGCCATCCATTTCGAATATTTCAAGAACGACAAGGTCATCGACGACAGCTCGGCCTTTGACGTCGAACTCGCCCGCTCCGCCATGACGCTCCACATCCCCTCGGGCAAGACCATCATGGAGGTGATGCGCGAGGCCGGCCTCACCGTCCCCAGCTCCTGCGAACAGGGCGCCTGCGGCACCTGCCTCACCACCGTGATGGAAGGCGAGGTCGATCACCAGGACGTCTATCTCAACGACAGCGAAAAGCGCTCCAACACCTGCATGATGACCTGCGTTAGCCGGGCGAAGTCGGCCCGGCTGGTCTTGGATATATGATGATGAACACTGACCGGATGTCGCAGTCGTCTCCCTCCCCCTTGTGGGGAGGGATCAAGGGTGGGGGTGAGCCCCACGCGCCGCGTTCTCGGCCCACCCCCACCCCAACCCTCCCCACAAGGGGGAGGGAGTTCGCTCCGGGGATTACCCATCAATGATCACCCTCTACGACTTCGAGCTCTCCGGGAACTGCTACAAGCTCCGCCTGCTGATGAGCATCCTCAAGCTCCGCTATGACATCATCCCGGTCGACTTCTATCCCGGCCGCCAGCACAAGGCGGACTGGTTCCTGCGCCTCAATCCCTTCGGCCAGCTCCCCGTCCTCAAGGACGATGACCTCGTCCTCTCCGATTCCGGCGCCATCCTCGCCTACCTGGCCAAAAAGTACGACGCGACCGGCCTCTGGTTCCCCGACGATCCGGCCATCACCGCCGAAGTGCTCCGCTGGCATGCCGTAGCCGATGACATCACTGCCACCAGTTCCGCCGCCCGTCTCGCCCTCGGCTTCTTCTACGATTTCGACATCGCCAGGGCCCAGCAGGGCGCCCACCGCATTTTCCGCCTCATGGACGAACACCTCTGGTTCGGCGAGCGCGAAGGCCGCGACTGGCTCTGCTCACCCGCCCACCCGACCACGGCCGATATTGCCTGCTTCCCCTACGTCATGCTGAGCGAGGAAGGCGGCATCTCCCGCCAGGATTATCCGGCCCTCCGCCGCTGGACCGACCGCGTCCGCCGCATTCCAGGCTTCGTGGTCATGTCGGGAGTTTTCCCCGCAGGTCGGGCGGCAGAGTAGCAGACGAAAAAACCCTCCAGCGGCCCTTGAAGCGCCCCGATTGCAGACCAAGATCAATGGCGTCGGACGTCATCGCTTCGGCTCCTTTCAACCATGCGCCTGCCGTCCGGCATCGGACTGGTTTTCCTCGCCGCGAGCCTGGAGAGCCAGGATCAACCATCGGCCGGGCCGGAATTTTGTGCCGGCCCCGGTCGAGTGCATGAGAGGAGACGTATGAATGAGTATTCGTGATCTGATCCCTCGTGGTCGCAGCACTGGCGATGTCCCGGCGACCTATGGCCGTGGCGACGACAGCCCCTTCATGTCGCTGCACCGGGAGATGAACCGGCTGTTCGACGACGTGTTCCGCGATTTTGGCCGGCAGCCCTTGGGCCTTGGCCAGTCTTCCATGACCAGCTGGCCCAGCGTCGAGATCACCGAGACGGGCAACGAGATGCGGGTAACCGCGGAAATGTCGGGCCTCGATGAGAAGGATGTCGAGGTGATGTTCGACGATGGCGTCCTCGTTCTGCGGGGCGAAAAGCGCTCCGAAACCGAGGATAAGGACCGTCGCTTCTCCGAGCGCTACTATGGCCGTTTCGAGCGCCGCATTCCCCTGGGCTATGATGTCGATCAGAACAAGATCAACGCCCAGTTCAAGAACGGCCTGCTCACGGTGACCTTGCCGCGGAGCGCTGAAGCCGAGACCCGGCTCAAGCGCATTCCCATCAACGGCCAGAGCCCGATGCACTGAGTGCACTGGCGTCCCGGCCGGGGCTGTCGCCCCGGCCACTCGCCTGCCCGACAAGGGCGGGCATGGGCAGACCCCGCCCCACTTTCCCCTCAGTCAGAGAACCTGCCCCGGGTCCGACCCGGGGCCCCGGCACGACCGGGCGAACCTCCCCCTCACGACAGTTCGCGGTTGGCAATCCTGCCAGCCCCTAGCCCTCCGCCCACAATCCCGCTATTGCCTTGACCAAAATCGAGGAGTCTTTCGCCCATGATCATCGAACCCAAGATTCGCGGCTTCATCTGCACCACCGCCCATCCCACTGGCTGTGCCACCAATGTGCAGCGGCAGGTCGATCATGTGGTGATCAAGGGACCCATCCCGTCCGATCGCAAGCGCGTCCTGGTCCTTGGCTGTTCCACGGGCTATGGCCTTGCCTCGCGCATCGTTACCACCTTTGGCAGCGGCGCCGACACCGTGGGCGTGTCTTTCGAGCGCGAGCCGGGCGAGGCCAAGCCTGCCTCGGCTGGCTGGTACAATAACCGCGCCTTCGAAAACCGCGCCCGCGCGGCCGGCGCAAAGGCCGTGACCATCGAGGGCGACGCTTTCTCCGATGCGGTCAAGGCCGAGACCATCGAGGCCATCAAGGCCAATCTGGGCCAGGTCGATCTCATCGTCTATTCCCTCGCCTCTCCGGTCCGCACCGACCCCAAGGACGGCGTCACCTATCGTTCCGTGATCAAGCCCTATGGCGCTCCGGTCACGTCCAAGACCCTCAATACCGCCACCGGCGAGGTCTCCGAGATTTCCGTCGAACCGGCGACCGAGGAAGAAGCCGCGGCCACCGTCAAGGTGATGGGCGGCGAGGATTGGGAACTCTGGATCGCGGCACTGGCAGAGGCCGGCGTGCTGGCCGATGGCTTCACCACCCTCAACTACACCTATCTGGGCAGTGAGTTGACCTGGCCGATCTACCACAAGGGCACCCTGGGCAAGGCCAAGGCCGATCTCGATCGCGCCGCTGCCGCCATCCGCGCCGCCCATGGCGCCGAGGCCGCCCATGTCGTGGCCCTCAAGGCCGTGGTCACGCAGGCCAGTTCGGCCATTCCCGTCGTGCCGCTTTATGGCACGCTGCTGATCAAGGTCGAGGACGAGCTGGGCCTGGGCGAAGGCCCGATCCAGCAGATCGACCGCCTGTTCCGCGAGAAGCTGACCAACCTCAAGCTCGACGATGAAAAGCGCATCCGCGTCGACGATTGGGAACTGTCCGAAGCGATGCAGGCCGAACTCAAGAAGCGCTGGGCCGCCCTCACGACCGAAACCCTGCCGGCCCTCGCCGACCTGCCCAAATATCGCGAGGAATTCCTCAAGCTCTTCGGCTTTGCGGTGGGCGGCGTCGACTACAGCCAGGACGTCGATCCACGCGTCGTGAACTGATCTCTGCTCAAAGAGCCGAGCGAACCAGGGCGGCCAGCCTTTCGTGTTCGCTCGGCACCTGTTCCACCAGCCGCGCCGCCGCCAATACCGGCAGCCAGGCCAGTATCGCCTCGCGCGGCCGCCCGCTGAGCCGCACATAGGCATCCAGATAGGTCGCGGCGACATCCGGCACGGTGTGTAGCAAGAGCAGGTAGCTCCGGCAGGCATCCGCCTCCGGCGCGCCTTGTGTCGCATCCAGCCAGTCGATGATCATCGGCGCCTCCGCCGTCCCCATCAAATTGAAGGGGTGGAAGTCGCCATGGCAGAGCCGGTCGCCATCCGGCAGGCCTGCCAGAAGCTGCAACGTGGCGCTGGTTTCGTCAGCCGACAATTGCCCCGCCCGGGCGATCGCGCCGCGCAGGCGATCCCGCAACCGAGGCAGGAATTGACCTGGCTCGGCATGCATGCGCAGCTGCAATCGAACTACGTCATCGAGCATGGCCGGCGCTTCGCCGGGATGCTCCAGCATCTCCGCGGCGATCGGCCGGCCCGGCGCACGGCTCATCACCACGCCCCAGCGGCCGTCGGTCTCCAGCACGCCACGCACCCTGGGCACGGGCAGCGGGCCCTGCTCGAGCATGGCCAGCGTCGCTGCCTCCCGAAACACCTGCTCCTTCCCCTGGCCGCGCTGATAGAGCTTGATGACGTCGGCGCCCCATTCGAACACCTCCGCCACCAGTCCGGCGCCCAGCCGCTGCCCCAGCTTCACCTCAGTCGCCTCCACCGGATGGCGGATAGCGATGCTCGCCACCCTGCCAGTCCCGCACGGTAAAGCACCCGTCGCCACCGGCAATCGACGCGGCGCCGATATCTGCCTTGCCATGGCCACCCGGGATATCCAGCACATAGGTCGGCTGCGCCAGCCCGGAGATCCGTCCCCGCAGGGCCGTCACCAGCCTTTGCCCCTCCTCGATGCTCACCCGGAAATGGCCAGTCCCCGGCGCGAGGTCGGGGTGGTGCAGGTAATAGGGTTTGACGCGGTTCTCGACGAAAGTCCTCATCAGGCTCGCCAGCGTCTCGACATCGTCATTGACGCCCTTGAGCAGCACCGACTGGCTGATCAGCACGATGCCCCCATCGGCCAGCCGCGCCAGCGCCGCGCGCGCCGCGCCGGTGAACTCGCGGGGATGGTTGGCATGCACCGCCAGATAGGTCGTCTTGCCGCTGGCCTTGAGCGCCGCGACCATCTCGTCGTCCACCCGCTCCGGCTCCACCACCGGCACCCGTGTGTGAAAGCGCACGATCTTGACGTGATCGATCCCCGCCAGCCGCGTCATGATCTCGCGCAGCCGCCGGGGCGACAGCACCAGCGGATCACCCCCGGTCAGGATCACTTCCCAGATGTCGTGGTGGTCCGCGATATAGCCGATGGCCGCATCCAGTTCCGGCCCGGTCAGCGTCCCCAGCCCGGCCGGACCCACCATTTCCCGCCGGAAGCAGAACCGGCAATAGACCGGGCAGACATGCACCGCCTTGAGCAGCACCCGGTCGGGATAGCGATGCACGACGCCCGTCACCGGCGAATGCGCCAGGTCCCCGATGGGGTCTGCCCGCTCCTCCGGCGCCGTCACCAGCTCATCCACCCGCGGCACGAACTGCCGCGCAATGGGATCATCGGGATCCTCGCGATCGATCAGCTCGGCCACGGCCGGGGTGATCCCGATGGCGTATTTCGCGGCCACGGCCTCAAGCCCGGCAACGTCCGCCACCAGCCCTGCCTCGACCAGCTCGCCCACAGTCTTGATTGGCCGATGCTGGGTCATTCCGCCACCGGCGCCCACAGCACCGCCTCGATCCGGGGCGCCGCCGTTGCCAGCATCACCAGCCGGTCGAATCCCAGCGCCACCCCGCTCGCCTCCGGCATCAGCCTGAGCGCAGCGAGAAAATCCTCATCCAGCGGATAGCGCTCGCCATAGAGCCGTTGTTTCTCGTTCATCTCGGCGGCGAACCTGCGGCGCTGCTCGTCGGCATCGGTCAATTCGCCAAAGCCATTGGCCAGTTCTACCCCGCAGGCATAAAGCTCGAACCGCTCGGCCACGCGCTGGTCATCCTTGGCCCGCCGCGCCAGCGCAGCCTCGGCCGCCGGATAGCGGTCGAGAATCGTGATCCGCCCCATGCCCAGCTGCGGCTCAACCTTCTCCACCAGCACACGGCTGAACAGATAACTCCAGCTGCGATCCTCCGGCACATCGAGGCCCACCGCAATCATCTGCGCGGCCAGCGCTTCGCCATCCGGAACGCCGGCAAAGTCCATGCAATCCAGCAGATTAATGCCAGCATGCTGCAAGAATGCTTGCACGACGCTGACCCTTTCCGGCGCCGCAAACGGGTCGCAGCTGCGGTCGCGAAACACCAGCTTGTCCACCCCCGTCGCCTGCGCGGCGAGCCGCAGAATGGCCACGCAATCCCCGATCACCGCATCATATGGTTCACCCGCCCGATACCATTCCAGCATGGTGAATTCGGGGTGATGCAGCGCGCTGCGCTCGCGGTTGCGCCACACATGGCCCAGGCTCGCAATACGCCGCTCCCCCGCCGCCAGCAGCTTCTTCATGCTGAATTCCGGGGAGGTATGCAGGTACATCTGCTGTCCTTCCCCGTCATTGCCGATCATGGTGGTGCCGAAGGCATGCAGATGCGTCTCATTGCCCGGCGAGCGCTGCAGCCCCGGCGGGTCGACCATCAGGAAGTCGTTATCCGCCAGATATCCCCGCACCCGTGCCTCGATCCGGCCGCGCGCCAAAAGGATCGGCCGCCGGTCCGCATGCACCGACGGCGACCACCACGGCGATGGTTGGGAAAGCTGGCTCATGTGACCTTTACTACGGCCGGGCTGGCGATTTTCGCCGAGATAGGGTAGTTGGCGCACGAAAGTCTATTCCGGCGCCCGGAAGCGGTATCCATAAGGTCTGCCTCTACGACGCGTCTTCTGATTGAACAAGGAAGAATAATGGTCAAGGTCATCGCCTCTTCGCTGCGCAAGGGCAACGTCGTCGAGCAGGACGGCAATCTGCATGTCGTCCTGACGGCGGAAAACGTCCATCCCGGCAAGGGCAATTCCATCACCAACGTCAACATGCGCCGCATTTCCGACGGCGTGAAGGTCGTCGGCCGCTGGCGCACTGTCGAGATGGTCGAAAAGGCCGACGTCGATGATCGCGAATATGACTACCTCTATTCCGACGGCGAAGGTCACCACTTCATGGAGCCGGTGAGCTACGAGCAGATCACCGTCGCCGATGACGTGATCGGCGAGCAGAAGGCCTACCTCACCGACGGCATGAAGGTGCATCTCAAGACCTTCGAGGGCACGGCGCTCTCCATGGAACTGCCGCAGCGCGTCACCGTCGAAATCGTCGAGACCGAGCCGGTGGTCAAGGGCCAGACGGCCTCCTCCTCCTACAAGCCCGCTCTGCTGACCAATGGCCTGCGCGTCATGGTGCCGCCCCATATCGGCGCCGGCACCCGCATCGTTATCCTGACCGACGACAACTCCTACGTCGAACGCGCCAAGGACTGATCGCCGGCCGCCCAGGCTCTCATCGCGCACAACAAAAAAACGGGCCCTTTCGGGCCCGTTCTCATTTTCCCTCGATTTCACCGGCAGCGTCGCGCCAGTGCAGTTCAGCACGGCCCATCGGCGCCCCCTCGGCCAGCCATTTGTCATAGGCCAGCTCGCGCAGGTGCATGTCCTTGGCCCTGAGCCAGTAATCGAATGAACGACCATCCGGCCGCCCATCCTGATCCCAGAGGAAATAGGCCGTCTGCCGAATGCGCTCGGCCAGTTCAGAATTCTTCCGCATTGCCGTTACCGTGGGAAAAGGCGCGGGGCTGGGCCCGCGCCGACCGGATCAGGCCGCCTTCTTGTTCACATTGGCGGTGGCAACCTGGCTGAGCTTCTTGTCGGTCGCCATTTCTTCCTGCAGCGTCGCATCGAGCAACGCCACGGCGTCCTTCATGCCGAGCTGGGCTGCCCAGGTCTTCAGAGTGCCATAACGGGCGATCTCGTAGTGTTCCACCGCCTGGGCTGCGGCGACGAGGCCGGCATCCAGCGCCACGGTGTCCTTGTAGTCTTCAATGATCGACTTGCCTTCCTCGAGAATGCCGAGGATCGCGTCGCAGGTCTTGCCGCGGGCCGCCTTGCCCAGCAGTTCGAAGATCTGCTCGAGACGTTCGACCTGAACTTCGGTCTCGGCAAGGTGCTGCTCGAAACCAGCCTTCAGCTCTGCCGAAGTCGCGGCCTTGGCCATCTTGGGCAGGGCCTTCAGGATCTGGCGTTCAGCATAGTAGATGTCCTTGAGGGTATCGAGGAACAGGTCGTCGAGGGTCTTTTCGCTAGCCATGATTTTGTCTCCGGTTGTTTGGTGACGCTGTCCGAAGAACGGCTCCACTGTCGCATGGTTCCGTGCCGAATGATCCATATGGCCACCGCTGCGTAGCCAGCATAGGCTCCAAGCGAATCCACCGATCGGCCCCGTCATGACCGCCCCGCTCTACCCCGCCGGCTTCTATGAAAACCGCCGCGCCCACACCGCCCATGCGGCGCGGCGCATCCTTGGCGCCCTGCCCTCGGGCCTCTCCCGCCGCGCCGTGGCCGATATCGGCTGTGGCACCGGTACCTGGCTCGCCGCCGCGCTCGAGGCCGGCGCCGACACCGCTTTCGGCATCGAGGGTGATTGGGTCACCCCCGCCATGCTCGACCACAAGGCGATCACTTTTTCTCCGCAGGACCTCGAACAGCGCTTCGCCGGCCCCCGCGTCGATCTCGCCGTGTCGCTCGAGGTCGCCGAACACCTCTCTCCCGACCGCGCCGAGAGCTTCGTCGCCGACCTCGTCGCCTTGGCGCCAGCCATCCTGTTCAGCGCCGCCATTCCCGGCCAGGGCGGCGTCGGGCATCTGAACGAACAATGGCAGAGCTGGTGGGCCGCCCGCTTTGCTGCGCACGGCTATGGCGTCCATGATGTCATCCGTCCGCAAATCTGGACCGACGAGGCCATCCCCGCCTGGTATCGGCAGAATGTCGTGCTCTATCTCGACGCGCAAACCGCCGCCCGCCTTGGCCTCGCCGCCACCGATCCGGCTCTGCTGGATCGCGTCCACCCCGCATTCTGGGATCGCGCCAACCGCGAACTCAGATACGCCAACGCACTGCCGGAATCGGAGGTCCTGCGACGGCAGGCCGAAGCCGCACAGCAACAATAGGCGCTGGCATCACGGCTTCCCACACCCCTTCGCTCGATGGGGGAGGTAGGAGGGGGTGGGACCACACGCGCCAACCGCCAGATTTACCGCGCGGCCCAGACCAGGCCGCGCCGCAGGATTTCCCGCACCGGCCCCCCAGCCAGTTCATCGGCGGTATGCCCCAGCGACGAATAGAACACCCGCCCCTGGTCATGCATCGTGGTGAACACCACCGGCATCACCACATCCTTGCGCCAGGGGTGGAATTCCCCTGAAAACACGGTGGTCGCCAGCACCTCAACTGCGGGATCGTAGTTGAGGTAGTATTGCTCGGAGGTGTGCTCGAAGCTCTCGATCCCTGCCATGATCGGGTGGTCGCTGCGCGTCACATCCACCTTGTAGGTAATGGTATTGCCCGGATGCTGCACCCAGTAGCAGCTCGCCGCATAGCGGAACGGCACCGAGCTGCGAAAGCTGGTCGCAAGTCCCATATGATACCCCGCGAGCCCCGTACCGGCGCGGATCGCCGCAATCAGGTTCGCCATCTTCTCGGGGGCGAGCGTGCCGTCGGTGATCACCGGCACGACCAGGTCATTGCTGCCCACATCCTCGGCGCCCAGCGCGTCATAGTCCGGTGTTACGGTGACGGCGAAGCCCTCCGCCTCCAGCAGCTCGCGCACCACATGTGCGCCCCGCTCGGGCGTATGCAGTTCCATCCCGCCCCAGACGACCAGGGCCTTCTTGCCGGTCATGCTCACAACCCCAGTCCCACCGCCCGTGTCCGATGCACGCCCTTGGGCACGAACGCAAACGTCCCGGCAATCCCCAGCAGCTCCGCTGCCAGATGCACCACCGAAAGCCACATCTCGGTACCCTGCAGACTCGGCGCCTGGCCATCGGCAAAGGCAAACCCCTTGCCGTCCACCCAGCGCTCCCCCGCCCGCGCAATCACCGCGCGGGCGATGGTCTCGGCCTCAGGACGCCGATAGTCGGTCTGCCGCAGGCACAGCATGAGTGGGTGGATCGTGTCGAGCAGGTTGCACGCCGTATAGGTGGGGCCCGAAAACCCGCCATAATTGCGATAGTTGAGCAGCACGGAGTCGATTGCTCGCTCCGCATTGGGCACGGGCAGGCCAAACTGGGCATAGGTTCCGCGCGTCAGCCGATAGAACCCGTTTACCGGTTGCAGCAAACCCTCATCCGCCGTGGTCGAACCCCATAGTCCGCTCGACCGATCCTGCTTCATGGCCAGCCAGCCGAACAGCGTCTCCCGCGTCCGCCCCGTCGCAAAATAGCGCGCATTGAAATAGAGCGCCGTGCCGATGCTGTCGACAGCTGCACCCGCGCCCCAGGCCCGCTCGCGCCATGTGAGGCTTTCCAGCCAGTCACACAGCGCCCCCGCCCCCAGCTCCACGGCCGCAACCGGATATTTCGGCTGCCCGCCCAGCACCTCGATGGCATAGCCAACCGACAGCACATTATAGAGCGCCAACCCGTCATCCCGCATGGCCCGGCCCGGCGCCGGGGGCCGGTACGGATCGGGAAACAATCCAGTCTCCGGATCCTGCAGGTCTCGGAGCTGCCTGAGCGTTTCCGCCGCGTCCAGCCCCTCGGGCAGGGCATCGAAGCCCGCCGCCAGCTCGATGGCATCATTGCGATGCCGCGCACTGCGCCGCACCTGCCCGTCCGCCTCGCGCGACACATAGTCCGCGCCGTCGCGATAGGCCGCCAGCACGTCCGGCAATTGCGCCTGCGCCGCGCCGCCCAGCCGACCCAGTACCGCTGCCGCGTCCCGCGTCGTTGATTGCCCACGATAGCGAACCACCTTGGCGGGCACGCCGCCGACAATGGCCAGCGGCGGCACATCCTTGCTGACCACCGCCCCAGCCGCGATCACTGCGCCCTTGCCCACCGTGACCCCGTCCAGCACCACCGCGTTGGCCCCGATCCACACATCGTCCGCGATGGTGATGCCCAGGCTCTCATGCTTTTGCTGGTGGATCGGGACACTGGGGTCGTCGAAGCCGTGGTTGAACCCCACGATCGATACATGGCTGGCAATCCGCACCCCGTCGCCGCAGCGCACCCTGCCCGAAATCATCGCATAGGGATTGACCGTGGTATGGGCGCCGAACTCCACGTCGCCGCGAACCAGCGCATGCCCGGCAATCCAGCTCGCTTCGCCCAGCACCAGGTGGCTGGTGAAAATCGCCGCCTCCGCCGCCACATAGGCGGTCGGGTGAAAGCTCGCTCCGGCCACGCGCGCCCAATGCGCTTGCCGCGCCCGATGTTCGGGCGCATCGATATCTGCCTGCGTACGATCCCACGTGAGGAACTGCAGTCGCGCTTCGTGATCGGCGTCTGTAGCGGCAACGCTCTCGGTGCCCACCCTCGCCCCTTGAGGGAGAGGGTGGCTTTCCGCGTCCAGCGGAAAACCGGGTGAGGGGTGCTGCGCCGTCCCATGCTTCAGCATTTGGGGAACAGACCCCTCATCCGCCCGGAGCCTGCCCTCGGGCGCGACGCGACCCGGGGGGGCACCTTCTCCCTCAAGGGGAGAAGGGAGATTCGGCGAATGTCCTTTCATCACGCCAACCGCTCCAGCAATGCCGGCTCGATCTCGAATTCCAGCTTCTCCCCGGCGACAAACCGCTCGATTTCTTCGATCGCCATCTGCCCCAGCCTGAGCCGCTCCGCCCCCACGGCCCCGGCGACATGGGGCGTCAGGAACACATTGGGCAGACTGTAGAGCGGCGAACCGCTGGCGGGAATTTCGGGATCGGTCACGTCGATCACCGCGTGGATGCGGCCCGTCATCAGCTCTGCGATCAGGGCCGCCTCGTCGACCAGCGCGCCGCGCGCCGTGTTGATCAGGGCCGCACCATCCTTCATCAGCCGCAATTGCCTTGCCCCGATCATCCCCCGCGTCGACGGTAGCGATGGTGCATGGATCGACACCACGTCCGACCGCGTCATCAGGCTGTCAAGATCGACCAGTTCGGCATTGGCGGTGATCGGATCGCCCTTTTGCACGAAGGGGTCGCTGACCAGCACGGTGAAGTCGAAACCCTCCAGCATCCGCGCCACCTTCCGGCCAATGCGCGAGGCTCCGACCAGGCCGATGGTCCGATGATAATTGCCGATCGGCTCATCCATCAAGGCGTAGCTTGAGCGCCGCGCCGGGTCGGCGCGATAGCGGTCGCGCAGCTCGAACACGCGCTTGTTGGCAAAGATGATCGAGGCCAGCGTGAACTCGGCCACCGGCACCGCATTGGCATCGGCCGCATGGGTCACGCGCACGCCGGCCTCATAGACCGCCGGCGCCACGGTGAACTTCACCGTCCCGGCCGCATGGGCGATAAGCTTGAGGTTCGGCGCCGAGCGGATCACCTCCTCGCTCACCATCGGGCAGCCCCAGCCGGTGACGAGAATGTCGATCTGCCCCAGTATCGCCCGGGCCTCGGGGCTGGAAAGTTCTTCCAGTGGCTCGGCCCGAACGATGTCGCAACCGCGCGCCAGCCGTGCCAGCGCCTCGGCGTCGAACACGTGCCTGGTCTTGTCTGCGGCCATGGCGAAGGCGAGTTTGGGTCGCATCAGAACCGCTCCGGCACCAGAATGGCGCTGACATCAACGCCCTCGCGGGCAAACAGGGCCTCGAGCGCCGCCATGTCGGGGGCGTGGGGCACCTGCCCCAGTGCCGCCTCGGCCTCTGCTCCCGCCGGCAGCGCCATCGCGGCCGTCACCAGCAGCGTCGTCCCAGCCGGAATCTCGCCGCGCAATTGCGGCACGATGGTCTTGGCGACGATGAGGTTAGTATTGGGATAGGCACGGTGCGCCCGCCCCTCGCGCTTGCCGGCAAGGTCGACAATGGCGCTCACATCCGTCCGGCTCTTGGCCACGGCCCGGCCCGCCTCGTCGATATAGGTATCGGCATTGAGGTCGGCGCGGCCAATCGCAAACCCGCCCTCGGTCGCGTGCAGTGCCCGCGACGTGGTGATCCGGTGGACCCGGATATGCCAGAGATTGGCCGGAATCAGCCATGTCTCCACTGTCACATCGCTCCAGGGCTTCCAGCGGGCAAACAGCGTGTTCTCCGCGATCTGCGCGACCTCGTTGGTCTCGCGCACCCGGTAGTGCCGCCCGTCATCGGAAAAGGCCAGCGCCCCGTCGAAGGCGCCCATCGTGTAGGCCCGCTCGTCCACCTCGACCGAAAAGCCATAGCGGCTGGCATAGGCAAACTTGGCGTATTTCTCGGCGCCATGGCGCATCTGCCAGTTCTGCTGGCCGCTCGACAGCGCCACCACATTGCCCGGCGTGTGCATCATCACCATGCCCGGATGCTTGAGGGGTATCGGCTTCTTGCTGGTTACGGCCGGCGTTTCCTCCGCCGTCCAGAATGGATGGTCGTCCGGCAGCGCCAGCGGCAGGAAGGCCTTGAGCGCCCAATAGGGTGATCCGGCCGAGTTGTAGCTCTCGCTCATGAACAGGTTCGGATAGCCGTAGCCAATGCTGAGAATGCCGTCGCGATTGGCCATCGGCTTGTCCGCCCACCAGCGCAGGTGGCGCATGAACTGTCCCTTGATCTCTCCCCAGGGCAGCGCTTCGACATCGGCAAAGGCCAACGCGCCCCAGAAGCCGCCGCAGGCAAAACGATAGGTGAGGCTTCGCCCGAAGGCCAGCGTGCCGCCGTCCTCGTCGAACCAGTGGCGGATATCCTTGGCGAACAGCCTCGCCCGCTCCTTGTAGGCAGCGACCCTTTTCTCGTCGCCCCGCGCCAGCTTGGCGTAGATCAGGCCATAAAAGTGCATGGCGAAGGGGATGTAGTGGTCGATCCGCCGGATATTGCCGTCGCGATACCAGCCATCGCCCAGATAGAAGCCGTCCAGTTCCTCGAGATACCTCTCGGTGAGCGAGCGATCGAATTCGACCCCGCATTCCTCCAGCCCCAGATCGACCAGGATGCGGAAGAACTTCCAGTTGTTGTCGGCATAGTCGAAGCTGCGAGCATGCTTGAGATATGTTGCCAGGTTGCTCTTGGCTTGCTGCGACAATGGCTCCCAGACCAGCTGCGGCACCATCCGCATGGTGAAGCCGATCGCCGCCAGCTCCACCATGCGCTGGTCGGTAGAGTTCACCTGCCCCCAATATTCCGGATGCTCGGGGTCGGTGCCATTGGCGAGGCCCTGCCGGTAGAGCGCCCAGTGGTCGAACGTCCCGCCACCCGCAGCCAGTGGCGTCAGGCCCCAGAGTGGCCGCGCAAAGCCTTCGAGGTCGGCCGCGGCCCGGTCGAAATGCGCCGCCGCCGCGTCGAGCCGCACCCGTGCCCCGCCTTCCGAGAAGAAGGGCAGCAGTGGGTTGAACAGGTCATGCAGCGCCCTTTCCACATCGGCGCGGGTCTTGAGCGGATTGCCCGACAGGGGATTGGCGCTCACCGGATCATAGGTCATCTAGGCAAATTCCTTCGCAGGCGCATCGTCATAGGCGCCCTTCAAATCGAGTTTTTCGGCCAAGTGGCACGCCGCCTGCTGCGCCGTTCCGTTGATCGGTCGCAGTTCGGGCCGGTCGGTCCGGCAGCGGTCCTCGGCATATTTGCAGCGGGTGTGGAATGGGCAGCCCACCGGGCGATTGCCTAGATAGGGGATTTCCCCCCGCACTTCCGTCTTGCGCCCCTTGCGCCGCAGCGGATCGGCGATCGGCAGCGCTTCCAGCAGCAGCTCGGTATAGGGATGGCGCGGCCGCTCAAACAGCATCTCGGTGGGCGCATTCTCCACCACATGCCCGAGATACATCACCACCACCCGGTCGGCGATGTAGTTCACCACGCCCAGATCGTGGCTGATGAAGATATAGGTCAGGCCGAACTCGGCCTTGAGATCCTCGAGCAGGTTGAGCACCTGCGCCTGGATCGACACGTCCAGCGCCGAGACCGCCTCGTCGGCAATCACCAGCTTGGGGTCGAGCACCAGGGCCCGGGCAATGCCGATGCGCTGCCGCTGACCGCCCGAAAAGGCATGCGGATAGCGCCCCACGGCCTCGGCCGGAATGCCGACCTTTTCCAGCGTCGAGATGACCCGCTCTTCCAGTTCCTTGCCCTTGCAGATCTTGTGGATGCGCAGCGGCTCGGCGACAATGTCGAACACCCGCATATTGGGGTTCAGCGAACTCATCGGATCCTGGAAGATCATGCGGATATCCTGCCGCCATGGCTTGATCTGCCGCTTGTTGAGCGAGGTCAGCTCCACCTCGCCACCCGACTTGGGATGGTAGGTCACCGTCCCCTCGCTCACCGGCTGCGCCTGGATGATGCAGCGCCCCAGCGTGGTCTTGCCGCAGCCGCTCTCGCCCACAATGGCCAGCGTCTCGCCGGCCTCCACGCTCAGGTTGATGTCGGTCAGCGCATCGAGCCGCCGCTCCGGCCCGAACCAGCCGCCGCTCAGCGAATAGTGCTTGGAAAGGTTTTTGACCGTCAGCAGCGTGCTCATGCCGGCTCTCCCACGGCCACGCGCGTCAGCAGGTGGCATCGCGCATGGTGCCCATTGCCGACATCGGTCCGCTCCGGCCGCACTGTCGCGCAGGGCTCGAAGGCATGGGGGCAACGGCTGGTAAAGGCACAGCCGACCGGCCGGTCCTTGGGCGCCGGCACCGTGCCCTTGATGGGCGACAGCCGCACCCGGTCCGCCTTGCGCGCCATCTTGGGAATGGAGCTCATCAGCGCCTGCGTATAGGGATGCTTGGGCGCCCGGAACACGTCATAGACGCTGCCCTGCTCCACCACATCGCCCAGATACATTACCGCCACCTCGTCGGCGATTTCCGCCACCACGCCCAGGTCATGGGTGATGAACAGCATTGCCATGCCGAAATCGGCCTGCAATTGCCGCAAGAGGTCGAGGATCTGCGCCTGCGTCGTCACATCCAGCGCCGTGGTCGGCTCGTCGGCAATCAGCAATTGCGGCGTGCAGGCCAGCGCCATGGCGATCATCGCGCGCTGCCGCAAGCCGCCGGATAGCTGGAACGGATAAGCGTCCGCCCGCTCCCGCGCGCCGGGAATGCCCACCTGGTCGAGCAGGGCCACGGTGCGCTCGCGCGCCGCCTTGGGGCTCAGCCCCTCATGGGTGGTCATCATCTCGTCGATCTGGTCGCCGATCGTATGCACGGGCGACAGCGAGCTCATCGGCTCCTGGAAGATCATCGCGATCTGGTTGCCGCGGATGCGCCGCAGCGCCAGGCTGTCATGCTTGAGCTGGGCGATATCGGTCGGCGCCTCCCCCGGCGCCTCGAACAGGATGCGCCCCCTGGGGATATTCGCATTGCGGTCCAGCAGCCGCAGGATGGCGCGCGCGGTCACCGACTTGCCACAGCCGCTCTCGCCTACCAGCGCCAGCGTCTTGCCCGGCGTCATGGTGAGATCGACCTGCCGCACCGCCTCGATATCGGCCTCGTCGGGCGACGAGAACACGATGGACATGTCGGAAATGGTAAGAATGGGTTGGGTCATTTCACGGCTACCTTCGCCTGCAAGAAGGGACCCCTCATCCGCCCGGAGCCTGCCCTCGGGCGCGACGCGACCCGGGGGGGCACCTTCTCCCTCAAGGGGAGAAGGGGGCTCAGTGTGCAAACCTCCGCCGGGTCACCCCTCTCCCCTTGAGGGAGAGGGTGGATCGGCCGCAAGGCCGAGACGGGTGAGGGGTCTGGTTGGAGTGGCGCACCATTGGTCATTATCTCACCGCCCATGGGGGTCAGCCGCATCGCGCAGCCCGTCGCCAAAGAAATTCATGGCAAGAATGATGATCACCACGCAGATGCCCGGCGTCAGCAGCCAGGGCGCCGTGGCCAGTGTCCGGATATTCTGCGCGTCCTGCAGCAGCGTGCCCCAGCTGACGATCGGCGCCTGCAGGCCAAGCCCGAGGAAGGACAGAGCGGTTTCGGCGAGGATCATGCCGGGAATGGCCAGCGTCGCCGCGGCGATGATGTGGCTCATGAAGCTGGGCACCATGTGCCGCGTGATGATGCGCCAGTCGCTGGCCCCATCGAGCTGCGCGGCCGTCACGAAATCCTCGGTCCGCAGCGAGAGGAACCGTCCCCGCACCACGCGCGCCAGCTCGGTCCAGCCGATAAGGCTGAGGATGACGGTGATGGCGAAATAGGTCTGCAGCGCCGTCCAGTCCTTGGGCATGGCTGCCGCCAGCCCCAGCCAGAGGGGGATGGTCGGCATGGAGCGGATGAATTCCACCACCCGCATCACCGCAGAGTCGAACGTGCCGCCATAATAGCCCGCAAAGCCGCCGATGATGATGCCGAAGAACAGGCTGAGCGTCACGCCGGCCAGGCCAATGGAGAGCGAAATCCGCGTGCCATGGATCAGCCGGCTCAGCAGGTCGCGTCCCAGCCGGTCGGCCCCCAGCACATAGAATGGCGCCCGCGGCTCGGCCACGCCCATGAACTTGACCGACATGGGAATGAACCCGGCCAGCAGGTACGGCTCGCTCGGTACGAAGAACTGCACGGGAATGCGCTCCTCGGGGTCGATCACGAAGGTGCGGCGCAGCGCCACCGGGTCGATCTCGGTCTTGTAGCCATTCACATGCAGCTGGAACGACCACGATCCGTCCGGCTCGGTGGCGATCAGCTGGATGCCCTGCGGCGGCGCATATGTATAGCGCGCGCTATAGGCCGACGGATCGGTGGGCGCCAGGAACTCGGCCAGGATCGCCACCAGGTAGAAGGCCGCCACGATCCACAGGCTCACCAGCGCCAGCCGGTGCCGCCGGAACCGGCGCCACATCAGCCCGAACTGGCTCTCCCGCTTTGCCGGCACAATGGCCGCGGCCGTTGCTCGAATGGGTGTCATCGTATCCACGGTCATCACTTGCCCCCGTAGCGGATGCGCGGATCGATCCAGGCAAGCAGGATGTCCGAAATCAGTGTTCCCACCACGGTCAGCACGCTGAGCAGCAGGATGATCGCGCCCGCCAGGTACATGTCCTGGGTGGTCAGCGAGCGCAGCAGCATCGGCCCGGCCGTCGGCAGGTTCATCACCACCGAGACGATCACCGAGCCTGAAACCAGCGCCGGCAGCAGCCAGCCGATGGTCGAGATCAGCGGATTGAGCGCCAGCCGCACGGGGTACTTCATGATGGTACGGAACTCGGTGAGGCCCTTGGCCCGCGCCGTGGTCACATAGGGCTTCTTGAGTTCGTCGAGCAGGTTGGCGCGCAGGATGCGGATCAGCTCGGCCGTGCCGGCCGTGGCCAGTACCAGGACCGGGATCCAGGCATGTGTCAGGAAGTCCCAGATCCGCGCCAGGCTCCAGCGCGCATTCTCGAACTCGGGTGAAAACAGCCCGCCCAGCGTCGTGCCGAACCAGATGAAGGCCAGGTACATGACGATAAGCGCGAAGAAGAAATTGGGTACGGCGAGGCCGATGAAGCCAACCACGGTGGCGAGATAGTCGCCCAGCGAATATTTGCGCACGGCCGCATAGATGCCGATCGGCACCGCGATCAGCCACATGACGATCACGGCAAGGCCCTCGAGCATGACCGAATTGCCCAGTCTTCCCCAGATCAGCTCGGACACGGGCCGCTTCCACTCGAAGCTGTGGCCGAAATTGCCCTGCAGGATCCCGGTGATCCACTTCCAGTATTGCACATAGAAGGGCTCGCCCAGGCCATACTGGATGCGGAGGTTCTCGATGACGCGCGGGTCGACCTGGTCCCCGGTGGAGGACAGGGCTGCGATATAGCTCGTCAGGTAATCGCCCGGCGGCAACTGGATGATGGCGAAGGCCACGACCGAGACAGCCACCAGCGTCAGGAGCATGGCGATGAAGCGTTGGATGATATAGCCGACCATGGTGCCTGTTCCCGTGGGAGGTTAGGTTCCCCCCGCAGCGCTGAAGCGCCGCGGAGGGACGAAGCGGGGGGAGGGTTCCCGCTTATTCGAAGTACCAGACCGTCGGATCCATGGAGGCCGGGGTCGGGAAGAGCCAGGCGTTGAACATGGTCGCCGGAGCGTTCTTGAGGTTGTCCCGGATGATCGAATAGGAATTCGGCATCAGGCTCACCCCGATCACCGGGAACTCTTCCTTGGTGATGGCGAGCACCTGGTTGAACAGGTCGGCACGCGCTTCCGGGCTGCCAGCGGCACGCACCTGGTTGTAGAGGTCCATCTGCTTCTTGGCCCAGTCGGCCGGCTCTTCGGCGATTTCCGGGCGGGTGCCGTTGAACCACTGTGCCCAGCGGTAGGCCCAGACCGATTCATCGCTGAACGGGAAGTAGTAGCGCGGCTCCTGCAGGGCCTCGATGCCACCGTCGCCGGCCCAGACCTGGGCGTCGAACTCACCGGCCGGGCGCTTCTCGTAGAACAGCGTGCGGTCGATATTGTTGAGCTCGATCTCGACACCGGCAGCGCCCAGCTGCAGCTGCATGATTTCGAGCATGTCGATCCACTCGGGACGCAGCGCCGAAATCACGTCTACGGTAATCTTGACCGGGTTGCCGTCGCTGGCGAGGTAGATGCCGTCGCCATTCTTCTCGGTCAGGCCCGCGGCCGCAAAGTGCTCGGCGGCGAGGTCGGGGTCGAACTCGGTATACTGCTTGGCCAGCTCCTCGTCATAGAAGTTGGACTCGGGGCGCGGCGCGACCTGGAAGGGTTCGCCCTGGCCGGTAAACACCACGTCGATGATTTCCTGCCGGTCGATGGCGTGGGAAATGCCGATGCGGAAGTCCTTGTTCTGGTAAAGCTCGCGCTTGACCGGATCGAGGTGGTTGAGGTTGAGCTGCAGCACCAGGGTGTTGGATGCCGACGGGATCACTTCACCCAGGTGATAGCCGCCCGCTTCCTGCCCGTCGAAGAATAGCGGCTTGTTGGTGGTCGTCGCGATATGGCGTTCCTGGAAGTCGATCTCGCCATTGAGCGCGGCAAGCGTCAGCTCCTCGACGCCGCCCTGGCTCACGCGCATGTCCAGCGCGTCGATATAGGGCAGCTGGTTCCCCTCGGCGTCGGTTTTCCAGTAATAGGGATTGCGCTTCCAGGTGACGCGCTGGGCATTGGCCGTCAGCGGCGTTTCGATCACCCAGGCATAGATGGACGGCAGGTCCGGATTGGCAAAGCGGATGGTTTCCCAGCCCCAGGCGCAACGATCCTGCAGGTAGAGCGCCCAGCTCGAGAAGCCTGCGGCTTCCGCTTCAGCAGCGGCATTCTCGTTATAGGTGGGGTGGAACTGGCTGCAATACTGCTTTTGCAGCGAGGTGATGTGGATGCCGTCAACGCCGGCCAGCGTCTCCATGAACATGCCGTTGGGCGTGCCGAAGATGAACTTGAAATTGTAGTCGTCGATGACCTCGAGCGTCACCGGGTTGTTCTTGTTGTCGATCCAGCTGCCGGCCGCGTAGTCGGGGTCCTGGTACATTTCGACGGCGAACGCGATATCAGCCGTGGTGAACGGCGTGCCGTCGCTCCACTTCACGCCTTCGCGCAGCTTGAAGGTATATTCCGTGGCGTCTTCGCTGGCCTCCCAGCTTTCGGCCAGGTTCGGCACCACCGATTTCCATTCGTGGTCGTAGCGAACCAGACTGTCATAGGCGACCGTCTTGACGATCAGCCCGTTGTCGCCGCCGCCATTCATGCCCATGCGCCAGGTGCCGCCATAGGTGCCGATGGCATCGGCTTCCACCACCATCGGATTGACCGGCAGGCGCTCTTCCAGCGGCGGCAGTTCGCCGCTTTCCACCAAGGCGTCGAGCATGGGCGCCTGGCCCGCTGCCAGCGCCTGCCCGGCTGCCATCAGGGCAGCCACTGCCACGGCACCGGCGAGCCTGAGGCCACCCTGGCCCCTGCTCAGACCGAAACTTGAATGCTTCATTGTCGTCCTCCCTTTTCCGGGCGCTCCCTGCCCGGGGTTGATTTCTGGCGGATGCCGATCTGGCGCCGCGCCCCTCACTGTGCCGGCCATTGCGGCCGGCGCTCCCGCTCGTTCAGAGCGGCGAGATTTCCAAATTCACCTGCCCCTTGGCGGCCGGCTCCACAGTCGTGAACAGCACGCGGGTCAGGTCCACCGATGGGGCATATTGCTTCTCGACGCCGTCATGGCGCTCGGTGCTGACCGATACCGCGCGCGGATCGAATCGCACCGACACCCCGCCTGCGGCGTCGCCGATGCGCACCGTTTCCGGCCCGGCCTCGACCGCCAGCGGCGTCACCAGCACGGACTGGAACGCGCCCTCACCCGTTGTGAAGCTGAAGCTGTCGCTGAGCGTTACCCGCCCGCCCGGTACGCCGCGGTCGAACACCACATCGCGCTCCAGCGCCGCGATGCCTGCCGCCGCGGGATAGACCGCCGCCATCGCCAGTGTCAGCCGGTCTGCGCCCTCGCCATGGCTGTGGCCCAGCACGGCTGCCGCATGCTGACCGCCCTCGGCCTGCTCATGGCCATTGATCACCGGCACCGAATGCCCGCGCGAAGAGGCCATGATGTTGCTGTAGCGCTCGGGTCCGAAATAGGCCTTGGAATAGCGCCCGCGCCCGGGATCGGTCAGCACGACCTTGCCCTTGCTGACCACGATCAGCGAACCGACGTCATTCTGGTTGTGCATCTCGTCATTGTGCCCGCCCTTGATGGCGAGCCGCAGCGAATGGGGATCGCCCGGATCGAGCCGGCTGATCATCCAGGCCATGTCGGCAAACCAGTCATGCGGCGTGCCGCCAAAGGCGACATTGCGCTCCGGCAGCGGCCAGGCGAACTGCCGCAGCGGCCACGCAAACTGGTTGAAGACCTCGACGCGGAAGTCATTCTGCATGCCCAGCTCGGTCAGCGCCGGCAGCTCCAGCCGCTCGGCCAGATGGGTCAGCAGGCCCGGATGGAAGGTGGGATTGCTGTCGGAATCCGAAAAGCTTGCCCACAGTCCCTGCGTCAGGACGGTCCGCACCGGGAACTGCGCGATTTCGCGGATTTGCGGATCGTCCAGCAGGTCGATCTGCCCGCCGGTCCGGGCGTGCAGCAGCTGCGCCAGCACGACATAATTGCCAAAGCCATAGGACCAGTAGTCCGGCCCTTCCGACGAGCCGCCCTGGCTGTCGAAGGTTTCGAGATAGTCGGCAAGGCTGTGCAGCCCGCGCGTGATGATATTGGCCAGCCGGTCGGGATCGGTTTCGAGATAGCAGGCCGCGCCCACCACCCCGGCAACGCAGACCGCTGTCCAGTTATTGACCTGCCGGTCCGGCGTCGAATGCAGCCACCAGTGGTCATTGCGCTCGAGAAACGGCGCCACGGTCCGCCGGTCGATCTCGCTGCGCAGCCGTGCCCGCAGCGATGGTGAAAGCGCGTCGCCGATCAGGTAATACATCTCGGCCAGGTCGAGCGCCGTCATGGCGGCTGCCAGGTCGACCGTCGGATGATCGGGCATGTCGAGCATGCGGGCATGGGCGGGCCAGGCCCAGTTGGTCTCCTCCAGCCGGGCAAAGGCCAGGTTCTCGATGGCATCGACAAACCTGCCCTGCCCTTCGAGCCACTCCGCCAGCGTCAGTCGGTACAGCATGTTGCGGCGCGCGCGCTGGGCATCTTCATAGCCTTCGCGCCGTCCGGTCCGGGCAAATTCGAGATAGAGGCTAGCCGGCAGCGCCGGGATCGGCGCCACGGCATCGGCGCGGGCCCGGTCCAGCAGGTCGGCGA
This sequence comes from Devosia sp. XGJD_8, assembly GCF_046614475.1. NCBI lineage: Bacteria > Pseudomonadati > Pseudomonadota > Alphaproteobacteria > Hyphomicrobiales > Devosiaceae > Devosia > Devosia sp. XGJD_8. The sequence continues at coordinate 3,191,782 of NZ_JBKJHF010000001.1, forward strand.
TGCTGGCGGGTCCGATCTGCGCGCGAATGGCCTCAAGGCCGGCATCCCCGCCGCGGGCGAAGGGCACGAAATGCGGTGCTGCTTCGAGCACCTGGCGCACATGCCGGACATTCCACCGCCGCAGTTCCAAATGTTCCTCCCGGGCCAGTCGATCATGCTGTCGCGAGGACAGTCTCTTGATCTTCGCCAGTGGAAGGAAAGCTAGTTCACATTTTGCGCAATCGCAAGTATTTTGCGCAAGTTACGCAAATTACGCAAATTTGTTCATATTGCGTCGTGAGAACAATGAACTAGGCCGGGGAAACAGGCGGCAAGCCTCATTCATTAACCGTTCAGGCTTGTGACGATTTCGCGGCAAATATGGTCTCGCCCTCGACCATGGCCACGCCGATTTCCAACTGCTGCACCGCCATTTCGCCCTCCATGTGCTGGGCCAGCAGCCGCACCGCCCCGCGCCCGATCGCCTCGCGATCCACCCGAATGGTGCTGAGCCGCGGCGTCGCCATGCCGGCGATCGGCAGATCGTCAAACCCAATCATGGAAAAGCTGGGCGGCAGCGGGCTTTCCGGACCATAGAGCCCTTCCAGCATCTCCACCGCAGCAATATCGTTCCAGCTGAACATGGCCGTCACGTCATGCTTGCCGGCCAAAAGGTCTGCCAGCAATTCCCCGGTAGCGCGCTCCGCCGTGTTGACGATGACGCCCGTCGCGCCGGGTGTCGCGGCAATGGCCGCCTCAAACCCCCGCTGCCGTTGCAAAATCGTCGGTCGGTAGCGGTGGGTATAGTGCAGGATACGGCGGTGCCCGGCATCCAGCAGCCGCTGCGTCGCCTGGTAGGCGCCATAGAAATTGGCCGGCGATACCGAGCTGATCCGCATCATGGGGTCGCTGCCATTGACCAGTACGGCCGGGATTTCCTCTGCCGCACACCACTGCGCCAGCTCGTCCCAGGCATCGATCCCCGCCAGCAGCACCCCGCCGGCATCGGCCTGGGCGATCTGCTTGCGGATCATGTCCAGCGTCACCACGGCCTCGTTGACGAGGCGCACATCGAGCACCATGCCCGCCTCGGCCGCCTGCGCCTTGATGCCCTCGAGAATGCCGAAATAAAAGCCCGACAATCCGCTCGTCGCGCTCCCGAGCGGCACCAGCGCCACGGCCCGCTTGTCCCCGCTCACCGCCGCCGTGCTGTGCTTGGACTTGTAGCCCAGCGTTCGTGCCATGCGTTGCACATCGCGCCGCACCGCATCGCTGATACCGATTTCATTGGCCAGCGCGCGTGATACCGTGCTCACGGAAACGCCCAGGCGTTCCGCAATGTCGGACTGGTTTGCACGTCTCTGGATGACCACGAAATCCTCGCTTTGCTATCTACGCAATATTTGCGTTTTTTGAGCAAAGCAAGAGGTCAGGCGCCTTATCCCCTTACCAGAAGCGTTCAGCCAGCCATTGCATCTGCGCACGGTCCTGGAAGGCCCCGCCGCCCTCGTGGTTGTTGAACTCGTATTCAACCATGGTCTTGTCGCCACCTGCATAGGCGTTGAATGCGCCATAGACGGTGGATGGCGGGCAGGTCTCGTCCATCACCGCGACCGAGAACAGGGCCGATGCCCTCGCCTGTCGCGCGAAATTGACGCCGTCGAAATAGTTCAGCGTATCGAAGACCATGGCCTTCTTGTCCCGGTGCTGCGCCAGGAAGCGCACGATCTCGAGATAGGGGTCGCGGCTGGCCTTCTGCACGGCACGCGGATAGTCGCAGAGAAAGGGCACGTCGGTCATCACTGCCTTGACGCGCGGGTCGATGCCCGCCACCGCCAGCGCAATGCCGCCACCCTGGCTGCCGCCGCAGACCGCGATCCTGTCCGCATCCACGAAGTCCTGTGCCACCAGCATGTCCACGGCCCGAACCGCGTCGATGAACAGCCGCCGGTAATAGTAGTCGTTCTTGTCCAGCACGCCCTTGGTCATCACGCCGGGGATGGACGGCGTCGTCCCCACCGGGTCCGCTGTCGCGCCCATGGCCCAGCCGCTGCCCTGCCCGCGCGTATCCATGCGGAAATAGGCATAGCCGGAGGCCGCCCAGTGCAACTGCTCATGCGGGAACCCGCGACCCCCGCCATAGCCGAGATACTGCACCACCAGCGGCAGCCGCCCGCTCCGATGTACCGGCAGGACCAGCCAGCCCTTGATCGGATGCCCGCCAAAGCCGGGAAATGTCACGTCGAAGGCCTCGACGGCCCGCAGCGTCGTATCGGCCGGCACGATGCTGACGGCCCCGCCCACCGATCTCGCCTCGGCAAGGCTCGCCTCCCAGAACGCCGCGAAGTCCCCCGGCGTCTTCACCGCGCTCTGATAGGCACCAAGTTCGGGCTGGATGAGATCGGGAAAGGGCACGGCAACACTCCGGACAGCATTTTTCGCTGCCGACCATGCACCGCCATCGCCTGCCATACCAGATGCATCGAGCAGCTTGGCCACAGCAAACCTCTCCCGCGCCGGGAGAGGTGAGACGCGAGCCTCTGGCTAGGGCTTGAGATCCGCCGGGACCGGGGGGGTCTCATAGAGCAGCGTGATCTCGATCCGCTCATTGGCCGCCATATAGGGGTCGTTGGGGAAGAAGGGCTGGACGGTCGAGCGCCCCACCACCGAGTCGACCCGGTCATCACTGAGGCCGAACTCGCCCAGAATCTGCCGGACCGTATTGGCCCGGTCTGCCGACAGCTCCCACGAGCCATAACGCGGATTGGCATAGACACCGCCTGCCGCCGTGTGGCCGGCAATGCGCACCGGGCTCGACAGCCGCTGCAGGATGGGCGCGATCGCCGCGATGGCCTGCCGCGTCACCTCATTGGGGTACTTGGACCCCTCGGGGAACATCGGCCGGCCTTCCTGGTCGATGATGCGGATATTGAGGCCCTCGCTGGTCTCTTCGACCAGGAGGTTGTCGGCGATCTCGGTGATGTCCGGCATGGCCTGCCATGCCTGGCGGATGCTGGCCGCGGCGCTGTGGAAGCCCTGGTCGTCGGTGGCCTTGAGGTCATATTGCGAGGCCTTGGCGGCATCGAACTCGCTGCCCGACTTCTCGTCGCGGCCGCTGAGGGCGCCCTCCACGGTGCCGAATTCCTTGCCCTTGGGCGTCACCGAGGCATCCACCGTCACGTCAGGCGACGAGCCCGCCATCAGCGCATCGGTCGAATTGTCCAGCGCCGTGCCTCCCATCAGCCCGCCCGAACCACTGGTGGTCGGCGCGATATTGGGCGGCGCGAAATAGGAGGCCAGGCCTTCCTTCTGCTCGGGCGTCGTCATGCTGATCAGCCAGAGCAGCAGGAAGAAGGCCATCATGGCGGTCACGAAGTCGGCATAGGCGATCTTCCAAGCGCCACCATGGTGGGCATGCTTGTTCTTCTTGACCTTCTTGATGATGATCGGCTGGTCGTAGTTCGCCATTCTGGCTTCCTGGGTCTTAAGAGCGGGCTCGAACTACGTCGCGGCCGGCAGGTTTGCCGTGGCCTCGTCGATCTCGGCAAAGCTGGGGCGGTCCTCCGACAACAGCGCCTTGCGGGCAAATTCGATCGCCATCACCGGCACCTGACCGGAAATATGGGCCAGCAGGCCCACCTTGAGCGACAGGAAATACTTCGCTTCGGCCTCATAGGTGCTGCGCAGCGACTGCGCGAAGGGGCCGAAGAAGCCATAGGCCACGAACACGCCGAAGAACGTACCCACCAATGCGCCACCGATCAGGTGGCCGAGCACTTCGGGCGGCTCGCTGATCGCGCCCATGGTCTTGATCACGCCCAGCACGGCGGCCACGATGCCCAGCGCGGGCGTGCCGTCGGCCAGCGCCTGCATGGCGCTGACAATGCGTTCGTTTTCCTGGTGATGGGTTTCCAGCTCCTCATCCATCAACGCTTCCATTTCATGGACGTTGTTGGAACCCAGCGTCACCATGCGCAGGTAGTCGCAGACGAATTCGACCGCGTGGTGGTTGTTGGCAAAGGTCGGGAACCGCGCGAACAACGTCGATTCGCTTGGGTTTTCGATATGCTGCTCCAGCGCCAGGATGCCCTTGGACTGCACCAGCTTGTAGAGGCTGAACTGCATGCCCAGCAGCTCGACATAGGCAGCCTTGTTGTAGCGCGATCCCTTGAACAGCGTGCCGAACATGGCAATCGTCTGCTTCAGCACCGCGCCCGAATTGGCGATGACATAGGCGCCGATGGCAGCGCCCAGAATGATGACGAACTCGAAGGGCTGCCACAGCACCTCGAGATGCCCCCCCATCGCCGCATAACCGCCGAAGACGCTGAGAAAGACCAGAACGATGCCGATAATAAGACGCATTAGACCTGAAACTCACCTTGGGGACGACACCGTTTCCAGGTGGGCATTATCGGTCAGTTTACCTTAACAGCCGGTTTATCCACGGATTCTTGCCACGATCACCATCGCTGTCGGGTCATGCTGTCACTGACAACATTATCTCTTGCAGTTGAATTGAATTGCCGGGACACCGCGGGACGTCCCTGCCCGCAACGGCGCTAGCGTGGCGCTGGCCCGTCGCTGTCGCCCTCGATCAACTCGAGCGGCAGTACCTTGCGCACCACGCCCAGCGGATACTGCTCCGCATAGGCGGGCATGGTGGCCAGCAGGGATTCCGCGAGCTGAATGCCAAGGTCGCGTAGCGACAGGTAAAAACAGGTCAGCTTGGGGTTGAGATACTGTGCATGGGTGCTGTGCCGGCCGATCACCGCAAAATCGGCGCCCGGCCTGATGCCGCAATCGTAGAGCCCGCGATAAAGCCCCACGGTCAGCATCTCATTGGTCAGGATGAAGCCGGTCGGCCGGCGGCCTGCCGGCATGGCGGCGATCCGCTCGCCCATTTCGTGCCCGCCGCGATCATTGGGATAGGTGCGGAAGATCAGGTCCGGGTCGAAGGCGATGCCATGCCGCTGCAGGGCATCGCGATAGCTGTCGATGAAGACATAGCCAAGATTGGTGTCGTCGTTCGGCGCGAATACCCCGATCCGGCTATGCCCCCGCGCCACCAGCCGATCAACACCCGTTTGCGCCATGCCCTCGAAATCGAGGTCCAGCCAGGGATGGCCGACATCGGTCAGGCTCCGCCCCAGCGCGATGAAAGGGATTTTCCGCTTGGCGAGAAACTCGATCCGGTGATCGTGCCGCTTGGTGGCTGAAATGATCAGCGCATCGGCAAAGCCGCGCGCCACGACACGCTGCAGATAGGCGTCCGGATCTTCCTCCGACGAGCAGAGCAGCACCACCAGATCGAGTTGATGGCGGGCGCACACCGTCTGCACGCCATCGAACACGCTCATGAAAAACACGTCGCCCTGCCCGGTGATCTGGGAGCCCGACTGCATCATGAAGCCGACGACGCCGGTCGATCCCTTGCGCAGGGCACGGCCAGCCTGGTTGGGCATGTAACCCATCGCCGCGGCCGCTTCCAGCACCCGCTGGCGGGTCTGCTCGTTGACGTCGGGCTTGCCGTTAAGCGCGCGGGACACGGTGCCGATCGAGATGTCGAGCTCTTGGGCAAGGCGCCGAATGCCCTTCATGTTACCGACATTCCGCCACCCTTCGCGACACCCCTTTGGGGCCAGTTCTGGCTCATTCAATGGACTCCGATCGCCGCCATTGCAAGCGGACTTGTCCACAAGCAACGGGCACCTCCAGAAACGTTTACGGAGACTATTGACTCCACTCCGTTTCCGCACCTAATTTCGTAAACGTTTACGGAGCAAGTGCAGACAGGTTTCACGAAAGATGAAGCCGCCGCGCCCTGCTCAGGGAGGTATTCGTTTTGCCATTCAGGGCCGTACTCGCGGGTTGCGGAAGCATGTCCAAAGGGTGGTTGTCGGCGATTGCCGAACATCCATTGCTCAAGGGCCGCGTCGACATTGTCGGGCTGGTGGATCTCCACCTGCCGACGGCCCAGGCGCGCGCCGCCGAATTCGGGCTAAGCGAGATCGCTATCGGTACGCACCTCGATGATGTGCTGGCCACCATCAGGCCTGACCTGCTGTTTGACGTTGTCGTGCCTTCAGCCCGCGAGGGCGTGGTGACGACCGGCTTGCGGCACGGGTGCCATGTGCTGAGCGAAAAGCCGATGGCCGCCACCCTTGCGGCCGGGCAGGCCCTGATCGCCCAGGCCAAGGCCGCCGGACGCGTCCATGCCGTGGTGCAGAATCGGCGCTTCATTGCCGGAATTCGCCGCATCCGTCGGCTGATCGAGAGCGGCGCGCTGGGCGAGATCACGGCCCTGCATTGCGACTTCTTCATCGGCGCCCATTTCGGCGGCTTCCGCGATGAGATGGAACACGTGCTGCTGCTTGATATGGCCATCCATACGCTCGACGCAGCGCGCTTCATGGCCGGTGTGGCGCCCCGGGCAGTCTATTGCCTCGAAACCAATCCGCGCGGCTCATGGTACGCGCACGGCGCTGCCGCCAATGCGATCTTCGAGTTCGACGACGGTATCGTCTTCAACTATCGCGGCTCCTGGTGTGCCGAAGGCGCCAATACCAGCTGGGAAAGCGCCTGGCGCATCATCGGCACCAAAGGCACGCTGACCTGGGATGGCGCAGACGCTTTCGAGGCCCGCACCGTGGTCGGCGATACGGGCTTCTTCCGGGACCTGCAGGCCATCGAGGTCCCGGCCCCTGCCGATATCGACCAGACCCATGGTCATGCCAGCGTCATCGCCGAATTCCTCGACGCCATCGAGGAGGGTCGGTCCCCCGAGACGGCCAGCAACGACAATATCAAGAGCCTTGCCATGGTGTTCGCGGCGATCGAAAGCGCCCGAACCCGCCAGCGCGTCCTCATTGCAGTTTAGGAATTTGCCCGTGAGCAACCCAGCCAAATCCATCCGTATCGGCACCATGATCCAGGCCACCGCCGGCCAGGCCGCCGAGAATATCGCCGCCATCGCCGATCTGGGCTTCGAGAGTTTCGAGCCCTTTTTCTGGCAGACCACCAACGGGCAGGATCTGGCCGAACTGGGCAAGCGCAGCCTCGACGCCATCGGCGATCGCGACATCACCATCTCGACCATCGGCATGTTCGGCAATCCGCTGGAAGACCAGGAGATGGACCGCCAGACCCTGCAGGGCTGGAAGGACTGTATCGACAATGCGCACCATTTCGGCGCGACCTGCGTCGCCGGCTTTACCGGCCGTGTCCGCAACAAGCCGCTGACCGACAGCCTGCCCCGCTACAAGCAGGTCTGGACCGATCTCGCCAGGCGCGCCGCCGACAAGGGCGTCCGCATCGCTTTTGAAAACTGCGCCATGGATGGCAACTGGCAGACCGGCGACTGGAACATCGCCCACAATCCCGACGCCTGGGAGCTGATGTTCAACGAGACGCCGCAGGACAATATCGGCCTTGAATGGGAACCCTGCCACCAGCTCGTCTACCTCATTGATCCGCTGCCGCAGATCCGCAAATGGGCGCACAAATTCTTCCACGTGCATGGCAAGGACGCGACCATCCGCTGGGAAGTCATCAAGGAACACGGCATTTTCGGCCGCGAGCCGTTCGTCTGGATGCGCACGCCCGGCTTCGGCGACAGCAACTGGACCGATGTGATTTCCGAGCTCCGGCTGGCCGGCTATAGCGGCTCCATCGACATCGAAGGCTGGCACGACCCGGTCTATCGCGGCGATCTCGAAATGACCGGCCAGGTCCGCGCGCTCGACTATCTCAAGACCTGCCGGGGCGGCGACTATGTCGATCACAACTCACTCTACGCGGGCGGCGACCCGTCGCTGGCGCGCAACTGACCAGGCGCCGCGAGCAGTCACGCTCGCGGCCAGAACTAAGCTGAATTCCACGGCCCGCCGGGAGGGCAGGCCGATGGTTTTGCGGATCGTCCGCACTGTTGGGAGGAAACCAAAATGAGCCTATCCAGACTTGCCTTCCTCGCGACGCTGGCACTGTCCAGCGTTTCGATGTTCACACTTCCCGCCGCCGCCCAGGTCACAGTCAAGATGTGGTCGATTGACGGCGATAACGGGCTCTACACAAAGCTCGCGGAGGACTTCAACGCCTCCCAGAGCGAGGTCGTCATCGAGAGCCGGCTGTTGGCGTTCGACGATCTGGTGAACGAGGCCCTCAAGGCCTTCGCCACCGGTCAGGCGCCTGACATCATCTCGCTCGACAACCCGGATTTTGCGCTGTTCTCGTCACGCGGGGCGATGCTCGACATCACCGAGCGCGTCGCGAACTCCGACGTGATCGACACCAGCGTCTACTACGAAGGCCCGCTGGCTTCGGCGATGTGGGACGGCAAGCTGTACGGCCTGCCCAAGGCGACCAACACCATCGCGCTGTTCTACAACAAGGACCTTTTCGCCAAGGCCGGCATCACCGAGCCACCCCAGACCTGGGACGAACTGCTTGAAGACGCGCGCAAGCTCAACGACCCGGCCAACAACGTCTACGGCATCACCTTCTCGGCACGCGCCGGCGAAGAAGGCACGTTCCAGTTCCTGCCATGGGTCCAGATGGGCGGCGGCTCGTTCAAGGAAGTGAACACGCCCGGTGCGGTCAAGGCGCTCGAGATCTGGAAGACCCTGATCGACGAAAAGCTCGCCTCGCAGGACGTATTGAGCCAGGGCCAGTGGGATTCCACCGGTACCTTCAACGCCGGCAACGCTGCCATGGCCATTTCCGGCCCGTGGGAGCTGGGCCGCATGGCTGCCGATGCCAAGTTCGACTGGGGCGTTGCCCTGCTGCCCACTGAAACCCAGGGCGGTCCGCGCTCATCGGCCATGGGCGACTTCAACCTGGGTATCTTCGCCAACTCGCAGCACCCCGACGAAGCCTTCAAAGTCATCGAGTACTTCGCTTCGCAGAGCGATCGCCTCTTCCCCGAATTCTCCAACATTCCGCCGCGCAGCGACGTTCCGCTGCCGGCTACCGGGGATGCCCGCACCGACGCGGCGCTCAAGGTGTTCCAGGAGCAGCTGCAATACGCCCAGCCGCGCGGTCCGCACCCTGAATGGCAGAAGATCTCCAAGGCGATCTACGATGCCTTCCAGGCGGCAATGACCGGCCAGATGTCGGCCAAGGACGCGCTCGACCAGGCGCAGGCCACCATCTCGGGCATTGTGGGCTGACACTTCCTCCCTGACTGGGCCGGTCGGAGCAATCCGGCCGGTCATATCGACTTTTCTGCGGAGGGGTGATGTCCCGGTTCTTCAACAGCCTGCGCGATGGCGTCGGGTTCGACCTGGTCCTGGTGGGTGCGGCCCTGCTGTTCCTGCTGGCGCTGGCAGGTCTGCCGCTGCTCTATAACGTGCTGATGAGCTTCCAGCAGGTGGACATGTTCACCCTGGGCACGCTGATCCGGCCATGGGCGGGCTTCACCAATTACGTCGACGTAGTGCGGCAGCCCGAATTCTGGCTCGTGGCCAGGAATACGCTGATCTTCGTATTTGCCTCAATGGCCGGGCAGTTCGTGATCGGCTTCAGCCTGGCCCTGTTCTTCGCGCAGAAATTTCCAGGCGCCGCGACCATTCGCGGCCTGTTCCTGGTGTCGTGGGTCATGCCGGGGCTGGTGGTGGGCGCGATCTGGAGCTGGATCCTGGCGGGCGATTTCGGCGTGCTCAATACCATCCTCAAGTCGCTCGGGATTATCCAGGAAACAGTGTTCTGGAAATCGGACCCGAACTACTCCATCTGGGCGGTCGTGATCGCCAATATCTGGCTGGGCACGGCGTTCAACATGCTGCTGCTGGCCGTGGGCCTGGCCGCCATTCCGCGCGACCTCTACGAGGCGGCAGAACTCGATGGCGCCAACGCCTTCCAGCGCTTCTGGACGATCACGCTGCCGATGATGCGGTCCACGATTGGCGCCGTGCTGTCGCTGGGGCTGATCGGCACGCTGCAGCAGTTCGACCTCTTTCCAGCCATTACTGAGGGCGGCCCGGCCAATACATCCAGCGTGGCGGGCTACTGGTCGTGGCAGATGAGTTTCCAGCTTTACGACTTTGCCAAGGGCGCAACGATTTCGGTGATGATGTTCCTGCTCGTGCTGTTCGCCTCGGTGATCTACGTCCGTTCGACGCGTCATGAGGTGCGCGGATGACCCGGCCCTATACTCCATGGCTGCTGCTGGCGCTGGCGCTGACCCTGGCGGCACTCTACCTGTTTCCGCTCTACTGGATGTATGTCACGAGCCTCAAGTCGGCCTCGGAAATCTACTTCAATCCGCCGACCTTCTGGCCCCTCGCGCCCGATACCAGCATCTATCCTCAGGTTTGGTTCGGGCGGACCATGTCGACATTCCTCTGGAACTCGGTGGTCATCGCCTCCGGAGTCACCGCCATCACGGTGATCCTGGGCACAGGCTGCGCCTATGTGCTGGCGCGCTATCGCAGCGTCTGGGTCGATGTCGGACTATTCCTGATCCTGATGCTGCAGGTGCTGCCGGCCTCAGTGATGATCACGCCGCTCTTTGTTGGTTTCAACCAGGTCGGGTTGCTGAACTATCCGCGCACGGCGGTGGTGCTGGCGGCAGCGGCCAAGGCGATGCCGTTCTTCGTGGTGCTGGTGCGGGCAACATTCATGAGCGTGCCGCGCGAGTTGGAAGAGGCCGCGCTCGTCGACGGCAATTCGCGGGTGGGTGCATTCTTCTCGATCGTGCTGCCGCTGGCGCGCAACGGCATCCTGGTCTGTGCCATCCTCACCTTCATGAGTGCGTTTGGCGAATTCATCTATTCCAAGTCGATCATCCAGGAAAAGAACCTGCAGCCGGCCAGCGTCGGGCTTTCGGGCTTCCTTGGACCCAACTCGTCCGACTGGAACGCCATCATGGCCTATTCGGCGATCTATGTGACGCCGATCCTGGCCGTCTTCGTCCTTCTGCAGCGCCGTATCGTCTCCGGCCTCACCTCGGGAGCCCTCAAGTGACTGTCCAGATCGAACTGAACAATATCGACAAGCACTATGGCATATTCCACGCCCTCAAGGGCGTCAGCCTCGCCATCGAGAAGGGCAGCTTCGTGGCCCTGGTCGGCCCCTCGGGCTGCGGAAAATCGACGCTGCTGCGCTCCATTGCCGGGCTCGAAAGCATAACCTCGGGCTCGCTCAGGATCGCCGGCGAGACGATGACCGGCGTGCCGCCGCGCAAGCGCGACGTCGCCATGGTGTTCCAGAGCTACGCGCTCTATCCGCATATGACGGTGGAGGAAAACCTCACCTATTCCTTGCGCCTGCACGGCGTCCGCAAGCCCGAGGCCAAGGCCCGGGCCGCGGAGGTGGCAGCGACCACCGGCCTCTCGGCCCTGCTGCACCGCTACCCGCGCGAACTGTCGGGCGGGCAACGTCAGCGCGTCGCCATGGGCCGCGCCATCATCCGCAATCCCAAGGCCTTCCTCTTCGACGAGCCGCTGTCCAATCTCGACGCCGCGCTGCGCGTGCACATGCGCAAGGAGATCCGCGCCCTGCACGATCGGCTGGGTGCCACCTCGGTCTATGTGACGCATGACCAGGTCGAGGCCATGACCATGGCCGACCATGTCGTGGTGATGCGGGATGGCTGCATCGAGCAGCAGGGCGCGCCACTCGAACTCTACGACCGCCCGGTGAGTCGTTTCGTGGCCGGATTCATCGGCTCGCCGGCAATGAATTTCATCGATGCCGTGGTCGCCGAGGATGGGCGCACGGCCGTGCTTCAAAACACCGATGGCGGCACGGTGCCTCTGCCCTCCCGCCTTGAGCCAGGTCGGTCCATCGTGGTCGGCCTGCGGCCCGAACATCTGCGCGTCGTCGAGCACCAGGGCACGTTCCAGATCACCGTCGGCGCCATCGAGTCGACAGGGTCCACGACCTTCATTTCATCGGCCGATGATCTCATCACCCTGGTCCAGGCCGACCGCACATCCATCGCCGCGGGCGACCGCGTTTCGCTGGCCATCCCCGAAATCCATGTCCACGTCTTCGACCCCGAGACCGGCCTGCGCCTCTGATCGAAGGCACGGCGGCCCCTCGCCTGAGGCGAGGGGCCGCATATGGGCGGCCTATTCCCCGCGCTGGCGGAGCCAGACCAGCATCTCGCCCGGCGCCCGGTTGTCCCACAGGTGATAGGGCACAAGGCGGGCCGTATCGGGGGCGGTGTCGGGAGCCTTCTCGGCATAGAGCGCATCGCCCCAGCTTTCCGCCCGCTCGCGCAAGACCGGCACGTCGATGGCGATGGCGCCGCGCAGGTCGGGAATCACCGCCGTCTGCGCCTTGCCCAGGCCATTGCTGAGCAGGATTGAGTTCAGCGCTCCGCCATTGTCGACGCCTTCGAGGCAATAGACCAGCGGCCCGCGCATGATGGCGACGCGCCCCGCATCCTGCCGCACCGACGGATGGGCGCGCAGCGCCCGCGGCTCCAGCGGCAGGGTCAGCGCCAGCAGGTCGCCAGCATGCCACTCCCGCTCGATCCGGGCATAGCCATCCTTCGTCAGGTCTTCCAGCGCCACAGGCTGGCCGTTGACGGCCAACGTCGCGCCCCGCGCCCAGCCCGGAATGCGCAGCGACACCGCAAAGCGCGCCGGAACGACAGGATTGACCGTCACCCTGATATCGCCTGACCACGGATAGTCCGTGTCCTGGGTCAGCGTGAATTTGGCCCCATTCGCCAGCTCCACCCGCGCTTGGCTCGCGCAATAGAGGTGCACGGCGATTTCATCATCGGCCACCGCATAGGCATAGGACCCCAGCGACGTCACCAGCCGCGCAATATTGGGCGGGCAGCACGGACAGGCATGCCAGGTCCAGCGGTGGTGGTTGCCGGTGCTTTCGAGCGGATTGTCGTAGAAAAAGGTCTTGCCGTCGGTCGACAGCCCGGTAATGGCGCCGTTGTACAGCGCCTGTTCCATCGTGTCGGCATAGCGCCGGTTCGGCCCGCGGCCCAGCATGCGCGATGCCCAGAAGACCAGGCCCACCGAAGCGCAGGTTTCGGCATAGGCCGTGTCATTGGGCAGATCGTAATAGTCGGTGAAGCCCTCATTGGACTCTGCCGGGCCGATACCGCCGGTAATATACATCTGCTTCTGCGTCAGGTCCGCCCACAGCGTCTCGAGCGCCTGGGTCAGGCTGTCGTCGTGATATTCGGTCGCGACATCGGCCATGGCGGAATAGAGATACATGGCCCGCACCGCATGGCCGACCACCTTGGTCTGCTCGCGCACCGGCAGGTGCGACTGGTTGTATTCAAGTGTTTTCTTCTGCACGCCCTTGGGGTCACGCCCCTGCGCGATCGCTTCCTCGATGAAGAAATTCGGCTCCTGGCCCCGCTCGTCGACAAAGAACTTGGCCAGGTCCAGATAGTCCTGCCTTCCCGTCACCCGGGCCAGCTTGACCAGCGCCAGCTCCACCTCTTCATGCCCGCAATAGCCGCGCACCTGGCCCGGGCCACGCCCGAACCGCTTCACCAGATAGTCCGCCATGCGGCACATGACATCGAGGAATTTGCGCTTGCCGGTCGCCTGGTAATAGGCCACCGCGCCTTCCATCATGTGGCCGGCGCAATAGAGCTCATGGAAATCGCGCAGATTGGTCCACTTCCATTCCGGCTTGATGCGCTGGAAGAAGGAGCTGAGATAGCCATCGGGGTCCTGCAGCTTCTCATACATGTCGATGATCGCGTCGGCCCGCGCCTCGAGCGCCGGATTGGGCTTGCGGTAGAGCGAATAGGCTATGGTCTCGATCGACTTGCCGATGTCGCTGTCCCAGAACATCTGCGGCGTACCCAGCCAGTGGATGATGGGGATCACGATGCCCGGGCTGGGCACGTCCGGATTGATCTGTTCGAGCATGCGCGCCTCGACACAACGGTCGAGCAGCGTCGCCGCCGTATGGTCGCACACGGCGTCCTGCCACGCGCCCCAATAGCCACCAATAGTGACGGACGGCACAGGCAGCGGACGGAATTGACGGTTTTGCAGAGTCGCCATTGGATTTGGTCCCAGGTTGAAAGGCCGCATCGGCCGAGGCATAGCGTCGCAATCGCGGGCCGATCCTCCATCGGCCCGGCTGCATTATCGGGGAGCAATGCCCCCGCAGGATTGTCGCACCACCAGCTGGCAGGGCAGCTTGCGGATTCCGGGCTCGACAGCTTGTCCACCCGCCAGCGCCAGGATCAGGCGACCGGCCTCCCGGCCCAGTTGTTTGAGATTCATGTCCACCGTGGTGAGTGGCGGACGCGTGGCCGCGGCGACGATCTCCCAATTGTCGAAACCAACCACCGAGACATCTTCGGGCACGCGCAGGCCGCGCTCGCGCAGGGCATCGACCACCCCGCGGGCAATCTGGTCATTGCCGCAGAACACCGCATCGGGCGCCGCGTCCGGACCGCTCCATAGCGTGTCGACCGCTTCGCGTCCCCAGGCCTCCGACCAGTCGCCGTACAGCACCTCTCCGCCGCCGCCCACGACCGCGCGATAGGCCTCGGCGCGCTCGCGCACCGAGGCGAAGCTCTCAGGGCCCGTGACATGAGCCACCCGGCGACGCCCCAGCCCGACCAGCCAGCGCACCGCCTCCCGCGAGCCCTGCGCATCGTCCGAAACCAGCGTCACCGCATCGTCGGGCCCACTGCTGAAGGCATAGACCACCGGGATCGGCAGGTTGGACAGATCGACCGGCAGCCGCCCGTCAATTCGCCTGCCCGAGGCGATGATGCCATCCACCTGCTTGTCGAGCATGGCATCGACATGCACCTTGGCCAGCGCCGGATCGTCCTCGATGGTGCAGAGGAAGACCGACACGCCCTGGTCGACCAGCGCTTCGGACACCCCCGCCATCAATGGCAGCGTAAAGCGGCCATAGGTGTCGTTGGTCAAAAGGCCCACGGTGAAGCTGCGCTGGCTGATCAGCGCCCGCGCCATGGCATTGGGTCGGAAGCCCATTTCCGCGGCCACGCGCTTGACGCGCTCGCGGGTCTCTCCCGTCATGCGCCCCGTATCGTTCAGCGCCTTGGACGCCGTCGCAATGCTGACGCCCGCGGCCGTCGCCACGTCGTAGATGCGGATCCGGCTGGGGTTGAGAACGGTCACTACTCATCCAAGAGAAAAGGTTTTCTCAATTAGGTAAAACCTTTTCTCATTCGACGTCAATACCGCGGCCGCAGGCGGCAATAATGCCGTCACAAGTTCAGGCCGAGGCGCGCCGGATGATCTCGAAGCCCACATCATGCACCGCTTCGACATCGGCGCGGCGTTCGAACCGGGCCAGCAATGCATTGGCCGCGACGCGCCCCAGCACGTCGCGGTCCACCCGGATGCTGGTCAATGCAGGATCGAGATGAGCGGCAAATTCCTGGTCACCAAACCCGATCACCGCTAGGTCGCCGGGCACCGAGAGACCCCTTGCACGCGCCTCCACCAGTATGCCCTGGGCAAACTGGTCGGAGCTGCAGAAGACGAGGCAGCCGCGCGGCATGCCGCGGTCCAGTAGGTCGACCAGCGCCTGGCGCCCTGCCCCCAGCGTAGCCGTACTGTCAAAGTCGACCCCCATGACGTCACCGCCGCTGAGCTGGCGGAAGCGGTCGACAAAGGCATTGCGCCGGCGGATCGCCCGTTCGTCCCCCGCCGTAACGGTCACGGCTTGCCGATAGCCGGCGGCATGCGCGAACTCGGCTGCCGCCACGCCTGCTGCGCCATGCGAGAAGCCGACGCAGCAGTCGATGGGTGTCTCGGTGATGTCCCAGACCTCCACCACGGGAATCCCCGCTGCCAGCAGCATGCGCCGCGCACCCGCGCTGTGATGGATCCCGGTGAGCAGCAGGGCGTCAGGACGCCTCGACAGATGCGCACTGATAGCCGCCTCCTCCCGCTCCGGGTCGAAGCCGGTTTCGGAGAGCATCAGCTGATAGCCATGCCCCAGCATGATGTTGGAGAAGGCATGCAGCATGCTGGCATAGACAATGTTGGTGACCGAGGGGACCAGGGCCGAGATCAGCCGGCTCTTGTTCGATGCCAGCGCCCCGGCCACCGCATTGGGCACAAACCCGGTCACCCTGATCGCGTCCCGAATGCGTTCGAGCGTCTCCGGCGATACCTTCGCCGGAGCCGACAGCGCCCGCGACACCGTCACCTGCGACACCCCGGCCAGGCGACCGATATCGGCCATGGTGACATTGCCGCCCGCAGCGCGACGACCGTCCCCCGGCTTTCTGGCGCGGCTCTTCATGCCTCGATCATGCTCCCTGCATCCATGAATGCGTATCCAGCATCCTTCGCTGGCTGCCGCCGCTTCGTCAACAAGCCTTGTACTTTACCACATGAAGAACTGTGCGCCCGCGTTGACAGGCCCAAATGTTAGCGCATACATAGCTTCACCAACCCGAGGCGCTCCATGACCACGACCAGGCGCAAATCCCCCGATGACCTCCGTTCCGCACGCTGGTTTGCGCCGGACGACCTGCGCACCTTCGGCCATCGCTCCCGCCTGGCCCAGCTGGGTTATGACGAGGCTGACTACGCCGGAAAGCCGGTGATCGGCATTCTGACCACCTGGTCCGAGATCAATGCCTGCCATGGGCATTTCCCCGAGCGCCTGCAGGACGTCAAGCGCGGCGTCGCGCAGGCCGGGGGCTTCGCCCTCGCCATGCCGGCCTTGTCAGTGGACGAGAGCTTCACCAAACCCACCTCCATGCTCTATCGCAACATGCTGGCCATGGAAGTGGAAGAGATGATCCGCTCCCACCCTCTCGATGGCGTCGTGCTGATGGGTGGCTGCGACAAGACCACGCCGGGGCTGGTCATGGGCGGCATAACCGCCGGCGTGCCGATGATCTACCTGCCCGCTGGCCCCATGTTGCGCGGCCACTATGCCGGCACCACCCTCGGCTCGGGCTCCGATGCCTGGAAATACTGGGATGAGCGCCGCGCCGGCAACGTGTCCGACGAGCAGTGGCGCGGGCTGCAGAGCGGCATTGCCCGCTCGGCCGGCGTCTGCATGACCATGGGCACGGCCTCGACCATGACCGCCATCACCGACGCCATGGGGCTGACCCTGCCCGGCGCCTCCTCCATTCCGGCCGTCGATTCCAGCCACATGCGCATGTCCGCCGCCTGCGGCCGCCGCATCGTCGACATGGTCTGGGAGGATTTGACGCCCGACCGCATCGTCACGGATGCTTCGATCCGCAACGCCGCCATCGTCGCCATGGCCACCGGCTGCTCGACCAATGCCGTGGTCCACCTGATCGCCATGGCGCGCCGCGCCGGGGTGGATCTGACCCTCGATGACCTCGACGCCCTCGGCCGCGTCACCCCCCTCCTCGCCAATGTCCGCCCCTCGGGCAAGGACTATCTGATGGAGGATTTCTACTATGCCGGCGGCCTGCTGGGCCTCATGAAACAGATCGCCGATCGCCTGGACACCTCCTGCCTCACCGTGACCGGACAGACGTTGGGCGAGGGCATCAAGGACGCGCAGGTCCACAATGACGATGTCATCCGCCCGCTATCCAACCCGGTCTATCACGAAGGCTCGCTCGCCGTGCTGCGCGGCAATCTCTGCCCCGACGGCGCCGTCATCAAGCCGGCCGCCTGCGACGCCCGCTTCCACAACCACCAGGGACCCGCACTGGTCTTCGACAGCTATCCGGAGATGAAGAAGGCCATCGATGACGAAAAACTCGCCATCACGCCCGATCATGTCCTGGTGCTGCGCAATGCCGGCCCGCAGGGCGGTCCCGGCTTTCCCGAATGGGGCATGCTCCCGATCCCCAAGGCCCTGATCAAGCAGGGCCATCGCGACATGCTGCGGATTTCCGATGCCCGCATGTCCGGCACCTCCTACGGCGCCTGCGTGCTGCATGTGGCGCCCGAATCCTACATTGGCGGGCCTCTCGCGCTGCTGCGCACTGGCGATATCGTGCAGCTGGATCTGCCCAATCGCCGCCTCGACATGCTCGTCGAGGCCGACGAGATCGAGCGCCGCCGTGCCGCATGGACGCCACCGCCACCCCATTACGAGCGCGGCTGGGGCTGGATGTATTCGCGCCACGTGACCCAGGCCGACAAGGGCTGCGACTTCGATTTCCTCGAGCGCGACTTCGGCCGCCCTGCTGGCGAACCTGACATTTACTGAGGCGATATCCATGACGCAAACGCTGGACCAGGCGCTGACCGGCATCTCCGGAATCCTGGTGACCCCCTATGACGGAGATGGCGACGTCGCCCCGGCGCGCCTCGCCCCGATCCTCGACCGCGCCCTCGCCGCCGGCCTCCACATGCCGGTGGTCAACGGCAATACCGGCGAGTTCTACGCCCTGACCACCGAGGAAGCCTGCACCATGGTCAGCGCCGTCGTGGACCTCGTGGCCGGTCGCGCCCCCGTCCTGGCGGGCGTCGGTCGAGGCATTCGCGACGCCTGCCAGCTGGCGCGGGAATCGGCCGGGGCCGGTGCCACCGCCCTCATGGTGCACCAGCCGCCCGATCCCTTCGTCTCCCCGCGCGGCATCGTCGCCTATCTCCAAGCTGTGGCCGATGCCTCGGGCGGCCTGCCGATGATGATCTATCTGCGCAACGACACTATCGGCACCCGCGCCATTGCCGACCTCTGCGCCGTGCCCGGCGTCAAGGGCGTCAAATGGGCCACGCCCAATCCGATGAAACTGGCCGAGGCCAAGGCCGCCTGCGACCCCTCCATTGTCTGGGTCGGCGGCCTGGCCGAAATCTGGGCGCCGAGCTTCTATGCCGTGGGCGCCCGCGGCTTCACCTCCGGCCTGATCAATGTCTGGCCGGAGCGCTCGGTGGCGATCCACGCCGCCCTCGAGGCCGGCGACTATGCCGGTGCCAATCGCCTGATCGCCGGCATGAAGGCCTTCGAGGACATCCGGGCCGAGGAAATGAACGGCACCAACGTGACCGGCGTCAAGGCCGCCCTGCTGGCCCTGGGCCGCGATTGTGGCCCCACGCGGCCACCCTCCGCCTGGCCGCTCACCACCCCGCAACAGGCCAAGCTCGACGCCTTCATCGCCGACAACGCCCTCACCTGAGGCGCACAAGGAGACCGCCGTGGACGAAACCACCCGCCAGAAGCTGATGCAGGTCTCGGTCGCCACCCTGGCGACCGCCTTGTTCAAGCGCGGCCTGCGCAACCAGGTCATCCAGGATGTTCGCCCGATCAGGCCGAAGGGGCGCAACATGGTCGGCCCGGCCTTCACCCTGCGCTATATCCCGGCGCGCGAGGACCGCAATCAGCTGTCCGAATTCCGCAATCCGGCGCATCCGCAGCGCGTGGCCGTCGAAACCTGCCCCGCTGGCCATGTGCTGGTCATGGATAGCCGCAAGGACCCGCGCGCCGCTTCCGCCGGCGATATCCTGGTCACCCGCCTGATGGTGCGTGGCGTCGCCGGCGTGGTCACCGATGGCGGCTTCCGCGACGCGTCGACCATTGGCGATCTCGATATCCCCGCCTATCACAACCGCCCCTCGAGCCCCACCAATCTCACCCTGCATGAGGCGCTCGACCTCAACATCCCCGTGGCCTGCGGTGATGTCGCGGTCTTTCCCGGGGACATCATCGTTGGCGACGCCGACTGCGTCATCGTCATTCCCCAGCATATCGCCGCCGAAGTCGCCGGCGAGGCCGTCGAAATGACGGTCTATGAGGATTTCGTGGTCGAACAGGTCAAGGCCGGCGTGCCGATCATCGGCCTCTACCCCGGCACCAGGGAAGAGCACGCCCTGGCCTTTGCGGACTGGCGCGCCCGCAAGGGTCGCTAGACCCTACGACCGCCACGCCCAGCCGCGGACCTCCGGCATATCCTCCCCATTTTCGCGAATGTAGCTGTTATGTGCCGCCAGCTTCGCCTCGACCCAGGCCGAGAATTCGGCCCGCCGGGCCCCCAGCCCCGGCACGCGATCGACCACGGCCCGCGCCAGGTGAAAGCGGTCGATCTGGTTCAGCACAGCCATGTCGAAGGGCGTCGTGGTGGTCCCCTCTTCCTGGAAGCCGTGCACGTGGAAGTTCTGGTGGTTGGTGCGCCGATAGGTCAGCCGGTGAATCAGCGCCGGATAGCCGTGATAGGCAAAGACCACCGGCGCCGCCTTGGAAAACATGGCGTCGAATGATGCATCGTCGATGCCATGCGGGTGCTGGCTGGGCGCCTGCAGGGTCATGAGGTCGACCACGTTGACGAAGCGCAGCTTCAGCTCGGGAAAATGCTCCCGCAGCAGCATGGTCGCCGCCAGCGCTTCCATCGTGGGCACATCGCCGGCCGCGGCGATCACGGCATCAGGCTCCGCCTCGCCGCAGGTCGAGGCCCAGTCCCACACCCCGACACCGTCCGTGCAGTGCTGCACTGCGGCGTCGCGATCCAGCCATTGCGGCGCCGGCTGCTTGCCCGCCACGATCACATTGATGTAGTCGCGGCTGCGCAGGCAATGATCGACCACCGAAAGCAGGGTATTGGCGTCCGGCGGCAGATAGACCCGGACGATATCCGCCTTCTTGTTCATCACGTGATCGATGAAGCCGGGATCCTGATGGCTGAAGCCATTGTGGTCCTGCCGCCAGACATGGGACGTCAGCAGATAGGTGAGCGAGGCGATCGGCTTGCGCCAGGGTATCTCGCGCGAGACGTTGAGCCATTTGGCATGCTGGTTGAACATCGAATCCACGATGTGGATAAAGGCTTCGTAGCACGAGAAAAACCCGTGCCGGCCGGTCAGCAGGTAGCCCTCGAGCCAGCCCTGGCAGAGATGCTCGCTCAGCACCTCCATGACCCGTCCATTGGGCGATATCTGGCTGTCGCTGGCGATCAGTTCCCCCGTGAACACGCGATCCGTGGCCTCGAACACCGCTCCCAGCCGGTTTGACTCGGTTTCGTCGGGTCCGAAGACGCGGAAATTCTGAGCATCGTCATTGAGCCGCAGGACATCGCGCAGGAATTGCCCGGCATGGCGCGTTGCCTCGCCCACCACCGCCCCCGGCGCCGGCACGTCAACGGCATAGTCGCGAAAGTCCGGCAGCTTGAGGTCCTTGAGCAGCAGGCCGCCATTGGCATGCGGGTTGGCGCCCATGCGGCGCGTTCCGCGCGGCGGCAGGTCGGCCAGTTCGGCAACGAGCCGGCCGCCCTCGTCGAACAGCTCCTCCGGCCGGTAGCTGCGCAGCCAGGTTTCGAGCACCGCGAGATGGCTCGGATCCTCGGCGAGCTTGGCCAGCGGCACCTGGTGTGACCGCCAGGACCCCTCGGTCGGTTTGCCATCCACCTCGGCGGGCCCCGTCCAGCCCTTGGGCGAGCGGAGCACGATCATCGGCCAGGCCGGCCGGCGGGAAAAGCCATTGGCGCGCGCCTCCGCCTGGATCGCCCGAATGTCGGCCATGACGACATCGAGCGTCGCCGCCATCTTCTGGTGCATCTCCTCGGGGTCGCTGCCCTCGACGAAATGGGGCGCATAGCCATAGCCGCGAAACAGCGCCTCGATTTCTTCATGGCTGATCCGCGACAGGATGGTCGGGCTGGCAATCTTGTAGCCGTTGAGGTGCAGGATCGGCAGCACCGCGCCGTCGCGCGCCGGGTTGAGGAACTTGTTGGAGTGCCAGCTCGTCGCCAGCGCCCCCGTCTCGGCCTCCCCGTCGCCCACCACGCAGGCGACCACCAGGTCCGGATTATCGAACGCGGCGCCATAGGCATGCATCAGGCAATAGCCCAGCTCACCCCCCTCGTTGATCGAACCGGGAACTTCGGCAGCCACATGGCTGGGTATGCCGCCCGGCCAGGAGAACTGGGTGAACAGCCGCTTGAGGCCCGCCAGGTCTTGACTGACTTCGGGGTAGAATTCGCTGTAGGTTCCCTCGAGATAGGTATTGGCCACCAGGCCCGGGCCGCCATGCCCCGGTCCGGTGACATAGATCGCATTGAGATCCAGCTCCCGGATGATGCGATTGAGATGCACATAGATGAAGTTGAGCCCGGGCGTCGTGCCCCAGTGCCCGAGCAGCCGCGGCTTGACATGCGCCAGCGTCAGTTTCTCGCGCAGCAGTGGATTGTCCCGCAGGTAAATCTGCCCGACGGACAGGTAGTTGGCGGCGCGCCAATAGGCGTCGATCCTGCTCAGAAGCTCGGGATTGAGGGGCGTCATAACGCAAGGTTCTCCTGCTGCAGATGGGCAGTGACGGCTTCGGCGATGATCGCCTCCTCGTCCGTTGCCATCACATGGACAGGCACCGCGCTGGAAGGCTTGGAGATGATTGCACGGCCTTGCGCGTTGAAACCTTGATCGAGCGCAATTCCGAGAAATTCCAGCCCGGCACAGACCCGTTCGCGGATCACCGGCGCATTTTCCCCGATCCCGCCGGTGAAGACGAGCCGGTCGACCCCGCCCAGCACCGCCGCGAACCCGCCTATCGCCTGCCTGACGCGGTAGCAGAACAGGTCCACCGCCTCGGCCGCACGATGATCGCTCCCCTCCGCAGCCAGCAGTTCGCGCAGGTCCGAACTTGTCCCGGAAACCCCGAGCAGGCCCGACTCATGGTTGACCATGCGGTCGAATGCCTCCGCATCCATCCCCTCGGTCTTGGCCAGGTAGCGAACGAGGCCAGGATCGATATCGCCGGTCCGCGTCCCCATCGGAATGCCCGCGGCCGGCGTGAACGACATGGACGTATCTACACTCCGTCCCCCATGCACCGCCGCAAGGCTGGCCCCATTGCCCAGATGCGCCAGGATCAGCCTGCCCCGGGCCGCGTCCTGGCCGAATGAGCGTTCCAGTTCCTGCAGCAGGAAACTGTAGGAGAGACCGTGAAAGCCATAGCGCTCCACCCCGGCAAAGCGCCGCGGCAGCGGCAAGAGCCGCGCAACGGCCGGCATGTCGCGGTGAAACGCGGTGTCGAAGCAGGCGACCTGGAGCACGCCCGGATGCCGCTCGCGACAGAATTCCAGCATCGCGATCTCGGCCGGCAGGTGTTCGGGTGCATAGTCCACGATGCGCCCAAGTTCCTCGACCAGCGCATCATCCACCACACTATGGCTGCGGTATCGCGGCCCGCCATGGACGATGCGATGGCCAATTGCGACGAGCCGGGCATGCGCCATCGTCGTGTCGAGCCAGTCGAACAGATAGGCGAGCGCGCCCGCATGATCCTTGGCCTCGACAGGCAATTCCTCCTGCCGCCCCTCCGCCCGCCGCACCCGGAATGTGGTACCGGCGCGGCCCAGCCGGTCAAACTGCCCGCGCATGTCCGGCGCCGCCTGTCCGGCCGCATAGAGCGCGAATTTCAGGCTCGACGAACCGCCATTGAGCGTGAGGACGAAACCGCCATTCCCATCGGCCATGCACTGCTCCCCGGAATGAACTCCGCCGGCGCGTCGCCGCCGTCTGGTGCCCCAACTTGGCAGTGTCTCCCCGATAGTCTCCCGCCGCAACAGGCAAAGGCACCCCGCGCAGCCGCCGCGTCGCATCCCATAGGACAGGGGCCAGAAAACAAAAAACCCCCGGTTTCCCGGGGGTTTGAAATGGTAGCGAAGCCCAGATTTGAACTGGGGACACACGGATTATGATTCCGCAGCACCCTCGCGTGCGTGAGCCCTATCGACTACTACATAGTACCACACGGCCCTGGATTTGCTAGGCTTTTGAATTCTCCCATTCCTGTCACTTCCCTCGCATTGCGACCAAATACCCGCTACACTGCTACCTAGTTTGCTACCTAGCCGGTTAAACGACTGTCCAATATGCGCGTCAAATTAACGAAGAAGGTCGTCGAGGCGATCACCCCTGCCACTCCGCCTATTGACGAAACTGGCAAACCCAAAAAAGCGCCTGACGTCATACTTTGGGACACAGAAGTTCCTGGCTTCGGCGTCAAGGTCACGCCAGCGGGGAAACGCATCTACTTTGTGTACTACCGAACGTCCAGTGGCCAACAACGCCGCCCCAAAGTTGGAGATCACGGCCCCCTCACTGTGGACCAGGCCCGCCAGATCGCTCGCCAATGGCTGGCAAAGGCAGCTGCCGGAGAGGATGTTAGTCAGAAGCGTCAGAATGATAGGGCCTCAGGGACAGTGGCGGAGCTGGCAACTCGGTATCTCGCTGAATATGCCGTGCCCCATAAAAAACCCCGGAGCGTCCAAACGGATCGGGCAAACCTGGACAACCACGTAATCCCGATCATGGGATCAATGCGCGTCAGAGATGTCACGCGACAGGACATCGATCGCATGAAGGTGGCTGTTCGAGAGGGCAAAACTGCGCGCGAGTTGAAGGCGAAACCTCGCGGCCGGCGCATCGTCCGAGGGGGCGAAGGTATCGCCAACCGCGTCGTCGCGCTGGCATCTAAGATGTTCGGCTGCGCGCAAGAATGGGGCCTGCGAGACGACAACCCCGCCACCAGCATCCGAAAATATAAGGAACATCGCAAGGATCGTTTCCTTGATGAAGCCGAGGTCGGCAGATTGATCACTCAACTCGACGTCGCTGATCAGGCCCAGGTCGTGAGCAGCAAGGCGACGGCGGCCATTCGCGTCTTGCTCTACACCGGTATGCGCTATAGCGAGGTGATGACCCTGAGGTGGCGTGACGTGGACGAAGGCAAAAACTGCTTTCGGCTGGCCGATAGCAAGACCGGATCCAGGGTGATCCCCTACGGTACCCAGGTTGTTTTGGCATTGTCCGCACTTGAGCGCGGAGCGCCGGACAAGCTGTTATATGAAGGTGCGAAGGAGGGATCGCCATTATCCTTGCAGCGGCCTTGGCATCAGATACGCGCCGCTGCAGAGATTGACGCATCGGCAACCCTTCATACTCTGCGCCACACTTTTGCATCCTGGTCGGTCATGGGCGGTCTATCGCTGGCGCAGGTGGGTGCCTTGCTCGGGCATAAATCCACTCAGACTACACTTCGGTACGCCGACCATGCAGTCGAGGCCCTACGCGCCTACGGGGAACAAACCGGCGAAGCCATGGCTGCAATGGCGAAGGCATCCACCAAAGCTGAAGACTAGCCGGGCTTTGACGGTGTTGGAGCTTGAAGGGGGATCACCTCACCAACGGTCTTCAGCTTGACGATGATCGCTGCCAGATGACTAGCGTCTGCCACTTTCCACTTCTGCGTCGCGTCGTCCCCGATCTTGATCGTTACCAGCGCTGATTTTGTCCTCACCGTCGCCGACCCGGACTTGAGTAAACGGTCGGCCTGGCGCTGCTTGGCATGGGCCTTTGACCACTTATCAATTCCCTCCCCCCTGACGGCAGCCAACGCCTCGACCTCCGAAGGTTTCATTTTTTTCTCATCCAGGTAGCGAACCGCCATCGTCCAGCGACTTAACAGCTTAGTGCGCGGCACGCTTTCGCTGATCTCATCGAAGTACAGGGCTTCGACGAATACGCGCGCCGGGTCAGATCGATCTACACCTCGTCTGCCGGGCTTCGTTAGACCTGCGATCATGGTCGCATCCCTTCGATAGAGCAGCAGCATCGCATAGGCGATGGCGATAAGTTCGATCTTCTGGTCATCGCGCGCGGGAGTCCAGACGCGTTCCGTGAGCTGTTTGATGCGTTCTTCGATGTCCGGGATCACTGCGTAATAGTGGCGGGCGGCCAGAAACGCTGCCGCATCAGCTTTACGTTTTTTCTTTAGCGAAGCCAAAGCCCGTCTTCCCCGATATTCGCCGAAGAGTACCGCATTCGGCGACGTTCCAATAGTCCGTTAAACGGATCGCTCGCACTCGACGCGTGGCTTCCCTTGGGCTTAGAAGGTCCAACGCGCGTTTACCATCCGTTTAACGGATGTTCGGATTTATCGTGTGTTTGCAACGGTTTTTTGGTGCAAGTACCGCGATGAGGACGCTCGTTTGGCGTCGGTAAAGGATCTTCGCTTAGCGATTTCCGCTTCGCAGAAAGGAGCTCAAAGTGAGCACCAATGCGATTTTTCTGACCGAGACCCAGCTTGCCGACCGGCAGCAGCGCTCTATCAAAACTCTTCAGGCTGACCGGATGAAGGGGGGCGGTATTCCGTTTGTCAAACTTGGCCGGACGGTCCGCTACCGCCTTTCCGATATCGAGGCATGGGAAGAGGACCACCTCGTTCGTAGCACCAGTGAGGTGAAGTAATGGCTCCGTCAAAGTCTGATAGTTCCGCAGCGCGGAAGAATCCATTGTCCAACGATACGGCAGACATGGGCGTCATCGAGTCGGTCGTGTCTCTATGGGATTTTGCGAGTCTTGTAGATGAGGCTGCTGTTGAGTTTAGCCGAGACGCGTTGATCGACGCCGTTCAGAGGGGCTTCTCGCTGCGGACCGCCTCGCCTGCGACCTGGGCAGAGTTTCTCAGTCATCCGCTTTGGAAGGAGCACCCTAGGCGTCGCCCGAAAATGGACGAACAGGAGGCTGCTCCCAAGTTCGCGCTACAGATATATTTCGGTCGAGCAAACCGTGCCACCAAGCGCACAAGTGACTATTGGCGGGCATTGCAGCAGCTCGAATACGAAGGACGCAGCAACTCGAAGATCGTAGAGGACATGGTGAAAGGGGAGGCGACCATACGAGCAATCTGCGGCCGCCGCGCCGAACAACTGCGCCGGGCCGGCCCCAATGCTACGAAGACATCCCCCGGCAAGCCTGCTCGTACTATTACTACTCCCAGGTCGAGCAACCCGCCCCAGCAGTCCACACCACCCAAGGACGCGTCCGCGCGTCGTGCAGAGACCGTCGACGGGAAGGCCACCCAGTTGAACTTCCTGGAGGGCCTGCCCAATCTCAAAGTTGGCGAAACGTACGCGATCATCACCAAGGTGCTTGCCGGCGGCGGGTGCTCCTTCGAAGTGAAGGCGCTCAAGGTAAAGCCGAAAAAGTCCGGCTAGACGAGACGTTTGCCAATGCGACTAGGCCGCGGCGCTGACGGTGGCGCGGCATCGGGCCTTTGTCGGTAAAGCCAATTAGTATTTGCAGTCGGTACTGGCCATGTGGATGTGCCTCCGCCAAGCACCCCTGCCTCATCAGACGTTCAATGCCGGAACTCGATCCGAGCCCGGCATATGGGCGTGGTGTACCTGAACATCGTTCAAACCGGTCAACCTGACCGC
The DNA here is from genome assembly GCF_046614475.1 of Devosia sp. XGJD_8. Taxonomy (NCBI): domain Bacteria; kingdom Pseudomonadati; phylum Pseudomonadota; class Alphaproteobacteria; order Hyphomicrobiales; family Devosiaceae; genus Devosia; species Devosia sp. XGJD_8. The sequence goes on from NZ_JBKJHF010000001.1 coordinate 3,218,837, forward strand.
ACCAGACAAACACAACTGCCCTGCCTAGTCAGGAACCATCACCACTAGCCGAACCACTGGCCACTTCAACCTCGAGATAACGCTGCTCATCATCGGGCAGCTGGAGCAAAGCTATGCCCACCCAACACCAGCATGTCGTACACGCCGCATACGTTCAGATGTGCATGGACCGGATCGAACTCGGCTTCGAGCCGTACGTGATCACGGTCATGTTCAACCCGCTAACAGGATCATCGGCTGCAGTCGCACGCAACATGGACCGTGCCGTCGAGGACCTCTATTCGATTGTAGTCCAACGGATGTTCCGCCGCCCTAAAGAAATGCCTCTACTTAGCCTCCCTCTCTGGATCACGTGCCCCGATTTCCCGGTTCAGAAGCTCCTGAAGACGACTTTGGCCGACGCAAGGGTGAACAACGGGGCGCACATGCATATCCCGGCGCTCAGCCCACCTAATACTCGGCTAGACCTACCTTTCAATCTCTGGCTAGACCAGAACAAGACCCGCTACTCCGGCCCAGGTCATGCCATCGCCCGGATCTACGTGCAGCGCGTCTACGAAACGCCGGAGAACGCTTTCGACTATGCGCTGAAGTCGCTGGGGCGGGGACGCGCCACCAGCGACGACGTGCTCGTGCTGCCCCGCACTCGTAGTGAAATCCACACCCGCAGGGGGTCTCAGGAGGCGACCGCGGGCACCAATTATGGGCATGGAGGTCGTGGGTAAAGGGTGGGTGCGAGCTCCTTCGCCTGAACGAGGAAACAAGAATGCACTACATCTCCGACGTTTATAAACTCATCGCCTTTTTGGATAGGTTTGCCTGGACCGTCTCTGAGCCGATCAAGGTCGACAATTTCCATGCCGCCTATTTGGCTTCGACGATTGCAACCCTGCTCGATTCCGACGGTGAGCCAGAGTCTGAAGAAACATGGCGCCTCATAAGAAATGCTGCCCTTGACACTTTGTCGGAGCGGTTCTCACCAGCGCCAATTTCCATGGCTCACCTGCGCTTTCTGGAGGAATTGATGCCGATTGAAATGTCTGAGAGCGTCGTCAGCCACTCTCAGGCTATACTCATGCTGATAGATGCTGTTGGTCGGGATCATTGGCTGGTGACGAGGACACGAAAGGGTAAGCTTCGCATACAGATGACGCCTGAGCTCGCCAAGCTGCTGGACGTAGATGTCGACGTGAAAATAGCTGAGACAGCTGGCTCAATATTTGACTTACAAATTTGAGATGCTCACCTTCAGCGCGTGCCAATTCTACTGAACCAAAAAGAACAATGACCGACTAGACGACTGATTTGTAATGTAATATTATTACATGGTCGCGGCGTTGTTGCTGCGTCATCGAATGCCCAAGGCTCACCCCTTGGGCATTCTGCTTTGTGGAGACATGAAATGCCTAAATTGAACGCCCACCCTGCCCTCGACCTCGAGCCCGCCACTGAAATGCCAAGCATCATTGTTCTTGGTCGAGACGACGCAGCCAAAGCACATGCGTCGGTTTTCACAGCCGATCAGATCCTACAGGCCAGAGCGGCTGCCGCCGCGATGGGCATGATGGTTTTGCCAATTATAACCGATGAGCAGCGAGCCCTTGCCTACCGGCTGCCCGCCGGGAAGATCTTCAGTTCGGGCCGGGCATTTGTCCCCTTCGTAAAGGGCGCGTTGTACGACCAGTTGATCGCTCACGTTCCCCTCAAGGACCAGGTTCGGCCCCTGCGGTTGGTCAAACAGGAGGACGCCCCTAGTGAGGCTGAGGGCGGCGCTGGCGACAGCAAGGCCCCAGCTGCCAACCCCGGCGGCAAGCCCGCGCCACTGACCATGCCAACCGACTGGTCCGGCATCGTGGTCGGCAGCGTGGTGCTCGCCAATGAGTCACCCGAGGAAGGCTGGTGGGCGGCGGTCGTGACGAACATTGAGGGTCATCTGGTCAACCTGCGCTGGCGCGATTACGACCAGCCTTCGCTCGTTCGACCGATCACCGAGCTTGCCCTGATGCACCCGTCCCGCCCTGTCACGGCCTGAGGCTTTGCGGGCCGGTCAATGACCGGCCCGCACCTTCAAAGGAGCGCCAGCTATGATCGAGGCTGACCCAGATACTTCGGCCGGCACTTGCCAGTTGAATGACACCCTACGGACCACCGGCATCGGCGGCGCGGTTGTAATGACCGCCGGTGTGGCTGCGCTCCGGGCGGATGAGCGCGAGCAGGTGCTCGCGGCGGTGCGACAGTTCGTGGACTTCACCCCTGACAATGACCCTTACGGCGAACACGATTGTGCCGTGGTCCAGGTCGGCGAGCACCGCATCATGTGGAAGATCGACTACTACGACCAGACGATGGCAACGCTCAGCACTGACCCTGCCGACCCGGTGGCCACCCGACGCGTGCTCACAATCATGCTGGCCGGGGAATACTAAGGACGGGTCATTTGACCGCCAAAGTCGAAAAATGAACGACGACACGTGACGTGTTTTTAGATGCACAGGGAATCGAACTTGAACGCTTACTTCGACGGCATGCGGCGCTACGCCGACTTTTCAGGGCGATCAACGCCACGACAGTTTTGGCTTTTTATGCTGATGCTCTTCGTGTCCCTGGTCGTGGGCGCGTTCCTTGACGTCGCCGCTGGCAACCCTCAAGCCAATGTTTTCACCACGCTGATCGGCCTCGCCCACGTCATCCCGGTTTGGGCAGTGACCGCCCGACGGCTGCATGACACCGGGCGGAGTGGGTGGTGGTCACTGATCAGCTTGGTGCCGATCATCGGGGCCGTGGTGGTGCTGGCATTGTGCTGCAGCTGCCGCGCGCCGTGGCCGGGACCTAACCAGTACGGGCAGCCTGTGGCCGGTGCTGATACCAATCCAGCTTTCCATCGAGATAGCTACAGGCAGGTCGATATGGCGGCGTTTGAACGGCATGCCCGGCAGCCTGCCCCCCAGTCGAGCCCCATGCCCCCTGTCCGCCCCGTAAGCGGCCTCAGCAGCGATGAGGGGGCGGTAATCGAACGGCTTGAGCGGCTTGCGGCCCTGAGGGCCTCAGGGGCCATTGACGATGCAGAGTTTGCCAGCATGAAGGCGAACCTGCTGGCACGAGTTGCCAATTGATTAGGGGCAGGCCGCAACGGCTGCGCCGTCAGCAAGGTTGGGTTGCCGCCTTCCCAACCTTGCTGACCTCGACACCGGCGTTCGCGCAGAGCGCTGACACCCAGATATGATGGGGTCCCTGTTGCTCCAGCTGGCATTGTCGTCAGTCTTGATCGTGGTCGGCCTGATCATCTTGTTCATTCCAGCCTACATCGCCTTCCGGCGTCAGCACCCAAACCGATGGGCGATAGCGGTGCTCTGCCTTGCTTTCGGCGGTACCATCATCGGCTGGTTCGGTGCGCTGGTTTGGGCGTTGCAGGCCGTGCACAAAAGCCCGACCGGGAACAACGGCGGCGAAAGCGGCCTCAACATCTTCGTCAATGACCTCGTCGGTGTGAAGCTTGAACCAACAGCGGTCCATTTTGCGGGGACGACCGCAGTGGATACTATTGAGCGGTTGGCACGACTGAAGCAACTGGCCGATCAGGGCATTCTCGACGCCGAGGAATATGCGAGCATGCGGAAGTCTGTGCTGGCTCGTTTTTCATAAGGCCCTACGACTGTCGGACGATCCAAACCGCCGCGATGTGCACAAGAGCACTGATCAAGCCCGCCACCACCAACGTCACGCCAGGCGCCTCACCAGCCCAGTAGGCCGCACCTGCCGTCGCCGCAATCGCCGCAGCCAGCCCATTTCAGATAGTGCGCAGATCTATTCCTCGGCTCGCTCGTCATTGATCGCCTCCGTTGCCCGTGATCAGAATACGGCGTGCGAGTGGCGCGGGGATAGGTCCCGTGGGGGCGATGCAAGCCGTCGCTGATCGCCTAAGTGACGAGCTCTCTGACAAGTACCTGTATGACCCTACGGTCAAGCAAACACGCGCCCGCGCCGGCTAGAACATGGCACATGGTGGTCTGCGACGCTCGTGTAGCGCCGATTATGAATGACCCGCGGAGGGCCGAAATGGAGTGGGTTGCTGACAGTCCGCTTCTGGATCGTCGGACAGAACAGCGGACGTTCCTCGATTGGCGGAGCGGCTTTATTTCTGTCGAGCCCTTGCGACGGGATGGCGGAGTTCTACATTTTGTTCAGTGGGACGTCCAACCTTCCGGCCAACGCACCCCGAGATAGGGGGAACGGCATGCTATGCGGCTCTTGATCTGAGCAAGTGAAGGGGCAGCCGAGGAACATTTTCAACCCTTGTGGTTGGAGGAACCTCAGTCTTTCATTGCCCAAGAGCTTCCTTCGACCCAGTCGGAAGTCATAGCAATCCCAGCAGTTTACGCCATTATCACCGTTTCAGTCCTTGGATTCGCTTTCCTCGCGGTCACCTCACCGCCGGCAGAACGCCGAAATCACTTTGCACAGCTGTTCTGCGCCTTATTTGTCGCAGCGCTGTTCCTGATTATCGTTCCGTCGCGTTGAGGGCTTGAGACGAAAAAGGGCAGTGGCATTTTCAGCGGCGTCGCAAACAGAGGCAAGCCTGGCCGCGAATGGACGCGACGATCACCAATCCCACCAACCGAGTTTCGGGAGGTAGCCGGTCTATGGACTGGTTCCCGATGTCCAGCGCCAGGCCAACTTCCCAGCTCGCAAAGTGGAGTTGGAGATGAGACGCTTTTTGCAGCCATCGCGCTGGTTGCCGTGCTCTCACGTGCCTATAGATGTTGCTTAGCGCAATTTGTCTGCTCCAATGAGGGTGGTCTCCAGCCTGCCTACCTCAAGTTAGGCAGACTGTCTTTGCTTTCACTGGAGCCCGTTCCCCTTACTCGGCGCGCGCACATTGATCGTCAGCTCAGGAATCCTTCCGGTGTGTGGCTCGACGGTAGAGAACATTTCGAAAGCCAGTCGGGTGCAACTCAAGGGATAGATTTTGCCATCCTGGCCGATCACCTCCCAACCCTCCATCATAACGACGCAGATAGTTTCTGCGTCCCTGATGTCACTGTAGTTCGCGCCGACAAAACGTTCGGACGAGGTCAGGTACTCGACCGGCGTAGCGAACTGGTAGACATTTTGGCGCGTCGCCTCATCTACGAAGGTGACGCTAAATGGTGCGTCAGGATCGATGTTCAGGGCGACCTGGAAGCGAGCCTTGCCTGCAAGCTCGTCGGCCATGGTCTTCACCTCCTCCGTGAGGTCGTGATTAGCGCTCAAATAGAGGCACCAAGAGTTCTGAGCGATAGCGTTGTCGACCCTTGGCATTCTTGCTTGGCCGGGGTGGGCGGCGCTGTAGTCATCAAGCGCTGCCTGCGTCTGGGCGCCTGGTTTCCCGTCGACGGACCCTGCATCAAAACCAAGTTCATTCAAGGCGGCCTGCACGCACTTTGCCGAGCTGTCCACCAGTGCGCCATCACTTCCTTGCGCCAAGTTCGGGGACTTGCCCAACTGCCTATCGTATGAGGCATAAAATTCCGCCGGCGTGAGGCCAAAGGCGTCTTGGAATGCCACCTCCCAATCCTTGCCGGCGCCGATTTCGTCGTAGAACTGTGCCAAAGATGCAAGCCCGGAACTCTCAGCGAGGAGGTGCGCGGCAATCATGCCTGACGATGACGCTCGTTCCTCGGCGTAGTAGCCCTCACGCGTCTCCATCTTCACAAGGGGCGTAGATACTTCCCCCGCCTTTTGTGTATGCCAGTCGACTTCGCGCTGAAGATCCATCGCACCGTTGTCACCCAACATGCGGAAAGCGATGTATTCAGCCGCACCCTCTACTAGCCATTGCGGACCCAGCATTTCCAGCGTGTTGACCCCGCTGCAGCAGCCAGCCAGGCTGCCGACAGCCCGTTCGTACTGGAGCATGTGGAAGTACTCGTGCGCCAGAGCAAAGCTCCGCTGGGCGGGGACCCCTGCACCGAACCAGTCGCCGCTGAACACATCGGCCTTCGCACACATGAACATGAAGCCGTAACCGGCTTCGCCTCCGTGACATCCCGAGAACCACTCGACCTTGCCGCCTCTGATTCCCTGGCCCGCCTTGAGATGAGCGACATAGGCGTCGGCTAACCAGTCTGCGTCAGAGGAGACGTAGATCGTCCCTGGCGCCGTCAGCGCGGCACCGAACACCTTCCGGAAATATTCGTCGACTGCAGCGATGCCAGCGCGCGTATCCCGCGCTATGGCGCCCTCAATGTCGGGGCCAAAGCGATAGCGGGCCAGATCGTCCGATGGTCCCCTCGCCACGTCACCTTCGATTGCTGCCAGCATGGTCGCGCACCACTGTGCTGCTGTTTCATTGCTGAGTTCGGGATACGCGTCGCCATCTTGCGCGGTGGCGAACGCTATGGCGGCGTCGAATGTACGGCGGCCCATCTGGCCATCGACTGAACCGGCGTCAAAGCCCAGCAGGTTGAGCTTTTCTTGCACACAGGCCGAAGCCTCTGCGACGCTCATCCCTGGCAATATGCCATCATCTGGCTGTTCGGCCGCGCCAAGTACCGACGTAGCTTTGAAGCCATAGCTGCCCCGGGTCTCGCTCGGATCGTCGTCGCAAAGACCGGTTGCGCCGTCTTTGTCGGCAAGTAGCGACCAAGTTCCACCTAGGTCCTCGACGCACCAGCGAGAGAGGGGGGCGCTGTTGAGGATCTTCTCGTCGACTCGAACGATATAGATATCCTTACCGTCCCGCTGTTCCGGCTTGCTTGTGGTGGCCTCGAACATTTGTCGCCCAGTTGAATCATAGCCGACAACGTTCAAAGTCAGGCCCGGCTCACCAGCGACAGTGAACTCGAAGTTGTCTGCTGCAGCTGGCATAACGGGCAGCAACAGAACGCCCAAGGCAACGACAAAAGTCCGGTGCATGCTTTCCCCCATATTTTGAAAGTAATAGAGCCGGTTTGTTGTATTCAATCAACCGTTGGGCAGCAGAACACTTAACTGGGTTGGGATCAGCCCAGATTTAGTCGGAGCGAGCAACTCCGCCGCTTATCCGAAAAGTTGCGCGGATGGCAGGATCCCCAAGCACTGGGTGCGATACAACTGATAGTTTGCCGCGCTACGGACCAGTGGCAGCGTTCGGTCAACCGGGTTTTTGTTCACCGCTATAACCCCTGAACCTCCTCGTGCCCGGCTTTAGTTTGCGGGGGGAGCTATGGCTTTGGCACCGGATCAGGAATAATAATTGCGCGCGCAACCTTGGGAGGGTCGCACCATGAAAAGCTATTGGATTGTGCAGGTCGATGTGAATGATCCAGAGGCCTACAAGGCCTACATGACAGCCAACGCAGCGCCAATTGGGAAGTTCGGCGGGCGTTTTCTCGTTCGAGGCATGGACCACAAGGCAGTCGAGGGAGGCGCGCGTTCGCGGTTAGTAATGGTTGAGTTCCCATCAGCTCAGGCCGCTGGCGAGTGTTACAACTCCCCCGAATACTCCTCTGCGAAGTCTATTCGCGATGGGCTGTCGGTCACGGACTTTGTAATCGCCCCCGGCTATGATGGACCTCAACCTGCGGGTGCCCGCTAATGCCGCTTTGACCTGAGAGTGGGGCATTGGTGTTCTTGAAGCGGTCGGTTCGCTCTGATCCTGGCAACTTCGAGAACGGGTCGGAGGCCGCCCCCCACCAACGCGCTCCATGCAGCCAGTCATGCCGCCTTTTCGATTTCCCGAACCTGCCAGTCCGCTTAGCCGCAGTCGGTGGGAGAAATGGGGTGGGATGCGGACCAGCGGGTTTTGGGGAGCTACCCACAAATGCCGACATAAGAACCGCAGGCCGCATTGGCCTGCGGCAGGGCCAGCGGACTAATGAGCCGCTTCGGATGCCAACGAATGATCGCCAATAAAATGCGTTCTGGTGAACACCGCCATGTCGACGGGATTGGGCAGTCTGACGTCCGTTAGATCGGGAACGAGCTTCGCGACAGGATCATACGTGCGAGCGATCTGAGAGATCATGAGAAACACCAATCCTCGGTCATCCGCGAAGGACCTTAGAGCTGACATCTGTTCGGATAGGTGCGGGTGTGTTCGCTTCTGATCCATCAACTGCAAATAGTCGACCGCGACCACTGTTCCAGGCCTAGCTGACTCGGCCTTCGCAATGATGTAGTCCGCACAGATATCGTCCGAACAGTCGAGTTTGAAAGCGTCTCCAAATTGTTCGGCCTCGAAGCCTATCAACGCGAAACGCGCCTGGACTTCCGCTTCGGTATACTCGAGCGTGAAAAACATACCCTGTTTGCCGTCCTTCATGGCCTCGGCCACAATTTCCAAGGCAAGCAGGGTCTTTCCTTGCCCTGGACGTGCTCCGATAAGCATCACGTCGCCATGTTTCAGACCAGCATATAGCTTGGCCGCAGACGAACTTGACGCATACTTCGCTGCAAGCAGGCTCCAACTACTAAAACCTTCTGCAACAGCAACGCGATCAAGCGCATCACTGAGATCAACTCCCTGGCTACGGGCGAGCTGCTTTGCCGTGCGTTTGAGATGAAAGATTGGTGCTGAGAGCTTCATAGTACCCTTCCAATGCGAGCGTTATCAGCAATCCCTCCTTTTGCTTTTGCCCGGACAATGGCTGGGTTCATTACTCGCCCTGTATGATATTTACTTTCCCAGCGGAGGGGGGCGGCGTGGACAACACCAGAATCAGACAATAGCACCATGTCCGCTTTTGGAGAAGAATTCTAAGCGCTGGGATGTCTCACATGGGGTCGTGAGCTGCCAGTCTAACCACTTTCAATCGATGGTAGCGCAGCCGGTAACATCAGGGCGTACCGCAAAGTGACGTCACGCGACCGCCGAGACCTGCGTCACCTCTGGGTTGACATCGACTATTTGTGACGTGCGACCCTCAAGCGTAAACCTTGAGGTGACACATGGCCCGAATTGGCTACGCCCGCGTTAGCAGCACCGACCAAGACCTGGAAATACAGATCGCCAAACTCAAGGCCGAGGGTTGCGAGATCGTGCGATCAGAGAAGATATCAGGTGGCAGTCGCCAGGGTCGCGTCGAGCTGGAAACCGTGATCCAGTTCTTACGGCCTGGCGATGAACTAGTCGTCGCGCGTCTGGACCGACTGGGGCGCGACACTCGAGACGTTCTCAATCTCATCCATGAGTGCGAGCAACGGAAAGCTTTCGTCACGGTGCTTGATCCGCACGTCTCTACTCGAGGAGAGATGGGCCATATCGTTTTGACCGTGCTGGGTATGGTGGCTCAGATGGAGCGGCGCTTCATCAAGGAACGCCAGCGGGAAGGCATCCAGCAGGCGAAAGCGCAGGGCCGTTACCAGGGCGGCAAGCGCCGACTGGACCGTGACCTCATTCGTCAGTTATGGGATGAAGGGGTTGGCCCGTCGTACATCGCTAGGCAAGTGGGCTGCTCGCGCATGCAGGTGTACCGCGTCCTGGCCGAACGCTCACCCGCTGAATTGTAGGTCCCGACAGCAAAAGGTGCTGTCCTAACTGCGGGACAGCACCTGGCGCTCAGGCTAGCTAGCGAATTTTCGCCTTCGAAAATACCTTATCCCAATCCCCGTCAGTGGTTGGCCAAAACCAAGAACCCAAAGCTTCTAGGGTGTAGTCTTCGTGAGCAAAATCAAAGGAAAAGCCGTTACGCTTCAAAAATCCGGGCGTGGACCAGAACCTTCCTTCGCCCTCGGCGGATTCAAACCTGATCCCCTTGCCATTGGGCTCGATGTCCAAGAGGATCACCAAACGACTTCGGTGCCACGGGACCGTATCACATTGGAACTTGTTGAGCTGCCATCCAGGCGTACCGGGCTGGCAGCCCGTCCGATCCCATTGCAACTCCCATAGAAATTCAACAGGGTCGACCATTCTTAACTGGCCGTTTTTCGCCGCATGAACAACATCACGCATCGTCGTCTCCTTAATTAGGTGACGGTGCGCACGCAGCACGACCCGTCACCATACAATTGGTGAAAGATCGGAGCTGCAGCATTCAGAATCGCTTGGCGGCGACATTGTCCTGAAGAGCTCGCACTGCGAGCATTAGCGGCATATTGCTGCGCCGCTAGGCTACCCCTGTTGCGCAGATTACCAACTACCGCGCGACTGAGTTCAGTATTCTACTTTTTTCGATGAGGTGCAAGGCTGTCCACAAGTGGCTGACGAGTTCACTAGCAGGTCCGGTTTGCGCCCCATTTCAGTCATCCCGAACCCCTAGGCGCATTCCCAAAAGCTGCCGTCCCTACGGATCGAGGCAGATTGGTCGCGGATAATACTCTTGGCGGCCGCACCAATCACGTGCCCGATGACTTCGCCCATGGCGAGTCGACCACCGTTCTTGGCACAGACAGCAAAGCCGTCAAACTGCACGATGAAGTGGCCAAAGAGCTCACGGCCGACCAGCTCAAAGAAGGACAGCAGCGATCATGGAACTGCCGGCCGGGACAGCAGGTCTAAGACCTAGAGCCCCATGTAGCGCTTGATGGCCTCGGTCATGACGGCCGTGGCAACATCGGCGCCAATCTTGACTGCACCCTTGCCGGCGGCATTGGCATTGCGCCCAATCCACTCGAGCGTGCGCTTGCCCACGCTTTTCGGCCCCTCGGCCTTGTCGGCGGCTATATCGGCTTCCAATGCTTCTAGTTCCTGGTGGTCGACGCCCAGGGCTGCCAGTGTGCCGCGGAGGCTGGCGATGTCGCCCGCTTGTACGGTGGTGGCTGCGAACTGCTCGACGTTGCCGAAGACATTTGTGCCGCCGATCACCGTCATTTGCACCAGCGTCTGCACCGTGGACGGCGCCAGGGCCTCTACCTCGACGTCCTCATCGACAGTCTGCTCCTTGAGCTCGAGCACGAACGTCAGCAGGCGCGTCCGCACGGTATCGACGATCCCGAGCATGACGGATCCCGGGATCTCCTGCCAGGCGCGGTTCAACGCAAGGTCGCCGTCGAAGAAGCTGCTCTGGTACTGAAGGACTAGGTTTGCCGGCCATGGGATGATGCGGTTCTCGCCGCCCGCTACATCCTCATAGGCGACGATCGGCTGCGGTAGCCTGGCGCGCTCGGCCCAGTGGCGATGCTCCTCCTTGAGCACGGCTGAGGGTATGGGCTGATCATTGATGCTCCGACCAAACCCGCCGATGAAGAAGCCCTTGGCAGGTGCCGCGCACTTCCGGTAGTCGGGCATCTCGGGGTCTTCATATTCGTACCCGTTCAACTCCTTCGACACCCATGACTTCAGGCTGTCGTTTTTGAGCTTGTAGGACAGCACCAGGCACTTGCGGAGGATGGACGAAGTCTTCTCGTCGCTCTCGGTGATGGCTTTGATGATGTCGTCGAGCAAGCTCATGGCGCGATCACCGAGCACTTGCCGACAGACAGGACCAGCGAGTCGCGCTGCGCTGGTGCTGGTACTTGAAAATCGGGGATGCCGAAGGTTCGTGAAAGCACGAACTCCCCTGTGGGTTCGAAATTGATGGTCTGATAGACCGAATTACCGCAACGCACCGACACCGCAACGCCAGTGGCATCGTAGAATGTCCGGCACTCAGTGGTCGAGAACGACGATTTCGCCTCGCCGACAACAGAAAGGTTGAAGCAACGCTCGGCGTACGACGCCCCATTTGCCGTAGCAGTGGGTTCAGTGGATTCGCAGTAGGCTGACAGCTCAGGATCCTCACTGACGTCTTGGACAATATACTGGTCGAGAGCGTAGTCGGAGTTCACCCACTTCCCATCGCGCCAGTTGAACCCCGTCGAGCCGCTCTCGGCGCATAACACCGTCAATGCGAACGACTGCGCCGGCAAAATCATCGCCAGCGCCACACCAAGGATTGTTCGTTTCATCCATTCCCCCGAAACCCAGCCCGGGAAGACGGTAACCGGGGTTGAGCGAATCGCCAACCCGATCAGCACGTCATTGACGAAGAGGGAAAGCCTGCCCAGCAGGAAGTCTAGGACCAGACCCCTGTGATATGGGCGCACGTTGTTCTGCTGTCGCTGCTCGATCAGGCCGGGGTCCATACGGAAAACGAAGCCGCCCTGCCGCAGGCAGTGGCGCAGATGACCAACAACATACTGACAGCGACATGCTAGCCCGATCGATCCTCAGATTCGAACAGTACCTTCGCACCGTAACCGAATACGCGCCACGCGCCACGGGGCTGGACGCTGCAGAGGAGGTCCGCGACATCGATCCGTTTGTCGCGGTGACGGGCAGGGTCAACTCGCTCAGGAACCTTTCGGCAGCCCTCGGCGACACGTAGTGCGCTGATGGGCCGCCAGGGCAATGAAAGAGTCCAGACCATGGCCCTCTACAAATACCCCGGACAATTTGTCCAAAGCACCGGCGCCGCCTTCGATGAGAAGCTCCCGCCAGGTTTTCGCATCAGCATTTCGGGCATTTATCGTTGCACTCAATGCGGAGACGAGATCGCTGCAAACAAAGGCCACCCCTTGCCGCCACAGAATAAGCACCAACACAAAAACTGGGCTTTGCCGATCCAGTGGCAGTTGATTGCCGCCGCAAGGCAAGTAGCTTGGGTTAACGTAAAGCCACTGTCTCTGAAAGCCCCGCCTCACCAGCAGGGCCTTTTTCTAGACGCGTTTGTTTTTGTAAAACCACTCAAGATTTTCGAAGGTCTTGGCACTCTGAAATAACGGCAGAAGCTGCGAGGCCAGTCCCGCTTTGTCAATCGTATCCATGTTGGCAGACAGGTAGTGTTGTAGCATCGACTTAGACCGGCCAACAAACATATCCTCGCGGTACGCGAGGCACGACGTTTCAAGCACGTTCACCAAATTGCCGAACGCAAAATCCTTGTCACTTTGGATGGGGGCGGTCAGCCACGCGTTCCAACCCTGGGTGATTGAATCATGTACCGCCATGACGGCGGCCACCGCTGTAGATTTTCGGGAAAGACGCAACTGCCACCAGGAGAGCCACAACGCCACCAAGGCGATCCCTCCGCCGACAATGGTTACAGCGGCCGCCCACCAATCGATGTCGGCCTGTGTCACTTCTTATCAGTTGTTGGAGTAGTTGTTGCTGTGACTTTCGGCTCTGAGCTGGGGGGTGTGTTGGATTGCTGCTGAATCGCACGGTTCAGGTGGTTCGTTGTCATCTGCTTCTCGACGACCGCCCGTTCGATGTGTGCCACGGTCATGTGCTCCAAAATGATTTGGCGCTCTTGTTTGTCTTTCTTGTCCGCCATCCTGACACCTCCAAAGTGATGCGTCGATCTTAGCCGTTAACCTTCGTTAAACAAACTATAATTTAATCTTGGCTTTGCTCGTTAACAAGCCATTAGCTCTGCAAGTTGAGTAGTCCGCTACTGACGATAGTGTACCAGGAGCCGCCAGTCCGCCTTCGGCCCCAAAATGGTTGAGTGTCATCAGTTGCGATCGGAGGAGTCCCGAACTAACACAGCGTCTCGCACGCCAGGCCATCGTTATCTCGATCCAGCCGACCACCCCAGGAGCAGTTCTGTCGATACCACTGGGCAACGCTGCAGCTACCGATCTGACTGCATGTGCGCCTCGGACTACATGAAAGGCCCGCAGCGCTCTGGGTCGGCTGGGATATCGGTGCAGGCGGCGTGTAGCGCGGCTGCGGCTTGCTGGAGGCGGTGTACTGTTCCGACACCCAGCCCGACTGGGTCGACGAGATGCTTACCAGCAGCCAACCGTTTCGCCGATCGAGAACGTCGACCCCGGCGCCCTGGGGTAACGATGAGATAACTTCGGCTGATGTGCCCGGCTCGCGACGCACGTTCAACGATGTTGCGGTGACGTAGCGAATCTCAGCGGCGTGTTGGGTGGGAACGGCGACCGTTGTAGTCGGCAACGACGGCTGCGTTCGCATCTGCGTCGGCGTCGGACTCGGTGCCGACCCGTCAGAGCTTTTCGCGAATTGCGAGATGCCCAGCACGATCAGTCCGATGATGACCCAACCCGCAAAGGATTGTCGTCGTTTCGCCATGCGTCCCCCCAAAGTCACTTTGGCGTCGGATCGGGCGGGAGTCGAGTGTTTGGCGCGGGTTTCGGTGAGAACCTTCTTGCGCCTAAGCGCCTTGGCCCGATACGACTTAGGGAAAAGAGGGCTGGGGCGCCATGTTTCAATCATTGGATCGGCTGCGCGGTCTCATATCGCGACCGGCGCATACCTATCGTCCGACCGCCGAGACCTTTCCGGACATCGACACGCAGCGCCTGTCTAAGGAGATGCAGTTGGCCAAGCGTGGCCAATCAAGAGGGGGCGACAATCAGCCTCCGACCGACAGCATTTCTTTCGACGCCGTCGAGGCAGAAATCATCGAACACGTCGCCGCCGCGCAGAAGCGTTCCCATGAAGCCCTCGAAAACCATCTCGCGGGCTTTCGCCAGCGTCTGATTGACCTGGACTTCGATGCGCATTTCTCCAACATAAAGTCAGCTGCTATGGGCGGGCTATCCGACCTGAAGCAGGAGCTCCAGACGGGTGTCGACGACCTACATGGACTGCGCCGCGATCTGACCGCGGCGGAGAAGTGGTCCGCAACCTTCCAGAAGAAACACGGGCTGGACCGGCCGGCCAAGATCGGCACTCCGCGGTCCAGCTTCTTCAAATGGGCCCTGATCGTGGTGCTGGTCCTCGTCGAGCTCTTCACGAACGGCGAGCTTCTGAGCAAGGGCAGCGAGCTGGGTCTCGTGGGCGGCATCGTGGAGGCTTTGATCTTCGCCCTGCTCAACGTGGGAGTGGCATTGATGTTCGGTATCTTCGCCATTCCATATATGAACCATCGGAACTTGCTGCTGAAGCTGTTCGGCTTCTTGTCGTTGCTCGCCTACTTCGCCTGCCTGATCGGCCTGAATCTCGCTCTGGCCCATTATCGAGAAGTGTCGGGAGCTATCACCGAGGGCGCTGGTGAACTGGTCATACAGCGTTTGCTGAACGAACCGATGGGGCTGGAGGACCTGCGATCGTGGCTGCTGTTCGGCCTCGGCGTGCTCTTTTCCATCATCGCCGTAATAGATGGTGTGATGATGCACGACGTGTATCCAGGCTACCAGCGAGTGGACAAGGCGCTGAGGACGGCGCGCGCCAAGTACGCCGACATGCGTCGTGTCGCGATCGAGGAGTTGGGCGCCATCCGGAAGGAAGGAGAGGAGCTTCTGACGACATCGAGGGCAGATCTCGGCAAGCAGAGGGTGGAGCACGATGCGATCGTGAGCCACCGGTCTCGGATGATCTCGCTGTTCGACGACCATCAGGCTCAGCTCGAGAAAGCCGCCAACGCCCTGCTGCGAGACTATCGCGATGCGAACGTGGCCAAGCGAAGCACGCCGGTACCGTCGAGATGGAATGAGGCGTACCAGTTGCCGCGCGTCGCGGTTTCGATCTCGAAGGAGGGTGAGTGGAATTCGTCGGACCTCAAAGCCGGCATCGCGCAGGCGCAGTCCGAGGTGGACACGATCTTCATCTCGCTCGGCAAGCAGTTTGACGACGCACTGGCCGAGTACCGCAAGCTCGACACCATCGTCCCGGACCAGCCATGAGCCGCCGTCCTCGAAGCCGCCGTAGCCCGCGCAAGTCCGATGCATTCCCCCTGGGCTGGGCCATCGCCGGCGCCGCGGCCCTGGTCGCGATCGCCGTCGGGTTCGGCTGGCTCTATACGGGAGCTCTCCAGGCGAACCCCGAGCGCGATGCCGATACCATGTGTCCCAAGACCGGTCCGACCGAACAGGTTCTTGTACTGGTCGACGTCACCGACCCGGTCGGCACGATCGCGCAGGCCGATATTCTCAACCAGTTGAATGCTATGGCGGATACGCTTCCCAAGGGTGGACTGTTCGAGCTGCGAACGCTCGAACCCGGCGATGCGCGGACGACCTCTATCTTCTCCCTTTGCAGTCCGGGCGACGGTTCGGACCTGGACCATTGGACCGGCAACCCTGAAGCGGCGCGGAAGCGGTGGGACGAGAGGTTCGACGGCCCACTGAGGGCAGCCATGGACGCGGCATTGCATGCCCAGCCGGCTGACACGTCGCCGATCATGGCGGGCATCCAGCAGATGGCGGTGGAAAGGCTAGGCAGCACGCAGGCGAAGTCGATCCCCAATCGCATGGTGATCATTTCGGATCTTCTCGAAAATACTCCCGCATTCTCGATGTACCGCTACGGGCCGGACTTCGACGCCTATCTCGCCTCGCCGGCTGCTGCCGAGTACAGCACGGACTTGGCGGGCGCCCGTGTCGAAGTCTGGCTATTGCGTCGCGGCAACGAGTTCAACGGAACAGAGGTCTCGACGTTCTGGGCCAACTGGATCCGGGACAACGGCGGAGCGTTCGAGCGCGGGCTCAATCTGCAGGGGGTGTCGCCATGAGGGGTCCCAAACCAGTGGAGCGAGCGGCGGACAATTCCGCACCGGTGGTCTTCGGCATCTTCACCGGTCTGGGCGTCGCGTTCATCATCGCTGCGAAGTCCTCAGGTTTCAGCAGCGTCGTGGTGACCGTTGTGCCCGTGCTGCTGATGCTCGGCTATGCAGCGATGATCGTCATGGCTCGCGGGCTTCGGCTGCGCAGCGATCAGACGGGCGACAATTTCTACTACATGGGCTTCATCTTCACGTTGGTGAGCCTCGGTACATCCCTGTACCAATACTCCACCAGCGGAGGCGTCGATGACATCATTCGGAACTTCGGCGTGGCCGTGGCCTCGACGATCGCCGGTATAATCCTGCGCATCATGTTTAATCAGGTTCGTCGCGATCCCATCGAATTCGAGGCGGCCTCGCGGCTCGACTTGGCGGAGGCATCCCGGAAGGTGCGGCGTGAGCTGGATGGTATCCAGTATGAACTGGCGCACTTTCGTCGCAGCAGCCAGCAGATGGCCCAGGAGACCTTCGATGAGACGAAGATCCAGTTGGTCTCCATGGGCAAGGCGGCCTCGGAGGCCGTGGACGCAATTCGTGCCACCGCAGTGATCGGCGTCGAAGGCACTGCTGCCCAGATATCTGAGGATTTCGCTTCTCCCGAGATCAAGCGCCAGCTCGACCGCACATCGAAATCCTTGGATCGGGTCAACTCTAAACTGGAACAAGCGACCGAGACCCTGGCCAATGCGGCAGAGGCATTCGCGGCTCGGCTCGACCTGTCCCAGACGCCCGGCAGAGTCGTCGAGGTCACGATGCAGCCCGCCGTAGATGCCCTGCAGTCGACGATCTCCGAAGCCTTCCAGCGGATGACCGAGCAGATCAAGAGCATCGACCGCCTCGCGGATGAGGTCGCGATGTCGAACGCTCAACGGAATACGGCGACCACCGACCTCGCCCGCGTGACCCGTTCGATTGAGGAGCTACAGGGCCTCATCACTCAGCAGCGAGGTGGTTTCCTCGGAATGTTCGGTCGACGGGAAGCGCCCAGGTCGGATGAGGCAGTGGAGCCGCTAGTAGCCCCCATCAGCCGAGACGGCCAGCAACCGTGAGGCGCCCGGAGCCGGGACATCTATTGGAAGGCGAAAGGGGCCACCGGCGTGGTGTCGTCCTCGGCCTGACCATGGCCGAGATGATGCTACTTCTACTGTTCTGCCTCTTGCTCGTTTCGAGCGCGTTGCTCCAAGAGCAACAGGAGAAGATTGCGGCCGCTGAGCAACGTGTGAACGAGCTGGTGGCTGCCGGCGCAGTTTCCGCATCGCCGGAAGAGCAGGAGCGCGTGGCCAAGGATATCGCGGAGCTGGAGAGACTGCGCGACGAGCGCCAGCAATGGCAGGAGATCCTGCCCGCGTCGAACCTTGCTGACAAGCCGATACCCGACGAGACCTGGCGCGAACTGAGGATCGCGCAGGAGATCGGCCAAGCCATGGTCGACCGTGGCTTGACGCTGACCGAGGTGGTCACCCGTGTCGAGCAGACGACGAACGCTATCCCAGCTCCATCGGGCCACGACTGGCCACCCATGATAACGCTCGGCAGCGACGAGTTCAGGTTCGTGACCAGCAGTGCGGAGCTGTCCACGGATTTCAGGACGAGGCTCGAAACGGAGACGGTTCAGCAACTGCTGGATCTGCTCGCTCGATACGACGTCGATGTGATCGAGGTCGTGGGTCACACTGACGAGCAGCCGATAAACAGTACACAGCGGTCCACGTTGGACACGCTGGCCATACCGGCGCTCAACGGTGGTGCCGAGATCGGCGACCTAAAGCCGGTCGACAATGCCGGCCTTGGGCTGGCCCGTGCGATCGCGGTGGCCAAGGTTCTGGAGAGCGCGTTCAGCGGCACGGGGGTGAAGATCGTGCCGCTGTCCGGGGCGCAGTTGATACTGCCTGGCGACATCCTCTCCGATGGCCTCAGTCCCGGCGACGAACGCGATCGCAGGCGAATAGAACTCCGCGTGCGCCGGAGCAGTCCGGCGGTGGAGGGGCAATGAGGCGAGGATTCATCGCCGCATCCGCTATCGTGACGTTCATCCTGATCCTGTCGACGGCGGTGCGAGCCGCCGAAGTGACGGTGGTGGACGGCGACACCATTCGCATCGATGGCACCACCTTCCGACTTCATGGCATCGATGCTCCGGAAGCTGGGCAGACCTGCCGGGACGCAAGCGGCGGCACTTGGCGTTGCGGCGATGAAGCGACGCGTCGGCTGGAGTACTTCATCGGTGACGCAGTACCAAATTGCGACGATCGAGGATTGGACGACTACGACCGTGTGATTTCTGTCTGCACCGTAGGCGGTATCGAACTAAACCGCGCGATGGTTTCGGAAGGTTATGCCTGGGCCTTCAGACGGTATTCCGAGGACTACGCCGCAGATGAGGAAATCGCGGCCGACAAAGGCGTGCAGATCTGGCAAGCAGCAAACCAGGCGCCTTGGGATTATCGTGCCGCGAAGTGGGAGGTTGCGACCCAGGAGTCGCCAGACGGCTGCCCGATCAAGGGCAATATCTCAGAGAACGGGCACATCTACCACGCTCCGTGGTCGCCTTGGTACGCGCGGACCAAGATCTCCATCGACAAAGGCGAGTACTGGTTCTGCTCGGAGCGCGAAGCCCTTGATGCTGGGTGGAGAGCGCCGATGTGGGGCCATTGAATGGCCCTTAGATGTCCGATTTCACCGAAAAGCCCACCAGAGCGGACCGTCCGCTACCGGCCCCAAATGCGCCATTGGCCGTGCGTGTAACGCCAGGCTTTAGGGTCAAGCCGCCAGCGTAACATTTGATGGTCATCTACCACGAAGTGACGAGATCTGGGGTCATCATGTTACGTCACCTCAGGGTATGCCCTGACGTGACGCTATGAGGCTAGCCGGCTTTGAGGCCCCTGCCCTGTCGACCGAATTGGGGCCGGATTCAGACAGGCAGCTCTTGGATGCAACCTGGCGATAGCGGACAATTCTAGGCTCTGAGCTCCCCGACAACCCGTGGAGTCGTTGCCGCAGTTGCGGCTAAATGGGCTAACGTCAACGCGCGCGGCCTGCCTCCTGTCCTCCGCTCTGCACTCGCCGAAAGGCATTGCTTTGTTCGTGTGCTGCGCTTCGACGGTCCCCGAGTCTGCTGCAAATCGGCTACGCGCTCAACTTCCATACAAGAGTTGACTCTGTGCTAATATCTGATATTTCAGATGTCAGCCGAAAGGGAGGACTTTATGAGCTTCAATCTGACGAGACGGCACTTCATCGCCGGAACCTCAATGCTGGCGATTGCAGGCATGAGCGGCGTTCGTGGCGCCTGGGCCCAAGAAAACCGCCTGCGCATGAGCTGGTGGGGCAATGCCGAACGCGCTGACCGCACCAACAAGATCATTGACCTGTTCAAGGCGGCCAATTCGGGCGTTGAGATCGACGGGCAGAGCCTGCCCGGCGGAGGCGATTACTGGACCTGGTTGGCCACCCAGACCGCAGGCGGCAACCCGCCCGATGTCATCCAGATGGATTACCGCTATATCTTCGAATATGCCGGTCGCGGCGTGCTGCTGCCGCTTGACGAGCTGATTGGCTCGACCATCGATCTGTCGAACTGGCCCGATGACCGCATCGGCGTCGGCCGTGTCGACGGCAAGGTCTATGGCATCAGCCTGGGCGCCAATACTGGTGGGCTGATCCTCAACCAGACGGCTTGGGACGAGGCGGGCGTGGCCGCGCCACAGATCGGCACGACCTGGGAAGAGTTCGCAGCTTTGAGTGCCGAGCTTACGAGTAAGACGCCGCGCTCGGGCTTTTACGGCACTCAGGACGCCAGCGGCCACGAGGTTTCGTTCGAAACCTATCTGCGCCAGCGCGGCAAGGCCCAATACGCGCCGGAAGGCGGGCTCGGCTTTGATGTCGAGGACGCCGTTGCCTGGTTCACCATGTGGTCGGAGATGCGCAAGTCGGGCGCCTGCGTCCCCGCGGATGTCCAGGCGCTGTCGCAAGGCAATGTGGACACCAGCCTCGTTACCACCGGCAAGGCCGCTTCCGGCATAGCCCAATCCAACCAGCTGGTGGCCTACCAGAAGGCAAATACCGATCAGCTCGGCATGGTCAGCCTGCCGGTTCTCGAAGGTGGCCAGCCGGGCCAGTATCTCAAGCCTTCGATGTATTTCAGCCTGAGCTCGAAAGTCGCCAATCCCGAACTGGCTGGCCAGTTTCTCAACTTCTTCCTCAACGATCCTGAGGCCATGACCATTCTCGGCGTCGAGCGCGGTGCGCCCGAAGACCCGAAAACCCGCGAAGCCATCCTGCCATCGCTGGACGCTTCTTCGCAGGCGGCCGTCTCCTATCTGGACTCGATATCGGCCTTGATCGGTCCCTTGCCGCCCGCTCCGCCACAGGGCGCCGGCGAAGCGACCACCGTTCTCGGCACAATTTCCGAAGAAGTGGCCTTCGAAGCCAAGTCGCCCGAACAGGGCGCCGCAGACCTCCATGCCGGCATGGCCGAGGCTCTCGCCCGCGCATAGGCGCCTCCTGCCCGCCCGGCCTCGCGCCAGGCGGGCGCCATAGTCAAAGGACAGGCGATGACCGACATCACCCAGAATGGTATCCTGCCGTCACCGGCGGGCCGGCGAAGTCATGCCTTCTGGTGGCAATCGCAGGCCACGCGCAGTCGCGCCTTTGCCGGCTACGCCTTCCTCTTTCCCTGGCTCATCGGCTTCACACTGCTGACGGTCGTGCCCGCGGTGGTCTCGCTCTATCTGTCATTCACCGATTTCGACCTGCTGACGGCGCCGAACTGGCTCGGCACGGACAATTATTCGCGAATCCTGCTGGCCGATCCCAAGTTCATGGCCTCGATGCGCGTAACCTTCGTTTTCGTGCTGCTTTCGGTGCCGATCAAGCTGGCGCTGGCACTGCTTGTCGCGGTGGCGCTCAACAAGGGTCTTGAAGGGCTCTCGGTTTATCGGGCGATCTTCTATCTGCCTTCCCTGCTCGGGGCGAGCGTCGCCATAGCCATGCTGTGGCGGCAGCTGTTCGCGGGCGATGGGCTCATCAATATAGGGCTAGCCAATTTCGGCATTACCGGGCCGAGCTGGATTTCCAATCCGAACTACTCGATCTGGACCCTCGTGATCCTCAGCGTTTGGCAATTCGGCGCGCCGATGATCATCTTTCTCGCCGGCTTGCGGCAGATCCCGTCCGATCTCTATGAGGCTGCCAGCATAGACGGCGCGGGCAAATGGCGGCAGTTCGTCAAGATCACCGTGCCGATGATCACGCCGGTCCTGTTTTTCAACCTGATCATCCAGACTATCGACGCCTTCAAGTCCTTTACCCCGTCCTTCGTCATTTCGGCGGGGAGCGGCGGGCCAATCAATTCGACACTATTCTATACGCTCTACCTCTATCAGGAAGCCTTCGGCTTCTTCCGCATGGGTTATGCTTCGGCATTGGCCTGGATCCTGCTCGTGATCATCGCGGCGTTCACCGCCATCTCCTTCTTCAGCGCCAAGTTCTGGGTGCATTATGACGACTAGAACCACCTCAATGCGTGCGTGGACGGTCAAGGGCGCGCTGCATGTTCTGCTGATCGCCGCCTCGATCCTCATGCTTTATCCGCTGGCCTGGATGTTTTCCGCTTCGGTGCGACCAGAGTCCGAAATATTCAGTTCGGGCAGTCTGTGGCCTTCGGCGTGGAGCTTTGACTCCTATGTGCGCGGCTGGACCATGCTGCAGATCAGCTTTGGCACGTTCTTCACCAATTCGCTGATCGTCGCAGTGCTCAGCATCATCGGCAATTTGATCAGCTGTTCCCTGGCCGCCTTCGCCTTTGCCCGTATCGAATTTCCCGGCCGCAATATCTGGTTTGCGCTGATGCTGGTCACGCTGATGCTGCCCAGCCAGGTCACGCTGATCCCGCAATATGTCATGTTCTTCAATCTGGGTTGGGTGAACACCTTCCTACCTTTGGTGGTGCCCAAATTCCTGGCAGCCGATGCCTTCTTCATTTTTCTCATGGTGCAGTTTTTCCGCGGCCTGCCCAAGGAACTGGACGAGGCGGCCATCATGGATGGCTGTTCGGCCTGGCGCATCTATTGGAAGATTCTCTTGCCGCTCTCGACGCCCGTGCTGGCCACTGCTGCTATCTTCACCTTCATCTGGACCTGGGACGATTTCTTCGCGCCGTTGGTCTATCTCAGCGACATCCGCAATTTCACCGTCACGCTGGGCCTGCGCGCCTTCACCGATGCGACCGGCGACAGCGATTGGGGCGCCATGTTCGCCATGTCGATCCTGACGCTGCTGCCGGTGATGATCTTCTTTCTCGCCTTTCAGCGGCTGCTGATCGAAGGCATTGCCACGACGGGGATGAAGCGTTGAGCGGATCGAAAAAGCTGCGCGTCGGCATCGTCGGGTGCGGGGCCGGGCGGACGCATCTGGTCGAAGGCTACGTGCCCAATGCCGACTGTTTTGACGTTGTGGCGCTGTGCGATCTCAACGAGGAACGACTGGCCGAGGTCGCCGATGAATTCGGCGTGCCGCGCCGGACCACGTCCTTCGAGGCGCTGCTGGCCATGGAGGATATCGACGTCGTCGATATCTGCACGCCTCCCGGCCTGCACCTGCAGCAGGTTTCGGCTGGGCTGGCCGCCGGCAAGCATGTCGTATGCGAGAAGCCGCTGGTCGGATCGCTGGCAGATGTCGACCGCATCATTGCGGCCGAAGCGCAGTCTCGGGGAAGGCTGATGCCGGTGTTTCAATATCGCTATGGCAACGGCATAGCCCAGGCCAAGGCCGTGCTCGATGCGGGACTGGCGGGTAAGCCCTATGTCGGGACGGTGGAGACCTTCTGGAAGCGCGGTGCTGATTATTATGCCGTACCGTGGCGCGGCAAGTGGGCGACCGAGCTTGGCGGCGTGCTGATGGCGCATGCCATCCATCCCCATGACATGATGACCTACCTCATGGGACCGGTGGAGCGGGTGTTCGGACGTGTTGATACGCGGGTAAATCCGATTGAGGTGGAAGACTGTCTTTCCGCCTCGCTCAAGATGGCCAGTGGTGCGCTAGTTTCCCTCACTGCCACCCTCGGGTCCGCAGACCAGTTGACCCGCATACGCCTCGCATTCGAGCATCTCACCATCGAGAGCGATCATGCGCCATACAGGCCTGGCGAGGCTGATTGGCAGATCATCCCGAAATCACCTGCGATCGGCGAGCGCATCGCCGACGTGCTCAGGGACTGGCAGTTCGTGCCTTCGCGGCACACCACGCAATTGCGGTTGTTTCACCAGGCGATCGTCAGAGGTGGACCACTGCCCGTCACCACCCTTGATGCGCGTCAGGCGCTGGAACTGGTAACGGCGATCTATGATTCCTCGGAAGTCGGAACGGATATTGCGCTGCCGCTTGCGGCATCTCACGCCAAGTATTCCAGCTGGGTTCCGGCCCGCTACCAAACTTAGGAGATCACCATGGCGACCAACATCCAGCTCCGGCAGATCGTCAAGGCCTATGGCGATATCCAGGTGATCCACGGCATCGATCTCGAT